>NZ_CP051685.1:0-2400000 GCF_012849555.1 Massilia forsythiae
CTGACGCGCACGCCCATCTTCATCAGCGCTTGCGCGGTGTCGTACTGCACCTGCCACGCGGTTGCAGGGGCGCGGCGCTCGACTGGCAGGGCATCGAACATAGCGCGGATCTTCTGCTCGCCGGTGGCGGCAGGCGGTGGGCGGCGCCGGCGAACGAAGCCCGGCTCGACACCCACGAAATCGCCAGGCCGGCACTTCACTTCGGCCAGGTCGATCGGGTACAGCTTGAAGCCGCGATACCATTCCAGCGGGCCGAGGATCAGAACCTGGCGCCCATTCAGGTGCGCCTCGCGACCGGTCAGGTTGCACAGCTCGACCATGTCGCCCACCTTGAACGGGCCGTAATCGAATTCGTCATCGCGCATGGTCAGGCCCTCCGGAAGTTCGGCGTTTCGCGGCGCGACCATTCCGGTGCGTCGTCGCGCGGGCCGCGGCTGTTGGTGTGGTACTTCGGGTTCAGCGTGCCGGTCATCAGGTTCGGGCGCCACGCTGGCGGCGCCACCTGGCCGACGTACTTCTCCTTCGGGTGCTGGTCGGCGAAGTGCTTGCGCGTCGATTCGGTCACGTCGATCTTGCCGGCCGGGGCTTCGTACAGCCAGCCCATCTCGAAAGCGTTTTGGATCTTGGCGCGCTGGGCGCGTTTGTCGCCGAAGTCGACTGCCATGAAAAGCTGTTCACGGGTCTGCGCGCCAATGGCGATGATCAACTTCGCGGCCTGGTAGATCGCCGCGGTGGTGTTGGGGATGGTTCTGACGGTCACGGGAGCCTCTGAATCGTAAATTGTGCGAACTGGCAGTCTTCGGCATGGGGCCGGCCTTGCGGGCGGCCGCAGGCGACGCAGCGCGGGGCGGAGTGGCGGATATAGATCACAGGTCCCCCTCCGAAAATAGCCGCGGCTGCACGACGCCGTTCTGGTAGACGGTGTCCATGATCGTGGTGGCCACCGGCTCGGTACCGTCCCATTTGTTCGGCCAGGTCTTCAGCGAGATCAGCTCGCGGATGCGTACCTCCTCCTCGGCATTGATCATGTCGACCAGCGGACGCCCGAGCCGGCGCGCGGCTTCGTTCACCTCGGCCTGGATCGCCAGCAACCGATCGAGGCCCATCAGACGCGCCTTCAGGGTCAGCGGCCCCATGCGTTGCGGGTTCTTGCCGATGCTGCCGTCCTTCAGCCGCTCGGCGCCGGACTTGCGCAGCCGGTGCTGCGGTTCGCGCAGCTCGCGCCATAGCACCTTGATGCCCTTCATTGGCGCCATATAGGCCCACTGCGGGTTATTCAGCACCGTATCGAGGGCCGTATCCTCCTGGGCCAGCGGGCAGCCGACGCAGCCGGTGCGCGCGTTGATCTCTTCGGCCTCGTCGCCACCGTAGGCATCAGCGATTGCGGCCGTGCTCCAGTCGCCGAACTGTTCGGTCGGCGCCCAGTGCTTGAGCCATTCCCACACGTGGCAGACGCGCCAGTGCAGCAGCGGCGCCAGAGTGGCTATGCGGCCACGCAAGCCCTTCGCGTTCGGCAGCACCTGTTGGTACCAGCCCTGGCCGCACTCGGCGCCATCTTTCCCGCAGCTCATTTCGATGCGACGGTCTCGGATCGCGCTCTCGCCCTGGCGCACGCCAGTGATCATGAGGATCTGGCCGTCCAACTGCTCGACGCGGCGACGCAGCGCCTCTTCCATCGGCTCGATCTTGATCTGACCTGTGCACCAACGCAGAGTGTTGTTATTCGGCGGCGGCACCCCGCGCCCCAGGATGTAGACCATGAAGCGGTCGTCGAGCGGCGCGGTGACCACCTCCACCTGGACGCCGCGCTCGCGCAGCTCGTCCATGATTTGCTGCGCGGACGCCGCCAGCGGTAGCAGCTCCTGGCGCGTGTCGGCGTAGAACACGGTCAGAGTCCTGGGACGAGGAATCTTGCCGGCGTCGATCAGGTACATAACCAGGGTGAGCGTCGCCGAAGAGTCCTTGCCGCCGGACCAGGCTATGCCCCAGTGCTCGTGGTCGGCGCCATAGGCCTGCAGCGACTGGATCGTCAGCTCGATCGAATCCGTCATCTGCATGCGGCGCGCGCCGGCGGCGAAGATGTCGATCTGGTTCATGCTCGCGCTCCCATGGCGGCCGGGCCGGCGCCGAACAGCGCAGCAACCAGCGGATCACGAGCAGTCGGCTTGCGGCTGACGCGCACCGAGTACGGCTCGTCGTCGCGCAGGATATGGAAGTGGCGGCTCGGATCGCGCGCAGCGACTTCCAGGCCGGAGCGACCTCCGCCGGCGCGCGCCACCGGCAGCGCGGCCAGGCCGGCCAGGTAGGCTGCGGCCTGCTCGGCATCCATCAGGATGCAGTAGACCGCGCGCCCCAGGGCGTAAGCTGTGCCGTCGACGTAGCGCGCGATGCCCATGACGCCGGCGCCGCGCAAGTCATTGATATAGCCGCGCACACCGGACGGACCGACTTTGAGCAGGCTGGCGATGTCCTCGCGCATCATCTCGCCGGCCTGCAGCGCGGTGACCAGCTTGCGGATCTTCTCCAGGCGTGCGGCGGTGTTGCCGTGGGTGACGTGGGCTGCGCGAGTCACTTGATCACCTCGAACATGTCGGTGGTGGCCAGATCACGCACGACGGCGGCCGGCGCGCTGGCAAAGATCGTGGCGATGCTGTCGCAGCCGACGCCGCCGTATGGCAGGTCAGTGGCGCGCCAGCCGGGCGGCAGTTGGTCGAGGCTCGTGATTTCGATCGCCCAGTCGGCTTCGATCCCGGAATCACGCGCTGCATCGATTGCGTATTGGTCGGCCGCCAGCAGCGCCGCCGGCTCGTTCTCAGCGACGACGACGAACATCACCTGTGCAGTTGCGGCGAAGAGTTTCATGACAGAACCTCCGAGCTTTCTGCCGGCGCCGCACCGGCCTTGGCTTCGTCGTACTTCTGGATGCCCCAAGCCAGCGCGTAGCAACACCAGGTGAATGCGCCGGTGTATTCGGTGAAGTCGTGTTCGAAGAGCTCTTCGAAGTGCCAGCTAGGGCCGCGCGGCGCCGCAGAGTAGGGATCGTTGCGATAGCTGAATTCATAGGCCGCTGTCGTCGCGTAATGCTCGCCATCCTCAACCCGGTCCAGCACTTCCGACTGCACCTGCTCCCACAGCTCCCGGCGCTGATCCTTATCGAGCGTGCCCTCGTCCTTACCGCGACGCATCCATTGAACGCGGTATTCGTTGATAACGCGCGTGAATTTGTCCTGGTCGAACTCCTTGGCCTTGCGGCCGCTGTTGGCGCCGTTGGCGTCGACTGCCACCAGCTTCTCGCCCCAGTAGCCCAAATTGATCGCCAGCGCACGCCCACGGCTGGCGTGATAGGCGCGATCGTGACCGAAGAATTCGAACATGTCCTCAATCCGCTTGAAGACGAACGTGCCCATATCGCCGGTGTAGCACAGGTAGCCGGGCCAGGTGATCAGGTCGAAGTAGTAACAGCTGGTGTCGGGCCGTTTGAATCGGACATGGCGATTCAGGCCGTCGTCGCGCAGGATGGTCATCACATGGCTGCCCACGTCGCGCAGGAAGCGCTCTTGAGTGCAACCGCTCATTGCAGGCCTCCGACGTAGACCGCCGGCGCGGCGCTGACGCCGGCTTTCGCCAGCACCTGACAGTGAGCCGCCGGGACGTGCGCGCGGCAGGCGATCTCAAGTCCGGCGCCGAGGCGCGCCCAGTATGCTGCCTGCACAGCGAGGTTGCCGCAGGTCGAGGTGCCGGCGATTTGCACCGCTGGCGTGGTTTGATGTGATAGCATTCGTTCCTCACTTGAAGTTGTAGTTCGAAGAAGCCCGGTTGCCGCCGGGCTTTTTCATTTCTGCTGCACTGTCGCGGCGTGCCGCCCTTCCCACCTGTCGCGCCGCATCACCTGGTGCGGGATCGGGTCAAAGCTCCCGATCGGGCCGGCGTCTTCGCCCTGGGGCGCCTTCAATGCCCACTTCCCCTTGATGTTCTTCGCGCCGATCTGGCGCAGCGCCGGCGT
Source organism: Massilia forsythiae (assembly GCF_012849555.1). Lineage (NCBI taxonomy): Bacteria > Pseudomonadati > Pseudomonadota > Betaproteobacteria > Burkholderiales > Oxalobacteraceae > Massilia > Massilia forsythiae. Next base: position 4,004 of record NZ_CP051685.1, read on the forward strand.
CACCGCAGAGCCCATGCCCATGCCATTCCAGCGGCACCAGTCTTCACCGATGCGCTCGGCGATCTCCACCGGCTCGAGCGGCTCGCCCGCCGCCAGCAGCACGGCGCGCACCTTCTCGTTGCGCTCGGCTGCCGTCGGCTTCTTCCCTTGATCCATCTGCCCTCCTTCTCTGACGCGCCGCAGTCGATGGGACGCGGCTGGGTTTATCGTGTTATTCGTGGGGAGCTGGCTGCCCGGAGATCAGCGACGAGGGGCCGCGCGGTCGCAGCCGGGGGTCTCGCCGTTTTCGAGCTGGATCTGGTCGCCGGCCTGGCGCTCCAGGCGCTGCACATCGAACCACTGCGAGTCGCGCATGGTGCCGTCGCCGGCAACGCGCGGCGCTACCAGCACCTGGTTGCAGCCCGTGAGGTATTCGACGTAGCCGGTAGCGACGCCCATGAATCCGGTGATCTTGTCGCGGTAGATGTAGCCCAGTTGAAAGTTCATTTATTGCTCCTTTGATATTTGATGTGTGGCCCAGGGCTTACGCTTCGGCTGGTTGCCCGCTGCCGGCACGCGAGCGCTTGCTGTCGCCGTGGAACTTGGCCCGGCGATCTCCCATCAGCGCGCGCAGGTCGTTGGTAGGCAGGCCGGTGACCTCGTGCATGCGGATCAGCAGCGAGGCGCCGACCGGCATGCGGTGGTGGCGGATCTTGCTCAGCACCGGCGGCGCCACGTCCAGCCGGCGCGACAGCGCGGCGTCGTTCTTCAATTCCAGTCGGCCAAGCAGAGCGTCGAGCAGCGCGCCCTGGTTGAAGGTCTCGGCGGTTTGGATTGCATCGGCTTGCGTGCTCATCTCTTCGGTTCCCTGTGGTGGTTGGTATTGGTGGCGGCATTGGCCCGCCGCCTGGGTATTGCCTACGTCGACCCGCCTGCCGGGCCGGCGCGCGCTGATCCGTCGCCCCAGCCCTTTTCCAGCCGCTCGACCGCTTCGGCCAGTTCGTTCCCGTCCTTGTAGTGGCGCGATTCGGCGCGCCGGCGCTCTTCCTCGGTGGCGCGGTGCTTCGCGGCGCGGCTGCGCGCCCATTTGCTCGCCATCACCAGCACCTTGCTGCGCTGCTTTTCCTCTCGTGCATCCATGTCACCCTCGTTAATCAGTCGCTCTTCGGTACCCGCAGGATGCGAAATCCTTCAAACCCGCAAGAAAGGCTTCGGCGCGCCGCCGCGGCTCTGGCGCGACGCCGGCGTGACCCTGGCCCGAACCGGGCCTGCTTTGGGCATAGGCCCTGCCGCCTGGCGCCGGGTACGATGTGCAGGGTCGGCTTCACGGGTCATCGAGGCCGACAGCTGCTGCAGGCCCAGGCCGATCGCCGTGCTCATCGACAGGCCCATCGGGTCGAAAACGGCCTTCATGGCCAGGTACACGTCGGGCGACAAGTAGCCCTTGACGGAGATGTTCTTGGCGTTCGGGTTGCTCATGGTTTTGCTTCTCCTAGTGGTGCGGGTTACAGGAAAGGGTGGAACGGATGTCTTGCTATTGCTTCAATGGGCCATGCTCGGACAACGTCATGATGTTGTCGCGATTGGGTGGCGTACGGCCGGCGCGACCCGGCTCAGGCGCCGGGTCGGTCGAGCGGCGATTTGAAGAGGAACCGCGTCCGCGCAGGTACCCCCAGTCAACTCGGTCATTCATGTCTTCGCAGCGCGAGGCGCCGCCGGACAGTTTCTCAATCTCAGGGCACTTATCAGCAGGGACCAGGCCGCGCTTAATCCACTCGTAGACTGAGACGGGGCTGATCCCAAAATGAGACGCAACGACGGCAACGCCGCCAGCCCGCTCCATTGCTTCTTTGATTTGAGTGCTCATACACACAGTATCAGGTTAAACCTAATATTAAGTCAAGGTTAAACCTAACTTTTTTTTGATAGGCTTAGCCTTATGAAATTTGCTCAAATATTAAGGAAGCGCCGTAAGGAGCTCGGCCTCACCCAGCAGAACATCGCGGACATTTGGGGAATCAAATCCGTAAATGTTTCTGACTGGGAGCGTGGAAAGGGCATGCCTGAGGCATCCAAGCTCCCCGCTCTGGCAAAAAGACTGGAGATGTCTCTATCGGAGCTGATGGGCGAAACAGCGCGCCTTGAGGCTGGGGCGCAAGTTGCGCTCATGCAGGATGACTTGGAGGACGGGCCAGAGATTCTGGCAACGCCGCGTCTGATTCCTGTTGCTGGCCGCGTGCAGGCGGGGCCTGATGGCCTGCTGCATATTGATGACTTTCCGTTGGAGTGCCCTGAGGGGTACATGCTGTGGTACACCTCGTGCGTTGAGGCGTACGCCCTACGCGTGCGCGGCGAGAGCATGAGTCCCCGCTACCTCCCAGGCGAATACGTCGGTGTCGACCCGTGCGCCGACGTCCTGCCCAGCGACGAGGTGATCGTGCTTTTCCACGAGGGCCAGCGCATGATCAAGCGCTTGCTGTGGGCGCGGGACGGTCAGGCCTGCTTTGAGTCGGTCAACAAGGATTACCAGAATATCATCTGCGACTTGGCAGAAATATCTGCGATGCATCTGGTGATCGGTCACATCCCGAAGTCCGCCTTTCGACCCAGCGTATAACGACATGAAAAAAATACTAGCGATTGTGCTAATAGCAGCAAGCGCAGCGGCCGGCGCCCTTGAGTGCGACAAGTCTGCAGCGCTGAACGTAAAAGTGATGATGCGCGATCTGGCGACATGGAGGACCGAAGGTGACCACGTTGCCGTCTATTGGACTTTTGCGATTGAAAACAATCCTCGGGCAAAGCAGCTGCAGATGGTGCGGACGTATGCAGACACGGATGCTTGTCTCACCGGCGGCGCGCGCGAGATCCATTTCTATCGCAAGAAAAAACTCATGGGCATTGCATCGCCTACATCGGGCATTAGGCTTGTCGATTGAGACGCTCCGGCGCAGCGGCATGCGCCAAACTCTTACTCACCAAGGAGAGATACAATATGGCTGGCAATCAAAAAATTCCCGAATTTGTGCACAAGCCTACTGAACAAAAAGGCCATGTCCCAAGGCCGGCCGAGCACAAGCCCCCGCCACCTCCACCAGACAAAAAATGACCACTATCGACCCTGACGTTTGGAAGCACATGTGGAACAAGCGCTCCGACCTTCGCCAGCGTACGCTGGTGAACCGGATGTACTACCAGGAGCGTCAGCGCATCTTCGACTTGCGCGAGGGGTTCGTGAAGGTAATCTCGCTGCTGGCCGGCTCAACCGCTCTCGCAAAAGTTGCCGACCCTGTGTTCGTGCAGTGGTGTGCAGCCGCCATCACCGCATCTAGCGCAGCGTCGTTGGTGTTCGGGTTCGGTGCGAAATCACGAGACAGTGCGAAGCGTAGCGCCGAGTGGGCACTCATCGAACGCGACATCGCCACACTCGGCGATCGCGGCTTCACAGAGGAAGACCTCAACAAGTGGGAAGCTCGCTGCAACGAGATCGAGGCCGGAGAGCCTGCGGCCCACCCAGGCCTGTGGGAGCGCTGCAACATCCGGGCTTGCGAAGTCATGGGCAGCAACCCAGGGAAAGTGTCTTTTTGGCGACGCAATCGGCCAGCCATCGTCATACCGTAGTGCCCGGCCTGCCCTGCGCAGGCTTTTTAATGCCCATAGTATTGCTTCGTGATAATTGGTGATTTTTTTGCCAATTTGGCAGGGTAACATTCCAAAATGAAACGGCACGTCCTGATGCCGACTTTGGAGAATCTATGTTTCCCGCATTTGCTGTCATGGTAGGCGCATACATCATCACCCGCATGCTCGACCTGCTCTCCGGCGAGAAGAAAACCATCATCAAGGTCTTCGCCTGCATCACGATCATCGTCACGCTAATTTCAGCTATCGATATTCTAGGCTCGGGCGCGCGTCTTGCGAGGCGTAGCGACATTTCGAGCCTCGGCGGCTGACCATAGGCCGTTGGTATGCCGGCTGCACCGCGCCTTACCGCCCTACTCGCGCTCGCGCTGAGCGCATCGGTCGCCCAGGCCCAGCGAGCACGCCGCCCAGGTTGCACACCCCACCGCCGGCTGGCGGACCGGCATCCATTGCCGAGAGGATGAAAACATGGCAAAACGCGTCGACCTGCTCAAGGAGTCGATCCAGGCTCTCACCGAAGCGGTGAACCTCAATCGAGAGAACCCGAGCCGCTACACGAGTGAAGGCTACCTCAAACCGCTTTGCGCGCCAGATAAGCACAAGCCGTTCCGCAACTCAATGCGATGCGAGGTATGTGGCCTGGTGGTCCGCGGTGAAGGCGCTAACCTGGCAACACCGCCAGCCCAGCAGTGACGTCGGTCAATCGGGCCAGCCCGGACCACGCACGACCAAGTGCTGGCCGGCGCAAGTGCGCGGTGCCGGGATAGGACGTGATTGTTCAGCCAGCATAGGCGAGGGACGTGTTCTCATCACGGCGGCGTGTCGATCTGGCTACGGCAAGGCAGTGATAATTGGTGAGTCTTTTGATAATTTGACAGCGTAATATAGCTGAGCGAAAAGGCACGCGTAGATGCCGATGCAAAACAGTTGTAGCCATGGCAAAAACCCGATCTATCAAGCCGAGTGTGCAAGATGTTCAAGCGTTCGTGCAAGTGCGGAAGGCGCTTGTTCGAGAGATGGAATGGAACGACCGGCCCAGCAATTTATTGCCCCGATGGAAACAGTTCGAGAGTCACTGCCACGTCGGCACCAAAGTTCCAGAGGAGGTAAAATTTCGGGCTCACTACAGACCTGCATTCGTGCGACGGGATGGCGAGGCAGTCACAAATATCTTAGAGGCCTTCTGGATCTCGATCGGCATTCGTGAGCACCGAGTTCTAGCCAGCGATACTACTCTGGATGGCCAGGGTCATAACAATCCTGTTATCCCGGGCATGCCTTTCTCTGGGCAAAGAATCACAAATCTTAGTCACTTCCATGTTTGGACAGCTTTTGGCGATAAGTATGTTGAGCCGATTGAGCCGACGCTACTGACACTTGACGCGGCAATTGCAAATTTTTGCAACCGTGTTAACCTGCAATTGAAGGGCGACTTTCGCCATCCTCTCTACGGTAAGAGCTACGACCTCCTCTGATGAACTGCGCCGAATTTTCGAAATTAACGCAATGGACATGCACTCCAGCCGGAGAGGCGTCGGTGCGCGTAATTTCGCCGATCTCGTTCGGTGACAGTGGGCACAACATCGCTTTCTACTTGGCTCAACCGTCCGCCCAGACGTTCTACCTGACTGATGCGTGTGAGGCGGCGATGCAGGCCGAGCAGCTCGGCATTGCGCTGCACAAGAGCCGGCTAGAAGCGTTGAACGATACCCCTGGCGTAACTTTTGCGCATTTTGCTCAAGATTGGAGCATTGAGGCGTCGGGGCCGATCAGCTGCGTACAAACAGGATTGTGGGACGCGGTTAAGCTGGCGCTCGCTTTATCAAATAAGTCTAATCGGTGGCGGCCGCGCTATGAGCAAGCAAAGTTTAGCGCAATGATATTGCGAGAGCTTCAGGCCCAACTGGGCGCCGACAGAGTTATACGTGAGGCGAAGGTGCAAGGCGCCAGTGGACACATGATCGAGTTTCCTGCTGCCATCAAACCCAGCAACGGTCCTCTTATTTACGTGCAACCTGTAGCGCTAGACAATAATCGGGTCAGCTGGCCATCCATTTATGAGTTTCATGGCAAGTTGTTCGATTTGAAAGTTGCATCACAAGCCCAAAACCGAGTCTCGATTATCCAAGCAATTGAAGGTGAAGCTAAAGAATTTGATCGAGCAAAAGATTTTCTGGCGAATGCATCGACCGTGTATACCTCGAATCAACTGACCGAATTTGTTGCCGCCGTCGAGTTCGCATAAGGCGCGCACTTCTGCGTGAATAAGAATTCTGCCCGCTACGCGCAAGCTTTTTACGACCAAGGCGCTGACTTGCGTACAGGTCGCTGTAGCTGGCGCTGCGCCGGGCGTAGCCTGAACCCCTGGACAAACCTCGGCCCGGTGCGCACTAGTGCCTGCGACGGCGCTGGCTCCTCGATCATCGACAGCTGACCCTGCGCTGCAGCGGCCCGGCGCTCTGCCTGGGCCTGGATGCGGCGCGCCCTCTTCTCTGCCTCCTTCTCGGCCGCCACCTTCGTCGCCACCAGGCGCTCGACCATCTCATCCGTCAGCAACATCGGGCCGTACTTGCGCGGCCAACCGTTTTTCAGCGGGAAGGGGATGTGCAGCAGGTCCGCTTCGCCGCGCGTCAGCGCCTTCGCTTTTTTCCCTCGCATCTCCAGGTAGGCTGACAGGGTGATGGTTTCGTTTTGCGCCAATTTTTGCGGCCTTTTTTTCTGCGCACCCTGTATGAGTAATAGAAACGTCTCAAAAGGGTACTGCTTACTTCTGTATTTGATCTACCTCTACATCTAACCCCTGTCTCGGCTTGAGGTCATCGGGGGCTGGGACGAAGACTCAGCTTATCCTCTTGCGACTGAGCCTTTACGTGATAGATCGGTACGCCGTCTACTACGACTCGCCAGCCTTTTCGGTCCGAAGGTGCTAGCTTCGCTGCCCTCGTGCGTATCTCAGACCTATCCCACAGTACGCCTATCCCCTCACCCCTGCCGTTTTTCATCCGCAAGGTGAAGCGACTGATGCCGTCAGCTCGGTTTCCTCTCTGGGCCGTTCGCGTCGGAGTTCCCCTCCCTGCTACAGGCTTGCGATCAGCCGAACTCGGCCGATGACGCATCATAACCCAACTTAGGCTAAACCTGAAAATAAATTTAGGTTTAGCCTTGCATTGATTAAGGTTATGCCTAATAATGGCTTCAACGACGCAGCGAACTCACCAGGAGCCAGCCATGCCGCAGACCACCAAGCCGAACCCGGAGCAGGTACGTGTGTGGATGCAGCAGCGACAGGAACAGAACAGGCCACCGCCGAGCCTGGAAGAAATTCGGCGACAGCTGGGCTGGGAACTGGTGAAGGCAGAGCGAGAAGCGAAGCAGCCTCGGTAACGAATGAAGCGGCGCATGGGGCGCGGCGAGAACTGGAGAAACAGATGAGCTTTATCCGATACATGCTCGCCGACTGGCGAATTGCCTTTGTGCCGCAGATTGGCGCCGAGTATCGCTACGCGAGCAACGGTCCGTTCGAAATCGGTCCGCGCTTCACTCCAAAGGCCTTGAGCCGGGGCTACGTGCTGTACGAGATCAAGTTCGAAAACGAATTCGTCTCCGAAATGGCGGCGTCGTACGGCGTGTTCGCTTCGCTCTACCGCCCCGTCTAACACCAACCCCGCGCCCGCTTCGGTGGGCGCACTGGAGCAAACGATGAGCAACACCGAAGAACTGCAGCGCCTCCAGGCCGAGAACGCCGCGCTGCGCCAGGACCTGAAGGATGCGCGCGGCAACTGGGAAAGCGCGGTCGGCGACGTCCACGAGATGGACGAGTTGCTGAAGTCGGCCAACGCGGAGCGCGAGCAGCTGCTGGATGCAGCGAAGGCAGCAAAGCCGCTCGCCCTGATCGTGATGAAGGCGCAGGAAATCGCGCTGCAGGCAAAGTGCCCGGGCGCCGACCGCGCCGCGGCGATTGACCTTCTGGCGGACCTGCTGTGCAAGCCAGAGACGAATTCGGCACTGGTGGCAGCTGGCCACATCGACCTGGCGCGCGGCGCCGCGCCGGAGGGCTCGAAGCAATGACCGCTCCGTACAAGAACTGGCCGCTGGCCTACCTGCGCGAGTGCGCGGAAGACGAAATGAAGCTCGCGTCCCAGCACAAGGATTATCGCTACGGGGCTTTCGCAATCCCGGCCGACATGGAGCAGAACACGCCCCTGGCCCACGCGACACGCCGCGGCAACATGATCAGCCCCGGCCGCGCGCGCCAGATGCCCGCCACTACGCCTATTCCGCCGCTCTGGCGCCGCAACTGGTGGGTGGCCGGCGCCCTGATCAGCGAGCTGGGCCTGACCATCGTGGTTGATCTGGAAGACCGCACGGTCTCGGTCGGCGCCGGCGGCCGGCGGCGCAACGTCACCGAAGCGTACGTCGACCACCCTGACCGGGACGCCGCCACGATGGCGGCCATCGTGCGCGCTGCGATCCAGGCGCTGGAAGCGGGCCGCGATTCCTGATGGACCTGATTCTGATCACCGCCTGCCGCTGCCTCTACTGGCTTCCGCCAGTGCCGTATGCCGACGGACATCGCGAGGCGGCAGGTGCAAACGCAAGGCCCGAGCAGCTCGACTACGGCTAGCTCATGCGCTTGTTGGGCGGCATCCCGGCAAGCGCGGCCGTCTAGGCAACCTTGAATTACCGGAGTACCGGAGCCCACCGCGAGTGGGCTTTGGCAGTGAAAGCATACCGCTCGATCCCGAGCCGCCGGCACGGCGCCGGCGAATAACCGCAGCAACCCAGGAGAAAAGCAAGATGACCATCCATGCCTACACCGAGTCAGGCCGCAGCTTTCCGGCCTACGTGAACTTGGCCGAGGTCGACGCCGGCGCATTCGCGCTGTCCGTTCGCAGCAGTGGCAATGACGGCCGGGATCTCGGCGTCATCCAACTGTCGCGCGAGCAGCTGATGAATCTGGTCAGCGACGCGAGCGGGCACCTCGACCTCGACGTCGCAAACGTAACAGCATCAGCTTGCTTCGGCATTACCGGAACTGAAGAGCAGCAGTTGCGCATTCGCTCGTTCGAGATGGCACTGCACACCCCTGGTGTGCGCACCCATCGTGACGTGATCGGCGTGGCCGGCGCGTATCACAAGCGCATCGTGGGCGATGAGCCCATGGGGGCAAGCGAGAAGACGCCGGCGCCCGGCGCTGCGCATCCTGGCTACAGCACGATGCAGCCGCACCAGCAGCGAGTGGCCGATGAGCAGGCCGAGCTGGACGGGCGCCGCATCAAGCTGCAGGCGTTCTTCGATACAACCACCTTTGCAAGCCTGGACGAAGCCGAGCAGCAACGCATGCGCACTCAGTACGTCGCGATGAAGGCCCTGTCGGACATCCTCGGCGAGCGCATCGCCGCATTCGCGCCGGCCTGACGCGGCGCCCACCCAGCAGCACCCGTTGCCCGGCACGACCGGGCTTTGGCAGTGAGAGACCCCAATAACGACCGCCCAAGGAGAACGCCGTGATCCGCTTCCTGCTGCTGCACCGTATCGACGAAACCGACGACCGCCAGGGCCTGATGCTGGCCGTGCTGCTGGTGGTGATGATCCTCGGGCTGTGCCTGGTGCCGGGCGGGCCGCAATGAGCGCCGCTGCTGGCCGCCGGCCCGTCGCTGGTCGCCTGGTCTCGTACGCGATCGCCTGCGCCGCGGCACTCGTCCTGGCCGCCGTGATCTGCCTGGCTGGCTCGCCTCACCCATAACCCCTGCAGCGCCGCCGGCGCGCCGACAACAACACAAGGAACCCAAGAGATGTTCAAGCACATGCAAATCTACCGCCTGCCGGCGCCGTGGCAGGTAACCGCGGGGCAGCTGGCCGACGCGCTCCGGGCGCAGGCCTTCGCGCCGGCGTCGAGCAACGAGCTGGTGCGCCAGGGCTGGGCGGCGCCGCGCGGCGACGGCACGCCTCTCGTGCACGCGGTGGCCGGCCAGTTCCTGCTGCGCCTGGCCAGCGAAAAGAAGGTGCTGCCGGCAAAGGCCGTGAAGCAGCGCGCCAAAGAGATGGCGGGCAAGCTCGAGGAAGAGCAAGGCTTCCCACCTGGGAAGATGGCGATGAAGGAGCTACAGGAACGCGCTGCGGACGAGATGCTGCCGCAGGCGTTCCCGATCCGCTCGCACGTCGACGTCTGGATCGACCCGAAGAACGGCTGGCTGGTGATCGACGCGGCCAGCGCCGGCAAGGCTGACGACGTGGTGAAGATGCTGGTGACGTGCGTCGACCGCATGCCGCTGGAATCGCTGCGCGTGCAGCACTCGCCGGTGGCGATGATGACCGCGTGGCTGGACTCGGGCGAGGCGCCGGCCGGCTTCACGCTCGACCAGGACACCATCCTGCGCGCCACTGGCGAGAGCCGCGCCCAGGTCGGCTACAAGAAGCACACGCTCGACCCGGAAGACATGCGCCGCCACATCGCCACCGGCAAGCAGTGCACCCGCCTGGCCATGACCTGGAGCAGCAAGATTTCCTTCGTCCTGCACGAAGACCTGTCGATCCGCTCGATCAAGGCGCTGGACGTGCTCAAGGAAGGCGCATCCCAGGCCTTCGACGCCGGCGAGCGCTTCGACAGCGACTTCAACCTGATGACCGGCGAATACGCCCTGCTGCTGGCCGACCTGGTCGCGGCGCTGGGCGGGGAGGCTCGAGCATGACGGCGCGGCGCCGGCGCGTGGCCTGGGGCGGTGGCGGCCTGACGCGGGCCGAGCGCGCAATGGGTGGCAACAGTGCCGAGGACCGCGCAGCGATGCAGACCTACCGGGCGAACCGCAGCTCGCAGCGCTACTACCGCGACCTGGATGCGATCGACACGGCACCCAACCCGGCGCCGGCCGGCGACGACAGCGGCGCCCCGGTCATCAGCAGCACCGACACCGACACCGAAAAATCCGAATAACGAGGAGCACACCATGTCGAACCTGAACGAGAACACGCCGGCGCGGCGCGCCGATGACAACCGCCAGGCCGGGTCGCTGGCGTGGGATGGTGTGACGCCGGCGCCGGCCGCCGAGCTGCGCGCCGCGGCGGCGATCACCGTCGACCAGTTGGAGCACCTGAACCCGAGCCGCACAGGCCTTGGCATCATGGAGCGGCGCGAGGGCGGCGCCTACGTGCGCGTCGCCGACGTCCGGCGCATGGACGCCACCCGGGCCGCCGCCGGCGTGCCGGCGCACGAGCAGGATCTGCTGGACATCGTGCGCACGCTCTGCAGCACAGCGCAGCGCCTGGCCGAGCTGTCGCCGGTGCAGCGCGCCAACTACCCTTCCCCGCTGTCGCCGATGTCGCCGCTGTTCCAGGCGGCCAGCGCGGCATGCATCGAGCGCGGCTACACCAGGTGGGGTCTCGCGATTGAAGGCGTGGCCTACCCGGTGGCGCCGGCCGCCCAGCCAGCCTCGGTAGCAGCAGGGCTGACCAAAGCGCAGTTTGAAGAAATTGCCCAGAGCTGGGATGGCTGCGCATACGACGGCGACATGATCCCCGACATCGGCGCAGCGCTGCGCCGCGACTTCGATCGTCTCGCATCCCTCGCTCCTGTAGCGGCAGAGCTGGTGCGTCAGGTGCCGAAAAAGAGCAATTCGACCGTTATTACCCTGCGCCAGGCGCAGCGTCTCGTGGAGTTTTTTGGCGGGCATGATGCGAGCATGACCATCACGGAGCCGGCTCCTGACTGGGAGCAGCAGATCCCGGGTCTGTATGCGTATTGCACCGAATATCCAGAGGACGGCGCGCAATACCTCGGTCCGACGGAAGTCGACATTTCCCCGATATGCTCGGCCGCGCCCCAGGTGCCGACAGCAGCCGAGGCTCGGATAGCCGATCTGGAGCAGCAGCTTGCCGAATGCGTAGCGCTGACCAATAAGTGGGCGGCCGCAGCCGGCGAGGCAGATGGTCGCGCGGTCAAGGCGCGAGCGGCAGCGCTGGAAGAGGCGGCGCAGGAGTGCGAAGGCGTCGCCCTGCAAGCCGAGGATGAGCACGAGCCGGCTGAATCTCTTGGCGCATACCGCTGCCGCGACGTTATCCGCGCCTTTGCTGCCGCCCCTTCGGTCGAGGTGAAGGGCGAACAGGGTGAGATGGGAGGCGACCGTGGCTGAGCGCAAATACCCGCGTCAGGCTTGGGTACTGATGCCTTCTTTCAAGCCAGCCGAAGTAACCCTAAAAAAGCCATACGGCAGCTTCTGCGGCAGCGAGGATTGGGACCTCACCGAAAAGGGGAAGCCATACCACAAAGACAGCTTATACCTAAGCAAGAGCGCGGCAATCGCTGCAGGCCGAGAGCAAGTCGAGCAGCAGCGTGCGGACATCGCCAAGCGGCAGGAAAAAATGAACAAGCGCATCGCGGCGCTAGATAAAGCTGAAAAGGACGCATCATGACCACCGAAAAAGCAACCCCTCCGGGCATCGCCCTGGACAACGAAGCGCTGGACCGCCTGGAAGCGCTGGCGCGCGCGGCTGATGCGCACGGCGCCACCCACCTCGTTACCCACTACCGTTTCGAGGCCGACGCGAAAGCCGAGGAAGCGTGGCGCCGTGCGGCAACGCCGGCCACCATCCGCCCCCTGATCGCCCAGGCCCGCGCCGCCCAGCCGCAACCCAGCGCCGCGCCAGATGGGTCACTACGCGAAGCCGTAAAGGCCATCACGCAACTGCTGAACGGTCGCGAATGGGCGGACATCCTGCACACCGACCAGGACGCCATCGCGTTGTGGGACGCCTTGAACGTGTTGGTGGAAGATCATAATGCCGCCGCTGCTCCCTCCCCCAACTTCGCAGTAAGGGGAGCAGAGCCGGCAGTGCCAAGCATCTCGCGGATTGCGGAAGCGGTTTCTTTCCTGATTGGCGCGAATGTCGTGGATTGGGTGAGCAGTTCAGACGAAGAAAACGAGCCGTTCAGCAGCGATGAGCATGAGCGTGCGCACCTGTGCGAGATGATACGCAAGTATGTCCCGGTGAGCGATTCCGGCATGCAGGCGGCGCATCAAGCCGCAATCGAGCTGGCCGGCGACACCATTGATGCGCGTAATGCCGAGATTGCCGACCTTCGCGCCCAGCTTTCGGCCGCGCGCCAGGGGCAGGCTGATCCCGTTGCGTACCTCACCACAGATCGGAAAATGCTCGTGTTTGCTGACAGGCTTGTCGGCAATGATCATGGAATGACTGCCCTCTACGCCGCCCCGCAGCCAACCGCAGCACCCACCCCGCAAGCACAGCCAGCAGGCGCGGCGGCAGCGCTCACTGATGAGGAAATCACCGAAGTTGCGTCGGAATTCCTGCTGGCTGACTTTGAGCGCATGCGCGACTACGATATCGCGCTGGGCCGTGCGGTGCTGGAGGCGCAAGCCAAGAAAGCGGGCGCAGTAGCACCCACCCCGCACGAACAAGAAGCGCGGGCGGCTGTGCCAGTAATCGACGCATATACGGCGCCGCATGACCATCCGCCACTTGTTGAGATCGCTGTACGGCTTGCGAAAGAAAACCGCGAGTGGCCTGGTAAGCAAATTGAGGATGCAGCGCGAGCAGAATATGCCGAGGTACTTTCCGCCCAAGCGGGAATGCTGCCGGTGGCGCAGACCGATGCCGCGCGCGATGTGCTGGACGAGCGCCAGCGTCAGGTCGAGAAGGAAGGCTGGACGCCGGAACACGACGACATGCACGACAGCGGCGAGATGGCGCATGCAGCGGCATGTTATGCGGTAGGGGACGACAAGCCAGGATGGCCTTGGGCGCGCAAATGGTGGAAGCCTGGCAGCCGCCGCCGCAGTCTCGTCAAAGCCGGCGCCCTGATCCTGGCCGAAATCGAGCGCCTTGACCGCGCCAAGGGTGCGGCCGGTCTGGAAGGCGGCGCGGGAGGTCTGCATGACTGACCAAGAAAAACGGTGGATGGCCATTGGTCAAGCGGTCGAACGCGCGTGTGCCGAACTTCCAGAAGGATTCGACCTGCATCTGGAGTTGGAGCGAGATGCGGGCACTGTTCGGCTATACCTGCCGGATACCGACGCAAGTGAACAGGACTTCGAGGGAGACACCTTGTCGATGACGATTCACACCGCCATCAATTATGCAATCGACCTCGGCAGCGCATCTGCCCTGGAAGGCGAGACGATCCGCGATCAATCGAAGGGAGGCGACTGATGGGTCAAGCAAAGAAACGCGGCACGTTCGAGGAGCGCAAGCTGGAAGCCCAGATGCGCGAAGCCCGGCGAATGGAGGAGCGCCGAAAGCTCATCAAGGCGCGGGCACTAGCGCGTAGGCCGCGCAGCGCCAATGGGGTAGGGCTTACTCTGGCAATCGCTGCAGCGTTGACTGCGGCTATGAGCACGAGGCATCCGCGATGAGCCCCCCTCGCCTCCATGCAGATCCTGCTGCGCCCGGAACTGCTGCTGTATTTCTGGCTTTCGCCCTGGTGGTGGATGTCGAACACGAAAAACGAACGAAAGGATGAAGCGTGATTACTGCCCTGCAGGCCGAGCAACTGGCCAACAAGACCATCGAGGATTACGTGAACGCCTGTGGCTGTCGTAACGAGCAGGATGTGGCGAACGTGCTGATGAAGCTGGCCAGCATGTGCGGCCTTGGCATGTGCGCTGTCGTCGGCCAGCCCGAGGCGGCAAGCCGTATGCAAGGTACCGCCGAATATATCGCCGCAGCGCAGGCCGGCAAGAACTGGAAAAGGGAGACCGTTCAATGAAAACCGAATTGAAAGCCTGCCCGTGGTGCAGTGGTGCCGCTCACGTGCACGAGGGCGGCAACTGGTACGGGGTCGGTTGCAACACGATTGCCCTTGGCGTCATGTGCTTTGGCTACTGCCAGGCGCGCCAGTATCCGTCCGAGGCCGAAGCTGCCGCCGCCTGGAACCGTTGCGCCACCCCGCCATCGCCCAGCACCGCCGAGGTGGACGAGCTGTTGGGCCGATACTGGGAAATCGCATACAGCGAAGGCAAGACCGGCGAGCCGCGCGGCAGCGAAGCGCAGGAAGTTCTGTCCAGCCTGCGCGCCGCGCTCGCATCGCGGCCGGCTGTCGAGGCGGGAGAGTTGGAAGATGCGACTGTATTCGCGTTGCTCCAGAAGGCAGGCGCTACCGATGCTGACTGCCGAACGATCTACGCCGGCCACGGCTTGACGCTCCACTGGACGCACGTCACGGGATTAATCCGCGCTGCTCTCGCAACCAAGCCGGCTACCAGCGCGCCAGGTGCCGCCGGCGACAGGGGTGGCGAATGATCGCGCGCGGACCAGACCGCCGGTACCGCGCGCACGACGTCGCCCGGCTGGCACCCGAGCGCCGCGACGGCTTCGACCGGCGCGCCCTGGCCGTCACCGCCATACCGGGGACGGTGCGACCAGGCTTCGCGGAGGCGGCGCCGCGCGTGGAACGCCGGCGGCAGCCGGAAGCAGGATAGGAACGGGAGAAAGTATGGGTGCAATATTTGAAATGGAGATGTCGTCGGAAGCGCTGAACGCCGACGAGGTCGCTGAGCTTTCTGGGTGCAGTCGCAAAGCCGACCAGATCGAATGGCTGACACAGAACGGCTGGCTGTTCATCCGTAACCGCGCCGGCGCGCCGGTAATCGGCCGCCTCTATGCGCGCCTGAAGCTGGCCGGCATCAACCCGGCGCAGTTGGCCGCTCCCGAGGTGAGCAGTTGGCAGCCCGATTTTTCCAAAGTTCGATAAGCAGGTAGACGATGCGCCCGAAGACAAGCGGCAGAAAGCTGCCGCCGCGCATGCTCGCGCGGAAGAAAAAACTAAAATCCGGAGCGATCTGGACAGGCTACTACTACAACGGCCGCGACGAGGATGGCAAGCGCAAGGAAATCCCACTCGGCACCGACCTGCACGCAGCAATACGGAAGTGGGCCGAGCTTGAGTGCAAGGAGGTGCCGCCTGACGCGTCGCTGATGAAATATGCGTTCGACCAATACGAGCGTGACATTCTGCCGAAGAAGGCACCGTCGACGCAGCGCGAGAATCGCCTGTGCCTATCGCAGTTGCGGCCAGTGTTTGACAGCGCGCCGATCGAGGCCATCCGGCCACAGGACGTCGCACGCTACCGCGACGCCAGGTCGGCGCCCGTACGCGCAAACCGTGAGATCGCCCTCCTATCGCACGTATTCAATATGGCGCGGGAGTGGGGCTTCACGAAACGCGACAACCCGTGCCGCGGCGTGCGCAAGAACCGTGAGGCGCCGCGCGACTACTACGCCGAGGCCGACGTCTGGGACGCCGTGCACGCAGCCGCCGGCCAGGTGGTGCGTGATGCAATGGACCTCAGCTACCTGTCCGGCCAGCGGCCCGCTGACGTGTTGAAGATGAGCAAGCACGACATCCGGAACAACGAGTTGCACGTCCGGCAGAACAAGACCCGGCACGTGTTGCGCATCCGGCTGTACGTCGACGGACAGCCGACAGAACTTGGCGCCTGCGTCGACCGGCTGCTGGCCAGGCCGCTGCAGTCGATGAGCGGGGAGTTGATCTGCGCCGAACGCGGTCAGCCGCTCACGATGAAGATGCTGCGCGATCGCTTCGAAGCAGCGCGCGAAGCGGCGGCAAAGGGCGCTGACAAGGCGCGCAAAGTCGACCTGGCGAAGCGCGTGCGCGCGTTTCAGTTCCGGGACATCCGACCAAAGGCGGCCAGTGAAATGACGAGCCTGGACGACGCCAGCAGCCTACTTGGACACACCGACAAGCAGATCACGAAGCGGGTTTATCGCCGCGCCGGCGAGGTGGTGAAGCCGACGAAGTAGCGCAGAGTTGCGGAGATAGTCTCCGCAACTGCTCAATAAATCAGCAAGAACGAGGCATTGATACAACGCCGAGGACATCAGAACCAGAAACTATAATCCCTTAAAATTTAAGGGCTTATCGATAAATTCTGGCGGAAGCGGTGAGATTCGAACTCACGAACGGGTTCCCCCGTCGGCAGTTTTCAAGACTGCTGCCTTCAACCACTCGGCCACGCTTCCAGCGACCCGCATTATACATAAATCGTTGCCCATCGGGCACGCAACCCACGCCGGCACGTCCGGCGGGACCTCAAAAAATCAGGATGCCCCAGATGCCAGTAACAGCCAGTTCTCCCGCAACCCGGTCTCGAACTCGTAGGCCGGCAGCGGCTTCGCATACAGGTAGCCCTGCACCTCGTCGCAGCCCGCCTGGCGCAGGAATTCCAGCTGTTCCAGCGTTTCCACCCCCTCGGCAATCACCCGGTGTCCCAGCTTGTGCCCCATGCCGATGATGGTGCCGGCAATCGCACAGTCGCTCGCGCCCTGCGGGATGCCGGTGGTGAACGAGCGGTCGATCTTGAGCGTGTCGATCGGGAAGCGCTTCAGGTACGACAGGCTGGAATAGCCGGTGCCGAAGTCGTCCAGCGACAGCGCCACGCCGAGCGCGTTGATGCGGTCCATGATGCCGATCACGGCGTCGACGTCGCGCATCAGCGTGCTCTCGGTGATCTCCAGTTCCAGCCAGGCCGGGTCCAGCCGGTAGCGGCGCAGCGTGTCGGCCACGCGGATCGGCAGCGAGGCGCTGAATTCGCGCGCCGAGACGTTGACCGCCAGGCGGAACGGCGGCAGGCCGGCGCCCTGCCAGACCGCGGCCTGGGCGCAGGCCTGTTCCAGCACCCACTCGCCCACCTGCACGATCAGGCCGGTGCTCTCGGCCAGCGGGATGAATTCGGATGGCGGCACCATGCCGCGCTGCGGATGCTGCCAGCGCACCAGCGCTTCGGCGCCGACCAGGCGTCCGCTGCCGATCTCGAACTTGGGCTGGTAGTGCAGCACCAGTTCGCCGTTGCCGAGCGCGTGGCGCAGGCCGGATTCGATCTGCATGCGCTGCTGCATGCCCTCGTTCATGTCGAGGCGGTAGAAGGCGACGCTGTGGTCCGGGTTTTCGCCGTGCTCCTTGGCGCGCTCCATGGCGATGTCGGCCATGCGCAGCAGGGTCTCGGCGTCGCGCCCGTCCTGCGGATACACGGCGATGCCGATGCCGGCGCCGACGCGCAGGTCGTGGCCGCCGATGTTGAACGGCGCCGCCAGCGCGGCCAGCAGCTTTTGCGCGACCGTGGTGGCTTCGAAGTGCTGGCGGATGTCGAACAGGCCGACCGCGAACTCGTCGCCGGACAGGTGCGCCACCACGTCCTCGTCGCGCAGCGTGGCGCGGAAGCGCTCGGCGGCGCGGCGCAGCAGTTCGTCGCCGACCTGGCGCCCGAGGGTGCCGTTGATCAGGCGGAAGCGGTTCAGGTCGATGTACAGCACGCAGGCGGTGCCGACGTTGCGCTGGGCCACCGTCAGCGCTTGGTCGACCAGGCGCCCGAACAGCGCGCGATTGGGCAGGCCGGTCAGTTCCTGGTAATAGGCCAGGTGGTGCAAACGCTCCTCGGCCAGCTTGCGTTCGGTAATGTCGGTCAGGTAGGCGATCAGGCCGGTGGAGCGCCCGTCCATGTCGCACAGCGGCGACAGCGACAGGCTGGCCCAGAACACCTCGCCCGACTTCTTGCGGCGCCGCACTTCCATCATGCGTCCGCCCCCCTCGGCGAAGGCGTCCGGCGCCTGCTCCAGCACCGCATCCTCGTCGGCGTACAGGAACAGGATGTGGCGGCCGACCGCTTCCAGTCCGGTGTAGCCGAACAGTTGCTCGGCGCCCTTGTTCCAGCTGGTGATGTAGCCGGTCATGTCGAGCGTGACCACCGATTCGTGCAGCTGGTCCAGGATCTGCGACTGCCGCGCCAACTGGGCCTCGACCTGGGCGTAGGCGTGGGTGGTACGCCGGGCCACGCCGTGCACCTGCAGCAGCGCGCCGGTCAGGCCGGCCAGGCCGGCCAGCAGGCGCGCATCCTCGGCGCCGAAGGCACGGCCGGCGACGCGGTAGCAGCCCAGGCGCTCGCCGTCGGCGTGCACCTCGTGCTCCAGCAGCTTAACGGAGACCACGTCGCCGCAGGCTTGCGCCGCCGCCGCGCCCGGCAGGAAGTCGCCGTGCGGGCTGCCCAGCAGCGCGCCGGCGATGCGCCCCAGCTCGCCGTACAGCGCATCGCCGCGAAGGCGCAGGACGGCGTCGCACACGGCGGCGCTGCTGCCGACGAAGTCCAGGGAGCCGCCGGCGGCCTCCTTAGACATTGCGCGCCACCTGAAGCGCCCAGTGACAGGCCTGCAGCCGCACCTGCCACCAGGCCGCGGCGTCGATGCCGGCGCCGTCCAGCAGCGCCGCCAGCGCAGCGGCGTCCAGCACACCTTCTTCCGCCAGCCGCAGGCGGCGGCCGAGCAGGCCTTCGCGCCGCAGCAGCGCCGCTTCGACCTCGTCCGGCAGGCGCAGGTCGCGCACGATCTCGGCCATCGGCATGCGCAATAGCCGGTCGAGCAGGGAAAACACGCCGGCCATGAAGGCCAGGTCCTGGCGGTCGCGGTCGCCGCCATCGCGCCGGCACATTTCTTCCAGCGCGGCGCCGCGCAGCGCCGCCAGCGGCAGCAGCAAATTCGGCGCGCCGTCCGGCTGGCGGCGCGCGTACAGCAGCAATTGCAGCCAGCGCTGCAGCTGGCGCCGGCCGATGCGCTGGATCGCTTGCTGGAAAGTGGTGACCGCGGCGCCGCCGGCGAAAGCGGCCGAGTTGACCAGCTTGAGCAGGTGGTAGGAGAGCGCCGGGTCCTGCTTGAGCTGGTTTTCCAGCTCGTGCGAATCGGCGTCGCGCGCCAGCAGGGCCAGCAGCGTCAACAGGCGCTTGCGCGAGCTGCCGTCGCCCTGCTCCTGCTCGGCGCCGGTGTCGAGCGCATAGTCGCCGGCGAACCAGGCGAAGCCGGCATTCTCGCAGGCGTAGAAGGCAGCCATGCTGTCGACGCCGTAGGCCAGGTGCGGTCCGAACAGCACCGGCAGCGCGCCCGGCGCCGGCCGCCGCGCGGCGTCGGTATCGGCGGCATCGTTCCAGGCCACGCCGCGCAGCATCGGCTGGCGGGCGGCGCCGTCGGGCAAGGCGCCGTCGAGCAGGATGCGATAGCCGCGCGCCTGGGCCTGCGCGAGTTGCGCTGCGCCTTCGTCGGGCGCCAGCCCCTGCGCGCGCAGCGCCAGCACCACGCGCCGCGCGGGCAGCAGGTCGAGCACGGCGGGGGTCAGGACGGCGGCGGAATCGAGCAGCACGACGCAGTCGAGCGGCGCGCTGGCCATCAACAGGTCGGGCGTAGCGAACAGTGCCTGCAGCGCCGCCTCGTCGAACGGCTCCCCGGCGGCGCGCAGCAGCAGAGCGACCCATGCGTTTTGTGCGTTGGCGATTGCGCCGATCTCAACCAACGGGAATGATGCCAAGTCCATCAGTTAATGTGCATAAGTCTTTATGGGACTAATATAGTGCAGCGATTATCAGAAAGCAACTCTTGTCACTATCATAAGAGGTTTTCACGCAACTTGCTTGGGTTTTACATCGCGTGCGCGTGTTCGACCGCGAACTTGATCAGTTCGGCCTGGCCTTCGATGCCGAGCTTGCGCTTGATGTTCAGGCGGTGCGTCTCGACCGTGCGCACCGACAGGTCCAGCGCGCGCGCGATGCGCTTGTTCGATTCGCCGTTGGCGATGTGGCGCAGCACTTCGTGCTCGCGCGCGGTAAGCTGGCCGTCGTGCCCGTTGTCGTGGCCGGGCGCGCCCTGCTGCTGCGCCGGCAGCGCCAGCTTGCGCGCCAGCGCGGCGCTGTAGTAGATGCCGCCGGCCATCACGGTGTCGATCGCCAGCACGATGTCCTTGCCGGGCGCGTCCTTCAACACGTAGCCGCGCGCGCCGGCCTGCATCGCCTGGGTCACGTATTCCAGCTTGTCGTGCATCGACAGCATCAGCACCGCGATGTCAGGATGCAGGCGGCTGAACGCGGCGGCGGCATCGATGCCGCTGCCGTCGCGCATGGCGATGTCCAGCAGCATCAGGTCGATGTGCGTACCGCCGGCCAGCGCCAGCGCCTCGGCGCCGGAGCCGGCCTCGGCCGCCACGACGAAGTGCGGCACCGCTTCCAGGCGCGCGCGCAGACCGTCGCGCACCAGCGGGTGGTCGTCGACCAGCATGATGCGCACGCTGCGGTTTTCGGTCATGCCGGTCATGCGGCCTCCTTGAATGCGACGCTGGCGCGCACCGTGGTGCCGGCGCCGGATGAAGTGATGTCGAGGACGCCGCCGACCGCGTCCAGCCGTTCCGCCATGTTGCGCAGGCCGATGCCGCGCTGCGGGTGGGTGGCGACGTCGTCGGCGTCGAAGCCGGCGCCGTCGTCGGCGATGCGCAGCAGCACCCTGCCATCGTCCCCCGCCAGCGCCAGCTCGATGCGGCG
The DNA here is from genome assembly GCF_012849555.1 of Massilia forsythiae. Taxonomy (NCBI): domain Bacteria; kingdom Pseudomonadati; phylum Pseudomonadota; class Betaproteobacteria; order Burkholderiales; family Oxalobacteraceae; genus Massilia; species Massilia forsythiae. The sequence continues at coordinate 24,949 of NZ_CP051685.1, forward strand.
CGCGCCGGCGTGGCGCTCGATGTTGGTCAGCGCTTCCTGGGCGATGCGGAACAAGGCGGTGCCGGCGGCGGCCGGCAGGCGCTCCAGGCTGCCGGCCGCGCTGAAGGCCACGGGAACGCCGCTGTGCTGGGCGAATTCGTGTGCCAGGTGCTGCAGCGCCGCCGCCAGGCCGAGGTCGTCCAGCAGCGTCGGGCGCAGGCCGTGCGAGATGCGGCGCACCTCGCCCAGCACTTCGTTGAGTGCCTCGGCAGTGCGCTCGAAGCCGGCCTGGGCCTGAATGCGCTGCGCCGCGTCGCCCTGCATGCGGATGATGCCGGCCTCGATCTGCAGCTTGATCGACACTAGCCACTGGCTGATGCCGTCGTGCAGGTCGCGTGCCAAGCGCGCCCGCTCGCCCTCCTGGGTGTCGACCACGCGCTGGGCCAGCGCCTTGAGCTTGGCGTCCGCGGTGCGCGATTCGCTGACGTTGAGCGCCAGCCCGGCGCAGGCTACCGCCAGCGCCGACAGCGTCGCCACCGCGGCGATCCACAGCATGGTCACGGCGATGTTACCCGACTGCTGGGCGTCGACCTGGCGCAGCGCGGCGTCGACGTCGTCCAGGTACAGGCCGCTGCCCACGATCCAGCCCCAGGACGGGATCGTCACCACGTAGCCGAGCTTGGGCGCGGATTTTCCCGTGGACGGCTTGACCCAGTTGTAGCGCACCAGTCCGCCGCCCCGGCGCGCCACCGCCACCAGGTTCTGTACCGTGGGCGCGCCGTAGGCATCGCGCAGGTTCCACAAATCGCGCCCTTCCAGTTCCGGCTGGCGCGGATGCATGAGGTTGCGTCCATTCATGTCGTAGACGAAGAAGTAGCCGTCGTCGCCGAAGCCGAGCGACGCCAGGATGCGCCGCGCTTCGCCCAGCGTGGCGGCATCGCCGCGCCCGGACGCAGTCAGGTGGGCGATGGCGTGCGCGGCCAGTTCCACGTAGTGGCGCAGTTCCGCTTCCTTGCTGGCCAGGTAGACGCGCTCGATGGTGGCGCGCTGCTGGCGCGCCAGCGTGTCGGCCTGGCGCCAGACGAACAGGGCGATCGCGCACAGCGCCGCGATCAGCGGCGCGATCGCCAGGAACAGGAATTTCTGCCGTAACTTCATGCCGTGCCGATGGGTTGTGAGGGTCGTGCGCGCGCGGCGCCAACCCGAAATTGTACGACCGTTCGGCCGCCGGCGTGCGGTAAGGGCAGCCGCCTACGCAGGACTACGTAGGCGGCTGCGTAATCATGCGCTTGTTGCCGGCCAGGCGGTGCAAGATACTCACCGGAGTACAAAACTACAATGGAGGAGCACAATGAATCGTTTGACAAGCCGTCTCGGCTGGGTCGCGCTATCGCTCGTGGGCGCCGGGTCGCTCGGCTACGTCGCCCTGAAGCGCGGCGAAACCATCAATGCGGTCTGGGTCGTCATGGCGGCGGTCTGCGTCTACCTGATCGCCTACCGCTTCTACAGCCTGTACATCGCGGATAAAGTGTTCGGCCTGGACCCGAAACGCCAGACCCCGGCCTACAAGTACAACGACGGCCTTGACTATGTGCCGACCAACCGCTACGTGCTGTTCGGCCACCACTTCGCCGCGATCGCCGGCGCCGGCCCGCTGGTGGGTCCGGTGCTGGCCGCGCAGATGGGCTACCTGCCCGGCATGCTGTGGATCCTGGCCGGCGTGGTGTTCGCCGGCGCGGTGCAGGATTTCATCGTGCTGTTCATGTCGATGCGCCGCGACGGCCGCTCGCTGGGCGACCTGATCAAGTCGGAAATGGGCGAAATCCCCGGCGTGATCGCGCTGTTCGGCACCTTCATGATCATGGTGATCATCCTGGCGGTGCTCGCGCTGATCGTGGTGAAGGCGCTGACCGGCTCGCCTTGGGGCTCGTTCACCGTGATGGCGACCATCCCGATCGCCCTGTTCATGGGCGTGTATTCGCGCTACATCCGCGTCGGCCGCATCGGCGAAGTGTCGCTGATCGGCTTCGTGCTGCTGATGCTGGCCATCGTCGGCGGCCAGTGGGTGCACGATTCGCCCACCTGGGGCGCCGCCTTCACGTTCACCGGCACCCAGCTGACCTGGATGCTGATCGGCTACGGCTTCGTCGCTTCCGTCATCCCGGTGTGGCTGCTGCTGGCGCCGCGCGATTACTTGTCCACCTTCCTCAAGATCGGCACCATCGTGGCGCTGGCGCTGGGCATCGTGTTCGTGGCCCCGCAACTGCAGATGCCGTCGATCACCCGCTTCATCGACGGCAGCGGCCCGGCCTGGTCCGGCTCGCTGTTCCCGTTCCTGTTCATCACCATCGCCTGCGGCGCGGTGTCCGGTTTCCACGCATTGATCTCGTCGGGCACCACGCCCAAGATGATCGAGAACGAGAGCCACGCCCGCTTCATCGGCTACGGCGGCATGCTGATGGAATCCTTCGTCGCCATCATGGCGCTGGTGGCGGCATCGACCATCGACCCGGGCGTGTACTTCGCCATGAACAGCCCGGCCGCGGTCCTCGGCACCACCGCCCAGAGCGCGGCCGCCGCGGTGTCCAACTGGGGCTTCGTGATCACGCCGGAAGCGCTGACCCAGATCGCCAGGGATGTCGGCGAACACACCATCATCTCGCGCGCCGGCGGCGCCCCGACGCTGGCGGTGGGCATGGCGCACATCCTGTCCAACGTGGTCGGCGGCAAGGCCATGATGGCGTTCTGGTACCACTTCGCGATCCTGTTCGAGGCGCTGTTCATCCTCACCGCGGTCGACGCCGGCACCCGCGCCGGACGCTTCATGCTGCAAGACCTGCTGGGCGCCTTCGCCCCGTCGTTCAAGCGCACCGATTCGCTGCCGGCCAACCTGATCGCCACCGGCCTGTGCGTGGCGGCCTGGGGCTACTTCCTGTACCAGGGCGTGGTCGATCCGCTGGGCGGCATCAACACCCTGTGGCCGCTGTTCGGCATCGCCAACCAGATGCTGGCCGGTATCGCGCTGACGCTGGGCACCGTGGTGCTGTTCAAGATGAAGCGCAGCCAGTACGCCTGGGTCACCATCGTGCCCACCATCTGGCTGCTGATCTGCACCCTCACCGCCGGCTGGCAGAAGATCTTCCACGAGAACGTCAAGATCGGCTTCGTGGCGCACGCCCGCAAGTTCCAGGCCGCGCTCGACGGCGGGCAGGTGCTGGCGCCGGCCAAGTCGCTCGACCAGATGGGCCGCATCATCTTCAACGACTACGTCGACGCGGCGCTGTGCGGCTTCTTCATGCTGGTGGTGCTGGCGGTGGTGGTGTACGGCATCCGCACCGCGCTGGCGGCGCGCCAGTCGGCCCGCCCGAGCGTGCAGGAAACCCCGTACGTGCAGCAGGCGCCGGCCGTGGCCGAGGTGCAATGATGCTCGGCGCCCTGGCACAGGCCGGCCGCTATCTCGGACAGAGCATGCGCCTGATGGTCGGCCTGCCCGAGTACGACACCTACGTGGCGCATAGGGAAAAGACCCATCCGGGCGAGCCGATGATGAGCTACGAGGAATTCTTCCGCGAGCGCCAGGAGGCGCGCTACGGCAGCGGCAAGCGCGGCGGTTGTTGCTGAATCGGACGTAACGGAGTAAAGGGACGCAGGTGCGTCCCTTTTTTATTGCGTCCGCCGCTTTTGACATCGCGCAAATGCAGCGCCGGATGCCTCCCCTATAGTTCTTTCCTGTAGGAATTTATTTCTTCACGGTGAGCCCTGTCCGAAGGGCTCGTTCGCAGCACAGCCTGCCCGAGCGGCCCGACCATGCCGAAATTCGCGCGTTCCAGCCTTAACCAGAAATTGACCGGCATCTGCCTGACGGCGGCGGCCAGCGCCCTGCTGGTCGCCTACCTGGCATTCGCCGTGACCTCGGTGCTGGGCCACCTGCAGGCGCAGCGCCTGCAACTGGCGACGCTGGCCGGCGTGGTCTCGGCCAACAGCCTGGACGCCCTGCGATCGAAGGACCGCCGCCTGGCCTTCCAGGTGCTGGCCACGCTGCGCGAGCAGGACAACGTCACGCTGGCGGTACTGTACGACCGCAATGGCCGGCCGTTCGCCGACTGGCGCCCGGGCCAGGCGGCGCCGGTATTTGCGCAAGCGGCGCTGCCGAAACGCGAGCCGGAGCGCAAGGCCGGTCGCCGCGCGGCCCCGGCCAGGGATGCCGACGACGGCGCGTCCCTCGCCACCGGCGCCGGCGGCGCCGCGCTGCCGCCGGCACCGCCGTTCGACCGCGAGGCGCTGCTCGAGGCCAATCTCGCCGGCGGCCGCGCCTGGCTGCCGGCGATGCGCGTGTATCGCGCGGCCGGGGCCGACGACGGTGAGGACAAGGGCGCCGGCGACGCCGCTGTCCCCGCCGGCCTGGTCATGATCGAGGCCGACCAGGTGCCGGTATGGCTCGACCTGCTGCGCGCGCTGAGCGTGATGGGGGCGGCCATGATGGTGGCGCTGGGCACGGCCCTGGTGCTGGCGCGGCGCGTGCGGCGCAACATCGCCGACCCGGTGGCGAAACTGATCAATGCCGCGCAAAAGGTGTCGGCCAGCCAGAACTACACGCTGCGCATCGCCCACCAGCGCACCGACGAACTGGGCACGCTGATCGACAGCTTCAACAACATGCTGGCCCAGGTCGAGGGCCGCGGCCAGGCGCTGACCCACCACCGCGACGAACTGGAGCGCCAGGTCGGGGTACGCACCGAACAGCTGGAAAAGGCCAAGAACGCGGCCGAGGCGGCCAGCCGCGCGAAGAGCGCCTTCCTGGCCACCATGAGCCACGAGATCCGCACCCCGATGAACGGCGTGCTCGGCATGACGGAAATGCTGCTCGGGACCGAGCTCAGCGACACCCAGCGCAACTACACGCGCCTGGTCAAGCAATCCGGCGAGCACCTGCTGGTGATCATCAACGACATCCTCGACTTTTCCAAGATCGAGGCCGGCAAGCTGACGGTCGAGTACATCAACTTCAACCTGTGGGACCTGCTGGACGACATCCACACCGTGTACACGCCGCAGGCCGAGGCCAAGGGCATCCTGCTGCACTTCGACATCGCCAACGACATCCCGGTGGCGATCTGCGGCGACCCGAACCGGCTGCGCCAGATCATGGCCAACCTGCTCGGCAACGCCATCAAGTTCACCGAGCAGGGCCGCATCCTGGCCACGGTGCGCATCGCCAGCGAGGACAACCAGGCGGTGATGCTGCGCTTCGAGGTGCACGACACCGGCATCGGCATCTCGCGCGAGGCGCGCGGACGCATCTTCGACGCCTTTTCGCAGGCCGACGACTCGACCACGCGCAAGTACGGCGGCACCGGCCTGGGCCTGGCGATCTCGAAGCTGCTGGTGGAACTGATGGGCGGCGCGATCGGCGTGGAAAACGCGCTGAGCCAGGGCACGGTCACCCAGGGCACGGTGTTCTGGTTCACGGTGGCCTTCGACAAGCGCCGCGTCGACCCGGACGCGCCGGGCGACCACCAGCACACCATCGACGGTTTGCGCGTGCTGGTGGTGGACGAGCGCGAGGGCAGCCGCATCGGCCTGGAGCGCCACCTGGCGGCCTGGCGCGTCGAATGCGACGGCGCCGAGAGCGCGGACGAGGCGCGCGAGCGCCTGCACGAGGCGGCGCGCGACGGCCGTCCCTACGACGCCGCCCTGCTCGACATGGAGCTGGAACACACCAGCGGCCTGCTGCTGGCCGCCGGCATCAAGGGCAACGCCGGCACGCGCGCCACGCGCCTGATCCTGCTCAGCCCCGAGAAGCTGGCCGCCGACCCGGTGCAGCGGCGCCAGGCCGGCGTCGCCTACCAGCTGATCAAGCCGGCGCGCGCGGCCGACCTGTTCGCCTGCCTGGCGACCCGGCCGCGCGGCCAGGTGGCGCCGGCGGCGCGCTTCGTGCCGTCCGCGCCGCTGGTGCGCGACGACGACCTGCAGCGCGTGCGCCGCGTGCTGCTGGCCGAGGACAACCCGGTCAACATCGAAGTCGCCCGCGCCATGCTGGAAAGCCTCGACCTGCGCGTGGACGCCGTGCACAACGGCGAGCAGGCGCTGCAGGCGCTGCGCGACACGCCCGACGATCACTACGACGCCGTGCTGATGGATTGCCAGATGCCGGTGATGGACGGCTTCGCCGCCACCGCCACCATCCGCCGCGACGAGCGCGAAGCCGGGCACGGCCGGATCTTGCCGATCATCGCCATCACCGCCAACGCCTTGCAGGGTGACCGCGAGGCCTGCCTCGCCGCCGGCATGGACGACTACCTGTCCAAGCCCTTCACCCAGCAAGAACTGGCGGCCGTGCTGGGGCGCTGGATGGCGCTGCCGCTGGCCGGCAGCGTGCACCACGACGACGCCCCGCCGCGCCTGCCGCCCGAGTCGGTCGAGGTGATCCAGCGCGACGTCATCAACCGCGGCGCGCTGGAAAAGATCCGCATGCTGTCGCGCGAACGCGGCGACGCGCTGGTGCAGAAGGTGGTGTCGGTGTACGTCGACGACACCCCGCAGCAGCTGCGCACCCTGCGCCGCGCCATCGACGGCCTCGACACCGGCAACGTGCGGCGCATCGCGCACACGCTGAAATCGGCCAGCGCAAACGTCGGCGCCGACGTCCTGGCGGCGCTGTGCAAGGACCTGGAACACCTCGGCCGCACCGACACCACCGAAGGCGCCGACGCGATCCTGACCGACATGGAGCACGAATTCCAGTCGGTCCGCCATTCGCTCACCGCCATCCTCGAGAAGGAAACCTGACATGCCAGCCCCCTATTCCACCAAGCGCGCCAACCAGCCCGCAGTCGTGCTGGTCGCCGACGACGATCCGGTGATGCGGCTGTTGATGCTGGAGATGCTCGACGGCGTCGGCCTGGCCGGCATCGAGGCCGAGGACGGCGTGCAGGCCGTGCGCATGGCGCGCGAGCACTCGCCGGACCTGATCCTGATGGACATCGAGATGCCCAACATGGACGGCTTCGCCGCCTGCCGCGCGATCCGCGACGCCGCCAACGGCACCACCGTCCCGATCGTGATGGTCACCGGCGGCGACGACCTGGAAGCGGTCACCAACGCCTACGAGGCCGGCGCCACCGACTTCGTCTCGAAGCCGATCAACTGGCCGATCCTGGGCCACCGCGTGCTGTACGTGCTGCGCGCCAGCGACGCCATCGTGCGCCTGCGCATCGCCGACGCCCAGAACCGCGCCGTGCTGGCGGCCATTCCCGACAGCTTCTTCCGCATGTCGCGCGAGGGCATCTACCTCGACTACGAACCCGGCCGCGACCATCCCGGCCGTGGCGGCCACGGCCTGCGCGACACCTTCCCGGCCGCCGATTGCGTCGGCAAGCACATCGCCGACGTGCTGCCGGACGAGATCGCCGAGCGCATGCTGGAACAGGTCGAGATGGCGCTCGAGGTGCAGCAGGTGCGCTCGGTCGAGTACGAACTGGTGCGCTTCGGCGAGCCGCAGCACTTCGAGGCGCGCCTGGTGGCCACCGGACCTTCGGAGGTGCTGGGACTGGTGCGCGACATCAGCGAGCGCAAGCGCGCGGAAGAGCAGATCCGGCGCCTGGCCTATTGCGACAGCCTGACCGGCATCCCCAACCGCCAGGCTTTCCTGGAGATGCTGGAACGCGAGCTGCAGCGCTCGAAGGTCGGCAACCGCAAGTTCGCGGTGCTGTTCATGGACCTGGACGCGTTCAAGCGCATCAACGACACGCTCGGCCACAACGTCGGCGACCAGCTGCTGCAGCTGGTGTCGGAGCGCCTGCGCGAGACCATCCGGCCGAGCGACATGCTATCGCGCGTGGATACCGGCCTGCGGGTCGACACCGGCGCGCGCAAAGGATCGGAGTCCAGCCTGGAGGCGCGCCAGGGCACCAACCTGGCGCGCCTGGGCGGCGACGAATTCACGATCCTGATCCCCGACCTGGATCGCGTCGAATATGCGCTCAACGTCGCCCACCGCGTAAAAGATGCGATGCGCCGGCCTTTCCTCATCGAGGGCAACGAGATTTTTGTGACCGCCAGCATCGGCATTTCGCTGTTCCCGGAAGACGGCGACGATTGCAACTCGCTGCTGAAGTTCGCCGACACCGCGATGTACCACGCCAAGAACTGCGGCAAGAACAACGCCAAGCTGTATTCGTCGTCGCTGACGATGCAGATCATGAGCCACGTGAAGCTGGAAGTCGGCCTGCGCAAGGCGCTGCAGAACGACGAGCTGTACCTGCTGTACCAGCCGCAGCTGGACGTGCGCTCGAACGAGATCGTCGGCGTCGAGGCGCTGATCCGCTGGCGCCACGCCGAGCGCGGCGTGGTCTCGCCGACCGAGTTCATCCCGCTGGCCGAAGAGACCGGCCTGATCGTGCCGATCGGCGAATGGGTGCTGCGCACGGCCTGCAACCAGGCGCGCATCTGGCAGCGCCCGGGCCGGCGTCCGCTGCGGGTGGCGGTGAACCTGTCGGCCAAGCAGTTCAAGGACGAGAACCTGAGCCAGATCGTGCTCTCTGCCCTGCACGACACCGGCCTCGATCCGCGCCTGCTCGAACTCGAGCTGACCGAAGGCACGCTGATGGACGACGCCAAGGCGACCCTGGCCACGCTGGAGCAGCTGCGCGGCATCGGCGTGTACCTGTCGATCGACGACTTCGGCACCGGCTATTCGTCGATGAACTACCTGAAACGCTTCGACGTGCGTGCGCTGAAGATCGACCGCAGCTTCATCAGCGGCCTGCCGCAGGATTCCGAGAACGCCGCCATCACGCGCGCCATCATCGCCATGGCGCACGGCCTGAAGATGGTGGTGGTGGCCGAGGGCGTGGAGACCGGCGAGCAGCTCGTCATGCTGGAAGAATACGGCTGCGACCTGGTCCAGGGCTTTTACCTGGGGCGGCCGGCGCCGGCGGATTCGGTGACCGGGATGCTGCAGGCGACGCCGAAGATCTGGTTGCCGTTGTCGGCCAAGTGATGGCTGGGTGCGCAAAGCTCGTGGTGCGCGCATAACGTCGTCCCCGGCCTTGGCGGCCCCCTTGGCGGGGACCCATACGTAGCTGAACGAAGTCGCTAGCATTCGCAATGCTTAAAACTCAGCATGGGTCCCCGCCAAGGGGGCCGCCAAGGCCGGGGACGACGTTCATAAGGCCGTGCATGGAACAACGTTGGTGCCTGCAATTGCATCGAACAAGCACAGTCGTTCGAGCTGACGCAGCTTCTACTTGGTGAATACCAGCGTGTATTGCGCCGCCCCCGGCAACAGCGGCCTGGCTTCCCCCTTCACCCACGCCTCGTGGCCGCGCAGGAAGAACGGCGACAGCGGATGCCCGCTCTGCCCGCCCGGCATGTCGAACAGGCCCTCTTCCTCGCGTCCCGGCGACACCGTCATCCGTTCCGACTGACCGAACTTCGGTCCGGCCACGCGCGGCATGTTGGCGTCGCCCGGCAACTGGTCCGGCGGCGCGCCCAGCCAGCGCGTCAGGAACGGCAACGCCATCGTGAACGGGTGCGCGATCGCCGCCGTGTTGCGCCGTCCCCAGGTGGCCTGCGCCAGCGGCGTGCCGTCGGCCGTCAGCTCGGCGATGGTGCGGTCGATCGCCGCCAGCTCGACGGCGCGCCAGTCGCGGTAGCCGCGCGGCAGCCAGGCCGGCGGACGCGCATCCAGCAGGCGCTCGACCACGTCACCCCAGCGCGAGGTCGCGGCCAGCATGCTCGCCTTGGGATCGAGCGCGCCCATCTGCGCGTTGGCGCCGGCGAACAGCACATCGTGCAGCGACCAGCGCCATTGCTGCGCCAGGCGGTAGCCGACCGAACCCACGCTGGCGTGGCCATCCCAGCCGGCCAGCAGCAGGCGCCGGAATGCGGCGCGCTGCGGGTGGCCCGCCAGCGCGGCCTCGTCGAGCACGCCGAGCGCGCGCGTGCGCCAGCCGTCCACGTACAGGGCGCGGTCGTCGAGGCAGGCGCGGAAGGCCGCGGCCACGTCGGCCCTGGCACCCAGGCTGCGCACCCGCTCGCCCAGCTGGCGCGCGCGGGCGCCGAGGTCGAAGCCGGCGTCGCCCAGCAGTTCGGCGCCGGCCCCGGCCAGCTGGCGGCTGTTGGCGGTCACCAGCTGGCCGCCGGGCGGATTGATCAAGTGCGGATGCGCGGCGGGCGCCAGCAATCCGTTCCAGGTCGGCGCGCCGCCATCGTACGCCAGCGGAAACGACACGGCGCCGCTGTCCTGGCCGCGCAGGGCGGCGCGGTCCGGCAGCGCGCCGGCGACGGTCCAGCCGATGTTGCCGCGGGTGTCGCCCAGCACGATGTTCTGGGCCGGAATGCCGTCGTCGGCGGCCGCCGCCAGGCCCTCCTCGAGCGTGGCGGCGCGCTCCAGGCGCAGGTGGTGCAGGTTGACCGCGGCGGGATCGTGCGCGACCCAGTGCACCGCGTAGCGTGCGCCGCCGGCGTCGCGGATCGGTCCCAGGCTGGTCTCGCGCACCAGCAGGCGCTGCGCCGGCTGGCCCTTGACCAGGATGGTTTCCGCGTGCTCCGCCGGCGTCTCCCAGCCGCTGGGTGTGCGCACCTGGCCCGGATGCGCGGGGTCTTCCTGCAGACGGACCAGGTCGAGCGTGTCGGCGTAGCTGTTGGTGAAGGCCCAGGCCAGGTCGCCGTTGCTGCCGACGATGACGGTGGGCGGCGCGCCCGGCAGGGTGACGCCGACCACGCGCCGTTGCCGGCCCTGCGCGTCCGGATAATGCAGCGCCAGCCGGTACCAGATGTTCGGCAATTGCAGGCCGAGGTGCATGTCGTCGGAGACGATCGCCGCGCCGCTGGCGGTGCGGGTGCCGGCCAGCGCGTAATTGTTGCTGCCGACCGCGTCGGTGAAGCCGATGCCGGCCACCTGGCGCGCCGGCGCCGCCGCGCCCCCGGTCCACCAGGCCGGCGCGGACGCGGGGATCGGCGCCGGCGCCTGCGCGATGCCCGGTGCATCCAGCGGCGCGTCCCAGCGGCTCGATGACGGCAACAGGAAGGCGCGCTGGTCGGCGTCGAGCTTGTCCATCAGCCAGCCGCGTGCCAGTTCGCGCGGTTCCTGGTTACCCTGTAAATCGAAATACATCGCCCAGATCACCAGCAGCGAGTCGGCCGCGCTCCAGCGGCGCGGCGCGGCGCCGCTCAGCAGGTATTCGAACGGGCGCGCACCGAGCGCGTCGAGGCCATCGTTGACGCCGGCGACATAGCGCTCGATGAAGCCGCGCTCTTGCGGGCTCAATCGCTGCAGCGCAACCTGGGCGCGGGCGCGAAAACGATGCAGACGGTGCGCGCGGTCGAGCGGCAGCGCCTTCGGCCCGAACAGCTCGGCCAGCTCGCCGGCGGCGCTGCGGCGCAGCAGGTCCATCTGGAAGAAGCGTTCCTGCCCGTGCACGAAACCGGTGGCATAAGCCAGGTCGAGGCGGTTGGCGCCGCTGATGGCGGGCACCCCATCCGCGTCGCGCGCCACCGTCACCGACGCCGCCAGCAGCGGCGAATGGCGCCGGCCTTCCAGCACGGGAAGGCTGGCGCGCAGGGTCAGCCAGCCGCCCAGCAGCGCCAGCGCCGCCAGGCCGATCAGCAATGCCGGCAGGCGCCGTGCCCAGACCGTCCAACCACGCTTGCGTCCACTTCGCATGTGCTTCTCCCACGCCGAAAGATGCGCATATTGCCAGAAAAACCATGTGCGGGCGACTACCACGACAGGTGGCACACGATTTGGTTCCGCCGGCTCGTTTGAGGGACGTTGAGGAACACTCGTCACCCTGTCTTATGCTGGGACAGGGTCGCATAGGCGCCGGGCATTCGCGTGGCGCATAGGCACCGGGCGTCGGCGCCGGGCGTCGGTGCCGTGCGTTTGCGCTGGTGCAGTGCGCCTGCCTGTCAATTGCCGGGAGCTTGCCATGCGTTCAGTGCTATCGCTGATGTTGCTGTTATCGCTGGTGCTGCTGTCCGGCTGCAGCACACCGCAGGAGCGCGCCGCGCGCAAGCAGGCCGAGGTCGAGCAGATGATGGTGGTGTATGGCCCCGCGTGCAGCCGTCTCGGCTATACCGCCGGCTCCGATCCATGGCGCCACTGCATCATCCAGCTCAGCACGCGGGATGAGCTGCCGCGCTACGGCGCCTACCCGGGCTATTACTCGGCCTGGGGGCCGGAACCCTGGCATGGCGGCTGGTGGGGCCGCTGGTAGGAAATGGCGCCGCGGCGTGTACCGTACACCCACGGCGGCATTGGCGGCATTGGCGATATTGGCGATATTGGCGGGGTTGGCGGCGTTAGCGGCGTTGGTGGCGTTGGTGGCGTTGGCGTTACGATCGGCATCGACGGCAGCGCGCTGGTGGAGCGCATCACATGCCAGCCCGGCACGCATCCAGCCGGCGCGCGCATTCGGCCTTGGTCATCGCCTCGCGCCGCGCCAGCAGCCGAGCCAGCAGGCGCTGCATGTGCCGTACCAGCGCCGGATGGCGCACGTCCGGCGGATGCAGGCTGAAACGCACCAGCGGCCTGTGCGCCAGCAGGGCCGCGGTGGCGTCGGCGACGCGCGGCGACAGCAGCCGGCCGCCGCGGTTGCGCGCCGCATACACCAGCGAAGGCGACCACAGCGGCTCTGGCGGCGCCGGCCTGCCCCCGGTACTCCGCAGGCAATGGAAATGCGCGAAGGTGGTGACGTAGGCGAAGCCGGACCCGCGCAGCGCGCGCCAGGCACCCTGCCCCAGCAGCCAGGCCGGCGGCACGAAGCCGGCGGGCGTCCAGCCGCGTGCGGCGAACCAGGCCCGGCCGAGTTCGATGCGGCGCCGCGCCTCGGCCTCGTCCAGCGCCGCGAACTCGCCTTCGCGGCGCGTGTACACGTTGCGCAGCAGGTAATCGCCGACGGCGCGCATGCCGCGCACGCGGTCGCCGCTGCCCATGCCGGCGCCATTGCCGGCGCCGTCCAGATGGCTGAACCCGTGCAGGCACAATTCGTCGCCGCGCCCGAGCGCCGCATCCAACCCGGCTTCCATGACGGGGGACCGTTCGGGCCGCAAGTGATAATGCGGCACCACCAGCCAGGTCAGCGGGATGTCGGCCACGGCGCGCAGCGCTTGCGCCAGCCGCATGCACTCGTCCCAGGTGGCCGGCGCCACGTCGTGGATCGACACGCACAGCCAGCGCGGCGCGGGAACCGGCGACGCCACGCGCACGCCATCCGCGTTCTCAGTCCGTGACACAGACGCGCTCCGGCGGCGGCAAGGCGTGCCGGTATCCCGCCAGCAGGCCGGCATAGCGGCCCAGCACTTGCGGCAGGATGCGTTCCCAGTCGTAGTGCTCGACCGCTTTGCGCCGCGCCGCCAGGCCGATCCGGCCCAAGTCGCGCGCGTAGACCGCCTCGATCGCGCCGGCCAGGCTGTCCGGGCTGTTCGGCTCGGCCAGGATACCGGTGTCGCCGTCCACCAGCTCGGCCACGCCGCCGCCGTTGGCGGCCACCACCGGCAGGCCGCAGGCCATGGCTTCCAGCACGATCAGGCCGAAGGTCTCGCAATCGCCCGGATGCACCAGCACGTCGCAGCCGGCCAGCAGGGCCGCCAGGCGGCGCTGGTCGCGCTCAAACGGCAGTCGGGAGATGTTGGATCCCGCCGGCAGGGCCGAACCGGCGGCGCCCCCTGCGCCGACCAGCAGCAGGTGATAGCGTCCGCCCAGCTTGCGCACCGCCTCGGCCAGCACCCCGAGCTTTTTTTCCGGCGTCACGCGGCCGGCGTAGACCAGCAGGCGCGTGCCGTCGCGCAGGCCGAGTCGCCGACGCAGCGCGGCGTCGCGCCGGCGCGGGTGGAATACGCCGCTGTCGATGCCGAGCGGCTGGTGCACTGCGCCATGCACGCCGATCGCCTCCAGCTGCTGCACCATGACGCGGCTGGGCGCCAGCACCAGGTCGAACTGGCGGTACAAGTTGGCCAGGTAGCGGCAGGCGCCGCGCGCGATCCAGTCGCCGAGGCGCGGCTGCACCAGGCGCGGCAGGTCGGAGTGGTAGAACGCCACCGCCGGGATGTCGTGGCGGCGGCGCAGCCGCAGCGCAGCCCAGGCGCAGTGGCCGGCGTCGCCCGCCTCCACCAGGTCGGGGCGGGCGGCGGCCAGCAGGCGCGCCGGCGCGCCCACCGTCAGCGGCATGCGGTAGCCGTGGAAGCCGGGCAGCCCGGCGGCCGGGATGCGCACCAGCGCCGGCACGGTGTAGCCGCAGGTTTCCACGTTGGGACTCATGATCGTGTGCCGGAATGCCGCGCCGTGCGCGTGGCGCCGCCGCGCCAGCCAGGCGGCCTTGGCATTCAGGTAGGTGCTGACGCCGCCGCCTTCGGCAGCGTAGAACATCGTGATGTCGACAAGGTGCATGCTGGGGTCCGGTGGAGGTCGGACCCACGATAGCAGTGGAAGCGGTATGCAGTTTGCGTACCGTCAACCGTATCCATCAGCCACTACTGGAGCGCCATGAAGGCGTTGCCGGGCGCTCAGGCGTCCCGACGGTCGAGCATGGCGCGCGCGATGGTGCCCGCATCCACGTATTCGAGTTCGCCGCCCACCGGCACGCCGCGCGCCAGCCGGCTCACCTTCAGCCCGCGCGCCTTGAGCATTTCGCTGACGTAGTGGGCAGTGGCTTCGCCTTCGTTGGTGAAATTGGTGGCCAGCACCACTTCATCGACCAGGCCATCGGTGGCGCGCCCCACCAGCTTTTCCAGGTGCAGGTCCTTGGGACCGATACCGTCCAGCGGCGACAGGCGTCCCATCAGCACGAAATACAGGCCTTTATACGTCAGGGTCTGCTCGATCATGACCTGGTCGGCCGGGGTCTCGACCACGCACAGCAGGGCGCGGTCGCGCGCCGTGTCCGAGCACAGCTCGCACACCTCGGTCTCGGAAAAGGTATTGCACATGGCGCAGTGATGCACCGCATCGACCGCCTGGTACAGCGCGCGCGACAGCATGGCCGCGCCCTCGCGGTCGTGCTGCAACAAGTGAAAAGCCATGCGCTGCGCCGACTTCGGACCGACGCCCGGCAGGCGGCGCAGGGCCTCGGTCAGGAAGTCGAGCGATCTGGACATGCGGATTCCCGGCCGTCAGAACGGCATCTTGAAGCCCGGCGGGATCGGCAGGCCGGCGGTCAGGCCGCTCATCTTTTCCTGGGTCGTGGTCTCGGCCTTGCGCATGGCGTCGTTGAAGGCAGCGGCGACCAGGTCTTCCAGCATGTCGCGGTCGTCGCCCAGCAGCGACGGGTCGATGGTGACGCGCTTGACGTCGTTCTTGCAGGTCATCACGACCTTGACCAGGCCGGCGCCCGACTGGCCTTCGACTTCGACCAGGGCCAGCTCTTCCTGCGCCTTCTTCATGTTGTCCTGCATGGACTGCACCTGCTTCATCATGCCTGCGAGCTGGTTCTTCATCATGGTGGTTCTCCCAAAAAAAGTCGGATGGTACGTCAATCCATGCGCAGCCGTCCAGGCGCATGGCGCTGCCGGGACAGGCCCGGCCGTTTCGATCGCGCGCTCAGGATGCAATCGGGCGCACCGAACCGGGCACCACGAACGCGTCGAAGGTGCGTGCCATGTCCTGCACGAACGGATCGCGCTCGACCGTGTCCTCGGCTTCGCGCTGCAGGCGTTCGCGGCGCGCCTTGGCTTCGGCGCCGGCGGTGTACCACACCGGGCCGATCTCGGTGTCGACGTTCACGCGCACCGCCGGGAAGCGCTCCTGCAGGACGGCGCACAGTTTTTCGCTGTTGCCGCTGGCGCGCAGGGTGTCGACCGGCACGCGCAGTCGGAAGGTGGCGGCGCCGGCGTCGGCCACGCATTCGACCAGTTCGGTCTGCAGCGCCAGCTGCTGCGACACGCCGCGCAGCGCCAGGGTGGCGGCCAGCGCCGGCCAGTTGCCGTCCCAGCCGATCGCCGCCACCGGCACGATCACGTAGGCATACGGCGCCTGCTGCGCCGCCCTGGCCGCTTCGGCGGCGCGCACCGGCGCGGCGGATGGCGCGGCCTGCACGGCGGGCGCGTCCAGCGCCACCGCCGTGTCTTCGGAAAACTCCATCACCCAGGCCGGCGGCTCGTCGTCGGCCAGCGCCTGGCCGTAGTCCTGCGTATCCTGAGAGCGCGCCTGTGGCTGTGGCTGTTGCTGGTACTGGGCCTGGCCGCGCTGCTGGCCCTGCACCGGCGCCCGGCTTGCCGCCTGCGGCTGCGCTTGCGGACGCATGCCGCCGTCGCGCTGGCCGTTGGCCGCAGCGGCGGCGCCCTGCGCCACGGCCGGCCGGCCGGCGCCGCCCGGGCCATTGTCCCACGGCGCCGAAGGTGCGGATGGCGCGGACGGTACGGCCGGTGCCGCTGCGGACGGCTGCGACGGCGCCTGTGCACCCGCCGGCGGACTGTCGGCCGCCGCCGGCGCCGCACGGCGCGCGCCGCCCGGATTGCGCGACGCCGCGCGCGCCGCTTCCAGCGCGGCATTGATGGCGGCGCGCGCCGAGGTCATGGCCGGCGCCGCAGCTGCGCCCTGCTGGGCCAGCGAAGGTGCGGCAGCGGCCGGTGGGGACGGCGGCGCCGGCGGCACGGCCGCCTGCGCCGGCAACGACTGCGTAGCAGCCGGACGGCCCGGCGCGGCCGGCGGCGCCGTTGTGCCCGCCGCCGTTGTGCCCGCAGCCGCAGCGGCTGCCGCAGCGCGCCCGGCCGGCGCCCCGCCGCCGGCCGGCAACGGACGCGCAAGCGCCGCCGGCGCCGGGGCCGCCACCTGCTCGGACCCGCCCTGCCCCGGGCGGAACGCCAGCATGCGCAGCAGCGTCATGGTGAAGCCGGCGTACTCGTCCGGCGCCAGGCCGATCTCGTTGCGGCCGTGCACGGCGATCTGGTAATACAGCTGCACTTCCTGCGGGTCGAACTCGGTTGCCAGGCGCTGGATGTCGGCCAGTTCCGGCAAGTTGTCCGGCAGCGCCGCCGGCACCGTCTGCGCCAGCGCGATGCGGTGCAGCAGCGTGCCCAGGTCCTGCAGCGCGCCGTTGTAGGACAGGCTGCGGCTGGCCATCTCGTCGGCCACCGCCATCAGGTCGGCGCCGTCCTGGCGCGCCAGCGCGTCCAGCAGGCGCACCAGGTAGGATTGGTCGAGCGCGCCCAGCATGCCCTGCACCGCTTCCAGCGTGACCGCGCCGGCGGCGTAAGCGATGGCCTGGTCGGTCAGCGACAGCGCGTCGCGCATCGAACCGTGCGCGCCCTGGGCCAGCAGGCGCAGCGCCGGCTGCTCGAAGCCGACGTCTTCCTGGCCCAGGATGTTTTCCAGGTGGCCGACGATGTGGCCGGGCGGCATCTGCTTGAGGTTGAACTGCAGGCAACGCGACAACACCGTCACCGGGATCTTTTGCGGATCGGTGGTCGCCAGGATGAATTTCACGTGCTCGGGCGGCTCTTCCAGCGTCTTCAGCATGGCGTTGAAGGCGTGGTTGGTCAGCATGTGCACCTCGTCGATCATGTAGACCTTGAAGCGCGCGTTGCTGGGTGCGTACACCGCCTGTTCCAGCAGCTGGGCCATCTCGTCCACGCCGCGGTTGGAAGCGGCGTCCATCTCGACGTAGTCGACGAAACGGCCGGCATCGATCGCGCGGCACGGCTCGCACTGGCCGCAGGGCTCGGCCGTGATGTTGCCGTTGCCGTCCGGCCCGACGCAGTTGAGCGACTTGGCCAGGATGCGCGACAGCGTGGTCTTGCCCACCCCGCGCGTGCCGGTGAACAGGTAGGCGTGGTGCAGGCGTCCGGTGCGCAGCGCATGGGTCAGGGCACGGACCACGTGCTCCTGGCCGACCAGCGTGTCGAAATTGCGGGGACGGTATTTGCGGGCGAGGACTTGATAGGACATGCCCTCGATTTTACCGCAGTTGACTGTCCGCGAACACTCGGGCGTGGCGCCCGGATGCGCCTGGTTTCAATCAGGAAAGTCCGGGAGCAGCGACGCCGCCATCCAGCCAGGGGGCGTCGGTCAGGGCCGGGACCGGTACCACGCCAGCGGCGCCGGTGACGGCGGCAGCGGGTGCGACCAGGAACACGCGCACCGCCCGCGCCAGCTCGGCCGCGTGTGCCTGCAGCGCAACAGCCGCTTCGGCGGCATCGTCGACGCGCGCACTGCTTTGCCGTGTCGCATCGTCCATCGCCGAGATGGCGCCGCCGATCTCGGCCACCTCGCGCGCCTGCTCGGCGCTGGCGGCGCTGATCTCGGCGATCACGCTCGATACGCGGCGCACGCTGGCCACCACCTCGTCCATCGTGGCGCCGGCATCGCGCACCAGGCTGCTGCCCGCCGTCACCTGCGCCACCGATTCGCCGATCAGCGCCTTGATCTCGGCCGCCGCCGCAGCGGCGCGCTGGGCCAGGCTGCGGACTTCGCCCGCCACCACGCCGAAGCCGCGCCCCTGCTCGCCGGCGCGGGCCGCCTCCACCGCGGCATTCAGCGCCAGCAGATTGGTCTGGAACGCAATGCCGTCGATGACACCGATGATGTCGACGATCCTGCGCGACGACGCATCGATGGCCTGCATGGTGTCGACCACCCGCCCCACCGCGGCGCCGCCGCGCACCGCCACCCCGGCCGCGGCGCCGGCCAGCCCGTCGGCGCGCTGCGCATGCTCGGCATTGCGGCGGACGTTGGCGGTCAGCGCCGACATCGTCTCCAGCGTGGCGCGGATCGATGCGCCCTGCAGTTCGGCATGGCGCGCCAGCGCGGCATTGTCGTGCACGATGCGCCCCGAGGCGGCCTCGGTCAGGCCGACGTTGTCCTGCACGCTGGCCAGGGTCCGCTGCAGCGTGCGCATGACCGCATCCAGGCTGCGGGCGCTGCGGCTGCTGGCCGGAAAGGCGCCGGGACGCAGATCGATGGCGTCCGGCTGCGCGGTCATGGCCTGCACCGCCACCTGCAATTCAGCGGCCTGCAAGGCCTGGCGCGCCAGCATGCGCGCCAGGTAGCACAGCACCGCGGTCTCGACCACCACGTAGGCGGCATGCACCAGCACGATGCCGATGCCGGGCCGCGACAGGCACCAGGTGGGAAATCCCAACTCCTGCAGGCGGTTGAAGGCGAGATGGTGCAGGGCCACGACGGCGGCCGCGGTGCCGATCACCATAAGGTCGCGGTAGCACAGCAGGAAGGCCAGCAGCACGAAGATACCGAAATGGGCTTCGGTGCGGCCGGCTGCCTGGTGGATGTGCAAGGCAGAAAACACCATGAAGGCCACGCCGACCAGCACGCGCGCCGGCCGGCCGGCGCCGCCGCACAGCAACAGCGCGCTCGGCAGCGCCGCCGCCGGCAGGCCGACCATGAAAGCCCACTGCCAGGTATCGTACAAGGGCGCCAGGCCCAGCGACACCAGCCACAATCCCCACAGGATCCAGATCATGAGGCGGTCGGCGCTGCGGTGGTGCAGCTCGAGAATGTGGCGGATGGCGGGATTGGACACGGGGCGCTCGTCGGTCTGATTGCAGTCGAATCGGGAATTTCGTCAATTCCCTGTCATTACAACACTGTATCAGATAACGAGAAACCAGATTTTTTTACTAAAAGAAACTTTTGTTCCAGAATCTTTAGCCAAAATTTGACGAATTTGCGGCAAACATGCGCTGTGCGTACGGCGTCGACATGCCGATCGTTTCAAATAGGCGGTGCGACTGGTGCACGAACCGTGGAAAAAAAACTGTATCGAACGAGCGGACGAGACGAATTCACCGGATATGCATCCCGAAAGACAAATGCGGAAGGGAGTTCGAGCGGAGAGAGGGAAAGTAGGCGAGCCTGATCTGCGGCACTTGCGGTGAACGGCTTTGGCTGCTTCGTTCCCGACCTGACCAGGTAAACCATGCCGCAATGCGCAGGGGCCCGCCAGCGCACATTATAACCGACCGGGCGGCGCCAGGCAAACCGGCAACCGCTAAGAACCTATCTCAGTAGGCAGGGGAAAGCTAATGGCGATGCATGGCAAGCAGGGGCAAGGCGTGAGGACGCCGCATGGCGAGCCATGCAAGGACGAGCAGCGCAGCACCTGTTTGGCAGGCGCGCCAGTAGCGACTCCGGACTACTGAGATAGGTTCTAAATGCCGACGATCGTGCAGGGTGGACATGGCCGGCGAGGCGGGTTTGCCGTCCATGCGTCGATCGATATCGGTTGCGCCATGTCGCCGGGTGATCCTGCAGCTGACGATCACCGCGTGGACGGCAGAGCCAGCTAGGCGCCCCCGTCCACCCTACCTGCATACTATATAGATAGGTATCGTAGGCAAGCTACAGGCCCAGCTGCTGCCAGATCCCGTCGACACGCGCCTTGACTTCCGGCGTCATGGCGATCGGCACGCCCCACTCGCGGTCGGTCTCGCCCGGCCACTTGTTGGTGGCGTCGATGCCCATCTTGCTGCCGAGGCCGCTGACCGGCGAGGCGAAATCGAGGTAGTCGATCGGCGTATTGTCCACTAACACCGTATCGCGGGTCGGATCGACGCGCGTGGTGATGGCCCAGATCACTTCCTTCCAGTCGCGCACGTCGACGTCCTCGTCCACCACCACGATGAACTTGGTGTACATGAACTGCCGCAGGAAGCTCCACACCCCGAACATCACGCGCTTGGCATGGCCGGCGTACTGCTTCTTCATCTGCACCACGGCCATGCGGTAGCTGCAACCTTCCGGCGGCAGGTAGAAGTCGGTGATTTCCGTAAACTGCTTCTGCAGCAGCGGAATGAAGACTTCGTTCAGCGCCACGCCCAGCACGGCCGGCTCGTCCGGCGGCTTGCCGGTATAGGTCGAGTGGTAGATCGGGTCGCGCCGCATGGTGATGCGGTCGATGGTGAATACCGGGAACCAGTCCTGCTCGTTGTAGTAGCCGGTATGGTCGCCGTACGGCCCTTCCAGCGCATGCTCGAAGCCGGACGGATGCGTTTCGTCCGGATAGATATTCCCTTCGAGTACGATCTCGGCGCCGGCCGGCACCCGCAGTTCGCTGCCGATGGCCTTGGTCAGCACGGTACGCTGGCCGCGCAGCAGGCCGGCGAACTGGTATTCGGACAAGGTATCCGGCACCGGCGTCACCGCCCCCAGGATGGTGGCCGGATCGGCGCCGAGCGCCACCGCGACCGGATACGGCTGCCCCGGATTGGCGATGCAGTGCTCGCGGAAATCCAGCGCGCCGCCGCGGTGCGCCAGCCAGCGCATGATCACCTTGTTCGGCCCCAGCACCTGCTGGCGGTAGATGCCCAGGTTCTGGCGCTTCTTGTGCGGCCCCTTGGTGATCACCAGCCCCCAGGTGATCAGGGGTGCGACGTCGCCCGGCCAGCAATGCTGGATCGGCAGCCGGCCCAGGTCGACATCCTTGCCTTCCCAGACGATTTCCTGGCACGGCGCGCCCTTGATTTCCTTGGGAGCCATGTCCCACACCGCCTTGACGAGCGAGCCCATGCCGACGATGTCCTTGAATCCCTTGGGCGGCTCCGGCTCTTTCAAGCGTGCCAGCACGTGGCCGATGCGGCGCAATTCGCTCACGTCGTCCGCGCCCATCCCCAGCGCCACCCGGCGCGGCGTGCCGAACAGGTTGCCCAGCACCGGGATGGTATGGCCGGTCGGATTCTCGAACAGCAGCGCCGGGCCGCCGGCGCGCAGGGTGCGGTCGCACACCTCGGTCATTTCCAGATTGGGCGAGACCGGCAAGGAAATCCGTTTTAATTCGCCAATTTCTTGCAAATTGACAATAAAATCACGTAAATCTGAATAGTTCATCACTTTTTAATTCTTTTTTACATCTTTTGAGGTTAGACAACAACTTAAGGCAAGTAGTTGATTTGCCAAGGAATTGATGAGCTACGATGCCTCCTTTAGATCTAAAAGTTATAGAACGCTAAAGTGCTAGTATTGACTTGATATAAACCAGCTTCTACAATCCGCCGTAATCAAGTGAGGCAGGCCCGTCCAGGACGTGATTCTAGCCGGTCTCATTCTTTCACGGGGTCGGGGCCCCAACGACATTGTAGGAGTGTTTTCCCTGGGCGTCTGCCCAACCGAACCCCGAGACAGTTGCAAGCCACTGGGCGCCTCCATCGCAGCGCGGCCCAGCTCTAGCAAGCAATGACGGCGTTGGTCGACCGCTGCGAGCGGCGACAGACGGTTTCTGATGCACGGCAACGGTATCTTTTGACGCAGCGCTTCGCGCCGCGCAGATATCGCTTTGTCCGCGACAAAGGAGAAACGATGATCCATCGCTTCATCGGCACGAGCGCAAGGCTCGTCCAAAACATGGCTCGCCAGCCAGTTACGTGGTCTAGTTCCGCGATCAAGACGGCACGCGGTATCCTTACCACCGCGCAACATACCTTGACCGTATTCGGTCTTTCCGCAGTCGGCGTGCTCGCCCTGCTGTACTGCCGCCCCGATGTCGCCAGACAAGTGTCGGATTTCCTCCATCCGCAGCGCCATGCCGTGACGCCGCTTGCGGCGGACGCACAGGCGCACCGGATCGTGGCCGCACCGGCAGCCGTGGCCGCCAGGCCTGCCTCGGCGGACAACGGTGCTGGCGCCGTGGCGGTGACTGCCGTCAACCGCGACGACCAGGCTCCCGGCCATGCGACGCGCCAGCAGAAGTACGTGACGGACTGGCTGTCGCGCCGCTACCGCGTGGCCGGCGACGCCGCCAACATGCTGGTCTCGACCGCCTACAGCACGGCGCACGACATCAAGCTCGATCCGCTGCTGATCCTGGCAGTGATGGCGATCGAGTCGGGCTTGAATCCGTTCGCGGAAAGCCCGGTCGGTGCACAAGGCCTGATGCAGGTGATGGCCAAGGTGCATCGCGACAAGTTCGCCCAGGTCGGCGGCGCCAAGGCCGCGCTGAACCCGGTTGCCAACATCCGCGTGGGCGCCCTGATCCTGAAGGATTATGTGAAGCGCACCGGTTCGGTCGAAGGCGGACTGAAGAGCTATGTCGGCGCCGGCCCGGACGACGATTCCGGCTACGGCTCCAAGGTGCTGGCCGAGTACCGCCGCCTGAAGCAGGTCGCGATCGGCAAGGACGTGCCGATCTACACGACCACGTCGACCCCGGCGGCGGCGGCTTCGTCGGCTACGCTGGCGCAGAAGTCGGTGGTGGCGCCGGTGCGTGCCGACAGCGGCGACGGCGAGACCACGCATGGCGCCAGCCAGGGCGGCGAGACCGTCGCCGGCCTGTAAGGTTTTACCTGGTCGAAAGCCATTGTGGTGTATTGCCCGTGGCTTTCCTTCGCAGCGCCGTCCGCCCGGCGGAAACGGGTGCGGCACGATCGCATCGTGCCGCACCGGGCTTGCCGTATCGCTTCCATCCGGTGCGGACGGCGCTGCCTTTTTCCTTCCCCCTGTCCGCACGCCGCGTTTCGACTGCGTCGTCTCGCTTTCCCTGCCACGCCTTGCATGCCGGGGCGAATGGCGCTCGCAGCGCATTCGCCTGTCTGTATCCTTGTTGTGAAATGTCGGTTAGTTGCGAATAATTTAACAAAGGACGAGTTTCATCACCCTGCTCGTGTTGCACACAGCAAAAAAGCCGTCCCGGATTCCCGGGACGGCTCTTTCGATACAGGAAACGGACGGCGATAAAGCCGGCCTTCCGCCGGTCAGCGGCGCGCGTCCGCCGCCGCTTCGTCCGGACGCAGCTTGCCGGCCAGGCGGTCGAGCACGCCGTTCACGTACTTGTGGCCATCGATGCCGCCGAAGGACTTGGCCAGCTCCACCGCTTCGTTGATCACCACGCGATACGGGATCTCGATCTTGTTCTTGAGTTCCCAGGCGCCCAGCAGCAGCACCGCGTGCTCGATCGGCGACAGTTCGGCGATCGGGCGGTCGACGGTCGGCGCCACCACTTCGCGCAGTTCGACCGACTGGGCGATCGTGCCGTGCAGGAGTTCGGTGAAGTACTCGTTGTCGGCCTTGTCGAAACCGTGGGCGCTCTTGATGTTGGCGACGACCATCGAGGCCGGCTCATTGTTCAGCAGCCACTGGTACAGGCCCTGCAGGGCGAACTCGCGCGCACGGTGGCGCGGGGTGCGGTTCTTGTTCGGATTGGCGTGCGTGGTCTTGTCAGTCATATTTACCTTGTTGCGTTTGCGTTCGTGCGCTCGTGTTCACGCGTGAGCGTGCGCCGACGCTCACTCTTCCTCGGCCTGCAGTTCTTCCAGCGCCAGCAGCAGGTTGGCCATCTCGACCGCGACGCGCGCCGCATCGGCGCCCTTTTCCGCGCAGCGCACCGCGGCCTGCTCGTCGTTCTCGGTGGTCAGCACGGCGTTGGCGATCGGGATGCCGTAGTCCAGGCCGACGCGCGTGATGCCGGCGCCCGATTCGTTCGACACCAGCTCGAAGTGGTAGGTTTCGCCGCGGATCACCGCGCCCAGTGCGATCAGCGCGTCGAACTGCTGGGTATCCGCCATCTTCTGCAGGGCCAGCGGCACTTCCAGCGCGCCCGGCACGGTGACGTGCAGGATGTCTTCGTTGGCGACGCCGAGGCGGGCCAGTTCGCTCAAGCATGCCGACAGCAGGCCTTCGCCGACGTCCGCGTTGAAGCGCGCCTGCACGATGCCGATGCGCAGGCCTTCGCCCGTCATGTTGCTTTCAAAAGTTGGTACCGTCATGGCTGTCGTTCTCTTTACTGTCAATGAATGGTGGAATGAGCGCGCGTTGGGCAGCGCGCCGGTGGAATCTCATGCGTCCGGACTGGCCACGTGACCGGTGACCTCGAGGTCGAAGCCGGCCATCGACGGCATCTTGCGTGGATTGGCCAGCAGCTTCATCCTGCACACGCCCACCTGCTTCAGGATCTGGGCGCCGATGCCGTAGGTGCGCAGGTCGAGGTTGGCGGCGCGCCCGGCGGGACGCGCCGCCGGCTTGTCCTGGAATTGCGCGAACAGCGCGTCGGCGCTCTCGCCGCAGTCGAGCAGCACCAGCACGCCGGACTCGGCTGCCTGGATCGCCTGCATCGCCGCCGCCATCGTCCACGAGTGCGCGGTCGAACGGCTTTCCAGCAGGTCGACGATCGACACCGGCTGGTGCACGCGCACCAGCGCCTCGCGATCCGCCGACGGTTCGCCATGCACCAGCGCCAGGTGCGCCGAGCCGCTCGGCTTGTCGCGGAAGGCGACCAGGCGGAAGTCGCCGTGCACGGTCGACAGCGGACGCTCGGCCACGCGCTCGACCAGGGTCTCGGTCTGGCTGCGGTAATGGATCAGGTCGGCGATGGTGCCGATCTTGATGCCGTGCTCGGCGCCGAATTCGAGCAGATCCGGCAGGCGCGCCATGGTGCCGTCTTCCTTGATGATCTCGCAGATCACCGAGGCCGGACTCAAGCCCGCCATCTCGGTCAGGTCGCAGCCGGCCTCGGTATGGCCGGCGCGCATCAGCACCCCGCCCTTGACCGCGCGCAGCGGGAAAATGTGGCCGGGCTGCACCAGGTCTTCCGGCCGGGCGTCCCTGGCCACCGCCGCGGCGATGGTACGCGCGCGGTCGGCCGCCGAGATGCCGGTGGTGACGCCTTCGGCGGCCTCGATCGACACCGTGAAGTTGGTGCCGAACGAGGTGCCGTTGCGGGTCGTCATCATCGGCAGTTCGAGGCGGTCGCAGATCTCTTCCGACAGGGTCAGGCATACCAGGCCGCGCGCGTGGCGGATCATGAAATTGATCGCCTCGGGCGTGACGAAATCGGCGGCGAGCACCAGGTCGCCCTCGTTTTCGCGGTCTTCTTCGTCGACCAGAATGACCATGCGCCCTGCGCGCAATTCGTCGACGATGTCCTGGGTGGGTGAGATGGGCATGCGGGTTCCTCGTACGGGCAGCGGCTGGGAGCGCGCTCTGATGCGGAAATCCGCTATTTTAAAGGATTTGCCCTGCCTTGACCGCTATTCCCTGCCGCCGCATGGCCGGCAAGACGACCACGCAGCATGGCAGTACCTCTGCCTCGTTGCACAACGACAACAAAAAAGGCATACATTGTCTGTTTGCGCATTGCTGAATCGCAATCGTGCATACTGCCGGGACAGGTAGAATGGTCCTTTATTGCTTAAAGGACAGCGTCGCATGCCTTTCTTCTCTGCCAGCACCATTGGCATCGCCGTCCGTCTCGGCCGCGCCGCGCGCCTGTATTTGTGCTTGTGTTCGTACGTCTGTGCAGCGCATGCCGTTGCCGTCGAACCGCCGCCCGTTTCCCTGCAACCCGATGCGCCCCTGCCCACCAGCGCCCGGGTCAAGGTCGGCAAGCTCGACAATGGCCTGACCTACTATATCCAGCGTAACCGCAAGCCGGAAAACCGGCTGGAGCTGCGCCTGGTGGTGCGCGCCGGTTCCATCCTGGAAGACGAGGACCAGCGCGGCCTGGCCCATGTCGTCGAGCACCTGGCCTTCAACGGCTCGCGCCATTTCAGGAAGCACGAACTGGTGTCCTACCTGCAATCGATCGGCATCAAGCTGGGCGCCGACCTGAACGCCTATACCGGGTTCGACGAAACCGTGTACGTGCTGCCGGTGCCGACCGAGCGCAAGGACGACCTGGACCGGGCCTTCCTGGTGCTGCAGGACTGGGCGCAGGGCTTGACGCTGGACGAGGCCGACATCGACAAGGAACGCGGCATCGTGCTCGAGGAACTGCGTCTCGGCAAGGGGGCGGCAGACCGCATGCAAAAGGTGTTGTTACCGAAGATCTACAACGGGTCGCGCTATGCCGAGCGCCTGCCGATCGGCCAGGAAAGCACCTTGCGCGACTTCCGGCCGGACGCACTGCGCCGTTTCTACCGTGACTGGTACCGGCCCGACCTGATGGCGGTGGTCGCGATCGGCGACGTCGACCCGGCCGAACTGGAAAGCCTGGTCCGGCGTCATTTCTCCGACCTCAAGAATCCATCCCCGGCGCGCCCGCGTCCATACGCCGCGATCCCCGTGCGCGACGGCAGCGAGGCGGTGGTCGTCACCGACAGGGAAGCCGGCCCGGCCTCGGTACTGGTGCGCTACCCGGTCACGCCCTGGCGCGAGCGCGCCACGGTCGGCGGCTACCGCGAGCAACTGGTCGAGATCCTGTTCAGCGGCATGCTCGGCCAGCGCCTGCAGGAATTGTCGCAGCAGCCGGTTGCACCGTTCATCGGCGCCAGCAGCGGCTTCGGGCGCCTGACACCGCGCTACCGCTCCTGGAATACAGCCGCCGCGCTCGCCAGCGGCGGCGCCGCCGGCGCCATCGATGCGCTGGTGCGCGAAAACGAACGCGCGCGCCGTTTCGGCTTCAGCGAGGACGAGCTGGCGCCCATCAAGAAATCGATGCTCCGCACCTACGAAAACGCCTACCGTGAACGCGACAAGACCGATTCCGCCGTGTATGCCGCCGAATACATGCGCAATTTCCTGGAAGGCGAATCGATTCCCGGCATCGACGCCGAGTACCGCTACGTGACCGAACTGGTGCCGGGCATCGGCCTGGACGAGATCAATGCCTACGCGCGCCGCGCCATTCCCGCGCCCGGCGCCGGCAAGCTGGTGGTCTATACGGGCCCGATTGCGGGCCCGACTGCAAGCCCGATCACGAGCCCAGTCGCCGCGGCCGCCGGCGCTGCGGGCAAGCCTGCCGCCGCGGCAAGCGGCGTAGTGGCTGGCGCACCGGCACCCGCCCCGGCCCCGCCGTCGAGCGAGCAATTGCTGGGCATGGTGAGCGCGGCCGAGACCCGCGCGGCCGCGGCACAGGCGCCATCCCAGGCTACCAAGGCGATGCCGGCGGCGCTGATGGCGGCGCCGCCGGCGCCCGGCCGCATCGTTGCCGAAAGCCGCGACGCACGCCTCGGGCTGACGCACCTGACGCTGTCGAACGGCGTCAAGGTCATCCTCAAGCCGACCGACTTCCGCAACGACCAGGTGCTGATGAGCGCGGTGCGCTTCGGCGGCCAGAGCCTGTTCGACGCGCCCGACATGTTCAACGCACGCTACGCCGACGACATCGTGGCCGCGATGGGCCTGAAGGACTTTTCGCCGACCGACCTGCGCCGCGTCCTGGCCGGCACGGCCGCCGGCGTGAGCGTCGGCCTGGGCGGCAATACCGACATGGTGGCCGGCAACGCCGGCGCCGCCGACGTCGAGACCATGCTGCAGATCGTCTGGCTGAAGTTCGCCGGTGTGCGCCGCGACGAGGACCTGTACCACGCCTTCGTCGGCAAGCAGATGGAACTGGCGCGCAACCGCCTGGCGCAACCCGGCGCGCGCTTCGGCGACGCCCTGCTCGACACCCTGTACGGCGGCGACCCGCGCACGCCGCGCGCGGCGCGCCCCGAAGACATCGCCCGCCTCGACCTGGACCGCGCCATCGCCATCTACCGCCAGCGCTTTTCCAGCGCGCGCGGCCTGACCTTCATCCTGGTCGGCAGCTTCGACGCGGACACGCTCAAGCCGCTGCTGGCGACCTACCTGGGCAGCCTGCCGGCTCCGCCCTTGCCGGCCGCCTACCGCGACCCCGGCCTGCGTCCAGTGAAAGGCGTGTTCAAGCGCGAAGTCAAGGGCGGCAGCGAGGACAAGAGCACGGTGTCCCTGACCTTCACCGGACCGGCCACGTTCGGCGACGCCGCTTCCGGCCACGGCAGCGGCAACGCCATGCGCGAGGAGTTGCGCCTGGCGGCCCTGGTCGAAGTGATGAACCTGCGCATCATCGACGTGCTGCGCGAACGACTCGGCCTGATCTACGGCGGCGGCATGGAAGCCAGCATGACGCGCATCCCCTACCCGCACTACTCGGTCGGCATCACCCTGCCGACCGGGCCGCGCAACGTCGACCGGCTGCTGCAGGCCGCCTTTGCCGAGATCGAGCGCATGCGCACCGAGGGACCGGCGCAGGCCGACCTGGATAAGGTCAAGGTCAACTGGCAGCAGAACTACCGCAAGTCGCTGCAGGAAAACGGCTACTGGCTGGGCATGCTGCAGGGCGCGCTGGTCGAGGGGACCGATCCGGCGCTGCTGCTGGACGTGGGGCAGGAGATCGGGCGCTTGCGCGTGGAGGACGTACGCGAGGCGGCGCGGCGCTACCTGGACATGGAAAACTACGTGCAGGTGGTGCTGAATCCGGAGAAGTGACGGGGCGGGCAGGATGCGTGTGCAAACCGGCAGGTGCGCAACCGCTACGTCCCCGCGCAGGCGCACTACTGTCCAAGCTAGTATTGCTGGCCTAAAAACCGTCGTTCCAGGCACTGCCTGAAACGACTCCCCGCGAAGGCGGGGACCCATGCTGAGCCATCAAGGCCGTGCTGTCGAAGGCGCTGCGACAAGTCGAATGCAGCGGTTTTTGAACCTATGCATGGGTCCCCGCCTGCGCGGGGACGACGCGCTATTTGCCGAGAACGGATTAGCCGTTTTCCCAGCCAACCGAGCATATTACTTCAGGTATTTGTCGAACCACCCCAGCGAGCGCTCGCGCTGGTCGCGCTGGTGCTCCGGCTTCCTGATCGCGTGCCCCTCGTCGGCGTAGATCACCAGCGCGGTCGGCACGCCCTGCGCCTTCAGGCCGTGCCAGAATTCCAGCGACTGCGCCGGCGGGCATTCGACGTCGCGCTCGCCGACCAGCACCAGCGTCGGCGTGACCGCCGCCTTGATCGACTCGATCGGCGAGGCGGCGCGGTAGATCGCCGGGTCGTCGTACATGGTGGCGCCGAAGAACGGCACCATCCACTGGTCGATGCCGTTCTGGCCGTAGTAGCTGATCCAGTTGGCCACGCCGGCGCTGGCCACCGCCGCCTTGAAGCGGCGGCTGTGGGTGACGCCCCACATGGTCATGAAGCCGCCGTAGGAGTGGCCCATCAGGCCGAGGCGTTCGCCGTCCACCGGCGCCTGCTGGAGCACGGCGTCGACGCCGGCCAGGATGTCGCGCCAGTCGCCGCCGCCGAAATCGCGCTTGTTGGCGCTGGAAAAGGCCAGGCCCTGGCCGTAGCTGCCGCGCGGGTTCGGGAAGAACACGTAATAGCCCTTGCGCACCATCTCGCGCACCAGCACGTTGCCGGACTCGCCCTCGGACACGTAGCGCGGCGTCACCGCCGCCGCCGGACCGCCGTGCACCTGCACGATCATCGGATACTTCTTGCCCGCCTCGACCGTGCGCGGCCCGACCAGCCAGCCCTGCACGTCGAAGCCCTCGCTGGTCCAGGCGACGCTGTGCGCCCTCACCTGCGGCGCGAAGCCGTCGTTGTCGTGGGTGATCGGCGCCAGCTGCGGCAGGCGGCCGGCGACAATGCGCGCGCCGTGCTCGTAGTCTTCCTGCACCGACGCCGCCACCTTGCCGTCGGCGCTGAACACGAAGCGGCCGTCGCGCGCGCCCGCCGCCGACACCGGCGCCTGCCACAGCAGCTTGACGCTGCGCGCGGCCGGGTCGATCGCGGCGACGCCGCTGTCGGCGCCCACCTGCACCGAGGCCAGCAGTTCCTGGCCGCGCCAGGCGATGCCGTTGAAACTGCCCTTGTAGCCCGGCGTGGCGTCGACCGGCTCGCCGCCCGCGAACGGCACCGTGAACACGTCCCCGCCGACCGAGCCGAAGTCGCTCATCAGGCCGCCGATGAAGGCGACCGTGCGCCCGTCCGGCGACACGTGCGGCATGTTCATCTGCATCTTCGGCGCGGCCAGCACGCGCAGCGCGCCGCTGGCGGCGTCGACGTGGCCGAGCGTTGCCACCCACCAGTTGTTGTCGCCGTTGCCCTTGGCGCTGGTGACCACGAAGCCCTTGCCGTCCGGGGTCCAGTCGTATTCGTAGACGAAGGTGTCACCAGGCGACACCAGCCGCACCTCGCCGCCGGCGGCCGGCACCAGCGCGATGCGCTGCTCGTCCTCCGCCTGCGCCAGGCCGATCTCGCCGACCTGGCGCGCGCCCGCTTCCACCGCGCCGGTCAGCTTCTTGGCCTCGACCGTCGCCAGGAAGGCGATCTGGCGCCCGTCCGGCGACCAGCGCACCGTGCTGGCCACGCCCTTGATCGTCGCGACCGTCCTCATCCTGCCGTCGCGC
Source organism: Massilia forsythiae (assembly GCF_012849555.1). Taxonomy (NCBI): domain Bacteria; kingdom Pseudomonadati; phylum Pseudomonadota; class Betaproteobacteria; order Burkholderiales; family Oxalobacteraceae; genus Massilia; species Massilia forsythiae. The sequence continues at coordinate 55,950 of NZ_CP051685.1, forward strand.
AGCACCTGCACGCTGGCGCTGCCGGCCTTGGGGTCGCTGACGATCATCGCCAGGGCCTGCTGGTCGGGCGACCAGGCCGGCGCGTCGAAGCGGCATTGCCCGCAATCGGCCTTGTCGTAGCTGGCCGCGACCGCGCCGTCGGCGCTGCGCCGCACCACCACGCGCGGGCTACTCCTGGCGCCGTCGACGGTTTCCACCGCCGCGATGCGCTCGCCGTCGGCGCTCATCGCCAGTCCACGGTAAGCGTGCATGTCCGCCGCCTGCGCGGGGCGCAAGCCGCCAGCCAGCCCGGCGGCCAGCAGCGCCACGAATAATCCTTCACGTTGCCACATCGTCCTCGTCTCCTGATCATGTCGTCGGTACGCGCCCGTATTGACGCTCCCCCCAGCGGCGGCGGATCTACCGCCGCCGCGGGGCATCAATACGGGCGCGCGCCGGCACGGGCCGTGCCGGCCATCGGGCAGTCTACGCGAAATGCGGATGCAGCGGGCACATCGCTGCGCCGGGTGGCACGATGGCGCGCCCGGTGCCATCCGGCGGGCGGGACGACGGAGCGCTCCGGACCATGCGCTCAATACATTTGCGTGAGCGCGGCGCTACTCAGACCCTGGCGGCGCTCAGCATGCGCTCGACGTAGCGCGCGATCAGGTCGATCTCGAGATTCACCCGGGCGCCGGCATGCAGGTGCTTCAGCGTCGTCACCGCGATGGTGTGCGGGATCAGGTTGATCGCGAAGCGGCAGCAGGCGGCGCCGTCCGCGGCGGCGGGGACGTCCTCGACGCTGTTGACCGTGAGCGATACGCCGTTGACCACCACCGAGCCTTTGTAGGCCAGGAACTTGCCCAGCTCCTGCGGCGCATCGACCACCAGCCGGTACGACTCGCCCACCTGCTCGAAGGCGTGTACGACGCCCAGGCCGTCGACGTGGCCGGACACCAGATGGCCGCCCAGGCGTTCGGCCAGGGTCAGCGCCTTTTCCAGGTTGACTTCGCCCGGCCGGTCGAGGCCGGCGGTGCGGTTCAGGCTTTCGCGCGAGACATCGACCGCGAAGGCGCGTTCGTCCTTCTCGACCACGGTCATGCAGGCGCCGTTGATGGCGATCGAGTCGCCCAGCGCGACGTCGGCCAGTCCCAGGCCGCCGGCATCGATCTGCAGGCGCACGCCGGCGTCATTGCCGCCCTGCAGCGGCGTGACCGATTGGATGCTGCCGACGGCAGCGACGATTCCAGTAAACATGGTGCGTGATCCTTCTTTCTCAATACAGGTTCGTGGTGGGTGATGGTCCGGTGCGCGCCAGGATGCGCAGGTCGGCGCCGACCCGGGCGACGTCGTGGAAGCGCAGCGCCACCTTGTCGGCCAGGCGCGCCAGCGGCGGCAGGGCGAACATGCCCTGCCCCGGCCCGATCAGGCTGGGCGCCAGGTAGACCAGCAATTCGTCGATGCAGCCTTCGCGCAGCAGCGAGGCGTTCAGCTTGGAACCGGCCTCGACGTGCAGCTCGTTGATCTCGCGCCGGCCCAGTTCGCGCATCAGCGCCGGCAGGTCGACCTTGCCGTGCGCGTTCGGCAGCATGACGATCTCGTGGCCGGCCGCACGCAGCGCCGCTTCCTTGGCGGCATCCGCTACGGCCGCCACGATCCAGCACGGCGCGCCCTGCAGGATGCGCGCATCGAGGTCGATGTCCAGGCGGCTGTCGACGATCACGCGGCGCGGCTGCAAGGGCGCAGCAGCGCCGGGCGCCTCGATGCCGCGCACGGTCAGTTGCGGGTCGTCGACCTTGACCGTGCCGATGCCGGTCAGGATGGCGCCGGCGCGCGCGCGCCAGGCGTGGCCGTCGGCGCGCGCCTCGGCGCCGGTGATCCACTGGCTCTCGCCGCCGTCGAGCGCGGTGGCGCCGTCCAGGCTGGCCGCCGTCTTGAGGCGCACCCAGGGACGGCCATGGCGCATGCGCGTGAAGAAGCCGATATTCAATTCGTGGGCCTGCTCGGCCAGGATGCCCGACTCGACCGCGATGCCGGCCGCCGCCAGCTGGGCCAGGCCGCGTCCCGCCACCAGCGGGTTCGGGTCGACCATCGCCGCCACCACCCGTCCGAGCCCGGCGCGCACCAGCGCGTCCGAACACGGCGGCGTACGCCCGTGGTGGCTGCACGGCTCCAGCGTCACGTAGGCGGTGGCGCCGCGCACGTCGTTGCCGCGCGCCGCGGCGTCGCGCAGCGCCTGCACCTCGGCATGCGCCTGCCCGGCCGGCTGGGTATGGCCGGCGCCGATCACCACGCCGTCGCGCACGATCACGCAGCCGATGCGCGGGTTCGGCGCCGTGATGTACATGCCCTTGGCCGCCCATTCCAGGGCCAGCGCCATGCCGTCGGTATCGCTCAGTATCTGCACAATCTCTTTCCGTGTTGCGGTGCCGGACGCCGTCACGGCGGCGCGGATGCGCCGTCGCAGGATGCGTCGCGCGCCGGATCGCACAGGCGCGCCCGGCCCAGCATGTTGATTTTAATACGCCGGATCGCGCCGCCGTGGAACAGCGACAGCGTGCCGTAGCGCGCGGCGCCATTGCCGTTGCCGCCGCCGTCGCTGCAGCTGCGCCCGGCGCCATTGTAGGCGATATAGTAGGGCGGCGCCGGGTTGGTGAAGGCGAAGGCGGCGGCCATCCCGCCCGGCAGCGCGCCGTGCTCGACGATCAGGTCGTCCGCCGGCCCGGCCAGGCCGTCGCCGTCCCGGTCGACGAACAGGCGCCAGCCTTGGGTCCAGTCGGCCTGCGCGGCGTCGCGCGGCGCCAGTCTGACGACCAGCCCGCGCGTCAGCGCCTGGCTGCGCGCCATGCCGATGGCAGCCAGCAGGTCGCCGGCGGCGCCCTTGAGTTGCTGGGTGCGCAGCAGCGCTTCCAGGTTGGGCGCGGCGGCGGCCAGCAGCACGGCGGCCAGCGCCAGCACCAGCGTCAGCTCGACCAGCGACAGTCCGCTCTGCTTCCCTGCCGCGATCTTCATGGCCAGCAGCGCGCCGCCACGGGGGCGCCGGCCTGCCCGTCCTGCCCGGCCTGCCCGGCCCGGGCGCCCTGGCGCCCCGCGCTGTCCAGCGTCAGCGCGCCGCAGGCAGGATCGCGGAAATGCCCGTCGACCCTGTCGGTGCCGGGGCGGGCGCGGATCTCGACGCACTCGGCCAGCGTGCTGCCGGGGCAGGCATGGCCGTCGAGTTCGTAGGCGCTGGCGGCGGGCCGCGCGCCGGACCACCAGACGGCGTCCTGCGCTGCAGGGTCGGCCTCGTCCGCGGCGAACGCGACATAGGTGTTGTGCAGGGCAAAATAGCGCTCCTGCCGCTGCATCGCCTCGACCAGCGCCAATTGCCCTTCGATGCGCTTGGCGCGCACGACGTGGCCGGCGTAGCTGGGATAGCCCAGCCCGGCGACGATGGCCAGCACCGCCAGCACGATCAGCATTTCGATCAGGGTAAAACCGTTTATATTCTTCATCCCATCCTCCCAGTGGTATCCGTCGTGTGTTGGTGGCGCCGTCATTGCTGCGCGCGTGCGTGCAGCGCCGGCCAGTTGGCGATCTCGCGCCAGCCGATGCGGCCGGCCGGCAAGGGTTCGATCGGCTGCTGCTGCGGCGCACCGGCGTTGCCACTGTCCCCGCCACTGCCGCCGGCATTGCCGCCGCTGCCGTCGCCATCGGCCGCAGCGGGTGGTCCGGCACCGCCCGGGCCCGCCGCGCTGGCTGCGCCATGCCCGGCTGCGTCCGTGGAAGCTGCGGCCGGCGCCGGTTTGCGGTACAGCGCCTGCAGCACCACCTGGGTCGTGGCCCGCGTCCCGAAGCCGATCGCCGTGATGCGGTACCAGGAGTCCGGACCGGCGGCCGGCGCTCCGGCGGCAGCCACTCCGGCGGCAGTCCCGGCGCCTGCCGGCGGCGCCAGTCTTTCGATGAGATAAGCCGGCAGCCGCGCCGGCAGGATGCCGCTGCCGGCCGCGAGCGCCGCGCCGCTGAAGCGTCCGTACGGCACCGGCTCGGGCGCGTCGGCCGCGGCCAGGTCGATCGCCTGCCAGACCGGCGGCGCGTCTGCCGCAGCGGGAAGGCACAGGCCGAGATCGTCGGCGCCGCGGCCGCAACCGGCTACGAAACCGCTGCCTGGCGCGGCCGCGAAATGGGCCGCGCGCGCGGATGACGGCGCCCCGACGGCGGCGACATCCGCTTCGGCATCGCGCAGCGCCGCCTGCGCCATGGCATGCGCCAGCGCCCGGTCGCGTTCCTGACGCGCCGACGCCACCGAGCCGAACGCGGTGCGCGCCACCGACACGCCCAGCAGCATGGCCGCCAGCACCAGCAGCAGCGTGCACACCAGCGCCACGCCGCGCTGGCACCGGTACGCGAAAAAGCGCGGGCATGGGCGCGGGCGCGGATACGGATGCGAATGTCGATACGGCACGATCGCGCTCACAGGGCCGGCGCCGGCAGCGCCACCGTCGTGGTGAACAGGCGGCGCTCGCGCCGCCGCAACGCCGCCGGAAACGCGGCCACCTGCAGCGAGGTGCCCCGATCGGCGTCGCCGACGGTGTCCGCATAGCCGGCGCCGAACAGGTCGAAGGCGGCGCCGGCCGCACTCGCGTCCGCGCGCGTCGGCCTGGCGCCGTGCAGCAGCAGGCTGACGCGCACGCTGGCCACGCGCTTCCAGTGGGTCTGGCGGCGCAGCGCCTGCTGATCGGCGCCCAGGCCGAGGCCGGCGTCGAGCGCGTCGATCGCGGCGGCATTGACGTAGCGGTTGGGCACGCCGTCGCGCGGCGTGTCGGTGTCGAGGCCGTACAGCACCTGGAAACCGTCGACGCCGGTGACGATGGCGTCGGCGCTCCAGTTGGCGGCGCCGCGGTACTTGCAGCGCAATTCCGCCTCGCCATCGGCATTGCGCGCCACGTAGAAGATGCTCCAGCCCTCCTCGCCCTGCGGCATGGCGAAGCCGGCGCAGCTGGCCACGCTGCCGTCGCCGTCGGGCGCAGGGCCGGCGCCGGGAAAGCGCACCGCCAGCACGTCGCTGCCGTTGGCGGCGTCCGGCAGCGGCGCCCCGATGCCCGGCGCCGCCTTGCCGAGCGAGCGCGCATCCAGCCCCGCCAGGCGCGCCGGCGGCGCATCCGGCGTGGCGGGCGCATCCAGCTGCGCCAAGTCGACGTGGCCGGCCTGGCGCACCGCCTGCGCGACCAGCGCCAGCGCGAAGCGGCCGCCGTCGTCGAGCGCGGCGTCTTCCATCTGCTCGGCCCAGGCGCCGTTGGCGAGCAGCAGCAGGCGCGCGGCGGTCAAGGCGACGCCCAGCCCGACCGTCAGCGCGACCATCATCTCGACCAGGGTCAGGCCGCGCTCGCGCCGGCCGCGTGGGGGCCGCGCACGGGCCCGGGTCGCCGGCGACGTCACCGGAAGCATCGCCGGATGGATCACCGGCCGCATCATGACGCGCCTCCCGCCACCACCAGCAGCACCCTGGGCACGGCCGCCTCGCCGGGCCGCTCGGACCACCCCAGCTTGATCGCCACCGGTGCGCCCGGCTGGGCCGCGCAGGACCAGGGCAGCAGGCCGGATGCCGGGTCCGGTTCGGCGGCGTCGCGGCAGGCCAGCAGGCGTCCGCCCGGAAAGCGCGCGGCCAGCGCCTGCGCGCTTTCCATCAGGTCGAAGCGGGCCAGCTGGTCGGGGCTGCAGGCGGCGTCCGCGCCATAGCACGAAGCCGCCGCGGGCAAGGCGGCGCCGGCTTCCTGGTCGAGCTGAAGGTAGGGATTCAGATGGTCGGCCAGCGCCATGGCGGCCGGATTGGTCTGCATGCGCTCGGCCAGCGCGGCGGCCAGGCGCACGCCGTCGGCCAGGCGCGCGGCCTCGCGCGCCGAGCGCAGCGCCACGGCCTGGATGCCGGCGGCGCCGGCGATGCCGAGCGCGGCCACGAACAGCGCCACCAGCACTTCGACCAGGGTAAAGCCGTCACAGGTGCTTACAGAAAATCGGCAACAGGAAAGCCCGGAACGCATGCGTCATCTCCGGTGATCGATATGGAGATGCGACGATAAACAAGCAGGCCCGGCCGGGCGGTGCGATGTCTCAAGCGTGCGGGTGCAACCAAACGCAGGGAGGGACGGTCGCCAGGCCATGCACAACTGGGCTTTTCGTCTGCGTAATATGGTTCAGGAAATCGGTGGCAAGTTGCCTTGGCCGATCAGAACTGGCCGGAAAGCGTCAACGATACCGACCTTGGCTAGTCTGTATGGGTCCCCGCCTTCGCGGGGACGACGAGCTGGAGGTCGATGTGGTAGCAGCAATAATGCTGGCGAGCGGACCACTTGGCGCCAGCACGACCAAAGTCAGCCAAGAATGATTTTTACCTTACTGCCGGCAAAAAATCGGACTCATTTGCGCGGCTGCTCGACCGCGTCGATCGCTTCCTGGAACTCGGCCAGGTCTTCGAAGTTCTTGTAGACCGAGGCGAAGCGGATGTAGGCGATCTTGTCGAGGCGCTGCAGTTCCTGCATCACCAGTTCGCCGATGTGGCCGGTGTCGACCTCGCGCCGGCCGCTGGTCAGGAGCTTTTCCTCGATCGAGGCGACGGCGGCGTCGATGGCTTCGGCCGGCACCGGGCGCTTGCGCAGCGCCAGGCGCAGGCTGGCGCGCAGCTTGCCGGATTCGAATTCGGTGCGGCTGCCGTTCTTCTTGACGATGATCGGCATCGACAATTCGACCCGCTCGTAGGTGGTGAAGCGCTTGTCGCACTGGGCGCAGCGGCGCCGGCGCCGGATGGCATCGCCGACCTCGGATATGCGGGTATCGAGGACCTGGGTGTCATCGTGGTGACAGAACGGACATTTCATGGGCGCCGGATGCTGCAGAGGGCTGGGGAACGCGCCGCGGACCACAGACCCGTGCGGGCGTCCGTGGCCGAAGCACAGCGCTTCTTATGCTGCGTAGACCGGATACTTGTCGGTCAGTTGCTTGACTTGCGCCTTCACGCGCTCGATGGTGGCGGCGTCGTGCGGGTTGTCCAGCACGTCGGCGATCAGGTGGCCGACCTTGGTGGCGTCCTCTTCCTTGAAGCCGCGCGTGGTGAAGGCCGGGCTGCCCAGGCGGATGCCCGAGGTCACGAACGGCTTCTGCGGGTCGTTCGGAATGCCGTTCTTGTTGGTGGTCATGTGCGCCTGGCCCAGGATCGCTTCCGCTTCCTTGCCGGTCAGGCCTTTCGCGCGCAGGTCGACCAGTATCACGTGCGATTCGGTGCGGCCCGACACGATGCGCAGGCCGCGCTCGATCAGTGCGTCGGCCAATGCCTTGGCGTTCTTGACCACCTGCTGCTGGTAGGCCTTGAATTCCGGCGTCAGCGCTTCCTTGAAGGCCACCGCCTTGCCGGCGATCACGTGCATCAGCGGACCGCCCTGGATACCCGGGAAGATCGCCGAATTGATCGCCTTTTCGTGTTCGGCCTTCATCAGGATGATGCCGCCGCGCGGGCCGCGCAGCGATTTATGGGTGGTCGAGGTCACGAAGTCGGCGTGCGGCACCGGGTTCGGGTATTCGCCGGCGGCGATCAGGCCGGCATAGTGGGCCATGTCGACCATGAAGTACGCGCCGACTTCCTTGGCCACGCGGGCGAAGCGCTCGAAGTCGATGCGCAGCGCGAACGCCGAGGCGCCGGCGATGATCATCTTCGGCTTGTGCTCGCGCGCCAGGCGTTCCATTTCGTCGTAGTCGATGTCTTCCTGCTCGGTCAGGCCGTAGGACACCACGTTGAACCACTTGCCCGACATGTTCAGCGCCATGCCGTGGGTCAGGTGGCCGCCTTCGGCCAGCGACATGCCCATGATGGTGTCGCCCGGTTTCAGCATGGCGAAGAACACGCCCTGGTTGGCCTGCGAGCCCGAGTTCGGCTGGACGTTGGCGGCTTCGGCGCCGAACAGTTCCTTGACGCGGTCGATCGCCAGCTGCTCGGCGACGTCGACGTATTCGCAGCCGCCGTAGTAGCGCTTGCCCGGGTAGCCTTCGGCATACTTGTTGGTCAGCTGGGAGCCCTGCGCTTCCATCACCGCCGGCGAGGTGTAGTTCTCCGAGGCGATCAGTTCGATGTGGTCTTGCTGGCGCTGGTTTTCCTTCTGGATGGCGCCCCACAGTTCCGGGTCGACCTTGGCGAGCGTGTGATCTTTTGCAAACATGAAAAACTCCAATCGGTAAGAGAACCAGGCGACGGACAGCGCCGGACCGGGCGGAAGCCGCCGGACGCCGCGCGCGCGGACAGCCGAACGGCGACCGGGCCGGCGAACGCGGTCCAATCGGTGGCTGCCCAGGCGAACGGCAAATGGAAAATCCCACGTTCCCCGGTGGATGCCCACCTTCGCCGGGCGCGGCAGCGCGCGGTTTTCGCCAGTTACGTGAGACGCAAGATACTCGATACAGCGGCGCGCGCGGCATGCGGCGCGCCGGCTGCGGATCGCCCGATTGTACGGGAAGTCGCGTCCGGTAAGCAAGGAAACCCATGTGCGCGCCGGCGCCGGCGGCGAACGATCCGGACGATGGCCATATCGGCTACAATCCCGCAGCTCATAGCTGCTCTTCAACATCCCCGGGGAACCTCGATCATGATCGTCTTCATTACCGGCGCATCGGCCGGCTTCGGCGCCGCCATGGCGCGCACTTTCGTCAAGAACGGCCACCAGGTGGTGCTGGCGGCGCGCCGCAAGGACCGGCTGGAGGCGCTGGCCGCCGAACTCGGCGAATCGGCGCTGCCGATCGCGATGGACGTCACCGACAAGGCCTCGATCGAGGAAGCGCTGTCGATGCTGCCGCAATCCTGGCGCCAGATCGACGTGCTGATCAACAATGCCGGCCTGGCCCTGAACACCAAGCCGGCGCACGAAGTGCCTTTGGCCGACTGGAACACGATGATCGACACCAACGTCAAGGGCCTGGTGACGATGACCCATGCGCTGCTGCCCTCGATGGTCGAGCGCGGCAGCGGCCTGGTGATCAACCTGGGCTCGGTGGCCGGCCACTACCCCTACCCGGGCGGCAACGTGTACGGCGCCACCAAGGCCTTCGTCGAGCAGTTCACGCTGAACCTGCGCGCCGACCTGGTCGGCACCGGCGTGCGCGCCACCAACCTGGCGCCCGGCCTGTGCGGCGGCACCGAATTTTCCAACGTGCGCCTGAAGGGCGACGACGCGGCCGCCGCCAAGGTCTACGAAGGCACCCAGCCGCTGACCGCGGAAGACATCGCCGCCACCGCCTACTGGATCGCCACCCTGCCGCCGCACGTCAACGTCAACCTGATCGAGCTGATGCCGACTTGCCAGGGCTTTTCGCCGTTCAACATCAAGCGCGCCTGACACACCGTCGTTTTGCCAACGTAGGGTGGACGGCTTGCCGTCCTCGCGTTCGACAAACACTTGCATCGCGGCGTCGCACACTCAAGTTGAACGCGTGGACGGGAAACCCGCCTCGCCGGCCGCGTCCACCCTACGATGTTTCACCAGCGTCCGATCTTGTGAAAAAGTGTTACAGTTGTTGGCCTGACATGCAGATGTCCGCTCTACTACCCACGTTTTCACCCATCCCAGCCCTTGCATTGCCGTCCGCGCCGGATCGATATGCATGCCAAAGTTATTACTGCTGGCCAAATTGGCGTAAAATATTTACCATTTTTCATCCATGGCAGCTGAAATGGCTTCAGTCTTCACCTGGCCAGTGCGTGTCTACTACGAAGACACCGATGCCGGCGGGATCGTTTATTACGCCAATTACCTGAAGTTTTACGAACGCGCCCGCACCGAGTGGCTGCGTTCGCTCGGCATCGGGCAACAGGAACTGCTGGGCAGCGAAGGCGTCGCGTTCGTGGTGCGCAGCGCCGCCGTCGAGTACCTGGCGGCCGCGCGCCTGGACGATGAAGTGACCCTGACGCTGCGCATCGAAAAGCTGGGCCGCGCGTCGGTCCAGTTGGCCCAGCAAGCCTGGCGCGGCGACACCCTGCTCTCCAGCGCCAGCGTGAAGGTCGCCTGCGTGGATGCAGCCACGATGCGGCCGCGTTCCCTGCCAGACCCTGCCGCTGCTAAAATGCGGGCCGCCTGATGCCACCCTCCACCGAATCGATACCGAACCGACATTGAACCGATGAACGCAGTCCAAGACCTTTCCTTCATTGAGCTGATCAGCCACGCCCACATCCTGGTCAAGCTGATCATGGCCCTGCTGTTCGCGGTCTCCCTCATCAGCTGGACCTACATCTTCCGCAAGGTGTTCGCGCTGCGCGCCGCGCGCCGCCAGACCGAGCAGTTCGAGCGCAGCTTCTGGGCCGGTGGCAATTTGCACACCCTGCACCAGAGCGCCAGCAGCCAGCGCGACCAGAGCGGTCCGCTGGCGCGCATTTTCGAAGCCGGCATGGGCGAATTCATCAAGGGCAAGCAGGCCTCGCGCGACGCGCTCGACGTCGGCGCGGTGCTGGACGGCGCCCGCCGCGCCATGCGCGCCGCCTTCCACCGCGAGCTCGACATGATGGACACGCACCTGAACTTCCTGGCCTCGGTCGGCTCGGTGTCGCCCTACATCGGCCTGCTGGGCACGGTCTGGGGCATCATGAATGCGTTCCGCGGCCTGGCCAGCGTGCAGCAGGCCACCCTGGCGACCGTCGCGCCGGGCATTGCCGAGGCGCTGATCGCCACCGCCATCGGCCTGTTCGCGGCGATTCCGGCGGTGGTGGCGTACAACCGCTTCACCCACGACATCGACCGCCTCGCGATCCGCTTCGAGAGCTTCGTCGAGGAATTCTCGAACATCCTGCAGCGCCAGTCGCGCTGAGCGGCGCCGGCGCGTCGCAAGCAACCGCAAGCAATCGGAAAATCGGCCATGGCCTTCAACAGCAACCTGCGCAGCGGACGGCGCAAGCTCAAGTCCGACATCAACGTCGTGCCCTACATCGACGTGATGCTGGTGCTGCTCATCATCTTCATGGCGGTGCCGCCGTCGCAGAACCCGACCGAGATCAAGCTGCCCAGCGCCGAGCGCTCGACCCAGCCCCCCAGCGACTACATCCAGATCGCGGTGAAGGAAAACGCCAGGCTGGCCATCGGCGTCAACGGCACGGCGCCGCAGCCGCTGGAAGAAGTCGACACGCGCGCCGCGCTGGTGGAGCGCCTGCACGCCATCCACGACGCGCATCCCGACTACGCGGTGCTGATCTCGGGCGACCGCGACAGCAAGTACGACGACGTGATCCAGTTGATCTCGGAAGCCAAGAAGATGGGCATCAACCGCGTGGGCCTGGCCACGAAGTGAAGACGAACTGATGTCAGCACGCAAGCACGACGACACCGGCGCCGGCGCCGCCTCTCCCTACCGGCTGCCGCCCGAACCGAACCGCTGGCCCTCGATCGGCCTGGCGGTGGGCGTGCACGCCCTGTTGCTGGCCTTCCTCTGGGTCGGCGTCAGCTGGCAGAACAATACCCCGGTGTCGGTCGAGGCCGAAGTCTGGGACATGAGCACCCAGAGTGCGTCCGCCCCGCCGGCGCCGACCCCGCCACCGCCGCAGGAAAGCCAGCCGGAGCCGCTGCCGGCACCGAAACCGGCGCCCGAACCGGAACTCGAGCCGGAACCGGCGCCCATCCCGCGTCCGGCCCCGCTGCCGCGCGCGACCGCGCCGGAGCCGGTCGCCAAGCCGCTGCCGAAGCAGCCGGACATCGCCCTCGAGCGCGACAAGAAACGCAAGAAGGAACTGGAGCGCAAGCAGGAAGAGGCGCGCCTGGAGCGCGAGCGCGAAGCCGAGGAAAAACGCGCCGAAGAAAAGCGCGTGGAAGAACGCAAGCGCGTCGAACAGGAGCGCAAGGCCAAGGCACTGGCCGAGCAGAAGGAACGCGACCTGCAGGAAAAGAAAGAACGCCAGCTGGAACAAGAGCGCGTCGAGAAGAAAGAACAGGCGCGCAAGGAAGAAGCCGAGAAGAAAAAGCAGGCCGACAAGGCCGAGAAGGACAAGCAGGCCGCCAAAGCCGAGAAGGAAAAAGCGGACCGCGAAAAAGCGGAGAAGGCCGAGAAAGCCGAGCGCGAGAAAGCGGAAAAAGCCGACAAGGAAAAGGCGGAAAAAGCGGCCAGGGAAAAGGCCGAGAAGGCGGAGAAGGCGGAGAAGGCCGCCAAGGAAAAAGCCGAGAAAGCCGAAAAGGCGGCCAAGGAAAAGGCCGAGAACGCCAAGCTGGCCGCCGCGCGCGACGCCGAGATGAAACGCCTGATGGCCGGCGCCGGCGCCGGCACCAGCGGCAGCAGCGGCACGGCCGCCAAGTCGACCGCCCCGCGCATCGACAAGGGCTACAGCAGCAAGATCCAGGCCAAGGTCAAAGGGAATACGGCTTACTCGGGCAGCACCGACGAGGGCGGCAATCCGGTCGCCACCTTCCGTGTCGAGCAGTTGCCCACCGGCGAAATCATTTCGGTCCGCAAGCTCAAGAGCAGCGGCATCCCGGCCTTCGACGAGGCGGTCGAACGCGGCATCACCGCCTCGTCGCCGTTGCCCAAGAAGGACGACGGCACGGTCGAGCGCACCATCGAGATCAACTTCCACATGAAGGAATTGCGTTGACCCGGCTAGCGGCGCTTCCCTCGGGCGCGCCATCCGTATTGCAAGCCACGGTAGAGTGCTGACGTTGCCTTAACCATCGCTGAGAAACTTATGAAAAAACTACATACCCTGCTGTTTTCCGCCTCCCTGATGATGGGCGCCGCCGCCCATGCCCAGTTGCGCGTCGAAATCGCCGGCGTGGGCAGCAACCAGATCCCGGTCGCGGTCGCGGGCTTCGCGGACGAATCGGTAGCGCCGGAACAGGTGTCCGCCATCATCCGCGCCGACCTCGAGCGCAGCGGCGTGTTCAAGGTGATCGATGCGCGCCAGACCATTTCCGACAGCGCCAGCCCCGACCTGGGCGCCTTCAAGTCCGCCGGCGCCGACGCGCTGGTGGTGGGTTCGGTGCAGCGCATGCCGGACGGCCGCCTGCAGATCCGCTACAAGCTGCACGACACCGTCAAGAAGACCCAGCTGTCGCAACTGTCGGACGCCGTCAGCGCGCGCAACACGCGCCTGGAAGGCCACCGCATCGCCGACGACATCTATGAAAAGCTGACCGGCGTGCGCGGCATCTTCGCCACCCGCATCGCCTACGTGAAGGAAAACCGCGCCGGCCGCGATTATCAATTGGTAGTGGCCGACGCCGACGGCGAAGGCGAGCAGGTCGCCGCCCACGGCAAGGAGCCGATCATCTCGCCGGCCTGGTCGCCGGACGGCACCAAGGTCGCCTACGTCTCGTTCGAGATGCGCAAGCCCGTGATCTACGTGCAGAACCTGGTGACCGGCCAGCGCACCGTGGTGGCCAACGAAAAAGGCAGCAACTCGGCGCCGTCGTGGTCGCCCGACGGCACGCGCCTGGCGCTGGCCCTGTCGAAGACCGGCAACACCCAGATCTACGTCGTCAACGCCGACGGCAGCGGCCTGCGCCGCGTCTCCAACAGCAACGGCATCGACACCGAACCGCAATTCTCGGCCGACGGCCAGAGCATCTATTTCACCAGCGACCGCAGCGGCGGCCCGCAGGTCTACAAGATGAGCGCCGGCGGCGGCCAGGCCACCCGCGTCACCTTCAACGGCAGCTACAATATCAGCCCGCGCGTTTCCTCGGACGGCAAGACGCTGGCCTGGATCTCGCAGCGCGACGGCGGCTATTCCCTGTATGCGATGGACCTGGCCAGCGGCCAGGAACAGCGCCTGGCCGATTCGGCCAGCGAACCGAGTTTTTCGCCCAACGGCAAATACATCATGTACGCCACCAAGGGCGGCGGGCGCGTCGCGCTGGCCGTGGTGTCGGTCGACGGGCGCGTCAAGCAACGCTTGAGCACCCAGGCGGGAAACATCCGGGAACCCAGCTGGGGCCCGTTCATGAAGTAAGTTGATGAAGTAAATAAGATTTTTTGACCAGGAGAAAAACCATGCGCAACATCAAAAGTGTAGCCCTCATCGCATCCTTCGCCGCCGTGCTGTCGGCTTGCTCGTCCTCGCCGAAACTGACCGAGACCCCGGTCGTCGAGCAGTCGCCGGTGACCCAGGCCGCGCCGCCGCCGGCCGATACCACCCGTGACATCCGTCGGGTCGAAACCGGCAACGTCGACGCCCTGAACGATCCGAAAGGCGTGCTGGCCAACCGCAGCGTGTACTTCGACTTCGACAGCTACGTCGTGCGCGACGACGGCAAGCCGGTCGTCGAGAACCACTCGGCCTACCTGGCCAAGAACAAGCAGCGCCACATCCTGATCCAGGGTAACACCGACGATCGCGGCGGCACCGAGTACAACCTGGCCCTGGGCCAGAAGCGCGCCGAAGCTGTGCGCAAGTCGATGGCCGCCCTGGGCGTGGCCGACGGCCAGATGGAAGCCGTGTCGCTGGGCGAGGAAAAGCCGAAGGCGACCGGCAGCGGCGAATCGGTGTGGGCGGAAAACCGTCGCGCCGACATCGTCTACCAATAAGCGCCGACGCGGTCACGCCGACCAGCGATTTGCGACCGATTGACAGCGGGGCGGGATGCAGTGCAGACTGCTTCCTGCCCCGCTGTCGTTTGGTTTCCAGATACACAGTTCACCCGTTTCAAGGTTAGAAAGAGTCGAAGATGATCAACCTGCCCAAGCCCCGCCTCGCGGCCGTCGCCCTCGCCCTCGCCGCCTGGCTTCCCCTGCACGCCGGCGCCGGCATTCTCGACGACGACGAAGCGCGCCGCGCCATCCTCGACCTGCGCACCAAGGTCGACGCCCTGTCGCGCGACGTCAACGGCCGCATCGACAACAAGGCCGACAAGTCGATCAGCGTCGACATCCTGAACCAGCACGAACAGACGATGCAGGAAATCGCGCGCCTGCGCGGCCAGCTCGAAGTGCTGTCGAACCAGGTCGCCAGCGCCCAGAAGGGCCAGAAGGACCTGTACGCCGACCTCGACGCGCGCATCAAGAAGCTCGAGCCGCGCCAGGAGACCATCGACGGCCAGACAGCCGAAGTGCTGCCGAGCGAAAAGAAATCCTACGAGGGCGCCATGGAACTGTTCAAGTCCGGCGACTACAAGGGCGCCGCCGCCTCGCTGCAGGACTTCGTGCGCCGCTTCCCGGATTCGGCCTACGCCTCCAACGCCCAGTACTGGCTCGGCAACGCCTTTTATGCGCAGCGCGACTACAAGAACGCGATCGCCGCCCAGGAAAGCGTGGTGGCCAACTACGGCACCAGCGCCAAGGCGCCGGACGCCATGCTGAACATCGCTTCCAGCTATACCGAACTGAAGGACAAGAAGAACGCCAAGAAGGCGCTGCAGCAGCTGGTGACCAAGTTCCCGGACTCGACCGCGGCGCAGGCGGCCAAGGACCGGCTGGCGGCCTTGAAGTGATCGCCGCTTGATCCTGGACCTGGCGGGCGCCGGGGTTTGACAGCGTTCTGGATCGGCCCTATAATCTCGCTTCTTTCGGGTCGTTAGCTCAGCTGGTAGAGCAGCGGACTTTTAATCCGTTGGTCGCAGGTTCGAATCCCGCACGGCCTACCACGAATTTGCAGTATCAAATCAAGGCGTTACGAGTGATCGTGACGCCTTTTTTGTTTTCTCGACAGTGCTGCATTTCCCCTACAAGGCGGGAACTTTCGACTCACCCATACGTCTACCATCGAGCGAGCACGGCATCACTGCCAGGGCTCTGGTGCAAGCCAATCTTCGTCAAGGATAAAGGATGGTGTATGGGGACGCGTTATGGCCGCCGCGCGGCAAGCGGCAACTATGAATATCACGATAGCCTGGAAGCGCTGAATGCCGCCGCAGAGCGCGAAAGCAGCCGCGCACTCGCAGGATGGTTCGGCTTGTTCGGCTTGCTCGCAGGCGGCGTGCTGACGTACCTCGTACTGCACAAGTTCGGTGTGGACTGGCCCAGATGGTTGCGTTTCACCCTCGTGATAGCGGGAAGCGGTGTCCTCGCCTACACACTGGCCAGATTCGCGAACCTTCTATGGGCCATTATCGTGATCGGTGCGCTCCTCGTCCTGGCCTCGGGCCTTGGCGCGTTGCTGTGGAAAGCAGTGTAGACGGTCCTTGCGTCGACGGGCCATCGCTCGACCGGTACCCTGCATGCCGATCGCGCGTTACTCTCGACATGCACCGCTTGTCGCCGGCTCCGCCGCCTTGCGCAGGCACACCGACAGACTCGACGTGCTCGGGTTATCGACGAACAGGCAGCGCTTGCCGTTGCGCTTGCAGAAATCCTTGACGCGCCAATACGCCTGGTGGCTGATGCAGCCGGTCTGGCAGATCACCAGATCGGCCGCGGCCAGGCTGGTGTCGAGCAGTTCGCTGGCCTGTTCCAGGCCGCCGTCGTGGTGCATGAAGCGCGCCCCTTCCCGCTCCAGCAGTTCGCGGTAGTTGGGGACGTTGCCGCTGCGCCCGCCCACGCACAACACGGTCTTGTCGACCAGGGCTGGCGCCTCCACCGCCGCTGCCGGCACCGCGGTCGCAGGGGGCGCCGCCATTGCCGCCGCGGCGACCGCCGCCGCATCCTGGCGTGCGCGCGCCGCCGCCTGCTGGCGCAGCTGCATCAATTCCAGCGCCAGCTTCTGCTCGCGCTCCTGCGCTTCGTCGGCACGGCGCTTCAGCCTTTCGCGGTCACGCATGTCCGGTAGGGTTGCGGTCAAGGCTTCCAGGCGCTCCTGCAGGGCTTCGATGGCGACGTCGCGTGCGGCCAGTTCGGCGCGCAGGCCGGCCAGCTGCTCGGCCAGGCGCAGCGCTTCCTTGCCCTTGGCGTCGGCGGCGCGCGCCGTCTTGTCGCGCGTCTGTTCGAGTTCGCGGCTCAAGCCGGCGCACTGCTTCTGCAATTCGGCGAAACGGGTCAGGTCGACGCGGGCGCTGGCGCCGGCCTGGTGCTGGATCATGTGCATGTCGCGCACCGCCGCTTCGATCATCGGCATGTCGCAGCGCGGATGGGTCAGCGTGGCCCAGAAGGCGCCGGCAACGTCGCCGCGCTCGACCGCCTGGCGCCATGCGGCCTGGACCGCCTGCGCGTCGCGCAGCGTGCGGAACTGGCGCAGCACGGCGGCAAAACGTTCGTCCAGCGTGCGCTGCAGCAGTTCGGACAGCTTGTTCCTGGTGGCGCATTCGTGCACGGCCCAGACATGGACGTCGTAGTCGTCGCCCTCCACGGGGCGCACCACCACCTTGTTCACCAGGCGGCGTAGCAGCGCCAGCGGCAGGCACACGCCGATCAGTGGGCAGTGGCAATTGGTGGGCAATTCCCACAAGCGCCGGCGGCGCGAGCCGGCGGATTCGTCGAGGGCGTCGGGATGGGCGAAATGGGGTTTCTTGTCGTGGTCACACATGGGCGTTTCCGTTCAGTGCAGCGGCAGGCCGGCCGCGCGGTCCTTGCTCAGGCGCGCCTGGGCATCGTCGAGCAGGCGTTGCGCCTTGCCGACCAGGGCGCTCAGTTCGCGCAGCTCTTCCAGCTTGAGGCGCAGGGACAGGTTCGGCAGGGCCAGGTGGATGGCGCCGCAGTCGGGGCAGCCCAGCACGCGTCCCGCACTGCCGGAGGCAAGGACGACGCAATTGCAGGTGGAATGGGAAGCGGTCATGACCGGGCTCCGGTGTCGAGATGCTTTTAATGTATCGCAGTTTTCTTTTCATGTAAATGCGAATCATTCTCATTTCTTTAGGATATTCCCGCTTTGCGTTCGACCCTTCTGAAAAATCGACCGCACAAGCACCGGCTATAGTTGCCAATAATCAACAATATGGATGCATTCAGGAGCGAAAATTTTCCTTGAGGAATATTCTTAACAAACAAAGCCAGGTCCGAGCAATGTGTCGGGTAACATCCGACGCCGGACTATCCGAATCCCCTCTCAGCCACTGTTGCCATGCCCCTGGACCTCTCCGACACCCTCGTGGTCGGCATATCCGCCACCGCCCTGTTCGATCTCGCCGACGCCGATGCCGTCTATAAAGCCAGGCATGCGAAGAACCCGCACGGTGCGCTCGACGACTACCGTGCCTACATGCTCGAACGCGAAAACGAGCCGCTGCGCGACGGCACCGGCATGGCGCTGGTACGCGCCCTGCTCGGCCTGAACCGGTATGCGCCGTCGGAATCGCGGCCGCTGGTCGAGGTCGTCGTGATGTCGCGCAACAGTCCGGAGACCGGGATGCGCGTCTTCAACAATATCCGTTCGCGCGGCTTGCCGATCGCGCGCCACGCCTTCACAGGCGGGCGCTCGGTGGTCGATTACCTGGATGCGTTCGCGGTCGACCTGTTCCTTACTACCAACGTCGAGGATGCCCAACGCGTCATCGATGCCCAGGCCGCCGCCGCCGCGGTATTGAAGCCGCCGCCCGGCAGTTGCGACGCGCCGGAAGACCAGGTACGCATCGCCTTCGACGGCGACGCGGTGCTGTTCGACGATTCCAGCGAACTGGTCTACAAGACCGAAGGACTGGACCGTTTCCATACGATCGAAAACGAGCGCCAGAAGGAGCCGATGAACGATGGCCCATACGCCATCCTGCTACGCAAGCTGGCGCGCCTGCAGGAACGCCTGCCGTTCGGCGCCGACCTCTCGCCGGTGCGCATCGCCATCGTCACCGCGCGCAGCGCCCCGGCCGAGATGCGCGTCATTAACACCCTGCGCCACTGGGGCGTGTACGTGAACGAAATCTTCTTCCTGGGGGGGGTGCAGAAATCGAAGGTGGTCAAGGCGTTCCGGCCGCATATCTTCTTCGACGACCAGGATTTGCACCTGGATCCGGCGGCCAAGCACGTACCGGCCGGGCGCGTCCCCTACCGTTCCGATTCGCCGCTGTACACGCCGGTTACGGCCGCGCTCGACCTGGCCGCCGAACCGCCGCTGCTGGTCGACAAGCTGGACGCGACCTGACTGCGTCCTTCCGCGCACACGGTTTGTCTGCGGCAGGCACGGCCCGGCGTCCCTACCGTACTGACCTTCTTGCGCTGCGGCACTCCCGTACGAGATCATCCCTGCCGCCCGCACGGACGCTTTTGCTCACGCCGCCGGCGCCCGCCGTGCGGCTGCCCCGGGTCGCGCCAGCCATCGATCACTCCTCGCTTCCGGCTGGATCCGGCGACGTTCGCTATGCTGGCTCGTGCCGTGGCGGGCATCGCCGAGGTCCGGGTTGCAAAAACAGCCAGCCCCATGCAAACGCCCCGGTTTGGTTATAAAATGCGTCTCTTATATTTCCTGTACGCATATACGCCGTCCGGCTACCGCACAACGAGGACTCCATGAGCATTCAACTGATCCTGAACCTGGCCATTGCGCTTGCCGTATGCGCGCTGCTGTACGTGTTCCAGCAGCGCCACGTTTCCTTCACCAAGCGCGTGTTTTCCGGCCTCGGCCTGGGCGTGGTGCTCGGCGCGGCCTTCCAGGCGGTGTACGGCAACGGCTCGCCGGTGATCGCCGCCACCGGCGAATACCTGAACGTGATCGGCGAAGGCTACGTCAAACTGCTGCAGATGATCATCGTGCCGCTGATCATGGTGTCCATCATCCAGGCCATCCTCAAGCTGCGCGATGCTACCGCGCTCGGCAAGATCAGCGCCCTGACCATCGGCACGCTGATGGCGACCACCGCGGTCGCCGCCGCGATCGGCATCCTGATGGCCAAGCTGTACGGCCTGACGGCAGTCGGCCTCACGTCCACGGCGGCCGAAGTCGCGCGCGGCCAGTACCTGGAAGGCAAGCTGTCGGCCGCCCAGCAATTGTCGCTGCCGAACACGATCCTTTCGTTCCTCCCCGAAAACCCGTTCCTCGACATGACCGGCGCACGCAAGACCTCGACCATCGCGGTGGTGCTGTTCTCGATCTTCCTGGGCGTGTCCGCCACCGGCATCGCCGCCAAGAAGCCGGACGTGTTCGAGTCGTTCAGCCGCTTCGTCCATGTCGCCCACGTGATCGTGATGCGCATGGTGACCCTGGTGCTGCGATTGACCCCGTTCGGCGTGTTCGCCCTGATCACCAAGGTGGTGGCCAGTTCCAGCCTGCAGGACATCCTGCACCTGCTCGGCTTCGTGCTGGCTTCCTACAGCGCCCTGGTCACGATGTTCTGCGTGCACCTGCTGCTGATCGCCGCGGTCGGCCTGAATCCGGGCCGCTACGTGAAGAAGGTATTCCCGGTGCTGGCCTTCGCCTTTACCTCGCGCACCTCGGCCGGTGCGATCCCGATGAACGTGCAGACCCAGACCGGGCGCCTGGGCACGCCGGAAGGCATCGCCAACTTCGCCGCGTCGTTCGGCTCGATGATGGGCCAGAACGGCTGCGCCGGTATCTATCCGGCGATGCTGGCGGTGATGATCGCGCCCACCGTCGGCATCGATCCCTACACCGCCGGCTTCATCCTGCCCCTGATCGGCATCGTCACCATCGGCTCGGTCGGCGTGGCCGGCGTGGGGGGCGGCGCCACCTTCGCCGCGCTGATCGTGCTGTCGGCGATGAACCTGCCGGTGGCGCTGGCCGGCCTGCTGATCTCGATCGAGCCGCTGATCGACATGGGCCGCACCGCGCTCAACGTGAACGGCTCGATCACCGCCGGCACCATCGCCAGCCGCGTGCTCGGCCAGACCGACATGCAGGTGTTCAACAACGACGCCGAGATCAACCTGGACGGCGACCAGCTGGTCGCCTGATCGCCGGCCGACGGCGCGCCGCATCGCGTGCCGCCAAAAGGAAGGTGCCGTTCAGCGTGTCTTCCAATAACGCCGCGCACCGCCGCGGCGCCAGCCCAGCAGCAGCCCACCCAGCAACAAGGCATACGCGGCCGGTTCCGGCACTGCCGGCACCAGGTCGAGCCGCACTGCCTGGCACACGTCGCCCCGGCACGCGGTCGCAGCGATCTGCTGCAGGTCGTTGATGGCGGCGGCATCCTGGATCACCCAGCCCGATTCCGGATCGATCAGGACGTTCAGGTCGACCATCGCACCGTTCTCGTACAGGAACCCATGGGACAAGAAATCGCCCAGACCTGCACTGCCTACGATTTGTCCCAGGTTGTTGATATCGTACGCGGCGCTGCTCCACAGGGGGGACGGTCCACCAAGGTTGCGCATGACACCGTTCTCGTATAGAAAAGCGGTGGACGGGTAGATGTCGTCCGGGTTGACGTTGGAATCGGTGCCGAGATAGCCGACGATCTGGCCGTGGTCATTGATCGACCTGGCAGTGCTCCAGGGGCCACCCAGATTGCCCAGGCTGGTCATCGTGCCGTCACGGTACAAAAACGGGTCGTGAGGAAAATTGGGGGCGCCGTTGAACACATTGCCGGCCGCTCCCACGACGTCGCCTGTATTGTTGATGGCATACGCATAACTGAAGTCGCCGATCGGCAGCGTACCGAGGTCGGTGAAGACGCCATTGGTATAGGTATAGGCATGGTCATGCGTCACATCTCCAGGCTTTCCGACTGTCATCGCACCCACGACCGTTCCGTTGTTGTTTATCCCGTAAGCAAAGGAATTCCCCGTTTCCCGGATCGCGCTCATGCTGCCGCCGCTATAGACGAAGCCGGTGAAACCCCTCCACGGTCCGTTGGTGGGCGTGTCGAAAGCCGAACCTGCCACTTGTCCATGATCGTTGATCGCATAGGCATGGCTGTCGGTGCCGCCAAAAGTACCGAGGTCCGTCAGGTCGCCATTGGTATATACGAACGCGTGATAGCTGTCGCCAGACCGCAGCGATCCCACCACTTGGCCAAGATTGTTCAAGTCGCTCACATTGCTGCCGGCACCGGCTACTTCGGTAACGGTATATCGTACATCGGCGTTGGCAAGCAAAGGCGCGGCAAGCGAAACCGCGGCAAGCAATTGCATGTAATGCAGTAGGGAAAAGCGATTCATGGAAACCTCCGGTGGGTGAAAAAAAGCTATGTAAGCAGCATAGGCTGGCTCGACCCTCTGGTGCTGAGCATGCTCACGAACCCGCACTGAATCATGTCGCGGGAGCCCGTGCCATGCTCGCCTTGGAACACGCTCGATAGCGTCAGGAAATGAATATTGACGGCATGAATGCTCCGCGTAAGCGTCTTCCTACACCATTGTTTTGTTTACGTTTTCTGGAGGAATCGTGCGCGGCTCTCCCGTCGAATCCGTCTATGATGAAGTCATGTCAATTTCACAAATGGGCGGGTGATGGAACAGAAGTGGCCGAAGGAAATTTGGTTGGTCAGGCACGGACAAAGCGCCGGTAACGTCGCACGTGACGCCGCCGAGGCCGCCGCCGGATTGCGCATCGATATCGCCGAGCGCGACGTCGACGTGCCCTTGTCGGAGCTCGGCGAGCGCCAGTCGCGCGCACTGGCCGAATGGTTCCTGCAAATGCCGCCGGAACAGCGGCCGAACGTCGTGCTGCATTCGCCCTATATCCGCGCTGCCCAGACCGCCAGGTTCCTGCTCGACCGCATGGATCGCGACGAACTGCTCGCCGTGCATGCCGACGAACGCCTGCGCGAAAAGGAATTCGGCGTTCTTGACCGGCTCACCACGCACGGCATCGCCCAGCAGTTCCCCGACTTGTACGAGCAGCGCCACCACGTCGGCAAGTTCTACTTCCGTCCACCCGGCGGCGAAAGCTGGTGCGACGTGATCCTGCGCCTGCGCAGCGTGCTCGACACGGTCACGCGCGAATACGCGGGCGACCGGGTACTGATCGTGGCGCACCAGGTCATCGTTAACTGCTTCCGCTATCTGCTGGAACGCATGGACGAAGCGGCCATCCTGGAACAGGACCGCGCCGGCGACGTGCCGAACTGCTCGGTGACCTCGTATGCCTTCGATCCGACCCTCGGCAAGCGCGGCAAGCTGGCGGTCCGCCTGATTAATTTCGTGGCGCCGCTGGAGCAGACCGGCACTCCCGTTACCGCCGGCAAGGATATTCCTGCCGCACCCAAGGCTTGAACACGCCGGTGATGACCCTCCATACACAAAACGCACAAGAGGCACAAACCGTGCAAGCCGCCGCGCCGGCGCCGGCCGATGCGCGTCCGCGCGACATCGACACCAGCCTGCTGCGCAACTGGCCCCTGCCGATGCCGTCGGACGATACCGACAAGGAAGGCCGCGGTCACGTGCTGGTGCTGGGCGGCTCGTCGGAAATGCCGGGCGCCGTGATCCTGGCCGCCACCGCCGCCATGCGCGCCGGCGCCGGCAAGCTGACCATCGCCACCGGCCGCAGCGTGGCGCAACTGGTGGCGCTGGCGATTCCTGAATCGCGCGTGCTCGGCCTGGCCGAGAACGCCGTCGGCGGCTTCACCGTCGAAGCGGTGGAGGCGCTCGATCCGCTGGCCGACAAGATCACTGCGATCCTGATCGGCCCCGGCATGCAGGACGAGGAAGCGACCGCGCGCCTGGTGCATGCGCTGCTGCCGCGCCTGCAGGGCAGCGACACCCGCATCCTGCTCGACGCGAATGCGATGGGCGCGATCCTGCATCCGCCGGCCGGTGTCAACGCACCCTTCCGCTTCGACGTTCCTGTCCTGGTGACGCCGCACGCGGGCGAGATGGCGCACCTGACCGGTATCGACAAGGAAGACATTTGCGCTACCCCCGATCGTCATGCGCTGGAAGCGGCGCAACGCTGGAATGCGGTGGTGGCGCTCAAGGGCGCGCGCACCGTGATCGCGGCGTCCAGCGGTGAGCGCTGGCAGCACGAGGGCGGCAATGTCGGGCTGGCGGCGTCGGGTTCGGGCGACGTGCTCGCCGGCATCATCGCCGGGCTGGCGGCGCGCGGCGCCGACCTGGCGCAGGCAGTCGGCTGGGGCGTGGCCATGCATGCGCGCGCCGGCGAACGCCTGGCCGAACGCATGGGAACACTCGGTTACCTGGCGCGGGAATTACCTGACGAAATTCCCGCGCTGCTGCAACAAACCGCAAGCGAAGCCGCCGAATCACCGTCACGGCGCCCGGCTTGAATTGCGGATTGAAGGAAACGGCCGACTGTGATGAAAATCGACAGTTTGTACGCTTCCGAGGCTTGAAGGCAGAAGTTCGGGCTTTATGTAGTAATCCCGCGGGCGGCAATGCGGACAAAGCAAGAGGTGTGCAATCCGGCGAACTGGCAAGTGGCGCGCCAGTCTAATCAGGACAGCCGAATTCGTGCGCCGACCGGGGCTATACATTGCATTGCATGTGGCAGTGTACCGTTCCTCTGATGATTCCCAGTCCGGGCTTCGGCCCGGCAGGAGTCTGCAAGGACCTCGAGAAACCGTTGAGGGCAGTAAGGCAAGACGTCGTTGGTTTCGAGGGGTCACCCCACTGGCGCCGCCGGTTTCCAGCGCCTCACCTGGAAATGGCGGTACAAGATAGATGTGAACGAGGAGTACAACAAATGAAAACGCTGAACAATGCATCGAAAATCCTGTTTGCCGCTGCCCTGATGGCGAGCCTCGCCGCTTGCAAGCGCAATGACACCACCAGCACGACCGGCACCGGCGACACGTCGGCGACCGCGCCGAGCAGCACGTCGGGCACCAGCGGCACCACCGGCACCACCGGCGCAGCGGGTGACACCGGCACCACCACCGGCACCGGCGCGACTGGCACCACCGGTACCGGCACCATGGGCACCACCGGCGATACCGGCACGGGCGCTACCGGCACCGGCACCACGGGCGGCGGCACCAGCGCAACCGGCACCACCGGCGGCGCAACCGGCACCGGCACCACCGGTACCGGCACCACCGGCACCACCTCTTCGGGCACCTCGGGTACCTCGGGCACGGCAGGCAGCGGCACCGGCAGCGACACCACCAACAGCGGCTCGACCGGCGGCACCACCCGCTGATCGGGTTGCCTGGCTGGGCTGCCTGTACGGGTTGCCCATGCAGGTGGGCATCGGCTCGCCGGCGTCGGCGTTCGTACCAGGCAGGGGATCGGCAAAGGGTTTCACCGACCCGTTGCGCCGGTCTGCCAGGGCAGTCGGCCGCGCCGGTGGCCGCTTCGCTCCATCGCTAAGGCAGGCACTCCACACGGAAGCTGGCGCTCCGTCGCCAAGGCAGGGGCTTCATCGTTACCGCGTGCACTGGACGCGGCAGATGCGGCGCCAGTGCATGCCGTTCCGACAGCATGCAATGCCGCGTAACCAGCCTCGTGGCTGTGTGACGCTGGCTGGCGCAAGACTCGGCGGCGGCTTCGGCCGCCGCCGTTTTTCATTCCGCTTCCCCGAGTCCCTCCCGGGATTCCTCTGCGCTCCAAAATCCTTTTCGTACCCGACCGGATACGCCGGCTTGCCTCGACCCGGCGGGCAGCGCCAATGAAAAAGGGCCTGCACAGGCAGGCCCCCAAGTCAGCGCGGGCCGGCCGCAGCCGCCCTGCCGGTCACGCTTCCACGGTACGCGGGCGGCGGCCCAGCGCGAAACGGCCTGCCTTGACGATCATGCGGAACACGAAACGCACCATCGTCAGCGTCAGGATCGCCTCCAGCAAGGTCTGCACGAAGGCCGGCAGCGGCGTGATGATCGCGGCGCGGCGGTGGAACTTGACCGCCATGCGGTCGCGCGCGATCTCGATGCTGTCGTAGAAAGTCGGCACCACCAGCAGCGTCAGCAGCGTCGAGGTGATGGTGCCGCCGATGATGGCGATCGCCAGCGGCTGGTAGAACTCGCCCGAGTCGCCCAGGGCCAGCGCCACCGGCAGCATGCCGGCGATCAGCGCGAAGGTGGTCATCAGGATCGGACGCAGGCGCGCGCGGCCGGCTTCCATCAGCGATTCCTCGCGCAGGACGTTGCGCTCTTCCACCGTCAGCACCCTGCCCTGCATGCCCTCGGCTTCGCGCGAACGCGCCGCGTCGAGCAGTAGGATGGCATTCTTGGCCACCAGGCCCATCAGCATGATGATGCCGATGAAGCTCATCAGGTTGAGGGTGCCGTGGGTCAGCAGCAGCGCCAGCACCACGCCGATCAGCGACAGCGGCAGCGACATCATGACGCCGAGCGGCGCGGTGAAGGAGCCGAACTGCATCACCAGCACCAGGTACATCAGGCCGATGCCCGATACCAGCGCGATGCCCATCTGGGTGAACAGTTCCTGCTGGTCCTTGCTCTGGCCGCCCAGCGACAGGCCGTAGCCCGGCGGGAAATCCATCGCCTTGGCCAGCTTCATGGCGTCGCCCATCACTTCGCCGTTGGAGCGGCCCTGCACGTTGGCGGACACGCGCACCACGCGCTTGCCGTCCTTGTGCTCGATCGCCGACGGTCCCTTGGCCATGGTGATCTTGGCGATCTGGTCGAGCGGCACCATCATGTTGCTGCCGCCGACGGCGATCGGCAGGCGCTCGATGTTCTCGGTGCCGACCCGGTCCTCGGGCACCAGGCGCACCGCCACGTCGCGCGTCTCGCCAGTGGGGTCGACCCAGTCGCCGACCTCGATGCCGGCGAAGGCCACGCGCAGCGCGCTGGCGGCGTCGCCCACCGAAATGCCGAGCATGCTGGCCAGACCGCGGTCGAGTTCGATCTGCAGCTCGTTCTTCGGATCCTGCTGCGACAGCGTGACGTCGACCGCACCCGGCACCTGGCGCAGCTTCGCCATGTAAGCTTCGGTCAGCTCCATCAGCTTGCGCGTGTCGGCGCCGGTGAATTCGATCTGCACCGGCTTGCCGTTGCCGCTCATGTCGTCCATGACGGTGTACTCGGCGCCGACCAGGCGCGCGATCTTGGCGCGCAGTTCCACGGCGACCTCGGCGGCGCTGCGCTTGCGTTCGCGGCGCTTGCCGATGTCGACGTAGATGCGCCCGCCCCCCGAGTTGATCGAGCTGTTGGTGTCCTTGGTTTCCGGCAGCGTGTGCGCCAGCGCCGCGGCTTCCTCGATCTTCTTCTGCGCATAGGCGACCGAGGACGAGGCGGGGGTGCGCACCTCGATCGAGATCTGGCCCGAATCCATGGCCGGCAGGAACGACGTACCGCCGAAGAACGCGTTCAGCGTCAGCGCGGCAACCAGGCTGCCGACCGCGATCACCGCCATCCAGCGCCGGTGGTGCAGCGCCCAGGCGATCACGTTGCCGTAGCGGTCGGCCTGGCGGTCGAACCAGGCGTTGAAGCGCGCCAGCTGCTTTTCCAGGCCCTTCTTCGGCGCATGGTGGTGGCCCGGCGGGTCGCCCCAATAGGCCGACAGCATCGGGTCCAGCGTGAACGAGATCAAGAGCGAGACGATTACCGAGCAGGTCACGGTCAGCGCGAACGGACGGAACCATTCGCCCGAGATGCCGGGCATGAAGGCCACCGGGATGAACACGGCCATGATCGAGAAGGTGGTCGAGGCCACCGCCATGCCGATCTCGGCGGTACCTTCGAGGGCGGCAGTGCGGCGGTCGGAACCGTTTTCCATGTGGCGCACGATGTTTTCGCGCACCACGATGGCGTCGTCGATCAGCACGCCGATCGCCAGCGACAGCCCGAGCAGGGTCATGAAGTTCAGCGTGAAGCCGCACAGCCAGACCGCGATGAAGGCAGCCAGCACCGAGGTCGGCAGCGACAGCGCGGTGATCAGCGTCGAGCGCCACGAATTCAAAAAGGCGTACACCACGAAGATGGTCAATACGGCGCCGAACACCAGCGATTCGATCACGTTGTTCAGGCTATCCTGGGCATCCTTGCCGCCGTCGTAGGACACTTCCAGCTTGGTGCCGGCCGGCAGTTCCTTGTTGATCTCCCCGACCATGGCGCGCACCTTGTTGGCGATCGCCACAGTCGAGGCGTCGCGCGAACGCACGATCTGGATGCCGACGTTGGGCTTGCCGTTGTGGCTGGACAGGCTGTTGACCTCGGCGAAACCGTCCTGGATGTCGGCCACCTGGTTCAGGCGCACGATCTGCTCGCCGTTGCGCTTGACCACGACCTGGGAAAAGTCTTCCGGACGCTCGATGCGGCCGACCAAGCGGATGCCCTTCTCGTCCAGATCGCTGCGCACCTTGCCCACCGGCGCATTGGTGTTCTGGCGGCTCAGTGCATTGGTGACGTCGGTCACCGACACGTTGAATTCACGCAGCTTTTGCGCATGCAGCAGCACCGACAGCTCGCGCCGCAGCGAGCCGTCGATGTTGACGTTGGCGACGCCGTCGATGGCGCGGAAGCGGTCGGCCAGCTGGTCTTCGGCCAGGCGCGAGATTTCCGCGTGGCTCTGGCTGCTGGACGACAGTCCCAGGTTCATGATCGGCTGGGCCGACGGGTCGACCCGGCGCAGCACCGGCTCGCGCATCTCGATCGGCAGCTTGTAGCGCACCGAGGCGATCGCATTGCGCACGTCGTCCGAGGCTTCGATCAGGTTGCGCTTGAAATCGAAGCGCAGCACGATGGTGGCGCTGCCTTCGTTGGCATAGGCGTGCACCTCGGTCACGCCGGTGATGCTCTGCATCTGCTTTTCGAGACGGTCGATCAGCTCGCGCTCCGAGGTTTCCGGCGACGCGCCCGGATACGGCACGTTGACCACGATGATCGGGATCTCGACGTCCGGGTTCTGGTTGACGCGCAGCTTGCTCAGGGCGAGCAGGCCCATGCACATCATGGCGATGATCAGCACGACCGTGGCGATCGGCTTCTTCACACTGAAATTGGAAAGGAACATGGCTTGTTATCCTGGTTATATTTCCTTCGGTTCCTTATTGCTTGGCCGCCGCCGGGGCGGTGCCGGCGCTCGCCAGGGCCGGCACCTTGGGCGCCGCCATCTCGACCTTCTGGCCATCCTTCAAACTGGAATTCGGGTGGCGCAGCACGGTGTCGCCGGCCGCCAGGCCGTTCCTGACCTCGAAATTGCCGGTGCGCGGATCGCGCGCGCCCATGCCCAGGTCGGCCTTGGCCAGCGTATTGCCCTTCACCTTCCAGGCGTAGGTCTTGTCGCCGGATTTCACGAGCGCCGACTCCGGCAACATCAGCACGTCCGCCGTCTCGGCATCGATGCGGCCCTCGGCATACAGGCCGGCCACGCGCGGCTGGGCGCCGCCGGCCAAGCCGACCAGCACCTCGACCTGGCGGGTAACGTCGTTGGCCGACGGATCGATGCGCCGCACCACGCCGTTGAACTGCTGTTCGCCGTAGCCGTTGACGCGGAACATGACCGGCTGCCCGACCTTGACCGCGGCGATCTTGTCGGCCGACACGCGGCCCTCGAAGCGCATGCTGTTGGGATCGATCACCTTCAGCAATTCCTTGCCGATGGCGGCGGTGTCGCCGTTGGACACCTTGCGGTCCGAGACGATGCCGTCGAAGGGCGCCCGCACCACGGTGCGGCCGACCTGCTGGCGCGCCGTCGCCATGCGCGCGCGCGCTGCCGAGATTTCACTCTGGGCATTGTTGCGGCGCACTTCGGCATCGTCCAGCGCCTGGATCGAGGTCATGCCGGACGCACGCAGCGTCTTCATGCGGTCGAGCGCGCGCTGCGACTGGTCGAAGGCCTGGGTGGCGGCACGCAGCGCTTCCTCCGTCGACAGCAGGCTGTCGCGCACGGAGCTTTCGTCCAGCTTGACCAGCACGTCGCCGCGCTTGACCGGCTCGCCGTTTTCCTTGAGCACCTGCATCACCACGGCCGAAACTTCGGCGCGCAGGTCGGCCTTGCGTTCCGGCTGGATCGAACCGGTGATCACCGGACCGGACGCCAGGGAATTGCTCTGCACCGTCAGCACGTCCTCGGACGACACCAGCAACTGGACCGGCTTGTCGCTGGCCTTGGCATCCGCCTGTTTGCCCGCTGTCTCGGGCTTGGCGGGTTCCTTGCCGGGTTTATTGCACGCGGTCAGCGCCGACGCAATGGCAAGAAAGATGAGGGTTTTGCGCAGCATGTGGTGGTTCTCCCGAGTGGACTCGTTGCTGTAATTAGAATAGAAAAAGCCAGCGCGCAGTATCAAACAGGCGCCCTTCTCCGTCAATTGACGGATCGGCAAAGCGCGGTTTTTGTGGGATGAAATGCAGATAGGCAGGATGAAATGCAGGGGTCAGAGCCCGGTGTTGCTTTAAAAAGGGCTCTGACCCCGGTGTTCAGCGGAGACGGTTTTAGAACCGGTGTTTCTTTTCAGGCTCTTTCAGCAGCTGAGCGATGCTACGTATGGATCCCCGCCGAGGGGGCCGCCAAGGCCGGGGACGACGTTGTTGCTAAGTCGCGTGTCGAGTAGATCACGCTTTATTTAACGAACAACCTGTACACCAGATTCCCCATCAAGATCCCGGTCACGATCCCGCCGCCGATTTCCACCAGCGTATGCCCCATCCGCTCGCGCAGCTTGCGATGTACAGGATCGGTGCCGGCCAGGCGGTTGATGGCAGCCGCCTGGCGCCCGACGTGCTGGCGCAGGTTGTTGGCATCGATCATCACGACGAAGCACAGGGTCACCGCCACGCCGAAGGCCGGGTGCCCCATGCCCTCGCGCAGCGCGATCAGGGTGGCCATGCTGACGACGGTGGCGCTGTGGTTGCTGGGAAAGCCGCCGTTGCCGACCAGGTCGAAGGCCCAGCGCCGCTGGCGTGCGCTGTTGATCAGGAATTTGATCGGGCCGACCGCCAGCCAGGTGAGCACGGGGGTCAGCAGGTAAGTCAGGTCCATGAAGTATCCATATAAAAGGTTGTGCGCGAAAGCCGGGCGAAATTATCGCAGATGCATTTGCCCGTCGCGAAATCGGCTGCGCCCATTCAGGGAAGTTGCGGGTAATATGTTGCTTGGTGTGGTATTTCAGACAATGGAGAAATCGATGCAACATTTCAGGCTGTCATTCGTGGTCACCATCGTCCTGCTCGGACTGGCGGCGTGGTGGGGCTTCGACCATGGAGGCAGCGCCGGCCTGCTGCAGGCACTGTGGATCGCGGCGGTGCTGGGCGTGCTGGAAGTCTCGCTGTCGTTCGACAACGCGGTGGTCAACGCTTCCGTGCTGCGCAACTGGAACGCATTCTGGCGCAAGCTGTTCCTGACGGTCGGCATCCTGGTCGCCGTGTTCGGCATGCGCCTGCTGTTCCCGCTGTTGATCGTCTCGGTGGCGACCGGCCTGGGCCTGGTCGACGTGTGGCACATGGCGATCGCCAATCCCGACGAGTATGCGCGCCACCTGACCTCCAAGCACGCCGAGGTGGCGGCCTTCGGCGGGGCCTTCCTGCTGCTGGTCTTCCTCAACTTCCTGTTCGACGAGGAAAAGGAACTTCACTGGCTGGGCTGGATCGAAGAAAAGGTCGGCACCTACGGCACCTCGGGCCTGGCGATCCTGCTGACCCTGCTCGCGGTATTCGGCTGCATGAGCCTGATGCCGCCCGAGCGCAAGCTCGACGTGCTGGTGGCCGGCGTGGTCGGGGTGCTGGTGTACGTCGGCGTCGACTGGTTCAGCGGCTTGCTCGAGGAAGAAGAATCCGATCCATCGGTCGGCAAGATGATCTCGCAGGGCAGCATCGGCGGCTTCCTGTACCTGGAAGTGCTGGACGCCTCGTTCAGTTTCGACGGCGTGATCGGCGCATTCGCCATCACCAAGGACGTGGTCATCATCATGCTGGGCCTGGCGATCGGCGCCATGTTCGTGCGCTCGCTGACGGTATTCCTGGTCCACAAGGGCACGCTGGAACAATTCGTCTATCTCGAGCACGGCGCCCATTATGCAATCGGCATCCTCGCCCTGATCATGTTCGCCAGCGTCGAGTATCATATTCCCGAGTGGTTCACCGGATTGTCCGGCGTGGCCTTCATCCTGGTGTCGCTGTGGTCGTCCGTACGCTACAAGCGGCGCCAGGAACTCCATCCCGCGGCGTGATCCGGCGCGGCTCGCACAAACCAGAGAAAGGAACAACGATGGCGATCAGTTTGCAAAAAGGCGGCAACGTCAATCTGTCCAAGGAAGACCCGAACCTCAGGAAGGTCATCATCGGCCTCGGTTGGGATCCGCGCGCCACCGACGGCGCCACCTTCGACCTCGACGGCAGCGCCTTCATGCTGCGCGCCGACGGCAAGGTGCGCGGCGATGCCGACTTCATCTTCTACAACAACCTGAAGTCCACCGACGGCTCGGTGGTGCACACCGGCGACAACCGCACCGGCCAGGGCGAAGGCGACGACGAGCGCCTGGAAGTCGACCTGACCCGCGTGCCGGCCGACATCGAGAAGCTGGCGTTCTCGGTCACCATCCACGAAGCCGACCAGCGCCGCCAGAACTTCGGCATGATCGGGCGCGCCTTCATCCGCTGCCTGAACGCCGACGGCGAGCGCGAGATCGCCCGCTACGACCTGTCCGAGGACAGCTCGACCGAGACCGCCATGATCTTCGGCGAACTGTACCGCTACGGCAGCGAGTGGAAATTCCGCGCGGTCGGCCAGGGCTACAACGGCGGCCTGGGGCCGCTGGCGCGCTCTTTCGGCGTGAACGCATAAGCGCCAGGACGAGACAGGCGTAGCGCACGGCATTGGACATTTTGACAATCCGGACGCCGATGGGCAGAATGGGCGCAACTTTATGCCGACCAACCCCGGATTGCCGACCCGACTGCCCATCATGCCCATTACCCGCCCCCGCCGTGCCGGCCCCATCGTCCTTGCCATCCTCGTCGCCGCGGCCGCTTTGTTCGCGCTTTATCTCTGGACCGTGCTGAACTGGTCGTACTCGGAAGGCGAACGCGCCGGCTACCTGCAGAAGCTGTCGAAGAAGGGCTGGCTGTGCAAGACCTGGGAAGGCGAGATCCTGCTGTCCAGCATGCCGGGCGCGATCCCCGAGCGCTTCGCCTTCACGGTGCGCGACGAAAACGTGGTCAGGCAACTGCAAGCCTCGATGGGCCAGCGCGTCCAGCTCAGCTATTCGCAGCACGTCGGCCTGCCGACCACCTGCTTCGGCGAAACCTCGTATTTCGTGGACAAGGCCATGGTCGGCGGCGTCAACCCGGTGGCGCCGAACAATACATGACAAACTGAAAACGGTGTGCCACCATGCTTTTCTTGCATGAAAGAAGGTGGCATATGAAAACCAGGTTGGCCACGAGGCTGCCCAGCATGGTCTTGCCGGCAGGTGCGCTGGCAGGCGCCCTGGCAGGCACGATCGTCCCGGCGCAGGCATCGACCATCGTCGACTGGACGCTGAACCGTCCCGAAGGCACGCGCCGCTACCTCGTGGTCGAGCCGGACAGGCTGGCCGCGCGCAATCGTCCGCTGGTCATCCTGCTGCATGGCCACGGCGCCAGCGCGGCGATGATGGTCGGCGTCGATTCGCTGGCCGGCTACCGACCGCAGGACTGGATCCGCCTCGCCGAACGCGAGCGCATCATGCTGATCGCCCCCGAAGGCAGCACCGCCAGCGATGGCAAGATCGACTGGAACGACTGCCGCGGCGATGCCAGCATCCGCAGCGACGACGTCGGCTTCATCGCCGAACTGATCGACAATGCGGTCGCCCGGCTGGGCGCCGACCCCGAGCGCATCTACGTGTTCGGCAGCGCCAACGGCGGCGCCATGGCCTACCGCCTCGGCATCGAGCTGGGGCCGCGCCTGGCCGCCATCGGCGTGCAGGGTGCGCTGATGCCGGCCCAGAGCCGCTGCCGCGCGCCATCCCACCCGCTGTCGGTATTCGTCACCCACGGCACCGCCGATCCGGTGATGCCCTACGGCGGCGGCAAGGTCGGCAACTGGCTGCTGCGCGAGCGCGGCAACGGCCTCGGCGCCGAAGAGTCGCTGGCGGTGTGGCGCCGCCTGGCCGGCCTGGGCGGCGGCCCCTACCGTTCGCGCATCCCGCACCTGCAATCGTCGGACCCGACTTCCGCGATACGCTACGTCTGGGGCGGCGACCCGGCCCAGGTGCAGGTCGAGCTGCTGCGCATCGACGGCGGCGGCCACGTGCCGGCCTCCAAGGGCGACGCGTTTCCGTGGTGGCTGAACAAGCTGGTGGGCAACATGAACCGCGACGTCGACACTGCCGAGGAAGCGTGGATCTTTTTTAGGGACAAGCGTGCCATCGTCAAGCAATAGGAACGGGACGGCATGGGATTGAGCGTCGATCCGGAGGAAGTCGAGTTCATCGCCATCCGCGCGCAGGGGCCGGGCGGGCAAAACGTTAACAAGGTGTCGTGCGCGGTGCATGCGCGCTTCGACATCGCGGCATCGTCATTGCCGCCGGAGGTCAAAGCGCGCCTGCTGGCGCTGCCCGACGCGCGCATCACGCGCCAGGGCGTGGTGGTGCTCAAGGCGCAGGGGTCGCGCAGCCTGGAGCAGAACAAGCTGGACGCGCTGCGGCGCTTGCAGGAACTGGTCGACGCCGCGGCGCACGTGGCGGCCGAACGCCGCGCGACCCGGCCGACGCGCGGCTCGCAGCGGCGGCGGCTTGACAGCAAGACGCGGGCGGGACGGACCAAGGCGTTGCGGGGCAAGGTGAGCGAGTAGACGCGGATGGCCGCCTACCGACACTGCTGTGCCGCTTATATTGCTGATCTAAAAACCGCCGTTCCCAGCATTGCCGGAAACGACTCCCAGGCATTGCCGGAAACGACTCCCCGCGCAGGCGCATTACTGTCCAAGATAGTATTGCTGGCTTAAAGACCGTCGTTCCCGCGAAGGCGGGAATCCATACCGAGCGTGCTCAATTCATCGATCGGAAATATCTAGTCAGTAATAAATGATCGACTTCGATTAGTTGGCATGGGTCCCCGCCTTCGCGGGGACGACGAGTAATTCCCTATACGCGTCGATCTATTCCAGTACAGGCAACAGGTAGATCATCCATTCCCGCGCTGACGCGCCACCACGTCCGCCAGGCGCGCCGCGGCCTGGGCGGCCGACGGCTGCTGCGAAAACCGCTCCAGCACCTCGCGCGCCAGGTCTTCGGATTCGGCGCGTTGCTTGGCCTCTGCCTGGCGCGTCTCGATCTGCACGCGCAGGGCGCCCAGTTCGGCCAGCTGCTCGTCCTGGCGGCCGGCTTCCAGTTCGACCAGGCGGCGCTTGGCCTCGGCCATCTCCTGGGTGGCGTGGGCGGTCTTGCGCTGCATCTCGGCGGCCTGCTGCGCCTGTTCCAGCAAGGTGCGCTGGGCATCGCGCTTGTCGATCGCGGCCTGGGCGGCGGCCTGCTCGGCCAGCTCGCGCGTCCTGGCCAGCTGCGCGCGCTCTTCCTCGGCGGCGGCGCGCGCTTCGGCGGCGGCGACCGCGGCGCGCTCGGACGCCATGCGCGCACCGGCGGCCTCGCTGGCGCGGGTGTCGGCAGCGGCCTGCTGGCGCTGCGCGGCCAGCTTCTGTTCCAGCAGCGCCAGCGCGGTGCGCGCGGCGTCGGCGCCGGCGCGCTCGGCGGCGATGGCTTCCTCGTCCATGCGCTGCAGGCGCAGCGCCAGCTCGGCGTGGCCGGTTTGGGCGCGCGCCAGCTCGGCGGCGCGCGCCTGCTCGGCCCTGGCCAGCGCGGCTTCGTGTTCGGCCCGCAGCGCGGCCAGCGCTGCGCCATGTCGTTCGGTTTGCGCGGCCAGCGCTGCGCCATGTCGTTCGGTTTGCGCGGCCAGCGCTGCGCGATGTTGTTCGGCTTGTGCGGCCAGCGCCGCGGCGTGTCGTTCGGATTGCTCGGCCAGCGTCGCGCCGTGCGGTCCGGACTGGTTCGCCAACTCGGTGCGATGCCGTTCCGACTGCGCCGCCAGCGCCGCCTGCTGCTCCCCGTCTTGTGCGGCCAGCGCGGCCTCGTGCAATCCGGCCTGTTCGGCCAGCGCGGCGCGGTGGCGTTCGGCGCGCTGCGCCAGTTCCGTTTCCTGCTGACCGGCGAGCGCGCCCAGCGCCGCATCCTGTTCGGCGGCCAGCGCGGCCAGCGCCTGCATGGCCGCCTCGCGCCCGGCGTGCAGCGCGGCCAGGGTGCGTGCCTGCTCGGCGGCCTGGGCGGCTTCGGCCTGCTCCAGCGCGGCCAGCGCTTCCTGGTGTGCGGCGGCGGCGGCGGCATCGGCGGCGGCGGCGCGCTGGGCTTCCAGTTCGGCCTGGCGCGCCGCCAGCAGGCGCTGCTCGTCGGCGGCGCGCGACTGCATCAGGCCGGCCTGCTCGCGTTCCGCCGCCGCGCGCTCGGCCGCGGCGCGCTCCAGCGCCCGTTCGGCATCGATGCGCGCCTGCTGCAGCGCCAGCGCTTCCTGCTCGGCCTGCACGCGCGCCGCCTCCGCCTGCGCCAGCGCCTGGCCGTCGGCAGCACGCCGCTCCGCCAGCGCCACCGCTTCGCGCTGCAGCGCGGCCTGCTCGGTCGCCGCCGCCAGCGCCGCTTCGGCCGCCGCATTCTCGGCAGTACGGGCCTCGGCCGCGGCCTGGGCCAGCACGGCGCGCTGTTCGGCCAGTTCGCGTTCGCGCCGCTGCTGCTCGGCGTCGCGCAGTGCGGCTTCCTGTTCGACCTGGTCGGCCATGCCGCGCTGGCGTGCGAGCTCGAGGGCAGCGCGCTCGGCGTCCAGGCGCGACTGGGCCTGCTCGGCTTCGCGCTCCTCGGCGGCGGCGCGCTCCAGCGCCACGTCGCGCAGCTTGCGGTCGGCCTCGATGCGCGCCTCGGTGGCGGCCAGGATGCGCCCTTCCGCCTCGCGCCGCGCCTGGGCGCTGGCGGCGGCGGTGTGTTCCAGGCGCTCGCGGTGCACGGCAGCGTCGCGCAATTCCTTCTCGGTCTGCAAGCGCATGCGCAGCGACTGGGCGGCGGTGCGCTCCGACTCGGCCTGCGCCACCGCGATCGCCTCGCGTTCCTGCTCGACGTGGGCCAGGGCGCGCGCTTCTTCCAGCGCGCGCGCCTCGGCGGCGGCGCGCGCGAAACTCGATGCCAGCGCCACCTGGTCGGCGCGCTCGCGCTGCTGCGCCAGGTCGAGCGCCTCGGCCTCGGCTTCGGCCAGCTTCTCGGCGGTCAGGCGCGCGGCCCGTTCGGCGCGCTCGCGCTCGCGCGCCAGGATCGCCACGCGCGCGTCGGCGCTGGCGCTGTACGAGACTTCCTCGCGCGCCGCGTGTACCGCCGCCAGGCGCTCGGCCGCCTGCATGCGCGCCTGCTCGGAATGCAGGGCCAGTTCGTCGGCCTCGCGTTCGGCGCGCGCAGCGAACTCGGCGTCGGCCCGGGCCTGTTCCTCGGCGCGGCGCCGCGCTTCCTCGGCGGCGCGCGCGCGGCCCTCGGCGGCCAGGCGGATCTGGGTATCGGCCTCGACCCGCTGGCGCAGCTCGGCGGTTTCCTGGCGCATCGCTTCCAGGCGTTCGCTGGCGGCGCGCGCGGCGGCGCGCAGGGTGTCGATGCGGTCGCGGTTGGCCTCGATCGCCTCCTCGGACGCCTGGGCGTTGGCCAGCGCGGCGGCGGCGGCCTGGGCATCGATGGCGGCGCGCTCCTCGGCCAGGCCGCGCGCGCGCGCCTCGGCGTGGGCGCGGTTCTCGGCCGCCACCGCCGCCTTGGCTTCCGCCTCGACGCGCGCGATGCCTTCCTGGATCGCACGCTTTTCCAGGTGCGCGCGCTGTTGCGGCGCGTCCGGTTGACCGGCCGGCGGCGCGGCAACCGGCGGCGCGGCGGCCGATGCCGCGGCGACCGGCGGCGCGGACGGGGCGGACGGCGTGACGGGCACAGCCGCCGGCCCCGCGGCGGCCGTCGGCACCGGTGCGGCCGGCGTCAGGTCGATCGTGAAATCGGCGTCGTCATGCGGTGCGTGGTCGGTCATGGATGTTCTCGCGGTGGCTGCGTTGGGCGGCGTCTGGACTGCGTCCGGTCTGCATTCGGGCGCATTCGTGCCGGCCTGGTGCGCGGCACGGACGAGCCCCGATGACGATTATGCAGGATCGGCGCGCAACCCGCCACGCCGAGTTGGCGCACGAATCCGTGCCAGTTCGGCATATGGGCAACACTCGCCGATGCGCCATGCGCGGCGCACGGCGTCCGTCATGCCGGCCACAGCGGCTGCTCGTCCATCAGCGCGATCTGCTCGCGCAGTTCGAGGATGCGGTCCTGCCAGTAGCGCTGGGTATTGAACCAGGGGAAGGCGGCAGGAAAAGCGGGATCGTTCCAGCGCATCGCCAGCCAGGCCGAATAGTGGACCAGGCGCAGCGTGCGCAAGGCCTCGACCAGGTGCAGCTGGCGCGCGTCGAACTCACAAAAATCCTCGTAGCCGGCCAGCACGTCGCCCAGCTGGCGCACCATCTCGTCGCGCTCGCCCGACAGCAGCATCCACAGGTCCTGCACCGCCGGCCCCATGCGGCTGTCGTCGAAATCGACGAAATGGGGTCCATCGCCGGTCCACAACACGTTGCCGACATGGCAGTCGCCGTGCAGGCGCAGCAAGGGGACGTCCCCGGCGCGCTCGTAGCAGCGCGCGACGCCGTCCAGCGCCTGGTCCAGCACGCTGGCATAGGCGGTCGCCAGCTCCGGCGGAACGAAGCCGTGCTCCAGCAGCCAGGCGCGCGGCGCACGCCCGAACGTGTCCAGGTCGAGCGTGGGCCGCTCCCGGTAAGGGCGCACGCCGCCGGCCGCGTGGATGCGGCCGATGAAGCGGCCGATCCATTCCAGCGTGGCAGGATCCGACAGTTCCGGCGCGCGTCCGCCGCGGCTGGGGAACACGGCGAAGCGGAAGCCCGCATACTCGTGCAGCGTGCGGCCGCCGAGCACGAGCGCCGGCACCACCGGCACTTCCTGCGCCGCCAGCTCCTCGACGAAGGCGTGTTCCTCGAGGATGGCGGCGTCGCTCCAGCGCTGCGGCCGGTAGAACTTGAGCACCACCGGCTGCCCCTCTTCGCGGCCGACCCGATAGACCCGGTTTTCGTAGCTGTTCAGGGCCAGCAGGCGGCCGTCGCCGCGCAGGCCGACGCTGTCGAGGGCGTCGAGCACCGTCAACGGGTCGAGCCGGGAAAAAGGGTGCGCATTCGGGGCGTCCGGCATATCGTCGCCCTGCCCCTGGTTGTCTGTTCGATGATCCATGCCGCCATTGTAAGGCGGGCGGCGCAGGGGCGCTCGGCGTGAGTCGATCTGACGAATTTGCGTCTTTCTCCATACGGCAGCTGTCACATCTGGCAGGCCTTTCCATACTGCCCGAACGAAGCACCGGCCACGAGGCAATTACATCTTTGTCGAATTTGATGAACAAAATACCAATAATCCTATTCACAATGTGCGTGAACGCACCGAAGCACCCTGCATAAATGCGGTTTGATGACACATCAGCACTTGCAACGCCTGTCGCGCTACATGCTGCCCCACCATGGAGATCAAGAACATGAAAAAAGCCCTGCCCCTGACCGCCATCGCCGCGGCCCTCGTCTGGAACGTCGCCGCCGCCCAGGACGCGGCCCAGCCGCCCAAGGCCGAAGCGCACATGCAGAAAGTACTGGACGCATTGAAATCGCTGAACGGCAAGCCGATCGAGACCCTGAGCCCGGAAGAGGCGCGCAAGCAGCCGACCCCGACCGACGCGGTCAAGAAGGTCCTGACCGACATGGGCAAGAGCACGGCGCCGGAAGCCGGCGTCACCGTCAAGGACATGACCGTCCAGGGTCCGGGCGGCAGCTTCCCGGTCCACATCTACACGCCTGAAGGCAAGGGTCCGTTCCCGGTCATGCTGTACTACCACGGCGGCGGCTTCGTGATCGCCGACACCAAGGTGTACGACGCCTCGCCGCGCGCGCTGGCCAAGATGGCCAAGGCGATCATGGTCGCGGTCGACTACCGCCAGGCCCCGGAACACAAGTTCCCGGCCGCCGCGGACGACGCCTATGCCGCCTACACCTGGACCCTGCAGCACGCCAAGGAATTCAACGGCGACCCGATGCGCGTGGCGGTCGGCGGCGAATCGGCCGGCGGCAACCTGGCCACCGTGGTGTCGCTGATGGCGCGCGACAAGAAGGCGCAGATGCCGGTGCACCAGTTGCTGGTCTATCCGGTGGTCGACAACGACATGAACACCCCGTCGTACCAGCGCAACGCCAACGCCAAGCCGCTGAACAAGCCGATGATGGCCTGGTTCTTCAAGCACTACGGCGCCGACCCGTCGAGCCCGTACGCGCTGCCGATGAAGGCGACTTCGCTGAAGGGCCTGCCGTCGGCCACCATCGTCGCCGCCGAGATCGATCCGCTGCTGAGCGAAGGCAAGTCGTACGCCGACCGCCTCAAGAAGGATGGCGTCAAGGTCGACTACAAGGAATACAGCGGCGTGACCCACGAGTTCTTCGGCATGGGCGCCGTGGTACCGAAGGCCAAGGATGCCGAGCAGTTCGCGGCCGACGGCCTCAAGAAGGCATTCGACGCCAAGCGTTGATCGATTCCCGCTCGCTGGACGCCTGAGCGGCGTCCATACGGCGTCCGACGCCCCGCGCCACGGTTCATCACCGTCGCGCGGGGCGTCGCTTTTCGGCACGCCGACGCTTTTCATGGGCATCCGCCGCCGCAGGCGTTACACTGGCGGTTTCACGCAACGCATCCACCGCAACAATGCATCTCGACCAGCCCCTCTCCGAAAAAGAATTCGACGATCTCGACAACTTCCTGCTGTCCGAACGCAGCCCGGAAGACGCGATGACCATGGACACCCTGCACGGCTACCTGACCGCGATCGCGATCGGCCCTGAAACCATCATGCCCGCCGAATGGCTGCCGAAGGTCTGGGGCGGCGAAGGCGAGGCGCCGACGTGGAAGAACGCCAAGGAAGAAGAACGCGTGGTCAACCTGATCATGCGCTTCATGAACGAGGTGCTGGTCACCTTCGAGGTGGCGCCCAAGGAATTCGAGCCGCTGTACGTCGAGCACGAGCACGGCAACGAGACGCTGATCGACGCCGAAGCCTGGTGCTGGGGCTTCTGGGAAGGCATGGAGCTGCGCCCGGGCTCGTGGGACCCGATCTGGACCTCGGAAGCGGCGCCGCTGATGCGCCCGATCTACCTGCTCGGCGCCGACGAGATCGAGGAAAGCGAACTGGCCGAAGTCGAGGATCCGCGCAAGGCGCACAAGCTGGCGCTGGACATCGAGGCCAATTTGCCGGCGATCCACCGCTACTGGCTGCCGCTGCGCAAGGGTGCGGTCGAGACCGTGCGCCGCGAGGAGCCGAAGGTCGGCCGCAACGACGAATGCCCCTGCGGCAGCGGCAAGAAATCCAAGAAGTGCTGCGGCTAGGGGTCAGAGTCCGGTTCAATCGGTTGGGCTCTGACCCCGATGTTCCGCCACCGGCTCCCATCCCCTGCCGGGTACTGATCATGCCTCCTCTGCACACCGGGGTCAGAGCCCATGCAATCAACACCGGGCTCTGACCCCTCGCTCAATCCCGATTCATACAAGGCAGCCAGCAGGTCCGACTGGCTGACGATCCCCACGAACACCCCATCCTGATCCACCACCGGCACGTGGTGCAGTCCGCCATTGCTCATGGCCGGCACCAGCGCCGCGATCGGTTCGTCCACGCGCGCGGTGGTCACCGCCGTGCGCATGAGCTCGGCCACCAGCGCTGGCCGGTCGACGCGCACGCCCAGCAAATGGCCCAGCAGCGCGCGCAGGCGCGAACGCAGGGTCTGGTAATCGTCCAGGCCGACGTGGCGCAGCAGATCGTTCTGGCCGATCATCCCGGCCACGCGGCGCTCGTCGTCCAGCACCGGCAGCGCGTGCAGGTCGTGGCGGCGCAGCAGGCGCCAGGCTTCGGGCAGCGGCGTTTCCGCACGCACCGTCACGGCATCCGTGGACATGATCGCGGCGCAGGTGACGACGCCGAAGCGGCGCTGCCAGGCGCGCATCTCGGTCTCCAGCAGGATGGCTTCCAGATCGTCGCGGCTGACGTCCAGCACCTGGCCGTAGCGCGCCAGTACCGCGTCCAGGTCGTCACTGGTGAAACCGAGGCGCGCGCTCGGCGCCGGGTCTTGCGTGGCGTGCGCGTTGCGCAGCGCCGATTGCTGGGTATGCGGATAGCGGCGTCCGGTCAGGTTGTTGAACACCAGCGCCACCAGCACGATCAGCGACGAATTCAGGCACACCGGCAGCAGCGCGAACTTGAAGCCGGCCGCCGCCACCGCCGGCCCGCCCAGCACCGCCGTCAGCGCCACCGCGCCGCTGGGCGGGTGCAGGCAGCGCAGCAGGAACATCGCCAGGATCGCCAGCGCGCCGGCCAGCGGCGCCGCCAGCATCGGCACGCCGATCGCCTTCATGCAGGCGACCCCGATCAGGGCCGAGATCGTATTCCCGCCGATGACGGACCACGGCTGGGCCAGCGGACTGGCCGGCACGCAGAACAGCAGCACCGCCGAGGCGCCCATCGGCGCCACCAGCGACAGCGGCACGCCCATCGATCCGGTCACCATGTCGCTGAGGAGGTAGGTCACCAGCAGGCCGACCATGGCGCCGGCCACGGCGCGCACCCGCTCGGCGCGCGAGGCCGTCGTCGGCTGCGGCACGAAGGCGCGCAGCCATTCCAACCGTTTATCGAGCATTTGTCACTTTGTCGAAAAATCCGAGATTCGGGGTCAGAGCAGAATGCTGCTCGATTGTGCTCTGACCCCGAATTGCGGTCAGGGTATCAGGCGGGCAATTCTATCAAGATGTCCGGGCGGGAGCAGGCTGTTCAACATTGCTGTACGATGGACGACGCGCGTCTGCGCGCCCCGACTACCGCACACGAGAAGGACAAGAATATGATCAACGCATGCAAGACCACCCTGCTGGCCGCCCTGGTGGCCGCCCTGCCCGCCGCCTTCGCGCCGGCCCACGCGGCCGCGCCGATGGTCAAGACCCCGGCGCCCGGCTTCTTCCGCATCATGGTGGGCGACTTCGAGGTCACGCCGGTCAACGACGGCACCGTCGACCTGCCGGTCGACCAGTTGCTGCGCCAGAAACCGGAACAGACCCGTGCCACCCTGGAAAAGAACTTCCTCAAGGCGCCGCTGGAAACCTCGGACAATGCCTTTTTGATCAATACCGGCAGCAAGCTGGTGCTGGTCGACACCGGCGCCGGCGCCCTGTTCGGCCCGACCCTCGGTAAATTCGTCAACAACCTGAAGGCGGCCGGCTACCAGCCCGAGCAGATCGACGAGATCTACATCACCCACATGCACGGCGACCACGTGGGCGGCCTGGTAAACAGTGGCCAGCGCGTGTTTCCGAACGCGGTCGTGCGCGCCGGCAAGGCCGATGCCGACTTCTGGCTGAGCCAGGCGAACATGGACAAGGCGCCGGCCGACAAGAAGAGCTTCTTCCAGGGCGCGATGACGGCCATCAATCCCTACGTCCAGGCCGGCAAGTTCAAGCCCATCGACGGTGCCGGCCAGCTGGTGCCGGGCGTGTCCGCCATGCCGGAACACGGCCACACGCCGGGCCACACCAGTTACGTGGTGGAAAGCCGCGGCCAGAAACTGGTGCTGATGGGCGACCTGATCCACGTGGCGTCGGTCCAGTTCGACAATCCGCAGGTGACGATCGGCTTCGACAGCGACGAAAAGGCGGCATACGCATCGCGCAAGCAGGTGTTCGACGATGCGGCCAAGAACGGCTAC
The DNA here is from genome assembly GCF_012849555.1 of Massilia forsythiae. Lineage (NCBI taxonomy): Bacteria > Pseudomonadati > Pseudomonadota > Betaproteobacteria > Burkholderiales > Oxalobacteraceae > Massilia > Massilia forsythiae. The sequence continues at coordinate 99,345 of NZ_CP051685.1, forward strand.
CTGGTCGGCGGGGCGCACCTGCAGTTTCCGGGACTGGGACATATCGCCGGCCAGGGCAAGGGGTATCGCTGGATTCCGGTGAATTACACGCAGATGCGTTGATGATGTCGTTCCCGGCCTCGGCGGCCCCCTTGGCGGGAACCCATACTGAGCAAGAGAATTCCTTACCATTGAAGCAACTGGAATATTTCAGAAATAACGACTGTGGATACTCAGCATGGGTCCCCGCCTTCGCGGGGACGACGTTTACTGGTACGAGGTCATGGGCAATGGCGACGTAGCTGAAACGAGCCACGCTACGCTTCGAGTGCCTTTCCCAGCGGTACTACATCGGCCAGCACCCGCGCCAGCTTGTCCATGTCGACCGGCTTCACCAAGTGGTGATCGAAGCCGGCTTCCAGCGCCGTGCGGCGATCCTGTTCCTGGCCGTAGCCGGTGACGGCCACCAGCACCATGCCCGCGGTGCGCGGGTCGGCGCGCAGGCGGCGCGCCATCTCGTTGCCGTCCATGTCGGGCAGGCCGATGTCCAGCAGCGCCGCGTCCGGGCGCTCGTCGAGCGCGCGCGCCAGGCCGCGCGGCGATTCGTTTTCCACCGCAACGGCGTAGCCGCAGGCTTCCAGCAGCATGCCCAGCGTGGCGGCGGCGTCGACGTTGTCGTCCACCACCAGCAGGCGCAGCGGCGCGGCTTCCCCGGCCGCGGCCTGGCCCGCCTCCGGCAGGGACGACGATGCGGCCTGCGCCAGCGGCTGCATCAGCGGCAGCGCCACCTCGAAGCTGCTGCCCTGCCCCAGTCCCGGGCTGTAACAGGCGACCGTGCCGCCATGCAACTCGACCAGGTTCTTGACCAGCGCCAGGCCCAGCCCCAGGCCGCCCTGCGAGCGGTCGGACGAACGCTTGGCCTGGGTGAACAGGTCGAACACGTGTTCGGTCAGTGCCGGCTCCATGCCGATGCCCTCGTCGCGCACGGCCAGGCGCAGGTATGCCGCGTCGGCATCGGCCATCAGCTCGATGCGGCATCCTTCGGGCGTGTACTTGGCGGCATTGCCGAGCAGGTTGGCCAGCACCTGCACCAGGCGCGCGCGGTCGCCCAGCACGCTGGCGTCCGGGCGCGCGACGGCGACCTGCAGGTGCTGGCGGCGCGCCTCGAACATCGGCCGCACCTGCTCGATCGCCTCGTCGACGATGGTGCGCGCCGTCACCGGCGCGCGCGCCAGCGTCACCAGCCCACGGGTGACGCGCGACACGTCCAGCAGGTCGTCCACCAGGCTGGTCATGTGGCGCACCTGGCGGCCGATGATGGCGCTGCTCTGGCGCACGCGCGCCTCGTCCAGGCGGCCGATGCGCAGCAGGTCGGCGGCGGCGCTGATCGGCGCCAGCGGGTTGCGCAGCTCGTGCGCCAGCATCGCCAGGAATTCGTCTTTTCTCTGGTCGGCGGCGCGCAGCTTGGCCGTGGCCTGCTTGCTGGCGCTGATGTCGAGGAAGAAGCAGACCACGCCGCCGTCGCGCGTCGGATAGGCGCGCACCTCGAACCAGTTTTCCGTGCCGTCCGGCGCATCGTAGCTGAACTCGACGCTGCCGGCCACGCGCGCCTGCATCACCTCGTGGTATAGCTGCCCGGCCGGGCCGTGCTCGACCTCGGGCCAGACATCCCAATGCTTCCTGCCGATCACCTGCGCGGCGCTGCGGTGCGCGAGGCGCAGACCCTCGGCATTCACCTGCAGAACGGTCCAGTCGCGGCCGATCAGGATGAAGCCCTCGGCGATGCTGTCCAGAATGATCTGGCTGCGGTCGCGCTCCGCGCGCAGCGCGGCGTGGGCGCGCGCCAGGTCGACCGCGCTCCACAAGCGTTCCGACATGCCGCGCGCCAGCGCGATCTCGGCTTCGCTCCAGCGGTGCGGCGCGCTGCAGCCGAGCGCCAGGAAGGACAGCAGTTCGCCCCCTTTCACCAGCGGCACCAGCAGGCTGGCGACCACGCCGATGGCGGCGTAGGCATCGCGGTGGGCCGCGGTACGCGTGTCACTGCGCGCATCCTCGATCGCGATCACCTCACCGGCGCGGCCGGCGCGCGCCACCTCGGGGCCGAAGGCGTCGATCGCGAATACCTGCCCCGCCATGCCGGACAGTCCCTGGCGCTGCCAGTCGCGCGCGACGGAGAACGTGTGGCCGCGCGCATCCACCTCGCCGTACATCACGCGCTCTACCTGCAGCGCTTCGCCGAGCAGCGCGCTGGCGGTGTAGATCGCTTCGTCGGCCGAGGTAAGCGGACGCAGCGCATCGGCCAGCGCCAGCTCGAAGGCGGCGCGGCGCTCGGCCTGCACACGCTGGGTGGTTTCGATGTTGGTGCAGTACATGCCCATCACCCGGCCCGCGCCGTCGTGCAGCGGCGAATAGGAAAAGGTGAACCAGGTGCGCTCGCGGTAGCCGTGGCGCTCCATGACCAGCGGCAGGTCTTCGAAATACGCGGATTTGTTGGACAGCGCGCGGTCGACGATCGGCACCAGGTCGGGCCAGATCTCGGCCCAGATGACGTGGAACGGCTGGCCGAAGGCCCACGGATGCTTGGCGCCGAGGATGGGGATATAGGCGTCGTTGTACAGGAAGCGCAATTCCGGCCCCCAGCAGACGAACATCGGAAAGGCGGAGCTGACCGCCATCGACACCGCCGTCGTCAGTTCGGGAGGCCAGTCCGATGGCGGACCGAGCGGCGACGCGCTCCAGTCGCATTCGCTCAGGAGGCGCCGCACGTCGCTCTGGCCGCCGAGGCCGGCAGTGGTACGCAAGATATCAGCCATGGGTAAATTCTCGCATACCTTGCTGGCCGGGTCATTCACATTTGCAACGACGAATGACACAATTTGCTGCCGTGTGCGCCTGGTGCGGCTGCGCACTACGGATTACGCGTTACAGCTTAATGAAATGCTCGCGGTAGTAACGCAGTTCCTCGATCGACTCGATGATGTCGGCCAGCGCGGTATGCTTCTGCGCCTTCTTGAAACCGGACGCCAGTTCCGGCTTCCAGCGGCGGCACAGTTCCTTCAGGGTCGAGACGTCCAGGTTACGGTAGTGGAAAAAGGCTTCCAGCTTGGGCATGCCGCGCGCCATGAAGCGGCGGTCCTGGCAGATCGAGTTGCCGCACATCGGCGACTTGCCGGCCGGGACGTACTGCTTCAAAAAGGCGATCAGTTCCTGCTCGGCGCGTGCCTCGTCGACGGTGGAGGCCTTGACGCGGTCGATCAGGCCGGAACGGCCGTGCGTGCCCTTGTTCCAGTTGTCCATCTTGTCCAGCGTGGCGTCGCTCTGGTGGATGGCGAACACCGGGCCTTCGGCGATGACGTTCAGGTCAGGGTCGGTGACCACGGCGGCGACTTCGATGATGCGGTCGCCGTCCGGGTCGAGGCCGGTCATTTCCATGTCGATCCAGACCAGGTTCAATTCATTCGGACGCTGAGGGGCGTTGCCGGCTTGCGTTTCAATCGCTTGTGACATAATTCTCTCTTGATGAGGGGTCTTCCCCCGATACGTTTCCAATAAACCGAATTTGGAAAAACCTGCATTTTCTCACAGGCACAGGATGCTTTCATTCTCGTTTTCGCTGTTGTTCGTCTTTTTCTTCGTGCTGACGCTGGCGCTGCGCAGCTGGCTGGCCACGCGCCACGTGCGCCATGTGCTGCGCCATCGCGACCGCGTGCCGGCCGAGTTCGCCGCAAGCATTCCGCTGGAAGCGCACCGCAAGGCGGCCGACTACACCGTCGCCAAGACCCGCTACGGCCTGTTCCACGCCTTGTTCAGCGGACTGGTGCTGATCGGCTTCACGCTGCTGGGCGGGCTGCAGGCCTTGTCCGGCGCCCTGTTGCAGGCGTTCGGCCCGGGCATGGCCTACCAGGTCGCGCTGGTGGCGGCGTTCGCGGCCGTCTCGGGCGCGCTCGACCTGCCGTTCTCGTACTGGTTCCAGTTCGTGCTGGAAGAGCGCTTCGGCTTCAACAAGATGCAGCCGGGCCTGTGGTGGCGCGACCTGGCCAAGAGCACCGCGCTCGGCGCCGCGCTCGTGCTGCCGCTGCTGTGGGCGGTGCTGTTCCTGATGGAGCGCGCCGGCAGCCTGTGGTGGCTATATACGTGGCTGGTGTGGAGCGGCTTCCAGCTGCTGATGATGGTGGTCTATCCGCTCTTCATCGCGCCGCTGTTCAACAAGTTCACCCCGCTCGCCGACGACTCGCTGAAAGCACGCATCGAAGGCCTGATGGCACGCACCGGCTTCGCCGCCAAGGGCCTGTTCGTGATGGACGGCAGCAAGCGATCCAGCCACGGCAACGCCTATTTTTCCGGCTTCGGCGCCAACAAGCGCATCGTGTTCTTCGACACCCTGATCGAGCGCCTGGCGCCGCCCGAGGTCGAGGCCGTGCTGGCGCACGAACTCGGCCACTTCAAGCTCAAGCACATCGTCAAGCGCATCGCCGCGATGTTCGCGCTGTCGCTGGTATTCCTGGCCATGCTCGGCTGGCTCAAGGGCCAGGCCTGGTTCTACACCGGCCTGGGCGTGACGCCGCTGCTGGGCGCGCCCAACGACGCGATGGCGCTGCTGCTGTTCAGCCTGGCGCTGCCGGTATTCCTATTCCCGTTCGCCCCGCTGTCCTCGTTCGGCTCGCGCAAGCACGAGTTCGAAGCCGATGCCTTCGCCGCCCGCCACAGCGACGCGCGCGACCTGGTCTCGGCGCTGGTCAAAATGTATGAAGACAATGCTTCTACCCTGACGCCGGACCCGGTCCACTCCCTGTTCTACGATTCGCACCCGCCGGCTTCGATCCGCGTGCGCCACCTGCAAACCGGAGCCGCGGCATGAGCAAGCACGAAGAACTGCGCGGCACCATCGTCGCCGCCCACGGCCGCCACTACCTGGCCGACGTCGACGGCGCGTTCATGCAGTGCGTCACGCGCGGCAAGAAGACCAACGTCGCGGTGGGCGACATCGTGCACCTGAAGCGCACCTCGGCGGACCAGGCGGTGATCGAAAGGATCGCCGAACGCTCCACCTTGCTGTACCGCTCGGACCAGTACAAGTCGAAGCTGCTGGCGGCCAACATCACGCGCCTGTTCATCGTCATCGCCACCGAGCCGAGCTTCACCGACGACCTGGTATCGCGCGCGCTGGTGGCGTGCGAGGCGGCCGGCATCGAGGCGCACCTGATCCTCAACAAGATCGACGTCACCGAGGGACTCGAACGCGCCCGCCGGCGCGCGGCGCTGTACACCGGCATGGGCTATCCGCTGCACGAAGTCTCGGCCACCGCCGACCCGCAGGGCGCGGTGGCGACACTGTCGCCGCTGCTGGCCGGGCAATCGTCGATCCTGATCGGCCAGTCCGGCATGGGCAAGTCCTCGCTGGTGAACTTGCTGATTCCGGACGCCGACATCGCCGTGCGCGAGATCTCGGAAGCGCTCGACACCGGCAAGCACACCACCACCTTCACGCGACTGTACAAGCTACCCGACAGCCAGGGCGGCGGCAGCGTGATCGATTCGCCCGGCTTCCAGGAATTCGGCCTGTACCACCTCAGCGAAGGCATGCTGGAACGCGCCTTCGTCGACTTCAAGCCGTATCTCGGCGGCTGCAAGTACTACAACTGCCGCCACCTGGCCGAGCCGCAATGCGCGATCCTGCAGGCGGTCGCGGACGGCCAGATCTCGCCCCTGCGCCACGAACTGTATGCCCAGCTGCTGCACGAGTCGGCGCAAACCTTGTATTGACAAGGTTTTTGCTGACGGCTTAGCTTGCCTAATGATAATTTTTCGAAAGGCAAGCGAAACCGCTTATAATTTAGAGGATCATCGCATCCCGAATACGACATGGCTGGCCAGAATCCCATCAAGCACTTCCTGCAGTTCTCCGATTTCACCCGCGACGAGTTCGAGTACGTGATCGAGCGTACCAAGCTCATCAAGCGCAAGTTCAAGAACTACGAGGTCTACCACCCGCTGGTCGACCGCACGCTGGTGATGGTGTTCGAAAAGAGCTCGACGCGCACGCGATTGAGCTTCGAGGCCGGCATGCACCAGCTCGGCGGCGCCGCCATCTACCTGAACACACGCGACAGCCAGCTCGGCCGCGGCGAACCGGTGGAAGACGCCGGCCAGGTCATGAGCCGCATGTGCGACATCATCATGGTGCGCACCTTCGGCCAGGACATCATCGAGCGCTTCGCCTCGCATTCGCGCGTTCCCGTGATCAACGGCCTGACCAACGAGCACCACCCATGCCAGGTGCTGGCGGACATCTTCACCTTCCATGAGCACCGCGGCTCGATCGCCGGCAAGACGGTGGCCTGGATCGGCGACGCCAACAACATGCTGTACTCCTGGTTGCAGGCGGCCGAGGTGTTCGGCTTCCACCTGAACGTGTCGACCCCGGCCGGCTACGACATCGACCCGGCGCTGGTCAAGACCGACCGCTACACCGTGTTCGCCAATCCGTCCGACGCCTGCGAAGGCGCGCACCTGGTCACCACCGACGTCTGGACCAGCATGGGCTACGAAAAGGAAAACGCCGAGCGCCTGAAGGCCTTCGACGGCTTCATCGTCGACGGCGCCAAGATGGCGCGCGCGACGCCCGACGCGCTGTTCATGCACTGCCTGCCGGCGCACCGCGGCGAAGAAGTCGCGGCCGAGGTCATCGACGGCCCGCAGTCGGTCGTCTGGGACGAGGCCGAGAACCGCCTGCACGTGCAGAAGGCGCTGATCGAGTACTTGCTGCTGGGCCGTATCGAAAACAAGTAAGCGCAGCATCCCGGCTTTCATTACCATTGCATCACCCAAGCTTGATCGTCGGCGCGCCGTTTCCCCGAACCCGGGAACAGCGCGCGCCGGCTGACCATTGAACCCTCCTCCACGTCTCACATCATCGGAATTTCCATGAGCGACATTAAAAAAGTAGTCCTCGCCTACTCCGGCGGCCTCGACACCTCCGTCATCCTGAAATGGCTGCAGGATCACTACCACTGCGAAATCGTCACCTTCACCGCCGACCTCGGCCAGGGCGAAGAGCTGGAACCGGCGCGCGCCAAGGCGATCAAGTTCGGCATCAAGCCGGAAAACATCTACATCGACGACGTGCGCGAGGAATTCGTGCGCGACTTCGTGTTCCCGATGTTCCGCGCGAATACCGTGTACGAAGGCGAGTACCTGCTGGGCACGTCGATCGCGCGTCCGCTGATCGCCAAGCGCCTGATCGAAATCGCCAATGAAACCGGCGCAGACGCCGTGTCGCACGGCGCCACCGGCAAGGGCAACGACCAGGTGCGCTTCGAGCTGGGCGCGTATGCGCTGAAGCCGGACGTCAAGATCATCGCCCCGTGGCGCGAATGGGACCTGCTGTCGCGCGAAAAGCTGCTGAAATACGCGGAAGACGCCGGCATCGACATCGACATGAAGCACAAGAACGGCGGCGCGCCGTACTCGATGGACGCCAACCTGCTGCACATCAGCTTCGAGGGCCGCCACCTGGAAAACCCGAGCGCGGAAGCCGAGGAATCGATGTGGCGCTGGACCGTGTCGCCGGAACAGGCGCCGGACGAAGCCGAGTACCTGGACATCGAATACGCGCGCGGCGACATCGTCGGCCTGAATGGCGTCAAGATGAGCCCGGCCCAGGTGCTGACCGAGTTGAACCGCCTGGGCGGCAAGCACGGCATCGGCCGCCTCGACCTGGTGGAAAACCGCTACGTCGGCATGAAGTCGCGCGGCTGCTACGAAACCCCGGGCGGCACCATCATGCTGCGCGCCCACCGCGCGATCGAATCGATCACGCTGGACCGCGAAGTGGCGCACCTGAAGGACGACCTGATGCCGCGCTACGCCTCGCTGATCTACAACGGCTACTGGTGGGCGCCGGAACGCGTCGCGCTGCAGACGCTGATCGACCACACCCAGCAGACGGTCAACGGCTGGGTGCGCATCAAGCTGTACAAGGGCAACGTGATCGTGGTGTCGCGCGATTCGAAGACGGATTCGCTGTTCGACATGAACATCGCCACCTTCGACGAGGACGGCGGCGCCTACAACCAGGCCGACGCCGGCGGCTTCATCAAGCTGAACGCGCTGCGCATGCGCATCGCGGCCAAGGCGCGCGCCAAGCGCGGGCAGTAAAGGCATGCTCGGCTTGCCGCGCTTGCGGCAGGCCGGTACAGCGCCATGCGGAAAGCCGCCGATCTGGAAGGATCGGCGGCTTTTTTGTATTTGTTTGCTTCGAAACCGTCGTCCCCGCGGAGGCGGGGACCCATGCTGAGCATCCACAGTTGGTATTTCTGAAATATGCCAGTTGCTTCGATGGTAATGAATTCTGTTGCTCAGTATGGGGTAAAGAATGCCAGTGGCATTCTTCACCCTGCGCGGGGACGACGAGCTATGGGTTAAAGCAGAGATAACGCTTATCTTGGACAGCAGTGCGCCTGCGCGGGGACGACGAGCAAGCGGGTCCGGCCTGGCGCACTCTCGCAAAAAAAACCGCCCTCCCCCGCACCCGGGAGAGGACGGCCGGGATCCGTCCCGCCCGGCGCCGTCCCTGGTCCGCACCGCCCCCACGGCATGCGGACCACGGGCGGCGCCGTGGATGGCGGGATGCTCCCCGAAACTCAGAAGTGGAAGTTGGCGGTCAGGGTCGCCCAGCGCGGCGCGCCCGGCGTATAGCGGTAGCCGCTCTTGTTGATCGCCGCCACGTATTCCTTGTCGAACAGGTTGTACACGTTCAGGCGCAGGTCGACGTAGCGGTTCACGCTGTACTCGGCCATGGCGTCGGCCACCCAGTAGGCGTTGGTGTAGGCCGGGGTACCGACCGCGCCGTCGGTGCCGCGCAGCAGGCGGCCGTTGTAGCGCGCGCCGCCGCCGATCTTGACGCCCATCGGCAGCGTGTACGTGGTCCAGCTGGTGAAGGCGTGCTTGGGCGTGTAGGTCAGCGAATTCTCGCCGGAAGCGCTGATCACCCTGCCCGCTTCGACCTTGGTGTCCATCCAGGTATAGCCGGCGCTCAGCAGCCAGTTGCGCGCCAGTTCCCCGGTCGCGCCCAATTCCACGCCCTGCACGCGCTTGCGGCCGGTCTGGTAGTAGCGCAGGTCGACCGGGTCCTGCTCGACCTCGTTCTTGACCTCGGTACGGTACAGCGCCGCGCTCACGCCCATCTTCTTGTCCAGCAGGTCCCACTTGGTGCCGACTTCGGTGGTGACGCTCACCTGCGGCTGGAAGATCGGATTCGAGGCGCTGTTGGCGCTGCCGCTCAACGCCAGGTTCGAGCCGGGCGGCTGCTTCGAGTTGGCCCACAGGGCGTACACGCTGCTGTTGGCGGTCGGCTTGTAGGTGGCCGACAGCTTTCCGCTGACCAGCTGGTCCGACACTTCGAAGTGGGCCGGGATCTGGGTGTTCACCGGCAGCGTCGGGTTGGCGGCGGCGGTCGAGAGCGTCACCGCGTCGTAGGTGGTGTCGAAGTGGTCCAGGCGTACCGAGGCGCCCAGCAGCCACTGTTCGCCGATCTTGATGGTGTCCAGCAGGTAACCCGACTCGGTGACCGATTCGCCCTGCGTGCGGGCGCCGTTGCGTACCGGGCTCAAGGCGGTCGGCTGGATGCCCGGCACCGGGCGGTACAGGTTGGCCGGCACCAGGGCGCCGAGGCCGGTATTGGTCCAGTTGTTCTGCTTTTCGTCGGTCAGGTCGAGGCCGGCCACCAGGGTGTGCTTCAGGCCATTGGTGTCGAAATCGGCGGTCAGCGTGGTCTGGTTGGCCAGGATCGTGTTGCGCTGGTCCTTGTTGGTGCGCGTGGTGCGGGCCAGCAGCCAAGTCGACGGATCGGCGGTGCGCACGGCCGGATAGGTGGCGCTCGGCGCGGTGATGATGTTGGCGGTGGTGCCCATGAAGGCGCTCAGCAGGTAGAACTGCTGGGTCTTGCCGTAGCGGCTGGTGTTACGCAGGCGCAGCTTCGGGCTGAACTCGTGGTCGATGATGACCGTGCCCATGTCGGCCTTGACGTGGTCGAAGTCGGCGGCCGAGCCATAGAAATTCTGCGGGTCCACCTTGGCCGCCGTCGCCAGTTCGGTGCGGGTCGCCGCCGGCGGGGTGTAGCCCGGCAGGCCGATGGTCGGCACGCCGCCGTCCGGCAGGTTGTCCTGCTTGACGTGCAGGTAATCGATGTACAGGCGGGTGCCGCCGTTCAGGCCGAAGGCCAGCGACGGCGCGATGCCCCAGCGCTTGTTCTTGACGACGTCGCGCGCCGGGTTGCCGCTGTCCTGGTCGAGCAGGTTGAGGCGCAGCGCGGTGCCGCTGGCGGCATCCAGCACGACGTTCAGGTCTGCGCTGCCGCGGCGGTTGTGGGCGCTGCCGGCGGTCACGCTGGCGCCGTTGCTGTTCTTCAGGAACGGCTGCTTGGTATTCAGGTTGATCGAGCCGGTGGGGGCGCCGCGGCCGTTGTCGGTGCCGGCCGGGCCCTTCAATACGTCGATCTGCTCGATGTTGAAGACGTCGCGCGAGACCGAGCCGATGTCGCGGATGCCGTCCACGAACAGGCTGCCCGAGCTGTCGAAGCCGCGCATGTAGATGGCGTCGCCGGTATTGGTGCTGCCGTTTTCGCCCAGGAAAAAGGTGCCGACGCCCGGCGTGTTGCGCAGCGCTTCGGTCAGCGTGGTGGCGCCCTGCTGCTGGAACAATTCCTTCTTGATCACCATGATGGTCTGCGGCGTGTCGACCAGCGCTTCGGTGTACTTGGCCGAGCCGGCGCGGTCGGCCTTGTATTCGTTCTCGCGTTCGCCGTTGATGTGGACCTCGTGCGGACGGGCCGATTGGGCGTCGGCGGGTTCGACGGCAGGCGCTGCCGCTGCCGGCGCGGCGGCCGGTGCATCGGCGGCGCTGGCGGCATGGCCGGCCAGCGGCAGCAGGATGGCGAGCGCGGCGGCGCTGGTGGAACGCAGGGAAAGCGGCGAATGTTTACGGCTGGTGATGTGCTTGGACGGTTTCATGTGGTCGTTGAACGTTGTCTTTGAATAATTATTGCAACGCCAAGCACTTTAACAAGAATTTATCTCCATGTAAACGCGAATCATTCTCATTTTCGTTTCATTCAACGTCTTGCCAACACTCTCGTTCCGCGCCATGATGCTTTTTCGACAAATTCGAGGAGGCGCCAAGGGCGAGACCGGCGCGGACGAGCAGCGCCCCTGCCTGCGCAGCGGCGCATGCGGCACGAGCTATCGGATATCGTTGTATCGGGCGGAAAGGATGCGCACGGCTAGCCTAGGCTGGCCCCGGCGCGTGGTGGAGAATGGCGTAGTGGCGGGCGGAAATTCAGGAGATGGTGCGACGTTCGTTCAAGAGCTTTTCGAACTTGAGGCGCTGCACCCGCGTCTCTTCGATCAGCCGTTCGGACGCTTTCAGGTCTTCCTGGAACAGCTTGAATAATTCCCTCAGTTTTTTCATCACGACCACACGCACCGACAAGGCAAAACAGCATTTTATTGCCACTCGGCATTTCCAACCGTGCGCCAGCGCACCCTCGTGCAACGCCGGCATGCGGTAATCCGATCGGTTCTATGTCCGTTGCCGCACCGACTTGTTTTACAAACGGTACTATGCTCGGCTCGTGACTCACGCTTTCCCGCTGAAAAATGACTGCCCCACATTCCGCCCCCACCGATGCCGCAAACGATGGGGCTCCGGCACCGAAGAAAAAGCGCCGTAACGGCCGCCTCTCGATGGCGGCATGGAAACAGTTCGTCAACGTGGCGAAGCCGTACTGGCTGGGCGAGGAAAAGAACAAAGCCTGGGGGATGATGGTGTCGCTCATCGTCCTGATGCTGGTCGACACCAAGCTGGCCGTCATGCTCAACAACCAGGCCGGCGAGATGACCTCGGCGCTGGCCGGCAAGAACGGCGACAGGTTCTGGACGGCGGTGCGCGCCTGCCTGTTCACGCTGGCGTTCGCGGTACCGGTGTATGCGTCCTACTACTACATGCGCGACACCTTCGCCAACCAGTGGCGGCGCTGGCTTACCGGCCGTTTCCTGGACGGCTACCTGAAAGGCCGCAATTACTACCAGCTCGGCTTCGATAGCGAGATGGACAATCCCGACCAGCGCATCAGCGAAGACATCAACACCTTTACGGGACGGTCGATCAATTTCCTGCTGATCTTCCTGGGTTCGATGATGCAGCTGGTCGCCTTCAGCGCCGTGCTGTGGTCGATCTCGCACCTGCTGGTGGGCGTGCTGGCAGTGTATGCGCTGGCCGGCACCGTCATCGCCCTGTACGCTTTCGGCAACCCGCTGATCCACCTGAATTTCTGGCAGCTGCGGCGCGAGGCGGATTTCCGCTTCAGCCTGATCCGCATGCGCGAAAACGCCGAATCGATCGCCTTCTACCGCGGCGAAGCGCAGGAGCGCGCCCACATCGACATCAAATTCAACAAGACGATCAATAACTTCGTCAAGCTGATCCGGAAGCAGCGCAACCTGAACCTGTACCAGCGCACGTTCAGCCAACTGACCCTGGTGTTGCCGGGCATGATCCTGGCCAACGGCGTGCTGTCGGGCGAACTGGAAGTGGGCCGGGCGATCCAGGCCGCCGGCGCCTTCACCGCCGTGCTCGGCGCCGTGGGCGTGATCGTCGACAATTTCGAGAGCCTGAGCCGCTTCGTGGCCGGCATCGGCCGCCTGCACGCCTTGTCCAAGCTGGTGCTGCCCGAGACGGCGTCCGACATGCCCGCGCCAGTCGCGCCCGAGGCGCACCCGCGCATCCAGCGCCGTCCGGGCGCGCACCTGGCGCTGGAAGCCGTGACCCTGCATCCGCCGCAGTCCGAGCGCGTGCTGATCAGGGAACTGAACCTGGCCCTGAAGCCGGGCGAGGCGCTGTTGATCACCGGCGAAAGCGGTTGCGGCAAGAGCTCGCTGCTGCGCGCCATCGCCGGCCTGTGGCATACCGGCAGCGGTACCATCCACCATCCGCCGGCCGAGGATTTCTTCTTCCTGCCACAGCGCCCCTATTTGCAGACGGGCACGCTGCGCAGCCAGCTGATCTACCCGAGCACGCATTCCAGCCTGAGCGACGAGCAATTGCTGGACATCCTGGACCAGGTCCACCTGCCGCGCGTGGCCGCGCGCGTGGGCGGCCTGAACGCGGTGCAGGACTGGGACAAATTGCTGTCGGTCGGCGAACAGCAGCGCCTGGCCTTCGCGCGCGTGCTGGTGCACGCGCCGCGCATCGTCATCCTGGACGAAGCGACCAGCGCGCTCGACAGCGGCAACGAAGCCTCGCTGTACGCACGCCTGCGCGCCACCGGCACCACCCTGATCAGCATCGCGCACCGGGCGGCGGTGCTGCGCCACCACACCCACGTGCTGCGCCTGGTCGGCGACGGCGCCTGGGAGGTGCACGAGGCTGAAGGCTACCAGTTCGACGGCGCGGCTGCCGATGCGCACGGCGCCGCCGGCGCCCAGCCGGCGCGGCCGGCACTGAAGGTGGTGGCCGCGGGAAATCCGGAACCGAAGGTCGCCGCCCAATAAGCGGCCAGGTCCCTGCAGCCGAACCGCTGCCTCGGCGCGTCTGCGGGCGTGTGCGGAAAACCTGCAGCTTGGCCGGACGGCGTTTACACGAACACCGGCTCCGGCTCCAGCGCCACCCCGTAGCGCTGCGCCACGTCGGCCTGGATCGCGCGCGCCAGCGCCACCACGTCGCCGCCGCCGGCGCCGCCATTGTTCACCAGCACCAGCGCCTGCTTCGGATAGACGCCGGCCGGTCCCAGGTTCCTGCCCTTCCAGCCGCACTGGTCGATGAGCCAGCCGGCGGCCAGCTTTTCGCTGCCGTCGGCTTGCGCATGGTGCACCAGGTCCGGAAACGCGGCCAGCAGGCGCGCGCACTGCTCTGCCGGCACCACCGGATTCTTGAAGAAGCTGCCGGCATTGCCGATCTCGGCCGGGTCGGGCAGCTTGCGGCGCCGGATCGCGATCACCGCGTCGGCCACCTGGCGCGGCGTCGGCGCATGGATGCCGGCGGCGTCCAGTGCCTGCGCCAGTTCGGCGTAGCGCAGATTCGGCTGCCAGCGCTCGGGCAGCGCGAAGGTCACGTCCAGCACGATCAGCCCGGCGCCCTCGGCGTGCTTGAACACGCTGTCGCGGTAGCCGAAGCGGCAGGCGGCGGCGTCGAGCACGCGTGTGCTGTTGTCGCCGGTATCGAACACCGTCACCGCATGCAAGGTATCGCGCGTTTCCGCGCCGTAGGCACCGACGTTCTGGATCGGCGCGGCGCCCACGGTGCCGGGGATCAGGGCCAGGTTTTCCAGGCCGCCCAGGCCCTGCGCCAGCGTCCACTCGACGAAGGCGTGCCAGTGTTCGCCGGCGCCGGCACGCACCAGCACGCGACCGTCCCGCTCGCCGACGAGCGCGCGGCCGGGCAGCGCCATGTGCAGCACCAGGCCGTCGAAATCACCTGTAAAGAGGATGTTGCTGCCGCCGCCCAGCACCAGGCGCGGCAGCGCGGCCAGCTCCGGGTCGGCCAGCGCCGCGGCCAGCTGGCGCGCGTCGGTGACGCGCAGGTAGCGGCGCGCGCGTGCATCGATGCGGAAAGTGTTCAAGGTGGCAAGGGAAACGTCGGCGGCGATGGGCAGGTCTGGGTGCATGGCGAAGCGAATGAGAATGGAGATCTCCGGCGCACGGCCGGGCCGGACGATTATAGTGGCTGGGCACGCCCGGCCGGCGCAATCCGCCGGCGCTTCGCTTGCCGGCCAGCGCAAATCCGCTGGAAATCGGTGGCGAAACCACAGCGCCGGGCGGCCGGTCGCCGCGTTGTCCGCTAAAATAACGGTTTCACCATATGCAAGAAAAGGAAGAATACGATGCCATCGTTTGATGTGGTCTGCGAAGCGGACATGGTCGAAGTCAAGAACGCGGTCGAGCAATCCAACAAGGAAATCGGCACCCGCTTCGATTTCAAGGGCAGCTCGGCCAACGTCGAGCAGAAGGAACGCGAAATCACGCTGTACGGCGACGCCGATTTCCAGCTGGCGCAAGTGCGCGACGTGTTGCTCAACAAGATGACCAAGCGCAAGGTCGACGTCCGCTTCCTGGACGAAGGCAAGGTCGAGAAGATCGGCGGCGACAAGGTCAAGCAGGTGCTGAAGGTGCGCAACGGCATCGAGACCGAAGACGCGAAAAAGATCACCAAGCTCATCAAGGAAAGCAAGATGAAGGTGCAGGCGTCGATCCAGGGCGAGACCGTGCGCGTCACCGGCAAGGACCGCGACACCCTGCAGGAAGCCATCGCCCTGCTGCGCAAGGACGTCAAGGACCTGCCGCTCGAATTCAACAACTTCCGCGACTGATTCTCCCGGTCGCCATGCCCGCGCCGGCAGCGTCCGCCATGCGGACCGGCCGGCGCCGATCTCCTTCTTCCGTTCCAATTCCTTCCGCCGCATACGGCGGCGCGTCGCGGCACCGCCACGGGCGCGGCTTGCGCATGCCATTGGGACAAAAAGCCCATCTTGGACGACTCGCCGCTTAGGGTAGAATGGAGTATGCGCAAATACGTCGAACATTGGCGTTGTTTTGCAATAAAACAGTTCTCGATAGAGGGCCGCTTGCGGACTCTGGTAGTCTAAGGATAGCAATGAAACGTGTTGATGATTTCCGCCTGCGTATGGGCAACAAGGAGTATGTGCCCATCATGATCGGCGGCATGGGCGTGGACATTTCGACGTCCGAACTGGCGCTGGAAGTGGCGCGCCTGGGCGGCATCGGCCATATCTCGGACGCCATGGTCCCGGACGTATCGGACCGCAAGTTCGATACCAGCTTCGTCAAGGAAAAGACCAAGCTGTACAAGTTCAACATCAACAACATGGACAAGTCGGTGGTCCAGTTCGACCTCGACCGCCTGGCCGAAGCCACCCGCCTGCACGTGGGCGCCACCATGGAAGCCAAGAAGGGCGACGGCCTGGTGTTCGTCAACTGCATGGAAAAGCTGACCATGAACGCGCCCAAGGAAACCCTGCGCACGCGCCTGTCGGCGGCGCTGGACGCGGGCATCGACGGCATCACGATGTCGGCCGGCCTGCATCTCGGCTCGTTCGAGCTGGTCAAGGACCACCCGCGCTTCCGCGACGCCAAGCTGGGCATCATCGTGTCCTCGGTACGCGCGCTGCAACTGTTCCTGCGCAAAGTGTCGCGCCTGAACCGCCTGCCCGACTACATCGTGGTCGAAGGCCCCTTGGCCGGCGGCCACCTCGGCTTCGGCATCGACGACTGGAAGGACTACGACCTGCACACGATCATGGACGAGATCCACGCGTTCATGAAGGCCGAGCAGCTGGACATTCCGCTGATCGCCGCCGGCGGCATCTTCACCGGTTCCGATGCCGTGGGCTTCCTGGAAAAAGGCGCCGGCGGCGTGCAGGTGGCGACCCGCTTTACCGTCACCCACGAATGCGGCCTGCCGGACGACGTCAAGCAGGAATACTTCCGCGCCAGCGAGGAAGACATCATCGTCAACGGCGTCTCGCCGACCGGCTACCCGATGCGCATGCTGAAGCAGACCCCGGCGATCGGTTCCGGCATCCGCCCAGGCTGCGAATCCTACGGCTATCTGCTGGATGCGACCGGCAATTGCGCCTACATCAATTCGTACAACCGGGAAATCATGGCCAATCCGGGCCAGAAGAACGTGCAGGTGTTCGACAAGACTTGCCTGTGCACCCACATGCGCAACTTCAAGTGCTGGACCTGCGGCTCGACCACCTACCGCCTGAAGGATACGACCCACAAGCTGGCCGACGGCAGCTACCAGGTACTGTCTGCGGAACATGTGTTCAAGGACTACCAGTTCAGCGTCGACAACCGCATCGCCCTGCCGGTGCGGCAGGAGGCGGCGGCCTGAGCGGCTGCTTCACTGGCCGCGTTGCGGGGATGGAATAGCCAGACGACGGCGCGGACTTCCGCGCCGTCGTCGCATGTGCGTCCTACGCTAGGATTTCGTCTCTTAAATTAATCGATATCAGCATTCCCAATAGAACGAAATCGCCGTCCCGCTGTCCAACGCGGGTTCACGATGTACGGGAGCGCCACATGTTCGACTTCGAGACACCGGGCCAGGCCGTGTTCCTGGCAAATATGGCAGGCAATATCAGCACCTGGAACGCCGGCTGTGCCAGCCTGTTCGGCATGCCGGCGGGAGACGTGATCGGCCTTCCCGTCACGACGCTCATCGCCAGCGGGCAGGAGGCATGGCTGGCTGTGCTGCAGGCGCTGGCGCGTCAGGCGGACGCGCCGGAGCCGCCGCCGGCCAACCTGCGCATCGAGGCCGACCTGCACTGCGCCGAGGGCCGCATCTTCCATGTGAGCATGGTGCTGGCGCCGCAACAGGGCACAGCAACGGGCGATTTCGCCGTCGCGGTCGAGACCGAGTACGATCCCGAGATGCCGGAAGCGGCGCGCGTGGCGCGCATTCCGCTGGCCTCCATCGTCGACCTGTTGCCGGGTAATTTTTACACGCTCAACCGGGAAGGCCGCTTCGTGCTGTGGAACCGCAACCTGGAGCGGGTCACCGAAATGATGCCGGACGAACTGGCGGCGGCGCACGCCACCGACCTGCTCGATCCGCCGCAGCGCCAACTGCTGCTCGAGGGCATGCACCGCGTGTTCGACCTCGACGAGGAGGTGAATTTCGAGGTCGACTACGTCTCGAAAAGCGGGCGCGAAACGCCGTTCCTGTTATGCGGAAGCAAGGTTCGCTGCGACGGCAACGAATACCTGTTCGGCATGGGCATCGACATCAGCGAACGGCGCACCCGCGAGGAAACACTGCGCCTGCGCGAGCGCGCCCTGCATGCGGCCAGCAACGGCATCGTCATTACCCGCTGCGGCGGTCCGGCGGACAACCTGATCGAATACGTCAATCCGGCCTTCGAGCGCATCACCGGCTATCCGGCCGCCGAAGTGACCGGACGCGACCCGCGTTTCATGGCGGTGCCGGGCATGGACCTCAACGAACGCGCCCTGCTGCGCGAGGCGATCGTGGCGCGGCGCGCGGTCAATGTGGTGCTGCGCAACCTGCGCAAGAACGGCGAACTGTTCTGGAACGACCTGAACGTCACCCCGGTGCGCGACGAGCATGGCGCGGTCACCCACTACATCGGCGTGATCAACGACGTCACCGCGCTCAAGCAGCGCACCGCCCACCTGGAGCACGAGGTCAACCACGACGCCCTCACCGGCCTGGCCAACCGCAACCTGATGTGGGACCGGCTGGAACAGGCGCTGCACCTGGCGCAGCGCCAGAAATCGCTGGTGGCGACCGTGCTGCTGGACCTGAACAATTTTAAGGCGATCAACGACACCCACGGCCACGAGGCCGGCGACGTCGTATTGAAAGTGGTGGCGCGGCGCCTGCAGGCCTCGGTGCGCGACAGCGACACGGTGGCGCGCATGTCCGGCGACGAGTTCGTGCTGGTGCTGGCCAACCAGCCGTCGCTGCGCTACACGCTGCGCATGATCGAGCGCGTGCGCGCCAGCTTCGCGATCCCGGTGAATTTCAATGGCCGCGAGATCGCGGTCGGCGCCAGCCTCGGCGTATCGCTGTATCCGCACGACGGCGCCACGGCGACCGAGCTGGTGCGCGCCGCCGACGTCGCCATGTACCATGGCAAGGGCAATCCTGAGGGCGGCGTGCATTTCTTCTCGGCCGACATGCGCTCGAGCACCGAGGCCAAGCACAAGATCGAGCGCGACCTGCGCCATGCCCTCGACCACGACGAGCTATTTTTGCTGTACCAGCCGCGCGTGGCGATCGGGTCCGGCAAGATCACCGGCTTCGAGGCGCTGCTGCGCTGGCGCCATCCCGAGCAGGGCGAACTGGCGCCGCCCCGCTTCCTGGCCGAAGCGGAAGAAAACGGCTTGATCGTCCAGATCGGCCAGCGCGTGCTCGACCAGGGCTGTGCTTTCGCCGCGCGCCTGGGCAGGCTGGGCACGGGCAGCGTGCCGCTGACGGTGAACGTCTCGTACCGCGAATACAGCCAGCCCAACTTCGTGGCCGACATGGCGGCGCAGCTGGAACGGCACCGGCTGCCGCCGCACAGCCTGCAGCTCGACCTGCGCATGGAGGCGCTGGTACGCAACCCCGCCCTCGGGCGCGAACTGGCGGCGCAACTGCGCGAACACGGCGTGGGCTTGTCGGTGGATGCCTTCGGCAGCGGGCTGTGCGATCTCGGCTACCTGCAGCAGCTGGAAGCCAGGCAGGTCAAGCTCGACGCCGGCACCGTGCATGCGCTCGGCGAAGGCAGCGGCGGCGCCATCGGCGCCATCGCCAAGAGCCTGATCGACATCGGCCACAACCTGGACATGGACGTGATCGGGGAAGCGGTGGAAACGCGCCCGCAGATGGAGTGCCTGAAGTCGCTCGGCTGCGACCAGTTGCAGGGAATGTGGTTTAGCCAGCCGCTGTCGGCCGACGAGGCCTTCGCCAGCCTGGAGAGCCAGCGTGCGCTGCATGCCTGAAGCCGCATGCCTGCGCGCGTGCGCGCCGGATGCCGGGCGGCGCCCGGCGTCCGGCATCCGCCGTGCTCAGCCTTCCCCGGTGATGCGCCGGACCAGCGCGCCGAGCACCTCTTGCGCCATCTCGTTGGCGACCTGGCAGGTGCCGGCGTTCTCGTGCCCGCCGCCGCCGTATTCGAGCATCAGCGCGCCGATATCGGTGTTCGAACTGCGGTTCAGGATCGATTTGCCGGTGGCGAACACCGTGTTCTGCTTCTTGAGGCCCCACAGCACGTGGATCGAGATGTTCGCCTGCGGGAACAAGGCATAGATCAGGAAACGGTTGCCGGCATAGATCACCGGTTCTTCGCGCAGGTCGAGCACCGCCAGGTTGCCGTGCACCGCGACGCAGCGTTCGATCTGGCGCTTGCACAGGGCATTGTGCTCGCGGTACAAGGCGGTGCGCTCGGCCACGTCGGGCAGCGCCATGATGCGGTCGATATCGTGGTCGCGGCAGGCATCGATGAGCGCCATCATCAGCTGGTAGTTCGAGATGCGGAAGTCGTGGAAGCGGCCCAGGCCGGTGCGCGCATCCATCAGGAAATTCAGCAGGGTCCAGCCCTGCGGCTCCAGCACCTCGCCGCGGTCGAAGCGCGCGGCGTCGGCCTTGTCGACGGCGTCCATCATGCCGCGCCAGGCCGACGGGAAGGCGCGCGCACCGCCGTAATGGTCGAACACCACCCGCGCCGCCGACGGCGCGCGCGGATCGATCACGTGGTTGGCGCGGCGGCCGCGGTGAGCGCCGTTGCGCAGCGTTTCCGACGAGTGATGGTCGAACACCAGGTGGGCGCCGGCCACGTACGGCAGGTTGGTGGTGATATCGCGCGCACCGATGGCGATCTTCCCATCCTGCATGTCCTTCGGGTGGACGAACAGGATCTCGTCGATCAGGTCCAGGTGCTTGAGCAGGACGGCGCAGACCAGGCCGTCGAAATCGCTGCGGGTGACGAGACGGTAGCGTTGGGCAACGGCAGACATCGGCAACCTCTTTCGGTAGTGGAAGGACGTCGTTCATGCTACGACCAATATTTCCCAATGACATCTATCAAACGCAAACCCGGGCGCCATCGCCGCGCCCTGGCCGTCCGTTCCGCCGTCCAGGGCTGCGATCCTGCAGACTGTCGCAAAGGGGTGGCCACGCGCGGCAAGCCGGTTTAAAGTTGCAACATTCCAACACCAAGCGGTGCATGCAAGATGATGGTGGCCTCGGCCCGCCCCTTGCACTCGCCGCTTGACGCGCCACCAAGCTTGTCTTCATGCAAACACGGCATCCATCGCAGCAAGTCGTTTCGAACACCCTCGCCGGGCTGCAGCGCAGCTTCGACGCGGTCGCCACCTGGGTAACCCAATTGTCATGGTGGAAGTTCCTGCTGTTCGCCGCGCTGATGCTGGTGGCTGGCCAGATCCTGCAGGATGAATTGTTCTCGGGCGGCGAGGAAGACATCGTGCGCACCGAACGCGGCGGGCGCCGCGACGAACCGGCGATCACCATCGACGACAGCGGCATCCACATCAACCAACGCGGCCGCACGCGCGGCGCCGGCACGGTCGACATCGACGCCAAGGCGCTGGCCGCCAGGGCCGAGGCGGCGGCGCGGGAAGCGGCGGCCAAGGCCAACGAGGGCGGCGCGGCCGCGGAGGCGGCGCACAAGGCGGCCGACGAGGCGGCGCACCAGGCCGCCGCCTCCGCCGAGCAGGCCGCCGCCGCGGCAACTGCGGCCGCAGCCGCGCCGGCGCCGCCCGCACCGCCAACGCCGCCCTCCCCGCCCGCGAACGCGACCGGCCGCAACCTGCTGAGCGGCGCAGTCGCCAGCGCCAGGGGCCGCGGCGGCAACGAGGAAGTCCACATCGACCTGCCGCCGCAGATCAGCGAAGAACTGTCGGACGCGATCGAGACGGCGGTGGACGATGCCGCCGAAGCCAAGGCCAGGAGCTACCACAAGCAGGCCTCGACCTGGTTCACCAGCTTCGTCTGGCTGCTGGTGCTGGCCCTGTTCGGCACCAAGGCGCTGGTCGGGGGCAAGAAGCGCGCCGAGGCCGAGATGCAGACCGCCACCGCCGCCGCCGAGCGCGAATCGATGCAGCGCCAGCTGTCCGAAGCGCGCATGCAGGCGATGCAGGCCCAGGTCGAGCCGCATTTCCTGTTCAACACGCTGGCCTCGGTGGAACACCTGATCGAGACCGACCCGCCGCGCGCCTCCGCCATGCAGCGCACGCTCATCCAGTACCTGCGCGCGGTGCTGCCGCAGATGCGCGACAACAACCTAGTGACCCGCCTCGGGCGCGAGGTGGACATGGTGACTGCCTATCTCGACCTGCTCAAGATGCGCATGGAAGAGCGCCTGGTGGTGTCCATGGACGTGCCGGACGGCCTGCGCAGCGCGGCCTTCCCGCCGATGATGCTGCAGTCGATGGTCGAGAACGCGATCAAGCACGGCCTGGAATGCAAGCCCGAGGGCGGCCACCTGGCGGTGACCGCGGAAATCGTCGACAGCAAGCTGCGCGTCACCGTGGCCGACGACGGCGTCGGCTTCGGCGTCATGCCGAGCAAGGGCACCGGCCTGGGCCTGTCGAACATCCGCGAGCGCCTGAAGCTGCTGCATGGCGACGCCGGCCGGCTGCACATCTCCGCCAACGATCCAGGCGGCGTGGTCGCCACCATCGAGGTGCCCTACCAGATGGCGCCCAAGTGAGTCGCCGGCGGCGCCGGCCTATTGCCTGGCGCCGCGTTTCGTTGAATAATCGGCATCTTCACAATCAAAACACGCTCCCGCCATGCCTACCGCAATCATTGCCGACGATGAAAGATTGATGCGCGACCTGCTGCGCACCCGCCTGGGCCAGGTGTGGCCGGAACTGGAAATCGTCGGCGAGGCGAAGAACGGCGACGAAGCCGTGCAACTGGTGGGCGAATTGCAGCCCGATCTGACCTTCCTCGACATCCGCATGCCCGGCAAGACCGGCATGGAAGCGGCGCGCGACATCGGCGACGCCAGCCAGGTGGTGTTCGTCACCGCCTACGACCAGTACGCGGTGGAAGCGTTCGAACGCGGCGCCATCGACTACGTGCTGAAACCGCCCGAGCCGGAGCGCCTGAAGATCACTGTGGAGCGCCTCAAGGAACGCCTGCAGGAACGCGCCAAGTCCGCGGCCGGCGGCGCGGTTGCCAAGCCGGACGGCGCCGCGAATGCCAACCTGGGCGACACCGTCACCGCCATGCTGTCGCAGCTGGCCGAGAAGATCGCCGCGCCCAAGCCGAAGTACCTGCAATGGATCCAGGCCAGCATCGGCCAGGACCTGCGCATGATCCCGGTCGAGGACATCCTGTTCTTCCGTTCCGACGAAAAATATACCTGCGTACAGACCGAAAAATTCGAGGCGCTGATCCGCAAGCCGGTGCGCGACCTGGCCGAGGAACTCGATCCCTCGCTGTTCTGGCAGATCCACCGCGCCACCCTGGTCAACGTCAACGCCATCGAAGGCGTGACGCGCGATATCCGCGGGCGCCACCTGGTACTGGTCAAGGGCCGACCCGACAAGCTCGAGGTCAGCCGCAGCTTCCTGCACCTGTTCAAGCAGATGTAAGGGCGGCGGCCGGTTGTCTGGCCTCAAACCGGCCGGCGGCGGCGCGCGTAAGGTAGATGACGGACCCGCACGGCGGGTTCTTCACCGAGCCTACCCCATGAATCGACCGCGCCGCGCCCGCGTCGCCGGCTGGCATACAGCCCTGTCCACATTCCGCTGCGCCGTCCTGCCGCTGGCAGTGCCCGCGGCGTGCTTCGTGTGCGGGCTGGCAACCGGCCGCGTGCTGCAGCGGCGCGCCCAGCAGGAGCGAGAAACCGTGCCGGCCAGCCGCCAGATCGTCCACCACGCCAACGAGGCCATCATCTCGGCCGACCTGGCCAACACCATCGTCATGGCCAACCCGGCCGCCGCCGCCCTGTTCGGCACCAGCGTCGACCAGATGGTCGGCAGCGGGCTGGAACGCTACATCGAAGCGCCCGACGGGGTGGACGAGAGCGTGGCCGGCAACATGGCCGAGGGCGTCCCCGACGGCCCGGCCGACTATTTCCGCGCCGGCAGCGGCCGCGCCGGGCGGCGCGCCACCGACTACGCGGTCACCGGCCTGCACGCCGACGGCAGCCGCTTCCGCCTGGAAGGCTCGATTTCGCGCGCGAATACCGGCGCGCCCTTCTATACCGTGATCATGCGCGACGTGTCGGAACGCCAGCGCGTGCAGGACCAGCTGAGCCGCTCGCACGACCAGTTGCGCCAGCTGTCGGCGGCGCTGCAGACCATCCGCGAAGAAGAGCGCACCCATATCGCGCGCGAACTGCACGACGACCTCGGCCAGCTGCTGGCCTCGCTGCGCATGGACCTGAACCTGCTGCAGCACACCGCCGGCACGCCCTCGGACAGCTTGCGCCTGATGAACGGCATGGAGCAGAACCTGCTGACGGCGATCACCTCGCTGCGCCGTATCGCCACCAACCTGCGTCCGCGCGCGCTCGACGAGGGCGGCCTGTATTTCGCCCTGCAGGGCTTGCGCGACGACTTCGTCGAACGCTACGGCATCCCGTGCAGCCTGCTGGCCGACGAAGCCGAGCTGCGCCTGGACGACGCCGCCAGCACCGCCATCTTCCGCATCGTGCAGGAAGCGCTGACCAATATCGCGCGCCACGCCGATGCCGACAGCGTGACCATGAACCTGTTTCGCCTGAACAGCGAACTGCTGGTGACGATCCGCGACGACGGCCGCGGCATCCGTCCGGAAGACATGGAAAAGGCCGAATCGCTGGGCCTGATCGGCATGCGCGAGCGGGTATGGGCGATGCACGGCGACATCGTGATCGGCGCCGAAGAGCCGTCCGGGACGCGCATCGACATCGTGCTGCCGGTGGCCGGGCACCTGGTTTGAGCCGGTCCTGCAATCTCACTATCGCATTCGGGTCCGGTTGACGACATTCCCTTTTGTCATCAACCCGACATACGTGTTCGATAAGATGCCTGCCGATCGGGGAGACGCGTTCTTCTCGTCGTGCCGACATCTTATTGGAGAAACCTGAATGCAAGTCAAACGCCTGGCCGCCCTGCTCGCCGCTGCTCCACTGACCACCCTTCCGCTGGTCGCCGTTTCGCTGCCCGCCGCCGCCCAGACCAACGTGACCCTGTACGGCATCGTCGACGCCGCCGTTTCCTCGCAAGACAGCGGCGGTCCGGAAGGCCGCCAGACCGTGGTCAACTCGGGCAACCAATCCAGCAGCCGCTTCGGCTTCCGTGGCGCCGAAGACCTGGGCAATGGCCTGAAAGCCATCTTCAACCTGGAAGCCGGCGTCGCCGTCGACACCGGCGCAGCCGATTCGGCCCTGTTCGGCCGCCGCGCCGTGGTCGGCCTGGAAGGCGACTTCGGCGCCGTCACCGTCGGCCGCGAATACTCGCCGATCGCTTCCATCGCCGCCGCCACCGACGCCTTCGGCCAGGGCTTCTACGGCAGCAACCTGTCGGCCTTCACCACCAACCGCCTGACGCGCCGCCTGTCGAACTCGGTCAACTACAAGAGCACCGGCTGGCATGGCCTGAAATTGCTGGCCGCCTATGCCGCCGGCGAAGTCAACGCCGTCAACACGCCGTCGGGCGACCTGCGCGGCCTCGGCGTCGAATACACGCTGGGCGGCCTGTACCTGGGCGGCGCCTACCACCAGATCAAGCGCGTGGGCGCCGACGACGACCGCGAAGCGGCTGTCGGCGCCGGCTACAAGTTCGATGCGCTGGGCGGCCTGGAAATCAAGGGCAACTGGATGCAGGCCGACCGCGAAGGCACGCCGGCCAAGTTCAAGCAGGTCAACCTGGGCGGCTCGGTCCCGTTCGGCGCGCACCGCGTGTACGCCAACCTGCAGCAGAACAAGCAGGGCGGCGCAAAAGGCAACGCCTGGGCGCTCGCGTACACCTATTCGCTGTCGAAGCGCACCAACCTGTATGCCAGCTATGCCGACCTGAACAACAACCGCCTGGGCGTGTTCGGCCTGAACTCGTCGTCGACCGCCGTGGCCCCGGCCGCGACCGCGCTCGGCGCCGATCCGTCGGTGCTGTCGCTGGGTATCCGGCACGCGTTCTGAGCGGCAAACGTACCTGTGTGGGCGTAGGGTGGACGGCGCACGCGAACCAAGGATTCAACCGATGTCGGTCGAGCCGTCCACCCTACGCATCGGCCGGCAACGTCGTCGAAGTCACTTCAACCGGCACGTCAGCACCCAGCACGACTCCCAGCGCGCGATGCGGATCTCGCGCGCGGCGTTGCCCAGGCGCTTGCGCAGCGCGCTGTCGGTCGGGTAGCCCTTCGGCAGTTCGAAACGCTCGCCGTCCGCCCCGTTGACGAGCTGGTAGGTGTTGCCCTGGGCATCGGTGCGCGCGATCGGCGGGCTGGTGCCTTCGACCTGATCGTCGTCCAGCAGCACCAGCTGCACGTCCTTGCCGACCCGCGCGCGCAGGGCGGCCAGCAGGTGCTCCTGGGCGGCGCGCGTCAGGTGCGACCACCAGAAGCCGATGAACACGGTCTTTACGGGCTCCACGCCGGGCGGCAAGCCGGACAGCAGGTCGGCCGGCAGGTTCAGCGCATCCGCCTGGCGCCAGGTGACCAGGTCGGCGGGCAATTCGCGTGCGCGCGCCTGCGCCAGCATCGCTTCGTTGATGTCCAGCGCCAGCACGTGCGCGGCCGACTCCGCCAGCGCCTCGGTCCAGCGGCCGCTGCCGCAGGCCAGTTCCAGCACCGTCTGTCCTTCCACCAGTTGCGCCAGGCCGTCGGCGACCTCGTCCAGGTCGGCTTCACGCTCGGGATCTTCCTCGCGCGCATCGTCGGCGGCGGCCGCCTGCGCATAGAAACGCGCGACGGCGTCGGTGTCCTTGTCTTGGTATGTCTTGCTCATGACTGTTTCCGTCTTGCTGCGAGCCCGCGTCCGGTAGCGGCGGGCTCGTGATGATCACATTAAAGTTCGTAGTTCTCGCTGGTCCCGCGCATCGCCGCTTCCACCATCTTGCGGTTCAGCACTGGCGCCAGCAGTTCGATGAAGGTGTAGACATAGCTGCGCAGGTAGGCGCCCTGCTTGATCGCCACGCGCGACACGTTCATGCCGAACAATTGTCCCATCGGGAGGGCGCGCAGGTTGCGGTCGCGCTCCGGATCGAAGGCCATGCCGGCGATGATGCCGATGCCCATGCCCAGTTCCACATAGGTCTTGATGACGTCGGCGTCGATCGCTTCCAGCAGCACGTCCGGCTTGAGGTTGCGCAGCTCGAACGCATGGTCGATCTTGCTGCGGCCGGCGAAGGCCGCATCGTAGGTAATCAAGGGATAGCCAGCGATTTCTTCCAGCGAAATCGCCTTGGAGCGCGTCAGCGCATGTTCCGGCGGCACCACCACCACGTGTTCCCACTGGTAGCACGGCAGCGTGATCAGGCCGTCGACGGCGGCGATCGATTCGGTGGCGATGGCGAGGTCGGCCTGGTCGTTCTTGACCATCTCGGCGATCTGGCGCGGGTTGCCCTGCAACAGCGACAGCCGCACTTTGGGGAACTTGGCCATGAATGCCTGCACCACCTTGGGCAGCATGTAGCGCGCCTGGGTGTGCGTGGTGGCGATGGTGAAGCTGCCGCTATCCTGGGCCGCGTATTCCTTGCCGATGCGCTTGAGGCTGTCGATCTCTTGCATGATCAGCTCGACCGAGTTCAGCACCAGCCGTCCCGGCTCGGTCAGGCCGCGGATGCGCTTGCCGTGGCGGGTGAAGATGTCGACCCCGAGCTCCTCCTCCAGCTCGATGATGGCTTTCGACACGCCGGGCTGGGAAGTGAACAGGGCCTTGGCCGCGTCGGTCAGGTTGAAGTTCTGGCGCACCGCTTCGCGCACGAAACGTAATTGGTGAAGGTTCATTGCCCTTTGTTAAGTTATCACGGTCTATCCGCCATTTTACAAGCTTGCTTATACCGCAGGCTCATATAAGCAAATAAATTCTCAGTCGTTTGGAATAAAGCGTCATTTTATTAAGATAATGGATAGTTTGGGTCGGGACTGGCCCGCCCCGTGAGGATTTGACCATGTACCGTTACGACCAATACGACCATCTCATCGTACGCGAACGCATCGCCCAATACCGCGACCAGGTGCAGCGCCGCCTGAACGACGAGCTGACCGAAGAAGAATTCCTGCCGCTGCGCCTGCAGAACGGCCTGTACATGCAGCGCCATGCCTACATGCTGCGCATCGCGGTGCCGTACGGCCTGCTGTCGACGGCGCAGATGCGCACCTTCGCCCACATCGCACGCACCTACGACCGTGACTATGGCCACTTCACCACGCGCCAGAACATCCAGTTCAACTGGATCGAGCTGGAACGCACGCCGGACATCCTGAGCGACCTGGCGGCGGTCGAGATGCATGCGATCCAGACTTCGGGCAATTGCATCCGCAACATCACGACCGACGAATATGCCGGCGTGGCGGCGGACGAGATCATCGATCCGCGCCCGTATGCCGAGATCCTGCGCCAGTGGAGTACCTTCCACCCCGAATTCATCGCCCTGCCCCGCAAGTTCAAGATTGCCGTCAACGGCGCCGTGGAAGACCGCGCCGCCATCGCCATGCACGACATCGGCCTGACCGCGGTGCGCGGCGCCGATGGCGAAGTCGGCTTCAAGTTCATGGTGGGCGGCGGCCTCGGCCGTACGCCGATCCTGGGCAGTGTGATCAACGACTTCGTGCCCTGGCAAGACCTGCTGACCTACACCGAAGCGGTGATGCGCGTGTACAACCAGTTCGGCCGCCGCGACAACAAGTACAAGGCGCGCATCAAGATCCTGGTGAAGGCCGTGGGCGCCGAGGAATTCGCGCGCATGGTGGAAGCCGAGTTCGCCGACCTGAAGGGCGGTCCGGAAACCCTGACCCGCGAGGAAGTCGAGCGCGTGGCGGTCTGGTTCAATCCGAAGCCGTACGCGACGCTGGCGGCGATCGATCCGCGTGCAGGCCACGCCGACGACAAGGCCTTCGCCAACTGGCTGATGCGCAACGTCAAGCCGCACAAGGTGCCGGGCTATGCCGCCGTCGTGCTGTCGCTCAAGAAAACCGGCGTGCCGCCGGGCGACGCCACTTCGGCGCAGATGGATTTCGTGGCAGACCTGGCCGACCGGTACAGCTTCGGCGAACTGCGCGTGACCCACGAGCAGAACCTGGTGTTGGCCGATGTCGAGCAGTCGAAGCTGTACGAGCTCTGGACCCAGGCCAAGGCGCAGGGCCTGGCGACGCCGAACATCGGCCTGCTGACCGACATCATCGCCTGCCCGGGCGGCGATTATTGCGCGCTGGCGAATGCGAAATCGATCCCGATCGCGGCCGCCATCGCCAAGCGCTTCGACGACCTCGATTACCAGCACGACATCGGCGAGATCGAACTCAACATCTCCGGCTGCATCAATGCCTGCGGCCACCACCACGTCGGCCATATCGGCGTGCTGGGCGTGGACAAGGACGGCAGCGAGTGGTACCAGGTGTCGCTCGGCGGCGCCCAGGGCAACCAGGCCGCCATCGGCAAGATCATCGGCCCGTCGTTCTCGGCGCCGCAGATGCCGGAGGTGGTGCAACGGCTGCTCGACGTCTACGTGCGCGAACGGGTCGAGGGCGAGCGCTTCGTCGACGTCGCGCAGCGCCTGGGCATCGCGCCCTTCAAGGAACATGTGTACGCCACGCCGATCGTGGCACAGGAAACCGCTGGAGAAGACCATCATGCTTGATACCCGCAAACAGATCATCAAGGGACGCAGCGTGGTCGACGACGACTGGAGCGTGCTCAAGCTGGACGAAGGCCAGGCGCCGGACACGGTCGCGGTCCCGGACGGCAAGGTCATCGTCCCGGTGCCGGTATGGCTGGCCCAGCGCGACGCGCTGGCCGCGCGTGCCGGACAACATGGCCGTATCGGCATCTGGTTCGCGCCGGACGAACTGGCGACGGCCGTCCAGGACGACCTCGGCCAATTCGCCGTGATCGCCATCGACTTCCCGAAATTCACCGACGGCCGCGGCTATTCGATCGCCTTCAACCTGCGGCGGCGCCTGCATTACAAAGGCGAACTGCGCGCCATCGGCGACGTGCTGCGCGACCAGCTGTTCCAGATGCAGCGCTGCGGCTTCGATGCCTACGCCACGCGCCCGGACCGCAACATCCACGACGCCGTCAAGGGCTTGAGCGTGTTCTCGGAAACCTACCAGGCCTCGGTCGACCAGCCGCAGCCGCTGTTCCGGCGCCAGGCGCGCGGAACGGAAGCCGAACATACCGGCAGCGGCGCTTGAGCAAGCCGGACGCCGAGCAGTACCGACAAGGAATCACCATGAGCGAGCTGAACGCGCGCGTCGACACGACCCGCGCCATCCTGGACCGTGTTGCGCGCGATTTTTCGCCGGCCGTGTTCGCCTCCAGCCTGGCCGCCGAAGACATGGTCTTGACCGACCTGATCTTGAAAGCCGGGCTGCCGATCGCCATTTTTTCTCTGGAAACCGGCCGCCTGCCCAAGGAAACGCTGGCTGTGCTGGATCAGGTCAAGGCGCACTACGGCCACGAGATCGAACTGTTCCGCCCGCAGCCGCAGCTGGTCGACGACTACGTGAGCAAGAACGGCCTGAACGCATTCTACGAGAGCGTCGAGCTGCGCAAGGGCTGCTGCTACGTGCGCAAGGTCGAGCCGCTCGGCCGCGCGCTGGCCGGCAAGCGCGCCTGGGTCACCGGCCAGCGCCGCGCCCAGTCGAGCACGCGCGCCGAACTGGCGGTGCAGGAAGACGACACCGCGCACGGCATGCAGAAATTCAATCCGCTGGCCGACTGGTCGGAACAGGACGTGTGGGAGTACATCCGCGCCAACGGCGTGCCCTACAACGCCCTGCACGACCGCGGCTACCCGTCGATCGGCTGCGAACCCTGCACCCGCGCGATCCAGCCGGGCGAGGACGTGCGCGCCGGCCGCTGGTGGTGGGAAGACGCCGATTCCAAGGAATGCGGCCTGCACCTGGTGGACGGCAAACTCATCCGAATCAAATCCGTGGCGGCGTGACGCGCTCCACTATAGAAACGACAGGCAAGCCATGACGACAATCAGCGACATCCCCGGCGTGCAGCTCGGCGCATCCCTCGGCGGCATCGATGCGCGCCACCTCGACGCCCTCGAATCCGAAGCGATCCACATCCTGCGCGAGGTGGCGGCGGAATGCAGCAACCCCGCCCTGCTGTTCTCGGGCGGCAAGGACTCGGTGGTGCTGCTGCGCCTGGCCGAAAAGGCATTCCGGCCCGGTAAATTCCCGTTCCCGCTGGTGCACATCGACACCGGCCACAATTTCGACGAAGTGATCGCCTTCCGCGACGCGCGCGTGGCGGAGCTGGGCGAACGCCTGATCGTCGGCTCGGTCGAGGAGTCGATCGGGCGCGGCACGGTGCGCCTGCGCAATCCGCAGACCGACTCGCGCAACGCCGCGCAAGCGGTGACGTTGCTGGAAACCATCGCCGAGCACGGCTTCGACGCCTGCATCGGCGGCGCCCGCCGCGACGAGGAAAAGGCGCGCGCCAAGGAACGCATCTTTTCCTTCCGCGACGAATTCGGCCAGTGGGACCCGAAGGCCCAGCGTCCGGAACTCTGGGACCTGTACAACACCCGCGTGCATCCGGGCGAGAACATGCGCGTGTTCCCGATCTCGAACTGGACCGAGCTGGACGTCTGGCAATACATCGCCCGCGAACAGCTCGCCCTGCCGCCGATCTACTTCGCGCACGAGCGCCAGGTGATTCCGCGCAACGGCCTGTTGGTGCCGCTGACCCCGCTGACCCCGGCGCGCGAAGGCGAAACCGTGGAAACCCGGACGGTGCGCTTCCGCACCGTGGGCGACATCTCGTGCACCTGCCCGGTGGCCTCCGATGCATCGACGGTGGATGCCATCATCGCCGAGACCGCGATCACCCAGGTGACCGAGCGCGGCGCGACGCGCATGGACGACCAGACCTCGGAAGCCTCGATGGAAAAACGCAAGAAGCAAGGATATTTCTGATGAATGCCATGATCGACCAAGCGAATGCCAGCCACGCCCAGGACAGCCAGAGCGGCCTGCTGCGCTTCATCACCGCCGGCTCCGTCGACGACGGCAAGAGCACCCTGATCGGCCGCCTGCTGTTCGACAGCAAGGGCATCTTCGCCGACCAGCTGGCCGCCGTGTCGCGCTCCAAGCACAAGCGCACCGTGGGCGACACCATCGACCTGTCCCTGCTGACCGACGGCCTGGAAGCCGAGCGCGAGCAAGGCATCACGATCGACGTCGCCTACCGTTATTTCGCCACGCCGAAGCGCAAGTTCATCATCGCCGACACGCCGGGCCACGAACAATACACCCGCAACATGGTCACCGGCGCCTCGACCGCGGACGCCGTCATCATCCTGGTCGACGTGTCGAAAGTAAAACTGAACGAGGATGGCTCGGTCGAGCTGCTGACCCAGACCAAGCGCCATTCGACCATCGCCAAGCTGCTGCAGATCGAGCATGTGATCGTGGCGGTCAACAAGATGGACCTGGTGAACTACGACCAGGCCGTGTACGAGCGCATCGTCGCCGCCTACCAGGCGTTTGGCGACAGCCTGGGCCTGCGCGACGTCACCGCCATCCCGTTGTCGGCCCTGAGCGGCGACAACGTGGTGGAACAAAGCGGGAACATGTCCTGGTACCGGGGCCCGACCCTGATCGAGCTGCTGGAAGGCCTGAGCGTGTACGACGAGGCGCACGCCGCGCCGCTGCGCTTCCCGGTACAGCTGGTGGCGCGCCACAACGGCCACGAAGCCAACGACTTCCGCGGCTACATGGGCCGCATCGAATCCGGCAAGGTGGCGGTCGGCGACCGCCTGGTGGTGCAGCCTTCGGGCCAGAGCGCCACCGTCAAGGAAATCGTCACCTTCGACGGCCCGCTGCAGCAGGCCGTGGCCGGCCAGTCGGTGACGCTGCTGCTGAACGAATACGTCGACGTCTCACGCGGCGACGTGCTGGCCGGCGCCGACCAGCCGGCCACGCTGTTGAAACAGGTCACGGCCGACGTCTGCTGGATGGCCGACGAGGCGCTCGACCTGCGCCGCAAGTACTGGGTCAAGCACGGCACCCGCCAGACCATGGCCAAGGTGACCCGCGTCGAGAGCGTCCTGGACGTGAACACCCAGCAGCGCCAGGCAGTGAGCGACCCGGCCGCCGGCCTGAAGCTGAACGACATCGCGCGCATCGCCATCACCGTGCAGCAGCCGCTGGCGGCCGATGCCTACGATGACATCCGCGCCACCGGCGCCTTCATCCTGATCGATGAAGTCACCCACCAGACGGTTGCAGCCGGTATGATACGCCTGAGGCCTCAATAAACCTACTGCGCGTCGGATTTTCGGCCTGGGATGCTCGCCGTACAAGAGTACGGCTGCGCTTCTCGGCCGAAACTCCTTCCGCTCGCTACGGTTTCTTGAGGCCCTGATATGCCCGTAAAAAACCTAAATTGAATGTTGCGAAGGAAGGTGCCGGAGTGCTGGGAAAAGTGTATTTGGTGGGAGCCGGTCCCGGCGCGCCTGACTTGATTACCGTCCGCGGGGCGCAGTTGCTGGCGCGCGCGGACATCGTGCTGTACGACGCGCTGGTCACGCCGGAGATGCTGGCGCTGTGCGCCGGGGCCGAGCTGATCTCGGTCGGCAAGCGCTCCGGCCAGCGCTCCACCGCGCAGGCCGTCATCAACCAGCAGCTGGTGGAGTGCGCGCGCCGCGCCGCGGTGGTCGTGCGCCTGAAGGGCGGCGATCCGATGCTGTTCGGGCGCGCCGACGAGGAATTGCGCGCGCTCGAAGCCGAAGGCATCGCCGTCGAGATCGTCCCCGGCATCACCACCGCGGTGGCCGCCGCCGCCGCGACAAGGCAACCGCTGACCAAGCGCGGCGTGGCGCGCAGCGTCGCCTTTTTCACGTCCAGCACCGCGCCCGACGAGCCGGATCATCCGGCGCTGCCGGAAACCGACACCCTGGTGCAGTACATGGGCGGGCGCGAAGCCGCCGCCACCGCCGAGCGCCTGCTGGCCGAGGGACGCCGGCGCGACCTGCCGGTGGTGGTGGTGGAAAACTGCAGCCGCGCCGACCAGCGCATCCTGCGCATGACGCTGGCGACATTGGCGCACGGCCTGGAGATGGCGCACGGGCCGATGCTGGTGATGATCGGCGAAGCCCTGGTGCGCCGCGAGCACCAGGCGCCTGATTAGCAAGCTGTCTTCCAGATGCTAGCGCACGCCTGCCAGGCGCAGGCGTTCGTGTTCTTCCAATTGATTTTCCAGGTGCAGCGCCGCGGTCCAGGTGTCGCCGGCGATGCCGTTCAGGCGCGCCAGTGCGGCCGCCAGGCGCACGCCGGTGCGGCCGCCGCATTCGCGCACGTGCCACAACGCCAGGTCGCGCCGCATGGTGCCGACTTCCTCGCGCAGGCCGGCCAGCATGCGCCGCAGGTTGCCGTCCTCGTCCGCCGCCAGGCGCTTCGCCGGCCCGTCCAGGGCGCCGCTGCCGAGGTGGCGCGACATGGCGTCGATACGGGTGCGCATGCGCAGCAGGCGCTTTCCCATGCGGTCGAGCCGGCGCGCACAGCGCAGTTCGACCAGCGCGCGGAAGGCCGGCAGGCGTTGCGGCAGCCGGCGCAGGCGCGCCAGGGCGCGCTGGAGGGGACCGAACAGGTGCTTGAAAGTGGTGGACATGGCCGGATCCAGTAAGGGGCACCCGGCAGTGTCGGTGCTGCCGCCTGCGCCGTCAAAGCGCCGGCGCAAGGCGGGGCCATGATCCGGCGCAGGAAACAGCCATGTTGCTCCCGCACAGTGTCGGCTCAAGACCAGTCGACGTAGTGGATGCCGTTCTGGATGCTGCCGATCACCTGCGCCTGGTTTTCCGCACTTTCGCTGAAGTCGGCCAGCACCACAGCGCGCGATACCGAGTGCAGCGACTGCATCCAGAATGCGTAGCCCGCCTCTTCGGGAGCGCGGTGCAGCACGTTCTGGTACAGCGCCTGCACGAACTGCGCATCGTCCGGCGCGGCGCCGTACAGGGCGCCGAACTCGGCGCTGCCGATGAAGCTGTCGGCCACTTCGGTCAGCGTATGACCATGGTCCAGCGCCGCGATCCAGTAACCGAGGCCGACCTTGTCGGGGGTGCGGTCGAAGGCCGCCTGGTACAGCCGGTAGGCCTGGCCGCCGGCGCCGCCGAGGTCGAGCGCCACCATCTGGTCGGCGAACTGCACGCGTTCGACGTTGACCAGGGTCGCATGGTTGCCATAGGCATCGTTTACCACGAAGTCGGCGCCGTTGGCGGCGATCACGTAGCCGGCATCGGCCCCGCCGAAGGCGACCTTGTCCAGTCCGGCGCCGCCATCCACCCGGCTGTTGCCGGACGGCGCCGCCAGCGCATCGTCGCCGCCGCTGCCGGTCACGCTGGCCAGCAGCGCGCTCGCCGCGGACGGGCCGGCCGCGCCCACCGGCGCCGCGCCGGCCGGCGCATAAACCGGTGCGGCAGGCACCGCCGTGGCGGCTGGCACCCACACCGGCGCCGGCGACGCGTTGCCGGATGAGCCGGCTTGCGTCGCGGCCTGCACCGGCGCCGTGGCGCCGGCGTCGCCCGCCAGCACGCGCGCTTCGACGCCGGTGCCGGCGGCCGAGGTATCGACCCAGGCGGTGGCGAAGCCGCCACCCGCCAGCGCCGTCACGTCGGGCGTGGACTGGTCGCCGGCGCGCTCCTGGCTGACCGAGAATTCGTGGACGTCGCGCGCGCCGCCGTCGGCGCCGAAGCGGCGTCCGAAAATGCCGTTGGCGTCGCCGTCCGGCCCCTCCCAGGTGACGACGAAGCCGCCGTCCGACAGCGCGGCGACCGCCGCGTCGTAGCGCCCGCCGCCGGATTCGACGTTGGCCTGCGTGAGCGCGCCGAGCACATGGCCGGCGCCGTCGAAGCGCTGGAAATAGATGTCGCTGATCGAAAAGCCGTGCGGGTCGTTGGCGTAGCTGTCCCAGGCCACCACGAAGCCGCCGTCGGCCAGCGCCGCCACGTGCGCCAGCGGCGCGGCGGTGGTGATGCTGGCCGCATAGCCGTCGCCGCTGGCGACGAAGGGCGCGTTGCCGTTCACGGAAGCGTACACGTTGCCGTCGCCGATCTCGCCCCAGGCCAGCGCCCAGCCGCCGCCCTTGAGCGCCGTCAGGCTGGGATCGTAGGCGGAGCCGAGCACGGCGATGGTCTGGTCCGAACCGATTTG
The DNA here is from genome assembly GCF_012849555.1 of Massilia forsythiae. Taxonomy (NCBI): domain Bacteria; kingdom Pseudomonadati; phylum Pseudomonadota; class Betaproteobacteria; order Burkholderiales; family Oxalobacteraceae; genus Massilia; species Massilia forsythiae. The sequence continues at coordinate 135,192 of NZ_CP051685.1, forward strand.
AACGCCGTCGACGCCGCTCTGGTGCACGTGCACCGCGCCGTTGCCGCGCCAGCCGATCGCCAGCGAGCCGTCGGCCAGGGCGGCGATAGTGGGCATGGCCGCATCCGGCGCACCGCCGCTGTCGACGACGTGCTCGACGCCGACGCTGCCGCCCGCATCGACCACGCGCCAGGCGATCCTGGCGGCCCCGCCCTGCTCCAGCGTGTACGCCACGGCGAAGCGCCCGTCGCCCAGCGCGGCCACGGCCGGCGCGCCCTCGATGGCGGCGTTGCCGTCAAGGGTCAATGCGAAGGCGCTGCCGCGCGCATTGCCGGCGGCGTCGCGCAGCTGCGCCCACAGGCCGTATCCGGCGCCGCCCGCCGCCGTATCCGGCGCCTGCCAGACCGCGACCAGGCCGCCGCCCGCCAGCGTGGCCAGCGCCGGCGCGGCGCCGCCGTGCGTCGCATCGGCGCTGCTGCCGGCGCCCAGCCGAACCTCGTCGGCGAAGCCCGGCAGGTCGTGGCTGGCGCCGTCTTCCACGGTGTAGGTCAGGGTGCGGCTGACGCCGGTGTTCGGCAGCGGGTTGCCGCCCGCGTCGACCTGGTAGCGGTCGTAGTAATGGACCGTGACCGCCGCCGCCATGCCGCTGTCAGGAATGCGGCTGGCGTCGCCGATCACCAGCCTGGCGCTGGTGTCGCTGGCCGGATCGTAGGCGATCGCGAACAGGCCGGGCGTCGACTGGCCTTCGATCACCCAGCGCCCGCCGGTAGTGGCGCCGATATCGATCGGCGCCAGCTGGTCGACCACCGCGCCCGCCTTCATGGTCGAGAACACCAGGTCGTTCTGTCCGACCAGGCCGACCGGCTGGGTATCGGCGATCACGGTCTCCTCCATGCTGGCGACGCTGCCGTCGGCCAGCCGGTAGTGGACGGTGAAACTGTCGGGCGTGACCGAATCGCCCGCCAGCCGGTCGTGGAAGCGCCACAGCGTGGCGGCCGTGCCAACCCAGTCGCCCTGGCCGTCGACCGGCAGCGTGTAGCCGGTCCAGGTCCTGCCGTTGTCGGCACTGTACTGCAGGTCGCCGCGCGTGGCGGCCTGGCCGAGGGCGCTGGAGGCGTCGAAGGCGACGGCGGTCACCGCCGCCGGCAAGGCGGACGCGGTGGACGGCAGGCTGACGCCGGCATAGTTCCAGGCATAGCTGGCCGCGCCCGGACGGACGTAGATGAAGGGCGATGGGGTAGTCATGGGATGGATCTTCTGGGTGAACGGCCGCGCAAGCGGGCGGCGACGGCAGCCCGTGCGCGCTGGAGCATGCGCGGGTCTTGCAGACGACGATCATTCATTAATGCAAGTTTTAATGCAATAAGGAAATTATCTGATTCACCTGAAAGATACTGAAAACCGGAAACCGGTTAATCCCATGACAACTGCGTTGCCGAACAAGGATGCCTGTTCGACAAGCGATTCAAGACACTTTCAACGAAATAGGCTGTTACGCCGGCAGCGCCGCCACGCAATACGCCGCCATCGCCGCCAGCACGCCGGGGTCTTCGCCCACCGCCGGCACCGTGGCGAAGCGCACTGCGGGATACGCCGCGCGCAACTCGTCCAGCAGTGCCGGCAAGTCGCGCAGCAGGTGGCCGCCCTGCCCCAGGAATACCGGCACCACCGTCATCTCGCGCACGCCTTGCGCCGCCAGCCGCGCGGCGACATCCGGCAGCGATGGTTCCATGAGTTCGAGAAAGGCGAGTTCGACCACGCAATCAGGACGGTGTGCGGCGGTCAGTTCGCGCAAGCGCTGGAACGGCGCGGCCCAGCCGGGGGCGCGCGCGCCGTGGGCGAACAGGACCAGTGCGCGGCCGCCCTGCGCTCGTGCTTGCCCATCCGGCTGCGGGTGCGGCTGTCGGTACGCCTCGTCCTGCGCGACCGTGCCGGTTTGCTCGTGCTGATCCATGTTCGACTCCTGGTGCGATTGCGATTGGTGTGTTTTCTGCCGTTCCATCAATGTCGTTCCACCCACCTGAGCGCCGCGATCGCCATCAGCAGGAACAGCAAGCTCGGCGCCGCCGCGGTGAGAAAGGCCGGCCAGATCGACAGCATGCCGACGTGCGAGAACAGCGAATTGATCAGCAGGAAGCTCACGCCGATCATGATGCCGATGAAGATCTTCAGGCTGACGCCGCCACTGCGCGTGTGCAGGTAGCCGAACGGCAGCGCCAGCGCCATCAGCACGAAGATCGAGAGCGGATCGATCAGCTTCTTCCAGAAGGCGATCTTGAAGCGTTCGGTCTCCTGGCGGTTCTCGGCCAGGTGGCGCGTGTACACGGCCAGTTCGCTGGCCGACATGCGCTCGGGGTCGGAGCGCGACACCGCGACGATCTTCGGCGTGATCTCGGATTCCAGGTCGAGCGCCGCCACCTTGCGCGTGGCGACCGAGGCGGTGTCCTGGCCGAAGCGGGCCTGGATCGATTCGCCGTCGAGCGCCGGCGTGCCCGGCGCGCGCAGCACGCGGCTGTTGGAAAACAGGGTCTCGGTGACGTCCTGCAGGCGCCACACGCCGTTGCCGCTGAAGGTGGCGCTGGCCGCGGTGACCAGCGAACGCATGCGCATGTTGGCATCGAACTCGTACAGCCGCACGTCGAGCAGCTGGCCGTCCGGGCGGATCTGGCGCGCGTTGAAGAAGCGCGAGCCGGTCACCGGCCCTTTCAGGCCGCCGGTGTGGACCGTGTCCTTGGTCCACATCCCGGAGCGGAATTCGGCCGACACCGCGGCACCCTTGGCCGACAGGCGCAGGCGCTCGGCCAGCGGCGCGCTGCGCGGCGTGACCAGCTCGCCGAAGACGAAGGTGATCACCACGAAGACGATGCCGATCTTGAACAGCATCCATGCGACCATTCCGGTCGACATCGACGAAGCGCGCATGATGGTGAATTCCGAGCTCTGGGCGAATTGCGCCATCGTGTAGATGGTGCCGATCAGGGCCGCCACCGGCATCACCTCGTACACGTGGCCCGGAATCAGGAGCAGCACGTACAGCAGCGCGTGCTGGAACAGGTAGCCGCCCTTGCCCACCGACGGCAGTTCGCCGGTCAGGTCCATGAAGGCGGTGAGGCCGAGCATGGCGACCAGCACGAACAGCACCGCCTGCGCGATGTTGACGAAGAAGTAGCGCTGCAGGATGCTCATTGCGCCGCTCCCCGGCTTTCCGCGCTCTGCAGCAGGCGGCGGCGCTTCATCGAATTCATCAGCATCACCGGATGCCAGCGGTGGTTCACGTTCAGGCGCCAGGCGAACAGCACCAGCACGGTCAGCAGCGCGAACAGGTGCAGCGGCCACCAGGCCACCGCGAAGCCGAGCTTGCCCTGCTTGACGCTGGCCTCGAACAGCTTGGTGAGGTTACTGTAGGTGAAGAAGATCAGCAGCGCCAGGATCAGGTTGGCCGAGCTGCCGGCGCGCGGGTTGACGAAGCCGAGCGGGATCGCCAGCAGCATCAGCAGCACGCACATGATCGGCGCCGAGATCCGGTACAGCAGCTCGGCGCGGGTGAACTGGTTGGGCAGCGCTAGCAGCGCCGCGGTGGTCATGGCGTCGGTCGGCATGTCGGCGCCGATCACCGGCACCTGGTTGCCGACGCGCATGCGGTAGCGCTCGAATTCCATCGACTGGAAATCGGCGCGCCCCGGCTGGCCGAGGTAGCGCCGGCCGTTTTTCAGCACCAGGTACTGGCCGCCCTTGCCGTCCGCCTCGATCACGCCTTCCTTGGCCACCACGATCGAATTGCCCTTGTCCTCGACGCTGTTGACGAACACGTTCTGCACCACGGTCGAGCCGCCCGTGCTGCCCTCGACGAAGAACACGCGGTTGGCCGAGGTCGATTCGCGGAACTGGCCGGGCGCCACCCGCTTGAGGTCTTCGCGCTTTTCGAAGCGCTGGACGAATTCGGCGCTCTTCATCTTGGCCCAGGGCGTGGCGTACAGGGCCAGCGCCCCCACCAGCAACACCAGGGGCAGGCCGAACAGCAGCACCGGCGCCACCCAGCGCGCCAGCGACTGGCCGGAAGCGAACCACACCACCATCTCCGAATCGCGGTAGCTGCGCGTGACGGCGACGATCACCGAAATAAAGCTGGTGAGGATGAGGATGGTGGGCAGATAATTCAGCACCGAAAAAGCGATCAGCGCCAGCACGTCGGCGGATGCGACCTTGCCGCCCGCGGCCTTGCCGAGGATGGAGATCAGGGTCCAGGTGACGAAGATCGTGAACAGGACGGTGAAGGTGGCGCCGGCAACGCTGGCCAATTCACGTTGTAGGGCGCGTTGGAAAATCATTCGATCGTTATAATTGCAGGTTAGGGGAACGCTCCGACGCCGACGATGACGCAGGTGCGCATGGCCGATCGCCGAAGCTTCCTTGGGTAGTACGCGCGTAAAACACGAAACGGAGAATCAAATGGACTTTAGCATAAAAGCATTCGACACCAACAACACGCTGGCCGCGGCCCAATCCGGCTGCGTGGCGGTGGCGGTGTTCGAAAACAAGAAACTGTCGGAGGCAGCCAAGGCCCTCGATCTGAACGGCGCCATCAGCGCGGCCGTCGACTCCGGCGATATCTCCGGCAAGCCCGGCACCACCCTGCTGCTGCGCGGCGTGGCCGGCTTGACCACGGCGCGCGTGCTGCTGGTCGGCATGGGCGCCGACGACGCCATCAGCGAGAAGAGCTTCACCGGCGCCGTCGCCGCCGCCCTCAAAGCCTTCGGCACGCTGGGCGCGCAAGATGCCATTATCGCATTCCCGCTGGAGAATGTGAAAGGCCGCGACCTGAACTGGGCCGTGCGCAGCATCGTGGTCGGCGCCAACGAAGCGGAATTCCGCACCGACGCGCAAAAGAGCAAGAAGGACCCGGCCGTGGCCGGCGTGCGCAGGCTGACCCTGGCGGTGCCGCAGACCGGCCCGCAGCTGGACGGCGTGCTGGCGCAGTCGATCGCGATCGGCAACGGCATGAACCTGACCAAGGAATTGGGCAACCTGTCGCCCAACGTCTGCACCCCGACCTACCTGGCCAACACCGCCAAGAAGCTGGCGACCGACTACGGCTTCGACATCGAGGTGCTGGAGCGCAAGCAGCTGGAAGCGCTGAAGATGGGCAGCTTCCTGTCGGTGACGCGCGGCAGCGAGGAGCCGCCCAAGTTCATCGTGCTCAAGCACAACGGCGGCCAGGCCGGCGATGCGCCGACCGTCCTGGTCGGCAAGGGCATCACCTTCGATACCGGCGGCATCTCGCTGAAACCCGGTCCGAACATGGACGAGATGAAGTACGACATGTGCGGCGCCGGTTCGGTACTGGGCACCTTCCGCGCCATCGGCGAGATGAAGCTGAACCTGAACGTGGTCGGCATCGTGGCCGCCTGCGAGAACATGCCGTCGGGCCGCGCCACCAAGCCGGGCGACATCGTCAGCGCGATGAACGGCACCACCATCGAGATCCTGAATACCGACGCCGAAGGCCGCCTGGTGCTGGCCGACGCCCTCACCTACGCCGAGCGCTTCAAGCCGGCCGCGGTGGTCGACATCGCGACCCTGACCGGCGCCTGCATCGTGGCCCTGGGCCACCACACCTCGGGCCTGTTCACCCGCCACGACGACGCCCACGACGCCCTGGCCGACGAGCTGCTGACGGCCGGCAAGCAGGCCGGCGACGCGGCCTGGCGCTTCCCGATCGGCGAGAACTACAACGAGCAGCTGAAGTCGAACTTCGCCGACCTGGCCAACATCGGCACCCCGGGCGGCGCCTCGATCACCGCGGCCTGCTTCCTGGAAAACTTCACCCGCAACTACCCCTGGGCGCACCTGGACATCGCCGGCACCGCCTGGAAGAGCGGCGCGGCCAAGGGCGCGACCGGACGTCCGGTGCCGCTCCTGACCACGTTCCTGCTGAACCGGGTGCGTTGATTCATCGTGCCGCTGGGGCTGTTTGCAAAACGACCAGCGTCAGCGATCGAAGACAGCGGATGCACGTCGTCCCCGCGAAAGCGGGGACCCATGATGAGCTTCAGAATTCGCTATTTCAAAAACACCACGGTGCTTTTGAATCCAATGACTTTGGAAACTCAGCATGGGTCCCCGCCTGCGCGGGGACGACGTTGATAGGCTACCCTAAATGGCTGCGTCGCACCCGCATTCAGAACATCACGTTCCCGCCACCCGCCTCCCCCTGCTCCGCCTGGGCCGCCGCCTGCGGCGCATGCAGGATCACCGTCAGCGTCTCCGGATACGCGAATCCCTTGCCGGAGTGATGGTCGAGATAATTCCCCAGCCCCGCCTTGACGATCAGGTTGCCGATCAGCTTGTCGGTATCGAATCGCGAGGGTGCGCGCGGCGCGACCTGTTCGCGTGCATTGCCGGCGCCGTCGCGCGCGCAGTCGACCGTCAACGGGTCGCGGCTGCGTTCGACGCTGATGCGTCCGGGCGCCACCACGAACCAGCGTCCGGCGCCGTTGGACAGCACGCAGCCCACGCCCGCCACTTCGCGGTGGCCGAGGACGGCGTGGACTTCGAGCTGCTGCAACGGCGATTCGCTCATGACGACGCAGCCGCCGCTGACGGCGGCCAGCGCGAGGGCGCACAGGCTGGAAAAGGAAAGGCTGGACATGTCATCGACCCGGAATGCATTGCCCCAGTTTACGGCAACAGCGGCAGGAACATGAGCACCGGCGGGATCTGGGCCGGGCGGCATGTCGGAACACCGGCATGCACGGAAGACTTCAGGCAGCGCCGCCCGGGAGCGCCGGAACGGCAGGCCCGGACGGGATCACTCGGAACGGGACCGCGCGGGCGCGGTCGTTCATTCGGGATCGAGGGCGGCGAAACGCGGCATGCGTTGTCCGTCCACGTCGATCGTCTCGAAGAAATTGCCGCGCGGACGGACCCAGGTCTTGCCGTCCTGCCCGCGGTACACGATGGCGGGAGTATGGTCCGCCTCGAGCGTGGCCTCGCAGACCACGTCGTAGATGCCGCCCTTGTAGTGGCGGAAACGCATCAGATCTTTTCTTCGGCCTGGGCGCGGCTCTTCTTCTTGAGGTTCTGGATCACCTTGACGATGCCTTCGACGCCGGCGTTGTCGTCGAGTTCGCTGAATGCGTCCAGCACTTCGTTGAGCACGCGGTTACGCACCGCGGCCTCGTCGGCCAGCATCTTTTGCGGCTGGCCTTCGGCCGGCGCAAACTTCTGCGGCGCGTCGGCCGCGGCCTTCTGGCCATGGGCCAGGGCGGCCTGCCAGATCAACCAGCGGCGCTGGGTTTCGAACACCAGATATTCATCCGGCTTGTCTTCACGACGCCGGACGATGTGCCCATCGCGTTGGGCCCATGCTTCAAATGCTTGGCGCATTGCTGTCCTTTATAAATCCGTGTGCAAATCCTGCTGACGATCGCGATCGGCACCCTGCCGGCGGCCATCCGGCAGCGCTGGCACAGGTACCGATGCGCGAGCAATAAATTGCTCAGGAATTCTTGGTTCCAAAGAAATATAACGATACCACAACTGAAATTGTCTTAGCGCAATTTTTTCTCTGAGGAAGGAAACGATACGTAATCGACCCGTCCCTTGCCGAGATTGTTACATCTTGTCACATTTCTCTCGAGCTTGCTAGTCCGAATTTCATATTTTACTTTCAGGACAATGATTCTACGTTATTTCTGTTGCTATTAGCGCAAATCACGGCAATCGTGCCGGGGGAATCCCGCTCGAAGCTGTCTGGACAAGTGTTGCAAGATTTTTCTTGAACCTTGATACTGCGCAAATATTACGCTGGCTAATCCATCATTTGCACTTCTTTTAGAACATGAAAATAGCTACATGGAATGTCAATTCCCTGAAAGTGCGCTTGCCGCACCTGCTCCAGTGGCTTGACGCCAACCCTGTCGATGTCCTCTGCATCCAGGAAACCAAACTCACCGACGACAAGTTTCCGGCAGCCGAGATCAATGCCGCCGGCTACCAGGTCGTCTTCAGCGGCCAGAAAACCTACAACGGCGTGGCGATCCTGTCGCGCCAGCCGCTCACCGACGTGGTGCGCAATAATCCGCATTACGCCGACGAGCAGCAGCGCCTGCTGGCGGCGACGAGCGGCGGCATCCGCGTCATCTGCGCCTACGTGCCGAACGGCCAAGCGGTCGGTTCCGACAAGTATGCCTACAAGCTGGACTGGCTGGCGGCCCTGCGCACCTGGGTGGAGGAGGAAATGGCGCGCCATCCGGCATTCGCGATCCTGGGCGACTACAACATCGCGCCGCAAGACCGCGACGTCCACGATCCGCAGGAATGGGCCGGCCAGATCCACTGCTCGGCGCCGGAACGCGCGGCGCTGGGTGCCCTGTCCGGCCTCGGCCTGGCGGACGCCTTCCGCCTGTTCGAGCAGCCGGACAAGCAGTACAGCTGGTGGGATTACCGCCAGCTGGCGTTCCGCCGCAACCGCGGCCTGCGCATCGACCACATCCTGCTCTCCCGGACGCTGGCCGCACGCTGCAGCGCCTGCACGATCGACCGCGAACCGCGCAAGTGGGAGCAGCCGTCCGACCACGCGCCGGTCGTCGCCACGCTCGATTGAGCGCCCTCTCCCGCCGCGCCGCCGCTCACGCGGCCGGGCGCGCCGCGGCGGCCTGCGCCGGCGCCGCGCCGTCCTCGCGCGCCAGCAGCAGCGGCACCTGGTCCGCCGCCAGCGGACGCGCGAACAGGTAGCCCTGCGCGTAATCGCAGCCGTGGCGGCGCAGCAGTTCCAGCTGCGCCGCGTTCTCCACGCCCTCTGCCACCGCCGCCAGCTGCAGGCTGCCGGCCAGCGCCATGATGGCGGCGACGATGGCCTGGTCTTCGCCGCTGGTCTCGAGGTCGCGTACGAAGGCGCGGTCGATCTTCATCTTGTGGACCGGGAAGCGCTTCAGGTAGGCCAGGCTGGAATAGCCGGTGCCGAAATCGTCGATCGACAGGCGGATGCCCATGCAATCGAGCTGCGCCAGCGTCTCCAGCGTGGCGCCGCCGTGTTGCATCAGCGCGGTTTCCGTGATCTCGAATTCGAGCTGGGCCGGATCGATGCCGGTGTCGTCGAGGATGCGGCGCACCGACTCCACCAGGCCGCGCTGCATGAACTGGCGCGCCGACAGGTTGACCGCCAGCGGCACCGCACGCACGCCGGCGCGGCGCCAGGCCACGGCCTGTTCGCAGGCGTGGCGGATCACCCATTCGCCGATCGGGACGATCAGGCCGTTTTCCTCGATGATCGGGATGAATTCGTCGGGGCCGACCAGGCCGCGCTGCGGATGGCGCCAGCGCAGCAGCACTTCCAGGCAGGCGGTGCGGCGCTCGCGCGTGGTGACGATCGGCTGGAACAGCAGCGTGAACTCGCGCCGCGCCAGGGCGCCGTGCAGCTGCGTTTCCAGCTCGAAGTGGCGCGCCGCGGCGGCGCTCATGCGCTCGGCATAGAACTGGTAATTGTTGCGGCCGGCCGCCTTGGCCTGGTACATGGCGGCGTCGGCATGGCGCATCAGGCTGGCCCCGTCGGCGCCGTCGTCCGGATACAGGCAGATGCCGATCGACGGCGAGATGTGCAGGCTGCGTCCCTCGAAGCGTACCGGCTCGGCCAGCGCGGCGATGATCTTGTCGCCCACCAGCGCGCACTCGCCGGGCTCGCGCACGCCCGGCACCAGCACCACGAACTCGTCGCCGCCCAGGCGCGCCACGGTGTCGCTGGCGCGCACCACGCGGCACAGGCGCTGCGCGACTTCCTGCAGCAGGTGGTCGCCGGTCAGGTGGCCGAGCGAATCGTTGATGGTCTTGAAGCGGTCCAGGTCGATGAACATCAGCGCCAGCCGGTCGCCGCCGCGGCGCGCCGCCAGCAGCGCCCGGTCCAGGCGCTCGGCCAGCAGCGCGCGGTTGGGCAGGCCGGTGAGCGCATCGTGGTAGGCCATGTGGTGCACGCGCGCCTCGGCCTGGCGCCGCTCGACGATCTCGGCCTGCAGTTCGGCGGTGCGCTCCCGCACCCGCAGCTCGAGTTCGTCGCGCGCACGGCGCAGCGCATCGGCGGCCTCGCGTTCGGCGGTGACGTCCTCGACCAGCCACACGCTGCGGCCGTCGCGCTGGTCCAGGTCGAACGGCCGGCCCGACAGGCGCGCCCAGAAGCGCGTTCCGTCGCCGCGCACCATCTCGCGCTCGGCCATGTGCACCCGTCCCGCCTCGAAGTCCTGCAAGGTAGCGTCGCGCGCCGCCAGCCAGCCGCCGGCGTCGGGATACAGCGAGCGCACCCGGGCGCCGTCGATGCCCTGGAAGTCGCGCCCGAACAGTTCCGCCATCTTGCGGTTGCAGCGCAGCGTGCGCCCGCGCTCGACCACCGCGATGCCCAGCACCGCGTTGTCGAGGATGGCCTGGTTTTCCATCAGCGCCACGCGCAGCGCCTCTTCGTCGCGCTTCTGGCGGGTGCGGTCTTCCAGCATCCAGATCAGGGTGCCGGCATCGCCCTCGGCCAGGTTGACGGCGTAGCCGATCACCTTGATCCACATCGGCGTGCCGTCCTTGCGCAGCATGGTCGCCTCGCACTGGAACGAACGGCCCTCGGCCAGCACGCCGTAGGCATGCGCGCCCAGCTCGACGTATTCCTGCTCGCTCGCGTACAGCAGGCGCGTCGAACGGCCCAGCACCTCGGCCTCGCCATAGCCGAACATCCTGGCGAAGCACTCGTTGCAGCGGGTGAACACGCGCTCGCGCGAAAAGAAGATGCCGACGGTGGCATTGGTCATGATCGCCTGCACCTCGACCAGCGCGCGGCGCGTCTCGGTGACGTCCTCGAGGATCCAGATGATGCCGGCCTCCTGCGAATCCATGTCCACCGCCTTGGCGCGGATGCGGCACCAGACCGCCCTGCCGTCGCGGTGGCGCATCTGGATCTCGGCCTTTTCGTACAGGCCGCCGCGTTCCAGCACCGGGATCGCTTCCTCGATGAAGGCGTCGTACTGCGCTGCGGAGCTGAACATCTCGACCGGATGGCGGTTGACCATCTGTTCCGGCGTGTAGCCGAACATGCCGGCCAGGCGCGGATTGCACGACTTGATCAGGTGCGGCAGCGTGACCACGATGCCGACCGGCGCATGCTCGGCCACGGCAGCCTGCTCCAGCAGCGTGCCGCGCAGCGCCGGCAGGCCCGCGCCGCGCGCGGCGCGGCTGAAGACGAAGGTGGCGCCGGCGGCGGGTTCGCCGGACGCCGCCGGCAGCGGCCGCGAACGCACCTCGACCGCCATGGCGCCGCCGGCGCCGGACAGCACGCCTTCCCAGCAGTCCTCTTCGTGCCGCGCCAGCCCGATCCGGGCGTGCGCGCTTTCCATCCCGTCCGCGCTGCCGGCCTCCAGCAGCGTGGCGAGCGGCCGTCCCAGCAGGGGCACGCCGGCCAGCACCGCCATGGCGTCGTTCGCCGCCGTTATCCTGCCCTGCGCGTCGCACGCGCACGCGGGCGCGGCAATCAGGGCCAGGGCCTCGGCCACGAAGGCCGGCTTGCTCGTCACACGATCCATTCCGGTTTGCATAGTGGTATGGATCATAACCGACTCCGCGCCCGCGCGGACCGGCACTTGTGGGTCAGAACGCGTCGCCTGGCACGCGCACCCAGCCTTCCATCAGCACGCGTGCGCTGCGGCTCATCACCGCCTTGGTGACGATCCAGTCGTCGCCTTCGCGGCGCGCCTCGGCGCCGACGCGCAGGGTGCCGGACGGATGGCCGAAGCGTACCGCATCGCCGGGACGCGCCTGGTCGCCGGCGGCCAGGCTGACCAGGGTGCCGGGGATCGCCGCGGCGGTGCCGATCGCCACCGCCGCCGTGCCCATCATGGCGTGGTGCAGCTTGCCCATCGACAGGGCGCGCACCAGCACGTCGATGTCCTCGCGCGCGACCCGCCTGCCGCTCGACGCGGTGTAAGCCGCCGGCGGCGCCACGAAGGCGACCTTGGGCGTGTGCTGGCGCCGCGCCGCTTCCTCGGGGTGCGCGATCAGGCCCATGCGCACGGCGCCGTGGGCGCGGATCGCTTCGAACATCGCCAGCGCCTTGGGGTCGCCGTTGATGGCGTCCTGCAGTTCGTCGCCGCGGTAGCCGATGTCTTCGGCGTTGACGAAGATGGTCGGGATGCCGGCGTTGATCATCGTCGCGGACAAGGTGCCGACGCCGGGCACGTCGAGCTGGTCGACCGGGTTCCCGGTCGGGAACATGGCGCCGCCGCCGCCCTCCTCGTCCGCCGCCGGGTCCATGAATTCGAGCCGCACCTCGGCTGCCGGGAAGGTCACGCCGTCCAGCTCGAAGTCGCCGGTTTCCTGCACTTCTCCGCCGCGCATCGGCACGTGGGCGACGATGGTCTTGCCGATATTCGCCTGCCAGATGCGCACCGTGGCCACGCCGTCGCGCGGGATGCGCGCCGGATCGATGAAGCCGTTGGCGATGGCGTACGGGCCGACCGCCGCCGACAGGTTGCCGCAGTTGCCGCTCCAGTCGACGAAGGGCTTGTCGATCGCGACCTGGCCGAACAGGTAGTCGACGTCGTGGTCCGGGCGCGTGCTGGCGGCGACGATGACGGCCTTGCTGGTGCTGGAGGTGGCGCCGCCCATGCCGTCGATCTGCTTGGCGTAGGGGTCGGGGCTGCCGATCACGCGCAGCAGCAGCCGGTCGCGCGCTGCTCCTGGGACTTGGGCGGCGGCGGGCAGGTCTTGCAGGCGGAAGAACACGCCCTTGCTGGTGCCGCCGCGCATGTAGACGGCGGGGATCTTGATTTGGGGGGTATAAGTCATGTGTGTGAACTCCCATCGTCATCCCCGCCTTCGGGGGGACGACGAAGATTTACGTTGACGATCTAGTCGAATACCGCCGCTACGCCGCCACCTTCGACGACGCCAGGAAATCCTGCGCGAAGCGCTGCAGCACCCCGCCGGCCTCGTAGATCGACACTTCCTCGGCGGTGTCCAGGCGGCAAATCACCGGCACCTCGGCGACGCTGCCGTCGCGGCGCCGGATCACCAAAGCGAGCGTCGCGCGCGGCGTGCGCTCGCCGGTCACGTCGAAGGTCTCGCTGCCGTCGATGCCCAGGCTCAGGCGCGTGGTCCCCGGCTGGAATTCCAGCGGCAGCACGCCCATGCCGACCAGGTTGGTCCGGTGGATGCGCTCGAAGCCCTCGGCCACGATCGCCTCGACGCCGGCCAGGCGCACGCCCTTGGCGGCCCAGTCGCGCGACGAGCCTTGCCCGTAGTCGGCGCCGGCGATCACGATCAGCGGCTGCTTGCGCTGCATGTAGGTTTCGATCGCTTCCCACATGCGCGTGACCCGGCCTTCCGGCTCGATGCGCGCCAGCGATCCGGCCTGGACCGCGCCGCCATGGTCGCGCACCATCTCGTTCTTCAGGGTCGGGTTGGCGAAGGTGGCGCGCTGCGCGGTCAGGTGGTCGCCGCGGTGGGTCGCGTACGAATTGAAGTCTTCTTCGGGCAGGCCCATCCTGGCCAGGTACTCGCCGGCGGCGCTGTTGGGCATGATCGCGTTCGAGGGGGACAGGTGGTCGGTGGTGATGTTGTCGCCCAGGAGCGCCAGCAGGCGCATGCCGGCGAGCGTGCGCGCGCCCGCGAGCGCGCCTTCCCAGTACGGCGGCCGGCGGATGTAGGTGCTCATCGGGCGCCAGTCGTACAGCGGCGCCACCGCCGCGCCGTCGTCCGCGCGGCGCGCGAACATCACGTCGTATACGTTGCGGAACTGCTGTGGCTTCACGGCCCGTTCCACCACGGCGTCGATCTCGGCGTCGCCCGGCCAGATATCGGCCAGGCGCACCGGCCGGCCCTGCGCATCCAGCCCGAGCACGTCCTTTTCGATATCGAAGCGGATGGTGCCGGCGATGGCGTAGGCCACCACCAGCGCCGGCGAAGCCAGGAAGGCCTGCTTGGCGTACGGGTGGATGCGGCCGTCGAAGTTGCGGTTGCCGGACAGGACCGCGGTGGCGTACAGGTCGCGCTCGACGATCTCGCGCTGGATCGCCGGGTCGAGCGCGCCCGACATGCCGTTGCAGGTGGTGCAGGCGAAGGCGACGATGCCGAAGCCGAGCGCTTCCAGTTCCGGCAGCAGTCCGGCTTCTTCCAGGTACAGCGCCACCGCCTTCGAACCCGGCGCCAGCGAGCTTTTCACCCAGGGCTTGCGCAGCAGGCCGCGCGCGTTGGCGTTGCGCGCCAGCAGGCCGGCCGCCACCATGTTGCGCGGATTATTCGTGTTGGTGCAGCTGGTGATGGCGGCGATGATCACGGCGCCGTCCGGCATCAGGCCCGGCAGGTGTTCCACCGGGCCGGCGATGCCCCGCTGCGCCAGTTCCGCCGTCGGCACGCGGTTGTGCGGGTTCGACGGGCCGGCGATGTTGCGCACCACGCTGGAGAGGTCGAAACGCAGGGTGCGCTCGTACTCGACCGCGTGCAGCGTGTCGGCCCACAGCCCGGTTTCCCTGGCGTACAGCTCGACCAGCTGCACTAGCTCGTCGTCGCGTCCGGTCAGCGTCAGGTACTTGATGGTCTGTTCGTCGATGGCGAACATGGCGGCGGTGGCGCCGTATTCCGGCGCCATGTTGGCGATGGTGGCGCGGTCGCCCAGCGTCAGCCGCTTGCTGCCCTCGCCGTGGAATTCCAGGTAGGCGGACACGACCTTCGACTTGCGCAGGAATTCCGTCAGCGCCAGCACGATGTCGGTGGCGCCGATGCCTTCACGTGGGCTGCCGGTCAGCTCGACGCCGACGATGTCCGGCAGGCGCATCCAGGACGCGCGCCCAAGCATCACGCTCTCGGCTTCCAGGCCGCCCACGCCGATCGCGATCACGCCCAGTGCATCGACCATCGGCGTGTGCGAGTCGGTACCGACCAGCGTGTCCGGAAAGGCCACGCCATCCTTCACCTGCACCACCGGGCTCATGCGCTCCAGGTTGATCTGGTGCAGGATGCCATTCCCGGGCGGGATCACATCCACATTTTTGAACGCCTTTTTGGTCCACTCGATGAAGTCGAAGCGGTCCTCGTTGCGGCGGTCCTCGATGGCGCGGTTCTTGGCGAAGGCATCCGGATCGAAGCCGCCGCACTCGACCGCCAGCGAGTGGTCGACCACCAGCTGGGTCGGCACCACCGGATTGACCAGCGCCGGATTGCCGCCCTCCTGCGCGATGGCGTCGCGCAAGCCGGCCAGGTCGACCAGCGCGGTCTGGCCGAGGATGTCGTGGCACACCACGCGCGCCGGGAACCAGGGAAAGTCGAGGTCGCGGCGGCGCTCGATCAGCTGCGTGAGCGACGGCGCCAGCGCCATCGGCTCGCAGCGGCGCACCAGGTTTTCGGCCAGCACGCGCGCGGTGTAGGGCAGCTTGTCCCAGGCACCGGGCCGGATGTCCTCCACCGCGGCGCGCGCGTCGAAGTGGTGCAGGTTGGTGCCATGCAGGGGTTTGCGGTAGTTGCTGTTCATGATGATGAGTTCCGTCGTTGGTACTCCCCGTCGTCCCCGCGAAGGCGGGGACCCATGCCGAGCGTCAGAAGTCGTGACCTTGGAAGCACTCCGAACCGTCCAGGCATCCGGCTTCGAAAGCGATATATGGGTCCCCGCCTGCGCGGGGACGACGGCAGGTTTGCGTTTCGGCTCGATCGCCCTTATTTACGCTGCGCCAGCGGCACGAACTGCAGGTCTTCCGGCCCGACATAGTTCGCACTCGGGCGGATGATCTTGTTGTCGATGCGCTGCTCGATCACGTGGGCTGACCAGCCCGAGGTGCGGGCGATCACGAACAATGGCGTGAACATCGCGGTCGGCACGCCCATCATGTGGTACGACACGGCCGAGAACCAGTCCAGGTTCGGGAACATCTTCTTGACTTCCCACATCACCGATTCCAGGCGCTCGGCGATGTCGAACATCTTGGTCGAGCCGACCGCTTCCGACAGGCCGCGCGCGACTTCCTTGATCACCTTGTTGCGCGGGTCGGAAATGGTATAGACCGGATGGCCGAAGCCGATCACGACTTCCTTGTTGGCCACGCGGTTGCGGATGTCGGCCTCGGCCTCGTCCGGGTTTTCATAGCGCTTCTGGATCTCGAAGGCCACCTCGTTGGCGCCGCCGTGCTTGGGGCCGCGCAGCGCGCCGATGGCGCCGGTGATGGACGAATACATGTCGGAGCCGGTGCCGGCGATCACGCGGCCGGTGAAGGTCGAGGCGTTGAATTCGTGCTCGGCGTACAGGATCAGCGAGGTGTGCATCGCCCGCACCCACTTCTCCGGCGGTGCGAAGCCGTGCAGCAGGTGCAGGAAGTGGCCGCCGATCGACTCGTCGTCGGTTTCGACGTCGATGCGCTTGCCGTTATGGCTGTAGTGGTACCAGTACAGCAGCATCGAGCCGAACGAGGCCATCAGGCGGTCGGCGATGTCGCGCGCGCCCGAGAGGTTATGGTCGTCCTTTTCCGGCAAGGTGCAGCCGAGCACCGAGACACCGGTGCGCATCACGTCCATCGGGTGGGCGCCGGCCGGCAGCGCTTCCAGCGCCGCCTTGAGCGCCTGCGGCAGGCCGCGCAGCGATTTCAGCTTGGCCTTGTAGCCGCGCAGTTCGCCGTCGTTGGGCAGCTTGCCGTGCACCAGCAGGTAGGCGATCTCCTCGAATTCGCAGGCGTCGGCGACGTCCAGGATGTCGTAGCCGCGGTAATGCAGGTCGTTGCCGGAACGGCCCACCGAGCACAGCGCGGTGTTGCCGGCGGCGACGCCGGACAGGGCCACCGATTTCTTCGGCTTGAAGGCGGGGGTTGCGGGATGAATCTGGTCGGTCATGTGGTCTCTCCGTGGTGCTGGTTTCGCTTGTTTCGCTTATTTCGACTTGTTCTGGGCAAACAGCGCATCGAGCTTCTGCTCGAAGCTGTGATAGTCGATGCGGTCGTAGAGTTCGGCGCGCGTCTGCATCGTGTCCAGTACGTTCTGCTGGGTGCCGTCGCGGCGGATCGCCGCGTAGACGTTCTCGGCCGCCTTGTTCATGGCGCGGAAGGCGGACAGAGGATACAGCACGATGTCGACGTCGGCGCCCTTCAGCTCTTCCACCGTGAACAGCGGCGTGGCGCCGAACTCGGTGATGTTGGCCAGGATCGGCACCTTGACCGCCTGCTTGAACTGCGCATACATCTCTAGGCTGGTGATCGCTTCCGGGAAGATCATGTCGGCGCCGGCGTCGACGCAGGCGACGGCGCGCTCGACGGCCTTGTCCAGCCCTTCGACCGCCAGCGCATCGGTGCGCGCCATGATCACGAAATCGTCGTCGACCCTGGCATCGGCCGCGGCCTTGATGCGGTCCACCATTTCTCCCTGGCTGACGATTTCCTTGCCCGGACGGTGGCCGCAGCGCTTGGCGCCGACCTGATCCTCGATGTGGCAGGCGGCGGCGCCGGCCTTGGCCAGCGCGCGCACGGTGCGCGCCACGTTGAAGGCGGATGCGCCGAAGCCGGTATCGACGTCGACCAGCAGCGGCAGGTCGCACACGTCGGTGATGCGGCGCACGTCGACGAGCACGTCTTCCAGCCCGGAGATGCCGAGGTCCGGCAAGCCGAGCGAGCCGGCCGCGACGCCGCCGCCGGACAGGTAGATGGCGCGGTAGCCGGCGCGCCTGGCCAACAGGGCATGGTTGGCGTTGATCGCGCCCACGACCTGCAGCGGGTGTTCTTCACGGACGGCCTGGCGGAATGCGGCGCCTGCGGATGGGTGGGTCATGGATGGCTGTTCCTTCGATGCATGGGATGGATGACATCCCATCCCATGCAAACGGCATGCCAGCGGTCGGATGCGGAACAACCAGGCTGGTTTCAAGGAGTTACCGGCATTCCTGGCATACGTGACGTTTCAAAACCGGCACATGTTTCAAGACGTTTCAAGCAGAGGATGATTGAAACAGCGCGATCCCAAATGCGTCGTCCCCGCGCAGGCGGGGACCCATACTGAGTATCCAAAATTGGCAATGTTGAAGCATTCAGTTGCTTCCAATGTGCCGAATTCTTTTACTCACTATAGGTCCCCGCCTGCGCGGGGACGACGTGGTGGCTTGCCTGCGCCTGGTGGCGCAGGCACGATTTCGATCAATGCGCCGACGCTGCCGCCGCGCCGATACCGGTTTCCGAGCGCACTTCCTGCGCCTCGAAACCGGCCTTGTCGATCGCCGCGCGCGGGCTGCTGTCGGTCACCGAGAACAACCACACGCCGAAGAAGCCGACGGCCATCGAGAACAGGGCCGGCGAGGTGTACGGGAAGATCGCCGCCTTGTTGTGGAACACGTCGACCCATACCGATTTCGACAGCACGGTCAGGCCGACCGCCGTGGCCAGGCCGAGGAAGCCGCCGACAGTGGCGCCGCGGGTGGTGCACTTGCTCCACAGGACCGACATGAACAGCACCGGGAAGTTGGCCGAGGCGGCGATGGCGAAGGCCAGCGACACCATGAAGGCGACGTTCTGCTTCTCGAACACGATGCCCAGCAGCACGGCGATCACGCCCAGGCACAGCGTGGTGATCTTCGACACGCGCAGTTCGCTGCCCGGGGCCGGCTGGCCGCGCTTGATCACGGTGGCGTACAGGTCGTGCGACACGGCCGAGGCGCCGGACAGAGTCAGGCCGGCCACCACCGCCAGGATGGTCGCGAAGGCCACCGCCGAGATGAAGCCGAGGAACACGTCGCCGCCGACGGCTTTCGCCAGGTGCACCGCCGCCATGTTGTCGCCGCCCAGCAGCTTACCGGCGGCATCCTTGAAGCCGGCGTTGGTGCCGACCAGCACGATTGCGCCGAAGCCGATGATGAACACCAGGATGTAGAAATAGCCGATCCAGGTGGTGGCCCACAGCACCGACTTGCGCGCTTCCTTGGCACTCGGGACGGTGAAGAAGCGCATCAGGATGTGCGGCAGGCCGGCGGTGCCGAACATCAGCGCCATGCCGAACGAGATGCCGGAAATCGGATCCTTGATGAAGCCGCCCGGGCCCATGATGGCATCGCCCTTGGCATGCACTTCCACGGCCTTGGCGAACAACGCCGACGGGCTGAAGTTGTACAGCGACAGCACCGAGAACGCCATGAAGGTGGCGCCCGCCAGCAGCATCACGGCCTTGATGATCTGCACCCAGGTGGTGGCGGTCATGCCGCCGAACAGCACGTACACCATCATCAGCACGCCGACCAGCACCACGGCGATATAGTAGTCCAGGCCGAACAGCAGCTTGATCAGCTGGCCGGCGCCGACCATCTGCGCGATCAGGTAGAACAGCACGGTGACCAGGGTGCCGGCGGCGGCGAAGCTGCGCACCGGCTTCTGGGCGAAGCGGTAGGCGGCGACGTCGGCGAAGGTGAAGCGGCCCAGGTTGCGCAGGCGCTCGGCCATCAGGAAAGTCAATACCGGCCAGCCGACCAGGAAGCCGATCGCGTAGATCAGGCCGTCGAAGCCGTTGGCGAACACCGAGGCGGAAATGCCGAGGAAAGAGGCGGCCGACATGAAGTCGCCGGCGATGGCCAGGCCGTTCTGGAAGCCGGAGATGCCGCCGCCGGCGGTGTAGAAGTCGGAAGCCGAGCGGGTGCGCTTGGCGGCCCACTTGGTGATGAACAGGGTCAGCAGCACGAACAGCGCGAACATGGTGATCGCGGTCCAGTTGGTGGCTTGCTTGGTGGCTTGGCCGAGGTCGGGCGCGGCCATGGCGGCATTGGCGGCGGACAGCAGCGCCAGCGCGGCGGTGGTGCGGATCGGGGTCTTGTTCATGCGCGCACCTTGGTCGGCTGGGTGGTCGGGACGGCTTGCGCCTGGGCGGCGGCGTTGCGGTGGATGGCGTCGGTCAGTGCATCGAACTCGCGGTTGGCGCGGCGCACGTAGATGGCGGTGACGGCGATGGTGAACAGGATCACGAAGAGGCCCAGGGGCACGCCCCAGGACATGACGCCGCTGCCGATCTTGGACGCCATGAACGGCTTGTCGAACGCGTTGAGCGCGGTGAAGCCGTAATACACGATCATCACGGCCCAGGTGAGCATCCAGCCGTAGCGGGAGCGCGTCTTGACGAGCTTGTGATAATTGGGATCGCTCTTGACCCGCTGTACGAGGTCTTGTTCCATTTTTTGTCTCCAATGTTATATGCATGCCTTTGCCGACAGGCTGGGAACGATCCTAAGCACCGTTTCTTACCCGATTCTTACGGCTACCAAAGAATTCCTCCGGCAACGGTGTTTCAGCCTGAAACAAAAGGGGTGAAATGCACTACACTTGAAACATGACCCACCCTGCCCGCCCTCCCGGCGCCGATGCAGCCGGCAAACCCGTGATCTGGACCGTGTCGGTGTCGCGCCTGTCCGACTTGTTCCGCGACATCACCCTCGAATACGACCACCTGGCCCGGATCGAGCCGCTGCACCTGGGCTTCGACGAGGCCGCGCGCCACATCCGCGAACGCATGGCGGCCGAGCACGTCGATGTCGTGATCGCCGCCGGCTCGAACGGCGCCTACCTCAAGAGCCGCATTGCGGCGCCGGTGGTGGCGGCCAAGGCCAGCGGCTTCGACCTGATGCAGGCGCTGGCGCGTGCGCGCCGGCTGTCGGCGCGCATCGGCGTGATCCAGTACCAGAAACCGCTGCCGGAACTGGCCAATTTCGCCGCCGCCTTCGGCCTGGTGATCGAGCAGCGCGCCTACGTCACCGAGGAGGACGCGCGCGTCGCCATCGACGACCTGAAGGCGGCCGGCATCGAGGTGATCGTCGGCGCCGGCCTGATCACCGACCTGGCCGAGGCAGCCGGCATCAAGGCGGTATTCGTGTACTCGGCCGACTCGATCCGGCGCGCCTTCGACGATGCGCTGGAACTGGCGCGCCTGGCCCAGCTGGAACGGGCAAGGACGCCGCGCACGGCCGCCGCCGACAACCGCCGGGCGCGGCGCGGCTTGAACGACCTGCGCGGCGACTCACCGGCGATGGAGCGCCTGCGCCAGAACGTGCTGCTGTATGCGCGCTCGCCGGCGACGGTGCTGATCGAGGGCGAGACCGGCAGCGGCAAGGAACTGGTGGCGCAGGCGATCCACCGCGAAAGTCCGCGCCGCGCCGCCAATCGCCCGTTCGTGGCCGTCAATTGCGGCGCCATCGCCGAATCGCTGCTGGAATCGGAACTGTTCGGCCACGAGGAAGGCGCCTTCACCGGCGCACGCCGCGGCGGCCATGCCGGCCTGTTCGAGGCGGCCAACGGCGGCACCCTGTTCCTGGACGAGATCGGCGAGATGCCCCTGGCCCTACAGACCCGCCTGCTGCGCGTGCTGGAAGAGCGCGAAGTCATGCGCGTGGGCGGCACCCGCCCGGTGCCGATCGACGTGCGCGTGATCAGCGCCACCCATTGCGACCTGGCAGCGCGCGTGCGCGAGGGACGCTTCCGCGCCGACCTGTTCTACCGGCTGGCGGTGCTGCGCCTGGCGCTGCCGCCGCTGCGGGCGCGCCCGGCCGACATCCCTGCGCTGGCGGAATGGTCGCTGAAGCATGCGCTGGCGGCACTGGATGCGCGCCCGCACCCGAATCTGGCGGCCGAGATCGGCGCCTGTGCGCCGCTGCTGCAAGCCTATGACTGGCCCGGCAACGTGCGCGAGTTGCGCAACCTGACGGAACGCCTGGCGCTGTTCCTGGCGGCCGAACCACTGCAGGCGTTGACGCCGGCGTTCATCCTGGCGCTGGCGCCGGAACTCGGCAAGGCCGCGCCGGCGCCGTCCTTCCCAGCCACGCCGCCCTCCCCGCCCGTCGCCATCGCGCCGGCCGCGCCGCGCGAAGACGTGGCCGCGGTGCTGGCGCGCTTCGGCGGCCAGCGCGACGCGGCCGCGCGCCACCTGGGCATCAGCCGCACGACGCTGTGGCGGCGCTTGAAAGCCGGAAATTGAAAAGCACAGTCCGGCTGGGCGCACTTTACGCTGTCCCAAATCAAGGGGCCTGAAAAGCCGTATCATGCATTTTTTGCCACGGCCTGGCGTCCGACCAGCGCCAGTCGATGAAGCGGCGCCCACGAGGCGCCGGCCGATTCGCATCGGCCGCAAACTGACGGAGGCATCATGCAAGACGCGTCACCCGCATCCTCGGCAGCCCTGTTTTCCCTGATCGGCAACACCCCGCTGGTGGAAGTCACCCGCATCGACACCGGCCCCTGCCGGCTGTTCCTCAAGCTCGAGTCCCAGAATCCCGGCGGTTCCATCAAGGACCGCATCGGCCGCGCCATGATCGAGGCGGCGGAGCGCGACGGCCGCCTGCAGCCGGGCGGCACGGTGGTCGAGGCCACCGCCGGCAACACCGGCCTCGGCCTGGCCCTGGTGGCGCGCATCAAGGGCTACCGCGTGGTGCTGGTGGTGCCCGACAAGATGGCCGCCGAAAAGATCCTGCACCTGAAGGCGCTCGGCGCCGAGATCCACCTGACCCGCTCGGACGTCGGCAAGGGCCACCCCGCGTACTACCAGGACATGGCGGCGCGGCTGGCGCGCGCCATCCCCGGCGCCTGGTTCGCCGACCAGTTCAACAACCCGGACAACCCGTTCGCCCACGAGACCACGACCGGCCCGGAACTCTGGGAACAGATGCGCCACGAACTGGACGCCATCGTGGTCGGGGTCGGCTCGTCCGGCACGCTTACCGGCCTGTCGCGCTACTTCGAGCGGGTACAGCCCGACCTGGCATTCGTGCTGGCCGATCCCAAGGGCTCGATCCTGGCCGATACCATCCATACCGGAAACGTAGCGGACGTATCCGGTTCGTGGGCGGTCGAAGGCATCGGCGAGGATTTCATTCCCGCCATCGCCGATCTGTCGCGCGTAAAGAGCGCCTATACCATCGACGACCAGGAAAGCTTCGACACGGCGCGCCTGCTGCTGCGCCGCGAAGGCATCCTGGCCGGCTCCTCGACCGGCACCCTGCTGGCCGCCGCGCTGCGCTGGTGCCGCGAACAGACCACGCCCAAGCGCGTGGCCACCTTCGTGTGCGACACCGGCACCCGCTACCTGACCAAGGTCTACAGCGACGGCTGGATGGTCGACCAGGGTTTGTTGCAGCGTCCGCGCACGGGCGACCTGCGCGACCTGATCGGGCGCCGCTTCGATGCCGGCGAAGTGGTGACGGTGGCGCCGGACGACACCCTGCTGACCGCCTTCAACCGCATGCGCAGCGCCGACCTGGCCCAGTTGCCGGTAGTGGAAGACGGCAAGCTGGTAGGACTGGTGGACGAATCCGACCTGCTGCGGCATGTTTCCAATGAGGAAGATGAGGCCGGCGACGGCGGACGCAAGCGCTTCGCCGCGCCGGTATCGGTTAGCATGACGGCGAAGCTGCAGACGCTGGCGCCGAACGCCGGCATGCGCGAACTACGCGCCGTCCTCGACCGCGGGCTGACGGCGGTGATTGCCGAGGATGGCCTTTTCTACGGCTTGATCACGCGCTTCGACCTCCTCAACCACCTGCGCCGCACCCTGACGTGAGCGCGGATTCGTGAACGATGGGAATGACATGAGCAAGCACCACGACGAGCGGCAATACGATGCCCCGCACGACGGCAACCCGCCAGGGGAAAGGCGCCGCCTGGCCACGCGCGTGGTCCACGGCGGCCAGGCGCCGGACCCGGCCACCGGCGCCGTCATGCCGCCGATCTACGCCACCTCGACCTTTGCCCAGGAAAGTCCCGGCGTGCACAAGGGCCTGGACTACGGCCGCTCGCACAACCCGACGCGCTGGGCGCTGGAACGCTGCGTGGCCGACATCGAGAGCGGCGGCGCGGCCTTCGCCTTCGCTTCCGGCCTGGCCGCCATCGGCGCCGTGCTGGAACTGCTGCCGGCCGGTTCCCACATCGTGGCCGGCGACGACATGTACGGCGGCACCTACCGCCTGTTCGAGCGCGTGCGCCGCCACAGCGCCGGCCACGAATTCACCTATGTCGACCTGGCCGACCCGGCGGCGCTGGAAGCGGCGCTGCGCCCGGAAACGAAACTGGTGTGGGTCGAGACGCCGACCAACCCGATGCTCAAGCTGGCCGACCTGCGCGCGATCGCGCGCCTGTGCCGCGAGCGCGGCATCCTGACCGTGTGCGACAACACCTTCGCCAGCCCGATCAACCAGCGCCCGCTGGAACTGGGCATCGACATCGTGGTCCACTCGACCACCAAGTACATGAACGGCCATTCCGACGTGATCGGCGGGGTGGCGGTGACCGGCACCGCGCCGCAGCACGACACGCTGCGCGAACGCCTGAGCTTCATCCAGAACGCTGTCGGCGCGATCCAGGGGCCGTTCGACAGTTTCCTGGTGCTGCGCGGCATCAAGACCCTGGCGCTGCGGGTCGAACGCAGCAACGCCAATGCGCTCGAACTGGCGGGCTGGCTGGAACGGCAGGACAAGGTCAAGCGTGTGCACTATCCCGGCCTGGCCAGCCATCCGCAGCACGAACTGGCGCGCAGCCAGATGCACGGCTACGGCGGCATCATCTCGCTCGACCTGGACACCGACCTGGCCGGCGCGCGCCGCTTCCTCGAGCATTGCGAAGTGTTCACGCTGGCCGAGAGCCTGGGCGGCGTGGAAAGCCTGATCGAGCACCCGGCGATCATGACGCACGCCACGATTCCTCGGGAACAGCGCGTCTTGCTGGGCATCGGCGACGGCCTGGTCCGCCTGTCGGTCGGCATCGAGCATGTGGAAGACCAGAGGAACGACTTGGCGCGGGCGCTGGCCGCGATCTGAGCTGGCGTGTAAACAAACGGCGAAAAAAAGCCCGCTCGAAAGCGGGCTTTCCCGTACTGCCGGCTCGCGCCGGCCGGCAGCTTACTCGATCTCGACCGTCTCGACCGGCTCCGGCGGCGGCGGTACGTCGCCTTCCTGGAACTCGAGGAACACGTCGTCCTTGTCGTTCAGGTCGACCGTCACGCGCCCACCGTTGACCAGGCGGCCAAACAGCAGCTCGTCGGCCAGCGCCTTGCGGATCATGTCCTGGATCAGGCGCGACATCGGACGCGCACCCATCAGCGGATCGAAGCCCTTCTTGCCGAGGAACTTGCGCAGCTTCTCGGTGAAGATCGCATCGACCTTCTTCTCGTGCAGCTGCTCTTCCAGCTGCATCAGGAACTTGTCCACCACGCGCAGGATGATTTCCTCGTCCAGCGCGCGGAAGCTGATGATCGCATCCAGGCGGTTGCGGAACTCCGGCGTGAACATGCGCTTGATGTCGGCCATCTCGTCGCCCGCCGCCTTCGAATCCACGAAGCCCACCGAACGCTTGGTCAGGCTTTCCGCACCGGCATTCGTGGTCATGATGATGATCACGTTGCGGAAGTCCGCCTTGCGGCCGTTGTTGTCGGTCAGCGTGCCGTGGTCCATCACCTGCAGCAGGATGTTGAAAATGTCCGGATGGGCCTTCTCGATCTCATCCAGCAGCAGCACCGCATGCGGCTTCTTGGTGATGGCCTCGGTCAGCAGGCCGCCCTGGTCGAAGCCGACGTAGCCCGGCGGCGCGCCGATCAGGCGCGACACTGCGTGACGCTCCATATACTCCGACATGTCGAAGCGCACCAGCTCGATGCCGAGGATGAAAGCCAGCTGCTTGGCCACCTCGGTCTTGCCGACGCCGGTCGGACCGGAGAACAGGAAGGAACCGATCGGTTTGTCCTGCTTGCCCAGGCCGGCGCGCGCCATCTTGATCGCGGACGACAACGCATCGATCGCCGGATCCTGGCCGAACACCACGTTGCGCAGGTCGCGGTCGATGGTCTGCAGCTTGCTGCGGTCGTCCTGGTTGACCGATTGCGGGGGAATCCGCGCGATCTTGGCGATGATGTCCTCGATCTCGGTCTTGCCGATGGTTTTCTTCTGCTTCGACTTCGGCAGCACGCGTTGCGCCGCGCCCGCTTCGTCGATGACGTCGATCGCCTTGTCCGGCAGATGGCGGTCGTTGATGAAGCGCGCCGCCAGTTCGGCCGCGGTCGACAGCGCCGACGACGAGTACTTCACGCCGTGGTGTTCTTCGAAGCGCGACTTGAGGCCGCGCAGGATCTGCACGGTCTGCTCGACCGACGGCTCGTTGACGTCGACCTTCTGGAAGCGGCGGCTGAGTGCATGGTCCTTCTCGAACACGCCGCGGAATTCCGTGAACGTGGTCGCGCCGATGCACTTCAGCTGGCCGTTGGCCAGGGCCGGCTTGAGCAGGTTCGATGCGTCGAGCGTGCCGCCCGACGCCGAACCGGCGCCGATGATCGTGTGGATCTCGTCGATGAACAGGATGCCGTTCGGCGTGTCCTTCAATTGCTTGAGCACGGCCTTCAGGCGCTGCTCGAAATCGCCGCGGTACTTAGTGCCGGCCAGCAGCGCGCCCATGTCGAGCGAGAACACGACGGCGTTCTGCAGGATCTCGGGCACGTCTTCCTGCACGATGCGCCATGCCAGGCCTTCCGCGATGGCGGTCTTGCCGACACCGGCCTCGCCCACCAGCAGCGGGTTGTTCTTGCGGCGGCGGCACAGGATCTGGATCACGCGCTCCACTTCTTCCTCGCGCCCGATCAGCGGATCGATGCGCCCATCGGCGGCAGCCTTGTTCAAGTTCTGGGTGAACTGGTCCAGCGGGCTTTCCTTGGCCTGGCCTTCGACCTGCGCCTCTTCCACGCCTTCCGACGCCTTCTGGCTGTCGATCTGCTGGTCCTTGCGCACGCCGTGCGAGATGAAATTGACCACGTCGAGGCGGGTCACGCCCTGCTGGTGCAGGTAGTACACGGCATGCGAATCCTTCTCGCCGAAGATCGCCACCAGCACATTGGCACCGGTCACTTCCTTCTTGCCGTTGGATGCCGACTGCACGTGCATGATCGCACGCTGGATCACGCGCTGAAAGCCGAGCGTCGGTTGGGTATCGACTTCGCCGGTACCCGGTACGGTCGGGGTGTTATCCCCGATAAAATTCGTCAAGGTCTTGCGCAGATCTTCGATATTGACCGCGCACGCACGCAGGACTTCGGCGGCCGACGGGTTGTCGAGCAGCGCCAGCAGCAGATGTTCGACGGTAATGAACTCGTGCCGAGCCTGCCGCGCTTCGACAAAGGCCATGTGTAGAGAGACTTCCAATTCCTGCGCAATCATACTTCCTCCATCACGCACTGCAGGGGATGGCCTGCCTTGCGCGCATGCGTTAATACAAACTCCACTTTGGTACACGCTATATCTTTGGAAAACACGCCGCACACCCCTTTGCCATGGCGATGTACGGAAAGCATGATCTGCGTCGCCGTTTCGCGATCCTTATTGAAATACTCCTGGATAATGGCGACCACGAATTCCATCGGCGTGTAGTCATCGTTCAGCAGTGCCACCTGGTACAGAGGGGGTGGCTTGACGGTCTGCCGCTCCAGCAGCTGTTCGGTATCGTGCTTGGTTGCCATAAGGGTATTCTAAAATGCTTTCGGTGTTCGTGCGTACGTTAACAATCAGGGTAATTCCACTTGCTTTTTATCTTACGCGTTTTCCAGTCTCCGCGCAGATGGCGGCCGGAATGCAAAAATCAAGAGGGTGTTTTCGGACGGCAGTGAAGGTTTTTACAACAGGCCCGCAAAAGCCCTTGACTTACAAGATTATTCAACCAACAATGCAGATATTGACTTGTACTTATGTACTTGTTGATAAGAAGTGAGCAGGCTGAGGAGGGGGCAAGAAGCTTCTTGCTTTTATGGCTCGTGTGATTTGTTATTAACTGAAAGTTCTTTTATGGCAACAGGTACTGTTAAGTGGTTCAATGATTCCAAAGGTTTTGGCTTCATCACGCCAGATGACGGCGGCGAGGATTTGTTTGCACACTTCTCCGCAATCAACATGAACGGTTTTAAGACGCTCAAAGAAGGTCAGAAAGTCCAGTTCGAAGTCACGCAGGGCCCTAAAGGCAAGCAAGCTTCCAATATCGTGGGCGCGTAAGCGTTCCTCATGGAAGCAAAGCCCCGCTCCAGCGGGGCTTTTTTATTTGGCGCAACGTTCCCGTCCTCGCTCCCTGCGCCGACATCAGGCTGTTCCGGAAACGCCGCCCGTCGCTCGACGCCCGTCGCTCGTCACCCGTCGCTCGTCACCGTGTGGGCCGCCATCCGCGGCGACGGTGCCCTCCCGGCACGCCGCCGCCCACCGCTCACATCTGGTCGATCATCGCCTCGCCGAAGCCCGAGCACGACACCTGGGTCGCGTCTTCCATCAGGCGCGCGAAATCGTAGGTGACGCGCTTGGCGCGGATCGCCTTTTCCATCGCACCGATGATCAGGTCGGCGGCTTCCAGCCAGCCCATGTGGCGCAGCATCATTTCCGCCGACAGGATCAGCGAACCCGGGTTGACATAGTCCTTGCCGGCGTACTTGGGCGAGGTGCCGTGGGTGGCTTCGAACATCGCCACCGAATCCGACATGTTGGCGCCCGGCGCGATACCGATGCCGCCGACCTGGGCCGCCAGCGCGTCCGACATGTAGTCGCCGTTCAGGTTCAGCGTGGCGATCACGCTGTATTCCGCCGGACGCAGCAGGATCTGCTGCAAAAAGGCATCGGCAATCACGTCCTTGATCATGATGTCGCGCCCGGTCTTCGGATTCCTGAGCTTGCACCATGGGCCGCCGTCGACCAGTTCGGCGCCGAACTCGCGCTGCGCCAGCGCGTAGCCCCAGTCGCGGAAGCCGCCCTCGGTGAACTTCATGATGTTGCCCTTGTGGACCAGCGTCACCGAAGGCTTGTCATTGTCGATCGCGTACTGGATCGCCTTGCGCACCAGGCGCTCGGTGCCTTCGCGAGAGACCGGCTTGACGCCGATCGCGGACGTCTCGGGGAAGCGGATCTTGTTGGCGCCCATCTCGTTCACCAGGAAATCGATCAGCTTCTTCGCTTCCGGCGAGCCGCCGGCCCACTCGATGCCGGCATAGATGTCTTCCGAGTTCTCGCGGAAGATCACCATGTTGGTCTTTTCCGGCTCGCGCAGCGGCGACGGCACGCCGGCGAAGTAGCGCACCGGGCGCAGGCACACGTACAGGTCGAGCTTCTGGCGCAGGGCCACGTTGAGCGAGCGGATGCCGCCGCCGACCGGCGTCGTCAGCGGCCCCTTGATCGAAAGAACGTATTCCTTGACGGCTTGCAGCGTCTCGTCGGGCAGCCAGACGTCCGGGCCATACAGGGCGGTCGACTTCTCGCCGGCAAAGATTTCCATCCAGTGGATGCGGCGCGCGCCGCCGTAGGCCTTGGCCACCGCCGCGTCGACCACCTTCAGCATGACCGGCGTGATGTCGGCGCCGGTACCGTCGCCGCGGATGTACGGGATGATCGGCTGCGCCGGCACGTTCAGCGTGCAGTCGGCATTCACCGTGATCTTTTGCCCTTCAGCGGGGACTTGGATATGTTGGTACATCTGGCTCTCCGAATGGGGACGCAGGCAGGCCGGGGCGGCGGCCGGGACGGCATGCGATCTGGATTACAATATGGCCTGTATTATAAATTTTCGTTATGGGACTTGCACATGAGCCCGCGTGAACGCGCTTGCATCCGTGCTCCCGGCCTAACGGTCTTATATAAGATACAAGATAAGCGCAGCAAATTATGCACCAGCTTGCCGCCAGGCGCCACGTTTTCGCGACGATGCAGCCGGCAGGCGATACCCCACCCTGCCCCGCCCGTTCTTCATGCCACTGATCCTATTCAACAAGCCATTCCAGGTGCTGTGCCAGTTTTCGCGCGACGACGAGCGCCGGCCCGGCAGCGCTTCGCTGGCCGATTATCTCGACATTCCGAACATCTATCCCGCCGGCCGCCTGGATGCCGACAGCGAGGGGCTGATGCTGCTCACCGACGACGGCCGCCTGCAGCACCAAATCGCGCACCCGGACCACAAGGAAGCCAAGACCTACCTGGTGCAGGTCGAGGGCGTGGCCGATCCCGCCGCGCTGGCACGCCTGCAGGCGCCGCTCGACCTCGGCGACTTCGTCACCCGGCCCTGCCGCGCCGTGCGCATCGCCGAGCCGGACTGGCTGTGGCCGCGCAACCCGCCGATCCGCACGCGCCAGGACAAGCCCACCAGCTGGATCGCCATGACGCTCGGCGAAGGCAAGAACCGCCAGGTGCGGCGCATGACGGCCGCGGTCGGCCTGCCGACGCTGCGCCTGGTGCGCTCCAGCATCGGCCCGTTCTCGCTGGCGGCCCATCCGCTGATGCCGGGCGAATGGATGGAAGTGCCGGCCGCCGCGCTCGGCGCCAGGCGCTGACGAAGAAAAATTCGAAGTGAAAAATTCGGGGTCAGAGCACAATGTGATTGTGCTCTGACCCCGAATTACCGAGAGCTATTGACCTACTGGATTTACCGGGCCAAAAACGAAAAACCCGCCGGACCGGTGGTCGGGCGGGTTGTATCCAATCAAGGGCGCGGCCTGGGCCGCGCAGCCGGGCAATTAAGCCGACAGGCCCTTGATGGCGGCAGCCAGGCGGCTCTTGTGGCGAGCGGCCTTGTTCTTGTGGATGATTTTCTTGTCAGCGATGCTGTCGATGGTCGACACGGATTGCTGGAAGATGGTGGTTGCAGCGGCCTTGTCGCCAGCCTGGATGGCCTTGCGGACAGCCTTGATTGCGGTGCGCAGGGTCGAACGCTGAGCCGAGTTGTGTGCGTTTTGCTTAACTGCTTGACGAGCGCGCTTGCGCGCCTGTGCGGTATTTGCCATGGAAGTTCCTAATCGGGGTCAAGTTGCGTCTGCAAACATTAGCGTCTCGAACCGGCCCAATCAGTGCCGCCAAACATTAGTGTCTGCTAACTAAATTCAATACAGCCTTCGATTATAGCGAAGGTTTCACCGTACGGCAAATCCCATTTCCATCATCGACGCCCATGCCACGCGAAAATCGGTTTCCATGCGGCTTCCATGCGCTGTTGCCCAGCTATAATCGCGGGCTATGAACCTGCTCAAGACCCTGGCGGCCATCTCCAGCATGACGATGGTATCGCGCATCACCGGCCTATTGCGCGAATCCCTGTTCGCGCGCGCCTTCGGCGCGTCGCCGTACACCGACGCCTTCGCCATTGCCTTCCGTTTGCCCAACCTGCTGCGCCGGCTGTTCGGCGAAGGCGCGTTCTCGCAGGCCTTCGTGCCGATCATCGCCGAATACAAGAGCCAGCAAGGACCGGAGGCCACCAAGACCCTGGTCGACCACGTGACCAACGTGCTGGTCTGGGCGACGCTGGCGGTCAGCGTGGCCGGCATCGTCGGCGCGCCGCTGATCCTGGCGGTGATCGCCGGCGGCCTGCAGGGCGATGCGCTGGATGCGGGCATCGTCATGACGCGCCTGATGTTCCCGTACATCGTCTGCATGTCCTTCGTGGTGATGGCGGGCGGCGTGCTGAACACCTGGCGCGAATTCAAGATCCCGGCCTTCACCCCGGTGCTGTGGAACCTGTCGTCGATCTTCTTTTCGCTGTTCATGGTCAAGTACTTCGACGTGCCGATCTATGCGATGGCGGTGGCGGTGTGCGTCGGTGGCCTGCTGCAGGTGGCCTGGCAGATTCCGGCGCTGCAGCGCATCGGCATGCTGCCGCGCCTGTCGCTCAATCCGCTGGCCGGCCTGCACGATCCCGGCGTGCGGCGCATCCTGCGCAAGATGGGACCGGCCGTGTTCGCGGTCTCGGCCGCGCAGATCAGCCTGCTCATCAACACCAACATCGCCTCGCGCCTGGGCGCGGGCAGCGTCTCGGTGCTGCAATACGCCGACCGCCTGATGGAATTCCCGACCGGCATGCTGGGCGTGGCGCTCGGCACCATCCTCCTGCCCAGCCTGTCCAAGGCGAACACCGAAGGCGACAGCGCCGAGTACTCCGCCCTGCTCGACTGGGGCCTGCGCCTGACCTTCCTGCTGGCGCTGCCGGCCGCGGTCGGCCTGGCGGCCCTGTCCACGCCGCTGATCGCCGCCCTGTTCAACTACGGCGCCTTCAGGGCCGATGCCGTGGCCGCCGCCACCGCGCCGCTGATGGCCTACGCCGCCGGCCTGCTCGGCATCATCCTGATCAAGATCCTGGCGCCGGCGTTTTATGCGCGCCAGGACATCCGTACGCCGGTGCGCATCGCCGTCGGCGTGCTGGTGGCGACCCAGCTGATGAACCTGGTGT
Organism: Massilia forsythiae; assembly: GCF_012849555.1. Lineage (NCBI taxonomy): Bacteria > Pseudomonadati > Pseudomonadota > Betaproteobacteria > Burkholderiales > Oxalobacteraceae > Massilia > Massilia forsythiae. The sequence goes on from NZ_CP051685.1 coordinate 167,339, forward strand.
TCGTGCCGCTGCTGGGCGTGGCCGGCCTGGCGCTGTCGATCGGCCTGGGCGCCTGCATCAATGCCGCCTTTTTGTACACCGGCCTGCGCCGGCGCGGCATCTATACGCCGCATGCCGGCTGGCTGGCCTTTTTCCTGAAGGTGGTGGCGGCAGTGGCGGTGATGGGCGGGGTAGCCTGGTTCGGCCAGGCCCAGTTCGACTGGACCGGCATGCGCGCGCATCCGGTCCTGCGCATCGGCGCCCTGCTGCTGGTGATCGCCGGCAGCGGCGCGGTGTATTTCGCGGTGCTGGCCGGCCTGGGGTTCCGGCCGCGCGATTTCATGCGGCGCGCCAAATAAGATTCAGCGCTCCGACGTCGCGGACGCCGGCCGCGGCGCCGGTTTCTCATCGTTCTCGTCGCGCTCGTCCTGTGCGGTCTTCTCGGGCGGCTCGACCGGCGTGGTGCGCTCGTCCCTGGCCTCGCCGGCATTGTCCACCGGCGGCGCGGGCGCGGCGTCGGCGGGCGCGGGCGGTGGCGGGTCGGCCGGGGATGGCGGCGGCAGCGCCTGCGTGGGTGCCGCCTGGCCCGGCGCGCCCTGGTTCGGGAACAGCGATGCCGGCTGCTGTCCGGGCTGCTGAGCGCCGGACGGCATGCCGTCCGGCTGCGCCGCGTTCGGCTGCGGCGCCTGCATCTGCGTCACGCCCTGCCCGGTGGCGGCGAACTTCCAGTCCGACAGGCGTTCCTTGTTCTCGAAATTGGGAAAGCGCGCGTCGAAGTTGGCCACCTTCAGCGGCCTGGCGCGCGACAGGCTGTACACGGCCAGCACGCCGCGCTCGCCGGCGGCATACACGATGCCCCACTCCGCGCGCCCGGTGACCGGGTCGACGAAGATCTTGCGCAGGTGGCGCCGCACGCCGGGAAAGCGCGGGTCCTTCAGGAGTTCCTGCAGCGTCGGCGGCTGCTGCGGCTGGCCGCGCGGCGTGGCTTCGGCATAGCTGCGCAGCGCCTCGCCGAAGGCGGCGCCGATCTCCAGCAGTTCACGCTCGGCGGCGGCGCGGCGCAGCAGCGTGTCGGCCTTGAGCGCGGCGGCGCCGACCAGGCCGATGATCGCCACCAGCACCATCAGGCCGACGTAGGTGAACCCGGCCTGGCGCGGGGGCGTGGACAAATGCCCCATTCACCACTCGGCGTACGGCTTGCCGTTGCGGCCCTTGCCCTCGGCGCCGCTGCGGATGTTGTAGACCGCGCCCTGGGTCGCATCTTCCGGCGGCACGATGACCCAGCTCGCATCGCTGTCGGCGACCGGGTCGACCGGCAGCGCCGCCAGGTATTTTTTCTCGACCAGCTGCTCCAGCGATTCCGGATAGCGCCCGGTGTCGGCGTAGAACTGGTCGATCACCGCGCGCGTGGTGCGCAGGTTGTCCATCAACACCGTTTCCTTGGCGGCATCCACGCTCGGGAAGAAGCGCGGCACCGCCAGCGTCAGCAGCAGCGCCACGATGCCCAGCACCACCAGCAGTTCGATCAGCGTGAAGCCCCTGCGCGTGCGCGCGGGTCGGCAAGCCGCCGGTTTCGTCGTCCGCATGTTCACCACCGGCTGTAGGGAATGCCGTTCAGGCCGACCTTGCCGGATGTCGACACCACGTCGTACACGTCGTCGCCTTCCTTGGGTTCGTTGGCCTCGCTGGCGTAGCTGCGCTTGCCCCAGGTCTGGGCGTCGTCCAGCGCGGCGTCGCCGTTGAACGGGTCGCGCGGCAGGCGCCGCAGAAAATACATCTTGGCTTTCTTCGGACTGCGCAGGTCGACCACGCCGTCGACCAGCAGTTCCAGCCTGGCCGGATAACCGCTGGCGCCGACCGCCCTGGCGATACGGCCTTCGTCGCCGGCCTTTTTGTAGGCGTCAATGGCGCCGCGGATCTCGCGCAGCGCCGCGCGCAGCTCCGCCTCGTGGCGGCGCTGGATCACGGTCTGGCCCACCGGCGCGGCCAGCGCGCCCAGCAGCGCCAGGATCGCCAGCGTGACCAGCAGCTCGATCAGGGTGAAGCCGCGCACGCGGCGCGCAAGGGCGGCACCGCACGCACGGCGTGCGTGCGGCGTCACGCGCCCCGGCATGCCGGCGCCGATGGACGCATCAGCGTGCATTCGGCGTCACCGGCGTGACGGTGGGCGACGGGATCGGATTCACCTGCACCGCCGGCGCCGCCGGCAGCGCGGTCACCGGCACCGATGGCGGGGCCGCCGGCGGCGGGCCGCCGACCGTCACGCTGGTGGCCGGCACCATGCCGCCCGGCGCCTGGACCTGGGCCTGCGGCTGCACCTGGATCTGCACCTGCGGCTGGCCCTGCACCGGCGCCTGGCCCTGCACTTGCGGCTGGACTTGCACTTGCGGCTGGACTTGCGGCTGTCCCGGCGCCTGGGCCGGCACCGCGCCCTGCTGCGGATACTGCACCTGCGGCTGCGGCGCGCCGCCGGCGCGGTCGGCGCTGCGGTCGGCGCTGGCCGGTGCCGGCAGCGAAGCCGCCGGCAGCTGCGCCGTCTGCCCCGGCACCAAGCGCGCGCCCGGCAGCACCGCCGGCAGGCGCAGCGCGCCGTCCGGACGGCGGCGGAAGCTGGCCTCGGTACCGGCGCTGAATTCGGACACGGTCGCCGCCGGCCGCTGGATGTTGCGCACCAGGTGCGGCGTGATGGACAGCACCACCTCGGTCTTGTCGCGCGAATTCTGCGCGCTGCCGAACAGGCGGCCCAGCAGCGGCACGTCGCCCAGCACCGGCAGGTGGGTGCCGCTGTTGCGGTCCTCGTTCTTGATCAGGCCGGCCAGCACCTGATTCTCGCCATCCTTCAATTGCAGCATGGTGGTGGCCGAGCGCGTGCCGATGCGGTAGGCGGTGGTGCCGCTCTTGGTGGTGACGGTGTCGATCAGGTTGCTGACCTCGAGCGAGATGCGGATGCCGACCTCGTTGTTCAGGTAGATGGTCGGCTCCACGTTCAGGGTCAGGCCGACGTCGACGTAGTTCACCGATTCCGAGGCGAAGCCGCCCACGCCCGACGAGATCGTGGTGGTGATGGTCGGCAGCTTGTCGCCGATGACGACCTTCGCCTTTTCCTTGTTGCGCACGCGGATGCGCGGGTTGGCCAGCGTGTTCGAATCGCTGTCGGTCTTCCTGGCCCTGGCCACCGCCGAGATGCCGGAAACGCCGATGTTGCCGCTATTAAAATCGCGCAGCTGGTCGACCGTCAGCACGCCGGCGTTGCCGATCAGCGGCGCGAACGACAGGCTGGTCGGCCAGTCGACGCCCAGGTCGAGCAGGCGCCCGCGCTGCACTTCCATCACTTCGACGTCGAGCATGACTTCCGGCTCGGCCACGTCCTGCAGCGCCACCAGCTGCGCCGCCAGCTTCACCGCTTCCGGGCTGTCGCGCAGGATCACCAGGTTCAGCTTCTCGTCGACCACCACGTCGCGCGACTTGAGGATGGTCTTGAGGGTATTGGCCACCGCCTTGGCGTCCGCGTTGGCCAGGTAGAAGGTCCTGACCGTCATCTCCTGGTATTCCTTCTGCTTGGCCGCCACGTTCGGGTAGATCAGCACGGTATTCCCGTCCATGACCTGGCGTTCCAGCTGGTTGCTCATCAGGAGGTAGTAGACGGCCGCCTCGACCGTGCTGTTCTTCAGGAAGATCGAGGCGCGCTGGTCGGTCTTGACGTCCTTGTCGAACAGGAAGTTCAAGCCGGAGTGGCGCGCGATGACCTCGAAGATCTGCTTGATGGGCGCGTCGCGGAACTCCAGGCTGATCGGGGTGCGGAAGGCGTTCGACAGCGCCGCCTCGGCCGGCGCATTGGCGCCCTTCTCGTTGATCTCCGCCAGCAGCAGGCGCGCGCCGTCGTGGGTCGGGCGTTCGGTCAGCACCGCGCCCACCCTGGCGCGCGCGGTCTCGACGTCCTTGCGCTCGAGGGCGGCGCGCGCCTCGTCCAGCAGCGCCGCGTGGCGGCGCTCGGCGTCGACCTGGCGCACGCCGGCGCGGCCGCGGTCGTTGAGCGGATCGATGGCCAGCACGCGCCCGTAATCCTGCAGCGCCAGCGCGGCCTTGCCTTCGGCCAGTTCGCGGTCCGCCTGGCTCAGCAGGCGGTTGGTGGCGCCGTCGCGCGCGCGCAGCCAGGCCGCTTTATAGGTGACGTTGTCCGGGTCGGCCGCCACCGCTTGCTGGTACTTGACCAGGCTGGCCTCGACCTTGTCCTGGGCCACCAGCTCGTTGCCTTCGCGGTAGGCCTGCTGGGCGGCGCAGCCGGACAGCAGCAGCGCCAGGGCCGCCGGCGCCACGGGCAGGCGGGCAAGCGGCCGCAGGCGCGAAAAGAACGGATGAGCGGTCACTCGAATACTCCAATATTGAGCTGCTGAACCTGGTTCAGCGGCAGGTAAGTCAGGGTCAGGACCGGCGGCGCGATCGCATCCACGCGATAGGTGCCGTCGATGACCGTGTCGGCGCGCGCCGTGAAGGTACGGTCGCCGCGCGCCAGGTAGACCTCGATCACGCCCTCGCCCACCGACTTGCCGATGAATGTGAACGGCAGCGGCGGCGCGGTGGGCGGCGGCGGGGGCGGCGGCGGCGCGCTCGGCGGCGCGGGCGGCGGCGGCGGCGTCCAGTTCCGGCTGCCGAACGGCGCCCCATTCTGCGCCTGGCCGAAACGGCCCTCGCTGTCGCCGATCAGGATCTCGCGGGGGACCAGCGCCAGGATCGGCTGGCCGGCCGCGGCGGCGCCGTGCGCATCGGCGGCGCCGACGGTTGCAGCGCCGTCCGTGCCGGCGGCGGCGGATGGCGGCCTGGCCGCGGGCACGAGCGCCGCGTCGCCCCCGGCCACGGCCGGCGCCGACACGCCGGGCGCGGCGCCATCCGACCGCGCAGCGGCGCGCAGGTCCGTGCGCGCCGCCGCCGGCCGCTCCACCGCCTCGGCCACGTCGCCGTCCGGGTTGCGGTCGCCGAACAGCACCAGCGCCGCCGCCGCGGCCAGGGCGGCGCCGAGCGCCAGGTGGCGCGGCTTGAGCGCCAGGTTCAGCGCCGGCTTCATGGCGCGCCCTCCCGGGCCACGGCGTCGGATTCGCCCAGGTACAGGGTCAGGCGCAGCCTGGCCTCGACCGCCGCGTCGGCGATGCTGTCGCGCTTGAAGCTGATGTCGTCGAGCGCAGCGAAGGGGATCGCGCGCAGGGACGCCAGCGCGAACTCCCAGATCGCGGCATAGCTGCCCTTCACCGGCAGGTTGACCTGGTAGGTATGCACGCGCGCATTCTTGTCCCACGCACTCTTGTATTCGCCCTGGCTCAGCACCAGGCCATTCTTCGCGGCCAGGGCGAACAGGGTCTTGACCTGCTGCTCGGCGTGGCGGCGCTGGCCCAGCGTGCCGTAGAACAGGTCGAGGTTGTCGGCCGGCGCAGCGGCAACCGGCGCCGTGGCGGCGCTTGCCGCGACAGCGGCCGGCCGTGCCGGCGCCTCGGCCTGCGCCCGGCGCGCAGCCACGCGCGCGCGCGCCTGCTCCAGGTCGCGCTCCAGCCCGAGCTGCGCCAGCGTGACCCATGCCAGCGCCGCGGCGCACGGCACGATCGCCAGCAGCGCCGCCAGCGACAGCGGCGCCATGCGCGCCAGCCACAGGCGCAGGCGCAGCGGCAGCGCCGCCAGGGTAGATTGGGTCATGGCGCCGCCTGCCACCGGGCGTCGATCTGGAAGCGGATCGGGCGGTTCGGGTCCTGCTCGTTGATTTCGTGGCGCACCAGGGCCACGGCCTTGAACCAGTCTTCCTGCTGCAGGCGGGCGACGTAGGCGATCATGTCGTCGCTGCTCTTCGCTTCCGCCGTGATGCGCAATGCGCTCTTTTTCGCGTCCGGCTCCAGCGCCAGCAACGCGATGTTGGCCGGGGTCGCCGACTGCACCGCGTCGTGCAGGCCGCGCCACGGCAGGTTCAGTTGCAGCACCGCGGCGTTGACGGCCGCGGCCTGGGCCGCCGGCAGCGGCGCGCGCGACGGTGCCGGCGCCGTGCCGGCGGCGGCCTGGCGCACGTGCACCTCGGTGGCCGCCTGCAGGCGCGCCCGCTCGTCCAGTCCCTTGCGGTATTTCGTGACGGCGGTCAGCAGCGGCCCGCACATGATGAACAGCGCCAGCAGCAGCAGCCAGGCTTCGCGCGGTGCGCGCAGGATGGCGCGGCGCAGGCTGGGCGGGGCGAAATCGATGCGCACCTTCCTCACGGCGCCCTCCCCGCCAGCGCCAGGCGCGCGCTATCCGGCCACAGCGGATCGGTCTCGTCCTCGAACAGCGTGCAGGCGAATTTCAGGCGTCCGATGCTGCTGGCCCAGCCGCGCGGTGCCGGGCCGCACACCTGCAGGCGCTCGGGCCGGCCCAGGCCGACGCGCAACGCCTCGCGCGCCACGTGGCCCTCCAGCCAGTCGCGGTCGGCGCCGGGCGGGATCGGCGTGGTGCGCACCGCCGCCAGGCGCTTGCCGTCGTAGGCGGCCACGCTCAGCACGCCGCCGTGCACCAGGCCGAACCAGGCGCCGGGCCGGCGCTGCTTGCGGAACTGGTTCAGGGTCGCCACGAACTGCGGCACGATCTCGACCAGGTGGAAGCGGTAGGCGCGCGCCGCCGCCTTGAGCGCATCCAGCAGCGCCACCGGCACCGCCGAGGCCAGGAACGGCTGGCTGGCGCTCCAGTCGGCGCGGATGCGCCAGTCGGACGCGGCGCCGCCAAACAGCGCCTGGAAGCGCAGCGCCGCCGCGCCTTCCAGGTCGGCCATGCGGACGGCGCCCTGCGGCGGCGCCACCTGCCACAGGCGCACCAGCTCGTCGGACAGCACCACCGTCACCGCCGCCCCGGCGACGGCATGCTCGCCCAGCAGCATGGCCAGCGCCGTGCCCACCGCGGCGGCGTCGGCGCCGCCGGCGCGCACCTGGCCCAGCAGCAGCGCGCGCTCGTGGCGCCAGATGCCGGTGCGCACCAGCGCCAGGCCGTCGGGGGCGATGCCGATGCGCAGCCCCTGCCCGAGCCACGGCGCCAGCCAGGAAGGCGTGAGCAGACTAGGCATGCAGCGTGACCCTCCGGATTTCCTCGATGGTGGTGGCGCCGCGCTTGACCAGGTCGAGCGCGGCCAGGCGCAGGCTGCGGGTGCCGTTGGCGGCGGCGGCGGCCTTGATGCGGCGGATCGGCTGCTTGTCGACGATCAGTTCGCGGATCTCGTCGTTCAGCGTCAGGATCTCGGCGATCGAGCGGCGCCCCTTGTAGCCGGTGCCGCGGCAATCGCCGCAGCCGATGCCGCGCATGAACAGGTAGTCCGCGACTTCCTCGCGCTGCAGGTGCGCCGAGGCCAGCTCGGCGTCGTCCGGGACATAGCGCGCCGCGCAGTGCGGGCAATTGGTGCGGATCAGGCGCTGGGCCCAGATGCCGTTCAGCGCCGACACGAAGGCGTACGGGTCGATACCCATGTGGCTGAAGCGCCCGAACACGTCGAACACGTTGTTGGCGTGCACCGTGGTCAGCACCAGGTGGCCGGTCAGCGCCGACTGCACCGCGATCTCGGCGGTCTCGCGGTCGCGGATCTCGCCGACCATGATCTTGTCCGGGTCGTGGCGAAGGATCGAGCGCAGGCCCTTGGCGAAGGTGAGGCCCTTCTTTTCGTTGACCGGGATCTGCAGGATGCCGGGCAGCTGGTATTCGACCGGGTCCTCGATGGTGATGATCTTTTCGCGCCCGTTGTGGATCTCGGTGAGCGCGGCGTACAGCGTGGTGGTCTTGCCGGAACCGGTGGGGCCGGTCACCAGCAGCATACCGTAGGCTTCCTGGGCCAGGTGGCGCAGCGTCACCAGCGACGGCGCGTCGAAGCCGAGCGCTTCCAGCGTCAGCGCGCCGTAGGCCTCGATCATGGCGCGCTTGTCGAGGATACGGATGACCGCGTCCTCGCCGTGGATCGAGGGCATGATCGACACGCGCAGGTCGATGTCGCGCCCGCCCGCCTCGACCCGGAAGCTGCCGTCCTGCGGCACCCGGCGTTCGGCGATGTCGAGTTCGGCCAGTACCTTCAGGCGCGAGATGACGTGCTCGGCCAGCTCGATGCCGCCGACCGAGGCGGCGTGGTCGAGTACGCCGTCGACCCGGTACTTGACCGCCAGCCCGCCGGCGGTGCTCTCCAGGTGGATATCCGATGCGCCGGCTTTCAAGGCGTCGTACAGCGTGGAATTGACCACCTTGACCGCCGGGCTGGCCGCCTCGGACACGCTGGCGAAGGACAGGACGGTGGCGCTCTTGCCGTCGCGCCGCGCTTCGCCGCTGTCGCCGCCCAGCGTATCGACCGCGCGCGCCGATTCCTCGTGCTTGCCGAGGTAGGCCTGGATGTCGCCGGCCAGCGCCAGGCGCAGGTGCAGCGGCGCCGCGGCGGTGGCGCCGGCGCGCGCCTGCAGCCAGGTCTGCAGGTCGAGGTCGAACGGGTCGGCGATCACGCCGGTCAGGCGTCCGCCGGCACCTGGGCCTTCGCGCAGCAGCACGCAGTGGCGCGCCAGCGCCTGCGCCAGCGGCAGCAGGTCGAAGGCCGGCTGCTGGCCGAACATCTCGGCCGTTTCCATCACGTCCAGGCCGAACGGCTGGGCCAGCGCACGCACGATCTGGCGCGCCTCCAGGCCGGACAAGGCCTGCAGCTCCTCGACCAGCGAGCGCTGCGACTGGCGGCTGCGCTGGCGCGCCTGGGCCAGCAGGGCGGCGTCGAAGGCCGCCGTCCCGGGTTGCGCGGCGGCGTCGATGGCGGAATGCGGGGCGTTCAAGACATGTCTCCGGCAAGGTCGAAGATCGGCATGTAGAGCAGCACCACGATGGCGCCGACCACCAGGCCGATGGCCGCCATCAGCAGCGGCTCGAAGGTTCGGGTAAAACGGTCGATCCAGCGCCCGATCTCGCCGTCGTAGAAGGCGGCCGAGCGGCTCAGCATCGGCCCCATTTCTCCGGTGCGCTCGCCCACGCGCAGCATGCGCAGCGAGATCGGCGTGGTCAGGCCGTTGGCCTCGAACGCGTCCGACAGCGGACGGCCGGACTCGATCGCGGCGCGCGCCGCGCGCAGGCCGGCGGCGACCAGCGGCGAGACCATGCCCTGCACGGTGTCGATGGCGGCGACGATGGTGATGCCGCCTTCGCTGAGCATCCCCAGCGTCAGGTACAGGCGCGACAATTCATAGATGCGGGCGCGCTCGCCGATGCCGGGCAGGCGCGCCAGCAGGCGCGCCACGCCGCCGCGGCGCAGGGCGCGCCGCACGCCCCAGGCGATGCCGCCCGCCACGCCGGCCACCCCGAGCAGCAGCGCGGCGGTGTGGCTGGACGCGAACTGGCCCCAGTCGAGCATCAGGCGCGACATCAGCGGCAGCTCGCGCCCGGCGCCCTGGTAGACCTCGGCGAAGCGCGGCACCACGTACGACATCAGGAACAGCGACACGCCGCCGCCGACGCCCAGCAGGATCAGCGGATAGATCGAGGCGCTGACGATCTTGGCGCGCACGGTGTCGATGCGCTGCTGGTAGTCGATGTAGCGCTCCAGCGCGCGCGGCAGGTCGCTGGTGCCTTCGGCGGCGCGCACGATGCCGACATACAGCGGCGGGAACTGGTCCGGCTGCATGGCCAGCACGCCGGAAAAGCGCTTGCCTTCGCGCAGGCCGGCCAGCAGCCGCTCCAGCACGCCGCGCGTGGCCGGCGCGGCTTCCTTTTCCAGCAGCGCCTCCAGGCCCTCGACGATGCCGAGGCCGGCGGTCAGCAGCGCCAGTAATTCCTGGCTGAACAGCACCAGCGGCAGCCTGGCACCGCGGCGCCGGCCCAATCCGGGGGCGCGCGCCGGTTCGATCGCGCTGACATAGAGTCCGCGCGCCTCGACCTGGCGCCGCGCGTCCGCCTCGTCGAGGGCATCGACCAGCATGCTGGCGATGCTCATGTCGGGGGCGAGGGTGCGTACCGCAAACTGCATCACGGGGAAACCGGAAGGAAGGAGAACGGAATGATACGGCGTAAAGAATATAAATAATTACTGCGAACTGATGTCGGCGTTGTCGCCGGTGCCGCCCGGCTGGCCGTCCTTGCCGAGCGAGACGATCTCGTATTCGCCCTTGGTGCCCGGCGCGCGGTACTGGTACGGGTGGCCCCACGGGTCCGGCGGCACCCCCTTCTTGAGGTACGGGCCGTTCCACTTGGCGCCGGCGCTCGGCGGCGCCGTCATCAGCGCGTTCAGGCTTTCCTCGGTGGTCGGATAACGGCCGACGTCGAGGCGGTAGGTATCCAGCGACTTCTCGAACGCCTCGATCTGGGCGCGCGCCACCGTCACTTCGGATTTACCGAGTTGCGAAAAATACTTGGGGCCGACATAGGCGGCCAGCAAGCCGATGATGACGATCACCACCAGCAGTTCCAGCAGCGTGAAACCGGCGCTGCCTGCATGGCGAACTTCGCGGTGCACATCCCGGCGCACGCCCCTCTTCGACCCTCGGACCATCAAAGCATACTCCTAAGTTATTGCTTACTGGTAAAGCAGCGCCAGAAGGCTACCACGCGATTGACGCGGCCACAATTTTTTTATGCGGATGTCGGTGCCAAGCCGCACTCTCGCATTCCATGCCGGCCTCAGGCTTGGCTTGGGACAAAAGAGCGCCCCGCTCTGCAAACCATGCAAATAGGATATTTTTCTTTGAATTACCAACTTCTGTACGGAAAACAACGGCAAGAAAAAAATATTGCTTGTTAAAAAAAAGAATACTTTCAATGCATTAATTGATATATTTCATTACAACTTGGAATCAAGTTAATTTTTTTTGATTGTCTTTGTAACGATAACGATAAGCATAAGGCCAAGCAATGAAGCGGAAAACAACCCAACTGCGCCCGGACGGACTCCGTGGCTCCCTGCGCGCCCTGGTCGGCGGCGCCCTGGTCGCCGGCGCCGCGCTGGCAGCGCCGGCACAGGCCGGCGTGATCACCTTCGAAGGCGCATTTGGTCCCACCGGTCATGGAGACGCGGTCCAACAAGCCGGGTATGAAATCGGATTCTTTTCCAACGTTCCCGGCTCGACGTCGGACGTCGCCGTCGGGCTGTTTGCCGATGGTAGCGACAGCGCCAACAATTGTTTGGGCAACACATGCCTGGCTGGCGATATCAGCACTTACTATCAGGCGCTCAACGACAGCTACTTGGATATCGTCGCCACCAATGGCGGTTCTTTCAGCATCAAGGGTTTCGACGCTGGCTTCCTGGGCAGTGCCGCCACATCGGAAAACCCCGATGGCCTCAGCTACCCGGCAATCCCCGGACTATTGCTCGTACAGGGCTTCATGGCCGACGGCAGCTCCAGTTATGAAACTTATCAGTTGTCGGGCCTGACTAGCGGCACCAACAATTTTTCTTTCGGACGCTTCGCTCCGAGCGCCGCGTTCTCGAGCTTGCAATTCGTCGAAGTGGCGATCTTCGGCTATGCCTGCCGCGCGGATGGCAGCTGCCAGGCATTCCAGACCGACCGTGGCCAATTCGGTATCGACAACATCGTGCTGGCCGACGCCAGCGAAGTCCCGGAGCCGAGCAGCGCCCTGCTGCTCGGTCTTGGCCTGATCGGTCTGGCCGCCCGTACCCGCCGCAAAACTTGAACGTCCGCGTCAACCGAGAGAGAAAGAAACGACAATGAAATTGCGTCCCCTGTCTGCCGCCGTCCTGTTCGTGCTGTCCAGCCTTGCCCTCAACGCCAGCGCGGACGACCTGCGCCGTCCTTACATCGTGCAACTGGTCGACAAGCCGGTCGCCTCCTACAACGGCGGTGTGAACGGCCTGTCCGCCACCCAGCCGGCCCCGGGCCAGCGCCTCGACCTCGCGTCGCAGGACGTGAGCATCTACAACACCTACTTGGTGCAGAAGCAGTCCACAGTGCAGGCCGCAGTCCCGAACGCGCCCATCCTGTACAACTACAGCGTGGTGCTGAACGGCTTCGCCGCCATGCTGACCGACGACGAAGTCCTGCAGTTGAAGGCGCGCGGCGACGTCGCCACCATCTCGGCCGACACCCCGCGCCAGATGGACACCACCTACACCACCAAATTCCTGGGCCTGGAAAAGGATGGCGGCCTGTGGAGCCAGCTGGGCGGCAAGGCGCGCGCCGGCGAGAACATCGTGATCGGCGTGGTCGACGGCGGCATCTGGCCGGAAAGCCCGTCGTTCGCCGACCGCGTCGACAGCAACGGCAAGCCGACTTTCGACAATGGCGGCACCATCGCCTACGACAGCCCGCCGTCGACCTGGAAAGGCGTGTGCCAGACCGGCGAAGGCTTCACCATCGCCAACTGCAACAACAAGCTGATCGGCGCCCAGTACTTCGACACCACCTTCCGCTCGCTGCCGCAGTACAGTGCCCACTGGAGCGAATTCCGCTCGCCGCGCGACTCGATCGGCGGCAGCGTCGGCAACGGCGGCCACGGCACCCACACCGCCAGCACTGCCGGCGGCAACAACGGCGCCGAGGCTTACCTGAACGGCATCGACATGGGCGCCGCATCCGGCATGGCCCCGCGCGCGCGCATCGCCGCCTACAAAGTGTGCTGGACCTACAACGCGCCGGCCGAGGCGACCGGCGGCAAGAACAGCTGCTTCACCGGCGACAGCGTGGCCGCAATCGAAAAGGCGGTGGTCGACGGCGTCAACGTGATCAACTTCTCGATCAGCGGCGGCACCTCGGTGACCGACCCGGTCGAACAGGCCTTTTTGCACGCTGCCAATGCCGGCGTGTTCGTCGCAGCCTCGGCCGGCAACGACGGCCCGTCCAACAGTGTGGCCCACATCAGCCCGTGGCTGTCGACCGTGGCAGCATCGACCCACAACCGCGAATTCCAGGCCGACGTGGTGCTGGCCAACGGCGCCAAGTACACCGGCGCCTCGCTCAACACCACCCCGCTGCCGAACGCGCCGATGATCACCGCCGAGCAGGCTGCCGTGGCGGGCGCCAACGCCACCCTGGTCTCGCTGTGCTACAGCAAGGCCTCGAACAACGGCGTGGCGGTGCTGGACCCGGCCAAGGTGGCCGGCAAGATCGTCACCTGCACGCGCGGCACCAACGCCCGCGTCGACAAGAGCCTGGCCGTGTACGAGGCCGGCGGCGTCGGCATGGTCGAGATCGACAATGGCGCCGGCCTGGTGGCCGAAGTCCACTCGGTGCCGACCGTGCACGTGAGCGCGGCCAACGGCGCCGCCATCAAGGCCTACGCCGCCCAGTCGAACGCCTCGGCGTCGATCACCAAGTTCATCATCGGCAGCTCGGCCACCCCGGCCCCGGTGATCGCCAGCTTCTCGTCGCGCGGCCCGAATCGCTACGACGGCAACGTGCTCAAGCCGGACGTCGCCGCGCCGGGCGTGGACATCATCGCCGCCGTCACCCCGGGCCTGACCCAGGACCAGCGCGCCAACATCATCAACGGCACCTTCACGCCGCCGTCGGCCTGGGCTTCGTACCAGGGCACCTCGATGGCCAGCCCGCACGTGGCCGGCATCGCCGCGCTGCTGCGCCAGGAACACCCGACCTGGAGCCCGGCGATGATCAAGTCGGCCCTGATGACCAGCGCCACCGACACCTACGCCGACACCATCGCTTCCGGCGACACCCGCGGCATCCTGCCGTTCGGCCAGGGCGCCGGCCAGATCAACCCGAACGGCGCCGCCGATCCGGGCCTGGTGTACGACATCGCCCCGGCCGACTACAAGAAGTACATGTGCGGCCTGGCGGCCTCCACCGATTGCGCGGCCGGCAGTTTGCAGAGTTATAACCTGAATCTGCCATCGATCTCGGTCGGCAGCATCCTGGGCGCGGTCACCGTGACGCGCAGCGTGACCAATGTCGGCGCCAGTGCCGCGACCTACAATGCGTCGATCTCGGTACCGGGCTTCACTGCCGTCGTCTCGCCGGCTAGCCTGACCGTGGCCCCGAACCAGACCAAGTCGTTCACCGTGACGCTGACCCGCACCAGCGCCGCTACCAACGTCTGGCAGTTCGGCAAGCTGACCTGGAGCGACGGCACGCACGTGGTACGCAGCCCGATCACGGCCCGCGCCAGCAAGCCGATCGCCGCACCGGCGATGCTCACCAGCGATCGCGCTACCTCGTCCCGCGCCATCAGCGTCAGCACCGGCTTCTCGGGCAAGATGACATCGATCTATGGCGGCTTGAAGGAAATCACCAAAGCGGCCGACAGCGTGGCCCAAGCGGCAAGCGGCACGGTCGATACCACTGCCCAGATCCAGGCGGCTTGCAAGAACGGTATCGCCGGCACCCGTACGACGTCATTGGCAATTCCCAACGGCAGCCTGCTGGCGCGCTTCGAACTGTTCGACCGCGATACCGGCAGCGGCAGCGGCGACGACGACCTCGACTTGGCCGTGTTGGACAGCAGCGGCACTCTGGTCGGCTACTCGGGTCACGCCGGCGCCAACGAACTGGTCGAACTGACCGCGCCGGCGGCAGGCAATTATTCGGTCTGCGTGATCGGCTACGCGGCCGCGAACGGCAATTCCACCAGTTATGCCTTGTCGTCGGCAGTGGTGAACGCAACTGACCGCCTAGGCAATTTCAGGGTGATGATGCCGGCCACCGTCTACCCCGGCAGCGCCGCTTCCATCACCGCGAGCTGGTCCGGCTTGGCGGCAGGCAAGCGTTATGCAGGCCTCATCGAGCTGCTCGACAATACCGGCACGGTTGCCGCCACCACTGAAGTACTGGTCGAAACCAACAATCCGGTACCGGTTGCCGAACCGGTCGAGCGCGCCAAGCGTCCCGACAGCGGGCGCTAAGCCACCGGCAGGCCATGACCTGCATCCAGCGACGCCATTTGCGGCTTTTCTGATCGACGCGACGAGGATGTCTCGGACATCCTCGCCGCGTTTTTTATAGGCATGCCATTTGGTCGGTGTTCAACATCATGTAAACCGAGTGTTAGTTAAAAAATTATTATTTTTATTAAATAAATTAATATAATATGTTTCAACTTGGAATTAAGTTGCAATCTTCCAAGAACTACTATTTAGGAAAAATTCATCAAGAGAGAAAAGCAACAATGACATTACGTCCCCTGTCCGCAGCCGTCATGCTGGCACTGTGCAGCCTGGCCGCCGGTGCCAATGCCAACGATCTGCGCCGTCCGTACATCGTCCAGCTCGCCGATAAGCCGGTGGCATCCTACAACGGCGGCGTTGGCGGCATGGCCGCCACCCAGCCGCTTCCCGGCCAGCGCCTCGATCTGGCGTCCCAGGACGTGAACGCCTACAGTAGCTACTTGGCGCAAAAGCAGTCGACCGTGCAGGCCGCAGTGGCGAACGCACCCATCCTGTACAACTACAGCGTGGTACTCAACGGTTTCACCGCCATGCTGACCGACGACGAGGCGCGCCAGTTGATGGTGCGCAGCGACGTGGCCTCGGTGTCGGCCGACACGCCACGCCAGATGGACACTACCTACACCACGCGCTTCCTGGGGCTGGAAAAAGATGAGGGCCTATGGAACCAGCTGGGCGGCAAGGCCGGCGCCGGCGAGAACGTCGTCATCGGGGTGATCGACGGCGGCGTCTGGCCGGAGAATCCCGCCTTCGCCGACCGCATCGATTCCAACGGCAGGCCGACCTTCGACAGCGGCGCCGCCATCGCCTACGACAGTCCGCCGGCGTCCTGGAAAGGCAGTTGCCAAAGCGGCGAGGGTTTCACTGCCGCCAATTGCAACAACAAGCTGATCGGCGCCCAGTATTTCGACAGCGCCTTCCGCGCGCTGACGCAGTACAGCGCGCACTGGAGCGAATTCCGGTCGCCACGCGACTCGATCGGCGGCGACGCCGTCAATGGCGGCCACGGCACCCATACGGCCAGCACCGCCGGCGGCAACAGCGGCGTGGACGCCGTCGTCAATGGCGTCAACCTGGGCCTGGCCTCCGGCATGGCGCCGCGCGCGCGCATCGCTGCCTACAAGGTATGCTGGACCTACAACGCCGCGACGGAAACCAGCGGCAGCAGGAACGGCTGCTTCAGCGGCGACAGCGTCGCCGCGATCGAAAAAGCGGTGCTCGACGGTGTCAACGTGATCAACTTTTCGATCAGCGGCAGCACCTCGCTCACGGATCCGGTCGAACAGGCCTTCCTGCATGCGGCCAACGCGGGCGTGTTCGTGGCGGCGTCGGGCGGCAACAATGGTCCCTCCAACAGCGTGGGCCATCCCAGTCCATGGGTAGCGACCGTGGCAGCCGCCACTCACAACCGCGCATTTCAAGCCGAAGTGACACTGGCCAACGGCGCCAGGTACACCGGCGCCTCGCTGAACCAGGTCGTCCTGCCGAGCGCACCACTGGTCAGCGCCGAGCGTGCGGGCTTGTCCAGCGCCAGTGCCACGCTGGTGTCGCTGTGCTTCAGCAAGGCGACCAACAACGGGCGAGCGGTATTGGACCCTGTCAAGGTGGCAGGCAAGATCGTCACCTGCACGCGCGGTACCAATTCCAACACTGACAAGAGTTTGGCCGTGTACGAGGCCGGCGGCGTGGGCATGGTGGAAATCGACAACGGCGCTGGCCCAGTAGCGGAAGCGCATGCGGTGCCCACCGTGCACGTCAGCGCCGCCGACGGCGCCAAAATCAAAACTTATGCGAGCCAATCCGGTGCCATGGCATCGATCGGCAAGTTCGTCATCGGCGCGTCGGCCACGCCGGCGCCGGTGGTGGCCGGTTTTTCGGCACGCGGCCCGAACCGCTACGACGCCAGCGTGCTCAAGCCGGATCTGGCGGCACCGGGCGTAGACATCATCGCCGGAGCGGTGCCGTTGCTGACCCAGCAGCAGCGCGCCGGCATCGTCGACGGCATCTGGACGCCGCCGGCGGCGTGGGCGTCGTACCAAGGCACCTCGATGGCCACCCCGCACGTGGCCGGGATCGCCGCCCTGCTGCACCAGGAACACCCGGCCTGGAACCCGGCGATGATCAAGTCGGCCCTAATGACCAGCGCCACCGACACCTACCCCGACACCATCGCCTCCGGCGACACCCGCGGCATCCTGCCGTTCGGCCAGGGCGCCGGCCAGATCAACCCGAACGGCGCCGCCGATCCCGGCCTGGTGTACGATATCGCCCCGGCCGATTACAAGAGATACTTGTGCGGACTCGCCGTGTCCACCAATTGCGCCGACGGCTCTTTGATGGGTCTCGGTTTGAACCTGCCCTCCATTTCGGCCGCCAACATCATTGGCGCGGTCACCGTCACACGCCGCGTCACCAACGTCGGCGCCGCAGCCGCCACCTATACTGCGCAAGTTGCCGTACCGGGCTTTGATGCCGTGGTATCCCCGGCTACCCTCGATATCGCGCCCAGTGAAACCAAATCGTTCGACGTGACGCTGACCCAAACCAGCGCTGCCACCAACGTCTGGCAGTTTGGCAAGCTGATCTGGAGCGACGGCACCCACGTGGTGCGCAGCCCGATCACGGCGCGTGCCGGCAAGTCGATCAGCGCCCCGGAACTGGTCACTGCCAATCGGGCGGCGGCCACCCGTATCGTCAGCGTCCTGACGGGATTTGCCGGCAAGATGGGAGTTGTCTACGGCGGCCTGAAGGAAATCGTCAAAACCGCCGACAGTGTCGTTCAGGCGCCGCTGCATTCGGTCGACAGCATTACCCAAGCACAAACAGCATGCCGCGCTCGCGCCCGTGGTGTCCGGGTAACTCAGGTCGCGATTCCGAGCGGTACCCTACTGGCGCGCTTCGAATTGAGCGACCGCGATACCGGCGCCGGCAACGGTATCGACGACCTCGACTTGGCAGTGTTGAACAGCGCAGGCAGCCTGGTGGCCTATTCGAGCAACAATGGCGCCAATGAACTTGCCGACCTAGCTACACCTACGGCTGGAACGTATTCCGTGTGTGTGATCGGTTATGCCAGCGCCAACGGCAGCACGACCGAATATGCACTGTCATCGGCGATCGTCGGCGCAGGCGATCGTAACGGCAACTTCAGGGCAGTCGCACCATCCCAGGTATATAAAGGAAGCACGGCTTCGTTAGGCGTGAGCTGGTCAGGGCTGGAAGCCGGCAAACGCTACGCTGGTGCGATCCAGATGCTCGACGCCTCTGGCGCGGCCGCCGCTATCACCAAGGTGCTGGTCGAGACGAACAACCCCGTTCCGGCAGTGGAACCGGTAACGCGGCCAGGACGCCTGGATATGGCCGCCGAGCCGGCACCGGAGCCCGACCCGGAACCGGCCGCCCCTTGATCCCAGGGGACCCGGCACCATTCCAGTCCCGCGTGCCATGCTTGGGCCTATGCCGCCGCTCCGCTTGCCGATCCTGCCTCGTTGTTCAGCTTGCATTCGATTTGCCCTCGCCCAGCTGGCAAGTGCCGGCGCGGCATATGGCGCCGGGGTCGGGCAGGAAGCGGCAGTCCGACATCATGCCCGAGGCCTGGTTCTCGGCTTGCCGCTGCGCCTTGTAGCGCTCTGCCAGCGCCCCCAGTTCGCTTTCCTTGGTGGACCGGGTGGACCATGCCAGGTAACTCTCCGGCCCGCCGCAGGCCTTGGCGCCCAGCGGCATGCTGCGGCACTCGGCATCGCTGGCGCAGGATGCGGTGCCGACCAGGGACTGGATGCGCGCGCGCGTGGCGCCGGCAGGTGCCGGGTCGGCGCCGCGCACCGGCTTGGCGGAGGGGGCGGTCTGGGGCGGCGTCTGCGCCTGGCTGCTGCAGGCCGCGCAGGCGGCCAGCACGACGAGAACGGCTTGATAGTGCAAAAGTTTTCGCATAAAAATCTCCAGAGTAAACACGTGTGCGGGATCTTTCTGGTATTTCCAGCGAAGTATAGCGATGAGCGGTATCTTTCGCGCGACGGTAGAGAAAAATTGGAATGTTGCTTGTAGGACGTTTCCCACAGGATATTTCCCTACATCATCTTTTATCTTCGCTCATTTAGTTCCGAAAAACTTCATAAATCTCAATCTTAATCGTAAGCAAATGAAAAATAATTGATTGCAGGAAAAATTCCGGGACTACAATGAGCTCATCAACGAACCCAGCCTTCCCGGACTTGACATGACTTCCTCGATCTTGCGCACCGCCACCTTCCGCACCGTTTTCGCCTTCGGCCTGGCCGCCATGCTGGGCGCCTGCGGCGGCAATCCCCAGGACGTCCAGCCGCTGCAAAGCGCGGCCTCGGTGCAGAGCGCCGCTACCGGCGGTGCCGCCGTCGCCGTCGCACTCCCGGCCGTCGACCCGGCCGCCATGCCGGCGCCGGATTGCGCCGCCGACAACTGCCGCGGCCTGCGCATCATCGACGCCAACGCCGAAGCCTTCCGCTACGATGCGATGCGCCGCGCCGCGTTCGACTCCGGCAATCCGCAGTCCTGAGCGCGGCCCGCGCCCGCGAGCGCCTACGCTTCCAGCAGACGCAATTCCATGCAGCGCGCCAGCGCATGCGCCCGGTTGCTGACGCCGAGCGCGCGGTAGATGCGCTGCAGATGGTTCTTCACCGTCAGCGCGCTGATCCCCAGGATCTGGCCCATCTCGCCGTTGCTCTTTCCTTCGCGCAGCCAGCCGACGATCTCGGTCTCGCGCGCGCTCAGCGCCCGCGCCGGCGCCGTCCCTTGCCGCTCCTGCGGCAGGCGCATCAGCGCCAGGTGCAGGTGCGGCAGCAGGCATTCGAGGAAGTGGGCATGGCGTGCGCTCGGCCGCATCGGCAGGCCGAACAGCACGAATACGCTGGCACCCTCCAGCGTCTGCCCGGTGCCGTGCACCAGCACGCTGTCGAAACCGAGCGCATCCAGTTCGGCGTGGAACGTGCGCAGGATGCCGTCCGGCGCGCCCGCGCCGCGCTGCTCGCCGCCATCCAGCAGCGCCGGCAGGCGCGCGCCCAGCATGCAGTGGCGCGCGATGCGCAGCGCCAGGCCGTCGCGCCGCCCGGCCAGCGCCGCCAGCGCGCTTGGGGCCAGCACGGTGCCGTGCACGCATTCGATGCGCAGCAAGGCGCCGCCCGGCGCGAAGCGCATGCAGGCCAGCACGCGGTGCGGCAGCAGCGCCTGCAATTGTCCCTGCGTCCACAGAAAGAACTGGCGCGCACTGGCCACGCGCAGGCCGGACTCGATCGCGCGCAGCAGGTATTCCTGCTCCAAGCGGCTGAGGATGACGACCGCTTCCATGGGCCTGCCGCTGCTGCGCCGCCTCAGGCGGCCGCGTTCCAGGCCACGAAACGGTAGCCGGTGCCGCGCACGGTCTCGATGTGCTCCTGGTGGCCGCTCGGCTGCAGGGCGTTGCGCAGGCGTCCGACGTGGGCGTCGACCGTGCGCTCGTCCAGCACGGCGTGGCTGCCCCACACCTTGTCGAGCAACTGGGAACGCGTGTGCACCCGCTCGGGATGGTGCATCAGGAAGTTCAGCAAGCGGAATTCGACCGGCCCCAGGGACACCCGGTGCGCACCGGCGATCACGCGCTGGGTGCCCGGATCGAGGCGCAGGCCGGCCATCTGCACCGTGTCGGCGGAAAAGTGCGGCATGCGCCGGCGCAGCACGGCCCCCATGCGCGCCAGCAGTTCGCGCGGGTTGAAGGGCTTGGTGAGATAGTCGTCGGCGCCCGACTCCAGCGCCATGATCTTATCGTGCTCGCCCGTGCGCGCCGCCACCATGATGATCGGCAAGTCGCGCGTGGCCGGCTGCGCGCGCAGGCGCCGGATCAGCGCTTCCCCGGATTGGCCCGGCAAGTCCCACTCCAGCAGCAGCATGTCGGGCAGGCGGTCGTCGGCCAGCACCAGCGCCGATTCGGCGTCGCGGCAGCTGACGGCGTCATGGCCGGCATTGGTGAGGTTCAGTTCCAGCAGCCGGCGGATGGCCGGATCGGGATCGACCACGAGGATGTGTGCGGTCATGCAATTCCTAAGCGGATGGAGCTGGTACGTCCAACATTTTCATATCTTCACGACAACCGGATTTTAATATGCAGGATGCACGGCCGACTGAACAATATGATTTCGTTTAGGGATTCAGAGCTTTCACGAATAAATCGCCACGACGCGCGGCGCCTAGGGGCATGCGGCTTGCGTGGGGGTGCAGGGCTTACAACGGGATGCGCGGCGGTCGACGCCGGTCGTGGTGAAAAGGATACAAAGTGTGAGTATTCACCGGCCGCGAGTGCGGCCGGCGATGCGGCGCTGCAGGCGCGCAACGCGCCCGAGCGCAGCGAGGCGGGCCGGCGCGATGCCGCCCCGCCCTCCCGGTCACGCGCTCAGGCGCGGCGGCGGCGCATACAACCCAGCAGGCCGGCGCCGCCCGCCAGCAACGCCCAGCTGGCCGGTTCCGGCACGTCCGCCGCCGGCTGCGCCTGCACGCTGGCGAAGGCATTGTTCGGCGCCACCACGTCGGCCATGCCCGGCTGCAGGTCGATCTGCACCAGGTTGCCCTGCAGGCCGAGGAAGGTCTGCATGTCGCTGCCGTACAGCGCGCTGTAGAAGGTGGTGCCGCTGCCGCTGCCACTGGTGTCGAAGCTGACGTCGAAGCTGAACAGGCCGCCCAGCACGATGCCCTGGAACAGGTCGTTGTAGCTGGTGCCGTTCATCAGCACGACGCTGGCGCCGACCGAACCGCTGCTGGCGCCGTTGGTTTCGGTGTAGCTGCCGAAGTTGCCGCTGAAATTGTTCAGGGTCGCGGTCACCGGCGCCGCGCCCGTCAGCGCGCCCAGGGCCAGGTCGATGTAGGCGGTGCCGCTGCCCAGCGTCGAGGTGTCGATCGACACGTGGTAGGTCGGGCCGGCGAAGGCGGCGCCGGCGCCGCTCGCCAGCGCCAGTGCCAGCAGCGACTTGGACAGCATCGGGGTGAAGATGGATTTAATGGTCGACATGTTATTTTCCTTCGGTTAGAACGAGCCGCTGGTCAGCACCGGCTTGTAGCCGATCGAGACCTTGTTCGGATTCGAGAACGTGGTGGTGACGCTGATGCTGGCGCCCGGGGCCAGCGAAGTCACCGGCAGGGTCATGTAGGGCACGCCGTTGCGCACGCCGCTGGCATTGTCGAGCGCCACACCGGCGCTCAGGCCGTCCAGGCTGAACTGCAGCGGGCCGGCAAGCGCGGCATTGCTGCTGTTGGTGAAGGTCACGGTGCCGCTGTACTTGCCGGTGCCGCGGTTCAGGATCACGCCGGATTGTGCGATCTTCACGTTGGCGGTCACGTCGGCGGTGGCGCCGACCAGGTTGAGGCTGACGATCACCGGATCGTGGTCGGAGGCGCGGAACGCGTTGTTGACGTACGGATCGTCGGCGGTGTCGCCCAGGTTGTAGTCGATCGCCTCCGGTTCGTCGGCGTTGTTGTGCCACTCGGTCACGCCGGCCACCTGGCCGTCCAGCGCCGCGCTGGCCAGCGCGTGGTCGAGGTAGCCGCTCATGCCGTCGAACACGTACGAATACGGAATGCCGTTCGGACGCACGAAGCGCTCCAGCTCGTTGACCATGCCCTTGTCGGTCAGGAAGGCGATCGGGTCTTCGTGGCCGTAGGAATTGAAGTCGCCCACCGCCAGCACCTTGGCGTCGCCGGCGCTCGCCGTCACCTGCGGGATGAAGTAGTTCCACAGGCGCTGCGCCTGCTGCACGCGGGTGGCGTTCCAGCAGCCCTGGCCGTCGCCGCTGTCGCTGTCGCCGGTGCCGGCGCCGCCGCAGCTCCCCTTCGATTTCAGGTGGTTGACCACCAGCGAGAACTTGGCGCCGTTGGCGTTGACCTTGAAGGTCTGCGCCATCGGCGGACGGTTGTTGACCGCGTCGTTGTCGGACAGCGCGCCGCCCACCAGGGTCAGCACCGCCGGCTTGTAGATCATGGCGACGCGGATGGCGTCGGTGCCGGTGGCGGCCGGCTTCGGCACGTAGGCATAGGTGACGGCGCCGATCGACTTGTTCAGCTCGTCGACCAGGTAGGACACCGCGGTCTCGCCGTTGTTCTGGATCTCCATCAGGCCGACCGCGTCGGCGTTCATGGCCTTCAGCTCGCCCACGATCTTGTCGCGCTGGCGCACGAATTCGGCCAGATTGTCGGCGCCGCGGCAGTTGCTGGCGCGGGTGGTGCTGCCCAGGGTGCAGCCCTGGCCGGTGCGGCCCCAGGCGTCGGCGCCGTTGGTGAAGGTGGTGAAGAAGTTCAGCACGTTGGCGCTGGCCACCTTGACGTTGCCGGCCGCCACCTGCGGGGCCGCGTCGCGCGGATTGCTGCGGCTGAAGCTCGGGGTCTCGTTCGGCTGCAGCTTGTACCAGCCGCCGCCGCCGCCGATGGAGCCGAAGTCGAGCACGCCGACCAGGTCGGTGACGGTGTCGCCGGCGCGCACGGTGCTGTCCTGGAACAGGTAGGGGATGTGTTCCGGGGTGACGAAGATGTTGTCGTCCAGGATCACCAGGTTGTTGGCGTTGGCGGCAGCCAGCGCGATCGCGTCCGCGCTGCCGGCGCGGTAGCGGTTGGTCGGGGTCTCGCGGCGGCCGTTGGACAGCACCAGCTCGCCGCGGTCGCCCAGGTAGCCGTTGCCGTTCACGGTCAGCGGCTGGCTGAAGCGCACCAGCATGGCTTCGTAGCGGCTCAGGTCGTCGCCGCCGAGCACGATGTTGGTCGGGACGATGGCCGGGCCGGTGCCGAGCGTGGTCACCGCGGTGACGTCCTTGAACTCGGTGTACGAGCGCGGCGCGCCGCTCGGCGTGTACTCGACCACGGTGCCGGTCACGCGCACGCGGTCGCCCACGTTGGCGCTGGTGGTGGCGCCGAACACGTAGATGGCGTCCGAGGTGGTCGGGTCGCCGTCGCCGTTCGGGTCCTGGATGAAGAAGCCGCCGCTGAGTTTCTTGGTGATCACGCCGCTGGTGGTCTGGACCGTGTTGGCGTATGCGCTGGTGCGGCCGCTGCCCTGGATCTGCGGGATGGTGCGCTCGCCGGCCAATGCGACGTTGACCGTGCAGCTGGCGTCCTGGCCGTCGTTGTTGGCGAAGGTCACCACCACCGGGTAGTTGCCGGCCGGGACGCTGGCGCCCACCACCAGGTTGACGGTGGCGTTGGCGCCGTTGCCGGATGCCTGGACGAAATTGGCCAGACTGATGCCGGACACCGCGCCGCCGCTGATGACGGCGCTGTTGACGATGCTGTCCTGGTCGGTGGCGGCGAGCACGGCCTGGAAGGCGGTGCCCGGCGCGCCGGACATGGTGGCCGGGCAGTTCAGCACGATCGGCTGGGCCACCGGCGTGGTGGCGCCGCACTGGTTGCGCGCGCTGGCGCCGTTGCGCGGATTCGGGGTGCCGGTGGCGAAATCGGCCTTGTTGTCGTCGGTATCGGTACAGCCGCCGGCGGCGCGCAGCGCGGCCAGGGCGTTGCCCAGCGTCGGGGTCGGGCCGGTGCCTTCGTAGCCGTTGGCGGCGGAACCGAAGCCGACGAAATCGACCAGCGCGCTCGAGGTCGGGCTGGTGCCGCTGAGCAGGGTCTGGTTGCTGACCAGGGCCACCTTGCCGGCGGTGCCGCTCAGCGCCAGGGTACCGGTCGCGTCCGCCTGCGGCATGTCGGCGCCGTTGCCGGCGCCGGCGGCTTCCTGTACCAGGAAATACTGCCCCGGCTGCAGGGTGCCGGTCAGGCGCGTCTGCTGCCAGCTGGTGCCGGTGCTGGAAGCATACTGCACGCTCCAGCCGTCCAGGCTGACCGCGCTGCCGCTGCGGTTGAACAGCTCGATGAAATCGTTCTTGTGGGTCGCACCGCTGTTGCCGCCGCCGCCGTACACCTGGCTGATGACGACGGGGCCGGGAGCGGCCAGGGCCGAGGCGGAAAATGAAAGGCTGGCCACCAGTGCCGCGAGCACTGTCAGGCGCGCGGGGATGGGAGTCGATAGGCGGTAGGTCATGGTTGTCCTGGGAAGGTCAAGAAGCCGGGTTGTCGGTGAAGCACTTAACGGAAGGATGATAAATGCGCAAATTGACAACGTCATGACCGAGGATTAGGCCGAATGGATCAATCCGGATGCGGCGCCTGGCGGCGGTAAGGGGCGGCCAGCGGTTCGCCGATGAACAGTCCCTGTGCCGGCCAGGCCACGCTTTTCCAGTAGGCTTCGATCGCGCTGTCGCCCTGCAGGTAGTTCTTCAGCAAGACATTCGGGTTCGGGAACTTCTGCCAATGGTTGCAGGGTTCGCTCACGGTGCCGTAGCTGGCGGTGGCGCCCGCCTCCAGCCAGCGCAGGCTGCTCATCTGCCCGGCGCCCAGCAGGTCGCCGCCGAGCGAGGTCAGGTGGTCGGCCAGCGCGCCCGGCAGGAAACCCAGGGTGTCCAGCTTGGGCACCTCGGCCATGCCGGTCTGGTAGACGATGATGTCCCTGGCGCCCTCCAGCGCATCGGCCTGCAGGGTGCGGATCGCCAGGCGGCGCGCGGCGATGCGGCCCGCCGGCGGAAAGAACGCGGCGCGCGAATTGCGCGCCTTTTCCGAGGTCGTCAGGTAATAGGCACTGGCCGGTGCCAGGCGGAAACCGGCGCCGACGCCGCGGTCGATCAGGTCCCTCGCCTGCGCCACCGATTCGGTCGGCAACAGCATCGACAGGCGCATGCGGAAGTCGCCGTACGGGCGCGCCGGGGCGGCGGCGTTGAAGTACGGACTCGCATGGCCGGCGGCGCAGGTGCTGGCGCATTGCCCGGCGTCGAAGCCGAGTGTGTAGGCGCCGGTGATGGCGTTGCATTCGACCCGGTAGGGCGCGGTCCAGACCATCAGCACCGCTTGTATCTGCGGCCCCAGGCGCGCGTCGATCTGTTCCTTCAGGCGGGCGAAGCGCTGCGCGTCGAGTTCGTGCGGCTTGCCGGGAATGCGTACGTGGACCACGTTGGCGACGGGGATGGCGCGCCGGCGGCGGTAGTACTCCCCCACCGCGACGCTGTTCGGCTCGGCATCGTTGACGACGAGCGCCAGCTGCGCCGGCTGCAGGCCGGGACCGGCGACGGCGATCGGCGTGGAATACAGGACGAGCAGCATGGCGGACAGGCGGCGCAGGCAGGTCGGCAAACGGGTCGGCGGATGGGGCGTCATGGGCTCGGCGGTGGACGGAGCGGGATCGGAAGCGGCGCAACGGGAGCAAGTGCGCGAGTGCGCCTCGAACCCATCTTGCCACAAGCGGCCCTTGCCGTAACCCGCCGGCCGCACGGGCCGCTACGCCCTGCATGTGCGCTTGCGGCCCGTCAGGCCGAACCAGCCCAGCGCGCCGATGCCGAGCAACAGCATCGCGTCGCCGCCCGGCTCCGGCACCGGCGAGATCGCGAAGATTTCCATCGCGTCGATGCGCACGGTCTGGCCGCGCAGGCTGCGGTCGACGATGCTGGCGCTCTCGTCGGCCGGGTTGCCGTAGCTGAGCTGCCAGGACAGCGCGGTATCCAGGCGGTCGTTGACGAACAGGTCGGGACCGGAACCGAACACCGGGCCGAAGTCGGTGTCGTTGAAGGTCTGGCGCCGGCCCTGGCTGGGCAGGATGTAGGTAGACGGGATCTGGCGGTACACCGCCGGCCGGGTGAAGTTGAACAGGAAGGCGGTGCGCTGCCAGTCGCGCTCGGTCTCGTGCCAGCCTTCGTCGGATGCCCAGCTTTGCGGGTTGTAGCCGCCCACCAGGTATTGCGCGCCGGCGGCGTTGGTCACTTCGAGCAGGGTGAAGGTGGCGCCCTTGCCGTCGGCGCCGGCGTGGAAGTCGGCCGAGGTGTCGCCGGCCCGCAGCGTGTACACGTTGTCGAGGTTGAACTCGCCGGCGCCGAGCCAGCGTTCCAGCTGGGCCTGCCTGCCGTCGTCCAGCAGCGCGGAGCCGCCGGTGACGTCGCCCGCGACCGCCGGCGCCGCCGCCATGGCGCCAGCCGCCATCCCGAGCGCCGCAATGATCGTCTTCATGAGATGCCCCCGATGAGTGATCGACGAGGCATTGTATGCCGCACCGGTGGCCGCCTTCGCACGCTACGCATGAGCAAGAGCACCCGGGAATCTCTCATGAAAAAAGCCAGCCGTCTCCGCCGCGCAAGGCGGCGAACACGGCTGGCTCGCCGGAACCGCGCCGGCGGTTCCGAGGCTGCCGACGCGCTTACGCGCGCTGGTAGATGTCCTCGAAGCGCACGATGTCGTCCTCGCCCAGGTAGCTGCCCGACTGCACCTCGATCAGGTGCAGCGGCAGCTTGCCCGGGTTTTCCAGGCGGTGCGTGGTACCCAGCGGAATATAGGTCGACTCGTTCTCGGCCAGCAGCGTGACCTTGTCGCCGCAGGTGACGCGCGCGGTGCCCGACACCACGATCCAGTGCTCGGCGCGGTGGTGGTGCATCTGCAGCGACAGCTTCTCGCCCGGCTTGACGGTGATGCGCTTGACCTGGAAGCGGTCGCCGTGGTCGATGCCTTCGTACGAACCCCACGGGCGGTACACGCGCGTGTGGTGCAGGTGCTCGGTGCGCTCCTGTACCTTCAGGTGCTCGACCACGTTCTTGACGCGCTGGACCTGGTCCTTGTGGGCGACCAGCACCGCATCCTGGGTCTCGACCACCACCAGGTCCTGCACGCCGACCACGGCCACGATGCGGCTCTCGGCGCGCACCAGCGTGTTGCTGGTGTTGTCCAGGTAGACGTCGCCGCGCTGCACGTTGCCGTTGGCGTCGCGCTGCTGCACGTCGGCCAGCGCCGACCACGAACCGACGTCGCTCCAGCCGATGTCGGCAGACACCACGACGCCGTCGCGGGTGTGTTCCATCACCGCGTAGTCGATCGAATCCGACGGGCTGGCGCCGAAGGCGGCTTCGTCCAGGCGGCAGAAGTCGAGGTCGCGGTAGGCGTCGGCCACCGCGTTGGCGGCGGCGGAAGCGATCGCCGGCGCGTGCGCGCCGATCTCGTCGAGGAAGCGGTCGGCGCGGAACATGAACATGCCGCTGTTCCAGTAATAGCCGCCGTCGGTGACGAAGCCCTTGGCGGTGTCGGTGTCCGGCTTCTCGACGAAGCGCTCGATGCGGTAGCAATCGTCGCAGCCCGGCAGCGGCTCGCCGCGGCGGATGTAGCCGTAGCCGGTCTCGGGCGCGGTCGGCACCACGCCGAAGGTGGCCAGCGAACCGTCCTGCACCAGGGCGGCGGCGCGCTCGACCGCCATGCGGAAGGCTTCGTTCTTCTCGATCACGTGGTCGGCCGGCAGCACCAGCATGACCGCGTCCGGATCCTGCGCCTTCAGGAACTGGGCGGCGGCGGCCACCGCCGGGGCGGTATTGCGACCGGACGGTTCCAGCATGATGGCGTGCGGCGTGATGCCGACATCGCGCAGCTGCTCGGCCACCAGGAAGCGATGATCGTTGCCGCACACCACCAGCGGCGCCATCAACCCTGGCCAGCCGCGTACGCGCAAGGCGGTTTCCTGCAGCATGGTCTTGTCGGTCACCAGCGGCAGCAGCTGCTTGGGCAGGACTGCGCGCGACAGGGGCCACAGACGGGTCCCGGCACCGCCGGAGAGGATGACTGGGTAAATTTTCATGCGCTAACTTTCTCTAAGGTGGTATCGGTATCTTGGGCGACTTCTTTGCGGCGGGTACGGCGGCGGTCGCGCGCGTTGCGCCATTCGTCGGAGCTGTATTCGGAGGAGTGCTTCATCTCGCCGCTGCGGTCGATGCTGTAGTCCTTGAACACGATGGTCTCGTGCAGCGTGACGTCGTTCAGCACACGAGTGTACTCGAAAAGCACGCTGCGGATGATCTCGGCGCCCTCGCAGATGTGGCTGCCGTGGCCGATCCAGGTCGGGCCGATGATGGTCGAGCCGGCTTCGATCTTGACGCCCGAACCGATGTAGACCGGACCCTGGATGGTGGTGCCTTCCCAGTCGATGCTGGTGTTCAGGCCGGTCCACAGGCCGGGCTGGATCTGGATG
Source organism: Massilia forsythiae (assembly GCF_012849555.1). Taxonomy (NCBI): domain Bacteria; kingdom Pseudomonadati; phylum Pseudomonadota; class Betaproteobacteria; order Burkholderiales; family Oxalobacteraceae; genus Massilia; species Massilia forsythiae. Next base: position 196,201 of record NZ_CP051685.1, read on the forward strand.
CCGGGCACCTTCATGTGGCTGACTTCGCCGGTCAGCACGTTCTGCAGCACTTCCCAGTAATCGCTGACGCTGCCGATATCAAGCCAGTTGAACGGGCGCGCCTGGGCATAGAACGGCATGCCCTTTTCCGCCAGCAGCGGGAATAGCTGCGAGCCGATGTCGAATTCCACGCCCGACGGGATCAGGTCGATGACTTCCGGTTCGAAGATGTAGATACCGGTGCTGATGTAGTTCGACAGCGCCTCTTCCTGCTTCGGCTTTTCCTGGAACTGGGTGATGCGGCCGTTCTGGTCGGTGACTACCACGCCATAGCTGGAGACCTTGTCCCACGGCACTTCGCGGGTGATGACCGAGGCCATCGCACCCTTGCGGCGGTGTTCCAGCAAGGCTGCCTTCAGGTCGAGGTCGATCAGGGCGTCGCCGCACAGCACGATCGTGGTGTCGTCGAAGAAGCCGCCGAATTCCTGGATCTTCTTCATGCCGCCGGCCGAGCCGATCGGCACCGCCACCACTTCGCCGTCTTCCTTGGTGTAGCCCTCGAAGGAATAGCCGATCTGGACGCCGAACTGCTCGCCTTCGCCGAAATAGTCCTCGATCTTTTCATGCAGGTGGCTGACGTTGACCATGATCTCGGTCACGCCGTTCTTGGCCAGGTGCTCGATCAGGTAAGCCATCACCGGCTTGCCCAGCACCGGGATCATCGGCTTGGGCAGGTCGTAGGTCAATGGCCGGACACGGGTGCCCTTGCCTGCCGCGAGAATCATTGCTTTCATGCTTGCTTCCTTAAAGTCATTTTTGGGTAGTCTGGTAGCGCCAGGAATCGGCGCACATCTGGGCGATGCCGCGCTCGGCGCTCCAGCCGAGCTCCTCGCGGGCGCGGGTCGGGTCGGCATAGCACTTGGCGATGTCGCCGGGGCGGCGATCGACGATCTGGTAGGGAATCGGCTTGCCGCACGCTTTTTCGAAGGCGTGCACCATTTCCAGCACGCTGTTGCCGTTGCCGGTGCCGAGGTTGTAGGTGACCAGGCCGGCGCCCTGCGCCAGCTTGTCCAGGGTCTTGACGTGGCCCAGCGCCAGGTCGACCACGTGGATGTAGTCGCGCTCGCCGGTGCCGTCCGCGGTCGGGTAGTCGCCGCCGTAGACCGACAGCTTTTCGCGCTGGCCGTTGGCGACCTGCGCGATGTACGGGACCAGGTTGTTGGGGATGCCGTTCGGCTCTTCGCCGATCAGGCCGCTTTCATGGGCGCCCACCGGGTTGAAGTAGCGCAGCAGCGCGATGTGCCAGTCCGGCTCGGCCTTGATCAGGTCGCGCAGGATGTCCTCGATCATCAGCTTGCTGCGGCCGTAGGGATTGGTGGCCGACAGCGGGAAATCCTCGCGGATCGGCACCGAGGCCGGGTCGCCGTACACGGTGGCCGAGGACGAGAACACCAGCGTCTTGCAGCCGGCCTTGGCCATGGTCTCGAACAGCGCCACGCTGCCGTAGACGTTGTTGTCGTAGTAGCGCAGCGGCTGCGCCACCGATTCGCCGACCGCCTTCAGGCCGGCGAAGTGGATCACGGCGTCGATCTTGTGGGCGCCGAAGGCCGCTTCCAGCGCGCTGCGGTCGCGGATGTCGCCTTCGATGAAGTCGAACGGCTTGCCGCTGATGCGTTGCACGCGCTCCTGCACCGAGGCGGCGGCGTTCGACAAGTTGTCGAACGCGACCACGTCGTGGCCCGCGTTCTGCAGTTCCACCACGGTATGGGAACCGATGTATCCCATGCCGCCAGTCACCAGAATTTTCATGAATGCTCTTCTTTCCTTGATATGGATGTTTGGTATTGCATTGCGTCGCCGGCTGCCATGCCGGCCTCTTGTTTTTATTCAGTGCTCATCAGTTCTACTTGGCAAATTGCTACGATCATAGCATTGTTGTCGTGCTGCACGTGTTTCGATTCGTGCGCGGGTCCGGGTGCCGGATCAACGCCGCGCCGCCTCCTTGATCAACAGCCAGAAGAAGGCCATGTCGTCGATGAAATAGCGACGGAACATGCGCCGCGGTTCCTGCAAGAAGCGGTAGAACCACTCCAGGCCGGCGCGCTGCATCCAGCGCGGCGCCCGGCGCACGCGCCCGATCGCCACGTCGAAGGTGCCGCCCACGCCCATCGCGAACGGCACCCGCATCTCGGCCTGCCAGCGGCCCAGGAACTGTTCCTTCTTGGGCGAGCTGATGGCGACGAACAGCAGGTCGGGCCGGGCCGCGCGGATCTGCGCCGCCACCTCGGCCTCTTCCTGCTCGCCGCGCCAGTAGCCGTTGCGCCAGCCGGCCAGCGCCAGGTTCGGATGGCGGCGCCGGTAGGTGGCCGCCACCGCGCCCACCACCTCCTCGCGCGCACCCAGCAGGAACACGCGCCAGCCGCGCTCGGCGGCGCGCGCCATCAGCGCCTCGAACAGGTCGACCCCGGCGACGCGCTCCTTGAGCGGCTTGCCGAGCAGGCGCGCCGCCCACACCACCGGCATGCCGTCGACGTTCACCAGCGCGCAGTCGTTGATGATGCGGCGCAGCTCCGGATCGCGGCTGGCCTTCACCAGCTTGTCGACGTTCACCACCACGTGCTGGTGCGGCGCGCCGCTGGCGATGAACGTTTCCACTTTTTGCAGCGTCTCTTCCATCGACAGGTTGTCGATGGCGCAGCCCATCATCTCGATGCGCGCGCTCATGCCGGCGCTCCCGCCTCCGGCGCTTCTGCTGGCGGGGCTTCTGCTGGCGGGGCTTCTGCTGGCGGAGTTTCTGCTGACGGGGCTTCTGCTGGCGGCAAGTCCGCCGCCGGCACCTGCGCCACCTTGCCGGTCATCTCGCGCACCAGCACCGCCACGATGCGCTCGGCCGCGCGGCCGTCCCACAAATGCGGCCGGCGCCCGCGCTTGCCCTCGCCGCGCAGGACGCTGCGCGCCGCGCCCACGATCGCCGCCGGATCGGTGCCGGCCAGCACGTTCGATCCCTCGTCGACCGTCACCGGACGCTCGGTGTTCTCGCGGATCGTCACGCACGGCACGCCCAGCGCGGTGGTCTCTTCCTGCAGTCCGCCGCTGTCGGTCAGCACCAGCGCGGCATCCTTCCACAGGTCGAGGAAGGCCATGTAGCCCTGCGGACCGGCCAGGGTCACGCCCGGGCCCAGGTCGATGCCGGCCTGTTCCAGGGCGGCGCGGGTGCGCGGGTGCAGCGGGAAGATCAGCGGCAGTTCGCGCGCCACCTCGCGCAGGGCGCCGCCGATGCGCGCGAACGCGGCCGCGTCGTCGACGTTGCCCGGACGGTGCAGCGTGACCACGCCGTAGCGGCGGCCGGCCGCGCCATGGGCATCCTTCCAGGCGGCGGTCTCGAAGCCGGAGCGGTCCGCATCGGCCAGCCGGTCGGCCTGGTACAGCACGTTGTCGACCATCACATGGCCGACGTAATGGATGCGCTTCTCCGGCTTGCCTTCGCGCCGCAGGTGCTGCAGCGCCGCCGGCTCGGTCACGAAGAACCAGTCCGCGATGCTGTCGGTGACGAGGCGGTTGATCTCCTCGGGCATGCGCATGTCGAAGCTGCGCAGGCCGGCCTCGACGTGGGCGACCGGGACGTTCATCTTCTTGGCGACGATCGCGCAGGCCAGCGTGGAATTCACGTCGCCCACCACCAGCACGGCGTCGGGGCGTTCGGCGGCGCACAACTCCTCGTAGCCGACCATGATGCGCGCGGTCTGTTGGGCATGGGTGCCGCCGCCCCCGGCCAGGGATATATCCGGCGGCGGAATGCCGAGCTCCTCGAAGAACACGTGGTTCATGTCGCGGTCGTAGTGCTGCCCGGTATGGACGATCTTGTACGACAATGCATCCTGCGCCCGCAGCGCGCGCACGATCGGTGCGATCTTCATGAAGTTGGGCCGCGCGCCTGCAATCAGATGGATCAGCATGAACACCCTTTCCGGAAATCAAGCTTGGCTGCGGGAATGTCACTACCGGGCGCGGCGCAGCGGACACGCCCGCGTATGGCAACGCTGCGGCGACGACATCATGACGGCCTCGGCGCATCCTCCTGTACCGGATCCTGCAAGAAGCCGATTGTAAACCTGCACTCGACCGGCACGGCGGACGATACGGTGCTGATCTTGAGCACGTCGCACGGCTGCCTGCTTTCGTAATTGCGCGAATACCAGCCGAGCGGCGGGTTCTCGTTGGCGCGCACCAGTTCCAGGCTGAGGTCGGCGCCGTGGACGTGCATCTGCAGGGCGAAGCGCTTGCCGCGCACGTGCAGGCCGGAACTGTCCAGGCGCACGCTCAGGCCCGGCGCGAAGTGCCAGAACAGCTCGACCTGGTGCGGCTTCCTGGCGGCGATTTCGTCGCGCACCACCAGCGTCGAGGTGGCGGCGTCGAAGCGCACGCTGCGCATGTGGCGCACCGGGTCGGACAGGCGGCCGTAGCCGTCGTGCGAGCCGCGGAAGTCGAACTCGTGCGGCGATTGCGGCATGCGCTCGATCGCCGCTACCGCCTTTTTCAGCCACATGAAGCGGCCGCCCGACAGCGACTGGTCGACACCGTCGATGCGCACCGTGTTGTGGGCCGAGGTGCCGCGGAAGTAATTGCGCCACTTGCTGTCCTGCCAATAGGAATAGGTGCCGGGATCGACCAGGCATTCCTCGCCGCCCAGCGACAGGTTCAGCGCCAGCGCATCGGCATGGCCGTGGGCGGCGATGCCGAGGTAGCCGAGCGGGCCGCAATCGACCATGCCCTTGATCTCGTCGGCCTCGCCGAAGTGCGCGCCGAACAGCAGGTAGCCGCCGTCCGGGAAGGCCCAGCCGGTATCCGATTCGTGCGGGTCGGCCTCGGGACGGCGGCCCGGCAGCGCGTGCAGCAGCCAGCGCACCCCGGTGTGGCCCGGCGCCACGCGGCGCAGCACGGCGTCGCCCAGCGCCAGCAGCTGGGCGGCGCGGTCGCTGCCGGCTTCGTCCAGGCGGAAGGCGATGCCGTCGTCGGCGTCGCCCACCATCGGCACGTTGCCGCCGACGTCGCGCACCGAGCGCAGGAAGCGCAGGCCGCGCTGCAGCCCGGTCCAGTAGGCGCGCGAGAACGGATCGCCCGCCGCCTGCCCGGCCAGGCCGGCCACGAACAGGCATTCGGACGAGAACACGTGGTAGCCGAAGGCCTGTTCGCGGTTCACGCCGTCGCGCGAGAACTGGGCCTGCACTTCGTGCTCGAGTTCCTTGCGCGCCTGTTCCTGCCAGGCGCCGGACGCCTTCCAGCACGGCCACACCGAGGCGCCGACGTACAGCCCGGCCAGTTCGCCGATCAGGTGGTTGTTGGCCGACGAGTGGCGCGACAGGTGGCGCGCGATGGTGCTGCAGTGGGCGTGGATCGAGGCCATCCAGTCGGCCTGCAGGCGCTTGCCCTCCTCGCCGGCGAACAGGCCGCTGTTCTCGCCGCCAATAAATTGCCACACCAGCGCCCAGTTGATCAGGCGGATGCCCAGTTCGAGCGAGCTGGTCCAGTTGGGGCCGACCAGCGGCGGACACTGGTCGAGCCAGCTGCGCAGCTGGCGCTGCAGCGCGTGCAGCCAGGCCACGTCGCCCGTCACGGCCCAGGCCTGCGCCAGGCGCACCAGGTGCAGGTGGCGGTTCAGTTCCCACACGTGCTTGATGTCGCCGACCTGCTCGCGGTCGCCGATGGCGATGTCGCCGGCATAGATCGACGGGCCGACGACGCCGCTGTCCGGATCGCGGTTCCACACCGGCGGCGTGCCGACGTCGAAGCGGCGCGCGGCGAACAGCACCACATGGCCGGCGCAGATGCTGTCGGCGTCGGCCAGCAGCGCCTCGCGTTCGGCCGGGGTCAGGACCGGCACCTGCGTCATGTCGCGGTTGACGTTGAAGAAACGCGGACGCGGCAGCGGCGGCGCGGCCCGGCCGGGCATCCGCTTCGCCATTCCCCTGGCCGCCGCCTGCTGGATGCGGTAGCCGACTTCGGCCACCGACATGCAGCGCAATCGGTTCACCAGCCAGACCATGCCAGTCGCTTCGCTCATCGTCGTGTCCCTGCGAGTTCACGGTAGAGTGCGGAGAGCCGTCCGCACACCACCTCGGTTGAATAATGCGCTGCGACGGTTGCGCGTGCACGCCGTCCCAGGCGCGCGCGCAGGGCGGCGTCGCCCAGCGCGCTTGCCAGCGCCGCCGCCAGCGCGTCGACGTCGCCCGGCGCCACCAGCAAGCCGTTGTCGCCGTCGCGCAGCGCTTCCGGCACCGCGCCGACACGGCTGGCCACCACCGCTCGGCCCGCCGCCATCGCCTCCAGCATCGCCATCGGCAAGCCTTCCGCATGGGAAGGCAGGCAGAACAGGCCGGCGCGCGCCAGTTCGGCATCGCGCGCGCCAGGGCCGAGCCAGCCCGGCAGCTCGATGCGGCCGAGCATGCGGAGTTCGCCGGCGCGGCGGCGCAGCGCGGCCAGCGCGTCTTCATCGCCGGCGCCGGCGAACACCAGGCGCAGCGCCGGAAACGCCGGCGCCAGCCGCGCGCCCGCCGCCAGCAGCTCGAACACGCCCTTGGCGGCTTCGATACGGCCCAGGAACAGGATGCGCTGCGGGTCCGGCGCCGGCTCCGGCGCCGCCGGCAGCGCCACCGGATTCGGCACCACCACCGTGCGCGCCGCCGGTGCGAACTCGCGCACGAATCCGGCCCAGCCTTCCGACAGCGTGACCACCGCCGAACTGCGCTCCAGCGTGTGGCGGATCCAGCGCCGCTGCAGGCTGCCCGCCTCTTCGGTGGCGAAACGGCGAAAGCCGCCGCCGTGCAGGTGGAACACCGTGCGGCAGCCGGCCAGGCGCGCCACCAGCAGCAGCGCGGCCTTGCGCGCGAAGCTCGCATGCGAGGCGGCGTGCACGTGCACCACGGCCGGGCGCTGCGCCAGGCACAGCCAGGCGCAGCGGCCCAGGCCGGCCAGCGCGTACCTGGCCTTGGCGGCGTGCCCGCCGTCGGCGTGGGTCGCCACGTAGCGCACCCGTTCGCGTTCGAACAAGCCGTGGCGGCGCAGCACCGACACCACCGCCGCCACCCCGCCGCGCCCCTCCGGCGCCGTGCCGGCCATCAGCACGCGCGGCGGTGCGGCCCTCATGCGGCCACCCCGGCGGCCACCCCGGCGGGCTCGGACGATGCCACCCATTGCAACAAATGACACGTCTTTATTAAAGCGGCAATGTTTCGATCATACATCATGGCATTCCCCCGCTCGCGCACGCTTCACGGACCTGTTGCAATCGCAACGAATTCGAACTTGCCGTTCGGCCCGCGCGCGATCGCGTCCACGCGCTCCACCGACACCTCGACGCCGGGCACGCGCAACAGGAACTTGTCGACCAGTGCGCGCGCATCGCCTTCGCCGAAACCGTCGGCGACGACCACCCGCAGCACGAACTCGGCATTGCCGCGGTACACCACCTGGCCTTCGAGCAGGCGCCGCTCGTGCCCCTGGAAAATGCGGTCCAGGCGCGCGACCAGGCGCCCGTCCGGCAGCGTGACGATGCGCTCGCGCCGCCCCAGCACCGCCGCCACGGTCGGGAACACACGCCCGCACGGACAGGGCGCGGCGCCGTGGTCCGGCACCACGCTGTCGCCGGTGCGGTAGCGCACCAGCGCCATGGCGGCGTTGTTCAGCGTGGTGCCGACCAGTTCGCACGCATCTGCCTCGCCCTCCCCGGCGCCGAGCAGCGCCACGTCCGAATAATCGGTCAGCACGTGGTAGCGCCCGTGCTCGCAGGTGCCGATCGCGGCCACGCGCTCGGCCTGGCCGTACCAGTCGAACACGCGCACGCCGAAGCCGCGCTCGACCGCGGCGCGCACCGCCGGCTCGAGCGTCTCGGACGACGTCATCACGCCGCGCAGCGCCGCGCCCTGGTAGCGCCGCCCGGCCGCCTCCAGCCAGGCCGCCAGCGCCGCGATCGACGAGGGATAGGCGTGGATGACGACCGGATCGAAGCGTTCCAGGGCATCGATGTAGGCGCCGATGGTGTCGTTCGACAAGTGATACGAAGACATCATGAGCAGGTTGCCGACCCAGTCGCGGCACCAGTAGCGGCGGTCGCGCGGGCGCTCGGGGCAGACGATGTCGCCGCGGATCCAGGCGCGGCGCTGGCCGTGGCGCCAGCCGATCCAGCGCAGTTGGCGGTAAATGAATCCTTCCTCGCGCACCATGGTGCCGATCGATTGCACGATGCGCAGGGGCGAACCGGAGGTGCCGCTGGTGCGGATCGTGGTGCGCAGCCAGGAGCCGGGCCCGCGCGGGCGCACCAGGCGCTGCGGGTGGTCGCGCACTTCCTGCTTGGCGAGCAGGCCGGGCGCCGGCGGCGCCAGGTGCGCCAGGCGGGTGCCGTCGCCGCCGAGCGCCACGCCGATGGCGGCGGCGCGCCGGCGGCGGTAGGCGTAAAGCGCCGCCGCCGAGCGCTCGTTGGCGGCCAGCCGCGGGTATACGAACACGCGCCCCCAGACATTGCGCAGCAGTTCGCGCGCCAGCGAACGCAGCGAATGTTTCAGCGCATAGCCCCAGGCCGCCATGCTCATGCGTGCGCTCCCAGGACGGTGCGGTAGACCCGGGCGACTTCGCGGCCCAGGCTGGCATAGCTGCGCCGCCGCTCCACGTAGTCGCGGCCCTGCCGTGCGAAGCGCTGCGCCAGTGCGCGGTCGCCGAGCAGGCGCAGACAAGCCGCGGCGAAGGCGCCGGCCTCCATCGGCACGCACAGGCCGGCCCCGCTCTGCTCGATGACCTGGCGCTGGTCGGGAATGTCGTTGGCCACGCTGGGAATGCCGAGCGCCATGTACTCGACCAGCTTGGTCGGCGAGGAAACGTCGAACAGTTCCCCGCGCGGGATCGGCGAGAGTCCGACCTCGGCCCGCAGCGCATAGCCGAGCGCGGCGCGCTGCGGCAGCCAGCCGGTCAGCAGCACGTGCCGTTCGAGTCCGCGCGCCGCGATCTCGCCGCGCATCCACGTCATCTCGTCGCCCGATGGCGCATCGCCGGCGATCACCAGCAAGGCATCCGGCATGGCGGCGCGCAGTTCCTGCACCACGTCGAGCAGGAAACCGGAGCGGCGCGAACGGGCGATGCGGCCCAGGTATACCAGCACGCGGCGCCCGTCCAGGCGCGCATCGACGGCCGGCGCCAGCGCAGCGCGGTCGAACAGGTCGAGGTCGACGCCCATCGGCACCGCCGTCATGCGCGCCCGCTCGATGCCCCTGGCGGCCAGCCAGTCGGCCATGGCGTCGCTCTGGACGAACACATGGCGCGCGCCCGGCAGCACCATGCGGTAGAACACCAGCCTCGATGCCCAGGCGCGCCCGGCGTGGCAGGCCCAGGCCAGCCGGCCGCGCACATCGTGGCGGCGCAGCCCGACGTCATCGCGCCGCACGGCGAAACCCTCGACGATGGGAAACGACATCCAGTACAGGAAGGGCACCCCGAGCAGCGCCGCGGCAACACGGCCGAGCAGGCCGCCGGCGATCTTGTCGCGTACCTGGATGCAGCCGGGGTGCCGGCCACCGGGGTGCCGGCCACCGGAGCGCCGGCCGCCGGCAGCACGCAAGGCCTGCAGGGCGCGCAGCAGGCCGACCAGGTCCCACAGCGGCGCGCACACGCTGGCCAGCGGATGGCCCAGCGAGCCGGCCACGTGCATGCCGCCGGCCGGCCAGCGCGCCGCCACGCCGCCGCCCTCCCCCAAGCCACCCTGCCCGACCAGTTCGGTGGCGATGCCGTGGCGCGGCAGTTCCTTGCCGAACAAAGTGAACAGGTCGGCCCGGCCCGGCGGCAGCGGGTCGCGCACGATGTTCACGATGGTCAGCCAGGGAGCCGGGGCACCGGCGGCGCCCGGCGCGTCGTTGGCAGACGCGGGGGCAGAAGATGCGGGGGCAGAAGACGCGAGAGCAGAAGACGCGGCAGCGCAAGGCGCGGCGGCAGTGGACGGCGCGACGGCGGTCGGATCGTTGAGATGCGGCTGGCCAGGCATTGGAATCCTTGTGGAATCAACAATGAAGCGGCATCGATTCTAGCGTGGCCGACCGGCGCCGAAATTGCGTGAAACCCAAACAGCCGCGTTCTGACGCAAAAAAACGCTTGAACAATTATTTCAACACATCGAATGTTCAGAATTAGTTCTTCTAATCCATTTCCCTATCAACACTAAGCGATTCCAGCCGCCCGGCGTACCGCTTATCCTGCGCCGCCGCCTGTGCCATGACGCAGCGCCAGCAGGCGTTCCACCAGGACGGCGCTGGCGCCGCTCTCGATCTTGCGGCAGAAGTGCGCAGTGGATGCGGCGATGCGTTCGAAGTCGCCTTCGTCCAGGATCCTGGGATTGCGGGCATCGTGGTCGGGCCACTGGATGTAGCGGAAATTGCTTCCCACCACCTGGCTGGCGAAGCGCGAATTCATGACCAGCGTCTGGAAAAACATCTCGTCCGGACAGGATACGCTGCGGAAGAAACGCAATAGACGGGGTTCGCGCCGCACCCGCTCCAGCAGGTCGGCAACGCAGGCGCGCGACAGCGCCCACCACGACGAGCCCCCATGCGGCCGCAGCGCGCCCGGCAGGCGCCGCGTGAGCCCGGCGGCGCGCAGCAGGCGGTTGGCGGCAGCGCCGGCCAGACACAGCGCGCGCGATCCATGCTCGTGGTGAAAATACTGGTAGCGGTGCTCGGCCGGCCATTGTCCGGGCGCCGCGCCGATCGGCACGCTGTCGAGCAACTCGCGGCCGCGCAGCCGTTCCAGCTCGCGTTTCAGGGCGGCGTTCGACAGCAGAGGAAAGTCCTGGGCGCTGAGGAACAGCACCTTGTCGAACACGGGCACCTCGGCCACGATCTGGGCCAGGGAATTCAGCACCGCCTGCACCTGGCTGAAGGTGCCCCAGTGCACATCGATGCGCGCAGCGATCTGGCGCGCCGCAGGGTGGACCGTACATGGGTCGATGTCGCATTTGCGATCCAGATTGACGTAGATCAGGAAATCCTCGTCGCACAACTGCTCGACCAGCAGGTTGAGCTGGCCGACGTCCTTGTGGGCCTGGATCAGGAATACCTGTTTCATCGTCATCCGTGCTGGAAGAAGCGGCGCTTCGGAAAGCGGCGCTGCACATCGGTACCGCAAGAATACGACAACGGGGGCAGTGAAAAAATCCTCCGCGGACGCCGGTCCGGGAGGATTCTTTATAAACGCCGGCACATCAGTGTAGCAGCGCGCCGCCGCGCCGGGACAGGATGCGCATCAGACCGGGCAGTGGAACCCCTTGCCCGCCGTGGCCCCGAACTGGCACCTACCCTGTCTTCGCAATCAGCCGGTGAGACGCATCAATTGAGCGTCACCGTCTGGCTGCCCACGGTCACGGTGCGCGCGCTGCCGCTGCCCGCCACCTTGACTGCCGGCCGCTTGCAGCCGACGTCCATCAGCACCAGGAACTCGGCGGTCGACTTGCCGTCGTTCTTCAGGTAGAACGCGCCATGGTCTTCGGTGACGCCGGCCTTGGGCGCCGGACCGCTCCACTTGGCGAACGGCGCGCTGCCGTTCAGGTCGCGCAGGCACACCGACTGGCCGCCGGCCGCGATCTTGACGCTGGACGGGCTCTCGATCGTCATCGCACTCGGCGCATGGATGTTGAACTCGTAGGTATGCGCCGCCGTCGCCGCCAGCTTGTCGCGCACCAGCAGCGCATCCTGGCCGTGCAGGTACCAGACCTGGCGCTTGGCCATGGTCAGCTGGCCGCCATACGCCGCGGTCGAATCGCCTTCCGCGAAGTCGTAGCTGGCCTGGGCCGAGAAGCCGGTGATGCGGCCGTTGCGCTGCAGCTGCTCGCGGTAGCCGTCCACCAGCTGCCCCTTGCCGCCGTCGAAGGTGACCGCGTTCTGCGAGCGGGTCTGGTGGTACCAGTCGGTCCACAGCGGCGAGCCGTACCAGTCGTACCAGCCGGCCTTGACCAGCAGCGGTTGCCCGGCCGCCGACAGCAGCAGGCCATCCTGGTCGCCGTGGCTGTGGTTGAACGAGCCGTAGGGGCTGGACTTGAAGTAGACCGAGGTGCGGTTGGTGTCGGCGATGTTGCTGTGGATCGCCACCCAGCCGGTGCTCGGGTAGTAGGCCGAGTTCGACGGCGGCACCTTGAGCGAGGTGCCGGCCACCGGCATCGGGTACGGCGCCTGCAGCACCGACATCGCGTCTTCCAAGCCGCTCAGGCTGGACACGTACCAGGCCGCCCGCGGCGACGTCATGCGGTTGGCGAAGGCGCGGAACACGCGCGGATCGGGCTTGGTCTCGGAGCCGTCGCCGAAGGCGTGCACGCGCGCGCCCGGCGGGGTGAACTGGGTGGCGAAGTCGAGGAAGCCGAGCGTCCACGGCTTGTTGTACATGTTCACGCCGGTGGCCTGGACCATCGGGTCCCACAGCGCCGTCATGTAGCCGGCGGCGTATTCGGCATAGGCGGTGCCGTTGGCATAGCCGCCTTCCGGGCCCGACCACGGCGACGGCGCGTTGGCGTAGAAGCGGAACGAGAAGTCGAACCATTTCTGCGCATCCGGGATGTCGCCCAGCCCCAGGGTGGCGATCAGCGCCATGAAGACGGTGCTGGTGTTGCCGTGCGAATCGAACGGATACTCGTCCAGGCGGCCGTTGTCGCCGGCCAGGTTGCCGTAGATTTCATTGGCGCGGATGGCGGTCACGTTCAGCCACCTGGCCTTGCGCGCGGCATCGATGTCGCCGGCCAGCAGGTCGGCCGCCTTGACCAGGGTCAGCGCGATCTGGCGCGTGGCCTGGTCCTGGTTGGCGTAGCTGGTCGGGCCGGTCGGGTTCAGGCCGGCCAGCTGGTCGCCGCGCTTGAAGGCTTCGGTCAGGTAGCCCTGGTCCTTCTTGAGGCGCCACAGGATGGCGGCCGCCTCGAGCTGGCGCGTGGCTTCGTTGATGCGGTTGCGCACGTCGGTCTGCTGCGACGCCATCTGCGCGGTCAGCGGCGTCGTGATCGTGATCGGCCAGCGCGCATCGTTGAGGTCGGGCAGCGCGCTCGTCTGCAGCTTGACCTCGTTCGCCAGGCGGCTCAGGTAAGGCTCCAGGTCGTTCTTCTTGGCCGTGTTCCAGGTGGAATACGCGGTGAACGAGGCGGGCAGCGAACGCGGACGCGACTTGGCCAGGATGCGCGCGCGCAGCGTGGCGTTGTCCGGCACCTCGAAGGCGGCCGACTTGCTGGTGATCGAAAAGGCGCGCGCGCTCGACCAGTCGCTGGAACCGGTCGGCTTCACGCGCCAGGTGTAGTTGCCCAGGCCCAGCGCCTTGGTCGGCAGGTACCAGTTACGGTCGACCGTGGCCTTGATGGCGCTGCCGCCGGCCGGGGTGATCTCGATGTCGTAGCTGGCCGGGCCGGTCGGGTAGCGGGCCCAGAAGAAGCCCGGCGGATTCTGCGCCTGCACCGCGCCGTTGGCGGGGGCCGGCTGCACGATCAGCGGATCGGTGGATTGCGCCCAATCGGCATGCGCGCTGAACGACCACACCAGCGACGTCAATGCAGCAGCCAAGGCGATGCCTTTCCGATGGAATTTCATGTTGATGCTCCGAGAGGTTTGGCTGGACTTCCACGAACAACCCGGCAGCGGGACAGCGGGCAAGACATCCGTCGAAGCGCTCCAGCGAAGGGTGACAAGCGCTATGCGTGACGGATTTATAGTACAGCACAAAAATTGATTTGCGGAAAAATTTCCCTTAAAAATCAACGATTTTCGACCCCATCGCAACATGTTGATGTGTTCAAGATTAGCTCGATAACATCGATTTTTCCTGTTCATTAAAGTTCAATTTTTGTCTGAAAAGACTGTCTGCAAACTCGCTGGACGAAGTGGCAACTTAGAACCTATCTCAGTAGTCCGGAGTCGCTACTGGCGCGCCTGACAAACAGGCGCTGCGTTGCTCGTCCTTGCATGGCTCGCCATGCGGCGTCCTCGCGCCTTGCCCCTGCTTGCCATGCATCGCGGACGCGCATGTCGCCATTAGCTTCCCCCTGCCTACTGAGATAGGTTCTTAGTGCACATGGGACCGGCAAGGACATGGCGGCTGCCTGCGAAGGCAGCCCGCCAGGGACGCTCGATCGCCATGCGAAGGCCGGACTGGCACAGCGCGGCCTCGGCCGGCCGGATGCGTCCGGGGCGCCGGCAGCGGCGCATCGCCGCTCAGCGGGCCGGCGCCGCCTGCGCGCGCAGGCCGCGCATGCGCTTCGCGTAGCGCAGGCAATAGATGCCGAACGCCAGCGGCGCCTGCGCCATGTAGCGCTTGCGCACCTGGAATTCTTCCTGGCGCGCCTTGATCCTGTTGCTCGATGAAACGCTGCCGGCATGGTCGCGGAATACGGTCAACGGCCGGTCCAGCGTGGCCGGACGGGCGACGCGTCCCAGGCGCAGCCACAGGTCGATGTCCATTGCATATTTCAAGGTTTCGTCGAACATGCCGACCCGCGCGAACATGCTGCGGCGGATGAACACGGCCGGATGCGGCACCGCCGCGCGCCCCGCGGCATAGGACCGGTAGCTGAACGGCAGCATCCGGTACGGCGGGATCAATTCGCCGTCCTTGAGCACCTGCACGCTGCCGAACACCCAGTCGACCCGCTCCGCGTCGAAGCGCTCGGCCACCGTGGCCAGCACGTCGTCGCCGGCATAGTAATCGTCCGAATGCAGGTGCGCCACGTAGTCGCCGCTGGCCGCCTCGATGCCCTGGTTCATGGCGCGGCTGATGCCGCCGCCGACGTCGCGCAGCAGGCGCTTGCGGCCCGGATAGGCGGCGATCATGTCGAGCGTGGCGTCGGTCGAGCCGCCGTCGACGAAGATGTGCTCGACCTCGGGCCAGGTCTGGCGCTGTACCGAGGCCAGGGTGTCGGCCAGGGTGGCGGCGCTGTTCCAGGTGCAGGTAACGATGGAAAAGGCCGGCTTGCGGCCGGCTTGCTGCTTGGTATCGGCTGTCATCGCATGTGCTCGCTTGCTGGTTGGATGCCTCGTCGCCCGCTTGCTGCCGCTCATCTGCCACTCATCTGCCGCCCTGCACCTGCCCGCCCTGCCCTGGCCGCTTCGACCTGCCCGGCCTACTCCCGGTAGAAATCGAGTATGCGCGGGATCGCCTGGAACACGTCCATCGGGAAGGATGGCGGCAAGGGCACCGTCAGTGGCGCCTTGCCCAGGCCGTCGATCAGGCGCTCTACCAGGCGCGGCATGGTTTGCGCCAGTTGCAACTGGCCGTCGTAGTACTGGTAGGCCGCCAGTTCCGGGGTGCCGCCGCGTGCCAGCGCCAGGCATTGCTTGCCGAGCGCCAGCGCCTCCAGCACCGTGGTACCGCACGGCTCTTCCCACACCGAGGGAATCACCAGCAGGTGCGATTGCGCCGACATGCGGATCACCTCGTCGTAGGGCAGCCAGCCCAGGAAGCGCACCTGCGGACCGGCGTAGCGGCCTTCCAGGGTCTTGCGCAGCGGGCCGTCGCCGATGATGCTGACGCGCGCATGCGCCGGCAGCCAGCCCTGCACCTGCGCCAGGAATTCGCCGAAGCCCTTGCCAGCGTCGATGCGTCCGACCAGCAGGACTTCCCCGGCGCGCACCTGGTCGGCGCGCACGGCGCGTTCCAGCAGGTAGGGATAGCGGATGAAATTGTGGATCACGCGCGCGCGCGACAGGTCGGCGTCCGGCACCGCGCGCAAAAAGGCGCGGCGCAGGAAGTCGGATACGAAGATGGTCTTGTGGCGCGCGAACGAATGCGCGGTCTCGGCGCGGTAGCGCCGCACCGCCATGCCGGACACCGAGCGGCGCAGCGTGTTCGGGGTCGGGTGGATGCAGGCGGCGCAGTCGCGCGCGTCGAGCGCGGTGCACACGTGGTCTTCCTTGAAGCGCAGGTGGATCACGCATTCGCTGCCCTGGTCGTGGCGGGTCTGGACGAAGTTCACGTCCTGCGGCACGTAGCGCCCGGCCATCGGCAGATGGCCGTGGTAATGCACCACGTCGTAGTTGGCGGCCTCCTTCATCAGCGCGCGCGCGATGCTGCGCGCGAACCAGGGCCGCTTGACCGGATTGAAAAAGCCCAGCTGCGATTCCTTCCAGCCGGGACGCGAAAAATCGAAGCCGGGCAATACCCTGCCCCTGAAACCGATCTCGCCGGCGCTGCCCGCGTGATGGCGGTCGCTGCGCCCCAGGATGTCGACCCGATGTCCCGACTCGAGCAGCGCATTCGACAAGGTGACCACATGCTTGCCAAGACCACCGATCTGGGCGCCCGGCAAATCTTCCGAAACCATCAGGATCTTCAAACCGATTTCCTCACCGACAATATCCCTTTCACTAATCCCGCGAGCCGCGTGCGCAGCATTGCCTTGTCGTCCGGTTCGAGTACGCAGAGTGCGCCATGCACGCCCAGCGCCGCCGCCGTCGCCAGTACCAGCGCCAGCAGCGCCAGCGGCGCGCCGCCGGCCATTTGCCTGGCGAACCCGGCGGCGATGGCCACGGCGCCGACCCCCAGCACGCTCGGCAGATAAGACTGGCGCGCCAGGTCGCCGAGCGTGGCCGGCACCGTGCGCCCGTGCACGGCCACCAGGAAGGCGCAGGTCAGCAGCAGCGACGCCGCCAGGTGTCCCCAGGCGGCGCCGGCGATCCCCCAGCCCGCCACGCCAAGATACACCACCAGCAGGCCGAGCACGGCGCGCACGAGCGCGAACATGCCGGAATAACGCGGATGTCCCATGCCGTCGTTGACCAGGGACGGCAGGCTGGTGAGCGAATCGATGAATTGCGACAATGTCATCACGGCCAGCACCACCTGGCCGGCGCGGGCGAAGCGCGCGTCCATCCAGTAGAACAAAATCTCGTAGGAAAAGACCGCCACCAGTACCAGCACCGAGGCGTTGATGAACACGATATACCGGTTCGCCTTCAGGTACAGCCGGCGCAGCCGTTCCAGCTCGCCGCGCGCCGCCAGCGCGCTGGCGGCCGGGAACAGCACCCCGGACAAGCGGTAGGTCAGGCCCAGGATGCGATTGGCCAGCGTCGAGGCCACCGTGAAGTAAGCCAGGGCGGTGACCCCGGCCAGCGCGCCGATGATGAGTTTGTCGGCGTACGCGTACGACAGCGTGGCGAAGCGGCTGAGAAAGGAATACGCGGAAAAGCCCAGCAGTTCGCGCCGGATCGCCGCACCCGGCCGGCGCCAGGCCAGTCCCGGCAATAATTTGCGCACCGAATGCCACAACACGCCGGCGTGGACGGTGCTGGCAACCACGCGCAGCAAGATGACGTCGAACAGGCCATGGCCGAGCAGCAGCACGCCGACGGTCAACAGCGGCACGCCGGTGCCGAACAGCATCTCGATGCGGCTGGCGATGTCGTAGCGCATCAGCGACTGCGGAATGCTCTGCAGGTAGCTCAGCAGCTGGCCGACGAAGAAACCGAGCGCCGCCAGGCGCAGCGTGTCCACCGCTTCCGCTTGCAGCGCGGCCGGGACCGAAAACACCCGCGTGACGAGGAAGCCGGCGCCGCAGGCCAGGCCGAGCGCGCCGAGCAGCCCCAGCACGGCATACACGGACAGGCCAAAGCACACGGTCTGGTTGATGCGCTCGCGGTCCTGGCGGGCGTTGAATTCGGCGATATATTTCACCGAGCCGGCGGTGACGTTGATGTCGAGCACGGCGAAATAGCCGACGATGGCCGTCACCAGCGAGTACAGGCCGTAGCCGGCGTCTCCCAGGCCCTTGACCACCAGCGGCACCGTGCCCAGCGCCACCACGGCGGGGACGACCGCGCCGAGCAGGTTGGCCAGGGCGTTGCGAAACAGGCTCAGGTTCATGGGTGGGTGGACGCCGTATCCGGCTTTGCCGGCGCCGCCGGCGCGCCCGCCTGCACAGCCCTGCGCGCAAGCGAATGCGGCGGCGGATGCGCCCCCGGCTGCATGGCCGCCGCTTGCCGGCACACCGCCATCGCCACGTAGGGCAGCGCCAGGCAGATGGCCAGCATCTGCGTGGTGCGCACCTGCGGGAACGGCGTGCCGACCAGCAGGTCGGGCAGCATGAAGGCCAGGCCGGCGGCGCCCGCGGTGGCCAGTCCCAGCAGTTCCGGCGGCAGCGTGCGCAGTGCCTGCCGCGCCAGCGCGCAGAAGGCCCAGATGGTGCCGCCCAGCAGGATCAGCCCCGGCAGGCCGGCCTTGAGGGCGATGTGCAGCACGCCGCTGTGCAGGAACAGGCCGCCATCCTGTCCGGTTTGCCAGGAAATGTGCTGGTAGCCGGCATAGCGGCCCCAGGCGCCGATGCCGGTGAACGGATGGACGACGAAGTCGGCCAGCGCGTACTTCAATTCCAGCACACGCTCGCTCTCGGCGCCGAAACGGTGCGATTCCATGTCGTAGAACAGGCCGGACCAGCCGCCGGCGCCCTGGGTCTGCCCCAGGCGGCGCCAAGCCGCGAGCAGCAGGCCGGCGCCCATCAGCGGCATCCCGGCGGCCAGCAACTGCAGGCGGCGGCGCAGCGGGAAACGCATCATGACGACGAGGAAGGCCAGCACGAAACCGATCCAGGCGCTGCGGCGGTAGGACAGCACGATGCAGGCGGCGCCGGCAAGCAGCGTGGCCCAGTCGACCACGATCCAGAACGTCGCACGCCTGGCCTTGACCATCTGGAACAGGTTGACCGCGGCGATGGCGAATGCGAGCGTGCACAACAGGCTGTCGTTGATGTCGAAAAACGTCAGCTTGATCTTGATCGCATTCATGTTCGCATACACGTTGTTCGGGTCGCCGCCCAGGACCGCCCAGCGCGCCAGCCCGAACAGGGCGCGGCCGAGTCCGGCCAGCAGGATGAAGCGCGACAGCGCGATCGCGTCCGCGCGGGTGCGGAACGACAACAACAGCAGCGAAACCAGCGGCGCCATCCAGACGATGTTGGAAAAGCCGGACGGCGCCAGCGCTTGCGCCAGCGTCACGTTGGCGAAGGATGCGACCGCCACGTGCCCGCCCAGCATCAGCGCCCAGGCCAGGAACCAGGGACGCAGGCTGCAGGGCGGCGCCGGCTGACGGCGGAAACCGCCGGCGACGCGGGCGCAGATCCAGGCGCCGAGCATGCACCACAGCAGCAGCGGGAACAGCAGCACGCCCGAGCCGCGGCTGTAGATGCCGGGATCGGCGGCCGCCAGCGAGCCGTAACTGGTGGAATTCTTGAAGAAGAATACCGTCATGTAGACATAGGCGAGCCAGCACGGCCGCACCATGCCCACGCCCATGCCGATCACCGCCAGCACGGCCAGCAAGGCGGCGATGGCGAAGGGCAGCGAGGTATACAGGACAACCAGGAAGTTCTGCATGGCGAGGTCCGCTGCGCGACTAGCCGTGGCCGCCGGCGGCGCCCATCAGGCGCGCACGGTCGCGCGCCGGCAGCGCATCCAGCATCTGGTTGACGAAGCGGTCCTGCACCTTGTAGGCATTGCCGGCGTCGGCCTCGATGGTGGACACGCGCACCAGCATGCCGTCCGGTATCTTGCCGCTCAGGTTGACCAGGAAGCGCTGCATCTTCTGGCCGAGGCCGGAACTGACCGCCTTGTCGCCCACCGTCACCCAGTAGGTGATCGGCTCGTTGCGGGCGTTCTGGCGCGCCACCAGGCGCTTGACCGGCAGTCGTCCGAAACGGGTGCCCAGTTCGCCCTTGCGGTCGGCCAGCATGTCGAAGCCCTGGGCCGCGTAGCACACCTCCGGCAGGTGCAGCTGCAACTGCTTGCTCTGGTCGTTGCCGTAGGCGATCGACAGCATCACGCGCTGGCCGGCGGCGTTGACGTAGGTGCGCGCCAGGGTCTGGTCGTACAGCGCCTCGATCAATTCCTTCTGGGTCGCGTCGGGGGTCAGCGGCACCATGCTGTCGTCGACGTTCCAGCCGCCGAAGCGCTTCGGGATCATCCGTTCCAGGCTGAAGCTTTCCTGGGACGCGGCCACCTTCCGGGTCGGCGTCAGCGCACCGGTCAGGGCCGACGTGACGGCCATGGCTGCGCCCAGCACCACGCTGGCGACGAATTTGCCGTTCATGCGACCTCCTCGACGGGCGCCGGGACAGCACGCCCGTCCCGGCGCCGGCTGGTCCATTGCAGCGCCGAATCGACCGACAGGATCAGGACCAGCGCCGTCAGGAACAGCACCATGCCGGCGAAGCCGTGCAGGAAGCCCTGCCCGGCAGCGTCGCCGAAATGGTAGGTGATCAGGGTCAGCACGATCACGCGGATCACGTTGGCCGAGAACGAGATCGGGATGATGAAGAGCGCCAGGCCGATGTTGCGGAACGCCGACGGGTGGCGCATCAGGTTCAGGTAGAACAGGCCGAGCGCCTCCAGCGTCAGCAGGGTCTGCAGGCCGGCGCAGGCGTCGGCCACCAGCAGCTGGTACTGGCCGATCTGCAGGATCACGCCGGAGCGGCTGATCGGATAGCCGCAGGCCCACAGGATGTGCTCGGTGGCCCAGGACACCGCCATCTTCATCGGCATGGTCACCGCCGCCACGAATTCGCTCGGCAGCGGCACCATGAACAACATGAAGAAGAACGGGAACCACAGCACCCGCAGCGCCGGCGCGCCGCGCTTGACCAGCAGCACCGCCGCCGCCACCAGGATGATCGACAGGATTTCCAGCATCAGGATCTTCTGCGAGCGCCCCAGCAGGTGGCAGGCCAGGCCCAGCGCCAGCACCGGCCAGCCGGCCGCGGCGGCGCGCGGCGGCGCGGTGGCGGCCAGCACCTGCGGCCACTTGCGCCAGGCCAGCCACAGGGCCAGCCCGAAGATGATCGGGCCGTGGCCCTGCTCTTCGCCGATCCAGGCGCCGGTGAACAGGCTGTAGAAGGTCGGCGCGAACAGCAGTGCCAGCCCGGCCAGCACGGGCCACCATTCGGGCAGGGCGGCGCGCAAACCGGCGCGCAGGTCCGCCATGTGCTGCGACCGGGAATGCAGGCCGGTATCCATTCAGAACTCCATCACCACGGAACCGAGGATGTCGCAGCCGGCGTCGGCCAGCTGTTCGGCGGCGCGGCCGACGTGCGCGATCCGGGTATGGTGCTTGCGCGTGACCAGCAGCGCGCCGCCGGCGCGGCCCGCCACCGCGATGGCGTCGACGCCGGACTCGAACGGCGGCACGTCGTACAGCACGACGTCGTAGCGGCTTTCCAGCTGGGCATGCAGTCCCCGGAAAGCGTCGCGGGCCAGCAATTCCTGCGGGTTGGGCGGCAGCGTGCCGGCCGGCATGACCGACAGCTCGGCAAAGGCCGGCACCCGCGCCACCACGTCGAGGCCGGCGCGCCCGGCCAGCAGGTCGGACAGCCCCTGGCACGGCTTGAGGGCGAACGCTTCCTGCTGGCGCGGCGCGCGCAGGTTGGCGTCCACCAGCAGGGTCTGCTCGCCCAGCTGCGCGAATACGATCGCCAGGTTGGCCGCGAACAGGGCGGCGCCGTCTTCCGGGTCGATGCCGACCACCGCCAGCGCACGCCGGCCGCGGGCGAACCAGCGCAGCATCAGCTGGCTGCGGATCGCGCGCAGCGCTTCGACCTGCGGCGAGAACGGCTCGTAGGCGGCCGCCAGGCGCGGCGACAGGCCGCCCTGGCCCTTGCGCAGGTACGGGTAGGAAAACTGGCGCGCCAGCATCTGCCGGATGTCTTCCTCGCCAACGAGGCCGAGCCGGACCGCGGCTTCGCCGAAGCGGATCCCGCTTTCCTTCTGCAGGCGCAGCACGCGCTCGACGTCTTCCGGCCTGAGCTTGCCGGCCTCCAGCAGCAGCGCGCCCATGCTGGAGGCCGGGTTCGTTTCGGCGGCGTGTTCGGCCACCTGGTCGGCGGCCACGGCGTTGAGGATCGGTGAATTCATGTCTGGGTTCCAGGGTTCAGTTCAGGCGCAGCGGACGGCGCGGCGCGATCAGGGCGCGGATGCCGCGCCGCCGTGCATCCGCCGGCTGCCATTCGATGGTGCCGAGCACCGGGATGCCGAGCATGTCCTTGATGTCGTCCGCCGAGCGCACCGGGCGGTTCAGCAATTCCAGCAGCAGCGCCAGTCCGACGCCCAGGATGGTGCCGGCCAATATCGCCACCAGGCTGTTGAGCAGCACGCGCGGCCCGG
This sequence comes from Massilia forsythiae, assembly GCF_012849555.1. NCBI lineage: Bacteria > Pseudomonadati > Pseudomonadota > Betaproteobacteria > Burkholderiales > Oxalobacteraceae > Massilia > Massilia forsythiae. The sequence continues at coordinate 218,319 of NZ_CP051685.1, forward strand.
ACGGCTCGGTCGGCGCCACGGCCGGGTTCAGCAGCGAGATGTCCGACTGTTCGGACAGGGCTTCGATGCGGGTCTGCGAAAAGCGCTGGGACGCGGCGTCGAAGGCGTGCTGGGCGCTGTCCAGGTCCTTCAGTAGCACGCCCTGCTCGTCGCGCGCGCGGTTCAGCGCCAGCACCTTGGTCTTTTGCTGCGCCACCGCGTCGCGCAGCTCCGCCTCGCGCTGGCGCAGCACCTGGGCGTTGGCGCCGACGCTGCGCGACACGGTGCCTGTGGCGGCGGCCAGTTCGGCGCGCACCTTGTCGAGCTCGGCCTTGGCGGCCAGATACTGCGGGTGATTGCGTCCATAGCGCTGCGCCGTGTCGGCGAACTTGCCTTCCGCCACCGACAGGTTGGCGCGCATGGTCTGGATCAGCGCATTGTTGGCGACGTCCGGCGAGGTCAGCGCCGAGCTGCCGGCGGCGGCCTGGCGCGAATTCGCCTCGAGCGCGGCGGTCTGCGCCGCCACCAGTTGCGCCGACAGGTCGTTCAGGCGCGACAGCTCCACGTCGACCCGGTTGTTGTCGAGGCTGACGATGCCCTTTTCCTGCTGGTACTTGGACAGGCGCGCCTGCGCCGCTTCCAGGTTGTCGCGCAACTGCCGCGTCTGCTCGTTGAAATACGACGAGGCCTTCTTGGCAGGCTCGGTCTTGAGCTGGACCGTGATCTTCTGGTATTCGTCGGCAAAGGCGTTCGCGACCGCGGCGGCGAACGTCGGATCGCTGCCCTTGAAGCTGATCTCGACCACCGACGACTCGCGCGCCGGCACGATCTCGAGCTTCTTCTGCAACAGGTCGGCCAGCCAGTCGCGCACCGTGCCCTTGCCTTCGGTGGCGTCGTTGAACTGCTGGATCACGGCCGGGCTGCCGGCCAGGCGCAGCGCATCGACCACGCGCAGGGCCACGTTCTTGCTGCTGATGATGTCGATCTGCGTCGCCATATAGCCCGGCAACAGTTGCCCAGGCATGGTCAGCCCGGTCAAGGGGTCGACCCCCTTGTAGTTCAACAGCACCGAGGCGGTCGCCTTGTAGGTCTTCGACTGCACCAGGCTGAACCCGAGCGCCAGTGCGACCGTGACCAGCAGGGTCGCCAGGATGATCTTTTTACGTGCAAGCAGGATCAGCAGGAATTGGTGGACGTTCATGGCGGACCTTTCACTCAGAACCAGCTTTCGCGCACGGTGATGACGTCGTCGATCTGCACCAGGTCGTCGCGCTTGACCTCGATCGTGCGCGCCACACCGGCCGCATCGCGCCGCGTGACCCGCAAGCCGCGTTCGGTGCCGCGCATGGTCAGGCCGCCGCCGGCCGACAGCGCCTGCTGCACCGTCATTGCCCGTTCGATGCGGAACGGGCCCGGGCGCTGCACTTCGCCGGTGATGTAGGCGCGCGGCGCCCGCTCGACGAAGATGACGTCGCCCCCGGCCACCTCGTAGTCGCGGTTCAGCTCGCCCTTGCGGACCATGTCGACCACGTCGATGGTTTCGCGCGTCACGGCGCCGTCGCGGTTGCGCACCAGGCTGACCATGTCGCCGCCCTCGGGGCCGATACCGCCCGCCAGCGCCAGCAGATCCAGCACCTTGCGCTTGCCTTCCACCGGATAGCGGCCGGGCCGGTTGACCTGGCCCAGCACCGACACTTGCTGGCTGGCCAGCGTGGTCACCAGCAGGTTGACCTGCGCCTTCCTGAGGTAGCCGCCCTTTTCCAGCAAGCCGCCGATCTTCTTCTCGGCCTGCTGCGTGCTCAGGCCGCCGACCTGCACTTCCCCCAGCAGCGGAAAGGTCATGGCGCCGCTTTCCGATACCCGCGTCTCGGTCGCCAGGTCGGGGCTGCCGTAGACCGACGCCTTGACCACGTCGCCGGGGCCGAGCAGCACGTCGGCGGCCAGCCCCATGCCGGCGGCGCAGGCCAGGCTCGCCGCGATCATCCAGTGCATGAATCGTTTCATGTTCGCTCCTTGCGGTTCGTCATTGCAGGTTCATCAAACCATCGGCGCCGGTTTCGCCTGCCTTACTTGAGACCGGCGACGCCGCGGTCCAGCGCCGCCTTGTCGGCAACGCTGTCGGATACGGCCGGCAGGGCCGCCGCCGCGGACGGCGAGCCCACGCCCGCTTCCGCACCGGCGGCCGCGCCGGCAGGTGCGCCTGCCGCGGCGCCGGCGCCGGCAGGCGCACCTGCCTTCGCATCCGGCGCCAGGGACTTGTTCAGGTACTCGATCCTGGCGTTGCCGCGCAGGCGCTGCAGCTCGGCCGACGCCAGTTCCTGGTTCTTCTTTTTCATCAGGAATTGCTCGATCTGCGCGCCGGCGACCGGCAAGCCCACCGGCGCCTCCTTCACGTCGGCCACCGCGATGAACATGGCGCGCGCACCGTCCTTCACGACGAACAACTGGCCCTTCGGCATGCCCAGCAGCCTGGAAGCCATCGCCGGCGGCACGTCGGTGGTCGAGCGCGTGACCTGGTTGCGGCCATACTTGATCTTGTGGGCGTCCAGCCAGACCGCGACTTCTTCCAGCGACCTGGCGCCGTCGGCCGCGTTGCGCAGGTCGGGAGTCAGGTCGGCGGCGGCGATCACGAGTTCATTCATGCTGAACTGCTTGCGGTTGGCAAACAATTCCGGATGCTTGTTGAAGTATTCCTCGACCTCGCCCGGCGTCGGACGCGCCACGTTGCCGATGCGCTTCTGCAGGTAGGCCTGGGCGATGATCAGCGCGCGCGCGGTCGATCGCCTGCATCACCTTGGGATCGCGGTCCAGGCTTTCGCGCGCCGCCGCTTCCTGCAGCAGCTGGCGGTCGATCAATACCTGCAGCAATTGCTTGCTGGCCGCGTCCTGCTGGGCCGGCGCCACGCCGGCGCGCTGCATTTCCTCGTTGAGCTGCAAGACCGTGACCTCTTCGCCGTTGACGCTGGCGAGCGCCTGTCCCGGCTTCTTTTCCGCAGCCTTGTTGCCGCACGCGCCCAGGGTGGCCAGCGCCAGGACCAGGGCGCCGCACAGCGCGCTCCTGGATGCAAGGAAAGCGGAAGAGGTGTTCATGGCGGCCGGATGATGATTGTTCAAGATGCTTCCTTCGACGATGGATGATGGATGCGGGCTCAGGCGGCGGCGCGCTTGCGCCCGCTGTCCAGCCGCTTGTCTTCCACCTGCAGGAAAGCGGCGTAGGCACGTCGCAAGCCTTCCGGCAAGGGCGTGCTGGCCTGCCAGCCGAGCCGTTTCAGCTTGGACACGTCGAGCAGCTTGCGCGGCGTGCCGTCCGGCTTGCTGGTATCGAAGCCGATGCGGCCGCGGTAGCCGACCACCTCGCCCACCAGGCGCGCCAGGTCGGCGATGGTGACGTCCTCGCCGGTGCCGACGTTGATGTGCGAATGCATGGGATCGGTATGCGCGGCATAGCTGGCGCGGTCCAGGTTCATCACGTGCACGCTGGCGGCGGCCATGTCGTCGACGTAGAGGAATTCGCGCATCGGCTTGCCGCTGCCCCAGATCACGACTTCGGGCGCGTCCGCGAGGCGGGCTTCGTGGAAGCGCCGCACCAGGGCCGGGATCACGTGGCTGTTTTCCGGGTGATAGTTGTCGCCCGGCCCGTACAGGTTGGTCGGCATCACGCTGCGGTAATCGGTGCCGTACTGGCGGTTATAGCTTTCGCACAGCTTGATGCCGGCGATCTTGGCCATGGCATACGGTTCGTTGGTCGGCTCCAGCATGCCGCCCATCAGGTCCTGCTCGCGGATCGGCTGCGGCGCCAGGCGCGGATAGATGCAGGACGAACCGAGGAACAGCAGTTTCTGCACGCCGCTGCGCCAGGCTTCGTGCACGACGTTGGCCTGTACCATCATGTTGTCGTATATAAATTCCGCCGGATAGGTATTGTTGGCGTGGATGCCGCCGACCCTGGCCGCCGCCAGGTAGACCTGGTCGATGCGTTCGCTGCGGAAGAAGTCGCGTACGCGCGCCTGGTCGGTGAGTTTCAGTTCGGCGTGGCTGCGCGTGACGATGCCGGTATGGCCGCGCGCGCGCAGGGTGCGCACGATGGCCGAGCCGACCAATCCCTGATGGCCGGCGACATAGATGCGGGGTTGCGTATTCAACGTTCACTCCAAGGAAATTGCAACGTTGTAACCATGCGAGGCCAGCAGTTTGTGGCGGCGCGCCGTATCGAGGTCGTGCGCCACCATCTCCTGCACCATCGCTTCGAAACCGGTGCGCGGCTCCCATCCCAGCCGGTTGCGCGCCTTGCCCGGATCACCCAACAGCGTTTCGACCTCGGTCGGGCGGAAATAGTGCGGATCGATGGCGACGATCGGCTGGCCGGCCACCACCGCCGGCGCCTTGTCGCCCGTCACCGCCGCCGCCACGCCGCGCTCGTGCACGCCTTCTCCCTGCCAGGCGAGGACGATGCCCAGCTCGCGCGCGGCCAGTTCGACGAAGCTGCGCACGCTGTGCTGGCGGCCGGTCGCGATCACGTAGTCCTCGGCCACGTCCTGCTGCAGCATCAGCCATTGCATTTCCACGTAGTCGCGCGCGTGGCCCCAGTCGCGCAAGGCATCCAGGTTGCCGAGGAATAGTTGCTGCTCCAACCCCTGGGCGATATTGGCCAGCGCGCGCGTGATCTTGCGCGTGACGAAGGTCTCGCCGCGGCGCGGCGATTCGTGGTTGAACAGGATGCCGTTGCAGGCATACATCCCATAGGCTTCACGGTAATTGACGGTGATCCAGTAGGCATACAACTTGGCCACCGCGTACGGGCTGCGCGGATAGAACGGCGTGGTTTCGCACTGCGGCGTCTCGCGCACCAGGCCGTACAGTTCCGAGGTCGATGCCTGGTAGAAGCGGGTCGTGCGTTCCAGCCCCAGAAAACGGATCGCTTCCAGCAGGCGCAGGGTGCCGAGGGCGTCGACGTCGGCGGTGTATTCGGGCTCCTCGAACGAGACCGCGACGTGGCTCATGGCGCCCAGGTTGTAGACCTCGTCCGGCCGCACTTCCTGCATGATGCGGGTCAGGTTCGACGTGTCGGACAGGTCGCCGTAGTGCAGGAACAAACGGCTGTCCTCGACGTGCGGATCCTGGTAGATGTGGTCGATGCGGCCGGTGTTGAACAGCGAGGCGCGCCGCTTGATCCCATGCACCTCGTAGCCCTTGGCGAGCAGCAGTTCGGCCAGGTAGGAACCGTCCTGACCCGTCACTCCGGTGATCAGCGCTTTTTTCATGGTCTCCCACTTTCGGATCGCCGGGCAAGCACGCCACGGCCTGGATTTATTGCAACATAAGCAATAATTTTACGCAGCGCCGCCATCCCCGCAAGCGCAAATCCGGTGGCAAGCGTGCCATTTAAGCCTTGTTTAAGCGCGATCTGCGCTCGGCTTGTTGCCTATCAAATTCCGCGTCGTAATAGTTCTAGTGAGCTATTACTATCTGGCTATTTTCATTTGCCACATCGGACGCGCCGTCACCGGCGCGGCTAAAACGCGTTCTCCCGTACCAGCACGACTTTCACGGTCTTCAAAATGATCCACAGATCCAGCCACAGCGACCAGTTGCGCAGGTAATCCAGGTCGTAGTGGATGCGCGCTTCCATCTTGTCGAGCGTGGCCGTTTCGCCGCGCATGCCGTTTACCTGGGCCCAGCCGGTGATGCCGGGCTTGACCTTGTGGCGCAGCATGTAGCCCTTGATCAGCTTGCGGTACTGCTCGTTGTGCGCCACCGCATGCGGACGCGGCCCGACGATGCTCATCCGCCCCTGCAGCACGTTGACGAACTGCGGCAGTTCGTCCAGCGAGGTGCGGCGCAGGAAGCCGCCGACGGCGGTGACGCGGCCGTCGTTGCGCTGCGCCTGCGGCACGGCGCTGCCGTTCTCCATCACCTTCATCGAGCGGAACTTGTAGACGATGATCTCTTCGCCGTACAGGCCGTAGCGGCGCTGGCGGAAGATCACCGGTCCCGGCGAACTGAGCCGGACGGCGACGGCGATCGCCGCCATCAGCGGCGCCAGCAGCAGCAGGATGGCGCCGCCCAGCACGATGTCGGAAGCGCGCTTGATGGTGCTGTTCAAGCCCATGAACGGGGTTTCGCAGATGGCGATCACCGGCATGCCGCCGACATTGTCGAAACGCGCCTGCATCAGGTCGAAGATGTAGACGTCGGGCAGGAAATACACCGAGGCCGTGGTGTCCTGCAGCTCGTCGATCAGCCGGCGCACGCGCGGCTGGGCCGACAGCGGCTGGCTGATGAAGATCATCTTGATGCCGTGCTCGCGCACGTACTGCGCCAGGGCGGCGGTCTTGCCCAGCACCGGATGCAGCATGCCGGCGGGATAGCGATCCTGGGCGCGGTCGTCGAAGAAGCCGCGTACCGACATGAACAGGTTCGGGTGGCGCTCGCAGACGGCGGCGAACTTGACGCCGACGTCGTTGGCGCCCACCACCACCGCCGAGCGCACTTCCTTGCCCGGCTTGGCGCGCCTGGAGGTGCGCGCCGCGATGTGGCTGGCCAGCAGGATCACCGGCGTCGCCACGAACCAGGCCAGCACCACGCGCTCGTCGTAGTAATAGCGCAAGCCGCTGGACGAGCCGAGGAACAGCAGCACCGCGATCGTCAGGCACCAGCCGAACAGCGTGTCGCGCGCATACGCCCACATGCGTCCGCTGCGCCAGGTGCGGTACGGGTCGATGTGCTGGTACACCGCCGACGAGATGAAGAAGGCGAGGATCATCAGCACCAGCAGGTAGCCGGAAAAGGGTTCGTGGAACAGCAGCGCCGACAGGTACAGCGTCCCCATCACGATCAGCGGGTCGAGCACGCGCTGGAAGAACGAGATCAGCGGTATGTCGTTGACGGTCATGGCCGCGGGTCAGAACTGCGCGCTGGCAGACAGGGTCACGCTGTTCGAGGTGAAGCTGCCGGTGCCGAGCGTGACCGAGCCGCTGCGCGCCTGGTGCGCGAACCCGGCCGCCACCTGCACGGTCAGGCGCGGCGACCAGGTGGCGCGCACGCCGGCAGTGCGGATGGCATCGTGCAGGCCGTCCAGGCCGCCGAAGCCGCGGCGCGGATTGTAGTCGCGGCGCTCGACGACGGCATCGGCGTTCACCCGGATCCTGGCGCTCGCATCCCACTGGGCGCCGATGCTGGCGCCCTTGTTCAGCGTATAGCTCACCACGGTGCTCTCCAGCGGTGCGAAATCGCGCCAGACGGCGGCTTCGTAGCGCATCTTGCCGTGCGGCTGCCAGCTGGCCTTGGCCTTGCCGGCCACGCCGCTGGTCGCGCCTTCGCCGAACGACGGCTGGCGCCGGCGCGTGCTGCCGACCAGCGCGTCGAGCGTGGTGGCGCCGCTCGCCAGCCAGTTCACGTGCAGCTTGAGCTCGTCCTGGGTGAAATTGTCGTTGACGGCGACCGGGCCGACCGGGCGCGGGAACGGATAGCGCCCCCGCACCCGCCGTACCATCAGGCCGACCATGCTGTCGCTGCGCGCCATGTAGCCGAGCTCCAGTTCCGACGTGTCCTCGGTGCGGTCGTTGAAGCGCTGGCTGAACAGCTCGTAGATATACTTGTCGCGCTGGACGCCGGCGCGCGCGCGCCAGGACGGGTGGAAGCGCCAGTAGCCTTCCGCATACTGGCTGCGGTTCTTGCGCAGGTTGCGTTCGTTGCTGCGGAAGTCGGTGTACGGCGCCAGCACCTGCTGGTAGGTGGCGCCGATCTTGCCTTCCAGGTGGTTGCCGAGCTGCCAGTACCAGGTTGCTTGCCCATCTTTGCCATCGTAGTCGAGTTGCTTGAAATGGTCGAAGTTGGTTTTGGACAGCTTGGCCACGACAGAGATGCGTTGTCGGCTATATGTTTTGTCGAGTATCAAACCGCCTTCGCGCGTCCACCACGAATCGCTACGGGTGTTGTCGAAAGCCGGCTGATTGTCGGGCACGCGCAGCAGATTGTCGTCGTGGCCATAGGCCAGGTTGCCGATCACCTGCAGGGTATCGCCGGGCATGGCGCCGGCCGGCAGCGCCAGGACGGCGCACACGACGGGCACGAGAGGACGCAGGCGGGCGGGCAGCATGGTTGTTCATCCTCTCGAAGTGCGACACGACGAGCCCGATGAACGCGCCCGCCAGGTTTACCAGTACGACCAGTTGCCGGTCCAGACCACCCAGGCGCCCAGCAGGCCGTTGGTGACGGCATGCGCCAGGATCGGCGACCACAGCGTACGGTGGCGCATGTACAGCAGGCTGTACGCAGCGCCCGCGACGATGCCGGCAAGCCAAAGGTTATGCTCGAAGCCGAACAGAACGATGGTAATCGCGAAGCTCTTGAGTGTTATTTGAGATGGCGCAACGGTTTCAAAGTCGGACGCAACGACCCAACGCATCAGGAAAGAACGCCAGAACAATTCTTCCATCACGGGCACGACCAGCGCGGCGCCGGCGATGCGGAACGCCACCAGCAGCCAGTCGATGCGGCCGCCATTGCGCGGATCGAAGCCGGGGGACGAGCCCACCGTCATCCAGCCGGCGTCCAGGCTGACCCACAGCACCAGCACGGCGATGCCGGTGGCCATGGCGGTCAGTGCCGCGCGCAGTGCCGGGCGCGCCGTCCCGAGTTCGTGATAGTGCCGCCAGAACAGCGCCAGCAGCAGCGCCACCAGCCCGACCTTGACGGGATACAGCCAGCGCAGCGCGGCCGGCGCCACGCCCAGCCGCTCCAGCGCGTCGGCGATGACGATGAACAGCATGTAGGCCGCGAACGGCAGGATGCGCAGCCAGGCGGCGCGGTTGAGCATCGGCGCCTCGGCCGGTACACCGGCGGCGCCGGCAGGCGCGGCGGCCGATGACGATGCAGCCTGGCGGCGGTCTTGCGCGCGGTTCCGTTCGTCCTGCTGCTCGGTGTTGTGCTCGGTCATGTGCTCGCTAGTTTGGCCTGATCGGCAGGCGCCGGCCTGCATTCATTGCACGTGGCGCGCTCGTCACTCGCCCCTGGCGCGCGCTTCCAGCTTTTCCCAGCGTTCCAGCGCGTCAAGCAGCAATTCGTCGATTTCGGCATAGCGCGCATTGATCCTGCGCGCATCGGCCGGATTGGTCTTGTAGAAATCGGGACCGTTCAGCAGCGCGCTGATCGCCGACTGCTCGTCCTCGAGGCTGGCGATCTGCTGCGGCAATTCCTCCAGCTCGCGCTGGTCCTTGTAGCTGAGCTTGACCTTCTTCGCCGGCGCGGCCTGGACTGCGGGCGCGGCCTCGGCCGGCCTGGCCGCGGGCGCACCCGCCTTCGCGGCCGGCGCGGCGACCTGCACAGGCGCGCTCGACTTCACGCGTTCCCAATCGCTGTAGCCGCCGACGAATTCGCGCCAGCGGGCCTGCCCTTCGGACACGATCACTTCGGTCACCACGTTGTCCAGGAAGGTGCGGTCGTGGCTGACCAGGAACACGGTGCCGTCGTACTCGGTCAGCAGCTCTTCCAGCAATTCCAGCGTGTCGATGTCGAGGTCGTTGGTCGGTTCGTCCAGCACCAGGCAGTTGGCCGGCTTGGCGAACAGGCGCGCCAGCAACAGGCGGTTGCGCTCGCCGCCGGAGAGCGATTTCACCGGCGAACGCGCGCGTTCCGGCGCGAACAGGAAATCGCCCAGGTAGCTCATCACGTGCTTGCGCTGGCCGTTGACCTCGACCCAGTCGCTGCCCGGAGAAATGGTGTCGGCCAGCGTGGCTTCCTCGTTCAGCTGGGCGCGCATCTGGTCGAAGTAGGCCACGTTCAATTTGGTGCCCAGCTTGACCTTGCCGCTGTCGGCGGTCTCTTCGCCCAGGACGATTTTCAGCAGCGTCGTCTTGCCGGCGCCGTTGGGGCCGATCAGGCCGACCTTGTCGCCGCGCAGCACGGTACCGGTGAAGTCCTTGATGATGGCTTTCTCGCCATAGCTCTTGGAAACGTTTTCCAGTTCCGCCACGATCTTGCCGGAACGTTCGCCGGTGCCGATGTCGAGTCGCACCTGTCCCTGCTGGTCGCGCCGCGCCGAGCGCTCCAGGCGCAGGGCTTCCAGGCGCCGCACGCGGCCCTCGTCGCGGGTGCGACGTGCCTGCACGCCCTTGCGGATCCAGACCTCTTCCTGGGCCAGCACCTTGTCGAATTTGGCGTTCTCGATTTCCTCGTTGGCCAGCAGTTCGCGCTTGCGCTCCTGGTACTTGCTGAAGTTGCCGGGGAAGGACAGCAGACGGCCGCGGTCGAGCTCGATGATGCGGGTGGCCACGTTGTCGAGGAAGCGGCGGTCGTGGGTGATGAACAGCACCGAGCCGCGGAATTCGCGCAGCAAGCCTTCCAGCCACTGGATCGAGGTGAAGTCGAGGTGGTTGGTCGGCTCGTCCAGCAGCAGCACGTCGGGGCCGGACACCAGCGCCACGGCCAGCGCCACGCGCTTCTGCATGCCGCCCGACAGCGTGCCCATGCGCGCCTCGCCGTTCAGTCCCAGGCGATCCAGCGTGGTGTCGACCTTGTTGCCGAGGTTCCAGGCATCGGTGGCGTCGAGCTTGACCTGCAGTTCGTGCATGCGCTCCATCAGCGCGTCGTCGTTGCCCTGGCCGAACTGGCCGGTCAGCGCCTCGTACTCGGCCAGCATCGATTGCTGTTCGCCCATGCCGGCGGCGACCGCGTCGAACACGCTCGTCTCCGGGTCGAACACCGGCTCCTGCTCGACGTAGGCGATGATGATGCCCTGCTGCATGACCAGCAGCCCGTCGTCCAGGCGCGAACGGCCGGAGATGATTTTCAGCAGCGACGACTTGCCGGTGCCGTTGCGGCCGATGAGGCCGACGCGTTCGCCGGCCTCCAGGGAAAAGTCGGCGTGGTCGAGCAGTGCGACATGGCCGAAAGCCAATTGCGCAGATGTAAGGGAGATGACAGCCATGATCGTGAGCAGCGCCGCGCGCCGGTCGGCGGGCGGACAAAAGGGTCGATGAAGCGGGCATTGTACCGACTGGCACGACAACACTGCCAGTGCGTGCCGGAAAAGGCGGGAGAAAAACGGGGGATGGTATCGCCAGCAGGAATCGAACCTGCATCTAAGTCTTAGGAGGACCTTGTACTATCCATTGTACGATGGCGACACACCCTGTTGCAGCCGGCTATTCTACCCGATGGCCGGCGCTACCACAATCGTCCGCCAATGGCATCGTTCCTGCCCATGTGTGCATCCTGCAGCACGACACATTTTCTTTTTCGCGACGCTGGAAAACGATCCATATTCCGGCCGAATGATTTTATCCATTTTCTTTTTTCTTTTTGTATTCTCTAAGAAACTCTGCGCGTTCTTTTTTAAAAAGATTCATTTATTACAGAATGTAATTTAAGCCCTCCTTTTATTACAGAATGTAATGTAACAAGTTGTTGCGCGCTGCACAAATGCTCGGAATCCACATGTTATATTTTGCCCCGATGAATTCCCGGAGAAGGAATCGTCGTGCTGCGCCGTTTCGGTGCATTTCCCGGTTGATGCAACTTAAATCATGTGAAATGCACTGAAATGGATCGACCCAAGCCGTCAGCAAACTGATGTAATTTTCGTGTTTCCATTTTTTCCCATTGCTCGAAAACGATGGGTGCATGCCGATTCATATTCATAATTGTTTGCGAGGCCACATGAATACACAAACCCTAAAATACGATGTGCCGGCAGGTATCGTCGTATTTCTCGTCGCCCTGCCTTTATGCCTCGGCATTGCCCTGGCATCGGGCGCGCCTTTGTTTTCGGGCGTTATTTCCGGCATTATCGGCGGCATCGTGGTCGGCATGGCCAGCGGCTCGCAGACCAGCGTTAGCGGCCCCGCGGCCGGCCTGGCGGCGGTGGTGCTGGCGTCGATCACCAAGCTCGGCGCCTTCGACATCCTGCTGGTGGCCGTCCTCATCGCCGGCTTCCTGCAACTGGCCATGGGCCTGATGCGCGCCGGCTTCATCGCCAACTACGTGCCGTCGAACGTCATCAAGGGCTTGCTGGCGGCGATCGGCATCCTGCTGATCCTCAAGCAGATCCCGCATGCCATCGGCTACGACAGCAACGGCGACGACGCTTCCTTCGCGCAGGCCAACGGCGAAAACACCTTTTCCGTGATCGCCAACGCGTTCTCGATGATCACGCCGGGCGCGGTGGTCATCACCGCCGCCTCGCTGCTGGTGCTGCTGTACTGGGACCGCACCCCGCTGAAAAACGTCAAGCTGCTGCCGGCGCCCCTGTTCGTGGTCGCCATGGGCATCCTGCTGAACCTGGCGTTCAACAATTTCTTCCCGGCGCTGCAGATCGAACCGGCGCACCTGGTCGACATCCCGCCGATCGATACCAACAATCTCGGCGCCTACGTGCAGCTGCCGGACCTGGCCCATCTCGCCAATCCGGACGTCTGGATGGTCGGCTTCACCATCGCCATCGTGGCGTCGCTGGAAACGCTGCTGAACATCGAAGCGGTCGACAAGATCGATCCGCACAAGCGCGAAACGCCGCCCAACCGCGAGCTGCTGGCGCAAGGCGTGGGCAACATCTGCGCCGGCTTCCTGGGCGGCCTGCCGGTCACCTCGGTGATCGTGCGCAGCTCGGTCAATATCCAGAACGACAACCGCACCAAGGTCTCCGCGGTCCTGCACGGCATCCTGCTGCTGGTCAGCGTGGTGGCACTGAGCCCCTTGATCAACATGATTCCGCTGTCGGCCCTGGCCGCGATCCTGATCGTCACCGGCTACAAGCTGACCAAGACCTCGCTGTTCCGCGACATGTACCTGAAAGGCTGGTCGCAATTCGCGCCCTTCATCATCACCATCCTGGCGATCGTGTTCACCGACCTGTTGAAGGGCGTGCTGATCGGCCTGGCCGCCAGCCTGTTCTTCCTGTTGCGCAGCAACTTCCGCAATCCGTTCTCGATCGAGCAATACCGCCTGCACATCGGCGACGTCATCAAGATGGAGTTGCCGAACCAGGTCTCGTTCCTGAACAAGGCCACCATCAAGACCGCCCTGTGGGAAGTGCCGGACGGCGCCAAGGTGCTGATCGACGCCAGCAACGCCGACTACATCGACAACGACGTGCTGGAAACGATCGAGGATTTCCGCGTCAGCGCCGCCGAACGCAACGTGCGCCTGAACGTGATCGGCCTGCGCGACAAGTACCAGATGCAGGACCCGATCCAGTTCGTGCCCGCCCTCGACAAGGAAACGCAGAACAAGCTGCGCCCTGCGGAAATCCTGCAACTGCTGCGCGACGGTAACGAACGCTTCCGCAGCGGACGCTGGACCAAGAAGTACTACGAACAGCAGGTGGATGCGACCGCCACCGGCCAGCACCCGATGGCCGTCGTGGTCAACTGCATCGACTCGCGCACTTCGCCGGAAATCATCTTCGACGCCGGCCTGGGCGACCTGCTGACGATCCGCATCGCCGGCAACGTGATCAGCCGCGAGATCATCGGCAGCCTGGAGATCGCGCACAAGCTGGGCGCCAAGCTGATCGTGGTGAAGGGCCACTCCAGCTGCGGCGCCGTCGGCCTGGCGCTGCAGGACGAGCATGCCCACAGCGTCGAGGCGATCACCGGCAAGATCCGGCGCGCGGTGGCGCAGTGCGGCTGCGGCAGTGCGCACGGCGCCGCGCCCGACAAGGCGGCGCTGGAACGGGTGACGCGCCAGAACATCCAGAACTCGCTGGCCGACATCATCGACGGCAGCGAATTCCTGCGCGGCTGCGTCGCGCGCGGCGAGATGGGCCTGGTCGGCGCCTACCACGACATCGCCGCCAGGACGGTCGATTTCGGCACCCCGGTCACGGGCGCCGACATCGCACGCCGCCATCCGTCGGCGGCCGGCGCGGCGGCCTGATGCCTTGACGGCGCGCGCGCCCCGCGCGGCTCAGGCCGGCAAGCGGCGCGCCGCCACGGTCTGGCGCAGCACGGCGGCGCGCGCCGCATCCAGCGCCGCGGACAGCGCTTGCGGCGTGCTCTCGTCCACAGCGTTCGACGCAGCATCGGCCGCTGCAGCCTTCATCTCCACGGTGCCCGGCGCCAGCCGCGCCTGCAGTGCCGCCAGCCCCGCGGCGGCACCGTCCAGCCCCAGCATGCGGCATCCTTCGGCCAGGCGCGCCAGGCGCTCGTACACGGCGCCGGCATGGCCGTCCGCCAGCATCGGCGCGAGTTCCGCGGCGGCCGCATCCAGCTGGCGCTGCAGGCCGCCCAGGTACAGCAGCAGGCGCGCGCCGTCGATGCCCAGGCGGCGCGCGGTGGCGCCCGGCTCCTCGTCGAAGGTGGCGAGGGCGGCGGCGCCCTCCTCCCCGCGCGCCGACGGCAACGCCAGGCGCGCCAGGTGCGCGCACACCCTGGCGCTGTCGAAGGGTTTCACGATGTAGCCGTCGGCGCCCAGCGCCATCGCCTGTTCCATGGTGGCGCTGTCGGCGGCCGCCGAGACCAGTACGAAGGGCAGCTTGGCGAAACGCGCGTCGGCGCGCATCCGGGCCAGCAGCTCCATGCCGGACAGGCGCGGCATGCGCAGGTCGCAGAACAGCATGGCCGGACGCGCGCCGGCCTGCAGCAGTTGCCAGGCCTGTTCGCCGTCCTCGGCTTCCAGCACGTCGAAGTCGACGCTGCCGGCCGCACCCAGGCCGCCGCAGTCGCCGTCGGCGCTGCCGGCCGTATCGACCAGGTGCATCAGTACCATGCGCGACACCACGTCGTCGTCGATGATCAGGACTTGCACGGCGCCTCCCTGAGGATATTGTTCTGCGGCAAATTATACAGATCGCCTGGCAGCACGCCGGCGTGCGCACGATTGCGCCGTGCGGCCGTTCACGCCATGGTTTCCTCGAAACGCGCCAGCAACAGCAGCAGGTGCGGCATGCCGCCGCGCAGCAGGTCGAGGCGGCCGCCGTCGGCGGCGCGTTCCAGCTCACCGCACAGGGCGTGCAGCTCGGTTTCGCCCAGGTAGCCGGCGCTGCCGCGCATGCCGTGCAGCAGGCGTGCGGCGGCCTCCAGGTCGGGCGCCTGCAGCGCCGCCTCCAGCTCGGCGCGGCGGCTCGGCAGGTCGGACAGGAAAGCGCTGCGCATGCGACCGCGCAGGTCGCCGGCGCGCCGTCCGGCGTTCTGCGCCGCCGCCACCGCCGCCGGCGGCGGTCCGGTCAACACGCCGAACATGGCGTCGAGGTCGGCGGTGCTGGGCGCACCCTGGCCGGGTGCGGCGGCGGGCTGCGCCGGCATCGGGGCCAGCACGATGCCGCGCTGCTGCTGGCGCTCGATGGCGCGGGTCAGGTGGAAATGCAGCTGGCCCTCGTCGATCGGCTTGGTGAGGAAGGCATCCATCCCGCACGCCAGGTAACGCGTGCGGTCTTCCTCGCTGGCGTTGGCGGTCAGCGCCACGATCATCAGGTGGCGGTCGAGCACCGGCGCCTCGGGCGGGCCGCCGGCGCGGATCAGGCGGGTGGCGCTGGCGCCGTCCATGTCCGGCATGCGCCCGTCCATCAGGACCAGGTCGTAGCGCGTGCGCGCGCAGGCGGCCACCGCCAGGCGGCCGTTGTCGACCACGTCGACCTGGTGGCCCTGCTCTTCCAGCATCATGCGCACGATGATCTGGTTGGTCGGGTAATCCTCGGCGCACAGCACGCGCAGGCAGTGGGTGTGCGGCTGGCGCGGCTGCAGTTCGACCAGCGGCGGCTGCACCCCGTCCGGCATGGGCAGCACGAAGCTGAAGGTGCTGCCCCGACCCGGCGTGCTGACGGCGCCGATGGTACCGTCCATCAGCTCGACCAGCTGGCGGCAGATCGCCAGCCCGAGGCCGGTGCCGCCGTAGCGCCGCGTGGTGGTGGCGTCGGCCTGCTCGAACTGCTGGAACAGGCGCGGCAGCGCGTCGGCGTCGATGCCGATGCCGGTGTCCTCGACCGAGAAGCGGATCATGTTGCTGCGCGCCGCATCCTGCTGGTCTTCCAGGCGGCGCTCGACGCGCACGCTGACAGTGCCGCTGTGGGTGAACTTGAAGGCGTTGCCGACCAGGTTGACCAGGATCTGGCGCAGCCGGGTCGGGTCGCCCACCACGTAGCGCGGCAAGTCGTGGTCGAGGTGCACGGTGAAGCCGACGCTGTGCGCCCCGGCTTGCTCCTCGAACAGCGTGACCACCTGCGCGATGGTGTCGTCGAGCGCGAAGTCGATGTTCTCGATGGTCAGCTTGCCGGCCTCGATCTTGGAAAAATCGAGCAGGTCGTTGATGATCGCCAGCAGCGACTGGGCATTGGCCTGGCCGCGCAGGATCTGCTCGCGCGTGGAATCCTTGAGCTGGCCGTCGCGCAGCGCGAATCCGAGCATGCCGATCACGCCGGCCAGCGGCGTGCGCATCTCGTGGCTCATGTTGGCCAGGAATTCCGACTTCTGGCGCGTGGCGTCCTCGGCGCGGCGCTTGGCCTGGTACAGGCGCTCCTCGTTTTCCTGCAGGGCGCCGTTGGCATGGGCCAGTTCGTCGGTGCGGCGCCGCACCTGGCGCTGCTGCTCGCGCAGTTCCGCGGTCTGGCGCTCCAGCTGGCGGTTCTGCTGCTCGATTTCCTCGGTGCGCGCGCCGACCTGGTGTTCCAGCTGCTCCTTCTGGCGGCGCAGCTCGTCCACGCGGTAGCGGTACAGGCCGTAGCCGACGCCGAGCGCCAGCAGGCCGCCCAGGCTGCGGAACCACCAGGTCTTCCAGTACGGCGGCAGGATCGTGATCTCCAGCGTGGCCGCGCTGTCGCTCCAGATGCGGTCCTTGTTGGCGGCGCGCACCTGGAACACGTAGGTGCCGGGGTCCAGGTTGGTGTAGGTGGCGAAGCGCTTGGCGGCGTCGGCCTCGATCCATTCCTGGTCGAAGCCGGCCAGGCGGTAGGCGAAGCGGTTGCGCTGCGGCGCGGCGAAGTGCAGCGCCGAGAATTCGATCGAGAACACCGCATCCGCGGCCGGCAGCGTGATCGCGGCGGCGCGCTCGATCGGTCCCGACAGCAGCCCCGGATGCGCCTGTTCCACCGGCTGGCCGAAGATGCGCAGGCCGGTGATCACGGCGCGCGGCGCGATCAGGTTGTCGTGCAGCGCGCGCGGGTTGAAGGCGGTGATGCCGGTGTTGCCGCCGAAGTACAGGGTGCCGTCCGCGGTGCGCAGGGCCGAGGCGTCGAAATAGGCGCCCTCGGTGGTGCCGTCGGCGGAATTGTAGTGGCGCCAGCCGCCGCTGGCGGGATCCAGGCGCGACAACCCGCTGGAGGTGCTGACCCAGATGTAGCCGTCCATGTCTTCCAGCATGGCGGCGACCGCGTCGTCTTCCAGGCCGTCGCGCCGCGTGTAGCGCTGGAAGCGCGGCATGCCGTTGGGACCGATCACCATGCGGTTCAGGCCCACCGCGGTGCCGACCCACAGCGTGCCGTGGCGGTCTTCCAGCAGGTAGTGCACTTCGTCGTGGCTGAGGCTGGCCGGATCGTTGGGGTCGTGGTGGAAGTGGCGGAACTTGCCGGTGGCGCGGTCCAGCAGGTCGAGGCCGTCGAAGGTACCGATCCACAGGCGGCCGTTGCGGTCTTCCAGCATCGGCCGCACCACGTTGTCGGACAGGCTGGCGCTCGACGCCGGGTCGTGCTGGTACGTCACCAGCGCGCCGCCGTCCGGATCGAGCCGGTGCAGGCCGCCGCGGGTGGCGATCCACAGCATGCCGTCGCGCGTGACCAGCAGGTTGCGCACGTAGTTGGCGTCGATGTCGCCCGAGAGCGAGCGGCGCGTCATGCGCCCGCTCTTCGGATCGAAGCGCGCCAGGCCCTTGGCGGCGCCGGCCCAGATCGCACCGTCGTGGCCGATGGCGACCGCGGTGGCCATGGCGTCGCCGGTGAGCCCGGCCGCCGCCGGCGCCATCCGGTAGGTGGTCTCGAGGCCGCTGTCCTGGTCGAAGCGGTGCAGGCCGCCGTTGGTGGCCAGCCACAGCTTGCCGGCGGCGTCGGCGGCGATGCCGCGCACCTTGTTTTCTTCCAGCGCGGCCGGCACGTCGGCGCCGCGCACGATGCGCGCGAAACCGCCGCCGCCCATGTCGGCGCGCGACACGCCGCCGTACCAGGTGCCGACCCAGAAGGTGCCGACGTGGTCGCCGTATAGCGCCGATACCTGGTTGTCGCCCAGGCTGTAGTTGTCGGTGATGCGGTGCGGATGCTGCTCGAAGCGGTTCGCCGCCGGCAGCCAGCGGAACAGGCCGTGGTCGTGCGAACCGGCCCACACCTGGCGCTCGGCGTCCTGGTACAGCACGCTGATCTCGCCCGCGGGAATGCCTTGCGCCGCGCCGAAGCCGCGCGGCGTGCGCCCGTCGGGGAGGACGCCGTCCGGCATGCGCCGCTCCAGGCCGCCCGAACTGCCGACCCACAGGCCCTGGCCGGCGTCCACCAGCAGCGCCTTGATGTCGTCGTGCGGACCGCCGCGCGCGGAAGGGTGATGGCCGAAGGCGCCGCCTTCCGGCCCCAGGCTGTCGAGGCCGGCCGCCGTGCCGATCCA
This sequence comes from Massilia forsythiae, assembly GCF_012849555.1. Lineage (NCBI taxonomy): Bacteria > Pseudomonadati > Pseudomonadota > Betaproteobacteria > Burkholderiales > Oxalobacteraceae > Massilia > Massilia forsythiae. The sequence goes on from NZ_CP051685.1 coordinate 236,813, forward strand.
CAGGCGCCCGCGCGCGTCCAGCGCCAGCGAAGTCAGCCTGTCGGACGCCAGGCTGTCGGGCACGCCGGGAATGTGGTGCCAGATGGTGAAGGCGCCGCTGGCGATGTCGAAGTGCTGCAGGCCATCGGCGGTGGCCAGCCACAGGCCGTCCTTGCCGTCGTCCAGGATGGCGCGGATATGGCGGTTGCCGTTGCCGCGCTTGGCCGGCTCGCGCGGCTGGAAGTGGGTGAAGGCGTTGGTGAGCGGCTCGTAGCGGTCCAGGCCGCCGTCGGTGCCGATCCAGAGCCGGCCCTTGCGGTCGACGTACAGCACCCGCACCCAGTTGTTGACCAGGGTGCGGCGGTCGCCGACCACGTTGCGGAAATTGGTGAAGCGGTAGCCGTCGTAGCGCGACACCCCGGACTGGGTGCCGAACCACATGAAGCCGTCCTGGTCCTGGACGATCGCCAGCACCGATTCCTGCGCCAGGCCGTCTTCCACCGACAGGTGCTCGAAGCGCAGCGTCGGCACCGGTGCCCCCGTGGCCGGCGCCAGCGGCAGCAGCATGGAAAGCAGGAGCAGGCGAAGGAGCAGCAGCGGCGCCAGGCAGGCCGCCGCCATCCGGCGCAGGCGGGCGCCGGGAAGCGGGTACGGGCGCGTCATGCGCGGCCGGCCGCCAGGCTGCGGCGGTGAATGGGGAAAGTGCGCCGATCGGCGGCGATCATCAGCGTATATTGTTCAATGTCCACGCGGCAAGATTAACAAAGCTTGCCGCCTTTGCGTTGAATAAATACGTTTTTATCTACAATCTAGTCGCCTTTTGCCACACCTTCGCGGCGCGGATCGGCGCCGCCGAACCACAAGGGCACCCCGTGCACCTGGATCCGCGCCACGCCCTGCAGGCCGGAAGTCTGCTCGCCGATGCGCACCGCGTGCCCGCGCGCCTGCAGCGCCTTGACCTCGGCGGCCGGGAAGCGCCCCGCTTCCAGCTCGGTCGGGCCGTTGCGGCTGCCGAAGTTGGGCAGCGCGATCGCCTGCTGCATGTTCAGGCCCCAGTCCAGCGTGCCGACCAGCACCTTGGCCACGTAGTTGATGATCAGGGGACCGCCGGGCGAACCCACCGCTTCCACGAACTTGCCGCTCTGCTTGTCGAACACGATGGTCGGGCTCATCGCGCTGCGCGGGCGCTTGCCCGGCTCGACCCGGTTGGCGATCGGTCCGCTGGCATCAGCCGAATCGAAGGAAAAGTCGGTCAGCTGGTTGTTCAGGATGAAGCCGTCGACCATCTGGCGCGAGCCGAACGCATCCTCGACGCTAGTGGTCATCGACAGGCCGGCGCCGTACTGGTCGACCGCCACCACGTGCGAGGTCGAATGCGCCTCGATCGAATTGTCGAGGCCCCAGTGCCAGGCCATGTCCACGCCCGGCGGATGGCCGGCCGGCGCCTTGCCCATCGAGCGCGCGCCGATCAGCGCCGCGCGCTGGGCCAGGTAGGTCTTGTCGAGCAACGCCGGCAGGCCGCGCCCCGGCAGCGGCACGAAGTCGGTGTCGGCGGCGTAGCGGTCGCGGTCGGCATAGGCCAGGCGGCCGGCTTCCGAGAACAGGTGCACCGCGTCGGCGCCGGGGATGCCGTTGGCGGGCGCCAGTGCCTTCAGGTCGCGCGTCTCCAGCATGCCCAGCATCTGCGCCACGGCGATGCCGCCCGAGGACGGCGGCGGCATGCCGCACACGGTATAGCTGCGGTAGTCGTTGCACACCGGCTCGCGCAGCTTGGGTTGATACGCGGCGATGTCGGCCGCGCTGAGCAGGCCCGGATTGGTCGGGTGGCCCTTGACCTTGGCCTCGATGTCGCGCGCGATGCGGCCGGTATAGAACACGCCGGCGCCGCCGTCGGCGATCTCGCGCAGCGTGCGCGCCAGGTCCGGGTTCTTCAGCACGTGCCCGACCGGCCACGGCTTGCCGTCCGGTCCATAGAAGTAGGCGCGCGCGGTCGGGTCCTTGCGGATGTAGGCGTCGCCGGCCAGCAGGCTGTTCAGGCGCGGGCTGACGGCGAAGCCGTTTTCCGACAGGCGGATGGCCGGCGCGAACAGGGTCTTCCAGGGCAGCTTGCCGTGCTGGCGGTGCGCCAGTTCCAGCATGCGCAGCACGCCCGGCGCGCCGGTCGAGCGCCCGCCGACGATGCCCTCGCTGCGCGACAGCGGGGTGCCGTCCGCATGCTGGAACAGGTGTTCGTCGGCCTTCGAGGGCGCGGTCTCGCGGCCGTCGAAGGCTTGCACCTTCTTGCCGTCGTAGTACATCAAGAAGGCGCCGCCGCCGATGCCGGACGACTGCGGCTCGACCAGGGTCAGCACCAGCTGGGTGGCGATGGCGGCGTCGATCGCCGTGCCGCCCTGCTTGAGCATCTCGTAGCCCGCCTCGACCGCCAGCGGATTGGCGGCCGCCACCATGTACTTGCGCGCGGCCCAGCCAGCCTTTTCCTGCCAGCCGCTGGCCGCCTCGGGCGCCTGCTGCAGCACGGTCGGCGCCGCATCCTGGGCCAGCGCGGTGCCGGCCGCGCCGAGGGCGCTGCCGAAGGCGCTTGCCAATGCGAGGGCGGACAGGGCGCCGCGCACGCCGGCGGCAAGGGTGGGCAATTGCAAGGTCATCATCGATTCTCCGGTCGTCAGTACGGCCGCGCGCAGGCCGGTTTCCATGCCGGCCGCGCGCGATACAACGGAGCATCGTACCTCAAATTGCCAAAGCGCTCACAGGCGCGCCGGCGCGGCTTACTTCGGCTGCATGCGGATCGCCCCGTCCAGGCGGATCGTCTCGCCGTTGAGCATCACGTTCTCGATGATGGTGCGCGCCAGGTGCGCGTACTCGGCCGGCATGCCCAGGCGCGGCGGGAACGGCACCATCGCGCCCAGCGCGTCGCGCACTTCCTGCGGCATGCCCATCAGCATCGGCGTCTCGAAGATGCCGGGTGCGATCGTCATCACGCGGATGCCGCTGCGCGCCAGGTCGCGCGCCATCGGCAGCGTCATCCCCGCCACGCCGGCCTTGGAGGCGCCGTAGGCGGCCTGGCCGATCTGGCCGTCGAAGGCGGCCACCGAGGCGGTATTGATGATCACGCCGCGCTCGCCGTGTTCGCCGGCATCCTGCCTGGCGATGGCGTCGGCCGCTAGGCGGCACAGGTTGAAGGTGCCGACCAGGTTGATGTTGATAGCGCGCTGGAACGCGTCGAGCGGATGCGGACCGTCCTTGCCGACCGTCTTGATGGCGGGCGCCACGCCGGCGCAATTGACCAGGCCGCGCAGCAGGCCCAGCGCCAGCGCCGCCTCGACCACGGCCTGGCCGTCCGCTTCGCGCGTCACGTCGCACTGGACGAAGCGCGCCCTCGCCTGTCCGCCCGCCAGCTCGGCGGCCAGCGCCATGCCGGCCTCGGCCTGGACGTCGGCCAGCACGACCTTGCCCCCGGCCTGCACGAGCATGCGCGCGGTGGCGGCGCCGAGGCCGGAAGCGCCGCCGGTGACGATGAATACGTTGTTCTGGATTTGCATGTGGTTGTCTCCAAGGTTGGGACGCGCGGCCAGGCGCCGGATGCGCCCGAGCGCGTCCATTACGTTTACGTAAACGTCAACGCTCGGATTGTAGACGCTTTCGGCCGGCGGCGGCGAGTGCTCAGCAGGTGCCGAGGCGCATGTTGATCGGCCATGACACCGGGCGCTTCCTGCCGGGATCGCCCCAGGCCGCGGCGATGTCGTGCGCGAACGCCGCCAGCAGGTCTTCCCTGCCCGCTTCGCGCGCGCCGCGCACGGCCGACCAGGTCGACACGTAGCCGAGGAAGTCGGACAAGTCCCATTCCAGGCGGATATCCATGGGCGGCGCGCGGCGTTCCTCGAACGGAAAGGCGATGCCGGCGTAGCCGGTGTCGACCAGCTTGCGTTCCGGCGGCCAGTACGGCCCGATGCCTTCGGCATAAAAGCGCTGGAAGTGCGCGTCGAGCGGCGCCTCCATGCGCAGCACGCCGTAGCTGACCAGCGCCAGCGCGGCCCGCGGCGCGGCGATGCGCCGCACCTCCGCATAAAACGCCGGCAGGTCGAACCAGTGCGCGGCCTGGGCCGCCGTGACCAGGCTGACGCTGCCGTCGTCCACTGGCAGGCGCTCGGCCGGCGCGCAGCGGTAGGCGATGCGCGCGTCCGGCGCGGCGTTGGCGATCTGGTCGGCGCTGGGATCGGCGCCGATCACCTGGTCGAAACACGGCGCCAGCAGCTTCGTCAATTGCCCGTTGCCGCAGCCGACGTCGAGCGCGCAGCGCAGGTCCGGCGCCGCCGATGCCAGGAAGGCGGCGAGCGCGGCCGGATAGTCCGGGCGGAAGCGGGCGTAGGCCTGGCCGCCCCGGTCGAACGGGTTGCGTGCGGGTGCGTCATCGATCGTCATGGATGTCCTTTCCTGTTACCCGCGCTTGCCGGGCGCGCCGGCAACCACCGGTTGGCTGGCTTTAGAGCGTATCCCAGTCGCCCGGAGTCGCTATTGCCGCGCCTGACAAACGGGCGCTGCGTTGCTTCCGTTCGCCATGCATCGGCACTCGCTTCCCCCTGTCTACTGGGATACGCTCTTAGAAACATTGCACCGTGGCGCCGGTGCGCGCACAGGCGCGCCCGCTGCTGCTCACGCCGGCGTTGCCGCTGCCGATGCCGTTGTAGACGGCGCCGCCGGCATCGGTGCAGACCCCGCCCACGCAAGCGTTGATGGCGGTCGAGCTCGGCACCGCCGGCCGCGGCGCCGTGGCCGGCGGCGGCACCGGCACGCTCCCGACGGGGATGCCGGCCGCCAGCTCGTTTCCGGCAGGCTGCAGCGGGCGCGGCGCCAGCGCACCGGGCGCCTGCCAGGCAGGATGGCGGCGTGCGCCGGCGCGCGCGCCGCGCTGGGACTGGCCGGCCGGCCCGGCTTGCGCCGACGGCTGCCCCTGCGGCTGGGCCTGGCGCGCCTGGCTGTCGGTTTCGTCGTGTACCTCGGCCGGGTCCTTGCGCGCCGCGTCGGCCGCCTGTGGATCCAGCACCGGTCCGTACGACGGTCCGGCCGCGGCGGTGCCCGGCGACGTGTCCGCCGATCTGGCGGCGCCCGGCGCCGCAGCCCCAGCCGCGCCGGCCGCGCCGGCATGTTGGCCGGCCGCGGCCGCGGCTGCCGCTGGCTGGCCGGTATCGCCGGCTTCGTCGGCGATGGTGGCGGCGCGGTTGGCGCGGTCGGTCCGTTCGGTCTGGCGCCGGGTCGACGCATTGCCCTCGCCCGTGCCGGCCGGCGTGGACGGGCGGACCGCCTGGGCCTGCCGGGCCTTCTGGATCGCCTGGGCCTGGCGTGCCTGCTGGGCCGGCTGGGCGGCCTGCGGCTGGGTCGCTTGCGGCTGGGCCGCTTGCTGCTGGGCGGCTTGTACTTCGCGCGCCTGCACCGCCTGTGCCGGCAGCGCCGTCCACGCGAACAACATCGCCAGCGCCAGTGCTTGCAGCGGCGACTGCGCCGTCTTCGCTTGCCGCCGGGACGACGGCGATCGGATCGGTTCCATGCTGGGTCCTCCACTCCTGGTTTGCGCTGTTCGTCCTACTTTAGCGCAGGTGCGGCGAACGCGGCGCTGGCATGCCATCCAGATATTTCCTGAACGAAGGCTGCGCCAGCCGCAGGCGGCCTCGTGCCATCATGCCCGGCCGGCGGCATTGCCAGGCATCCTGCCCGGCAGGCGCCGCCGCCCGATTGTGGAGAAACGATGAAACGAATGGACGAGATCGGCAGCGGCGAGCATGTGCGCGGCCCGCAGGATGCGGCGCTGACCCTGGTCGAATACGGCGACTTCCAATGCCCGTTCTGCGCCCGCGCGCATGCGGCCCTGGCCGCGATCGGCGAGGAACTGGGCAAGAAGCTGGGCGGTATCCGCCTGGTGTACCGCCACCTGCCGCTGGAACAGCTGCACCCGCTGGCCGGACTGGCGGCGGAGGCGGCCGAGGCGGCCGCCGCCCAGGGCCGCTTCTGGGACATGCACGACGCCCTGCTGGAACGGCAGCGCGAGGTGACCGGCGAACAGGACCTGGCGTTGCTGGCCGAGCGCCTCGACCTGGACACCGAGCGATTCCGCGACGACCTGCTGCAGCGGCGCCACCGGACACGGGTGCTGGAAGACGCCGAACGCGCGCACCGCGACGGGGCCAGCGGCACGCCGAGCTTTTTCATCAACGGCGTGCGTTACCAGGGCGATTCGGACCGGGAATCGCTGGAAATGGCGCTGCGCGAGGCGGCGCGGCGGTAGCGGTCCCGCCATGTCGGGCGTCGGCGTGGCGGTGCCGAGGATAGCCGTTACCGTAGGGCCGGATGCGGCGCAGAATCGAGGATGCCGATCACCGCGTGGACGGCATCGAGGCGGCAGGATGATCTGCCGTCACGGTAGAGTCGTCCACCCTACGCGTCACTGGCTTGTCGAAAGATGACGGCGGCCGGTTCGCCGTGGCGTCGGTGACGGCGAGCCAGCCGCCGGCCGGCAGCACCGGCACCAGCAGCAGCGCCACGATATTGATGATCTTGATGAGCGGGTTGACCGCTGGGCCGGCCGTGTCCTTGTACGGGTCGCCCACGGTGTCGCCGGTCACTGCCGCCTTGTGCGCGTCCGATCCCTTGCCGCCGTACTGGCCGTCCTCGATGTATTTCTTGGCATTGTCCCAGGCGCCGCCGCCGGTGGTCATCGAGATCGCCACGAACAGGCCGGTGACGATGGTCCCCATCAGCATCCCGCCCAGGGCCACCGGCCCCAGCAGCATGCCGACCGCGACCGGCACCAGCACCGGCAGCAGCGAGGGCAGCACCATCTCGCGGATCGCCGAGGCGGTCAGCAGGTCGACCGCACGGTCGTATTCCGGCTTGCCGGTGCCGGCCATGATGCCGACGATATCGCGGAACTGGCGCCGTACCTCGATCACCACCGCCCCGGCCGCGCGCCCCACCGCCTCCATCGCCAGCGCCCCGAACAAATAGGGGATCAGGCCGCCGATGAACAGGCCGACGATCACCATCGGGTCCGACAGCTCGAAGGCGACGCGGGCGCCGCCCGCCGCCAGCGCGTGCGTGTAGTCGGCGAACAGCACCAGCGCCGCCAGCCCGGCCGAACCGATCGCATAGCCCTTGGTGACGGCCTTGGTGGTGTTGCCGACCGCATCCAGCGGATCGGTGACGGCGCGCACCCGCTCCGGCATGCCGCTCATCTCGGCGATGCCGCCGGCGTTGTCGGTGATCGGCCCGTAGGCATCGAGGGCAACGATGATGCCGGCCATCGACAGCATCGCGGTGGCGGCGATGGCGATGCCGTACAGGCCGCCGAAGCGGTAGGCCAGCAGGATCGCCGCGCACACCATTAGCACCGGCCAGGCGGTGGCCTTCATCGACACGCCGAGGCCGGCGATGATGTTGGTGCCCGGCCCGGTGGTCGAGGCTTCGGCGATGTGGCGCACCGGCTTGAAGTCGGTGCCGGTGTAGTACTCGGTGATGTAGACCATCGACGCGGTCAGGGCGATGCCGACCAGCGCGCAGCCGAGCATGTGCCAGCGCATGGCGCCGTCCGCCCACACCAGCCAGGTGACCACGCCGAAGCCGATCAGCGACAGCCCGGCCGACCACCACAGTCCGGTGTACAGCGCCGCCATGATCTTGTGGCCGGGGCGGATCCTGACCAGCGAGCAGCCGACGATCGAGGCCAGGATCGAGACGCCGCCCAGCAGCAGCGGGTACAGCATGGCGGCGCCGGCACTGCCCGCCCCTGCCGCGCCGGCGCCGGCCGGCACCACCAGCGCCCCCAGCAGCATGGTCGCCACCAGGGTCACGACGTAGGTCTCGAACAGGTCGGCCGCCATGCCGGCGCAGTCGCCGACGTTGTCGCCCACGTTGTCGGCGATCACGGCGGGGTTGCGCGGATCGTCCTCGGGAATGCCGGCCTCGACCTTGCCGACCAGGTCGGCGCCGACGTCGGCGCCCTTGGTGAAGATACCGCCGCCCAGGCGCGCGAAGATCGAGATCAGCGAGGCGCCGAAGGCCAGGCCGACCAGCGGCTGGATCGCGTCATGGGCGGAAAGAGAGCCGTCGGCGCGCGCGGTCAGTATCCAGTAGAACAGCGACACCCCCAGCAGCCCGAGCCCGACCACCAGCATGCCGGTGATGGCGCCGCCGCGAAAGGCCACGTGCAGCGCCTGGTCCAGCCCCTGCGAGGCGGCCTGGGCGGTGCGCACGTTGGCGCGCACCGAGACGTTCATGCCGATGAAGCCGCAGGCCGCCGACAGCAGCGCGCCGGCCAGGAAGCCGGCGGCGGTCGGCACGCCGAGCAGGAAGAAGACGATGGCCAGCAGGACGATGCCGACGATGCCGATGGTGCGGTACTGGCGCGCCAGGTAGGCCGAGGCCCCCTGCTGGATCGCCAGCGAGATTTCCTGCATGCGGCCGCTGCCGGGGTCCTGGTGCAGCACCCAGCTGCGCGACCACAATCCGTACCCTACCGCGATGACGCCGCACGCGACGGCGAAGATGAGCTGCGTGGCTGCCATGTCGTCCCCCTCATCGTTGATCAAGTACACCACACGTTTGAAAGGCAGCCTGTTGCGCGCTGCCTGCCTGCTGCGTACTGCGAAACGTTGATCCGGAATCGATAGAGGACGGTTGAACGCGTGGACGGCAGAGCCGTCCACGCTACCTGTCATGCCGTCGTTGAAACAACAAACAACCGCCGCGGCATGCGGCGGCCTTGTCTTGCCGTTACTCGGACAGCGCCGCAAACGCCGCGTCGCGCACCTGCTCGACCGGGCCGACGCCGGTGATCTTGCGGTATTTCGGGGCGCCGGGCAGGCCGGATTGCGCCCACTTGCCGTAGTAGCCCAGCAGCACTTCGGTCTGCGTGTGGAACACGTCCAGGCGCTTCTTGACGGTCTCTTCCTTGTCGTCGTCGCGCTGCACCAGCGGCTCGCCGGTGACGTCGTCGACGCCTTCCGCCTTGGGCGGATTGAATTTGACGTGGTACACGCGGCCCGAGGCCGGGTGCGAACGGCGGCCGCTCATGCGCTCGACGATCATGTCGTCCGGCACGTCGATTTCCAGCACGTAGTCGACCGCGACGCCGCTGTCCTTCATGGCGTCGGCCTGCGCGATGGTGCGCGGGAAACCGTCGAACAGGTAGCCGTTCTCGCAATCCGCTTCCTTCAGGCGCTCCTTCACCAGCCCGATGATGATGTCGTCCGACACCAGCTGGCCCGCATCCATCACTTTTTTCGCCGCCAGGCCGAGTTCGCTGCCGGCCTTGATCGCCGCGCGCAGCATGTCGCCGGTAGAGATCTGGGGAATGTTGAATTTTTCTTTGATGAAATTGGCCTGGGTGCCTTTGCCGGCGCCAGGTGCCCCTAACAGAATGAGACGCATGAAGGATTTCCTAAAAGGTTTTGATAACAGTTATACACGCTGCATTTTGGTGCAGCGCAATGACCGAGTTTGATGCAAATTTGACTAAATGATCCGAAACTTACCATGAAAGCGGCCCCAAAAGCCACTGGCCGGCCGCGATCGATCGACCCGTTGAGCTGGCGCAGACGCGCTATGACAACATTTCCAACAAGATCAAGACTGGTAGAAAAGTCGCACCCGCGCGAGGTCGTCCGGCGTGTCCACGCCGGCATGCGGCGCCGCGTCGGTCACGTGGACCGCGATCGGCACGCCGTGCCACAGGACGCGCAACTGTTCCAGCGCTTCGATGGTTTCCAGCGGCGACGTTTCCAGTTGCGGATAGGCTTGCAGGAAGGCGTTGCTGTAGGCGTACAGCCCGATATGGCGCAGCGGCACATAGCCTGGCGGGAGCGTGGCACGATCGGCGGCGAAGCCGTCGCGGTGCCAGGGGATGGTGGCGCGCGAAAAGTACAGGGCGCGGCCGGCCTTGTCGAGCACGACCTTGACCACGTTCGGATTGAAGGCGTCGTGCGCATCCGCCAGCGGGTGGGCGCAGGTGGCCATCGGCACCTCCGGCCCGATGCGGGCGGCGCAGGCCGCCAGCAGCGCCGGATCGATCAGCGGTTCGTCGCCCTGCAGGTTGACCACCACCGCATCCGGCGCCAGGCCGAGCGCGCGCGCCACTTCGGCGATGCGATCGGTGCCGGACGCATGGTCGGCGCGCGTCATGCAGGCTTCGATGCCGTGCGCGGCGCAGGCGGCGGCAATGTCCGGATGGTCGGTGGCGACGATGATGCGCGCGGCGCCGGACTCGCGCGCGCGCTCGGCCACGCGCACCACCATCGGCTTGCCGCCCAGGTCGGCCAGCGGCTTGTTCGGCAGCCGGGTCGAGGCCAGGCGCGCCGGGATGATGACGATGAAACCCATGCCGCCTACAGCGCCGGCTCGATCTTGCGCGCCTGGTCGGCCCACATGATCGGGATGCCGTCGCGCACCGGATAGGCCAGGCGGTCCGGGCGGCAGGTCAGTTCCTGGGCTTTCTTGTCATATTCGAGCGGTCCCTTGCACAGCGGGCAGACCAGGATATCAAGCAGTCGGGCGTCCACGACATTTCTCCACGATTTGGGCGGCCAGCGCGGAATCGATCCGCGCCGCCACCGGCACGACCCACAGGCGCGGATCGTTGTTGATGTTTTCAAGTTGCCGACATTTTACTGCATCCTTCTCGGTCACCAGGATGACGTCGGCATCCAGCGCCCGGAACGGGTCGTCGAGGAAGTCGTGGTGGTCGGGCAGCGCCAGTTCCTGCACCTGCAATCCGGCTGCGCGCAGCATGGCGAAAAAGCGGCCCGGATTGCCGATGCCGGCGGCGGCCACGATGCGCCGGCCGCGGAAATCCGCCAGCGGCCGGCGCTCGCCCGCATCGGCCAGGCGCTCCGCCGTGTCGCCGGCCAGCACCATGCGGAACGGCGCCCCGCCCACCGCCGCCGCCAGGTCCGCGCCGAGCTCGGGCGCGTTCACCACCGTGAAATCGCGCCGGCGCGAAGGCGGCTCGCGCAGCGGGCCGGCCGGCAGGGTCCAGCCATTGCCGACGCCGCGCCCGTCGAACAACAGCACCTCGACGTCGCGCTGCAGGGCGTAGTGCTGCAGGCCGTCGTCGGCGATCAGCACGTCCACCTGCGGATGCAAGGCCAGCAGGCGCCGTCCGGCCTCGGCGCGGCGCCGGCCCACCACCACCGGACAGCCGGTGCGCGCGGCGATCAGGAGCGGCTCGTCGCCGACCGCGCGCGCGCTCGACCCCGGCAATACTTCGCGCGGCGCACCGGCGCCGGCGTCCGCGCCGTCCTGCTTGCCGCCGTGCCCGCGCGAGATCACGCCCGGCCGCAAGCCGGCCGCCATCAATTGCTCGGCCAGCCAGATGGTCAACGGGGTCTTGCCGGTGCCACCGATAAAGATATTTCCGACCACGATCACCGGTACCGGCAAGCGTTCGGAGCGCAGCGCGCCGGCGCGGAACAGCGCGGCGCGCAGTGCCGCGAGCAGGCGAAACAGCAGCGACAGCGGCCACAAGGCCATGGCCAGCGGACCGCGCCGCAGCCAGGCGCGCGTGAGAGTCGATTCGAGGGAAGATGCCATGCGGTGCGGGCGGCGCGCGCCCGCTCCCCTTATTTCTGGGTGCTGCTCTGGGCGGCGAAGGTCAGCCTGTCGTAGCCGGCCAGGCGCGCTGCTTCCAGCACGTTGATCACCATCTGGTGCATGGCGAACTGGTCGGCGTTGACGATCACCACCGGGTCGCGCGCCGGCTGCGCCAGGGGCTGGCCATCGGCGCCGGTAGTGGCGGCGCGCTTGAGGTCCTCGGCCAGGCCGGCCACGCCGTGGAACGAGACGGGCACGTTGTTGACCGTGTAGTTACCCTTGGCGTCGACCGTGACGTTGATCTCGAACGGCTTGTCGACCGCCTTGGCGGCGTCGGCGGTCGGCAGCGTGATCTGCAGTTCGGTGAACTTGCTGTAGGTGGTCGTGACCATCAGGAAGATCAGCACCACCAGCAGCACGTCGATGAACGGGATCAGGTTGATTTCCGGATCCTCGCGCTTGCGGCCGCGGCGAAAGTCGATCATTTGCGCGCACCGTGGACGACGTCGACGAACTTCACCGACTGCAGTTCCATGTCGATGATGAAGCTGTCGACCAGCGCGCGGAAGTGGCGGTAGGCGACCAGGGTCGGCATCGCGATCGCCAGGCCGAAGCCGGTGTTGTACAGCGCCACCGAGATGCCGTGCGCCAGCTGGGCCGGGTTGGCGCCGCTGGCGTTCTGGGCGCCGAAGATCTCGATCATGCCGACCACGGTGCCGAACAGACCCATCAGCGGCGCCAGCGAGGCGATGGTGCCGAGCGTGGTGAGGAAACGCTCGAGCACGTGCGCCACGCCCCTGCCCGCTTCCTCGATCGATTCCTTCATCACGTCGCGCGGCGCGTCGACGTTGCGCAGCGCCGCCGCCAGCACGGTGCCGAGCGGCGAATTCTGCTGCAGCTTGTCGATGATGTCGGGCGTGACCTTACCGCCGCGATACACCTGGATGACTTCGTCGAGCAGCTGGCGCGGCAGGATCTTTTCGCGACGCAGGTAGATCAGGCGTTCGACGATCAGGGCGAGGGCGATGACGGAAGCGAGCAGCAGGAACCAGATGGGCCAGCCGGCCGCTTGGAGAATGGCGAGCAAAACGAACTCCCGAATAAATGGAAAAACAACGCGACAGGGAATTGCGCAATGTAACGTGTCGGCCGCTTTGCGGCAAGTAGGGTTCTGCACACATTCTGTGGATAAAAGTGTGTGCAATGGACCTCTCCACCGACGATGCCGTTGATTCTTATAGGATATTCTTCAGTGCGCAAAAAGACGGCATCCAAAATATCGCATTGCCAGAAGTAACTTTTTGATGCTCAAGAGATGTAGTTGCCCACAATTTCTGTGGATAGATGTGTGCGGAAGTTCATTTCCAAATAGCAAGTCATTGATTTTATTAAGAAATGTAATTCCGCGCAATAAATGGGCAGCTTGAATCGGACTACATCTGTGCTCATGACAAAGGCTTTTTCACAATTTATGTGGATAAAATTGTGTGCAAGGGTATGTTGTGAACTCTAAGTAATTGATTTTAAAAACTTATCAATCTCCGCCTAATTTTTGCGCATACTGCATGTTCGCAGCATGGCTGGCAGCGGCCGGAGCCAGTCGGCAGCGCGCGCGCCCTACCCAACATCCGCCAGAATATGCGCCGGGCATAGCGCATGACTGTTCACAAAAACTGTGGAAAAAGATGTGAGCAAACATTTCCTTCTCGATGCAAGCCTTTGATTCGAAGAGATTTTTCTGCATTCGCCTGCTTTTGAGGCATTCGGCGCTTGTCCACATGCCGATAGTGGCTGCTCACCGTACGAGGCCCCATGGGGAAAGCTGCCGATCGTAACTGGTATAGTGCTGCCTGCCACGGCGTCTCGAGCAGGCCCGCACAAGCCATTGCGGCTTTGCTGCGAGTCAATGAGCACCGACGACTTCGCGGGATCGGTTCAGCAGGGACACGATCAGCGATACGCACCGGTATTCACATAAATTGTGGAAAACGATGTGAGCAAGCGGCCTCATCGGCACCTAAGTGTTTGATTACATTAAGAAACATTTATCCGCCTCTATTTTAGGCAGATGGAATAATTCACTTCCTCACAATTTCTGTGGATAAGATTGTGGCCAACTGATCCGCGCTGGAGGGAAGTGTTTGATACATAAAGGAATTTTGTTTCTGCATCGAAATCAAGCAGGATGATTTATCCATATAAATCAATAGCTTAGGATAAGTCTAGAAACAAGCTAAAAAATGATGAATCTTGCATCACCCATGATCTTTTTTGTGGACAGTTTTCATTAGCATATTGATATGTTCAGCATCGACCAAACCGATCCGGCCTATACCGCGCCCCCTGTCCTGACCGTCACCTCGCTCAATCAACAGGTGGCGCGCCTGCTCGAACGTTCGTTTCCCCTGGTCTGGATCGGCGGCGAAATCTCGAACTTCAAGCGCGCCGCCTCCGGCCACTGGTACTTCACGCTGAAGGACGATGCCGCCCAGGTGCGCGCCGTGATGTTCCGCGGCCGCGCCCAGTTCGCCGGCTTCGTGCCGCGCGAAGGCGACAAGGTCGAAGTGCGCGCGCTGGTTACGCTGTACGGCGCACGTGGGGACTACCAGATCAACGTCGAGGCGATCCGCCGCGCCGGGGTCGGCGCGCTATACGAAGCCTTTTTGCGCCTGAAGGAAAAACTGGCGGCGCAGGGCCTGTTCGACGAAGGGAAGAAGCGTCCCCTGCCCCTGTTTACCCGCAGCATCGGCATCGTCACCAGCCCGCAGGCGGCGGCCCTGCGCGACGTGCTCACGGCCTTGCGGCGGCGCGCCCCGCACGTGCGCGTGGTGCTGTATCCGGCGCCGGTGCAGGGCCAGCTGGCGGCGGAAAAGATCGCCGGCGCGATCGCCACCGCCTCGCGCCGCGCCGAGGTCGACGTGCTGATCGTGTGCCGCGGCGGCGGTTCGATCGAAGACTTGTGGAGCTTCAACGAGGAAGCGGTGGCGCGCGCCATCGCCGCCTGCGCCATGCCGGTGATTTCCGGCGTCGGCCACGAGACCGACTTCACCATCGCCGACTTCGCCGCCGACCTGCGCGCCGCCACCCCGACCGCCGCCGCCGAGCTGGCCTCCACCGCACGCGCCGACTGGCTGGCCTCGCTCGAAGCCGATGCCGGCGACCTGCGGCGCGCCATGGAACGCATCCTCGGCAATGCCGGCCAGGCTCTCGACAGTCTCAGCCGCCGCCTGCTGAGCCCGGCGGCCCAGATCGCCCACCAGCGCCTGAAACTGCTGGGCATGGCTAGCAGCCTGACCCACGCGGTGCGCGCGCCGCTGAACCGCCACGGCGTGCTGCTGGCGCAACTGCAGCAGCGCTGGGCGCGCCACCGCCCCGATTCGCGCGCCATGCGCACCCAGCTGGCATCCGAGCGACGCCATCTGGTGGCCGGCATGGGGGGCCAGTTGCGCCAGCGGCGCGAGGCGCTGGCGGCCCTGTCCGCCCAGCTCGAACTGCTGAATCCGCAGCGCACGCTGGAGCGCGGCTATGCCATCGTCAGCGACGCCAAGGGCAAGGTACTGCGCTCGCCGTCCAGGATCAGGCCGCGCGACGTGCTGACGGTGCGCCTGGCCGACGGCAGCGCCGCGGTCGGCGTCGCCAGCGTGCAGGACGTGCTCGAATAAAACCAGGCAGCGCACGCCAGGGCGCGCCCGGCGCGGCCGGCGCCGGTATTGCAGGCAGCCTGCGCGCCGCGCGTCGCGTCATGCCGACAAAATCGTTTGCCGGCGGCGCGCGCCAATGCGGCGCATGTTTGAAATGAAAGCCAAACATGCAACGCGCGCGCATCCGGTTTAGAATAAGCCCCCGTTTCGGATGAATCACCAACCCTATCAAGGACAAGACATGGAACATACTCTGCCCCCGCTGCCGTATGCCAAGGACGCTCTGCAACCGCACATTTCCGCCGAGACCCTGGAATACCACTACGGTAAACACCACCAGGCTTACGTCACCAACCTGAACAACCTGATCAAGGGCACCGAATACGAAGACATGCCCCTGGAAGAGATCATCAAGAAGTCCCAGGGCGGCGTGTTCAACAATTCGGCCCAGGTGTGGAACCACACCTTCTTCTGGAACTGCATGACCCCGAACGGCGGCGGCAACCCGACCGGCCCGGTGGCCGATGCGATCAACGCCAAATGGGGTTCGTTCGACAAGTTCAAGGAAGAATTCCAGAAGTCGGCCGTCGGCAACTTCGGTTCCGGCTGGACCTGGCTGGTGAAAAAGGCCGACGGCACCGTCGACATCGCCAACACCTCGAACGCCGGCACCCCGCTGACCACCGAGAACAAGGCCCTGCTGACCTGCGACGTCTGGGAACACGCCTACTACATCGACTACCGCAATGCCCGCCCGAAGTTCGTCGAGGCATGGTGGAACACCGTCAACTGGGATTTCGTGAACCAGAACTTCGCGTAATCTGCCTCCGTATGCCGTAACTCCGCGAAGGCGCTGCGGCCGGTCGATACCGCAAAAAAATCCGCTTCGGCGGATTTTTTGTTGCCTTTTTACCCGATCCCGAACGGCTTGTGGTCGACGCTATCCGGCGCCATCCCGGCCAGCGGTAACTACGACTATCTGCAAAGCGCCAACGGCGGCTACATCGGCCAGGGGCGCACTTATGCGCACACGACTGCGGACAGCATCCTGGCGGCCAAGGGCGTGGGCCTGTCGGTGGATGTAAAGGGCAACCAGAAATGGAGCGGCGGTTTCCTGTTGCCGAGCGCGGCAGGTAAATGACAAGCCGGCTATTTCAGCAAGGTGACGCGTACGCCGTTCACCGGCGGCTGGACCGGCGATTTCGTCGGCATGCGTTCGCTGTCTCAATTGCAGCCGGGTTACTACGGCGATCTGCAGCGCTATCCATTCAATAACGCGGTGAAGGGCGGCCTCGACTGGTCCGGCAACGGCCGCGGCTGCAATATCCTGAACGGCTGGTTCGTGGTGGACAAGGTCAGCTATGCGCTGGGCCAGTTGAACGCGATCGACCTGCGTTTCGAGCAGCACTGCGAAGGCATGGCGGCCGCCCAGCACGGTGCGATCCACTGGCAGAAATGAGGGTAATGTCGCCTCGACGCCATTTGTCATGAAACTGTATCGGTTTGTCGGCATGCGCCGGCAAACCGGCCGTTCCGATACTTGCTCTTATACAATGACAGGTGGGGGGGGACACATCATGTATCGCGTACTGTTGGTGGAAGACGATCCGCGCCTGGCGGAACTGGTCACGGAATACCTGTCCGGCTATGAGTTCGCGGTCGACCTGGTGACCCGCGGCGACCTCGCGCTGGCGCAGTTCAAGGCGGCGCCGCCCGATATCGTGGTGCTCGACCTGATGCTGCCCGGCCTGGACGGCATGGTGGTGTGCCGCCAGATCCGTGAGGTGTCGCCGGTACCGATCTTGATCCTCACCGCGCGCGAGGATACCTACGACGAAGTCTCGGGCCTGGAACAAGGCGCGGACGACTTCGTCAACAAGCCGGTGCAGCCGCGCGTGCTGCTGGCGCGCCTGCGCGCCCTGCTGCGCCGCACCCAGTCGAATGCCGCCGAGCTGCGCTCGCTCGAGTTCGGCGCGCTGCGCATCATGCTGGACGACCGCAGCGTCACCTGGCGCGGCCAGCAATGCGTGCTCAGCAATACCGAATACAAGCTGCTGCTGGTGCTGGCCGAGGCGGCCGGCCGGGTGCTGTCGCGCGACGAGCTGTTGAAGAAGATGCGCGGCATCGAGTTCGACGGGCTCGACCGCAGCATCGACAACAGCATCTCCAAGCTGCGCCGCAAGTTCGACGACACGCTGTCGGAAAAGATCAAGACGGTGTGGGGCGAAGGCTACCTGTTCTCGCCGTCGGCCTGGAACTGACCTTCGTTCGCATCGCCCCCGGCCGGCGTCCGCGCCGCGCCCGCCATTCCCTGTTCCCTAATCGAACACCGGCACGATCGCCAGCGGCGCCGTGGTGGTGACCAGCTGCGCGCGTTCGGCAACGGCGCCGAAGCGCCAGGTCACGGTGGGAAAACCGGCGTCAGGCTCGCCCGCGAAGGCGGCGCCCGGCAGCGCCGGCAGGGCTTGCTCGGCCGCGCCCTCGCGGCGCAGGCGCACGCCGCCGCTGCCATTCCTGGCGAACACGAAGCGCACCGCGCCGCACTGGCGGCCGCGCTGCGAGGCGTCGACGTAGCGTGCGAAATCCAGCGCCTGGGCGCAGGCGCTGCGCAGGTCGGCGCTGTCGTAGATGCCGTCGGCCCGCAATGCGATCGTCACGCGCGGACGCAGCGTGAACGCGCCGTTGCGGTTCAATGCCAGTGCCGCGTTTTCGTCGTAGGCCGCCTTTTGCAACGGGAACACGGTGCGGCCCAGCGGATCGAGCGGCAGGTGCAGGCGCGTGGTCTTGCCGGCCAGCGTCAGTTGCAGCCCTTCGCCCGCATTGCCGGGCGCGCCGGCCGCGGCGCCCGGCTCCGCCGGCAGCACCTGCAACTGCTGTTGCAGCAGGTGCTTGGGGCCGCCGTATTTGTCGAACACCACCATGGCGCGATAGGCATCCCGGTAGCTCAGCGCGCTGCCCTCGCCCGCCGCCGCATCCGGGATGCCCGCCGCCACACCCGCCGGCGCACCCGCGGGCACGGCCGCGGTCGCGGCGCACGCCGTGCAGGCGGCCAGCAGCGCGGCGAGGGAGGCGGTGATGGTCCGGGCGAGAGGCATCGTCAGAAGCGGTAGGCGATGGCGGTCGAAACCGTCAGGTTGGTGGACCGCTCGGCGAGCGGGCTGCGGTTGGCGCTGCCCAGCAGGCGCTGCACCTGCAGGTTGGACGTCAGCATCCACGAAGGATGCAAGGTCCAGTTCCAGCGCGCGCCCAGGTGCGCGTCGCGCAGGCCGCCGCCGGCGTCGTAGGCGGCGAAGCGGCTGCGCGCGGCTTCTTCGCGCGAGACGCCGAAATAGCTCTGGTTGTCGTGGCGGTTGACCACGGTGATGCCGGCCGCCAGCGACACGCGGTGGCGCTCGCCGAACGGCGCCGCCAGGCGCTGCACGCCCAGTTCCAGGCGCGCGCCGTCGCGCTCGCGCCCGGAGCCGCCCAGCAGGCTGGCGCCCAGGCGCCAGCGCGGCGTCAGGTAGAGGTTGGCGAAGCCGCCGGCCTGCACGCGCAAGCCGATATGGTCGAGCCCATCCAGGCGCGCACGGGAAGCCAGCAGGTTCTTTTCGACCGGCTCCGAGGCCGCGTTGAAGGCCTCGGTGATGCCGACGCCGTCCATGCCGCGTCCGCTGCCGGCTTCGTCGCGGCCGGGCAGCACGGTCAGCAGCGGGCCGAATTCGACGGTCGGCGCGGACGACAGGTGGATGCCGGCGCTCATGCCGGAGACGAACACGCCGTTGCTCCAC
This sequence comes from Massilia forsythiae, assembly GCF_012849555.1. NCBI lineage: Bacteria > Pseudomonadati > Pseudomonadota > Betaproteobacteria > Burkholderiales > Oxalobacteraceae > Massilia > Massilia forsythiae. The sequence goes on from NZ_CP051685.1 coordinate 255,777, forward strand.
TCGACCTGCAGCACCGGCAAGGCCGCCAGCCGGCGCCCGCTCGCACCCGCGTAGCGCGGTGCCGATTGCACGCCGAGGCCGGCATACATGTCGCGGCTGCCGTCGGGCATCGGGTTGGCGGCCGGGGTCTGGGCCCAGGCGGCGCCGCAGCCGGCGCTCAGCGCGATCAGGAGGAGCTTCTTCATGTTCGAGGTGGAAGAATTCGGGAAGACAACATTCTACGTGCTTCCACCCTCCTCCCCTAGCCGGCCGCGCGTTACGCAACAGCGGCGTTCGCATAAAAAAAGCCCACCGTCAGTCGCGCTTCAGGTGGGCAAACGGAAACCTGATCGTTCAGCATCGTACCGGGGCCGCGCTCGGGATTCATCCGAGGTCTGTCGGCCAATTGTCGTCAATGTGTAAATGGCGCCGGGCCGCCGTCCGGCGCGGATGCTTGCTCCTATACAATCCGGGAATGCGCACCACGATTTCCCATCCATCGCGCGGCCGGGCGGCAACGTGAACCGCCTGTTCTTCCGCTTTTTCGTGCTGGTGATGCTGTCGATCACGGCGGCGACCTTCGCCATCTACTTCGTGTTCGCGCGCCTGTTCGGCGATCCACTCGACGACATCGCGCGGCGCCAGGCCTCGGCCCAGATCTTCCTGCTGGAACAATACGTCGACCACGCGCCCGCCGACGAGTGGCTGGCGCGCCTGAACAAGGTGCGCGAGGTGTCGGAGGCGCATTTCGACCTGGTGCCGCTGGCGCAGGCGCGCGCCGCCCTGCCGCGCGCGGCGCAGGCGGCGCTGCTGCGCGGCGAGGTGGTGCTGGACCCGGCGCACAAGGCCTTTTTCCGGCGCGTCGACCTGGGCGGCGAGCGCTACGTCGGCAGCGAGGACGATGCCATCCACGCCTGGAACCTGCCGATCGACCTGGGCCGTGCGCTGGCGATGGAAGTGCTGCGCTACGTGATCGTGGCGCTGGCGCTGCTGGTGCCGATCGCGCTGTGGTCGCGCTCGCACTGGCAGGCGCTGCAGTCGCTGTCGCGCGTGGCCGACGAGTTCGGCGCCGGCAAGCTGGCGGCGCGGGCGCGCATGGCGCCGTCGGACGCGGTGTATCCGCTGGCCGAGCGCATGAACGCGATGGCCGGGCGCATCCAGGATTTATTGGATACGCAGCGCAACCTGCTGCATTCGGTGTCGCACGAGTTGCGCACGCCGATCGCGCGCCTGGAATTCGCGCTGGAATTGTTGAGCGAACGCGCCGCCGACCTGGCCCGGGACGCGGCGCCGGCCGGCGATGTTGCAGCCAGCGCCAGGGCCGCGGGCGCGGCGGCGCTGCTGAAACGCGTGGCGGCGATGGAAGGCGACCTGGCCGAACTGAATGCGCTGGTGAATGAATTGCTGTCGATGAGCAAGCTGGACAGCAACGAAGCGCTGCAGCGCGCGCCGTTCGCGCTGGCGCCGCTGCTGCGCGAATGTGCCGACGGCCTGCATCCGCAGCCGGCGCGCCTGCGCTGCGTGCTGGATCCGGCGCTGGACATGGTCGAGGCCGACCGCCGCCTGCTGGCGCGCGCGCTCGGCAACCTGCTGCGCAATGCCCAGAAGTACGCGGCGGGCGAAGTGCTGCTGGCGGCGCGGCGCATTGGTCCCGACATCGAGATCGCGGTCGAGGACGACGGTCCCGGCATCCCGGAGGAAGAACGCGAGCGCGTGTTCGACCCGTTCTACCGCCTGGACCGCAGCCGCGACCGCGCCACCGGCGGCTTCGGCCTGGGCCTGTCGATCGCGCGCAAGGCGGTGGCGCTGCACGGCGGCAGCCTGCGGGTGGAACGCAGCGCGCTGGGCGGGGCGCGTTTCGTGGTCAACCTGCCCGGCCAGGCGGCCTGAAGGCACGGTGGCGCCGTCCGGCGCGCCGGCCCGTGCGGCGCATCATTTCGGCGGCTCGGGCGACTGCGGGAAATGCGGGATCGCCTGGTCGAGGCACACCCATTGCTGTGCGCTGGCGGCGTAGATGTCGAGCATCGGCTTGAATGCCGACGTGTCGTCCAGCGAAGGAAAGCGGATCGAGGTGATGTCCGGATGCGCCTCGCTGCTGGTGAACAGGGGCGTGCCGCATTCGGCGCAAAAACTGCGGGTGGCGAGGCCGCCGCTGCTGGCGCGCACGGCATAGGCCTTGGGCGTGCCGCTGACCCGGAGGTCCTCGGTCTTGGCGACGATGCCCGATGCGAACGGTGCGCCGCTCGAGCGCTGGCAATCGATGCAATGGCAGTTGAGCATGGCGATCGGCTCGCGTTCGCCCGTGTAGCGGATCGCGCCGCATGCGCATCCGCCCGAATAAGGCAGCTTCATCTTTCGTTCTCCGGTGTCGTGTCGGCTGCCGACAGCTTATTTCGCCTGGGCGACCTTGGCAACCAGCCCATCCGCCACTTGCAGCGTCGCCCTGAACAGCTCGTCGCGATTGTTGGTTTTCAGCCCCACATTGACCGTCGAGGGCGAGGTCAGGTAGCGGCCGTCCACCACCAGCGCCGGCGCGCTGTCGACGCCGTAGCTGGCGGTCACCTTGCCCAGCTGGCGCAGGCGCGTGGTCACGCCGAAGGAGTTCCAGGCGTTCACGAAGGTGGCGCGGTCGATGCCGTTCTTCGCCACCCAGTCGATGATGGCGTCGTCCTTGTTGAGACGGATGCGCTCGACGTGCACCGCCTTGAACACCTTGGCGTGCATCTCGTCGACCTTGCCCAGCGCTTCCAGCGTCAGGTACAGGTGCGCTTCCGGATCGGCCGGGCCGGTGGAGGGAAAGTGCACGCGCCGCACGGCGATGCGGTCGCCCTGCTTGCGGATCCAGTCTTCCAGCATCGGCTCGATGGCATTGCACACCGGGCAGTGGTACATGAAGAATTCGATGACTTCGACTTTCTTGCCCGTCGTTTGCACCGGTTGCGCTTGCGACAGGGTGACGTAGTCGACGCCGTTCTGCGGGTTGGCGGGCGATGCGAAGGCGGTGGATGCCAGCAGGAACATGCCGGCGGCGGCGAGATCGAAGAAACGCATGGACCATCCTTGGGTTCGAGAAAGAACCCAAAGATTAGCATTGCCAAAAAGAATATTGGTGTTGAATAAACTTAAGGAAAACTTAAGATGGCTTGCGCGCGTAGCGGCTCTTGTGGTTCGGGTCTTCCGGCTGCACGTGGGTGATGCCGTACCACAGGTTTTCCCACCAGTGGTCGCGCGAGTGCACGGTGAGCAGGCACTGGCGGTCGACGCCGGTCTTGAAGACCACGTCGGCGCACTTGTTGCTGATCAGGGCATAGCGCTGGTTTTCGGCGTTCACCAGCGCGATGCAGAGCCAGACGACAAGACCCGCCAGCAAGGCCACCAGGCTCCAGGCCAGGTGGTTGACGTTGCTGGTATCGTACAAGTCCTCGTCTTCCGGCTTGGACTTGTCGTAGATTCTCAGGATCTTGCCTTCGGCGTCGCTCATCCAATGCTCACTTGATTCGGCTCATTTCACTACGGCTCACGTCGACTTATTTCGACTGCGCCGCCTTGGCGACCAGCGCGTCCATCACCTGCAGGGTGGCCTGGAACAGCTGGCCTTCATCCTGGGTCTTGACCGAATTGTAGACGATCGCCGGCGAGGTCTGGTACTTGCCGTCGACGACCACGGTCGGCACGCCATCGACCTTGTAGTCGTTGACGATCTGCGGCAGGCGGCGCAGCTTGGTCATCACGCCGAAGGAGTTCCAGGTTTCCAGGAACTTGGCGCGGTCGACGCCGTTCTTCGACACCCAGTCGATGATCGCCTGGTCCTGGTTCAGGCGCACGCGGTCGACGTGCACGGCCTTGAACACCTTGGCATGCATGTCGCCCAGGCGGCCCATCGCTTCCAGCGTCAGGTACAGGTGGGCTTCCGGGTCGCTGGCGCCGGTGAACGGCAGGTGCACGCGGCGCAGGGTGATCTTGTCGCCCTGCTTTTTGACCCACTGCTCGAAGGCCGGTTCCAGCGCGTTGCAGTGCGGGCAGTGATACATGAAGAACTCGACCACCTCGACCTTCTTGCCCACGGTCTGGACCGGCTGCGGCTGGGCGAGCGTCACATATTCGACGCCGCTCTTCGGGTCGGTCGGCGAAGCGAACGCGGTGCTGACGACAAGGCTGGCGGCGAGCAGGGCAAAACGCAGGGAGCGCATAGATATCCTTCCAGGGTTGGTTTAGCGAACGACCGCGAGATTACCACTTTTTGGCGCCCCAGCCTTAGCCCTGGCTTATTTTTTGCATTTGCTTACCGCTCGTAACAAGCTTGCGAAAGCACAAACCGGGGTCAGAGCCCGATTTTGGGCAATTTCCAAAAATCGGGCTCTGACCCCGGTTTAAGACAAGTCAAAAGTCGTAGCGGGCGGAGAGTTTCAGCTGGCGGCCGTCGCTGGGGTAGATGCCGTAGCGGCAGCCGAAGGCGTTGCTGAAATAGCGGCGGTCGGCCAGGTTGAGACCGCTGAGCGCGATTTCCCACGGGCCGGCTTTCACGGCGTAGCGTCCGTCGAAGGTGACGTAGGACGGCATGCGGGCGTCGCAGGTGTTGCTGAAGTCGCTGCCGTAGCGCTGGCGGTCGACCCACTGGGCGCCGACGTCGGCGGACTGGCCGTTGCCAGGCTGCCATGCCAGGCGCGCGGTGACCACGTTCTTCGGCACCAGCACCAGTTCGCGCCCGGCGTCGGGACCGTCGGTGAACGAAGCGTTGACGTGCTGGACGTGGGCGCTGGCGTGCCAGGCACCGGTGACGACGCTGTCGGCGTCGATCTCGACGCCCTGACGCCGGGTCGGGTCGAGGTTGGTGTTGAAGCCGAACGGCGCCAGCGTCGGATCGAAGAAGATCTCGTCGCGCAGCTTGTGGCGGAAAACGCGCGCCGTGACCTTGCGGACGGCGTCGCCGAAGCTGGCGCCCAGTTCCAGGTCGTGCGAGGTCTGCGGCTTGAGGATGTCGGCGCTGGCGCGGTAGCCGTTCTCGTCGACGTTGGCCACGCGGTAGCTCTGCCCCGCCTTGCCGTACACGGTCAGCAGCGGCATGGGCTTGACGCTGAGCTGCGCGTCCCAGGCGTTCTGCGCCTGCGCGCGGCTTTCCGGCAGGCTGCCGGCGAGCGCGTCGCTGGTGTCCTTGTCGAACAGTTCGCGCCGTGCGCCCAGCGCCAGGCGGGCGTCGTGGGCGCTATCGAAGCGCAGTTCGTCGCGCAGGTACAGCGCCTTCGACTTCTGGCGCGCATCGGCGCGCGAATAGTCGGAAGTGGTCTTGCGCACCCAGCGCGTGAGGTCGACGCCGGCCACGGCTTCGTTCAGCATGCCGCCGGCCTCGCCCAGCCAGCGCGCGCGCGGCGAGAATTGGTCCTGGCGGCCGTCGTAGGCGCCGACGGAGGAAAAATCGCCCGACAGGTAATTCGAACGCACGTTGCGCTCGCGGTGCGACAGTTCGGCCGCCAGGTCGACCGCCCCCAGGCGGTACTCGGCGAAGGCGCTGGTGCGCGTGGTGTTGAGCGACCCGAAGTCCTTCTGCGTCAGGCTCTGGCGCGGATTCGCCTCGAACTGTTCCAGGCTCAAGGAACCCGGAAAGCGCGACTGCTGCTGCGCGCTTTCGACGCGGATGCCGGCGCGGCCACCGATGTAGCGCGTCTGCAGCCCGAGGCTGAAGTTGCGCTGGTCGAAGTCGGCATTCTCGCGGTAGTTGTCGCTGCCCTGGCGCGCCACCGCCAGGTCGGCGCTGATGTCGCCGGTCACCTGGCTCAAGGCCACGCGCACGTCGTGCTGGCGGAAGCACCCGGCCTCGGCGAACACCGAGCCGTGCATGCCCTCGTCCCGTGCGCGCCGCGTGAAGACCTGGATCACGCCGCCGGTGGCGCCTTCGCCGTACAGCACACTGCTGCCGCCGCGCGTGATCTCGATGCGCTCGACGGTGTCGATCGGGATGGTCGACAGCACCGAATTGGCCAGCTCGTTCTCGTTCAGGCGCACGCCGTCGACCATGATCACCAGGTTCTGGGCGCTGTTGGTGCCGAAGCCGCGCAGGTCGAGCGCGAAGTCGGGCGAGGAATCCAGGCTCTGGCGGCCGAACACGCCGCCGATCTTGCGGATCGCGCTGTTGACGTCGTTGACGCCGGCGCGGCGGATGTCGTCCTGGCTGATGACGGTGGCGCCGATCGGCTGCAGGCCGTCCGCGCTGGGGAAGCGTGCGCCGGTGACCACGATGGTCGAGGGCGCTTCCTGGGCGGCGGCGGGCGCGCACGCGGCGCTGATCAACGTGGAAACGGCAATGGCGCAGGCCAGCGCGAGCGGCTTGACGGCCGGCGCGCCGCTGTCGAAGACGGCAGGATTCATGGAGATGGTTTTGTTGCGGGGAAAACGCGCATTATAGCTTTGCCAAGCCGGTTTCCCGACAATCCATCCCGCTTTCCCTGCCGTCCATCGCAAAAGCCCCATGCCGGCGTGGCATTCTCGCATATAGTGTGAACACAAAGACAAGCCATCCAACCCTGGGAGCCCTGGCATGCGACTCAGTTCCACCCTAGTGAAAAGCGGCGCGGCGCTCGCCGTGCTGGCAGCGGGGACGGCGGCCGGCGCCGCCCTCCTGGCCCAACCGAAGGGCGCGCCGGTCACGCAGCCGGCGGCGGTACACGCCGACAGTCCCAAGCCGGCCGCGTCGGTGCCCGAGCGCGCCGCGGCCGGGGTCGCATCCGCCCTCCGCGGCGCACCGGCCGGCGCCGCGGCATCCGCGCCGACGCCCGCGTCCACGCCGACGCCGGGCGCCGCCTCCGCCGACGGCATCGCCCTGGCCGGCCCGCACGCCGCCGCGGTGAGCGTGCCGAGCAGTCCGGACGCATGGGGCGGCCCGCGCACCGGCCGCGAAGCCACGCTGTCCGACCGCGTGGTCCACTACGACATCGACGCCACGCTCGACCCGGACAAGCACACGATCGACGGACGCGAACGGCTCACCTGGCGCAACCGCAGCACGGTGCCGGTGAAAAGCGTCTACCTGCACCTGTACATGAACGCCTTCGAGGGCGCGGGCAGCACCTTCTTCACCGAGAAGCGCCAGCGCGACAAGGGTTTCCGCTCCGGCGTCGACATCAAGGAAGGCGAATGGGGCCACATCGCGCTGCGCGGCGTGACCCAGGGCGGCGCCAAAGTGCCCTGGACCTTCGTCCATCCGGACGGCGGCCCGGTCACCGACCACACCGTGGTGCGCTTCGATTTGCCGGCCGCGGTGGCGCCGGGCGCGGCCACCACGGTCGACATCGACTTCCTCGCCAAGCTGCCGCGGGTGATGGCGCGCACCGGCTATTTCGGCACGTTCCACCTGGCCGGACAGTGGTTCCCCAAGATCGGCGTGCTGGAACTGCCGGGCGAGCGCGGGGCCACGGCGCCGCGTTGGAACGCGCACGAGTTCCACCTGGAGTCCGAGTTCTACGCCGACTTCGGCAGCTACGACGTGAAGATTACCGCGCCGAAGGACTACACGGTCGGCGCCACCGGCGAGCGCCAGGGCGCCCCGCTGGCCAAGGGCAAGCTGCTGACGCACCGCTTCGTGCAGGGCGACGTGCACGACTTCGCCTGGACCGCCGACAAGCGCACGGCGAAACCGCTGACCGGCGCCTGGACCGGCCCCGGCAGCCCGCAAGTGACGGTGACCGTGCTGTACCCGCCGGAATACGCGGCCAGCGCGGCGCCGGCGCTGAAGGCGGCCAGGGATGCGCTCACCTATTTCTCGAACACGCTCGGCCCGTACCCGTATAAGACGCTGACGGTGGTGATCCCGCCCCATAACGCCGAAGAAGCCGGCGGCATGGAATACCCGACCTTCTTCACCGCCGAAGGCTATGCCAGGGTCGAACCGGGCACGCTCAACGAGTACCTGCTCGACTTCGTCACCATCCACGAATTCGGCCACGGCTACTTCTATGGCCTGCTGGCCTCGAACGAGTTCGAGGAACCGATGCTGGACGAAGGCTTGAACCAGTACTGGGACGACCGCATGCTGCGCGCGCGCAGCCAGAAGGTCTTCATGGGCACGCCGCTGACGAAACGGCTCGGCTTCGCACCCGGCTTCGATCCCTTCCAGGCCGACCGCATCGCGGCGCCGCGCACCGAGCCGGCCGACGCGCCCGGCCAGAATGCCTGGGACCGGCTGCAGGGCATCGGACCGGTGTACGTGCGCACCAGCACCCTGATGCACGACCTGGAAGCGCACATCGGCAAGGTGGCGCTGGAGCGCGCGTTCAAGGAATACTACCGGCGCTGGCATTTCCGCCACCCGAGCATCGCCGACCTGCGCGAAACGCTGGCCGAGGCCAGCGGCCAGCGCGCCGCCGTGGAAGCGGTGTTCGCGCAGCAGGTCTATGCGGTGGCGCGCGTGGACGACCGCATCGGCTCGTTCACCAGCCGCGAGCAAGTGCCGCAGCCGGGCACGCGCCTGCAGGGCAGTGCCTGGGTCGAGGACAAGCAGGCCGATCTCGACAAGCGCATCGACACCGCGCGCGAACAATGGAAGAAGGCGCATCCGAACGCCAAGCCGGGCCTGGGACCCTACCCGTGGCGCACCGAGGTGACGCTGCGCCGCCAGGGCGCGCCGGTGCCGCAGACCCTGATCGTCAGGTTCGCCGACGGCAGCAGCGACACCGTGCAGTGGGACGGCAACGAACGCTGGCGCACCTTCGGCTGGACCCGGCCGGCCAAGGCGGTGTCGGCCGAACTCGACCCGCAGCAGCGCCATTACCTCGACGTCAGCAAGCTGGACGACAGCCGCACCATCGAACCCGACGGCAGCGCCACGCGCCGCTGGAGCCTGGAATTCGCCGCCGTCGTGCAATACCTGCTGTCCCTGATCGCGAACGTGTGAGCCCATGATGACGACCCCATCGACCCTGGAAACCCCTTCCCTGGCGCCGCAGCACAGCGCCCCGCGCCGTCCTTTCGGCTTCAGGACGGCCCTGCACGCGGCCGGCGGCGCGCTGCAATGGCGCCTGCTGCTGTGGTGGACGCTGTTGCTGCTGCTGCCGGCCGTCGTGGCGACGCTGCCGGTGTGGCAGATCCTGTCGGCCAACCTCGACTACTCGGTGCACGCGGCGCGCCTGGCCGAGCGCCTGGACATGCTCGCCATCGCCGACCTGGCCGGCGTCGCCCGGGAGCGCCAGATCCTCGGTGCCGGCGCCATCGTGGCCCTGGCGCTGACCCTGCTGCTGTCGCCCCTGCTGTCGGGCATGAGCGTGGCCGCCGCGCGCGCGCCGCAGCGCTTGCGCTTCATCCCGCTGCTGGCGGCCGGCGCCGCCGAATACGGACGCATGTTCCGTATGCTGGTGTGGGCGGCGATCCCGCTGGCGCTGGCGGGCGCCGCGTCCGGCGCCGCCTTCGGCCACGCCGCCAAAGTGGCCGGCAACGCGATCCTGGAAACCGACGCGCAGCAGGCGTCGCGCCTGGCGCTGGCGCTGACGGCCCTGCTCCTGGTGCTGGTGCACGCCAGCATCGACGCCGGCCGCGCACTGCTGGGCGCGGAGCCGCGGCGGCGTTCTGCATTCCTGGCATGGTGGGGCGGCGTCAAGCTGCTGGTGCGGCGCCCGCTGGCGGTGCTCGGCTCCTACCTGGTGATCACCGTGGCCGGCCTGGCGCTGGCGGCGCTGGTGGCGCTGTGGCGGATACAAGTGCCGGCGCTGGGCGCGGGTGGCACCGTCGCCGCCTTTTTGCTGGCGCAGCTGGCGGTGCTGGCCCTGGGCTGGATGCGCGGCGCGCGCCTGTTCGCGCTGATGGCGCTGGCGCGCGATCACGCGGGGCGCTGAGACGGCGGCTGGGCGCGCCGGTACCTGCGCCGGCTGGACGCGTGGACGGCAGCGCCGCCGCGGCGATGCAGATCGATGGTATGGCCCCCACCCTACGCACCGGCACGGATCAGCTAATATGACCGCTTGTCCAGCCATCGCAAGGAGCCGCCATGACCGATCGCCTGCCCACCTATTTCGTCTCCCACGGCGGCGGGCCGTGGCCGTGGATGAAGAACCAGTACGGTCCCGCCTACGACCGCCTGGAAGCATCTCTGGTCGACATGCGGCGCCAGGTCGGCGTGCGCCCGCGGGCGGTGCTGGTGGTGAGCAGCCACTGGGAAACCGAGCGCTTCACGCTGTCGTCCGGCGCCGCGCCCGGCATGATCTACGACTACGGCGGCTTTCCGCCGCACACCTACCAGATCCGCTATCCGGCGCCGGGCGCGCCGCAGCTGGCGGCGCGCGTGGCCGGGCTGCTCGAGGCGGCCGGCCATCCGGCCGGACTGGACCCCGAACGCGGCTTCGACCACGGCACCTTTTCGATGCTCGCCCCGGTCTACCCGCAAGCCGACATGCCGGTGGTGCAGCTGTCGATCCGCCACGGCTACGATCCGGCCCTGCACCTGGATGCCGGCCGCGCGCTGGCGCCGCTGCGCGACGAGGGCGTGCTGATCATCGGCAGCGGCCTGTCCTTCCACAACCTGCGCCTGTTCGGCCCTGGCGGCGCGCAAGCCTCGCACGACTTCGACGGCTGGCTGCGCCACACGCTGCTGGCGCTGCCGCCGGACCAGCGCCGCGACGCCATGCTGCACTGGCGCGCGGCGCCGGGTGCGCGCCAGGCGCATCCGCGCGAGGATCACCTGGTGCCGCTGTGGGTGGCATTGGGCGCGGCGGCCGATGAGACCGCTGCCTGCGTGTACCACGAGGAGGAGTTCTTCGGCAGCCTAGCGGTGTCGAGCTTCCGTTTCGGCGCGGCGCCGGGCGAGGCGTAAGGTCGTTTGGATTGCGGCAAGGCGGTTGGATCGTCTGTGCAGACGCTGGCTGGACGCGTGGCATGATATATGGCGCCCGGAGCCGGCGTCGAACCGGCACGCCGCTGCAGACACGGGATTTTACGTCCCGGGTGCCTTGCGTGTATCAGCTCCCGCGCTTGCCGCGCGCCGCCTCTTCCGCCTTCAGTGCCGCCTTTTCGGCCGCGATGCGCGCCTTTTCTTCCATGTCGATGCGGTGCGCTTCCAGCGCCGCGGCGCGGGTCTGCGGCGATTCCAGGCTGATGCGGCCGAGCGCGCCCTGGCGGTAATCCTGCAGCAGCACGTGGGCCGCCTTTTCGTAGTCGAACTCGCCGCCGCGCACGCGGAAACCGCGCCGCGCCGCCACGCCTTCGATCACGCCGACGCCGTCCATGCCTTCGGGTTTGAGGCCATAGCGCGCGGCCAGCAGCTGCGGGTAGCGCTGCAGCAGCAGCGTGCCCAGGTATTCCGCCACTTCTTCCTCGATCACGGCGTTGGTGCCGACCGCGTGGCTGGCGGCCAGCATCAGGCCGTCGCTTTCCATGGCGATCTTCGGCCACAGCATGCCGGGGGTGTCGACCAGCACGGTGAATTTATCGAGGTACAGCTTTTGCTGGGCCTTGGTGACGGCCGGCTCGTCGCCGACCTTGGCCACGCGCTTCTTCAGCAGCGCGTTCATCAAGGTCGACTTGCCGACGTTCGGGATGCCCATGATCATGATGCGCAGCGGCTTGGTCGGCACGCCGCGGTGCGGCGCCAGCTGCTTGCACAGGTCGGGCAGGCGCGCCACGTCGGACGGCTTCTTGGTCGTCATCGGGTAGGCGGTGACGCCGTCCTGGGCGTCGTACCAGGCGGCCCAGGCCGCGGTGACGGCGGGATCGGCCAGGTCGGTCTTGTTCAGCACCTTCAGGCAGGGGCGCTGGCGGAACTTGCGCAGTTCCTCGACCATCGGGTTGCTGCTCGCCTGCGGCAGGCGCGCGTCCAGGACCTCGATCACCACATCGGTGTTTTCCATCTGCTCCGCGGCCTGCTTGCGGGCCGCGGCCATGTGGCCCGGGAACCATTGTATCGACATGCTTTTCTCAAATTTCTGCGTTCAAACCGCTATTTTACGCTGTGCGCTGCCTGCTGACCGTGGCGGCAGGGAAACATCATGAAATCCGGTTCGGCTTGCCATCCGGGCGCAGTGCTGCACCCGGATACGGTCAGTGGCAGAAAAACCTCGTTCCCGCAAAGGCGGGACGACGCTGATTCAAGGCCTGTTCGATCCTCGATGCACCGCCCCGCATTCGCTCGCCGGCAAGGGCTGCAGCGGATCGGCCTCGCGCAGCGCCGCGCCGGCCAGCGCCGCGTCCTTGGCGAACTCGGTCAGATAGCGGGTGCGCTCCTCGCTCTGCCATTCGGCGTCCGAGAAGCCGTCGAGCGCGTAGTCCTTGCTGGTGTGGACCTTGCCTTCCAGGCGCGGCATCAGGACGCGGTCGGGGTCGGTGTTTTCCTTGAGCAGATAGCCGTCGACGTCGCGCAGGGTCAACGGGAGCACAGGGGGTCGATCGGACTGCGCCTGGTCGCGCAGCAGCTTGCCGAACAGGGCCAGCCTGACCTCGGCCGGGCCGGGACCGAGCAGGTCGTTGAAGGTCAGCAGCGCGAACGGGCGCCCGTGGGCGTCGTCGACGCGGCCGCTGACGATGTAGCGGCCCGGCAGACGCACTTCGGTGCGCAGGGTGAAGACCAGCGCGCCGTCCTCGATCGCCTCGCGCACCTGGCCGGTCCAGACCGCCGGCAATTCCGGCGTGTGGATCACGTCGAAGGCGACCACGCCGCTCCTGCCGCCGGCGCTGTAGCGCACCTCGGTGCGGATGGTGCCGTTGAAGCCGGCCAGGCTGCCCTGCGCCGGCGCCAGCACGCCGGTCAAAACGCCGTCCCCCGTGGCCTGGTCGGTACCCAGGCCATCGTCGGCGAACGCCAACGCCACTTGCGGGCCGCTGCGCGCGCCGTCGTAGGTGATGCCCTGCGCCAGCGCGCGCGTCACCACCAGCGGCACGCCGTTGCCCGCGGCGTCGACGGCGCGCAGCGAAAAGTGCACCGCTTCGCCGGCCACCAGGTAGACGCGCGACTGCGAGGTCTGCAATTGCACGCCGGTCTCGACGCCGCCGTCCTGCAGCCGCATCGGGTTGGTGTCGAGGATCGGGGCGTTGGGACGGTTCTGGTCGGCGTTCTCGCTCATCGGGCGCGACCCGGACGGGTACCGGCTGCCGGCACGGTAGCTGCAATAGGTATGGTCGGCCAGCCGGTAGTTGTCGGCCAGTTCGCGGCGCCAGCGCGCGCGCTCGTCCGGCAACGGCAGGCCGGCGCCGTCGATCCTGCCGGCTACGAGGCCGGCTGCGGCGGCAGGCGCCGCAGCAGCGGCCGGCGCGGGCGGCTCGCCGCCGCCGCGCATGCTCCACAACGCCAGGCCGGCCGCCGCCAGCGCCACCGCCAGGGCCGTGCGCCGCAGCCACGGCCGGGGAACGCGGCCCCCGCGCCCGCGCCGGCCCGGCGGCGGCGCCTCAGAGCGCACTGGCCGCCACCGCGGCGCGCATCACCGAGACGATGCCGCCCCAGTTGCCGTTGACGTAATGGTTGTAGTCCTCGCCGTCGTCGCGGAACGCCACCGAGTGGGTGTTCCATTTCGGACGCCCGCCCTGGTTGGCCGCGCTGCCCAGGGTCAGGTCGTTGCAGAACCAGTCGCGCGGGTTGCAGAACGCGGCGCCCGAGCTGCCCGACACGCCGCCGGCGCTGTGGTAGGCCTCGACCTCGTCGTCCTGCCCCGGCAGCAGCGCCGAATACAGCGCGCCCCTGGCGCCGGCGTACATGTAGAACCAGATGCCGCGCGTGGCGTTGTGGTTGTACATGGCGCGCGCGGTGACCGTGCGCAGGTCCTGCACCAGCGGTTCCGAGATCGCCCACGCGCCGGCGTCGGCCAGTTCCGAGCCGCCGCCGGAACCGGCGGCCACGCGCACCCACTTGATGTTCCAGCCGGCTTGCGTGCCTCCCGCGCTCCCGCCGAGGTCGGCGCACACGCCGGCGGCGTTGGCCACCGCGTTCTTTTTCACGCGGGTGGAGCCGCCGTAGTTGGCCAGCGTGTAGCCGATCATCAGGTCGCCGGCACTGTGGGCGGCGATGTAGCACCAGTTGGCGCCGGTGCAGAAGCAGTCGAGCGCGTCGCGCAGGTGGCCGCTCTGCGAGGCGATGCTGCTCCTGCCGTCCCAGTTGGCCGCCTTCTTGTTGATGCCGGCGGGCGTGGAGGCCGGGCCCCAGTAGGCGAAGCTGTCGTAGTCGCCGACGGTGCCGCCGCCGTTGCGGCCGTTGATCCACAGCGTATAGTTGGTGGCCGCGGCCAGGCCGGATGCGGCCAGCAGGCATGGCGCCAGCAAGCATCGCGCCAGCAAGCATTGCGCCAGCCTCGTGCGTATCGGGTTCATCGCTCCTCCGCCATCGTCGCTTGTTCACGTTAGACGACGGCGGAAGGTCATCGGTTCACATACGTGCGCGGACCGCAGGGCGGCTAATCGAGCTCGGCCAGCGCCTTGACGTGCGCCGCCACGCTGCGGCCCAGCGCCGACAGGTTGTAGCCGCCCTCCAGGCAGCTGACGATGCGTCCCTGCGCGTGCTCGCGCGCCACCTCCACCAGCCGGTGCGTCATCCAGGCGTAGTCGGCCTCGACCAGCGCCATCCCGCCCAGGTCGTCCTCGCGGTGGGCGTCGAAGCCGGCCGAGACGAAGACCATCTGCGGGCGGAACGCGTGCAGCGCCGGCAGCCAGTAGTCCTCGACCAGGCGGCGCACGGCGTCGCCGCCCGTGTAGGCCGGCACCGGGATGTTGACGCTGGTGGCGGTGATGGGGCCGGGCTCGGTGTACGGATAGAACGGATGCTGGAAGAAGCTGGCCATCAGCACGCGCGGGTCGTCCCGGAACGAGGCGTCGGTGCCGTTGCCGTGGTGGACGTCGAAGTCGACGATCGCCACCCGCGCCAGGCCGTGCGCCTCGAGCGCGTGGCGCGCCGCGATCGCCACGTTGTTGAACAGGCAGAAGCCCATCGGCGCGTCCGGCAGCGCGTGGTGGCCAGGCGGGCGCACCGCGCAAAAGGCATTGTCGACGCTGCCCCCGATGACCGCGTCGGTGGCGGCCACGGCGGCGCCGGCGGCGCGCAGCGCGGCGCGGTAGCTGTCCCGGCACAGCAGGGTGTCGCCGTCGAGCGGATAGTGCCGGCCGGCGGCCTCCGGCAGGTTGTCGCGCACCAGGTCGAGCGCGGCGCGGCTGTGGTTGCGCAGGATCGCGGCCTCGTCGGCCAGCGGCGCGCTGTGCTGCTCGACCAGGCCGTCCAGGCGCGCCAGGATTAGTTGGTCCTCGATGGCGCGCAGGCGCGCCGGCGACTCGGGGTGCCAGTCGCCCATCTCGTGCAGGAGGCAGTCGGGGTGGCTGTAGATTGCTGTGCTCATGGGTCAAGTGCCGTAGAATCGACGGGATCGCATGCGGCATAGGGAAAGATTGCCAATAACGCTAATCTACCATGCGCACCACGCTTGTGCAGAGCGCCTTTTGGAACCTCACGGGAAGCACCATGTTCGACAAACTACACGCCGCCGCGCGCCAGGTCAGCCAGATCGTGGTCGGCAAGGACCAGCAGGTGCGCCTGGCGCTGACCTGCCTGCTGGCCGGCGGCCACCTCCTGATCGACGACGTGCCGGGCGTCGGCAAGACCACGCTGGCGCACGCACTGGCCTTGACGCTGGGCCTGCAGTTCAACCGCGTGCAGTTCACCAGCGACCTGCTGCCGGCCGACGTGGCGGGCATTTCGGTGTACGAACGCGAAAAGAACGGTTTCGCCTTCCACCCCGGGCCGGTCTTCACCCAGGTGCTGCTGGCCGACGAGATCAACCGCGCCACGCCGAAGACCCAGTCCGGCCTGCTGGAAGCGATGGAAGAGCACCAGGTCACGGCCGACGGCGTCACCCGCGCGCTGCCCGAGCCGTTCTTCGTGATCGCCACCCAGAACCCGGCGCACCAGGTCGGCACCTTCCCGCTGCCCGAATCGCAGCTCGACCGCTTCCTGATGTGCCTCTCGCTCGGCTACCCGGACGCCGCCGCCGAGCGCGCCCTGCTGATGGGGGAAGACCGGCGCGCCATGCTCAAGACCCTGGCGCCGGTGATGCAGCCGGCCGAACTGCTGCAGGCGCGCCAGGCGCTGCGCGCCATCCACGCCTCCGGCGCCCTGGTCGATTACCTGCAGGCGCTGGCCCAGGCCTCGCGCTCGGGCCGGCTGTTCGCGGAAGGCCTGTCGCCGCGCGCTACGCTGGCCCTGCTGCAGGCGGCGCGCGCCTGGGCCGCGCTGGAGGGACGCGACCACGTGATCCCGGAAGACGTGCAGGCGCTGCTGGTGCCGGTATGCGCGCACCGCCTGCGCCCGCTGAAAGCCGCGCACGGCGTAGCCATGGCCAGCCGCGACCTGGTGCTGCAGCTGCAGAAGTCGGTCCCGGTCTGATGGCGCGGATGGCGCGCACGGCCGGCCCGGCCCGCAGCGAAGCCGCGCCAGCCAGGCCGGCGCCGGCCTGGCTGGCCGCCGCGCGCAGCCGCTGGCGTGCACGCGCCACGGCGCAGGACGCCGGCGAGGTGGTGCTGGGCCAGCGCCGCGTGTATATCCTGCCCACCGGCGCCGGGCTCGGCTTCGCGGCGCTGCTGCTGGTGCTGCTGGTCGGCTCGATCAACTACAACCTCGGCCTGGGCTACGCGCTGACCTTCGTCGCCGCCGCCTGCGCCGTGGTCGACATGGTGGGCACCTGGCGCAACCTGGCGCACCTGCGCCTGCGCGCCGGGCGCGCGCCCGACGTATTCGCCGGCGCCGACGTGCCGTTCGCGCTGCACGTGGCCAACCGCACGCGCCTGGACCGCTATGCCGTCTGGATCGATGCCGACGACGTGCCGGCGCCGCGCCACCCGTTCGACGTGGCCGCCGGCGGCAGCGCGGCGCCGGTGCTGGCCGCCGCCGCCGCGCAGCGCGGCTGGCGCGCGGCCCCGCGCATGCGCCTGTCCACGCGTTTCCCGCTCGGCCTGTTCCGCGCCTGGAGCTACTGGCAGCCGGACAGCCGCGCGCTGGTCTATCCGCGGCCGGAGCAGGACGCGCCGCCGCTGCCGTACGACCGCTGGCCCGATCCGGACGGTGCCGGCAACGGCGGCAGCGACGATTTCGGCGGCGTGCGCAGCTACCAGCCGGGCGATCCGCTGCGCCACCTGGCCTGGCGCCAGATCGCGCGCCTCGATCCGGCCCTCGGCGGCCAGCTGCTGACCAAGCATTTCGAAGGCGGCGCCTCCGAGATGCTGGTGCTCGACTTCGGCGCGCTGCCGGCCCAGCTCGACCTCGAAAGCAGGCTGTCGCGCATGACGCGCTGGGTGCTGGACGCCGAGGCGCGCGCCCTGCCCTACGCCTTCCGCCTCGGCGCCGTCGAGTACGACAGCGCGCTCGGCGCCGCGCACCAGGCCGCCTGCCTGCGCGCGCTGGCGCTGTACGGCCTCGGCGGCGAACACGCCGGCCCCGGCGGCGCGGACCAAGGCGCTGCGCCGTGAACCTGTCCGCCCTGTTCCCGGAGCGCATCGGCGAGCGCATCGCATCGCTCTCGCGCGACAAGCGCGACACCCTGCTGCTGATGGCCAGCGCGCTGATGGTGCTGGCCCCGCACGCGGCCCACCTGCCGCTTTGGGTGACGCTGCTGTGCGGCGCCAC
The DNA here is from genome assembly GCF_012849555.1 of Massilia forsythiae. Taxonomy (NCBI): domain Bacteria; kingdom Pseudomonadati; phylum Pseudomonadota; class Betaproteobacteria; order Burkholderiales; family Oxalobacteraceae; genus Massilia; species Massilia forsythiae. The sequence goes on from NZ_CP051685.1 coordinate 273,322, forward strand.
CCTGGCCTGGCGCGCCGCGCTGACCGTGCTCGGGCGGCGCCTGCCGCCGGGACGCTACCTGATCCCGCTGGCGGCGGCCTCGATGGCGGGCATCCTGGCGAGCTACGACACGGTGCTCGGCAAGGATGCCGGCGTGGCCATGCTGGTGCTGCTGGTCGCTTTCAAGATGCTGGAGATGCACGCGCGGCGCGACCTGTTCGTGGTGATCTTCCTGTGCTTCTTCCTGGTGCTGACGAACTTCTTCTATTCGCAGGGTTTTTTCACCGCCCTGCTGATGCTGGCGTCGATCGCGCTGCTGCTCACCGCCCAGCTGTCGTTCCAGCTGACCGGGGCGGTACCGCCGCTGCGCCGGCGCCTGGCGATGGCGGCGCGCATGCTGGCGCTGGCGGCGCCGCTGGCGGCGGCCGCCTTCGTGCTGTTTCCGCGCGTCGGCGCGCCGCTGTGGGGCATCCCGGATGCCGCCTCGAGCGGCAAGACCGGCCTGTCCGACACCATGGCGCCCGGCCAGTTCGCCAGCCTGGCGCAATCCGAGGACGTCGCCTTCCGCGTGAAATTCGAGGGCGCGCCGCCGCCGCAGCCGCAGTTGTACTGGCGCGGGCCGGTGCTGGGCGACTACGACGGCCGTATCTGGACCCGGGTGCGCCCGCCGCCGCGTCCGCCGCGCCCGCAGCCGCTGTCGATCGCGGTGGACGGCGCCCCGGTGCGCTACCAGGTGACGCAGGAAGCCTCGAACACACGCTGGCTGTTCGCGCTGGAACTGCCGCAGGCGCTGCCGGCATTGGCCGACCGCCCGGTGATCCTGACGCCCGAACTCGAGATCCAGGCCGGCGCGCCGCTCGCCGAGCGCGTGCGCTACGACCTGGTGTCGTACGTGCGCTTCGACCTGCAGGCCGGCAGCGCCCTGGCCAATCCGGCCCAGTGGCTGCTCCTTCCCTACGGCCGCAACCCGCGCGCCCTGGCCGACGGCGAACGGCTGCGCCGCGAACCCGATCCGGCCGGGCGCGTGGCGGCGGTGCTGGGCCGCTTCGCCGCCGACGGCTTTTCGTACACGCTGCAACCGCCGCTGCTGTCCGGACCGGATGCGGTCGACGACTTCCTGTACGGCAGCCGTGCCGGCTTTTGCGAACACTATGCGGGCGCCTTCGTGTTCCTGATGCGCGCCGCCGGCGTGCCGGCGCGCGTGGTGACCGGCTACCAGGGCGGCGAACTGAATCCGGTCGACGGCTACCTGACCGTGCGCCAGTCCGACGCCCATGCCTGGGCCGAGGTCTGGTTGCAGGGCCGCGGCTGGGTGCGGGTCGACCCGACCGCCGCGGTATCGCCGGCGCGCGTGCAGCGCAGCGTCGCCAGGACGACGTCCGGCCCGGCGCCGTTCGGCATCGAAGGCTTGCAGGGCCTGCTGCAGCCGGACCCCGATTCGCTGCTGGGGCGGCTGCGCTACGCGCTCGCCGCGGCCGGCAACGGCTGGAACCAGTGGGTGCTGAACTACACGCCGCAGCGCCAGCAGGAGCTGGTGGAGCGCCTGCGCCGCTTCTCGTTCGACTGGCGCAACGCGACGCTGCTGGCGGCCGGCACCCTGGTGTTGCTGGCCTGGGCCAAATTGCTGCGCCGGCGCCGGGACGACCCGGTCGATGCGCTATACTCGGCCTTGTGCCGGCGCCTCGGCCAGCTCGGCCTGGCGCGCGCACCCGACGAAGGGCCGAGCGCCTACGCGGCGCGCATCGGCGCCGCCGGCCTGGCGCCCGAGTCGGGCACCGCCGCCGCCGAGTTCCTGCGCCGCTACAGCGCCTACCGCTACGGCGTCCGGCCCGATGGCGGCGCCGCCGCTTCCCGACTGCTTCCGATCCTGAAACAATTGCTGTCCCGAGTTCGATGAAATCCCTGGTTCCCCTGCTGCTTGTCCTGGCCTTCGGCGCCGGCCCGGCATCCGATGCGCTTGCCGCTGTTTCCACTAACCATGCCGCCGACGCCAGGAAGACGGCAGCCGGCAAGTCGGCCAAGGCGGCTTCCGGCAAGGCGGCCAAGCCCGGCAAGGCTGGCGCCAAGTCCGTCAAAGCCGGCAAGACCGCCAAGGCGGCTGCCGTCGCCGCCGGCGCCGCAGGCGCCGCCGCCGCGCGGCCGCGCATCGACTACGACGGCGAAGCGGTCGACTTCGGCGAATGGCAGGCAGTGCGCGACTTCCAGGACGACATGGTGGCGCAGCATGGCTTCGACCGCGCCGCGCTGCGCGAGCTGGTCAAGCAGACCCGCTTCGTCGATTCCGCGGTACAGCTGGTCAAGCCGGCGCCGCCGGGCAAGCCGAAGAACTGGCGCACCTACAGCGAGCGCTTCATCGAGCCGATCCGCATCAACGCCGGCGTGCGCTTCTGGAACGAGAACGCCCAGGCGCTGGCACGCGCCGAAGCCACCTACGGCGTGCCGGCCGAGATCATCGCCGGCATCATCGGCGTGGAAACCATCTACGGCCGCGACACCGGGCGCTTCCGCGTGGTCGACGTGCTGACCACCCTCGCCTTCGCCTATCCGGAGGCGCCCAACCGCGTCGACCGCATGGCATTCTTCCGCGGCGAACTGGCGAATACCCTGCTGCTGGCGCGCAAGGAGGGCATCGATCCGTTTTCGCTGCTCGGTTCCTTCGCCGGTGCGGTCGGCATGCCGCAATTCATGCCGGGCAATATCCTGAAGTATGGCGTCGACTTCGACGGCGACGGCATCGTCGACCTGCGCGGCTCGCCATCGGATGCGATCGGCAGCGTGGCCAACTTCCTGGTCGAACACGGCTGGGACCGCAGCAATACCGGCCCGGCAGTGTTCGAAGCCGACGTGGCGCCGAGCATGGCCTGGCAAGCGCTGGTGGGCGGCCTGGCGGCGCGCTACCGGCCGGATGAACTGCAGGCGGCGGGCGTGGCGCCCCGCGTCGCCCTTCCCGAGGAACGCCTGTACGGCCTGGTCGACTTGCAGAACGGCGCCGACGCGACCGAATATTGGGTGGCGAATGCTAACTTCTTTGCTATCACAAAATACAATCGCAGTTATTTCTATGCCATGTCGGTAATCGAACTCGGACGCGCCATCAAGTTGTCACGCGGTTCATAAGCTTGGTCGAACGATAAACTTTGTATCAGTTTGTAACGACAATCTGACGGATTTGACGTTCGATGCCGTCCTGATAAGACTATACCCCCCGGGTGTATAGTAGTTCTTACTGGACAGTTCTCCCAAGAAACGAACTATTCGTCGCGCATACTCCCTCGAACTTTGTCATTCCACTATTCAACCTTAAGTGTGCGGACGCGCATCGATAATTGCTTTACAATTAAGTTTAAGCTTAAAACAATTATTTTTTCAGTGAGTTTGTGAGAGAATTGCATTGAGGCCATTGTTGCGATGAGACAACAAAGGCGTCGTAAAGTACCGATATTTATTGCTCTTAAGTACTAAATTAGAAATTAGTTATATAATTTAGTAGAAATTTTCGAAACCTTCTGGCATCGAAAACCTCCAGCGAGCTCCGTAACCCAAATAGGAATAGTGACATCATGACCAACCAAGTCGGCATCGACATCAACAGCGATTCGGAATCCGATGAGCTGCTGCAATACAACCCGAACCGCCTGCTCGATACCCTGATCGAGAACCTGCGCCTGAAGAACGACGCTGCCCTGTCGCGCGCGCTGGAAGTGGCGCCGCCGGTGATCTCGAAGATCCGCCACCACCGCCTGCCGGTCGGCGCTTCGCTGCTGATCCGCATGCACGAGGTCAGCGACCTGTCGATCCGCGACCTGCGTTACCTGATGGGCGACCGCCGCGCCAAGTTCCGCATCAGCGACAAGCAGTTCAAGCCGAAGGACAAGGACAACAACCTGGGTTCCGGCGCCGAGGAGTAATCGTGCACGCCGGAGCGGACGGCGGCTGAAGTCGACGCCGCCGCATCCCGTTCCCGGCCGCACCGCGTTTCTTCTCCAGCACGGCGCCGTCTTCCAGCCCGGCAGCCGCCGCACCGCCGTTCCCGTACAGGCGACCGCGCTCCCAGGCGTCGCGCCCGGCACGTACTGTCTCACTGCTCTTCCTTGTCGACCTCTCGCTCATCGCGCCGATGCGACCGATTCCGTACGCCAAAATACCTGGCTCGATCCGCCGGCCCGAAGCGTCGTCCCCGCGACGGCGGAGACCCATACATAGCCACGAGCATTGTCCTGGTGAAAACCAGCCAAGCGCGCCAGGGACGGCGAGGCGCTCAGGCCGGAAACACGCCGGTCGACAAGTAGCGGTCGCCGCGGTCGCAGACGATGAACACGATGGTGGCGTTTTCCACCGTCTGCGCGACGCGCAGCGCGATCTCGCAGGCGCCGGCCGCCGAGATGCCGCAGAAGATGCCCTCTTCCGCCGCCAGCCGGCGCGCCATCTGCTCGGCCGCGGCCTGGGTCACGCTTTCCACCCGGTCGACGCGCGCCTTGTCGAAGATGCGCGGCATGTAGGCTTCCGGCCACTTGCGGATGCCCGGGATCGACGAGCCTTCCTCGGGCTGGGCGCCGACGATGGTGATGGCCTCGTTCTGTTCCTTCAGGTAGTGCGACACGCCCATGATGGTGCCGGTGGTGCCCATCGCGCTGACGAAGTGGGTGACGCGTCCGCCGGTATCGCGCCAGATTTCCGGGCCGGTGGTCTCGTAGTGGGCGCGCGGATTGTCCTGGTTGGCAAACTGGTCGAGGATGATGCCCTGGCCGTCCTTCTGCATCTGCTCGGCCAGGTCGCGCGCGTACTCCATGCCGCCGGTCTTGGGCGTCAGGATGATCTGGGCGCCGTAGGCGGCCATGCTCTGGCGCCGCTCGACCGACAGGTTGTCCGGCATGATCAGCAGCATCTTGTAGCCGCGGATGGCGGCCGCCATCGCCAGCGCGATGCCGGTGTTGCCGCTGGTCGCCTCGATCAGGGTATCGCCCTGCTTGATCTGGCCGCGTGCCTCCGCCCCGCGCAGCATCGACATGGCCGCGCGGTCCTTCACCGAGCCGGCCGGGTTGTTGCCTTCGAGCTTGCCGAGGATGATGTTGTTGCGCGCCGCCGCTTCCGCGCCGGGAATGCGCATCAGGCGCACCAGCGGGGTATTGCCGATCGTGTCTTCGATGGTCATGTAGGCCGTCTTGTCTGCCATTGCTTGCTCTCTGCGAACTCGAAACCACCATTCTAATCCCAGATGCGAACGGGCGTACGGTAGAGCCGCCGCGTCCTGGCCTGCGATGCCAATGAAAAACCCCGCCGAGGCGGGGTCGGGATGCGCTGCGCGCTGCGGACAAGGCAGCGCGGACGGCACGGCGCGGCGCGGTTCAGCCAGCGGTCTTGGCCGGTTCGGCCTTTGCATCGGCCGGCTTGGCGCCCTTGGCGGCCTTGGCCGGCTTGGCGGCGGCCTTGTCGTCCGGCGCCGCCATCGGCGCGCCTTCCTTGGCTTGCCCGTTCACCTGCAGGCCGGCCTGCGACAGCTTGGCGGCGCGTTTCTCGCCCACGCCTTTCACGCGCTTCTGGAAATCGGCCCAGTCCTTGAACGCGCCCTTGCCGCGTTCGTCGATGATTGCTTTCGACATGCTCGGGCCGACGCCCTTGACGCCGTCGAGCGCCGCGGCATCGGCCTTGTTGACGTCGACCTGGGCAAACGCAAATCCGGTCGACGCTGCGAGCGCGGCCATGGCAAGCATCAGTTTCTTGATCATCTGATTCTCCGTTATCGTTGGAATGGGATGGCGGTATCGCCAGTGCGGATAACGGCGGCCGGCGCCGAACGGTTGACGCCGGTTGTTTGTGCGAAATCAGGTAGGGTGGACGGGGCGCCCCGTCCACGCGTTCAACCGACGCCGCCCAGAACCTCAGCCCGTCAGACGCTGCCGTCGTCGCTGCGGCGGCGCTGCGGAAACAGCTCGTCGCGGGTGACGGTCGCGGTGCCCAGCTTGCCGACCACGATGCCGCCGGCGCGGTTGGCGGTGGCCAGCGCTTCCGGCAGGGAGGCGCCCGCGCCCAGCATCGCCGCCAGCGTGGCGATCACGGTGTCGCCGGCGCCCGAGACGTCGAACACCTCGCGCGCGTCGGCATGCACGTGCAGCACGTCGTCCTCGGTGTACAGGCTCATGCCCTCTTCAGAACGGGTCAGCAGCAACGCCTGCAGGCCGAGTTCGCGGCGCAGGTCCTGGGCCTTGGCGGTCAGCTGCGCCTCGGTCTTCCAGTTGCCGACGATGCGCTTGAGCTCGGCCTTGTTCGGGGTCAGCATGGTGGCGCCGGCATAGGGCGTGAAATCGTCGCCCTTGGGATCGACCATCACGGTCTTGCCGGCGGTGCGCGCGGCCGCGATCATCTCGGCCACGTTGACCAGGCTGCCCTTGTTGTAGTCGGACAGGACGATCACGTCGTAGTCCGGCAGCAGCGCCTTGAAGCGGGTCAGCTTGTCGCGCAGCGCGGTCTCGGTCGGCGCATCCTCGAAGTCGATGCGCACCATCTGCTGCTGGCGTCCGATCACGCGCAGCTTGATGATGGTGGAGATCGCCTCGTCGCGCTTGAGGTAGCTGTGGATGCTGGAGTCGCGCAGGATGCGCTCGACCTGGTCGCCGGCCTCGTCGGCCCCGACCACGCCCAGCAGCCCGCAGTGGGCGCCCAATGCGGCGGCGTTGCGCGCCACGTTGGCGGCGCCGCCCAGGCGCTCCTCGCGCCGCTCGATGCGCACCACCGGCACCGGCGCTTCCGGCGAGATGCGCGAGACGTCGCCGAACCAGTAACGGTCGAGCATGACGTCGCCCACCACCAGCAGGCGCACCCGGTCCAGTTGCGGCGCCTCGGCCTGGCGGTAGCTGTCCGCCTGCAGCAGGCGGCCCGGCAGTGCGTCTGTCATGCCTGCGCTTCCTGTTGCCCGTCCTGGCCGGGACGGCCGGTCAGCACCGAGCGGCCGATGCCGTGGTATTCGACGCCGAGGGCGGTCATCTGGGCCGGATCGAACAGGTTGCGGCCGTCGATGATCACCGGGTTCTTCAGGCGCGCCTTGATCTGGTCGAAGTCCGGGCTGCGGAAGGCTTTCCATTCGGTGACGATGACGAGCGCCTCGGCGTCATGCAGGGCGTCCATCGGGGCCGCCTTGAAGTCGATTTTTTCCAGCTGTTCCGGCGCCAGGTCGAGCGCCAGCACGCGGCGCGCTTCTTCCATCGCCACCGGGTCGTAGACGGCGACGCTGGCGCCGCGCTCGATCAGCTCGCGCAGCAGCACGCGCGACGGCGCTTCGCGCATGTCGTCGGTGTTCGGCTTGAACGCCAGGCCCCACACGGCGAAGCGCTTGCCGGCCAGGTCGGCGCCGAAGCGCTGCACCACCTTGCGGCCCAGCACCTGCTTCTGGCGGTCGTTGACGGCTTCCACGGCGCGCAGGATCAGGAGTTCCTGGTCGTACTGGCGCGCGGTGCGCTCCAGCGCCTGCACGTCCTTCGGGAAGCACGAACCGCCGTAGCCGGCGCCGGCGTACAGGAAGCTGTGGCCGATGCGCGGATCGGAACCGATGCCGTGGCGTACCGCCTCGATGTCGGCGCCGACGCGGTCGGCCAGGTTGGCCAGCTCGTTCATGAACGAGATGCGCGTCGCCAGCATGGCGTTGGCGGCGTACTTGGTGAACTCGGCCGAACGCACGTCCATCCAGTAGGTGCGCTCGTGGTTGCGGTTGAACGGCGCGTACAGCACTTTCATGAGGTCGCGCGCGCGCAGGCCGGCCGGGCTGTCGCCGTGGCCGATGACGATGCGGTCCGGACGCATGAAGTCTTCGACCGCCGCGCCTTCCTTCAGGAATTCCGGGTTCGAGACCACGGCGAATTCGCTGCCGGCGGCGGCGTCGCCGCGCTTGCCCAGTTCGTCCTGCAGAGCGGCGGCCACGCGGTCGGCCGTGCCCACCGGCACGGTCGACTTGTCGACGATGACCTTGAAGCCGTCCATGTGGCGGCCGATGTTGCGCGCGGCGGCCAGCACGTACTGCAGGTCGGCCGAGCCGTCCTCGTCCGGCGGCGTGCCGACGGCGATGAACTGCAGCTGTCCGTGGGCCACGCTGGCGGCGACGTCGGTCGAGAACTGGATGCGGCCGGCGGCGCGGTTGCGCGCGACCACTTCTTCCAGGCCCGGCTCGTGGATCGGGATGCCGCCGTTGTTGAGCAGGTCGATCTTGCGCTGGTCGACGTCCAGGCAGAACACGTCGTTGCCGAGTTCTGCCAGGCAGGCGCCGGTGACCAGGCCGACGTAGCCGGTGCCGATAATCGTAATCTTCATTGTCTAGTTCGCGAGGTTATTGATAATCAGTATTCATGGATCGAGCGCTCGTTCGAGGCGCTCAATTCATCACATTCAGTTCTTCGGTGCGGCGCGGCGGGTAGGTTTCCCACCGGCTGCAACCAGGACATTGCCAGTAATATTGCCTGGCCTTGAAACCGCAATGGCTGCACTGGTAGCGCGCCAGTTTCTGGGTATAGCCGTGCACCAGGTTCTTCACCATCGACAATTCTTCCCACACGTTGGCGGGCGCATCCATCAGGCGCGCTTCGAGCAGCTTGTCCAGGCCGAGCAGGGTCGGGTTGCGGCGCAACTCCTCGACCACCAGCTGTTTGGCAGCATCCACGCCGTTCAGTTCGATCACGGCCTTGAACACTACCTCGATCAGATCAATGGATGACGCTTCCGCCAGGTAGGAACGCAACAGGTTGACGCCCTCCTGCGGCCGCCCTACCTTGCGGTAGCCATCCATCAACCGTCCGGCGACCAGCGCCACGTGCGGTACGCTTTGCTGCTCCACGCGGCGCCAGGTCTTCAATGCGCCCTCGACATCGTCCTGCGCCAGCAGCGCGTCGCCATACAGGATAGTGGCGCGCACGCTCTTACGGTCGGCCAGCAATGCCTTGTCGAGCAGCGCCTTGGCTTCGTCCGGCTGCATGTGGACCATGGCATCTTGCGCCAGTTCGCAATAGAACTGGGCGATTTCCTTGTGGTGGGCGCCGGCGCCGGATTCCTGCAGGCCCTCGGCCGCGGGAATGGCGCGCCGCCATTCCTTTTCGCGCTGGAAGATTTCCAGCAGCGCACGCCGCGCCTGCACGCCATATTGCGTGTCCACCAGCAGATTGAACGTTTCCTCGGCGCGGTCGAGCAGGCCGGCCTTCAGGTAATCCATGCCCAGCTCGTACTGGGCATGCACCTGCTGGTCGATCGGCAGGTCCGGGCGCGACAGCAGGTTCTGGTGCACGCGGATGGCGCGCTCGGTCTCGCCGCGGCGGCGGAACAGATTACCGAGGGCAAAGTGCATCTCGGCGGTTTCGGGGTCCAGCTTGACGATCTCGATGAAGGCGTCGATCGCCTTGTCCGGCTGCTCGTTGAGCAGGAAATTCAAGCCCTTGAAATAGCCGCGCGGCAGGCTGCGCGATTCGGACACCAGCTGCTTGATGTCGACGCGCGCCGCGATCCAGCCGAGGGCGAAAAAGACGGGGATGCCGAGCAGCCACCAGATTTCAAATTCCATGCGATTCTTGTTGGTTTCGTTACGTGATCTTCAACGCGGCGCCACGCTGTCCGGTGCCGGCGCGGCGACGGCGGTACCGGCCGCGCTCTGCAGCGCCTGGATCGTGTCCTTGTGGCGCGAGCTTTCGCGGCGGTGGCGGAACACGGTCGGCGTCACCGCCAGGATGCCGAAGGCGGCGCCGGCCACGAAAAAGGCCAGCAGCATCAGTACCAGCGGTCCGCGCAATTCATAGTTCAGGAAGAAGTGCAGGTCGACCTGGTGCGTGTTCTTCAGGGCGAAACTGAAGAACAGCACGAACAGGATGCATCCAATGATGGTGGAAACAAATTTCATCGGCAAGTTCCGTCAGGAAAGACCATAAAGAGCGAGTGTCGCATAATCGGCGCGATTATTCAAAGCCGGCGCGGCTGGCGTGCGGCGCGGGCAGCGTGATTATACTTGGGTAACAAGGCCGTCATGGGGCGCATGGCGCTTCTTGCACGTGCTTGAAGTGCCGGGCGAAACGCGGCCCGTTACCTGTCGCCGGCAAAAAAAAACGGCACCCCCTGGAGGATGCCGTTCCTGTCTGCCACGGCAGACGACGTCAGTCTTCGATGATCGGCTGCCCGACCATCGCGTCGACCCGCTCGCGCAACTGCTTGCCCGGCTTGAAGTGGGGCACCCGTTTTTCGGGCACCATCACCTTGTCGCCGGACTTCGGGTTGCGGCCGATGCGGGGCGGCCGGCTGTTCAGCGCGAAGCTGCCGAAACCACGGATCTCGATGCGCTGCCCGGTCGCCAGGGCGTTGGTCATCGCATCGAGGATGGTCTTGACGGCGTACTCCGCATCCTTGGCCACGAGCTGGGAATAACGCTCGGCCAGGCGGTTGATCAGCTCGGACTTGGTCATCTGCGCGCTTTCAGCTCCGATTGAACCTTAGTTCTTGTTGTCGAACTTGGCCTTCAGCAGGGCGCCCAGGCTGGTGGTGCCGGTCGCAGCGCTGTTGTCCGAAGCCAGCTTCTGCATGGCTTCCTGGGTGTCGGCGTTGTCCTTGGCCTTGATCGACAGCTGGATGCTGCGTGCCTTGCGGTCGATGTTGATGACCAGGGCTTCGACCTTGTCGCCCACTTTCAGGTGGGTGCCGGCATCTTCCACGCGGTCGCGGGCGATTTCCGAAGCGCGCAGGTAGCCTTCGACTTCTTCGTTCAGCGCGATCACGGCGCCTTTCGGCTCGACCGACTTCACGGTGCCGGTGACCAGGGTGCCCTTGTCGTTCAGCGATGCGAAGTTGTTGAACGGGTCGCCTTCCAGCTGCTTCACGCCCAGCGAGACACGCTCGCGCTCGACGTCGATCGCCAGGACCACGGCTTCCAGCTCGTCGCCCTTCTTGAACTTGCGCACGGCTTCTTCGCCGGACTCGGTCCACGACAGGTCGGACAGGTGCACCAGGCCGTCGATGTTGCCCGGCAGGCCGATGAACACGCCGAAGTCGGTGATCGACTTGATCGAACCCTTGACCTTGTCGCCCTTCTTGTGGGTCATGCCGAAGTCGTCCCACGGATTCGCCTTGCACTGCTTCATGCCCAGCGAGATACGGCGGCGCTCTTCGTCGATTTCCAGGACCATGACTTCGACTTCGTCGCCCAGCTGCACGACCTTGTTCGGGGCCACGTTCTTGTTGGTCCAGTCCATTTCCGAGACGTGCACCAGGCCTTCGATGCCCTGCTCGACTTCCACGAACGCACCGTAGTCGGTCAGGTTGGTGACCTTGCCGAACAGGCGGGTGCCTTGCGGGTAGCGACGCGACAGGCCGGTCCACGGATCGTCGCCCAGTTGCTTGACGCCCAGCGAGACGCGGTTCTTTTCCTGGTCGTACTTCAGGACCTTGGCGGTGATTTCCTGGCCGACGGTCAGCACTTCCGATGGGTGACGCACGCGGCGCCATGCCAGGTCGGTGATGTGCAGCAGGCCGTCGATGCCGCCCAGGTCGACGAACGCACCGTAGTCGGTGATGTTCTTGACGACGCCGGTGACCACGGTGCCTTCCTTCAGGGTTTCCATCAGCTTGGCGCGCTCTTCGCCCATCGACGCTTCGATGACGGCGCGGCGCGACAGCACCACGTTGTTGCGCTTGCGGTCCAGCTTGATGACCTTGAATTCCAGGGTCTTGCCTTCGAACGGGGTGGTGTCCTTGACCGGACGGGTGTCGACCAGCGAACCCGGCAGGAATGCGCGGATGCCGTTGGTCAGCACGGTCAGGCCGCCCTTGACCTTGCCGTTGACGGTACCGGTGACGATCTCGCCCGATTCCATTGCTTTTTCCAGAGCCAGCCACGATGCCAGGCGCTTGGCCTTGTCGCGCGACAGGATGGTATCGCCGAAACCATTTTCCAGCGATTCGATGGCCACGGAAACGAAGTCACCAACGTTGACTTCCAGTTCGCCCTGGTCATTCTTGAATTCTTCGATCGGGATGAAGGCTTCCGACTTCAGGCCGGCGTTGACGATCACGAAGTTGTGATCCAGACGGACGACTTCGGCCGAGATGACTTCGCCCGAACGCATGTCTTGACGCGACAGCGACTCTTCGAAGAGTGCTGCAAAGCTTTCCATGCCGGTTTCTTGATTTGCTGCAGTAGCCATGAGTGTTTGAAAGGTTAGCCAGCAGAACGGCGATATGCGCTCTGAACTGGGTCAGGTTGAACCACGCCCGGGGACATCCCGGACACCATGCGGTGCGCCGCACACGCGGCGCACATTCCCGCCGATGCGGGTCGACTTCTCTATCGTCGAATCCTACCGATGCGCATACCAGGCAAGCACCTGTTCCACCGCTTCCTCGGCCGTCATGCCCGAGGTATCGAGGAGGTGCGCATCTTCCGCCGGCGCCAGCGGCGCCACGGCGCGCCCGGTGTCGCGCGCGTCGCGAGACTGCAAATCCGCCAGCAGATCGTCCATACTAGCAGAAAATCCTTTGTCAATCAATTGCTTATATCGGCGTTGCGCGCGCGCCTCAACGCTTGCTGTCAGGAACACTTTAAGACGGGCGCCAGGGAAGATCACGGTGCCCATGTCGCGCCCGTCGGCCACCAGGCCGGGCGTCTCGCGGAACGACAACTGCAGGCCGAACAGCGCATGGCGCACCGCCGGCAAGGCCGCGATGCGCGACGCCGTGTTTCCGACCTCCTCGGCGCGGATGGCGTTGCTCACCTCTTCCGTGCCCAGGTAGATGTGGCCGCCGTTGAAGCGCACCGGCAGGTGTTCGGCCACCTTGGCCAGCGCGTGCTCGTCGCCCAGGTCGATGCCGCGGCGCAGCGCCGACAGTGCGCTCAGGCGGTACAGGGCGCCCGAGTCGAGCAAATGGAAACCGAGGCGGTCGGCGACCTTGTGGGCCACCGTGCCCTTGCCGGAGGCGGTCGGTCCGTCGATGGTAATGACGGGAATGGTCGAATTTGGCATGTGTCTTTCAGGTCAAAACAACTCGTCCTTGGCGATCGATGCGAAGGTCTCGAAATAATCCGGGAAGGTCTTGGCCACGCACTTCGGATCGTTGATGCGCATCGCATTGCCGCGCCGCGCCGCGCCGTCCAGCGACGCCAGCGAGAAGCACATCGCCATGCGGTGGTCGTCGTAGGTGTCGATGGTGGCCGGGGTCAGCTCGGCCGGCGGCGTCACGCGCAGGTAATCCGCGCCCTCTTCCACGATGGCGCCGACCTTGCGCAGCTCGGCCGCCATCGCCGCCAGGCGGTCGGTCTCCTTTACGCGCCAGCTGGCGATGTTGCGCAGCGTGCTGGTGCCGTCGGCATACAGCGCCGCCACCGCGATCGTCATGGCGGCGTCCGGGATGTGGTTGAAGTCGGCGTCGATGGCTTTCAGGGGCGCGTCGGCGCTGGCCTCGATCCAGGTGTCGCCGCGCGTCACGCGCGCGCCCATCAGTTCCAGCGCGTCGGCGAAGCGCACGTCGCCCTGGATGCTGTCGCGCCCTACGCCTTCCACCCGCACCGGGCCGCCCGCGATCGCGCCCGCGGCCAGGAAGTACGAGGCGGACGAGGCGTCGCCCTCGACGCGGATGCTGCCCGGACTGGTATAGCGCTGGCCCGGACGCACGGTGAACGCACGCCAGCCGTCCTGCTCGACGGCGACGCCGAAGCGCCCCATCAGGTTCAGCGTGATCTCGATATACGGCTTCGAGATCAGCTCGCCGACCACCTCGATGGTCACCGGATGTTCCTTCGCCATCAGCGGCGCCGCCATCAGCAGCGCGGTCAGGAACTGGCTCGACACGTTGCCGCGCACCGCCATGCGCTCGGGCGCCACCTGGCCCGGACGGATGTGCAGCGGCGGATAGCCCGGGTTGCCGGTGTATTCGATGCGCGCGCCGACCGCGTTGAGGGCGTCGACCAGGTCGCCGATCGGGCGCTCGTGCATGCGGCTGACGCCGTGCAGCGTGAAGTCGCCGCCGATCACGGCCAGCGCCGCCGTCAGCGGGCGGATCGCGGTGCCGGCGTTGCCCATGAACAGGTCGGCCTTGGCATTCGGCAGCGTCCCGCCGCTGCCGTGCACCACGTGGGTGTGGTCGTTCTTCTGTTCCCAGCCGATGCCGAGTTCGCGCAGCGCGCCCAGCATGACCAGGGTATCGTCGGACGCCAGCAGGTCGTGGATGACGGTGGTGCCCTCGGCCAGCGCCGCCAGCAGCAGCGTGCGGTTGGAAATGCTCTTCGAGCCCGGCAGGCGCACCGCGCCGCGCGCGTGCATTACCGGTTCCAGGTCGATGTGTTGGGGGTAGTGTTTGGACTGCATGATGTCATTTTCCTGAGATGGGCGGAAGCGGCTGCTCGGCCGCTTCGATCGCTTCGATCCACGCACGGCGGGCATGCTGGGCATTGGCATAGACGCTTTCCAGCGCCGTCCCGTCCGCAGCCGCCAGGCGCGCGCGCAGGCCGTGTAATTGTGCCAGATAGGCATCCAGTTCGCCCAGCAGCGCGGCGCGGTTGGCCAGGCTGATGTCGCGCCACATCTCCGGCGACGAGCCGGCGATGCGCGTGAAATCGCGGAAGCCGCTGGCGGCGTACTGGAACAGCAGATCCGCGTGCGGCTTCCTGGCGATGTCGTCCACCAGCGCGTAGGCCAGCAGGTGCGGCAGGTGGCTGACCGCGGCGAACACGCGGTCGTGCTCGGCCGGGTCGAGGCGGTGGATGATGGCGCCGCAGGCGCGCCAGGCGGCGGCCACGCGCTCGACTGATTGCGCCGGGTTTTCCGGCAGCGGCGTCAGCACCGCTTTCTTGCCGCGGTACAGGTCGGGCAGCGCCGCGTCCGGACCGTTGGTTTCGCGCCCGGCGATCGGGTGGCCGGGCACGAACTGCCCCACGCGTTCCCCCAGCGCCGCGCGCGCCGCCCGCACCACGTCCGCCTTGGTGCTGCCGGCGTCGGTGACGATCGTGTGCGGTTCCAGCCACGGCGTCAGGTTCGCGAGGATGGCGCCGGTCTGGGCCACCGGCGCCGCCACCAGCACCAGGTCGGCGCCGCGCAGCGCTGCTTGCGCGGAAGTGGATACGGCGTCGACGATACCGAGTTCGCGCGCGCGCGCCAGCGCGGCGGACGAGCGCTCCAGCCCGACGATATGCCCGGCCGCGCGCGCCGCCTTCAGGCCGAGCGCGAACGAGCCGCCGATCAGGCCGACGCCGACGATGACGACTTTATCGAACATTCAGCCCAGCGCTTTCTTCAGCGCGTCGACGAAACGCGCGTTCTCGTCCGGCAGGCCGATCGAGATGCGCAGCCATTGCGGCAAGCCGTAGGCGCCGACCGGGCGCACGATCACGCCCTGCTTGAGCAGCGCGATGTTGACGCGCGCGCCGGCGCCCTCGTCCTCGCCCACCTTCACCAGCACGAAGTTGCCGTACGACGGCACGTATTCCAGGCCGAGTTCATCGAAGGCGGCGGTCAGCTGGCGGTAGCCGGCGCGGTTGTTCTCGGCGCCCTTTTCCAAAAATGCCTTGTCGTTGAGCGCGGCGATGGCGGCGGCCTGGGCCAGCGAATTCACGTTGAACGGCTGGCGCACGCGGTTCATGAGGTCGGTCAGCGCCGGCTGGGCGATGGCGAAACCGACGCGCAGGCCGGCCAGGCCGTAGGCCTTGGAAAAGGTGCGCGAGACGATCAGGTTCGGGTGGTTGCGCACCCAGGCGGTCGACTCGAACTGGTCCTTCTCTTCCAGGAACTCGTTGTAGGCTTCGTCCAGCACGACGACGACATGGGCCGGCACCTTGGCCAGGAAGGCCTCGATCTCGGCGGCCGGTATGAAGGTGCCGGTCGGGTTGTTCGGGTTGGCGATGTACAGCAGGCGCGTGTCAGCGTCGATGGCCGCGGCCATCGCGTCCAGGTCGTGGCCGTGGCCGCGCGCCGGCACGCTCACGCCGCGCGCGCCCACGCCCTGTGCCGCCAGCGCGTACACCGCGAACGAATACTGCGAATAGATCACGCCCTGTCCCTTTTGCACGAAGGCGTGGGCGGCGATTTCCAGGATGTCGTTGGAGCCGTTGCCGAGCGTGATCCAGTCGGCCGGCACGTCGTAGCGCGCGGCCAGCGCCGCCTTCAGGTCGAAGCCGTTGGCGTCCGGGTAGCGTCCGAGTTCGGCGGCGGCAGCGGCCATCGCGGCTTGCGCCGATGCCGGCACGCCGAACGGATTTTCGTTGGACGCCAGCTTGACGATGTTCGCTTCGTCGAGGCCGAACTCGCGGGCGACTTCGGAAATGGGTTTGCCGGCCTGGTAAGGGGCGATGGCGCGGATGTACTCTGGACCGAATTGCGACATGGGATTCTCTTGTGCGTTGCTGGAATGAGTTTACAGTGCGAGCGGATAGGAACCGAGCACCTTGAAGAAGGCGGCGTTGTCCTTCAGTTCGTCGAGCGCGCGGCTCACCGCGGCGTCCTGGACATGGCCTTCGACGTCGACGTAGAAATAGTATTCCCAGGTGCCGATGCGCGCCGGACGCGACTCGAAGCGCGTCATCGACACGCCGTGCTTCGACAATGGCGCCAGCAGGTTGTACACGGCGCCGGCCTTGTTCGGCACCGCCAGCACCAGCGAGGTGCGGTCCTGGCCCGACGGGCCGGCGGCCTGCCGGCCGATCACCGCGAAGCGGGTGCGGTTGTGCGGGTCGTCCTGGATGTGGGCCTGCACCACGCCCAGCTTGTACTGCTCGCCCGCCATCTCGCTGGCGATCGCCGCCACGCCCGCGTCCTGGCTGGCCAGCACCGCGGCTTCGGCGTTGGAGGCGACCGCGCGCCGCTCGATGCCCGGATGGTGCAGGTTGAGCCAGACCTGGCACTGGGCCAGCGCCTGCGAATGCGCGCAGATGACGGTCACGCCGTCCATGCTGCCGGTCTTCGTCATGAGACTGTGGTGCACAGGGATCGAGACTTCGCCGCTGATCAGCGTGGTGGTGGCCAGCATCAGGTCGAGCGTGCGGTTGATCGCGCCCTCCGACGAATTCTCGACCGGCACCACGCCGTAGTCGGCGGTGCCGGCCTCGGTGGCGCGGAACACCTCGTCGATCGAGATGCACGGCAGCGCCTCGACCGCGCTGCCGAAGTGCTGGAACACGGCTTGCTCGCTGAAGGTGCCGGTGGGGCCGAGATAGGCCACCGTGACGCGCTTTTCCAGCGCGCGGCAGGACGACATGATCTCGCGGAAGATGGTCTGCACGTCGCGGCTGTTCAGCGGGCCCGGATTGCGCTCGGCCACGCCGCGCAGCACCTGGGCCTCGCGCTCGGGACGGAACACCGGGGCCATGGTCTCGGCCTTGACGTGGCCGACTTCCTGGGCGACCTTGCCGCGCCGGCTCAGCAGTTCCAGGATTTGCGCGTCGATCGCATCGATCTGTTCGCGCAGGGGTTTGAGTTTGTCTGTCATCGTATGCTCGTAAGATGCGGTTCGCCGGTGGCGGTAACCCGTCGTCCCCGCGCAGGCGGGGACCCATACCGAGCGGACGGAAGTGAAGACGCAAAGCGTGCGGCTCCAGTCATTCAGCATGGGTCCCCGCCTTCGCGGGGACGACGATGGTGCGTTACCGGCCCGCGAACTCGTTCAAATAATCGACCAGGGCTTGCACGCCCTCGATCGGCATCGCGTTGTAGATCGATGCCCGCATGCCGCCGACGGACTTGTGGCCCTTCAGTTGCAGCAGCCCGCGCGCCTTGGCGCCGGCCAGGAATAGGTCGTTCAGGGATTCGTCGCGCAGATAAAAGGGTACGTTCATGCGCGAACGGGCTTCGGGCGCCACACGGTTCCGGTAGAAATCGTCGGCGTCCAGCGCCGTGTACAGCAGGCGCGCTTTTTCGATATTCGTTCGTTCGATCGCCGCCACCCCGCCCAGCCGCTTCAGGTGGGCGAACACCAGCCCGGCGATATAGATCGCGTAGGTCGGCGGCGTGTTCAGCATCGAGTCGGCATCGGCCACGGCGCGCCAGTTGAACACGCCCGGGCAGATCGGCAGCGCACTGTCGAGCAGGTCGTCGCGCACGATCGCCAGCGTCAGGCCGGCCGGGCCGATGTTCTTCTGGGCGCCGGCGAAGATCACGCCATACTTCGCCACGTCGACGCTGCGTGACAGGATGTGCGAGGACATGTCGGCCACGAGAGGCACGTCACCCTGCACCGTCGGCGCGAAGTCGAACTCGACCCCGTCGATGGTCTCGTTGGTGCACACGTGCAGGTAGGCGGCGCCGGGCGTCAGGCGCCACGTTTCCTGCGGCGGCACGGCGGTGAAACCGTTCGCCTCGGCGGACGCGGCGACATTGACGTTGGCGTAGCGTTTGGCTTCCTTGACCGACTTGCCCGACCAGGAACCGGTGTGCACGAAATCGATGGTGGCCGGCTGCGCCGCGCGCCCCAGCAGATTGAGCGGCACGATCGCGTTCTGGCCCAGCCCCCCGCCCTGCATGAACAGGATCCTGTAGTTGACCGGGACCGCGAGGAGTTCGCGCAGGTCGGTTTCGGCCTGCTCGTAGATCGCGATGAATTCCGGGCCGCGGTGGCTCATCTCCATCACCGACATGCCGCTGCCGTGCCAGTCGAGCATCTCGGCCGCGGCCTGCTGCAGCACTGCCTTCGGGAGGACGGCGGGGCCGGCGGAAAAATTGAATACCTGGGTCACTCGTGTGTTCCGATCATTGCTTGCCGACGAAATTCCGGGTCGTCTGGGCCATCAGCTTCTGGATACGCGGCATCATGACGCGGCTGCTCATTTCCATCGACTGCGCCATCAGCTTCGGCATGTTGGCCATCATCTTTTGCCCGAGCGGCGACGTATAAAAGGCGGTCAATTGGTGGATTTCGTCGACCGTGTAGGTCTGCGCATACAACGGTACCATTTCCTTGAGCATGTCGTCGACCAGGCCCGGATCGTTGAAGATCGCCTGCAAGCGCACCGTCATCGCCGGCAATTCCTTGTCGAGGCGCTCGGTCGCTTCCTTCTTCTGGGCCGCGCTCATGTTCGCGTCGGCCTGGATCGCGCCGGCGATCCCGCCGCGCATCTGGGCCGGCATGGCGGCGACGGCCTGCTTCATCGCCAGGATCATCGTATCGCGGATCTTCATCGCATCGAACATCTGGCGCGTGGCCTGCTCGACGGCAGGATTGGCGACAGGCGCGCTCTGCGCAAACGACGGCGTGGACGACATGGCGAAGATGACGGCAACGGCGGCGAGTTGTTTTTTCACAGCGATTTCCTTGAAATGACATGGACGCAAAGAGGGCGTGAACCCCGACCCGGTTGCGGGCCGCCCTGATTTTCGCATGAAACTTGCAAGAAATCCTATACCGGCGTGTTTTCCCGCCTGCGATGCCGATGGCGCGGCGCCACCACAGCGCCGCGGCCGGTCCGCTGAAAACCGCTGCGGTAATGAAAAAGCCGCCGGCGGCGGATGCGCGCGGCGGCTCGGCGGTACGACCGGGGCAGGCGGCCAGCGCCTGCCCGCCTACCCTCACTCCGGCGCCTGCTCCAGGTCGACCTCTTCCAGGTCGGTCTCGACCACGCGCTGCAGGCCGGACAGCTTGGTGCCGTCCTCCACCGCGATCAGGGTCACGCCCTGCGTGGCGCGGCCCATCTCGCGGATCTCGGCCACGCGGGTGCGGATCAAGACGCCGCCGGTGGTGATCAGCATGATCTCGTCGTTCTCGTTCACCAGGGTGGCGGCCACGACCCTGCCGTTGCGCTCGGTGGTCTGGATCGCGATCATGCCCTTGGTGCCGCGCCCGTGGCGGGTGTACTCGCCGATCGGCGTGCGCTTGCCGAAGCCGTTCTCGGTGGCCGTGAGCACCGACTGCTGCTCGTTCTCGGCCACCAGCAGCGCGATCACGTTCTGGCCCTCTTCCAGGTTCATGCCGCGCACGCCGCGCGCGGTACGGCCCATCGGGCGCACGTCGTTCTCGTCGAAGCGCACCGCCTTGCCGGCGTCCGAGAACAGCATCACGTCGTGCTTGCCGTCGGTAAGCGCGGCGCCGATCAGGAAGTCGCCCTCGTCCAGGTCGACCGCGATGATGCCGGCCTTGCGCGGGTTGCTGAAGTCCGGCAGCGGGGTCTTCTTCACGGTACCCAGGCTGGTCGCCATGAACACGTAGTGGTCTTCCGGGAAGCTGGAATTCTCGCCCGACAGCGGCAGCACCACGGTGATCTTCTCGCCGTCCTGCAGCGGGAACATGTTGACGATCGGCTTGCCGCGCGAATTGCGCGACCCTTGCGGCACTTCCCACACCTTGAGCCAGTACATGCGCCCACGGTTGGAAAAACACAGGATGTAGTCGTGGGTGTTGGCGATGAACAGCTGGTCGATCCAGTCCTCGTCCTTGGTCGCCATCGCCTGCTTGCCGCGCCCGCCGCGCTTCTGGGCGCGGTATTCCGAGATCGGCTGCGACTTCATGTAGCCGGTGTGCGACAGCGTGACCACCATGTCCTGCGGCGTGATCAGGTCTTCGGTTTCCAGGTCGCTGGCGTTCAGTTCGATGGCCGAGCGGCGCGCATCCTTGCCCTCGGCGGTGTAGCCGGTCTGGATGCCCAGCATCTCGTCGCTGATGATGGTCGTCACGCGTTCCGGCTTGGCCAGGATGTCGAGCAGGTCGGCGATGTGGTCCATCACTTCCTTGTACTCGTTGACGATCTTGTCCTGCTCCAGGCCGGTCAGGCGCTGCAGGCGCATCTGCAGGATTTCCTGGGCCTGCTCGTCGGACAGTTTATACAGGCCATCCTGCTGCATGCCGTAGTGCTTCGGCAGGTGCTCCGGGCGGAACGCCTCGATGCCGCCGGATGCGCCCAGTTCGGTGCGCGTCAGCATCTCGCGCACCAGCGACGAATCCCAGGCGCGCGCCATCAGCTCGGTCTTGGCGACCGGCGGGGTCGGCGCAGCCTTGATGATGGCAATGAAGTCGTCGATGTTGGCCAGCGCCACGGCCAGGCCTTCCAGCATGTGGCCGCGCTCGCGCGCACGGCGCAGCTCGAACACGGTGCGGCGCGTGACCACTTCGCGGCGGTGCGACAGGAAGCACTCCAGCATCTGCTTCAGGTTCAGCAGCTTGGGCTGGCCGTTGACCAAGGCCACCATGTTCATGCCGAAGGTGTCCTGCAGCTGGGTCTGCTTGTACAGGTTGTTCAGCACCACTTCCGGCACTTCGCCGCGCTTGAGTTCGATGACCACGCGCATGCCCGACTTGTCGGACTCGTCGCGGATGTCGGAAATGCCTTCCAGCTTCTTGTCGCGCACGTTCTCGGCGATGCGCTCGAGCAGCGACTTCTTGTTGACCTGGTACGGCAACTCGTCGACGATGATGGCGATGCGGCCGCCGTCCCTGCCGTATTCCTCGAAGTGGGTCTTGGCGCGCATGACCACGCGGCCGCGGCCGGTGCGGTAGCCGTCGCGCACGCCCGAGACGCCATAGATGATGCCGGCGGTCGGGAAGTCCGGCGCCGGGATCAGCTCGATCAGCTCGTCGATCGTGCAGTCCGGGTTCTTCAGCACGTGCAGCGCGCCGTTGATGACTTCGGACAGGTTGTGCGGCGGGATGTTGGTCGCCATGCCGACCGCGATGCCGGACGAACCGTTGATCAGCAGGTTCGGGATCTTGGTCGGCAGGACCGTCGGTTCCTTTTCCTTGCCGTCGTAGTTCGGCTGGAAGTCGACGGTGTCCTTGTCGATGTCGGCGAGCAGTTCGTTGGCGATCTTGTCCAGGCGGCACTCGGTGTAGCGCATCGCCGCGGCGCCGTCGCCGTCGATCGAGCCGAAGTTGCCCTGGCCGTCGACCAGCGTGTAGCGCAGCGAAAAGTCCTGGGCCATGCGCACCAGGGTGTCGTAGATCGAGGCGTCGCCGTGCGGGTGATACTTACCCATGGTATCGCCGACCACACGCGCACATTTTACGTAGGCGCGGTTGAATACATAGTTACTTTCGTGCATCGAGTACAACACGCGACGGTGCACCGGCTTGAGGCCATCGCGCACGTCCGGCAGCGCACGCCCCACGATCACGCTCATGGCGTAATCGAGGTAGCTCTTGCGCATCTCTTCTTCCAGCGAAATCGGAACTGTTTCTTTTGCGAATTGATCCATTGGCGTTTCGGTCGATTTCAACCGATAAATTTGAGTTCACGAAAAGAACGATTTTACCACGCGCGCTATATCAGCAGCACACTTTGAAGGCAAGTCTCTCCCGAATGAAAATCGGGCTTCGTTACGCGATTGACACATGCCTGTCATAAACTTTCGTCAAGCTTGCGACCTGTTCACAACACGTTGTTGCGCAGAAACAACGAGACAAATCCCATGCACCGTAATTGAGCAGTCGCCCGTCGTGCTGGCGTAGCGCATGTGGCAAAATGGCCGAGAAGTTAATTGCTTGTTTCACAATGCGAAACGAACGCGACAAATGCAGATGTTAATATTCTGCCTACACCCAAGCGAGGGCGCGCTGTTTCGCAACGCGAAGATTTTACCGAAAGGAAGAAAGAATATGAATAAATTGGCAACCCTGATGCTCGCCGCCACGGCAGCGATGGCAGGCAGCGCGTTCGCACAGAGCGCACCGCCGTACGCGCCGCTGACCACCGACATCCAGGCTCCGAAGCCAAACAGCGCCTACCTGCAGGATTCGCGCGGCGTGATCGTGCGCAATCCGAACGGCCTGTGCTGGCGCACCGGCTACTGGACCCCGGCCGACGCGGTCCCGGGTTGCGATGCGCCGCTGTGCGTCGAGCCGGAGCGCCTGGAAAACGGCAAGTGCGTCGCCCCGCCGCCGCCGGCCCCGCCGGCTGAAACCGCACCGGCCCCGACCCCGGCGCCGACGCCTGTTCCGGCACCGGTGCCGACCTCGGAAAAGGTCAGCTACTCGGCCGACGCCTTCTTCGACTTCGACAAGGCCGTGCTGAAGCCGGCCGGCAAGGCTTCGCTGGACGACCTGGTCTCGAAGCTGAAGGACATCAACCTGGAAGTCATCATCGCCGTCGGCCATACCGACTCGGTCGGCACAGATGCCTACAACCAGAAGCTGTCGGTGCGCCGCGCCGAAGCCGTCAAGTCCTACCTGCAGGGAAAGGGCGTCGAATCGACCCGCATCTACACCGAAGGCAAGGGCGAGAAGCAGCCGGTTGCCGACAACGGCACCGATGCCGGCCGCGCCAAGAACCGCCGCGTCGAGATCGAAGTGGTCGGCACGCGCAACACCCAGCAGCAGTAATCTCCCGCTGCCGGACGAAGAACCCCGCTGCGGCGGGGTTTTTTTATGCCCCCGATTTTTTTCGCAGCCTCATCCGTCGCGCCGCACCAATTCCGCTATCATTCCGCCATGACTACGAACGCCGACCCCTTAGAAATCCAGAAATTCAGCGAACTGGCCCACCGCTGGTGGGACCCGACTTCCGAATTCCGTCCGCTGCACGACATCAACCCGCTGCGCCTGGAGTGGATCAACGCGCGCGCGCCGCTGGCCGGCAAGAACGTGATCGACATCGGCTGCGGCGGCGGCATCCTGGCCGAATCGATGGCGCGCAAGGGCGCCAAGGTCACCGGCATCGATTTGTCGCAGAAGGCGCTGAAGGTGGCCGACCTGCACAGCCTGGAATCGGGCGTGGAGGTGCGTTATAAACTGATCGCTGCCGAAGACATGGCCGCCGAGGAAGCCGGCCAGTACGACGTGGTGACCTGCATGGAAATGCTGGAACACGTGCCGGACCCGGCCGCCATCGTGCGCGCCGCCGCCACCCTGGTGAAGCCGGGCGGGCACGTGTTCTTCTCGACCATCAATCGCAACGCCAAGGCGTATTTGTTCGCGGTGGTCGGCGCCGAATACGTGCTGCGCATGTTGCCGCGCGGCACCCACGACTACGCCAAGTTCATCACGCCGGCGGAACTGTCCGGCTTCGTACGCCAGGCCGAGCTGCAGGTGGATGGCCTCAAGGGCCTGACCTACAACCCGCTGACCAAGATCTACTCGTTGAACCAGGATACCGGCGTCAACTACATGGTCGCCTGCAGCAAGCCGGTGGCTTGACGTCGCGCCCCCGTTTGCCGCCGCCATCCGCCTCGTGAAATCCGCACCATGACCTTTCATTCCCGCCTGAGCGCGCCGCGCGCCGTCCTGTTCGACCTCGACGGCACGCTGGCCGACACCGCCCCCGACCTGGCTGCCGCCGTCAACTGGCTGCGCAGCGAACGCGGCCTGGAACCGACCCCGTACGCGCTGCTGCGCCCGACCGCCTCGGCCGGCGCGCGCGGCATGATCGGCGCCGCCTTCGGCCTGGCCCCGGGCGACGACGGCTACGAGGAACTGCGCCTGCAGTGGTTCGACCGCTACCAGTCCGCCATGTTCGTGCACAGCACGTTGTTCGAAGGCGTGGTCGAGCTGCTGGACGGCATCCGCGCGGCCGGCATGGAATGGGGCGTGGTGACCAACAAGCCGGCCCGCTTCACCGACCCGCTGCTGCCGCAGATCGGCCTGGCGCACGCCGGCTGCATCGTCTCCGGCGACACCACCCCGCACGCGAAACCCCACCCCGCCCCGCTGCTGGAAGGCGCGCGCCGCCTGGGCATCGCGCCGGAACACTGCTGGTACGTGGGCGACGACCTGCGCGACATCGAGGCCGGCCAGGCCGCGGGCATGGTGACGGTGGCCTGCAACTGGGGCTATTGCGGTTCGATCGATCCGGCCACCTGGGGGGCAGACCTCCTGCTGGACACGCCGGCGCATTTGCTGGCGGCATTGCGCGAGACGGTTGCCGCGCAGCATCCGGCCGCAGCCCTGGCGTGATCCGATCCGCGCCGGCCTGCGCCGGCGCCTGTCTTTCCCGGTTGCGCTTACAACTCTTTACGATTGATACAGCGCGCCGTCTATCTCCGAGACAGCCGCTCCAGTAATCTGCATCCATCGAACAACAGAACGATTCAGGAGCAGAGACATGGAAGCGACCAAGACCACTCGTATCCATCCGCTGATGGCAGCCGCCGCCGTATCGGTAATCGTCGTCAGCGCCGCCGGCACCGCCGCGATCACCGGCTTGCTGCCGAGTTCGCACAGCGAGCCGCAGGCAGCAGCGGCACCGCTGGTTGCCACCCAGGCGGCGCCGGCCTACGCAGCGGCAGCGCCGGCGGCGGCCCTGGTGGCGGGCGGTGTCGCACAGAACGCCCAGCAGCCTGGCTATGCCCAGCCGGTACCGACCGCTTACGTACAACCGCTGGTCGCCGCCCAGGCCGTGCCGGCAGCGGTGCAACCCGCCCCGGCCCCGGTGGTGATCAAGGAAACCATCATCAAGGAAGTGCCGGTCAAGCACGCGGCGCCGAAGCCGCGCCCGGTACAGCACCATGCCAGCTATGCGCGTGACGACGGTTACTACGCTCCGGCCCCGCGTCCGGCGCCGCAGCCGAACTACATGGCGATCGGCACCGGCGCAGTGGTCGGCGGCCTGCTCGGCAACCAGGTCGGCCACGGCAACGGCAAGAAACTGGCGACCATCGCCGGCGTGATCGGCGGCGGCATGCTGGGCAACCAGATCGCCAACCAGAACCGCTGATCGGCGCCACCGGCGCGCGTGCGAATCCTGCAGCGCGCCGTGAATTGCAGTACAATGATTATTCTTTCGTTGGGGGGCGACCTGGTTTCGACGTGGGTTGCAAAGCAGCGCAGGGCATACCGAGGACTGGTTACCTCGTAAATACATCCAGAAATCAATAACTGCAAACGATAACTCGTACGCACTCGCAGCTTAATTGCTGCTAGCTCTACACTACCTCGCCTCTGGGGTGGGCCGCAAGGCAAGTAGAGTCATTTACAGAGGCTAGGACTCGACCGGGTTACTTGGTCGCTTCCGAAATTTAAGGTAACTCGCTGGTATGCAGGGTGCACGTCCCCGTCGTATCGGTTAAATCAAAAGACAGTGCTAAGTATGTAGAACTGTCTGTAGAGTGCTTGCGGACGAGGGTTCGATTCCCTCCGCCTCCACCAGTATTCAAAAACAAAGCCCCGCCGGCGCAAGCCGGCGGGGCTTTGTTTTTGAATACTTACGAGCGAAAGCATCGAATCCTCGTCCGGTACGGACGAGGGGCGTAGCCGGGGTTTCTTGCCGCAAAGCGGCAAGCCGGCGAAGCGACGTTGCGCTTGCAAGCGCAACGGCTCTCCGATTCGCCACTTCACGACATCGCAGCGCGATGTCGCCTCCGCAGGCTACGCCTGCGGAGCCTCCCGAAGCCTATGCGCTTCCCAGTTCCCGATAAAAATACGTGGTGGCGCAAGACCCGCCCTGCGGCCACAGCGCATACCCCGGAATCGTCCCCACCCGCTGCCACCCCGCGCGCTCGTACAAACGCTCCGCATCCGCATTCGCCGTATCCAGTACCAGCAAGGTCTTGCGCAAGTCGCGCCCCACCCGCTCCGCCGCGTCCAGCAAGGCCGCCCCCACCCCCTGCCTGCGCGCGCCTGACGCCACCAGCATCTTGCACAGGTCGGCCCGGTGCCCCTGGTTGTCCGGCTGCGCCAGCGCCAGCTGCACGGTGCCGACGATCCGCTCCCCGTCCTGCGCCACCAGCAGGGCGCGCCTGCCCTCCTTGACGTCCTGCGCCACCGCGCGCCAGAACGCCGTCGCCTGCTGTGCTTCCAGCGGCTGCATGAACCCGACCGACGCCCCGCCCTCGACGCAATCGGCCAGCAATGCCGCCAGGCCGGCCAGTTCGCGCTCGGACACCGCCAGCACGTGGCGAATCGTGATGCTCATCTCAACTCCCGATGGTGGTGAGGACGACGGCGTAACGCGCCGCCAGGTCGCCCGGATTGTGGAAGGAATTCGGCTGGTCGAGCGGAATCGCCAGGCAATCGCCGGCGCCCAACCGGTACATCCGGGCGCCGTAGGTGACGTCCATCTGCCCTTCCAGCATCCAGATCTGCTGCAGCACCTGCGGCGAACGCGCGCCGGCTTCGTAGGTGACGCGCGCCTGTGGCGGAAACACGACCTCGACGATGCGCGTCGGCGTGTCCACGCCGCTGGGGGTGACATTGCGGCGCTGGTAGCCGGAATGCGGGTCTTGCCAGATGGCCTGGTCGGCGCGGCGCGCCACCGGTTCGACGGCATCCGGCGGCGCATCGAACAGCGAGGCCAGCGGCACGCCGAGGCCGGCCGCCAGCTTGTCCAGCACCACCGCGGTCGGGCTGGTTTCGGCGCGCTCGATCAGCGACAGCATCGAACGGCTGACGCCGCACTGGGTCGACAGCGCATCGAGCGAGATGCCCTTGGCGGCGCGCAGTTCGCGCACATGACGGGCAATCCGCTCGTTCAGGGATGAATTATCTTTCATATTGGATGCTATTGTCCAATATGATGGACGACGATGCAAGCGAAAACTGCATTCGTTGCATAGCAGCGTGGAAAAGGCCCACGCAATTCAGGACGTCGGCCCCGGATCGGTGCCTTCCGCCACTTGCAGCTCCTTGAGCATCGCATCATTGAACGCCGGCAGGTCGCCCGGATTGCGGCTGGTGACCAGGCGCGCATCGATCACGACTTCATCGTCGGTCCATTCGGCGCCGGCATTCAACAGGTCGCGCCTCAGGCTGGGCCAGCTGGTCAGGTGCTTGGCGGTGGCGATGCCGGCATCGATCAGGGTCCAGGGGCCATGGCAGATTGCCGCCACCATCTTTTCCTCGACGCTGAAGCCGCGGATGAAGTCGATCGCCGGCCGGCTCAAGCGCAGCCGGTCGGGATTGGCGACGCCGCCGGGCAGCACCAGCGCATCGAAGTCGGTGGGGTTGGCGTCACCCACATGCAGCTCGACGGTAAAGCGGTCGGCCGGCTGCAATTGATTAAATCCCTGCACTTGCTCGCCGGCCTGCTTGGGCGAAAGCAACACGACGGTCGCCCCGTTCCGTTCCAGGAAAGAACGCGGGCTGGTATATTCGATCTGCTCGACGCCGTCGGTCATCAGCATGGCGACGCGTTTGCCCTGCAAGGGTTTGGCGGTAACTTGCTCCATGATCGCCTCCGCATCATGCGATTATCAGACGACCATTCTAGGCGGCGTGGGCGGCGCATGGCGCACGGCCCATAGAGCACGATACGCAGATCAATTATCTGCTTGCGCTTACGCCTTCGCCGCTTGCAGTTGCGCCAGGATCGCCTGGTTGAACGCAGGAATGTCGTCCGGCTTGCGGCTGGTGACCAGCTTGCCGTCGACCACTACCTGCTCGTCGCTCCACTCGGCGCCGGCGTTCTGCAAATCCAGCTGCAGCGTCGGCCAGCTGGTCATGCGCTTGCCCTTGACGAGTTCGGCATCGATCAGCGTCCACGGACCGTGGCAGATCGAGGCGACCGGCTTGTCCTGGTCGCCGAATGCGCGGATGAAGGCGATCGACTCCTTCGACAGGCGCAATTGGTCCGGATTGGCGACGCCGCCCGGCAGCACCAGCGCATCGAAGTCGTCCGGACGGGCGTCGCGCACGTCGAGCTCGACCTTGAAGGTCTTGTCCGGCGTCAGCTGGTCGAAGCCTTGGATGTCCTCGCCGGCACCCTTAGGCGACACTAGCGTCACCTCGGCGCCCTGTTGCTCCAGAAAGGCGCGCGGGCCGGTGTACTCGACTTGCTCGACGCCGTCCGTCAACAGCATGGCGACGCGCTTGCCTTGCAGGGCTTGGCCCGAAATTTGCTGATTTTGTTGCATATGATCTCCTTGTTAGCGTGGATAGTAAGCTAGGTGGAGATTTAATTGTAAATTTGATGACATGTCGACGGCGCGCGCCTGAGGTCAATCGAAGATGGCCTGCCACACCATCCACATGTTGGCCAGCGAGATCACCACGAACAGGAACCAGGACAGCGCCGCCGTCCACCAGGCGTTGACGAAGCGCCCCATCAGGTCGCTGCGGCCGGTCAGGCGGATCAGCGGGTACATGGCAAACGGCAATTGCATGCTGAGCACGACCTGGCTGCCGACCAGCATCTTGCCGACCGCATGGTCGCCCAGCGTCAGCACGCCGACCATGGCCGGACCCAGTGCCAGGCCGCGCGTGATCAGGCGCCGCTGCCAGCAGGGAATCTTGAGCTTCAAGAAACCTTCCATGATCACTTGCCCGGCGATGGTGCCGGTGAAGGTCGAGCTCTGGCCCGAAGCCAGCAGCGCCAGCCCGAACAGGATGGCGGCCAGCGCCGTGCCGGCGATCGGCGCCAGCAAGGCGTAGGCCTGGTCGATGTCCATCACGTTGCCGCCACCCGGCTTGTAGAAAGCGGCGGCGGACAGCACCAGGATGGCGCCGTTGATGAACAGCGCCAGCACCAGCGAGACGATGGTGTCGATGCGCGACAGGCCGATCGCTTCGGCCAGGTGCGCATCGTTCTGCGCCGTCTTGCGCCGGATGATGCGCGTCTGCACCACCGACGAGTGCAGGTACAGGTTGTGCGGCATCACGGTGGCGCCCAGGATGCCGATGGCGAGGTACAGCGCGTCGCGGTCGGCCAGCTTCTGCACCGAGGGCACCAGGCCGGCCAGCACCGCCTGCCAGTCGGGTTTCACCAATGCCAGTTCCGAGAACAGGCAGATGGCGATCGTCGCGATCAGGCCCAGCACGATCGCTTCCAGCTGGCGGAAACCCTTTCCCTTCAGCGCCAGCACGATCACGGTGTCGAGCGCGGTCAGCGCCACGCCCACCGGCAGCGACACGCCCAGCAGCAACTTGAACGCCAGTGCGCAGCCGAGCACCTCGGCCAGGTCGCAGGCGATGATCGACAATTCCGCGAACACCCACAGCCCTTTCGCCGCGCGCGGGTGGTATTGCTCGCGGCAGTGGACGGCCAGGTCCTTGCCGGTGACGATGCCGAGCCGCATGCTCAGGCATTGCAACACGATCGCCGCCAGGCTCGACAGCACGACCACGAACAGCAGCCCGTAGCCGAATTGCGACCCGCCCTGGATGGCGGTGGCCCAGTTGCCCGGATCCATGTAGCCCACCGACACCAGCAGGCCTGGGCCGGCGAAGCGCAGGATTTTTTTCCACAACGGATCGGTTTCAGGGACGGTGACGGTGCCCGAGACTTCGGACGGACAGAAGGGCGCGGTGGCGGTGGTGGGGAGCTTGAACATGGGCGGGCAGGAGAGTAGCCGACGATTCTAGCGCAATCGCCGCGCATGCATGTGCCCGCCCGAAATCGAACAATCGGAAACGTTGCTCTAGTGAAACAAACCTGATGCGCCGTTGAAAGGCGTTGGTTCCGGCATTGCCGGAAACCTTCCCCGGGAAAGCGCAATCTGTCCAAGACAATATTGTTGACCTAAAAGACGTCGTTCCCGCGAAAGCGGGGATCCATGCAGAGCATCAGAAACCAGCCCTTGGAAAGTGACGCGGTATTCTCTGGTATCGGCATTCGGATGCGCTGTATGGGTCCCCGCCTGCGCGGGGACGACGGGGTCATTCCTTGTCGGTCCCGAGCACATGCAACCTGGTGCGCAGGCGCCGGATTTCGTCGCCCAGGTCGACCACCAGTGCCGCCAGGTCCTCATTGGCATCGAAGTGGCGCTCGATGCTCAGCAGACGGCGCGCGCGCTGCAGGTCGCCGCCGCGGAAGCGCCAACTGGTCACCTGTACCTCGACGCCGCCGGCCGGCTCGCCGAGTACGCCCGCATGCACGTGGCGCACCACCCAGTCCGGTTCCACGGCGCAGGCGCGCGCCAGTTCCTCGAGCGTGAGCGCGGCGTCGTCCACCAGCACCCCGGTGATGATGTGTGCTTCCTGCATGATCAAGCTCCTGTGCGTTCGCGTGGATTGAAAGCAAGGTCGCGCGCCATGGTCTCGTACAGTTCGCGCGCACGGTCGCTGGTCGCGGGCGGCAGCACCACGTCCAGCACCAGGTACAAGTCGCCGGCCTGCGCCGCCGGAATGCCGCGTCCCTTCAGGCGCAGCTTGCGCCCGCCCTGCGAGCCGGCCGGCACGTTCACCTCGATCGAACCGGACGGCGTTGGCACCGAGATGGCGGCGCCGAGCGCGGCTTCCCACGGCGTCACCGGCACGTTCTGGTAGACGTGGGCGCCTTCCAGGCGGTAGCGCGCGTCCGGGTTCAGCTGGATTTCCAGGTACAAATCGCCGGCCGCGCCGCCGCCCGTGCCCGGATGGCCCTGCCCGCCCAGGCGCAGCTGCTGGCCGGGCGTCACGCCCTTCGGGATGTTGACGCTGAGGGTCTTGTCGCGCGTCCCGGTGCGGCCCTGCGCATCCTGCTGCGGCACGCGCAGGCTGACGTTGCGGGTCGCGCCCTGGTAGGCGTCGCGCAGGTCGATGGAGATGGCGGCGTGGATGTCCTCGCCGCGTGTGTTGAATCCGCCGCCCATGCCGCCCATGCCGCCCGCGCCGCCCATGCCGCCGCGGCGGGCGCCGCCCCGGCCGATGTTGGCGAACAGGTCGGAAAAGAAGTCGCTGCCGCCGGCGCCGCCGAAGTCGAACTGCGATCCCCAGTCCGGCGGCGGCTGGAAGCCCTGGCCGGGACGCGGACCCTGCCCCAGCGCGTCGAAGGCGGCGCGCTTCTCGGCGTCGCCCAGCACGTCGTAGGCTTCGTTGATTTCCTTGGTCTTGGCGTCGGCATCCTTGTGCTTGCTGACGTCGGGGTGGTACTGGCGCACCAGCTTGCGGTAGGCCTTCTTGATCTCGTCGGCGGACGCGCTGCGTTCGACGCCGAGCACCTTGTAGTAATCCTTGTATTCCACGCGCCTGCTCCTGGATCGGTTTCTCGAATGGTAATGCATGCCCTCGCCGTATCGGCACACGGTTCGGATGCGCTGCCGTCATATTTGCGGGCGAGGATTGGCATTTCAACCACGCTTTTGTTCGAGGCGAACGCGGCTGCCAGGCATCGGCCGCCCCGTTGGGGTCACGGCCGTCACGCAATCCGAACAATTACTCAGTAAAATCACGGGTTTCGCCCGCCGACCCCGCCATGACGTCCACCACAGCCACCCGCCCCGCCGCTTCCCCCGTCCGCACCGAGATCGCCACCCTGTGGCGCCTGTCCTGGCCGATGCTGGTCGGCCAGCTGGCGACGGTCGGCATGGGCGTGGCCGACGTCGCCATGACCGGCCACGTCAGCGCTGCCGAGCTGGCCGCGGTTTCGCTCGGCACCTCGGTGTGGTCGATCATCCTGGTGACCGTGATGGGCGTCATGATGGCGGTGAATTCGGTGGTGGCGCACGAGATGGGCGGCGGGCGCTTCGACCGCATCGCCCATTCGGTGCGCGAATCGCTGTGGATGGGCGTCGGTGTCGGCCTGGCCGGCTGCCTGGCGGCCAATCTGTGCACGCTGCTGTTCGACCACATCGGCCTGGAGCAGGCGGTGGCCGACCGCGCTTCTCTGTTTCTCCACATCGTCAGCCTGGGCATGCCGCCGTTCGCCTGCTACCGCGCGCTGTACGGCTATACCACCAGCATCAACCAGACCAAGCCGATCATGGTCATCGCCCTGCTCGGGCTGCTGTACAACGTGCTGATGAACTGGCTGCTGGTGTTCGGCAATGCCGGTTTTCCGCAGCTGGGCGCAATCGGCTGCGCGGTGTCGACCGCCAGCGGCGTGTGGCTGATGCTGGGCGGGATGATATGGTGGATCAAGGTGTCGAGCGCCTACCGCGCCACCTACCCGTTCACGCGCTGGGAAGGCCCGAACTGGGGCGAGATCGGCGCCATGCTGAAGCTCGGCCTGCCGATCGGCGTGACCCACTTCGCCGAGGTGAGCGCCTTCGGCGTGGTCAGCCTGCTGGTGGCGCGCTTCGGCGTGGTGCAGGTGTCGGCGCACCAGATCGCGCTGAATTTCACGTCGCTGGTGTTCATGGTCCCGCTCAGCTTCGGCATCGGCGCGCTGACCCGCGTGGGCCAGGCGATGGGCGAAGGCGACGCCGTGCGCGCGCGCTTCGTGGCCTGGGTCGGCACCGGCATGTGCATCGCCTTCGGCATGCTGTCGGCGGTCGGCATCTTGCTGTTCCGTTGGCAGATCGCGGCCATGTACACGTCGGACGCGGCGGTGCAGGCCACCTGCGCCATGCTGCTGCTGTTCGCGGCGCTGTTCCAGCTGTCCGACTCGACCCAGGTGGCGGCCGCCTCCGCCATGCGCGGCTACCAGGTCACGCGCTCGCCGATGATCATCCAGATGATCGCCTTCTGGGGCGTGGCGCTGCCGGTCGGCTGGGTCCTCGGCCTGGCCCCCGGCTGGTTCCCGTGGTCGCCCATCGAGCCGATGGCGGCCACCGGCTTCTGGATCGGCCTGGTGCTGGGGCTGACGGTGGCGGCGGTGCTGCTGGCGTGGTCGCTGGACCGCTTGTCGAAGCTGCGGGTGCGCCAGGCTAAGGCAGTTGCCTGACCTCGAGTCCTTGCCGGTTGCCGCCCTTGCCCACCCCGGCGATTTCCGGCTCGTCGACCGGCATGCCGTCGGGGCCGAGGCGCAGCGGCGGCGATTCCGGTTCGCTGGCACGCGCCGGCACCGACTTCGGCAAGGATGACGCCAGCGCAAACAATTCCGCCTTGGAATTCGCGAGCACCACATTGGCATCCAGCCATAGCTGGTAATTGCGCCGCCCTTCCTTCCAGTCCAGCACCGACACGGCCTTGCCGGATGCGGCCTGCAGCACGATCAGGCGCGCCGGCAGGCCGTTGACGCGTTCAGGCTCATCCTGCGGGTTGCGGTAGCTGCGCGAGCCGTCGGCCGACATGTCGTGCTCGAACAGCGTCAGCGTGCGGCCGCCGGGCATGCGGAAATTGCGGTACAGGCGCGAACGTGCGTCCCCCATCGTTTCGCCCTGCGCGCCGAGCAGCTCCAGCCCGGCGAACGGCGTGCCGTCCAGGCGCACCGGCTGGAACGCCAGTCCCGCCATGGTCCACGCCACCGGCTTGATGCTGGATGGCGGCGCGAAGCGGGCCAGGTTCTCCTCGCACACGTGCTCGTAACCCCTGCGTGCCATCTCGGCGCGCCGGCGTTCCTGGAACGCGGCGAAGTCGGGCGCGTCCGGTGGCGGACCCAGGCCGCACTGCTCGTCGGCGGCAGGCAGGCGCTCGGCGCGCAGGCCGGGTACGAAGGCCACGGCGCCGGCCGCCGCGGCAAGGAACACGAACGACATCCAGTATGTGTGTCGCATGGAAAGCCTTTGCAGTCGATGACGCTCATCATAGCAAATCGCGGCTTGCATGAACGTCAAGAAAGGTTTTTGATCGCTCGCGCAGGACCGGGCCCAGCGCGATGTTAGCGTCTAACAAGGTGATTAGGAACACCCAGGCCGGCTGCATGCAGTGGACACAATGGCGGGCCAACCCGATTTCCGTCGCGCCAGTCCGGTATCACTCTGGCGTGGTCCCGCGAATTCCATTCATTTCCTGTTCAGTGACAGGTTTATTTGTTATGTAATCATTTACTGTTTGCATATGTGACCGCTAACACGCACAATAGCCGCTCACAACAACAACGCGAACGTCGCCGTCACGGACGCGATACGCAGGAGACCACACGGCAATCGCTCGGCCGGCGCCGCATGCGGCGATTTCCTCGCCGCGCCGTCGGCCTGGCCGGCTATGAGGCCATGCCCCAGCCGTGCCGGCCGGCGCATGCCGTCACCCATCCCTGCCATCGCCTCATCCGTACGCGTCTTCGCCGCTCGATTCTTTACAGAGGACTGGATGAGGCTGACTCCCCATAAGACACTGGCCGCGCTCGCATCGGCGCTGGCATTCGTTCCGGCGGCATTCGCCGCGCCGATGAGCACCCTGGACCGCAACGGCGCCTGGGTCACGGTCGAGGCCTACGGCCCGAACATCGTGCACGTGACCATCGCCGCCGACAAGGCCGAGGTGCTGAAGGGGCCGGGCTTCGGCATCCTGCCGAAGAATGCCGACAACGGCGCCTTCCGCCACGCCACAGGCGCCGGCGGCGACAGCTTCACCTCGTCCGGCATGACGCTGCAGGTGAACCCGGCGCCGCCGGCGCGCACCCCGAGCCAGGGCGAAAAATATTTCGCGCCATCGCTGGCATCGGTCGGCCTGAGCGTCAAGAACGCCCGGGGCGAGCAGATCCTCAACATGACAGGCTGGGAAATGTCGCCGCAAACCGTGAGCGGCGAAAAAACCTACCAGGTCGGCGCCTCGTTCAGCGCCCCGCGCGACGAGCACTACTACGGCATGGGCCAGAACCAGGAATCGCTGTCCGGCCTCGACCTGCGCGGCCGCGTGCTCGACTGCAAGCACTGGTACGACGCCCCCGCCGGCGAAAGCGTGTGCGTGCCGTTCATGGTGTCGTCCAAGGGCTACGGCATCGTCTGGGACAACCCGTCGGCCACGCGCTTCATCGCGGGCGTAAACGGGCGCACGGCGTTCCAGTCGAACGTGGGCGAGCGCGTCAGCTTCTTCGTCATCACCGGCAACAACTCGGACGAGTTGTACGCCGGCTATGCGCGCCTGACCGGCAAGACCCCGATCCCGCCCAAGGCGGCGTTCGGCTTGATCCAATCGAAAGCGCGCTACGACAGCCAGCAGGAAGTGCTGCGCGTGGCCAACACCTATCGCCAAAAGAAATATCCGCTGGACGTGATGGTGGTCGACTGGTTCTACTGGACGCGCATGGGCCAGATGGACATCAATCCGGCCGAATTCCCCGATCCGGACGGCATGAACAAGCAGCTGCACGACATGGGCATGCAGTCGATCATCTCGATCTGGCCGCGTTATGAAACCTCGGGCCGCTATTTCAACGAGCTGGACAAGAAAGGCTACCTGCTCAAGGACAAGGACGGCAAGAGCGTCGACGGCCTGCCGTTCCGCTCGGACCGCACCGGCGGCCTGATCGACGCCACCAACCCGGCCGCCCGCCAGTGGTTCTGGGAAAAGGCGCGCGACAACATCCTGTCGCACGGCTTCGACTACCCGTGGCTGGACGAGACCGAGCCGGACCTGGTGCCGGACGGCTTCTTCTACTCGATCGGTTCGGGCGACCGCTACCACAACCTGTTCCCGCTGCTGCACGTCGAAGGCGTGGCCGACAACATGCGTGCGTGGAAACCGAACAAGCGCGTGCTGATCCTGTCGCGCGCCGCCTACCTCGGCTCGCAGCGCACCGGCGCCCTGTTCTGGTCGTCGGACATCAACCCGACCTGGGAAGCGCTGGCGCGCCAGATCCCGGCCGGCCTGAACATGACCGCATCCGGCATCGCGCTGTGGGGCAACGACATCGGCGGCTGGCAATTCCTGCCGCAGACCACCACCGCCACCAAGGCGCCGCTGCTGGATCCGTCCGACGCGCGCGACGTGGTCGGCCAGAACCACGACTATCCGGAACTGATGACGCGCTGGTTCCAGTACGGCACCTTCCTGCCGACGCTGCGCTTGCACGGCGACCGCAAGCAGGCCGACATCTGGTCCTTCGGCAAGGCGGCGGAAACGATCATGGCGCGCTACGACACGCTGCGTTATCAATTGATCCCGTACATCTACAGCCAGGCCAAGTTCACCCACGACACCGGCGCGCCGTTCATGCGTCCGCTGTGGATGGACTTCCCGCAAGATCCGAACGTGGCCGACATCGGCACCGAATACATGTTCGGCCCGGCCTTCCTGGTGGCGCCGATCACCGAGCAGGGCCAGACCGAGAAAAACGTCTACCTGCCGGCCGGCAGCGACTGGTACAACTTCTGGACCAAGGAAAAGCTGGCGGGCGGCCGCTGGGTGAAAGTGGCGGCGCCGATCGACCAGATTCCGGTGTTCGTCAAGGCCGGCTCGATCGTGCCGATCGGCGCCGACATCCAGTCCACCGCCACGAAGCAGGGCATTGCCCGCGTCGAGGTGTATCCGGGCAAGGATGGCGAGTTCAGCCTGTATGACGACGACGGCGTGTCGTACGACTACGAAAAGGGCAAGTCGACCGTCACCAGGCTGCGCTGGAACGAGGGCAGCGGCAAGCTGAGCGCGTCCGGCAATGACAGCGGCCTGGCGCGTTCGCTGCCGGGGCTGGTGAAGGTGGTGGGCAAATAAGCCTGCCATTTCCAAACGGCCTGCACCGTCGTCCCCGCGCAGGCGGGGACCCATACCCAGCATCAAAAATTGGATGCAGTGCCGAATACGGCGCTCCATCCAACTTCGTTGCTTCGGCATGGGTCCCCGCCTTCGCGGGGACGACGTTTTCTTCGCTCAGGTTTTCCATCCGCAGCCCCCATATTTACAGCGTTTCACCCCCGACTCTGGTATCGTCTCGCCCGTTGCACATAACTCATCTTTATCCAGAGACCACCCAATGCGCCCTCTTCTGCTGCTCCTCGCCGCCCTGTCGGCCGTTCCCGCATCCGCGGAACGCCTGACGCTGGACCGAATCCACGCCGACCCGGCGTTGTCCGGTCCTGGCGTGCGCGCCCTGCGCGTGTCGCCCGACGGCGAACGCGTGACCTTCCTGCGCGGCCGCGCCGACAACCAGTTCCAGCTGGACCTGTGGGAATACAACATGAAGGACAAGACCACGCACCGCCTGGTCGACTCCAAGCAGCTGGTGCCCAACGAAACCCTGTCGCTGGAAGAAAAGGCGCGCCGCGAACGCGCGCGCACGGCCAGCCTGTCGGGCATCCTGAGCTACAGCTGGTCGCCGAACGGCAAGCAATTGCTGGTGCCGATCGCGGGCGACCTGTACCTGGTCGATGCCGACAAGCCGGACGGCGCGCGCAAGGTCGCCTCGGGCAACGTCGGCGATCCGAAGATCTCGCCCAAGGGCCGCTACGTCTCCTTCGTGCGCGACCAGAACCTGTTCGTGATCGACCTCACCACCGGCCAGGAACGCCAGCTGACCACGGATGGCAAGGGCACCATCCACAACGGCGAAGCCGAGTTCGTGGCCCAGGAAGAGATGGACCAGCGTACCGGCTACTATTGGGCGCCGGACGACTCCGCCATCGCCTACCGCCATTTCGACGAAGCGCAGGTGCCGGTGGCGCGCCGCTTCGAGATCTTTGCCGACCGCACCGAGGTCATCGACCAGCGCTATCCGGCCGCGGGCGACCCGAACGTGGCGATCGACCTGATGATCGTGAACCCGTCGACCGGCGCGCAAAGGAAGGTCGACCTGGGCAGCGAGAAGGATATCTACCTGGTGCGCGCCGACTGGAGCGCCGATGCCAAGACCCTGGTCTACCAGCGCCAGTCGCGCGACCAGAAGCGCCTGGACCTGGTGGCGGTGGATGCGGCCACGCTGGCCCAGCGCCCGCTGCTCACCGAAACGTCGAAGACCTGGGTCGCGATCAACGACGACTTGCGGTTCCTGCAGAAGCGCAACGCCTTCATCTGGGCATCCGAGCGCAGCGGCCGCAACCACCTGTACCTGTACGACCTGAACGGCAAGCTGCTGCACCCGATCTCCAGCGGCGAATGGGGCGTCGACAATGTGCTGGCGGTCGACGAAGCCGCCGGCAAGGTCTACATAGCGTCCAACAAGGATGCGGTGATCGACAAGCAGGCCTACGTGCTGAACCTGGACGGCAGCAACGCGTCGAAACCGCTGCGCATCACCAGGAACGATGGCTGGCACGAGGATGTGTTCGCGCGCAACGGCAAGATCTTCGTCGACACCTATTCCGATCCGAAGACGCCGCCGCAAGTGTCGATCCACCGTGCCGACGGCACGATGGTCGAATGGCTCGAGCATAACGAGTTGAACGCCAGCCACCCGTACGCCAAATACCTGCCGGACCACCTGCCGACCGAATACGGCAGCATCAAGGCGCACGATGGCCAGGCGCTGTACTACTCGATGATCAAGCCGGCCAATTTCGATCCGGCCAAACGCTATCCGGTGTTCCTGTTCACCTATGGCGGCCCGCATTCGCAGCGCGTGACGCGCCAGTGGGGCAATTATTTCAACCAATACATGGCGCAGCAGGGTTTCGTGGTGTTCACGCTGGACAACCGCGGCTCGTCGCGGCGCGAGCGCGCCTTCACCGACGTCATCTACGGCGAACTGGGCAAGCATGAAGTCGAAGACCAATTGACCGGCGTCGACTGGCTGGCGAAGCAAGGCTACGTCGATCCGAAGCGCGTCGGCGTGTTCGGCTGGAGCTATGGCGGCTTCATGACGCTGCGCCTGCTGGCGGCGGCGTCCGACAAGATCGCCATGGGCGTATCGGTGGCGCCGGTAACCGACTGGTCGCTGTACGACACCCACTACACCGAGCAGTTCATCGGCGCCACGCCGAAGGCGAACCCGGCGGCGTACGAACAGAGCGGCGTGTTCTCGCACCTGGACGGCTTGAAATCGCCGCTGCTGCTGGTGCACGGCATGGCCGACGACAACGTGCTGTTCACCAACACCACGCGCCTGATCGACGCGCTGGTCAACCGCAACGTCCAGTTCGAGCTGATGACCTACCCGGGCGCCAAGCACGGGATTTCGTCGCGCGCCGGCCAGCGCCACGTGTACGGCATGATCGAGGCCTTCTTCAAGAAGAACCTGGGCGGGACCGCGCCGAAGTAAGACAGCGATGCCACCGTGCCGGCGCCGGCTGCGCGCCGGCACCATAAAAAAACAGCCGCCGGCATGAAAGCCGGCGGCTGTTTTCATTTTGTTGGATGCTACTCCAGGACAAGCCCGGAGGCATCGCCGCGTACCTCCGGGCGTGGCCCGGACGTGGCGCAACCGATCAGATACGGTTGGCGTCGTCCAGCTTGTCGTTCAGCTTTTCCTTGGCATCGCCCAGCTTTTCCTGGGTCTTGCCTTCGACCTGGTTTGCCAGGCCCTTGGCTTGCTGCTCGGTGCTGCCGACCAGCTTGCCGGCTTCTTCCTGGATCTTGCCGCCGATATCTTTCAGTTTGCCGTTGATTTGGTCCGAATTCATGGTGATCTCCTTTGCAGTTGTTTCATACATGTGCCGTCGTGGCCATGTTTGATTTCATCTTAGGCGTTCCCTAGCACGGCTTCCGTGCGCGCTCGCACATAGCTCATCAATATCCGGGTTCGCCTGCCCCTTCTCCCGCTTCGAGCGCCGTGCATGGCGCCCGCCGAGGCCGCCTGCAGATGACGCGACAGGAAAAAAAACAGCCGCACGCGGCGGCTGTTTCTCGTGGCTGAACATGCGATCAGCGGGTGGCCTTGTCGGCTGCATCCTTCAGGTCGCCGGCTTTTTCCTGGACCTTGCCTTCGGTCTGGTTGGCCAGGCCCTTGGCTTGCTGTTCGGTGCTGCCCACGGCCTTGCCGAATTCTTCCTGAATCTTGCCGCCGATGTCTTTGGCTTTGCCTTTGATCTGGTCTTCGTTCATGATAAATCCTCCTGTTGGCTATGTGGCGTCGCTTCGTTGGTGAAGCGGCATGGGTCCACTGTAGGCCGATTGCGCGCGCCATTCTGTTCGCGGCTTAACATAGCAGCTTTGACAAGATATTGGTCAAACCGGCTTGCGCCAGACGCTCGCCAACCAGGGTTGCCGTTCGCGCGGCAAGCCTGGCGGCCGGTAGTAATGATGCAGGGGCAGGAAACCGGCCGCGACCAGGTAGGCTTCCCAGGCCGGGTAATCGTGGAAACTGCCGTAGCGCGGCCCGTTCCAGCCTTCTTCGTTGTTGCCGCGCGGGTTGGAGCTGAACAGCACGCCGCCCGGCTTGAGGGTGGCGCGCAACGCGCGCAACACCCGCG
The DNA here is from genome assembly GCF_012849555.1 of Massilia forsythiae. Lineage (NCBI taxonomy): Bacteria > Pseudomonadati > Pseudomonadota > Betaproteobacteria > Burkholderiales > Oxalobacteraceae > Massilia > Massilia forsythiae. The sequence continues at coordinate 313,947 of NZ_CP051685.1, forward strand.
GCAATGCGCTGCGCGGCACGTGGAACAGCGAGGCATTGGCATAGATGCCGTCGAAGCGCGCCGGCGGCAGGTCCAGGTCGAGGAAATCCTGTTGCCAGACGTCGCAGCCGCTATACGTGCGCGCCATGGCGACGAACTCGGCGCTGCCATCCAGTCCGACCGCTTCGTGGCCCATTTCCTTGAAGGCCTTGAGGTCGCGGCCGGGGCCGCAACCCAGATCCAGGATGGCCCACGGTGCCGGCGCCTCGATCGCCGCCAGCAAGGCCGCGATGTTCTGGCTGACGTCGTGGTCGACGGTACCGGCAAAGAACTGCGGCGCTACCCGGTCGTAGTGATGCAGGGTGCGCCGCGTGATGTCGTGCAGGTCGTCGTTCATGGCCGTCCATGCCGTGGTAGATGGACCGCCATTCTATTACCTCGCAGGCTTATCCCGCAGGCGCCGTCACCACACGCGCACGCGCTGCTCCGGCGGCAGGTACAGCGCCTGGCCCGGCTGCACGTCGAAGGCCTTGTACCAGGCATCGATGTTGCGCACGGTGGCGGTGCGGTACTGCGGCGGCGCGTGGCCGTCGGTGGCGATGCCGCGCCGTTCGGCCGCCTCGCGCGCCTTGGTGCGCCAGCTCTGCGCGTAACCGGTAAAGAACTGGCGGTCCATCTCCTCGCCGGCGTTCTTGCCGGCCGCGGCGCGGTAGGCATCGTAGGCGGCGGCCAGCCCGGCCAGGTCGGCCAGGTTTTCCGACAGCGTCTGCTGGCCGTTGACGGCCAGGTCCGGGAACGGCTTGTAGCCGTTGTACTGGGCCACCAGCTTGCTTGAGGCTTCCTGGAAATGCGCCAGGTCTTCCTTGGTCCACCAGTCGCGCAGCCGGCCTTGCGCATCGAACTGGGCGCCCTGGTCGTCGAAGCTGTGGCTGATCTCGTGGCCGATGATGGCGCCGATCGAGCCGTAGTTGACCGCGTCCGCCGCCTTCGGGTCGAAGAATGGCGGCTGCAGGATCGCGGCCGGGAAGTTCAAGGCGTTTTGCAGTGGCAAATTGACGGCGTTGACCAGCTGCGGCGGCATCGCCCATTCGGTGCGGTCCGGCTTGCGCCCCAGTTCGGCGATGCGCTGCTCGTAATGGAACTGGTCGGCGCGCAGGGCATTGCCGAAGGCATCGTCCGGCACGACCTTCAGGCCGGCATACGATTTCCATTTATCGGGGTAGCCGACGCCGACGTACAGCACCTTCAGCTTTTCCTTGGCCTGGGCGCGCGTGGCCGGCGCCATCCAGTCGAGCTTGTCCACGCGCTTGCCGAAGGCATCGACGATGTTGGCCACCATCTGCTGCAGGCGCGCCTTGTTCTCGGCCGGGAAATATTTGGCGACGTACAGCTTGCCGACGGCCTCGTCCATTGCCTCGTTGGTGGCGCCGAGCGCGCGCTTCCAGCGCACCGACTGCTGCGGCGTACCGCTCAGGTCCTTGCCGTAGAAGGCGAACCGCTGGTCGACGAAAGCCTTGGGCAGCACGTTCGCCATCTGGTTGATGCGATGGAAGGCCAGGTAATCCTTCCAGGTGGCCAGGTCGATGCGCTCGACCAGCGCTGCCGTGCCTTGCATGGCCGACGGATGCCAGACGATGAACTTGTCCTGCCTGTCCAGGCGCGCCGCCTTGAAGAAGGCGGCCCAGTCCAGGCCCGGCGCGTTGGCGGCGAAGTCCCTGCGCGTCCAGGTATTGTCGGCCTTTTGCACGTCGGCCGAGTCGGCGCGGGTGGCGTGGCCGCTGGCGATGTCGACTTCCAGCGCGAACACCTTGGCGGCGCGCGCCTCGGCATCCGGATAGCCGGCCAGCTTCAGCATGACGGCGATGTGCTGCTGGTACTTGGTGCGCAGCCCGGCCATGCGCTCGGCGGCGTCCAGGTAGTAGGCGCGGTCGGGCATGCCCAGGCCGCCCTGCAGCAGGTAGGGCATGTTGCGCGCCGGGTCGTGCAGTCCCTGCGCCACCCACAGGCCGAACACGTTCTCGGTGGCGAAGTCGGTATTGTTCAGCGGGTCGACGTCGGCGCGCAGGGTCTCGCCCAGCGCGCGCGTGAGCGCCGCCTTGTCCTTGATGGCGGCGATCTTCGCCAGCAGCGGCTTGAGCGGTGCGGCGCCCCTGGCCTCGATCGCGGATTCGTTCATGTAGGCGCTGAAATAGTCGGACACCTTGCGCGCCTCGGCGCTCGCGCTCTTGTTGCCGGCCTGGTCCTCGATCAGCTTGACGATGCGCTGGTTGTTTTCCTCGGCTAGGTTATCCATCGCGCCCCAGCGGCTGCGGTCGGCCGGGATCTCGGTCTTTGCCAGCCAGGCGCCGTTGGTCCAGGCGAAGAAATCGTCGCCGGGGCGCAGGGCGACATTCGCGGTAGACGCACCCGGCTGGGACACACCCGACGGCGCGCTTCCCGCCTGCGGCGCAGCCGCCGTGGCGCCGGCGGCCGGCCTGGCGGGTGCGTTCGACTGGGCCGCGGCCTGGCCGGCGGCGACGGCGCCGCACAGGGCGAGGACGATGGCGGTCTTGATGGGTGTCCGGCTGGTCTTCATGGTCTCGATTCGGTATCAGGAAAGATGTTCAATATTGTAATGGCGGCCCGCCGTTCTTTGCCAATCGATACATGTGCGCATGCGGGTTCGACCGTTGCGGCAGCGTCCGGGTTCTGCCGTGGCGGCACGGCTTTGACGCCGGCCAGTCGGCATCCTTCCTGGCACCGGCTCCTTGTCGAAAAAAATTCAAAAAATTTCTTTGGAGACCCTAAAGTTTCCGGAACGCCTACCGTTACCGGATCAGACAACCGGCAATCCGGCCGGATTTTCAGCTCTTGGTGCACTCATGACGTCCAACGAAGTCCTCGCAATGTACGAAAATATGGCAGCCCTGACCGGCCGCATGGCGATCGCCGCGCGCGAGGGCGACTGGAACGGACTGGCCCGGCTGGAAACCCAATGCGTGCTGCAGGCGAGCGCCGCCAAGGCCGGCGTGCCGGCCCTCGAAGGCGAACAGCGCAAGCGCAAGATCGATTTGCTCAAGCAGATGATGGCCAACGACCGCGCCGTGCGCGACGTCACCGAACCGTGGATGGGCCAGCTCGACCGCGCCCTGAGCGCGGCGCACTGACCGCTTCCCGCGCCGCCGGCGCAGTAGCCGATACGGCGGCCAGCACGGCGCCGATTCTTTCCCGTTTCCCAAAGTCTCGCCAGCCGGCCTCGCAGCGTCACGCGGCCGGCCCAGATGCCACATCGGGACGCCACACTTTCCGGCAGGCGTGCCGGACACTCCGGACGTTCAATGAAAAAAACCCGCGCGACACACGTCTGCGCGGGTTTTTCATTGGCGGATGACATACTGCATCCGCCAGAATGGGGGGAGAGCGAACACCAGGCATCCCCTGGCGTCGCCTCTTGCCGGTTGCATCCGGCGTCCCCACACGCATTGTCGGTGTGCGGACCGCTTCCGGTGACAGGCGCTTCGTCAGCGTCCATCCGGTTCCCGCGCCACGCTATCAGTGGTGGCTGCGCCGGATCCTGAGCCGTTTTTCGTGACCTGCAAGATCACATGCGAACCAGTATAACTCAAGCATGCAATTTGTGTAGACAAGTTCGTGCGCGCCTATTCGGGCGTCGGTTCGGCCCTTGCAGGGTTGCCGGACGCCGCCGCAGGCTGCGCCGCCTGGCTGGATGGCCTGGCGAAGCGCGCCTTTAACTTGTCGAGCAGACCGGGCGCGCCCGGCGCTGCCGTAGTCGCTGCGCCCGCCGTGCCCGGTGCACCCGCCGCACCGGCGGCCCTGCGCGAGCGCGCAAGGCGGCGCCATGCCAGGACGGCGGCGCCGGCAGCCAGCAGCGTCGCGCCGGCGGCGATCCAGCCCCATGGCGCACCCTCCTCCTGCAGCGGCCGCTTGGGCTTGTGCGGCACCAATGTCTTGATCGAACTGATCGGCTTGGGCGCGGCCGGCCTGGCCGGCGGCGGGAGCGGCGCGGTCTTGGCATCGCCTGCCGGTTTGGCGTCCGCGCCCTGCTCCGTTGCGGGGTGCGCGTCGGGGTGCGCGTCGGCGGCGGCCTTGGCGGCGGCCGGCGGCGACACGCTTACCGAGGCATCCGGCTGGGGCGTGTGCGCTGCGCCTTCGCGGGCGGCGCCGGCAATATTCGCCGCGACATCCGCCGCGGCGTTTCGCCCTGCCGGCGCCGCTGCGGTTTTTGGCGGCACAGCCGGCGCCGCGCCGGCCGCCGCGCCGGCCGGCGCCTTGCCGCCTGCCGCCTCCACGGCCGGCGCCGCTGCCGCAGCGGCGCCCGGCGTCACGCCCAGCGCCGCCTGCAGCCCCTTGACCTTGTCTTCCAGCTTGCCCAGCTGCTCTCGCAAGGCAGCATTCTTCGCGCCCAGCGCGGTGCAGAGTTGCGCCTCGTCCGCTGCGCGCGCACACGACGGCGCCTCATGTCCGGCGTGCAGCGCCGCGAGCGGCTTGCCGGCCACGATGGGCGGCACGATGCGGTGCATGCGCGGCGGCGGCGCGATGCCTTCCGGCGGCAGCGCCTTCGGCCCGCGGCGGGCGGCGGCAAGCGCGGGAACCGGCGCCGGCGTCGCCGGCGCCACGGCGGCGGGCGCACCCGATGCCGGCGCCGCTGCGGGAAGCGGCGCCGCGATCGCCGGCGGCGCCATCCGCACCGGCGCCGCTGCACGGGACGGCACGGCGGCGGATGCCGGCGCCGGCGATGGCGCAAGCGGCGGCGCCGGCACGACCACGGCCGGCGCAGAAACTGGCGCGGCGGCCGGCGCCGGATGCGGGTCCGGCGTCAGCCACAGCGTTGCCAGGCGCACCGTGCGCTGGCCCTTGTCACCCAGCTCCAGGTACAGGTGCAGGTGATCGGCGTCGACCGGGCGCAGCGAGGTCACGTGCAGGACCTGGCGGCCGTCGCGCCGCATCACCGACAGGTTCAGGCTGGACAATACCGGCGGCATGGCGATGCCGGCGCCGCCGTAGACTTCCGGGCTGGCCAGGCGCACCGTCACCGCCGTGCCCGGGTCCTCGATCATGGACAGGTCGATGTCGGCGACCAGCTGCTGGCCGATGTGCGACAGGACGCGTGCATCGCCGAGTTCGGCCGCATGGGCGGGTAGATGCGCGGCGCCGACGGCGCCGGCGAGGCAGAGGGCGATGGCGAGGCGGGATGGACGGCGGGAGCGGTGGAGCATAGGTGGTCGAAGTCAAGGCCGGGGCCTCGTCACGAAGCCTGAGCTTCGTTAACGGCCATTGCGGTACACTCTTTAGCGTACCCAGATAAACCATCCGACAGGAAGCCACATGGAAAACAGGATTGAGAAGGACAGTTTCGGCCCGATCGAAGTTCCGGCAGGCCAGTTGTGGGGAGCGCAGACCCAGCGCTCGCTGCACCACTTCCACATTTCGAGCGAAAAGATGGCGCCGGAACTGGTCGCCGCGCTGGCCCAGGTCAAGCGCGCCGCGGCCGCCGTCAACCGCTCGCTGGGCAAGCTCCCGCAAGACAAGGCCGATGCCATCATCAAGGCCGCCGACGAGGTGCTGGACGGCCGCCATCCGGCCGAGTTCCCGCTGTCGGTGTGGCAGACCGGCTCCGGGACACAGAGCAATATGAACATGAACGAGGTGCTGGCCAACCGCGCCTCCGAACTGCTGGGCGGCGAGCGCGGCGAGGGCCGCCTGCTGCACCCGAACGATCATGTGAACATGGGACAGTCCTCGAACGACATGTTTCCGACTGCGATGCACGTCGCCGCCGCCGTCGCCGTCGCCAAGGACGTGCTGCCGGCGCTGGCCAGGCTACGCGGCACACTGGAAATCAAGTCGCGCGAGTTCGCCGACATCGTCAAGATCGGCCGCACCCATTTGCAGGACGCCACCCCGCTGACGCTCGGCCAGGAATTTTCCGGCTACGTGGCCCAGCTCGAATTCGCCGAACACGCCATCAAGGGTACCCTGCCCGGCCTGCTGCAGCTGGCCGCCGGCGGCACCGCGGTCGGCACCGGCCTGAACGCGCATCCGGAATTCGCCAACCGCATCGCGGCCGAGATCGGCTCGCGCACCGGCCTGCAGTTCAAGAGCGCCCCGAACAAGTTCATGGCACTGGCCGGCCACGACGCCATGGTGCAGGCGCACGGCGCCTTCAAGACCCTGGCCACGGCGCTGATGAAGCTGGCCAACGACGTGCGCTGGATGGCTTCCGGCCCGCGCTCCGGCCTGGGCGAGATCACCATCCCCGAGAACGAGCCGGGCAGCTCGATCATGCCGGGCAAGGTCAATCCGACCCAGTGCGAAGCCATGACCATGCTGTGCTGCCAGGTGTTCGGCAACGACGTCGCCATCACCGTCGGCGGCTCGCAGGGCAACTTCGAACTGAACGTGTTCAAGCCGATGATCGTCCACAATTTCCTGCAGAGCGCGCGCATGCTGGCCGACGGCATGCGTTCGTTCGACCAGCACTGCGCGCAAGGCATCGAGCCGAACCGCAAGCGCATCGGCGAATTGATGGAACAGTCGCTGATGCTGGTGACCGCGCTGGCCCCGCATATCGGGTATGATCGCGCCGCGCAGATCGCCAAGACGGCCCAGCACGAGGGAACGACGCTGCGCCAAGCGGCGCTGCAGTCGGGCTTCCTGGACGAGCAACAGTTCGACCAGTGGATCGTGCCGATCGAGATGACCCGCCCGGACCCGGCTTGAGAAGGTTCGATGCAGTGGCGGCATGAGGCCGCCTTGCGCCGCTTGCATGTCCCGTCGCCGCCTGCCCGCCCGCCAGCCTTGCGCTAGCCCGGCGGGCAATTTGTTTGGAGCATTCCATGCGGCCATGCAATGCAAACCCAACAGTACGCCACCCATCTTTTTTCGAGGTTAAAATGACAACAACAATGTTTGAACTGACATCGGAGTTCGTAGAACTCAATCAATTGCTCAAGCTCGTCGGCCTGGTCGACAGCGGCGGCGCCGGCAAGCACGTGGTGGCCAGCGGAGCGGTGTCAGTGGACGGCAAGAAGGAGTTGCGCAAGACCGCCAAGATCCGTACCGGCCAGGTGGTGACCCTGGGCGATGTGCGGATCGACGTGCGCTAGCACTGCAACCTGATGCAGGGAGCGCCAGGCGCACCCGCCGGGATCGTCCCGTTAGGCGCTCCCGGCCGTACGGGTCGTGTTTGCGCACTGACAAACTTGGGCAACCCTCCTTCTCTATATTGAATACGTAACATTTGGCCAAAGGTGAGAAAGATGGAAACCCCAGAATCGAGCTCCCCGACGCAGCAGCGCCTCATCGGCGACCTGCGTCTCGTCATCGCAAACGCGGAGGAACTGCTCAAGAACACCGATCATTACACCGGCGTCGTGTACCAGAGCGCGCGCGCCAAGCTGGCCGTGGCGCTCAGCGCGGCCAACGAGGAACTGGCGCGCTTCGAGGAAGAAGAGTTGAACCGCATGATGGAAGCCACGCACGCGGCCAGCGCCCTGCACTGCGACCGCACCGGCGAAGAGCGCATCCTGCGCGCCTTCCGCTACCACTGATCGCGCGGCGCCCGCGGGCGCCGCGTCCGCATCAGGCCCGCAAGGCGCCGGCCAGGACGGTTTGCAGCACGCCGCGTCCGAGCCAGTCGCCCAGGTGGCCGCCCACGTCGAATTCCTCGTCCAGCGCGAAGGCGGCGTCCAGCGCCGCGCCGAAGCTGTTCCCCGCTTCCAGCTGCTGCAGCGCCGCGTAGGCGGCTGCCGGCACGGGCGTCACCTCGACCTGGAAGCGCGCACGCATGACCAGCGCCCGGCTGGGCGCGCGCATCGCCTGCGGAAAGCCGGGACCGTCCGGCTGGTGCGCCAGCCACAGCGGCGCGGTGGCCCAGTCGGAGGCGTGCAGGCGCAGCGATGGATGCAGGATGGCGCGGCTGTCCTCGAAGCCTTGCGGGTCCAGGCCGGCGAGCACGGCGGCGGCGTCCGGCGCGCTTTCCTTGCCGGGCGCATCGGGCGCATGGAAACTCTCGTGCACCAGCCATTCGAGGCGCGCCATGTCGGGCAGGTAGGGCAGGCTTGCGGCCGGCGCAAAGGTGTCGAGGAAATCGCCGAGGCCGGCGCCGAAGCGGTTCAGGTCCGGGTCCAGCGACGGCTGCGCCCGCCCCGCCAGCGGTGCCAGCGCATCGAAGAAGGCGTCGCCGACCAGCTGGCGCAGCACCGGATACGCGCACGACAGCGCGCGCCGCCAGTTGGCGTTGAGGTTGCCGCGGTAGATGCCGAGACGGCGCTGCAGGTTCGCATCGCCTTTCAGCCAGGGCGCCAGAACGGCGTCCTGCGCGCTGTCGAGGAGCGCTGCGCCGAACGCCTGTTGCAGCGCGGCCGGGTCCGGCGCAGCGGATGGCGCAGCGGCGGCCTGCACCGTGGCGGCGCCAGGTCGGCCCATGCCGGTGCCGGTGCCGGTGCCGGTGCGTATCGTGCTCGCGCCGGATTGCGCCGCGCCGGCGCTGGGCTGGTCCGCGCCGGCGCCGGACCGGCTCGTGCAGGCGCCGGACCGGCTCGTGCCGGCGCCGGCCGGCGCTGCGGTGTCATCCACCGGCCGGCGAGCGGCCTCGTCCGCCACCGCGTCGGCGATGCGGCGCGCCGTGTCCGCCTCTTCCAGCAGCACGTCCAGCGCCGGCACGTCGGTGTCCCACTCGACCAGCGCCGGCACCCGACCGAAGCGCGCCAGCGCTTCCCGGTACAAGCCCCATACCGGCGCCGCCACGCGGTCGCCGTGATGGTCGACCAGGCCGTCGTCCGTCGCCAGGTGCCCGCCCAGGTGGATCTCGCCGATGGCGCCGGGGACCAGCGCCGCCAGCGTGTCCAGGGCCGCCAGCGCATCCTCGCCATGGTTGTGCTGGTTGACGTACAGGTTGTTCACGTCCAGCAGGATGCCGCAGCCGGTGCGGCGCGCCAGTTCGGCCAGGAATTCGGCTTCGCTCATGGCGTCGCCGCGGAAGCGCAGGTAGGCCGAGACGTTTTCGACCAGGATGGTGCGGCCCAGCGCATCCTGCACGCGGGCGATGCGCCCGGCCACCAGGTCGAGCGCGGCGCGGTCGAGCTGGAGCGGCAGCAGGTCGTTCAACTGGCGTTCGCGCAGTGCGCCCCAGCTCAGGTGCTCGGACACCAGCGTCGGCTGGATGGCGCGCACCAGCTCGCCCACGCGCGCCAGGTGGTCTTCGGAAAAGCCGTGCGCCGAGCCCAGGCCGAGGCCGACGCCGTGCAGGCTCACCGGATAGTCGCGCCGCAGCGTGCGCAGCACGTGCCAGTCGCGGCCGGAGCGCGCCAGGTAGTTCTCGGTGTGGACTTCGATCCAGCCGACCGCGGGCGGCTGCCCGGCGGCGGCGGCGTCGAGGAAGGTGCGGTAGTGCGCTGTGCGCAGGCCGACGCCCACGCCGAGCGGACATTCGATGCCGCCAGCGGCAGCGCCGGCATGCGCCATTTACTTGTCCTGCTTGCCCTGCTTGCCCGGCTGCGGCGGCGCCAGCTTGCCGCCGGCCTTTTCGCAGGTGCCCTTGGCAACGAACTTCCATTCGGCCGGATCGTTGTCGACGCCGGCCTGGCCGGCGCAGCCGTGCACGGCGGTGCCGCAATCGTTCTGGCCGGCCTTGGCGGTGCCGAAGCACTTTTCCTGGCCGCCCTGCTGCTGCATGTCCATCTGGCCGCTCGCGGATGCATTGGCGGCGCACACGCCGGCCAATGCGGCGGCGACCAGGGCTTGACGTTTGTTCATGATGACTCCGTATGACAATGGGATGCGTACGCCGGCCGGGGCGGCTGCGTTGCAGGCTGCGGCAAGCGTCGTGGACTGCCGGCGGCGCCCACGCTGCACAGCAATGGTGGCCACTGGAGCGGGATTATAGTGCAGCCTGGCCCGGCATGCCGGATACGTGGGGGGATGACGCGCCGGCAGGCGAACCTGTTGACGCGTCCGGCTGACCGTTTGGCTGACCGTTTTGCCGACTTCAGGGCGCCTCGAACAACCGTGGCGAGCTCAGGCGGTGGTATTGATCGTGTTGCCGAGGTGCGCCGGCAGGTTCTGCGCGGGCGCATTGCTCTGCACCGATGCCAGCAACTGGGTGGCGGTGCTGGCCTGGATGTCCTGCGCGCGCTTGAGCATGGCGATGCCGACGTCCTGGCGCAATCCGGTTTCGGCGATGCTGGTGGAAAGCTTGGCGATACCCATCACGTCCATTCTGTTCTCCTGGTGGCGCCGGGCGCGCGCCGGAACAGTTCCGCCCCGCCCCGGTCAACTCGTTATCGGCCGCGCCGGCGCCGACTTGAGGCCGGGACGCGAATATCCTTCCGGCGCAGGGATCGACCGCGCCGCCAGCACTCAGCCGGCCGGGGCCGGCGCCAGGTCGAGATAGCCCACCAGCCATGCCAGCACCGACTCCGGATCGTCCAAGTCGAGCCAGGCGAGGTGCGGCGCCAGGCCCGCGGGCGCCGCCAGGGTCGAGGCCACCGCCACGATATGCGGATCGTCCGGATACACCGGCGGCCGGGCCGGCCTGGACGGCTTGCCGGGCTTGCCGTTTTCGGCGCGGTAGACTTCCAGCTTGGGCAGCGGTTCCCACTTGTAGCCTTCCACCAGCGTCAGGTCGGCCGGACCCAGGCGCGCCAGGTGCTCGGCCAGCGAAGGTTCTTCGGCGCCGCGCAGTTCGCGCATGATGGCGACCCGGTACGGCGAGGCGATCATCACCTCGGCCGCGCCGGCGCTGCGCATGCGCGCGCTGTCCTTGTGCGGCGGCTCCAGCATGATGTCGTGGTGGCTGTGCTTGACCACGTTGACGCGCAGGCCGCGTTCGGCCAGCCGCCCCACCAGGAACTCGAGCAGCGTGGTCTTGCCGCTGCCGGACCAGCCGATCACACCGAACACCCGGCCCGGACCGTTTTCAATACGCGACACGATAACGCACTCCCCGATAATTCATCACCGCCGCCCTGGGCAGCAGCTTTTCCAGCACCAGTCCGGGCGCGACCTCCTCGCCTTCGTGGCGCAGGGCCTTGTCGACCAGCAGCAGGCGGTCGGCCGGATTGGCGGAATACATGTAGCCGCCGAAGGCGACCTTCGGCACCTCGCGCTGCAGCGTGTCCGGCAATTGCTGCAGGAACGGCAGGCTGTCGTCGGCCGCGGATGCCGGCGCGGCCGGGCGGACCGGCGCGGCGGCAGCGTTGGCGCCGGATGCAGGCGCATTCGCGGCCGACGCCGCCGTGTTCGCACGTGGCGCGGCACTGTCCGCGCCCGGCGCATTGGCGCTGCGGCCATTTCTGGCGGCAGCGGCGGACGGGGGCTGGACCGGTGAAGCGGCCGGCGCTGCAGCCAGCGCCGGTGCGTGGCCGGCAGCGGGTGCGGCAGCGTGCCCCTCCGGACGCGCCGTTGCGAACGGGGCGGGCGTGCCCGGCGGCGCCGGCGGCGCGCTGACCTCCAGCGTCTGCGCGGCCACGTTCGCGCCGCCAGCCGGCGCACGGGACGTGCCCGGCAGCGATGGCGCCGTTGCCACGGTGAATGGCGCCGGCTGCGGCGCCGTCGCCACGGCCGGCGCCGGCGCTCCCGCTACGGCGGCCGGCTGCGCCACCGGCCCGGCCTGGCGCCACAGCAGCGCGGCGCCGGCGACGATCACCACCAGCGCGCCCGCCCCCAGGCCCAGCAGCAGCGGCTTGCGGCCGGCGCCGGGCTGCGGCGCGGCCGGCGCCGGCTGCGGCGCGTGGATGGTCGGCGTATGGCCCAGCTGGCGTTCGGCCTGCGCCTTTTTCAGCGCTTCGAGGATATAGGACATGTCAGGTTCCCTTGCCGGTGACGGCGGCGGCGCCGGCCAGCAGGCGCGGTTCCTCGACCCCGCTCAACTGGTTCAGGCGCATGTAGGTGCGCGGACCGGCGACGCCGTCCGCCTTCAGGTTCTGGCCGGCCTGGAAGGCGCGCAGCAGGCGCCGCGTCGGCTCGTCCATCGGCTGCGCCGGCGCCGGTGCGGCGTCGCGGCGGTTGATCTGCGCCAGCCGCGCCGCAATCCAGTCGACGTCGGGCCCGCTGTCGCCCGGCCCGACCTCGTCGCGGAAACTGCGCGGCGCTTTCCACAGCGTGGTGAACTCGCCGTCGAAGCGCGCCGCCAGCGCGCCCAGCGTTACCGTCTGGCGCCGCCCGCCGACGGCCAGGGTCGCGGTCTCGCCATCCATCGCCGCCAGCACCGCGTAGCCGACCTTGGCGCCGTCGTGCAGGGCGACGATGGCCGGCCGGTCCAGCAGGCGCAGTTCGTAGAGGCCGCCGCGGCCCTGGTAGCAGCGCAACCCCAGGCGCGGCGCGCCCTCGCACGGTGCCGCGGCCGGCAAGGGCTGGCCCCACAGGCCGCCCAGCTCGCGCAGCGCGGCGTCGCGGGTCGCCAGCGCCAGCGGGCCGGCCGCCGAAGCCGCTGCGCCGGCAGCGCCCTGCGCGGCTGCCGCGGCGCCGCTTGCAGCAGCGCCGGCGGACGGCTTGGCGGCCGCGGCGAAGGTGCCGGCGGCCGGCATGGCAGTTGCCTGCACGCCGCCCCCGCCGGGCACGGCCGCGCCTTTCGCATCGCGCGCGGCGCCAACCGGATTATCCGCCTTGCCGGCTGCGGCCGCCGTGCCGTCCACCGCCCGGCTGCCCGCAACCGTGGCGCGGCCGTCGGCCGCCATCCGCCTGCCTTGCGACGCGCCGTGCGGCAGCGCCTGCCAGGCGGCGGCGCCGATGGCGATCCCGGCCAGCACGCCGCCGGCCACCAGCGTCCAGCGCGGCGCCGCGAGGTAGCGCGCCCGGCCCGCGGCCGCGGTCGCGGCTTCCGCGGCGTTGCCGGCCGCATGCCGGGGCGCCGCGTCGTCGGCGAACACTTCCCTGGCGGCGCGCCGCAGGATCTTCGGCGTCACCTCGCGGCTGTTCTCGACGTAGGCGCCCAGCAGCGCGCGGTCGCACAGCAGGTTGATGCGGCGCGGCACGCCGCCGGTCAGGCGGTGGATCAGCGGCGCCAGCGCCGCCGGGATCGGCGATGCCGACTGCGCCCCCGCCACCGCCAGCCGGTGCGCCACGTAGGCGCCGGTCTCCGGCGCCGACAGCGGCCCCAGGTGGTAGCGCGCGATCACGCGCTGGGCCAGCTGCTCCAGTTCGGGCCGGGCCAGCATGGCGCGCAGCTCGGGCTGGCCGATCAGGATGATCTGCAGCAGCTTGCGCTCGCTGGTTTCCAGGTTGGTCAAGAGGCGCAGCTGCTCCAGCACCGGCGCCGACAGGTTCTGCGCCTCGTCGATCACCAGCACGTTGTTGTCGCCGCGCGCGTGGCTGGCCAGCAGGTGCGCGTTGATGGCGTCGATGTAGTCCTTGACGCCGGCGGCGCGCGGCGCTGTCGGCAGTACGATGCGGAACTCGTCGCAGATCGTCAGCAGCAGTTCCTCGACCGTCAGCTTGGGGTTGAAGATGTACGCCAGCCGGCAGTCCTGCGGCACCTGCTCGATGAAGCAACGGCACACCGTGGTCTTGCCGGCGCCGATCTCGCCGGTGAGCAGGACGAAGCCGCCGCCGCTGCCGATTCCATAAAGCAGGTGCGCCAGCGCTTCGCGGTGCCGTTCGCTCATGAACAGGTAGCGCGGATCGGGCGCGATCGAGAACGGCGCCTGGCGCAGGTTGAAATAAGTGGTGTACATGCTCGCTACGTGAATGACGCCGCCGCCCCGCGGGATGGTCTCAGGGGTTGCGGCCGGGCGCCAGGGGTTTGAACTTCGCGCAGTATATTTTGCTTTTGGTATTGTAGTAGGCGATCGTGCTGCCGGGGTTGGATACCCGCAAGGGATAGTTGGACGCGTCCGCCGCCAGATGGCGCACACCGGTCGCGGTGGCGATCGCTTGTTCCAGCTGGTCCGGCGGCACCTCCGCCACCGCCGCCACGAACATGCGTTCGCTGCTGTCGTCGCCGACCAGCACCTCGCTCACCGGCACGCCCCACAGCGTGGCCTCGCCGGTACGGAACCAGTAGGCCCCGCCTTCATGCTTGTAGGCCGGACCGAAGAACGTCTTGAAGTAGTCGTGGAAGTAGGCGTTGCCCAACTGGCTGCGGCACAGCAGCGCGCTGCCGATCACGGACGAGAAGGTGGACGGCTGCTTGTCCTGTTTCTGGGCTAGCACGGCGCCGGGTGCGCCGGCCAGTATCGACACCCACAGCAGCGCCGGCAGCAAGAAGGCCGCCAGCCGCGGCGCCGCGGCGCGCACTATCACAACCTGGACAGCCAGGTGCGATTGGCGGCGATCTTCGCCTTGACCGAGGCCGGCAAGGCGTCGTAGCAGCCCGGATGCTGTTTGAGCGCGTGCTCGCGCACTTCCTTTTCCAAGCCGTTCACGACGAACACATAGACGTCGGCACCCTGCCCGTTCTTGCGTGTGCCCATATAACGAATCACGATACCCCTCCTTGGTCGAACCAGGCATTATGACAGCCGGCGTCTTGCGCAGCCACAAGCATCCCAGCGAAACGGCACGGACACGGCTCAAGTTGCGTCGCGACAACATCAACAACGACGCGCGCACATGGCCCGCCCCGGCACGCGCGACGCAGCCGCCATGCAAGCCGGCTGATCCTTATGCTAATGTACCAGACACCCGCCCAATCCCCAGCACGATCACAAGGACGTTCATGAAGTCACCGCTCGCCGCCCTCCTGGCTTCGCTGTTCGTGGCCGGCGCCGCCCACGCCCAGGCCACCGTACCGGCAGCGCCGGCCGCCCCGCCTCCCCAGTATCCCGCCCTGCCCTCCGAGACGCCGGCCGACTACGTCGCCGCCACCGGCGACTTCAACTACGTCAAGCGCTCGGTGATGATCCCGATGCGCGACGGTACCCGCCTGAACACCGTCATCGTCGTGCCCAAAGGCGCCAGGAATGCGCCGATCCTGCTCACGCGCACGCCCTACGACGCCGCCGGCATGGTCAACCACGCCGACAGCTCGGACCTGGAAACCATCCTGACCGGCTACGACAACGCCGCCGACGTGATCGTCGAGGGCGGCTACATCCGCGTGGTGCAGGACGTGCGCGGCAAGTACGGCTCGGAAGGCGACTACGTGATGAACCGGCCGCTGAGCGGGCCGCTGAACCCGACCCCGGTCGACCACTCGACCGACACCTGGGACACCATCGAGTGGCTCACCAGGAACATCCCCGAATCGAACGGCCGGGTCGGCATCATCGGCATCTCCTACGACGGCTTCCTGCCCCTGATGGCGCTGGTGAACCCGCACCCGGCGCTGAAGGCGGCGATTCCGATGAACCCGATGGTCGACGGCTGGATGGGCGACGACTGGTTCCACAACGGCGCCTTCCGCCAGATCAACATGTCCTACATCCTGGAGCAGGTGGTCACGCGCGCCAACAGCGCCAAGTGGGCCATCTCCAACTACGACGACTACGACATGTACCTGCGCGCCGGTTCCGCCGGCGAGCTGGGACGGCGGCGCGGCCTCGAACAGAGCGGTTTCTGGCGCAAGCTGGTGGCGCATCCGGCCTACGACGCCTTCTGGCAGCAGCAGGCGATGGACAAGATCCTGGCGCAGCAGCCGGTGACGGTGCCGACGCTGCTGGTACACAGCCTGTGGGACGCCGAGGACATCTACGGCCCGATCGCGGTGTACAAGGCGATCAAGCCGCACGACACCGGCAACAAGGTGTTCCTGTCGATCGGCCCATGGTCGCACGGCGGCGCCATCGGCGACGGCAGCACGCTGGGCGCGCTGAAGTTCAATGGCGACACCGCCCTGCACTGGCGCCAGCAAGTCCTCAAGCCCTTCCTGGCGCGCTACCTGAAGGACGACACTTCGGCGCCGGCCATCCCCGCCGTCACCGCGTTCGAGACCGGCAGCAACCGCTGGCGCGACCTGCCTGCCTGGCCGGGCGCCGGCGCCGGCACGGCCATCCATTCGGTGGCGCTGCGCCTGGCCGAGGGCGGCAAGGCGCAGCTGGGCGGCGCCGCCGGCCGCGGCTACGACGAATACGTGTCCGACCCGGCAAAACCGGTGCCGTTCCGCCAGCGCCCGATTCCCGTGTACGGCTACGACGAGGCCAAGGGCCAGTCGTGGCCGCGCTGGCTGGTCGACGACCAGCGCGAAGCGTCCGGCCGCACCGACGTCGCCACCTTCGTCTCGGATGTCCTGAGCGCGCCGGTGCGCATCGCCGGCGAACCGGTGGCCAACCTGGTGGCCTCGACCAGCGGCACCGACGCCGACTGGGTGGTGAAACTGATCGACGTCTATCCGGACCAGGTGGCCAGCCAGCCGGCCATGGGCGGCTACCAGCTGATGGTGGCCGGCGACATCTTCCGCGGGCGCTATCGCGAAGGTTTCGGGCAAGCGAAGCCGCTGGCGCCGAACAAGCCGCTGCCCTACCGCTTCGGCCTGCCGACCGCCAACCACGTGTTCCTGCCGGGCCACCGCATCATGGTGCAGGTGCAGTCGAGCTGGTTCCCGCTGTACGACCGCAATCCGCAGACCTTCGTGCCCAACATCTTCTTCGCCCAGCCGGGCGACTATCGCAAGGCGACCCAGCGCGTGTACCACAGCAGCTTCGTCGAGCTGCCGGTGGTGGAGGCGACGGGCACGCCGGCGGCCAGCAACGCGACCGCGGCGCGCTGAGCCGTGACGGGAATCCGTACCTACCGCGGCAGTTGCCATTGCGGCGCGGTGCACTTCGAAGCCGACATCGACCTGTCGGCCGGCACGATCCGCTGCAACTGCACGCTGTGCGCAAAGCAGCGCAACTGGGCGGCGATCGTGGCCCCGGCGGCGTTCCGGCTGCTGCAGGGCGCGGCGGCGCTGTCGGCATACCGCTGCAACACAGGCATCGAGCAGCACGTGTTTTGCGCCGTCTGCGGCATCAAGCCGTTCCACACCGGCGCCTCGCCGCAGCGCGGACCGTACGTGGCGGTCAGCGTGGCTTGCCTGGACGACGCCACGGCGGCCGAGCTGGCGGCGGCGCCGGTCTCCTGGCTCGACGGCCGCAACGACGACTGGACGATACGGACCGATCCCATCGGCCCTTAGAACCTATCTCAGTAGGGAACCGGTCGTTGCTGACGCGCCTAGCAAGCGGGTGCTGCGTTGCTCGTCGTTGCATGGCGCGGCACGCGCCTGCACCGGCCGGATCCACGCATCGGTGCGCAGCCGAACGTTGGTTTTTTCTCATCGGCGCTATCCTTGTCGGATTGATCCGACCAGAGGAATACGGCGTGATGAAAGAAAAGGCGTGCGGTTCGAACAGCGGCTGGCGCGATGCCCAGCCTACCAGGGCGCACGACGTGCGCGACGCCGCCGACCTGGCGCGCCTGCTCGACCGGCTCGACTGTGGCGACGACATCGTCGTGGTCTCGAACCGCGCCCCTTGGGTCCATTCGCACACCGGCGCCGGCATCGCCGCCGCGCGCCCGCCGGGCGGACTGGTGACGGCGCTGGAAGCGGTACTGTCGGCCCAGGGCGGCTGCTGGATCGCGCACGGCAGCGGCAGCGCCGACCGCGCCACCTGCGACGGCCAGGACCACGTGCTGCCCGAGCACCTGCCGGCATCCTACCGCCTGCGCCGGCTATGGCTGTCCGACGCGGAGGTCGACGGCTACTATCACGGCCTGGCCAACGAAGCACTGTGGCCGCTGTGCCACCGCGCCAGCGTGGAACCGGTGTTCCGCGCGTCCGACTGGGACTGCTACCGCCGGGTGAACCGCCGCTTCGCCGACGCCGTGGTGGCGGAGGCGCGCAGCGCGCGGCCGCTGGTGCTGGTCCAGGATTACCACCTGGCGCTGGTGCCGCGCATGGTGCGCGAACGCCTGCCGGACGCGGTCATCGTCACGTTCTGGCACATCCCTTTTCCGGAACCGCAATCGCTGGCGCGCCTGCCCTGGCGCGATGCCCTGGTGGATGGGCTGTTGTGCAGCACCGTGGTCGGCCTGCAGACCGCCGCCGACCTGGCCCACTTCAGCGCCGCGCGCGCCGCGCGCGCGGGAGCGGCGGCGCTGTCATCGGCATCCGCGCGCATCATGCCGCATGCCGCCGCCGGCGCCTACCCGATCTCGATCGCCTGGCCGGCGCCCGCCGTGGACGACGGCGCCGCCGCGCGCCGACGCATCGATGCGCGCTTCGGCGTGCCGGCGGCGGCGCGCCTGCTGCTCGGCGTCGACCGGCTCGACTACACCAAGGGCTTGCCTGAGCGCCTGCGCGCGTTCGAGCGCTTCCTGGAACGCCATCCGCACCAGGCCGGCCGGGTGACGCTGCTGCAGATCGCCGCCCCGGGGCGCGGCGCGGTGCCGGCGTACCAGCGCCTGGAGCGCGAGGTGCGTGCGCTGGCGGCGCGCATCAACGCGCGCTTCGGCGCTGCCGGCCGCCTGCCGGTGCTGCTGCACCTGGCCAGCGTGGATGCGGCCACGGTGCTCGACTGCTACCGCGCTTGCGACGCCTGCCTGGTGACCAGCCTGCACGACGGCATGAACCTGGTGGCCAAGGAATTCGTGGCCGCGCGCGACGACCTGCGCGGCGCGCTGGTGCTGAGCCGCTTCGCCGGCGCCGCAGCGGAACTGGCGCACGCACTGCCGGTCGACCCGCGCGACATCGAGGCGACCGCCGCCGCGATCGGCGCCGCGCTGGCGATGCCGGCGCGCGAACAGGCGGCGCGCATGGCGGCGATGCGCGCGGTGGTGCGGCGCCATACCGTGTTCGGCTGGGCGGCGCGGCTGCTGGAAGACGGCGTGCGCGCCGCGTCCGCCGCGCGCCGTCAGGCCGCCTGCGCGCCGGCCTGCGCGCCGCTGCGCACCATGTCCGCGCCGCTGGCGGCGCCCGCGCTTGCCCTGTGCGCGCCGCCGGTGCCTGTGCCTGCGCTGTGCGCGCCACCGGCGCCGGCCGCGTTCGGCGCGCTCGCATGATCGGCCTGCTCTCCCCGGCCGGACGAGCCGCCCTCGCCGGCCTGCTGCGCGCCGACCCGCTGCTCGGCTTCGATTTCGACGGCACGCTGGCGCCGATCCGGCCGCGCCCGGACCAGGTGTGGATGGACGCCCGGCCAGCGGCCGCCTTCGCCGAACTGGCGCGGCGCCTGCCGGTCGCGGTGGTCACCGGCCGCGGCGTGGCCGACGTGCGCCCGCGATTGGCGGGCACGCCGCGCTGGGTGATCGGCAACCACGGCGCCGAGGGCATGCCGGGCGCCGATCCGGCCCGGCTGGCGGCGCAGGCCGCCGTATGCGCCGGCTGGCATGCCCAGCTCGGCGGCGTGAGCACTGCGCTCGGCGACGGCGTGGTGCTGGAAGACAAGCGCTACACGCTGTGCCTGCACTACCGCCAGACGCCCGACCACGAGGCCGCCCGGCGCGCGCTGGCGGCGCGCATCGCTGCCCTGCAACCGGCGCCGGAGGTGGTGGGCGGCAAATGCGTGTTCAACCTGCTGCCGGCCGGCTCGGTCGACAAGTTCGGCGCGCTGCGCGAACTGGCGCGGCGCATGGGGACGGAGAATGTGTTCTTCATCGGCGACGACGAGAACGACGAGCTGGTGTTCCGGCGCGCGCCGCCTTCGTGGGTGACGGTGAAGGTGGGAGCGGACGGTCCGTCGGCGGCGCGTTTCGGCGTGCCGGACCAGGCCTCGGTGGCGGATTGCCTGGAACTGCTGCTCGCGTTGAGCGGCGAAGGGCTGCGCGACGAGCCGACTACGCGACTAATGCCCTTTGCGTGATCACCAACCCGTCGTTCCCGGCCTTGGCGGCCCCCTTGGCGGGAACCCATGATGAAGTCCTGAAATCGATACATACGAAGAACCGGGCTGCTTTCAGTATATCGATTCTTAATAGCTCAGTATGGGTCCCCGCCTTGAAGTGACCTAAGAAAGTTGGACAGGGGGATTATGCGGTCTTGGCGTGTGCTAGTCTATATTGAACAGGACTCATGCCGCCAAGGCCGATCCTGATCCGGTCTTGATTGTAATACTGCACGTAATCCACGATGGTCTTCTTTAGGTCATCGATGCTGGCAAATTTGTGATTGTGGAAACACTCTGACTTCAAGATGCCGAAGAAGCTTTCCATGGACGCGTTGTCGTAGCAGTTACCTTTGTTGGACATGCTTTGCTCCATGCCGGCGTCGCTCAGCATCTTGCGGTATTGAGTCATCTGGTAATGCCAGCCCTGGTCCGAATGAAGCATTGGTTTTTCATTGATGCCCAGCTTTTGCTGTGCCTTCGTGAGCATTGAAGTTACCAGGGTGAACACTGGCCGTGTATCGAATGAATACGCAACGATTTCCCCGTTAAACAAATCCTTGATTGGTGAGAAGTACAGCTTGTCTTGCCCTACTTTGAACTCGGTGACGTCAGTGACCCATTTCTGGTTAGGTTCGCCTGCAGTAAACTCCCGCTTGAGCACATTTGGCGCGACTATGCCTACTTGAACTTTATACGATTTATATCGTTTAACTCGTTGTGACGACTTCAATCCTTCTGCCTGCATCAGCCGTTGGACGGTATTGGCATGAATTTTTTTACCTGCCTGTACCAAGGCGCTTGCTACGCGGCGGTAGCCGTAACGCCCTTTGTGCGCATCAAACGTCATCTTGATAAGCTGTTTGATGCCTTCGTGTCTATCTGGCCTTTGCCTGGCCTTGTCCCAATAGTAAAAATTGCTCTTGGGAAGATTGACGATCTTGAGCAGGGTAACAATTGGGTATTTTTGCCTTAATTCATGCACTACCTGCGCTTTTTGGGCGCGGGCTGCTTTTGTGCTTGAGCTAAGGCTTGCAGCTTTTTTAGAACCTCTACCTGTCAAGACCCGCCTGGTTATACACGCGTTTCCTGAACAATTCGGGGCGTTTTTCGTGCCAGTCTTTGAGTGCTTGAACAGGTGTTTTATGGTCGAGGGCTCGCTGCGGAATGCAGTGGTTGTAAATCTTGACGTAATTACGCAGCGTCGATTCCAGTTCGGCGGCTGAGCCGAAACGTGTTTGATTGACGATGTCGCTGATACGGCCGTTGAAGCGCTCGACCATGCCATTGGTCTGCGGGTGACAAGGCGGAATAAGGCGGTGCTCGATGCCAAGCTGTTTGCACAGCCGGTCGAACGCGTGCGTGCCGCTGGGTTCCTTTTTCTTGCTGCCAGCGGTGAAGCGATCCGTGAACTGGCTGCCGTTGTCGGTCAGCAGCTTGATGATCTTGACGGGACAGGCCTGCTGCACCTTCGCCAGGAAATCGACGCTGCTGCTGTCGGTTTGGTCGGCGTACAGGCCGATGTAGACCCAGCGCGTGGCACGGTCGATGGCGACGAACAGGTAACGCCGTGACGTTTCGTCGGGCATTTGAGGCAGATACTTGATATCGATGTGTACGAAGCCTGGCTCGTAATCCTTGAAGGTCTTTTTCGTGACCGGCGCAGCGTTTTCCTGCTCGACCAGGTCGCGCAGGTCCGAGACCCCATAACGACGCAGGCAGCGTCCCAAACCAGCGCGGGAAACGGCAGGATTAACGAATTCACGCGTGATCGCCAGTAGGTCGTCGGTCGGTAACAGCAGCGTCTTGCGCAGCTCTACCACGATGAGTTCCTGTTCAGGTGAAAGTGTGGTGTACATCTTGACCGGAGCGTGCGACTTGTCTTCCGGCGAATCGCGGTTTTGCCACTTCCGGATAGTCTGGCGCGTAACGTTGTACAGCCTGGCCAGTTCGGCTTGCGGTAGCGTCGAGTTCCTAATTTCCTCGCGAATCAGGTGAGTAGTGCGGGCTTGGCTGTGCAGCGCTTGGGTCATTGAATTGTCGGCGAAAGATCAGATTGAAACAGTGTACGCAAAACGTTCCTGGCCTTGAAGAGCGGCCAGCTACGGGTGGGTACATGATCCCACGAGTCTAAACATCTACCTCCATACGCAAGTACTCGTTTTCCTTGAGCACCTCATCAAGCGTACGTTCGGCATCAGGTTTGGCGGCAGGTTTTTTCGTAGGTGCTTTCATTTGGCGAGCGTGATTGTGCGGCTTGGCCAATGCCTCCAAGCCACCGCTGCTATAGCGGCTCTCCCATATCCCAATACTGGTCGGGTTGCGAACATTGAAGATGGCTGCCGTCTGTTTCATCGACAATCCATTGTCCCACATGTACTGTAGTGCCGACAGCTTAAACTGGGCATCATAGCGCGTTACCTTGCGGCTGATTCCTTCCATCCCATGCAAACGATAAGCCGCTACCCATCGTTTGACCGATCCAATATTTACCTCGTGATGCGCCGACAAACGGCGGAAACCCATGGTACCGCTGAAGTACTCCAGCACTACCTTGTGCTTGAATTCGTCTAGATACTTGAACATCTGATCCTTCGAAAGTTGAACGGTTTTCCTGTCCAACTTCCTTAGGGCAGTTCACCTGCGCGGGGACGACGCTGTTCTACCATCATTACTGCGCCGCAGCCTGCCCCTGCTGCCCCTGCGCCTTCCCCGCCAGCACCGCCAACAACGTATCCCCGAACCCGCCGCGCGCGCGCGCGTCGGTGCGGGCGCTGGTGTAGACGCGCGGCTGCGCGCTCCAGGCGAAGCGCGCGCCGATGCGTTCCAGCGCCTTGACCAGCAACACGTCCTCGTGGCAGGCCACCGCCTCGAAGCCGCCGGCCGCCTGGTAGGCCTCGGCGCTCACGCCCAGGTTGGCGCCGTGGATGTGGCGGTGGCCGTCGCGGTCCTGGTAGGTGTCGGCGAAGTGGGCGCGCAGCGCCTGGGCGTTGGCGGCGTGCGGCGACCAGTCGTCCACCGCCACCGAGCCGCACACCACGTCTGCGCCCTGCGCCAGCTGCGCCACCAGCCAGCGCGGCGAGACGCGCGTATCGGCGTCGGTAAAGGCCAGCCAGCGTGCGCCCTGCGCCAGCAGGCGGCGTGCGCCGAGCGCACGCGCCACGCCGACCTGGCGCGCTGCGACCTCCTCCATGTCCAGCGCCATGCCGGCGGCGGCGAAGGCGGCCTGGTGGCGCGCCACCACGGCGGCCGAGCCGTCGTCGCAGGCGTCGAGAACGACCTGCACGCATACTTTTTCGCCGTCCAGCAGCGGATGGCGGGCGGCGGCCAGCAGCGAGACCAGGCAGGCGTCCAGGTTGCTTTCCTCGTTGTGGGCCGGGATGGCGATACCGATCATGTCGGGGTTCCTTTCGATGCGTTGCTTGAAGAATCGGAAGCGACCTGCCAGGCTTCCAGCAGGAAGTCGGCGTCGCGGTGATGCAGGGTGCGCACCAGGCCGGGCAAGCGGCCGGCCAGCGCGTGCACCGTCGCGGTCGGGGTGATGTGGTCGTCGAAGCCGTGCAGGTAATGGCACAGCACCAGTTCGCCGTCGTCGTCGAGGCTGGCGCGCGCCCGTTGCAGCATGTCGTCCAGCGCGGCGGCGTCCAGGTAGTAGGCGAATTCGCTGATGACGACCAGGTCGAAGCGGGTGTCCGCCGGCCACTCGTCCGGCAGGCCCAGCTGCTCGAAACGCACATGCCCGGGCGCCGTGGATGCGGGGTCGGCGCCTTCCTGCAGCCGCCGCCGCGCCGCCGCCAGCGCGCTGGGCGAGCCGTCGCTGACCAGCAGGCGCTCGCAGCGCAGCGCCAGCGCGGCGCTCATCTCGCCGTTGCCGCAGCCGGGCTCGTAGACGCTGCGGTAGTGCGGCCTGGCCAGGCTGGCCAGCAGCACGGCGCGCTTGCGCCGCTCGTACCAGGCGCCGCGCACGTTCCACGGATCCTCGTTGGCGGCGTACAGCGCCTCGAAATGGGCCTTGCGCTCAGGCGGTTGGGCAGTCATGGAAATACACCTCGAATGGATTGAACGCGCGCGCCAGGGCATGCGCGGGAAGGATGGGCGCGGCGCCGGTGCTGGCGTCCGGCGATATCTGGCTGTGGAAACAGGCCATCGCCTCGCGCTTGCTTTGCACCGCTTGCGGCGGCAGCGCCAGTTTCACGGCTTGTGCCAGCGGCATGGCGCCGTCGCCCGGCGCGCTCCAGTGCCAGCCCCACACCGGCGCTTCCAGCACGCGCGCGCCGCATGCCGCCGCCGCGGCGGCGCAGGCGCGCGCGGTGGCTTCGTGGTCGGGATGGCCGTCGTAGCGCCAGGTGGTGACCACCACGTCGCCGGCCCGCACGATGGCGCGCAGGCGTCCGACCAGGTCGGCCTCGGCGGCGCGCACGCCGCCGTCGGGGATGCCGAGCCGGACGATTTGGGGTGCGGCGATGCCCAGGCAGCGCAGCGCCGCCTCGGTCTCGCCCGGCCGGGTGGCCAGCAGGCGCGCGCGCGGCCAGTCGGGCGAGTTCTCGTGGCTGCGCTCGCCGTCGGTGACCGCCACCACCACGACCGCCGGCGCGGCGCCGCCGCGCTGCGCCAGCAGGTGCAGCAGCCCGCCGCAGGACAGGATCTCATCGTCCGGATGCGGCGCCACCACCAGCAGGCGCGCGCCGGGCGGCACCAGCGCATCCACGCCGGCGGCCGGCAGCGCGGCCACGCCGGCATCGGCGCGCCAGTCCTGCGCGGAAGTGCCGGTGCCGACGATGCTGCGGTCGCGGTTCACAGCGTCCATGGCGCCCTCCTTACGTTTGCCACGTCGTCCGCCGCATCGTCCGCCGGCCCTTGCCCGACCACGCGCCCGACCGTTTCCTGGTCGCGTTCGGCGTGGCTCTGGCGCAGGAACACCGGCAGGTCGGCGAACAGGCGCGCCATCGCCGGGTCCTTGCACATCGGCCCCGGCCCCAGTGCGCGCCCCACCGCCGCCAGCGCCGTCGTGGCCGCCGCTTCCACCGACAGGCGCACCGACACCGCCGCCAGCATCGCATTGTCGTGCGGCGCGGCGTCGATGGCGGCGGCGCTCTCGCGCAGCAGCGCGGCGCTGCCCTGCAGCGCCACCGTCACCTCGCCCAGCTGCGCCAGCCGGTGCGCGTCGGCCTGGCCCGCCAGGCGGCGGCGCAGCGCCTCCGCCAGCGCGGTCGCCGCGCCGTACCAGACCGCCGCCACGCCGGCGCCGCCGTGCCAGAAGCCGGGCCGGCGCACATAAAAGCCGGACTCGCCCAGCGGCGTGGCGCGGGCGCCGTCGAACTGCACGTCGACGCTGCCGGAGCCCTGCATGCCGATGGCGTTCCAGCCGTCGTCCGTCACGCGCACGCCCGGCTGGCGCATCTCGACCGCGGCCAGCATCGCCTCGCCGGCCGCGTTCCAGCAGCTGAGCACCGCATGCGACATGTGCTGCGCGCCCGAGCACCAGGCCTTGCGCCCGGCCAGCACGAATCCGCCATCGGGGCCGGCCTGCAGCAGCACGCGCGCGTCGGGCGGTTCAGCGCACCAGGTGCCCCAGGTCGAGCCGGGCCGCGCCAGGCCATCCATGCCGGCCTCGGCCAGGATGGCCAGCGCATCGGTATGGCCTTCGAACAGCTTGGCCAGGCTGAGATCACGGGCGCCGACGGCGGCCAGCGCGCGCCAGCGTTCGAGGGTGCGCCCTTGGCCCGGCAGCGGCAGGCGATCCGCGCCGGCCTCTACCAGCCGGCGCAGGGCGGCGCCCGCATCCAGGCCGCGCAGGCCGTGCAAGTGGCCCTGCAGCCGGCTGCAGGCATCGGCACCATCGGAGGAGGCGAAGGGAAGCAGGTCGTTAGGCATGATAAAGATTGCGAAAATTGCATCGTACCACTTGGGGCTTGCAGACTCCCGCACGCGAGCGCAGACTGGCGGCATCCCGGCGGTATCGACGGCGTATCGCCGTGTTACCCGGGCTCGTCACGCACCAGCCGATCGAAGCGCATGCCGAATCGTGTCGAACTTAGTTTTTTTCGAAGTAACCATTCCATGAACTTCGCTTTTTACGATCTCATGCTTGTTTTAAGCTGTCGGCTTGGAAACGGTCAATGCACTACGAATGGATGGCCGTTGTCTTTTATTAACCATGACGAGACCCTGATCATGAAACGCATCCTGCTGTTTATCGCCACCAACCTTGCCATCATGCTCGTGCTCGGCATCTCGGCGAGCCTGCTCGGTGTGAACAAATACCTCACCGCGAACGGCTTGAACCTGGGCGCCCTGCTCGGCTTCGCCGCCCTGATGGGCTTCGGCGGCGCCTTCATCTCACTCTGGCTGTCGAAGCCGATCGCCAAGTTCTCGACCGGGGCGCGCGTCATCGGGCAGCCGGCCAACCAGACCGAACAATGGCTGGTGCAGACCGTCGCCGCGCAAGCCAACAAGGCCGGTATCGCCATGCCGGAAGTCGCCATCTACCCGGGCGAGCCGAACGCCTTCGCCACCGGCGCCACCAGGAACGCGTCGCTGGTGGCGGTGTCGACCGGCCTGCTGGACGCGATGACGCGCGAGGAAGCCGAAGCCGTGCTGGCCCACGAAGTGGCCCACATCGCCAACGGCGACATGGTCACGCTGACGCTGATCCAGGGCGTGGTCAACACCTTCGTCATCTTCGCAGCGCGCGTGGTCGCCTACTTCGTCGACGGCTTCCTGCGCCGCGGCGAGGAAGGTGAAAGCCACGGCCCCGGCATCGCCTTCACCGTCACCTCGGTGGTGTGCGACCTGCTGTTCGGCCTGCTGGCCAGCATCATCGTGGCCTGGTTCTCGCGCCAGCGCGAATTCCGCGCCGACCGCGGCTCGGCCGGCATCATGGGCACGCCGCGTCCGATGATCGCCGCGCTGCGCCGCCTGGGCGGCATCGCCCAGGGCGACCTGCCGAAGAACATGGCGGCGTCCGGCATCGCCGGCGGCGGCGTGCTGTCCCTGTTCAGCACCCACCCGTCCACCGAGGCGCGCATCGCCGCCCTCCAGGGCAGCTGAGTGAACGGCCGGCCGATGCGGACACCGCCCTTCGTGCTGCCGACGCTGTTCGCGCTCGCGCTGGCCTTCTTGCTGCAGCATTTCCTCGGCTCGCTGGCCTGGGCGGCGCTGCTGGCGACGATCACCTGGCCGCTGCACCAGCGCCTGCTGCGGCGCGGCTGGCCGCGCGCCGCCAGCGCCGCCCTGCTGGTGGGCCTGCTGGTGATCAGCTTCCTGGGGCCGTCGGTATTGTTGTTCAATGCCCTCAGCAGCGAGCTGGCCGGCGTGCAGCGCCTGTTCGCCCAGCTGAACGGCAGCGGCGTGCCGGTGCCGGACTGGGTGGCGCGCCTGCCGCTGGTGGCGGAACCGGCGCTTAAGTGGTGGACCGAGCACCTGGCCACGCCGGGCGGCCTCAACGGCCTGCTGCGCAGCACGCTCGGCGACTTCATGCCGCACCTGACCGGCGCGGCGCGCACCTGGGGCTCGACCATCCTGGCCAACGCCCTGTACCTGTTCCTGACCCTCCTGACCCTGTTCGTGCTGTACCTACACGGTGCCGCCGCCGTGCATTACACCGACCGCGCCGGGGCGCGCCTGCTGCCCCAGCACTATCCGCTGCTGCGCCGCCTGTTCCCGCTGTCGGTGCGCGGCACCGCGCTCGGCCTGTGCTCGATCGCGATCCTGGAAGGCATCGTGCTCGGCATCGCGTATGCGCTGGCCGGCGCCCCGGCGCCGGCGCTGCTGGCGGTGATCACCGGCTACCTGGCCCTGATCCCCGGCGGCGCGCCGCTGTCGTTCACGGCGGTGTCGCTGCTGCTCCTGGGACAGGGCCACTCGGGCGCGGCGCTCGGCCTGTTCAGCTGGGGCGCGGTCGAACTGTTCATGGTCGACAAGTTCATCCGGCCGAAACTGATCGGCCGGCGCGTCAACCTGCCGTTCCTGGCGGTGCTGTTCGGCCTGCTGGGCGGGGTGTCGACGCTGGGCGTGATCGGCCTGTTCGTCGGCCCGTTCCTGATGGCGCTGCTGTTCGCGTGGCTGCGCGGCGACGACGCCGTGCTGCCTGCGCCTCCGGCAGAGCATACCGCGCTACATACCAGTTCAGGATTGGAAGATTACCGCACGCCATAGTGTTGGCAGTCATGCAATTGCAAACGATGGCCGGACCAGCCAATACCAATTAAAGACCTGTTGACAGCCCAATCCGCCGCTCCTATAGTGCCCTGACCTTTCGGCAGGACATACTCATGATCGACTATCTCATCGGCGTCGACGGCGGCGGCACCGGCACCAGGGTGCGCCTGGCGCGCGGCGACGGCGCCGGCGCCTGGCAGGAACTGGCGCAAGGCGCCGGCGGGCCTTCCGGCCTCGGGCTGGGCGTGGAACGCGCCTGGACGGCGGTACGCGGCGCCGTGCAGGCCGCCTTCGATGCGGCCGGGCTGGCACAGCCGGCGCCGCGGCAAGTGGCCATCGGCCTCGGCCTGGCAGGCGTGCACAACCGCCAGTGGGCGGCGGATTTCGTCGCCGGCGATCCGGGCTATGCCGCCCTGGTCCTGGAAACCGATGCCTTCACCACCCTGATGGGAGCCCACGACGGCGCTCCCGGCGCCATCGTCGCCATCGGCACCGGCAGCGTCGGCGAAGCCCTGCTGGCCGACGGCGCCCGGCGCGAAGTCGGCGGCTGGGGCTTCCCGGCCGGCGACGAGGCCGGCGGCGGCTGGATCGGGCTGCGCGCGGTCAACCACCTGCAGCAGGTGCTGGACGGGCGCCGCCCCGCCAGCCCGTTCGCGCATGACCTGACGGCCGCCTGCGGCGGCGGCAACGGCTGCCGCGACACGGTGCAGGCCTGGCTAGCGCAAGCCAACCAGACCGCCTACGCCGGCCTGGCGCCCTTGGTGCTGCGCCACGCCGACGACCCGGTGGCGCACACGATCCTGCTGGAAGCCGGCCGTGAAGCGGCGAACATCGCGCGCGCGCTCGACCCGCAGGGCGCGCTGCCGCTGGCCCTGTGCGGCAGCCTCGGCGCGGCGCTGCGCCCCTGGCTGCCGCCCGCCCTGGCGGCGCGCGCCACGCCGCCGCGCGGCGATTCGGCGCAGGGTGCCCTGCGCATGGCCGCGCTCTACCTGACCCGGCACGCCAGCGCGCCCGGCCGGCCGGAGGCACGCCAGTGAACCACGCCACCTTGACCGGCAACATCCTGACACCGGACGGCTGGCTGCACGGCGCGCTGCGCCATGGCGCCGGCACCATCGCGACGATCGAGGGCGCGCCCGCCGATCCGTCCGCCAACGGCGACGACTACATCCTGCCCGGCTTCATCGACCTGCACGTGCACGGCGGCGCCGGACGCGACATGATGGAAGGCGGCGACGCCGCGCACGCCATCGCGCGCCTGCACGCGCGCCACGGCACCACCAGCCTGCTGGCCACCACCATGACCGCGCCGCTGCCCGACATCGAACGTGCGCTGGACGCCATCGGGTCCGCCGTCCGCGCGCGCGGCCGCGGCGAAGCGCGCATCCTGGGCGTGCACCTGGAAGGCCCGTACATCAATTCCGGCAAGCTGGGGGCCCAGCCGCCGTTCGCACGCGAAGCATCCCTCGGCGAAGTCGAGCGCCTGGGCGCGCGCGCGCCGCTGCGCCTGATCACGGTGGCGCCCGAACTCGAAGGCCATTTGGCGCTGGTGCGCGCGCTGGCGGACGCCGGCATCCGCGTGCAGGTCGGCCACACCACCGGCTCCTACGAGGACGGCGTGCGCGCGCTGGAGCACGGCGCGGCCGGCTTCACCCACCTGTTCAACGCCATGCCGGGCCTGCACCACCGCGACCCCGGCATGGTCGGCGCCGCGCTGGCGCATGCCGAATACGCCGAGATCATCCCCGACCTGCTGCACGTGCATCCGGGCGCGATCAAGGTGGCGCTGCGCGCGATTCCCCACCTGTACTGCGTGACCGATTCCACCGCCGCCGCCGGCATGCCCGACGGCGACTACATGCTGGGCCGCCAGGTCGTGCACAAGTGCATGGGCGGCGTGCGCCTGGCGGACGGTACCCTGGCCGGCAGCACCCTCACCATGGACCAGGCGCTGCGCAACCTGGTGGCGATCGGCCTGGACCTGGCCGACGCCGCGCGCCGCGTCTCGACCAATGCCGCCGACTACCTGGGCGAGACCCGCCGCGGGCGCCTGGCGCCGGGCTGCCACGCCGACCTGGTGGTGCTGGACCGCGACCTGCAGCTGAAAGCCGTCTATGTCGAAGGAGAAGCCTGTGCAGTCGCCGCTGACTGAGGCCCCGTCCACCCGGCCTGGCGCCACGGTCGCGCCGGACGACGCGCGCCGCCTGGCCGGCCAGCTGGTGATGATCCGCCTGGCCGGCACCGCGCTGGACGAAGACAGTGCCGCCTTCATCCGCGCCAACCGCATCCGCGGCGCCTGCCTGTTCCGCCAGAACATGGTCGATGCCGGCCAGCTGGGCGAGCTCACCGGCGCCCTGCGCGCGGCGATGGGAGAGAATGCCCTGATCGCCCTCGACCAGGAAGGCGGCGCCGTGGTGCGCTCGCTGTGGGTGCCGCCGCCGCCGTCGGCGATGGCGCTGGGCGCGGCCGACGATCCGGCCCTGGCGCGTGACGTCGGCGCCGCGGTGGCGCGCGCGGTGAAGTCGATGGGCTTCAACTGGAATTTCGCGCCGGTGCTGGACCTGAACAACAACCCCTTGAATCCGGTGATCGCCGAGCGCTCGTTCGGCGCCGATCCGCAGCGCGCCGCCGCCATCGCGCTGGCCTGGATGGCGGGTAGCCAAGCCGAGGGCGTGGCCTGCTGCGTCAAGCATTTCCCCGGCCACGGCGACACCCACGTCGATTCGCACCGCGACCTGCCCACCGTCGACAAGCCCCTCGACGAACTGGAACGCTTCGAGTTCGCGCCCTTCCGCACGGCCGCGCCGCACGCGCCGGCGGTGATGACGGCGCACATCGTGTACCCGGCGCTGGACCCGCACAGCCCGGCCACGATGTCGCGCGCGATCCTGCACGACCTGCTGCGCGCCGGCTGGGACTACCACGGCGTGATCATCACCGACGGCATGGACATGCATGCCATCGCGCACCGCTACGGCGCCGGCCAGGCCGCCCTGAACGCACTGCTGGCGGGCGCCGACATGGTGATGGCGATCGGCAGCCGCGCCACCCAGGAAGAAACGCTGGACGCCATCGCCGGAGCCATCGCCGACGGCCGCCTGCCGCTGCACGAGGTGCGGGCGCGCCTGGATCGGCTGGACCGGTTGGCCGCGACCTACCCGGCGCTGGCCGCGCCCTACGCCACCGAGGCCGCCGACCGCGCCCTGATGGCGCGCGCCTGGCAGCGCGGCTTGACGGCTTACCGCGCACCGCGCCGTCCGCCGCCCGGGGCCAGGCTGCGCCTGGTGGCGCGCCAGGACGTGGTCAGCGACGGCGTGTCCGAAGCCGGCGTGCCGGCGGCGCGCATCGCCGCGGCGCTGGGCGAGCGGTACGACGTCGACCTGGTCACCTTCGCCGACGCCGAACGCTTCGACTGGAATGCGCTGCCGGCGGATGGCCGCTTCACGCTGCTGGCCTCGACCTCACGGCGCCGCTACGGCCCGCATGCGCGCGCCACCTGGCAGCCGGACCTGCACCTGGCCCTGTGGAATCCGTACCAGGCGCTCGACTTCGACGCGCCGGCGCTGCTGACCTTCGGTTTCGCGCCGCCGGCGCTGGAAGCCGTGAACGCCTGGCTGGCCGGCGACATCGAAGCGCAAGGACATTGCCCGGTGCCCGGCTTCGCATGAGCAAACACCGCGCGCGCAAGCGACGACGCGCGGTAACGCATTGTAACGACGGCACCGCCGACCCGGCCGCTGCGGCACAATGCCCCTGCCCGATTCACGCAGGGTGCGCGCATGCGCGCCCGATCGCGTACTTTGTGGGACAATGCACGTTTTGTTCGAGTTGGCAAATTTGCCACTGTTCAATTTAATCGTCATACGCCGTTACCAAGAGAAGGATACTCCATGTCCCAATTCCGTCTTGCCCGCCTTGCCCTGATGTTTGCCGCGATCGGCCTGAATGCCGCGCCGGCCCTGATGCACGGCGCGTCCGCGCAAAACAATGCCAAGCCGGCCGCACCGGCGGCGGCGCCCCAGGATTCGGTCCGTCCCGACCTGTTCAAGCTGCTCGATCCGGCGCAGATCAAGCCGCTGATGGATGCCAAGAACTACACCGAAGTCCAGAACCGCGTGACCCAGGCCGAAGCCTTCCCGGACAAGACCCCGTACGAAATCTACGTGGTCAACCGCATGAAGCTGTCGCTGGCCAGCGCCACCAACAACGACGCCATGCAGACGCAGGCGCTGGAGGCGGTCATCGCCTCGGGCAAGCTGGCGCCGGCCGACCAGGCCAGCTTCACGCAAGCCTTGGCCCAGTCCTACTTCAACGCCAAGAACTATCCGAAAGCAATCGAGATGTTCAAGCAGATGCAGGCCAACGGCAACAACACCGACGCCGTCAACGCGGCCCTGATCCGCGCCTACTACTTCAGCGGCGACTACGCCACCGCGGTCAAGATGCAGGGCCCGGTGCTGGAAGCCCAGCAAAAGGCCGGCAAGACCCCGAGCGCCGAAGACCTGCGCCTGTACGCCTCGGCCGCCAACAAGACCAAGGACGACGCCGCCTACCTGCGCGGCCTGGAACAGCTGGCGTCGTACTACCCGACCGACGATTACTGGGCCGACCTGATCAGCCGCGGCATCGTGCGCAAGGCGGGCTTCAGCGACGCCAACATCACCAACGTGCTGCGCCTGCAGTTTGCCGCCAGCAAGGCGATGTCGCCGGAAGCGTATACCGAACTGGCCGAACTGGCCCTGAAGGACGGCTTCCCGACCGAAGCCAAGAAGGTGGTCGATGCCGGCTTCGCCGCGGGCGTGCTGGGCACCGGCAGCGCCGCCGCCCAGCACCGCCAGCTGCGCGACCGCGCCAACAAGGAAGCCGCCACCGACGCCAAGAACATCGCCGCCGGCGAAGCCTCGGCGGCCAAGGCCAAGAGCGGCATCGGCCTGGTCAACCTGGGCTGGGCCTATGTCACGATGGACCAGTACGACAAGGGCATCGGCTTCATCGAGCAGGGTATCGCCAAGGGCGGCCTGAAGTCGCCGGACGAAGCCAAGCTGCGCCTGGGCATGGCCTACGCGCGCGCCGGCCGCAAGGACCAAGCCATCAAGACCTTCGAGACCGTCAAGGCCGGCGGCGGCTTGGCCGACACCGCCCACTACTGGGTGCTGCTGGAAAACCACCCGGCCGGCGGCGCCACCGCGGCCAAGTAAGCACTGCAGCGTCCGCATACCGGCGGACGAGCATCAAAGCGGCACGGGCTTCGCGGCCCGCGCCGCTTTTTTCATGCGCATTTCTGGAATGCTTCTGTTAAGTGCCGTACCGGCCAGACAGCCGCGGCCTTTCATAATCGGGCTATCAGCAACCGCACCGTTGAAAGGCTGTCATGACCATCGTACGCAAGGGCCAGGCGCCCGCAAAACTCGACCGCAACGAATTCCACCTGCGCTTCATGCGCAAGTTCTACGATCCCGCCTACGGGGAGGTCGGCAAGGAGCTGGCCGCCGTCGAGGAAGTGGCGTGGAAAACCTACGTCGAATCGCACAAGGCCCCGGTCACGGTCAAGGCCGGCCCCGGCTTCGCCGATCCGGACTACGATCTGTCGGTCGAGTGGAAAGAGGCGCACGACCGCCTGCTGGCCGCCGAAGCGCGGCAAAAGGACCCGGCTACCCGCCGCCGCATCCTCCTGATCAACGCCTCGGCGCGCAACGACGGCAGCTGCCCGAGCGAGATCTCCAAGACCTGGCGCCTGGCGCGCCTGTGCGAAGACTTGCTGCAGGGCGAAGGATTCGAGACCGACCTGCTCGACCTCTCTCTGCTGACCTCGGACTACGAACGCCGCATCCACCCGTGCAAGGCTTGCGTGTCGACCGCGATGCCGCTATGCCACTGGCCGTGCAGCTGCTATCCGAACCATTCGCTGAACCAGGACAACGACTGGATGAACGAGATCTACGAGCGCTGGGTATCGGCGCACGGCGTGATCATCCTGACCCCGACCTACTGGTACCAGACCCCGGCGGTACTGAAACTGATGATCGACCGCCTGGTATGCGCCGACGGCGGCAACCCGGACCCGAGCTCGACCCACGGCAAGAAGCCGGAAGAAGCCAAGGAACTGGAAAAGGACTGGGACTATCCGAAGCACCTGGCCGGACGCGCCTATGGCCTGGTGGTGCACGGCGAC
This sequence comes from Massilia forsythiae, assembly GCF_012849555.1. Lineage (NCBI taxonomy): Bacteria > Pseudomonadati > Pseudomonadota > Betaproteobacteria > Burkholderiales > Oxalobacteraceae > Massilia > Massilia forsythiae. The sequence continues at coordinate 347,994 of NZ_CP051685.1, forward strand.
GTGGCCGGCATCGAACCGACGCGGCGCTCGCTGTCCGACTGGCTCGACTGGATGGGTTTCATCGACGCCGGCTTCCAGTCGCAGCTGGACCGCTACGTCGGCTACTACGAATCCTACGCCGAAAGCCACGACACGCTCGACCGCGACACCGGGTTCCAGGAAGAAGTGCGCAACGTGGCGCGCGCGGTGGCGAATACAGTTCGGCTGATCCAGGACGGCAAGATGGTGCGGCCGGACGCCAAGCTGAAGAATCCGCGCCAGAAGTGAGCCATACGGATGCCGTCGTTCCCGCGCAGGCGGGGACCCATACATAGCGACCATGGATACTCGGTATGGGGTGAAGAATGCCAGTGGCATTCTTCCCCCTGCGCGGGGACGACGTGCTCACTTACGCTCCCCGCGGCCAAGCGGTCTTTTTTTGGTATCATCGGCCATCCTTTCCAACCCGTGCCGCCGCATGTCTCCTCTCGCGCAGCTGATGCAGTCCCTGTCCGCCACCAGCAACCTGCCGCTGTACCAGCAGTTGCAGCGTGCGCTGCGCGAATCGATCGAGCGCGGCGTGTTCGGGCCGGCCGAGGCGCTGCCGGCCGAGCGCCAGCTGGCGACCGAACTGGACATCTCGCGCATCACGGTACGCAAGGCGATCGACGGCCTGGTCGAGGAAGGGCTGCTGGTGCGTCGCCCCGGCTCCGGCAACTTCATCAACACCAAGGTCGAGAAGAACTTTGCCAAGCTGACCTCGTTTTCCGAAGACATGCGCTCGCGCGGACGCACCCCGCGCAGCGTGTGGCTGAAGCGCTCGGAGGGCATGGTGACGCCGGAAGAAGCGCTGCGCCTGCGCCTGTCGCCGGGCGCCGCCGTGTACCGCTTCCACCGCATCCGCTACGCCGACGACATGCCGATGTGCCTGGAATACGCCACCATCGCCGCCGCCGCCCTGCCCTCGCTGGAGGCGGTCGACGTCTCGATGTACGAGGCGCTGGAAGCCGCCGGCAAGCGTCCGGTGCGCGCGCTGCAGCGGCTGTCCGCGCTGCTGCTGGACGCCGAACAGGCGCGCCTGCTGCAGTCGAAGGAAGGCGACGCCGGCTTGTGCGTGGAACGTCTCGGTTTCCTGCCGGACGGCCAAGCGATCGAATTCTGCCGCTCCTATTTTCGCGGCGACATGTACGATTTCGTGGCCGAACTGAGCGCGGCCTGATGCCCGCCGCCATCGCACCATGAGCCAGTTCGCCATCGACGCAGCCACCCTCGACGAAGCGCGCCGCTTCAACCGCAAGCTCGCGCGCATGCCGCGTTTCAAGATGCGCCGGCGCTGGGCGCCGCGCCTGCTGCAGGCCCTGCTGCGCCTGGGCCAGGTCGGCGCCGACCGCCGCCTGGCGCACGCCGGCATCGATGCCGAACGGCGGCTGCTGACCACCGATGGCGCGCCGGTGCCGCTGCGCATCCTGCGCCCGCGCGGCCCGGTGCGCGCCGTGGTGTTCGATATCCACGGCGGCGGCTGGGTGATCGGCAACGCGCGCATGAACGACAAGTTGAATGCGGCCACCATCGCGGCCTGCGCGGTGGCGGTGGTGTCGGTCGATTACCGCCTGGCGCTGGCGTCGGCGCCGGATGCGCCGCTGGCGGGACCGATGGACGATTGCCTGGCGGCGGCGCGCTGGCTGCTGGAAGGCGGCTTGCCGGAATACACCGGCCTGCCGGTCTTCTTCGTCGGCGAGTCGGCCGGCGGCCACCTGGCCGCGGCCACGCTGCTGCGCCTGCAAGCCTGGCCCGGGCTGCTGCGGCGCGTGCACGGCGCCGTGCTCTACTATGGCGTGTACGACCTGGCCGGCACCCCCAGCGTACATGGCGCCGGCCCCGAGACGTTGGTGCTGGACGGACCCGGCATGCCGGAAGCCCTGCGCCGCCTGACGCCCGGCCTGGACGACGCCGCCCGCCGTCGGGCGCCGCTGTCGCCGCTGTACGGCGACATGAGCACCCCGGGCGGCCTGCCGCCGGCGCTGCTGTTCGCCGGCGAGCTCGATCCGCTGCGCGACGACACGGTCGCCATGGCGGCGCGCTGGTGCGCAGGTGCCGATGTCGAACTGCACCTGCTGCCGCAGACGCCGCACGGCGTCATTCATTTTCCGACACGCATGGCGCACCTGATGAAGGCGCGCAGCCACGCCTGGCTGCGTGCACGCATCGACGCCGCCCACGGCGCGGCCGCCATGGCGTAAAATCCGGCCCCACTCTCTATGGATACACCGATGGCAAACCTGACCTACGAAGCCTACCTCGACGAAGTCGCCACCCTGCTTACCGAGCTGTACGACCTCGACGACGACAGCGCCATCAAACTGGTGGTCGATGCCCAGGACGCCGAATATTTTTCACCGCACGACGACCATCCGGAGATGCGCACGCTGGAACGGGCGAAAAGCGATGCGGTGGCCTTGTACACGGCCAAGAAGAACCGCACGCAGACCCAGCAGAAACAGCAGCAGCGGGTACGTGGCAAGCGGCCGTCCTGAAGAGACCGTCCAGCCTCAACGCGCCGTGGTCATCTTCGGCGTCATGCCTTCGATCCAGGCGCGGCCCATGATCTCGGCCGCCTTCTGGTTGGCGGCGCTGAAGCGCGCCACCGATTGCTGCTGCACCTGCACCGCGTTCTGCGCGAGTGCCTCGGCGCAGGAGTGGGCCGCGGTCACCATGGCGCGCAGGGTCTGTTCCTGCACGATGCGCGCGGAGCTGAAGAACAGGTTCTGCGCGCTCGCATCCATGGCTTCCTTGTAGACAGTGCCTACCTTGACCCAGGTGTCGAACACCGAATTGTCGAACGCCGGCGTGAATGCCGGAAAAGCGATCCCATGCGTAGTGGATGCGGCCATGACGTCCCCCTGAACAAGTCGAGATTGTCTTTACAGCATGCACGATTGTGCTCTGCAATACAAGCAGATCTGGAACGGGAAAAGTCCGCGTGACGCCGATGAAACATTTTCGCTGTAAGCCGCGTCAAGCCTCGACGGCGCAGCGCTTTTACATCGCGGTCAGGCCGCCATCGATCGCCAGCTGGTGCCCGGTCACGAACGAGGCCTGGTCCGAGCACAGCCACAATGCGGCGTTGGCTACCTCGGCCGCGTCGGCGATGCGGCCCATCGGGTGCGCCGCCTTGAGCTTCTTGTCGCGGCCGGGTTCGCGTTCCAGCATGCGCGCCAGCATCGGCGTCTTGACCGCGCCCGGGCAGATGCTATTGACGCGGATATTCGATTTGGCGTACTCGACCGCGGCGGTGCGGGTCAGGCCGACCACCGCATGCTTGGACGCCGCGTACACGGCGCGGTTGGGCGCCGCCACCAGGCCGCCGGCATCGGCCACGTTGACGATCACGCCGCCGTCTTCCTGCTTGAGCATCTGGCGCAATTGGCTTTTCATGCACAGCCACACACCCTTGACGTTGACGTTCATGATGCGGTCGAACTGCTCGTTCTCGCCGTCCGCCAGCGGCAGGTGTTCTTCCTCGATGGCGGCGCCGTTGACGGCGCAATCGATGCGCCCGTAGTGCGCCACCACCTTGTCGATCAGCGCATCCACTTCGGCGGCGCTGGTGACGTTGGTCTTCACGAACAATGCCTTGCCGCCCGCCTCGACGATCAGCGCGGCGGTCATGTGGCCGCCGTCCACCGAGGTGTCGGCAATGACGACGCAGGCGCCGGCGCGCCCGAACGCCAGCGCCATCGCGCGGCCGATGCCGCCGGCGGCGCCGGTCACCAGCACTACCTTGCCGGCGAACGAGATGCCGCCCGGCGCTTGCTTGGTCAAGCCTTTCATCATGCTTCCTTTACACTATTCTGGCGCAACGATTGCTTCCCATGAGAAATACTTCCTATGGGCAACATCATAGCGCTGTAAAGGATATTCACCAAGCATCTCGACACGTTACCGACTCCGGTAACGGCCGAGTGTTGCAATCAGGGTGCAGGCTTTATTTTCGATTGATCCCCCGCCATCACCACCGACAGTTTGGCCGGGTCGATCGCCTTGCTGAACGCGGCGTTCAACTGCGGCAACGTGACCGCCAGCAGGCGCTGTTCGAACCGGGCCGACCAGTCGTAGGTGCGGCCGCGGTACAGGTAAGAGGTCCAGCCGGCCGCCAGCGCGCCATCGTCGGCGCGGTTCTGGATACGCTGCTGCATCAGGCCCGACTTGGCGCCCGCCAGTTCGGCCGCCGTGAAGCCGTCCTTGAGCACGCGCGCCAGTTCCTCGCGCACCGCGGCGTCGACCTTGGCCAGGTTCTGCGGCGCGGCGATGGCGCTGATGCCGAAGCTGCCGGCGCGGTCGAGGTCGCCCGGGGCGATCTGCGAACCGCCGCCGTACGACAAGCCCTCTTTCTGGCGGATGCGGTCCATCAGGCGCGACTTCAGGCCGCCGCCGCCGAAGATATAGTCGGCCAGCATCAGCGCCGGGTAGTCCGGGTCCTCGACGTTCAGGTCGAGGTTCAGGCGCGCCGTATAAAACCCGTTTTCCTTGTCGGGCGTGTTCAGTACCTGGCGGATGGGCGCGATGTCGCCGTTCTTGCGCAGCACCGGCGCCGCCGGCTGGGGCGCTTTCCAGGCGCCGAACAACTGGTCGACCAGCGGCAGCACCGCCTTGGCGTCGAAGTCGCCGACGATCGACAGTTCGGCCGGCGACGTGCCGTAGAAGTCGCGATGGAAGGCTTTCACGTCGTCCAGCCTGGCGGACTGGATCTCGGCGAGGTCTTCCGCCAGCGTGGTTTCGTGGCGCACGTCGCCCTTCGGATAGATGTCGAAGTGCTCGTTCATGGCGCGCGAAGCCACGTCCGCCGGCTCGTTGCGGCTGGCGTCCAGCCCGACCAGCGTTTGCTTGCGCAATTGTTCGAACTCGCTTGCCGGGAAGCTCGGTTCGCGCAGCACGTGGGCGACAAGTTTCAGCGCTTCCGGCAGGTTCTCGCGCGTGGTCTGGAAATGGGTCAGGCCGCCGGCGATCTTGAGCTTTTCGAAAGCGTCGGCCAGCTGCACGCGGTCGTAGCGGGTGGTGCCGCGCATCAGCATGGCCGCGGTCAGGGTCGGCACGGCGCCCTTGCCGAACAGGCTCTTTTCGTCGCCGAAGTGCTGGCGCAGGTCGACCGACACGGTCTCGCCGCGGTTTTTCTTGGGCAGCAGCGCCAGCTTGACGCCGCCGGCGGTGGTCAAGGTGGTGCGCTTCATGATGTTGGCCTGGGTCGGCTCGAAGTCTTCGGCCGTGAGGCTGGACGCCTTGGGCTTGAAGTCCTTGAGCAGGCTCTCGACGCTGGGCGCCGGCGGCACCGCCGCGCGCTGCGGCGCGTCGTCCGGGATGAAGCTGCCGGTGGTGCGGTTGTCGCGCTTGAAATAGCGCCCGGACGCGGCGGCCACCTGCTCGGCCGTGATGCTCGACACCTTGTCGCGGCCGACGAAGAACAGGCGCCAGTCGCCCAGCGCGATGGTTTCGGACAGCGCCAGGCCGACCTGCTGCGGGTCGTTCAGGCTGCGCTCGATGCTGTTCAGGTAGGTGCGCCGGGTGCGGTCCATTTCTTCCGGCGTGGGCGGATTCCCGGCGAAGTCCTCGACCGCCCGGGTCAGCGCGGCGCGCACCGGCGCCAAGGGTTCGCCCTTCTTGACCACGGCGCCGAAGTACTGCAGGCCGGGCGCGTAGCCGGTCTGGCCATAGGCGAACACCTGGCTGGCCATGCCGGTATCGACCAGCAGCTTGTGCAGGCGCCCGGTCGGTACGTCGCCCAGGATGGTGCTGGCGAAGCTGAGCGCGTCGCTGTCGTCGTGCAGGCCGGACGGCACCTTGTAGGCCAGCTCGACGATCTGCACGTCGCCCTGGCGCCGCACCTCGAAGCTGCGCTCGCCGTCCTGGGTCGGCTCGACCGTCCAGAACTTCGGCAGCGTACGCTTGGGCTTGGGAATCGCGCCGAACAGGCGGTTGATCGACAGCAGCGTCTTGGCCGCGTCGAACTTGCCGGCCACCAGCAGCACCGCGTTGTCCGGCTGGTAATAGGTGCGGTAGAAATTCTGCAGGTTGGGGATCTCGACGTTCTCGATATCGCTCTTGTTGCCGATGGTGGCGCGGCCGTACGCATGCCAATCGTAGGCGATGCTCTGCATGCGCTTGGACAATACCGCGCCCGGCGAATTCTCGCCGTTCTCGTATTCGTTGCGCACCACCGTCATCTCGGAATCGAGATCCTTGCGGGCGATGTTGGAATGCGTCATGCGGTCGGCTTCCATCTGCAGCGACCATTGCAGGTTATCGTCGGAGGCCTGGAACACCTCGTAGTAATTGGTGCGGTCGAGCGAGGTGGTACCGTTGAACTGCATGCCGCGGTCGGCGAACTGGCGCGTGATGTCCTGGTGCGTCGGCGTGCCCTTGAACATCAGGTGTTCGAGCAGGTGCGCCATGCCGGTCTCGCCATAGTTTTCGTGGCGCGAGCCGACCAGGTAGGTCACGTTGACGGTGACGGTCGGGCGCGAGGAATCCGGGAACAGCAGCACCTTCAAACCGTTCGGCAGGCGGTACTCGGTGATGCCCTCGACCGAGGGGCCCTGCACCACGCCCTTGGGCAGGTCGAGCGACCAGGCCGGCGCGGCGGCGAAGCAGAGACCGCCGACGACCGATGCGGCCAGGCCGCGCTGGAGAAAGGGGTAAGTCATGGCATTCCGTCCGTGGTTGACGCCCGCCGCCAGGCTGGCAGGCAATGCACCATGGTAACAGACGGAAACTTAGGCAAGGCTTACCCGGCCTGCGCCCTTCGAGCGCCTACTGGCGGGCGCGACGTTCGTGTTGCTGCTGGTAGGGACTGATGCGCGACAGCTCTTCCATTTCCTCGGCCAGGAACACCAGCAAATCGTCGGCGCTGACGATGCCGGCCAGGCTGCCGCCATCGCTCACCACCGGCACCCGGCGGATGCCGCGCAGGCGCATGCGTTCGATGGTCTGGTACGGGTCGTCGTGCTCGCCGGCGGTGAGCAGGTCGTCGCTCATGATATCGCCGACCTCCAGTCCGAGCGGATCGAGGCCGAGGGCAATGACGGACACGACCACGTCGCGGTCGGTGACGATGCCGATCGGCGTGCGTTCGCCATCCGGATCGTCGACCACGACGATGTCGCCGACATGGTGCTTGCGCATCAGCAGGGCCGCGCCCTGCACGCTTTCATGGCGGGCGCAGCAGACGGTGTCGACGGTGCAGAGCTTGCTGATTTCCATGACATCCTCCCGGCATGAATCATCAAGCTAGCGCGCGGAATGGGTACAGCTTTGACTGACATCAAAGCTGCAATTGGAACGAATTCGGAAACGAGGCGGGGTAAAAACAGGAAAAAGCGCTTAGAACCTATCTCAGTAGGGAGAGGGAAGTTGATGACGATGACTGACAAGCGCGGGCAAGGCGCGAGGAGGCGCATGGCGAGCCATGCAACGACGAGCAACGCGGCACCCGCTTGTCAGGCGCGTCAGCAACGACCGGTTCCCTACTGGGATAGGTTCTTAAGGCTTCTTTTCGTCGGGATGCGGCACGTAGCAGGCATCCACCACCTGCAAGTCGTTGTCCTTGGCGAAATTCAGGACGAAGTGGTAGGCCAGCGGCTCGATCTTCTTGAGGGCATTGTCGACCACCACGGCCTTGACGCCGTTCATCAGGGTCGGATGCACGTACGGCGAATACTGCAGGTGCGCATTGCGGCCGCCGCTGCCCGGCGGGCGGAAGCACGACATGACGCCGCACAGGCGCTCGGCCCAGTCGCTCGGGCGGAACTGCCTGCCATTGCTTGTGACGCCGAGGATGATGAACTCGTCGGCGCGTTCTTTCCCGGTTTGCGGTAACTCGGCCATAGTGCGGCTTACTGAAACATGAAGCGTGGATGAGAACAACCCCGGAATTATATCTTATAGAAGACTTGCGGACGAGCCTAGCGTACGCCGGTTGCTCTCGAGTACTACCGGCGTACGCCCGGCCGTCCATCCGGGCCGGCCCTGCCCTTATCCCAGCAGCACGGCGCCGGACAGCAGCAGCAAGAGCAGCATCCATAATAACAGCGCGCGCCAGACCAGGCCGACCGTGCTCTGGAGCGAACGCACGTTCGGCTGTTCGCCCGGCAATTCGTCGGCTTCGCTGCCGGACAGGTCGGCGGTGGCGGCATCGAGCGGCACGAAGCGCGCCGCATTCTCGTACGGCGTGCCCAGGCGCACGCCCATGGCGCCGCCGCCGGCGGCCAGGATGATGCCGCGCGATTCCTCGGCCCAGCGGTGGGCGAAATTGCGCCAGGCATAGATCGCATCCTCGAAATTGCCGACCACGGCGAAGGCGATCGCGGTCAGGCGCACCGGCACCCAGTCGATCCAGTAAAAGGCGCGCGCGGCGAACTGGCCGAAGGCTTCGTTGCGCATGTGGTCGGGTTCGTTCCAGGCGCGCGCCAGGTATTCGGCCACGCGGTACATCACGGCGCAGGCCGGTCCGAGCGGCATCAGGAACCAGAAGAACACGCCGAACACGTTGCGGTGCGTGGTGACCAGCGCCTTTTCCACGGCCAGGCGCGCGATCTCGCTGCTGCCCATGGCGACCGTGTCGACCTTGGTCCATTCGGCCAGCAGCCGGCGCGCCTGGGCCTCGTCGCCGGCGTTCAGGGCGAACTGGATGGTGGTGAAGTAGTGGCTGTAGTGGCGGAAACCGAGGGTCAGATAGACGATCAGCACGTTCCAGGCAAAGGTCAGGAATACCAGGTTGTAGTGCGCCAGGAGCCAGTACACGATCGTGGTGGGCAGCATGAGCAGCGCCATCATCAGCAGCCAGCCCAGCCGGCCATGGCTGACCTGGCCGGCGTTGCACCAGGCTTCGATGCGCATGGCCAGGCGCTTGATCCCGATATAGATCTGGTTATCCGCGCGCAGCGGCTTGAGTTGCTCGATCAGCAGTGCGCACAGGATGGAAAAGAAGGTCATGCACGGTCCTTTTTATTGTTGCCCGACTTCATTGCCCGCTACGATAGCGCAGAGGCCCGTCGGAATCAACGCCGGGCGGCCGCGGCGGCGGCCGCCAAGGACCCGGAACCGCTCACGCGCGCAAGAGATGAAACAGGTTGCGCAGCATCCCGGCGGTGGCGCCCCAGATGAAGAAACGTTCGTAGGGCATGGCGTAGAAGCTGCGCCGCCCCGCCCCTTCGGGCAGCTCGAAGGACATGCGCTGGTGATTCATGCCGTCCATCAAAAAGGCCAGCGGCACCTCGAAGATCTCGGCTACCTCGCCGGGGTCGGCCGCCAGGTCGAACGGCGGCGCGACCAGGCCGACCACCGGCGTCACGATGAAGGCCGAAGCGGTGACATGGTCCGGCAGCACGCCGACGATTTCGACGTGGCGGCGCGACAGGCTGATCTCTTCCTCGCTTTCGCGCAGCGCGGTCTCGATCGGCGACGAGTCTTCCGGCTCGGCACTGCCGCCTGGGAAACTGACCTGGCCCGGGTGACTCGACAAATGGGCGGTGCGCTGGGTCAGCAGCACGGTCAGGCCGTGCGGGCGGCGCACCAGGGGAATCAGCACCGCCGCGCGGCGCAGCTTGCCGAGGCGCCAGGCCAGGTCTTCCGGCAATTCCGGCTCCCACGCGAGCGGATGGGCCAGGCGCCGGCGCAGCCAGCCGGCGTCCAGGCGCTCGGCCGGCAGCGCGGCCTCGCCGGCGATGGCATCGACCGGCAAGTGGCGGGGGTCGAGATGCTGTTTTGCCAAAATGCGTTCTCCAAAAGAAAAAAGGCATCCGCGAGGATGCCTTTTCCATGTTACAGCCGAAATTACTCGGCGGTAGCAGCTGCAGCGACTTTGCGTGCCGGCAGTTTTTCTTTGATACGTGCCGACTTGCCCGAACGCTCGCGCAGGTAGTACAGCTTGGCACGGCGCACGTCACCGCGGCGCTTGACTTCGATCGAAGCGATCAGCGGCGAGTACAGCTGGAAGGTACGCTCGACGCCTTCGCCCGACGAGATCTTGCGAACGATGAAGTTCGAGTTCAGGCCACGGTTGCGACGCGAGATGACGACGCCTTCGTACGCCTGGGCGCGCTTGCGGTTGCCTTCGACGACGTTGACGCTGACGACGACGGTGTCGCCCGGTGCGAAATCAGGGATGCTGCGGCCGAGGCGCGCGATTTCTTCTTGCTCGAGTTGTTGGATCAGATCCATTTTTAACCACTCCAAAAGCCATCTTGCCGGCATCGCCTTCGTCCGGTAGAGGATGGGGTTGAACACGCGGACGAATCGTCCGCAGTTTTCACGCCGGCCCGTGCCGGCGCAAATCTTCAATCGACAGGACCTTCCAGCCCCGCCAGAAACTGCTCGTCGGCCTTGCTCAGCCGGCCGGCGCCGCGCGCCTGGTCCAGCAGATCGGGCCGTTTCTTCCAGGTCGCCTCCAGCATGCGCTGGCGGCGCCATTTCATGATCTCGGCATGGTTGCCGCCCATCAGCACCGGGGGCACGGCCACGCCTTCATAGACTTCCGGCCGCGTGTAGTGCGGCGAATCCAGCAAGCCGTTGACGAAACTGTCTTCGACCGCCGAGGCATCGTCGCCCAGCACGCCGGGCAACTGGCGCACCACGGCATCCATCAGCGCCATGGCGGGCAATTCGCCGCCCGACAGCACGAAGTCGCCGAGCGAGATTTCCTCATCGACCACGCGGTCCAGCAGGCGCTGGTCGACCGCTTCGTAGCGGCCGCACAGCACCACCAGTCCCGCTTCGTCCTTCAGCGCCATGACGCGTTCGTGCGTCAGCGGCTTGCCCTGCGGCGACATGAACACCACGCGCGGCGCCGGCAAGCCGAGGTCGCGCTGGCGCTGCCTGGCGGCGGCGATGGTCGCTTCGAGCGGCCGCGCCAGCATCACCATGCCGGGGCCGCCGCCATACGGGCGGTCGTCGACGGTGCGGTGGCGGTCGAGCGTGAAATCGCGCGGATTCCACAGCGACAAGTTCCAGCGCCCCTGCTCGTGCGCGCGCCGGGTCACGCCCGACTGCGTCAACGCGGCAAACATTTCGGGAAACAAGCTCACGACGTCAAACTGCATCGGGACCTCGCTTCGTACGGATGGGGTCAATAATCCAGGCCCCAGTCCAGGGTAATCAGCCGGGCCTGCAAGTCGACCGCCTTGACGAAGTGGTCGACGAAAGGCACCAGGCGTTCGGACGGCTGCTGTGACGCAAGGTCGCCTGCCGCAGGATCGCCTGCCGCAGCCTCTTGCTCTGAAGGAGCCGCCGGCGGCGTGATGCGCAGGATCGATTGCGCGCCGTTGTGCATCATGTCGGCCACCTTGCCCAGGGCTTCGCCCTGCAGGTTGACCACATCCAGGCCGATCAGGTCGGTCCAGTAATACTCGTCTTCCGGCAATGCCGGAAAGTCGGCGCGCGACACCTGCACCTTGGCGCCCTTGAGCGCTTCGGCGGCATCGCGGTCGCCCACGTCGACGAGGGTGGCGGTGACGTCGCCGCTATGGTACTTCGCATTGCGCACCGCAACGGTACGCAACGCAGGCTTGTCGATCCACCAGGTTTTCACGCCCAGCAGCGCATCCGCATCCGGGGAGTGCGGGACAACGCGCACGCCGCCCCGAATGCCATAAGCGCCGGAAATGTACCCGACCTCGATGAGGTCATCGGGAACCGGAAGCGTTGCCGTATCGGTCAAACCGTTCAAACCTTGTTGCTTGGCTTAGTGCGCGACTTAAGCAGCCGGCTGCTGGTTGGCAACCAGGCGAGCGACGGTCGGCGACAGTTGTGCGCCAACGCCTTGCCAGTAAGCCAGACGGTCAGCGGTGATGTTCAGGCCGACTTCCTTGCCCGAAGCCATCGGGTTGTAGTAACCGATGCGCTCGATGAAACGGCCATCGCGACGATTGCGCGAATCGGTTGCAACGATGTTGTAGAACGGGCGCTTCTTGGCACCACCACGAGCTAAACGAATAACGACCATAATATTTCCAAAAAATTGTGCTGGACGGAGAAAGCCGACGATTATAGCGCGCGTTACAACTCAGCAGCAAGCACTAATGCAACCTCGGCGCGCAGTCCCGGCGAATCCAAGATTATGACCCATTTCGCGGCATAGCGCTACAGGCGTAATGACCCGCCACGTCGCATCATCAGAAAACAATGTGCCAAACCGACAATTTGCGCGGATACTGTCGGCTTTCCGCCCACAACCACAGCCGATGGCCAAGCACAAGAACAAGACCCTCGCCACCGCCCTCGCCTTCCTGCTCGGCGGCGTGGGCGCGCACCGCTTCTACCTGCGAGGCGGCGTCGACCGCCTCGGCCTGCTGCACCTGTGCTGCCTGCCGGCCACCGGGCTGGTGTACGGCCTCGGCCGCGCGCCGAATCCGTTCTGGGTGCTGCTGCCGCTGATCGTTTCCTGCCTGGCCGGCTTCGTCGAGGCGCTGGTGATCGGCCTGACGCCCGACGAGCGCTGGGACGCCAGGCACAACGCCGCATCAAACCGCAGCTCGCACTCGAACTGGCCACTGGCGCTGCTGCTGGTGCTGACCATGCTGGTCGGCACCACGATCCTGATCGCCACGCTGTCGCGCCTGTTCGACCTGCTGTACACCGGCGGTGCCTACGGCTGACGCGCCGCCACTGCAAGCCCATGCCTGCGCTGCGTTCGTCTCGCCGTACTGGCGTACTGTCCTCGACATGCGCCTTGCCCTGGAGCCTGCATGAGCGGCTTTGGAATTGTCGGCTGCAGGCTGTCACAAACCGCTTGCAGCCCAGTCGTAGCGCGGCAGGACGGCGGGCGGCGTGCCGACGACGACGACGATTTCCTTGTGCCCTGCCAGCGGGATGGCGGCGGGATCGCCGGTGACCGGCGCGATCTTTTCATTCTCGATCACGTAGTACTTGGCCGGGCCCGGCAGGCCGGCGATCGTTGCCGCACTCAAGCGTTGCCCCCACAGCGCGAAGAACTGGCCGAGCGTAAACGTCTTGGGCACGTCGGTCTCGATGTGCAGCACGCCGGTGCCGTCGTGGGTGTGGATTTCGTAGTTGCAGCTGTTGTTGCGCCCCACCGAGGAAGGCAGCGCCAGGCGCACGCCGTTGCGGTAGATGGAGAGCAGCGCATGCACGTGGTAATTCTCGTTCCTGGCGCAGCCGATGCCGTCGATGGCGTCGCCGCCGGCATGGTTCCAGGCCGGCCAGTTGGGTTGGCTGGCGGCGTCGGCCGAAGCGATGCTGCTGTGTTCGGTTGCCAGCGTGAGCTCGGTCTGCGGCAGCAAGGGGTCGCCGGGCGGCGTCGGCGTGACGGGCGGGGACGCGCTGATGGGCGCGGGCGACGAGGAACCGCCGCCGCAGGCTGCCAGCGACACCAGGGTTGCGACGACGGCGGCGGCCGGCAGCGTTCTGCCGGAAGGGAACGATGACATGGGCACTCCTCCAGGTTGGGCCAGTCACCCCGCATGAACAGCATGCAGGCCGGATAGGTGAGACCCGATTCTGGAGGAAGCTCATGCATTGAGCCTGAGGAAGCTCAAGTGCGCATCACGAATGACGACAACGCACTCAGAACTGGTCGACGTACAGCGCCAGCACGCCGGCGCTGCCTTCGACGATCGCATGGCGCATGCCGGCCGCCTGCGCCAGGATGTGGTCGGCGAAGAAGCGCGCGGTGCCGATCTTGGCGCGGTAGAAAGCGGCGTCGCCCTCGCCGGCATCCAGCTTCTGCTGCGCGACCAGCGCGGCGCGCGCCATCTGCCAGCCGCCCAGCACGATGCCGGCCAGCTTCAGGTACGGCACGCTGCCGGCGAACACGCCCTTCACGTCGCTCCTGGCGTTGGCCACCACGAAGTCGACCACCGCGCCCAGGGCGTCGCTGCCGGCCGCCAGCTGGCGGCGGATGGCGGCCAGGTCGCCGCCGTCGACGCCGTCCTGGCGCTCGGCCAGCGCCACCTCCGTCTCCCGCACGCGGGCGATGATCGCCTGCGCCACGGCGCCGCCGTCGCGCACGGTCTTGCGCCCGACCAGGTCGTTGGCCTGAATCGCGGTGGTGCCTTCGTAGATCGTCAGGATCTTGGCGTCGCGGTAGTGCTGGGCGGCGCCGGTTTCCTCGATGAAGCCCATGCCGCCATGCACCTGCACGCCGTCGCGCGCCACGTTCTCGCTCATCTCGGTCGACCAGCCCTTGATGACCGGCACCAGGTATTCGTAGATGGCGAGGTTGTCCCTGCGCACCGACTCGTCCGGATGGTGGTGCGCCAGGTCGCTGTGCGCGGCGCCGACGTAGGCCAGCGCGCGCGCCGCCTCGGTCTGCGACCGCATCGACATCAGCATGCGGCGCACGTCCGGGTGATTGATGATGGCGACCGGGCCGCTGGAACCGGCCAGGTCGCGCGACTGCACGCGGTCCCTGGCGTAGGCCACGGCCCCCTGGTAGGCGTGCTCGGCCAGGCCGACGCCTTCCATGCCGACGCCGAAGCGGGCCGCATTCATCATGATGAACATGTATTCGAGGCCGCGGTTTTCCTCGCCCACCAGGGTGCCGATGGCGCCGCCGTGGTCGCCGAACTGCAGTACCGCGGTCGGACTCGCCTTGATGCCGAGCTTGTGCTCGATCGACACGCACTGCACGTCGTTGCGCTCGCCCAGCGAGCCGTCTTCGTTCACCAGGAACTTGGGCACGATGAACAGCGAAATCCCCTTCACCCCTGGGGGCGCGTCCGGCGTGCGCGCCAGCACCAGGTGGATGATGTTCTCGGCCATGTCGTGCTCGCCGTAGGTGATGAAGATCTTGGTGCCGTGCACGCGGTAGGTACCGTCGCCCTGCGGCACGGCGCGCGTGCGCACCGCGGCCAGGTCCGAGCCGGCCTGAGGCTCGGTCAGGTTCATGGTGCCGGTCCATTGCCCGCTGATCAGCGGCTCGATGAAGCGTGTCTTTTGCGCCTCGGTGCCGGCGGTCAGCAGCGCTTCGATGGCGCCGTCGGTCAGCAGGGCCACCAGCGCGAACGACAGGTTGGCACCGTGCAGCATTTCCATGCACGGTGCGGCGACCAGCTTGGGCAGGCCCTGGCCGCCGTATTGCGTCGGGTGCTGCACGCCCTGCCAGCCGGCGTCGGCGAAGCCGCGGAAGGCTTCCTTGAAACCTTTGGCCATGGTCACCTGGCCGTCGCGCCAGAAGCTCGGTTCCTTGTCGCCGGCGTGGTTCAGGGGGGCGATGACTTCGCCACAGAAGCAGGCGTTTTCTTCGAGCACGGCTTCGACGGTGTCCGGGGTGGCGTCTTCGCAGCCGGGCAACTGGCCGATCGCGGCCAGGCCGGCCAGTTCGTTCACCACGAACAGCATGTCCTTCAGAGGGGCGTTGTAGCTCACCTTGGTCTCCTGATGTTTTTATCGCACAAATAGAAAACGTCGTTCCGGCGCAAACGGGAACCCAGGCAGAGGTGAAGAAGCGGCACCGTATGGGGCTCCTGTCCGCTCGGCATGGGTTCCCGCCTGCGCGGGAACGACGGTTTCAAGGACGGTGGGCATGTTCATCGCACCCACCCGAGGCTGGCTTAGCCGAGTTCCTGCACCAGGGCCGGCACGGCCTCGAACAGGTCGCCCACCAGGCCATAGTCGGCCACCGAGAAGATCGGCGCTTCCGGGTCCTTGTTGATGGCGACGATGGTCTTCGAATCCTTCATGCCGGCCAGGTGCTGGATCGCGCCGGAAATGCCGACCGCGATGTAGAGCGTGGGGGCGACGATCTTGCCGGTCTGGCCGACCTGCCAGTCGTTCGGCACGTAGCCGGCGTCGACCGCGGCGCGCGAGGCGCCCATGGCTGCGCCCAGCTTGTCGGCCAGCGGCTCCAGGATCTTGAAGTTGTCGCCCGAACCCATGCCGCGGCCGCCCGAGACGACGATCTTGGCGCCGGTCAGTTCCGGACGGTCCGACTTGGCCAGTTCGCGGCCGACGAAGGCCGACTTGCCCGCATCGGCGACGGCGGCGACGTTTTCCACGGCGGCCGAACCGCCTTCGGTGGCGGCGGCATCGAAGCCGGTGCCGCGCACGGTGATGACCTTCACATTGTCGGTCGACTGCACGGTGGCGATGGCGTTGCCGGCGTAGATCGGGCGCTCGAAGGTGTCGGGCGCATCGACCTTGGTGATTTCCGAGATCTGCGCCACGTCCAGGCGGGCGGCCACGCGCGGCAGCACGTTCTTGCCGAAGGCGGAAGCCGGGGCCAGGATGTGCGAATAGCTGCCGGCGACCGCCAGGATCTGCTCGGCGACGTTCTCGGCCAGGCCGTCGGCGAAGTGCGGCGCGTCGGCGACCAGCACTTTCGAGACGCCGGCCACCTTGGCGGCCTGTTCGGCGACGGCGCCGCAGCCGCTGCCGGCCACCAGCAGGTGGACGTCGCCGCCGCACTGCAGGGCGGCGGTGACGGTGTTCAGGGTGACGCCTTTCAGCGCCGCGTTGTCGTGTTCAGCAATGACGAGTGCGACCATGATGTTCCCTTGTTGTTTCTGTATTAGATGACTTTGGCTTCGCCGCGCAGTTTCTGCACCAGGGTGGCGACGTCCGGCACGATGACGCCGGCCGAGCGCTTCGGCGGCTCCGACACCTTGATCGTCTTCAAGCGCGGGGCGATGTCGACGCCCAGCTCGTCCGGCTTGATGGTCTCGAGCGGCTTCTTCTTGGCCTTCATGATGTTCGGCAGCGTCACGTAGCGCGGCTCGTTCAGGCGCAGGTCGGTGGTGATGATCGCCGGCAGCGTCAAGGCCACGGTTTCCAGGCCGCCGTCCACTTCGCGCGTCACCGTCACCTTGCCGTCTTCCAGCACCACCTTCGAGGCGAAGGTCGCCTGCGGCCAGCCCAGCAGCGCCGCCAGCATCTGGCCGGTCTGGTTCGAATCGTCGTCGATCGCCTGCTTGCCCAGGATGATCAGCTGCGGCTGCTCCTTGTCGGCCAATGCCTTGAGCACCTTGGCCACGCCCAGCGGCTCGATCTCGGCCCCGGTCTCGACCAGGATGCCGCGGTCGGCGCCGATCGCCATGCCGGTGCGCAGGGTTTCCTGGGCTTGCGCCACGCCGCAGGTCACGGCCACCACTTCGGTCACCTTGCCGCCTTCCTTCAGGCGGGTGGCCTCTTCCAGCGCGATCTCGTCGAACGGGTTCATCGACATCTTGACGTTGGCGATGTCGACGCCGCTGCCATCGGACTTGACGCGAACCTTGACGTTGTAGTCGACCACGCGTTTGACGGGTACCAGGACTTTCATAGTGGGCCTTTGGAAAATGGAATGAGTGACTGACAAAAACGATCCGAATTATAAGAGCAAATTCCGTTCAGGTCAGAATTAAAGCACGATCGTGCGTTTTCCGGTTAGAAGGAATGCCCTAATTCGCGCGACGCGCTTTAGGCTGAATCAAATCGATGGTTGGGAAAAGGCAAAGAAGCTGCAAGTTGACCGAGGGAATCCTGACGGGGCGTTCGGCCTGCCCCGTCCGGTTGTTGCGTCCGGTAGACGGACGCCTGTTGCCGGCTGTTTATTTACGGCGCAGCCAGAACGTGAATTCGCCGTTGATGATGGTATGCGCCAGCAGGGCGTTGCCGGTCTGTTTGGCAAACGCCTGGAAGTCGCGTACGGAACCGGTGTCGGTGGCGACGATGCGCAGCACTTCTCCGCTTTCCAGTTCGGCGAGGGCCTTCTTGGCCTTGAGGATCGGCAGGGGGCAATTCAAGCCACGCGCATCCAGGTCCTTGCGGACCCCGATGGTGCCGGTGTCGATTATAGTTTCAGTCATCGATAGCCTGCTAGTTTAGTGGGCACATGCCCGCATAGTACTCCAATTGCGGGATTATGACGCGGCGCACCAAATTTTGGTATGCCTGTTGCGTTGTAACAACGGCAAGAACTTGACACCCGGAATTTTGAAGAGATCGGTGGAAAAATTGGAACGCTTACGTTGCGTGTAGGGTGGACGGCTACGCCGTCCACGCGTTCAACGAACCGATGAATAGTTGTGTTCGTACGACGGCGAAGACGCCATTTTGCCGGCTGATCGGCAAACCGAATGAGAGCGCGACGACGCATGCGATGTATGAACGCGTGGACGGCGAGCCGTCCACCCTACGCATCGGCATCTCAACGCCATTCATGTTGCATGCCGCAGCACAGCAATAAGGCCGTGCGCGGCACGCTTGGGACGCTTACGCCGAGACGCGTTCGCCGACCCAGCCGGCCACGCCGGCCAGCGCCTGCGGCAGGGCCGCAGCATCGGTGCCGCCGGCCTGCGCCATGTCCGCGCGGCCACCGCCCTTGCCGCCGACCTGCTTGGCGACGAAGTTGACCAGCTCGCCGGCCTTGACCTTGCCGGTGGCGTCGGCGGTAACGCCGGCGATCAGGCTGACCTTGCCCTCCAGCACAGATGCCAGCACGATGGCGGCGGTCCCGAGCTTGTCCTTCAGCTTGTCCATGGTCTCGCGCAGGCCGGCCACGTCGGCGCCTTCCATCGTTGCCGCCAGCACCTTGATGCCGTTGACGTCGATGGCTTGCGTGATGAGTTCGTCACCCTGCCCCGCGGCCAGCTTCGACTTCAGCGCGGCGATTTCCTTTTCCAGCGATTTCACCTGGTCCTGCACCTGGGCGATGCGCGACGGCAGCTCTTCCGGGCTGGTCTTCAACGCGCCTGCGGCTTCGGTCAGCTTGCGGTTGATCGACTGCACCAGCGCCAGCGCGCCTTCGCCGGTCACGGCTTCGACGCGGCGGATGCCGGCGGCCACGCCCGATTCCGACACGATCTTGAACAGGCCGATGTCGCCGGTGCGGTTGACGTGCACGCCGCCGCACAGCTCCTTCGAGCTGCCGATGTCCAGCACGCGCACGGTGTCGCCGTACTTTTCGCCGAACAACGCCATCGCGCCGTGCTTGATCGCATCGTCCATCGACATGTGCTGGGCTTGCGTCGCGTGGTTTTCCAGGATCTCGCGGTTGACGATGGTTTCCACCTGGGCGATCTGCTCCTGGGTCAGCGGCGCGTTATGACTGAAGTCGAAGCGGGTCTTGTCCGGATCGACCAGCGAGCCCTTCTGCTGGACATGGGAGCCGAGCACTTCGCGCAGCGCCTTGTGCATCAAGTGCGTGGCCGAGTGGTTGCGGATGGTGCGCGCGCGCTTGGCTTCGTCGACCTGCGCGTCGACCGTGTCGCCGACCTTCAGCGAGCCCGACTGCAGTACGCCGTGGTGGCCGAACACCTCGGCCTGGATCTTGAGGGTATCTTCGACCTCGAACAGGCCGGCGGCGGTCTTGATCACGCCCTTGTCGCCGATCTGGCCGCCGGACTCGGCATAGAACGGGGTGGTGTCCAGCACCACGATGCCGTCGTCACCGGCCTTGAGTTCCTGCACCGACACGCCGCCCGCGTACAGCGCCAGCACGTGGGTGTTGTGCACCAGCGAATCGTAGCCGACGAACTTGGTCTTTTCGCCCGCGTACTCGACATTGGCGGCCATCTTGAACTTGCCGGCGGCGCGCGCGGTCTTCTTCTGCTGCTCCATGGCGGCCGTGAAACCGTCCTCGTCCAGCGTCACGCCGCGCTCGCGGCAGATGTCGGCGGTCAGGTCGAGCGGGAAGCCGTAGGTGTCGTACAGGGTGAAGGCGGTGGCGCCGTCCAGGTTCTCGGCATCCTTGGCCAGTTGCGCTTCCAGGATCTTCATGCCGTTTTCCAGCGTCTCGCCGAAACGCTCTTCCTCGGCCTTCAACACCTGCATCACGCGCTCCTTGGCGTCGTGCAGTTCCGGATAGGCGGCGCCCATCTCGATGTCGAGGTCTTCGACCAGCCTGAAGAAGAACGGTTTCGTTTGCCCCAGCTTGTAGCCGTGGCGCAGCGCGCGGCGGATGATGCGGCGCAGGACGTAGCCGTGGCCTTCGCTGCTCGGGATGATGCCGTCGACGATCAGGAACGATGCCGCGCGGATGTGGTCCGCGATTACCTTCAGCGAATTGTTGGCCAGGTCGGTGGCGCCGGTCTCGCGCGAGGCCGCGCGGATCAGGTTCTGGAACAGGTCGATCTCGTAGTTGCTGTGCACGTGCTGCAGCACCGCGGCCAGGCGTTCCAGGCCCATGCCGGTGTCGATCGACGGCTTCGGCAGCGGCGTCAGCACGCCCTGTTCGTCGCGGTTGAACTGCATGAACACCAGGTTCCAGATCTCGATGAAGCGGTCGCCGTCTTCTTCCGGCGAGCCCGGAGGACCGCCCCAGATGTCGGCGCCGTGGTCGTAGAAGATCTCGGTGCACGGACCGCACGGACCGGTGTCGGCCATCTGCCAGAAGTTGTCGGACGCGTAGCGCGCGCCCTTGTTGTCGTCGATACGGATGATGCGTTCCTGCGGCACCCCGATCTCGTTGGCCCAGATGTCGTAGGCCTCATCGTCCTCGAAATAGACGGTGATGGTCAGCTTCTCGGCCGGCAGTCCATACACCTTGGTCAGCAGTTCCCAGGCGAAGTTGATGGCGTCGCGCTTGAAGTAATCGCCGAAGCTGAAGTTGCCCAGCATCTCGAAAAAGGTGTGGTGACGCGCGGTGTAACCGACGTTTTCCAGGTCATTGTGCTTGCCGCCGGCGCGCACGCAGCGCTGCACGGTGGTGGCGCGCTTGTACGGGCGCGTATCCAGGCCCAGGAACACGTCCTTGAACTGCACCATCCCGCTGTTGGTCAACAGCATCGTCGGGTCGTTGCCCGGCACGAGCGGGCTGGAACGGACGATCGTATGGCCTTTGGACTCGAAGAACTTGAGAAACTTTTCGCGAATTTCGGTGGATTTCATGGCGTAGGGGCGAGTGAAGGCAGCATGCTATATAAAGAAAATGATTATAGCGTACGATGCAGTGCGCGTTCATCGGCCATTCGCCCCGACTTGTCGACACGGTGACACACACCGCAACGCGCAGGGTAGGCGGCTGCGCCGTCTACGCGGCGATACACGCCGTCCGATCCATCGCGCCGGCCCACGGAGCCGCATTCAACATCGCTGCTTGCCACGTCAAGCGAAATCCGCCCCGATCACATCGATCCGATCGGTACAGAACGCATCCACGCCCCACGCCAGCAAGGTGCGCGCCCGCCGCGGATCGTTTACCGTATAGCAGAACAAGCCGAACCCGGCCGCCTTGACTGCCGCCGCCTGCGCGCGCCGCAGATGGCGCTGGTTCACGTGCAGCGCCACCACGCCCAGCGCCCGCGCCCGCGCTTCCCAATCCAGCGGCAATTTATCCGTCAGCCAGGCGCGCGGCAACCCAGGCGCGGCCGCGCGCGCCGCTTCCAGCGCCACCGTGCTGAACGAGGACAGCAGCGGCACCCGCGCCGTCTGCCTTGCGTCCACCTCGGCCGCGCCGATCTCGGCCGCGAACAGCGCTGCCGTCATGCGCGCCGCCACGGCGCCGGTCTCGATGTCATGGCCTGGCGCCGGCTTGATCTCGATATTCATCCACACGCCATGATCCTTGCAGAAGCGCGCGAAGTCCGCGAACAGCGGCACCGGCTCGCCCCGGTACGCGCGCCCGAACCAGCTGCCCGCATCCAGCGCCGCCAGCTCGGCCGCATCGTAGTCGAACACGTTGCCGGAACCGGACACGGTGCGCCCCAGCCACGGATCGTGCAGTACCACGGGAATGCCGTCGCGCGCCAGCATGACGTCGAATTCGATGGCGCGGAAACCGGCCTGCATGCCGCGGCGCACGCCGGCCAGGGTATTTTCGGGCGCCAGCGTGCCGCCGCCGCGGTGCGCCAGGACAGTCGGATACGGCCACATGGGCATTCACCCCCTCACGACGACAACCAGTGCGCCAGCCACAGGAAGGCGGCGACGTTCACGACCACGCTCGCCAGGAACAGGCGACGGAATGGCTGCTTGCGGGTCTTGTGGCGCAGCCACTGCTGCGCCAGCACGGCGCCGGGCCAGCCGCAGGCCAAGCCCAGCAGCAGCAGGCTGCGCTCGGGCGTGCGTCGCTCGCCGCGCCGCGCAGCCGCCTTGTCGGAGGCGTAAGCGGCGAAACATATAACGCTGGCAAGCAGGTAAGCGATGCCGGCCGCCGGCGGCAAGCTCCAGGCCAGCGTGGCATAACCGTATACCAGCACGAACAGGAACAGCGGAAGGTAGGGCATCATGGCGCCAGCTTACGTGCCCGGCTGCCCGCTGTCCATGCAAGGAATGTTCAGTCAAAAACCCGAATCGCCGTTATGGGTTCGCTAACGAACGGAGCGCAGCAAGCGTGCGCCCTACCCTGAGCGCTCGTTCGTTCGTCACAAGAGAAACACTATGAGCTTTGACTTAGGCAACCTGTTAAACCAATACCTGGGCGGTGGCACTACCAACGCCGGCACGGGCCAGGCCGAGAACGATTTCGATCGCGTGGCGCAGAACTCGTCGCTGGCGTCGCTGGCGCAGGGCGTGACGCAGGCGCTGCGTTCCGACCAGACCCCGCCGTTCCCGCAGATGATCGGCCAGCTGTTCGGCAACAGCAATCCGGACCAGCGTGCCGGCCTGCTCAACCAGATCTTGTCGAGCGTCGGCCCCGGCGTCCTGTCCTCGATGGCCGGCGGCGCCCTCGGCAACCTGCTGGGAGGCGGCCAGCAAGTCACGCCCGACCAGGCTGCGCAGATTTCTCCGCAGCAGGTGCAGGAACTGGCGGCCAAGGCCGAGCAGCAGAACCCGGGCATCGTCGACCGCATGGGCGACTTCTATGCCGCCCATCCGACGCTGGTGAAGACCATCGGCGGCGCCGCCCTGGCGGTCGCGCTCGGCGCCATGGCACAGCGTCTGCACAACAACTCGGGCGCATCCAACTCTCAACCGGCAACCAACAACAACCAAGGAGCAAACATGGGCATTCTCGGCGATATCTTCCACAAGATCTTCCCTTCGCGTCACCCGGCCAACACCCAGCCGACCACCGGCACGGCGCCGGCGGCACCGCAAGCTGCGCCCCAGGCCGCACCACAGACACAAGCTGCCCCGGCCGCCATGGACCAGGTGGACGTCGAACAAGTGTTGGGCAACATGCAGGCGCAATCGGGCCAGCAGCTGAACTGGCGCACTTCGATCGTCGACCTGCTGAAACTGCTGGGCCTGGACAGCAGCCTGCAGGCGCGCAAGGAACTGGCGGCCGAGCTGAACTACAGCGGCGACACCAACGACTCGGCCAGCATGAACATCTGGCTGCACCGCCAGGTCATGAACAAGCTGGCGGCGAATGGCGGCAAGGTGCCGGCCGATTTGAAGGATTGATTTGGAGAAGTGCAGCGCTGCATGACAGCGTGGGCATTCTTGCGTCGTCCCCGCGGAGGCGGGGACCCATACTGACTGTCTAAAGTCGATATGCCGAAGCATTCAAAGTGCTTCCACGGTATCGATTGATCTTGCTCAGCGTGGGTCCCCGCCTTCGCGGGGACGACGTGTTTGGGCACGTGGCAGAGCTTTACTCGTTAATGAATTTGGGCACGTGGCCGAGCCTTGCACGTTAGTCGATCTGGGAACGTGGCCGTGCCTTACGTGTTGGTCGATTTGGGCATGCCGTGTTGGTCGATTTGGGCACACGCCCCCGATCCATGTGCCGGTCGATCCACATCGGATCAAAAATACGATAACCCCAGTGCCTTGCGCACCTCGTCGGTCGTCTGCGCCGCCACTTCGCGCGCCTTGTACGTGCCTTCCTTGAGGATCTGCATCACGTGGCCCTTGTCCTTGGCCAGTTCCTCGCGGCGCGCGCGGATCGGCGCCAGCAGGTCTTGCAGGATGCCTTCCAGGCGCTTCTTCACCACGGAATCGCCCAGGCCGCCGCGCTGGTAGTGCGCCTTCATCTCGGCCAGGCCTTCCTTGTCGGTATCGAATGCATCCAGATACAGGAAGGCGACGTTGCCCTCGACGTGGCCGGGGTCGGACACCTTCAGGTGCAGCGGGTCGGTGTACACCATCTTGACCGCGGCGCGGATCTCGTCGGCGGTGGCGCCCAGGTTGATGGTGTTGCCGAGCGACTTGCTCATCTTGGCCTTGCCGTCGATGCCCGGCAGGCGGCCGACTTCCGGCACGATCGCCTTGCACTCGACCAGGATGTCACGCCCGGCGCCACGGTTGAACTTGCGCACGATCTCGTTGCACTGCTCGATCATCGGGATCTGGTCCTCGCCCACCGGCACGATCGAAGCCTTGAAGGCGCTGATGTCGGCGGCCTGGCTGACCGGGTAGGTCATGAACCCGGCCGGGATGTCGCGCTCGAAGCCGCGCAATACGATTTCCTGCTTGATGGTCGGGTTGCGCTCCAGGCGCGCGACGGTCACCAGGTTCAGGTAATAAAAGGTCAGCTCCGTCAATTCCGGAATCTGCGACTGGATCAGGATGGTCGACTTGGCCGGGTCGATCCCTACGGCAAGGTAATCGAGCGCCACTTCGACCACGTTCCGGTGTACCTTACCGATATCATCCATGTTGTCCGTGAGCGCCTGGGCGTCCGCCAGCATGATGAACTGGCGATATTGATCCTGGTAAGTGACGCGATTGCGCAGGCTGCCGACGTAGTGGCCGAGATGCAATGGCCCCGTGGGACGATCGCCGGTCAAGATGATGGACGTGGAAGCAGTGGAAGGTTGCAGACTCATCGAGTTCCCTTGGGTTTCTTATTGTGCCTCGATACTGCTGCGTCCAAATGACGTCACCTTGCATCGAGGCGGCGTTTGAACGAAAGACACATTCCTCTCTGGCCGCGCGCTGTCAGCGGCGCCACCAGGCTTGAAGCAGGGAATGTGGATACGAAAAATTCATGGATGGCATGGTTGCAGGTTGACGCAACGCTGTCAACCGGCACCGCACGAATTCCCTCCCCCTTTCATCGCGTGGGGCCACGCTGGATTTTTTGTTGCAATAAAATTAATGATTGGTGATTTCATGGATTCAACGAAGAGCACGAACAGCCACAACCGCCCGCTGGAACTCTGGGGCGGCCTCGAATGCACCGTCAACCGCGTTCAAGACACCTATTTCCACCAGCTCGAGCGCAACGGCCACGCCGGCCGGCCGGAGGACATCGCGCGCTTCGCCGCCACCGGCATCCGCGCCATCCGCTACCCGGTGCTGTGGGAGCGCACCGCGCCGGACGGCATCGACCGCGCCGACTGGACCTGGCCGGACGAGCGCCTCGCCGCACTGCGCGCCGCCGGCATCACCCCGATCGCCGGCCTGATCCACCACGGCAGCGGCCCGCGCCATACGAGCCTGGTCGACCCGGCCTTTCCCGAGCAGCTGGCCGAGTATGCCGGCGCGGTGGCCGCGCGCTATCCATGGATCGAGTTCTATACTCCGGTCAACGAACCCTGCACCACGGCGCGCTTCGCCGGCCTGTACGGCGTCTGGTACCCGCACGGGCGCGACGACCGCACCTTCATCCAGGCCCTGCTGAACCAGTGCCGCGCCACCGTGCTGTCGATGCGCGCCATCCGCGCCGTCAATCCGCACGCCAAGCTGGTGCAGACCGACGACCTCGGCAAGACCTACAGCACGCCGCAGATGGCGGAGGTGGCCGAGTTCTACAACGACCGGCGCTGGCTGGCCTGGGACCTGCTGTGCGGCATGGTCGGCCCCGAACACGCGCTGTGGTCCTACCTGCTCAAGCACGGCGCCGACCCCGCCGACCTGCTCTGGTTCCGCGACCATCCATGTCCGCCCGACATCATCGGCGTCAACTATTACGTCACCAGCGAGCGCTGGCTCGACCACCGCCCGCGCCGCTACCCGCGCCACCACCGCGGCAGCGCCGACGGCGTGCCGTGCGCCGACATCGAAGCCTCGCGCGCACTGGCCACGCCGAGCGCCGGCATCGCGCCGCTGCTGTCCGAGATCTGGGAACGCTACCGCATCCCGCTGGCGGTGACCGAAGCCCACATCGACGCCAACCGCGAAGACCAGCTGCGCTGGCTGCTGGAAATCTGGGAAGGCGCCAAGCAATCGCGCGACAACGGCGTCGACGTGCGCGCCGTTACCGTGTGGTCGCTGCTCGGCTCGTTCGACTGGAACAGCCTGGTGACCCAGGACCGCGGCTACTACGAACCCGGCCCGTTCGACGTGCGCGCGCCCGAGCCGCGCCCGACCGCGGTGGCGCGCATGATGCGCGAGCTGGCCGACGGCGCGCCGCTGTCGCACCCGGTGCTGCGCGGCCAGGGCTGGTGGCGCCGTCCGGGCCGTTTCCTATGCACGCCGGTGGCCACGCCGGCCGCGGTCACCTCGATCACCGCCGACGGCCACACGCTGTTCGGCCGCGCCGCCGCGCCGATCCTGATCAGCGGCGCCAGCGGCACGCTGGGACGCGCCTTCGCCCGCATCTGCCGCGCGCGCAACCTGGCCTACCGCCTGCTGTCGCGCCACGACATGGACATCGGCGATCCGGACTCGGTCGAGCGCGCGCTGGCGCTGCACAAGCCGTGGGCGGTGATCAACACCGCCGGCTACGTGCGCGTCGACGATGCCGAGCGCGACGTCGAGCGCTGCATGCGCGAGAACGCCACCGGCCCGGCCGTGCTGGCCGCCGCCTGCGCGCGCCACGGCGTCCATTTGACCACCTTTTCCAGCGACCTGGTGTTCGACGGCGCCCAGGAACGCCCCTACGTCGAGACCGACGCGGTGGCGCCGCTGGGCGTGTACGGCAAGAGCAAGGCGCAGGCGGAGCTGCGCGTGCAGGATGCGCACCCGGGCGCACTGGTGGTGCGCACCAGCGCCTTCTTCGGCCCCTGGGACAGGCACAACTTCGTCACCCTGGCGCTGGAGGCGCTGGAGCGCGGCGAGCCGTTCACGGCCTGTGGCGACCTGGCGGTATCGCCGACCTACGTGCCCGACCTGGTGCACGCCTGCCTGGACCTGGCCATCGACCGCGAATCCGGCATCTGGCACCTGTCCAACCTGGGCACGGTGACGTGGGCCGAACTGGCGCTGCAGGCGGCGGCCCAGGCCGGGGTCGACGCCAGCCGCCTGGAAGTCAAGCCCGCGTCCGCGTTCGGCTTCGCCGCGGCGCGCCCGCGCCAGGCGGTACTGTCGAGCCAACGCGGCATCCTGCTGCCGGCGCTGGACAACGCGCTGGCACGCTATCTGGAGTTGCGCAACCAGCACGATCCGGAAATGGAGGAATTGATCCGCACCGCCGAGAGCCGCCAGCCGCAGGCCGGCGGCCAGCGCCAGATGGAACAAACGCCGCCGGAGGCCTTGCAGGCGAGTACCGTATAGACGACATCACGCGTTCGCACGATACGAACGCATGACCAAAAACGGCGTGGCGGTAACGCAAGCGCCGCGTATCGCCGCGTGGACGGCGCACGCGTACCGGCGATTGCCACGGCGCCGGTGCCGCCGTCCACCCTGCGACGCGATATACAATGGCCCGGACCGTTATCGATTACCGTCCGCAAAGGCCCGCCGTGCAAGAACAGCACCCTCTTCCCTTCCTGCGCGAAATCCTGCTGTTCCTGGCCCTGGCCGGCGTCCTGATTCCCACGCTGCAGCGCCTGCGCATCAACCAGGTGCTGGGCTTCCTCGCCGCCGGCGCCCTGCTCGGCCCGTTCGGCCTGGGGCGCCTGGCGCACGACGTGCCCTGGCTCGGCTACCTCACCTTCCCCAACAACGACAACGTCGCCATGCTGGCCGAGCTGGGCGTGCTGTTCCTGATGTTCATGATCGGCCTGGAACTGTCGGCGGCGCGCCTGTGGTCGATGCGGCGCTGGGTGTTCGGCACCGGCAGCGCGCAAGTGCTGCTGTGCGCCACCCTGATCGGCGGCGCGGTGGCGTTGCTGCTGGACGTGCGCCCGGCGGCGGCGCTGGTGCTGGGCCTGGTGCTGTCGCTGTCCTCGACCGCGGTGGTGATGCAGCTGCTGGGCGAGCGCCAGGAGACCGGCACCCGCCTGGGCCAGGCCGCCTTCGCCGTGCTGATGCTGCAGGACCTGGCGGTGGTGCCGATCCTGATCCTGATCGGCGCCCTCGGCGGCGAACATGACGGCATGCACGGCGCCAGTCCTGTCGGCGCGCAGCAGGTCGCCCTGCTCGCCCTCGGCGCCATGGCCAAGGCGGCCGCTGCCATCGCCCTGATCTACCTGGTCGGCGGACGCGTGGTGCACCCGCTGTTCCGCGCTTTTGCCCGCCACCGCCAGCCGGACGTGTTCATGGCCCTGATCCTGCTGTCCACCTTCGGCATCGCCGCACTGTCCTCCATGGCGGGATTGTCGATGGCGCTGGGCGCGCTGATCGCCGGCCTGCTGTTGGCCGAGACCGAATTCAAGCACGAGGTCGAGCTGATGGTCGATCCGTTCAAGGGCCTGCTGATGGGCCTGTTCTTCATGACGGTCGGCATGGGCATGGATGCGCTGCAGGTCTTGCAGGCGCCGCTGTGGCTGGCGTGCGCGGTGCTGCTGCTGGTGCTGCTCAAGGGCGTCGTGATCGCGCCGCTGCTGCGCCTTTCCGGCCTGCCCTGGGGCCGCGCCGTGGAAGGCGGCCTGCTCCTGGGCCAGGGCGGCGAATTCGCCTTCATCGTGATCGGCTATGCGATCGCCGCGCACCTGCTCGACGGCGCCCTGGGCGCACGCGTGATGCTGGCGGTCGGGCTGTCGCTGTTCATCACGCCGCTGCTGGCGCGCATCGGACGCGGCATCGGCGAGCGCGCCGCCGGCCGCGCCCGCGAACGCCAGGCAGAGGCCGACGGCGCCGAACTGGACGCGCTGCGCGGACGGGTGATCATCGCCGGCTTCGGGCGCGTCGGCCAGCAGCTCGGCAAGCTGCTGCAGGCGCAGCAGATCGCCTACGTCGCCTTCGAGAACGACGCCAAGCTGGTATCGAACCTGCACGCCGAGGGCGCGCCGGTCTACTTCGGCAACGCCGCCCGCCCGGAACTGCTGCGCCGCGTGCACGCGGACGAAGCGCCGGCGATCGTGCTGACCATGGACCACCCGGCGTCGGCGCTGCAGGCGGTGCGCGGCATCCGCCGCGAATTCCCGCAGGTGCAGCTGTTCGTGCGCTCGCGCGACGAAAAGCATGCGCGCGCCCTGAAGCGCGCCGGCGCCAGCGTGGTGGTGCCGGAAACGCTCGAAGCCAGCCTGCAATTGTCCGCCTTCGTGCTGGAATCGATGGGGCTGGAGGAACGGCTGGTGGACGGCATCGTCGACCGCGAACGCGAGCGCTTCGCGCAGGCGCTGGCGGCGCAGGCCGACGATCCACGCGAAAGCCGTCAGCTGCGCCGGCAACTGGGCAAGCACCTCAACAACCAGCTCAGGGCGCAGCTCAAAAAGCACCTGGGCCGGCGCCTGCGCCGCTGAAGCTGCCCGGCGACGCCGCTATAATCCCGGCCATAACGATTCGACAAGGGGACAAGATGGCATCCAACAATAACCCGCCGCCCGCCGCGCCGGCGCCGGCGCCGGCGCCGGCGCCGCCAGGCGTGGCCAGGGCGCTCGGCCACATCCGCGTGCTCGACCTGTCGCGCGTACTGGCCGGCCCCTGGTGTTCGCAAAACCTGGCCGACCTCGGCGCCGACGTGATCAAGGTCGAGCGCCCCGGCGCCGGCGACGACACCCGCGCCTGGGGTCCGCCCTACGCGCCCGGTCCGGACGGCCAGCCCACCGGCGAAGCCGCCTACTACCTGTCGGCCAACCGCGGCAAGCGCTCGCTCACGGTCGACATCGCCAGCAGCGCGGGCCAGGCGCTGCTGCGCGAACTCGTGCGCGAATGCGACGTGGTGCTGGAAAACTTCAAGGTCGGGCAGCTGGCGCGCTACGGCCTCGACTACGACACCCTGAAGACGATCAAGCCGGACCTGGTGTACTGCTCGATCACCGGCTTCGGCCAGGACGGCCCGTACGCGCACCGCGCCGGCTACGACTTCCTGATCCAGGGCATGGGCGGGCTGATGTCGATCACCGGCGAGCGCGACGAGCTGCCCGGCGGCGGTCCGCAAAAGGCGGGGGTGGCGCTGACCGACCTGATGACCGGCATGTACGCCACGGTCGCGGTACTGGCGGCGCTGACCCACCGCGACCGCACCGGACAAGGGCAATACATCGACATGGCCCTGCTCGACACGCAGGTGGCGATGCTGGCCAACGTCGGCGCCAACTACCTCAGCAGCGGCAAGCCGCCGAAGCGCTGGGGCAACGCCCACGCCAACATCGTGCCCTACCAGACCTTCGCCTGCAGCGACGGCCACCTGATCGTCGCCACCGGCAACGACGGCCAGTACCGCCGGTTCGTGGAAGCCGGCGGGCGCGCCGACCTGGCGCACGACGCGCGCTTCGCCACCAATCCGCTGCGCGTGCGGAACCGCGACCTGCTGGTGCCGCTGCTGGACGACATGGTGGCGCGCAAGCCGCGCGCCGAATGGCTGGCCCTGCTGGAAGCGGCCGGTGTGCCGTGCGGGCCGATCAACGGCCTGGACGAGGTGTTCGCCGACCCGCAGGTGCAGGCGCGCGGCATGCAGGTCGGGCTGGCGCACCCGCTCGCCGGCGCGGTGCAGCTGGTGCGCAATCCGATCCGGATGTCGGCGACGCCGGCCACCAGCGAGCGGGCGCCGCCGCTGCTCGGCCAGCATACCGACGAGGTGCTGGCCGAGGTGCTGGGCAAGAGCGGCGACGAGATCGCCGCCCTGCGCGCCGATAAAGTCATCTAAGACAAAGGGTATCGAAGACCGTAGCGAGCGGCAGCAGGTTCGACTGAGAAGCGCAGCTGTACGCATGTACAGCGAGCATCGCAAGTTGAACCTGCAACGCGCAGTAGGTTTGCGATGCCCTTTAATGAAGCTTGTGCTTCAGGTCGGATAGCTCGTCATGCACGCGCGTGACGGCGGATTCGACGTTCGCCGGCATGCGCGGCAGGCTGCGGCTGATGCGCTTGGCGTCGTCGCCCATCGACTCCAGGTTGTCGACGCACTCGACGATGCGTTGCTGGTCGTTCGAGCGCATCACGTTCTGCGCCTGCTTCGACTCGCGCGAGAGCTTGTCGATGCAGTCGCGTATTTCGTTGGGCGTATCCTGCGACGAGCGGCATGCCTGCTCGGCCTCGCCGATGGTCTGCTGGATATGCTGGAATCGCTGCTGGATCTCGTTTGCTTGCAACATGACGTTCTCCTTGCATTGATGAGTTCCCCGCATCGACCTGACGCAGGACCGGACCGACATGCTAGTCCCGTCGGCGCACGCGGGGCGCACGGGTTGACCGGGTCTGGCCTGCGTGCAATAGTGACTTTCTTTCTTGCCCACGGACGTCCCGCATGCGCTCTTTCGCCGTTTCACGTACTGTCGCCGCCTCGCTCTGCCTCGCCGCTTCCCTGCCGCTGCCGGCCGCCAGCGCCGGCGCCCAGTCCATCGATGCCGTCGCCGCCCGCATCAGCGCGCAATCGCTGCGCGGCCACCTGTCCTTTCTCGCGTCCGACCTGCTCGAAGGACGCGGCACGCCCTCGCGCGGCCAGGACCTGGCGGCCGAATACATCGCCGCCCAGTTCCGCCGCGCCGGCCTGGAACCGGCCGGCGACGACGGCTACTTCCAGACCTCGGAGCGGCAATACGCCGAGCGCGACATGACCCGGTTCAGCTTCACGGTGCAGGCCGGCGGCCGTGCCGTGCCGATCCCGGCCGGCGCGGTCGACCTGCGCCTGCGCGACGCCCTGGCCTTGCAGGACGTGCCGGTGGTGTCGATGCTCTGGGCCGAGGCGATGGCGGATGCGGCGCGCGCCGACGGCAAGCTGCTGGTGCTGGCCATGCCGGCCGACCGCCGCGCCGCCTATGCCGACCTGGGCAAGTTCAAGGGCAAGCCGGCGCTGCTGGTGCTGGTCGACGCCGGCAAGCAGTCCGGCAGCGGCGTCAACGGCTGGCTGGTGGAGGAAGACGGCGCCACACCCGCAGGCGGCATGCAGCGCATGCTGACGGTCTACGGCGCCGACGCCGCGGCCGCGCTGGGCGCGCCCGGCGCCAGCGCATCCGTGACGGTGCCGGCACCGGGCACGCGCACGGTCAGGCTGCGCAACGTGGCCGGCGTGCTGCGCGGGTCCGACCCGGTGCTGAAGAACACCTACGTCATGCTGACGGCGCACTACGATCACCTCGGCATCCGCAACGGCGACATCTACAACGGCGCCAACGACGACGGCAGCGGCACGGTATCCGTGATCGAGATCGCGGCGGCGCTGGCGGCGGACAGCAAGCGGCCGCGCCGCAGCATGGTCTTCATGACCTTCTTCGGTGAAGAGCTCGGGCTGGTCGGCTCGCGCCACTACGGCAAGCACCCGCTGTTCCCGTTCAAGGACACGGTGGCCGACATCAACCTGGAACAGATCGGCCGCACCGACGACAACGAAGGCACGCGCCTGCGCACCGCCAACCTCACCGGCTTCGACTACTCGACCGTCCCCGCCGCGCTGCAGCGCGCCGGCAAGCGCTTCGGCGTGACGCTGTGGAAGCACAAGGAAAACAGCGACCGTTATTTTGCCCACAGCGACAACCAGTCGCTGGCCGACGCCGGCGTGCCGGCGCACACGCTGTCGGTGGCGTACGCCTTCCCGGACTACCATGGCAAGGACGACGACTGGCAAAAGGTCGACTACGACAACATGGCGCGCATCGACCGCACCGTCGCGGCCGGCCTGCTGCGCATCGCCAACGACCGTACGGCGCCGAAGTGGACCGACGCGCCGAACGCGGCGAAGTACAGGGAGGCGGCGAAAAAGCTCAAAGTAGAAAAGTAATCGTGCGCTTGCAACCGGCTCGAATGAGGGCCGCGCAACCTGAACCGTCGTCCCCGCGCAGGCGGGGACCCATGCACAGCAACAGAATTCGATACACTGGAAGTGACGCTGATTTTTCCAGATGATCGATTCTGGAAACTCAGCATGGGTCCCCGCCTGCGCGGGGACGACGCGCATCTGCTGGTGGCAATCGCGGCTGCCGGCAAAACGCCTATTGCAGCCGCCTATCGCAGCCGCCCACGCACCAACCTCGCGCCAACCTACACCTGGCTCGCCGCACTCCCCGCCACATTCGCCGGCAGCGGCGCCAACCCGCGCAGCCGCAAGGCCACCAGCAGCGCCGCACCCAGGATCACCCCCAGCAGCGC
The DNA here is from genome assembly GCF_012849555.1 of Massilia forsythiae. Lineage (NCBI taxonomy): Bacteria > Pseudomonadati > Pseudomonadota > Betaproteobacteria > Burkholderiales > Oxalobacteraceae > Massilia > Massilia forsythiae. Next base: position 381,084 of record NZ_CP051685.1, read on the forward strand.
CACCACGCCGCTCCAGCCGCCGTGCGCCCACACCACGCCGGCCAGCCAGCCGACCACGCTCGACCCGAGGTAGTAGAAGAACAGGTACAGCGCCGACGCCAGCGCCTGCGGCGCTCGTGCGCGCCGGCCGACCCAGCTGCTGGCCACCGAGTGCGAGGCGAAGAAGCCGAAGGTGAACAGGCCGACGCCGACCACGATCGCCGGCATTGACGGCAGCAGCGTCAGCAGCAGGCCGGCGAACATCGCCAGCATCACCAGCCACAGCACGTTGCGCCGGCCCAGGCGGTCGGCCAGCTTGCCGGCCCAGACCGAGCTGAAGATGCCGAGCAGGTACAGCACCGAAAGCGCCCCGACCGCGCTCTGGCGCAGCGCGAACGGCGGCGCCAGCAGGCGGTAGCCGATGTAGTTGTACAGGCTGACGAAGCAGCCCATCAGCAGGAAGGACAGGGAAAACAGCCACGGCAGTCCGGCGTCGCCCATGTGGCGCGCGGTGCCGTTGACCAGCGCGCGCCAGCCGCCCTGCCCCGCATGCCAGTTGCGCGAGGCCGGCAGGCTGCGGTTGAATTCGAAGGCCGCGTACAGCCCGGCCACGCCCATGGCGCCGACCGCCACGCGCCAGTCCCAGAAATCGCTGATCACCGAGGCCAGCACCCGCCCCGCCATGCCGCCGAAGGCGCTGCCGCCGATGTACAGGCCCATCGAATGGCCCAGCGAGGGGCCGTCGATCTCTTCGCTCAGGTAGGCCATCGCCAGCGCCGGCATCCCGCCCAGCAGCAGGCCGAGCAGGAAGCGCAGCACCAGCAACTGGCCGAAGTCCCGGGCGAAGGCGGCCAGCAGCGTCAGGACGCCGCCGGCGAACATCGAGGCCGCCATCAGGGGCTTGCGGCCGTATTTTTCGGACACCACGCTGGACGCCAGCAGCGACACCGCCAGCGCGCCGGTGGCGACCGACAGCGCCAGGCTGCTCTGGGCGGGCGTCAAGGCGAAATCGTGCGACAGCAGCGGCATCAGCGGCTGCACGCAGTACAGCAATGCGAAGGTGGAAAAGCCGCCGAACACCATGGCGCGGTTGATGCGTTTGAAGTCCGCGCTGCCGGCGGCGATGCGAGTGTGAGGCATGGAAAGTCCCGGGTCGATGCGGGTCATGATAGCCGCAATCATGACTGGGCATGTCCATACGGCCCGTTCGGGCGACGTGCCGGTCGGACGCCGGATGGACGAAAATCCGTCCACCCGGCGTCGACGTCACGGGTACTCGGCGTCGATCTCGGAACCGGCGTAGTTTTCCAGCTCGACGAACAGCTGCTGCACCGGCATCGTCCCGGCGATGTTGCGCACCAGCGCGCCGTCGCGCAGGCCGGCGATGCGTTCGGCCACCACCGCCCGGTGCGCCGTCGGCAGGCGCTCCAGGAACGCCGCCCAGCCGGCCTCGAAGTCCGGCCGCGTCTTGCGCACGGTGGCCACGAAGCGCTCGAACTCCTTGTGCCCGGTGCGCGCCACGATGCGCCCGCCGCCCTCGATCGCGAACACCGCCGCCAGCGCGATCACGCCCTCGGCGTTCAGGTCCGGGTCCTTGACCGCGCCGTCCCAGTGGCTGCGGCGCAGCCATTCGGCGGCGCGCACGATCGCCTGCACGCCTTCGCGCTGCTTCAGCTGGCCCAGGTAGCGCTCGTAGCCGGACCAGGTCTCGGTCGGCTCGGCGTAGCACAGGTCGACGAACAGTTCCTTCAAACGCCGCTGCGCGTACACCGGGTCCTTGTCGTATTCGCCGACCAGCGTGTCTTCCGGCAGCGCCGCCAGTTCGCGCACCAGCCGGAAGCCCTGCTGGAACACCAGCTCGGCGCCCTCGCCGACCAGTACCCGGATGGCGGCTTCGTCGCCCACGTCCTCTTCCTCGTCGCCGACCAGGTATTCCAGCCCGAGCGACATGCCGCCCACGGTCAGCAGCTGGGCGCGCTGGATGCCCTCGGCGGTGCGGTCGTTGGTGAACTTCTCGGCCACCATCGCGGTGATGCCGGCCAGTTCGTCGGCCAGCGCCGCGGCCTCGTCGGCGCTGGCCTTGGCCGGCAGCAGGCGGATCGCGCGCACCAGCCGCGGCAGCTTCTCGATGACGATCGACGGCAGCATCGTTGCCTGGCCCCCGCTCACGAGAAGATGTCCGAACCCAGGCTGCGGCGCGTGCTGCGCTTGGGCGTGGTGCGCACCGACGGCACCTGCTTGCGCAGGCGGTACAGCAGTTCGCGCGTGCCGCGCTGCTGGAATTCCGGTTCCTCGTCCGGATCGTCCGGCAGCTCGACATCGGCCAGGTCGGCGGTGTTGCGGTATTCCGGGAACAATTCCAGCAGCGAGCGCTGCCAGCCGTCCTCGCTGGCCTTGGCCAGGTCGACCGCCAGCGGCACGATGTCGCTGTCCGACGTCGTGTGCACGTTGATGTGCGGGCCGCGGTTGTTGATCTCGCCGGCCACTTCCAGGATCTCGCGCGGCGCCAGCGACCACAGGATCGCGAACGCGGTGGCGCCATGGTCGGTGCTCGACGCCGCCTCCAGCAGCTCGTGGCGGCGCTCCTCGTCGTCGTTGGCGTAGACCACGCCGTGGATGTGGTTGAACAGGTTCTCGGCGATGCGCTCGGGATCGTCCTCGATCATGTTGTCCGGCCAGGTCGCGGCCAGGTAGGCCAGGCTTTCGGCCCAGGCCTTGGGCGGCACCAGCAGCGTCGCCAGCGAGGTCTTGGCGCCGTCGAAGCCGGCCAGGTGCAGCGCGGTGACCTGCGGCGGCAGGGTCGACAGCACCTCGGCCACCGCATAGTCGCCGTGTTCGTCGGCGGCCTGCGAAAACGCTTCCTCGGCATGCTGCAGCGAGCCGGCCAGCACCAGTTCGCTGACCTGCTTCGTCAGCGCCGGCAGGTTGGCTTTGTTGTCGTCGCTCATTCGCGCTCGCCTCCGTCCTGGTCGAACAGATGGGTGAAGTCGTCGCCTGCCGCGCCTTCGTCCAGGTCGTCGTCGTCGCCCTCGTCGCCCTTGGCCAGCTGGTCGAGCGACTGGTCGTCGTCTTCCCAGCGCGCCTGGTTCTTGTACAAAAAGGCGGTGACGATGGCCTGGCGCGCCAGTTCCGGGTGGTTCTCGCAGATCGACGCGTACATCGCCTTGCCCTCGCCTTCCTCATCGCCGCCGTTGCCGTCGCAATTGGCCATGGCGAACACGCGCGCCGGATCGCCGTTGCCTTCGTAGTCCAGCGCTTCGCGCGCCAGGCCTTTCGGGTCGGTGAAGCGGATCTTGTCGACCAGCGCGAAGGCCATCATGTTGACGTCGTCCAGGCCGTGGCCGTCCGCGTATTCGGATACCAGGGCCTGCACCATCATGTCGTAGTTCTTGCGGTTGGGCGGATCGCCCAGGGTGCCGTCGATCTGGCCTTCCAGTTCACGCGATTGAAAGGCGAATTCGGGGTGTACTTTTTTCATGGTGATCTATTTGTATTCGTTGATATACCGGCTGTTCAGGCATGCAGGTTCACGCCGTTCAGCGCGAACAGGGAGCGCCACAATTCGAACGCCTCCCCTTCCGCATCCAGCACGATGCGGTGATTGACGCTCTGGTTGTATTCCTCGCGCTTGGCGCGGTCGGACAGGATCTCGTAGGCCTTGGTGACCGCCTTGAAACGCGCTTCCGCGCCCGGCGCCTGATTCCGGTCCGGGTGATAGCGCATCGCCAGCGAGCGATAAACCTTCTTGATGTCGTCGTCGGTGGCGTTCGGCGCGACGCCGAGGATCGCGTATAAATTTTCCACTTGGAAGTCTCCAGCCTGATGCCGAAAAAATGGCAAACCGCGATTATCCTACACAACGCCCGATTACAAACAATGCGCGGGCGAAGCGCAGCCTCGACCCGACTATGCGCCGGCCATATCGGGCCGACCGTGCGCCTCCCCACACAGCGGCCCGATGCCGTCCCTTCTACGGTAAAATGCCAGGAATCTTACCCATCTAAAACTAGTTTCCATGAGCAACGACAAGAACTCCGCGGCGCCCAGCCCGTCGGCGGCGCCGTCTTCGAATTTCGTGCGGTCGATCGTCGACGCCGACCTGGCCGCCGGCACCCACAGCCGCCCCGGCATGCCTTCGGTCATCACCCGCTTCCCGCCGGAGCCGAACGGCTACCTGCACGTCGGCCACGCCAAGTCGATCTGCCTGAACTTCGGCCTGGCGCGCGACTACCAGGGCCGCTGCCACCTGCGTTTCGACGACACCAATCCGGAAAAGGAAGACCAGGAATACGTCGACACGATCATGGACAGCGTCAAGTGGCTCGGCTTTTCGTGGGAGCAAGGCGGCCAGGAATACCTGCACTACGCCAGCGACTACTTCGGCAAGCTGTACGAGATGGCCGAGTACCTGATCAAGACCGGCAAGGCCTACGTCGACAGCCAGAGCGCCGAGGAGATGGCGAAAAACCGCGGCAACTTCGGCACGCCGGGCACCAACTCGCCGTTCCGCGACCGTCCGGCGGACGAGTCGCTGCAATTGTTCCGCGACATGAAGGCCGGCAAGTACAAGGACGGCGAACACATCCTGCGCGCCAAGATGAGCGAGGATGCGATGGCCTCGCCGATCATGACCAACCGCGACCCGGCGCTGTATCGCATCCGCCACGCGCACCACCACCGCACCGGCGACGAGTGGTGCATCTACCCGATGTACGACTACACGCACCCGATCTCGGATGCGCTGGAAGACATCACCCACTCGCTGTGCACGCTGGAATTCACCGACCACCGCCCGTTCTACGACTGGCTGGTCGAGACCCTGGCCGAGGGCGGCTTCTTCACGCGTCCGGTGCCGCGCCAGTACGAATTCTCGCGCCTGAACTTGACCTACGTCGTTACCTCCAAGCGCAAGCTGCGCCAGCTGGTGGACGACGGCGTCGTCGCCGGCTGGGACGACCCGCGCATGCCGACCATCGTCGGCCTGCGCCGCCGCGGCTACACGCCGGAAGCGATCCAGCTGTTCTGCGAGCGCATCGGCGTTTCGAAGGCCGACGGCTGGATCGACATGAGCACGCTGGAAGGCGCGCTGCGCGACGACCTCGACCCGAAGGCGCCGCGCGCGATCGCCGTGCTGCGTCCATTGAAGCTGATCGTCGACAATTTCCCGGAAGGCGACACGGTCGAGTGCAACGCCCCGGTCCACCCGCACCATCCGGAATGGGGCACCCGCTCCTTCCCGTTCACCAGGGAACTGTGGATCGAGCAAGAAGACTTCATGGAAACCCCCACCAAGGGCTACTTCCGCTTCACGCCGCCGAGCGCCGACAAGCCGGGCGCGCGCGTGCGCCTGAAATACGGCTTCGTGGCCGAGTGCACCGGCTTCGACAAGGACGAGCACGGCAACGTCACCGCCGTGCACGTGAACTATTTCCCGGACTCGAAATCGGGCACGCCCGGCGCCGACAACTACAAGGTCAAGGGCAACATCACCTGGGTCAGCGCCTCGCACGCGCTGGCCGCCGAGGTGCGCCTGTACGACCGCCTGTTCCTGGAAGCGCAACCGGATGCCGGCGGCAAGGATTTCATGAGCGCGCTGAACCCGAACGCGCTGGAAACCGTGAACGCCTTCGTCGAACCGGGCTTGCAGGATGCCGCGGCCGACCAGCGCTTCCAGTTCGAGCGCCACGGTTACTTCGTGGCCGACCGTGTGGATTCGGTGGCGGGCAAGCCGGTGTTCAACCGGGTGACGACCTTGAAGGATAGCTGGGGCAAGTGAGACCCGGTTGCCTTGGACGGGAAACCGAAGCCCGATGCAGAGGATGCATCGGGCTTTTTTACGCTCGTTGCCATGCCTTATTTCTGTTGTACAACAACTGCAGCGGCTTCCGATCTTTGATCGTACACAACTCTCCAACCTGCTAGGTTCGCTGCTTACCGTAAATGCGTAAGTTGCAGGGAGTTAATCCCCTTTTCCGGCATCCATTGCCGCGATAATGTTTCCGGGAGTTGCCATGCCGTCCGTGCTGCGTGATGCGTTTTCGATTACCCGCATCTCGTTCTGGGTTGGTGCAGTGGTGTCCTCACTGATCGGTAGTTCGCTATACATTTTTACCCAGCGATCGATCGAAAGCGATGCTCAGGAACGTTTCAACAACCACGTGAAGTATGCGCAGAGCGTGGTCAGCGTACGTGTCAAGTCATATACCGACCTGCTACGCGGGACCGCCAGTATGCTGCAAAGCCTGGAAAAACCCACGCATCGTTACTTTCACGAATACGTGCATGGACTACAACTGGAGAAGAATTTTCCTGCGATCGCGGGTGTGAATTTCGCCTTTTACGTCACCGAGCGCCAGCGTCCGGCTTTCATGGCCGAGTTGCGCAATGAGATGCACGGCTACTTGAAAGCACCGCCGCCATTGGATGTTTCTCCTCCCGGTCCGCGCACTGCCTACCTGATCATTTCATATATTGAGCCGGATTTATTCAGCACAGGTCATTACGGAACCGACCTGATGGCCAATCGCTTTTTCGGCAAGCGCCTGATCCAGGAGCGCGATGACGGCACGATACATGCGACAGGCACGCCGATTCCCGTTCTTTCCAAACCAAACGATGCACACCTGGGGATACGCATGCCGGTCTATCGCTTCGGCGCGCCGACTGGAACGATCGAACAACGCCGTGCCGCTTACATGGGATCCCTCGGAATCGCGGTTAGCCTCCCCAAATTGCTGCATGGCGTGATCGATGAAATTCCTATTTCAGGCGTACGGATGACACTCTATGATGTCGGAAATGGTTTCGACATCAATGGAAGAGAGATTACAGATCACCCGCTGGCATTGTTCGATAGCCGGGGAAGCATAAACGATCCCACGCCACCCCTCGACCGCGGTACGGACATGTTTTTTACCACGCTGCCTTTGGACTTCAATGGCCGTCCATGGAAGATCGTCTACAGCGTGCCAAAGTATGCTCTGCACACCGATTTCGATGACTACTACCCGAAAATGGTGATGTCGTTCGGGTTCATAGGGTCCATGCTGTTGTATGCATTGCTGCGCATGCTGACGTCATCGCGCCGAGCCGCACTGGTATTGGCCCAGGAGATGACCAGCGAGTTACGTGAAAGTCAAAACAAACTGCAGCTCTCTCATCAAAAATTACGCCGCCTGGCCGACCACGCCTATCAAATCAAAGAATTGGAACGGAAACGGATTGCTCGGGAAATTCATGACGACCTGGGTCAGAATTTGCTGGCACTACGCATCGAAGCAGAAATGCTGTCCTCGCGCACAAAAGGCACTCAGAGACTGCTCCACAAGAGGGCTCGAGCAACTCTCATACAGATCGACACCACAATCAAGAGTGTTCGCCAGATCATCAACGATTTGCGTCCAACTGTGCTCGACCTGGGATTGTCAGCCGCCGTCGAATGGCAAGTCAACCAGTTCCAGCGCCGCACCGGTATTCGATGCGAAGTAAATGATGAGCACGGCGAAATTTCCTTGCCTGATCACTGTGCCACCGCTTTTTTTCGCATATTACAAGAATCGCTTACGAATATCGTGCGACATGCGAACGCAACCAGAGTAGTGGTCGATTTGAGACTGACCAGCGGGTGGCTGTCGATGACTGTGAGGGATAACGGCTGCGGCCTGCCCCCTGGAGGACGCAATAAATACGGTTCTTTCGGACTGGTCGGCATTGAAGAGCGCGTATTGATCCTCGGCGGCACTTGTGCAGTATTCAGCGAACCTGCCGGTGGGACCACCGTGATGGTATCAGCACCCGTGTCAGACCCTTTTCCAACTACTATTCCAGAACAAAACGAACGTTCGGTCGGTTCGGCAGTTATCTGAAGTTTACTTCCTTGCTGTATCCCTTCCGGCAACGCCGTGCCTACGGCGTCGCCTGCCACGATTTTCACGCCCCCGTGTAGCGCTCGAATAACACTTTCTCGAAAATTGACGTAGCGCAAGCTGCCCAATTGTTGCCTACATTAAATTGACTACAGGTAACACAGGTCAGCAAAAATCTGTGCTTCCTCAAAGGAACTTGAAAATCCGCATACAATTTTCTTGATAACTGAAGGAGAACGTTTTATGGAAAATAGAGCGAGACTACAGACCATCAAGGTTACTTACAGTCGGATTTTCGAAGCACTTCTGATAAAAGCGGCAGAAATGGAGGGTAACTACATTATTGTGGACATTCGTACGAGGATTTGCAGTACCAATAACTAGGGAAGCAGTACATAAAGCAGCTCACTACAAAATGAGGATGACCATGAACGCGAATAACCTGTTTAAAGCAACAATGGAACTCGATCTGGAACCGATCAAAAGCAAACTGATGCATGTCGAGTCCGGAGAAGGCTGGAGCCTGGAAAAGACGGCAGCGGTGGAAAAAGAATATCGCCGTTTCCTGTGTGTGATGAAAATGTACCCTGACGAAGATACTGCTCCGCTCGTCGATGTGGACACGTTCTGGCACTACCACATCCTCGATACGATGAAGTATGCCGCCGACTGCCAGCAGTTCTTCGGTTATTTTCTGCATCACTACCCGTATGTCGGTATGCGCGGCGATGATGACGAACAGTTCCGCGTCGACAGCGGCGAGCGCATGCGCACGTTGTACGAAGCGACCTTCGGCGAAGATTATCCGGGTGCGCGTGCAGATAACCGTGCCGCCGCATACTGCGCAGGCCCGCATATCAGTGCAATGCCTACTCATGGCGACGGTGCTGTCAGCGGCGACACCGCCTACTGCGCCGGTCCACACATCGGCAAGCTGGCCGCAAGCGGCGACAGCGCCGTCAGCGGCGACACCGCCTACTGCGCCGGTCCACACATCGGCAAGCTAGCCGCAAGCGGCGACAGCGCCGTCAGCGGCGACACCGCCTACTGCGCCGGTCCTCACATCGGCAAGCTGGCCGCAAGCGGCGACAGCGCCGTCAGCGGCGACACCGCCTACTGCGCCGGTCCTCACATCGGCAAGCTGGCCGCACGCGGCGACGGTGCCGTCAGCGGCGGCACCGCCTACTGTGCCGGTCCGCATATCGGCAAGCTGGCCGCACGCGGCGACGGTGCCGTCAGCGGCGGCACCGCCTACTGTGCCAGTCCGCATATCGGCAAAGTGGTCGCACTCGGCGACGGCGCCGTCAGCGGAGATACTGCCTACTGCGCCGGTCCGCACATCGGCAAGCTGGCTGCACGCGGCGACGGCGCTGTCAGCGGAGATACTGCTTACTGCGCCGGCCCGCACATCGGAAAAAGGCCCACCCATAAGGAACATCTGATCGCTTGACTGCAATATCGTAATTCCGTGTCACGAAACAACAAATGATTTATAAAAGTCATCATCTTCCAAACAATAGCACCGGGAATTTGTGACTCAACGACATAAGAATTTTCCGATTCATTGCTACAGTTTTACTGTATTAACCCAGCCCGTCCTCATAAGACGGGCTTTTTATTGCCAATGTCTTAAACAAATATTCAGAATGCTTAGGTACCGTTATCGATGCACACTAAACCACACTATCAGATCTTTGACAACTCTCTTCATCGCCAGCTCTAGCATGCGAATGGATCAGTTAAATTTAGAAAACCTTCTGTTAACAAAATTTTAGCTTTAATGACATAAATTTAGTGCTTTTTTAAAGCTAAGACGGATAGATCGAAATTAATCCAGAGAGGACAACTGTTGGCAGAAAATTCACGAATTAACTATCGATGAGGAAACCAAATGAGTGAGAACATTTTTTTTCAGACGGTATTCGCGGCAGTTATGGAAATCGACCTTGATCGGATCAAGTTCAAGCTCATGCACGCCGAGTCAGGCGAAGGCTGGAGTCAGAAAAAAACGGACTCGGTCGAAAAAGAATATCGCCGATTTCTGTGCCTGATGAAGATGTACCCTGACGAAGACACTTCACCGCTGATGGATATTGATACCTTCTGGCATTACCATATTCTAGACACGATGAAATATGCACTCGATTGCGAAAAGGTATTCGGCTATTTCCTGCATCACTATCCATACGTCGGCCTGCGTAGTGGGAACGATATCCAATTCCGTGTCGACAGCGGAGAACGGATGCGTGTGTTATATGAAATGACATTCGGCGAAGCGTATATCAAGCCGGAAGTCACTGACGCAGCAACTCAAGCAGCGGCATTTTGTGCCGGCCCCCATGCAGAAACAGCATTCTGTGCAGGACCGCATAATTCAAATCAACCGGTTCGCGTAAACGCCGATACCGCGTTTTGCGCGGGACCACATGCCGAACTGGCATTCTGCGCCGGGCCGCACGGACGTGCCCTTCCAGCCACGACCGACAGAACGCTCGATGCCGCTACTGCTTTTTGTGCCGGACCACATGTAAAAACCGCGTTCTGTGCCGGTCCACACATCCATACGTCACCTTCCCATGCACACAGCGGCCCCAATACTGCCATGGCGTTTTGTGCAGGTCCGCATGCGCAAACGGCGTTCTGTGCTGGCCCACATATCGAAAAAAGAGACTTGAACAACGCTACCATCCCAAAATCCGGATCCAACTAAGGCATCGAGGCGTCATGCATCGATATTGCATTTCATGACGCCTGTTGTTGCCTGATCTGTTCCATCCCTCCTTCAAGAGACGGATTTTTCGCCCCCTGCAGCGCCACCTCCACCCGCGGATACCGCAAGCGCGCCCCCAGTTCGCGCTTGATACGCCCGTTCACCAGCCGGCGCGACTCCGACATGAACGACAACTGCATGGCCGACACCGTCCGCTCCAGCTCGGCGCGCGACACCCGCGGCGCGCGCGCCATGCCGAAGGCGTCGGCCACGGCATCGAAGTACTCGCCCATCTTCATGCGCGTGTCGTCGCAGGCGTTGTAGGCGCGCCCGGCGCCGCCGCGGAACAGCGCCAGGAACGCCAGGTAGGCCAGGTCGTCGGCGTGGATATGATTGGTGTACACGTCCTCGTCGTGCGCCAGCGCCGGCGTGGCGCGCCGCAGGCGTTCCAGCGGCAGGCGGTCGGCGGCGTAGATGCCGGGCGCGCGCAGGATCGCCACGCTGCCGCGCGCGGCCAGTGCCCAGGCGCGCAAAACCTGCTCGGCGTCGACCCGGCGCCGCGCCCTGGCGTTGCGCGGCCGGCGCGGCGCGCTCTCGTCCGTCAAGGCGCCGCCACGGTCGCCGTAGACGCCGGTCGTACTTATATAAACCACGCGCGCGCCCTCGGGTAGAATGGCGGTCAAATTTCGCGTGCGCACATCCAGCTCCCCCTGCTGCTGCGGCGGCGCCAGGTGCACCACGTGCTGCGCCAGGCCGCGCAGGCGCGCCAGGGTGCGCGGCCGGTCGAGGTCGGCAACGATGGGGATGGCGCCGGCGGCGCGCAGCTCGGCGCGGCGCTCCGGCTGGCTGGTGACGGCAAACACGCGAAAGCGCCGCGTCACCCACGGCAGCAGGCGCATGCCGACATCGCCGCAGCCCACGACCAGCAGGCGCGGCTTGTAAAACCTGACATTCTTATTTGTATTCATTCGAGGATTCCATGACGTTCCAGATCACTGTCCAGCCCAGTGGCCACCATTATGACTGCGAGCAGGACGAAACCGTGCTCGCGGCCGCGATCCGCTCCGGCATCGGCCTGCCGTACGGCTGCAAGAACGGCGCCTGCGGTTCCTGCAAGGGCAAGGTCGTCGAGGGCGCGGTGCAGCACAAGCCGCACCAGCAGCGCGCCCTGTCCGATCAGGAAAAGCTGCAGGGCTATGCGCTGTTCTGCTGCGCGGTGGCCGAGGGCGACCTGGTGATCGAGGCGCGCGAGGTCGGCGGCAGCACCGAGTACCCGGTGCGCAAGATGCCGACCCGGGTCGCCGCCATCGTGCGCGCGGCGCCGGACGTCGCGCTGGTGTCGCTGCAACTGCCGGCCAACGAGGCGCTGGCCTACCGCGCCGGCCAGTACATCGAATTCCTGCTCAAGGACGGCAAGCGGCGCGCCTACAGCATCGCCAACGCGCCTTCGTTCAGCGGCCCGCTCGAACTGCACATCCGCCACCTGCCGGGCGGCGTGTTCACCGACCACGTGTTCGGCACCATGAAGGAGCGCGACATCCTGCGCTTCGAGGGTCCGCTCGGCACCTTCTTCCTGCGCGAGGAATCGACCAAGCCGATCGTGCTGCTGGCCTCGGGCACCGGCTTCGCCCCGGTCAAGGCGCTGGTGGAACACCTGATCCACCTGAAGTCGGAGCGCCCGGTGTCGCTGTACTGGGGCGGACGCCGGCCGCAGGACCTGTACATGCACGAACTGTGCGAGCAGTGGGCACGCGAGCTGCCGCATTTCCGCTATGTGCCGGTGGTGTCGGACGCGACCTCGGCCGACGACTGGCGCGGCCGCAGCGGCTACGTGCACGCCGCCGTGATCGAAGACCTGCCCGACCTCACCGGCCACCAGGTGTATGCCTGCGGCGCGCCCATCATGGTCGACTCGGCGCGGCGCGACTACGTGCAGCGCTGCGGCCTGCCGGCGGAAGAGTTCTACGCCGACGCGTTCACGACCGAGGCCGACCTGGCCCAGTCCTGAGCGCTGTCCCGACGCGGCGCACCGGGCGATGCCAATGTCATTACACCCGCGCCTGCGGGTGTAATGACTGCGCCATCCGCCGACATCGGGCACAATGTGGGTTGCATTCCTTCCGGAACCCCTAGCCCTCCCCTATGTCATCGACCTCCCCTTCCGGCGGCTTGAGCGTCCTGCGCAACCGCAACCTGTCGTTTTACCTTTCCGCCCGCTTCCTGGGCACCCTCGCGGTCCAGATGCAGAGCGTCGCGGTGGGCTGGCAGGTGTACCAGATCACGCACAGCCTGTTCGACCTCGGCCTGATCGGCCTGGCGCAGTTCGCGCCCTTCCTGCTGCTGATCCTGTGGGCCGGCCACGTGGCCGACACCCACAACCGCCGCACCATCATCCTGCTGTGCATGGCCACGCAATTGCTGTGCAGCCTGCTGCTGGTGGCATTTACGCTGTCCGGCAGCACGGTGGTGTGGCCGGTGTTCGCGATCCTGGTGCTGTACGGCAGTGCGCGCGCCTTCATGATGCCGGCCTCGCAGGCGGTGCTGCGCAACCTGGTGCCGAACAAGGACTTTTCGCAGGCGGTGGCGCTCAGCTCGTCGACCTTCCACGTGGCCGTGATCGCGGGCCCGGTGCTGGGCGGCCTGCTGTACGCGTTCGGCCCCAACTTCGTGTACATGGTATCGAGCATCCTGCTGGCGCTGTCGGTGCTGCTGATGGCGCTCACCAGGAGCGCGCCGCAGGCGTTCAACAAGGGTCCGGTCAGCTGGCACACGCTGCTGGAAGGCTTGCGCTTCGTATGGAGCCGGCCGATCGTGCTGGGCGCCATCTCGCTCGACCTGTTCGCGGTGCTGTTCGGCGGCGCCACCGCCCTGCTGCCGGCCTACGCGCACGACGTGCTGGGCGCCGGACCGACCAGCCTGGGCCTGCTGCGCACCGCGCCCGGCGCCGGCGCCGCGCTGTGCTCGATCGCGCTGGCCTTCTTCCCGATCACTAGGCGCGTCGGCCTGTGGATGTTCGGCGGCGTCGGCCTGTTCGGGCTGGGCACGGTGGTGATGGGCATGACCCACCTGTTCCCGGTGGCGCTGGTCGCCCTGTTCCTGATGGGCGCCGGCGACATGGTCAGCGTCTACATCCGCCACCTGCTGGTGCAGTACGAGACGCCGGACGAAATCCGCGGCCGCGTCAGCGCCGTCAATTCGGTGTTCATCGGCGCTTCCAACGAACTGGGCGAATTCGAATCGGGCCTGACCGCCAGCTGGTTCGGCCTGGTGCGCGCCATCATCTTCGGCGGGGCCGCCACGCTGGTGGTCACCGGCACCTGGATGAAGCTGTTCCCGGTGCTGTCGCGCATGGACCGCTTCCCGCACCACGAAGCCGAAGAGGCCGCGCGCAAGGCCGGCTGAGGCGCTCGGCGCCGCCGATGCAGGCCGCGTGACGCGAGCATTCCCAGCGGAACGCGGCTTATTTGGCGAAAGGTGTAAGATTGTTTCCACAATGTTCACATTTGGAGCACTCTTATGGAAATCAACGTCAACACCGATAACACCATCGACCGTCACCAGGGCCTGGACGAGCGCGTCCGCAGCGCGGTCGAATCGAGCATCTCCCGTTTCGGCGAACATATCCGCCGCGTCGATGTCCACCTGAGCAACGAAAACAGCCAGAAACACGCCGACGGCAGCAACTACTGCATGATGGAAGCGCGCGTCTCCGGCTACGCGCCGGTGGTGGTGCATGCCCACGCCGACAACCTGCACCTGTCGATCTCGAACGCCGCCGACAAGCTCAAGCGCGCGCTGGACAGCGCCCTCGGCCGCCTGAACGACAAGAAGCTGCGTGAACCGGCGCCGATGAGCGCGGACGTGGAGCCGGAAGCCGACAAGAACCTGACCAGCAATTCGTGATTGGGGTTGTCACGGACTAACTCTATCGGGTCCGGGACAACATAGCGCCGTCGTCCCCGCGCAGGCGGGGACCCATGCTGAATGTCAGGCTTTGTTAGCCAGGAAGTACCATGCTGCTTTCAAGCTGACTTTTCTGGATGCTCACTATGGGTCCCCGCCTGCGCGGGGACGACGGTAAATCAGGCCGTCGGCCCATCCTCGTCGGCATCCGCCTCCCCCTCCAGCATCCCGCGCAAGCGCCGCAGATAACGCAATCCCTCCAGCGCGCGGCTGCCGTACCACGACATCATCTCCCCATCCACCAGCAGCACCGGTATCCCGATCTGCCTTTCCAACGCATCCGCATGCCGTTCGGTAAAGCGGTGCGGCTCGGTCGACAGCAGCACCGCATCCAATCCATCCACCAAGTCGTCCGACCAGTTAAAGCGCGGATAGCGCGCCGTGTCCGGCAGCGCAGGCACGCGCCATCCCAGCTCGGCCAGCATGCTGGCGATATACGTGTCCTGCGAGACCGTCATCCACGGATCCTGCCAGATGCAGTACAGCACCGTGCGCGGCGGTCCAGGCCGCAAGGCGCGCAGCGCGGCGTATTCCCGCTCGAAGGCGGCGCACCAGCGCGCGGCGGCTTCCTCCACGCAGAACACCGCCCCCATCAGGCGCGCCAGCGCCAGGTTGTCGCGCGGCGTGTTCGGATGCGTGACCACGATGTGCGGCACGAATTCCGCCAGGCGTTCGACCAGCGGCTTGTCGTTTTCGTCGATGTTGACCACCACGTGGGTCGGCGCCAGCGCGCGCACCTTGTCGACGTTGACGTCCTTGGTGCCGCCTACCTTCGGGATCGATGCGAGGATGTCGCGCGGGTGGATGCAGAAGCCGGTGCGCCCGACCAGCTGCCCGGCCAGGCCGAGCGTGCACAGCAGTTCGGTGATCGACGGCACCAGCGAGACGATGCGCGCGCCGGGAAAGGGCCGGTGGCGGCGGCCCAGCGCGTCGGCCGGGTCGTCGCCCGAGGCCGGCAGGGAATGGGATGGATCGTGCATGCCGCCATTGAACCATTCCTGCCTATCGTGCGCCAGACCCCGGATGAATGCGATGGGGTATCATGCGTCATCGTCATGACTAATTTCCGATTGGAATTAACAAAGCCTCGATGGAACGACTCGGCACTTTCGGCGCCTCGCGCTACACCATCAGCGACCTGCAATTGTTCCGCGACGCCGACACCCCGGCCGTCGCGGACGGGCTCGCTTCCTGTCCGGTGGTGCGCTTGCCGCAGGGCGACCAGCTGCAGGACAGCGTGCGTGCGCGCCTGTACATCGTGCTGGCCGGCGCGCTCGGCGTGGCCGCCGAAACCGCGATGGGCGAAGCCACCATCGACCGCATCGCGCCCGGCGAAAGCGTGGGCGAGCAATCGGTGCTGGACGAGGCCGCCAACCTGACGACCATGACGGCGCTGGAAGACACCGAGCTGCTGGTGATCGACCCGGACGCGCTGTGGAACCTGGTGGAGCAGAACAACGCCGTCGCGCGCAACCTGCTGCGCCTGCTGTCGTTCCGCATCCGCGCCGCCAATGCGCTGCTGCGCCGGCGCCAGAAGCTGGGCGAGTTCTACCGCCAGCTGTCGCTCAACGACGGCTTGACCGGCCTGTACAACCGCGCCTGGCTGGCCGACATGCTGCCCAAGCTGGTGGCGCGCGCGCGCCACGACGGCACGCCGCTGTCGCTGGTGATGATCGACCTCGACCACTTCAAGCGCTTCAACGACAGCCATGGCCACATCACCGGCGACCATGCGCTGGGCACCGCCGCCGAGGTGGTGCGCGCCGCCCTGCGCCCGTCCGATTTCGCGGTGCGCTACGGCGGCGAGGAAATGATGGCGATCCTGCCGAACACCGCCCTGCCGGCCGCGCTGATCGTGGCCGAGCGCCTGTGCCAGAACATGCGCGAAGCCGTGGTGTTTCCCGACATGCGCTTTCCGCTGCCGCACGTCACGGGTTCGTTCGGGCTGGCCAGCCTGGCGCCGGGCCAGGACGAGAATGCCCTGATCGCGGCGGCCGACGCCGCGCTGTACCGCGCCAAGGCGGCAGGACGCGACCGCATCTGCACCTGAGGCAGGGGTACGACGGCGCTCCAGGCCGTCGTCCGAATTGGTTCCCCGGAATCGATTGAGCGGCGGCTAGGGCCGGTCGATGCCAGCGGGTAGAATGGCGCCTCACCATCCATCCGGGCCCCATGAACACCCATACCTTCCTCTGGCACGACTACGAAACCTTCGGCGCCGAACCGCGGCGCGATCGTCCCGCACAGTTCGCCGCGCTCCGCACCGATGCCGAGCTCAACGAGATCGGCGAGCCGGTCATGCTGTACTGCCAGCCGGCGCCCGACTACCTGCCCGATCCGCAGTCCTGCCTGATCACCGGCATCACGCCGCAGCATTGCCTGGAACACGGCGTGCCGGAACACGCATTCGCCGCCGCGGTGTGCGCCGCCTTCAGCGAGCCGGGCACGATCGGCGTCGGCTACAACACGATCCGCTTCGACGACGAAGTGACGCGCTTCCTGTTCTGGCGCAACCTGATCGATCCGTACGCGCGCGAGTGGCAAAACCATTGCGGGCGCTGGGACTTGCTCGACGTGGTGCGCATGACCTATGCGCTGCGCCCGGAAGGCATCGAATGGCCGCTGCGCGAGGATGGCAAGCCCAGCTTCCGCCTGGAAGACCTGGCCCGCGCCAACGGCCTGCAGCACGACGCCGCCCACGACGCGCTGTCCGACGTGCGCGCCACCATCGCGCTGGCGCGCCTGATCCGCAAGCAGCAGCCGAAGCTGTTCGACTTTTGCCTGGAACTGCGCCGCAAGGACAAGGTCGCCGCCGAGATGGGCCTGCACCTGGACCGGGCGGCGCGCCTGCCCTTCCTGCACGTGTCCGGCATGTTCCCGGCCGAGCGCGGCTGCCTGGCCATCGTCTGGCCGATCGCCTCGCACCCGACCAACAAGAACGAAGTGCTGGTGTGGGATTGCCGTCACGATCCGTCGGAACTGTTCGGCCTGGACGTCGAGACGATCCGCCTGCGCATGTTCACGCGCAGCGCCGACCTGCCGGAAGGCGTGACGCGCCTGCCGGTCAAGAGCGTGCACCTGAACAAATCGCCGATGGTGGTCGGTAACCTGCGCACCTTGACCCCCGCCACCGCCGCCAAGTGGCAGCTGGATATCGAGCAGAGCCTGGCGCATGCGCGCATCGCCGCCGCCGGGCCGGACATGGCGCCGGTGTGGAAGCAGGTATTCGAGCGCGGCGAGCCGGCGCTCAAGGCCGACGTCGACGAAGACCTGTATGGCGGCTTTATCTCCAGCAACGACCGGCGCAAGCTGGAATCGCTGCGCGAGGAAACGCCGGAACGCCTGGGCACGCTGCGGCCGTCGTTCGACGACCAGCGCCTGGGCGAGCTGCTGTTCCGTTATCGCGCACGCAATTTCCCGGATACGCTGAACCAGGAGGAACTGCAGGAGTGGGAAGCGCACCGCGCGGCGCGCCTGTTCGATGGGGATGGCGGCGCGCGCACGATCGAGCAGTTGTCCGGCGAGATCGATGCCTTGTCCGAGACGGCGGACGAACGCGCCGAGGACATCCTGGGCGCCCTGTACGATTACGCCGAGTCGATCGCGCCGGGACGGTATTGATCGACGGGCGGGATCGACAGACGGGCCGGCTGCACCGGCGGCGTACATGCCGCCGCGCCGCATGCACGACCGTGTCCGTGAAAGCAAACGCCGGCGCCATCACGCGATGGCTCGCCGCGGCCGTATCAGCCGCGATAACGGTTGATCTCGTCGCGCGTCGCGCGCGCCACGCGGCGGGCGGCGGCGGCGAAATCCTCGTCGTCCTGCGGCTCGGCATAGATGATCGCGCGCGAGGAATTGATCATCATGCCGGCGCCATCCGCCGTGCGGCCCGCCGCCACGGTGGCGCCGATGTCGCCGCCCTGGGCGCCGATGCCCGGCACCAGCAGCGGCATGTCGCCGACGATGCTGCGCACCTGCGCCAGCTCGTCCGGGAAGGTGGCGCCGACCACCAGCGCGCACTGGCCGTTGCGGTTCCATTTGTCGGCCACCAGTTGTGCCACGTGCTGGTACAGCGGACGGCCGCCGGCGTCCAGGAACTGCAGGTCGGAGCCGCCCGCATTCGAGGTGCGGCACAGCACGATCACGCCGCGGTCTTCCCATTCCATGTAGGGCTCGACCGAATCGAAGCCCATGTACGGGCTGACGGTGACGGCGTCGGCGCCGTAGCGCTCGAAGGCTTCGCGCGCGTACTGGTGCGCGGTGGCGCCGATGTCGCCGCGCTTGGCGTCCAGGATCAGCGGAATGTGCGGGTGGCGCGCGCGCAGCCAGGCGCACACTTTTTCCAACTGGCGTTCCGCGCCTAGCGCCGCGAAATAGGCGATCTGCGGCTTGAAGGCGCAGGCCAGGTCGGCGGTGGCGTCGATGATCGCCTTGCAGAACGCCACGATGCCGTCCGGCTGGCGGCGCAGGTGTTCCGGCAGGCGCGGCAGGTCGGGATCGAGCCCCACGCACAGCAGGGAATCGTTGCTGCGCCAGGCGGCGTTCAGCTTGGTAATGAAAGTCACGGCGGGCCTCGTCAATCGTTGCAAACCCGGTATTGTAGCGCGCGCCGCTCCGGCGGCGCTCGCCGGCCGGCGCCGGTGACCCGCATGTCGGTACGCCGCCGGATTGCCGTTTCGGGTATATTTTTAACCATTCGACAACTTGCTACGGATTTTCCATGAAGCCATCCCTCATCACGCGCTGGTCCGGCCTGCTGCTGGCCGCGGTCCTGTCCAGCACCCTGCTCTCGGGCTGCGGCTACAACCAGTTCCAGTCCAAGGACGAAGCCACCAAGGCCGCCTGGGGCGAAGTGGTGAACCAGTACCAGCGCCGCGCCGACCTGATCCCGAACCTGGTCAACACGGTCAAGGGCTATGCCACCCACGAAAAGGATACGCTGGAAGCCGTCACGCGCGCGCGCGCCGCCGCCACCAGTTTCCAGATCACGCCGGAAGTGCTGAACAATCCGGAAGCCTTCCAGAAATTCCAGCAAGTGCAGGGCGAACTGTCGGGCGCGCTGTCGCGCCTGATGGCGGTGTCCGAGAACTATCCGCAACTCAAGGCCGACACCAGTTTCCGCGACCTGCAGTCGCAGCTGGAAGGCACCGAGAACCGCATCACCGTGGCGCGCCAGCGCTACATCGCCTCGGTGCAGGACTATAACGTCACCGTGCGCAGCTTCCCGACCAACCTGACGGCGATGATGTTCGGCTACCAGGCCAAGCCCTCGTTCACGGTCGAGAACGAGCGCGCGATCTCGACGGCGCCGACCGTCAACTTCGGCAAGTAAGCCATGACCGGCGTGCCGTTGCGGCTGCAGGCGCCGCTCCCGACTCGGCCGGCGCTGCCGGGAATGCCGCAGTTGCTGTCCGCGCTGCGCCTGCCGTGGCGCGGGCTGCTGGCGGCGCCGGCGCTGCTGCTGCTTTGCCTGCTGGTGTCGCTGCTGCCGGCGGGCCGCGTCCAGGCGCAGGGGCTGCGTCCGGTGCCGGCCCTGCAGGCGCGCGTCACCGACGAGATCGGCATGCTGACCGTGCAGCAGCGCCAGAGCCTGGAAGGCGTGCTGGCCGACTACGAACGCCAGACCGGCAGCCAGATCGCGGTGCTGCTGGTGGCGTCCACCGAACCGGAAGCCATCGAGCAGTACGGCATCCGCGTGACCGATGCCTGGAAGCTCGGACGCAAGGGCATCGACGACGGCGTGCTGCTGCTGGTGGCGCGCGACAATCCCTCCTCGCTGCGGCGCCTGCGCATCGAGGCCGGACGCGGCGTGCAAGGGGTGCTCACCGATGCCCAGTCGAAGCGCATCCTGCAGGACACCATCGCCCCGCACTTCCGCCAGCAGGATTGGTACGGCGGCCTGGTGGCGGGCGTGGGCGCCATCTCGACGCTGCTGAACCAGGAAAAATTCCCGGCGCCGCAGCAGCAAGCGCAGCGCCAGCCGGCGCGCGCAGACGACGGCGGTCCCGGCATCCTCGGGATCGTGTTCTTCCTGCTGATCGGCGTGGTGTTCGTACGCTCGTTGCTGCGCCGCGGCGGCAGCCGCCTGGCGCGGCCCGGCATGGGCGGCGCCATCGGCGGCAACCCGGGGAGCGGCTGGAACAGCGCCACCACCGGTTTCGTGCTGGGCAACGTGCTGAGCAACCTGGAAAACGAGCGGCAACGCGACGGCGGTTTTTCCGGCGGCTTTTCCAGCGGCGGCTTCTCCGACGGGGGCGGCTTTTCCGGCGGCGGCGGCAGCTTCGACGGCGGCGGCGCCTCGGGAGACTGGTGATGCGGCAGTCCGATCAACATCCTCATCGCCTGCGGCGCACCCTGCGCCACTGGTTCAGCACGCGCGCCGATGCCGAACGCGCATTTCCGGCCGCGGCCCAGGCCGCCCTGGCCCAGGCCATCGGCGCCGGCGAACTGACTCACCGCGGCGAAGTCCGGCTGGTGGTGGAAAAGGCGCTGCCGGTGGCGCTGGCCTGGGCCGGCGTCAGCAACCGCCAGCGCGCGCTGGCCCTGTTCGCCGACTACGGCATCTGGGATACCGAAGACAATTGCGGCGTCCTCATCTACGTCAACCTGGCCGACCGCAAGGTCGACATCGTGGCCGACCGCGGCATCGACCGCCGCATCGACGGCGCCACCTGGCAGGCGATCTGCGCCACCATGACCGCCGGGTTCGCGCGCGGCGACTTCGAAGGCGCCACGCTGGCGGCACTGGAACAGGTCAACGCGCTGCTGCGCGCGCATTTCCCGGCCGACGGCAGGCGCGCCAACGAACTGCCCGACGGTCCGCTGATGCTGTAGGCGCATACTGCGGGACGGCGTCCCGGTAGAATGGCGGCTTCGATAACCACCGCTACCAGGATCCCGCCATGAAACTCGCCAACCAAGTCGCCATCGTCACCGGCGCCAGCCAGGGCATCGGCCATGCCTGCGCCGCACGCCTGGTGCGCGACGGCGCGCGCGTGATGCTGGTCGACGTCCGTCCCGAGGGCGCGGACGCCGCCGCGGCGCTGGGCGACAATGCCCGCTTCTTCTGCGCCGACGTCAGCCAGAAGGCCGACGTCGACGCCATGCTGGCCGCCACCATGGCCGCCTTCGGCCACGTCGACATCCTGGTCAACAATGCCGGCGTGACCCACGCCGCCGAGTTCCTCGACCTGGCCGAGGAAGACTTCGACCGCGTGCTGCGCATCAACCTGAAATCGATGTTCCTGTGCAGCCAGGCAGTGGCGCGCGAGATGGTCAAGCGCAGCAGCGGGTGCATCATCAACATGTCCAGCGTGAACGCCGAGCTGACGATCCCGAACCAGGTGCCGTACGTGATCTCGAAAGGCGGCGTCAACCAGCTGACGCGGGTGGCGGCGATCAGCCTGGCGCAGCACGGTATCCGCGTGAATGCGATCGGCCCCGGCACCATCCTCACCGAGCTGGCGAAAAAGGCCGTGCTGGGCAGCCCGGAGGCGCGCCACACGATCCTGTCGCGCACCCCGCTGGGCCGCTGCGGCGAACCGGAAGAAATCGCCTCCATCGCCGCCTTCCTGGCCAGCGATGACGCCGCCTACATGACGGGACAGACCCTGTACGCCGATGGCGGACGGATGGCACTCAATTACACGGTGCCGGTCAGGGACTGATTGGAGGCAGTGTCGAGTTCATTATCATGCGAGCGAATGTCTGGTATCTGAAAACGAAATTGGACGCTTACCTTGCGCTGCAACATAATGAATCCGTCTCCACTATTCTCCTCCAAGAAAATAGTTTGAAGCCCGCTCACAGCGGGCTTTTTTTTGGTCTTTGCTTGGTCTGCAGGGCTAAACAGCATCGGTACAAAATTCGTGTCGCGAGCAGAATAGCCGTCGTCCCCGCGCAGGCGGAGACCCATGCATCGTCTCCAGCATCGAATCCTCGACAAGCCGCGAGCTTTCTGAAAGATCGAATTCCGATGCGCAGTATGGGTCCCCGCCTGCGCGGGGACGACGCTGGTGTTACGCTGATGGAATGGTATCAGCGCTTCAACTGCGACAGATCCCGCACCGCCCCCCGGTCCGCCGACGTGGTCAGCGCCGCATACGCCTGCAACGCCTGCGACACCACCCGTTCCCGGTTAACCGGCTGCCAGGCATGCACGCCGCGGTCCTCCATCGCCGCGCGCCGCTGCGCCAGTTCGGCGGCATCCACGCGCAGGTCGATGGTGCGCGCCGGGATGTCGATGTCGATGACGTCGCCCTCTTCCACCAGCCCGATGGCGCCGCCTTCGGCCGCTTCCGGCGAGGCATGGCCGATCACCAGGCCCGAGGAGCCGCCGGAAAAGCGGCCGTCGGTGAACAGCGCGCAGGCCTTGCCCAGGCCCTTCGACTTGATGTACGAGGTCGGGTACAGCATTTCCTGCATGCCGGGGCCGCCCTTCGGTCCTTCGTAGCGGATGATGACGACGTCGCCGGCGTGCACCGTGTCGCCCAGGATCGCTTCCACCGCCGCATCCTGGCTCTCGAACACGCGCGCCTTGCCGGAGAATTTCAGGATGCTCTCGTCGACGCCGGCAGTCTTGACGATGCAGCCCTTTTCCGCGATGTTGCCGTACAAGACAGCCAGGCCACCATCCTGCGAGTACGCGTGTTCGCGGTCGCGGATACAGCCGGCGGCGCGGTCCAGGTCGTTCTGCTCGTAGCGCTCGGATTGCGAGAACGCCACCTGCGTCGGCACGCCGCCCGGCGCGGCGCGGAACAACTGGTGCACGGCAGGATCGTCGCTCTTGCGGATGTCATACTTCTCGATCGCCGCCGCCAGGCTCGGACTGTGCACGTTGGGCAGCGAGGTGTCCAGCAGGCCGGCGCGCGCCAGCTCGCCCAGGATCGCGACGATGCCGCCGGCGCGGTGCACGTCCTCGATGTGGAATTTATCGGTCATCGGCGCCACCTTGCACAGGCACGGCACCTGGCGCGAGATGCGGTCGATGTCGGCCATCGTGAACGCCACCTGCGCCTCGTGCGCCGCGGCCAGCAGGTGCAGCACGGTGTTGGTGGAGCCGCCCATCGACACATCCAGCGCCATCGCGTTCTCGAACGCGGCCTTGGTGGCGATCGAGCGCGGCAGTACCGAGTAATCGTCCTGCTCGTAGTGGCGCTTGGCCAGGTCGACGATCAGGCGGCCGGCGCGCAGGAACAGTTCCTTGCGGTCGGCGTGGGTGGCGACGATGGTGCCGTTGCCGGGCAGCGACAGGCCGAGCGCCTCGGTCAGGCAATTCATCGAGTTGGCGGTGAACATGCCGGAACAGGAACCGCAGGTGGGACAGGCGGAGCGCTCGACCTCGGCCACGTCGGCGTCGGACACGCTGGCGTCGCCGGCCTTGATCATGGCGTCGATCAGGTCGAGCTTGATGACCTTGCGGTCGTTGTTGACGACCTTGACCACCTTGCCGGCTTCCATCGGGCCGCCGGAGACGAACACCACCGGAATGTTCAGGCGCATCGCCGCCATCAGCATGCCGGGCGTGATCTTGTCGCAGTTGGAGATGCACACCATCGCATCGGCGCAGTGGGCATTGACCATGTACTCGACCGAGTCGGCGATCAGGTCGCGCGACGGCAGCGAGTACAGCATGCCGCCGTGGCCCATGGCGATACCGTCGTCGACGGCGATGGTATTGAATTCCTTGGCCACGCCGCCGGCCGCCTCGATCTCGCGCGCCACCAGCTGGCCCAGGTCCTTCAGGTGCACGTGGCCCGGCACGAACTGGGTGAACGAATTCACCACGGCGACGATCGGCTTGTCGAAATCGCCATCCTTCATGCCGGTGGCGCGCCACAGCGCGCGCGCGCCCGCCATGTTGCGGCCCTGGGTGGTGGTACGGGAACGGTAAGTCGGCATGAAAATCTCCTCGAACGGCGTGGACGGCAAAATAATGGGAGCATCAGGGTGCCCTACAGACCGTGATTTGTCCAATAGATGATTTGAGGTACTGTGATTCGTTTCACGTATCAAAAACGCCTTGGATCGAACCCGGCAGTTGATGTTCTCAAACGATTTGGCACTCTCTTGAGGTAGGTCATTCCGAAGTCATAATCCGATCCTATACTAAGTTCATCTGCATACACGCAACCGATATGCGTGATCGCAGAAAGGTGTACCGCATGAAAATGCGATACACCGCACCGGATTCCGTGTCTCTTGGCCCGATCTTGGGTTGTGCCCGTCCTGCGTCAGGCGGGCATTTTTTTGTTCCGTATCCTTGCCGCAGTATTCGTTCCAGCCTGCCTCGAAACCCGCCTACTCGGGCTTGAACGATCCCATGTTTCCGCTATGATGAATTTCGCGCCTCGCGTTTCGGGCATCTCGAAAACTGCTGCGCGGAAAGTGACAATCAACCATGGAGCCAGTCCAATGACTTTACGTGAGACGATGTCGCCACCCCCGCCTCCCAACCCAAACAACTCGCGCCGCCGCAACGACGCCGAGGGCTGCCTGGTCCTCAGCGAACTCAATCCGCGGATGGTCGTCGACCACCTTGACGATGAAGGCCAGCCCCTTCACGTACTATCTTTCGGCACGCTCCGGGAGATCTGCCCCAAATGCCAGACCAGCCACCTGAAGCTGGTGTTGCGCCAATCGTCGGTGCGCATGGCCCATCTGTTCTGCGCCGATTGCGCCACCTGCTACGACGCCCATTACTCGAACGGCACGCCCGCGCTCACGCTCTGACGCCGGAAGCTGCGCCCCGGCCGGCGGCCCACACGATGGGTGCGTTGGTTGTGCGGGGCGGCCCTGTCCTCATCTGTCATCGCAACACGCCGGCGGACGCCATGAGCGCGCTGCATGCGTCGATACATTCCACATGGTAAGGTGGCCGTTTTCACTTGCCGGTCTGCCATGAATACCCATCTATCTCCACTTCTCTCGAACCCGCGCGCGCGCCTGGCAATCCTCGGTTGTGCCGTGACGATGTACCTGGCCATCCTGGTTGCCGGCTCGATCCCGGGCGCGCGGGCGGACATCGGCCACTATGCATCCGGCCCGGTGCTGCACTCGACCGCATACGCCATCCTGACTGCGTTGTGGTTCTTCGGGTCGCGCGGCACGCCGGCGGCACGCGCATGCAAGGCCGTGCTGGTGATCGCCGCGATGGGCGCGGGCGACGAATTCGTGCAGAGCTTTTTCCCCTACCGCGGTGCCGACGTGCGCGACTGGGCGGTGGACTGCGCCTCGGCGGTGGTGACCGCATTGCTGTTGTGCCTGGCCCTGCCGAAGATGTTCGTGATACAGGAGCATTGAGGAGTATAGACAAAAATCCCCGGCGCGATCTCCCTGTTGATGTGGCTCATGCTCAACCCGAGTCAGCTGGAACGCCGATTCCAAACACGCCTCTTACCAAAGTGGCATGCGGAATCGCTGCGCACCTACCCTGACACCGTTTCCATTACAAGGAGTCGAACATGAAGCGAAAACACCAGAGTGTGCTGTTGACGGGCTTGCTGACACTGGTGGTTGGATTATCCGGGTGCAATTCGCTGCGCGGCGGCGGCACCACCGGCCTGGAAGACAGCAGCGCCGCCGGTAGCAGCAGCAGCGCGGGCAGCACCGGCAGCGGCGGCACCAGCGGTGGCATGTCCGGCACCGGCGCCGGCACCGGCACCAGCGGCTCGGCCGCCTGGGGCGGCGGCACCGGCAGCACCGGCAGCGCCGGCTCGGGGAGTACGGGGGCCGGCGCGTCGGGCGGGGCCGGCTCGGGCAGTTCCGGCAGCTCGGGGAGTTCGGGAAGTTCAGGAAGTTCGGGAAGCTCGGGCAGCTCCGGCTACGACCAGTCCGGCTCGGGATCGTCGGGCAGCGCCGGCGCCTCCGGCACGTCAGGGTATGACCAGTCTGCTTCGGGTGGCGCGGGCGCAGGTAGTTCCGGCAGCTCGGGCAGTTCCGGCAGCTCGAGTAGTTCCGGCAGCATGGACCAGGGCGGCAGCGCCTCCATGACGCCCAGCGCCAGCCCGAACGCCACCGTGGCCGCCATCGAGGTCCTGCCGACCCAGGGCAGCGCCGGCGCCACCGAAGGCGGCTCGACGTCCGTGGGCAGCAGTTCGGGCGGCGCCACCGGCAGCTCGTCCGGCGCCGACCGCAGCTACCGCGTCACGCTGCGCATGGACGACGGCAGCACCCAGGTCGTCACCGTGGCCAGCACGCCGGATTTCCGCAGCGGCGACCGGGTCGCACTGGTGGGCGGCACGATCCAGCATTGACAGGCTCGAGCAGCGCCGCAGGAGCGCGAGCGACGCTGGATGGCATCCTGTCCGGCATCGCCCGGCGGCGCCGACGGATACCGGACAGCGCACGCCCCCGCCATCGCTTTGCGTTACGACTTCCAGGAGCCACCTACAGTCGATACGACGCCGAACCATCACGGCTGGCCAGGCCATGCGCGACAAATGCGCTGCCTGCCCTAACGCTGCGCTTGCGACATCGTGCTGCGTCATGCTGCGGGATCAAGGCGGTACGGCAGTTGCCGTATCACGCGGACTTGGCGGCGGTCTTGGCGCGGGCAGCCTCCGCAGCCGTCCCGGTTGCGCCGGCGGCGGCACCGGCGGATGTGGCCGCATGGGCGGCGTTTGCGGTGCCGGCCGCATGGAATACGCCCGTGGCACCCGGAAGCGCTTGTGCGGATGCGGCAGCGCTGGCCGCCGCGGTACCGGCCGCCGCGGCGTCCGCGTGGGCCGGCGCCGATTCCAGCAGCTCGGCCATCTGCCGCGCCGTGTTGTCCCACGACGTAGCGGCGACGATCGCGCCCATCGCCTCGACCATGTGGCGGCGCTGCTGCGGCGTCTGCGCCAGGGCCGCCTCGCAGGCGGCGATGAATTCGCGTGCGCTGCCGGCGATCGCCACCACGTGTCCGTACGGGTTGGCGACGTCGGCGATCGGGGTGCTGACGATCGGCAACCGGGCCGCCATGTATTCGAGCACCTTGGTCGGGCTGATGAAGCGGGTCGCCTCGTTGATGGCGAACGGCATCAGGCACACATCCCAGCCGGCCAGCAATTCGGGCAGCGCCGCATACGGCTGCTGGCCCAGGTAGTGGATATTGGGCCGGCGCGGCAGGCGCGCCGGGTCGATCTTGACCACCGGGCCGGCCAGCACGATCTGCCACTCCGGGTGGGAATCGGCCAGTTCGCCCACCAGTTCCGGGTCGAAGCGCTCGTCCAGCACGCCGTAGAATCCCAGGCGCGGATGCGGGATCGCCGCCTGCTGCGGATGGACGCGCGCGCGGTCGAGCGCCTGCTGGAAGTGGACCACGTCGACGCTGCTCGGAAAACAGTGGACGCTGGCGTGCCGGTGGCGTTTCGCCTCGTACAGGCTGGGACCGCCGGCGAACACCAGGTCGGCCCGGTTCAGCAGCGCGCTCTCGCGCTGCAGCAGCTGCTTGGGCGGATTCTTGAACGATGCCAGCTCGTCCATGCAATCGTAGACCACCAGCGCCGGCTGCAGCGCTTGCAGCAGCGGCAGCGCCATCGGGGTGTAGAACCACGCGATGACGTCCTCGCCCGGCGGGGCCAGCTGCGCGACCATCGGCTGCAGCAGGCGCAGCTGCTCGTCGTGGAAGCCGGCGGCGTGGATCGGGGTGTGCGCGCGGCACACGGTCACGTTCGGGGCCGGACTGGATCGTTGCATGAACGCGGCGCCGTCATCGTATTCCGGCTCCTCGACGAACAGGACCGGGTAGTGCTGCGCCAGGCGCGACAGCAGGTGCTGCGGCCGCTGGAACACGAAATCCCAGCGCAAGTGACTGAAAACGACGATCGTAGTCATCACCAACTCCTTGTGGTGGGGGCGGCGCAAACCTGCTGCGCGTTGCAGGGGCGATCTGCGATGCTCCGCACCGGCGGACCGGCCGTACCGAAGTACGGCTGCGCTTCTCGATCGCCCCTGCGGCCGCTCGCGACGGTTGGCGCGGCCCCTGTTACGTCAGCGAATGAAACTTCATGCCGCCTCTGGGCCTTCCCCCTCCTTCGGGTCTCGCGGTGGCAGCGGTACATTGCGGGTTGCGGCGCTGATCACCTCGAACGGCAGTTTCGGCGTGCGGTCGGCGTTCAGCAGGCCGTTCGCTTCCTGGAAGGTGTCGGCGAACTGGGTATAGCAAAAGCCGCTGAACATGAAGGTCTCGTTGACCACCTTCAGCAGGCTCTGGTACAGCGCGTGGTAACTCTCCGCCGTCTGGGAACGGGTATAGCCCCAGGTGCCGTCTTCCGGGGTCGCGTTCGGGTCGTAGGCGATGCCGCCGAATTCGGTCAGCACGATCGGCTGGCCGCGGTGCGGGAAGCCGTCCAGCGTCAGGATGCGGCCGCCCGGACGACGCTGGTCGAACAGGGTGCGCACCGGGTCGGTGACCTCGTAGCGCGCCTTGATCTTTTCCGGATCGCTGTCGTAGTCGTGGATGCCGAGGATGTCGGTGGCCGAGGCTTCCCAGCCGTCGTTGCCGATCACCGGACGGGTCGAGTCCAGCGTGCGCGTCAGGTGGTACAGCGCCTCCACCGCGTTGCGGTGCGCCTGGGTCAGGGTCAGGTTCGGCACGCCCCACGATTCGTTGAACGGCACCCACACGATGATGCACGGGTGGCTGTAGTCGCGCTCGATCGCCTCGGTCCATTCCTTGACGATGCGGGTGATCGCATGCGGCGAGAAGCGGTAGGCGGACGGCATCTCTTCCCACACCAGCAGGCCCAGCTTGTCGGCCCAGTAGAGGTAGCGCGGGTCCTCGATCTTCTGGTGCTTGCGCACGCCGTTGAAGCCCATCAGCTTGGCCAGTTCGACGTCGCGCTTGAGGTGTTCGTCGGATGGCGCGGTGAGGAAGGATTCGGGCCAGTAGCCCTGGTCCAGCACCAGGCGCAGCGGGTACGGACGGCCGTTCAGCAGCAGGCGGTCGCGGTTGATGTGGAAGGCGCGCAGCGCGGTGTACGACTTGATGTGGTCGACCACCTTGTCGCCGCAGCGCAGGATCACCTCGGCGTCGAGCAGGGTCGGCCGCTCCGGGCTCCACAGCAGCGCATTGCGGGAATCGTCGATGCCGGGGTCGGACAGCGCGATCTTGCGGTTGGCCTCGCCCGCCAGCAGCTTGTACAGGTCGTCGGCCAGCAGGGTGTCGCCGTGCCAGATCTTGACCTCGACCACCATGTCTTCCTGGATGTCGCCGCCGGCGAACACTTCGCAGCCGATCTCGAAGGTCTCGAAGATCGGGGTCCAGCGCAGCGAGCGGATGAAGGTGCGCGATACCTGCTCGATCCACACGGTCTGCCAGATGCCGGTGGTGCGCGGGTACCAGATCGAGTGCGGCTCCAGCAGCCAGTCCTGCTTGCCGCGCGGCTTGGCCAGGTCGGCCGGATCGTCCTCGACGAACACGGTCACGACCTGCTTGCCGTCGTCCTTCAGGGCGCTGCTGATATCGGCCGCGAACGGCGTGTGGCCGCCCTCGTGCTCGGCCACCAGCTGGCCGTTGACCCACACCTTGGCGCAGTAGTCGACCGCGCCGAAGTGCAGGATGGTGCGCTGGTCGGACGGCGCCAGCTCGAAGTCGCGCTCGTACCAGCAGAAACGGTGGAATCCGGTGTCCTGGATGCCGCTCATCTCGGTTTCGGGGGCATACGGCACATTGATCTCGTGGGTCCAGGCGACGCTGTCGGGCACGCGGTCGGCCGGTTCGTCGGCGAAGCGGAAGCGCCACTTGCCGTTCAGGTTGATCCAATTGTCGCGGACCAGTTGGGGGCGGGGATACTCAAACTGGTTCATTGTGTTCCTTTCCTTGGGTTGGGACCGGGATCAGCATGCTTCCCTGACGTCCTCCTTTGTTGTAGTTGGAGAGTGCGGCATGGGCCGCCTGCTCGGCCTGGCCGGCGCGGCACAACGCCACGCAAGCCCCGCCGAATCCTGCGCCGGTAAGGCGCGCGCCGAGCACGCCCGGGGCGGCGCGCAAGGCGGCCACCAGCAGGTCGAGCTCGGGAATCGATACTTCATAGTCGTCGCGCAGGCTGTCGTGCGACGCGTCCATCAGTTCGCCGAAACGCTCGGCGGACACCCCGCGCGCCGCCTCCAGCACGCGCAGGTCTTCCAGCACCACGTGGCGCGCGCGGCGCCGCAGGGTGTCCGGCAGTGCTTCCAGCGCAGCCGCATCGGCGACGTCGCGCAACGCCTTCACGCCCAGCTTGCGCGCGGCTTCCTCGCACTCGGCACGGCGCTCGTTGTACTTGCTGGCCGCCAGCGTGCGCGGCACGCCGGAGTCGATCACGATCAGCTCGGTGTCAGCGGGCAGGGCTACCAGCCTGTGCTCGAGCGTGCGCGCGTCGATGAACAGCATATTGCGTTCGTCGCACAGGCTGGACGCCATCTGGTCCATGATCCCGCAATTCACGCGCGCGTACTCGATCTCGGCGCGCTGGGCGATCTGCGCCAGGCGCACGTCGTCGAGGTCGACGCCGAGCCAGTCGCGCAGCGCGCGCAGCACGGCCACTTCCAGCGCGGCCGAGGACGACAGGCCGGAACCGACCGGCAGGGCAGTCGTCACGAACATGCGCAGCGGCGGCACCGCGATGCCCTCGGCTTCGAGCAGGCGGATGCAGCCTTCGACGTAGCTGCCGAAGCCCTGCGGCGCGCTGCCGCCTTGTGCCGCGAAGCTGACATTGCCGTCCAGCGTGCCGGAATACAGGTGGTGGCGGTCGTCGTGGCTGCGCGCCAGCGCCACCTCGGTGCGCTGCGGCGTGGCCACCGGCAGCATGAAGCCGTCGTTGTAGTCGGTGTGTTCGCCCAGCAGGTTGACGCGGCCGGGGGCGGAAGCGAACGCCTCGGGAGCGCCGCCGAAAAAGGTCTCGGGATCGTTCATGTCATGTGGTCTCCAGCCAGAGCGGCCGTGCGCGGCCTCGTACGTCGGTTGCCGGCCATCGGGGGTCCGGCGTGAGGAGTTCCAGCCCGTCCGCGCCGAGCAGGAAGGTGTCCTCGATCTTGAAGCAGTCGAAACCGGGGCGCAATGCGATCGCCATGCCCTGTTCCAGCCCGGTGGCGGTGCTGGGGCCGGCCGCCAGTTCGCACGCCGCGTAGCCGGTGACGCCGCCCTGGCGGTGCCGGCGGATCGCGTCAAGGCGGTCGGCGTGGCGGTAGGCGGCGTCCAGCGCGTGATACACCGCCGACAGCGACACGCCTGCGCGCACCGCGTCCAGCGCGGTGGCCTCGACCCGCAGCAACGCTTCCTGGGCGATGCGCTCGCGGTCGTCCAGCGCGCCGAAGGCCACCGAGCGCGTCAGGCTCGCATACAGGCCGCGGCGGCGCGCGCACACGCTCAGGCCGGCGCGCTTGCCGATCGCATCGCCGGACGGCGGCGCCTGGCAGAACGGCGGCACGCGCCGTTCGCCGGTGGCCAGCAGCATCACCGGCTGGATGCCGCGCGACCACAGCGCGCGCGCCGCGGCGCCGGCCAGCTGGCGTTCGCTCCATGCGGGACGGGCGGCGCGCAGCACCTCGCCCACCGCGGCGGCCGCATCGCGTCCCAACTCGCGGTAGTCCTGCCGGGCGCGCTCGTCCAGCACCATGCGCTGCTGGCGCAGCGCGGCCGGCAGCGGACGCTCGAGCGGGCCGGGACGGTCGGCCAGCACCGCCTTGCCGGCGGCCGCGCCCAGGACGTAGGTCTCGCCCAGGTCGGATTCGGTCCAGGGCGCACTGTGGAAGCCGAAGCCGGACGGCACCTGTTCGCGCCGCAGGCGTTCGCCCTCGGTCTCGTCGGTGAGGATGCAGGCTTCGTCGTGCGTGACCAGCACCTCGGCAGCGCCGGCGTCGAACGACGCGCCGGGCCCGGCATCGCCGCCGCCGGTGACCCAGGCGAACCAGTCGGGGCCGCGCAGGCGGATCGCGCCGGCGCCTTCGCGACCGAGCGCTTCGCGCAGCAGGGCCAGCTTGCCGGCGGCGTCGAGCGCGCGCGCGGGGTCTGCCACGCCGCTGGCCATGTCAGGGATATCGCTCATGCGCTCTCCTCCAGGTTGACTTGGACCTGCTGCCGTTCATGGACGGTGGATGCGGGCAGCACCCTCATCGCGACCAGGCCGGCGCGCGGATGGGATTGCCGTGGCGCGAAGAAAGCGCGAACCAGGCCGGACGCGTCGGCACCGTCCGGAATCGGCTGGCAACTGTGCTGGGTTCGTCGTAGTCGGTCAGGTTTCAAGAGTTCTTGGCTATGCATGGCATGAGACTGGCTGCTGCATCACGATCGCGATCATGGGACGATCCTATCATGGCGTTTTCGCCACACTTTCTCGTGGTAATCGCTTGTTTTTCCAGCAATCAAGAGATCAAAACCTTTGTCAATGATGAGCAACATTGCCGCCCGCCGTCTCTCCTAGGGAGAGCATCATGCGCAGCAGGATCCCTCCTATGAGGCATTGTATTTTGTAGGCATAGACCTACGGTATGAATAGAAAGTTTTACTGAGCTTGGCGGGGACTTTACCTACACCAAAGACCCTGGCCGAGATCGTGGACGATGTCCTTCGGCCGGCCGGGTCCGCTTCTGCACGGCGCCGTGCGCGGCCGCGGCGGGAGCCAGCGCAATCGGGTATCGTATGGGTCGACGACGACCATGGAGAACGGCAACATGACCTACAAGACCATCCGCCGCGTGCACGCGGCGATGCGCGACGACATCGGCGATTTGATCACCCAGCGTCCGGTACCGGGACCGCAACTCGACCAGATCGACCCTTTCCTGTTCCTCAACCACCACGGTCCGCAGGTCTACCCGGCCGGCAACCGCGGCCTGCCCTTCGGGCCGCACCCGCACCGCGGCTTCGAGACCGTGACCTTCATCCTGGACGGCCTGCTGGCGCACCGCGACAGCGCCGGCCACGAAAGCATCATCGGCCCGGGCGGCGTGCAATGGATGACGGCCGGGAGCGGCCTGGTGCATGCAGAAGTCTCGCCGCAGGAATTCATGCAGCGCGGCGGCCCGCTGGAAATCCTGCAGCTGTGGGTCAACCTGCCCCCGGCCCTCAAGATGACGGCGCCGCGCTACACCGGACTGCAAAGCGACCAGATCCCGGTGGTGGAAACCCCTGACGGCAAGGCCCGGCTGCACCTGGTGGCGGGCGAATACGGCGGCGCGACCGGCCCGTTCGTGTCGCTCACCGGCGTGTTCATGAGCACGGTGGAAATGCAGGCCGGCGCGCGCCTGCATCTCGGCAACCTGCTGCAGCGCAACGTGTTCCTGTACGTGGTGCGCGGCATCGTGCGGGTCGAGCCGGACAGCGTGACCGCCTTCCACCTGTGCGAATTCGAGCCGGACGGCGACGAGATCGAGATCATCGCCGAGCGCGACAGCCTGATCCTGCTGGGCCACGCCGAACCGATCGGCGCGCCGGTGGTGGCGCACGGTCCGTTCGTGATGAACACGCGCGAGGAAATCAACGAGGCGATCCGCGATTACCAGGCAGGCCGCTTCGGCGCCCCGATCTGACGCGGCGCCGGTGAACCAATTGGCGGCCCGGACCCAGCGGCCAGGCCGGCGATGAAGGAGAAAACCTGCCGCATCAGTCGGCCGGCGACACCGTGACTTCGTCGGCGTACGGCACCTGGTTGAAGGCGACGAGGGTGCCGCTGTCGCGGGCGACGAAGCGCTTGTCGCCGACCGGCACCAGTTCCTCGTGCTTGCCGTCCAGGTCGACGAACAGCTTGTTGCGCTGGCTGGAGAGCGTCAGCGTGCGGCCGTCGGCAAGGCGGAAGGCGCCGCGCATGCCTTGCGCTTCCTGGGCCGTCAGGCGGTGGCCCGCGCCGGCCTTGGCCTGCACCAGCACCGAACCGGTGGCAGGGTTGGCCGCCGGGGCGATGGACGGCTCGGCAAAGGCGCATGCGGACAGGACGGCGGCGCCGGTGAAAGCCAGGATGTTTTTGATACGCATGATTGCTCCAGTTCATTAAACGATATGAATGATGGACTGTGAGCGCCTTGACGAAATAATTTCTTTCCGCTCACTAGACCTGCCGATTTTCATTTCGCCGCGTAGTGACTTGGCGGCGAGTGAAGACAGTCTAGGCAGACGCGCAAAAGGCGTCATCCAGGAACCGCCGAAGCGTCGAAAACGCGGGATGAACTGCGAAAAACGCGCACCGGAAGGTTGCCGATACATACACTTTTGAGAGGCCCAGACCCGATGCATCCGATCCCCCTCGTCGCCACCACCCGCGGCTATCCGGCAGGCCAGGCCCATGCCATCGAGAACGTCCACTACGGCTCGGTCGCCGTCGTGGACGCCGCCGGCCGCCTGCTGTGGTCGGCCGGCAATGCGCAAGTCATGACCTTCACGCGCTCGGCGCTGAAGCCGTTCCAGGCCCTGCCCTTCGTGCTGGACGACGGCCCGGCGCGCTTCGGCCTCACGCGCGACGAACTGGCGCTGCTGTGCGCCAGCCATTCGGGCGAGGAAAAGCACCTGGCCGGGGTGCGCTCGATCCTCGCCAAGATCGGCCTGGACGACGCGCAGCTGGAATGCGGCTGCGCCACGCCGCTGTACTACGACACCACCGGCCTGCCGCCGCCGGCCGGTCGCCGGTGGACGCCGTTGCACCACAACTGCTCGGGCAAGCACAGCGGCTTTCTGGCCTGGTGCCGCCTGCACGGCGCGGCGCACGCCGGCTACGTCGCGCCCGGACACCCGCTGCAGCAGGCGGTGCGCGCGGCGCTGGCCGACGCCATCGGCATGCCCGCCGACGCCATGCCAACCGGGATCGACGGCTGCTCGGCGCCGAACTACGCCATGCCGCTGGCGCGCCTGGCCCACCTGTACGCGCGCCTGGCGCAGGGCAGCCACGATGCGCGCCTGGGCAGCGCGCTGGGCGACCTGTTCGACGCCATGACCGGGCGCCCGGACATGGTCTCCGGCGAAGCGCGCACCGACCTGGCCTGGATGGGCGCCGGCGACGGCGACTGGGTCGCCAAGATCGGCGCCGACGCGGTGCAGGCGATCGGCATCCGCTCGGCCGGCATCGGCATCGCCGTCAAGATCGCCGACGGCAACGTGCGCGCCCTGCATCCGGCCGTGTACAGCGTGCTCGACCAGCTAGGCCTGCTCGACGCGCGCCGGCGCGGGCTGCTCGAACCGTATCGCGCCCCGCTCATCAAGAACGCGCGCGGGGCGGTGGCGGGCGACATCCACCCCATCTTTACCCTGCAGCCCGCCTGATTGCGGCGTAGGGTGGACGGGGAACCCGTCACCCTACTTTACACAAGCGGTTGCTTGCAATAAAATCGATAGATTCCTATCTATTTTACGGCTAATCATGAGTGCTCTACCGGATGCATCGATCGAAGAACGCTTCTCGGCCGCCCTGCACGGCAGCGCGCGCATCTGGCGCCTGGCGCTGGACAAGCGCCTGAAGCACCTGGGCATCGGCCAGGCCGGCTGGATGACGATCGCCATGGTCGCCAAGGCCGACGCGCCGATGTCGCAGCGCGCGCTGGCCGACCTGGTCGGCGTGGAAGGACCGTCGATGGTGTCGATGCTGGACCGGCTCGAACGCGACGGCTTCGTCACGCGCGCCGCTTCGCCCACCGACCGCCGGGTGAAACTGGTGCACCTGACCGGAACCGGCCGCACCGTGTTCGACGAAGTGCGCAAGGAAAGCGGCAGCGTGCGTGGCGCGCTACTGGAAGGCATCGACCCGCAGGCGCTGGCCGCCGCCACCAGGTTGCTGGAAACCCTGCGCGCGCGCATCGAGGACGGCCTGTGACCCACAATCCGAGCGCGGCATCGGAACGGGCGCCGCTGAACCGCACCATGATCACGGTGTCGATCATGCTGGCGACCATCATCCAGGCGCTGGACGGCACCATCGCCAACGTCGCCCTGCCGCACATGCAGGGTTCGCTGTCGGCGTCGCAGGACCAGATCACCTGGGTGCTGACCTCGTTCATCGTGGCCGCGGCCATCGCCACCCCGCTCAACGGCTGGCTGGTGGACCGCTTCGGCCTGAAAAAGGTGTTCCTGGTGTCGGTGGCCGGCTTCACCGTCGCCTCGGTGCTGTGCGGCTTGTCGGCCACGCTCACCGAGATCGTGGCGGCGCGCATGCTGCAGGGCGTGTTCGGCGCGGCGCTGGTGCCGCTGTCGCAATCGGTCCTGCTCGACATCAACCCGAGAGAGAAGCACGGCTCGGCGATGGCGGTGTGGGGCATGGGCGTCATGATCGGCCCGATCCTCGGTCCCACGCTGGGCGGCTGGCTGACCGACAGCTACAGCTGGCGCTGGGTGTTCTTCATCAACGTGCCGATCGGGGCGCTGGCCTTCTGGGGCATCTGGCGCTACATCCACGGCGAGGCCGGCGCGCGCCGCATCCGCTTCGACATGTTCGGCTTCGTCACGCTGTCGGTCGCCATCGGCGCGCTGCAGATGCTGCTCGACCGCGGCGAACAGAACGACTGGTTCGCCTCCCCGGAAACCTGGGTCGAACTGGTATTGCTGCTGCTGGCGGCGGCCTACTTCATCGGCCACACGCTCACCAGCCCGGCCGGCCAGACCTTCGTCGACTTCCGCCTGCTGAAGAACGCCAACTACGTCACCGGCCTGCTGCTGATCTTCATCGTCGGCATGGTGCTGTTCGCCACGCGCGCGCTGATGCCGACCATGCTGCAGGGCCTGATGGGCTACCCCGCCAAGCTGGCCGGCCTGGTGACGGCGCCGTCGGGCCTGGGCACCATGGCGGCCATGCTGGTGGTCGGGCGCCTGACCGGCAAGGTCGACTTCCGCCTGCTGCTGGGCAGCGGCTTCGCTATCACCGCGTTCTCGCTGTGGCAGATGACCGGCTATACGCTGGTGCTGTCGCAGGGCGACATCGTGTGGCCGGGCGTGATCCAGGGCATCGGCCTGGGCCTGGTGTTCGTGCCGCTGTCGGCCGCCACATTCGCCACGCTGTCGCCGCAGATGCGCGCCGAAGGCACCGCGCTGTACAGCCTGGTGCGCAACATCGGCTCCAGCATCGGCATCGCGCTGGTGCAGGCGCTTTTGGTGCGCAACACGCAGATCGCCCACGCCGCGCTGGCCACCCACGTCGACGCCGCCAACCCGGCGCTGATGGACCCGGCCGGCATCTACAGCATGGCGACCCAGGCCGGCGCCGCGCTGATCGACAGCGAAGTCACGCGCCAGGCCTCGATGATCGCCTACGTCGACGACTACTGGCTGATGATGCTGCTGACCGCGGCCGTGATCCCGCTGCTGCTGCTGATCCGCCCGCCCAGGGCGTCCGCCGCGCCGGCGCCGATCGACCACGCCGCGATGGAGTGATACATGCCATCGCCAATCCTCCGTACCCATCCCGAGACCCGCAAGAAAGCGAATCACGTGCCTGATCCTCTCCACCTCTCTCGCGCCGCGGGAGTACCCGCGGTGCCGGTTGCCGCGACGCGCAAGGCGCGGCGCAGCGTCCGTCGTGCCAGCGCAGCGGCGCTGGCCGCCAGCGCGCTGGCGCTGGTGTCGGGCTGCCTGAGCGTCCCGCCCGACGCCAGGCGTGCTGCTGGCCCGGACGCCACCCAGCTGCATCTGGCCCCATCGATCGCCCTGCCGGACGGCGCCTGGCCGACCGAACAATGGTGGCGCGCCTATGGCGACCCACAGCTCGATGAACTGATCGCGCGTGCACTGGACGGCAACCCGAGCCTGGCCACGGCGCGCGCCCGCGTGGAAAGCGCGCGCGCCCTGGCCGGCGCCCAGCGCGCCGCGGCCGGCGGCAGCGTCGACGCCGTCGCCGGCCTGAACCGCCAGCGCTATTCCGCCAACGGCTTCTTCCCCCCGCCGCTCGGTGGCGCCTGGTACAACGACGCCTCGGTGCAGCTGCGCGCGTCCTACGACTTCGACTGGTGGGGCAAGCACCGCGCGCTGGTCGCGGCGGCGCTGGGCGAAGCCAACGCGCGCCAGGCCGAGGGCGCGCAGGCGGCCCAGGCGCTGGCGGCGACGGTGGCGCAAAGCTACTTCCGCTTGCAGATGCTGTGGGCGCGCCAGGACAACCTGGCCGCGCAAGCCGCCGTGCAGCGCGCGCTGGTGGCGGATCGCCAGGCGCGCATGGCGCACGGCCTGGTGGGCCAGGACGCCCTGCAAAGCGCCGAACTCGCCCTGGCCGAACTGGCGCAGCAGGCGGCGCGCTGGGAGCGCGACGCCGCGCGCGAACGCGAGGCGCTGCGCGCGCTGGCGGCCGGTGCGCCCATCGTCGAACGCCTGGCGCACGCACAACCGGCGCCGCAGGACGACACGCTGCCGCGCGAACCCGGATTGGAACTGCTGGCGCGCCGCCCGGACCTGCAGGCCGCGCGCTGGCGCGTCGAATCGCAGCTCGGGCGCGTGACGGCTGCGCAGGCCGCGTTCCGCCCCGACCTCAACCTGTCGGCCGCGATCGGCCTCGATTCGATCACGCTCGGCACCCTGCTGCGCTATCCCAGCCGCACGCTGCTGGGCGGCGCCCTGCTCGACCTGCCGCTGTTCGACAGCGGCCGCTTGCAAGCGCAACTGGGCATCGAACGCGCCGAACGCGAGACCCTGGTCGCCGAATACAACGAAGCGGTGGTCAACGCGCTGCGCGACGTCGCCATGGAAGGCGCCACCCTGCAGGCGATCGCACGCGAGACGCAGGTGCACGAGGCCGCCGCGCGCAGCGCCGCGCAACTGGCGGCCAACGCCGAAGCGCGCCAGGCGCGCGGCCTGGCCGACCGCGCCGCCGTGCTGCAGGCGCGCCAGGAAATGCTGCGCCAGCGCGACACCGACCTGCAATTGCTGGACGCGCGCCTGCAGACGCAGGTGGCGCTGGTGAAGGCGCTCGGCGGCGGCTACCGCGCCGGGGCGCCAGCCGGCGCCGCGCCTGCACACGCCGGCGCCGGCACCGCACGCGCGTCATCGAAGGCAGGCGCCGCCCAGGCCGCCACCTACCCCAACCAGGCAGCGGCGCGCCTCGCCGCCATCCCGTCCAGCACCCGATAAGGCCACGCCATGAGCACCGCTACCACTACCAACGCCACTACGAGCACGAGCACGCCCGCGCCGAACCCGAACAAGCGCCGCTTCGTCCTGCTGGGCATCACCGCCGCCTTCGTCGCCGCCGGCCTGGCCTACGGCGCCTACTACACCCTGGTCGCCTCCAGGCGCGTCGAGACCGACAACGCCTACGTAGGCGGCAACCTGGTCAACGTCTCGTCGCAGGTCAGCGGCAGCGTGATCGCCATCCGCGCCGACGAAACGCAACTGGTGAAAGCCGGCGCCGAGATCGTACGCCTGGACCCGTCCGACGCCGAGGTCGCGCTGGCCCAGGCCGAGGCGCGCCTGGGCAGCGTGGTGCGCCAGGAGCGCGAGCGCTATGCCGGCGTCGACCAGCAGCAGGCCGTGGTCGAGCAGCGCCGCGTGGCCTTGAAGACCGCGCAGGAAGACCTGGCGCGGCGCGCGCCGCTGGCGGCCGACAACGTGGTTTCGGGCGAAGACGTGGCGCACGCGCGCCGCGCCGTCGACGATGCGAAAGCCGCGCTGGCGGTGGCGCAACGGCAGCTGGCCGGCACCCGCGTGGCGGTGGCCGGCGTGGCGCCGGCCCAGCACCCGGCCGTGCTGGCGGCCAGGGCCGATTACCTGTCGGCCTGGCTGGCGGCGCGCCGCAACGCCATCGTGGCGCCGGTGGGCGGCTACGTCGCCAAGCGCAGCGTGCAGGTCGGCAGCCGCATCGCGCCGGGCGCGCCGCTGCTCTCCATCGTACCGCTGGACCAGCTGTGGGTGGACGCCAACTTCAAGGAGTCGGAACTGCGCGACATCCGCGTCGGCCAGCCGGCCACCATCGAGGCCGACATCTACGGCGGCAAGGTGACCTACCACGGCAAGGTGGTCGGCCTGGGCGCCGGCACCGGCAGCGCCTTTTCGCTGCTGCCGGCGCAGAACGCCAGCGGCAACTGGATCAAGGTGGTGCAGCGGGTGCCGGTGCGCATCTCGCTGGACCCGCGCGAGCTGGCCGCGCACCCGCTGCGCGTGGGCCTGTCCGCCACCGTCGACGTCGACATCAGCAACGACAAGGGCGGCGCCCTCGGCACCGCCGCTATGCCAGCGCCAACCTATGCGACTACAGTGCTGGCGCAGCCGCTGCAGCAGGCGCAGGCGGCCACGGATGCGATCGTGGCGCGGAACATGGCGAATTGAAGGATGTGCCGGGCGGGTGGGCGGCAGCGCTGCAAGTGAGTGCCGCCAGCCGATATGCCGTCGTCCCCGCGAAGGCGGGGACCCATACATCGTTTGCGAACGCAAGATATCCGAATATACCGCGGCATTTTTCAAAGCTGCAGGTTTCTATAGCTCAGCATGGGTTCCCGCCTGCGCGCACTGCTGTCCAAGATAATCGTTATCTCTGCCTTAAGCGGGTTTTGTTGCTAGCAGTAACGTAAAAATCATTCCTAGCCAACAACTCGTCGTCCCCGCGAAGGTGAAGTGACCTAAGAAAGTTGGACAGGGGGATTATGCGGTCTTGGCGTGTGCTAGTCTATATTGAACAGGACTCATGCCGCCAAGGCCGATCCTGATCCGGTCTTGATTGTAATACTGCACGTAATCCACGATGGTCTTCTTTAGGTCATCGATGCTGGCAAATTTGTGATTGTGGAAACACTCTGACTTCAAGATGCCGAAGAAGCTTTCCATGGACGCGTTGTCGTAGCAGTTACCTTTGTTGGACATGCTTTGCTCCATGCCGGCGTCGCTCAGCATCTTGCGGTATTGAGTCATCTGGTAATGCCAGCCCTGGTCCGAATGAAGCATTGGTTTTTCATTGATGCCCAGCTTTTGCTGTGCCTTCGTGAGCATTGAAGTTACCAGGGTGAACACTGGCCGTGTATCGAATGAATACGCAACGATTTCCCCGTTAAACAAATCCTTGATTGGTGAGAAGTACAGCTTGTCTTGCCCTACTTTGAACTCGGTGACGTCAGTGACCCATTTCTGGTTAGGTTCGCCTGCAGTAAACTCCCGCTTGAGCACATTTGGCGCGACTATGCCTACTTGAACTTTATACGATTTATATCGTTTAACTCGTTGTGACGACTTCAATCCTTCTGCCTGCATCAGCCGTTGGACGGTATTGGCATGAATTTTTTTACCTGCCTGTACCAAGGCGCTTGCTACGCGGCGGTAGCCGTAACGCCCTTTGTGCGCATCAAACGTCATCTTGATAAGCTGTTTGATGCCTTCGTGTCTATCTGGCCTTTGCCTGGCCTTGTCCCAATAGTAAAAATTGCTCTTGGGAAGATTGACGATCTTGAGCAGGGTAACAATTGGGTATTTTTGCCTTAATTCATGCACTACCTGCGCTTTTTGGGCGCGGGCTGCTTTTGTGCTTGAGCTAAGGCTTGCAGCTTTTTTAGAACCTCTACCTCCATACGCAAGTACTCGTTTTCCTTGAGCACCTCATCAAGCGTACGTTCGGCATCAGGTTTGGCGGCAGGTTTTTTCGTAGGTGCTTTCATTTGGCGAGCGTGATTGTGCGGCTTGGCCAATGCCTCCAAGCCACCGCTGCTATAGCGGCTCTCCCATATCCCAATACTGGTCGGGTTGCGAACATTGAAGATGGCTGCCGTCTGTTTCATCGACAATCCATTGTCCCACATGTACTGTAGTGCCGACAGCTTAAACTGGGCATCATAGCGCGTTACCTTGCGGCTGATTCCTTCCATCCCATGCAAACGATAAGCCGCTACCCATCGTTTGACCGATCCAATATTTACCTCGTGATGCGCCGACAAACGGCGGAAACCCATGGTACCGCTGAAGTACTCCAGCACTACCTTGTGCTTGAATTCGTCTAGATACTTGAACATCTGATCCTTCGAAAGTTGAACGGTTTTCCTGTCCAACTTCCTTAGGGCAGTTCAAGGCGGGGATCCATACTGAGCAAGAGAATTTGGTACCCAGAAGCAACCAGAACATTTCGAAAATGCCGACTTTTGACACTCAGCATGGGTCCCCGCCTTCGCGGGGACGACGGTTTTTAGGCCAGCAATACTATCTTGGACAGTAGTGCGCCTGCGCGGGAAGTCGTTTCCGGCAATGCCGGGAACGACGTTCATGCCGCGCCGATTCAGGCGGTTACCGGCGTTACCGCCTTTCTCTCCCTGAACCACCCCTCCAGGTTCTCCAGCATCAGCGCCGCCATCGCCGCGCGCGTCTCGTGCGTGGCGCTGCCGATGTGCGGCAGCAGCAGCACGTTGTCGAACCCGGACAGGCGCGCATCGATGTCCGGCTCGTTGTGGAACACGTCGAGCGCGGCGCCGCCGATGGCGCCCTGCTCCAGCGCCGCGATCAGCGCCGCCTCGTCGACCAGCGAACCGCGCGCCACGTTTACCAGGTAGCCCCGCGGCCCGAGCGCCGCCAGCACGCGCGCGTCGATCAGGCCGGCGGTCTCGCGCCCGCCCGGCGCCGCCACCACCAGGATGTCTGCCGCGCGGGCCAGCGCCTCCAGGTCCGGCTCGTAATGCCAGTCCAGGCGCTGGTCGCTGCGGCCGTAGTACGACAGCGCCACGCCGAACGGTTCCAGGCGGCGCGCGATCTCCTTGCCGATGCGGCCCAGGCCGACGATGCCGAGGCGCTTGCCGGCCAGGCCGGTGGCGAGCGGAAAGGCGCCCTTGGCCCAGGCGCCGCTGCGCACGTGGCGGTCGGCCTGCGGCAGCCGGCGAAGCAGCGCCAGCAGCGCACCGACGCACAGCTCGGCGACGGCGGCGTTCAGCACGTCCGGCGTGTTGGTCACCACGATGCCGCGCCGCGCCATCAGGTCTAGCGGAATCAGGTCGTAGCCGACGCCGTTGGTGGCGACGATCTCCAGCGCCGGCAGGCGCTCGACCAATTCCGCCGGCAGCGCCAGGTTGCTGCGCGTGGCGATGGCGCGCA
The DNA here is from genome assembly GCF_012849555.1 of Massilia forsythiae. Classification (NCBI taxonomy): domain Bacteria; kingdom Pseudomonadati; phylum Pseudomonadota; class Betaproteobacteria; order Burkholderiales; family Oxalobacteraceae; genus Massilia; species Massilia forsythiae. The sequence goes on from NZ_CP051685.1 coordinate 424,522, forward strand.
CCCGCCCGGCCAGCGCCGGATCGCGTTCCAGGTCGGCCGGCTTGACGCAGCGAAAAGCCGCCTCCAGCCGGGCCTGCACGTCCGGCGTGTACTCGCCCAGCTGCAGCAGGACGACGTCTTCACCGCCCTGGCCCGACGCCTGCGCGCTCATGCGGCGGCCGCGCCGATGGCCAGCTCGAAGGTGGCGACGCCGTCGACGCCGCCGCGCACGCGGTCGCCCGGCTGCAGCGCATCGACGCCGGCCGGCGTGCCGGTATAGATCAGGTCGCCCGGCGCCAGCGTCACGAAGCGCGACAGGTAGGCGATCACGTCGGCCACCGGCCAGATCATCTCGTCCAGGTTGCCTTCCTGCTTCAACTGGCCGTTGACTTCGAGCCAGATGCGCGCCTGTTGCGGATGGCCGACCGCGCTCGCCGGCAGCAGCGGGCTGCACGGCGCCGAGGCATCGAAGCCCTTGGCCATGTCCCACGGGCGGCCATCCTTCTTGGCGGCGGCCTGCAGGTCGCGCCGGGTCAGGTCGAGGCCGACGCCGTAGCCCCACACCAGGTCGAGCGCCGCTTCCGGCGCAATATTCGCGCCGCCGCCCTTCAGGGCCACCACCAGTTCGATCTCGTGGTGCAGGTCTTGCGTCGACGGTGGGTACGGCACGGTGCCGGCGGCCGGTACCACGGCGTCGGCCGGCTTGGTGAAGAAGAACGGCGGTTCGCGGTTCGGGTCGCTCCCCATCTCGCGCGCGTGCGCGGCATAGTTGCGGCCGACGCAGAACACGCGGCGCAGCGGGAAGGCCTGGTCGGCATCGGCCACGGCGAGCGACGGGGTAGTGGATGGTGGAATGACAAAGCCGGTCATGCTAATCCTTGTAAAGACGGTTTACGGAAGTGGCCAGCGTGGTGCGGACACTGGCGCATTGAATAGCGTAACATAAACGTTATGCGATCAATATTTCTCAATCCAAATCTCTATTTATTTTTTAGCTTCGGATGTAGCAGAGCAACTTAATTTATAAAAATTCTGCCAATAAATTTCTATATTAAATTTCTAATATTTATGGTAAATTTTAATTGGAATTAAAATATACATCTTTATAACAAAGGAGAAAATAATGGGGAAATCTTCTAGAAAGAAACGTAGAGCTCATAATAATTCCATTAAGAAATCACACAGTCAGCCAGTTATAGCAGTACTTACAAAAGCAGTATGGACATCGGCACAGGTGATAGCAACGGGAATTTCTATTTACCAAGCATTCGATGAAAGCACGAAAACCTTGATAAAGACTGTTCTCACCAATGGTTCTTTGGGCTTTGTGACTAATCTCAGGACTCTGTCGAATGACGAACAAATTGTTCAAGTAGGAAAATTAATAGGCGCACAAAGAGAAATCGGTAAGTGGCTAAGGCAAGACTTGTTACCCCCAATGAAAAATACCTTTAATAAATTTGAGCTAGCAAATGGGCTGGAGCAAATATTGCTTGATAGCATAAAAATTCCAGAAAAAGATCTACAAGAGTACTTTTCGACTTGGCTTAGTTATTGGAAACTTTCTTCCTCTATCCCTGTTAAAAATGAAGCAAAGCGCCCAAGAAAAATCTAGTTAAATTATTATTTATCTGCTGAGGAAGAACAAAACTTTCTCAGGAATTTTCTAGTTGCCATTTAGCAATGCAAAAAAACCCGGCGGCGCAAGCGCACTGCCGGGCAAGGAGGAGACATTCAGTATAGGGTGACGTCGCCGGGTATCAGAATTCTTCCCAGTCGCCGCCCACGGTTTCCGGTACGCGCGCTGCAGCGGGTTTGACTGCGGCAGGTTTGAACGCAGCCGGCTTGCCGAGCGCCGGTTTCACGGCAGACGCGGTGACCGGGGGGCGCTTCAGCGGCGCCGCCGATGTGGCCGGCACTAGGACCACGGCCGGCGCCGGCAGCGCGGCAGCGCTCGACGGCGCTCCATCCAGCTTGAATACCGCCACCGCCTGCGCCAGGCGCACCGCCTGCGCCTGCATCGCATCCGCCGCCGCCGCGGCCTCTTCGACCAGCGCCGCGTTCTGCTGGGTCACCGTGTCCATCTGGGTCACGGATTCGTTGATCTGTTCGATGCCGGCGGTCTGCTCCTGGCTGGCCGAGGTGATCTCGCCCAGGATGTCGGTCACGCGGCGTACGCTGTCGACGATTTCCTGCATCGTGTTGCCGGCATCCTGCACCAAGCGGCTGCCCGCTTCCACCTTGGCGCTGGAGTCGCCGATCAGCGCCTTGATTTCCCTGGCCGCCGTGGCCGAGCGCTGCGCCAGGTTGCGCACCTCGCCGGCCACCACCGCGAAGCCGCGGCCCTGCTCGCCGGCGCGCGCCGCTTCCACCGCCGCGTTCAGGGCCAGGATGTTGGTCTGGAAGGCGATGCCGTCGATGACGCCGATGATGTCGACGATCTTGCCGGACGCGGCGTGGATCTGCTGCATGGTGTCGACCACTTCGTGGATCACCTGGCCGCCGCGGGTGGCGACGCCGCTGGCGGTGTCGGCCAGCACGTTGGCCTGACGGGCATTGTCGGCATTCTGGCGCACGGTCGAGGTCAGTTCTTCCATCGACGACGCGGTCTCTTCGAGCGAACCGGCCTGCTGTTCGGTGCGTGTCGACAGGTCCTGGTTGCCGGCCGCGACTTCCCTGGAAGCCAGCGCGATGGCGTCGGTGCCGCTGCGCACGGTGGTCACGGTGGCGGCCAGGTTGTCGTTCATGACTTTCAAGGCGTGCAGCAGTTGCGCGACCTCGCAGCAGCCCTGCACGTCGATTTTTTCGCTCAGGTCGCCCGCGGCCACCGCGTTGGCGACGTCGAGCGCCAGGCGCACCGGCCGGGTGATCGAGCGCGAGATCCACCAGGCCAGCGCACAGGCCGCGGCCACGATTGCCAGGCCCAGGCCGACGGTCAGCGTGCACGTTTCGCTGAAGATGCGTTCCGCCGCCGCCGCCGTTTCGCTGCTGAGCTCCTTCTGCATCTCGATCTGCTGGGTGATCGCGTCGCGGTACGGCTGCATGATCGGGCGCAGCACGGTGATGATGAATTGCTTGGCGCCGGCTTCGTCGCCGGCCTTGACCAGCGCGATCAATCGATCCTGCGCCTGGACGAAACGGGTGTTCAATTCCTGCTGCCGGTGCAGCAGGTCGCGCCCGCGCTGGCTTTCCAGTTCCTTGTCCATGCCCGCCAACAAGCCCTCGATCTCCTTGCGCGACGACATGATTTTATCCATCTGCCTGCCGCGGTCGGCATCGTCGTCGGCCAGCATCAGGTTGCGCATCGCCAGGGAAATGTCGTTCACCTCGTTCAGGGTGCGGCTCGCCATCTCGATACGCGGCAGGCGCTTGTGCACGATCTCGTCGGTGCCTGCGTTGATGCGGCCGAGCATCGCCGTGCCCTGCCCGACCATGAATACCAGCGCCACGCACAGCGCCCCGAAGCCGACGCCCAAGCGCGTGCCGATCTTGAAATCCTTCATTGCCATGTTCTTCTCCGTACGTCATTCCCGTATCGAACCACAGCGACTGTTCGATATTTTTCCATAAGGAAAGATTACCGCCAAACATGAGTAAAAGTCGATAGAAACGAAAGAATCAGCAGCGAAATTTATTCATTGCGAGTGATCCAAGCAACATACTTGCGCTGAAATACTCTGCTTTTTTTCTGAACTTCCATAGGAAAAGCCATCTGCCTAGGGGCTTCACCGCGTGCAATCAAGGCAACCGAACAAATTCGGTAAATTCGGAATACGTATTAGGCAAAAAAAAGCTATACCGACTTAAATTCGGTATTTTTTTCGCAAGCACCGATCAATACATTTCCTTGGCAGCGGCGCGCACCGCCCGCAGCAGCAGGTCGGCGCCAGGCGACAGCAAGTGGTCGCGCTGGCGGATGATGCCGAACGCATCCATCTTGCACGGCAGCTCGATCGGCAGGATGCGCATCACGTTCAGCGACGCGTAGTACTGCGCCACCTCGAGCGGCATCACGTGCAGCGAATCGGTCTGCTGCAACAGGGCCGTGATCACCAGCATGGCCGTGGTATCGACCACGTTGGCCGGCGGTTCCAGCCCGGAACGGCGGAACATCATGTCGAAGCGGTAGCGCAGGATGCTGCCGTGCGGCGGCACGATCCAGGGCAAGGGCACGATGTCCTTGAGTTCCAGGCCCTTGTTGTCCAGCAGCGGATGGCCGGGGCGCACCACCGCGCAGGCCGGCTCCTCGGTCAATTCCTCGTAGATCAGGCCGGTGGTGTCGATGGTGTCGAAGATGCGCCCGATCATGAAGTCGAGCGTGCCGTGCTGCAGCTTGTCGAGCAGGACGTTGCTGGTTTCCAGCTGGATGCCGATGCGCAGCAGCGGCGCCTCTTCCTTCACCCGCGCCACCGCGCGCGGCAGCAGGGTCATCGCCGGCGTCATGATGACGCCGACCTCGACCTGCCCGGTCAGGCCGGCCTTCAGGGTCACGATGTCGTCGTGCGCCAGCGCCAGGCTCGTCAGGGCCATGCGCGCGTGGCGGATCATGGTCTCGCCGTAGATGGTCGGTTCCATGCCGCGCGGCAAGCGCTCGAACAGTTTGACGTCGAGCATCTCCTCCAAGTCCTTGATCTGCTTGGAGGCGGCCGGCTGCGTCATGTGCAGTTCGTCCGCGGCGCGGTGGATGTTGCGGTAGTCGTCGAGGGCGATCAGCAGCAGCAGCTGGCGCGTCTTGAGGCGCGCCTTGAGAAACCAGTTCGGGTTGGTCGTGTCCATGATTAAATCATATCAGTATCGATATCGCTTCCATGGATGCTTTACCGAAGTTTAGATCGCTTATCGGCTTATCCCTTGCATCCCGGCGACGGATTGGCGGCCGGGCCCTGCCCGGTCTGCGCCACCGGCAAGATCTTGCCGTCCGGACCGTAATGCAATTCCTCGACCGCCACCGAACGGCGGTATTCGCCGCCGGTGGGCAGTTTGCCGTTGTGGTAGAAGATGTAGGACTTGCCGTTGAAGTCGACGATGGCCTGGTGGATGGTCTTGACGTTGCTGTTCTGTTCCATGATCACGCCGCCGAACGACCACGGCCCGGTGGCGCTCGGCCCGCTCATGTACACGGTCTCTTCCGGGAACTTGCGCGAGTACGACAGGTAATAGGTGCCCTTGTGCTTGTGCAGGTAGGAGGCCTCGGTGAAGGCTTCCAGGCCGACCGTGTGGATCGGGCCGTCCAGCTCGATCATGTTCGGCTTCAGCCTGGCGTATTTCATGACCGTGTTGCCCCAGTACAGATAGGCCTGGCCATCGTCGTCGACGAACACCGCCGGGTCGATGTCGTCCCAGGCGATCGGGGTCTCGTGGGTCATGTCGTTGGTGACCAGCGCCGTGCCGCGCGCGTCGACGAAAGGACCGGTCGGGCTGTTCGACACGGCCACGCCGATCGCCTTGCCAGGGATGGTCTTGTGGTCGACGGTACCGTATAAATAGTATTTGCCGTTACGCTTGGCGATGTCGCTGGCCCAGGCGTCGCGGCCAGCCCACTTGAACACGCTGTACGGCACCGGATCCGGATGGGCGGTCCAGTTCTGCATGTCGCAGCTGGAGAACACGCGCCACTCGTTCATCACGTAGTCTTTGCCGCCTTCCTTGCCTTCGTCGTGGCCGACGTAGAGGTAGACGCGGCCGTTGTCGACCAGGGCGGCCGGGTCGGCGGTGAAGATTTTATTGGTGATCGGGTTGGCGGCCTGGGCCACGGCGGTGGCGGCGAGCAGGATGGCGGCGAGGCTTTGTTTGAGCATGGAGGATCTCCGGTTTTTATTTGTGGATGATTGATGCGGGCGTTATCGGGTGTCGCGACGTGAGCTTGGGTCCCCGCCTGCGCGGGGACGACGTTCTAGCGCAGACGCAAAAACACCGTCGTTCCCGCGCAGGCGGGAACCCAAGCTGACGGCACTGCGAATGGAGGAAGCGCGATATGCTAGCGTGGACCGAAGCATTGCCGTGCGACGCTACCTGCTCTTACCACCCATCACCCGCTGCACCACGCAAAACACGAACAGCAGCGCCCCGATCACGATCCTGGTCCACCACGAGCTGAGCGTCCCGTCGAACGCGATCAGCGTCTGGATCGCGCCCAGCACCAGCACGCCCGACAGCGCCCCGGCGATGTAGCCGTAGCCGCCGGTCAGCAGGGTGCCGCCGATGACCACCGCGGCGATCGCATCCAGTTCGGTGCCCTGGCCGTGCTGGCCGTAGCCGGACAGCATGTAGAACGCAAACAGCACGCCGCCCAGCGCCGCGCACAGGCCGCTCAGCGCATACACCAGCACCTTGGTGCGGCCGACGTCCAGGCCCATCATCGCGGCCGATTGCTCGTTGCCGCCGACCGCGTACACGGCGCGGCCGAAGGCGGTGTAGTGGGCCAGCCACACCGCCAGCAGCAGCACGGCCAGGGCGATCAACGCGCCCGGCGACAGGAAACCGCCCAGGAACGGCACCTGGGTCTGCGACACGGCGACGAAGAACGGCTGGTCGATGCTGATCGACTCGATGCTGATGAGGTAACAGAGTCCGCGCGCCAGGAACATGCCGGCCAGCGTGACGATGAAGGGCTGCAGCTTGAACAGGTGGATGATCGCACCCTGGAAGGCGCCGAAGCAGGCGCCCATCAGCAGCACGCAGGCGATCGCCGCCGCCGGCGGCCAGTGCGCCGTCTGCAGCAGCCAGGCCGTGACCATGGTGGACAGCGCCAGCATCGAGCCGACCGACAGGTCGATGCCGCCGGACAGGATGACGAAACCCATGCCGATCGCCACCACCAGCAAGAAGGCGTTGTCGATCAGCAGGTTGAACGCCACCTGTTCGGACAGGAAGCCGGGATACACGGCGCCGCCGATGCCGAGCATGGCCAGCAGCAGCGCCACGGTCACCATCGACGTGAACCAGGGCGCGCCGGAGATCTTCCTGAAGCCGCCGTCGCGCTTGGCGCCCGCAGCCAGGCCGGCGGAGATACCGCCGCTCATGCCGGCCTCCGCTTGGCACGCGCGATGAGTTGCTTGAATTCGCTCGACTGCGAAATGCAGACCACGAACACCACGATGGATTTGACGACCATGTTGACCTCGGGCGGCACGCCCAGCGAATAGATGGTGTACGTGAGCGTCTGGATGATCAGCGCGCCGATCATGCTGCCCACCAGGCTGAACCTGCCCCCGGCGAGCGAGGTGCCGCCCAGCGTGACCGCCAGGATCGCATCCAGCTCCAGCAGCAGGCCGGCATTGTTGGCATCCGCGCTCTTGATGTTCGAGGTGACGAGCAGGCCCGCCAGGCCGGCGCAGAAGCTGCAGAACACATACGCGAACACCAGCAGCGTGGCCGTGCGCAGGCCGGCCAGGCGCGCCGCCACCGGGTTGATGCCGACCGACTGGATGAACAGGCCGAGCGCGGTCTTCTTCATCAGCAGCATGGTCACGGCGAACACCGCCGCCACCAGGTACACCGCGAACGGCAATCCGAACAGGTAGCCGCTGCCCATGAAGAAGAACGGCTGGTAGTAGACGGTGACGATCTGGCCGTCGGTCAGCAGCTGCGCCAGGCCGCGCCCGGCCACCATCAGGATCAGGGTGGCGACGATCGGCTGCAGCTTGATGCCGGCCACCAGCACGCCGTTCCACAGCCCGCACAGCAGCGCCACGCCGAGCGCGGCGCCCAGGGCCAATGGCATCGGGAGCATCGGGGTGGCGCCGCCGACCAGCATCGCCGCGACGGTGCCGGACAGCGCGACCACGGCGCCGACCGAGATGTCGATGCCGCGCGTGGCGATCACCAGCGTCATGCCGAGCGCGGCGAGCATCAGCGGCGCCGCGCGGTTGAGGATGTCGACCAGCGCGCCGTACAGGTGGCCGTCCTTGACGTCGAGGCGCAAGAACCCGGGCACCAGCAGCGCGTCCAGCACCAGCAGCACGATCAATGCCGCGGCCGGGCGCAGCAGCGGATGCTGCAGCAGCAGCGCGCCGAGCGGCGTGCGCGCCGGTTCCGATGCCGCCACGGACGCCGGCGTTTTCACGGGTGCGTTCATGCGCCCTCCCTCATGGTGTCTTGCGCGCTGTCGCCGGCACCTTCGCCGGCGATCGCGCGCAGCACCGAGCTTTCGTCGAGTTCGCCGCGCCGGTACTCGCCGCAAGCCTTGCGGTCGCGCATGACGACCATGCGGTCGGCCACGCGCAGCACTTCCGGCAGCTCGGACGAAATGAACAGGATCGCCATGCCCTTGCGGCACAGCTTGCCGACGTAATCCATGATTTCCTGCTTGGCGCGCACGTCGATGCCGCGCGTGGGTTCGTCGAGGATCATCAGGTTCGGCTCGGTGGCCAGCCAGCGCGCCAGCAGCACCTTTTGCTGGTTGCCGCCGGAGAGCGAACCGATCGGCGTCTCGATGCCGGCGGTCTTGATGCCCAGCCACTGCACGTAATCGCCGGCCAGCTGCTGCTGGCGCTTCAGCGGAATCGCGCGCCAGATGCCCTGGCGCGCCTGCAGCGCCAGGATCAGGTTCTCGCGCACCGACAGCGGCAGGATCGCGCCTTCGTGCTTGCGGTCTTCCGAGCAGAAGCCGACGCCCTGGGCGATGGCATCGCGCGGATTGGCGAAGGCGACTTGCCGGCCGCCGACCTCGATGCTGCCGGCGTCGGCCTTGTCGGCGCCGAACAGCAGGCGCGCAGTCTCGGTGCGGCCGGAACCGAGCAGGCCGGCCAGGCCGAGCAGCTCGCCGCGGTGCAGTTGCAGGTCGACCGGCGACAAGACGCCCTTGCGCGCGATGCCGCGCGCGGCCAGGAACACCTCGCCCTGCGCGCCCTCGTCCGCGGCCGTGGTCTGCGCCTGCGCTTCGAAGGCCGCATCCGCCGGCGCGCCGATCATCTTGTTCACCAGCGCCAGGCGCGACAGTTCGGCGCAGGCATACTCTCCCTCGCGCTCGCCGTTGCGCATCACCGAGATGCGGTCCGAGATGGCGTAGGTCTGGTCCAGGAAATGGGTCACGAACAGGATCGCCATGCCCTCGTCGCGCAGGCGGCGCAGCACGCCGAACAGGGTCTGCACCTCGGCCTCGTCCAGGCTGGACGTCGGTTCGTCGAGGATCAGCACGCGCGCCTCAGTATTCAGGGCGCGCGCGATGGCGACCATCTGCTGGATCGCCAGCGGATAATCCGCCAGCGGCCGGCTCACGTCGACATCGATCTGCAGGCGTCTTAATAATTCACCGGCCTGGCGGCGCATGGCCTTCCAGTCGACCATGCCCCAACGGCGCGGATAGCGGCCGATGAAGATGTTTTCCGCGACCGACAAATTCGGGCACAGGTTCACTTCCTGATACACGGTGCTGATGCCGAGTTCCTGCGCATGCTGGGTCGAGCGCGGCTGGATCGCGGCGCCGTTCAGGCGGATGCTGCCGGCGTCCGGCTGGTAGACGCCGGTGAGCACCTTGATCAGCGTGGATTTGCCGGCGCCGTTCTGGCCCATCAGCGTGTGCACTTCGCCCGGGTACAGGCGCAGGCCGGCGTCCGACAGCGCCTTGACGCCGGGGAAGCCCATGTGGATGCCGGCGACGTCGAGTACCGGCGCCGGTGCATTGCGGACGTCGACCATGGCCGACTCAGTACTTGCGGTTCGGGAATTCCTTGGCCGCGACTTCGGCCGGGAACACGCCTTCGTTGACCGTGATGCGCTGCGCCACCGGCTTGCCGGCGACGACTGCCTGCGCGGTCTGCATCAGCGTCGGGCCGAGCAGCGGATTGCACTCGATCGTCACGTTCAGCTTGCCCTGCATCATGGCCTCGAAGGCGCCGCGCACGCCGTCGATCGAGACGATGACGATGTCCTTGCCCGGCTTCAAGCCGGCTTCCTCGATCGCCTGGATGGCGCCGATCGCCATGTCGTCGTTGTGCGCGTACAGCACGTTGATGTTCTTGCCCTCGGATTTCAGGAAGGCTTCCATCACTTCCTTGCCCTTGGCGCGCGTAAAATCGCCGGTCTGCGAGCGGACGATCTTCAACTTCGGATCGGCGGCGATGACTTCCGCGAACCCCTTCTTGCGGTCATTGGCCGGGGCGGCGCCGGTGGTGCCCTGCAGTTCGACGATGTTCAGCTGCTTCCCCGGATTTTTCTTGGCGTAATCGACCAGCCAGCGCCCGGCGCGGCGGCCCTCTTCCACGAAATCGGAACCGATGAAGCTGACGTACAGCGACGGATCGCTGACCTTGACCGCGCGGTCGGTCAGGATCACGGGGATTTTTGCATTCTTGGCTTCACGCAGCACGGTTTCCCAGCCGGTTTCGACCACCGGCGAAAAGGCGATCACGTCGACGCGCTGGGCGATGAAGGAGCGGATCGCCTTGACCTGGTTCGATTGCTGCTGCTGGGCGTCGGCGAACTTGAGGTTGACGTTGGCCTTTTTGGCGGCGTCCTTGATGGACGCCGTATTCGCGCTGCGCCATTCGCTTTCGGCGCCGACCTGGGAAAAACCGATGGTGAGCGGCTTGGCCGCGAATGCCGTGCTGGCGGTGAATGCCTGACTTGCAACGCAGGCGAGCATGGCTGCGCCCAGGAAATTCCTGCGGGTGAACGTCATCACTGTCTCCGGTATTGTTTTATTGCTCAATACTAGCGGCAAGTGACATATTCATCCAATCATTTTTTTGACCGTCTCGATACTCGAAATGACATCATTTGCGTGTGTCGGCAACTCTGTGAACATGGGCTACTTCGCCAAGCGGCCGTCTTCCTTGAACATCATGTCGCCGGCCAGTTCGAAGGCGACGTCGGCGCCGCTGTCGCCGCGCGGGTTGGGCAAGCGGCGCAGGAAGCCGTCGCGCGGCTCGCGAGCACGCAGAGCAGCGCCCTTTTGCTGCAGCAGGGTGTTGGCAAGGCGCATGCGGATGATGAATTCATCGTTCTCGGCGCGTACCCACTTGCCGTTGATCTTTTCGCACAACATGTTGCGCTTCGGCGAAGGGCCGGATTCGCTTTTCACCTGGAAGCGCACCCAGAACGCATCCCTCTTGAGCGGCAAGCCGCGGTCGCCCAGGTTGGCGACGACCTGGATCTTGGCGTCGCTGGTCTTCCAGCGTTCGCTGTCGACGCAGGCCTGTTCCTTGGGCAGCAGGTTGACGGCCGCCTTGACCTTGTCGCAGGCGGACAAGGTAACGACGGAAAACAGCGCCGGCAACAGCGCGAGGGAGAGCGTATTTTTCATGGTGTCTGCGATGTCGCACGATGGTGCGAGGCTGCCGCAAGCGTCGTCCCCGCGTAGGCGGGGACCCATGCCGAGCACTAAAATCCGATATATCAAAAGCAAGCAGGGCGCTTCAAAGATACCAACTTCGGACACTCGGTATGGGTCCCCGCCTTCGCGGGGACGACGCTTTCAAGCCAACACATCATTTGGGAGAAGGGTCCGCGTTTTCCCGCAGTCTACACCAAGACTTTCTCTAGAGCATATTCGCTAGACGCCCTGCCCTTCGCCACGCAACAGCCGCAAGCCGTACAAGCCGCCCGCGATCGACCCTTCCCTGGCCACAAATTTCACTTCCAGCTTGCCGCGCGCCGCCCGCACCAGATCCGCCGGCAAGGCGATGTCGCGCGTATAGAATTCCTGCGCCGCGTCGGTCGGCAGCACGAGTTCGGCAACGCGCTGGCCGTTCACCACTACGTCGAAGCGGCGGCCGCCATCCGCGCGCGCGAAGGTCAGGCGCAGCGCCCTGGCTTCGGCCTGCGGGTCCTTCAGCTCGTAGCTGAACCAGGCGGTCGCGTGGCGCCAGTGGCGCTTGCCGTTCAGGCCGGCGTCCGCCCCTTCTCCCTTGAAGCCGTGGTCGGATTCCGGCTGCTGTTCGCCCGGCCCGACCTGGTCGATGGTGAGCGCGTCCAGCGCCAGGCGTTCCTGTTCGCGCGCCGCGTTGTCCAGCTTCATGCGCGCATAGTCGCCCGGCGTCGACTGCTGCCAGTAGACCATGTAGCGCGCATCGTGCAGGCGGAAGAAGGGAATGAATTCGGTGGACGCGCCGCTCCCGCCCTGCACCAGCCCCGGCGGCGCGGTGAAGGTCAGCGGCTTGCCCTTGACCGGCTTGAAGCGCCTGACGAAATCCGTGCTGTCGGCAACGAAGGTCGGCGCCGCCTCCAGCGGGCACACCTGGCCGGAAGCGATGTGCCCCATGCGCGAATCGTCGGCAAGGAAGTTCAGGTGCTCGCTGGGAAACGGGTTGGTCTTGGCCGCCAGCACCACCGGGCCGTGCAGCACCGCATAGTAATTCGACCGGTCCGGCATGCGCTCCAGGCGCGTGGTCATCGGCAGCTCGAGGTCGATGCGGTCGCCCTTTTTCCAGGTGCGCTCGATGCTGGCGTAACTCCCCGGCGCGGCGTCCACCTTCACCGGCTTGCCGTTGACGCGCACGCTCAGCTTGCCCGGCGCCACCCAGGCCGGATAACGAATCCTGAGGGCGAAGCGGCCGTCCTGCCCCACGGCGTCCAGCACGATGCGCGTGCCGGCCTGGTCGGGAAAATTGTTCGACTGGGTCAACTTGACGCCGCGCGCGCGCCAGTCCAGCGTCGAGGGAATGAACAGGTTGACGAACAGCGCATCGCGCTCGTGCGCGTAGATGAATTCGCCGTACTTGGCGTGGCTCTCGATGCCGGAGCCGACGCAGCACCACATGCCCTGGTCCGGCTGCGAATACACGCGATAGTGGTTCGGACGCATCGGGGTGAAGTAGACGAAGCCGCCGCTGCCCGGATGCTGCGACGCCAGGATATGGTTGTACAGCGCGCGCTCGTAGTAGTCGGCATAAGCGGCCTTGTCGCTGGCGGCGAACAGCAGTTCGGTCAGCTTGAGCATGTTGTAGGTGTTGCAGGTCTCCGGCCCCTCGACCTCGTCCACCATCGGCCCGAAGTCCTTCACATCATGAAAATGCTCCTTGACGCTGTTGCCGCCGATGGCGACCGTGCGGTGCTCGACCACGGTCTGCCAGAAAAAGGCGGCGGCCTGGCGCATGTCCCTGCCCTGCGCCGGATCCTTGGACAGTTCGCCGATGCGCTGGAAGCCGATCACCTTCGGGATCTGGGTGTTGGCGTGCAGCCCGGTCAGCTTGTCCTCGCCTTTTTCCAGCGGCTGCAGGATGGCCCGGTGCGAGAATTTCAGCGCCAGGTCCAGGTACTTCTGCTGCCCGGTCATCTCGTAGACGTCGGCCAGCACCTCGTTCATGCCGCCATGCTCGCTTTTCAGCATCTGCTGCATCTGCTCGTCGCTCAGGTGGCCGGTCAGGCGCAGCGCCCAGTCGGACAAGGCGATCAGCATGATCTTGGCATCCCCGTTGCCGGCGTAGCGCCAGGCATCGCGCAAGCCGGCGTAGATCTTGTGCAGGTTATACCAGGGCACCCACTTGCCGTTGACGGAGAAATTGTCGGCGTGGAGCTTGCCGGCGGCGACGTCGCGCCAGGCCGCGCGACCGCCGGGGATGCCGCCCAGGTAGCCGTCGCCGTTGGCTTGCTGGGCGCGTTTCAGCTCGGCCACGAAATAATCCAGGCGTTTTTTTACCTCGGGGTCGCCGGTGGATGCCGTCATCAGCGCCAGCGCCGACAGGTAGTGGCCACCCATGTGGCCGTCCAGGCCGGACGATTCCCAGTTGCCGTAGCTGGGCTGCCTGGGCTGCAGGCCGGCTTCGCGCAGGAACGGCGCCAGCAGGCGGTCCGGGTCCATCGACATCAGGTAGTTCAGGTCGGTGGCCTGGGCGTCCAGGAAGGGACTCGGGCCCAAACGCACGTCGCGCAGGGGAAACAGCTCGGCGGCGTGGGCGGCGCCGAGCAGGGTCGTGGCTTGCAGCAGCAGCAGGGCTGCCATCCGTTTCAATGTCATCGCAACCTCATACGAGTGACTAGTACAAACCCCACCGCGTCGTCCCCGCGCAGGCGGGGACCCATACCGAGCATCAGAATTCGAACCATGGAAATACCGCAGCAATGTTCGGCAGTCGTTTTTTGAAACTCTGCATGGGTCCCCGCCTTCGCGGGGACGACGGGGATGGGCCGACGCTACGAGCAGCTGATTTGATAACCATTACATCATCACGCCATTAAGGCAACTGCACGCTCTGGTACCGGCTCAAATCCTTCTGCTCTACCGTCGGCCACCCCTGCGCATCCCATTTCATCTCCAGCACCTTCAGCTTTTGCTTGTACTTGTCGGCCGTCTCGTACGCATGCAGCACCAGCCAGTCCTTGCCATCGAAGGTGTAGGCGCTGTTGTGGCCGAGCGCTTTCCAGTCGCGGTCGCCCTGGATGACGAGCGAGCCGCCGCCCTGGGCCATATCCTTGCCCAGGCGGTCGAGATAGGGGCCGGTGGCGGCGCGGGAACGGCCGACCACCACGTGGTAGGTGCTGTTCGGCCCCTGGCAGCATTTGCCCCAGGAGACGAACAGGTAGTACCAGCCGTTCTTCTTGAAGATGAACGGCCCCTCGATCTCGGCCGGGCCGGCCTGCTCGTCCGGGGTGAAGGCGGGGCGCTCGCGGCGCGCGACGGTGTGCCATTCCTGCGGTTCTGCCAGCTTCGTCCAGGTCGGGTCGAGCTTGACCAGCTTGATGCCGCTCCAGAACGAGCCGAAGCTCATCCAGCCGGTGCCCCGCTCGTCCTCGACCACGTTGGCATCGATGGCGTTCCACAGGTCGCGTCCCGGGACCGATTGCAGCACCATGCCCTGGTCTTGCCAGCGGTAGTCGGGCGAGCGCGGATCCAGCGTGGCGTTGCTGGTCACGCCGATGCCGGAGGTGTTCTTGCCGAAGCCGGACACCGAGTAGTACAGCAGGTAGCGGCCATCGTGGTACTGGATGTCCGGCGCCCAGATGTGATCGTCGAAGGTGGGCGCCGCCCCTTTGGCCCAGGCCGGCTGACCGGGGAAGACGCGCCCTTCCGGCTTCCAGTGCAGCATGTCGGACGAGCTGTAGAAGGTGATGCCGGGGCCGGTGCTGAACAGGTAGTACTTGTTGCCCTGCTTGGCCATTACCGGGTCGTGCACGCCGACCTGGGCGGCGTGGGCGGATACACACGGCGCATGTCCAAGCACGAGCGCGGCAGGGAACGCGAGTGCGGCGGTGCGGACGGCGCCGATCGCCGCGTGGACACGCTGTGTCCACCCACCCCTTGAACGACGGGCGGCGTGCACCGGTCAGCCTTCCACCGACACGACCATCACCGCCTTGGCCGGCACCTTGATCGTCATCTTGCCGCCGGCGGCGCTGGCGCTGAACGGCGCCGGCTTGATCGCCTGCGGCTTGTCGAAGGTGTTGTGGGCGTCCATGGCGTCGGCGGTGAGCACCTGGCCGCGCACCGAGGAGACGCCCCGGCCCGGCAGGTCGAGGGTCACGTCGGTGGCGTCATGCGGATTGGTATTCACCAGGGCGACATACACCTTGCCATCCCTGGCGCGCGCGGCCGAGGCGCTGATGCCCGGCACGCCGCGGCCATTCACGCCGTAGGTGGTGTTGTTGGACAGGGTCACCGGCAGCGAGGTGGCGTCCTGGAACGGCACGTACATCTTGTAGGCGTGGTAGGTCGGCGTCAGCAGCATCTTGTCCTTGTCGGTGATGATCATGGCCTGCAGCACGTTGACCATCTGCGCGATGTTGGTCATGCGCACGCGGTCGGCGTGGGCATGGAAGATGTTGAAGTTGAGCGCGGCCACGACGGCGTCGCGCAGGGTGTTCCGCTGGAACAGGAAACCCGGGTTGGTGCCCGCCTCGACGTCGTACCAGGTGCCCCATTCGTCGACGTAGAAGCCGATCTTCTTCTGCGGGTCGTTCTTGTCGAGGACCGCGACGTTGCGCTTGATGTGTTCTTCCATGCGCAGCGTGTTCGACACGGTCGAGTACCACTCGCTTTCCGGGAAGCCGACCGCGGCGCCCTTCTTGTCCCATTTGTCGGTCGGCAGCGTGTAGTAGTGGAAGCTGATGCCGTCGGTGTCGCGCGTTTCCTTGCTGAGGGTATCGGTCCAGGTGGTGTCGTAGTCGTTGCCGCCGCTGGCGATCAGCTTCGGCCGCACGTCCTTGGGCGCCTTGATGAAGGTGGCATAGTGGTTGTACAGGTTGGCGTAGTAGGCCGGCTTCATGTTGCCGCCGCAACCCCAGGCTTCGTTGCCGATGGCGAAATAGGCGACCTTGAACGGCTGCGGGTGGCCGTTCTTGGCGCGCAGCTCGGCCAGGGTCGACTTGCCGGTGGAGGTCATGTACTCGACCCACTCGGCCGATTCCTGCGGGGTGCCGGTGCCGAGGTTGCCGTTGACGTAGGCGTCCGCGCCCAGCATCTCGACCAGGTCGAAGAATTCGTGGGTGCCGACCGCATTGCTTTCCGGGACGCCGCCCCAGTTGGTGTTGACCTTCACCGGCCGGTTCTTGCGCGCGCCGATGCCGTCGCGCCAGTGGTATTCGTCGGCGAAGCAGCCGCCCGGCCAGCGCACCAGCGGCACGTGCAGTTCCTTCAATGCGCCGACCACGTCGTTGCGCCAGCCCTTGGTGTTCGGGATCTTCGATTCCGGACCGACCCACAGCCCTTCGTAGATGCCGGTGCCGAGGTGCTCGGCGAACTGGCCGTAGACGTTCTTGTTGATCACGGCGCCGGGCTTGGCCGTATCGATGGATATGCTGACCTGGGCGAAGGCGGACGCCGACAGCATCGCCAGGATGCCGAATGCGAGGGCGGTGGGTTTGAATACGTTCATGCGGTCTCCGTTATTGAATGTTATAAATGATTTATTTGAATACAGCGACGAAGCCGCCGTGCGCCTTGATCGTCATCCGTTGGGCGCCGCCGCGGATCGTGGCATTGCGGAACTCGCGCTCGCCGGCGCCATCCCCGATCAGCTGCCCTTCCCTGCCGGCCAGGAAGGCGAGATCGAGATCCAGCGTGGCATCCTTGTCGTCGCCGTTGATGCCGGCCACGTACCAGGCGTCGCCGGCGCGGCGCGCGATCACGGCGTGGCGGCCCGGATAGCCGGCCACGAATTTCACGTCGTCCCAGCTGCGCGGCAAGGTGCGCAGGAACTCCTTGACGTAGCCGGGCGCCGTCGCCATGCCTTCCGGCGTCTCGGCGAAATGCTGGATGCCGGACAAGAACAGCACCGACTCCGCCAGTTCGAAGCCGTTGCGGGTGGCGCGCCGGATCTTCGGGATGTCGCCGAACACCATCGGCGTGAAATCCATCGGATCGAACAGGTTGCGCGCAAACGGCAGCACGCTAGCGTGGCGCGCCACCGCGTCCTGGTCCTGCTGCTCGAAGGTGGTGAATTCCAGGCCGCGCACCGCTTCCATCGTCATCAGGTTCGGATAGGTGCGGCTCCAGCCGCGCGGCAGCGTGGCGCCGTGGAAGTTCACCAGCAGGCCGGCCGCGGCGGCGTCGTTCAGAATGTCGACGTAGTAGCGGATCATCGACTGGCCGTCGCCGCCGAAGAAATCGATCTTGACGCCCTTGACGCCCATCCCGGCCAGGCGCGCGAACTCGGCCACGCGCTGCTCGTGCGTCAGCAGCTTCGACTTGGGCGAATATTCGGTCTTGTTCCAGTCGCCCGACGAGTTGTACCAGGCCAGCAGGCCGACGTTCTTCGACGCCGCGTAGCGCGCCAGTTCGCCCAGCTTGTCGTAGCCGATCTTGCGGTCCCAGTCGGCGTCGACCAGCGTGTAGTCCCAGCGCATGTCGGCGGCGTAGTCGATGAACTTCTTCTGCACGTCGAACACGGTGCCGTCGTCCTTCAGCAGCGCCCAGCTCCAGGACGCGTGGCCGGGTGCGACCTTGTTCTTGTCGAAGGCGATCGCCGGCAGCGCCAGGTCGGTGCCGAGCGTGGACTCCACCAGCGTCGCCAGGCTGCCCAGCGCGATCACGCGCCACGGCGAGGTCAAGGTGCCGCGGCTCTCGGCCAGCAGCGCGCCGCCGGGCACCACCTCGGCCGCCATCGGCGTGCCGATTCGATAGATGCCGCCTTTGGCATCGGCCTGCAGGCACGCGGCGTGCCAGCTGCCGTCCATGCCGGCTTCGGTCAGCGCCACCCAGGTGTCGCCGCTCTTGAACAGCGCCGGGAACACCCAGCCCGACGGCAGCGGCGACGGCGTGCCGACCGGAATCTCGTAGCGGTAGTGCTCCTCGTACGAGGGATTGGTGTTGCTCCAGCCGGTCTGGGCGACCGACATCGGCTGCAGCCAGGCTTTGGCCGCCGTGTCGAAGCGGAAGCTGGTGGCTTCGGCCACGAAGCGCTTGGTGGCCATGTCCGGTTCGCGCACCAGGTAGCGCAGCGCGACGCCGTCGTTGGAAACGCGGAATGCCACGTCCATCGACTGGCCCCTGGCGTTGCGTACCGTGACGACCTGCTGGTTGGCGCGGTAGCTGATATGCCGTTTCTTGGCGGTGGCCAGTTCGTAGTCTTCGGCGATCGGCTGCACGCTGGAGACGCCGGCCAGCGCCAGGCCGTGTTCGAGGTCGGCGCCTTCGAGGCGCAGGCCGAGGCGGGACGGCAGGATCACCGGCTTGCCGTCGCGCGCGACCGTGTATTCCAGCGTTTTATCGAGCGCGATGCGGACGGCGACGCTGATGTGGCGGTCGGGGCTGAGCAGGGGCGCCCAGCCCATACCGGCGGGCGAGGTGGCGGCGGCAAGCGGCGCGACCAGGGCGAGCGCGGCGGGGATCAGGGCCAGGTTCGGTTTGTTCATGGGCAGCGGCCTAGTGAAGGTTAGCGAAGCTTTACCCCGTCGTTCCCGCGCAGGCGGGAACCCATACCGAGCCACCATGGATGCAATGTATGGGTCCCCGCCTGCGCGGGAACGACGGTTTTGAGGGTGACGAAAGAAAGCTGGCGGCACGGCGCATGCATGTTGCGCCAGATCCGCCTCATCGCTCTTTCACGTCCACCCCGCATCCACCACGAAATCCTGCGCCGTGCACATCTTGCTGTCGTCCGCCGCCAGGAACAGCACCATCGAGGCCACGTCTTCCGACATCAGCTTGCCCGGCAGGCATTGGGCGCGCTTGATCTCGGCCTCGCCCGCCTCGTCCAGCCACAAATCGATCTGGCGCTGGGTCATTACCCAGCCCGGCGTGACGGTGTTGACGCGGATGTTGAATTTACCCAGGTCGCGCGCCAGGCAACGCGTCAGGCCGGTCACCGCGGCCTTGGTGGCGGCGTAGATCGGGTAGTCCGGGTTCTTGGCGTGGAAGGACATCGAGCTGAAGTTGATCACCGAGCCGCCGCCGCGCCGCTTCATGCCTTCGAGCGCCGCCTGCACGGTGAAGAACATCGGACGCTGGTTGATGGCGATGCGCTCGTCGAAGTAGTCGACGCTGACCTCGCCGATGCGGTGGCGCTGGTCGTTGGCGGCGTTGTTGACGACGACGTCGAAGTCGCCGATCTGCGCCGCCAGTTCCGCCATGGTGCGCTCCAGCGCCGCGATGTCGGTGATGTCGCAATGGCGGAACAACGGCGCCGTGGCGCCCTGCGGCAGCGCCTGTGCCAGGCGCGCCACCAGCGCTTCGCTGGCCTCGACCATGATGTCGACAAAGGCGACCAGCGCGCCCTGCGCCACGAAGGCGGCGACGATCGCCTCGCCGATCCCGCTGCCGCCGCCCGTCACGAATACCCGCCTGCCGCGCAGGCTGGGATACCTGGCCAAATCGTTCATACCGTTCGTCTCCATCGTTTTATTTTTTGTGTGCGCCGCGGCGCTTACAGGGTCTTCACCCGGGCGAAACGGGTCGGCGCCAGCGCCAGCGGATTGCGCAGCGCGGGGCCGAACTGCGGCGACTCGATCTCGAAGGTCTCGCCGGCTTCCACGCGCACGTTGTCGGCGAAGCTGAGCGTGGCGGTGCCGAAGAAGTGGATGTGCACGTCGCCCGGACGGTTGAACAGGCCGTACTTGAAATGGTGGTATTCGAGGTTGCCGATGGTGTGCGACATGTTCTGCTCGCCGGACACGAAGGCCTTTTCCCAGCGCACGGCGCCGTCGCGGCCGCGGATGCGCGACACGCCCTCGACGTGGGCCGGCAGTTCGCCCACCAGCAGCGCCGGGCCGACGCCGCAGTTGCGCAATTTGGAGTGGGCCAGGTACAGGTAGTTCTGGCGCTCGGTGACGTGGTCGGAAAACTCGTTGCCGAGCGCGAAGCCGACGCGGCATGGCTGGCCGTCGGCGCCGATCACGTACAGGCCGGCGATCTCCGGTTCCTCGCCGCCGTCCAGCGAAAAATCGGGCATGTCCATGGCCTGGCCGGACGCGCGCACGATCGAGCCGTCGCCTTTGTAGAACCATTCCGGCTGCACACCGGCGCTGCCGGCCGCGGGCTTGCCGCCTTCCACGCCCATGCGGAACATCTTCATGCTGTCCGACAGGGTCTCGACGTCGCCGCCGATCTTCTTGTGCATGGCGTCGCGGGTGTCGGCGCTACCCAGGTGGGTCAGGCCGGTACCGGTGACGTAGCAATGGGCCGCATCCGGATGGTCGATCGGGGCCAGCAGGCGGCCGGCCTGGGCGATCGCCTCGTACGATTCGGCGCCGTCGTCGGAGGCGTCGGACGCGGCGTCGGCCAGCGCGGCCAGGCCCACGCCCTGGGCGATGGCGGCCTGGGCCAGTTCCAGCGTCGTGGCGTAGCCGGCGACGGGGGTGACGGCGTCGCCGTCGAGGATACCGACGCAGCGTTGGCCGGCAGCGGTGGTGTATTGGATGAGCAGCATGGTCAGGTGTCTCCGTGGCGCGTTGCGCACGTGCGTATGGTCAGATGGTGGTGATGGGTATCGCGGATGTTCGATGGTGCATGCGGCGCGTGGACACGTAGGGTGGACGTGGCCGGCGAGGCGGCTCTGCCGTCCACGCGTCCAACGCACGTCCGTTCAATGCGAATGCTTGGGCACGGCGGAACCGCGGCACCCGACCAGGAAATCGAAATCGCAGCCCTCGTCGGCCTGCATCACGTGGTCGATGTACAGGCCTTGGTAGCCACTCCTTGGCGGCGCCTTGACCGTCTCGGCACGCTCGGCCAGGCGCGCCTGGATCTCGGCGTCCGCCACGTCCAGGTGCAGGCGGCCGTTGGCGCAATCGAGCTCGATGGTGTCGCCGTCGCGCACGATGCCCAGCGGTCCGCCGTCCATCGCTTCCGGCGCCACGTGCAGCACCACGGTGCCGTAGGCGGTGCCGCTCATGCGCGCGTCCGAGATGCGCACCATGTCGGTGATGCCGCGCGCCAGCAGCTTGGGCGGCAAGCCCATGTTGCCGACTTCGGCCATGCCCGGATAACCCTTCGGGCCGCAGTTCTTCATCACCAATACCGAGTTTTCGTCGACGTCCAGGTCCGGATCGACGATGCGCTTTTTATAGTGGTCGAAGTCCTCGAACACCACCGCCTTGCCGCGGTGCGCCATCAGGTGCGGCGACGCCGCCGAGGGTTTCAGCACGGCGCCGCGCGGCGACAAATTGCCGCGCAAGATGCAGATGCCGCCGTCGGCGATGAGCGGCGTGTCCAGCTTGCGGATCACCTCGTCGTTGTAGATCGGCGCCTCGCGCGTGTTGTCCCACAGCGACTTGCCGTTGACGGTGAGCGCGTCCGGGTGCGGCAGCAGGTCGCCTTCGCCCAGGCGGCGGATCACGCCCGGCAGGCCGCCGGCGTAATAGAACTCTTCCATCAGGAAGCGCCCCGAGGGCAGTAGGTCGACGATGGTCGGCGTACCCTTGCCGATCGCGGTCCAGTCTTCCAGTTCCAGCGGCACACCCATGCGCCCGGCGATCGCTTTCAAATGGATCACGGCGTTGGTCGAACCGCCGATGGCGGCATTCACGCGGATGGCGTTCTCGAAGTTCTCGCGCTTCAGGATCTTCGACAGCGTCAGGCCCTCATTGACCATCTCGACGATGCGGATGCCCGACATGTGCGCCAGCACGTAGCGGCGCGCATCCACCGCGGGAATGGCGGCGTTGTGCGGCAGCGAGGTGCCCAGCGCTTCCGCCATGCAGGCCATGGTCGAGGCGGTGCCCATGGTGTTGCAGGTGCCGGCCGAGCGCGAGTGGCCGGCTTCGGCGGCGAGGAAGTCGTGCATCGAGATCTGGCCGCCCTTGGCCTGCTCGTGCAACTGCCACACGGCGGTGCCGGAGCCGATGTCCTTGCCGTTCAGTTTACCGTTGAGCATCGGGCCGCCGGTGACGACGATCGCCGGGACGTCGACGCTGGCCGCGCCCATCAGCAGCGCCGGGGTGGTCTTGTCGCAGCCGACCAGCAGCACCACGCCGTCCATCGGATTGCCGCGGATGGATTCCTCGACGTCCATGCTGGCCAGGTTGCGGGTCAGCATGGCGGTCGGGCGCAGGTTCGATTCGCCGTTGGAAAACACCGGAAACTCGACCGGGAAGCCGCCCGCCTCCAGGATGCCGCGCTTGACGTGCTCGGCCAGCTTGCGGAAATGGGCGTTGCAGGGGGTGAGTTCGGACCAGGTGTTGCAGATGCCGATGATCGGCTTGCCCTGGAATTCGTGATCGGGGATACCCTGGTTCTTCATCCAGCTCCGGTACATGAAGCCGTTCTTGTCCTGGGTACCGAACCACTCGGCGGAACGCAGAGCGGACTTCTTTTTTGTCTCGGACATGTGATCTCCTCCGTCGTTATATGGGGCCCGGTGCGCGCACGGCGCGGCGGCGCGGGATGCCCTTCTGGGGCCGAGCGGCTCATGTCGGGTCCGGCTCAGCGATGGAGGGAGTCTAAAATGTCACTAGATAACTTTCCAATCAATTTTTTGAGAATATCGATATCGGTTTGGATATCGAGGGATCAGAGCCGGCCAGGGGTCAGAGCCCGGTTTGCATTCGAGGCGGTTTTAGCACCCTGATAAAACCGGTGCTAATAGGCAGCGCGTCTGAACACCGGGGTCAGAGCCCACCCGGATGAACCGGGCTCTGACCCCTAGAACCGGGCCCCGCCCCCTGGACCGATCAGTCCATGACCGAAAAGCGGAAACGCGATTCGGTCTCGTAGACCTCGCCCGGCCGCAGGATCGTGTCCGGGTAGGCCGGCTGGTTCGGCGAATCCGGGAAATGCTGCGGCTCGATGCAGAAGCCGCTGCGGAAGGCATAGGCGCGCCCGCCCTTGCCGGTCAGCGAACCGTCGAGGAAATTTCCGCTGTAGAACTGCACGCCCGGTTCTTGCGTGAACAGTTCCAGCACGCGCCCGCTCTCGGGCTCGCACACGTGCACCGCGCGGCGCAGGTCGCGGCTGCCCTCGGGGCGGTTCAGCACCCAGTTGTGGTCGTAGCCGGTGCCGTGGCGCAGCTGCTTGTCCGGCTGTTCGATGCGCTCGCCGATCGGACGCGGACGGCGGAAGTCGAACGGGGTGCCGGTCACCGGCGCCAGGTCGCCCAGTGGGATCGAGCCGGCGTCGATCGGCACGAAGCGGTCGGCGTCGATGCTGATCACGTGCTGCAGGATGTCGCCGCCGGATTCGCCGGCCGGCGCGCCGCGCAAGTTGAAATAGCTGTGCTGGGTCAGGTTGACCGGGGTCGGCTGGTCGGTCACGGCATGGAAGCGCACCACGATTTCGTTGTCGTCGGTGAGGCTGTAGACGACGGTGGCATCCAGGTTGCCCGGGTAGCCCTGCTCGCCGTCGACGCTGCGGTAGCGCAGCGCCAGGCCCTCTCCTTCCACGGCGGCCGTCCACAGCACCTTGTCGAAGCCGGGGTCGCCGCCGTGCAGGTGGTTTTCGCCGTTGTTGACGGGCAGCTGGTAGTCCTTGCCGTCGAGTGTGAAGCGGCCCTTGGCGATGCGGTTGCCGTAGCGGCCGATCAGCGCTCCCAGGTACGGGCTCTCCTTCAGGTAGGGTTCGAGGGTGTCGAAACCGAGCGCCACGTCGCCGCCGACGCCGTGGCGGTCGGGGACGTGGATCTCGGTGATGATGCCGCCGAAGTCGATGACCTTGACCACCATGCCGCGGCCGTTGGCCAGCGTGTATTGCGTGACCGGGCGGCCGTCGGGCAGCGTGCCGAACGGCGCCTGGGTGATGCCCGGCTGGACGGCCGGCGCGTCGGACTGGCGGCGTTCGCCCTGGCGACGGTCGTTGTGCTGGCCGTCGTCCTGGACCGGGTCGGTTTGCGAAGCGGCGGTGTGTGAAGCGGTCTGAGCGTGCACGTTATGTCTTCCTCAATAGGTGGAGGGCCGCCCGAACAGGGGCATGCCGTCCTCGCCCCAGCGCAGCGGCTTCACGAAGGTGTGGCGGTCCGGGTTCCAGAGCGGATCGCCGACGATCTCGGTGTAGGTGCGCGCGTGGTACACGAGCATGACGGTCTCGCCATCTTCAGCATAGGTGAAGCTGTTGTGGCCGGGCCCGTAGATGCCGTGATCGTAGCATGTGCGCAGCACCGGCTCGCGCGACTTTGTCCACGAGGCCGGGTCGAGCAGGTCGGCATCCTCGTCGGCGTGCAGCAGGCCCATGGCATAGTTCTCGTCGGTGGCGCTGGCCGAATACGAGATGAAGATCTTGCCGTTGCGGTGCACCACCGACGGCCCCTCGTTGACCCAGAAGCCGCGCGTCTCCCAATCGTATTCCGGCTTCGACAGCAGCACCGGCGTCCCCTCGATCTGCCACGGCGTCTTCATCTTCGCCAGGTACAGGTTCGAGTTGCCCTCGATGGCGACGTCCTTCTGCGCCCACAGGTAGTACAGCGTGCCCTGGTGGTTGAAGGTGGTGGCGTCCAGGCAGAAGGTGTCGATGCCGGTGTCGACCTGGCCCATGAATTCCCAGGCGCCTTCGAGCGGATTGGGGTTGGGATTGCGGATCGCGTACATGCGGTGCTGGAACAGCTTGTCCTTGATCGCGCGGCTGGGGGCGGCGGCGAAGTACACGTACCAGGCACCCATGTTGAAGTGCAGCTCGGGCGCCCAGATCAGTTCGCTGTACGGGCCGCTGTCGGGTTTTATCCAGGCGTCCACGGTGGGCGCGGTGGCCAGGCCTTCGATGGTGGCGGCGCGGCGCAGTTCGATGCGGTCGTATTGCGGGACCGAGGCGGTGAAATAATAAAAGCCGTCCGTGTGCTTGTAGATGTAGGGGTCGGCGCGTTGTTCGATCAGGGGGTGGATGAGGGTTTCTTGCATGGTGTGTTATTTCGATGAGTTGGCTCTAAAACCGTCGTCCCCGCGGAGGGTAAAGAATGCCACTGGCATTCTTTACCCCATGCCGAGCTTCCGGAGTTGCTAGCGGTCGCTAAGCTGCATGCTCACTATGGGTCCCCGCCTGCGCGGGGACGACGTGCGTAGGGTCGCGGTTGGAATCGGGCGGTAACGGTATTCAGGCAAACAATCACCCTGCCACCGTCTCCCCCGCCCGCAGATCCGCCTTCACGGCCGCGTAATAGTCGTCGCTGATGCGGTACTTGAACATCAGCGCGCCCATCAGGAAGTGGAAGAAGCCGGGGATCACCGACAACATCAGCGCGATGCCCTGCAGCGCCAGCGCCGATTGTTCCTGGTTGGGCTGATACTGGAAGGTGCCGAGCAGCACGCCGACCAGGCTGCCGGCGATGCCCATGCCGATCTTCTGCGCCACCGAGATGCCGCCGAAGGCGAAGCCGGACACGCGCTTGCCCGTCTTGAGCTGGCCGTAGTCGATGGTCTCGGCGATGGCCGACCAGAACACCGGCGCATGCAGGTCCACCACCAGCGACAGCGCGAAGTACAGGACAAAGGCCAGCGCGACGTCGCCCGGCTTGACCAGCGCGTAGATCAGCACCGACAGCAGCGCCACCATCAGCTGCGTGTAGCGGAACAGTTTCACTTTGCAGTAGAACTTGGTCACCCAGGTCGAGATCACCATGGCGATGATGGCGGCGGCCACCCCGGTGGACAGGAACGCTGAGACGGTGCCGGTGTCGCCGTGCAGGTAGTACTTGGCATAGTAGATCGCCACCGAGCCGCGGATCACGTAGCCGATGGTGCCGGTCACGCACACCGCGCACAGGATCAGCCACTGGTCGTTCCGGGCCAGCACCTTCACCTGCTCCAGGATCGGCTGGCGTTGTACGCGGTGCACCACACGCTCGGTGGTGGTGAAGAAGCAGAACAGGAACAGCGCCACGCCCAGCACCGCCATCAGCGCCATCGCCGCCTGGTAGCCGGCGGCCTTGCTGCCGTTGCCCCAGCGGTCGGCCAGGATCGGCACCACGATGGTGACCATGAAGGCGCCGACCTTGGCCAGGAACAGGCGGTAGCCGTTGGCCGACAGGCGCTCCTGCGGGTCGGCGGTCAGGCCGCTGATCAGCGAGATGTAGGGCACGCCCACGCCCGAGGTCATCAGCGTCATCAGGATGTAGGTCGAATAGGCCCACACCAGCTTGGCGTCGTAGCCCCAGTCCGG
Organism: Massilia forsythiae; assembly: GCF_012849555.1. Taxonomy (NCBI): domain Bacteria; kingdom Pseudomonadati; phylum Pseudomonadota; class Betaproteobacteria; order Burkholderiales; family Oxalobacteraceae; genus Massilia; species Massilia forsythiae. Next base: position 450,893 of record NZ_CP051685.1, read on the forward strand.
CGTGGAAAACACCATGGATACCGAGACGCCGTAGGGCACTGCCAGCAGCAGCAGGTACGGGCGGTAGCGCCCCCAGCGCGTGAGGAAGCTGTCGGTCATCTGGCCCACCGCCAGGTCGGACAGCGCGCCGACGATCTTGACCAGCATGAACAGCAGGGCCAGGTCGCCGGTCTTGAGGCCGTAGATGTCGGTGTAGAAGAAGGTGATGATCAGCATCATCGACGAGATCACCACGTTGAGCGCCATGTCGCCGGCGCCGAAACCCACTTTTTCCAGGGTCGAGAGTTGCTGTGTGTGCGGGGTTTGCATGCGGCTTCCTTCCAAACGACGAGGGCGCCACCCGATTTCCATCGCAGCGGCACCCTGATTATTTCGACTGTTCAGGCAGCCGCGCTCACATCTTCCAGCGCAGCGCCAGGCCCACCACGCGGTCGTAGCGGCGCACGTCGCGCGGCAACAGCGGCGTGCCGTGGTAGTCGTGGTAGGCCTGGTTCAGCAGGTTGCTGCCGTCCAGCGTCACGGTCATGCGCTCGTCGATCTTGTACGACAGCGAGGCATCCAGGGTCTTGATCGGGTCGACGATCAGATCCACGCCCAGGCCGCGGTAGTTGTAGGTGTCGACGAACTTGTCGCGCCAGCTGTAGGCCAGGCGCGCCGACCACGGGCCGCGCTCGTACAGGCCGACCAGGTTATAGGCGCGCTTCGACATGCCGGCGAAGGTGTTGCGGCTGCCGTCGGCTTCGTTCATGCCGCCGTCCATGTAGGTGAAGTTGGCCTGCATGCCCAGCCCGCTCATCCAGCCCGGCAGGCTGGAGAAGAACTGCTGGTAGGCGCCCTCGAAGCCGTACAGCTTGGCGGTGTCGAGGTTGTACGGACGGCTGACCAGGTACTGCTGGCCGTTGATGGTCTCGACCGCGTCGCGGCGGCGCAGGTAATTCTTGAAGTCGTGCTGGAACACGGTGCCGGTGAGCGAACCGTCCTTGGCGAAATACCATTCCAGCGCCAGGTCGAGGTTGCGCGCTTCCTGCGGCTTCAGGTTGGGGTTGCCCGAGGTGCCGGTCGGCAGGTTGGCATTGGTGGTGGTGACCGAACCCAGCGTCAGGCCCGGATTGTAGTCGCCGAAGGCCGCGCGCTCGATCGCCTTGCCGGCCACCAGGCGGCCGATCAGGTCGGGACGGAAGCTGGCGCGCAGGTTCAGGCTGGGCAGCACGTTGGTGGTGGTGCCGGACACCGAGACCGGCGTCACCGGCCCCGTGCCGGCGCGCGAGTTGCCGTCGATGCTCTGCCTGGTGCGCACCAGGCGCACGCCGGCGGTGCCGTCGACCGGGATGCCGAAGGCGTCGAAGCCGACCTTGGCCTTGCCGTACAGCGCGCTGGTGGTTTCCTCGTCGGTGTACAAGGACAGCGGATCGTCCGGCAGGCCGGCGCTGGTGCCCAGGATGGCCTGGCGCACGGCCCCGGTGTTATCCAGCAGGAAGTTCATGCAGGCGGCGTAGTACTGGTTGACGCCGTAGTTGCCATGGGTTTGCGGGCTGACGCAGGACAGGCCCGGCACGCTCGACGGCGCGCGTCCGGTGATGGTGGCCGGGCGGTAGTTGCCCAGTTCGTTCGCATGGGAAGCCTCGCGCTTGGCCACGCGCACCCCGCCCGACAGTTCCTTCAGGATGCCGGCGTCGTCCGGGGTCCAGTTGACGTCGCCGCGCCAGTCGTTGGCGCTGCCGTTCGCATGGTTGTGGTTGTCGTACAGCGCGATCATGGTCCATTTGGACGGATCGACCAGGTTCACGCCCGGGTAGTCGACGAAGCCGCCGCCGTCGCGCACGCCGCCGGTCACCGGGTGCGGCGCGGTATAGATCGAATCGAGGATCGGGTTTTCCTGGCGGTAGGTCGAGACCGTGCGCACCAGTTCCGACGACAGGCGCACCGTCGGCGAGACGTCCCAGGTGCCGCCGATGGCGCCCTGGGTGCCGCGCGACCAGTCGCGCCGCGCCTGGGTCGAGCTCAGCACCAGCGAGGTATCGCTCGGGTTGCTGATGGTGTCCAGGTAGCGCTTGCCGTCGGCGCCGACCGTGGTGACGGTCGAGGCGGCGTTGTTGATCGGGAAGCCGCCGACGAAGAACACGCTCTGCGAGTCGACGTCGATCTTGGTCGAGAAGCCTTCGGCATAGAACTGCATGTCGCGGTTCGGGCGCCATTGCGCGGCCAGGTTGGCGGCCAGGCGCTTGCGGTCGCCGGTGACCATCACGCGGCCGTTGCCGTCGGCGCCCTGCACCCCGGCCGGGTTGGTGTAGGTGGTCGGCTGGCCGGCCCACGCGGTCTCGTCGTGGTAGCGGCCGCGCTGGTACGAGAGGCCGCCCAGCAGGCCGAATTCGCCGAGGTCAGTCTTCCAGCGGTTGGACAGCAGGCCGCCCACCTGCGGGTCGGTCTTGCCGGTCTTGTCGCGGTGTTCGGCGCGCACGTTGACCGCGGTCTGCGAACCCTTGAAGTCGAACGGACGGAAGGTGCGCACGTCGATCACGCCCGAGGTGCCGCCTTCGACCATGTCGGCGCCCTGCGACTTGTACACGTCCACGCGCTGCAGCATCGACACCGGCACGTCGGTCAGGTTCAGGCTGCGGTCGGCGGCGGTGAACATCTCGCGGCCGTTGAGCAGCGTCCTGATGCCGCCCAGGCCGCGGATCACGATGCGCCCGGCCTCGCCGTTCTCGCGCACGGTCTGCACGCCGGTGATGCGGCCGAGCAGCTCGGCCACGTTCTTGTCCGGGAACTTGCCGATATCCTCGGCGACGATCGAATCGACCACCTGCTCGGCGTTCTTCTTGATGGTCTGGGCGCTCTGCGCCGCCTGGCGCTGGCCGTTGACCACGATGACGTTGGCGCCGGCATCGCGCGCCGGGGCGCGGTCGCCGGCAGTGCCGGCGGCGGCGCCGTCGGCGGGATCGTTGCTGTTATTGGCCGCCGTGTTGGCATTGGTGACGGCGGCGGCCGAAGCGGTGTCGGTCGATTGCGCCAGGGCCGGCAGGCTGCCTGCCAGTCCGGCGCCGGCCAGTGCGGCCACGAGGGCGCGCAGCGCGAAGGCGCGACGTTGGCTGGCCGGAACCTGGCCCGATGCGGTGCGTTCCATATGTCTCCTGATATCTTGTTATGATTTTTTTGTCGAGCATGTCGTATGGACATGCCGTTCGGTATCTTAGGCGGCAAGTCCGAGATCGATCCAATCAATTTTTCCGCGACTTCGATATCGTTTTTCGTATTCCTTTTACCCTTTCACTCATGCCAGCAGCCCGTTTTGCCGATTTCATCGACGTCATCCTCGCTACCGATCCGGATACCGTCGCCACGCCCGCCGCCATTCCCGCATCGTTCGTCGTGGCGCAGGAAAACGGCATCCAGGCCTGCTACACACCCTTCGATCACGTGAACACGGCTGCGCGCGTGGTCCTGGTCGGCATCACGCCCGGCTTCGTACACTGGAAAAACGCGGTGCGCGCGGCGCGCCAGGCCCTGCTCGCCGGCGTGCCGCATGCGGAGGTGCTGCATGCGGCCAAGACGGCAGGCGCCTTCAGCGGCGCGATCCGCCCCAACCTGGTCGCCGTGCTCGATCGCGCCGGCCTGCAGCGCTGGCTCGGCATCGCCAGTTGCGCCGATTTGTTCGGCACGCACGCGCACCTGCTGCACGTGACGGCGGTGCTGCGCCACGCGATCTTTGTCGACGGCAAGAACTACAGCGGCGCCAGCCCCAACATGCTGACCACGCCGCTGCTGCTGGACCAGATGCTCGACCATTTCGCGCCCGAGGCGGCGCTGTTGCCGGATGCGGTGTACGTGCCGATGGGTCCCAAGGTCGGCCTGGCGCTGTCGTGGCTGGCGCGCCGGGGCGTGCTGCGCGAGGAACGCATCCTGCACGGCATTCCGCATCCGTCCGGCGCGAATGCCGAGCGCATCGCCTACTTCCTCGGCCGCAAGGACAAGACGACGCTGTCGAACCGCACCAACGGAGCGCGCATCGATGCCGACCGCCTGGCGCTGGCGGCCCGGCTGGCGGCGCTGGGCATGCCCTGAAGCGGTCGCCTACCCTTGATGCATGGATATTGAACAACCGGGCCGTCTACGGGATAATGCCCGAAGTTGTCATCCGTGCTACATCCAAGCGTTCACGGCATTAGACTAGAAGCGTCTCGTACCGACCAGGCCGACCATGTCCATTCCTGCATCCATCGAAGCGCAGCCTCCCTGGTTCTTCCAGCGCATGCTCACGGCGAGCACCAACGGTATCGTCATCACCGATCCGCGCCAGCCTGACAACCCGATCGTCTACGTCAACCCGGCCTTCGAAGTCCTGACCGGCTACCGCCTGGACGATATCGCCGGACAGAATTGCCGCCTGCTGCAGAACGGCGACCGCCATCAGCCGCCGCTGACCGAACTGCGCGACAGCATCGCCGAGGAGCGCCCCTGCACCACCACGCTGCGCAACTACCGCAAGGACGGCAGCATGCTGTGGGTGCGCATGCACATCTTTCCGATGCACGACCAGGGCGGCCGCCTGATGAACTATGCCGGCTTCCTGCAGGACGTCACCAGTTCGATCGAGGCGCGCGAGGCGGCCGAGAACGCGCGCGAACACCTGAGCGCCGTCCTCGAGAGCATTACCGACGGCTGCCTGTCGCTCGACCGCGCCTGGCGCATCACCTACATCAACGAACGCGGCGCCGCCTGGCTGGGACACGATCCGGCCGACCTGATCGGCAAGTCGATCTGGACCGAGTTCCCGGACACCGCCGCCAGCCCTTTCCTGGAAACCTACCAGCAGGCCGCCAGCACCCGCCGGATGGCGCGCTGCGAAGGCTATTATTCGTCCCTGGGCATCTGGATGGAGGCGCGCGTGTACCCGACGCCGGAAGGCATCAGCGTGTTCTTCGCCGACATCAGCGCGCGCAAGGAAGCGGAAGCGCGCCTGCTGCACCTGGCCACGCACGACAGCCTGACCGGCCTGCACAACCGCTTCAGCTGCATGCGCGTGCTGGAAGCCGCACTGGCCGACGCCGAACAAGGCCACCACCCGGTCGGCGTGCTGTTCGTCGATCTCGACCGCTTCAAGGAAGTCAACGACGCCTATGGCCACCAGATCGGCAACCAGGTGCTGCAGGAACTGGGACGGCGCCTGTCGGCCTTTTCCGCGGAAGGCACCACGGTGGCGCGCATCAGCGGCGACGAGTTCGTGTTCGTGCTGACCAGGACCGAGGCCGCGGCGGCGCGGAAACTGGCGCAGGCCGTGCTGCAGCGCCTGGCGGCGCCGGTCGCGGTCGACGGCCACCACGTGACGGTCGGCGCCAGCATCGGCATCGCCATCGGCGATGGCGACATCCGCACGCCGGACGAGCTGCTCAACAATGCCGACGCGGCGATGTACGAAGCCAAGGCCAACGGCCGCCATACCTTCAGCGTGTTCTCGGCGGCGGAAACGCACCTGCTCAAGCAGCGCATGCAGCTGCGCCAGGAATTGTTCAACGCGCTGGAACAGCGCCAGTTCGTGCTGTACTACCAGCCGCAGATCTGCGCCGGCGACGGCGTCGTGGTCGGCGCCGAAGCCCTGCTGCGCTGGAACCACCCGCGCCTGGGCATCCTCGCGCCCGGCACGTTCCTGCCGATCCTCGAGGATTCGCCGGCCATGGCGGCGGTGGGCGCCTGGGTGTGCGAGGAAGCCTGCCGCCAGGCGCGCGAATGGGAGGGCATGGGCTACCGGCTGCAGATGGCGGTGAACGTGTCGCCGCGCCAGCTCACCGACGAGAACCTGCCGGCGCTGCTGAAGGCGCTGGTGGAACGCCATGGGCTCGATCCGGAATCGATCAAGCTGGAAGTCACCGAGAGCATGCTGATGCAGGACATCGACAAGGCCGCGCAGGTGCTGCGCCAGCTGATGCACGACGGCTTCCATATCGCCCTCGACGATTTCGGCACCGGCTACTCGAACCTGTCCTACCTGCGCCGCTTCCCGATCAACACGATCAAGATCGACCGCTCCTTCGTGCAGGAAATCGAGCAGGACCGCCGTTGCCTGGACATCGTCAACGGCGTGGTCGCCTTTGCCAAGTCGCTCAAGCTGTCGGTGATCTGCGAAGGCATCGAGACCGAGGGCCAGCGCAGCGCCCTGCGCTCGACCGGCTGCGACGTGCTGCAGGGCTATTTGATGGGCAAGCCGATGGCGGACGTGGAGTTCCGCCGGCTGCTGGCGCAAAGCCCGAAGCCGAAACGCTCCGAAGAGGATTGCTGGGAGCCGGAGCAGACGAGGAGTTGAGGCGTCAGCGCATTACCGGCCACCACGTCGTTCCCGGCCTTGGCGGCCCCCTTGGCGGGGACCCATACCGAGTAACCGGAGTCGCCGGGTAAGCATTTCAATGCAATTGCCGTCAGCTTGGGTCCCCGCATGCGCGGGGAGTCGTTTCAGGCAATGCCTGGAACGACGGTTTTCAAGCTGGCGATACCATTTTCGACAGCATTACACCTCTTCCCGCAAGCGCCTGCTCCTTCAAATCCCGAAGTGGTAATTCAACTCCACCCACCCCGTGCGCCCTGCCGGGCTGTAGTTGCCGACCGCATAGTTCGGCCAGCCGCCGGTGCTGTCATACTTGATGTGATTGAACAGGTTGTTGACGATCGCCGACAGCGTCAGGCGGTCGCTGACCCGATACACGACGCTGGCGTTGACGAGCGTGGTCGGGCTCAGGTAGCCGTCCTGGGCCGAATTCGGGATCTTGCCGTAGCGTGTCGCGAACAGGGTGGCGCCCAGGGCGCCGCGTTCCCACGCCAGGCTGGCGGCCAGCTTGTCCGGCCAATCGACGCTGTCGAGCGAATGCAGGTCGTCCTTGACCGCATCGCCGGCGAACTGGCGCGAACGGCGCGTCAGCGTCTTCGAATAGTTGCCGCGCAGCGTGAAGATGCCGTAGCCGGCCGTGCGCAGCGCGTATCTTGCGCTGACGTCGATGCCGCTGCTTTGCTGCTGGGCCGCATTGATCGGGTTGACGCGGATTTCCTTGATCTCGCCCGGCCGCACCGGCGAGTTGGCCGCGAAGCGGGTCACGCGCGCCAGCGCATCCACGCAGGTCGGCGAGGCGATGTCCTGCGCGCCCAGGCGGCAGGCGGCTTCGTCGCGCAGCAGCTGGTCGTCCGACAGGTTCGTCACCAGGTCGTCGATACGGATGTTCCAGTAGTCGACCGAGGCGTCGAAGCTGCTGCTGGGCGACCAGACGATGCCGGTGCCGTAGGACTTGCCCTGTTCCGGCTTGAGGTCGGCGCTGCCGTACTGGACGTAGTCCGCGCCCGGCGACACCTTGGCGAATTCGCAGCCGGCCAGCGGCTGGCCGGCCAGGCCGCAGCGGTAGTAATCCGTGGTGGACGCGTAGTAGCCGGTGCCGCGCGCCTTGTAGATGTAGTTCATGTCCGGGGCGCGGAAGCTGGTAGCGTAGTTGGCGCGCACCAGCAGTTCGCGCGCCGGGCGCAGTTCCAGGCCGCCGTTGTAGGTGAACTTGCCGTTGCTGCGCCCGGCGAACTCGTAGCGGTCGTAGCGGCCGGCCAGGGTGGCGCTCAAGATCTCGTGTAGCGGGATGCTGGCTTCCGTACCGGCGGCGTAGCGGTTGCGGGTGCCGGCGGTGACCACGCTGCCGCTGGTGGCGAGGTTGAACACGCCCTCGCCGATGCGCGCGTCGGGACGGTTGGCGAAACCCTGGCGGCCGGCTTCGGCGACCACCGCCAGCTGCAGCGGGCCGGCCGGCAGGCGCAGCAGTTCGCCGTTGGCGCTGGCCGACAGCGTGTGGGTCCAGGATTCGTCGTCGCTTTTCGTGGCGCCGGTGATGCCGTCGAACTCCGCCGCCGTCAGGCGCGTGGCCAGGCGCGCCGGGTCGGGTGCATAGATGGCGATGCCGTTGGCGTCCAGGCCGAGCTTCGGTCCCAGGAAGAAGCTGTCGATATTGGCCAGGGCGCGCGGCGCCGTGTTGCGGCTGCCGTACCAGGAAGCGCTGTAGCCGGTTTCCCACTTCCAGCCGGTGCCGCGGAAGATGCCGTGCGCGCCCAGCGCGATGGCGGCGGTGTCGTCCTGCCAGAGGCGGTCGTAGCGCGCCACGCCGCCCATCTCTTCCGGCGAGATGTAACGGGTCCAGGCTTCGTAGCGGCCGGTATTGCGGTTCAGGAAGTAACTGCCGTTCAGCGACGACGACGTCCACGACGGGCCGCGCGTGTTGTTGCGGGTATCGTTGCGACCCAGCAGGACGTCGGCCGACAGCGTAGTGTCCTGGTCCAGCTCGTAGGTGGCGCTGGCGAAGGCGTTCTTGCTCAGGTTTTGCGTCTGCACCGACCAGTAGGTCGGGCTGACCTTGTTGCTGGCGCAGTAGCTGCCGGTGCGCGAAGCGTAGCTGCCGACGCTGGCGCCGAACAAGTTGCCCAGCGCCGCGCAGGTGGCGCCCGGATCGACGTAGCGCCCGGCGCTGGCGTCGCGGCGCGACAGCACGTTGGTCGGCGTGCCCTGGCGCACTGCCATGAAGTCGCGCTGGGTGGCGGCGATCGGGTTGCGGTCGTCGATCTCGAGCGAGAACACGGTGCTGAGGCGGTCGAACTGGCGGCCGCCGGTGACCTGCAGGCGGCGTTCGGCGCCGCCGCCGCGGCTGGTGCCGCCGGCCTTGAGGTTGACGTCGACGCCGTCGAACCGCTTCTTGAGGATGATGTTGACCACGCCGGCCACCGCGTCGGAACCGTAGATGGCCGAGGCGCCGCCGGACAGGATCTCGATGCGCTCGACGATCGAGGACGGGATGTTGGCCAGGTTGGTGAAGTTGACGGTGCCGTCGTAGGCGATCGGGAAGTCGGCCAGGCGCCGGCCGTTCAGCAGCACCAGCGTGTGGTTGGGGCCGAGGCCGCGCAGGCTGATGGTGTTGGCCGAGGGCGTGAAGGTGTTGCCGTAGTCGGCGCCCTGGGTGAAGCCGCTGTTCTGCACCTGGTTGTTGAGGGCGTCGAACACGTTCTTGTAGCCCTGGCGGGTGATGTCCTCGCCCTTGATGACGGTGACGGCCGACGGGCCTTCGAGGCCGGCGCGCGGGATGCGCGATCCGGTGACGACGACCGAGGCCGGGACCGCGGCGGATTCGCCGGGTACGGCGCCGGCGGCGGATGCGTCGGCGGCGGCCGGCACGGCTTGCGCCTGGGCCAGCAGCGGCGCGCCGGCCAGGACGGCGTAGGCGGCCAGGAAATGCTTGTGATTCATCGAGAGGCTTGGTTTTTCTAAGGGAGGCGGACTATACCAAGCCGGGCGACACTGCAGAACGAAGCATTCCGAACAAGCTTATGCGATATGCATCGGCTTGCCGTCAGGCGCTGGCCGCGAGGCGCGCGCGCAGCAGGTCGAGCTGCTGCTTGATGGCGCCGAGTTCGTGCGGCGCGCAGGCGGTGGCGCAGAACACCTGCTCCTGGATCGCGCGCGCCTGCGCGGCCATGGCGCGGCCGGCATCGGTGAGCGCCACCAGTACCTGGCGCTCGTCGGCGCTGGAACGGCTGCGCCGCAGCAGGCCGGCCGTTTCCAGGCGTTTCAGCAGCGGCGTCAGCGTGGCCGAATCGAGGAACAGGCGCGCGCCGATGTCGGATACCGTGAGCCCGTCGCGCTCCCACAGCACCAGCATGACCAGGTATTGCGGATACGTCAGGTCGAGCTTGCGCAGCAGCTTGCGGTAGACCTTGTTCATTGCCAGGCCGGTCGAATACAGCGCGAAGCACAGCTGCTCGTCGAGCAGCGGCGCATTCGGCCGCGCATTCTCGGGCATGTCCTGCGGCGCGCTGGTTGGGGGGTGGTCGGCTTCCATGAAACCATGTTAGATCGCGTGCTATTCAATTGCAAGCAAGCGGGTCCAAATGTTTTCTATCGGCGCGATCGGTTTTGGCAATGCGGCGCGACGCGCTATGCGGTGAAGCTCTGCTCGTCGGTGGCGCACTCGGCCGGCGCCGGCACGCCGTCGTCGCGCCATGCGCCGCTGGTGCGGTTGCGACCGCCCGACTTGGCGCCGTACAACAGCTGGTCGGCGGCGCTCACCCAGCCGTGCGCGGCACCCTGCCCATCGGCGGCCGGATGGCCGGCAATCACGCCCAGGCTGAGCGTGACGTGGCCGGTCGGGCTGTCGGCATGCGCGATCTGCATGGCGGCGACCGCGGCGCGGATCGATTCGGCCACCGCCAGCGCGCCTTCCAGGTCGGTGTCCGGCAGGATCACGGCGAACTCTTCGCCGCCGTAGCGCGCCGCCAGGTCGGCCGGCCGGCGCGCGCCGGCGCCGATGGCGGCGCCGACCTGGCGCAGGCATTCGTCGCCGGCCACGTGGCCGTAGCGATCGTTGTATTTCTTGAAGAAGTCGACGTCGGTCAGGACCAGGGCGAACGGCGTGCTGGTGCGGCGCGCGCGGCCGACCTCGCGCTCGAGGGTGGCCTCGAACAGGCGCCGGTTGCCCAGGCCGGTCAGGCCATCGCTCTCGGCCAGCGCCTTGAGCGACACGTTATGCTGCTGCAGCGTGGTCCCGGCCAGCAGCAATTCGTCCTCGAGCCGTTCGCGGATGCGGATCTGGCGGATCATGCGCGCCCCGCCCCAGGCCAGCATGGCGACCGCGAACGCCACCACGCAGCTCATCTTGACCACCGCGATCCACCAGCCCGCCAGGATCTCGTCCTTGGACTGGGCGCTGGCCACGATCAGCGGGTAATTGTCGAGGTGGCGGTAGCTGTACAGGCGTTCGATGCCGTCGATCTTCGAGCGCAGCATGGCGGTGCCGACCGGACCGCTGCTCTTGTACATCTGGTAGATCGGGCCGGAGCGGATGTCGTTGCCGACCTGGACTTCCTTGAACGGGCGGCGGTACACCAGCCGGCCCTCATCGGTGGACAGCAGGATGGTGCCGGAGCGGCCGACGTCGAAGCGGTCGTAGAAGGCGCCGAAGAAGCGCAGGTCGAGCGTCACCAGCGCCACCCCGCCGAAGCTGCCGTCCGGGTTGTCGATGCGGCGCGACACCGGCAGCACCATCACCCCGGTGGCGCGGCTGCGCACCGGCTGGCCGACGTGGGTCTTGCGGTCCGTGTGGGACTGGTGATAGCGGAAGTATTCGCGGTCGGCGTTGTTGCCCGATTGCACCTGTTTCAGCGAGGTGACGTCCCACCTGCCGTCCGGGCCGAAGAAGAACACGCCGTGGATCTCCGCCGTGCTGGCCTCGATGTTCATGAAGCGGCGGTGCAGGCGCTGCTTTTCCGCGCCGTCCAGGCCGTCGCGCTCGTCGCTTTCGATGCGCTCCACGGTTTCGCCCAGGATGGCGTCGGCGATCTTGAGGGAGGTCTCGGCCTGGGCCGCCAGCGCGCGCGCCATGTTGGAGGTACTGGCCGCGGATTGCTCCAGCTGGCCCTGGCGTGCCGTCCACAGGCTCCAGCCATGGATGCCGATCAGCAGTGCGCAAAAACCCACGAGCAAGGCGATCGAACGCCCGATGACGGGGCGCCGAATCTTGTTCAGGTGGTTCAGGCGGGGAGCGGAACTGGGGGTCATCGGTATCGGTGGGGGAATGGCTGACTGTCGAAGCCAGCATAGACGCCACCGACAAATAAGTCCAACGGGCAATAACTATCGGACTTAACTCCGGTCAAGATCACGGCATCTGGATGCTTTTTGGTTGCCGTAAAACAACATGGAGTTCTTTTGGTAAATAATTGAAATCCGATCAATGGTGACAACTCGACCATGTCTCGAATCCTGCGCCGGATGGCCGTTCCATGCCGTCCGGCCCGCCCGGCGTCCTCAGACGTTGTCGACCACCAGCACCGAGGCGGTATCGCGGCCGCCGCGCTTGGACTGGTACAAGGCCTCGTCGGCCGCATGGGCCAGGGCCGCCTGCTCCGGCCGCGGCGACCAGGCGAAGCCGATGCTGGCCGACACCGCCAGCTTGCGGCCGTCGCAGTCGAAGGGCGCGCGCATGGCCTCCAGCAGCTTGTCGGCGATGCGCTGGCATTCCAGCGGCGAGCCGACCTGCTCCAGCACGATCACGAACTCGTCGCCGGCCAGGCGCGCCACGGTGTCGGTGCTGCGCACGGTGGCCGACAGGCGCTGGCCGAATTCGCGCAGCACGGCGTCGCCGCCGGCGTGGCCGTGGCTGTCGTTGATCTGCTTGAAGTGGTCGACGTCGAGATAGGCCAGCGCCAGCGGCATCGCGCTGCGGCGCGAGCGCGCGATCGCCTGCACCAGGCGCTCCTCGTAGCTGCGCCGGTTCGGCAGGCCGGTCAGGTGGTCCGAATGGGCCAGCGCATGCAGCTGGCGCTCGTACTGGCGCGCCGAGGTGGCGTCGGTGGACAGCACGTAGATGCCGTGCACCATGCCGTCGCGCATGTGCGGCAGGTAGGTGGTGCTGATCACGCGCTTGCGCCCGCGCCGTTCTTCCTCGATCTCCAGGTGCGAACCGTGCCCGGACAGGCAGCGTTCCAGCGCCGCCTTGCGCGGCGCGTAGAAGGTCTCGCCCATCGCTTCCGGCACGGTCTTGCCGAGCATGTCCTCGCAGCGCACGCCGAACCATTCGCGGTAGCGCTGGTTGGCGAAGCGGTAGCGCAGCTCGATGTCGATGTACGAGATCAGCGCCGGCACGTTGTCGGCGATGGTGCGCAGGCGCTCTTCGCTTTCCAGCACCTGCGCGCGCGAATCGAACAGTTCGGTCACGTCCTTCATGATCACCACGGCGCCCAGCTTTTCGCCGCCGGCGCCCTTGAGCGCGCGGCCGCTGGCCAGGATCTGGCGCGCCTTCAGGCCTTCCGGCGCGATCACCATGCCAGCATCCTTGACGCGCTCGCCGCGCAGCGCCCGGCCCAGCGGAACCTGGTCCTGGGGCAGCGGCGTCAGCCCATCGGACTTGAACAGGTCGTAGCGCGTGGACCAGTCGGCCATCGCCACCTGCTCGGCATCCAGGCCGTGGAATTTGCGGGCCTCGCGGTTGAACAGGGTCAGCGCGCCGTCGCCGTCGCAGGCGACCACGGCGACATCGACCGTCTCCAGCACCGCGTCCAGTAATTCCTGCTTCTGGCGCAGCGCATCCTCGACCGCCATGCGGTGCGCGGCTTCCTGTTCCAGGGCGCGGTTCTGGGCGTGCAGCGCGCGCGTGCGCTCCTCGACGCGCTGTTCCAGCTGCGCGTTGAGTTCGCACAGCGCCTGCTGGGCGCTGTCGCGCGCGGCCACCACCACCAGGCGGTTCAGCTCGTCCTGCACCAGGCGCGCCAGGTCCTTCAGCAGCAGGCGGGCGGCCTGGTCGAATTCGCGCGGGCGCGTGTCCATCACGCACAGGGTGCCGAGCGGCTGGCCTTCCAGGCTGCGCACCGGCTGGCCGGCATAGAAGCGGATGTGCGGCGCACCGGTGACGAGGGCATTCGTGGCGAAGCGTTCGTCCAGGTGGGTGTCGGGCACCACCAGCACGTCGTCCAGCGCCACCGCATGGCTGCAAAAGGCGAGCGAGCGCGGCGTCTCGCTCATCTCGACGCCGAGGCACGACTTGAACCACTGGCGGTCGGTGTCGACCAGCGAGATCAGGGCGATCGGCGCATCGAAGACGGCGCTGGCGATGCGCGTGAAGCGGTCGAAGCGCTCTTCCTGGGGGTGTCGAGAATGCCGAGGGCGTGCAGGGCCTTGACGCGTTCCTCGTCCGCGAGTTCTTGTTGACTGAGCATGAATATCCTGGCCGCAGGGGCGAAGAAGAGAACCGGCAGAGTCGGGGCCGGGGGATCGGACAATGGCTGGGCAGTAAGCGCTTCCGGGAAGCAATTTTATTCGATTTCCCCAAAGCTGTCCGTTCTTACCACGATAGTTTCCATATAGAAACTAAAGTTTTTGTGCAAAGATTGCGATTCAATCTATCAAAACATGGCATGAACTCATTTTCTCGAATGCCCAAGAAATACCGGGCACCGTGCACGCGGCATCGGTTTCCTATAACACAACTGTAAAATCATCGACATGCCGATATCGTAACGTAGAGTTGTTGCGCACAAATGAATGACGCTGCCGGCATGTTGCGCGTTAGCCTCAATGCATTGGATCGTCTACGCATTTCCCGCAATAAGATAGCGAATTGACATTATGTGTGGCACTTAACCGAACCGCCGCACGGCTCTGCGTATGGTGGGAGCTTCGCTCATGAAAGGACGGTCATGGACCTCTACCAGAAGTACCCCATCCGGCTGCGCATCAACGAACAGGACCGGGAATTCGACGTCGAATCCTGGGTCACCCTGCTCGACCTGCTGCGCGAACGGGCCGGATTGACCGGCACCAAGAAAGGCTGCGACCACGGCCAATGCGGCGCCTGCACCGTGCTCGTCGACGGCAAGCGCGTGAATTCCTGCCTCACCCTGGCCGTCATGCAGAACGGCCACGAGGTGACCACCATCGAAGGCATGGCCAAGGGCAATGAACTGCATCCGCTGCAGCAAGCCTTCATCGAGCAGGACGCCTTCCAGTGCGGCTACTGCACGCCCGGCCAGATCTGTTCGGCCGCCGGCCTGATCGCCGAGGGGCAAGCCCGATGTCGCGACGACGTGCGCGAACTGATGAGCGGCAACCTGTGCCGCTGCGGCGCCTACCCGCAGATCGCGCGCGCGGTGATCCAGGTGATGGGCATCGAAGAGCCCGACACCAAGAAAGAAGGCTTCACCACGGGAGCGGTGCTGACATGAAACCATTCGCCTTCTCCCAACCGCAGGACGTCGACGGCGTCCTGGCCCTGCTGGCGAGCGAGGGCGCCCGCCCGGTCGCCGGCGGCACCAACCTGCTCGACCTGATGAAGGAAAACGTGATGTCGCCCACGCAATTGGTCGACATCAACCTGCTCGGCAAGGCCGGCCTGGACAAGGTCGAGGAAGCCGACGGCGGCCTGCGCCTGGGCGCGCTGGCGCGCAACGCCGACACCGCCTACCACGCGCTGGTCAAGGAACGCTATCCGCTGCTGTCGTCGGCGATCCTGGCCGGCGCCTCGCCGCAGCTGCGCAACATGGCGACCAACGGCGGCAACCTGCTGCAGCGCACCCGCTGCGTGTATTTCTACGACGTCGGCACGCCCTGCAACAAGCGCGAACCCGGCACCGGCTGCCCGGCCAAGCACGGCGTCAACCGCCAGCTGGCGATCCTGGGCACCAGCGAGCAATGCATCGCCACCCACCCATCCGACATGTGCGTGGCGCTGCGCGCGCTGGACGCCACCGTGCACGTGCGCGGCAAGGGCGGCGAGCGCGCGATCCCGTTCGCCGACTTCCACCGCCTGCCGGGCGACCGTCCGGACCTGGACAGCACCCTGCAGCCGGGCGAACTGATCACCCACATCACGGTGCCGGACGCCGACCGCTTCCGCGCACACTCCGCCTACATCAAGGTGCGCGACCGCCTGTCGTACGCGTTCGCGCTGGTGTCGGTAGCGGCCGCGCTCGACATCGATGCCGGCGGCACCATCCGCGCCGCGCGCATCGCGCTGGGCGGCGTCGCCCACAAGCCGTGGCGCGTCGAGGAAGCGGAAGCGGCGCTGGTGGGCAAGGCCACCGGCGAGGCCGCCTTCGAGGCCGCCGCCGAACGCATCCTGCAGGGCGCGCGCGGCTACGGCCAAAACGACTTCAAGCTGGTCCTGGCCCGCAACGCCATCGTCCAGGCCTTGACCACCGCCACCCGCGGCACCGAACACGCCCAGGGCAAGGGCAACCAGCAACCGAACGGAGAACGACCATGACCGACCTGATCCCCGAACTGCGCGCCCCGTCCGCGCCCGAGGGCACCGGCCGCGTGCGCGCCGGCATGCCGGTTTCGCGCGTGGATGGCCGCGACAAGGTCACCGGCGCCGCCAAGTACGCCGCCGAGCACGAGGCCGACGACCTGAGCTACGGCGTGGTCGTCAGCGGCACCGTGGCCAAGGGCCGCATCAAGCAGCTCGACGTGTCGGCGGCGCTGGCCGCGCCCGGCGTGATCGAGGTGCTGACCCACGAGAACCGCCCCAAGATGCGCTCGCTCGACATCGCCTGGAAGGACATGACCGCCCCCGGCGGCTCGCCCTTCCGTCCTTTGTACAGCGACCGGGTGTTCTACAGCGGCCAGCCGATCGCGCTGGTAGTGGCCGAGACCTTCGAGGAAGCGCGCCACGCCGCCGCGCTGGTGCGCGTCACCTACGACGTCGAGCAGCACGAGACCAACATGCTCGACAACCTGCACATGGCGTATAAACCGCGGCCGATGAAGGCCGGCTTCACGCCGCCCTCGTCCAAGGGGGATTTCGACAAGGCGTGGCAGGCGGCGCCGGTCAAGGTCGAGTCCGAGTTCTACAACGGCGTCGAGCACCACAATCCGATGGAGATGTTCGCCTCCACCGTCATCTACGGCGAGGATGGCCACCTGACCATCTACGACAAGACGCAGAGCTCGCAGAACAGCCGCTGGTTCGTGTCGCACGGCTTCGGCCTGTCCAAGGACAAGGTCACGGTGCGCAACCCGTACGTGGGCGGCGCCTTCGGTTCCGGCCTGCGTCCGCAATACCAGCTGCCGCTGGCGGTGATGGCGGCGCAGAAGCTCAAGCGCTCGGTGCGCGTGGTGCTGACGCGCCAGCAGATGTTCAGCTTCGGCCACCGCCCGGAAACCTGGCAGAAGCTCAAGCTGGCCGCCGGCCAGGACGGCAAGCTGCAGGGCATCTACCACGAGGCGGTGCACGAGACCTCGCGCCTGGAAGACTACGTCGAGGTGGTGGTCAACTGGTCCGGCCAGCTGTACGCCTGCGAGAATATCGAGCTCGGCTACAAGCTGGTGGCACAGGACCGCTACAGCCCGATCGACATGCGCGCGCCCGGCGCCGCCCACGGCGTGCAGGCGCTGGAAATCGCGATGGACGAGCTGGCGTATAAACTGGAGATGGACCCGCTCGAACTGCGCCTGCTGAACTACGCCGAGACCAACCCGCTCGACGGCAAGCCCTACTCCACCAAGGAACTGCGCCAGTGCTACCTGCAGGGCGCCGAGCGCTTCGGCTGGAAGGACCGTCCGCTGGCGCCGCGCTCGATGCGCGACGGCGACGAGCTGGTCGGCTGGGGCATGGCCACCGGCATCTGGGATTCGCTGGTGATGGTGGCGCGCGTGTCGGCGGTATTGCACGCCGACGGCCGGCTGGTGGTGTCCAGCGCGGCCACCGACATCGGCACCGGCACCTACACCGCGATGTCGATCATCGCGGCGGAAGCGATGGGGCTGCCGATGGAGCGGGTGACCTTCCAGCTGGGCGACTCGACGCTGCCGATGGCGCCGATCGAGGGCGGCTCGTCGCACGTGGCCACCGTCGGTTCCGGCGTGGCCGGCGCCTGCGACAAGCTCAAGGCGACCCTGCTCAAGCTGGCCCAGCAACTGCCGGATTCGGCGTTCAAAGGTTTGAAGCCGAAGGAAGTCGATTTCGAGGACGGCGCCATCCAGCCGCACGGCAAGCCGGAGCAGGCGGTGCAGCTGAGCGCCCTGCTGGCCCAGGCCGGCAAGGAGCGGGTCGAGGAAAAATTCCTGATGACCCCGCAGATGCTCAAGCAGCGCAAGTACGTGCGCGCGGTGCACTCGGCCGTGTTCTGCGAGGTGCGCGTCAACGAGAAGCTGGGCATGGTGCGGGTGACGCGCGTGGTCGACGCGGTGGCCGCCGGGCGCATCATCAGCGGCAAGACCGCAGCCAGCCAGATCGTCGGCGGCGTGGTCTGGGGCATCAGCCAGGCGCTGCATGAAGAAACCCATACGGACCACCGCCTGGGCCGCTTCATGAACCACAACTACGCCGAGTACCACATCGCGGCCAACGCCGACATCCACGATATCGACGTCATCTTCGTGGAAGAGGACGACCGCATCGTCAGCAAGCAGCTGGGCGTCAAGGGCGTGGGCGAGATCGGCATCGTCGGCGTCGCCGCCGCGATTTCCAACGCCATCTTCCACGCCACCGGCAAGCGCCTGCGCAGCACGCCGATCACGCCGGACAAGATCCTGCTGGGCGACCAGGAAGTGCCGCTGCAGCAGCGCGGCTGACCGCCGCGCCAGCGCGTGCGCGGACCCGTTCCGCGCACGCGCTGGCGCGTGAACATGCACCGGGCGCCCCTGCGGCGCCCGCTTGCATTCCGGGGCGCGCTCCGGCACAGCCATAGGCTCGTCTGTACGCCTGCGCCTACGCGGACACGCGAATGCCGCCCTTGTCCGGTGCTGCCGCCCTGGCCTACGATGAAACCTCATTCACAGGTGCCGCTTCCGGCGCGCCACGCCATGGAAGCCACTCAGCAACATGCCTCAAGACCTTTCTTCCGACAACAAGGGAAGCGCCGATGACGTCCTCACCGTAGAGGAACTCGCGCACCGTCCACCCCGCCCGCGCGACGAGCGCGCCGAGAACGCGGCCTTGTCCGCGCTCGCGCACTGCCTCGCGGCCAGTCCGCGCACCGTGCTGCAGCAGATCGCCGAGCAGGCGCTGGCGCTGTGCGGCGCCGACGCGGCTGGCGTCAGCATCCTCGACGGGCCAGCCATCGAGGGCCAGGCCAAATATCCCGGTATGCTTGCAGGTACGCTGCGCCGTCATGCCCTGGCCGAGCGCGCCGCCGCGTCGGCCGGGGCCGCCGGCGCCATCGCCCAAGCCGCCGAGGTGCTGGCGGTGCCGTGGCGCCTGGACGGCACGGTGCGCGGCGCCGTGTGGATCGCCACGCGGCATGCGCAGCGCCGTTTCGACGGCGGCGATGCGCGCCTGCTCGATGCCCTTGGCGGCTTCGCCGCGGCGGCCTGGCGCCTGGGAGACCAATCGAGCGACCTGGACGCCATGCGCCGCCTGTACGGCCTGCACGCCCGCCTGGCCACCGAAACCGAACTGCAGCCGGCGCTCGACCTGATCCTGCGCAGCGCCTGCGCCTTCGCCCATGCCGAACACGGCTGCGTGCAGCTGACCGCGGCCGACGGTTCGTTCGAGACCGTGGCGCGGCGCGGCAGCGGCGGCGACGGCGACGGCGACGGCGACGGCGTGCCGTACCGCTCGACGCCGATGGTCAACCGCAACGGCGAAACGGTCGGCATGCTGCGCACCGGCCATCCGTCCAGGCAGCCGCCGGGTGACGAAGCGGTGCGCCTGGTCGACATGCTGGCCTGGACCGCGGCCGATTTCGTCGAACGCCAGCGCGCGCTGGAACAACTGCGCCGCAACGAGCAGCGCCAGGCCTTCTTGCTCGAATTGAACGACGTGCTGCGTCCGCTGAGCGACCCGGCCCAGGTCCAGGCCGAGGCCGCGCGCGTACTCGGCCAGCACCTGCATGCCAGCCGCGTCGGCTACGGCATCGACGAAGGCAGCGGCCACCTCGCCATCAGCCGCGCCTATGCCAACGGCGTGGCCCAGCTGGACGGCCTGTACCGCTACGACGATTTCGGCGCCCACCTGCTGCCGGCGTTCCGCTCGGGGCACCTGGTGGTGCATGCGGATATCGCAAGCGAACCGCTGGGCGAGGAAGCGCAGCGCGCCCACGCCGCGCTGCAGATCGCCGCCTCGGTCAACGCGCCGCTGGTCAAGGACGGCGCGCTGGTGGCGATCCTGTTCGTGCACCAGGACCGGCCGCGCCGCTGGAGCAAGGCCGAGATCGGGCTGATGCAGGAAACCGCCGAGCGCACCTGGGCGGCGATCGAACGCGCCCGCGCCGAACAGGCGCTGCAGGAAGCCGACCGCCGCAAGGACGAATTCCTGGCCACGCTGGCGCACGAGCTGCGCAACCCGCTGGCGCCGATCAGCAACGCCGTGCACCTGATGCGGCGCCCGGACGGGCGGCGCGTGACCGACCGCCTGATGGGCATCGTCGAGCGCCAGGTCAAGCAGATCGTCAAGCTGGTCGACGACCTGCTGGAAATCTCGCGCATCACGCGCGGCAAGATCGAGCTCGACCGGCAAGTGGTGGAACTGGCCGACGCCGTGCGCGACGCGGTCGAGACCAGCCGCCCGCTGGTCGAGCGCGCCCATCACCAGTTGACGGTATCGCTGCCGGAACAGCCGCTCACCGTGCTGGCCGACAGCATGCGCCTGACCCAGATCGTGACCAACCTGGTCAACAACGCCGCCAAGTACACCGAGGCCGGCGGCCACATCTGGCTGAGCGCCATGCACGAGGGCGACGACGTGGCGATCCGGGTGCGCGACAACGGCCTCGGCATTCCCGATAGCGAACTGCCGCGCGTGTTCGAGATGTTCGCCCAGGCGCACCAGCATGCCGCGGTGAGCGGCGCCGACGGCCTCGGCATCGGCCTGGCGATCGTGCGCAAGCTGGTCGAGATGCACGGCGGGACCGTCGAGGCGCACAGCGCCGGCGTGCACCAGGGCAGCGAATTCGTGGTGCGCCTGCCGCTGCTGCACGATGCCGAAGCCGAAGGCGACGACACGCCGTTGCCGGAACGCGGCGAGCTCGAGGACCAGCGCATCATGGTGGTGGACGACAACCGCGACGCCGCCGATACGCTGTCGCTGCTGCTGGAATCGCACGGCGCCGTGGTGCGCACCTTCTACGACGGCCGCAGTGCCCTGGCCGCGCTGGATGGATTCGCACCCGGCGCCGTGCTGCTCGACCTCGGCATGCCCGAGATGGACGGCCTGACGGTGGCGCGCTACATCCGTGCCGAAGCCCGCTTCGCCGGCACGCGCCTGCTGGCCCTGAGCGGCTGGGGCCAGGAAGCCGACCGCCAGCGCACCCGCGCCGCCGGTTTCGATCATCACCTGACCAAGCCGGTGGACTTCCCGGCGCTGCAGGCCTGGCTGACCAGCGCACCGGCGCCCGCACTGGCGGCCGCGCAGGCGGCGCCGTGCCTGGCGCCGTCCGCGCCGGTCCGGGCGGACGCGCCGCCCTCCCCGCCCTCATGCTGACGCTGGAAACCATCGTGCGCCGTCCGGCGCGGCCGCGTGCGGGCGCGCCGCGCCTGCTGCTGGTACACGGCATCTGCGTCGGCGCCTGGGTCTGGGAAGAACACTTCATGCCCTACCTGGCCGACGCCGGCTTCGAAGTCCACGCGCTCAGCCTGCGCGGCCACGGCGCCAGCGCGGGACGCGACCGCCTCGACGACTGGCGCCTGGCCGACTACACCGAAGACCTGCGGCGCACCGCGGCGGCGCTGGATGACGCGCCGCTGGTGGTGATCGGCCACTCGCTGGGCGGCGCCGTGGTGCAGGACTGGCTGCGCGGCGGCGGCAAGGCGCTCGGCGCCGCCCTGCTGGCCTCGGTGCCGCCGTGGGGCCTGGCCTGGTCCGCCTGGCAGATGCTGTGGAGCGCGCCCGACCTGTTCCAGCAGATGCTGCGCCTGGGCGGCGACGCTGCGGCGCTCGACCCGGCCGTCATGCGGCGCAACCTGTTTTCCGACGACCTGCCGGATGCCGACTATGCGCGCTTCATCGCCCGCACCGGCGGCGAATCGCGCCGGGTCGGCATGGAACTGCAGGGCTGGCGCCCGTTCGCGCCGGCGCCCTGGCGCGCGCCGCCGATGTTTGTGCTGGGCGGCGCGGCCGACCGCTTCATCGGCGCCGACGCGGTGCGCGGCAGCGCCGCCTACTATGGCGTGCCCTCGCTGCTGGTGCCGCGCATGGCGCACGCGCTGATGCTGGAGCCGCGCTGGGAAGCGGCGGCGCGCCCGCTGCGCGACTGGCTGGAACGGCTGTCCTCCCATCCCTGAATCGCCCCTTCCCCGTGACGTATGCGGGCCGCCCGGCCCGGCCGCGCCGTGCGCTGCGCCACCCGGATCGGGTAGGCAGTGCAACCGTTCCGTTTCTTTTTCCCAATCCGGCAATCGGCATGCATGAAGTAACCGATGTCACCAAAAATCACTTTGATTAGTATCAAATTTTCTGTTTAGATGAGCTATATTTATGGTTGAACGATAACCATCGGTTACCAAGCGGAGAATACCGTGCTGGTTCCAAGCGCAGAAATCATGCTGGTATTGATGCCCCTGGCCGGCGTCACCGCCTTTTTGCTGGCGCGCCAGCAACAGCGCATTGCACGCCAGGGCCGCGACATGGACATCCTGCAGCGCGCGGCGCGCGACATGGAAGCCCTGCTCGACCATGCGCCGCTCGGTTTCGCCGTCTTCGATTGCCAGCTGTGCTACGTGCGCATCAACCGCATGCTCGCCGACATCAACGGCTTGAGCGCGGAAGAGCATTTCGGCAAGCAGCTGCGCGACGTGGTGCCCGAGATCGCGGCGGCCACCGAGATCAGCCTGCAGCAAGTGCTGCGCACCGGCCGGCCGATGGTCGGCCTGGTGTTCGAGGGCAGCACCGCCGCCCAGCCGGGCACGCGCCGCACTTTCCGCGAAAGCATGCATCCGCTGGTCGGACCGGACGGCGGCCTGCTGGGCGTGTCGGTGACCACCGAGGACATCACCGAGCAGACGCGCCTGGCGAACGCGCTGCGCGACAGCGAAGCGCGCGAGCGGCGCCGCGCCGCCGAACTGGAAAGCGTGCTGGAAACCACGCCTGCCTCGATCTTCATCGCCACCGACCGCGCCTGCCGCCACGTGCGCGCCAACGGCATGGGCCGGCGCATGCTGCGCCTGCAGCCGGCGGAAAGTCCGTCGCTGAGCGGACCGGGCATGCGCGCGTTCGACGTGGTGATCGACGGCCGCCCGGTGGCCGTGGACGACCTGCCGCTGCAGCGCGCCGCCGCCAGCGGCGAGGAAGTCTGGGGCCGGCACATGGCGATCCGTTTCGCCCCCGACGACCTGCTGCACATCGTCGTCAACGCCACCCCGCTACGCGACGAAACCGGCAAGGTGACCGGCGCCACCTGCGCCGTCCTCGAAACTTCCAAGCACCACTGTGCGACGGCCGGTTGAAGCCGGCGTCATGCCATTGTCATGATTTCGTAACAATTATTAACACAATGTTGGCGTAATGACGCGGTCGTGATATATCATTGATAACAAACAATGCTGTCTGCGGAAATTCCATGCGGACCGACATCATGACCCAACGACGAATCGACGAAGAAACCGGAATGACGGTCGAATACGCGCTCTTCCTGAAACAGACGCGCGGCCTCGGCTTCGCCCTGGCTTACCTCGACAGCTGCGGCGTGCCGTCCGACATATTGATGCGTACGGTGCGCGACCCGCTGGCGACGCGTCACCACGAACGCCGCCAGCAGCCGCGCTGCGCCTGATTCATCCCGCCTTTTTCGACGCCATGCGCAGCCGGCGCGCGCCCAGCACGGTCGCGGTCGCGCTCAGCGCCAGCCCGCCACAGGCGAGCAGGACCAGCACCGCCTCGCGCAGCCAGCCGGCATCCAGCATGGCCGGCAAGTCCCAGCTGTGCAGGAAGTTGAACAGCCAGCGCCCCAGCCGCTGCGAGCGGTCCATGCCCGATTCCACGCTGCCGGTGAACGGGTCCAGGTGCACCCAGGTCCGTCCTTCATCGGCATAGGTCACGCGCAGCACCGGCAGGCGCTTGTCGTCGGCGCCGTACATCGACTGCACCTGGCGCTTGTAGTAATAGGCGTCGTAGGCGTGCAGTACGTCGTGTCCCTCGACGGCGGCCGGCAGCAGGCGCCGCGCGGCCTGCAGCAGCGTTGCATCGGGCCAGCGCCGCAGCACCCGGAATGCCGTTCCCTGCCCCGCCTGCGTCGACGCGGCGTTTGGCGCCACCAGGCGCGTGCCGTTGCCGCCGTCGCGCGCCAGCAGGTAGGGCTGGCCGCCCAGCACGCGCCATTCGAGTTCGACGGCACCGAAGCCGTCCGCATCCAGCAGCGCCAGCGCGGCCGCCACGCCGATGTCCGGCCGCAGCTGCCCCGGGCGCCCGCCCGCGAAGGCGGCGGCGTCCGGCGCGCGCCCGCGCGCATCGAAGATGCCGAGCGGGTTCATCGACATCAGCCCGCTCAGGATCCAGCCGAACAGCAGCAGTCCGAACGCCAGCCCCAGCACGTGGTGCCAGTGCAGCACCGCTTCGCGGAACGGCGATTTGCGGCCGTTCTTGTAGCGTCCCTTGAAACGCCAGCGCCAGATGCCGTTCAGGATACCGGTGAATGCCGCCACCACGCCCAGCGCGGACAGGACGATGACGGTCCAGGTCCAGGCCGGATCGGAAGGCTGGTTGCGCAGCATGTACAGCCAGTGCAGCCAGGCGCCGGCGAAGTTCCACAGCCGCTGCGCGCGCGGCGCGTCCAGCAGCACCTGGCCGGTGGCCGACGACAGGTACAGCCGGGTCGCCGCCGCATCGTCCATGTCGACCACGTGCAGCGGCCGGTGGGCGTCGAAGGCGCGCGCATGGGTCCAGCGGTCTTCCATCACCGTGCCGGCGTAATGCGCGGCGGCGCCCGGCACGAAGACGCGCGCGCCGGCCAGCGCCTCGACAGCGCCGACCGGCCCGGCCGCCGCGCCGTCGAGCGCATCGACCGCCCGCACCGCGCCGTCGCCGTCGACCAGTACGTAGAACGGACGGCCGCGGATCGAGGTCAGCACCAGCGACTGCACCGCGCCGGGGGCGCGCGCATGCGCCAGCGCCGCCGCCGGCCCGATACAGCAGCCATCCCGGCGCAGCGCCGGCAGATTGGCCAGGCGTTCGGCCGGCGTCAGCTTCGGATAGCCGGCGAACAGCATGACCATGCCGCTGGCGAACCAGAGCGCCATCAACGCGCACATCAGCACGCCGGTCCAGCGATGCACCAGGAAGACGCTGCGTTTCATACGGCCAGCGAGTGCCATGCCGGCCCCGCTCAAAAGCGCTGGTCGAGCACCAGCTCGACGCGCCGGCTCGGCCCCGCCAGCCACTGGGTCGGCGTGTAGTAGGCAGTGTCGTAGTAGCGCTTGTCGAACACGTTGAAAGCGCGCAGCGCGAGGCTGGTGCGCGCCGCCGCCTGCCAGCGCAGCAGCAGGTCGGTGACGGTGTACGACGGCATGCGCAGGGTGTCGCCATTGTCGGCGAAGCGCGCGCCCACGTGGCGCAGCCCGGCGCCGGCGTTCCAGCCGGGCGCGACATCCCGGCCGAGCCACAGGTTGGCCAGGCGGCGCGGCACGTCGGGCGGCAGCTTGCCGGCGCGCGACACCGGCACGCCGTTGTCCTGCTCGGTGAAGTCGTCGAAGCGGGCGCGCAGCAGGGACGCGTTGGCGTCCAGCGTCCAGCCCGCGGCCAGCGCCAGCGTCAGGCTGCCTTCGATGCCGCGCGAGGAACGGCGTCCGACCTGGATGCTGCGCGCCGGATCCTGCGGATCGCGCGTGAGCAGGTTGTTCTTCCGGATGTCGTAGGCGGCCAGCGTCCATTCGCCATGCCTGTCCCAGAACGACCGCTTGGCGCCCACCTCGAACTGGCGCCCGCTGGCGTTTTCGAAAGCGCTGCTGGCCGGCGACAGGAAGAACAGCGCGCCGACCGGATCGGCCGCGCGCGCAACCTGGGCATACAGCGCCAGCGCCGGATCGGCCTGGTAGACCGTGCCCAGGCGCCAGCCGGTGTCGGCGAAGGTCTTGTCGTAGACCGGCACACCCGCCACCAGGTTGGTGCGCACCAGGCCGGCATGGTCGTAGCGCACGCCGCCCAGCACCGACCAGCGTTCGTCCAGCTGCAGCCGGTCTTCCAGGAACAAGGCGTACTGGCGCGCCGCGATACGGTAGCGCGGAATCGTCGGCTCGGGACTGGTGAACAGGCCGGCGATCGGATTAAAGGCATCGACCGCCGGCGGCGAGCCGACGTAGGTGTTGTTGGCGTGGGTGAAGCGGCTGCGGCTGAGATCGAACCCGCCCGAGACCTGGTTCTCCAGCCCGAACAGGCGGCCCTTGACGCTGGCATCGGTGGTGTTGCCGGTCTGCGCCTGGTCGTGCAGGATTTCGGTGTCGTCGGCACGGTCGACCAGGCGCGTGGCCGGATTCCAGACGTAGCTTTCGGCGTTGCGCCAATGGCGCCGGCTGGCGACGTGGTACAGGCGGCTGCGCACGCGCACGGCCGCGTTCGGGCGCCACTCCAGCGCCAGGTCGGCCCAGGTGTCCTCGTACGCAATCGTGCTGTCGGCGACGTTGTAGTTCTTCTCGCGCAGCGCCTCCAGCTGGCGGCCGTCGACCAGCGGCGTGCCGAAGTAGCGCATCGGTTTCTGGCGCCCCTGCGCCAGGCTGAGTTTCAGGTTCAGTTCGGGCGAGACGTCGAAGCGCAGCGCGCCGGACAGCGCATGGCTGCTGGACTCGCCCATGTCGACCCAGCCGCCGGAGCGCTCGCCGCTCGCGTCGACGCGGTACGACCAGCGCTCGTCGATGGCGCCGCCGCTGCCCGCGGCCAGGCGGCGCGTGCCCTGGCTGCCGACGGCGGCCTGCAGCTCGCTTTCCGGCGCCCTGCGCGACGGCTGCTTCGGGATCACGTTGACGACGCCGCCGATCGCGCCCTCGCCATAGATCACCGAAGCCGGCCCGCGCAGCACCTCGATGCGCTCGACCGACCAGGTGTCGAACGGATAGGTGACGCCCACGCCGCCGTACTGGCGCATGCCGTCGACCAGGCGCATCACGGACACGGTGTCGGTGAAGCCGCGCGCGGCCAGCGAGGAGCCGCCGTTGCCGGGATGCGGCAGGCCGCTCAGGCCGGGCGCACGCGTGATGGCGCGGGTGAGAATGGTGTCGCCGCGCTGCTCCAGCTGGGCGCGCGTGATGACGTCGACGCTGGCCGGCGTCTGCATGCGCGTGATATCGAGATGCGAGCCGGTGGCGGCGCGCTCGTCCAGGCGGGCGTTGTCCGCAGTGGCGCTGACGACGACTTGCGGGATCGGCTGCGTGGCGGCGCTCTCTTGTGCGGACGCCTGCTGGGCGTGGGCAAGCGGGATGGCGGCGGCGAGCGCGCTCAGCGCCGCCGGGATGCGGATGGGGTTCATGCTGGTTCCTGTACTGTTCCTGGGCTGTGATGCGATCGATGGATATAGCGGCGCGCAGGCAGCGGCGCACAGGCAGCGGCGCGCGGACGCAGCCGGGCGCGCAGGCACGCCGGCAATCCGGTCGATCACGGAGGCGGCGCGGGGCCGCGAAGGGTCAAGCCAGGAAAGGCGGTGCGCGCGCCTGCGCCGGCGACCACGAGAACAGCGGGCGCGGCGCCTGGAAGAACAGCGTGGGGAACAGGTCGTGCCCGCCCAGCACGGCGAACGGCGCCGGCACCTGCGGCGGCAAGCCGAAGCTGCCGGCGTGGGTGACGCAATAGCCGCAGTGCGTCATCCCCTTGATCAGCTTGTCGGAGGCCGATTCGCCGGACGGGTCCGGCGCGGCGGGCATGGCCATCGTTTCCATGCCCATGGCGGTACAGACTTCCAGGCCGGCGGACGGGTCCGCGGCGATGGGAAGCCAGGCATTCACGGCGTGGGAAGCCACCGGGACGAGCGCATTGAACAGGATCGCCAGGATGGCGATCCAGACGTACGCGACCCAGTGTTTTGTCGTCCTGACCATGCGGGCATTATAGGACACGTACGCGTAAACGTCGTCCCCGCGCAGGGTAAAGAATGCCACTGGCATTCTTTACCCCATACTGAGTAACCGAAGTCGAGATGCCAGCGTCTCGGCTTCATTATCGTCAGCATGGGTCCCCGCCTGCGCGGGGACGACGTAGGTTGGCGATGACGTTGGGCACCGGCGCCGGATGCCGGCTTACCCCTGGCGCACGCCCGCCACCGCCAGCGCCGTCATGTTGACGATGCGGCGCACCGTCGCGCTCGGGCTCAGGATGTGCACCGGCTTGGCCGCGCCCAGCAGGATCGGGCCGACGGTCACGCCCTTGCCGGCGGCGACCTTCAGCACGTTGAACAGGATGTTGGCGGCGTCCAGCGACGGCATTACCAGCAGGTTGGCGCTGCCGCCGAAGCCCTGCGCCGCGCCATCGGCCGATGCATCCGGCTGGTACAGGCGGCGGATGTCTTCCGACAGCGCGGCGTCGCCGTGCACCTCGCCGATCACCGCCAGTTCCGGCGCCGTGTCCGCCAGGATCCGGCGCGCCTCGCGCATGCGCTGCGCCGACGGCCGGTTCGAGGAACCGAAGATCGAGTGCGACAGCAGCGCTGCCTTCGGCTCCAGGCCGAAATGGCGCAGCTCTTCCGCGGCCAGGCGCGTGATCGCCGCCAGTTCCTGCGCCGAGGGCGCGTCGTTGACGTAGGTGTCGGTGATGAACAGGGTCATCTTGTCGAGCACCAGCGCGTTCATCGCGGCCAGCACCTCGGCGCCGGGCGCCGTGCCGATCTCGTTCTTCACATGCGCCAGGTGGCTGTCGTAGCTGCCCTTCATGCCGCAGATCAGGGCGTCGACGTCGCCGTTCTTCAGCAGACGCGCGCCCTGCAACGTGGTGTCGCCCTCGGCTTCGACCAGCGTGTAGTCGACGTCGCGGCGCAGGCGCAGGCCCGACTGCCTGATGGCCTGCTCGATCTCGCCGGCCTGGCCGATCAGCACCGGCCTGGCCATGCCGCCGTCGACCACGGTCTGCACCGCGCGCAGCACGCGCTGGTCGGCGGCTTCGGCGTAGGCGACCTTGCGCGGATTGGCCTTGGCCTTGGCGAACACCGGCTTCATGAAGAACCCGGTGTGGTAGATCATCTGGCCCAGCTTTTCGCGGTAGGCGTCCATGTCCTCGATCGGGCGCGCGGCCACGCCGGAAGCGGCGGCGGCGGCGGCCACGGCCGGGGCGATCGCCGCGATCAGGCGCGGATCGAACGGCTTCGGGATGATGTACTCCGGACCGAACGACAGTTCCTCGCCGGCGTAGGCAGCGGCCACGGCGTCGTTCGGCTCGGCCTCGGCCAGCTCGGCGATCGCGGTCACGCACGCCAGCTTCATCTCCGTGGTGATGCGGGTGGCGCCGCAATCGAGCGCGCCGCGGAAGATGTACGGGAAGCACAGCACGTTGTTGACCTGGTTCGGGTAGTCCGAACGGCCGGTGGCGATGATGACGTCCGGGCGCGCGGCCTTGGCCACTTCCGGACGGATTTCCGGTTCCGGGTTGGCCAGCGCCAGGATCACCGGCTGGTCCGCCATGGTCTTGACCATTTCGCCGGTGAGCACGCCGGCGGTCGAGCAGCCCAGGAACACGTCGGCGCCGTTCACGATGTCGGCCAGCGTGCGCGCATCGGTCGCTTGCGCGTAGCGCGCCTTGTTGGCTTCCATGTTGGCTTCGCGGCCCTGCCAGATCACGCCCTTGGAATCGGTGACGTAGATGTTCTTTTGCTGTACGCCCAGGCTGACCATCATGTCCAGGCAGGCGATGGCCGCGGCGCCGGCGCCGGAAGCCACCAGTTTCACGTCGGCGATGTCCTTGCCGACCACTTTCAATGCGTTCAGCAGCGCCGCGCTAGAGATGATCGCGGTGCCGTGCTGGTCGTCGTGGAAGACCGGAATCTTCATGCGCTCGCTCAGCTTCTTCTCGATGTAGAAGCATTCCGGCGCCTTGATGTCTTCCAGGTTGATGCCGCCCACGGTCGGCTCCAGCATGGCGATGGCTTCGATCAGCTTGTCGGGATCGTTCTCGGCCAGTTCCAGGTCGAACACGTCGACGCCGGCGAATTTCTTGAACAGGCAGCCCTTCCCTTCCATCACCGGCTTCGATGCCAGCGGACCGATGTTGCCCAGGCCGAGCACCGCGGTGCCGTTCGAGATCACGGCCACCAGGTTGCCGCGCGAGGTGTAGTCGGCGGCGGTGGCCGGGTCGGCGGCGATCTCTTCGCAGGCGTAGGCCACGCCCGGCGAATAGGCCAGCGACAGGTCGCGCTGGTTCGACAGCGGCTTCGTTGCCACCACCTCGATCTTGCCGCGCACCGGGCTGCGGTGGTATTCCAGCGCGTCCGCGCGCAACTGGGTGTCTTTGGCCTCGTTCAGGCTGCTTTCGGTACTCATCTTTTCTCCTGTGCCGGTGTCCGGCTAATTGTCGAGCTGCTGCGGGCGGCAAGACACACGCCCTGGATCTGTCGAAACATTCAATATTAGCCGAGCGTCACTTATTTTGCAGCGCTTTCGCCCAGCGGTGCGACCGAGGCGCCTTCGATGCCGTGGCGCGCCAGGGCCGCGCCGACGAAGCCGTCCGCCTTGCGCGCCTCGACGAACGCGGCCAGGAAGGCCGCCGCTTCCGCGCCGCGCGATTTGGGCGTGCCCATCGCCTGGCGGATCACCATGAAGCGTTCGTCCAGCAGGCGCAGGCCACCCAGGCGGCGCGCATCCGCCTGCAGTTGCTGTTTGACGCCGGCCGCCACGTCGGCACCGCTGGCGAGGAAGGTATCGACCACCGCCGGCGAAGTCGGCGCGCGCTCGATGCGCGCTTTCTGCAGGGAGCGCGTCAGGTGCAGATCGTATGCACTGCCCTTGCCCACCACCACGCGGTGCGCGGCGTCGTCGACCTGCGTGTTGGCGCGGATCGGCGAGCCGTCGCGCACCAGATAAAAACCTTCGATCAGCACGTAGGCGTCGGTAAAGGCGATGGCGGCGCCGCGTACCGGGTCGATGGCGAAGAAACCGATGTCGGCGCCTTCGGCAACCACCACGTCGACCGACTTGCCGGCCGCGTCCACCACCACCAGTTCCAGTTCCACGCCGAGCAGGCGGGCGAATTCGCGCGCCAGGTCGACGGAGACCCCGCGCGCGCCGTCCTGCGCGTCGGCGCTGGCCAGGATCGGGTTGCCGAGATTGATGGCGGCACGCAGGGTGCCGGCAGGGGTGAAGGCGGAGCGGATGGCGGGTGTCGGGGTCATGGCGTGAGCGGACGTGTCGGCGGTAGGAAATGCCGGAGATGCCGCGTCGCCGCGGCATCTCCGTTACCGATCAGTTTACGCGTATGCCGCGGGCACTGCACGCTTGACGTGCAGCTCAGCCTTTGCAGCGCGCGCAGGTGCCCTTGATGAGCAAGTTGACTTCCTCGCTGGTGAAGCCGGCCGGCAGGGTGACCTTGGGCGGCAGCGGCATGTCGTTCACGCAGGTGACGGTCTCGCAGCGGGTGCACTGGAAATGCGCGTGCTCGTGGCCGTGGCGGTCGGGATCGGCGCTGAAGCGCCACACATGGTCGGCCCCTTCGATGCGGTGCACGATGCGGTGCCCGGTCAGCCATTCCAGCACGCGGTACAGGGTCACCGCGTCCAGCTTCTCGCCCGGCAGCGCTTCCAGCACCTCGTTGTGGGTCAGCGGCCGGCCCTGCTCCAGCAGGAAGCTCAGCACGCGCATGCGCGGCCTGGTCAGGCGCGCGCCGGTCGCGCGGATCAGCGATTCGGCTTTCGATTCCAGGGTGGGAGTGGCGGTCATGGTGTGTAGGCGGCGTCGGCGCCTGGAGTGGCGCGGATCGGGGCATTATACTGTGGCCCGGCATCGGCGGCAGCGAGCGGCCATGGCGCCCGGTGTCGCCGCGGCGCACTTCGTTTCATGGCCGTATTGACAAGCGATCAGACGCGTGATTGTTTGGCGCTGCGGTCGGCGCGACGCGTTCGGCCGCGTTAAGTTCGCATCCTGGCCGCCAGCGCCGACAACAGAACAACCATCGCCGTCACCATGCCCTGCCTTCTTTCCGCCTCCCTTCCTCCGTCCCTGAAGCGCAAGGCGCTGCCCGCGCTGCTGCTGGGCTGCTGCGTCGCGCAGCCGCTGTTCGCGCAGACGGCCGCACCGGCAGCGCCACCCGAGCGCCCGCGCAACCGGGCGCCGTCGCCGGCAAGCGGCTCGGGGGCGCCCGCGCCGGGCACGCTGCCCACCGCCGCTCCGGCCCAGACGACCGCCGACGCCACGGCCGCGGGCACGCGCTCCGGCACGGCCGATCCCGAGCCGCAGGCCGGCGCCGCCGACGACATGGCGACCGTCGAAGTGGTCGCCTCTCGCCCGACCAACAAGGTCGACCGCGACGTGTACGACCTCAAGAACGACATCAGCGTCAGCAACGCCTCGGCGGCCGACATCCTCAACAACGTGCCCTCGGTCTCGGTCGACCAGGACGGCACGGTGGCGCTGCGCGGCAACCAGAACGTGCAGATCATGGTCAACGGCAAGCGCGACGCCCAGTTCCAGGGCCAGAACCGCGGCGACGCATTGAACGCCTTCCCGGCCGAGAACATCGAATCGATCGAGGTGATCAACGTGCCGGGCGCGGAATTCGGCAACGAGGGCGGCAGCGGCCCGATCATCAACCTGGTCCTGAAACGCAACCGCAAGCCCGGTTCGCGCGCCTCGCTCAGCGCCAACAAGGGCACCGAGGACCGCTACAACGGCTTCCTGAACGGAGAATATGCGGCCGGCCCGTATTCGATCAGCGGCAACCTCGGCGTGCGCAAGGCGCTGCGCAGCGGCCATAGCGAATCGCAGCGCGAAGACCTCGATCCGCAGACCGGCAGCGCCATCGGCGCCACCAACTCGGCCAGCGAGCGGCGCTCGCCCTCGACCTCGGTCAACTTCGCTTCCACCCTCACCTACAACGTCGGCGAGCGCGACCAGGCCGGGGCCACGCTGAGCTTTTCGAAGACGCAGAACGACAGCGAAAGCACGGGCAGCACCCGGCGCTTCGGGCCCGGCATGCTGCCGGCCGCCGATTATTCCACGCGCTCGACCAGCAGTTCGCCGGCGCAGAACTTCGGCCTGGGCGCGTCCTACGTCCACAAGAGCGGCGAACCGGGCGAGGAGCTGAAGTTCGACCTGCGCTACACCGGCCAGACCAACGACGCCGATGCCGACGTGTTCTACGACTACCGCCTGGCGCCGCTGCGCTACGCCACCGACAACCGCCGCACGACCGACCGCCGCAACCGCATCGTCGACCTGTCGCTGGATTACCAGCGCACCGTGTGGTCGACCTGGCTGCTGAAAGCCGGCGCCAAGGTGGCGGACAGCCGCAACGCCAACGGCACCGACTACCTGGCCGTCAACCCGGCCAGCGGCAACTACGAGCCGGTAGCGAGCCGCATCAGCGACTTCCGCTCGGACGACCGCAACGCCGCCGTGTACGGCATCCTCAGCACCAGGTTCTTCAAGGACCTGCAGGTCCAGGCCGGCATTCGCGGCGAATACACGGAATTGAAGATACGCCAGCCGCTGCTGGCCGAGGAAGACCATTACACCTATCTGAACTGGCTGCCGAGCTTCTACGCCACCCAGGGCCTGGGAGAACACGGCGGCGAGCTGCAACTGCGCGCGAGCCGGCGCATCGCGCGCCCCAACGAGCGCGACCTGAATCCGAACCTGGTCTATCTGAGCGACTTCTATGCGCGCCAGGGCAATCCGAACCTGGAGCCGGTCGACAACGATTCGTACGAGCTGGCCTACCGCGACAACTTCTTCAGCGTCGACACCAGCGTCACGCTGTATAAACGGCGCGAATCGCCGGTGATCGGCAACCGCAGCACCCTGCTGGCGAGCGACCCGAATGTGATCGTCACCACGCCGATCAACTTCGGCGCCAACGATTCGACCGGTATCGAACTGAATGTCAACGCGCGCCGGCTGTTCGTCCAGGGCCTGTCCGCCAACCTGGGCACGACGATCGGCAACGAGACGCGCATGCGCCTCTTCAATTTCAGCGACAACGTATCGGTGGAGCAGAAGAACCACCGCGAGAACGTGCGGCTGCGCCTTGCCTACCAGTTCGACGCCGAATCGCTGCAGCTGAGCGTCAACCGCAACGGCCAGAGCTTGAACGGCCAGGGCGTCAACGGCGCCACCACCATGACCAACTTCACCTGGCAGCACCGCTTTTCGCCGCGCCTGTCGCTGAACCTGAACGTGAACAACGTGTTCGGGGCGGGCAATACCGACAGTTATGTCGAGAACGAAGTGCTGCGCCTGCATTCGCTGTCGACCACCCAGGCGCGCATCTTCACGCTGGGCCTGCGCTACCAGTGGGGCGGCGTGACCGGGGACGAGCGCATCCGCAATGGCGGACGCGGCATGTTCCGCGGCGGGCCGGGGGGACGCAATGGCGGCGGCGGCGGGTTTGGCAATGGCAGTGGTGGGGGCAACAGCGGCGGTGGCGGCGGTTTCGGCGGCTAATATAAAAGTTGCGAAAAGCCGTCGTTCCAGGCATTGCCTAAAACGACTCCCAGCGCAGGCGCACTGCTGTCCAAGATAGTATTGCTGGCCTTAAGATCGTCGTCCCCGCGAAGGCGGGGACCAATGCTGAGCATCCACAGTTGGTATTTCTGAAATATTCCAGTTGCTTCAATGGTAGTGAATTCTGTTGCTCAGTATGGGTCCCCGCCTGCGCGGGGACGACGAGCAGTCAGCCGTGATGCAGGCAAAAACGCGCGGTGCCTGCCGAAGCAACCGCCGCACCAACCTGCCTTGCCCCGAACACGCGCTGCATCAGCAGCACGAAACTGGCCACGCCCGCCGAGCGCAGCGGATAGTAGGTCACCCCGGTTTGCTCGCACAGCCGCTTGATCGCGTGCATCGCATTGTGGCTGATGTAATCGACCGGGAACACGACCATGTCCGCGCGCGACAGCAACGCCGCCAGCGTGCCCGTGCGCTCCTCGATGCCGCCGTCGTGCAGCAACAGTTCGCCGCCGGCCGCGCCGACCAGCCGGTCCAGCGTGGCGGTGGCGCCGGGCCGTCCGCCGACGTAGGCGATGCAAGCGCCATCCAGGCGCGGCAGCGCGGCCTGGCTGCCGTCGCCGCCGTCGACTTCCAACAGGCGGCTCAACGCGTATTCGGCGGCGCCGGCCTCTGCGCGCGCCGCGCTCAGGTCCTGCTGCAGGCGCTCCAGGCTGTCGCGCAGCGCGCCGGCGGCCGATTCGCTGGCCGCCAGCTTGTGCTCGGCAGCGGCGTGGCGCTCCGCATGCAAGGCCAGGGCCGCATCGCGCTCGGCCAGCGCCGCGCGCAGGCGCACCACCTCGTCTTCCAGTTCGTGCGCCTGCGGGCGCCGGCATTGCGCGCTCAGGGCCTGCACCTGCGCCTCCATGGCGCGCAGCGCCTGCGCGTGGCCGACACTGAGATCGCGCAGGCGCGCCTGCTGGCGTTCGTCGCGTTCGCGCAGCGCTGCGCACTCGCCTTCCAGCGCCACCAGGCGCCGGATATCGGCCCGGTTGGAGGCGCCGACCAGATGCGACAGCATGTGCACGTCGCCGAACGCCAGCGCCCGCACTTCCGGCGTCAGGCACGGATGCGTCATCAGCGCCCAGTAGGCGCC
Source organism: Massilia forsythiae (assembly GCF_012849555.1). Classification (NCBI taxonomy): domain Bacteria; kingdom Pseudomonadati; phylum Pseudomonadota; class Betaproteobacteria; order Burkholderiales; family Oxalobacteraceae; genus Massilia; species Massilia forsythiae. Next base: position 486,022 of record NZ_CP051685.1, read on the forward strand.
GGGAATTTCGCCGCTGGCCATGGCGTCCTGCCACAGGGCACGCAATGCCGCCTCGTCGACGGCCGCCTTGAACTTGCGGATCACCAGCGCGTGGCGAGTGTCGAGCGCCTTGTTGATTTCCTTGCGCGCCGGCCCGCCCTCGCAGGTCAGCTCGACCGCGGCGTGGTGGATGTCCAGGTCGCTCGCCCGCTTGCGGTCGATGTGCGGCGCAAAGCGCGGGACCAGCCTGCGCAGCTCGGTGGTCGTGAGGCAGGTACCGATGATCGAGCAGTGCAGGTTCAGGTCGAGGTCGGCGAGCGTGCCGCGCTGCGGCCGCGGCGCCGGCTTCGGGACGGCCTGCTCGCGCTCGGGCGTGCAGCACGCGTCCGCTATCTGGTACCGGGCCAGTGTGGCGCCCAGAGGATGGACGTTGTGGCGGACGGGTTGGGCCATCGGAAAGAAAACTGGCGACGAGGTAGGCATGTGGACTCCAAAGCGCTATATATAGAAGTATATAGCGGTGAATATAGCGCATCCGACACGCGGATGCACGTGTCACGGATCAGCCGCCGAAGCGGCTGGCCACGGCTAGTACCCGATCAGGCCGGCACGCCGATGATGACGCTGGACGCCTTGAACAGGCCGGTGACCGGCACGCCGACCGCCAGGCCGAGCGAATCGCAGCTCTGGTTGGTGACGATCGCGGTCAGCGCGCCGCCACCCGGCAGGGCAATCGCGACTTCGGTATTCACCGCGCCGGTATGGATCGCATCGACGGTGCCCTTGACGCGGTTGCGCGCCGAGAAGCGCACGTCGCCCTCTTCCGTGACGAGGATGATCGACGACGACTTGATCAGGGCAATGGCCGGGGCGCCGACCTGCAGGCCCAGTTCCTGGGTGCTGCCCTGGGTGATGATGGCCACCAGCTTCAGGCCATCGACGTCCAGTTCGATCTGGTCGTTCACCGCGCCGCTGTGGATGGCGCTGACGGTGCCCTTGAATTGGTTGCGTGCACTGCTTTTCATTGGTTTTCTTTCGGTTGAGTGGATTAGTCGGCGATCTGGCGCACCTCGATGGCCTGCAGCCACTTCACGTGGCGCGGGCCGGTCTTGATGTCCTTGCCGGAGACGAGTGCCATGGGACCTTCGTTTTCCGGTAAAGGTTTGCCGTCGCGCTCGAACAATACCAGCACGCTGTCGCCGAGTGGCGAATTGAACAACTCGCTCCAGGAAAAAACGACCTTGTAGCCATCGGCGGCGCCGGCGATGATGGCGAGTTTCTTGACCATGTTGTGGTCGCGCGTGACGATCCTGGCTTCGTCGAGCAGGTCGCGCAGGCGGATGCCGCGCACCGTGCTTGTTGTGCCAGCATTCTTGTCGGTTAGTTGCAAGGAAACGATCTGCCCCATTGGACGTTGACGCAGTTGATCGACACTGAACGTGGCCGGATGTTCGACGCCGCCCGTGATGGAGACACTGCGGCTGATCGAAATGGGCGGTTTGCCGGCATCGGCGAAAGCCGGCGACTGGATGGTCAGGAGCATGGTGATCAGGACGAGGCAAAGACGGCGGCGCATGGACATCCTTTCAGGGCGTAAGAAAGAGCGCTGTATACTAGCCTATATATCGAAAAAGCCAGCGGTTGCCATAGCGAGATTTTCCGGTTCACCTTCCTCGATGTGGGTATGCAGGCCCCAGCGTTCCCGCCCAGTCCTCCTTTGTCGGCAACATGCCACCCGCTTTGTAAAACACTGCAAACGGTTGTAAAGCGCTGCAAACTTCGGGTAGCGCCGCCCGCGCGATGGCTAGAATGGCTCGCGATAGGAAAACGATCATGCACACCAAACTCCGGCAATGCGAATGTTGCGACTACTTCACGCTTGAAGGGCACGACAACGAACTCTGCTCCGTCTGCTTCTGGACGCAGAGCACCATCAGGTTCGCGGAATTCGACGAGCCATCCAGGCTCAACTTCGAGCTGACGCTGCGCGACGGGCGCTGCAACTTCCTGCGCTATGGCGCGTGCGCAAGCGAATTGGCGAGCACCATGCTGAATTTTGCCAATCGCCTGCGCTACCAGCAGATTGCGCGGCGCACGCCCATGTCGCTGACGATTACCTGAGGGCCGCGCGCTCTGCGACGGCGCCCTGCCGCTCGTACTCCACCAGGGCAACCTCAGTCACATTGCCGTTCGGCCAGCGCTCGAATGTCAGCACCAGGCTACCATCCCTCGCCTTGAACACGGCGTCGCCGGCCGGGATCACTTCGATGCGTCCGATGCCGTCGACTTCCGCCATGAACCGCCGCCCGACGGCCACCATCGTCAGCGTCCTGCCGTCCTTCAATTGGTATTGGCCGCGGAAGTCGTCGAACTGGTTGCTGCTCATGCTTGCTGCGGCAGCGGGAAGGCAGGCGGCGAAGAGGAGTGCAGCCATCCATCGTGTCATTTTTTTCTCCTGTAACGTCATCAACGCATTCGGATTGATGCGTTGTTTCGATGTCAATATAGAAAAAAACAGGATGTGGTTGCTGGTGAAATTGGATGAACGAGGTTTGCGGGCCGACGAGCGGCGGAATCGATGTGACGAACATGATTTGCATGCGCTCTCCAGTGATGCCGAAAACGCTGTTGAGCAAAGTAGACCGCAGATTTCCCTGGAAATTCCCAGGGGCTGTATGCGCATCGGCTTCGCTTGTGCCGGAAAAGAAAAAGCCCCTGAAATCAGGGGCTCGTATTCTTGGCGGAGAGAGGGGGATTCGAACCCCCGATAGGCTATGAACCTATACACGCTTTCCAGGCGTGCGACTTAAACCACTCATCCATCTCTCCTGATGGGTGTTCGCATGGTTGCGAAGCCGCCTATTATAACAAGGATTCTCGGCTGTACAAGGGTGACATGGAGGGCGGGTGTTTCGTGATGCACGCGCTGTTGGTATACCTGCAGCGTGAGCACTGCCTGATCCTCCCTGGTTGGCTCAGCATGGGTTCCCGCCTGCGCGGGAACGACGGCGGGGTTGGCGGTAGCATTCACGCCGTGAGATGAACCAACGGAGACACCACCATGGAAATGAAACGAATCAACGCCGGCAAGCTGCGGGCCATCGGGTATGACGCGCGCGAGCGCGTGCTGCGGGTCGAGTTCGACGATGGCAGCGCGATCGATCACGCCGGGGTCGGCAGCGAGGTATGGCGGCGGTTTTCGACGTCGGGGGCGGCGTGGAGTTTTTACCGGGACAATATCGAGGAAGAGTTCGCGGGCAAGCGCGGGCGGGCCGGGGTCAGTCCCGGGAAGCGGCCGGCGGGGTTGGATGCGCTGTTTGGCGGCCCCGGGCAGGATGCAGACAAGCGTTGAAGCGGGTTGGACGCGTGGCGTGAGTCGGGCAGATGGCCGACGAACGAGCCGTCCACCCGGCGTCCACACCCACCCGCGGCGCAGGCGCCGCGGGCCGTTTCACATCAGGCGGATTCCTTCAGCTGCTCCAGGATCGCCGGGTTTTCCAGCGTCGACACGTCCTGCGTGATGCTCTCCCCCTTGGCCAGCACGCGCAGCAGGCGGCGCATGATCTTGCCCGAGCGCGTCTTCGGCAAGTTGTCGCCGAAGCGGATTTCCTTCGGCTTGGCGATCGGGCCGATTTCCTTGCCGACCCAGTTGCGCAGTTCCTGCGCCAGCTTCTTGGCATCGTCGCCGTGCGGGCGCGCCTGCTTCAGCACGACGAAGGCGCAGATCGCTTCGCCGGTGGTGTCGTCCGGCTTGCCGACCACGGCGGCTTCCGCCACCAGCGGGTGCGCCACCAGCGCCGATTCGATTTCCATCGTGCCCATGCGGTGGCCCGAGACGTTCAGCACGTCGTCGATGCGGCCGGTGATGGTGAAGTAGCCGGTGTCCTTGTTGCGGATGGCGCCGTCGCCGGCCAGGTAGTACTTGCCGCCCAGCTCGTCCGGGTAGTAGGCGGTGCGGAAGCGGTCCGGGTTGTTCCAGATGGTGCGGATCATCGACGGCCACGGGCGCTTGACCACCAGGATGCCGCCCTGCCCGTTCGGCACGTCCTGGCCGGACTCGTCGACGATCGCCGCCATGATGCCCGGCAGCGGCAGCGTGCACGAGCCCGGCACCATCGGCGTGGCGCCCGGCAGCGGCGTGATCATGTGGCCGCCGGTCTCGGTCTGCCAGAAGGTGTCGACGATCGGGCAGCGCTCGTTGCCGACGTTCTTGTAGTACCACATCCAGGCTTCCGGATTGATCGGCTCGCCCACCGTGCCCAGCAGGCGCAGGCTGGACAGGTCGAACGATTGCGGGTGCACCTTCTCGTCCGAGTTGGATGCCTTGATCAGCGAGCGGATCGCGGTCGGCGCGGTGTAGAAGATTGAAACACGGTGCTTGGCCACGGTTTCCCAGAAGCGGCCAGCGTGCGGGAAGGTCGGCACGCCCTCGAACACGACCTCGGTCGCGCCCACCGCCAGCGGGCCGTAGGCGATGTAGCTGTGGCCGGTCACCCAGCCGATGTCGGCGGTGCACCAGTAGACGTCGTCCGGCTTGATGTCGAAGGTCCACTTCATCGTCAGCGCGGCCCACAGCAGGTAGCCGCCGGTCGCGTGCTGGACACCCTTCGGCGTGCCGGTCGAGCCCGAGGTATAGAGGATGAACAGCGGGTGCTCGGCGTCGACCCATTCCGGCTCGCACTCGGCCGGCTGGCTGTCGACCAGTTCGTTCAGCCAGAGGTCGCGCCCTTCCTGGAAGGCGATGTTGCCGCCGGTGCGCTTGTAGACGATCACGTCGCGGATCGATTCGCAGCCGCCCATCGCCAGCGCTTCGTCGACGATCGATTTCAGCGGCAGCGGCTTGCCGCCGCGCAGCTGCTCGTCGGCGGTGATGATGGCGACGGCGCCGGCGTCGATCACGCGCTCCTGCAGCGATTTGGCCGAGAAGCCGCCGAACACCACCGAGTGGGTGGCACCGATGCGGGCGCAGGCCTGCATCGCGGCCACGCCTTCGATCGACATCGACATGTAGATGATGACGCGGTCGCCCTTCTTGATGCCGCGCGATTTCAGGCCGTTGGCGAACTTGCAGACGCGTGCATGCAGGTCGCGGTAGCTGGCGCGCGTGACCTGGCCGTCGTCGGCCTCGAAGATGATGGCGGTCTTGTCGCCGTTGCCGTTCTCGATGTTGCGGTCGAGGCAGTTGTACGACGCGTTCAACTGGCCGTCTGCGAACCATTTGTAGAACGGCGCGTCGGATTCGTCCAGCACCTGGGTGAACGGCTTGTGCCAGGCCAGGTTTTCGCGCGCCAGGCGGCCCCAGAAGCCTTCGTAGTCGGCGGCGGCTTCGTCGCACAGTTGTTGGTAGGCGTCCATGCCGGAGATGGCGGCACCGGCGGCGAAGCCGGCGGGCGGGGCGAACACGCGGTTTTCGTGCAAGCCCTGGGTGGTTTCGTTCTCGGCCATACTGGTCTCCTTCGTAGTAGTTTTGCACAATACCTTAGGCGACCTCGCTTACTGAACGCTTACAGCCAGCGTTTGCAGCAAGCCCGTGCGGCAGCCCGTGGCATCCCTGTGCGATTCTACCAACTCGTCGCCCCGCGACGGCAACGCAGGGGAAGCCAGACGTGTGCCGCGGGTGTAAAATGCTCAGCTGTTTCGAGCGCCGCCGGCGCACGTGTACGGAGTTTCCTTCTCGATGTTTGAACAGCAATCCCCATCCAAGCCCCGCAAGCGCAGCCCCCTCGCCAGCTTCATGTTCGCCAGCCGCTGGCTGCAGCTCCCGCTGTATCTCGGCCTGATCCTGGCGCAATGCGTCTACGTGTTCCACTTCTGGGTCGAATTGAAGGACCTGGTGCTGGCCGCGATGGGCAACGAAGCCGCCCTGGAGCATATCTTCGCGGCCGTGGCCGTGCCCGGCGCCGAGGCGCCCAGCAAGCTGAACGAAACCACCATCATGCTGGTCGTGCTCGGCCTGATCGACGTGGTGATGATCTCGAACCTGCTGATCATGGTGATCGTCGGCGGCTACGAAACCTTCGTCTCGCGCATGTACCTGGAAGACCATCCGGACCAGCCGGAATGGCTGTCGCACGTGAACGCCTCGGTATTGAAGACCAAGCTGGCGATGGCGATCATCGGCATCTCCTCGATCCACCTGCTGAAGACCTTCATCAACGCCCAGGCCTACGAGCCGAAGGTGCTGATTTCGCAGACCGTGATCCACGTCGCGTTCCTGGTGTCGGCGATGGCGATCGCGTACACCGACCGCATCATGACCGATACCCAGAACGTTTCGAAGCACTAACGAGCAGCACCTACCAACAAGCCCTCATCGTTCCACGCCCCCATAGCGAGACACCCATGACTGTCATCAAACAGGACGACCTGATCGAATCGGTCGCCGCCGCCCTCCAGTACATCAGCTACTACCACCCCGCCGACTACATCCAGCACCTGGCGCGCGCCTACGAGGCCGAGCAGAGCCCGGCGGCCAAGGATGCGATCGCCCAGATCCTGACCAACTCGCGCATGTGCGCCGAGGGCAAGCGGCCGATCTGCCAGGACACCGGCATCGTCAACGTGTTCCTCAAGATCGGCATGGGCGTGCGCTTCGAAGGCTTTACGGGTTCGGTCACCGACGCCGTCAACGAAGGCGTGCGCCGCGCCTACAACTTCCCGGACAACAAGCTGCGCGCCTCGATCGTGGCCGATCCGCACTTCGAGCGCAAGAACACCAAGGACAACACCCCGGCCGTGGTGCACATGGAGCTGGTCGAGGGCGACACCGTCGACGTGAAGGTTGCGGCCAAGGGCGGCGGCTCGGAGAACAAGACCAAGTTCGTGATGCTCAATCCGTCCGACTCGCTGGTCGACTGGGTGCTCAAGACCGTGCCGCTGATGGGCGCCGGCTGGTGCCCGCCGGGCATGCTCGGCATCGGCATCGGCGGCTCGGCCGAAAAGGCGATGCTGATGGCGAAGGAATCGCTGATGGAAGACATCGACATGTACGAACTCAAGCAGCGCGGCCCGCAAAACAAGCTGGAAGAGCTGCGCATCGAGCTGTGCGACAAGATCAACGCACTCGGCATCGGCGCCCAGGGCCTGGGCGGCCTGACCACCGTGCTCGACGTGAAGATCAACATGTACCCGACCCATGCGGCGTCGAAGCCGGTGGCGATGATCCCGAACTGCGCCGCCACCCGCCACGCCCACTTCGTGCTGGACGGCTCCGGTCCGTCGTACATCGAACCGCCGGCGCTCTCCACCTGGCCGGACGTGCAGTGGATGCCGGACACGCAGAAGTCCAAGCGCGTCGACCTGAATACACTGACCCGCGAAGAAGTCGCGTCCTGGCAGCCGGGCCAGACCCTGCTCCTGAACGGCAAGATGCTGACCGGCCGCGACGCCGCCCACAAGCGCATCCAGGACATGCTGGCCAAGGGCGAGCCGCTGCCGGTGGACTTCACCAACCGCGTGATCTACTACGTCGGCCCGGTCGATCCGGTCGGCGACGAAGTGGTCGGCCCGGCCGGCCCGACGACCGCCACGCGCATGGACAAGTTCACCGACATGATGCTGGAGCAGACCGGCCTGATCGCCATGATCGGCAAAGCCGAACGCGGCCCGGCGGCGATCGAGTCGATCAAACACCACAAGTCGGCCTACCTGATGGCGGTGGGCGGCTCGGCCTATCTCGTCTCCAAGGCGATCAAGTCGGCCAAGGTGCTCGGCTTCGAAGACCTGGGCATGGAAGCGATCTACGAGTTCGAGGTGCAGGACATGCCGGTGACCGTGGCGGTGGACTCGACCGGCACCTCGGTGCACCAGACCGGGCCGAAGGAATGGTCGGCCAAGATCGAATCGCTGAAGGGGATTCCGGTCGCGGTGGTGTAAATCGTTTGATGGGTGGCCGGTTTGCAGGGCGTGAATGAATGATGCCGTTGTATTGCCCGCGAGCCGCCGCTCCGTCGTCCCCGCGCAGGCGGGGAACCATGCTGCGTATCCAAAGTCATGTACCCAACGGTGCCGCCGCACTTTCGAAATGACGAATTCTGATGCTCGGTATGGGTCCCCGCCTTCGCGGGGACGACGTTTTTTTGCTGGGTCAAACGACCAAGCACGTAGTATCAGGCAGGTACCTATCCGGATAAGCCGCCGGCGCTTTATCAGCCACACCAACCTTCCTCGCCGCGTTAGTATGCTCCCATGACCACCTCCCCCTCCCTCTTCGACGCCCCTATCGGCATCTTCGATTCCGGCGTCGGCGGTCTCTCGGTCCTGCGCCACATCCGCGCGCAGCTGCCGCACGAACACCTGGTCTATGTCGCCGATTCCGGCTTCGCCCCCTACGGTGACAAGTCCGAACCGGTGGTCGCCGAGCGTTCGCTGGCCGTGGCGCGCTTCCTGGTCGAACGGGGCGCCAAGGCGCTGGTCGTCGCCTGCAACACCGCCACCATCGCCGCCGTGCGCCTGCTGCGCGAACGCTTGCCCGACCTGCCGATCGTCGGCGTCGAACCCGGCCTGAAACCGGCGGCGCAGGCCACGCGCAGCGGCACCGTGGGCGTGCTGGCCACCGAGCGCACGCTGGCCGGCGCCAAGTTCCTGCAGCTGCGCGACCAGGTGGCGCAGGCGACCGGCGTGCGCTTCCTGCTGCAGCCGTGCCGCGGCCTGGTCGACCAGATCGAACTGGGCACCCTGGAATCCGACGCCACCCACGCCATGCTGCGCGGTTTTATCCTGCCGTTGCTGGAGCAAGGCGCGGACACATTGGTGCTGGGCTGCACCCACTACCCGCTGGTGCGGGCGTCGATCGAAGCCGTGATCGTCCGGGCCGGCGCCGGCGACGTCGCCCTGGTCGACACCGGCGACGCCGTGGCGCGCCAGCTGGTGCGCCTGCTGGAAGCGGGCGGCCTGCTGCGCCCTGCCGGTGCGGCGCCGGCGCGCCTGGAAGGCTGGACCAGCGCCAGCGCCACCGCGCTGTCGGCCGCCTTCACTACCCTGATCGGCATCGACTCGCCGGTGCGCGAGACGACGTTCGCGGCGCCCGAGCCCTGCCGCACCGTTGGTTGAATTTAAATTTGCCAGATGCCGAAGTAGCCTCTATAATCTTGTTCTGTCTCGGCAACAACGAGATAGAAAAGCAAGACAGTGGTGGCTGTAGCTCAGTTGGTAGAGTCCAGGATTGTGATTCCTGTTGTCGTGGGTTCGAGTCCCATCAGCCACCCCAAGAATTTATTAGCAGAGTAACGGGTTACAAGCGATTTCGCTGTAACCCGTTTTTTGTTTTTGCGAAATCGGTTTGGAATAGATACAAGGCGATCCATCGTCCAATACCAGTCATATTGTAACGAACAGGGGCGAATCGGTAATCGGCGTATGCTTCACTGCCCTCAACCAGATGTCCGGAATCGATCGATGAGCAACTACACCATGAGGCCGATCGATGACGTCAAAGCGATCGAGGCAGCCTGCAGAGAATGGCATTTTGCCGCTAAAACCTTTTACAAGCATCTGCGTGAGATCGAGCAAGGACATCTCTTCCCTGGTGAAGAATTCGAGCGCCTGCGAAGTGATCTCGACGTGAAACGAAAGCGCTACCTGATCATGTACAACGCTCCCCCCAAAGCTGCTTGAGGACGTGCTGCCGCTGGATTTTCCAGCCCCGATACCATTTGGCATCCTGCAAGTAACACGCGAGATTCGTATAAAGTGCCGCCATCGAAAATTGGAGAAACGGGGACGGAGTGCGTGAATGAAATCGTACTCTGTGACCTAGTGTATTGCTTCGAACAATCCGAACGCGTGGCAAAAGCCAGAACATGGATCAGTACCAATGCCGATGACACATCCGGATGTGGTGACGCATTTCCCGATTTCTGGCCCGGTAGCACGAATCCGCTGGGCTCCGATAGCGTCTGCCATGGCTGAGTAAGCGAACAAAATAAATGTGATTTTTGGCAAACAGAACCAAATATGGAGCAATGGGCGAAGTGCGACGCAGTACCAGTACTGCTAGCATGCGCCAACCCAACAACCAGCCTGTTGTAGCGAAAACAACAAAGCCCAGTCGTGAGACTGGGCTTTGTTCATCACCGCTCCCGATCAGGAACGGTTCGGATTGTTCGGGCGGCTGTCGACGCGGTTCGGGACGCCGTCGCCGTCACGGTCGCCACGACGCCAGCCGCCGCGGTCCATTTCCCAGCCGCTCGGTCCCTGGCGCCATTCCGGGCGGCGATAGGCGTAACCGGCGCGCGAACGCTCCCAATGGCCCTTGACCCACACGTAGCGGTGGCCGACATAGTTCCAGTAGCCCGGCGCCCACTCGTAGCCACGGCGTGCGGCAGGAATCGTTTCATGGCGCGGCGCCGGCGGCGCTTCGCGGATCACCACGACGCGGTCAGCGGCAAACGACTGGACCGGCACGAAGGCGGCGGAACTGATCACGGCGGCTGCAGCAGCAAAGAGGATGCGTTTCATGGTGCTTCTCCTGTTCGTTTTTGATGATTCCACTATAGCCAGCGAAAAGCGCGCACAGGAGAAAAGATGCAAGTTCTTACAATCGAAACACAGAGCCAAAGAAATGTAACAGCGGCTTGAAAGCCAGCCTGGCCGGAACGGAACCTGTGCGGAAGGCGGTTCATCCAAACGAAAAACCGGCCACGCGGGCCGGTCTTGGAAAGGAACGAGGACGGTATCAGTCCAGCTTCCAGGCGTAGTCGACCTTGGTCCAGGTCTGGGCCGGTGCGCCGTCCTTGGTGCCCGGCTTGAACTTGCAGGCTGCCAGGCCTTTCAGGGCCGCCTTGTCCAGGCCCTTGAAACCGCTCGACTTTTCCAGCTTGGAATCGGATACGCTGCCGTCGGCATTCACCTGGAACGACATCGAGGTCACGCCCTGCTCTTCGTTCATCAGCGACGCTTTCGGGTATTCGACCTTGCACTTCGACGGTTCGAAGCTGGCCGGCACTTCGGCGGCAAAGGCGGACACGGAAACCAAGGCAAACAGGCCGGCAGCAAATTTTTTGTTCAGCATTTTATTATTCCCCTTAAAACAAGTTTTCGATATGCCGGCGCCCGGGCGCCGGCCAGTTTGGCGAGCCGTCCCGGCTCAGAATTCTTCCCAGTCGTCGCTGGCGGCCACTGCGGCCACCTTGCGTGAGGTGCTGTTGTTCGATGCGGCGGCGCCATCCGTTGCGGCGGCAATCTTGTCCGCCTTGGGCGCGGTCCTGGCCGGCGCCGGCTTCTTCAATTGCGGACGGGCAGCGGCAGCCGCGCCGGCAACCGTGACCGCACGCGCCGCCACGGCGGTCGCGGCCGGCTTGGCCGAGGGCGCCGGCGCCGCCTGGGCCGCCTGCGCCACCTCGCCCTCGGACAGCTTGAAGATGCTGACCACGCGCTGCAGTTCGGACGCCTGGTCCTGCAGGCTCTGGAAAGCGGCGGCGGCCTGCTCCACCAGCGCCGCGTTCTGCTGGGTCATGCCGTCCATCTCGATGATCGACAGGTTCACCTGCTCGATGCCAGCGCTCTGCTCGGCGCTGGCGTTGGCGATGTCGCTCATGATGTCGGTCACGCGCTTGACGCTGTCGACCACCTCTTCCATCGTCACGCCGGCTTCGCCGACCAGCTTGCTGCCGCGGCCGATCTTCTCGACCGAATCGCCGATCAGCGTCTTGATCTCTTTTGCCGCGCCGGCCGAACGCTGCGCCAGGTTGCGCACCTCGGACGCCACCACCGCGAAGCCGCGGCCCTGCTCGCCGGCACGCGCCGCTTCCACCGCCGCGTTCAGCGCCAGGATATTGGTCTGGAAGGCGATGCCGTCGATGACGCCGATGATGTCGGCGATCTTGCTGGCCGAGCTGTTGATCTCGCCCATGGTGCCGACCACCTGCGACACCACTTCGCCGCCCTTGCGGGCCACGTCGGAAGCGGTGGCGGCCAGCTGGTTCGCTTCACGGGCATTGTCGGCGTTCTGCTTGACGGTCGAAGTCAGTTCTTCCATTGCCGAGGCCGTCTTTTCCAGGGAACTCGCCTGCTGTTCGGTACGCGACGACAGGTCCACGTTGCCGACCGCGATTTCCTTCGATGCCAGGGTGATGGTCTGGGTGCCGCGGCGCACCTGGCTGACGATGTCGACCAGGCTGTTGCGCATCTGCTTCATTTCGACCAGCAGGCTGCCCTTGTCCGACGCCTTGGTGTCGATCGCGATCGACAGGTCGCCGTGCGAGATGCTGCCGGCGATGCTGGCGGTGTAGCCCGGCTCGCCGCCCAGTTGCCTGAGCAGGCCGCGGGTGATGACGGTGGCCGCCGCCACGCCCATTGCCACGGCCAGCGCCAGCAGCATCAGCATGAAATTGCGGGCGCCGGCGAAGGCGGCCTCGGCCTCCACCTGGCTCTGGGCATTCTGCTTGTCTTCCATCGCGCCCAGCTTGTCCAGCGCATCCAGCCATTTCTTTTGCGCCGGACGGACTTCCTTGACCATCACGCGGGTCGCTTCCATCGCGTTGTTGGCCAGGTACAGTTGCGACGCCTTGGCAATGGCCGGCATGGCGACGGCTTCGGCTTCCTTGATCTGGGCCAGCAAGCCCTTTTCGTCGCCGGAAGCCTCGATCGAGAACTTGCTGGCCAGCTTTTGCTGGAGCGCCTCGTACTTGGCGGTCTGGGCCTTGAAGCGCTCCAGTTCCGGTTCCATTTCGGTGGCGTCGGTCATCAGGGTCAGCGTACGCAGCGAGGTCAGGCGTTCGCTGACGTTGTTACGCATGTCGACCACCAGGCGGGTCACGACATTGCTGGTGCCGACCACATGGTCGAGCCGGTTCTGGATCTGCGCCATGCGCAGGATGCCGACCACGGTCACCGCCACCAGCAGCACCAGCACCAGGGCAAAGCCCAGTCCGAGCCGTACGCCAACTTTCATGTTTGCTAGATTCATTCTTTTTCCCTGGTTCCAGTCGTTCCGGGACGGGCGGTTGCCTGGGCCGCATCCACGTTTCTTTATAGTTCTTTGCTTCAGCAAACCGACTATGTGGCGTTCCTTGCGCACGAACGAATCGAGCACGCAAATTATTTCTACCACAGAACAAAAATGGTCGTCTGGCAAGCAAATGCAGAAACGATTATGGATGCGCCATTTCCACATGGCAAGTAAAATGAAATGGTGGGATTGCTTTTTTCACCACGTTTTGTGGCGTATCTGGAACAACCGGATTGACACGGGACATGCAGCGGCATCGTCAAGCCGGCATGACTTGACGATGGCGCTGAAGAAAAGAAGGAAAGAGAGGGAAAGTCAGGCAGCCTGGCGCAGGCGGCCGGCCGCTTCCAGCAGCAATTCGGGCTTGCCTTCGGCCAGCTTGCGCGAATCGGACAGGCACTGGCGGTAGGCGCGCGCGCCCGGCAGGCCGGCCATCAGGCCCAGCATGTGGCGGGTGATGCCGTTCAGGCGCAAGCCGAGCGGCCCGTAGCGCCGCAACTGGTCGGCAATGTACGGGATCATCGCCTCCAGCACCTGCTCGCGCGTCTTGGCCGGCGCGTCGTCGCCGTAGAAGCGCGCATCCCACCCTGCCATCAGGTAGGGATTGTGGTAGGCCTCGCGCCCGATCATGACGCCGTCGACGTGTTCCAGGTGGCGGGCGATCTCGTCGTCGGTCTTGACGCCGCCGTTGATGATGATTTCCAGGTCCGGAAACTCGCGCTTGAGCGCGTAGGCGACTTCGTAGCGCAGCGGCGGGATCTCGCGGTTTTCCTTGGGTGACAGGCCCTTCAGCACGGCGTTGCGCGCGTGCACGATGAAGGTATTGCAGCCGGCATCGGCGATGGTGCCGATGAAGTCGCGCACGAAACCGTACTCTTCGTTGTAGTCGATGCCGATGCGGTGCTTGACGGTGACGTCGACCGAGACCGCGTCGCGCATCGCCTTGACGCAATCGGCCACCAGCTGCGGCTCCCCCATCAGGCAGGCGCCGAACGCGCCCCGCTGCACGCGCTCGGACGGGCAGCCGCAGTTCAGGTTGATTTCCTGGTAGCCCCACTGCTCGCCCAGCCTGGCGCTTTTCGCCAGGTCGGCCGGGTCGCTGCCGCCCAGCTGCAGGGCGACCGGGTGCTCGATGTCGTCGTAGCGCAGGTGGCGCTCGACGTCGCCGTGGATCAGGGCGCCGGTGGTGACCATTTCGGTGTACAGCCAGGTATGGCGGGTGATGTGGCGGTGGAACACGCGGCAGTGGCGGTCGGTCCAGTCCATCATGGGTGCTACAGATAATTTTCGCTTGCTGTGCTTCATCAAATCCCTACTTTTCCCTATGAGAGGGCGCAACGCGGCTTCCCTCAAGCTCCCGCGAACTGTCCCACTTTCCCTCACCCGTTACTCCAAATATGCACCAAATGACGACGATCGCTCAGCGAGGCCAGACCTGGCGGGCACAGATTCGCCGCGAGGGTCACAAGGCCGTGACGGCAACATTTCCAACGAAGGCACAGGCCCAGGCTTGGGCGCGGAAGATCGAGGCTGAGATGGATGCCCGAGGCGTCATGGAAGCGCGCGGGCTGGCGAATATTACCCTAAAAGAGCGCATTGATTGCTACTCCGAAGAGATCGGAGGTGGGCATTCTTTCGGAGAAAACAAGCAATCCCAGCATGAACATGGTCACTGCTGGCTATTTGCCAACGTACGTTCGCGTTCGTCGGAAACCGGGTGTCCAGGGTTGCGACCAGACTTGAATCGGATTGACCGTCGCCGCTTCATGTTCCCAACTGGTGAAAGACGCGCGACTTGGCTCACCGAGATTTTGCGAAGCAAATGACTTTGCAGATATTGCTTCAACAAGCTTTTTAGTCTTGTTTCCCTTGGCATGGTAGAGGCAACGTTTTCTTCGATCTCCCTGTTTTCTTGCTTGCAGGCCGCAGTTCGCGTCGCTCGCATCAAGAACACCCGCCGCGCACTGGCATTCGCGCCCTATCAGCCTGCCTGGACAAACCGCGTACGTTTGATTCCAGCCCGGGCCCGCATTCCGTACGAGCCTTGCTCGAGCTTTATCCGCTCGATCATGCCGACCGCGGGTGGCCCCGCCCGATCGCCAGTGCGAGGGCGTCGGCCAACGTGGCTTTTGTCAGAACCGTATCGAGTTCGATGCCGAGATGCACGATAGTCTGGGCGATTTGCGGACGAATACCGCTCACGATGCAATCGCTGCCCATCAGGCGCGCCGCCGCAATGGTCTTCAACAAATGCTGCGCCACCAGCGTATCCACGGTCGGCACACCGGTGATGTCGATGATCGCCGTGTGCGCGCCTCTGGAGACGATCTTGTCGAGCAGGCTTTCCATCACGACTTGGGCGCGCATGCTGTCGAGCGTACCGATCAGGGGCAGTGCAATGATACCGTCCCACAAATCGATGACCGGCGTCGATAATTCGAGCAGCTCCCGATGTTGCCGAACGACGATCTGGTCGCGGCTTTTCTGGAATACGTCGAGCGTGTACAGGCCGAGCTGGTCGACAAGCATGCTGACCGTCCAGGAAACACGCGCGAGAGCCAGGGCGTCCCCGGCACAATATCGACGCAAGAGCGCGAACAGCGGCTGCTTGAGAGAGAAAATGAAGGTGGCGGTCGCGACCGAGGTGGACCCGTCGCTGGCCCGGAAGCTGCAGATCGCGTCGAGTTCGCGCTTGACATCGTCCCATGCACGGCCGTCGACATTGTCGAGTTCAGCAAACTGCAGCGCTTCGGCCAAGGCGTGAACAAATCGGAGGCATTGATCTCGCGACCGTTCGGCTTCGCCGGGTCCGACACGCATCGTTGCGGCGGCATAGTGTTCCTGCCACTCGCCACCGAGCATGACCGCATGGTCCCTCACCACACCTGCAAGCAAAACGCCGTCATTGGTCATTACCGGTTCCCCATCATTGGTCAGGCTACGAAAGTCATTCGCCGACCTGGAGACATCGGATCTTAACCGCTCAAGGGTCCGACTATAACACTCTTCCAACCCGAGCAGCATGTGCGGCGCGCTTGTCGTTTAATTGGGTGAGACTCACTATTCTTTAGGCATTTGTAGGATAATGCTTACACCTCTTCCCACGCTTGCAGCTACTCGCCGGGCATGACGCCGAGCCCACCATAATACAGGCATACGTACCTTGCATGCGTACCAACGAAAGCATATCCGACGATCCGATGCTGCAACGGCAAGCGCCGCTTCATCACCTGTTGACGGTCACGGTGCACAGCGAGCTCGAGGTCATCGCCTCGCGCCTGCGCGCGCGCCAGATCGCTGCGCTGTGCGGATTCCGCGGCAACGGGCAGACCCGTATCGCAACCGCCGTGTCGGAGCTGGCGCGCAATGCCGTGTCCCATGCGGGCGTCGGCAAGGTGCGCTTTTTTCTCGGTACGGCCGGCAGGAATCAGGCGCTGACGATCGTGGTCGATGACGACGGTGCGGGCATACCGGCCGCGCACGTTCGCGCGGCGCTCGTAGGCGACGCCGGCACCATGCTGGGCGGACTGTCGGTGGCGCGCAGGTTCATGGACGAGTTCGATATTCACGCGAATGCGGACGGAACGCGCATCGTGTGCGCCAAGCTGCTTCCAGCCCAGGCGCCCGCCTTGACCGCCCACGACCTCACCTGCGCCGTAGGCAATCTGGCGGAACTGCCCGGCAACATCGCGCTGTCCGAAGCGAACCAGCAAAACCGCGAGCTGACCCATGCCCTGGCGGCATTGCAGGCCAAGCAGAACGAGCTGCTCGACGTCAGCGCGCATCTCGAACGCACCAACCGGCAAGTCGAGGCCTTGAACCTGTTGCTCAAGGAAAAAGCCGATTCGCTGGTATCGGCCGATCACCGCAAGGATGAATTCCTGTCGATCCTGAGCCATGAATTGCGCGGTCCGCTGTCGGCGACCGCCATGGCCGCCACCTTGCTCGAGACCGGCGGCGATCCCGACCGGAGCATCAAGCTCGGCCAACTGGTCGGGCGCCAGGTGCGGCACATGAGCCGCCTGGTCGAAGACCTGCTGGACGTATCGCGCGTCAGCCGCGGCTTGGTATCGATCCGTCGCCAGCCCGTCGACATGCGCGACGTGATCGAGGCCGCCGTCGAACAGTTGAACGCGGCCGCACAAGCCAAGAGGCACCGCGTCGACACCGTGCTGCCGTCCCGGCCTTGCATGATCGAGGGTGACCGCACGCGATTGATCCAGGTCGCCGCCAACCTGCTCGGCAATGCGATCCGCTACACGCCGGAAGGGGGAAGGATCGAAGTGCGCGCCGAATGGCACGGAGCCGACCTGATGGTGCGCGTCACGGACAACGGCATCGGCATTCCCGATACATTGATGCCGCACCTGTTCGACCTGTACACCCAGGCGACGCGTTCTCCCGATGGGCGCGACAGCGGCCTGGGACTCGGGCTGGCCCTGGTCAAGAGCCTGGTCGAGGCGCATGGCGGCAGTGTCGCCGCGAGCAGCCCCGGCACGGGGCTCGGCAGCCGGTTCGACGTGCGCCTGCCTCTGCCAGCCGGGCACGACGTCGAACGCGTCCCCGATTGAGGTAGCGATCCGGCTCAAGCGGACATCGTGTCCTGCACCACCGGCAGGATGAATTCCAGTCGCGTCCCCTGTCCGGGTCCGGCGCTGTGGGCAAAAACCGTGCCGCCATGCGACACGCAAATGCTGCGTGCGATCGCCAGGCCAACGCCTGCCCCGGACGGCGCCCGCCGGGGGTGCGCGGCAAGCTTGCGGAACGGCTCGAACATGGCGGGCAATTCGCTCGCCTCGACGCCGATGCCATGGTCGCTCACCGACATGTCGAGAACCTCGCCATCGACCGAGACCGCCAGCGCAATCTCGGCGCCGTCGTCGGAAAATTCACTGGCATTGAGCAGCACGTTCCCGAGCGCCTGCGCCAGCCGCCCGGGATCGCACCAGAGCATCGTTTCGGGCGCTTCAGCGCCGGCATCGAGGTGTACGCGCAAGGTCTGCGAGCGCCTGCCCAACACGCCGGCGACGACGTCGCGCGCCGGCGCCAGCACCTCGTCCAGGCTGGCTGCGCGCTTGGTCACCGGCACATCGCTTGCGTGCTCGATACGCGCGGCGTCGAGCAGGTCGTCGATGAAGCGAGCGAGCTGGCGGGTCTGACGTTCGATCACGCGCGCCATCGACACGATGCCCGGTTCGCCCGGCCGGCGGCGCAGGATCGTGGCGACCGTCATCACCGACGCCAGTGGATTGCGCAGCTCGTGGGCCAGCACGCGCAGGAAGTCTTCCCGGTCGCCGCGCACGGACTCGATTTCACGGCGAAGCCGGCGCCGCTCGCTGATGTCGGTCAAGGAGCATAGCACGCCTGCGGTGACGCCATCGGCGCCGCGCACCGGCTGCGCATGGACCACCACGCAGCGCGTCTGTCCGTCGTTGGACTGCGCCACCAGCTCGGTCGGCGGCGGTGCGACGCCGGTGCGCGCCGCCAGCGCGGCCGGCGACGATGCCTTCTCGACCGGACTGCCGTCCGGTCGACACAAGGAGGCGAAGCCGTCCCAGCGGCCGTCCTCGGCCGGCGATGGCGCGGCGCCCCACAGGCGCCTCGCCGCGCGATTGCAATGCAGAACGGCGCCGGCAGGCGTGCAGCAGTAGGCCGGGCAAGCGATCTGGTCGATCACCCGACAGGACGTTTCCAGCGAGTCGCCGCCGCCCTGCTCGATGGCGCGCCGTTGTTCAGGTATCCATCTCACGTTGTTCACTCCATAACCGATGACATCGGTTCATTATCGATGCAATGGTCCGGATCCGACGTAGGACTCAGTCCGGCGCGCCTGTCGTCCGCACCGCTGCGCACGCCGACAACGTGATACCGTGTAGCGGCGACGGAACCCCGCCGCGGGAGGAATCGCCATGCATATCGT
Source organism: Massilia forsythiae (assembly GCF_012849555.1). Classification (NCBI taxonomy): domain Bacteria; kingdom Pseudomonadati; phylum Pseudomonadota; class Betaproteobacteria; order Burkholderiales; family Oxalobacteraceae; genus Massilia; species Massilia forsythiae. Next base: position 504,870 of record NZ_CP051685.1, read on the forward strand.
GACGCAGGTCGTGACAACCGACGAAGGCGAGCGCGCACGCCTGTCACTGCTGTTCCAGCCGGCCGCGGGCGACCTGAGCGCCATCGTGCTGCGTTTCGCGGCGACGCTGGAGGAAGCCGCATGCGTCCCGCCACCCTTTCCGGACCTGCTCTTGCTGGCGCCGACGGACGACGACGGCGCCGGCATGGCGCTGCCCGTGAGCCCCGCGGTGTTCGGCAACGCGGCGGTCGTGATCGTCGGCGACGCCATCGACATTGCCGGGACGCGCCGGCTGCTCACCAGCGGCCTGGCGGACGACGTGATGCTGTCCAGTGATTCGCGATCCGACACGTTCGCGCGCTTCGTCGCCGTCATCGAGCGCGTCCGTGCGCGCGAACGTGAACGCAACGGCGCCGCCATCGTGCTGGCGGCGATGGCCGACGCCGTCATCGCCACCGATGAGGCGGGTACGATCGCCTACTGCAACGATGCGGCCTGCAGCCTGACCGTCCGTGCGCGCAAGGAAATGCTTGGGCTGCCTATCGACGCCGTGATGGCGCTGCACGCCGCCGGAACGCTCGCCGCCGTCGAGCATCCGATCACGCGCGCGATGAACGACAAGCAAGCCATCCGGCTACCGCCGGGCACCGTGATGGTGCGCGTGGACGGCAGCGAGATCATGATCGCCGATTCGACCTCGCCGATCGTCGCCCCGGACGGCAAGCTGGACGGCGCCGTCATGGTGTTCCACGACGTCACCGCCACACACCAGCTCCAGTCCCAGGTCGATTACCTGGCCAGGCACGATTTCCTCACCGGCTTGCCCAACCGCTACGCCGCGCAACTGCATCTGGCCGAGATCCTGCGCCAGGCCGGCGCGAACGGCCAGGGCCTGGCGGTGATGTACCTGGATCTCGACAACTTCAAATCCATCAACGACACCCTCGGCCATGCGGCCGGAGACCGTTTGCTGGCGTCGGTCGCGACGCGCCTGCGCGCTTGCTGCCGCTCGATCGACATGGTCAGCCGCCAGGGCGGCGACGAATTCCTGATCCTGTTGGCGCCCGGCACCCAGCCGGACGAATCCCGGGGCGCCGCGCAGCGCATGCTGGAGGCCGTGGCGGCGCCGCACCTGATCGACGGCGCGACCATGCGCGTCGGCTGCAGCATCGGCATCGCGCTGCATCCGCAGCACGGCTTGGCCGCGGACACGCTGCTGCAGCACGCCGACACGGCGCTGCACGCCGCCAAGGCGGCGGGACGCAACACGTTCAATGTGTTCCAGCCGCGCATGCTCGACAGCGTGGCCGAGCGGCGCGCGCTGGAGGATGCACTCAGGCTGGCGCTCGACACCGGCGGCCTGGAACTGTTCTACCAGCCCAAGGTGTGCCTGGCCGACGGCGCGATCCACGGTTGCGAATCCCTGCTGCGCTGGCGCCATCCGGACTGGACGCGCTTCGCGATCGCCGAGGTAATCCGGTGCGCCGAACAGTCCGGCCTGATCGTCAACCTGGGCCGCTGGGTGATGCACGAAGCCATGCGCCAGGCGCGCGCCTGGCGCGACAGCGGCATCGACCCCGGTCCGATCGCCATCAATGTTTCGGCGCTGGAACTACGCCAAGCCGACTTCATCGCCCACCTCGAGGGCTGCATGGCGCGATTCGGCGTCCTGCCGCCGGACGTGCAAATCGAACTGACCGAGTCGGCCCTGATGCGCGACGTCGCCAGCGCGGTCGACGTCCTGCATCGCCTGAAGGGCCTGGGCATGTCGATCGCGCTCGACGATTTCGGCACCGGTTACTCGAACCTGAGCTATCTCGCCGATATCCCGATCGACCTGCTGAAAGTGGACCGCAGTTTCGTGCACGGTATCGCCGCGGCCTCGCCGCGCCGCCAGGCGCTGTTGGGCGCGGTCCTGTCGGTCGCCGCGCACCTCGGCCTGCCAACCGTCGCCGAAGGCATCGAAACCCCTGCCGAAGCGCTTTACCTGATGAACGCGGGCTGCCAGATGGGCCAAGGCTTCCTCTACAGTCCCGCCGTCAGCGCGGCTGCCTTCGAACGCCTGCTATCGCACCGCGAAAACCCGTGATTTGCCCCGCAGACCGTATCCGCGCCGGGCGACTGCAAGCACGTTACGAAGCGATCGTTTCGCCGTGAGAAACCGGGTTTACTGCTACCGCCCTTTCTCCGCCTTTTTGACCCGCTTGTCCGCCTTTTTCTCTTTCGCCGTTTTCGCCGGCTCTTTTTTCGTGGATTTTTTTGCGTCCTGGTTCTTACTCATGATTCGCTCCTATCAAATGAAGGGCAGAGGGCTTACAGGCAGGGCGAGCTCACCGTGCATGCCGCTCGCCGAAAAACCGTAGCATTTCGCGGCTGGCGTCAGGACCGTTCGCATCGGTGTTGGCGGCACGCAGATCGCCGCCGGACCAGGCGTGTCCCGTGCCGTGCACGAGCCAATGCTCGGCCACGACGGTGCCGGACTTGCCGGTGTGGACCGAGCGCGTGAAGTCGCGCCCGCCTTCCTGTCCCGTTACCTGGACATTCATGACGCTCCGGCAACCGGCCGGCCTGGCCGACAGATAGCTCTGGATCGACTGGCGCACGACACCGTCGCCGTTACTCTGGTGGACGATGGCATCGTCGCCTCCGTGGAATACGATGACCGGGACGCTGGTCAGGCAGGGCCCGCCGGCGCAGGCTGGGACGGCGCCGCCGAAGCGCATGGTCGTCATCGCGCCGATGCCGCTCGTCGCGCTGCCGTGCGGCATACCGGAATGGCAGCCGATTGCGCTGAAGATGTCCGGATAATTGCGTCCGACGATCAGCGCCATCGCGGCGCCCGCCGACAGGCCCGCGATCGAGACGCGGCGCTGGTCGACCCCATGGTCGCCGATGATTTTCAGGGTCAGGGCCGCGACCAGCGCCGGCTCGCCCTGGTCACGCGCCTGGTTGGCCGCCTCGAACCAGTTCCAGCAGCTGTTCCAGTTCGCGTAAGGCGACTGTTCGGGATACAGCACCAGGAAGCCGGCCTGCTCGGCCAGCTCGTTCATCCCGGTGGCCAGCGCGAAATCCGCGGCGTCCTGGCCGCAACCGTGCAGCATGACGACCAGCGCGGGTGGTTCGCTCCCGCGCGTCGCGGGAACGTACAGGCGATACCTAATGACCTTTCCGTTCGCTTGCAAGCTGCCTGCCAGGAATCCATGCGGCTGCCGGACGGCGGGCAGGACATGGAACGGGACGCTGGCGGAGCGCGCCGCCTCGCTGGTCCAGGAGAACCAGTCCACCATGACTTTACTGTACATTACTCGACTCCTTCGTTGTAGAAAAAGTCTCCTTTATTATTGTCGACGGCACGGCCTGCGCACTGCCCGATGTAATGCACTATGCGCCCTTTTGCGGCGTCACGCCGGACCGGGGCAAGTCTATTTTCCTGGCTTGGTGCGAGGCAAGACGCGCAGCGACTATACGACTGCCTCCTCAGGCGCCCTTGCGCGGTTCACCCTGGCCGGTTTCGCCCTTCGCATACCATGCCATCAACGGCCCGGCCGTCACGCCGTGCAGCAGGATCGACGCTGTCACGGCGACCAGCGTGAATGCGACGAAGCGCTGCGCCAGGTCGCCGGACAATCCATGGTCGAGCGCATACATCAGGTAATACACCGAGCCGATGCCGCGAATGCCGAACCAGCCGACCATCGCGTGGTGCCGCGCAGGCATCGCACTGCCAGCCATGCCGAGAAATACCGCCAGCGGCCGTACCACGAACAGCGACAAGGCAGTGAACCACCACAGGGAGGGAAACGTCGTGACGTAGGCCAGCATGGCGCCGGTCAGGATGACGAGCACGGGCTCGGCCAGTTTCTCGATCTGCTCGTTGAATCCCTGGACGTCTTCCTTCATCGCCGCGCTCGTTTCGCGCTCGGGACGCGTGCTCCCGCGCTTCCACATCCACAGGTAGGAGATGTCGCGGCGGCGGTACACGCGCTGCAGGGCGATGCCGGCCGCGAACACCGCCAGGAAGCCGGATGCATGGCACAGCTCGGCAAGTCCGAAGCAGACGGCGACGATGCCGAGCGAGAGAAATTCGTTCATGCCGAGCGCCTCGTCGTGCCGGTTCCTGAGGAAGACGACCGCCGTGCCGATGAGAAAGCTGGTAGCGGCGCCGATCAGGATACCGCCGACCAGCGACCAGGCCAGATCCAGTGACAACCAATGCGCGACGCCGGTTCCATCGTCGTGGCTGCCCATCAGGCCCAGCCCCAGCACGACCACCGGAAAGGCAGAGCCATCGTTCAGTCCGCCCTCGCCGGCCAGGTTGAAACGGACCAGGTCGGGCGTATCGCCCGCTTCCGGCTGGATGCCCGAGGCCAGCACGGGGTCCGTCGGCGCCAGGATGCCGCCGAGCAGGATCGCCGCGCCCAGCGGCAAGTCCAGCAGCAGCACGCCGATGGCGGCGATCAGCACCACCGTGATCGCCATCGACACGAACGCGAGACGCAAGGGCGCCAGCCAGCGCCGGTCGCGCAAGGGAATCTCGAGCTTGAGTCCGACGGAGAACAGGGAGATCAGCAAGGCCGCCTCGGCGACCAGTTCCAGCGCGGGCGCGAAACGCAAGGGATCCGGCGCGAAGACGTCGGCCACGGCCGGACCAAGCAGGACGCCCACGCCCAGGTAGATCATCGCCCCGCTGAGGGGCAGGCGCGTCACCAGCGTACCGCCCAGCATCATCGCGATGAGGGTAGCGCCGCCGAACAGGATCCAGTGCGTGGACGTCATCCGGCAGCCCGCGTCGGGCTCTTACCGGACTGCCGCATGCCGGCCAGGAGCGCGGACAACTGGCGCGTATCGACCGGCTTGACCAGGTGATGGTCGAAGCCGGCCGCCTGGGTTTCGATGCGGTCCCGGTCCCGGCCGTAGCCGGTGATGGCCACCAGCATGGCGCCGCCGGTGCGCGCACCGGCACGCAGGCGCCGGGCCAGCTCGTTGCCGCTGATGTCGGGCAGGCCGATATCGAGCAGGAAAACGTCGGGAGCGGCCATGTCGCTGCGCTCGAGCGCGCTGCGCGCATCGTGTTCGACCGTCACTGCGTGTCCATGCGACTCCAGCAGCATGGCGAGCATCGCGGCCGCATCGACGTTGTCGTCGACGATCATGATCCGCAACGGCTGCTCCGATGCGACTTGCGCCTCGCGCGCAGGCCCGGAATCGCCGGCGGCGTCCCTTTCCGGCGGGCGGCGCGGCAGCGTGACGGAAAACACGCTGCCAGTTCCGAGGCCGCGGCTGGCGCAGGCCACCGTCCCGCCGTGCAGGTTCACCAGGCTCCTCACCAGCGCCAGGCCGAGCCCGAGCCCGCCGAGCGAACGGTCCGACGGGCGCTCGGCCTGGGTGAACAGCTCGAAGGCGTGCTCGACCAGCTCCGGCGCCATGCCGATGCCGTCGTCCTCGACGCGCAAGATGACCTGCCCCAGTTCGACGGCGATCGCCAGCGTGATGCGGCCGTCCTCGGGCGTGTACTTGGCGGCATTGTTCAACAGGTTGGCCAGCACCTGCACCAGACGCTTGCGGTCCCCCGTGACGAATGGAGCAAGCGGCGGCAGCGCCAGGGCCAGTCGATGACGCCGTGCGTGCAATAGCGGCATGGCCTGTTCGATCGCGTCGTCGGCGACCTGGCGCATGTCGACCGGTTCCATGACCAGCTCCACCTGCCCGCGCGTCACGCGCGAGACGTCGAGCAGGTCGTCCACCAGGCTGCTCAGATGCCGGACCTGGCGCGCGATGATTTCGCTGGTGCGGCGTACCCGCGCCGGGTCCACCTGGCCCATCTGCAGCAGGTCGGCCGCGGCGCCGATCGGCGCGAGCGGATTGCGCAGCTCGTGGGCGAGCATGGCCAGGAACTCGTCCTTGCGGCGGTCGGCGACGGCCAGCTGTTCCTGGGCCGCCTTGCGCTGCGTGATGTCGTGGAAGAAGAAGGCGATGCCGCCCTCCAGGGAGCGATGGGTGCGGATTTCCATCCATACATGGCGCCCGTCCGGCAGCCGGTGGAACAACTCGACGCTTTCCGTCTTGCCGGTGTCCATGACGCGCCGGTAAGCCCGTTCGGCATCGGTATGCCTGAGCTCCGGCCAAACGTCCCAATGGCTGCGTCCGATGACTTCACCGGCGCTGCGCTGGGCGAGCCGCAGTCCCTCGGCGTTCATGCGCAGGATGATCCAATCGCGATCGAGCACGGCGAACCCTTCGACCATGGCGTCGAAGATGTACTGGCTCTGGTCGCGCTCGGTCTGCAGCTCGTTGCGCGTCCGGGCGGCTTCGAGCGCCGGCCAGGTCCGGCCGGCCGCTTCGGCGACGAGGGCGAGCGCCTCATCCTGCCAGGTGCGCGGCGCAACGCCCTCGATCGCCAGTACCGCCTTGAGATCGCCGGCCTTCACGTACGGCACCAGCAACGCGGCGCCGGCGCCATCGTGCTTGCGCCATACCGGCTGGTCGGCGACCTGCCCCCCATTGCGCAGCACCATGAGCGCCGCCGGGTCGAACGCCTCGAGCGCGATGCCGCGGCCCGCCTGGCCGGGGAACCCCGCCGGAGTCCAGTCGCACCGACAGGCGGCCATGCCCGATGCGCCGTCGATGTCAGCATACCAGACACGCGCCGCGCCCAGCCGGGTGCCCAGCATCTCGCAGACGGCTTCGCCGATGCGACCGGCGTCGTCCAGTTCCCGGATCCGGTCGGCGAAGCGCAGCTGGAACGCCTGGTTCGATTTCGCGGTCTCAAGTTGCCAGACCTTGCCGCGCAGCTCGCTCTTCGCCAGGCAGGCGGCCGTCACGTCGTTCGCCTGCGCGAAGATGCCGGTTACGTGTCCGTCGCGGCCGACGAGCGGCTGGTACAGCAAATCCACGTAGCGCTCTTCCGGCGCCCCCCCGGCCACGCGCTGGAGCGTGAGCCGGCGCTCGTGCAGCACGATGCGCTCGCCGGTTGCGAACGCGCTGTCGAGCAGCTCGTGCAAGCCCTGCCCTGCCAGTTCAGGCAATGCCGCCAGGGCCGGCTTGCCGATCAGGTCGCGGCGGCCCACCAGCGCATAATAAGCTTCGTTGACCATGTCGAACACATGGTCGGGGCCACTCATGATCGCCATCGAACCGGGGGCCTGGTCGAACATCGCCTGCAGTTTATGGCGCTCCGAACTCAGGATGCGCGTCAGGGCCTCGTGCAGCAAGGGGCGCTCGATCGGCGTCACGTCCGGCACGGCGTCCGCACCCTGGCGCAGGTAATAGTGCCTGGCCGCGCCGTCGAACTGGTACAGGTCGGTGACGTCGATCGCGTTCTGCGCCACGAAGCCCACCGCGCCGCCGGCATCGCGCACCGGCGTGTGCACGGTGCTCCAGTAGCGCAGGTCGAACACGACGCCGGCCGGCGTCTCGCGCGGGACCGCGTAGCGCAGCAGCGCGCTGGTCTGTGGCTCACCGGTCGCGATCGCGCGCGCGATCGCGGCGCGCACCTCCTCGAGATTGGTCGACTCTGGGTCGGCGGGGTTCGACGGGAACGCGTCGAAGATGTGCTTGCCCATCAGCGCCGCCGCAACCCGGCCGGTGGCCCGCAGGTAGGCCGCGTTCGCGCCGATGATGACGCAGCTGGTGTCGACCAGCAGGTAGGGATAGGGCGAGGCGGCGAACAGCGCCGCGAAGTCGGGTTGCATGTGTATGCTCCATAATGACATCCGAGGGTTGCCGACGTACGGTTTCCATGATGTACGCCTAGGACATTGCATGGCGGCACAGGATGAGGGAACCTCGAAAAACCTCGGCTGACCTGGCCCTGGCTGGGTAAAATCTTGAGATCGAACCAAGCCAGCGAGTGTCGCCGTGATGAAGCCCAGGATCAGTCTATTTGCCGAGCAGGAGCGCGAGGACCGGCGCGCGAAGCTGGGCGATCCGCTGGTGGGCCTGGCCGAGCATGTGGATTTCGAGGCGCTGGCGGGGAGCATCGATGCCGCCGCGCCGCGTCCGTCGCGTGCCAAGGGCGGCCGTCCGCCATACCCGACAGTATTGATGATCAAGATCTTGGTGCTGCAACAGCTCTACAACCTGGCCGACGACGCGCTGGAATATCAGTTGCTGGACCGGCGCAGCTTCCTGCGTTTCCTGGACCTGACGGAAAGCAGCAGCATCCCGGACGCCAAGACGATCTGGCTGTTCCGTGACCGCCTCGCGCAGGCTGGCGTAGGCAATCAGGTATTCGAGCAAGTCCAGCAGCAGTTACTGTCGCAGGGCTATCTTGCGCGCTGCGGCCAGATCGTCGACGCATCGCTGGTACAAGCCCCGATCCAGCGCAACAAGCGCGAGGAGGCCGAGACGGTCAAGGAAGGCACGATGCCGTTGGGCTGGAAACCGCACAAGCGCGCGCAAAAGGACGTCGATGCCAAATGGACCAAAAAGCACGGCAAGAATCATTTTGGGTACAAGCTGCACGCCAGCGTCGACAAGCGTTGCAAGCTGATCCGCAAGATCGCCATCACCCATGCCGCTGTGGCCGATACCACGGTCTTCGAGGAGTTGCTCGACCTGAGCAACACGAGCCGGGATGTCTATGCCGACCGTGGCTATCCCAGCATCGAACGCGAAGCCAGATTGAAACAAGCCGGATGGCGCGTGCATATTCAGCGACGCGGCCATGCGACCAAAGGCATTTCCGAGACGCAGAAACGGCGCAACCGCGCGATCGCTATCCCGCGAGCCCGTGTTGAGCATGTATTCGGCGCCCTGGCTCAAATGGGTGGAAAACTGGTGCGCTGCCTTGGCATCGTGCGCACGACCTTCGTCCTGCAGTTGAAGGCTGCCAGCTACAACCTCAAGCGTCTCGTATTCTTGAAAGAACGCGGTCTGGCACCGTTCTAAACCCACGGTTTGGCAGCCTGCGGCTGCCAAACCAGCCTGTTCATATACGTGTCGCGATCAAAAATCGCGTTGTCGGAGCGTCGCGGTACGCTGAATCGTGCTTCAGATTGCCTGCTGGCGTTCAAAACTGGGTTATTCGAGGTGGCCATGAGCGAGAGGCTTGCCGGTCAGGCGACGTAGCGCAGAATCGCGACGTAATGGCAGGCACTGCCGGCAAGGACGAACAGGTGCCATATGCCGTGACCGTGGCGTACCTTGTGGTCGGTGGCGTAGAACGCGATGCCCAGTGTGTAGCATAGGCCGCCTGAAGCGAGCCAGGCGAAGCCCGGCCAACCAAGCGCGGCGACGAGTGGTTTTGCGCCAATCACGGCAAGCCAGCCCATCAAGACGTAAATGATGAGCGACAGGATGCGCGTGCCCTTGGCATACCAGATTTCCTGGACAATTCCGAATAGTGCAAGAGCCCACACGGCGCCGAACATCGACCAGCCCCAGGCTCCGCGCAGCGTTACCAGCGTAAAAGGTGTGTAGGTGCCAGCAATGAGGAGATAGATGGCGCAATGGTCCAGCTTGCGCAGTACCACCTTGGCGGCGCCGCGTGCGCCGTGGTACAGGCTCGATGCCATGTACAGTTGCAGCAGCGTGGCGGCATACACGCTGCTGGCGGCGATTCTCCAGCCGTCGCCGCTGGACCGGGCCGCGGCGAGCAGGAACAAGCCGCCCACCGCGGCCAGCGCCGCGCCGGCAATGTGGGTGATGCTGTTGAAACGTTCGCCAGCGTACATCAGACCGGGCAAGTAGCGATATTCAGCGCCCCGGGGCCTGCACGTTCTTGCTGTCCTGCGCGTTGGGCCCTTTCATGTTGCCGGGTCCGCCAGCCGGTACGGACGGGTCACCGGGTTTGCCGGCTGCGGCTTCGGCGCCGCGTTGCGCGTCCTGCTTGAAAGCGGCGCGCGCATCCTGCCGGGGTTCCTCTGGCTGTCGCAAGTTCTTTTCCGTATCCTCGGCCGTGGTGCGCGCCACCTCGTCGGCCAGCGCGCGCGCGGTACGAGACGCTTGCTGTGCATGCTGCTCGGTCACGCGCGCCAGGTCGACCTGGGTCGTCGCGGCGAGCTGGGCCAGCTGCTGTTTGTAAGCGCGCAATTTGTCGGTGGCAGGCTGGGCGCCCGACGACGCCGCGGCCAAGGCGTCGTCGGGGCGTTCGGTGGTCAGCATGCGCTGGGCCGTGCCGGACGCTTCCTCGATCAAAGTCTGGCCGATCTGCATATTCAGCTGAAAAACTTGCTGAAGGGACCGTGACATGGTTTGCGACAGTTCGTTCAAGAATGCGATCTGGGCATCCAGGTGGGAACGCACGGCAGGATTGACGGATTGCGGGTATGGATACATGGTGTACCTTTGACGAAAACGGGATAAATCGAATGCGGGGCGTGCCGAACGCGATGCGTCGACATGTCTAGCAGAAATGGCAGCGCAGCAAATGCTGGCTGGAGGACCACGATCATCGAAGACCGTGCATGACTTTCATACTATGCGCCCTTTTTCGCCCTTGCGCGGACGGTGCGCACATCTATTTTCGTGTGATGGAAAGCGGCAATCTGTTGATCCGGCAATGGCTTAGCGTCGGCCAGGGTTCCCCTTGCAGTCCGGCGCCCGCTGCAAGCGACCTGCGCGCGGCGCAGGCGACACGCGGGTCATGGGGCGCCGAGGTGCCCGCGCTCCAGATTCAGCATCGAGAACGTGAAACAGACCCTGCCGTCCAGCGATGCCACGTCGATCGCGCCTTGGTGTGCACGGGCGATCTCCGCGACGATGTACAGGCCCAGGCCCAATCCCTCGTGGTGCGTGCTGGACGGCGAACGCCAGTAGGGCTTGAACAGCTGCTGGACGACATGCGGCGGCAAGGCATCGCCTTCGTTGGTCACGGACATGAAGAACCGCCTGTCCGTACAGGTGACCAGCACCTGCACAGGCGCCTGCGCGCCATGCACGATGGCATTCTTGATCAGGTTCGACAACAACTGGCAGAGCCGGCCCGCATCGCAGCACAACGAGATGCCGGACTGGATGATGTCGACGATCTCGGCCTCGGAATGGATCGCGCGCAACTCGGCGATCACCTGGCCGAACTGCAGCTCGAGCCCGCGTTCTTCGCGCAGGCTCACGGCGATGCCGCCGCCCATGCGCCCACGCGTGAAATCGACGAGATCGTCGACCAGCGCGGACATGCGGTCGACGCTGCGCCCCATGCGCTGCAGGATCTGCAGCATGGCGTCGTCCCTGGTCTTCATACCGAGCAGGTCCACGCCGTTCTGGAAGGCGTTGAGCGGGGTACGCAGGTCGTGGCCCAGTACGGCGATGAATTGCTCGCGCAATTCCGCCGTTTCGCGCTCGTCGGACAGGTCGGTCTGGGCTGCCGCATGCAGGCGCTCGGTCTCGAGCTGGCCCGAGACCAGCTGGGCGAACAGCTCGAGCGTCGACACCGTCGTCGCCGCCGACAGCGTCATCGGTTTGGGATCCAGTCCGCACAGGGTGCCGAAGTAGCTGCCGTCGCGACGCAGGATCGGAATCGAAAAATAGCTTTGGAACCCATAGATGCGCGGCGTGCGGTGCTCGCGATACTGTTCGCTGAGCTCGACGTGGTCGATGACGATGCTGTCCCGCGTGCTACGCACCTCCTCGCACAGCGTCGTGGTCACATCCAGACCGTCACCGGCCTTCAGGCCGAAATCGAGCTTGTCCCAGACGGCGCAGGCGGTCCACGACGTTTCCGCGACGTGGGCGATGGCGACGAAACCGACGCCGGTCAGCGACGCGACCGTTTCGAGGATTTTCGGCACCGCGCCGATCGCCTCGATTTCGCGCACGTAGGTCATCACCTTAGTGTTCATGGCTGCACGTTTTTTGTTGACGACGATTCAACCATGTTAGCACTACTCGCGTGCCTGGAGCGAAGACAGCGCCATCAACACCATGACGATAGCGCCCGCGCAAGGGCGAATGCGTTGATGTGGCAGATATACAGCTGGTATCCGACCGGCTTGGTCAGGCATACGTCGAAGCCGGCAGCGTCGACCTCAATGGCCGTGCCGGCGTCCTGCCAGCCGGTGATCGCGATCAGGAAGGCATGCTTGAGCCGCTCGTCCCGTCGAATGGCGCGTGCGAAGGACAAGCCAGGCTTCGGGGCTTGGCCGATACTCGAACAAATCACATGCGGGATGAATTGCCGGGCCAGCGCCAGCCCGGCTTCGTGGCCGCGTACAGCGCATACTTCCCAGCGGGGACAAGCGAGACGCGCTAGCTCGAGGAAAACTTCAAGGATGAGTTCATTGTTTTCCACAAACATTACGCGCATCGGCTGCGCGCCTGACGCATGCTTGCGATCGTCGATCTGGGTCATTGCCGGTCATCCTGGTTGATTCAACTACGGAAGTGATCCGCCGACCTTGGAGGCATCGGTTGCAAACCGCTCGCTTTACTGACTATAGCACCACGCGAGCCGTGCAACGAAGCCCTCGGACGGCGAGGCGAGCGTCCGAGACTGGCCCGGCCAGGCCAATTGTGGCATGCTGCTCAAGCACAGGTAACATGCGCACTATCCGGCATGCCTGCTCCACCGCCCCGCGCCACCGACAGATCATGTTGCTAGATAAAATATTTCATTCTGCCTTCGATTCCTCGCCCATCGGACAATACTTGCTGGCGCCGACCGAAGGCCTCGAGATCCTTGCCGTGAACCAGGCCTTCCTCACTTCGGTATCGCGGACCCGGGCCGAGCTGCAGGGACATCGGCTGTTCGAGGCCTTTCCGAACGATCCGGACGATGCGACGGGCACGGGCATACAAAACCTGCGCCGTTCCATCGCTGCCGCCATCGCCACGGGCCACAGCCAGAGCATGGAAGCGCAGCGCTATCCGATCCGGATGCAAGCGGATGGACGCAGCTGGTTCGAGGACCGCTACTGGAGCGCGACCAATACGCCGATCTACGATGACGACGGCGCCTTGCTTTGTATTTCACACACGACCATCGACATTACCGCGCGCGTGCGTTCGGAAGTCTTGCTGCGAGAAAGCGAAAGCCGGCTCAGCGCCTACGTATCGGCGACGTCGGACGTACTGTACCGGATGAGTCCCAACTGGACCCATATGCACGAACTCGATGGCCGCGGCTTCCTGAAGACCACACGGGGCTGGGCCGAGTACCGCATCGAGCAGTATGTGCATCCCGACGACCTCGAACTCGCACGCAGGCACATCCGCGACGCCATCGACGGCAAGCGCCAGTTCGAGCTCGAGCATCGCGTGCTGCGGGCCGACGGGTCGCCAGGCTGGACGTATTCGCGGGCCGTGCCGCTGCTGGACGCACAAGGCGACATCCGCGAATGGATCGGGTCCGCCAGCGACATCACCGAACGTAAGCTGGCCGAACTGAAACTGCGCGACATCGACCAGCGCAAGGATGAGTTCCTGGCGATGCTCGCGCACGAGCTGCGCAATCCGCTGGCACCGATCAGCGCGGCTGCGGAACTGCTGCTGCTGGCCGACTTCGACCAGGAGCGCGTGCGGCGCACCAGCGAGATCATTGTTCGCCAGGTGAGGCACATGACGAGCCTCGTCGACGACCTGCTCGAGGTCTCGCGCGTCACCCGGGGACTGGTGGAGCTCGACAACACGGCACTCGATCTCGCGCAGGTCGTCGCGGACGCGGTTGAGCAGGCGGGGCCGCTGATCGCGGCACGGCGCCAGCATTTGTCCATCGATCTCGTTCCCGGCGCCTTAGCGCTGTCGGGCGACAAGAAGCGGCTGGTGCAGGTATTTGCCAACCTCGTCCACAATGCCGCGAAATACACGCCGGAACACGGCAGCATACGCATCCGGGCCGCGATGCGCGATAGCGACATCCTGGTCGAGGTCGCCGACGACGGGGTCGGGATGGATGCCCAGCTGGTCGACCGCGTCTTCGATCTGTTCGCCCAGGCGAGCGTCACGTCGGACCGCTCGTCCGGGGGCCTGGGCCTGGGCCTCTCCCTGGTTAAGAACATCGTGGAGCTGCACGGCGGCCGCGTGCACTGCGAGAGCCCAGGGCCGGGCCTGGGGAGCACATTCACGGTCTGCCTGCCCTGTCTGGAGCGTCAGTCCGCGGCCATGCCGGACCTCGCCCCGCGGCCCTCCGTGGACATCGCGGGGCCGCTGCGCGTGCTGGTGGTGGACGACAACGTGGACGCGGCCGATGTCCTGGGAATGTTGCTCGAGGCCGCCGGACACGCGGTGACGGTGGCGCACGACCCGCTGCACGCGCTGGAATTGGCCCGTGCCGAACGTCCTGACGTGTGCCTGCTCGACATCGGCCTGCCCCGGATGGACGGCAACGAGCTGGCCCGGCGCCTGCGGACCGACCCCGCGACCGCCAGCGCGTTGCTCGTCGCGGTGACCGGCTACGGGCAGGCCGAAAACCGGCAACGTTCACATGCGTCCGGATTCGACCACCATCTCGTCAAGCCGCTCGATTATGCGACGCTGGAGGCGATCCTCGACGGCATCCACGCCGGACCGAGGCCGGCAGGGTCAGTGGCCTGACTGGCCAAACGCCTCTGCCGGCAAGGGAAACTCGAGCCCAACATGCGCGGTGCAAGCGCTCGCCGCAAGTCATCGTGAGTCGGCTGCCCGCAAGCCAAGAGAACCGCTGCCACGAATCAGTGCCACAAACTACTGTTTTAGGGCGACTTTCGGGGCTAGCCTCGTTTCATTCAGTCCAGTCCATCATGGGTGCCACGCTCAGGCGGCGCGGCTTGCAGGGCGCTGATGTCATACGTTTCGGATCAATGTTGAGGGCTGTCGCCCTGCTGTCGTCGTGACAGTCGAACCCTGCATTCTATTACATCCGGCGCGCCGCATCGCACCCTTCGCACCCGCATGCCATCCGGTTGCCCGGCCCGGGCCTGCGCCGCTGCCAAGCCGATTTTGTTGGATCGACACAACATACAACCCCTGCCGCGGCCGCTTTGCGCACGGCCTTTGATCCCTCGTCTTTCTGCCGGCCTGGCCTGCCCGGAAAGTAACAGATGCCAAAAGGAAATGATCTGGTGCAAGGCACGACGCCTTGCCCGTCCGGCATCCACTCACCATCCTGAAAGAGCCCACATGTCCCTGAAACGTTCGCTCCGTCTCGCCGCCACTGCCGCCGTCATGCTGGGCGCGCTGCCGCTGTCGGCACAAGCCTGCAACACCGAACCCTACATCGGCACCGTCTGCACCTTCGCCTTCGACTGGTGCCCGCAAGGCTACCTGCCCGCCGACGGGCGCCTGCTGCAGATCCGCGAATACACCGCCTTGTTCGGCCTGGTCGGTTTCCGCTACGGCGGCGACCAGCAGAACACCTTCGGCATTCCCGACCTGCGCGGCCGCACGCCGGTCGGCAAGGGCCTCGGGACCGGACTGACGCAAAGCATCGCGATGGGACAGGTCATCGGGCAGCAGGAACTCACCCTGGCGCCGGCGCAGCTGCCTGCGCACACCCATACCGCCGCCTTCACGCCGACCACGGCAGCGCTTCCGTCTCGATTCCGGCCAGCGCCGGCAACCTGGCGGTGGCGGCGGCGCTGCAGGTCAGTCCCGCGCTCGGCACGGTGACCGGCACCACCGCGGCGCTGGGCGCCGGCCAGACCGGCTACCTGGCCGGCCTGAAGGGTGTGACCACTTCCGACGCCGTCAATTTCACCGGCCCGTACACCGGCGCCGTGCCCGGCGCGAACGCCGCCCAGCTGCCGGCCAAGGTCACCGTGACCGGCAGCGCGCCCACCGCCGCCGCCACCGTCAGCGTGCAGACGCTCACCGGCGGCGTGGTCGCCATCTCGCCCACGCCGGCGCCGACCCAGGCGGTGTCGACCCAGTCCCCCGGCATCGGCATGAGCGTATGCATCGCCGCCACCGGCCTGTATCCGAACCGTCCCTGAAGCGCGCCGCGAACAGCCCGATCAATCCGCACAGAGCCTATCGAGAGCCCGACGATGAACAACCGCGACCCTGACTTTCACCCAGCCGCCCCGCGTTTTCCCTTCCCCTGCGCCGACGATGGCGAACACGCCATTCGCCTGCGCCTGCCCGTCCCCGTCCGCCACGGCGGCAAGGAAGCGTTGCTGATCGACCTGGCGCTGGCCGACCGCCACGTGCTGGCCGGCGGCGCGCCCTTCGGCATGGAAGTGACCGGATTCGGCGGACGCCACGACGGCCTGGCCCAGCTGGCACGCTGGGCCGCCCTGGGCGACGGCTACGATGCGCTGCACTTGCTGTGCCACGGCGCTGCCGGACGCCTGATGCTGGGCGCACGCACGGTCGACCGCGCCGCGCTGGACGATCCGCACGTGGCGGATGCGCTGGCGGCGATCGGCCAGGCCGTACGCCCCGGCGGCGCGGTGCTGCTGTACGCCTGCCGCGCGGCGCAAGGGGAAGAAGGCGCGGCTTTCGTCGCCGCGCTGGCGCAGGCGCTCGGCGTGCCCGTGGCGGCGTCCAGCACGCTGGTGGGCGCCGTCGCCCAAGGCGGCAGCTGGGCGCTGGATCATGTGGCCGGCATCCCGGTGGCCGGCATCCCGGTGGCCGGCATCCCGGCGGCCGGCATTCCGGCGGCGGGCGATCCCGTGGCGGGCATCGGCGCCGCGCACGCGCTGTCGGCCACGGCGCTGGCCTGGCCGGACTATGCGCACACGCTGACGGTCGCCCTGAACACCACGACCTTTGCCAACGTGCCGTTCGAAGCCAACGAAAATTATGCGCAGGCCGCGAGCGGCTACCCGACCCCGACCATCCTGAGCGCGGCGAACGTCGCGAGGAGCGGCTGGGACGTCACCGCCCAGTCCAGCGTCAACACCGGCACCTTCCTCATCCGCGGCGTCGGCTTCAACGACAACACCGGCGACGGCGACGGCAATTCGCTGCGCGTGCAGGCCGCCGACATCGACTACGTGATCTTCAAGTCGAATGCCAACGGGTTCTATTTCGACCTGAACAATTTTGCCGTCGTCAACAACACCACGACCCCGATCACGGTGCAGGCGATCGATCGCGCCGGCAACCCGGTCGGCGCCGCGGTGGCGTTCACGGTCGCCGGATCGGAACCCGCTCCCAAGGCCTATACCCACGTCTCCCTGGCTGGCAATCCCGACTTCGTGGGCATCTACGGCTTCAAGGTCACCTTCGACTCGGCCTCCGACGCGCCCTTCTTCGACAACCTCGTTATCGACAACATAGGATTTCCCGCCGTACCCACCACCACTATCCTGGATGCCGCCCTATCCGCGGACAGCGGCGCCAGTGCCGGCGACTTCGTCACCAACATCGCCGCGCAGACCATCGGCGGCACCCTCAGCGCCGCGCTGCTGGCGGGCGAATCGGTGCAGGTGTCGTACGACGGCGGCGCCACCTGGAACGACGCCACCGGTTTCACGGCCGGCTCCAGCGCCTGGTCGACCGGCACCACGCTGGCCGGCAGCGGCACCTTCATGGCGCGCGTGGCCAACGGCGACGGCGCCGGCCCTGCCTTCAGCCAGGCCTACGTGCTGGATACGGATGCGCCGGCGGCGCCGTCCACGCCCAACCTGAACAGCAGCTCGGATACCGGCTTTTCCGGCAGCGACGACATCACCGCCAACACCACGCCGGTCGTTTCCGGCAGCGCCGAAGACGGCAGCACCGTCACGCTGGTCGACAGCGACGGCAGCACCGTGCTCGGCACCGCCACCGCCAGCGGCGGCGCCTGGTCGATCACCGCCTCGAGCCTGGCGGACGGCGTCCACCACCTGAACGCCAAGGCGGTCGACCTGGCCGGCAACGTGTCCGTGGCCTCGGCAGCGCTGGCGCTGACCGTCGACACCGCCGCGCCGGTCGGACTTGCGGTCAGCACCGCCGCCGTCGGCACCGGCGACGCCGGCAGCGGCGCCGCCATCGCCACCCTGTCCGCCAGCGACAGCACGGCGCTGAAATACCTGCTGGCGGCCGGCGACGGCAGCAACGACGCCGACAACGCCAGCTTCGCCATCGCCGGCAATACCCTGAAGGTGGGCGGCGCCGCGCTGGCCGCCGGCACCTACCACATCCACCTGGCGGCGGTCGACGCGGCCGGCAACGTCGGCTACCTGGCGCAGGACATCACGGTCAGCGCGTCGCCCACGGTCGGTTCGATCGTGCGCGCCGGCGGCGCCGGCGCCGCCGTGGCCGCCAGCGCCGCCTCGGCCGAGTACACCGTGACCTTCAGCGAGAGCGTCAGCGGCGTCGACATCGGCGACTTCACGCTGACCGGCACCGGCAGCGCCGCCGGCGCCATCGCCTCGGTGAGCGGCAGCGGCGACACCTATGTCGTCACCGTCGACGGCCTGGCGGGCGACGGCACCCTGCGCCTGGACCTGAAGGCGGGGGCCACCGGCATCCAGAACGCCGGCGGCACCGCGCTCGGCAGCGGCGGCTACACGGCCGGCGCCACCTACACGCTCGACCACACGGCGCCCGCGGCGCCGGCCGCGCCCAGCCTGGACAGCGGCTCCGACAGCGGCGCTTCCGGCAGCGACGGCATCACCAATCACACCACGCCGCAGATCAGCGGCAGCGCCGAGGACGGCAGCACGGTCACGCTGTACGACAGCGACGGTACTACCGTGCTCGGCACCACCACCGCCAGCGGTGGCGCCTGGTCGATCGTCGCGTCGGCGCTGGCGCAGGGCAGCCACCATCTCACCGTCAAGGCGCTCGATGCGGCCGGCAACCTCTCGGCCGCATCGAGCGCGCTGGCGTTGACGATCGACACCGCGGCGCCGGCCGGCCTCGCGCTCAGCGCCGCCAGCGCCGCCTCGCTCGCCTGCTTCGGCGGCGCCGCCCTCGCCACCCTCTCCGCCGGCGACAGCACGGCCGTGACCTACGCGCTGGCCATCGGCAACGGCAGCAACGATGCCGACAACGCCACCTTCAGCGTCGCCGGCGACACGCTCAGCGTGGGCAGCCTGGCCCTGTCGGCCGGCACCTATCACATCTACCTGTCCGCGACCGACGCTGCCGGCAACGTCAGCTACCTGGCGCAGGCGTTCACGGTGGTCGATGCGCCCGTCGCCAGCGCGATCGTGCGCAGCGGCGGCGCCGGCGCCGCCGTGGCGGCCGCCGCCGGTTCGGTCGAGTACACCGTCCACTTCAGCGAGGCCGTCAGCGGCGTCGATGCCGGCGACTTCACGCTGAACGGCAGCGGCAGCGCCGGCGGCGCCGTCGCGGCGGTGACGGGCAGCGGCAAGGTCTATACCGTCACCGTCGACGGCCTGGCCGGCGACGGCAGCCTGCGCCTGGACCTGAAGGCCGACGGCACCGGCATCGTCAACACGCACGGCATCGCCATCGCCGGCGGCTACGCGCTCGGCGCCGGCTACGTGCTCGACCACACCGCCCCGGCGGCGCCGTCCGCCGTCGCGCTCGACGCGCGCGACGACAGCGGCGTGTCGTCCGGCGACGGCATCACCAGCGTCGCCACGCCGCGCATCTCCGGCATCGCCGAGCCGGATGCGCTCGTGCGCCTGTACGACAGCAACGGCGTCACCCGGTTGGGCAAGGCGATCGCCGGCAAGGACGGCCACTGGACCATCGCCAGCGACGTGCTGGCCGCGGGCAGCCACAGCCTCACCGTGCGCCAGTTCGACGCCGCCGGCAATGCCTCGGGCGCCAGCGCTGCCCTGCAGGTCGAGATCCGCACGGCCGCCGCCACGCTCGGCGCGCCGCTGCTGGACGCCGCCAGCGACAGCGGCATCCAGGGCGACGGCCTGACCCGCATCGCCACGCCGGCCGTGAGCGGCATGGCCGCGCCGGGCGCCGTCGTGACCCTGTACGACAGCGACGGCGTCACCGTGCTGGGCAGCGCCAGCGCCAATCCGAACGGCGTGTGGCGCATCGTCTCAAGCGCGCTGGCGGATGGCGTGCATACCCTGAGCGCACGCCAGACCGACGTGGCCGGCAACGTCTCGCCCGCCGGCGCGGCGCTCAGCCTGACCATCGACACCGTCGCGCCGGCCGCCCCGTCCATGCCGGCGCTGGCGGCCGGCAGCGGCGCCGGCGTCACTGCCGGCGAGCGTCCGCTGATCACCGGCAGCGCCCTGCCGGACGCCCGCGTCACGCTGTACGACAGCGACGGCAGCAGCGTGCTGGGCACGGCGACCGCCGACGCCGGCGGCCATTGGCAGATCACCAGCCCGGTCCTGGCGGTCGGCAAGCACCTGCTGACCGCCAGGCAGAGCGACGCGACCGGCAACGTCTCGGACGCGAGCACGGCGCTGGCGCTGGCGGTGGCCGCGCCGGCCGCGCCGGCGCCGGCCACGACCACCATCGACGGCGTGCAGGTCACGCAGCAGCCGGTGGTCCTGCCCGGCGGTGGCGACGGCATCCGCACGATCGTCCCGATCGTCGGCGCCGACCGCAGCGAGAGCGCCGGCGGCGCGGCCACCGCCGACATTCCGCTGGTGAGCGCCGGCGGCAACACGCTGCTGCTGGCGCAGGCCGGGGTCGGCTTCGGTTTGAGCGTCAGCGGCGGCGCCAGCCGGCTGGCCGGCAACGCGGTCGAGCAGCTGATCCAGTCGATCAAGGCGTCCACGCCGGACCACCCGGCCGCCGACCAGGGACACCTGACCGGCAACGCCCAAGGCTTCCTGAACACCCTGGCGAAACAGGCGGCGCTGCTGGTGCAGACGGTGACGCCGGTCACCGCCAAGGACGCCGCGAACGCGACGCTGACGCTGACCGGCACCAGCGACGCGACCCAGCATACGGCGCTGGTGATCGATGCCGGCGGCGTCGGCGCCGGCAATACGCTGGTCCTGAAGGCGGTGGACTTCGCCGCCGTGATCGGCGCGGCGACCGTGGTCGGCGAAACGGCCGGCCAGATCCTGACCGGCGACGCCGCCAGCCAGACCTTCGTCGCGGACAGCGGCCTGGCCAGCCTGCTGTTCGCCGGCGGCGGTGACGACACGCTGCGCCTGGGCACGAGCGCGCCCAGCCCCTCCGCCCAGGCGCACGCCGCCATGGCCGCCGCCGCGCCGACGCTGCTGCATGGCGGCGCGGGCGCGGACACCGCGGTGTTCGCGGGCGCGCGCTCGGCGTACACCATCGACTACCACGAGGGCCACGTGCTGGTGACGGCGAATACCGGCGCGCACGACCAGGCCAGGGTCGTCAACGTGGAGACGCTGCAGTTCCAGGACGGCAGCGTGGCCGTGCAGGACCGCGCCCCGCTGGCGGCGATCGCCGGGCTGTACGCCGACGTGCTGGGGCGCCAGGCGGACGTGGGCGGTTTCGACTACTGGGGCACGGTGCAGAAGAACGGCGCCTCCCTCGGCGCCATCGCGCTGTCGCTGATCGGCTCGAGCGAGGGCCAGGCGCGCCTGCAAGCCTTCGACGGCCACGCCGCGCACGACGTCGGCATCCTGTACCAGGCCATCTTCAACCGCACCGCGGATGCCGGCGGCCTGGCGTTCTGGACCGAAGCAGTGCGGCATGGCGCCACGCTGGAACAGGTTGCGGACCAGTTCATGCATTCGGCGGAAATCGTCGGGCATGGGATCGAGGCGACCGGCTGGGACTTCCTGGTCTGAGTCGCGGCGCTTCTCACGCTCCGGTGCGGCGGCCACGGCGGCCGCACCGGGCCGCCCTTGTTCAACAAGATTAACTTTTACTAACGCAAGAAAATTTTCTCACCGTCACTGCAACAAACCATGTCACAGCCTTGCGCCAGAGATTTACAATCACGAACCATATCGTTTCCATAGAGAAATTAAGGAATGCAGACTGCGATTAACGTCCCGCGCGCAAGCGATGATATCGAACAGCACCGCCGTGCGGTGCGCCTGAACCCGCGCGACGCCAACGCCCACGCCCTGCTCGGCCTGGCGCTGCTGCGCAAGCGCGAACTCGAGGAAGGCATCGCCGGGTTGCGCCGCGCGCTCGAACTGAACCCGAAGGTGAAGGGCCTGCATGCGGTGCTGGCGGCAGCGCTGTTCGAATCCGGGCGCCACGCGGAAGCGGAAAGCGCGTACCGCCAGGCGCTGCGCTTCCAGGACGCGGCCGACCTGCACCAGGGCCTGGCCGACACGCTGCTGCGCCTGGGCCGCCCGGTCGAGGCTGAGGCCAGCGCGCGGCACGCGGCCGAACTGGCGCCGGCCAACGTGAATTGCCTGATCAGCCTCGCTTCGGCCCTGCACGCGCAGCGCCGCCGCGAGGAGCTGCTGCCGGTGTTCCGGCGCGCGCTGGAACTGGCGCCGGACCACGTCGACGTGCGCTACGACCTCGGCGCCACCCTGCACGACCTGCGCCGCCATGGCGAGGCGCTGGAGTGCTACGCCGCCGTGCTCGCGCTGCAGCCGGACCACTTCAATGCGCACCGCCACACCGGCTTGAGCCTGCAGGCGCTGAAGCAATTCGAGGCCGCGGCGGCGGCGCTGGAGCGCGCGCTGGAGATCGTGCCGGACCACGTCGACACGCTGTGCGACCTGGGCGCCACCCTGCAGTCGGACGGCAGGCTGCCGCGCGCGCTGGCGGTGTTCGAGCGTGTGCTGGAACGCGAGCCCGACAACCGGCATGCGCTGGCCGGCCTGTCCAGCGTCCGCTTCGCGCTGGGCGAATGGCAGGAAGCCGTGCGCCTGGCGCGGCATGCGCTGGAAATCGCGCCGACCCCGTACGCGCACAGCATGCTGCTGTTCATGCTCAGCCACTGCTGCCTGGACGGCGCCGAACTGACGCGCGAGCACTTCGCCTACGGCGAGCGCTGGGAAACGCCGCTGATCGAGGCGCGCAAGCCGCATGCGAACGAGCGCGATCCGCAGCGCCGCATCCGCGTCGGCTTCGTGTCGGGCGACCTCTACAACCACGCCGTGTCGCGCTTCGTGGCGCCGGTGTTCGACGCCTTCAAGGACAGCACGCAAATCGACGTCCATATCTACTACAACAACAAGGTCGAGGACGCGATGACGCAGCAGCACCGCGCCAACGTCAGCGGCTGGCGTTCGATCGTGCACCTCGACGACGATGCCGCCGAGGCGCTGATCCGTGCGGACGGCATCGACATCCTGATCGATTTGTCGGGCCACTCGGCGCTGAACCGCCTGCCGCTGTTCGCGCGCCGGCCGGCGCCGGTGCAGGCCACCTGGATCGGCTATGCCGGCACCACCGGCCTGCAGGGCATGGACTACATCCTGTGCGACCGCTACCTGGTGCCGGACGATCGCTACGACGACCAGTTCAGCGAGCGCATCGTGCGCCTGCCGCTGGGCGCGCCCTTCCTGCCCGAGCAGAACGCGCCGCCGGTCAATCCCTTGCCGGCGCTGGCCAACGGCTACCTGACCTTCGGCAGCTTCCACCGTGCCAGCAAGCTGTCGCGCGACGTGGTCGCCCAATGGGCGCGCCTGCTGCACGCGCTGCCGGACGCCAAGATGCTGCTGGGCGGCCTGCAGGCCGGCGTCGACGACGTGCTGGTCGACTGGTTCGAACTGGAAGGCGTCGGGCGCGAACGCCTGCTGCTGCGCGAGCGCGTGCCCATGCACCAGTACATGCTGCAGCATTACGAAGTGGACGTGTGCCTGAGCCCCTTCCCCTACACCGGCGCCACCACCATCGGCCACGCGCTGTGGATGGGCGTGCCGACGCTGGCCACGGTCGGCGCCACCAACCCGAGCCAGGCCGCCACCACCTTCATGGCGCACCTGGGGCTGGACACCTTCATCACCGAGGACGAGGACACCTACGTCAAGCTGGGCGTGTTCCTGGCGCAGAACACGAGCGCCCTGGCGGCGATGCGCGCGGGGATGCGCGAGCGCTTCCTGAAGTCGGTGCTCGGCTATCCGGGCGTGGCGGCGGCCGGCCTGGAACTGGCGCTGGTGCGCATGTGGCAGCGCTGGTGCGCGGGCGAGCTGCCCGTGCCGCTGCGCGTGACGCTGTCCGACCTGGTGCCGGCCGACGCCGACACCGCCGCCGAACCCGCCTGATCGAGGAACGTCCATGAAAACCATCCGCAGCCGCACCGACCTCGCCATCAACGGCGCCGCGCCCGCTTTCGACGAGATGCTGCACGTGGGCCGCCCCAACATGGGCGACCGCGACGCCTTCATGCGCCACGTGGAAGACATCTTCGAGCGCCGCTGGCTCAGCAACGACGGCCCGCTGGTCAAGGAATTCGAAGGCAAGGTGGCCGCGCACCTGGGCGTCAAGCATTGCGTCGCCATGTGCAACGGCACCATCGCGCTCGAGATCGCGATCCGCGCGCTCGGCCTGGAGGGCGAAGTGATCGTCCCGGCCTACACCTTCGTCGCCACCGCCCACGCGCTGCAGTGGCAGGGCATCACCCCGGTGTTCGCCGACATCGATCCGGCCACGCACACGCTCGATCCGGCCGCGGTGCGCAAGATGATCACGCCGCGCACCAGCGGCATCATCGGCGTGCACCTGTGGGGCCGCGCCGCGCCGGTCGAGGGCCTGCAGGCGATCGCCGACGAGCACGGCCTGAAGCTGATGTTCGACGCCGCCCACGCCTTCACCTGCACCCATGGCGGCCGCCGCATCGGCAGCTTCGGCGCCTGCGAGGTTCTGAGCTTCCATGCGACGAAATTCTTCAATTCCTTCGAGGGCGGCGCGGTCGTCACCGACGACGACGAATTGGCCAACACCGCGCGCCTGATGCGCAACTTCGGCTTTTCCGGCCTGGACCAGGTCAGCTATCCGGGCACCAACGGCAAGATGATCGAGATCGCCGCCGCCATGGGCCTGGTCAACCTGGCATCGGTGGACGACGTGGTCGCCGCCAACCGCGCCAACTACCACGCCTACCGCGCCGCGCTGGCCGGCATCCCGGGCGTGCGCCTGCTGGCGTTCGACGAGGCCGAGCGCAACAACTACCAATACGTGATCATCGAGACCACGCCGGAGTGCGCGCTGTCGCGCGATGCGCTGGTCGACACCCTGCGTGCTGAAAACATCCTGGCGCGCCGCTACTTCTGGCCGGGCTGCCACCGCATGGAGCCGTACCGCTCGCTGTTCCCGCACGCCGGCCTGCTGCTGCCGGCGACCGAGGCCGTGGCCGCCAGCGTGATCGTGCTGCCGACCGGGCAGACCATGGACGCGGACAAGATCGCCGTGGTCGGCCAGGTGATGCGCACCGCGCTGCAGGCGGATTGAAGCAGACAGATCTCCGCCTCGAGCCGGCCGATGCCGGCTTTTTTTTCGCCTGCCCTGTTGCCGGAACGACCAGTCGAAAGGGACCGCGAAACTATTTTCGAAAATTTTTAAAAAATTTCCTTAAGTCACTTAATGCCGTACGGCAATTGGTCGTCTTGTACTTGTGAGAGCGAGACAAACTCGACGAATCTCACAGAACACTGACCGAAACACCGAATCTTTTACCGAATACCAGGAGCCAACCATGCTGAGCCTTCACACCAACAACGCCGCACTGTCGGCCCAAAGTTCGCTGACCAAGACCCAAGCGTCGCTGTCGACCTCGATGACCCGCCTGTCGACCGGCTACCGCATCAACTCGGCGCAGGACGACGCCGCCGGCCTGCAGATCGCCTCGCGCCTGAAAGCGCAATCGTCGGGCATGGCCGTCGCCATGCGCAACACCCAGAACGCCACCTCGATGCTGCAGACCGCCGACGGCGCGCTGGACGAAGTCAGCAACATGCTGATCCGCATGAAGGACCTGGCAACCCAGGCCGCCGACTCGTCCTCGACCGCCGACGACAAGACCGCGATGCAGTCGGAATACGATGCACTGGGCAAGGAACTGGGCAACGTCCTGAAGAACACCAGCTTCGGCGGCAAGACCCTGATGGTCGGCGGCACCATCGCTTCGGCGATGACCTTCCAGATCGGCGCCTCGTCGAGCGAGACCATGTCGGTCGACCTGTCCACCGACATGAGCTCGGTCGTCACCAACGTGTCGAGCGCCGCCGCCAACTACTCGGCCGCCACCACCGGCACCGAACTGACCTCGTCGGCCAACGCCACCATCGGCTCGCTGGACACCGCGCTGGCATCGGTCAACAAGGTGCGCTCGGGCCTGGGCGCCGCGGCCAACCGCCTGGACCATGTGTACAACAACCTGTCGAACATCAGCACCAACACCAAGGCCGCCACCGGCCTGATCATGGACGTCGATTTCGCGACCGAATCGTCGAACATGACCTCCAGCCAGATGCTGATGCAGGCCGGCACGGCGATGCTGAAGCAGACCAACAGCATGTCCTCGATGGTCATGTCGCTGCTGCAGTAATGGCCGCACGCCCGCGCCGATCGGCGCGGGCCCTCTCCCGAAGGCCAGCCACCAGGTTGGCCTTTTTATTTTAGACTGTGCTCATCATGGCCGGCATTTCCTTTCCTGCGCTTCCCCCGCCTTCGCTGCCTTCGCTCGTGCCCGCGGTCCTGCCGGCGGCGGGCGTGCCCGTGGGCGCGGTGGCGCCGGTCGCGCCGCTGGCGCCGCTGGCGCTGCTGCAGGCCGAACTGGATGCCTTGCCGCTGCCCATGGGCGGCGCGCAGCCGGCGCCGCTGCCGGCGGCGGCAGGCGATACGCCGGACAACGCCGCCATGCGCCCGGACCAGGCGATCATGGCGCGCCAGCTGACCTGGCCCACGCCGGACGGCGGCGCGCTCGCCAGTTCCTGGCGCGGCATGGTGCGCAACTACGGCACCCAGCTCACCACCCGCGAACTGCGCGCGCGCGACGGCCAGTTGCCGGCCACGCTGCTGCTGGGCAGCCAGGGCGGATTCCCGCCCGATGCGCAAGCCATGCGGATGCTGCGCCAGAGCGACCTGCTGAACCCGCCGATGGATGCCTGGCGCTTCACCGTCCACGCCGGCAGCGCGCAGGACCAGCACCTGCGCGTGGTGGAAGACGAGCCGGAACAGGGCCGCCACGGACGGCGCCGCGGACGCGCCGCACTGCGCCTGGAACTGGTGCTGGCCGACGGCACCGTCGTCACGGTACAAGCGCAGCCGGTCACCGACGGCCTGCTGCTGGAACTGTGTGCGCCCGGCCGCGCCGCCATGCTGCGCCTGCATGCGCTGCAGCCGGAACTGGCGGCGGCGATCGGCCGCGCCGGCCTGCGCGTGCTGCGCTGGACCTACCGCGATTCCCTGCCCGAGGGCCGCATCCACGCGCGCCTGCCCTCGACCGAGGCGGCGACCGCGCTCAGCCTGCCAGTGTTCCGGGCGATGGCCGAGCTGGCGCTGCTGTTGCCGACCGGCGCCCCGCGGGCGTAAGCGGGCCACGCCGGAGGGGCAATCAATCCTTGCCGCGGATCGCGATCACCTTGGCCGGATTGCCGAACACGGTCACATGGTCCGGCACGTCCTTCACCACCACCGCCCCGGCGCCGACGATGGCGCCTTGTCCCACGCGGATGCGAGGCAGGACGGTGGCGTGCGGGTGGATGGTCGCATTGCGGCCGATATGGGCGCCGCCGCCGATAAAGGCGTGCGAACTCACCGTCACGCCGTCTTCCAGCACCACGTCGTGGCCGACGCAGGCGAAACCCTGCACCAGCACGCAGCGTCCCACCGATACCGTCGACGACACGCTGCACATGCCGAGGAAGATGGCGCCCGGTACCCGCGTCACGTCGGTGGCGTAGTTACCCATCGGCGCCACCAGCGTGCCCAGTTGCGCGCCGCGCGCCGCCAGGCGTTCCCCCACGGCGAGGCGGTCGGCACCGTCGCCCAGGCAGACCAGGTAACGCGCCGCCTCCAGCACGGCATGGCCGTCGATGGTGCCCAGCACGTGCGCACCGAGCGTGACGTCGTCAACGAAGCCGTGCACCGGCGCGGCGCCGGCATACACGCCCAGCCAGGCGCGCACCTCGCGGCCGAAGCCGCCGGCGCCGGCCAGCACGAATCCCGCGCCATCCGCATCATGTTGCATGTGCTCTCCTATTGGATGCTGTAGCCGCCGTCGACCGTCAGGTTCTGCCCGGTCATGAACGACGAATGGTCGGACACCAGGAAGGCGATCACGCCGGCCACTTCGCGCGGCTCGGCATAGCGTCCGCCCAGCGGATACTTCTGCATGTCGGCGCGCTTGGCCTCGTCCGACAGGTAAGTCGCGCCGGCCACCAGTTCGGTGTTCACCATGCCGGGCGAGACGCAATTCACGCGGATGCCTTTCGGCGCCAGTTCCAGCGCCAGCACCTTGGCCATGCCGACCAGCGCGGCCTTGCTGGCGGCGTACGCGGCGATGCCCTTCATGCCGATGCTGGTGCCGCTGATCGAGGCCAGGAACACCAGCGAGCCGCCGGCGCCGAGTTTCGCCGCGCGCGCCAGCTCGGCGCTCAGCAACAGCGGCGCCGACTGGTTGGTGTCCACGGTGCGCTGGTATTTCTCGAGGGAGAAGTAGCGCAGCGGGCTGTTCTCGACCACGCCGGCCGAATGCACCACCGCGTCGAACACCGGCAGGCCGGCGGCGAAGGCGCGGTAGGCGCTGAAGTCGAGCAGGTCGAAGGCGAGCGCCTGGCCGCCGTTCAAGCCGCCGTCGCGCAGCGCCTGCAGTCTTCCTTCGTCGCGCCCCAATCCCCACACTTCGGCGCCCATCGCCGCCAGTGCGCGCGCCGTGGCCAGGCCGATGCCGGAGGTGGCGCCGGTCACCAGCACCCGTTTGCCGTTCAAGTTCATTCGCCGTCCTCCATCATGCGCATGTAGGTTTCGTGGAAATGCGCCAGGCGCCCCTCGACCGGCTGCAGCTGGTGCGGACCGCGCGCGTGGCGGATGCCGATCTGCGACTGGTTCAGCACGACCAGGTCTTCGCCCAGCACCTTGCGCGTGAAATCGATGGCGTTCTGGCGGATGTAGCTGCGCACCGCGTTCTTCTGCGCCAGCAGCAGCGGCGTCTCGAACAAGCGCCATTCGAGCAGCGTGCGTCCGGCTTCCTGCGGCATGAAATGCGAGACGAACCCGACCAGGCCGCCGGTGATGGAGACGAACAGGTTCGGGAACACGTAGGCATGCACGTAGTCCGAGTTGGAACCCGGGATCAGGCGGCCCTTGGCGGCGCCGCCGTCCTTCTTGTTGGCGATGTGCAGGCAGGAGTCGCGCCCGAACCGGCTTTCGCGGGTGTCGGAGGCCGAGCTGATCCCGGTCGGCACGAAGCTGTCCTGGTGCACGAACGACAGGTGATAGGATTCCAGCACGTTCTCGACCACCAGCTTCCAGTTGGCGGCGTGTTCCAGCGTCTCTTCGTGGAAGAATTCACCGAGTTCGAAGCCGGCCGCGTCCAGCGCCTGCGCACCGGTGTCGGCATCGAGCGTGCCCTGCGTCGCCATGAAGGCCAGGCCGTGCCGCTCGACGGTGGCGCAGCGCTGCAACCGGCGCCGTCCGATGCAGGCGTCCTGCGCCAGCGGCGCCCGCTCCAGCGCGCCGGCGGCATCGTACTGCCAGGCGTGGTAGCCGCAGCGGAACGGCCGGTTGCCCCGTCCCGGCGGGTCGATCAGCTTGGCGCGGTGCAGGCAGACGTTCTCGAAGCTGCGCAATTCGCCTTCGGCGCGGCGCGTGACGAAGGGCCGGCCGCAGACCTGGTAGCTGTGGTAGTCGCCGTCCTGCGCCAGCAACTGCGCCGGGCCGACGTACAGGCCGTGCGCGAAGATGCGCTCGTATTCCCGTTCCAGCACCACGTCGCGCCAGTAGGCGTCGGGCATGATCGTGCGCGCGTCCATCGTGCGCGCGTCAGTAGACATGGTCGCTGTCGAACAGGCGCAGCACAATGCCGGGGTCCAGCACGAGCGTGGCGCTGGCCCAGGACAGGCCGACCCCGAAGCCGGACAGCAGCACGCGCCCGCCCTGCGCCAGGCGCGTGCTGCCCGCGCACAGGGTCAGCGGGATCGACACCGAACTGGTGTTGCCGTAGTCGCGCAGCGTGCCGATCTCCCTGTCCTGCGGGTAGCCGACCTTCTTGCGGATGAAATCGTTGATCATCTTGTTGGCCTGGTGCAGCACCACGTGCTCGACCCGGTCCAGCTCCCAGCCGGCCGCGGCCAGTACCCGGCGGATGCTGGGCGGCACCGCGCCGATGGCGAAGCTGAAGATGTCGGCGCCCTGCAGGCGCAGGTGCGACGGATGGCGCGCCATGCCGGGCGCCAGCGCGACCTCGTCGAAACCGGCGTCCGCCGCCGGCCGCTTCGAGGCCAGGCCGCCGGCCTCGACGATGATCGCGTCCTTGCCGGCGCCGTCCGAGTTCAGGTCGAAGTGGATCGGCGAGGCGCCGTCGTCCAGTTCCAGCGCGGTGGCCGAGCCGGCATCGCCGAACAGCGGCCAGCTCGACTTGTCGTTGTACGAGCACAGGCGCGTGGAGACGTCGCCCACCAGCAGCAGCGCGCGCCGGATGCCGAGCGTGCGCATGGTCGAGCCCAGCACCGCCAGCCCGTACGGATAGCTGGAGCAGCCGAGGTTGATGTCGAAGGCGGCGCACGAAGTCGGCAGGCCGAGCTTGTGCTGGACGATGATGGCGGTGGCCGGCACCGGGTGGTCGCCCGTTTGCGTGATCATCACCAGCGCGCCGATGCCGGACTTGTCCCAGTCCAGGCGCGCCAGCAGGTCGGCGGCGGCGGCGATGCACAGGTCGGAGGCGCACTGGCCGGGCGCCGCCACGCGCCGCTGTTCGATGCCGGTGCCGGCCGCGAATTTTACGCGCTCGGCCTCGGTAAGCGGCGTGTAGTCGGCGGTACGCGCCACGGTGCCCGGCACCGCCGTCGACACGCCGCGGATGGCGACCCCGGTCAGCGGCGCCATCATGCCCGCCGTTGCGCCACGAGCTCGTGCAGGTCCTGCAGGCTGCGCGCTTTTTCCAGGTCGGCGCCGCCGATCGAGGCGCCGTAGTGCTCGTCGATCATGGCGATGACCGACAGTGCCGCCAGCGAATCCCAGTTGTCCAGGTCCTTGAACACGGTCTGCGGCGTCAGCGCGCCGGCGCCGGTTTCCAGGGCTTCGGCGAAGTGGCCGATGAAGGTGTCGATGCTCATTCTGTGTGTCCTGTATCAGAGTTGGAGGATGGTGGCGGCCCACGAGTAGCCGACACCGAAGCCGACCAGCATGAGGCGCGCGCCGGGACGCAGTTGGCCGGCCGCGCGCATGCGGATCAGGGTCAGGGGAATCGTCGAGGAAACGGTGTTGCCGACGTCTTCCATGTGGATCGGCAGTTTTTCGGGCGCGACGCCGATCTTCTTGCGCAGCGCGTCGAGCATGAAGCGGTTGGCCTGGTGCAGCACGAAATAATCGATGTCGTCCTTCGCCAGGCCGGCCTTGTCCAGCAGCGCGTCGATCGCCTTCGGCACTTCGCGCAGCGAAAAGGCGAATACCTCGGCGCCGTTCATGTACAGGTCGTCGCGGCTGCGCAGGTTGCCGTTGGCGTCGAGCTGCGCCACGCCGGACGCGGCGTCGCGCGCATGGCGGGCGCCGCCGGTCGCGACGATCAGGTCGTGCGCGCCGCGGCCGTCGGTGCCGAACACGAAGGGACCGATCGCTTGCCCGTCCGGCGCCGCAGCGTCCGCCGCGCCGACCACGGTGGCGGCGGCGCCGTCGCCGAACAGGGTGCGCACGCTGCGGTCCTGGGCGTGGATGTATTTCGAATAGGTGTCCGCCGTCAGCAGCAGCACCCGCCGCGCCGCCCCGCTCTCGACCAGGCCCTTGGCCAGCGACAGGCCGACCACGAAGCCGGAGCAGCCGAGGTTGAAGTCGAGCGCGCCGGCGCTGCGCGCGATGCCGAGGCGTTCCTGCAGCACGCAGGCGGTGGTCGGCAGCAGGTAGTCGGGCGCCTGGGTGCACAGCAAAATGAAATCGATCTCGGCGCGCGCCACCACGCCCTGCGCGAACAGGCGCTCGGCGGCGGCAGCTGCCAGGTCGGCCGCGGTCTCGCCGGGCGCGGCGAGGCGGCGCGCACGGATGCCGGTCTTGGCCAGGATCTTGTCCGCGCTCCACTCGGGATACAGCGCGGCCAGTTCGTCGTTGGCCAGCACCTGCGCCGGCAGCCATTCGGCCAGGTCGAGAATACGGGCGTGCATGGCGATCAGCCCACCGTGCCGATGATCGAGACTTCGCGGTTTTCCGGAATCTCGTTATACGACAGCACGTGCAGGCCCGGCGCGAACAGGCGCGCGTAACGCGCCAGCAGCGGACGGATCTGCGGCAGCACCAGCAGCAGCGGCGGCGCGTGCTGCTGCTTCATCTGCTCGCGCGCCACCGGCATGTTCAGCTGCAGCTGCGACAGCAGTTGCGGGTCGATCGGGTAGTTGTCCAGCGCGACCTTGCCGCCGTTGCTCTGGCGTGCCTGGTTGAGGGAACCGAGCAGCATGTTTTCCAGCTCGCCGGACAAATTAAAGGCGGGCATGTCCTTCTTCTTGCCGTACAGGCCGGAGACGATCTGGCGGCGCAGCGCGCAGCGCACCTCGGCCGCCAGCAGGATCGGGTCCTTGGTGGTCTCCGAACTGTCCAGCAGCGTGGTGGCGATGACCACGATGTCCTTCAGCGACACGTTCTCGGCGAGGAGTACCCGGAACACGCGCAGCAGCTGGGTGTGGGTGAGCGCCTTGTCGAGCGCGCCGGACAGCTTGGGCGAGAGCGCGCTCAAGCGTTCCATCATGGCCGGCACGTCTTCGTGGCGGAACAGTTCGGCCATGTAGTCGCGCGCGATCTTCGAGCTGTGGGTAGCGATGGCGCTGGCCACCTCGACCACCTGGTAGCCCTGCCCCAGCGCGTGCGCCTTCTGGTCCGGCTCGATCCAGGTGACCGCCATGCCGAAGGCCGGCTCGAGGCCGGGGATGCCGTCCAGCTCGCCGTATACGTTGGGCGACGGGATCGCCATCAGGCATTCCGGCACCACCTCGCCCTCGGCCACCACGCTGCCGTTCACCGAGATGGCATACTGGTTCGGGCGCAGGGTCAGGTCGTCGCGCACGCCGATCGCCGGCAGCAGCAGGCCCATCTGCTCGGACAGGCTCTGGCGCACGCCCTTGATGCGCTTGGTGAGCACTTCGCCCTGGCCCTTGTCGACCAGGTGCACCAGCTTGTAGCCGACCGCCACCGAGATCGGCTGCACCACCGGCAGCTGCTGCCAGTCGAGCTCCGGCGCGCGCTCGTCGCGCAGTGCAGCCTCGATGGCGGCCACGCCGGCGTCGTCCGGCGCCTTGACCTCGCGCGACAGGCGCCAGCCGACGTAGCCCAGCGCGGCGGCGAACACCATGAAGTAAAACCACGGCATGCCCGGCACCAGGCCGAGGATGATCAGCACGCCGGATGCCGAGAACAGCACGGCCGGCTGGGCCAGCAGCTGGCCGCTGACCTGCTGCTCGAAGTCGCCGGAATCGCTGATGCGGGTGACCAGGATCGCCGCCGCCGCCGACAGCAGCAGCGCCGGGATCTGCGCCACCAGGCCGTCGCCGATGGTCAGCAGCGCATAGGTGCGGAAGGCTTCGCCGAACGACAGGCCGTGCATCAGCGCGCCGATCGCCACGCCGCCGACGATGTTGATGATCAGGATCAGGATCGAGGCGATGGCGTCGCCGCGCACGAATTTCGAAGCGCCGTCCATGGCGCCGTAGAAGTCGGCTTCGTTGGCCACGTCCTTGCGGCGCTGGGTCGCCTTTTCCTGGTTGATCAGGCCGGCGTTCAGGTCGGCGTCGATCGCCATCTGCTTGCCGGGCAGCGCGTCCAGGGTAAAGCGCGCCGAGACTTCCGAGATGCGCTCGGCGCCCTTGGTCACCACCACGAAGTTGATGATCATGAGGATCACGAACACCACGATGCCGACCACGTAATTGCCGCCGATGACCACGTTGCCGAAGGCTTCGATCACGTGGCCGGCCGCGGCCGTGCCCTCGTGGCCGCGCAGCAGCACCACGCGCGTGGAAGCGACGTTCAGCGCCAGGCGCATCAGCGTGGTACCCAGGATCACGGTCGGGAATACCGAGAAGTCCAGCGGGCGCTTGGCCGACACCGACACCAGGATGACGATCAGCGCCAGCACGATGTTGAACGTGAACAGCACGTCCAGCAGCACCGGCGGCAGCGGCAGCATGATCATCGCCAGCAGCGTCAGCAGGAATACCGGCGTGGCGATCTTTTGTCGACGCAGTTCCTGCATCAGGCTATTAAACGTGTTCATGTCGGGGATACCTCACTCAAATGGGCCGGCACGACGACCTCGTTGGGGAACCGCGGCGCGGCCTGGCGCCGGCCCGCGCGGAAAGCGTTCAATTGCAGCACGTAGTTCAGCACCTGCGATACCGCCTGGTACAGCTGGGCCGGGATCTGCTGCTGCACCTGGCTGGTGTTGTAGATGGCGCGTGCCAGCGGCGGCAGCGCGATCGTCTCGATCTTGTGCTTGGCGGCGATCGCGCGGATGTACAGCGCCATCTCGTCCACGCCCTTGGCCACCACGAACGGGGCCTCGGCGCGCTCTAGATCGTATTTCAGGGCCACCGCGTAGTGCTCGGGATTGACGATCACCACGTCGGCGCCGGGCACGGTCTTGTTGACGTTGCGGCGCGCCAGCTGTTGCTGCAGCTGGCGGATGCGCGACTTCACTTCGGGCTTGCCCTCGTTGCTCTTGTATTCTTCCTTCACTTCCTGCTTGCTCATGCGCTGGCCGCGCGCGAACAAAAACGATTGCAGCGGCACGTCGATCAGCGCGAACAGCAGGAACACCGTCACCAGCGACATCAGGCCGTCGAACATCAGCCCGGCGCCGTGCAGCAGCGCGTCGTTCAGCGGCATGCGCTGCAGGTCGACCCAGGCGCCCACGCCGGAACGTACCACGTGTACCAGCACCACGCCCAGCAGCGCCGCCTTGCCGACCGAGATGGCGAAGGTGCTCCAGTGCTTGGCCGATCCCAGTTGCCCGAGGTTGCGGATCGGGCTGAAGCGGTCGAAGCGCGGCATCAGGTTGTTGGCGGAAAAAGCCACGCCGCCCGGCACCAGGCTGGCCACGACGATCGCCAGCGGCACGCCCAGCAGCGGCAGCACCATCTTCACCAGCAGCGCGGCGGCGCCGCCCCACACCACGGACAGCGCATTTTCGGTGGAGCCGGCCGCGCCCAGCGGCGCGTACACCAGCCGGAACAGCGCGCGGAACGATTCCAGGTAGTCCGGCAGCAGGAACACGAACAGCTTCAGGCTGACCAGGATACCGACCGCGGTGGCCAGGTCCTTCGAGCGCACCACCTGGCCCTGCTCGCGCGCCTTTTTCAGTTTCTGGGCCGAGGCCTTTTCTGTCTTGTCGCCGCCGCTGTCGTTGTCAGCCATGGGCTAGCCTCATCTGCTGCTGGAGCATCTCCAGCACCTGGTTGGTCATCTGCACGTAGTGCTCGGGAACGAAGCGCACCACCTGCACCAGCATCATCAGGCCGAACAGCGTCACCAGCGAAAAGCCGAGCGAGAACAGGTTCAGCGAGGGCGCCACGCGGTTCAGGAAGCCGAAGCCGATCTGCACCACCAGTGTCGAAAACACGATCGGCAGCGCCAGCAGGATCGCGGCCGAGAACACCCAGCCGACATTCAAGGCGATCGTCTGCAGCAGCAGTGCACTGTAGCCGCCGCCGACCGGCCAGGCCCGGAAACTCTGGCCCATCACGCCGGCCAGCACCAGGTGGCCGTCGATGGCGAAGAACACCAGCATCGCCACCAGGCCGAGCAGGCCGGAAATCACATCCGATTGCTGGCCGTTGACCGGGTCGTTCATCTGCGCCATCGAAAAACCGACCTGGCTCGACACCAGGAAACCGAGCATGCCGATCACCGCCATCGTCAGCTGCATGGCCAGGCCGATGGCGGCGCCGATCACGGCCTGCTCGATCATCGCCACCACGCCGGCCAGCGAGAACGGATCCGGCATGGCGCCGCCCTTCGTCAGCGGCAGCATCAGGAACGCCAGCACCACCGACAGCAGCGCGCGCACCGTGAGCGGCACTACGCCGTCGCCGATCACCGGCGCCGTGGTCAGCATCGCCATGATGCGGCAGAACGGCCACCACAGCGCGCCGATCAGCGGCAGCAGCAGGTTGCTGGCCTCCAGCATCAGCCCACCAGCGTGGCGGCGCGCTGGAACACGGCCACGCAATAATCCATCAGCTTGCCGGTCATCCAGTGGCCGGCAAGGATCACGGCCACCAGCGTCACCAGCAGGCGCGGCAGGAAGCTCAGGGTCTGTTCGTTGATCTGGGTGGCGGCCTGCACCAGGGCCACGATGACGCCTGCCAGCAGGCCCGGCAGCACCAGCACCATCACCAGCAGCATTACCAGCTGCAGGGCTTCGACCACCACGTCGACGGCGATATCAGGGGTCATGCGTTGTCTTTTTCGATGTGCCGGGCCGGCGTTACCATGTGTGGATGCTGCCGACCAGCGTGTTCACGGTCAGGGTCCAGCCATCCACCAGCACGAACAGCAGCAGTTTGAAGGGCAGCGAAATCACCAGCGGCGACAGCATCATCATGCCCATCGCCATCAGCACCGACGACACCACCAGGTCGATGATCAGGAACGGGATGAACAGCATGCAGCCGATCTGGAACGCGCTTTTCAGTTCGGACAGCACGAAGGCGGCCAGCTTGACGGTAAAGGCGCGCTGCATCGGCGCCATCTCGGCCGGTTCGCCCGACAGGTGCGCGATCTGGGCCAGCGCGGTCTTGCTGGTCTGGGCCAGCATGAAGCGCGACAGCGGCACCTCGGCCACCTTGAGCGCCTGCTCCAGAGATATCCTGTCCTTGTCGTAGGGGACGAAGGCCTCGTTCCAGACCTGCATGCCGACCGGGCGCATCACCAGGAGCGTCAGGATCAGCGCCACGCCGGTGACGATCCGGTTCGGCAGGCCCTGCTGCAGGCCGAGCGCCTGGCGCAGCAGCGACAGCACGATCACAAAGCGGGTAAAGCTGGTCATCATCATGACCATCACCGGCAGCAGGCCGAGGATGGTCATCAGCACCAGGATCTGCGACTTCACGGTGAGGCCGCTGCTGGAGCCGGGGATCACCCCCGGCAGCACGTCCTGCCCGGCCGGCGCCGCAACTGCGCTTGCGGCCAGCAGCAGCAGGCCGGCGCCGGCGAGCGCCGGCGCATAGCGGCGCACTGCGCCGCCCCGCCGCCGCATCATGGCGCGATCAGGTCCAGGTTCAGGCCTTCCAGGTCGATCACCTTGAGACCGTACTGCTCGCCCGCTACCACCACTTCGGCGCGGCCGATCGCGGTGCCGTTGACCTTGATGACCAGCGGTTCGCCGGCCAGCACGTCGAGCGGCACCACGCTGGACGGGCCGATGTCCATCAGTTCCTGCAGCGAGATGCGGGCCGAGCCCACTTCCAGCGTCAGCGTCACCGGGATGCGGCGCATCATCTGCGGCAGGCGCGCGGCGCGTGCGACCTGCGGCGCCGGCGTGGCGGCCGCATCGTCGCCGGCCAGGTCGTCGATGATGATGTCGCCACCGGTGAATTGATCGTTCACATTCATTGTCTTTTACTCGGCATCTTCAAAAGAGGTTAAACACAGCGATCCCTTGTGCTCGGCGACCGCGGCCGTAAACAGGCGCGCCTCGTCGAGCAGGACGTCGGCCCGGCCTACATTGACCGGAATCACATCGCCCACTTTGATATCGAACAATGCCCCCAAAGTCATTTCCTTGCTGACCAGGCGGCCGTCGAGCTTGACCTGCAATGCGCTGCCCAGCGGTTCGCTGGGGCCGCGCGCCGTGCGCTGGCGCGGCTGGTCCGCGCGCAGGCTGCCCAGGATGGCGGCCATCAGGTTCTGGTCGGGGGCGATCCAGAAGCTGCCTTCCTGGCCGGCGGCGTCGCGCACCAGCACCCGCACCGCCCAGCTGCTGGCGCCCGGCATGCTGGCGGCCAGGATGGCGTTGGCGGCGACCGGGCGCGGCGCCACCTCCATTGCCATGCTGACAGCGACGCGGCCATACAACACATCGACCATTTGTTGCGTCAACACGACGGCCAAACGGTCTTCGGTGGCGGTCACGCGCTCGCTTTGCGGGTCCCGCTGAGTTGCGCCGGCGCCACGTCCACCGTAGCGCCTTTCCAACAGTGTCAGTAATAAACCACGCTCGAACGCCACCGCGACGGTACCCATGGCATTGCTCGCTGCCATCCAACGCAGCGCATTTTGTTGCGGGGAACGCCCGAATTCGACGATTTCCAGGCGCCAGCCGGCCCAGTAACGGCGTGCGCTGCCCTGCATGACGCTCTCGAGATCGTCCTGCAGACGCACGGCGAACTGGGGCAACAGATGGACTGGCCGCCCCAGTAGACGAGGGTCCAGTACTTGATGTTGCGCGGCGTTGTCGTTGGTCGGAATCGGCATGTTGAAATTAACAATTTACTAATCGAGGATGCTTTCTTTTCATTCCCGTGGGAAACAATTATACCTGCTAAATTGTGTCACGACATTTGAGATTCCGCTTTGAATTCGCCATTGCCGTACGGTAAGATGCATGCATCCAGCGTCGAATTGCGGAAATCTGCTCTGGGTATCAAAAAAGCCAACACATATTCTCGCCGCTTCTCTGCGGGAAACCAAGTACTGCCAAGATCCTGCAGATTTAACAATTACCGCAAAGCAATCTCGTCATTTTACCAGTGACACACAGAAACACTGTAAAGCGCTGCCGGGATTGTCGACGCACCAACTTATTCATGGAGTGGACCAACGATGGGAACTGAACTTGCCGGTCTGATTCGGGCCGACCTGGCCGCCTTGAACAACGACGCCAGCCGCCTTTCCGTGGCGCCGGCGCTGGACGCCGCCCAGCCGGGCCAGGCGACCTCGAGCGGCAGCTCCTCGTTCACCCAGAGCATGAAGGATGCGCTGGCCAGCGTCGACCAGGACCAGCGCAGCGCCAGCGACAAGATGGCGGCCGTCGACAGCGGCAAGAGCGACGACCTGGTCGGCGCCATGCTGTCGTCGCAGCAGGCCAGCCTGTCGTTCTCGATGCTGATGCAGGTCCGTAACAAGGTCATGGGCGCCGTCGACGAGCTGCTCAAGCTTCCCGTCTGATCAGGAAAAACCACAACGTGATTGCCGCCCTCAAGTCCTCCCTCTCCGCCAAGCGCCTGGCCCTGCCGCCGGCGCTGTCCAAGAACCTGGCGCCGATGCTGGTGCTGGCCATCGGCATTACCGCCGCGCTGATGCTGTACATGTGGAACGACCAGTCGGGCTACAAGCCGGTGTTCGGCGCGCGCGAAAAGGTCGCCGCCAGCGACATGATGAGCGTGCTCGAAGCCGAGCACGTGCCTTACCGCGTGCACCCGGAATCGGGCCAGGTGCTGGTGCCGTCCTCGCAGCTCGGCAAGGTGCGCATGCTGCTGGCCGCCAAGGGCGTGACCGCGCAGCTGCCGGCCGGCCTGGAACTGATGGACAAGAACGACCCGCTCGGCGTGTCGCAGTTCGTGCAGGACGTGCGCTTCCGCCGCGGCCTGGAAGGCGAGCTGGCGCAGTCGATCCTGACGATGGACGCGATCGCCTCGGCACGTGTGCACCTGGCGATCGCCAAGTCGTCCTCGTTCGTGGCCAGCGACGGCGACAAGTCGTCGGCCTCGGTGGTGGTCGCGGTCAAGCCGGGCCGCACCCTGTCCAACGAGCAGATCGCCGCCATCGTCAACCTGGTCTCGGGCAGCGTGGCCAGCCTGGCGCCGAACCGCGTGTCGCTGGTCGACCAGAACGGCAACTACCTGTCGGCGCGCGTCGACCTGTCGGACGGCTTCGACGGCGCATCGCAGGGCGACACCGCCGCCAAGCATTACCAGGACGAGGTGCGCGCCAACGTCGCCGGCCTGCTCGGCCCGGTGCTCGGCGCCGACAACTTCAAGGTCAGCGTCACCGCCGACATCGACAACGACCGCATCGAGGAAACCCAGGAAAAGTACGGCGAAGCGCCGAAGGTCACGAGCGAAGCCTCGCGCGAGGAGATGGAAAAGAACCGCATGGCGATGGGCGTGCCGGGCACCCTGTCGAACCGTCCGCCGGCGCAGGCCAATCCGACCGAGACCGCCGCCGGCGCGACCGGCGACGCGGCCAAGCCGGACGACGGCAGCGCGCGCAAGAACGCCACCAGCCGCCAGTACGCCTACGACCGCGCCATCACCCAGATCAAGCGCGCCCGCGGCCGTTTGAAAAAGCTGTCGGTGGCGGTGGTGCTGAACAACGCCAAGGCGGCCTCGCCGAAGACCGGCTGGACCCCGGCCGAGATCGCCAACATCGAAAAGATCCTGGGCGGCGGCCTGGGCATCGACAAGACCCGCGGCGACGTGCTGGCGGTGTCCGCGCTCACCTTCCCGGCGCCGGCGCCGGTCGAGCCGTGGTGGCAGGAGCGCGACAACGTGGTCGACATGACCGGCTGGGCGGTGTACGCGATCGGCGCGCTGCTGGGCTGGTTCCTGATCGTGCGTCCGCTGATGCGCCTGCTGACCCAGCGCATGGCACCGCAGCCGGCCGGCAAGGCGCAGCTGGCGGGCGCCGGCGCCAACCCGGCCCTGGCCGGCGGCACGGCCGGACAACTGGCCGCACCGGCGGGTGGCGCGGGTGGCGCGGGAAACGGCGCGGCGGCCCTGGCGGCGCCGGGCCAGGCCGGCACGGCTGACGCGCCGGGCGCGATGCCGGTCCAGCCGCTGCTGGAAAACTACGATTTGCCCCCGGCCGGTTCGGCCGTGGATGTGATGGTCGAGCACCTGAAGGTCCTGGCGGGCAAGGAGCCGGAGCGGGTGGCGGAAGTGGTCAAACAATGGGTGCAAAAGAAAAATGCCGGATCTGAACAGTAACGACATGCAGGAAGTGGCCCTGAGCCCGGTCGAACAGGCGGCGATCGTGCTGCTCTCGATCGGCGAGGAACCGGCGGCGGCGGTGCTGCGCTGCCTCGAGCGCGAGGAATTGATCGAGCTGACCCAGGTGATGAGCCGGATGAGCGGCATCAAGGTCGACGCGGTCAAGAACGCCGCGCAAAAGTTCTTCGACGACTACCGCCAGCAGAGCGGCCTGCACGGCGCCTCGCGCAGCTACCTGAAGCGCTCGCTCGACCTGGCGCTGGGCAAGGAAATCGCCAACAGCGTGCTGAACAC
Organism: Massilia forsythiae; assembly: GCF_012849555.1. Classification (NCBI taxonomy): domain Bacteria; kingdom Pseudomonadati; phylum Pseudomonadota; class Betaproteobacteria; order Burkholderiales; family Oxalobacteraceae; genus Massilia; species Massilia forsythiae. The sequence goes on from NZ_CP051685.1 coordinate 545,831, forward strand.
GATCTACGGCGACGCCATCCGTCCGATGATGGCGCGCCTGCAGTACGCTTCGCCGAAATGGCTGGCCGAATACATCGCCAGCGAGCACGTGCAGATGCAGGCAGTATTCCTGGCGTTCCTGCCGCCGGCGCTGGCCGGCCAGATCATCGACGCGCTGCCGGAAGAAGGCCGCGAACTGGTGCTGCTGAACCTGGCGCGCCTGGACGAGATCGACCGCGACCTGCTGCGCGAGCTGGAAGAGCTGGTCGGCCGCTGCCTGTCGGCGCTCGACACCCAGAGCGCCACCGTCGAAGGCGTGCGCCAGGCCGCCGAGATCCTGAATCGCCTGCCGAACAACCGCGCCACCATGGTCGAACTGCTGCGCGCGCACGATCCGGAAGTGGTGTCGCAGATCGAGATGTCGATGTACGACTTCTTCATCCTGTCGAAACAGACCGAGCAGACCATCTCGCGCCTGCTCGACGAGATCCCGCTGGAGCAGTGGGCGGTGGCGCTGAAAGGCGCCGAGCCGGCCCTGCGCGACGCCCTGCTGGGCGCCATGCCGAAGCGCCAGGCGCAAAGCTTCGAAGACCTGATGCGCCGCTCCGGCCCGGTGCCGATGTCGCGCATCGAGCAGACCCGGCGCGACATCATGGCCTCGGTCAAGGAGCTGGTCGACAACGGCGAGATCGAAGTCCAGTTGTTCGCCGAGGCGACCGCCGAATGAAGCAATTCCGGCCCTATCACTTTCCTCCGCTGTCGCAGTTCCTGGCCAGCGGCGGCGCCGCTGCGCCATCCGCCACCGCCGCCGAAGACTGGCAGGGTGCGATGGCCGAGGGCTTCCGCCAGGGCGAGCGCGACGGCTATGAAGTCGGCCTGGAACAGGGCCGCAGCGAGGCCGCCGAGGCCGGCCATGCCGAAGGCTTGACGCGCGGCCTGGAACAAGGCCGGCAACAGGCCCAGGCCGAGCTGGAAGCGGCGGTCAAGCCGGTCGACGCCATGCTGCGCGCGCTGAAAAAGCTGAAGACCGAATTCCGCAACGCCCAGCGCAAGGAAGTGGTCGACCTGGTCGGCAAGATCGCGCGCCAGGTGATCCGCGCCGAGCTGGCGCTGCAGCCGGTGCAGATGCTGGCCCTGGTCGACGAGGCGCTGGCGGCCATGCCGCCGACGCGCGACGAGGTCGAGGTGCTGCTCAATCCGGAAGAACTCAAGCGCATCCAGGAACTCGATCCGAAGCGCGCCAAGAAGTGGAACCTGCTGCCGGATCCGAGCCTGGAGCCGGGCGAATGCCGCGTCAAGGCCGGCGACCACGAAGTCGACGCCGGCTGCCAGGGCCGCCTGGCAGCCTGCGTCGAGCAGGTGCGCGAAGCATTGACCGCCACGGCCGAGAAGGAGGATGCATGAGCGGACTGGCCGACACCCTGCGTTCGCTCGACATCGGCGCGGTGCCGGTGGCCACGCCGACCGGGCGCCTGGTCGCGGTGCAGGGCCTGCTGCTGGAAAGCGTCGGCTGCCGCCTGCACACCGGCCAGCGCTGCCGCGTCGAGACCGTCGACGGCGCCTGGCTGGATGCGCAGGTGGTCGGCTTTCGCGACAAGGTGACGTACCTGATGCCGTTCAAGCAGGCCGACGGCCTGGCCACCGGCGCGCGCGTGCTGCCCGCCACCGGCCCGTCCAGCATCCACATCGGCCCGTCGTGGATGGGACGCATGGTGAACGGCCTGGGCGAGCCGATCGACGGCCTCGGCCGCCTGGGCGGCGACCAGGTGCTGTCGACCACGCCGCCCAAGGTCAACCCGCTGCGCAAGACGCCGGTGGAAGAGCCGCTCGACGTCGGCGTGCGCGCCATCAACGCCATGCTCACCATCGGCAAGGGCCAGCGCGTCGGCCTGATGGCCGGTTCCGGCGTCGGCAAGTCGGTGCTGCTCGGCTTGATCACGCGCCAGACCGTGGCCGACGTGATCGTGGTCGGCCTGATCGGCGAGCGTAACCGCGAGGTGCGCGAATTCGTCGAGAAGTCGCTCGGCCCGGAAGGCCTTAAACGCGCGGTGCTGGTGGTGGCGCCGGCCGACGAGTCGCCGATGATGCGGGTGATGGCGACCGAGCTGTGCCACTCGGTGGCGGCGCACTTCCGCGACCGCGGCCAGAACGTGCTGCTGCTGTGCGATTCGCTGACCCGCTACGCGATGGCGCTGCGCGAGGTGGCGCTGTCGCTGGGCGAGCCGCCGGCCACGCGCGGCTATCCGCCGTCGGTGTTCTCGAACCTGCCGCAGCTGGTGGAATCGGCCGGCAACGGCGAACATCCCGAAGGCAGCATGAGCGCGATCTACACCGTGCTGGCCGAGGGCGACGACCAGCAGGACCCGGTGGTCGACAGCGCGCGCGCGATCCTCGACGGCCACATCGTGCTGACGCGCGAACTGGCCGAGCGCGGCCACTATCCGGCGATCGACGTGGCCCAGTCGATCAGCCGCTGCATGGCGCAGGTGGTCTCGCCCGAGCACACGCTGGCGGCGCGCAAGCTCAAGGCGTCGATGGCCAAGCACGCGCGCGTGCGCGACCTGATCCCGCTCGGCGCCTACCAGCCCGGCGCCGACCCCGAGACCGACCGCGCGGTGAAGCTGCACCCGCATATCGAAGCATTCCTGTGCCAGGGCACGCGCGAAGACGCGCCGTTCACCCCTGGCGTGGAGCAGTTGAAAGCGATGATGGCATGAGCAAGAAGACGACGATCGACAGCCTGGGCGCGCTGGTGCGCCTGCGCGGCACCGAAGTGGAGCGCCTGGAAACCGAACTGGCGAAACAGGAAGCCACGCGCGCGCGCTACCAGGCCAGCGTCAACCGCCTGGTGGCGCTGGCCGAAGGCAGCGGCGCCTCCGGCAAACCGGCCGATGCACGCGCGCTGTCGCCGGCGCTGGCGGTCAACTGCGGCAACTACAAGCAGGCCGTGTTCGCGCTGGCCGACAACCACCGCACCGACCTGCACCTTCACGAAGCCAACATGGCGGTCTCGCAGCGCAACCTGGCGCAGGCCTGGACCAAGCGCGAACTGCTGGACAAGGTGCTGGCGCGCCACGAAGCCGCGCTGGCGCAGGACCAGGAACGCGTCCAGCGCAAGCGCGAGGACGAGATTTCCACCCAGTCGTGGCTGGCCGGCCGCGACACCTGATCGCGCAACAGCACCGCAGCGAACACATCGAACAACAGGAGCCCAGCATGACGAGCGCGATCACCGCCCCCACCTACGACCCGACCACCACCGCCACCGCGCTGGCGCAGAAGTACACGGCCAGCGCGCAGGAACGCATCACCAACGGCACCACGCAGGCCACCGCCACCACCAAGGCGCTGAGCACGCTGAGCTCGGCGATCTCGGCCTTCCAGAGCAGCCTGGCCAGCCTGGCCGGCCTGGGCAAGTCGGTGCTGTCGCAGAGCGCGACCCTGTCCGACACCACGGTCGGCAGCGCCAGCGCCAAGGCGAGCGCCAGCGCCGGCACCTACAGCCTGTTCGTGCAGCAGATCGCCACCGCCGGCCAGGTCTCGTACAACGGTTTGTCGGACGGCGCCGCGACCGGCGGCACGCTGAAGGTCAAATTGTCGGACGAGAGCAATGCCTCTGCCACCCCGGTCAGCTTCGACGTCGACCTGTCGGCCGCCAGCGCCGACACCGATGGCGACGGCAAGCTGAGCATCCGCGAACTGGCGTCCGCGATCAACCGCTCCAGCGGCAACACCGGCCTGGTGTCGGCCGGCGTGGTGACGATCGGCAGCGAGACCCGGCTGGTGCTGACCTCGCAGAACACCGGCGTGGCCAATACCATCTCGCTGGATCCGTCCGGCGTGGGCGACGCCACGCTGCAGTCCGGCCTGGGCAACCGCACCATGGTGACCGCGGCGCAGGACGCGGTGGTCCTGCTGGGCGGGAAGAGCGGCACGCCGATCCAGCAATCCTCGAACACCTTCACCAACATCGACGGCGTGAGCATGACGTTCACCCGCGCCCAGGCGGCCAGCGAAAACCCGTTCACGCTGACGGTGGCGAGCAACAGCAGCGGCACGGTGTCGAACATGCAGTCCTTCGTCGATGCCTACAACAAGCTGAAAAGCGCGATCGACACGCTGGTCGATCCGGGCGACACCACCGCCAGCAAGGCGGCCGGCGCCTTCGCCAACGATTCCGGCGTCAAGGCGCTGCAAAGCCGCCTGGTGTCGATGCTGCGCCCGTCCAGCGGCCTGTCGCTGGCCAGCTACGGCATCACCGCCAACCGCGACGGCACGCTGGCCCTGGACTCGACCCGCCTGACCAAGCAGCTGGCGGCCTCGCCCACCGGCCTGTCGGGCCTGATCGGCTCCGCCAGCACCAGCGCGCCGTCGGGCCTGGCCGGCTCGATGAATACGTACCTGAACCTGTGGAGCAACAGCACCAGCGGCCAGATCAAGCAGCGCACCGACGCCAACACCAAGGCGCAGACCGACCTGACCAAGCGCCAGAGCGACCTGGACACCCAGTACAACTCGGCCTATGCGCGCTACCTGAAACAATTTACCGACCTGCAGACGCTGCAATCGACCATGAACAGCAATGTCACCATGTTCGACGCGCTGTTCGGCAGCGACAAGTCCTGAGCACACCAGAGAGAACACGATGTCCTACCAAGAAGCCTACGCCAGCTATCACGCGACCAGCCTGGATGCGCAGACCTCGCGCGCATCGCCCATCGAACTGGTGCTGCTGCTCACCGACGGCCTGCTCGACGAACTGGCGCGCGCGCGCGCCCACATCGTCGGCAAGCGCTACGAGCAGCGCGCCGCCAGCATCAACAAATGCGTCGACATCATCAACGGCCTGTCGAGCTCGCTCGACTTCGACAGCGGCGGCCAAGTGGTCGGCAACCTGGCCAACCTGTACGAGTTCTGCGCCACCCACCTGCACGGCGCCGGCGTCAAGCAAGACCCGGCCATGGTCGACGAAGTCATCAAGATCATGACCACCATCCGCCAGGGCTGGGCCGGCGTGCAGGCGCGCAATGGATAAGCTCGCCGCCAGGCCGCAGGCGCCGCGCCAGGACGCCCGCCTCGACCGCCAGGCGCAGCTGGTGCGCATGGCAGAGACCCTGCAGGCCGCCACCGCGGCGGCCGACTGGGCGCAGCTGGGCGAACAGGTAAGCACGCTGGCGCCGCAATTGCGCGCGCTGGCCGCACGCGGCCCATGGAGCGCGGCCGAGCAAAGCGCCCTGCGCCGCCTGCGCGCGGCCCACGACGGCGCCCAGGCGGCCGCCGCGGCGGCGGCGAACGCGCTGGCCGTGCGCCTCGACGAACTGCGCGCCAACCGCGACGGCTGGTTCGCCTATGCGCTGCACGGCGACGCGCCTTCCGATGCCGGCGCCGGCATGACCCACGTTTAACGATCAAGGCAGCAAGCGAATGACCACGATGTCCACCCCAGTCACCCTGCCGGCGCAATCGACGCCGGCCCAGCCGGTCGATGCCGCCGCCCCGGTGCAGGCGGCGCAAGCCGCGCCCGCCGTCGGCCAGCAGGCCGGCAGCCCCCAGCCGTTCGCGCAACTGCTGGTGCAGCAGCTCGATGGCGACCAGCTGTCGAGCGACTTGCAGCAATTGAACAGCCTGCAACAGTTCATCGGCATGCCGTCGGCGCAGGCCACCGCGCAGGCCGCCGTGCCGGCCGCGCCGGTCGGCTCCGGCACGGCCCAGCCCGCGGCTGGCGACACCGACAAGGATGCCGCCGCCAGCGCCGCCGCTCCCCAGGACGGCGCGCTGCTGGCCGCCATGGCCATGCCGCTGATGCCGCTCACGCCGATGCAGATTGCGCAGGCGGTGCAAGCAGCCCAGGGCGGTGCGCCGCGCGGCGCGGATGGCGCCACTGCGGCCAGCGGCAATGCCGCCGTTGCAGGGTCGCAAACCCAGGCGCAGCCGGTCGGCGGCGCCGCCCAGGATGGCGCCCGCCGCGCCGACGCCGTCACGCTGCAGCCGGTGCAAGCCGCCGTGCAACTGGCGGTGCAGGCCGGCGCGCAGGCCACGCCGGCGCCGGTGCGGGCCGCGGCGCAAGCCGACCAGGCGCCGCAGGCGAGCGCCCAGGCCGCCCGCCAGGACGGCGCGGCGGTCCGCATGGCGCTGCAGGATGGCGCCCAGGGCGCCGCCGGCAACGGCGCGGCCGACGGCAGCGCCCAGGACGGCAGCGCCGAGCGCGGCAACGGCCAGCCGGCGGCAGCGCTGGCGGCCGGGGCGGCCGTGGCGGCGGCGCCCTCCTCATCCCAGCCGGCTGCGGACACCGTCAAGCTGGCCGGCCCGCCCACCGCCTGGCGCCAGAGCCTGCAGGAAGCGCTGGGCGAACGCCTGAACGTGCAGGTCGGGAAGAACGTCGAGCAGGCCGTGATCCGCCTCGAGCCGCCGCAGCTGGGCCGCATCGACATCGCCATCCGCCACAGCGCCGGCACGCTGGAAGTGAACATCTCGGCCACCAATGGCGAGGTGCTGCGCCAGCTGCAGACCGTCAGCGACAACCTGCGCAGCGATCTGTCGCAGCGCCAGTTCAGCGAAGTCGCGGTGACGGTGGCGCCGGCCCCGCGCGGCAATGGTGCGGCGCCGTTCGGCGACCCGCAGCAGGGCGGCCGCGGCCGCCAGCCGGGCCGCGACCAGGATGACCAGGAACCCGGCCGCGCACTGGCCGAGGCCAACAATTCCACGTCCGTGTTCTCGATTGCCGGACGCGAGTGAGACCCATGAGCAAAAAGAAAACGATCATTATCATCGCCGCCGCCGTGCTGGTCAGCGCGGGCGCGGCCGGCGGCGCGGTCTGGTGGTTCATGCCCAAGCCGGCCGCCAGCGCCGACGCCAAGGACAAGACCGCCAAGAAGGAAGCGGACAAGCCCAAGGAAGGCAAGCCGTCCAAATACGTCACGCTGGACAAGGTGATCGTGATGCTGCGGCGCGACCCCGGCGCCGCCGACACCCACTACCTGTCGACCGACCTGGTGCTGGCCACCAGCCCGAAGACGGAAAAGGAAACCAAGGAAAACCTGCCGCTGCTGCGCAGCCTGGCGGTGCGCACCCTCTCCGGCTACACGATGAGCCAGGCGTCCGCCATGTCGGTGGAGAAGTTCGCCGAAGAGCTGAACAAGTCCTTCGATGCCAACTACGAGCACGAGCACCAGGAAAAACCGTTCACCGAAGTCATGATCGGCAAGCTGATCATCGAATGACGGATCTTTGACAAGCGGGGATGACGTGGCCTATCAAGCCGACTATGCCGACGGTTACGCCGGCGCCGAATACGCCGACGCCGCCGTTCACGCGGCGATGAGCGCGCAGGACGAGGGGCGCCACCTGGTCGCCTATGCGCCGCTGGTCAAGCGCATCGCGCGCCAGCTGAATTCGCAGGTGACCGGCGCCATCGGGCGCGAGGACATGGAACAGATTGGCCTGATGGGCCTGCTGGAAGCGCTGCGCCGCTACGGCGAGCCGGACGCCGGCTTCGCCAGCTACGCCGGCCTGCGCGTGCGCGGCGCCATCCTGGACGAGCTGCGGCGCCAGGACTGGCGGCCACGTGCGGTGCGCCAGGACAGCCACAAGATGCGCGACGCCGTGCGCGCCCTGACCCGGCGCCTGGGGCGCGAGCCGAACGACAAGGAAGCGGCCGAGGCGCTCGGCGTCACGCAGGACGCGTGGCGCCAGTTCCTGCTGGACGACGTCGCCGAGGAACTGCTCAGCTTCGACGACATGCTGCAGGAATCGACCGAGCGCGCCGCCACCAGTCCCGGCCCGGAAGAACAGTACGCGCTGCGGCGCAGCCTGGAACAAGCGCTGGCCGCCCTCAACGAGCGCGAACAGCGCGTGGTGCAGATGATCTACGAGTTCGAACTCAGCTACAAGGAAATCGCGGCCGTGCTCGACCTGTCGGATGCGCGCGTGTGCCAGCTCAACAAGAGTGCGCTGGCCAAGATGAAAGCGGCGCTGGCACAGGCCTGAACGAGAAAAGGTAAAAGAATCATGCAGATCATAGGCATCCTCATCGTGCTCGGCGCCGTGTTCGGCGGCTTCGCCTTCATGGGCGGCACCTTCGGCGCCATCTGGCAGCCGATCGAACTGCTCATCATCGGCGGCTCCGCCGTCGGCGCCCTGGTGCTGGCCAACCCGAAGCACGTGCTGGTCGAGCTGCTCGGCCAGCTGAAGAAGGTGGCCGGCAAGAACAAGCACGATTCCGAATTCCAGCGCCAGCTGCTGCTGCTGATGTACGAACTGCTGCAGACCGCCGCCGGCGGCCTGAAGGCGCTCGACGCCCACGTCGAGGCGCCCAAGGAAAGCCCGATGTTCCAGCGCTACCCGCTGATTTTGCAGGAGCCGAAGCTGCTGGCGTTCATCGTCGACAATTTCCGCTTGATGGCGATGGGCAAGATCAACGCCCACGAACTGGAAGGCGTGCTGGAGCAGGAACTGGACGCCATCCACGAAGAGCTGACCCAGCCGTCGAAGTCGCTGCACAAGGTGGCCGAGGCGATGCCCGGCTTCGGCATCCTGGCCGCGGTGCTGGGCATCGTGCTGACCATGAACTCGGTCGGCGAAGGCGCCGACACCGCCGAGATCGCCGAACACATCGGCGCCGCCATGGTCGGCACTTTTGTGGGCATCTTCCTGTGCTACGGCGTGCTCGACCCGATCTCGGGCATGATGAAGCAGCTCGTCAATTCCGAAGCCTCGACCATGGAAACCGTGAAGGTGGTGCTGTGCACCCACGTGGCCGGCAAGCCGCCGCTCCTGGCGATCGACGCCGGCCGCCGCCTGATCCAGCTGAATACCAAGCCCAGCTTCGCCCAGCTGGAAACCTGGCTGAACGCCATGGGCGACGGCGAGGATGCCGGCGCCGCCAAGCGCAAGGCGTAATCTTTCGACCCGGAGCCAGCAGTGCAAGCGAACAAAAAAGGCGGCGACAAGCACCACCACGAAGAAACCATCGTCAAGCGCGGCGGCGGCAAGCACCACGACGACGAGCACGGCGGCGCCTGGAAGGTGGCCTTCGCCGACTTCTGCATGGCGCTGATGGCGCTGTTCCTGGTGCTGTGGCTGATCGCCGCGCGCGACGCCCAGACGGCCAAGAACATCGTGCGCGACAATGCCGCCAGCGGCCTGATCGAAGGCAGCGGCGGCAAGCCGGAAATCGCCGGCAACCAGAGCGGCAGCCTGATCGAACGCTTCCAGCTGCCGAAGAACAATGGCGGTACCGAAGGGCCGAATGCCGGCAGCAAGACCACCGTGCGCACCAAGTACGAGTCGGCCTCGGAACTGGCGGCCCTGGCGCACGCGCTGGAGCAGATGAGCGCCGATGCCGGCCTGTCGTCCAACCTGGCCACCGTGGTCACGCCGAACGGCTTGCGCGTGATGTTGCACGACACCGACCGGCAAGGCATGTTCGTGCGCGGCAGCCCGTCGCCGACCGGCCGCTTCCAGCGACTGTTGCGTGCGATGGGTCCTTTGTTCGAAAAAATGGAAAATCAGATGTTGATTGTAGGACATACTGATTCCTTGCAGTACACTATCAACGGTCCGAACGCGTACTCGAACTGGAGCCTGTCGACCCACCGCGCCCTGTCCGCGCGCGCTGAGCTCTTGATCGGCGGCATGCGCAAGGAAAGCGTGCTGCAGGTGATCGGCATGGCCGACCGCGCCCCGCTCGATACCGGCAAGCCGGATGCGCCGGCCAACCGCCGCATCGAGTTACTGATCCTGACCAGCGCGCAGGCCGCCAGCGTGGTGTCGATGTTCGGCACGCCCGGCCCGACCGAATCATTGAGCAAGGAAGCGTCGGTCAGCAAGCCGAACGACGAAGCGCTCAAGGAACTGCGCAGCCAATTGGCGAAAAAACCATGACGATCCAATCGAAATCCCGAGGAACACGCATGAAGATCTCCGGCGTCTCCACCTCTTCCGTCACAGCCAGCCCGGTGGCCGGCGGCGCTGCCGCAGCCGCGCCGGCGCCGGCGACGGTCGCCGCCGCCGCGGCGATGCCGCTGGAGTCGGCGATGCTGCAGCCGGCCCAGGGTGCGCTGCGCGCCCTGCCCGACTTCGACGCCGCGCGCGTGGCCGAGCTGCGCGACGCGCTGTCCAAGGGAGAATTGCCGTTCGACGCCAAGCGCCTGGCCGGCCTGATCCAGCAATTTCACGGAGTGACCCGATGAGCCGCATGACCCGCGACCAGGCCTTGAACCGCCTCGCAGACGACATCCAGGCCGACCTCGGCGCCTGCGGCACGATCCGCGACCTCCTGGAAAACCAGTTCCAGGCCGCGCTGCGCCATCGCGGCGACGAACTGGCTTCGCTCGGCGAGCAATTGATGCCGCAACTGGACGCCATGGAAGAGCGCCGCCGCCAGCGCGTGCAGCTGATCCGCGCCCTGTTCGGCACCGACGCCACGATGGACGATTTCTTCGCCAAACTGGACGCCGCCCGCCGCGCCAGCGCGCACGGCGCCTGGCGCCGCCTGGAGCAGCTGGTGCGCGAATGCAAGGAAGCCACCACGCGCAACGGCAACCTGATGGCGGAACAATTCTCGGTCATGCAGCGCCTGCTGCACGGCGAAAGCGACACCTATGCGCCACGCTGAATTCACGACCTCGATCCCGGCGCTGGCGGCCGCCACACCGACCGCCGCCACCCGCCCTGCCGCGGCGGTCGACGGTTCCACCGGCTTCGGGGGAACGTTCGGCCAGGTCCAGAACGAAGTCGCCGACTTCATCCAGAACGGCGACGCCGGCCTGTCCGGCAGCGCGCAATTGAGCGCCGAGGGCCGCATGTGGGCCGCGCGCAGCCAGCAGGCGGCCTCCGCCGCCGGCATCGTCGGCGATGCCGATGCTTCTCCCGACCAGCAATCGTTTTTGGACAGCATCGCGCCCTGGGCCAGGGAAGCGGCGAATAAGCTGGGGGTGGCGCCGGAACTGGTGTCGGCGCACGCCGCGCTGGAATCCGGCTGGGGCCAGCGCCCGTTGAAGAACAGCGACGGCAGCTCGACCAACAACCTGTTCGGCATCAAGGCCGGCAGCGCCTGGCACGGCGACGTGGCCGAATCGGCCACCACGGAATATGTCGGTGGCGCCGCCCTGAAGACCAGCGCCCGTTTCCGCTCCTACCCCGACCAGGCCAGCGCCTTCCGCGACTATGCGCAGATGCTGACCGATAACCCGCGCTTCCGCGGCGCCCTCGGCACCGGCAGCGACGCGCAAGCGTTCGCCGCCGGCCTGGCCAAGGGCGGGTATGCGACCGACCCGGCGTATGCGACCAAGCTGGCGCGGCTGGCCAGCAAGCTGCAGGGCGGCAGTTGATTCATCGTCCCGCTGCAGCGGCAACCCGTCGTCCCCGCGCAGGCGGGGACCCATACTGAGTGTCAAAAGTTGGTATTTTTGAAGCATCCTGGTTGCTTCTAGGTACCAAATTCTCTTGCTCAGCATGGAGGGGATAATGCCAGTGGCATTGTCCCCGCCTTCGCGGGGACGACGAGTTATTGGCTAGGAATGATTTTTACGTTACTGCTAGCAACAAAATCTGCTTAAGGCAGAGACAACGATCATCTTGGACAGCAGTGCGCCTTCGCGGGGAGTCGTTTCCGGCAATGCCGGGAACGACGCTAATGGATGGCGCTCCTCACCGCCCTGCCGGACTATCCACCGGCTCCACCGTCCCCTGTCCCGCCACCCGCATGCGCACGATCTGCCCGCTACCGGCGTTGCGCACCCGCACCACAGCGCCGCGCGCGCCGGCATCCAGGGCCTCGCCGGCGGTGCTGACTTCGATGCCGTCGCGGCGTGCGACCATCGCTACCGCGTCGCCGCGTTTGACCAAAATCGCGGAAGCGAGCTGTCCGGCACGCAAAATGTCTCCTGGGCGCAACATTCGGCGTGACATTTGTCCGACAGCATCTGCGGGCGTTGTGATCGGATCGGCAATGTTGGAAATATCACGGCGCTCGATCGTCACTTGTGCGTCCGTCAATGCTTCATTGGCAAGCACCGGTGCTGCGGCGACCGCCACCATGGCCGTCACGCGCGCCCGCACCACGTACTCGTAGCGCCATCCGGGCGTGTCCGGACAACGCGCCAGGAAGCGCATCCGCTGGGGAGAACGGGTATCGAGGGGTTCGATGGCGATATTTTGGGCGCACGGCGGCGCCGCGCGCGCGCTCACCACGGCGAGATCGAACTGCGGCTCGGACAAGCCGGACGCCGCCATCTGCCTTTCCAATTCGACACGTGCGGCTTGTTCGATTTGCACCGTTAACGGCGCTGCCGCCGCTTGCGCGAGGACAGGAAACAGCGCAAATGTAGAAACGACAAGGGTTGCCTTACAGAAAGCAATCATTAGAATAGCGTCAGCGAAAGAAAAAACGATTCTACCAATCACACTGGCTTCGAACGATGGAGGTTCCGCACCATGACGTTTAATTTCAAGGATGCCCTCGGCGTACACGCCGACGCACTGCAGGTGCGCGCCGATCGCACCAAGGTGCTGGCGGCAAACATTGCCAACGAAAGCACGCCCGGCTACACCGCACGCGACATCGACTTCGCGGCCGCGCTGCAACAGCACGTCGACAGCGAGTCGGGCGCCGGCGGGGCCGAGCTGAGCCTGGGCGACGGCGATCCGCTGTACCGCGTGCCCTACCACCCCAGCGTCGACGGCAACACCGTCGAGATCGGCGTGGAGCAAGCGGCGTTTTCGCAGAACGCATCCGACTTCCAGACCAGCCTGACCTTCGTCAACATGCAGTTGCGCGGCCTGGCCAAGGCCATCAACGGCCAATAAGCCTCACTTACCGGATCATCAGCATGGGTTTCAAGGACATTTCTCAGATCGCCGGTTCGGCGATGGCGGCGCAGTCGGTGCGCCTGAATACGATCGCCAGCAACCTGGCCAACGCCGACGCCGCGTCCGGCTCGGAAGCCGAAGCCTACCGCGCCCGCAAACCCGTGTTCGCCTCGGTGATGGGCAACGCGGCCGGCGGCGGCGTGCAGGTGCTCGACGTGGTCGAAAGCAGCGAGCCGCTGCGCCGCGCCCACGAACCGGACAATCCCAAGGCCGACGCCGAGGGCATGGTGTACTACACCAACGTCAACCAGGTGGCCGAGATGGCCGACATGATGTCCGCCTCGCGCGCCTTCGAGACCAACGTCGAGGTGCTGGGCCGGATCAAATCGATGCAGCAGTCGCTGCTGAAACTCGGAGAATCTTGAACATGGTGACCACGACCTCGACCTCGAACAGCCTCGCCGGCAATGCCACGACCACCGGCGGCAACGCCGTGGCGGCGCAAGCCACGACCAGCGAAAACCGCGACATGTTCACCAAGCTGCTGGTGGCGCAGATCCAGAACCAGGATCCGCTGCAGCCGCAGGATCCGACCACCTACGTCAACCAGCTGTCGCAGCTGTCCCAGACCGAAGCGCTGCAGAACCTGTCGCAGATGACCACCGCCAACGCCAGCGTGCTGCAGAGCCTGCAGACGCTGGCCATGGGTGGCCAGGTCGGCTCCGACGTCACCGTCAATACCGGCACGCTGCAGCTCGGCGACGAAAAGGTCAGCGGCAACGTCCAGCTGCTCGGCGCCAGCAGCGCCACCGACCTGGTGCTGACCGGCAGCGACGGCCGCCAGCATACGGTGGCACTGGGCGCGCACGGCTCCGGTTCGCTGCCGTTCACGCTCGACCCGAGCGCGCTGGGACTGGCGCCGGGCACGTATGCGATCCAGGCCAAGCCGGCCGACGGCAGCGCGCCGCAGATCGAGGTCTCGGCGCGCCTGAACAGCGTGCGCGTGACCAATGCCGGCGTGGTGCTGCAGGTGGCCAACGTGGGCGACGTCGCCACCTCGTCCATCACCGCATTCAACGGCAAGACCGGCGCCTGAGCGCCACGGCATCCGCCTCCGCACATCATTCATCAGGAATCGACATGAGCTTCGACATCGCACTGTCCGGCATCCAGGCCATCAACGAGCAACTGGAAACCGTCTCCAACAACATCGCCAACGCCGCCACCTACGGCTTCAAGGCCGGCCGCGCCAACTTCTCGTCGGTGTATGCCGGCACCAAGGCCAACGGCGTGGAAATCGGCTCGGTCACCCAGAACATCAGCCAGAACGGCAGCACCACCACCACCGGGCGCGCGCTCGACGCCGCCATCGACGGCCGCGGCTTCTTCGTCAGCCGCGACACGCAAGGCGGCCTGACCTACTCGCGCGTCGGCATCTTCTCGACCGACACCAAGGGCTTCCTGATCGACAGCAACGGCAAGAAGATCCAGGGCTACGGCCCGGCCAACGGCGGCGCCCTCGGCGCCATGGGCGACATCCAGGTGCCGACCGGCCAGATCCCGGCGGTGGCCACCACCGGCGTGGCCTATGTCGGCAACCTGTCGGCCGACGCCAAGGTCCACACCGGCACCTTCAGCGCCAGCGATTCCAGCACCTACGACACGGTCAAGCAATCGGTGGCCTACGATTCGCTCGGCAACCAGCACACCATCTCGGCCTACTACGTGCGCAGCGGCGACAACAGCGTCGACGTCTACTACGGCGTCGACAGCGCCGCCGCCGCCAAGGGCGCGACCCTGACCTTCAACACCGACGGCTCGCTCAAGAGCACCGCTCCGGCCGCCGTCAGCGTCGCCATCCCGGCCTCGAATGGCGCAGCGGCCGGCACGGTCGCCTTCACCTACACCGGCACCACGCTGTTCGCCGGCGATTCCACCACCACCACCAACCGCAGCGACGGCTACGCCTCCGGCGCCTTCGTCGGCGTGTCGATGTCGGCCGACGGCTCGCTGGTGGCCAAGTACAGCAACGACCAGTCGCAGGTGGTCGGCACCATCGCCATCGCCAGCTTCGCCAACGAAGGCGCCCTGACCTCGATCAGCGACACCAGCTGGAGCGCCAATGCGTCCTCCGGCGCGGCGCTATACAACACCCCGGGCGTCGGCCTGGCGGGCAAGCTGTCCACCGGCGCGCTGGAAGGCTCGAACGTCGACATCACCTCGGAGCTGGTCGGCCTGATGACCTCGCAGCGCAACTACCAGGCCAACTCCAAGGTGCTCACCACCGAAAGCCAGATGATGCAGGCCCTGATGCAGGCCCTGTAAAAGGAAGCGCACCGCCATGGATAAACTGATCTTCACCGCCGTCTCCGGCGCCGACCGCCTGATGCGCGCCCAGCAGGTCCACGCCAACAACCTGGCCAACCTGGACACCGCGGGCTTCCGCGCCAGCATGGAAGTGAGCAGCAGCCAGCAGGTCAACGCCTACGGCTACGACGACCGCCACATGTCGACCATGCAGGCCGACACCGTCTCGAGCCGCGCCGGCGCGGTGCGCGAGACCGGCCGCCCGCTCGACGTGGCGATCGGCGGCCAGGGCTACCTGGCGGTGCAGTACGGCGACGGCGAAGCGTACACGCGCTCGGGCGAGATCGACATCGGCGCCGACGGCGCACTGTCGGTGCACGGCCGCCCGCTGCTGGGCGAAGGCGGCCCGATCACGCTGCCGCCGCACACCGCGGTGGAGATCGGCACCGACGGCACCGTTTCGGTGCTGACCGAAGGCGCGACCCAGATGCAGGTGGTCGACAAGCTGAAACTGGTGAACGCCGAAGGCGCCGAACTGACCAAGAACGAGGCCGGCCTGATCGTGCCGCGCAACGGCGGCGACCTGGCCGCCGACCCGGCGGTGAAGGTGCGCCCGCGCGCGCTGGAAGGCAGCAACGTGTCGGCGGTCGAGGAAATGGTCGCCACCATGAGCCTGAACCGCAGCTTCGAACTGCAGATGCGCCTGTTCAAGGCCAGCGACAGCATGAACGAATCGGGCAACCGCCTGCTCGGCGCCTGACGCCGCGTACATCGCCCTTAACGAATCGAGAGAGAAGAGACCATGAATCCAGCAATGTGGATCAGCAAGACCGGCGTGCAGGCCCAGGATGCGAAGCTGCAGGCCATCGCCAACAACCTGGCCAACGTGAACACGGTCGGCTTCAAGCGCGACCGCGTGGTGTTCGAAGACCTGTTCTACCAGGTCGACAAGCAGCCGGGCGCGCAGACCGCCGACAACACCGTCACCAACGGCGTCCAGCTCGGCAACGGCACCCACATCGTCGGCACCCAGAAGGTGTTCACCAACGGCAGCTTGCAGACCACCAGCCAGCCGCTCGACGTGGCCATCTCCGGCAACGGCTTCCTGCAAGTGCGCCGTCCGGACGGCCAGCCGGCCTTCACCCGTGCCGGCCAGCTGCAGGTCGATGCCAACGGCGTGCTGGTCAACGCCCAGGGCTTGCCGCTGGTGCCGCAGATCACGGTGCCGAATAACGCGCTGTCGCTCACCATCGGCGAGAACGGCATGGTCAGCGCCACCATCCCGGGCAACGCCACGCCGACCGAACTGGGCCAGCTGACCCTGACCACCTTCGTCAATCCGGCCGGCCTGCAGGCGCTGGGCGAAAACCTGTTCCAGGAAACCGCCGCCAGCGGCACCCCGAACGAAGGCAAGCCGGGCGATTCCGCCTTCGGCAAACTGAAACAGGGCGCGCTGGAAGGCTCGAACGTGCAGGTGGTCGAGGAGATGGTCGACATGATCGCGGCCCAGCGTACCTACGAGATGAACACCAAGGTACTGTCGGCCGCCGACAACATGCTGCAGTACCTGTCGCAGGCGGCGCGCTGAGCATGCGCGGCCTCGCCCTCACCCTGTGCGCGACGGCGGCGCTGCTGCTGGGCGGCTGCGCCGCGCGCGTGCCGCTGGCCAAGCCGGCGCCGGTCGACGACGCGCTGGCCCTGCCCAAGACCCAGCCGACGCGCGCCGGCATGTCGGGCGGCGTGTTCTCGTCCGACACCGTGTCGCTGACCTCGGACGCGCGCGCCTTCCGCGTCGGCGACGTGGTCACCGTGTTGCTGCAGGAAACCACGCAGGCCAGCAAGAAGGCCGGCACCAGCTTCAGCAAGGGTTCCTCGGCCTCGGTCACGCCGCTCAATGCGCTCGGCAAGACCTTCGGCCGTACCGGCATCGACATCGCCGCCGACCGCAGCTTCCAGGGCGACGCCACCAGCACCCAGCAGAACGCGCTGTCCGGCGCGGTGACCGTGCTGGTGCAGGAAGTGCTGCCCAACGGCCTGCTGCGCGTGGCCGGCGAAAAGCGCCTGCAGCTGAACCAGGGCGAGGAATTCCTGCGCCTGAAGGGTTACCTGCGCGCCGCCGACATCGACGCCGACAACCAGGTCTCGTCGCTGCGCGTGGCCAACGCCCGCATCGCCTTTTCCGGCCAGGGCACCCTGGCCGACGCCAATACCCCCGGCTGGCTGACCCGCTTCTTCACCGGCCCCCTGATGCCGTTCTGAGAATATCCATGATCCGATTCCCTGGCGCCGGCCTGTCGGCGCGCATCGCTTCCCTGGCCGTGCTGGCCGCCATGTCGTTCGGCGCCCTGGCCGCGCCCTCCGTCCCGGCGACGTCGGCGGCAGCTTCCGCGCTGGCGAATGCCACCGCCATGCCGCGCACCCAGCCGCTGCGCAACCTGGTCAGCGTCGAAGGCGTGCGCGAGAATCCGCTGATCGGCTACGGCCTGGTGGTCGGCCTGAACGGCAGCGGCGACTCGACCCAGGTCAAGTATTCGAGCCAGTCGGTCACCAACATGCTCAAGCAGTTCGGCGTGCGCCTGCCGGACGGCGAGGAAGCCAAGAACAAGAACGTGGCCGCGGTGATGGTCTCGGCCGTGTTCCCGCCGGGCTACCGGCGCGGCCAGGCCATCGACGTCACCGTGTCCTCGCTGGGCGACGCCAAGAGCCTGCGCGGCGGCACCCTGCTGCTGACCCAGCTGCGCGCGGCCGACAACGAAGTCTATGCGCTGGCCCAGGGCAACATGGTGGTCGGCGGCCTGACCGCGTCCGGCAAGAGCGGCTCCTCGGTGACGGTGAACACCCCGACCGGCGGCCGCATCCCCAACGGCGCCATGATCGAGCGCGAGATCGCCACCGACTTCTCCACCCGCCCGCAAGTGCTGCTGCGCCTGCGCCATCCGAACTTCGACACCGCCACCAACGTGGTCAACGCGATCAACCGTCGCTTCGGCGAGGTCGCCACCACCGCCGACGGCACCAGCGTCGAAGTGGTGGCGCCGGCCAATCCGACCGAGCGCGTCGCCTTTGTCGCCAAGCTGGAAAACATGGTGGTGGAAGCCGGCGCCGAAACGCCGCGCGTGGTGTTCAACTCGCGCACCGGCACCGTGGTGATCTCGGACGGCTTGCGCGTGAAATCGGCGGCCGTCACCCACGGCGCCCTGAAGGTGGTGATCTCGGAAAGCGCCGCGGTCAGCCAGCCGGGCCCGTTCTCCAAGGGCCAGACCGCGGTCACGCCGCAATCCAAGGTGTCGGTGGACCAGGGCTCGGGCCAGATGTTCCACTGGCCGCCGGGCGCGCGCCTGCAGACCATCATCGACGTGGTCAACAGCCTGGGCGCCTCGCCCGACGACATCATGGCGATCCTGCAGGCGCTCGACCAGGCCGGCGCGATCGAAGGCGAACTGGTGGTGATCTGATGGCCAACGATTTCACGCACCTGAACGCCGCTGCCCTCAAGCCGCTGCATCCCGAGCGGGCGGACGCCAAGGACCCGGTGGCGCCGGCCACCGATGCCGCCGCCAGCGCCGCCGGCGCCGCTCCTTCCGTCGATCCCGCCTACGCGGCGAAAGCCACCAAGGCCGCGGTCGAGTTCGAGAGCTTCTTCATCTCGCACATGCTGCACCAGATGCGCGAGAGTACGCGCACCATCGCGCCCGACGACAGCCCGTCCAAGGACCGCACCAACCAGGACATGACCGACATGGTCGACAACATGCTGGCCGGGAACTTGGCGAACCAGCGCGCCTTCGGTGTCGCCGACGCCATCCTGAAACAATTATTGCCGCCGCTTAATAAAACGGAATAAACGGTCGCCTGTCATTACCAGGGCCGCAGCAAACGTCCCGCCGATCCCGCAACCCCAACGACCCGCACCATGAGCATCCTGAACAACGCGCTGTCCGGAGCGCTCGCTTCGCAACTGGCCCTGTCGGCAAGCAGCCAGAACATCGCCAACCTGCAGACCAAGGGCTACACCCGCCAGTCGGCGGTGCTGTCCGCGGCCGCGCCCTCGGCCGGCTCGAACGGGGCCGGCAACGGCGTGCGCGTGACTTCGCTGCTGCGCTTTTCCGACAGCTACAAGACCCAGCAGCTGTGGCGCACCAACTCCGACGTCGGCGCGCGTTCCCAGACCCAGCCTTACATGACGCAGCTGGAACAGGTGATGGGCGACGACGACACCAACCTGTCGAGCGGCGTCGACAAGTTCTTCGCCGCGCTGAACGCGGTCGCCGGCGTCGACCCGACCTCGACCCCGCTGCGCCAGCAGGTCGTCACCGCCGGCAGCCTGCTGGCCCAGCGCGTCAACAGCCTGAACAACGTGTTCAGCGCCCAGCTGCAATCGGTGAACCAGCAACGCAGCGCCATCGTCGACTCGGCCAATGCCTCGATCGCCTCGATCGCCTCGCTGAACACGCAGATCGCCGCCGCCAACGCCGCCGGCAGCAACGCTTCGTCGCTGATCGATGCGCGCGACCAGGCGGTCGACAGCCTGGCCGGCCAGATGGCGCTGGAAGTCACCGAGCAGCCGAACGGCGCCCTCAACGTTTCCCTCAAGACCGGCCAGTCGCTGGTGCTCGGTGGCGTGGCCGGCAAGCTGGCCGTGAACGGCGGCGACAATCAGAGCTTCAGCCTGTCGTTCGCCGGCACCGGCTTCGACCTCGATACCGGCAAGATCGGCGGCCAGCTGGGCGGCCTGTCGAGCTACCTGCAGGACACCCTGAAGCCGCTGCAGCAGGGCGTGGCCGACATCGCCAAGCAGGTGGCCGACAAGGTCAACACCCAGCTGCAGGGCGGCTACGCCATGGACGGCAGCGCCGGCAAGCCGATGTTCGTGTTCAACGCCGGCAGCACCTCGAACATGCTGCAGGTGGCCGACGGCTTCCAGACCGCGGACCTGGCCTTTTCCGGCGACGGCACTGCAGGCGATACCGGCAACCTGCAAAAGCTGGTGAACATCAAGAACCAGTCGATCACCGTCACCGGCCTGGGCAGCGTGCTGGTGAGCGATGCCGACACCCAGCTGGTCGGCAAGCTGGCCGTGGACAGCCAGCAGAACCAGGCCGCGCTGACCACCGCGCAATCCACGCGCGACCACGCCACCGACGACTGGCAATCGACCAGCGGCGTCAACCAGGACGAGGAAGCGGTCAACCTGGTCGAATACCAGAACATGTACCAGGCCAACATGAAGGTGATGTCGGTCGCCAATGCGCTGTTCGACGCCACCCTGGCGATGATGGGTTAAGAGGGAGAACGAGGATGCGAATCGCGACCAGCCAGTACCAGGCGATGATGAACCAGTCGCTTCAGAAGAACCAGGAGCGCATCACCGCCGTCACCCAGCAGATGGCCGACGGCAACCGTATCCAGAAGCCGTCGGACGATCCGGTCGACAGCGTGCGCCTGTCGCGCCTGAAGCGCGAGGAAGCCGGCATCGCGCAATACCGCGCCAACATCGCCGCCGTGCAGCAGCGCATGACCAAGAACGAAGGCTACCTGCAGAACATGGTGGGCGACCTGAACTCCGGCCGCGACATGCTGGTGTGGGCGGCGGACGGCTCGAATACGCCGAGCGACCTGAATTCGATGGTGACCTCGCTGTCTGCGCTGCGCGACAGCCTGGTCTACACCGGCAATTCGATCGACCAGGAAGGCCGGTATATCTTTTCCGGCACCGCGACCGGCCAGGCGCCGATCGCCTACGACGCCACCAAGGCCCTCGGTTCGCGCTACAGCTACGCCGGCAACACCAACGACCAGACCGTCGTGGTGGGCAACGGCGTCACCCAGGCCGCCAACCAGAACGTCAAGGGCATGGAAGACCTGCTCAACCAGCTCGACCAGACCATCGCCACCCTGTCGGCGCCGGGCGCCAACGCCAACGACCCGGCGGTGCGCGGCGTGGTCGCCAACGGCCTGGGCAGCTTCGACAAGGCCATCGACCTGTTGTCCGGCAAGGTCGCCATGCTGGGCGGCCAGCAGAACATCCTCAAGACGATCGACGCCAACCACGCCAACGTCAGCCTGTCCAACCAGAGCGCGATCAACGACATCGGCCAGCTCGACGTCGGCGCCGCGGCGATCGAATTGAACGGCTACCAGACGGCGCTGCAGGCCAGTTATAAAGCCTACAGCAAGATCGGCAACCTGTCCCTGTTCGCGGCGCTCTGATGGCGATCGATACCGCACTCCGTTCTAGCGCAGGCAATGCGCTCGGCTCGGCGACGAGCCGTACCGGCGGCGCCGGCGCACTGGTGCCGGCGCGCGCCCTCGACCGCATCGACAGTGGCAAGACCGATGCCGCCGCCGCGTCGCCCCCGGCGCCGCTGCGCAGCAACGCCGGCGCCGCCGCCATCGGCAGCGCCCTGCAGGACGGCGTGGCGCGCGCCCAGCAGGCGCTCGACTACCTCGAACGCGTCGCCGGCCAGCTCGAAAACCTGAAGGGCGAGATCAGCGCCAAGCTGTCGGCCAACAGCCGCGGCGGCCAGCGCAGCGCCAAGGCCACCTTGCCGTCGACGTCCCAAAGCGGCAGCGCACAGCAGCTCGATGCGCAGGTGCGCCAGCTGACCGCGGTGCTGGCCGCGCGCAAGAGCAGCGCCGGCGGCAGCGTCGACGCCAACCTGGAGTTCACCAGCGCGCCGTCGACCCAGCGCTTCCGCATCCGCGTGCTGGATCTCGACACGCTGCAGCAGAACGCACCGCAGACGCTGGCATTCTCGGTCGGCGGCGTCGGCGGCCCGCAGATGGCGGCCACCGTCACGGCCGACCAGTCGTCGGAAGAAGCCGCGCGCGCCATCGACCGTGCGCTGGCGCCGCTGGGCGTACGCGCCGGCGTCGACAGCCAGGGCCTGGTGTTCTCCACGGCGGAAGCGAATTGGCCGGCGGTCAAGGACAGCATCGCGGTCAGCGGCCGCGGCCGCGTGGCCACCGAGGAGGTGGCGCCGGCGCTGGCGCCGCAGCAATGGGGAATCGGCAGCGGCAACGGCGCCACCACCACCACGGCCGGCAACGCCGACGCGCTGCGCCAGAGCCTGCGCGAAGTGGTGCAGGCGCTGGAACGCGTGCGCCGCTCGCAGGACGCCGCCAGCACCGCGCTGTCCACCGCCAGCGACCAGGTCACCGCGGCCGCTACCCCGCCGCCCGACGTCGACCTGGCCGCCGACGAATTCGCCAGCGCGGCCGCCAACACCAACTACGACTCGCTGCTGGCGCTGACCTCGGCGCTGGTCGGCGTCAGCCGCGAACGCGTGCTTGCGCTACTGGGCTTGCGCTGAGACCGCGTGATCGCTTCATACCGGGCCGCCCAAGGGCGGCTTTTTCATTTGCGGCGCCACCCTGCGCAGCCCCACCACCATCGTCCCCGCGCAGGCGCACTGCTGTCCAAGACGATCGTTGTCTCTGCCTTAAGCAGTTTTTGTTGCTAGCAGTAACGTAAAAATCATTCATAGCCAATAACTCGTCGTTCCCGGCACTGCCGAGAACGACTCCCCGCGAAGGCGGGGATAATGCCACTGGCATTATCCCCTCCATACTGAGCAAGAAAATTTGGTAGCCGGAAGCAATCAGAATGCTTCAAAAATACCAACTTTTGACACTCAGTATGGGTCCCCGCCTTCGCGGGGACGACGGTTTTTTAGGCCAGCAATACTATCTTGGACAGTAGTGCGCGCAGGCGGGGACCCATACCGAGCATTAGGAGTCGTTACGCCGGAAATGCGCGGGTGTGTCCGAGCACGTGTTTTTGGTGACGTGGCATGGGTCCCCGCCAAGGGGGCCGCCAAGGCCGGGGACGACGGCGCCCGAACCGGCACCCATAAAAAAACCCGCTGCAAGCAGCGGGTTTTCCATTACCTCGACAACGCTTACGCGCCTTCGCGGCTGGCCTTCTTGCGCTCGTGCTCCTTCAGGAAGCGCTTGCGCAGGCGGATGCTCTTCGGGGTGATCTCGACCAGCTCGTCGTCTTCGATGAACTCGACGGCGTATTCCAGCGACATCTGGATCGGCGGCACCAGGCGCACCGCTTCGTCGGTACCCGACGAACGCACGTTGGTCAGCTGCTTGCCCTTGATCGGGTTCACGACCAGGTCGTTATCGCGCGAGTGGATGCCGATGATCATGCCTTCGTACACCGGGGTGTTGTGCTCGACGAACATGCGGCCGCGGTCCTGCAGCTTCCAGATCGCGTAGGCCACGGCGGCGCCATCGTCCTGCGAGATCAGCACGCCGTTGCGGCGGCCGGCCAGTTCGCCCTTGCTGTTGTCTACCGCTGCGTATTCGTGGAACACGTGGCTCATCAGGCCGGTGCCGCGGGTCAGGGTCATGAATTCGCCCTGGAAGCCGATCAGGCCGCGTGCCGGGATCAGGTACTCGAGGCGCACGCGGCCCTTGCCGTCGGATTCCATGTTCTGCAGGTCGCCGCGGCGGCGGCCCAGCTCTTCCATCACGCCGCCCTGGTTGACTTCCTCGACGTCGACGGTCAGGTTCTCGAACGGTTCCTGGCGCACGCCGTCGACCATCTTGTACACCACGCGCGGACGCGACACGGCCAGCTCGAAGCCTTCGCGGCGCATGTTTTCCAGCAGGATGGTCAGGTGCAGTTCGCCGCGGCCCGAGACTTCGAACGTGGTGTCGTCGTCGGTCGGCAGCACGCGCAGCGCCACGTTGGCCTTCAGTTCACGCTCGAGACGCTCGCGCAGCTGGCGGCTGGTGACGAACTTGCCTTCGCGGCCGGCCAGCGGCGAGTTGTTGACCATGAAGTTCATGGTCAGGGTCGGCTCGTCGACGGTCAGCATCGGCAGCGCTTCCGGGGTGTCCGGCGCGCACACGGTCGAGCCGATGCCGATTTCTTCGATACCGTTGATCAGGCAAATGTCGCCGGCGACGGCTTCGTCGACCAGCACGCGCTCCAGGCCCTTGAAGTTCAGCACCTGGTTGATGCGGCCCTTGATCGGGGTACTGTCAGGGCCGTTCATGACGATCACGTCTTGGCCGGTCTTGACGCGGCCGCGGTTGACGCGGCCGATGCCGATCTTGCCGACGTACGACGAGTAGTCCAGCGAGGTGATCTGCATCTGCAGCGGGCCGTCCGGATTGTCGTCGCGCACCGGCACGTATTTCAGGATGGCGTCGAACAGCGGCTTCATGTCGCCGCCGCGCACGCTCTCGTCCATGCCGGCGTAGCCGTTCAGGCCCGAGGCGTAGACGATCGGGAAGTCCAGCTGTTCGTCGGTCGCGCCCAGCTTGTCGAACAGTTCGAAGGTCTGGTTGATCGCCCAGTCGGCGCGCGCGCCCGGACGGTCGATCTTGTTGACGACGACGATCGGCTTCAGGCCCAGGGCCAGCGCCTTGCGGGTCACGAAGCGGGTCTGCGGCATCGGGCCTTCCTGGGCGTCGACCAGCAGCAGTACCGAGTCGACCATCGACAGCACGCGCTCGACTTCGCCGCCGAAGTCGGCGTGGCCGGGGGTGTCGACGATGTTGATGTGGGTGCCTTCGTACTCGACCGCGCAGTTCTTCGACAGGATGGTAATGCCGCGTTCCTTTTCCAGGTCGTTCGAGTCCATCACGCGGGTGTCGACCGCCTGGTTTTCACGGAAGGTGCCCGACTGGCGCAGCAGCTGGTCGACCAGGGTGGTCTTGCCGTGGTCGACGTGGGCGATGATTGCGATATTACGAATCGCGCGTTTGGTGTTTGACATGTGTGTTATTTCGACAGGATATGGCGTGATGGTCGGATGAACCCGCGTCTTCCGCTCGGACAGCCGATGATGGAAACCGAATAGTATAGCACGTCTGCGCCTGGACGCTGCATGCGGAGG
Source organism: Massilia forsythiae (assembly GCF_012849555.1). NCBI lineage: Bacteria > Pseudomonadati > Pseudomonadota > Betaproteobacteria > Burkholderiales > Oxalobacteraceae > Massilia > Massilia forsythiae. Next base: position 570,784 of record NZ_CP051685.1, read on the forward strand.
AGTGGAAAAACCTTGGAATTTCAACGGTTTGCCGAGAATCCGACGATTTCCCGGCAGGCCACGGCCGGCATGGCCGCGCAAGGTGACAGGGCGATGGCGGGCGCTGGCGGCTCATCCGCGCCAACGCCCGGGCCGCATCTCAATCCTGCGGCCGCGCGATCAGGCGCTCGGGCGCCAGCACGCCGTATTCCTGCAGGATCGCGCTGCCCAGGAGCTTGCCCCCGAAGTACACGCGCACCCTGCCCTGCTGCTCGGGCAGCGTCACCGGCTCGCGGTTCAGGGCCAGGCGCTGGCCGTTGAGGAAGCGCTTGGCGAGTTCCGCCGTCAGCTCGACCGCCGGAAAGCTCGACAGCAGCGCATCGACCGGCGCCAGCAGCGCCAGCGGATCGGCGTGCGCCTGCAAGTCTTCCAGCGTCACCATGCCGGCCACCGTCAAGGCGCCGACCTGCACCCGGCGCAGCGCGTTCAGGTGCGCGCCGCAGCCCAGGAATTTGCCGATGTCCTCGCCCAGCACGCGCACGTAGGTGCCCTTGCTGCAGGTGACGCGGATGGTCAGCATCGGCGCTTCGTAGCCCAGCATCTCGAGCGCGTGGATGGTCACCGGGCGCGCCTCGCGCTCCAGCACGATGCCTTCGCGCGCGTATTCGTACAGCGCCTTGCCGTCGCGCTTCAGGGCCGAGTACATCGGCGGCACCTGCAGGATCGGGCCGCGCAGGCTGGCGAGCGCGGCCTCGATGCGCTCGAGCGTGACGCCGTCGACCGGACGCGTCTCGACCGCTTCGCCCTCGGTGTCGCCGGTGGTGGTGGTCACGCCCAGGCGCACTTCGGCCAGGTAGGTCTTGTCCGCTTCCAGCAGGTCCTGCGAGAACTTGGTGGCCTCGCCGAAGCACAACGGCAGCAGGCCGGTGGCGAACGGATCCAGGGTGCCGGTGTGGCCGGCCTTTTTGGCGTTGAGCACGCGCTTGGCCTTGATCAGCGCATCGTTCGAGGACAGGCCGACCGGCTTGTCGATCAGCAGCACGCCGTCGACCAGGTCGCGCGGCTTTTTCGGGGGACGCGCGTTCACTCGTTGTCCGCGGCCTTGTCGGCGCCCGTTTCCGCGCCTGCTTCTCGCCCTTCATCGGCGCCGGCGTCGAAGTCGGCGGCGCGGGTGGCGTTGGCCTGGTCGATCAGGGCCGACATTTCCAGGCCGCGGCGGGTCGAGGTGTCGTGCACGAAGTGCAGCGACGGCAGTGTGTGGATGTGCAGGCGCTTGCCGAGCTGGTTGCGCAGGTAGCCGGACGCCTTGTTCAAGCCTTCCAGGGTCTGCTTGACCTCGTCCGGGCTGTCCTTGAGCAGCGTGAAATAGATCTTCGCGTGCGCGTAATCCGGGGTCAGCTGCACTTCGGCGATGGTGACCATGCCCACGCGCGGGTCCTTGAGTTCGAACGCGATCAGTTCCGACAGGTCCTTCTGGATCTGGTCGGCGACGCGCAGGCCGCGCGACGGGATGCTTTTGCTATGTTTTGCCATGATGTTCTACTACGTGTGTTTTTATTCTTGTCAAAAAAAATGGGGTCAGGCGCCCCGCGCCGCACGGCGCGAGCCTCCCGACCCCACATGGTAACGCAAGCCGTACTTACAGCGAACGTGCCACTTCCTGGACTTCGAACACTTCGAGGACGTCCCCGACCTCGATTTCGTTGTTGCCCTTCAGCGACAGGCCGCACTCCAGGCCGGCGCGCACTTCCTTCGCATCGTCCTTGAAACGCTTGAGCGAATCGATCTCGCCGGTCCAGACCACGATGTTGTTGCGCAGCAGGCGGACCGACGAGGTACGCTTGACCACGCCATCGGTGACCAGGCAGCCAGCGATCGCGCCGACCTTCGACACCAGGATGACCTGGCGGATTTCCACCTGGCCGGTGACGGTCTCGCGCTTCTCCGGCGCCAGCATGCCCGACAGCGCCGTCTTGATCTCGTCGATCGCATCGTAAATGATGCTGTAGTAACGGATGTCGACACCGTTGGCCTCGGCCACCTTGCGCGCCTGGGCGTCGGCACGGGCGTTGAAGCCGATGATGACTGCCTTCGACGCGGTCGCCAGGTTGACGTCCGACTCGGTGATGCCGCCGACCGCCGCGTGCACGATCTGCACCCGCACTTCCGAGGTCGACAGTTTCTGCAGCGAGCCGACCAGCGCTTCCTGCGAACCCTGCACGTCGGTCTTGACGATCAGCGGCAGGTTCTTGACTTCGCCTTCGGCCATCTGGTCGAACATGTTCTCCAGCTTGGCGGCCTGCTGCTTGGCCAGCTTCACGTCGCGGAACTTACCCTGACGGAACAGGGCGATCTCGCGCGCCTTGCGCTCGTCCGCCATCACCATCGCTTCTTCGCCGGCACTCGGCACTTCGGTCAGGCCCTGGATCTCGACCGGGATCGACGGACCGGCTTCGGTCACCGACTTGCCGTTCTCGTCCAGCATCGCACGGACGCGGCCGAACGAGGAACCGGCCAGCACCACGTCGCCGCGGCGCAGCGTACCCGACTGCACCAGGATGGTGGCGACCGGACCGCGGCCCTTGTCCAGGCGTGCCTCGACCACCAGGCCGCGCGCCGGCGCTTCGACCGGCGCCTTCAGTTCCAGCACTTCGGCTTGCAGCAGCACGTTTTCCAGCAGGTCGTCGATGCCCTGGCCGGTCTTGGCCGACACCGGGACGAACGGCGACTCGCCGCCGTATTCTTCCGGCACCACGCCTTCGGCGACCAGTTCCTGCGTCACGCGGTCGGTATTCGCGCCCGGCTTGTCGATCTTGTTGATCGCCACGACCAGCGGCACGCCAGCGGCTTTCGCGTGGGCGATCGCCTCTTTCGTCTGCGGCATCACGCCGTCGTCGGCCGCCACTACCAGGATGACGATGTCGGTCGCCTTGGCGCCGCGGGCACGCATGGCGGTGAACGCCTCGTGGCCCGGGGTGTCCAGGAAGGTGACCATGCCGCGCGGGGTGTCCACGTGGTAGGCACCGATGTGCTGGGTAATGCCGCCGGCTTCGCCCGCGGCGACCTTGGCGCGGCGGATGTAGTCCAGCAGCGAGGTTTTACCATGGTCGACGTGGCCCATCACGGTCACCACCGGGGCGCGCGAGGTCGACTCGAACTCGGCGTGCTCGCCCTGGTCGGCCAGCAGCGCTTCCGGATCGTCCTCGGCGGCGGCGAAGGCCTTGTGGCCCATCTCTTCCACCACGATCATCGCGGTTTCCTGGTCCAGCACCTGGTTGATGGTGCACATCTGGCCCAGCTTCATCAGCTGCTTGATGACTTCCGACGCCTTGACGGACATCTTGTGCGCCAGTTCGGCCACGGTAATCGTTTCCGGCACGTGGACGTCCTTGACGATCGCCTCGGTCGGCGCCTGGAAGTTCGATTCGCGCTCGTCGTGGCCGCCACGGCGTCCGCCGCGTCCGCCGCCCGCGCGCCAGCCGTCGCGGCCGCCGCTCGGCGCCGCGTTGCCGCGGCCCTTCATGCCGCCGCCCGGCGCGCCGCGCTTCTTGTCGTCCGACCAGGTCGAGGCCACGTTGGCCGACTTGATCGACTTCTTGTCGCCCGGCTTCGGACGCGCGCCGTTGCCGGTCGACTCGGCCGGCTTGGCGTCGGCCGCCTTCTTGTCGGCCGGCTTGTGCAGCGTGGCCGCTTCGGCCGGCTTCGGCTTGGCCACCGGCGCCGGTTCCGGCGCCTTGATCACGCGGCGCGGCTGCGCCATCATGGCCTTGATCTGCGCCACTTCGTCGGCCACGGCCTTGCGTGCGCGCTCGGTGGCGGCAGCGCGTTCGGCGGCTTCCTTGGCGGCGTCGTCGGCCTTGCGCTTGGCTTCCTCGGCGGCGACACGCTTGGCTTCGTCGGCGGCGGCCTGCTTGGCCTTGGCGGCGGCATCGGCCGCGGCGCTGGCCGCATCGGCGCCGGCAGCCGCGGCCTGGGCGGACGCACGCGCCTGCTCCTGCGCGGCGGCTTCGGCATCGCGGCGTGCGCGCTCCTCGGCTTCGCGCTTGGCCTGTTCCTCGGCGGCCTTGGCTTGCGCCGCCTTTTCCGATTCCAGCTTGGCCAGGCGTTCCTGCTTTTCGCGCAGTTCCGCTTCCTGACGCGCCAGCAGTTCCGACTGGCGGCGCGCTTCCTCGTCGCGGCGCGATTGCTCGGCGGCGTCGATCACCGGCGCCTGCGATGCTTTCGCGGTCACCAGGTCGTCGCGCTGCACGAAGGTGCGCTTCTTGCGAACCTCGACCTGGATCGTGCGCGACTTGCCGCTCGCGTCAGCCTGCTTGATCTCGGAGGTTTCCTTGCGGGTCACCGTGATCTTCTTCTTTTCGCCCTGGTCGGCGGCGCCGTGGGAGCGGCGCAGGTGGTTCAGCAGCTTATCCTTATCATCCTTGGACAAGGGATCTGACGCCGAACTTTTGTCGACGCCGGCAGAACGCAGCTGCGTCAGCAGCAAATCTGCAGGCATCTTCAGTTCGGTGGCAAATTGGGCTACGTTGTTACTCGCCATTCAGTCCTCTTTTCTATGTGTCGCGAGATGATAAAGAATTTTGCTTGCTTTAGAAAGCGCGAAAGACCGGTTGCGTTCGCTCCGGTCTCCGTGCTTCTCAGGCCTTGGCAGTTTCCGCCTGGCTCCAGGCTTTCGCCTGCAATGCCTTGGCCCGGTCGTCGTACTTGGCGTCGACCAGTTTCATCTCATCGTCGGTCACATCATTAAATTCGTTGGTGATCAGGTCGCGGGCGCGCTCGGTCGGCAGAGCCAGGATGGCGCTGAATTCGTCGTAGGCCAGTCCCGCAAATTGTTCCAGGGTCTTGATGCCGGCCAGACCCAGCTTGCCGGCGGTGGTGCGGTCCATCCCTTCCAGGTTGACCAGCGCCTCTTCCATGCCTTCCAGGCCTTCCTCGGAAGCGATCGCCTCGGTCACCAGCGCGTCACGGGCACGGGTGCGCAGTTCGTTGACGGTGTCTTCGTCGAACGATTCGATCTCCAGCATCTCCGAGATGGGCACGTAAGCGATTTCTTCAAGACTCGAGAAGCCCTCTTCCACCAGAATATCGGCCACTTCCTGGTCGACGTCCAGCTTTTGCATGAACAGCGTGCGCACGGCGGCGGTTTCCTGCTCGGCCTTGTTGGCGGACTCTTCGGCGGTCATGATGTTGATCTTCCAGCCGGTCAGGTCCGACGCCAGGCGCACGTTCTGGCCCGAACGGCCGATCGCGATCGCCAGGTTTTCCTCGTCCACCACCACGTCCATCGCATGCTTTTCTTCATCGACCATGATCGACGACACGTTGGCCGGGGCCAGCGCGCCGATCACGAACTGGGCCGGATCTTCCGACCACAGCACGATGTCCACGCGCTCGCCGCCCAGCTCGCCGGTCACGGCCTGCACGCGCGAACCGCGCATGCCGACGCAGGTGCCGATCGGGTCGATGCGCTTGTCGGCGGTGAACACCGCGATCTTGGCGCGCACGCCGGCATCGCGGGCAGCCGATTTGATTTGCAGCAGGCCCTGCTCGATCTCCGGGACTTCCAGCTCGAACAGCTTCATGATGAATTCCGGCGCGGTGCGCGACAGGATCACCTGCGGGCCGCGCATGTTGCGGTCGACGCGCAGGATGAAGGCGCGCACGCGGTCGCCGATGCGCAGGTTTTCCTTCGGGATCATCTGGTCGCGCGGCAGGCGCGCCTCGATCTTGCCCGATTCGACGATCGCATCGCCGCGCTCCATGCGCTTGATGGTGCCGGTAACCAGCGCGTCGCCGCGCTCCAGGAAGTCCTGCAGGATCTGCTCGCGCTCGGCGTCGCGCACGCGCTGCAGCACGACCTGCTTGGTGTCCTGGGCAAAACGGCGGCCGAACTCGACCGACTCGATCGGTTCTTCGATGTATTCGTCGACTTCGATGTCCGGAATCTGTTCCTTGGCTTCGAAATGCAGGATTTCCTGGTCGGGCAGCTGCAGGCCGGCTTCGTCCGGCACCACGTGCCAGCGGCGGAAGGTTTCGAATTCGCCGCTGTCGCGGTCGATGCTCACGCGGATGTCGACGTCGCCTTCGTAGCGTTTTTTCGTGGCCTGGGCCAGCGCGAACTCGAGGGCGCCGAAGACGACCTCCTTATCGACGTTTTTTTCGCGCGCCAGCGCATCAACCAATAATAAAATCTCGCGACTCATGCTTTGCGACTCCTAAAATCCACCTTCGGCACCAGACGTGCCTTATCCAATTCGGCCAGCGTAAATTCCAACAACGCCGCGCCATCCTTGCCTTCAAATTCCAACCCGATCTTGTCGCCTTCCGGCGCATGCAGGATGCCCGTGTAGGTCTTGCGGTTCGCGCTGCCGGGCATGGCCACGCGCAGCTTGACGGTGCACTCGCTGCCGGCGAAGCGTTCGAAGTCGGCCAGGGTGCGCACCGGACGGTCCAGTCCGGGCGACGACACTTCCAGGCGCTCGTAGTCGACGTTTTCGACCATCAGCACGTGCGACAACTGGTGGCTCACCGTGGCGCAATCCTCGACCGAGATCGGTCCCTTTTCGTCCGCCACCGCCGCCGGGAAGTCGATGAACACGCGCAGGATGCCTCGCTCGCCACGCTCGATCTCCACGAGTTCGTAGCCCAGTCCATCGACCGTCTTGGCAATCAAATCGAACAGCTGCACAACGCTTCTCCAATAGCGGTCCGATGCCGGACCCTTAAAACGATTCAACAAAAAAAAAATGGGCAACTGCCCATCTTCGATTCCCAATCACAGACAAGCAATTCACCGAAAAGACTGGGAAATGCTTGCAAGGGCACTTCGAAAAACCGTAGCGAGCGGCAGCAATTTCGCCCGGGAAGCACGGCTGTACGAGCAGTACAGCGAGCATCGCAAGGCGTCAGTGCAACGCGCAGCAGGTTTTTCGAAGTGCCCTTGATTAGGACATGAATTATAACCCGATACGGGAATCGTCGCAATCGACAGGAATACAAAAATGGACTTGCATGCAACACTTCAGCCATGAAGCATGAAGCCATTCCGGCACCTGCATCGATGCGCGACTCCCGTACGGGCGGGAGCCGGAGCGGCGCGGCCGGCACTGCGCAAGCCGCGCTGTCGGCGCCCGCGCCGGCCTGCGCGAGTTACCCGCGCCGGCCGCGGCGCGGCATGCCGCTGTCGCTCACGCGCGGCCCCTGCGGACGGCGGTTCTGGCCGGCGCCGGCAAAGCCGAACGTGGTCTGCAGCGGATCCGGCTGGCGTGGCCCCTTGCTGCCGCCATTGCCCCCGCCGCCGCCGCTGCGGCCCTGGCCGCCGTAGCCGCCGCCGTTACCCGGCCGGCTGCTGCGCCCCTGGCCGCCGCCGAAGCCGCCGCCCTGGTGGCTGCCGCCCTGGCCGCGGCCGCCCTGCGGCGCCGCGCCGGCGCGCGCCACCGGCGGACCGAACGGATCGGCATTGCGGTTGGCGTCGGCGCGGTCGATGCGGTTGCCGTTGGCGCGGTTGGCGTCGCCCGCCGCGCGCTCCCTGCTCCCCTGGCCCTGCCCCTGGGCCTTGCCGCCGCCGGACGCGGCGCCGCCCTTCTTCTCGATGCCGAAGGCGCCCATGAAGTTGCGCACGTCGTTTTCTTCCAGTTCTTCCCAGCGGCCGCGCTTCAGGCCGGACGGCAGCGTCATCGCGCCGTAGCGGGTGCGGATCAGGCGCGACACGGTCAGGCCGACCGCCTCGAACATGCGGCGCACCTCGCGGTTGCGGCCCTCGCCGATCACCACGCGGTACCAGCGGTTGACGCCTTCGCCGCCGCCGTCGGCGATCTTGGTGAAGTTCGCCAGTCCGTCTTCCAGCTCCACGCCGGCCAGCAGCTTCTGGCGCATGCCTTCTTCCAGCTCGCCCAGGGTGCGCACCGCGTATTCGCGGTCGATGTTGTAGCGCGGGTGCATCAGGCGGTTGGCCAGGTCACCCGAGTTGGTGAACAGCAGCAGGCCTTCGGTATTGAAGTCGAGGCGGCCCACCGCCAGCCACTTGCCGGTCTTCATGGTCGGCAGGCGGTCGAACACCGACGGACGGCCTTCCGGATCGTCCGCGCTGACGATCTCGCCGGCCGGCTTGTGGTACACCAGCACGCGTGGCGGCTTGTTGTTGTTGACGCGGCGTTGCAGCAGCTTGCCGTTGATGCGCACGGCGTCGGTCGGCAGGATGCGCTGGCCGATGTGGGCCGGCTCGCCGTTCACCGACACGCGGCCGGCGACGATGAGTTCTTCCATGTCGCGGCGCGACCCCAGGCCGGCTTCCGCCAGCACCTTGTGCAGCTTCGGCGCGTCGTCGTCGGCAGTCAGGTCGCGGCGCGCCTTGGACGCTTGCGCCTGGCCGCGGCCGCCTTCGTTGGCGTCGAACGCGTCCGAGGTGACGAACGAGAACACGGCGTCGGCATCGCTGCCCTTGGCACCCTTGGCGCCCTTGGTACCTTTGGCGTTGGCGCCCTGGCCGGCCTGCTTGCCATCCTGTTGACGGTTCGGCTTGGCGCCCTGCTTGCCGGCCTGCTGCTTGCCTTGCTGGCCCGGCTGGCCGCCCTGCACCGGCTGGCCGTCCTGCGCCTGCTGGCCGCGCTGCCCCTTCTGGGACTGCTGGCCGCGCTGCCCTTTTTGCTCCTTCTGATCCCTCTGTTGCTTGCCGGCACGCGCTTCGCGGCGCGGCGCGGCGGCGCTGCCGGCTTCTACAGGAGCGGCATCGGCGTCGGCCGGCTGGGCGGCAACCGTTTCGACAGCGGACGCATCCTGTTCCTGCTGGGCGCGCTCGTCGCGCTGGCGCAGCTGGCGTTCTTCACGCTGCTGGCGCATCTGGCGTGGGCCGCGCGGCTTGCGCTGTCCCGCTTCCTGGCGCACGGCGCCGGCTTGCGCCTCTTCCTGCGCGGCGGCCGCTGCAGCGTCGCCGGCCTGGGTGCTCACCTCGACATCCACCTTGACCTGCTTGCCGGACAGCGGCTTGCGCTCGGACCTGGCCGCAGCCTTGGCCGGCGCTTCGCGCTTGACGGCAGCCTGCACGGCGATCTCCGGCTGGAAGTCGGACAGCGGCGCCACCGGCTGGGCCACGGCAACCGGCGCGGCCTGCTCGGCGGCGGCCTGCTCGGCGGCCACCTTTTTGGCGCGCGGCTTGCGCGCCGGCGCCGGGGCGGCATCGTCTTGCACCGGCGCAGCGGCTGCCGGCACGGCAGTGGCTGCATCGGCGGCCGCATCCTTGGCGGCAGCCGGCTTGCGGGTGCGCTTCGGCTTGGCCGAGGTTTCCGGCTGGGCCGCACTCGGCTGGGTAGTATCGGCAGCGCCGGCATTGGCGGCGTCGGCCGCGATCTGCGCCTTGGTGCGGCGCTTCGGCTTGGCGGCCGCCTCCAGCCCCGCGTCGGCAGGGATCGTCTCGTGAGTGTCAGTTGGATTCATCATTCGTTTCTTGGTTTTGCTGACCTGGCGCGACAATCAACCGTTGGATGCGGGCGCAGGGTCGTGAATCGGGACTTCAACGGGTGAAGTATCGTCAAATTGTTGCTGCAGGGCCGCTTCCAGCGCGGCCAGGCTGCGTCCGGCGCCGATGTCGGCCACCTGCTGCAGGGGCGGCAGCTGCGACAGCGCGGCCAGTCCCAGGTCGTCGAGAAATTGCTTGGTCGTGCCCAGCAAGGCCGGGCGCCCCGGCACTTCGCGGTAGCCGACCACGTCTATCCAGCCGCGGTCTTCCAGCATCTTGACCGTCTGCGAATTCACGGCCACGCCGCGGATCTCCTCGATATCGCCGCGCGTGACCGGCTGGCGGTAGGCGATGATCGCCAGCGTTTCCAGCGTGGCGCGCGAATACTTCGGCGGCTTTTCCGGCGCGATGCGGTCCAGGTAGGGCTTCATTTCCGGACGGCTCTGGAAGCGCCAGCCGGACGCCAGGCTGACGATCTCGATGCCGCGCCCCTGCCAGTCCTGGCGCAATTCTTCCAGCAGGCGCTTGATGATGTCGCTGCCCAGGCCGGCGCCGGCGTCGTCGGCGAACAACTTCTTCATGCCGTGCAGCGTCATCGGCTCGCGCGCGCACAACAAGGCAGTCTCGAGCACCTTCTTGGCCTCATCAGTGTTCATAACGATGTCGTCAGCGGATGTTGCAACTGGAATGCAAAGAAAAATGTCAACACAAACTGCCGCGACACCGCCCGCGACCATTGCAGCGCCACGCGACCGGTGCGGTCCGTGCTGCACAGCCAACGGGAGACCATCGTCGAAGCAGGGTTCCGTGGCCATGCCGCGGCGAAAGTGCCCCGCGAGTTGCGGTACGGCCGCCGGACGGCGGGGCCGGACCCGGCAAACCATCGGGCGCAACGACAGCAGGCGTGACTGCAACGGGCGGAATTTCCGCGGCGGACTGTCGCCCTGCCACGTGGCAGCCCACCTCGGTGGACTGCAATCTGTTGATTTTCAAGAGAAACGGCACTGCCGGCACGATCGGAAGACAGGGCTTCGGGCGTGTGCGCGGAACGTGTGAACGACAGCGAACGACATCGTCTCTTCCAACTGGAAGCCATTGTAACCGATAAAACCGCGAAACGGACAATGCGACATCGCCGTGCAACCGCCGCTGCTACCTGGCCAGCCGCTCCGCCAGGATCGCCGACACGCCCAGGAAGGCCGGGTACCGGGCAGTGATGACATAGGTCGGCACCTGCGCCAGGTAAGCGCCGAAACGGCCCTTCCGCTCGAAACGCTGGCGGAACGGCGAACGCGCGAAGCGCTCGCCCAGGCGCGGCACGATGCCGCCGCCGATGTACACGCCGCCCTGGGCGCCCAGGGTGATCGCCAGGTTGCCGGCCACGGTGCCCAGCATGCCGCAGAAGACGTCGATCACGCGGTCGCACAGCTTGCATTCGCCGCTCAGGCCCTGGCGCGAAATCTCCGGCGCTCCCAGCGGCTCGGCGTCCTGTCCCAGGTGATGGGCCAGCGCACGGTAGATGAGTTCGACGCCGGCGCCGGACAGCAGGCGCTCGGCCGACACGTGCTCGAATTCGCGCCAGGCATATTGCAGGATCGCGACTTCGGTTTCATCGGCCGGCGAAAAGCTCACGTGCCCCCCTTCGCTGCGCAACGCGGTCCAGTGGCCCGCGCCGGTCGCACCCTGCTCCGCCGGGATCAGGCCGGAAACGCCCAGGCCGGTGCCGGCGCCGACCAGGCCGATCGGCGCGCCCAGGCACGGCGCGCCGCCGCCGACCTGCCATTTGTCGCCATCCGCCAGGTGCGGCAGCGACATCGCCAGCGCCGAAAAATCGTTGACCACGATGAAGGACTCGAAGCCGAGCTCGGCGCCCAGCGCCGCGATCGAGAATTCCCAGTGGTGATTGGTCATGCGCACCATGTCGCCCAGCACCGGATTGGCGATGGCGACGGCGGCATGGCGCACCGTGCCGCAGGCGGCGGCGCGCACGGTATCGCCATCCAGGTAGGCGCGCACGGCGTGGCCGAGGGTGGCGTGTTCGGCGCAGGGCAGCACGTCGATCAGCTCGATCCGGCCCGGCCCCAGTTCCAGCGCGAAACGCGCATTGGTGCCGCCGATGTCGGCGAGCAAGCGCGGACTGTCGTACAAGCTGGCGGCGGATGGCTGGAAAGCGGTGGAAGCGGGCAATGCGTTCATGGCGGAAACAAGGAAGCGAATGGCCCAAGCTTAAGGATTTATTGGTTTTAGCGCAAGCTTTTATTGTAGTTTAGGTACAACCAACGACAATCCTCACCTGAATCCGTGAATATGTATGCTGGTTATCGAGTAGTCGAACTACCACCCTGTGTGACATATCAAACTCGCTCATCCAAGATACGGGGATGGTACATCGTGGATTTGCGTTGGCGCAAAGCGTGGCTAGGCAGTGGCATGCCTTGTACAGCAGGGCCGCAGCCGGCAGGATCGTGTTCAGCCGGCCTTCGAGACCAGCGTCACGTCGACGCCGCCGCAGGCGGCGTGCCAGGCATCCAGTCCGCCGTGCAGCGCGCGCGCCCGATGAAAACCGTTCTTGACGAACTGGCGCGCCACGCGTGCTGCCGTGATGTCGCTCGGGCAAGCGCAATACACCACGATGTGGCGCTCGCGGTCGAGCGTGGCCAGCAGGTACGCCCGGGTAGCGGCGTCATAGGCCAGCGCGCCCGGTATGCCCTCGCCCTCGAGTTGGCGCCCGGTGGCGCTGCGGGCATCGACGATCAGCGGATCGTGGCCGGCCTCCAGCATCGCCTTCAGCTCGTCGATGGTGACGCGCAGCACTTCGGCGGCGCCCAGGTTGCGCCGGCGCTCCACGTACTTGAGCACCACGAACAGCGCCAGCAGGCCGCCGACGATGCTCAGGGCGGTGCCGCCCAGCGACTGCAAGCGCGCGATCACCTCGTCGACGCTGTCGTGGAACCAGGCGCCCAATCCCATGCCGACGCCGCTCCACAGCAGCGCGCCGGCGGTCGACAGCCACAAGAACTGGGATGCCGTGACGCCCAGGGCGCCGGCCAGCGGCGGCGCCACGGTATTGAAGCCGGGGATGAACTTGGCCAGCACCAGCGACTTGGCGCCCCAGCGGCTGAAATTGTCTTCGGTCTGGCTGACGCAGGAGTCCGGCGACAGCGAGATCTTGCACAGCAGGCGCAGGATGCGCTTGCCGTAGTAGCTTCCGGCACGGAACCAGCAATAATCGCTGATCAGGCAGGCCAGCACGCTGGCCGCCAGGAACAAGGGCCAGTTGGCGCCCTCCTTCACCGCCAGCGCGCCCGCGATCACCAGCACCGGAAACGCCGGGATCGGCAGGCCGGCCTGCGCCAGCAGGACGGTGCCGAACACGAGCAAGGCGCCATGGACGTGTACGAGGTGGGAGAGCTGGACCATCCTGTCATGGTAGCGGAAAAGCTTCGCGCCCGTACGGCCGAGGCCGCCTTATGGCCGGGCATGCCGCGGCGAGCGCGGTATTTCCACAACACAACAACAGGCATGCGGACTTTGTGCTTGCGCGATCGTCGGCGAACCGGATGCCGTCGATGGGGATGGATGCGCTCAGCCCTGGTCCTGCGGCTCCGGCCCGCGCGTACGTCCCGGCGCCGCCAGCTTGACCGGCTTGCGCGTGCGCGCCGATTCGTAGATCGCTTCCATGATGCGCTGGTCCTGCAAGCCCTCCTCGCCCGGGGTGTGCACATCCTTGTTCTGCTGGATGCATTGGGCGAAGTGATCGAGTTCGGCGGCGAACTGGTTCCTGTCGTCGGCCTGGATCTCGCTGCCCTGCTCCTTGCCGTCGACCACGCGCGACACCTTCAGCTTGATGCCGTTGTAGGCGTAGGCCGGATTCATCTCGGCCCAGGCGTCCGAGCCGTTCAGGCGCAGCATCTGCGACTTGTGCGAGGCGTAGCTGGTGCTGCAGGTGGCCACGAAGCCGCTCGGGAAGCGCAGCACGAACTGGCAGGATTCCTCGACTTCGCGGAAGCGCGGATCGTTGGGCGACATCACCACGCTGCCCATCACCTCGTTCGGCTCCTCGCCGCTCAGGAAGCGCGCGGCATTGATGCAGTACAGGCCGACGTCCGGCAGCGGGCCGCCGCCGGCCAGCGCGCGCTTCAGCCGCCAGTGCTGCGGGTCGCCCATGTTCTGCGAATTCACCGAAATGAATTCCTTCAGCGTGCCCAGCTTCTTGTCGCGGATCATCTTGACCAGTTCGCGGTCGAGCGGCTCGTACTGGCTGCGGTAGGCGATCATCAGCTTGCGGCCGGCCTTGCGGCAGGCCTCGATCATCTGCTGGCATTCGGCCACGCTGTTGGCCATCGGCTTTTCGCACAGCACGTGCTTGCCGGCGCGGGCCGCGCGCACCGTGTACTCGGCGTGCATGCTGTTGGGCAGCGCGATGTACACCGCCTGCACCTGCGGCATCTGCGCCAGCTTGTCGTAGTCGCGGTAGTCGAGCACCGCGCTTTCCGGGATATCGTACTGGTGCGCCACCTTGAGCGCCTTGGCGCGGTCGCCGCTGACCAGCGCCACCACCTTCGCATGCTTGGATTGCGCGAACGCCGGCAGCATCTCGTTGACCGAGATCCGGCCCACGCCCACGATCGCCACGCCGACGCGCTCGCTCATCGGATCGCCCGGCGGCTCGGTCTTTTCCGGCTTCTCGGACTTGGCTTCGGTCGGCGGGAACGTGATGCGATCCTTCTCGCTGGCCGCGGCCTGCACGGCGGGCGCGGACAAGGCGGCAAGACTGGCGGCATAGCGCAGGAAATCGCGGCGTTGCGGCTGGCTCTGGTTCATGGAATATCCTTCGACGATGTAATAAAACCATCATCGCACGCGATCCTGAACATCAGCGCCAGCTTGACATACAGCAAACCGGGGTCAGAGCCCGATTTCGAGCAATTTCTTCAATTCGGGGTCAGAGCACAAATGCGGGCCTATTCAGGGTCAGAGCAAAAGCCACCGCATCCGCTGAAGGCAGCATTTCCCCTGTCGTATGCCGACGAAACAGGTTATTCGACGGCGTTGGCAAAGTGCTCTGACCCCGAATTTTGCCGCACTTGTGCTCTGACCCCGAATTGGGGAAATTGCCCAGATTCGGGCTCTGACCCCGGTTTGATGCCGGCTAAGCTTGCACTCCGCGCGGGATGGCGGCCAGGAGGGTTTTGGTGTACGGGTGCTGTGGGTTGCGGTACAGCTCGTCCGCGTCGGCCATTTCGACCACGCTACCGTGCTGCATCACCATCACGCGGTCGGAGATGTATTTCACGACCGACAGGTCGTGCGAGATGAAGATGTAGCTCATCTTGTACTCGTCCTGGAGGTCCTGCAGCAGGTTCAGTACCTGCGCCTGCACCGACACGTCCAGCGCCGACACCGATTCGTCGCACACCAGGATTTCCGGGCGCATCGTCAGGCAGCGCGCGATGGCGATGCGCTGGCGCTGGCCGCCGGAGAATTCGTGCGGGTAGCGCTCGAAGGCCTGCGGCGGCAGGCCGACCCGGTCCAGCAGCCGGCGCGCTTCGGCGATGCGTCCGGCGTCGTTGTTGCCGATGCGGTGGATGCGCATCGGCTCCAGCAGGATCTGGCCGACCGTGAAGCGCGGGTTCAGCGACGCGTACGGGTTCTGGAAGACGATCTGGATGCGCCGTTTATAGGCCCGGAACGCGCGCTCGTCCATGCCCAGCAGGTCGCGTCCGTCGAACAGCGCGCTGCCGCCGGTGGCGCGGTGCAGGCGCAGCAGGGTCAGGCCGACCGTGGTCTTGCCGGACCCGGATTCGCCGACCACGCCCAGCGTCTTGCCGCGCGCCAGCGTGAACGAGACATCCTTGACGGCCCGGAACTCGCGCTTGCCGAACAGCCCTTCGCGCACATAAAAACTCTTGGCCAGGTTGCGTACCACCAGCACCTCCTCGTCGCCCGGCGCATAGCCGCGCACCCGCTGCGGCATGGCGGCGCCGTCGACCACGCGCGCCTGCAGCACGTCCTCGATCACCGGCAGGCGCAGCGGACGCTTGTCCAGCCGGGGACGGCAAGCCAGCAGCGCGCGCGTGTAGGCGTCCTGCGGGTCGCCCAGCACGCGCGCGGCGGCGCCCTCCTCGCGCACCTCGCCGTGGCGCATCACGATCACGCGGTCGGCGATCTCCGCCACCAGGCCGAGGTCGTGGGTGATGAACAGCACCGCCATCCGGCGCTTCTTCTGCAGCCGCGCGATCAGCTCCATGATCTGCTTCTGGATGGTCACGTCCAGCGCCGTGGTCGGCTCGTCGGCGATCAGGAGCTTCGGCTCGCAGGCGATCGCCATCGCGATCATCACGCGCTGCTGCTGGCCGCCGGACAGCTGGCCCGGATAGGCGTCGATCTTGACGGCCGGGTCCGGAATGCCGACTTCCTCCAGCAGCGCCAGCGTACGCGCGCGCGCCCGGCGCCGGTCCATGCCCATGTGCCGGCCCAGCACCTCGCCGATCTGGAAGCCGACCGTGAACACCGGGTTCAGCGAGGACATCGGCTCCTGGAAGATCATCGCGATGTCCTTGCCGCACAGCGCGCGCCGTTCGGCCATCGGCAGGCCGAGCAGCTCGCGCCCGGCGAAACGGATCGAGGAAGCGGGATCGACGATCGCAGTCTCCGGCGGCAACAGGCCCATCACGGCCAGCGAACCGACCGACTTGCCGCTGCCGGACTCGCCCACCAGCGCCACGGTGGCGTTTTCCGGCACGCCGAAGGAGATGCCTTTGAGCGCTTCGAACGTGTGTTTCTTGTCCGTGCGAAACGCCACGCGCAGCCCGCGCACTTCCAGCAGCATGGCGCCTGCATGCCGGCTGTCGCGCTGGCCGCCGCGTGCGCCCGGTTCGGTATGGTCGTTCATGGCATCACTTCAGTTTCGGATCGAGCGCATCGCGCAATGCATCGGCAAACAGGGAAAACGCCGTCACCAGCAGCGCCATGGCGCCGGCGGCGGCGGCCAGCTGCCACCACTTACCCAGGATCAGTTCGTTCTGCGCCTCGTTCAGCATGCTGCCCCACGAGACCACCCCCACCGGCACGCCGAAGCCGAGGAACGACAGGATCACCTCGGCCTTGATGAAGCCGACCACCAGGATCGACACCTGCACCAGCGCCACGTGCGACACGTTCGGGAAGATGTGCACGAACATCTTGCGCCAGTCCGAGGCGCCGATGGCGTCGGCCGCCATCACGTATTCCCTCGCCTTGTGCTTGATGTACTCGGCGCGGATCAGGCGGTAGGGCCCGGTCCAGCCGGTCAGCCCCAGGATCAGCACGATGTTCAGCACGCCCTTGGTCTGCAGCACCGCGGCCACGGTCAAGATCATCAGGATCGACGGGATCGCGGTGAACACGTTGTAGAACCAGTTGAACAGGTCGTCCACCAGGCCGCCGTAGAAGCCGGACAGCGCGCCGAACAGCGTGCCCAGGCCGACCGCCACCAGCGCCGCCACCAGGCCCACCACGATCGAGGTCTGGCCGCCCTTGACGGTCTTCTTCAGCACGTCGTGCCCCCATTTGTCGGCGCCGAACGGCAGCGTGGCGGCCCTGGCCACGGGCGCGGCGGCGCCGCGGCGCAACTCGGCCTGCAACGCCTCGATGTCCGGTTGCAAAGGATCGAAGGCGTTCGGCGGCGCCGGCGGCTGCGGCCGCGCCAGCGCCGCCAGCGCCGGATCGGGACCGATGAAGCCCGGCGGCGCGTAATTCACGGCGACCTCGCGCTCCCAGTCGGCGGCGACCAGGCCGGCGGCGGACAGCAGCACCGACAGCAGGAACAGCCCCACCACCGCCAGCGACGCCATGGCGACGCGGTCGGCGCGCAGGCGGCGCCAGGCCAGCGTCCACAGGCCGGGCGACGTGGCCGGCGCCAGGCCGGACGCCGCCGCATAATTCATCGACACGACGCTCTCCTCATTTCAGCTGCACGCGCGGATCGACCGCCTGGTACAGCAGGTCGGCCAGCAGGTTGAACACCATGGTGGCCATGGCGACGTAGACCGTCACCGCCTTGATCACCGGAAAATCGCTGCGCTCGACCGCCAAGATCACCTCGCGTCCGATGCCGGGAATGCCGAAAAAGCGCTCCAGCAAAAAGGCGCCGATCAGCAGCGCCGGCAGGTTGGCCATCACGTAGGTGATGATCGGGATCGCGGCGTTGCGCAGCACGTGCACCCAGACGATGCGCCGTTCCGACAAGCCCTTGGCGCGCGCGGTGCGCACGTAGTCCTGGGCGACCTCGTCCAGCACGAAGCTGCGGAACAGGCGCAGCGTCGGCGCCACCGACACCGCCAGGCCGATCAGGATCGGCAGCGTGGCATAGCGCAGCAGGTTCTCGCTGAAACGTTCGCCCCAGCCCTGCACCGGGAACAGGCCCAGCTTGTAGGCCAGGCCGTACTGGAACACGATGATGTAGACCAGGATCGAGACCGACATGCCGGCCGTGCACGCCACCATCACCAGGCGGTCGGTGAGCGAGCCGCGCACGAAGGCGATGGCCAGCGCCAGTGCGATGCCGAGCACCGTCTCCAGCACGGTCAGCGGCACCAGCACCGTCAGCGACGGTCCCAGGCGGCTGGCAATGATGTGCGCCACCGGTTCGCCGGTGCTCCAGGCATTGCCGAAGTCGAAGGTCAGGATCTGGCGCGCGAAGATCGCCAGTTGCACGAACCAGGGCTGGTCCAGGCCGAGCTGGGCGCGGATGTTGGCGATGGCGCGCGCATCGGCCATCTTGCCGGCCAACAGGTACGAAGGATCGCCGCCGACCCAGTTGAACAGCACGAACACCAGCACGACCACGCCGGCCATGGTCGGCAGCATCTGCCACAGGCGCCGCAGGAGGTAAGGGAGCATCGAGATTCCTGGTGAGTCGAATCCGGGACTATAGAACAGATTCGGCTTTCTGCATCGCAAAAATGCGTTTGCGGTCCTGGACCGGGACTGTTTTCTATCTGTTGTAATCACGCAATAACCTAGGGCTATTGTATTGACATGAATCATGAACAGATGGTTTGATGAGCCCGCCGAGAGAAAATTTTGCGCCCCTCAGCAAATCGAGAGAGACAGCGTTTTCGTATTGGCTTATCGGGCATATGCATGCTTGAAACGGCGACGAAAATGGAACGATCCCAGCAGCTTCCAGACTTAAAAAGCCCATGATTGGAACAGGAATGCACCAAAAGAAAGCAATCGCCCAAGCAGTTTCCTTGGCCCTCGCCTATGCCGCCTTCGGCCTGCCGGCGATGGCGCAGGACATGACCTCGCAGGCACCGATCCAGCGCGTCGAAGTCACCGGTTCGAGCATCAAGCGCGCCACCGCCGAAACCGCTTCTCCGGTGCAGGTGATCAGCCGCGAAGACCTGCAGAAGTCGGGCAAGGCCACGGTCTCGGAATACCTGCAGACACTGACCGCGGACGGCGCCGGCTCGCTGCCGACCGGCTTCGGCAACGGTTTTGCTGCGGGCTCGACCGCGATCTCGCTGCGCGGCCTGGGCGCGACCTCGACCCTGGTGCTGCTCAACGGCCGCCGCATGGCGCCGTTCGCGCGCGCCGACGACGGCCAGAAGAGCTTCACCGACCTGTCCACCGTGCCGATGGAAGCGGTCGAGCGCATCGAGGTGCTGAAGGACGGCGCTTCCTCGACCTACGGCGCCGACGCCATCGCCGGCGTGGTCAACATCATCCTGCGCAAGGACTTCACCGGCACCGTGTTCAAGGCCGAGGCCGGCGAATCGCGCTACCGCGACGGCGAGCAGGGCAAGGCCGCCCTCACCTGGGGCAAGGGCCGCCTGGACGAAGACGGCTACAACGTCATGGTCAACGCCGAGGTGTACGGCAACCACCAGCTGATGAACAAGGACCGCGCCGAGCGCGACTGGATCGGCCACGGCGACATCCGCCCATGGGGCTACGCCGCCAATACCCAGTTCGCGGCCGGCTACATCACCGCCGGCGCGTCCAGCCCGAGCCCGGCCGGCGCCCTGCGCAACCCGGCCACCGGCAACTACGTCTCGCTGCCGGGCTGCTCGCAATTCTCGGTCACCACCGCGCAAGACCCGAACGGCGGCTGCCTGTGGTACGCCGACCAGTTCCGCTCGATGCAGCCGCAGATCGGCGGCCTGAACCTGTACAGCCGCTTCACCAAGAACCTGGACGGCGGCCTGCAGTTCTACGCCGAGGCCGGCTATTCCAAGCGCGACACCGAATTCACGCTGGTGCCGCCGTCGACCAGTTCGACCGTCGCCTTCCCGCCGAACGCCGCCAACCCGACCGGCGTGATCAACTACGGCAACACCATCCTGATGGCCGCCAGCCACCCGCAGAATCCGTACGGCACCGCCGTGCGCCTGCGCTACTCGATGTTCGACGTCGGCGCCAGCAAGCGCTCGGCGGACAACGAATTCAGCCGCTTCGTGGTCGGCCTCAAGGGGCAAGGCTACGGCTGGGACTTCGACACCGCCCTGGTGCACTCGCAGTCGGCGCTGGACCTGAACTACAGCAACATGATCAACATGCGCGTGCTGCAGGCGGCGCTGGGCAACCCGTCCAGCCAGTACTTCCCGTACTACATCGGCACCCAGGCCAGCCGCAACCCGGCGTCGCTGTACGCCGCCATGGTCACCAACGCCACCTCGCACTCGACCACCCAGCTCGACATCGTCGACTTCAAGGCGTCGCGCGAGCTGATGCAGCTGCCGGGCGGCGCGCTCGGCCTGGCCGTGGGCGCCGAACACCGCCGCCAGAAGCTGGACAACCCGTCGCTGTCGGGCACGCTGGACGGTTCGATCAACGCCTCGTACGTGGCCGCCAAGGGCGACGACAACGTCTCGGCGGTGTTCCTGGAAGTGGCGGCGCCGGTGCTCCCGAGCGTCGAGCTGAACGCCGCTGTCCGCTACGACAAGTACAAGAACTTCTCGTCGACCACGCCGAAGTTCGGCGCCAAATGGACTCCGCTGAAGACCTTCGCCGTGCGCGGCACCTATTCGGAAGGCTTTCGCGCGCCGGGCCCGGCCGAATCCGGCGCCCAGAGCCAGAGCACCGGCAACTCCACCGTGCGCGACCCGATCCGCTGCCCGGGCGGCGTCCCGGCCGCCGGCGGCGCCACGCAAGCCGACTGCGCCATCACCATCGGCGCGGTCAAGGTCGGCAACCCGAACCTGTCGCCGGAAACCTCGAAGGGCGTGACGCTGGGCGTGGTCTGGGATCCGCTGGCCAACACCAGCTTCTCGCTGGACGGCTGGAAGATCAAGCGCAGCAACGAGATCAACCCGCTGTCGTACGTCGAGGCGGCCGCCCTGCCGACCGCGATCCGCAACGACAACAACCTGGTCGTGAACGGCGTCGTGCAGCCGAACACCGGCACCCTGCTGCTGTCGAATGCGCCGTACCAGAACTCCAGCTTCACCGAGGTGAAGGGCATCGACCTCGACGTCAAGCAGCGCATTCCGCTGGGCGACTGGGGCCGCGCCACCGCCGGCCTGACCTGGACCCACGTGGCCTCGTGGGTGCGCGCCGAGAAGAACGGCACCCGCTACCAGTACGCCGGCACCCACGGCAATTGCGACACCTCGAACTGCGCCGGCACGCCGAAGGACAAGATCAGCGCCAACGCCTCGTGGGACCGCAACGGCTTCGGCGTGACCCTGACCGCCAACTACCGCGCCGACATCGAGAACACCTACTTTGCCGGCGACAAGTGCGCCTCGCTGTTCGCCAACGGTTCCGGCGCGCCGGGCAATTGCCGCCTGGCCTCGTTCACCACGATCGACATGTCGGCCCGCTACAACGTGTCGAAGAACCTGCAACTGTACGGCTCGATCTCGAACCTGTTCGACAAGATCGCACCGCTGGATCCGCTGACCTACGGAGGCCTGAGCTACAACCCGATGGATGCCAGCGGCGCCATCGGCCGCTACTTCAAGCTGGGTGCGCGCTTCCAGTTCTGATGCCTGATCCGGCAGCGGTATGACCATGGGGCGGTGAGCGATCACCGCCCCGTTTTATTTGGTGCATGTATGCACCTCGATTGAACAAAAGCCGATTTGTAATGCACCAAACAAAAGCAAATTAAATTTCAATTATTTTTATATTTTCCAAATTTAGTTTAATTTTTATCGCATATATAAATATATTGTTCTATTTTCGTTGTATTTATACATATGTGATAAAGCTTCATTGACTTTGCTTTTCGCCAATGTTTTTATTGTCGTGTAGCAAATAAAATCCTTCCAAAAAGGAAGGCGATAATCCAACACGACGATTCCTGCGGTGGCGCTCGCGCTGGCGCCGCCCGGACTCAGAAGGGGCTCAAGACAATGATGGCGGAAAAGGTTTTATCTCGGTCGGTACGTTTGATGTTTGCCGGCGGCATGGCGCTCGGCGCGACGGTCGCGTCCGCGCAGGACACCCAGGACGGCGCGCCGGCGGCGCCGATGCAGCGCATCGAAGTCACCGGCTCGCGCATTCCCTCGCTGAACACCGAAGGCTCCAGCCCGGTCACCACGCTCAGCGCCAAGGACATCAAGATCGACGGCGTGCGCAACGCCGAAGACCTGATGAACAACCTGCCGCAAGTGTTCGCCTCGCAGGGCGCCGCCATCTCCAACGGCGCCAGCGGCACCGCCACGGTCGACCTGCGCGGCATGGGCGCCCAGCGCACGCTGGTGCTGGTCAACGGCAAGCGCCTGCCGGCCGGCAGCGTGCTGAGCACGGCGGCCGACCTGAACCAGATCCCGTCGCAACTGATCCGCCGCGTCGACGTGCTCACCGGCGGCGCCGGCGCCGTGTACGGCTCGGGCGCGGTGGCCGGCGTGGTCAACTTCATCCTCAAGGACGACTTCACCGGCGTCGAACTGGAAGCCAACGCCTCCGGCGCCAACCACCGCCAGCACAACGACGAAGCCGCGGCCGTGGTCGCCGCCAAGGGCTATCCGCTGCCGGGCAACCGCAACTTCGACGGCAAGCGCTACGACTTCAGCCTGCTGGCCGGCGCCAACTTCGCCGACAACAAGGGCAACGCCACCTTCTTCGTGTCGCACCGCCACACCGACGCCCTGCTGCAATCGCAGCGCGACTTTTCCAGCTGCTCGCTGGGCGCCTCCGACCCGGGCTTCGCCTGCTCCGGCTCGGGCACCTCGATCCCGCGCGTGGGCGCCTTCACGCCGGACGCCAGCGGCAACCCGCGCCGCTACGTCTCGGCCACCGACGCCTACAACTTCGGCCCGCTGAACTTCTTCCAGCGCCCGTCGGACGAATACAACATCAACTCGACGCTGCACTACGACATCAGCGAGAACGCGCGCCTGTACAGCGAGTTCAACTTCCACAACAACACCACCGACGCCCAGATCGCCCCGGGCGGCATCTTCTACGGCCAGCAAGCCACCATCGCCTACGAGAACCCGCTGCTCAACGCCGCCTGGCGCACCGCGCTCGGCCTGACGCGGCCGGGCCAGACGGTCACCGTCTCGGTCGGCAAGCGCAACGTCGAAGGCGGCCCGCGCAACAACAACATCAGCGACATGTCGTTCCGCGAAGTGCTGGGCGTGAAGGGCACGGTCGGCGACTGGAGCTACGACGTGTTCGGCCAGTTCGCGCGCGTCAACCACAACGACCGCTCGACCGGCTACTTTTCCACCCGCCTGATCGGCCGCGCGCTGGACGTGGTGCCCGACGCCAACGGCAACCCGGTATGCCGTTCGTTCCTGAACGGCAGCGATCCGGCCTGCGTGCCCTACAACCTGTTCAAGCAGGGCGGCGTGACCCAGGCCGCGCTCGACTACCTGAGCGCCAGCGGCTCCACCGGCGGCTTCACCCAGCAGAGCGTGTTCGGCATCAACATCGGCTCCGACCTGAGCCGCTACGGCCTGAAGCTGCCGACCGCGGAAAACGGCGTCGGCGTCTCGTTCGGCTACGAGCAGCGCGTCGAGAAGCTGTCGTACGAGCCCGACTACGAAAACCAGACCGGCGACCTGTCCGGCGCCGGCGGCGCCTCGCCGGCGGTGGCCGGTTCGTACAACGTCAAGGAAGCCTTCGGCGAAGTGCGCATTCCGCTGCTGGACAACATGGCCTTCGCCAAGCGCCTGGAACTGAACGGCTCCTACCGCCGCTCGCAGTACAGCACCGACGCCAAGACCAACACCTGGGGCCTGGGCCTCGACTGGCAGCCGGTGGAGGCGCTGCGCGTGCGCGGCTCGGCCCAGCGCGCGGTGCGCGCGCCCAACATCTTCGAACTGTACACCGGCCAATCGGTGGTGCTGGCCGGCCCGACCGACGACCCGTGCGAAGGCAGCGCGCCCAAGGCCACGCAGGCCCAGTGCGCCAACACCGGCCTGCCGGCGGCGCTGTACGGCCAGCTGACCGAGAACTCGACCAACCAGTACAACGGCCGCACCGGCGGCAACCCCAACGTCAAGCCGGAAACCGCCGACACCTACACCGTCGGCCTGGTGATCGAGCCGACCCGCAACCTGACCATCACGCTGGACGCGTTCAAGCTGAAGATCGAGGACGCGATCCAGTCGGTGAACGCGCAGAGCGTGTTCACCCAGTGCCTCACCACCGGCAATCCGCTGTACTGCGGCCTGATCCACCGCGACCAGCTCGGCTCGCTGTGGCTGACCACCAATGGCTACGTCGAAGCCGGCACCACCAACATCGGCTCGCAAGGCACCTCGGGCCTGGACCTGGGCGCCAGCTACCGCATGAAACTGCCGCACAGCTACGGCGGCCTGGACTTCACGCTGAACGGCACCTACCTGCGCAGCTATACCGTCGAGAACCTGCCGGGCACCGGCAGCTACGATTGCGCCGGCCTGTTCGGCGCCACCTGCGGCACCCCGGCCCCGAAATGGCGCCACAAGGCGCGCCTGACCTGGTCCAGCCCGTACAACTTCGACATGTCCGTCACCTGGCGCTACTTCGACCGCGTGAAGAACGACATGCTCGACAGCAATCCGCAGCTGGCCGGCGAGCTCGACACGCAGCGCGACGACCACCTGTCCTCGCGCAGCTACCTCGACCTGAGCGGCATCTACCGCTTCAACCGCAAGCTGTCGCTGAGCCTGGGCATCAACAACCTGTTCGACAAGGACCCGCCGCTGGCCTCGTCGAGCTCGGTGACCGGCAGCTACGGCAACGGCAATACCTTCCCGCAGGTGTACGACTCGTACGGGCGTTTCGTGTATGCCAACCTGACCTACCGCTTCTGATCGATCGAGCGTAAAAAAACGCCGCCGGCAGCACTGCCGGCGGCGTTTTTGCTTATGCATCGTCGGGAGCTGCGTTCAATCAGCCGCCCGCTCCCCGTCGTCCCCGCGCAGGCGGGGACCCATACGAAATTTCAGAATTCGGTATAGAAAAAGTACCGAGGTGCCTTGTCGAATCGATTTTGGAAGCTCAGCATGGGTCCCCGCATGCGCGGGGACGACGGTTGGGTAACACGCGCACGGTCACGCATACTCCCGCAAGCGCCGCTGGCGCACCGCCGCCGCCAATCCCTCCAGCACGTTCACGCTGGTCTCCCAGTCGATGCAGCCGTCGGTCACCGACTGGCCATACGTCAATTCCTTGCCCGGCTCCAGGTCCTGTCTTCCGCCCACCAGGTGCGATTCGACCATCACGCCGACGATGCGCTCCTCGCCGCCGGCCACCTGGCGTGCGATGTCGGCGCACACCGGCACCTGGTTCTGCGGATTCTTGCTGCTGTTGGCGTGCGAGGCGTCGATCATCAGGCGCCCGGCCAGGCCGTTGGCGGCCAGTTGCTTGCAAGCTTCCTCAACGCTGGCGGCGTCGTAGTTCGGGGCCTTGCCGCCGCGCAGGATGATGTGGCAATCCTCGTTGCCGGCGGTCGACACGATCGCCGAGTGGCCACCCTTGGTCACGGACAGGAAGTGGTGCGGCTGCGACGCTGCCTTGATGGCGTCGGCGGCGATCTTGATGTTGCCGTCGGTACCGTTCTTGAACCCGACCGGGCACGACAGGCCGGACGCCAGCTCGCGGTGCACCTGCGATTCGGTGGTCCTGGCGCCGATCGCGCCCCAGCTGATCAGGTCGGCGATGTACTGCGGGCTGATCACGTCGAGGAATTCGGTGCCGGCCGGCAGGCCGAGTTCGTTGATGTCGCGCAGCAGCTCGCGCGCCATGCGCAGGCCGTCGTTGATGCGGAAGCTGTTGTCCATGAACGGGTCGTTGATCATGCCCTTCCAGCCGACCGTGGTGCGCGGCTTCTCGAAATACACGCGCATCACGATCTCGAGCTCGCCGGCGAAGCGGGTGCGCTGCGCGGCCAGGCGGCGCGCGTACTCGAGCGCGGCGCGCGGATCGTGGATCGAGCACGGGCCGACCACCACCATCAGGCGGTCGTCCTGGCCATGCAGGATGCGGTGCAGCGCCACGCGCGCCTGCGACGCGGTCTGCTCGGCCGCCGGGGTCACCGGGAATTCGCGGATCAGGTGCGAGGGCGGCGTCAGTTCCTTCATTTCGCGGATGCGTAGGTCGTCGGTGCGAGGCATTGCGGTTCTCCGTTTCTCGAATGTGTGGGGGCTTGAATAAAAAAAAACCGCCATCGCTGGCGGTTTTTCTGGAATCTCGTGTCGGACTTTTGTTCTGCTGTCGCGTGAACCTGCCGCTACTCCACCGCCGTCGGGCCGGAATGGCTAAACCAAAAATAAAAGGTAAAGAAGGCGGTCGGGTGCATGGCGTGTCCAGAGTGTCGGACGACTATAACAACAACCCGTAAAGATTGGCAAGCTCTTTATCCGTCGATTGCCCCCGCGTGGTCCGGACGATCGGTTGCGTGAAGCCGACAGCGAATCGCGCGGTGCCGGACACGCTTGAGAGATGTCAGTCCGCGCATCGCGTCCGATGCAAAAGTGGCATCGAGCCCCGGCCGACTGGCGCGCTGTTGGGCTGCATCCTTCCTTGCAACCCTACGTCACTGGAGTCTGGACATGACTGAAACCCCGATATCCCGATCGATACGGCGCCTGTTCGCGGGCGGCGGCGCCATCGGCCTGACGCTGCTGGCGCTGCCGCCGGCCGTCGCCCAGGACGCGGCGCCGAAACCGATCGCGCGCGTCGAGATCACCGGCTCGAACATCCGCCGCTCGGAAGCCGAGACCGCCTCCTCGGTGATCACCGTGAACCGCGCCGACATCGAGCGTTCCGGCAAGAACACCGTGGCCGAACTGCTGCAGACCCTGGCGGTCGACAACCAGGGCTCGGTGCCGACCACCTTCGGCAACGGCTTCGCCGCCGGCGCCTCGGGCATCTCGCTACGCGGCCTGGGCGCGGCCTCGACCCTGGTGCTGCTCAACGGCCGCCGCATGGCGCCCTACGGCCTGGCCGACGACGGCCAGAAGCAGTTCTCCGACCTGAACGTGATCCCCAGCGACGCCGTCGACCGCATCGAGGTGCTGAAGGACGGCGCCTCGGCCATCTACGGTTCCGACGCCATCGCCGGCGTGGTCAACGTCATCCTGCGGCGCGACTACCAGGGCAACACCTTCCGCTTTTCGCGCGGCACCTCCGAGGAATGGGACGGCAAGCGCACCAACCTGGCCTTCACCAAGGGCGTCGGCAGCCTGGACAGCGACCGCTACAACGTCCTGTTCAGCATCGAATACAAGAAATTCGACGAGACCAGCTACCGCGACCGTAGCGACCGCGACTGGATCGGCCGCGCCGACCTACGTCCGTGGGGCTATTCCGCGGTCGAGGGCCTGGGCGGCACCGGCGCCATCATCCCCAACACCGGCGCCGCCGGCAGCGCCATCAACGGCAACGTGCGCAATCCGGCCGATATCTTCAACTACTACAACCGCGGCAACCTGGCCGGGCCGGGCTTCACCCGCACCTTTCCCGGCGCCGCCTGCGGCAACTTCACCAACCACCCGCAGGGCGACCCCGGCGGCGGCTGCCTGATCGACGCCAGCCAGCAATACAGCGAGGTCGAGCCGAAGCAGGAAAACATCAGCTTCTTCCTCAAGGGCACCTGGCAGGCCACGCCCGACATCCAGGCGTACAGCGAATTCAACTACTACACCAGCCAGACCGATTCCCAGACCACGCCGTCCGGCATCAGCGGCTCGGTCGGCTATCCCGGCGGTCCGGTCAACAACGCCACCATCCAGTTCGGGCCGACGCATCCGGACAACCCGTACTTCGGCAGGGCGGCGCGGCTGCGCTACCTGGCCGCCGACGTCGGCCCGCGCGTGTCCAACATCGGCTCCAACTTCGTGCGCTGGATCGGCGGCGCCAAGGGCACCAACTACGGCTGGGACTGGGACAGCGCGCTGCTGTTCTCGCACAACCACGTCAACAACGTCCAGAGCGGCTACCTGCAGCGCGACGTCGCCTATGCCCTGCTCGACCCGAGCCCGGCCAACGTGGCGGCGGCGCTGAGCAGCCCGGCGTATGCGGCGCTGCCGCCGGGTACCTTCTGGCGCATCGGCGAGAACGCCAGCCTGAATTCGCCGGCCCTGTACGCGGCGCTGTCGCCGCGCATCGGCAACAGCGCCAACAGCAAGGTCGGCCAGTGGGACGTCAAGGCCACGCGCGAGTTCGAGAACATGCCCTACCTGAGCGGCCCGCTGGGCCTGGCAGTCGGCGCCGAATTCCGCCACGAAATGACCGAACTGCGGCCCACCACCGGCACCGAGCGCGGCAACATCATCGGCCTGGGCTACTCGGCCTATTCCGGCGCACGCAACGTGTTCGCGCTGTACGGCGAGGGCCTGGCGCCGCTGCCCTACAACCTGGAAGCCTCGGCCGCGATCCGCTGGGACCACTTCACCGACGTCGGCAATTCGTACACGCCGAAAGCCGGCCTGAAATGGACCCCGGTACGCGAATTCGCCCTGCGCGGCACCTTCGCGCGCGGCTTCCGCGCGCCCAGCCCGGCCGAGAACGGCGTCGGCGGCCTGGCCGCTTTTTCCACCGCGTCCGACCCGCTGCGCTGCGCGCTGGGCGTGACCAGCGCCTGCAACCCGGCATCGATCGCGCTGATCACCTCGCCCAACCCGAACCTGTCGCCGGAACGCTCGCGCAGCTTCAACGTCGGCGCCATCTGGGACCCGATCCCGCGCGCCAGCATCTCGGTCGACTACTGGCAGATCAAGCGCAAGAACGAGATCAACCAGGAGCAGGTGGACAGCGCCATCGCCGCCGGCAGCGTCACGCGCGATCCGGGCAGCATCAGCAACATTCCCGGCGACCCCGGCGCCATCACCGCAGTGCAGACGCGCTACGTGAACTCGGCCCAGACCAAGGTGCGCGGTATCGACCTCGACGCCCGCTACAATTACCGCCTGCCGGAAAACTACGGCAACCTGAGCGTCGACCTCAAGTACACGCACATGTTCGAGTTCCGGCGCACCGAGCTGGATGGCACCTCGCGCGACTATGCCGGCACCCACGGCAACTGCGACATCTCCAACTGCTCGGGCACGCCGGACCACCGCGCCAACCTGCGCTTCGGCTGGGACCGCAACGATTGGCGCGTATCGGCTAACCTCAACTACCGCGGCCGCATCGACAACACCCTGTTCAAGGACGATCCCGACGGCTGCGCCAGCCACTACGCCAACGGCGCCGACGCCCCGGCCGGCTGCGCGCTGGCCTCGTTCACCACGGTCGACCTGGTGGCGCGCTGGAAACCGCTGCCGCAGTGGGAAGTGTTCGGCTCGATCGAGAACCTGTTCGACAAGACCGCGCCGCTCGATCTGCTGACCTACGGCGCCACGTCGTACAACCCGCTGGATTACCAGGGCGCACGCGGGCGCTACTACACACTGGGGGCGCGGTACACATTTTGAAATGCGATTCTGAAATTTAACTGAGAAGCAGTCCTGGCAGGCGCAGCAAGTCCCGCTCGCCACTCGACGGCCCAGCCTGGCGCCGTCGAGTGGCGGTTGTCGTCCGTTCCAATGCGGCGCAGCCTACATGCTGCTTTTTCATGCCGGGCGCTGGTCCAGGCGATTTTCCGCGGCTTGCGACAAAGCGTGAGATTTCGCCCGCCTCTCGCCATGTATAGTCGAACGCAGCCGGTACCCTATCGCCATCCCTTGCGCGCCACTGCCCGACACCACGATGATCGCCACTTTGCTCGCCCCGCTGCTTACCTTTCTGCTGGCTTTTTACCTGATCCTCATCGGCCCCGGCCTGAACCTGTGGCGCAGCCTGCGGCCACGCGCCGAACGACCCGAGCGCACGCCGATGCGCCGCTACTGGCTGATGAGCCGCGGCGTGCTGGTGATGCTCGCGGTATTGGCCATCGCCATGGCGTACAACGGCCACGGGCTGCACGACCTCGGCTTCGACCTGCCGCTGTCGCCGGCCGGCGCATGGGGCCTGCTGTTCGCGGCGGTCTTGATGGCGGGATTGGTTGGCGCCGCTCTGGTCATGGAAGCCAGGCAAACCCCGCAGGCGCGCGCCGAAAGCGAACGCAAGCTGCTGGAGGCACCCTTCCCCTGGCCGAACACGACGCTGGAAACGCTGGCCTTCGCGGCCAGCATGAGCCTGATGACGGCGGCCTGGGAAATCCTGTACCGTGGCTTCCTGCTGCTGGTACTGACGCCGCACACCGGCCTCGCGCTGGCCGTCGTCATTTCCGCGCTGGCCTACGGCATCGGGCACGGGTACCAGAATCCCAAACAGTTCGTCGGATCGATCGTGTCGGCCTTCGCATTCACGCTGGGGTATGCGTTCACGCACAGCCTGTGGTGGCTGATCGCCATCCACGTTGCCGTACCGCTGAGCATGCTGCCGAGCGTGTCCAAGGCACGCCGCCGTCAACGGGAAGCGTCCCACCTGTCCATGGCAACTTTGACTGTACCTGGTACAGCGCTTGACTGAGAACGACCAAGAAATTCATTCTCGTCGTAAAAGCACTCAACGCTGCCGAAACACGATCGCGTGCTGGCTCGGCAACGATTCGATGCTGCGTTCCCACTTCAGGCCATGCGCCGTGGCTTCACGGCGTACCTGCGGCTCGCTCATCTTGTGCAGCGGCTTGATCGCGACTGCCGGATCCTCGGCCCGGTATTCGACGAAGGCGACGCGCCCGCCCGGCTTCAGGGCCTCGACGATGCTGTCGAGGACCTCCAAGGGATAGGCGAGCTCGTGATAGACATCGACCATGATTGCCAAGTCGACGCTGGCCGGCGGCAATTTGACGGTGGTTTCGCTGCCCAGCACCGAGACCACGTTGCACACGCCGCGCTTTGCCATCTGGCTGGGCAGGCCAGCAGGATGGGTGGCGTACGGTGTGTGTGGGAGGCACGGCAACTGCGCGAGCGGGTCCGGTGCATATCGATTTCCGTGAGAAGTCGCTGCCTGCAATGGTGCCGGCAGGCTTGCAGTGAATGGCAATCACCAGTGTAGCGGCATTGGCTGCCCGACGTGCGTCGGCTACATGGGTATATCCTAGTCATGTCGCGTTGACTCGGCAGTTGCCGGAGATCGGATTGACTGTGTCCGGAGCTGTCTGTCGTGACAGTTGGCGAGTTTTTCGCCTTGGCAACCTGTTATGCTGGTTCGACCGACCGGAAATAGCCAAAAGCCGGCATTTATATATATCCGCCAGCTCCGTCCTTAAGCAGGGGATATTAATAACTCTGGGGGAATAATGAACCGTTTTTTAGCTGTAACCTTGATACTCGGAGGATTGGCAATCTCGCCGCGCCATGCGGTGGCGCAGGCTGCAGACAGCAAGGCGCAAATCGAACATGTGATTGAAAACTTTCGTTCTGCCATAGTCAACAAAGACGAGGAAGCATTTCTAAACCTTTTCATGAAAGAGGATGTTACCTTTACCGGCGTAACAACCGACGCCAGTATTGAACGTCTCTACGCAAACCGGCCCCAACCGCAAATGAAGCGGCCTTCGAAGCTCTATTCAACAACCCCGCGTAAATTTATCAGTGCTATTGCGAAGCTCGAGACGAAGGTCGACGAGATTGTGTCGAACGTACGCATCGAAAGCGACGGCGATGTAGGGCAGGTATGGTTCGACTATTCCTTCGTTAATGGCAATTACAAAAAAATGTGGGGCAAGGAGAGCTGGCTGGTGGTCCACACAGCCGATGGCTGGAAAATCGCGGGAGTGGTGTCGTCGCAGGAATTCAATCCCACACCGGCATCAGCTAACGAGACACCTTAACTCTCGAATGAAATGCGAAGGGAGTGCGCGTCGTAGTTTGTAGCTCTAAAGCATCCTCCTCACTGACTTTGTCTAAGTCCGCTTCGGGTCGAATACCGCCGTAAACGCAACGGCAGCAAGCGACCAGAAGCGGCCGCATCGACGTTTCAGCACTGAACGTAGCGGTTGACGAGCCTACAAGTCGCCTTGGTCCGCATCCAGCCGTTCGTACCCAGCCTCAAAAAATCCAGTGCACGGCTTCACGCTCGATGACGTCCGCGAGCGCGCGAGTCGCCGCGCTCTGGTACGCACCTTTGCGCCGCAGCAGCATGACGGTGCGCGGCGGCGGCGGTGGCGCCAGCGGCAGGTTGCACAGTCCCGCCGCTTGTCCTGCGATCGCCTCCGGCAAGATCGTCAACAACTTGCTGTGCCGGACGATCTCGACCAGAGCGCTGATCGTATTGACTTCCACTGCCACCTTCGGCGCCACCTCGAATGCCTGCAGATAGTTGTCGACGTGGGTGCGCGTCACGAAATCCTTGGTGAGCAAGGCCAGCTCCCCATCCGCGAGTGACCCGACATCGAGCGCAGCCCGCCCGGCCCAGGGATGGTTGTCGGCGACGACCACACTCAATTTTTCCGTGAACAGGGGCAGGCTGTCGATGTCCGCGCAACGCCCCAGTTCGAAGGCGATGCCGAGGTCGACTTCATCCGCTTCGATGGCGGCGGCAATCGTGTCCATCGACATTTCGAGGACATTCACTGTAATGGCCGGAAACCGGGCGTGGAAGGCGGCCACCAACGGCCCGATCAGGTAGGCGGTGAAGGTCGGCGTCATGGCCAGCCGCACCGCCCCGCGCGACAAATCACGCACATCGTGTATCGCCCGCCTGCCCGATTCCAGTTCGAACAGCGCGCGCCGCGCATGGGCGATATAGGCTTGCCCGGCATCCGTCACCTTTATGGTGCGTCCGCTGCGGTCGAGCAGGACGGTACGCAGACGGTCTTCCATCTGCAGGATCTGCTGGGAAAGGGCCGGCTGCGACACATGCAGCGCCTCCGCGGCGCGCGTGAAATTGCCGTGCTCGGCGACTGCGATGAGATATTTTAGTGCGCGCAGCTCCATAAGTGACCATTAGTTTTTCTTATCGTTACCATTCTAACCGCGTATTGGACCCCTTTATGAAAACCCGGGATGATGAATTTATCGCATTCAATCCCCAGTCCTCCATCCCATAAAGGAAGCCATCATGTTGCATTCGGACGTAACGCAAGACGCTCGCACGGCACTCACCGCACGTGTCATCACCAGCAAGGCGCTGAAGGATCTGACCTGGGCCGCCATCGCCGAGGGAACCGGCCTGCACGTCGCCTACGTCACGGCCGCACTGCTCGGCCAGCACGCCCTGCCTGCGGCTGCCGCAGCGCTGGTTGCGGAGCGCCTGGAACTCGGCGCGGCCGACGCCAAGCAGCTGCAGTCGGTGCCGCTGCGCGGCAGCATCCCCGGCGGCGTGCCCACCGACCCGACCATCTACCGATTTTACGAGATGGTGCAAGTGTATGGAACGACGCTGAAGGCGCTGGTCCATGAGCAGTTTGGCGACGGCATCATCAGTGCGATCAACTTCCGCCTCGACGTCCGCAAGGAAGCCGATCCGGACGGCGGCGAGCGCGCCGTGATCACGCTGGATGGCAAATTCCTTCCCTATAAGCCGTTCTAAGCCGGCACCGGTTGTCAGGCGCTGCTCATTGTCCGCGCCTACAGGCGCGTCACGGCGGCGTCCACTGCGCTGCGACGCACCGTGGCAGGGACCGACGCCGCGCGCGGCGGGCGCCCCCCCGCGGCAGGCATTCTTTTTGCTCTTCTTGAATAACCAACACATCAACAGGCCTGCGGGCCGCGAAAGGTGAAGCTGCATGGCATATCTGGTTCCTTCGGAATTCGTCACCAAGATGGTGGACGCGGGCGAGTCGAAAATCTACATGGCGACGCGCGATGCGCTGATCCGCGCCTACATGGCGGGCGCCATCCTCGCCCTGGCCGCGGTGTTCGCGGTGAGCGTCTCGGTGGCCACGGGCGTGCCGCTGATCGGCGCGATCCTGTTCCCGGTCGGCTTCTGCATGCTGTACCTGATGGGCTTCGACCTGCTGACCGGCGTGTTCGTGCTGACGCCGCTGGCATTGATCGACAAGCGCCCCGGCGTCACCGTCGGCCGCATCCTCAAGCACTGGGGCGTCGTCTTCGTGGGCAACTTCCTCGGCGCGCTGACGGTGGCCTGCCTGATGGCCTACATGTTCACGTTCGGCTTCAACACGGATGGCGGCAAGATCGCCCAGACCGTCGCCCAGATCGGCGAAAAGCGCACCATCGGCTACGCGGCCTATGGCGCGGCCGGCATGCTGACGCTGTTCATCCGCGGCATGCTGTGCAACTGGATGGTGTCGATGGGCGTGGTCGGCGCGATGATTTCCACCACCGTCGGCGGCAAGGTCGTGGCGATGTGGATGCCGATCATGCTGTTCTTCTTCATGGCCTTCGAGCACTCGGTGGTGAACATGTTCCTGTTCCCGTTCGGCCTGATGATGGGCGGGCACTTCACGCTGATGGACTACCTGATCTGGAACGAGTTGCCGACCGTGCTGGGCAACCTGGTGGGCGGCCTCGCCTTCACCGGCCTGACGCTGTATTCCACGCACGTCAGGACGGCGGCCAAGCGCTCGTTCCAGGCACACTGACGCGTGCGTCGCTACTCGTCGCGCGGCGTATGACGATGGCTTCCCGATTGCAGGTCTCGATCGGCCAGCATGGCGAGCGTGGCCGCAAGCCGGTCAACCAGGACTTCCACGGCAGTTGCGTGCCGCGCGACCGCCAGCTGGCCGTAAAGGGCGTCGCGCTGGCCGTGGCCGACGGCATCAGCAGCAGCGACGTCAGCCAGGTGGCCAGCGAAACGGCGGTCGCCTCCTTGCTCGAGGATTACTACTGCACCTCGGATGCGTGGTCGGTGAAGACGTCGGTGGAACGCGTGCTGGCGGCCACCAATGCCTGGCTGTACGCGCAGACCCGGCAAAGCCAGGGCCGCTACGACAAGGACCGCGGCTACGTCTGCACGCTGTCGGCGCTGGTCGTCAAGTCCAACACGGCGCACCTGTTCCACGTGGGCGATACCCGCATCTACCGTGTGCACCGCGACGTCCTGGAACAGCTGACCACCGACCACCGCGTCTCGCTCGCGCCGGGCCAGAGCTATCTGGCGCGCGCGCTCGGCGTGGATGCCCACCTGGAAATCGACTACCGCAGCGAGCCGGTCGAGCCGGGCGACCTGTTCATGCTGGCCAGCGACGGCGTCTACGAGCACGTCGGCGCGGCCGACGTGCAGCGCGCGCTGGCGGACGGCGCCGACCTGGACGCGGCAGCGCGCCTGCTGGTGGCGCGCGCCCTGGAGAACGGCAGTCTCGACAACCTGACGGTGCAACTGGTGCGCATCGACAGCCTGCAGGACCACGCCGCCGACGAGCTGGTGCAGAAGATGGCGGCCCTGCCCTTCCCGCCGCAGTTCGCGCCGCGGGCCGAGTTCGACGGCTACCGCATCCTGCGCACGCTGCACGGCAGCAGCCGCAGCCACCTGTATCTGGCGCTCGATCT
Organism: Massilia forsythiae; assembly: GCF_012849555.1. NCBI lineage: Bacteria > Pseudomonadati > Pseudomonadota > Betaproteobacteria > Burkholderiales > Oxalobacteraceae > Massilia > Massilia forsythiae. The sequence goes on from NZ_CP051685.1 coordinate 606,028, forward strand.
CGACAGCGGGCAAAGCGTGGCGATCAAGGCGCCGTCGATCGACCTGCAGGGCGATCCGGTGTACGTCGAGCGCTTCCTGATGGAAGAGTGGATCGCGCGCCGCATCGACAGCCCGCATGTCGTCAAGCCGGCGCCGGCGGGACGCCCGCGCAGCAGCATCTACCTGGTCACCGAATACATCGAAGGCGCCACGCTGGCGCAGAAGATGCGCGACCGCGGCCGCCCCGGCCTGGACGCGGTGCGCCGCATCGTCGACCAGGTGGCGAAAGGCCTGCGCGCCTTCCACCGGCTGGAGATGCTGCACCAGGACATCCGCCCCGAGAACATCATGATCGATGCGGCGGGCACCGTGAAGCTGATCGACTTCGGCGCGGCCAGCGTGGCCGGCGTGCGCGAGATGGCGCCCGGCGCGCCCGCCGCCACGCTGGCCGGCGCGGCGCTGTACGCGGCGCCCGAATACTTCCTCGGCGAGCCGGGCACGGTGCAGTCGGATGTGTTTTCGCTGGGCGTACTCACCTACCAGCTCTTGACCGGGCACCTGCCCTACGACGTGCGCATCCCGCAAGCCAAGAGCCGGGCGGCGCAGCGCAAGCTGGCCTATACGCCCGCGCGCGACCACGATGCCGGCATTCCCGCCTGGGTCGACGAAGCGCTGCGCAAGGCCGTGCGTATCGACCCGCACGCGCGCTACCGGGATGCCGCCGAATTCGTCTTCGACCTGCACCACCCGAACCGCGCCTTTTTGCAGCGCACCCGCGCGCCGCTGATCGAGCGCAGCCCGGTCACCTTCTGGAAAAGCGTCGCGTTCGCGCTGCTGCTCATGCTGCTGCTCGACCTCGCCCTGCGGCGCTGAGCACGGCATGGGAAGCAACTCGAACGCTTCAACAATATCGACTTCGGATACCCGGCTTGGGTCCCCGCCTGCGCGGGGACGACGGTGAAGCCAACGATGAGAGCTGCGTTGGTTAATTACCTTGACACTCAGGCGGTACCGCCCACCGTCACCCCATCGATGCGCAGCGTCGGCTGGCCCACGCCGACCGGCACGCTCTGGCCTTCCTTGCCGCACACGCCCACGCCCGGGTCGAGGCGCATGTCGTTGCCGATCATCGAGATGCGGTTCATCACGTCCGGGCCGTTGCCGATCAGGGTCGCGCCCTTTACCGGATAGGTCACCTTGCCGTCCTCGATCATGTAGGCTTCGCTGGCCGAGAACACGAACTTGCCATTGGTGATGTCGACCTGGCCGCCCCCGAAGTTCACCGCGTAGATGCCGTTTTTCACGGACGCCAGGATCTCCTGCGGGTCCTTGTCACCGGCCAGCATGTAGGTGTTGGTCATGCGCGGCATCGGCAGGTGGGCGAAGGATTCGCGGCGCGCGTTGCCGGTCACCGGCATCTTCATCAGGCGCGCGTTCATGGTGTCCTGGATGTAGCCCTTCAGGATGCCGTCCTCGATCAGCGTGGTGCACTGGGTCGGGTTGCCTTCGTCGTCCATGTTGAGCGAGCCGCGGCGGTCCTGCAGCGTGCCGTCGTCGACCACGGTGACGCCCTTGGCGGCCACGCGCTCGCCGATCATGCCGGCGTACGAGGACGAGCCCTTGCGGTTGAAGTCGCCCTCCAGGCCGTGGCCGACCGCCTCGTGCAGCAGCACGCCGGGCCAGCCCGGTCCGAGCACGATCGTCATCGGGCCGGCCGGGGCCGGCCGCGCTTCCAGGTTGACCAGCGCCGATTTCACTGCCTCGTCGGCGTAGCGGTCGAGCAGCTCGTCGCTGAAGTACGAGTAATCGTAGCGGCCGCCGCCGCCGGACGAGCCCATCTCGCGGCGCCCGTCCTGCTCGGCGATCACGGTGACGGACACGCGCACCAGCGGGCGGATATCGGCCGCCAGCACGCCGTCGCTGCGCACCACCAGCACCACGTCGTATTCGCCGGCCAGGCCGGCCATCACCTGCACCACGCGCGGGTCCTTGGCGCGCGCGATCTTTTCCACGCGCTCCAGCAGTTTCACCTTCGCCGTGGCGTCGAGCGAGTTCAGCGGATCGTGCGGCAGGTACAGCGAACGGCCGCCGGTCTCGCGCACGCCGGGCGCCACTTTCACGCGCCCCGCGCCGGCGCGCGCGATGGTGCGCGTGGCGGCGGCGGCGTCCAGCAGGGCCGCCTGCGAGATGTCGTCGGAATAGGCGAACGCGGTCTTGTCGCCGGACACGGCGCGCACGCCGACGCCCTGGTCGATCGAGAAGCTGCCGCTCTTGACGATGCCCTCTTCCAGGCTCCAGCCTTCGCTCTTGGTGAACTGGAAGTACAAGTCGGCGTAGTCGACCTTGTGCGTGAACATCGTCCCCAGCGTCGTGATCAGCTTGCCTTCGTCAAGGCCGAATGGCGTCAACAGCACGTCGCGCGCGACAGCGAGAGAGGTAAGGTTCGGTTCGAATGGCGTCATGTTCGTGGAGGTCTTTCTGGTAAGGATAGGCCATTGTGCCATATCCGTTTCATTCTCACCGGCGCCACGTCGGCTGGCGGCGGCGGCGCAACAACGCGTCACATCGTGCGGTGCTTCAGCGCCGGCAGGTTCGCGCGTACCTGCGCCAGGTAGGCGGCGTCGATGGCGCCGCTGACCACGCCTTCTCCTTCGGCCAGCACCGATTTCACCTCGCCCCACGGGTCGATCAGCATGCTGTGGCCGAAGGTGCGGCGGCCGTTCGGGTGCAGCCCGCCCTGGGCCGCGGCCAGCACGTAGCACTGGTTCTCGATGGCGCGCGCGCGCAGCAGCACTTCCCAGTGCGCCAGGCCGGTCGTGTGGGTAAAGGCGGCCGGCACCACCATCAGCGCGCACTCGCCCATGGCGCGGAACAGTTCCGGAAAGCGCAGGTCGTAGCAGATCGACAGGCCGACCCGGCCGAACGGCGCCTCGAAGCTGCCCACCGTGGCGCCCGGCACGATGGTGCGCGCCTCGTCGTAGGATTCGCTGCCCTTGTTGAAGCCGAACAGGTGGATCTTGTCGTAGCGGCCGACATGGTTGCCCTGCGGGTCGTAGACCAGGGTCGTGTTCAGCACCCGGCCGGCATCGTTCGAGGTCAGCGGCAGCGTGCCGCCGATCAGCCAGATGCCGAGCTCGCGCGCCTGGGCCGCCAGGAAATCCTGGATCGGGCCGCTGCCCGGCGCTTCGGCGTGGGCCACCTTGTCGGTGTCCGCCATGCCCATGATCGGCCAGTACTCCGGCAGCGTGACCAGGGTGGCGCCGGTGGCGGCGGCCTCGCGCAGCAGGCGACGCGCGCCGGCAAGGTTGTCCTCGACGCTGGGCGAGGAAACCATCTGGACGGCGGCGACGATCGGGTGTTCGGTAGACATGGGATCACTTTCGCGGTTGGGTAACGGGATTGGACGCAGGTGTCGCCGCGCCCCGGCTGTCCAGCTTGACCACGCTGGGCGACTTCCACGGCCCGGTCACCTGCATCCGGTACGTCAATGCCTTCATCACCGGCGCGCGCAGGAACAGCTGCGCCAGGTAGCTGCCCAGGCCGATCACCGGATTGACCGCCAGGCCGTACACCAGCGGGCCGGTGCCGAGGTTGAATTCGGGGATCACCACCACGTGCAGGTTGGTCGATTCGTTGGCGATGTCGGCGCTGCCGTCCATCAGCACGGTGGCGGCGACGCCGTGCATCTTGAGGTTGTCGGTGCGCAGCACGCCGCGCGCGATCATGGCGTTGGCGGTGATGCCGTCGAAGGCCAGCCCCTCCGAGAACACGTCGTGGAAGTCGAGTTTCAACATGCGCGGCAGCATCTGCAGGCTCAGCACGCCCAGCAGCTTGGCCGCGCCCGGATCCTTTTTCAGGAACTGGCCGTCCTCGACGTTCATCTGGATCTGGCCGGACAGGCTCGGGATGTCGAGCGAGTACGGCAGGCCGGCCCAGGACACGTCGCCCGCCAGCCGCCCCTTGCCGTGGCGCAGGGTACCGGGGAAGCCGAGCCGGTCCAGCAGGCGGCCGGCGTCGCCGATGTCGAGGTTGAAATTGAGCGCGGTGTTGCTCTTACCGTCGCGCGCCAGCCAGCGCCCGTTGGCCTTCAATTGGCCGTCCGGATTGGTGATCGCCAGGCGGTCGATGCGCCATTCGCGCCCGGCGCGCGCCTGGGCGTTGCTGGCCACCAGTTCCAGGCGGCCGAACTGCTTGTCGAACAATTCGAAGCGTTCGGCCACGATGTCCAGCGCGGGGATGCCGGCGCCGGCATCCTTGTCCGATTCCAGCATGTTCTTGACTTCGTTGGCCGAGGATTCCGGGATGTCGAGCGAGGCCAGGCGCGCGGTGACCTTGCCCATGCCCTGGCCGCCGCGCGCCTCGTTCCAGGTCACGTGGCCGGCCACCTGGCGCGAATCGATGTTGGCCAGCCAGGCGCCCGGCAGGTGGGTCACGCCCAGCACCACGTCGCGCAGCGGGCGCTCGCCGATCACCAGTTCGCCGGCGCGCACGCCGATGGTGTCCGGGATCACGTACTGGCCCATGTTGGCGCCGCTGCCGCCGGATGCAGGCGCCGGCGCCGTGGCCGATGCAGGCGCGCCCTGCCCGGCGATCTCGGCACCCACGGCCAGCCAGCGGTCGACGTTGAGCGCCTTCATGTTCACGTTGATCATCATCCCGCTGTCCGGTTCCGGCGCCGCCACGTTGACGCCGATGCCGCCGCGCTTGACGATCCAGGGAGAATGCGGCTGGCGCTCGCGCACGTAGTGCGCCGCCGCGGTGTTGCCGAGGGCGATGCGGATCTCGTCGCGGCCGACGCCGTCCGCGCCGGTCGGCTGGCCGGTCAGCGCGAAGTGCAGCGGCAGCGCATCGGCCGCCGCCTTGTTCAGGGGCGCGGGCAGGTCGACGCCGAGGCCGGCCAGGGTCGAATCGACCACGATGCGCGCCTGGTGGTCCTTGACCGTCACGCTGCCGGCGAAGCGCGCGCCGCCGGACAGCCTGGCGCCGAGGCGCTGCAGCGCCGGCAGCGAGGACGTGCCCCGCATGCCGTCGGCGGTGGCGCTGCCGGCCAGCTGGATCACGATGGCGCCGTCGGGCTGGGTGCCGCCCGCCAGCGTCAGCGGCCCGCCCAGGAAGCCGGCGCCGACGCCGTTCAGGTTGACGCCGTGCTCGGAAAACTCGACCTTGCCGGTGGCGCCCTGCAGCGGCGGCAGTTCGGGGAACAGGGTGACGTCGTTGCCCTGCAGCTGCAGTGCGCCCTGCACCCTGGCCTGGTGCAGGTCGGCCAGCGGCAGGTGCAGTTTCAGGGCCAGGCCGGCCGCCCCGGTGGCCGTGGTGTCTTCGGTGAAATGGCCGATCCAGCCCAGCACCGGGCTGGCGCCGACGTAGCCCAGCAGGTCCTGCAGCGCGCCGGCGGCGTTGCCGTCGATGTCCAGCACCGATTCGTGCGCGCCCAGTTCCGGGATCACCGCGCTCACGTCCGTCAAGGCGATGCCGCGGGTGTGCGCGCTGTCGGCGTGGATTTCCATGCGCGCGCGGTCGAACACGATGCTGCCCTCGATCGCCTCGGCCAGCGGCCACAGGGGAGTGACGCCGTCGTCGGCGCGGTGCGACGGCGCGTATTCCAGCTTGCCGTTCTCGATGCGTCCGCTGACCCGGAATTCGCCGCGCGCGCGCTCCTGGGCGTTGGCCGCCTTGAACGGGAAGTGGGACAGGTCGCCGCGCAGGCGCAGGTGGGCGTCGCGCAGGCGCCCGCCCTGCAGCGCCCCGGTCAGCCAGTCGCGCAGGTGTTCGTGGGTGGCCAGCGGCAGGAAGCGCTTGACGCCGGCGATGTCGACACCGTCGATGCTGGCCTCGATGTCGGCGCTGCCGGGGCCGTGGCCCGGCGCCAGCGGCAGCAGGTGGCGGCCGGACAGCGTGCCGGTCAGGGCGCCCTGCGCGAACTGCATGCCGTCGACTTCCACCAGCAATTGATCGTCACGCGGCCACGACCAGCGCGCCTGCAGGCCGAGCCGGTCGAACGGCATGTCCGGCTGCGCGAACCAGGCCGGCAGCAGCAGCGCCAGTTGCTTCGATTCCAGCGTCACGCTGCCGCCGCGGTCGCCGGCGTCGACACTGCCGCTCAGGTTGCGCACGCCCGGCGTGGCCTTGCGCGCCGCGCGCGCCGGCTGCCCGTCCAGCGCCGCCACCGCCTCGCGCGCCGCCAGGGCTTTCACGCCCAGGCCCTCGACGCGGGCGCGCACGCGGTAGCCGGACAATGCCGGCGGACGCCCTTCCCATTGGGCGTCCAGGTCGCTCACGTGACCGCGCGGCGCCAGCTCGGCCAGCAGTTCGCGCTGCGCGGCCGGCAGCGGCATGCGCGCCGCCAGCAGCGCCAGCGCGCCCAGGTCGAGGCGATCGGCGTTCACGGCAAAGCGCTCCGCACGCCCGCGCGCCGCCGGATGCCAGGATTCGGACAGCGTCAGGGGCGGCAAGGCGGTGCCGTCTTCCAGCACCACGATGAAGTTTTCCAGGCTGGCGGCGTGGCCGCGCGCGCCGAATGGCGCTTTGGCGCCATCCCTGGCGCCGGCAACGGCGGCCGCGGCCCCGTCGCTATCCTCGCGCAGCGTCACCCGCCCGCCGGCCCTGGCCAGCGCCAGCGGCGGCGCGTCCGGCGCCAGGCGCGCCTCGACCCCGGCCAGGCCGAGGTCGGCGGTCACGCCGGCCACGCGCGCCCGGTCGATGTCGACCCAGGCACGCACCGAGCCGCTGCCGCGCTCCAGGCTGAACGGATAATCGAGGTAGCGCTTCCAGGCGGCCAGGTCGGCGTCGCGCAGGTCGGCGTACACCTGGCCCTTCCAGCGGCGCGCATCGGCCGGGCGCGCGCCCAGCACCGGATGGTTGAAGCGGGCGCGCAGGTCGAACGGCGCGGCCAGGTCGGCCGGCGGCGTGGCGCGCAGCGCGACGTGGTGCGTGGCCCAGCGGTTCTGCAGCGCCAGGGTCAGGTTCGACAGGGTCAAGGGCGGCGCGCCGCGCAGGGCGTCGGTCCAGGTCAGGCGGCCGCCGCGCACGACGATCTCGCGCTGGCGCAGCAGCCAGTCGGCGCCGCCGCCCTCTTCCTTCTTGTCCGGATCGATGCGCACGCCGGCCACCTGCAGCACGCCGTCGGCGCCGCGCCGCACGTCCAGTTGCGGGCCGTCGATGACGAGCGACTCGAAGCGCGGCTCCAGCGCCGCCAGGCTCATCCAGGACAGCGTGGCCGCCACCTGCGGCAGCGCCAGCAACTGGCGGCCGGCCCGGTCATGCACGCGCAGGCCGCCCAGCGCGAGGCGGGGATGCAAGCCGTTCCAGGAGGCGGCGATGCGCTCGATGCTGACGCGGTTGCCGAGCGCGCGGCTGGCGGCGCGCTCGATGTCGGGCTTGTGGACCTCGATGTTCGGCAAGATCGCGTAGCGCAGCACCAGGAACAGCACGGCCAGCGCGAAATACACCAGCAGCGTGCCCTTGACCAGGAAACCGAGCACGTGGTGCGAAGCCAGGTTGGCGTAGCGGTAACCCGCGCGCAGGCGCTGCCAGCCCTGGCCCAGCGCCCCGGGCTCGTGCACAGGCGCATGTGCAGCCACGTCGGGCGCGCCATGCATGCCGCCGGCACGCACATCGTCGCCTTCCTTGGTCTGCGCGCGCTCCGCCTGCGGTTCCGGGTTGTGCATCAGGGTGCTCAAAAAAGCTTGCCGTTCAATATAAGTTCGCTACTGGTTCGGAATCGTCGTGGAGGACCGCGCACTTGCTACAATCGCTGCATCGCTCCTGTGACAGCGCGTTCACCGCGCCGCCCAGGACAGCAGGCGGGCAATTCTACCGCATAGCACGCCCCGAAAAGCCACCAATCGTCCGGACCGCTCCCATGGCTCAAGTTCCCATTCCCCAAGCGCCACCGCCCCAGGATTTCCTGCCGCCATCCGCCGTGCCCCGGGCTGCCGGCGCGGACGCCTCGCGCTTCTTCCAGCGCTGGATCGGCGCCGATCCGCAGCGCGCGGCGCGCCTGGCCGCCGTCAGCCAATTATCGCTGGCCCGGCTCGATCTCGGCGCAGCGCTGGAAGCCGAGGCCGCAACAGGTTCTGGGGGCAACTCGGGCGGCAACCCGGGCGGCAACCGTTTGCCGCTGGTGCGCGCCATGCGCCGCCTGCGCAACCTGCTGGTGTGCGCCCTCATCGCGCGCGACCTGGACGGGCGTGCCGACCTCGACGAGGTGGTGACGGCGATGAGCCGCTTCGCCGACTTCGCGGTGCAGACCCACCTGGCCGAGCTGATGCGCGACATGACCGCCCAGCACGGCACCCCGGTCGGCGACGAGTCCGGCCGGCCCCAGCAGATGATGGTGCTGGCCATGGGCAAGCACGGCGGCTGCGAACTGAACGTGTCGTCCGACATCGACCTGATCTTCGTGTATCCGGAAGACGGCGACACCCGCGCCGACGCGCCCGGCCAGCGCAGCCTGTCGAACCATGAATTCTTCGTGCGCCTGGGGCGCAAGCTGATCGCCGCCCTGTCCGAAGTCACCGAGGACGGTTTTACGTTCCGCGTCGACATGGCGTTGCGCCCGAACGGCAAGTCCGGCCCGCTGGTGGCCAGCCTCGGCATGGTCGAGGATTACCTGATCGTGCAGGGGCGCGAATGGGAGCGCTACGCCTGGGTCAAAGCGCGCGCCGTCACCGGCGACGCCCGGGACATCGCCGCCCTGGACGCGATCGTGCGCCCGTTCGTGTACCGGCGCTACCTCGACTTCGGCGTGATCGACGCGATCCGCACCATGCACGCCCAGATCCGCGCCGAGGTCAACCGCCAGGAACGCCTGCATCCCGAGCGCAGCCACAACGTCAAATTGGGGCGCGGCGGCATCCGCGAGATCGAATTCCTGGCGCAGGTGTTCCAATTGATCCGCGGCGGGCGCGATCCGGCCCTGCGCGACCGTTCCACGCGGCGCACGCTGCACCTGCTGGCCGAGCGCGACCTCCTGACCCCGGCGGTGGTGCAGCAATTGCAGGAAGCCTACACCTTCCTGCGCAACCTGGAACACCGCCTGCAATACCTGGAAGACGCCCAGACCCATACCCTGCCGGTGTCGGCGGACGACCGCGACACGGTGGCGCGCATGATGGGTTGTACGGACCAGGCAGCGCTGCTGGCGCGCCTGGACGAATGGCGCGGCTTCGTCGCGGCCCAGTTCGACGCCATCTTCGCCAGCAAGGAAAGCACGAAAGCGGGCGATCACCAGGCCGAGCCGGTCGATCCGGAGACCATCGGCACCGCCGGCGCCGACCCCGACCAGCGCGACGCCATCGCCGAGCGCCTGGCCGGCCTCGGCTTCGACCAGCCGGTGGCGGCGGCCGAGCGCCTGGTCGCCACCTGGCAGGCGCCGCGCCTGCAGACCCTGCCCGAGGCCAGCCGCAGCCGCCTGGCGGCGCTGGTCAACGCGGCGCTGCCGCAGATCGCCGCCGTGGTGCGCGAGGCCGGCGTCGGCAGCCATGCCGCCACGCTGGGACGCCTGCTCGATTTCTTCGAAGCCATCGCGCGCCGCTCGGCCTATCTGTCGCTGCTGACGGAATATCCGCACACCATGGAGCGGGTGCTGCGCATGATCAACGCCAGCGGCTGGGCCGCCACCTTCCTCACCCGCCACCCGATCCTGCTGGACGAATTGCTAGACGACCGCGGCAACGCCGCCGAAGACCTGCCGGCCCTGGCGGCGCAGCTGGCCGGCCAGCTGGACGAAGCCGAGGGCGACACCGAGCGCCAGCTCGACATCCTGCGCGAAGCGCTGCACGCCCAGCAGTTCCGCCTGCTGGCGCTGGACCTGGCCGGCGAGCTGTCGGTCGAGCGTCTGGCCGACCACCTGTCGGCGCTGGCCGACCTGATCGTGGCGGAAGTCGTCAAGCGCGCCTGGCGCACCATCGCCAGCCGCCACCGCGACGTGCCGCGCTTCGCCGTGATCGCCTACGGCAAGCTGGGCGGCAAGGAGCTGGGCTACGTGTCCGACCTGGACGTGATCTTCCTGTTCGACGACGACGACCAGGACGCGCCCGCCAACTACGCCAAGCTGGCGCAGCGCTTCATCACCTGGATGACGACGCACACCTCGGCCGGCATCCTGTTCGACATCGACACCGCGCTGCGGCCGGACGGCGCCAGCGGCATGCTGGTGTCCTCGGTCGGCGCCTTCGAGCGCTACCAGCAGGCGTCGGCCTGGACCTGGGAGCACCAGGCGCTGACGCGGGCGCGCTTCTGCGCCGGCGACGCCGCCATCGGCGCGCGCTTCGAGGCGATCCGCGAACAGGTGCTGCGCCGGGACCGCAGCGACGCGGCGGGCGCGGACAAGCTGCGCGCCGACGTGACGGCCATGCGCCGGCGCATGCGCGACGCCCACCCGAGCCACGGCGGGCGCTTCGACCTCAAGCAGGACGAAGGCGGCATGATCGACATCGAGTTCATCAACCAGTACCTGGTGTTGCGCCATGCCGCCGCGCATCCCCGACTGACGGCCAACACCGGCAACATCGCCCTGCTGCGCCTGTCCGCCGGGCTCGGCCTGGTCGATGCGGACCTGGCCGAAGGCGCTGCCGATGCCTACCGGACCATGCGCCGCCTGCAGCACCAGGTGCGGCTGCAGGGCCAGGAAAACGCGCGCGTCGATCCGGGACTGGTGGCCGACCATGCCGCGGTGGTGATGCGCTTGTGGCAGGCTTGCCTGGGCGCTTGAGCGCCTGACCCCGGCGCCGGCCTTGTCGGAACCTGCCGGCGCGGGCGGCGCAGGGAGTCGCGCGCCCCATCGGGGCGCATCCGCGCACCGGTTTCATGCAAGGCGCATGCCGGCGTAGTGCATGCTGCATCGCGTCATGTTGTTTTTTCTCCACCTTTAAAAACATCCATTTTTTCCATATTGACAGGTGTCAATACGGAATGATCTTATACAACGCACGTATGTACGATATTCACGCAAAACCACGCGGCCGAAGCAGCCTGCGTGCGGGTTGCGCCGGGTAGCGTTGCTGCCGAGTGTCGCGTCGTGAGTCGATAAAAATGGGAAGGCGGCCACGAACCGCCGGACCGATGTCCAAGAACGGAGAATCCATGCAACAACGTACCAAGATCGCGATGGCCGTCGCCTTCGCCATGCAGGCGATGACCACCCTGGCCCAGGCACAGACCACGGAAGCGATGCAGCGCGTCGAAGTGACCGGCTCGCGCATCCGCCAGGTGGACCTGGAGACCGCGCAACCGGTCCAGGTGATGACCCAGGAACAGATCCAGAAGACCGGCCTGGTGACGGTGGGCGCCATCCTGAACAACCTGTCCGCCGCCGGCACCCCGGCCTTCTCCAAGGGTTCGACGCTGACTTCGAACCGCGAACAGGGCGGCCAGTACATCAACATGCGCAACCTCGGCGCCCAGCGCCTGCTGGTGCTGGTCAACGGTAAGCGCTGGACCCAGACCGTGGCCGGCTACACCGACCTGTCGACAATTCCCGCAGCCTTCATCGACCGCATCGAGGTGCTCAAGGACGGCGCCTCCTCGATCTACGGCTCGGACGCGATCGCTGGCGTGGTCAACATCATCCTCAAGAAGGAAATGCAGGGCGGCCAGGCCAGCGTGTACGCCGGCCAGAACGACAAAGGCGACGGCAAGAACCGCGACTACTCGCTGAGCTACGGCGCCGGCGACGACAAGGCCAACATCATGTTCGGCGTGAGCCACACCGAAGAAGGCGTGGTGTGGGCCAAGGACCGCGAGATCACGGCCTACAGCTTCGGCCCCAACCACATGAACGCCAACTACGGCACCAGCCCGTGGGGCCGCATCCGCGCGGTCAGCAGCACCGGCGCCGCCAGCGGCTTCAACCAGATCCTGAACCACACCGGCGGCCCGCTCGGCGACGGCACCGGCTCCAGCTCGCGCCTGCAGTCGAGCTACCATACCTACGCCGGCGCCGACGCCGACACCTTCAACTCCACCAGCCAGATGATGTACACGTCGCCCAACAAGCTGACGACGCTGTTCACCAAGGGCACCGTGGCGCTGCCGTACGACATGCGCTTCACCACCACCGCGATGTATTCGGAACGCGATTCCTCGCGCCAGGTGGCCGGCTATCCGCTCAACTCGCTCACCCAGAGCAAGTACCCGGTCTATATCGACAAGGACAGCTACTACAACCCGTACGGCAACCAGGCCGCCGGCGTCGCCGCGGGCCGCGGCCAGGACCTGTTCTTCTACCGCCGCACCATCGAAGTGCCGCGCGTGACCGACAACGAAAACCGCACCACCCACATCGACGCCAGCCTGGACGGCAACTTCAACGTCATGAACAAGGCGTGGAACTGGAGCGTGGGCTACAACCACAGCGCCATCAGCGGCAGCGTCCTTTCGACCGGCAACCTGAACCTGCTGAACCTGAAAAAGGCGCTGGGACCGTCGTTCATGAACGCGTCCGGCGTGGTCCAGTGCGGTACCGCCGCCGCCCCGATCGCGGCCGCCGACTGCGTACCCTTCGATATCCTGGGCGGCCCATCGGCTTCCAACGCCGCCGCGCTGAAATACGTGATGTCGACCGGCCAGGCGACCTACGGCAGCACCGTCAACAGCGCTACCGCCGACATCACCGGCGACCTGTTCACCCTGCCGGCCGGCAACGTCGGCATGGCCGCCGGCCTGGAACACCGGCAAGTGCGCGGCTACGACCGTCCGGGCCAGTTCGAGCAGTCGGGCTACTCCACCGACCTGGCCGGCAACGCCACCGTCGGCAAGTACACCGTGCGCGAAGCCTACCTGGAATTCAACGTGCCGCTGCTGAAAGGCAAGCCGTTCGCGGAACTGCTGAGCGTCGACATCGCTTCGCGCTATTCCGACTACAGCAACTTCGGCAATACCACCAACAGCAAGGCCAGCGTGATGTGGAAGCCGGTCAAGGACCTGCTGGCACGCGCCACCTACGCCCAGGGCTTCCGCGCCCCGACCGTGGGCGACACCTTCGGCGGCGGCTCGCAGTCCTATGACTCCTACATCGACGCCTGCGACAGCCTGTACGGCGAAGCGGCCAAGAACGCCACCGTCAAGGCGCGCTGCACCGCCGCCGGCGTGCCGGCCAACTTCCGCCAGGTCAACCAGGCCGGCACCCCGGTCGCCGCCAGCGGCGCCCAGACCCCGTATCCGTTCAACACCGGTGCCGGCAACGACTCGCTGCAGCCGGAAACCGCCACCACCAAGACCTTCGGCCTGGTGTACAGCCCGTCGTTCGTCAGCGGCCTGACGATGTCGCTGGACTACTTCGACATCCGCGTCAAGAACCGCATCACCGCGGTCTCGGCCACCTACGAGATCAACGAGTGCTACGTGAACGGGGTGCAATCGTTCTGCGACAAGATCAAGCGCGACGCCACCGGCCAGATCGCCAGCCTGTCGCGCGGCAATGCCAACCTGGGTTCGCTGAGCACCAAGGGCGTCGACCTGACCTTCGCCTACCGCCTGCCGCGCACCGCCTATGGCCAGTTCGGCATCCGCTCGGAATCGACCTATGTCGACTCCTTCACCATCAAGAGCACGGCGACCGCCAACCCGATCAACTACGCCGGCGAGTTCGCCTACAACCGCGTGAAGTCGAACCTGGCCTTCGACTGGAGCATGGGCAACTGGAACGCCACCCTGGCATCGCGCTACTACAGCGGCACCAAGGTGCACTGCTGGAGCGCCACCACCAACGTGGAGTGCAGCAACCCGAACGACACCGTCAGCTGGGGCACCGGCTACACCAAGCTGGGCGCGATGGTCTACAGCGACCTGTCGATCGGCTACACCCTGCCGTGGAAAGGCAAGATCCTGGTGGGCGCCAACAACGTGTTCGACCGCAAGCCGATCGTGGTCTACGACGCCAACAGCACTTACAGCAACGGCACCTCGTCGTCGTCGTCGGTGGACCCGGAACGCCCACTGGACCGCTTCGTGTACGTGCGCTACAACCAGGCCTTCTAAGCACCCGTATCGCGGCGCCGGTTATACCGGCGCGCGCACTAGTGTTGCGTGGCAGCCTCACCCGGCCCACGCCGCCCATGCCCGCCCGGCTTTGCCCGGCGGGCATTTTTGTTACTTCGCAGGGCATTGGGACGACCTCGGCAATACCTGCCAGGCTTACCGAATCGGCTTTTCTTGCGTGACACAAACCTGCGCTAACTTCGCGCAGACGTTCACCAATTTTGCACAAAATCTCACCAATGCGCACTACATCAGTGCATACCCACATGGCATAAGGTGTCTTTAAGACACCTTTAAACAGCCATTTCTTTGACAAATAAATTTATTTTAAGAAAAATTTATTACCGAGAGATGACTCTGAATTTTCAACTCCGCGTAAATACCCTCAATTCACCGTAAGTACGCCGGATCGCAACACTCAAAAATATGCATGTGTAGCCGTTGACAGGCTGCCACGGCGAATGCTTCCATTGCCAACTTGAAAAAAATGTTTACCGCATGGTTTTCATAACGGTCGCTCGTCGACGCCGTTCCACGGCCCTGTCATCCAGTCCGCCGTGCCCTACACACCAGGAGTTTTGTAAAATGATGGAAAAAGTCTTGTCCCGGTCGATCCGTCTGCTGTGCGTCAGCGGCGTCGCATTCGGGATGCACGCAGCGCATGCCCAGGAAACGCAGAGCGCACCGACCGCACCGTTGCAGCGCGTGGAAGTGACCGGTTCGCGTATCCGCCAGGTCGACCTGGAAACCGCGCAGCCGATCCAGGTGATGACCCAGGAACAGATCCAGAAGACCGGCCTGGTGACCGTCGGCGACATCATCAACAACATGGCATCGGCCGGCTCGCCCGACTTCAGCAAGGGCGGCTCGCTGGTGTCGAACCGCGAACAAGGCGGCCAGTACGCCAACCTGCGCAACCTGGGCGCGAACCGCTTGTTGGTGCTGGTCGACGGCAAGCGCTGGACCGCTTCGGTCAACGGCTACACCGACATGTCGACCATTCCATCGTCGCTGATCGACCGCATCGAAGTGCTGAAGGACGGCGCTTCCGCGATCTACGGTTCGGATGCGATTTCCGGCGTGGTCAACATCATCCTCAAGAAGTCGATGGAAGGCGGCCAGATCAGCCTGTACGAAGGCGCCAACCAGCGCCACGGCGACGGCAAATCGAAAGACTTCTCGGTCACCTACGGGGCCGGCAGCGACAAGGCCTCGATCCTGTTCAGCCTGAGCCACACCGAGCAAGGCGCGGTGTTCGCCAAGGACCGCGACATCACCTCGTTCACCTACGGCCCGAACCACAGCACCGCCGGCCTGGGTACCGGCCCGTGGGGCCGCATCCGCCAGGTGAGCAGCACCGGCGGCGCAACCGGCTTCAACCAGTACCTGAACCATACCGGCTCCTATGACGGCGCCGGTACCGGCAGCGCAGCCAACGTGGCGGGCAACTACCACACCTTTACCGGCGCGGCGGACGACACGTTCAATTCCACCAGCCAGATGATGTTCCAGGATCCGACCAAACTGGACACCATCTTCACCAAGGGCTCGCTGGAACTGCCGTACAACACGCATTTCACCACCACCGCGATGTTCGCGCAGCGTAACTCGAGCCAGCAGGTGGCCGGCTATCCGCTGAACTCGAACACCCAGGCGTCGTATCCGGTCTACGTCGACGCCAACAGCTACTACAACCCGTACCCGGGCCAGAACCTGTTCTTCTACCGCCGCACCATCGAACGTCCGCGCATCACGGACAACGAAAGCCGCACGCTGCACATCGACGCCACCCTGGCGGGCGAATTCAACGCCATCGGCCGCAGCTTCAACTGGGACGTCGGCTACAACCACAGCCAGGTCAGCGGCACGGTGCTCTCGACCGGCAACCTGAACCTGCTGAACCTGAAAAAGGCGCTGGGTCCGTCGTTCATGAACTCGGCCGGCGTGGTCCAGTGCGGCACCGCCGCGGCGCCGATCGCGCTGGCAAACTGCGTGCCGTTCAACATCCTGGGCGGCCCCTCGGCGTCCAACGACGCCGCCCTCGACTACGTGATGTCGACCGGCCAGGCCACCTACGGCTCGACCGTCAACAGCGCCACTGCCAACATCGGCGGCGAGGTGTACACGCTGCCGGCCGGCGCCATCGGCTTCGCCGCCGGCCTGGAGCACCGCGAAGTGCGCGGCTACGACCGTCCGGGCCAGTTCGAGCAGTCGGGCTACTCCACCGACCTGGCGGGCAACACCACCGACGGCCGCTATACCGTCAAGGAAGCCTACCTCGAATTCAACGTGCCGCTGCTGAAGGACGCGCCGTTCGCCAAGCAGCTGTCGCTCGACCTGGCCACCCGCCATTCGGACTACAGCAACTTCGGCACCACCAACAACAGCAAGGTCAGCTTCATGTGGAAGCCGGTCAACGACCTGCTGGTGCGCGGCACCTGGGGCCAGGGCTTCCGCGCGCCGACCGTGGGCGACACCTTCGGCGGCGGCCAGCAGACCTACGACACCTACCTGGATCCGTGCGACAGCCGCTTCGGCGATGCGGCCCGCAACCCGGCCGTGGCCGCCAACTGCGCCTCCAAGGGGGTGCCGGCCAACTTCCGCCAGCTGAACCAGAACGGCGTGGCCATCACCGGCGCCGGCGGCGTGCAGGGCGCATACCCGTTCCAGGCCGGCGCCGGCAACGCCTACCTGCAGCCGGAAACCGCGATCACCCGCACCGTCGGCTTCGTGTACAGCCCGTCGTTCCTGCCGGGCTTCTCGACCACGCTGGACCTGTACCGCATCAAGATCGACAATCGCATCACCGCGGTCTCGGCGACCTACATCGCCAACCAGTGCTACGTGGAGAACATCCCGTCGTTCTGCACCTCGATCCAGCGTAACGCCGCCGGCGAAATCACCAGCCTGGCGCGCGGCAATGCCAACCTGGGCCAGCTGTCGACCGACGGCGCCGACCTGGGCTTCGCATACCGCTTCCCGATGACCCCGTACGGCCGCTTCAGCCTGCGTTCGGACACCGCGTACACGCACTCGTACAAGGTCAAGAGCGCAGCCGATGGCGATTGGCAGGAATACAACGGCGACTACACCTACTACCGCTTCAAGTCGGTCAACTCGCTGGATTGGAGCATGGGCAACTGGAGCGCCACCTGGACCGCGCGCTACTACAGCCCGGTTCGCGACGAGTGCTGGGATACCGACGTCGAGTGCAGCAACCCGACCGGCACCACCGAAAGCTTCGGCACCGGCTACAACAAGCTTGGCGCCCAGGTGTATCACGACCTGAACGTGGGCTACAAGACGTCGTGGAAGGGTCAGATCCAGTTCGGCATCAACAACGCCTTCGACAAGAAGCCGCGCATCGCCTACGCCGTCAACGGCGGCGCGTCGTCGTCGTCGTCGGTGGATCCGGACCTGGCGCTGGACCGCTTCTTCTACGTGCGCTACAACCAGTCGTTCTAAGCAAGACGCATTCCGCGGCCGGCCCGGCCGTACGCGGGATCGTTTCTTGTCCGTCCGTTCGACCGATGCCCGCCGGCCCTGCCCGGTGGGCATTTTCATTTGTAAACACGGCCTTGCCGGCGCATTCATCCACGGCAAGGTATCATGAGCGGTTTCCGGCAGCGCACGCTCTGCCGGCCTCTTTCAGACACGAACCATGGTTATCAAACTCAAGAACGACAAGGACATCGGCAAGATGCGCACCTCGGGCCGCCTGGCCGCCGAGGTGCTGGAAATGATCGGCGAATTCGTCGTGCCCGGCGTTTCCACCGAAGAGCTGGACCGGCGCTGCAACGAATACATCCGCAAGGTGCAGAAGGCAACGCCGGCCAATGTCGGCTACCACGGCTTTCCCAAGACCCTGTGCACTTCGATCAACGGCGTGGTCTGCCACGGCATCCCGAGCGAAAAGGACGTGCTCAAGGACGGCGACATCGTCAACATCGACGTCACCGTGATCAAGGACGGCTGGCACGGCGACACCAGCCGCATGTATTTCGCCGGCACGCCCTCGCCCGAAGCCAGGCGCCTGGTCGACACCACCTACGACGCCATGATGGCCGGCATCCGCGCGGTGCGTCCGGGCGCGCGCCTGGGCGACGTCGGCCACGCGATCCAGACCCTGGCCGAAAAGGCCGGCTACTCGGTGGTGCGCGAATACTGCGGCCACGGCATCGGCCGCATCTACCACGAAGACCCGCAGGTGCTGCACTACGGCCGCCCGAATACCGGCATGCTGATCAAGGAAGGCATGACCTTCACGGTCGAGCCGATGATCAACCTCGGCGGCGCCGACGTCGACCAGCTCGACGACGGCTGGACCGTGGTCACCAGCGACGGCGAACTGTCGGCGCAATGGGAACACATGATCGCGGTGACCAGGGACGGCTTCGAGATCCTGACGCCCTGGCCCGTTAAAAAATGAACGCGCCCGGTATGCGGTAACAAAAAAACGCTCCCGAGGGAGCGTTTTTCATTGGTGCTGCCGGGATTACTTGGCGTTCATCAGCGCCACGGTGGTGTCCAGCATGCGGTTGCTGAAGCCCCACTCGTTGTCGTACCACGACGATACCTTCACCAGGCGGCCCGACACCTTGGTCAGGGTCGAATCGAAGTTCGACGAAGCCGGGTTGTGGTTGTAGTCGACCGACACCAGCGGCGCGGTGTTGTAGGTCAGGATGCCGGCCAGCGGGCCTGCCGCGGCGGCCTGCATCAGCTGGTTGACTTCCTCGACGGTGGTGTCGCGCTTGGCGATGAAGGAGAGGTCGACGATCGACACGTTGATGGTCGGCACGCGGATCGCGTAGCCGTCCAGCTTGCCGTTCAGTTCCGGCAGCACCAGGCCGACCGCGGAGGCGGCGCCGGTCTTGGTCGGGATCATCGACTGGGTGGCCGAACGCGCGCGGCGCAGGTCTTCGTGCATGACGTCGGTCAGCACCTGGTCGTTGGTGTAGGCGTGCACGGTCGTCATGAGGCCGTTTTCCAGGCCGATGGCGTCGTTCAGCGGCTTGACCAGCGGGGCCAGGCAGTTGGTGGTGCAGGAAGCGTTCGAGATCACGGTGTCGGTGCTCTTGAGCACGTCCTGGTTGACGCCGTAGACGATGGTGGCGTCGACGTCCTTGCCGCCCGGGGCCGAGATGATCACCTTCTTGGCGCCGCCCTTGATGTGGGCCGACGCCTTTTCCTTGGTGGTGAAGAAGCCGGTGCACTCCAGCACCACGTCGACGTCCAGCTCGCCCCACGGCAGCTCGGCCGGGTTGCGCTGGGCGAATACGCGGATGCGGTCGCCGTTGACGACGATGTGCTCGCCGTCCACTTCGACGGTGCCCGGGAACTTGCCGTGGGTGGTGTCGTAGCGGGTCAGGTGGGCGTTGTGCTCGACGTTGCCGAGGTCGTTGATCGCCACGATCTGGATGTCCTGCTTCTTGCCGCCTTCGTAGAAAGCGCGCAGCACATTGCGGCCGATGCGGCCATAACCGTTGATTGCTACCTTGATCGTCATGTAGTCACTCCTGAAGTAAAAAGAAATCGTTCAACACCACAGCATAGCGCGAAGCCCGCCGCGGCGGCACCGGCCAGGTGCGCGCGGCGGGCAAGCCTTCGTCCGACTCAACCCTGCAACACCGACTTGACCTTCGACACCACGTTCTCGACCGTGAAGCCGAAATGCTTGAACAGCACGCCCGCCGGGGCCGACTCGCCGAAGCTGTCGATGCCGACCACGGCGCCTTCCAGGCCCACGTACTTGTACCAGAAGTCGGTCACGCCGGCCTCGATCGCCACGCGCGGGATGCCGCGGCCCAGCACGTCCGCCTTGTAGGCCGCGTCCTGGCGGTCGAACACGTCGGTCGACGGCATCGACACCACGCGCACCGCGACGCCCTGGCCGGCCAGCGTGTCGGCGGCCTTGATCGCCAGCTCGACTTCGGAACCGGTGGCGATCAGCACCGCGCGCGGCTCGTTGACGTCGCGCAGCACGTAGCCGCCCTTGGCGATGCAGGCCACGGTGGCGGCGTCGCGTTCCTGGAACGGCAGGTTCTGGCGCGAGAAGATCAGGGTCGACGGGCCGTCCTTGCGCTTGACCGCCGCGCCCCAGGCCACGGTCGACTCGGTGGTGTCGCACGGACGCCAGTTGTCCAGGTTCGGGATCAGGCGCAGCGAGGAGACGTGCTCGATCGACTGGTGGGTCGGGCCGTCTTCGCCCAGGCCGATCGAGTCGTGGGTGAACACGGACAGCGAGCGGATCTTCATCAGCGCGGCCATGCGCAGCGCGTTGCGGCTATAGTCCGAGAAGGTCAGGAAGGTGGCGCCGAACGGGATGTAGCCGCCGTGCAGGGCGATGCCGTTCATGATCGCGGCCATGCCGAATTCGCGCACGCCGTAGTTGATGTGGTTGCCCGGCACGCCCGAGCGCACGGCCACCGACTCTTTCCAGTTGGTGAGGTTCGAGCCGGTCAGGTCGGCCGAGCCGCCCAGGAATTCCGGCAGCGTCGGCGCCAGCGCCTGGATCGCGTTCTGGCTGGCCTTGCGGGTGGCGATGTTCTCTTTCTTGTCGATGGTGGCGGCGATGGCGGCGGCCAGCGCTTCGTCGAACTTGCCCGGCAAGTCGCCGCGCATGCGGCGCTCGAACTCGGCCGCCAGTTCCGGGAATTGCGCGCGATAGCCTGCGAACAGTTCATCCCACTCGGCCTGCGCCGCGGCGCCCCTGGCCTTCTGGTCCCAGGCTTCGTAGATCGGCGCCGGGATGTCGAACGGGATCGCATCCCAGATCAGGTGCTCGCGCACCGCCGCCACTTCCTTCTCGCCCAGCGCGGCGCCGTGCACCTTGTCGCCGCCCTGCAGGTTCGGGGAACCCTTGCCGATGATGGTCTTGCAGCAGATCAGGGTCGGGCGGTCGGCGCTCTTCGCCCGGGCGATGGCGGCGTCCACCGCTTCGACGCTGTGGCCGTCAACGTCCGGGATCACGTTCCAGCCGTAGGCGGCGAAGCGCTTCGGGGTGTCGTCGGTGAACCAGCCTTCGACCTTGCCGTCGATCGAGATGCCGTTGTCGTCGTACAGCCAGATCAGTTTATTCAGGCGCAGGGTGCCGGCCAGCGCGGCGGCTTCATGCGAGATGCCTTCCATCAGGCAGCCGTCGCCCAGGAAGGCGTAGGTGTGGTGGTCGACCACGTCGAAGCCGGGACGGTTGAATTCCTGGCCCAGCAGCCATTCGGCCAGCGCCATGCCGACCGAATTGGCGATGCCCTGGCCGAGCGGGCCGGTGGTGGTTTCCACGCCCGGGGTGATGCCCACTTCCGGGTGGCCCGGGGTCTTGCTGTGCATCTGGCGGAAGTTGCGCAGGTCGTCCATCGACAGGTCGTAGCCCGCCAGGTGCAGCAGCGCGTAGTGCAGCATCGAGCCGTGGCCGTTCGAGAGCAGGAAGCGGTCGCGGTTCATCCAGCCCGGATTGGCCGGATTGTGGCGATAGTGGCCGTCCCACAGCGCGACGGCGATCTCGGCCATGCCCATCGGCATGCCCGGGTGGCCGGAATTCGCCTTCTGGACGGCGTCCATCGCCAGCGCGCGGATCGCGTTGGCCATCAGGGTGGTGGTTTGCAGAGATTTCATGGATGTGTAAGTCTGAGGATGGGAAAGCTGTTGCAGGCAGCCGGCATCGATCGGGACGGCATCGTTCGGGCTCGCGTTAACCGGATATTCTACCAGAGCGTGTTGGAGCGGATTTAAAATGCCGGCTTCGCTCACCACCGGATTGCCGTTCATGCCACGTTTTTATTGTCCCCAGCCGCTCGCCACCGGCACCGTCGTCGATCTGCCGGAAAGCGTCGCCCACCACCTGCACGTCGTGCGCCAGCAACCCGGCGACGAACTGGTGCTGTTCAACGGCGACGGCGGGCAAGTGCGCGCACGCCTGCTGGAAAGCGGCAAGCGCCGCGCCAGCGCCGAAGTCCTGGCGCACGAGGCGCTGGAGGTCGAACTGCCCTTCCCCGTCACGCTGGCCCAGGGCTTGCCGGAAGGGAGCAAGATGGACTGGATCGTGGAAAAGGCGGTCGAACTCGGCGTAACCGGCATCCAGCCGCTGGCGGCGCGCCGCTCGGTGGTCAAGCTGGCCGGGGAACGCGCGGACAAGCGCGTGGCGCACTGGCAGGCGGTGGTGGTGGCGGCCTCCGAGCAGTGCGGGCGCAACCGCCTGGCCGCGGTGGCGCCGCCGCAGGAGTTCCAGCGCTGGATCGCCTCGGCGGGCGCCGATGGCGGTGCGGAAGGCGAAGGCACGCGCATCCTGCTCAGCCCGCGCGCCGATGCCTCGCTGGCGCAATGGGCACGCGCCACGCCGGCGCGCGCCGTGTGCCTGCTGGTCGGTCCGGAAGGCGGTTTCAGCGCCGGGGAAGAAGACGCCGCCATCGCCGCCGGCGCCCTGCCCTTGTCGATGGGCACGCGCGTGCTGCGCACCGAGACCGCGGGCCTGGCGGCGCTGGCGGTCCTGGCGGCGGCCTGGGGCGGGATCTGACGCCCGGCGGCGCGCAAAAAAAACCGCAGCCGGGGCTGCGGTGCGGGAGCGCTGCGGCGCCCGACGGCGCCGCCTGCGCGTTCAGAAGCGCTTGTTGTACTCCACCGTCAGCCTGAACGAACGCGGCTGCTGGTAGTTGGTGTACTGGCCGTACTGGGCATAGATCACGTTCTGGTCGCCCTCGTCGTACTGCGATTCCTGGGTGATCGGACGCTGTGAATTGAGCGCGTTGAACATGTCCAGCTTCACCGCCAGTCCCTTGAGCAGGTTCGGCGTGTAGCTCAGGTTCAGGTCCAGGCGCTTTTCCCATGGCAGGCGGCCGAGCGACCCGCGCGGCGACGGCTGGCCGCCGCAGAAGTAATACTCGTACTGGTAGCCCGGACCGCCGTAGATCGCGGCATACGGATTGCCCGGGTCGCCGTTGGCGTCGACTTCGTTGTTGGTGCCCAGGCACAGGCGCGGGCGGCCCGACTGGATCGTCGCGAAGCCGCCGAACGACCATTCTTCCGTGAACTGGTACACGCCCAGGGCCTTGAACTGGTGCTTGCGATCGTTCGGCAGCAAGCCCTCGCTACCGGGCGCGAATTCCGGAAAGTCCCAGGCCGCCGAGGTGCCGACCTCGGTCTGGCCCGTGTCGGAACGGGTCTGGCCTTCCATGTTGCCGCGCGAGCGCGACAGCGTGTAGTTGATGCGGCCGAACCAGCCGTTGCGCATCGGGTGCTCGAGGTAGACGTCCAGCGCCGCATAGGTGCGCTTGGCCTTCGGCTCGCCGATCTGGGCGGCGGTGAAGTGCGCATATTGTCCCTTGCCGGTGACGACCGGATTGCCGGCGGCGTCGTTGCCGTCCACCCACAGGGTCACGTCGCGGCCCGGGTTATAGATATAGCAGTTGACCGCGCCAGGCGCCAGGATCGGAATACCGTTCTTTTCGGCGAAGTCGAGGATCGGGCGGGTGTCGCAGCTGTCGTCGATGCCGGCACCCAGCTTGCGGTAGGTGACCTTGGCGCCGAAGTTCAGGTCCGGGCTCCAGGCCTTGTCGAAGCCGGCCGTGAATTCGTCCTGGTAGTTCGGTTTCAGGTCCTGCACCACCACCGCGCGCGGATCCTTGCGCTGGTTGTATTCGCCGTCCGGCGATTGCTGGCTGTTGATCGGCACCAGGCCGAGCGGCGCGCCGGTGGCCGGATCGACGCTGGTATAGGTGAAGTCCTGGTTCAGGTAGGTGGAACGCGAAGCCGCGCGTGCCGCCACCGAGGTCGGCAGCTGCAGGTAATAGCGGCCCAGGCTGCCGTACACCTTGAGGGTGTTGTCGCCGTTGGCATTCCAGATCGCCGACAGGCGCGGCGCCACCTGGTGCTTCATGTCGACGAATTTCTCGCCATCGCCGTTCGAGTTGCTGTACGCATCGTTGCGCACGCCGATGTTGAGCTGCAGGTTCCTGGTGGCTTGCCAGCGGTCTTCGAGGTACTGGGCGTTCTGGGTAGCCGAGGCATCGGTGATCGAACTGAAGATGTTGGAACGGACGTAGTAGCCGGCCAGGCCCGAGCCGCCGAAATTGGCGACGATGCCGGGGCGGCTGAACGACAGCGGCACCGCCTTGTTGGCGTTGCCCACGCCCACGGTGCGATAGCTCCAGGCGATGCCGCCGCTGGTGGCGACGCCGGCGCCGCTGACGTCGATCTTGACCGAGTCGATACCGGCGCGCAGGGTATGGTCGCCCAGCTTGTATTCGACGTCGAAGCGGCCCGCCTTGGTGCGGTCCTCGCCCGCCGTCGCGCGGTTGCCCGGGAAAATGTTATGGGTGCGGAACAGGTTGGGGTCGAACGCCGGCCAGCGGCCGTTGCCGACCACGGAGACCGTCGGCGGCACCGATGTGCCGGTGTTCTGGCCGGCGGCCTCGTAGGTGGTGCCACGCTCGGTCTTGAGCACGCCGTACAGTGCCGTGATCACCAGGTCGTCCGTGATCTGGCCGTTGTAGCGCAGCGTGTTCAGCTTGGAGCCGGGGGTTTGCGGGTAATAGGCATCGGTCGGTCCGAGGTTGCGCGCCACTGCCGACGAATACAGGGTGTCGTTCGGGTGGCCGTTCAGGCTGACCAGGTTGTTGGCGCCCACGGCCGGGTTGTCCAGCACGTAGCCGTACTTGCGGTAGCGGCCGCGGAAGTCGTCGCCCGCGCTGGTGAACTCGAGGCGGTGGTTGTCGGTGATATTCCAGTCGAGCTTGCCGAGCCAGCGGTTTTCCCAGGTGCGGTTGGCGTTCCAGCCGCTCTCCGCGATCGTGGCCGGGCTGGCCGAACTGGCGGACGCCAGGTAGCTTTCGCTGCCGATGGTCTGGTCGGCGGCGACGAACATGAACAGCTTGTCCTTGATGATCGGACCGCCGACGTAGCCGCCGTACTGGTGCTGGGTGAGCGAGCGGTCGCTGCGCAGCAGGTCGACCTGCCCTTCCTTGCCGGCGTTGTTCGCGTCGCCGGTGTTCGGATACAGGATGTCGCGGCGCTTGGCGCGCCAGGCGTTCGGCTCCAGCAGATAGGTGGCGCCGGCTTCCCAGGTATTGGTGCCGCTCTTGGACGTCACGTTCAGCACGCCGCCGATCGAACGGCCGAACTCGGCGCCGAAGCCGCCGGTCAGCACGTTGGCCTGCTGGATTGCGCCGAACGGCAATTCCATCGAACCGAGCTGGCTGAGCGGGTTGGTGATCGGGAAGCCGTTCAGGTAGAACGAGTTTTCCGAGACGCCGCCGCCGCCGAAGGAGGCGGTGTTGCCGAAGGCCGGGTCGCCCTTGGTGGTGTTCGGCGCCAGCAGCACGATCGAGGTCAGGTTCTGCTGGACCGGCAGCTTGGCCAGTTCCTTGGCGGTGAACACCGCGCCGCTGGCGGCCGTGGTGAGATCGATGCGGGTACGGCGGCCGGTCACCTGGACCGATTGCACGTTGAGAAACGATGAATCGACGCCCTGGCCCAGCAGCACGTCGACTTCGTTGGAGCGCACCACGTTGCCGTTCTGGACCAGCTCGACCCGGTAGTGGCCGGGCGGCAGCGAGGTGACCTGGAAGCGGCCGGCGCCATCGACATTGCCGGTACGGCGCAAGCCGGTTTCGGTATTCACCAGCACGATGCCGGCGCCCGGCGTGCCTTCCACGCGGCCGGTGACGGTGCCGGTGGCGTTCGACTGCGCCAGCGCCGGCGCCACCACCACGGCCGACAGCGCCATGGCGCCGAACGACAGGGAAAGTGCGTGAACGAGGACGGTTTTCTTGAGCATGTGATTTCCTGTTTTGGTAGCGGGCCGGTTGATGGTCCGGCCGGTCTGCTGCGGTTGATCACGGATGCGCATTGCGCGCGTTTTTTCTCTCTCTACCTCCAACCCACATGCATCGCTTGTGTGTTGAAAATATGTACAAGATAGAAACATAACTATTAATCCCGTGTCAATTTCCACAGAGAACTTTAAATGCATATCGAATGACGATTTTCTTGCACCAGAACAGTCTTCAAACATGCCGCATTTTTGCGTTGCAATAGAAAAAACCCCGTATTTACAAGGATTTGACGAATATTTTTTAATAAATGGGAAAATTTCGGCAAAACCTGGAAGTGGACGGATGGATTATGGGTTAATCGTATTACTCCTGATTTTCACGATGGTCCCGCCATGCACCAGAAAATGGCGGTTTCACGATTCGGCCATGCGATCTGGGCATTCCACAGGCATGCAAAAGAATGCGAATCTCGATCGGTTTTTTGCATGCCGTTGGAGGGAAACAACATATATCGGGCATGTCGTGGCCACCAATGAACAACGCCCCGGCGTGGATCACTCCACGCCGGGGCGTTCATCTGCATGGCACGACGGCGTCATGCCGTCATGCCATCCATCAGGCCGGTTAGAACATGTAGCTCAGGCCCAGGCTGTAGAAACGGCCGACCGCGCCCGCCTGGTGCAGCGAAGCGTTGTACGAGGTCTGCGCCGAGGCGTTACCGTAGGTGCCGACGTCGAACGGCGGCTGCTTGTCGAACAGGTTCAGGATCGAACCCTTCAGCGTCAGGTTCTGGCTCAGCTTGTACTGCACGTTCAGGTTGGTCGAGGTAAACGACGCCACGTGGCAGTAGTAGTCCGGCTGGGTCAGGCCCTGGAAGTAGGTGCGGCCACCGACGTCCAGTGCGGACGAGGCGCAGCTGTCGCCGCCGACGGACGGGTCCAGGGTCGAGAAGCGGCTGGTGTAGTTCACCGTCGCGTTCACGTCCAGCGGACCTTGCGCATAGCCCAGGCTGAACTGCGCGCGGTTCTTCGGCGAACCGGTCGCACCCGAGACGATCGACGGACCCTGGGTACCGGCCAGCTGGTACACCACGCCCGCCACGTTCTGCTCGTAGCTGAAGGTATGCGCCGCGCTCAGGCCGGCGCGCACCACGCCCATGTCGCTCGGCAGGCGCCAGCGGTAGTTGACGTCCGCCTCGATGCCGCTGGTCTTGGTCGAACCGGCATTGATGTACGGCGACTGGGCGTACGAGATCAGGCCCACCGACGGGTTGCCGACCACGGTGTTCTGGCCGACGCCGGTGGCGATGTCGGTCGGGCTGACCGGATTACGCACGAAGGTCGGGACGTAGTTCGGGTCGTTGCCGGCCGCGGTCACGATCTGGTTGTTGACCTGGATGCGGTAGTAGTCCAGGGTGGCGTTCAGGCCGCGAACCGGCTCGACCACGAAGCCCAGGGTGTACGACTTCGACTTCTCCGGCGACAGGTTCTGGCTGGTGGTCTGGACATAGGCCGGATTGATGCCGCAGGCGCCGTTGACCGGGGTGCCGGCGGCGTACTGGTTGCCGGTCGGGCACAGGATCGGGTCGTTGATCGCGTTGTACTGGAAGAACGAACCGGCGTTGCCGGTCTCGGCCGGGTTCGGCGCGCGGAAGCCGCGCGCGAAGGTGCCGCGCAGCGCGAACTGCTGCACCGGGGTCCACTTGAAGCTGGCGGCCGGGGTGAACGAATTACCGTAGGTATCGTAGTGGTCGTAGCGGCTCGACAGATGCAGTTCGACGTTCTTGATCGGGGTGGCCTGCAGTTCGGCGAAGGCGGCGGTGTTGGTTTCCGAACCGATCACGAAGGCCGAGGTATTGCCGACCTGGCCGTTCGCGGTCAGCGACGAGGCCGGTGCATCCCAGGTACGCTTGTGCCAGTGCACGCCGGCCGCCAGGGCCAGCGGGCCGGCGCCCAGTTGCATCAGTTCGCGCGAACCGACGGCGTCGAAGTAGTTCAGCCTCGATTCCAGCGAGTTCGAGAAGCGCGGCGACACCTGGGCGATCAGGGCCGGCGAGTTATTGCCCAGCACGTTCCACTGGCCGCTGTTGATCAGGCGGTACAGTGCGGCACGGTCCACGTAACCGCTGTAGTCGATGTCGACCTTGACCTTGGTCAGGCCGCCAGCCACGTTGACGTCCCAGCCGTAGGCGCTGCCGGTCAGGTCGAGTGCCAGGCGGGTCGAGGTCGAGGTGTTGTCCTGCTGCGAGGCGCCGTCCAGGCCCGGGATGTAGCCGTACAGGCGGGCGTTGTTGGCGAACGTGTTGGTCAGGTTGGCGCCGACCGCTGCGCCCGGGGCGAACAGGGTGCTGGGCACGCGGCCGACGTTGGTGACCAGCACGCCGTTGTTGAGCGTGGTGGCGCCGGCATAGGTGGTCGGCGAGTAGGTCGGCGGAACGCCGCGGTTGTTCACGCTGTCACGCTTGAACATCGAACCCTTGAACGCCAGTTCCCAGTTGTTGCTCAGCTTCTTGGTCATGCCGAGCAGGACATTCAGGTTTTCGCTTTCCGGCTGGATGAAGCCGGTGGTATCGCGCACCGCGCAGCCGCCGGCGCGGTACAGGGTGTAGTTGCAGCTCGGATCCAGGAACTGGAAGTTGGCCGCGTTGTTGGCGCCGCCGGTGCCCGACGGGTTGTACAGGAACGGCGAGCTGGCCGCGACCAGGTTGCCGTTCAGCGAAGTCGGCACGCCCAGGGTCAGGTTGTTGCCGCCGCGCGAACGCCAATCGCGGTTGTCCCAGGCGAACTGGTCGCGGTCGGCGACCTTGATCGCGCCCTGGTGGCGCCATTCGGCGGTGACGAAGGCGTTGTAGCCGTCCTTGTCGAGGTCGCCGATACCGGTGCTCAGCGATGCGCGGTGGGTCGCGCCGCCGCCGTGCTGGGTATCGCCGCCTTCGGCAGTGAGGCGGGTGCCGGTGAAGTTCTTCTTCAGCTTGATGTTGACCACGCCCGCGACCGCGTCCGAACCGTACAGCGACGAGGCGCCGCTCTTCAGGATTTCGATGCTGTCGATGGCGTCGAACGGGATGTTCGAGACGTCGACGAAGGAACGCTGCGAGTCGTCGCCGATCGCGTACGGCGACATGCGGTGGCCGTCGATCAGCACCAGGGTCGAGCCGACGGTCAGGCCGCGCAGCGACACGCCGGAGGCGCCGTTGGCGAATGCGCCCGAGAAGCCGGTGCCCAGCGTACCGGCGCCGTTGGCGGCCAGGTCGTTGAGCAGTTCGGCGACGGAAGTCTTACCACTGCGCTGGATGTCTTGCGCGGTCAGCACCTGCACCGGAGTCGGCGTCTCGGTGTCGGCACGGCTGATCAGCGAGCCGGTCACGACCACGCGCTGTGGAACCGCGCCGCCGGCGGCTTCGGTGGTTTGTGCCAGTGCGGGCAGGGATGCCACCAGGGCACCGCTCGCGATTGCGCACGAAATCGCAAATGGCAACGACTTCAATTTGAACGTCATGGATACTTCTCCTTCTCGGATTCTCTCAAAGTGGTTTCTTCGATCGCATTCGCCACCGGCACGTGCTGATCCGCCGGATAGGCTGTGCCACGGCGGAAAATGCACGGCCGGTCAGCCTGATTGCTACGCTTCCTGCATTTATTGGTACTTTGTTTTCATGCCCGCGATTAGACGAACATCCTCAATCGACATTAGATCTACATCAAACGTAACTGATCTAATGATAAAACCACGCCAAAAGCAAAAGTGTCAATGAAACACGGTTTGTTAAAGGCGCAGAAACAACAGAATCACAAACATTGATTTGCGATGATTATGTTTGGTGCGACGCAACAACGATAATGGTGCAAATTGTTTTCACGATGCCCATTTTTGGTGAAAACCCCGATAAATACGCATCCTGCATAAAAACATGTATTTACTGCAAGAATGTGCAGTGCACCATCGCGAAATTCATGGGAACGTGGATGACGTTCTTATGCAGCAATAAACGATTTTAGATCGAAATTTTTTGTTCTTGAAAAAACGACCAGCCGTTGTAATTTCACCACGCCAACGGATGCCCGCAAGATCGTCGGCCGCCCTCCCCCGGCGCTTGCTGATGGCTTATACTTGCCGTTTGCCTCCGGCCCGGCGCCGGTCTCGATTGTCACCATGCTGCGAATTAACGAACTCAAACTCCCCCTGGATCACCCCGAACACGCCCTGCGCGACGCCATCGTCGGCCGGCTGGGTATCGATGGCGCCGACCTGATCGACTTCACCGTCTTCAAGCGCAGCTACGACGCGCGCAAGCGCAGCGCCATCGTGCTGATCTACGCGCTCGACGTCGAGGTGCGCGGCGAAGCGGCCGTGCTGGCGCGCCTGGCGCGCGACCAGTACGTCGTGCCCGCGCCCGACACCGGCTACAAGTTCGTCGAGGCCGGCCCCGGCGCCTTCGACGCGGCGCGTCCGGTGGTGGTCGGCATGGGACCCTGCGGCCTGTTCGTGGCGCTGATCCTGGCGCAGATGGGCCTGAAGCCGATCGTGCTGGAACGCGGCAAGGAAGTGCGCGAGCGCACCGTCGACACCTTCGGCTTCTGGAGGAAGCGCAAGCTCGACACCGAGTCGAACGTGCAGTTCGGCGAAGGCGGCGCCGGCACCTTTTCTGATGGAAAGCTGTACAGCCAGATCAAGGACCCGAAGCATTACGGCCGCAAGGTGCTGTCCGAATTCGTGAAATCGGGCGCGCCGGAAGAGATCCTGTACGTCAGCAAGCCGCACATCGGCACCTTCCGCCTGGTCAAGATGGTCGAGCAGATGCGCGCCGAGATCCTGGCGCTGGGCGGCGAGATCCGCTTCAAGACGCGCGTCGACGACGTGCTGGTCGAGGGCGAAGGCACGTCGAATCGCCAGGTCGTCGGCGTCAAGCTGGCCTCGGGCGAGGTGCTGGCCACGCGCCACCTGGTGATGGCGATCGGCCACAGCGCGCGCGACACCTTCCAGGTGCTGTACGACCGCGGCGTATACGTCGAGGCCAAGCCGTTCTCGATCGGCTTTCGCGTCGAGCACCCGCAATCGCTGATCGATACCTGCCGCTTCGGCCCCAACGCCGGCAACAAGATCCTCGGCGCGGCCGACTACAAGATCGTGCACCATGCCTCCAACGGCCGCAGCGTGTACAGCTTCTGCATGTGCCCGGGCGGCACCGTGGTGGCGGCATCGTCCGAGGAAGGCCGCGTGGTCACCAACGGCATGAGCCAGTATTCGCGCAACGAGCGCAACGCCAACAGCGCGATCGTGGTCGGCATCACGCCCAGCGACTATCCGGGCCACCCGCTGGCCGGCGTGGCCTTCCAGCGCGAGCTGGAGTCGCGTGCCTTTATCCTCGGCGGCGGCAACTACGACGCCCCGGGCCAGCTGATGGGCGACTTCGTCAAGGGCCGCCCGTCGACGGCGTTCGGCTCGGTGACGCCGTCGTTCAAGCCGGCGGTGCACCTGACCGACCTGGCGCCCGCCCTGCCCGACTACGCCACGCTGGCGCTGCGCGAAGCCTTCGTCGCCTTCGACAAGCAGATCCGCGGCTACTACAAGGAAGACGCGGTGCTGACCGGGGTCGAGACGCGCACCTCGTCACCGATCCGCATCAAGCGCCACGACGACAGCCTGCAGAGCCTGAACACGCGCGGCCTGTACCCGGCCGGCGAAGGCGCGGGCTATGCCGGCGGCATCATGTCGGCCGCGGTGGACGGCATCCGCGTGGCGGAAGCGGTGGCGCTGTCGATGGCGGACAGCGCCATCCCGCTGCATGCCGCCTGATACGGACGGCGCCACCCTCGCCCGCGAACGCGCCGCGCACGACGGCCCGGCGGCGGCGCCGCTGCTGGCGCTGCTGGGGTCGATGGTCTCGACCTACGTCGGGGCCGCCATCGCCAAGCACCTGTTCCCGCAGGTCGGCAGCCAGGGCGTGACGGCGCTGCGCGTCGGGCTGGCGGCGTGCCTGCTGCTGGCCTGGTTCCGGCCATGGCGCCGCCCGCTGGCGCGCGCGCACGTGCCCGACCTGCTGGTGTACGGCGCGATGCTGGGCTGCATGAACCTGCTGATCTACGGCGCCTTTGCGCGCATCCCGATCGGCATCGCGGTCGCCATCGAAGTCACCGGGCCGCTGCTGGTGGTGCTGGCCGGCTCGCGCCGCATCGGCGACTTCGCCTGGCTGGCGTGCGCCGTGCTCGGCTTGTGGCTGCTGCTGCCCGTGCATGCGCATGCGGCGGCCCTCGATCCGCTCGGCGTGCTGCTGGCCGGCGGCGCCGCGCTGTGCTGGGCCATGTACATCGTGTTCGGCAAGCGCGTCTCGGCCCTGCAGGGCGGCCAGGCGGTGGCCTGGGGCATGCTGGCGGCGGTGCTGTTCACGGTGCCGGTGGGCGTATTCCATGCCGGCGCGGCCCTGCTGGCGCCCGGCGTGCTGGCGGCCGGGCTGGGCGTGGCGCTGCTGTCGAGCGCCCTGCCGTATTCGCTGGAGATGACGGCACTCAAGCGCCTGCCGCGGCGCGTGTTCGGCCTGGTGGTCAGCGCCTCGCCGGCGGTGAGCGCGCTGGCCGGCTGGCTGGTGCTGGGCGAGCGCTTGGCGCCGCTGCAATGGCTGGCGATCGTGCTGGTGATGCTGGCCTCGGCCGGCAGCGCGTTGACCGCGGCCACCGTCGAAAAGTAAGTATTTACCGATGGGCTGGCTGGACCTACGTAGGATCATCCTATTATTTACACTTTTTTACTCATTTTTGTTGCTTTTCTTCGTAATGACAGCTTAAACATTTGGATGAACGCTGCTGTTCATGTATCTTCTGGCGCTTGCAATTATCCCCCCTTCGACTAATTGCAATCGATTTCCCAAGATACAGGACCAACATGTTCACAGAAAAAACCATTGCCAAGGCGCTGCGCCTGGTCTTCTCCGGCGGCGCCATCGCGGCCGGTTTCGGCTTGACCGGCCAGGCCGCCCTGGCCCAGGACGCCGCCCAGGCACCGATGGCCCGCGTCGAGATCACCGGTTCGGCGATCAAGCGCATCGATGCCGAGACCGCCGTGCCGGTCACGATCATCAAGGCCGACGACCTCAGGAAGGAAGGCATCACCACCATCGAACAGGTGATGAGCAACCTGAGCGTCTCTCAGGCCCAGACCGGCACCAGCCAGTCGGTCGGCGCCAGCACCGGCGGCGCTTCGTACGCCGACCTGCGCGGCATCGGCGCCAACAAGACCCTGGTGCTGCTGAACGGCCGCCGCCTGGCCAACAACGCCTACGACAGTTCGGCGCCCGACCTGAACATGATTCCCTTCGCCGCGCTCGAGCGCGTCGAGGTCCTGCGCGACGGCGCATCCGCGCTGTACGGCTCGGACGCCGTCGGCGGCGTGATCAACTTCATCACCAAGAAGGACTTCCAGGGCGGCGCCGCCACCTTCGGCGAAGACAGCCCGCAGCACGCCGGCGGCAAGTCGGTCAACGCCAACGTGGCCTTCGGCTTCGGCGACCTGGACAAGGACCGCTACAACTTCTCGATCGTGGTCGACCACCAGGAACAGAAGGCAGTCACCGGCACCGAGCGTCCGTTCAACACCCGCTACGCCGGCGGCCTGTCGACCTCGACCTACCCGGCCAACTACTACCAGGGCGGCGACAGCTACAACCCGGCGGCGGCGAGCGGCTGCACCACCGGCGACAAGCTGATTTCCGACGGCGGCACCGGCTGCCGCATGACCACCTCGTCGTACGTCGACTACATCCCGCGCAACGTGCGCGATTCCGGTCTGCTGCGCGGCACCTTCAAACTGAGCGAAGACCACGAACTGGGCGTCGAGTACCTGACCAGCCAGAGCAAGGTCGGCGCCACCATCGCGCCGGTGCCGTACGGCGGCCTGTACATGAACCGTACCCTGGCCAACGGCAGCCTGAACCCGTTCTACCCGACCAACGCGGCGCTGAGCCCGACCTACACCGAAGCCAACACCCCGGCCGGCGTGCTGCCGGGCTTCATCCACGTGAAGTGGCGCGACCTGCCGAACGGCGTGCGCCAGGACCAGAACACCAACCGCCAGCAGCGCTTCGTCACCTCGCTGCAAGGCACCGTGGCAGGCTGGGACTACAACACCGCCCTCACCTGGAACGAGAACAAGGTGCGCGAGAACCTGGTCGGCTACAGCGACGGCAACCTCATCACCGCGGGCGTCCTGAACGGCATCATCAACCCGTTCGGCGCGCAGACCGCCGCCGGCACCGCGCTGCTGAATTCGGCTGCCCTGTCCGGCACCGTGCAGAGCGCCAAGGGCACCACCACCGGCCTCGACTTCCACGCCAGCCGCGAGCTGGGCGACTGGCTGCACGCCGGCCGCGGCGCCGGCCTGGCCCTGGGCGCGCAGACCAACTACGAAAAATTCGAGAGCGCCTCGAACACCGAGTTCGCCGAGAAGGTCGTGGCCTCCACCGGCATCGACCCGACCGCGCGCAACGCCGGCTCGCGCCACACCTATGCGCTGTACGGCGAACTGAACGTGCCGATCCTGAAGACGCTGGACGTCACCGGCTCGATCCGCACCGACAAGTACAGCGACTTCGGCAACAGCACCAACCCGAAGGTCTCGTTCCGCTTCCAGCCGAGCAGCGCGGTCCTGGTGCGCGGCTCCTACTCGACCGGCTTCCGCGCCCCGTCGCTGTACGAGATCAACGCCTCGCAGAGCTACACCAACAGCGCCGGCACCTATGACGACCCGGTCAACTGCCCGGGCGGCGTGGTCGCCGCCGGCAAGTCGCGCGCCGCCAACTGCAGCCAGCAGTTCCAGGTCCTGAACGGCGGCAACACCAACCTGAGCCCGGAAAAGTCGAAGAACGCGACCCTGGGCGTGGTGCTGGAGCCGATCAACAACCTGAGCGTGGGCGTCGATCTGTGGGCGATCCAGCTGCGCAACACCATCGGCGTGCTGAGCGCCGACGACATCTTCGCCGATCCGGTCAAGTACGCCGACGTCTACCACCGCACCGCGTCGGGCGACCTGTCGGTCGACGGCTCGCAGTGCCCGAACCCGGCCACCTGCGGCTACGTCGACCTGCGTACCCAGAACCTGGGCGGCGTGCGCACCAACGGCGTCGACCTGACCGGCAACTACCGCCTGCGCACCGCCGGCTACGGCAACTTCACGCTGGGCCTGAACGCCACCTACGTGCACAAGTACGAGTACCAGAACTCGGAAGGCGGCGAGTGGCACCAGAACGTCGGCGTGTACTCGGGCGCGGGTCCGATCTTCCGCTGGCAGAACACCGCCAACCTGACCTGGGCGCGCGGCGAGTTCTCGGCCGGCCTGACCGGCCACTACAAGAGCGGCTACGTCGACCAGGATCCGAGCTACCACGTGGCGTCGTATTCGACCTTCGACACCTACGTCGCCTGGACCCAGAAGAAGGGCATCGGCATCACCGCCGGCGTGCGCAACCTGGCCGACCGCACCCCGCCGCTGTCGTACCAGGACGCCGCCTTCCAGGCCGGCTACGACCCGCGCTACTACGATCCGCTGGGCCGCACCTACTACGTGCGCGCCAGCTACTCGTTCTAAGCCGGTCCTGCACGACGCGTGACGGCGCCGCCGTCGCGTAGCGGTACCCCACGCCCGCGGCATTGCGCCGCGGGCGTTTTTCGTTCGACAGCGCGGCCCTGCCTGCGTAGACTGGCCGCATCGCCAATGCTTCCAGGATGACCATGCGCCGCGTCTTGCTCGTTTCCCTCTCCCTGCTCGGCTTCTCCTGCGCCCAGGCCGCCGACTTCGACCTGCCGGCCACGCCGAAGACCGTGGCCTGGGGCTACTATTCCGGCCAGTCGGTGCCGGCGCTGACCGTGCATTCCGGCGACACGGTGCGCATGCAGGCGCTGTCCACCTGCGGCTCGCCCGAGCGCATGATCGCGCGCGGCGTGAGGCCGGAGCAGATCCCGCCCTATACCGCGGCGATCTACAAGGAGGTGCAGGACAAGGGGCCGGGCGGCCACATCCTCACCGGCCCGGTGGCGATCGCCGAGGCCGAGCCGGGCGACGTGCTGGAAGTGCAGATCCTGAAGGTCGACCTGGACGCGGACTTCGCCTGCAACGTGTTCGGCGTCGGTTCCGGCTTCCTGCCCAGCGAATACCCGTACGGGCGCTACAAGGTGGTGCCGCTCGACCGCAAACGGATGGTCGGCCAGTTCGCGCCCGGCATCGAGATCCCCTTGAAACCCTTCTTCGGCAGCATGGGCGTGGCGCCGGCCGGCGCCAAGATCGACAGCGCCCCGCCCTTCGTCCACGCCGGGAACATGGACAACAAGGAGCTGGTGGCCGGCACCACACTGTACATCCCGGTGGCGGCCAAGGGCGCGCTGTTCCAGGCCGGCGACGGCCATGCGGCGCAGGGCAACGGCGAGGTCGACATCACGGCGCTGGAAACCTACTTGTCCGGCACCTTCCGCTTCGTGGTGCACAAGGACCGCCACCTGCGCTGGCCGCGCGCGGAAACGCCGACCCACTACATCTCGATGGGGTTTTCGAAGGACCTGAAGGAGGCGACCGAGCTGGCGCTGAAGGACATGATCGCCTTCCTGGTCGAGGACAAGGGGATGAACCGCGACGACGCCTACATGCTGGCCAGCGCCGCGGTCGACATGAACATCACCCAGCTGGTGGACGGCAACGTCGGCGTGCACGCGATGTGCCCGAAGGCGGTTTTTACGCGCACTGCCAAGCGTTGACCCTGATCGTGGGCGCTGCTACAACCAGCCGGAGCGCTTGAACAGCCGGTACATGTAGTAGCAGACGCCCACCATGATCGCCAGCGCCATCGGGTAGCCCCAGCGCCACTCCAGCTCCGGCATGACCTTGAAATTCATGCCCCATACCCCGGCGAACGCGGTGAACACCGCGAAGATCGCCGCCCAGGCGGCGAGGCGTTTGTTCACTTCGCTGTCGTCGATCGAGACCATCGACAGGTTCACCTGGATCGCGGTGCTGATGGTGTCGCGCACCGCGTCCAGGCGCCCGCCGATGCGGCTCAGGTGGTCGTGCACGTCGCGGAAGTAATCCTGGGTGCCGTTCACCAGCTGCGGCGCCCGTCCGCCCTGCAGGCGCGTAAACGCTTCCAGCATCGGCATCACCGCGTGGCGCAGCTCCAGGCCCTTGCGTTTGAGCTGGTACAGGCGTTCGACGTTGCGGCGCTGGGCGCCGTGGGTGAAGATGCGGTCCTCGATGGTTTCCAGTTCCGATTCCAGCATGTCGACCACCGGGAAGTAACGGTCGACCACCGCGTCCATCAGCGCGTACAGCACGAACGAGGAACCCATCGCCAGCAGGTGCGGCTCGCGTTCGGCGCGCGCGCGTACGCCCAGGAAGCCCTTGACGGCGTCGCGCCGCACCGACAGCACGTAATTCTTGCCGACGAAGATGGCCAGTTCGCCGGTCTCGACGCCATCGCCGGACAGGTCGACCGTGTGCATGAACACGAACAGCGAGTCGCCGTATTCCTCGATCTTGGGACGCTGGTGGCCGCGCGAAGCGTCTTCCACCGCCAGTTCGTGCAGGTGGAATTCTTCCTGCATCTGGCGCATCTCGTCGGGGCTGGCGTCGCGCAGCGCGACCCAGACGAAGCAATCGGGTTTTTCGAGATAGTCGCTGATATCCTCGACCGGGATGTCGGACAGCTTCTTGCCTTCCTGGTAGGCGACACAGTTGATCAGCATGGAGAACGGATTCGTCAAAGCAGCGCGGGGTGCGCGGATGACGGAGCTTACACTATTGACAGGCAGCAGGTGGGCATAGCCCGGTGCATCGCTTCCGCGCAGGCGCGGATGCTCGTCGTCCCCGCGAAGGCGGGGACCCATGCTGAATTTCCGAAGTCCGTTCCGCACGGGTGTGTGGTCATTTTTGGGACTGGGGTGCCTGTTGCTTTGCATGGGTCCCCGCCTGCGCGGGGACGACGGATTGGCGGCTGTTTCGAATAACGGCCCGCGGCTGTTTCGAATAACAGCCCCCGGCTGTTTCGAATAACAGCCCCCGGCTGTTTCGAATAACAGCCCCCGGCTGTTATTCGTCCTTCGCTCCGTCGATGCCGAGTTCGGCGATCTTGCGGGTGATGGTGTTGCGGCCGATCCCCAGGCGGATCGCGGCGTCGTTCTTGCGGCCGTGGGTGTGCTTCAGCGCGGTGCGGATCAGCGCCGATTCGAACTGGCGGCCCAGCACGTCCATCACCTCGACCTGGCCGTCGGACAGCATGCGCGCCGCCTGCGCCTCGAGCAGGCCGATCCAGTCCTCGGCGCTCTGCGGCATCGGCGGCGCGCCGGCGCCGAAGCCGGCGCCCTCCAGGCCGGCATGCAGCGGCCCTGCCGACGGCGCCGGCATCGCCACGGCAGCCGCCGCCGGTGCATTGGCGCCCAGGCTGCTGGCCATCTGCAGGTTCGGCTGGGCCTGGGTCAGGTCGCGCGGCAAGTCCTTGACCTCCACGGTCTGCCCGGGCGCCATCACGGTGATCCAGTTGCACAGGTTTTCCAGCTGGCGCACGTTGCCCGGCAATTCCAGCCCCGCCAGGTAGCGCTGGGCATCGTCGCTCATGCGCTTGGTCTCGACGCCCAGCTGGTGTGCGCTCTGCACCAGGAAATGGCGCACCAAAATGGGGATGTCCTCGCGCCGCTCGCGCAGCGACGGCAGGCGCAGGCGGATCACGTTCAGGCGGTGGTACAGGTCTTCGCGGAACAGGCCGTCGCGCACGCGCTGTTCCAGGTTCTGGTGGGTGGCGGCGATCACGCGCACGTTGGCGCGCACCGGCTGGTGCCCGCCGACGCGGTAGAAATGGCCGTCCGACAGCACGCGCAGCAGGCGCGTCTGCAGGTCGAACGGCATGTCGCCGATCTCGTCCAGGAACAGGGTGCCATTCTCGGCCTGCTCGAAGCGGCCGCGGCGCATGGCCTGGGCGCCGGTGAAGGCGCCGCGCTCGTGGCCGAACAATTCCGATTCCAGCAGGTCCTTCGGGATCGCCGCGGTGTTCAGGGCGATGAACGGCTGCTGCGCGCGCGGACTGTGCTTGTGCAGCGCGCGCGCCACCAGTTCCTTGCCGGTGCCAGACTCGCCCGTGATCAAGACCGTGACGTTCGATTGCGACAGGCGGCCGATGGCGCGGAACACTTCCTGCATCGCCGGCGCCTGCCCCAGGATTTCCGGGGTCTCGCTGGGCGCGGCCTCGATGCTGGTCTCGAGCAGGCTTTCTTCCAGCGCGCGGCGGATCAGCGCCACCGCCTTGTCGATGTCGAACGGCTTGGCCAGGTATTCGAAGGCGCCGCCCTGGAACGAGGCGACCGCGGAATCGAGGTCGGAAAAGGCGGTGATCACGATCACCGGCAGGCCGGGATGGCTGTCCTTGACGGCGGCCAGCAGGTCGAGGCCGGATTCGCCCGGCATGCGGATGTCCGAGACCAGCACTTGCGGGGTGTCGGTCTCGAACGCGGCCAGCGCCTCGCGTCCGCTGGCAAAACTCCGGGTTGCGAGGTTTTCGCGCGCCAGGGCTTTTTCCAGCACCCAGCGGATCGATGCATCGTCGTCGACAATCCAGATTGGTTTCATGTGTTTCGTGCTTCCCGCATTGGTTCAAGGGGGACTGCCATTCCGCCCTATCTTCCCGCCGCTTATGGCAGCGGGATCAGGATGCGGAAATCCGTGAGTCCAGGCCGGCTTTCGCACTCGATCAGTCCCATGTGCTGCTGCACGAAGGTCTGCGCCAGCGTCAGCCCGAGACCGCTGCCGCCCTCCCGTCCCGATACCAGCGGATAGAAGATGCGGTCGCGGATTTCGGGGGCGATGCCCGGTCCGTTATCGATGATATGCAAATCTAATGCCAGGCCGTAACGAACCTTCGCCAGCGTGACCTGCCGCGCCACCCGCGTGCGCAGCACGATCTCGGCGTCGCCTGCCGCGATGCGCGCGCGCAGGGCCTGGGCGGCGTTGTGGACGATGTTCAGCACCGTCTGGATCAGCTGCTCCTTGTCGCCGCGGAATTCGGGAATCGAGGCGTCGTAGTCGCGCCGGATCGCCAGCCCGGACGGGAACTCGGCCAGCACCAGGCTGCGCACCCGCTCGCACACTTCGTGGATGTTGACGTCGCCGACGATGTGCGGGTGGCGGTGCGGCGCCAGCAGGCGGTCGACCAGGGTCTGCAGGCGGTCGGCTTCCTTGATGATCACCTGCGTGTATTCGCGCAGCGCGTTCAGGTGCACGTCCGGCAGTTCCAGCTCCAGCAACTGGGCGGCGCCGCGGATGCCGCCCAGCGGGTTCTTGATCTCGTGCGCCAGGTTGCGGATCAGTTCCTTGTTGGCCTGGGTCTGGTCGAGGATGCGCTCCTCGCGGTCGAGTTTCAATTGCTGGACGTTCTCGCGCAGCTCGACCACCACCTCGGCCCCGCCGGCGGCGCTGACGATCACGTGCACGTGCAGCGGCTCGCGTCCCGGCCGCTGCAGGCTCAGGTCCTGGCGCAGGTCGGAATACTTGTGGGCGAGCGCATGCGCGCACAGGACATCCAGTTCCTCGCCGTTGCCGAACAGGCCGGCCAGCTTCTGGCGCGACAGCGACTTGACCGAGGTTTCCAGCAGGTGTTCGGCGGCCGGGTTGGCGCAGCGCACCAGGCCGTCCGCATCGATCACCAGCACGGCGGAGGCCAGCAGGTCGAGGCCGGAAAAGCGGTCGTAGGCGGGCTCGGCGTCGGGCAGCGGGGGCACGGTCATGGGAATATTTGCTAGCGGATGTTGGCGATTTCGCGCTTGAGCGCTTCGACGTTCTTCTCGGCGCGGCCGACGTCGTCGCGCATGTTGGCCACGCGCTCCTGGTACTTGGCGTAGTTCTTTTCGTTACCCTGGCGCTCAGGCTCGCCGTTGTTGAAGTCGCGGCGCAAATCGGCCAGCTTCTTTTCCTCGGCGCGCAGTTCCTCGTTGAGGATCTCGCGGCGGTCGTCGTCGCGCGCGCGCTGGGCGGCGCCGTCCACGCGCGGGAAGTTGGCCGGGTTCGCCGCCGGCGGACGGCCGGCGCCCTGGCGCATGGTGACCGGCGGCGCGGCGTTGGGATTGGCGGCCGCCTTGGCCACCGGGGCCGGCGCCGGCACGTAGCCGGGCAAGTCCAGCGCCTTGCAGCCCGGCTTGTTGATGTCGGTGAATTCCACACGACCGCCCTTGTCTACGCACTTGTAGACGACCGAGTCGGCGCGCGCGCCGGGATGCGCCAGGGCGGCGGCCAGCGCCAGGGCCGCCAGGGCGGCGGCCGGGCGCGGGAATTGTCTGCTGCTTGTCATTCGCATCAGTGTTCGGCACCCATGCCGCGCCGGTCGGCGCACACGTCGGTGCCTGGTTGGGAATCCGACGACTATACCGCATCCAATGAAAAACGCGGGGAGGCCGACCGGCTTTCCCCGCGTTTTTGTTACCGCAAGGATACACTCGGCATCCTGCGGCATGCAAGCGTTGGCAGACGATTACGACGAGTAGTACATGTCGAACTCGGCCGGGTGCGGGGTCATGCGCATGCGCTGGACTTCCTGCATCTTGAGGTCGATGTAGGCGTCGATCATGCTGTCGCTGAACACGCCGCCGCGGGTCAGGAACTCGCGGTCCTTGTCCAGGGCTTCCAGCGCTTCTTCCAGCGAAGCGCACACGGTCGGGATCAGCTTGTCTTCTTCCGGCGGCAGGTGGTACAGGTCCTTGGTCGCGGCTTCGCCCGGGTGAATCTTGTTCTGGATGCCGTCCAGGCCGGCCATCAGCAGCGCGGCGAAGCACAGGTAGACGTTGGCCAGCGGGTCCGGGAAGCGGGTCTCGATGCGGCGGCCCTTCGGGTTGGCCACGTGCGGGATGCGGATCGAGGCCGAACGGTTGCGGGCCGAGTAGGCCAGCTTGACCGGCGCTTCGTAGCCCGGCACCAGGCGCTTGTACGAGTTGGTGCCCGGATTGGTGATGGCGTTCAGCGCGCGCGCGTGCTTGATGATGCCGCCGATGTAGTACAGGGCGGTTTCCGACAGGCCGGCATAACCGTCGCCGGCGAACAGGTTCTTGCCGTCCTTCCAGATCGACTGGTGCACGTGCATGCCCGAGCCGTTGTCGCCGTTCATCGGCTTCGGCATGAAGGTGGCGGTCTTGCCGTAGCTGTGGGCCACGTTCCAGATCACGTACTTCATGTTCTGGGTCCAGTCGGCGCGCTCGATCAGGGTCGAGAACTTGGTGCCGATCTCGTTCTGGCCGGCGCCGGCCACTTCGTGGTGATGCACTTCGACCGGGATGCCCAGCGATTCCAGGATCAGGCACATTTCCGAACGCATGTCCTGGAAGCTGTCGACCGGCGGGACCGGGAAGTAGCCGCCCTTGACACCCGGGCGGTGGCCGCTATTGCCGCCTTCGAATTCCTTGTCGGTCGACCAGGACGCTTCTTCCGAATCGATCTTGACGAAGCAGCCCGACATGTCGACTTTCCAGCGCACGGCGTCGAAGATGAAGAATTCCGGCTCCGGGCCGAAGTAGGCGGTGTCGCCCACGCCCGAGGACTTCAGGTAGGCTTCGGCGCGCTTGGCGATCGAGCGCGGGTCGCGGTCGTAGCCCTTGCCGTCCGATGGTTCGATCACGTCGCACTGCATGAACACGGTGGTCTCTTCCATGAACGGATCGAGGTTGGCGGTGTTCGGGTCCGGGATCAGCAGCATGTCCGATGCTTCGATGCCTTTCC
Organism: Massilia forsythiae; assembly: GCF_012849555.1. Classification (NCBI taxonomy): domain Bacteria; kingdom Pseudomonadati; phylum Pseudomonadota; class Betaproteobacteria; order Burkholderiales; family Oxalobacteraceae; genus Massilia; species Massilia forsythiae. Next base: position 648,478 of record NZ_CP051685.1, read on the forward strand.
AGCCGGCGATCGACGAACCGTCGAAGGCGTGGCCGGATTCGAACTTGTCTTCGTCGAAGTGCGAGATCGGCACGGTCACGTGCTGTTCCTTGCCGCGGGTATCGGCAAAGCGCAAATCAACGAACTTGACTTCGTTGTCCTTCAGCATCTGCATTACATCTGCGGCGGTCCTTGCCATGCTTAATCTCCTGAGTGAAAAAGTGTTCCTGGTCCCTCTAATGCACAATTTATGCCAGCACTTGATTATGAGCAAATAAACAATCGATCCTTGGAAAGCGTATGATTTGCCCCATAAAATTGGTATCCCAAGCGGGTGCACGGAATTAATGCATACTCGGCAATATGCACCAGGCGGGTGCGAGTCGCGCAGTATGCACCAAGTTAATGCACCATGCACCATTTGTGCGAGCCCGGCTTTGGGTGTGGTCCGCCACGGTGCGGCGGGAACGATGCACTGACAAGACAGGAGGAAACATGAGCACGACCGAAGACATCCTCGACGCCGCCCGCGCGCGCGGCGCCGGCCAGCCGTATGCGGGCGCAGTGACGCCGTGCGAAGCCTTCGCGCTGCTGCAGAGCGATGCACGCGTAAAACTGGTGGACGTGCGCACGAACGCCGAGCGCGACTGGATCGGCCGCGCCGCCGTGGACGAACCGCAGCAGGCGGCGGTGCAGTGGACGCTGTATCCGGGCGGCGCGCCGAACCCGGACTTCGCCACCCAGCTGCAGCAGGTGGCCGACAAGGAAGACGTGGTGCTGTTCCTGTGCCGCTCGGGCGTGCGCTCGCGCCACGCGGCGCGCGTGGCCACCGAGCTGGGTTTCCAGGATGCGTTCGACATCCTGGAAGGCTTCGAGGGCGACCGCGACAGCGAGGGACACCGCAAGAGCCTGGGGGGATGGTGCAAGGCGGGGCTGCCCTGGGTGGGGGCGTGAAAATCGGCGTTTGCCATACAGCCCGACCTGCGTTCACAGCCTCACCGATATCCCGTCGTCCCCGCGAAGGGTGAAGAATGCCACTGGCATTCTTCACCCCATACTGAGCAAGAGAATTTGCTACCTTAGAAGCAACTAGACTGCTTCAATAACACTAACTTCGGATACTCAGCATGGGTTCCCGCCTACGCGGGAACGACGGTTTTCAGGTCAGCGATATTATCTTGAACAGTAGCGCGCCTGTGCGGGGATAACGCGGATCGGCCTACTGCAAGACCTCTTCCACCGCCGCCGGCTTCGGACGCGCAGGGCGTTCCGCCTTCGGCTTGTCGTCGCTCGCAGCGGCTGGCTTGCGCGGCGCCGGCTTGACGGCAGCGCCCTCGCCCGCCGGCTTGGCGCGCTCGCCCGTCACCGCCTTCGGATGCGATTCGCCGGCGCCGCCGGATCTTGCACGCGCACCTTCGCCGTCTGCGGACTTCGGACGCGCGCTTTCTGCGCTCGCCGGTCTTGCACGCACCGCTTCGGAAGCTGGCTTGGGCGCGCGCGGCGCATCGGCATCGGCCGCATGCGCGCGCGGCGCGGTGGCCGCCGGCTTGGACGGCGCTTGCGCGGCCGGCTTGGCGGCAGGTTTCGCAGCCGGCTCCTTGACGGCCTCCTTGACCGCTTCCCTGGCCGGCTTGGCGGCCGGCGCCTCGATGCCGACGGCCGCCGCATCTTCCGCCGCCGCATCGGCCGCGCTGTCCGGCGCGCCGGCATCGGCCGCATGCTCGGTGTCCGTCGCCACCGCATCCGCCGGTCCGCTTGGTGCGGCCAGGCCCGGGCGGTCCACGTGCAGCCCCGGTACGGTTACCGTCTGCTGGTGCTCGATCATCGGCATCAGGCTCGGCGCCAGCGTCACCAGCAGCTGCACCGGCAGCGCGCTGGTGAAGTCGTAGTGCGCCGATTCCGGGCCGTGCACGTAGGCGGTCATGCTGCCGAAGAAGCGCTCGCCGATGTTGAAGACGAAGGTCGCCGAACGGTTCACGTAGCGCGATTCGATCAGGCGGTGGCCGGCGCCGTAGACGTCGAAGCGCTGGTCGCCGGTACCGGTCTTGCCGCCCAGCGCGATCACGCTGCCGTCCTGCTTGACGAAGGCCGTCTTCACGCGCTTGGCGGTGCCGACCTGTACCACGCCGCGGATGGCGTCGACCACGGCACGCGCCACCAGCGGGTTCAGCACCTGCTCGCCCTTGGCGTCCGGGCTGCGCTTGACCAGGGTCTCGTACGGCGTGTCCTTGGCGAAGTGCAGCGAATCGATGCGCTGGGTCTGCTTGCGCACGCCGCCGTTGATCAGGATGCCCATCAGCTCGGCCAGCGCGATCGGCCGGTCGGCCGAGGCGCCCAGCGTGGTGGCGTAGGACGGCACCAGCGAATCGAACGGGTAGCCCATCTTCTTCCACTGCGCGTGGATCTTGAGGAAGGCTTCCACTTCCAGCAGGCCGGCGATGCGCTTGTCCTGGGCATGCTTGCGGTGGGTCTTGAACAGCCACGAATACACTTCCTGGCGTTCCTTGACGGACGCCTTGGTGACTTCGTCCCAGCCGGCCTTCGGGTGGGTGCGCAGGTAGCCGACCAGCCACAGTTCGAGCGGGTGCACCGAGGCCACGTAGCCGCGGTCGGCCAGCGACATGTTGGCCGGCGCGTACTGGTCGTACATCTTGGCGATCTTCTCGTCGTCGACCTCGGCGTCGGCCGGCAGGTAGGCGTGCAGGAACTTGCCGAACTGCGCCAGGCTCGCTTCCGGGTGGATCGTGCGGTGCACGGCGGCCAGCTTGGACGCCTTGATGCGCACGCCCTGCATCAGCGTCGACTCGATCTCGTCCGGCGACTTGCCGCGGTACTTGTTCCAGAAGCGCGCCATGAAATCCTTGCCTTCGCGGTCGGCGAAGCGCGACAGGTACTCGGCGCGGCGCGGGTCGTCGGCGTCGGCCAGCAGCTGGGCCGAGGAGCCCGGCAGCTGGAACATGTAGTAGCGCACCACGTCGCGCATCAGGCGCACGAACAGCAGGTTGGTCGAGTTCTGCAGGCCTTCCTGGATGGTCAGGATGCGGCCGTCGTCGTTGTGGCTGAAGTTGCCGAACACGTGCACGCCGCCGCCGGTGAAGAAGGCTTCGCCCGGATTGCCGGAATACTTGCGCTCCATGGCTGCGGCCAGCATCGGCTGCAGGCCGCGGTCGGCGCCGGCCGGCAGCGCGGTGAAGTAGTCCACCGCCCACTGGGTCAGGCGGTCCTTCGGATCGACGTTGACCTTGGCCAGTTCGGCCTTCGACATCGGCTCGTAGCGCTTGTGCAGCTGGTCGATGATGTCGAGGTAGGTGGTCAGCGTGCGCAGCTTCGAGGTCGAGCCCAGGTCCAGCTTGGCGCCCTCGTTGATGTCGAGCGGCTGGTCATAGTTGTCGGTCTGGACGCGCAAGTAGTTCACCTTGTCGCCGCGCTCCATCAGCGTGAAGCTGTACACCACCTTGGCCGGGTCGCCGTTGCCGAGCATGCCCTTGCCGGTCAGGCCGGCGGCGGCCGCGGTCTGGGTGTCGGTGAGCCTGCGCAGCGCGGCGGTGACGGCTTTCTGCGCTTCCGAATTCAGGGTGGTGACCACCGACAGGTCGAGGCGGTCCAGGTTGTACAGGCGCGCGTCGCCCAGCAGGTTGGCCAGGTGGTTGCGTACCGCGTTGGTCGCCTTGCGGGTGACGAAGGTGTTGGCCGGCGGCGGCGCCACGCCCGAGCCGAGCGCCGGGTGCAGCACGATGGCCAGCGCGGCGTCGCGCAGCGCCGGCGAGATCACGCCGGCCTGGGCCAGCACGCGCAGGTGGCTGTTGGTCAGGGTTTCCAGGTCCTTCTCGCCGGCGCCCAGGTAATAGGCCGGGCGGCGCTGCGCGATCATCAGCGACAGCGCTTCCTTGTACACCAGCGCGTATTCCGGGGTGACGGCGTTGCCCGCCAGGACGCGGTTGACGTCGGCGAAATCGCGCCCGTACCAGACCCACATGCCGTCGCCGATGCCGTTGACCTCGCCGTAGCCGAGCTTGGCCGACAGCGGCACCGTGTTCAGGTATTCGAGCACGATACGGCGGCGCGCGGCGCCGGTGTCCTCGCCGTCGGCGTACGAGCGCAGCGTGGCCGAGGCCATCTGGCGCAGCTTGTCCGTGGTCGATGCGGTGCGCCCTTCCGGCGAATGGCGGTACTTCTCGATCTGGGTCGCCAGCGTACTGCCGCCGGCCACGCGCGAACCGCTGCCCAGGCCCACCGAGTGCAGCGTCTTGTCGAACACCGCCTTGGAGAAGCGGTCCCACTCGACCGCCGGGTTGCGCTTCGGGTAGGTGGTGTCGAGCAGCTCGCGGTTCTCGATGAACAGCAGGCTGCTCACCAGCAGCGTCGGCGCGGCTTCGAACTTGTCGTACAGGCGTTCTGGGAAGCGCGCCGAGAACAGCGGCTCGCCGCTGGTGTCGAGGATGTCGAGGCCGGCGCGGGTCTTTTCGCGGTAGGTCGGATACAGGCCCATGCCGGCCAGTTCCAGCATCTTGGGCGACATGCGCGCCTGGGCGTCGACCACGTAGTCGCGCGACTTCAGCTTGGCCAGGTAGTTCGGCAGGTTCGAGTAGCCGAGGCGCTCGTCGTACGGGCTGGCCGCGGGGAAGCGGATCGCGTCGCTCGGCCCGGCCGCCATGCGGTAACTGACCTTCTTGGCCAGCCCCGCGAAAAAGCGCGCCTGGAAGGTCGAGGTGCGGCTTTCGTAGACGGCGAAGGCGGCGCCGGCGGCGGCCGCGAGCAGCAGCAGTACCAGCATGGTGCGCTTGACCATGCGCCAGCGCCGGCGCGGCGGACGCGCCGGCGGATCCCGGTCGTCGCCGGATACGGGCGGCGGCAGATCGGGCAGCGGCGCCGGCTGCGGGCGCGCGGGCAGCACCGGCGCTTCCTGCACTTCCGACAGCATCGGTGCTCCAGGCATGCCGGCGGTAGCGACGGTGGCGGACAAAGGCTGGCCCAGCAGCGCAAGATTGCGGATGCGGCGCAGTGCGCGGGCGACGAGACGTGGCCGTTCGGGACGGCGGTTACTTTCCATGATGGCTCAACCGGTGTGAATCAAGATGCTGCAGTTTCCGTCGACCGGTTCGCCATCCACGCAGGTGCTGGCTGGAGCGAGCGATCGAGGTCTAGTAAAGATTTTACATTGTCGGCAGGCGACCCCACCCAGATCGCCCTGCCCCAAGACACCATTCCAACACATCGATGTGAAATGCTGAAACCGCTCCTGCAGATTTTTGACTTCGCTCGGGTATTTTCGCAAAAAAACAACGGCTCAGTTTGCATCACCGTACCGGCGCTGCAACGGGGGTTGATACGCATGCCACGATGCGCGGCGCAATGCCTGTCAAGACATCACAGCAGTTCGTATTCAGCCGCCAGCCGGTCGAGTTCCGCGCGCATCTCGGCGAACGCGTTCTCCACCTGCGCGGGCTCGCCCTTCACGCCGAGCTCGATGTGGCGGCGGGTACGTTCGTCACCCACGCTGGGCAGGCTGAACACGCGGATGTCCGGGTAGCGCGCCTCTAGCGCTTCCATCAGCGGCGTCAGCACCGACTCGGCCTGCTCGTACACCAGCATCGCCCGTTCGGCGCGCCGCTCGCGGTGGAACAGGTGCGCGTAATGGGTGTCCAGCACCCAGGCGATCATCGGCCAGGCCATCACCGGAAAGCCAGGCACGAAGTGGTGGTCGGCGACGGTGAAGCCGGGAATGCGGTTGTACGGATTCGGAATCAGGCCGGCGCCTTGCGGGAATTCGGCCATCTTGAGGCGCTGCAGGTTGTCGGGCGCATTCAGGTCGGCCTCGATCCCGGCTTCCTGGGCGGTCTCGCGGATGCGCTGCTCGACCAGCAGGCGGCCCTCCGGATGCAGCGCCAATGGCACGCCCAGCGCCTTGGCGGCGCACTGGCGCGTGTGGTCGTCCGGCGTGGCGCCGATGCCGCCGCTGCAGAACACGATGTCCGGGCCGGCGAACGAGCGTTCCAGCAGCATCGCGAGGCGCGCCGGATCGTCGCCGACGATCTCGACCCAGGACAACTGCAAACCGCGTTCGCCCAGCAGTTCGATCACCTTGGGCAGGTGCTTGTCGCTGCGTTTGCCGGACAGGATTTCATCGCCGACGATGATGAGACCGAATGCCATTGCACGCTCCTTGAAATCTCGAAACGCGCAGTGTGCCATGAAGCGTCGATTCCGGTCGCGCCCGCGTCCCACCTCCAGGCAAGCCTGGTTTCAAGCCTTGTGGGAGAACGGCGTGGAAGCGATCAGCACCGCGCCGCACGAGGTCTTGTGGCCGTGGAAAGCCACCGGCTTGCCGCCGTCCAGCACCTCGGGATCGACTTCGGCGATCACGCATGGGGCATGTCCCTGGATCGGACAACTGCAGGCATCGCCCTGGCGTGCCACCGCCACGCCGTTCACGAACACGCTGCCGGAAGCGGCAATGACCTTGCCGCCATGGCTGGTGAAGTCACCGAGCCGGATCACAGCTTTCATTTTTTTCTCCCGAACGATTCAGCATAGGTTCATCCGCATCGATAACGACCGAATCAGCGCTCCGACATCCAGCGCCATACCGTGATGCCGTAGGCGGATTTCAGGTCGGCCATCGGCATGCCGGCCTCGTAGGCGCGTGGCGCTACGCCAGGGTCGGTCGGTTGCCACATGCCGGCTTTCGGGCAGGGCTGGCCTGCCTTGGCCCACAGTTCGTCGTTCGCCGGCGCCTTGCGGACGGATGGGACGACGGGATGCCAGACCGTCTCCACAGCAACTGTTTGTGGAGGCGGGAACATGTATTCCGGGGTACTGAGTTCTTCGGTGGTCTTCACGATGCGGTACACCGGCTGCATGCGCAGGCCTTTGATGGCGAAGGTGAGGCTGTGCTTTTCCAGGCCGGTAGCGGGGTACCAGACGCCGGTCCAGGGGACTTCGTCGCCGGTGCGGCAGGAGATCGATTTATCGATGACGTATTCGGGCAAGGGATCGGGAAGCTCCCAGCCCCGTATATTTTTATACCACTCCACAACCGATCTGTATCTTTTAATAATGCCATCGCCAGGAAAACCATCGTCATCATCGCTTCGTTCGGGACAATCGGGATTTGGATTGAAGAAACCTTGTGCTCCATAAAATGCATTATTCAAAGCGTGATTAATAGCATTATCGAACTTTAACAACTTACCTATTCTAATGCTCTCGAATTCCTTGTATTCAGCCTGACTCATCCAACTTTGCAATGGTTGCTCCAGCATACCACGCGCATCACCCGCAACGAATCCAGAGACCTTCCAAATCAACTGGTAGTCTCCAAGTTCTACAAGTTCCGCGCCCCGCCTAAAATCCCGTGCCATCCTTTTAAAAGTATCGAATATCTGATTGTTCCTACCGAAATTGGCAACCTCCCGGTCAACGGCCAGCTTGCCAAACCAATTCATCATTTCTTCGCACTCAAGCGCAGCGCTTTCATAAAACGCAGGTGAAGTAAACAAATTCCATACGGCAGCCTCCAATTGCATATTGCGCATATCACGCTCTCCATCATGAAAGAATTTATGACAACGAAGGAACAGTCAGTAAAATGCGTTTTGCTTCTTCAACTGTATAGTCAGAAGCGCCCCAGCCAGTCTCCATTGGACCTTTAATGTTGGGATCAGTAATACGAGCCCTTAATTTACTAGGAACAACTTCGCCAGTCACATCAATAAATTCAACCCGCTGATCTGGCTTTCCTCTATCCAAGATAGCTTCACCAGTTTTGGAATCAATTCTCGTCATTGCCTGAATCGCCTCATCCCGGCCAGAAGGGAAAAAGACTACTTGCTCGCCCCCACCTTCCAAATAATAATCAGTACCTTTAATTTTTTGACTGGCAGCAGGCCCGCGCCATATAGGCAAGCTTTCCCCAGACTTGATCTCATATTCCACAAACCAGCCATTCTGGTTCCATTCTGATTTTACTGCACATTTGGAACGCCATTCGTCTCGATTCTTGAGTGCTTTGAAGTCAGCTTCAGTCATCCAGAATATGCCGGCAGCGTCACTTGAAGGATCGATAACGCGATAAAGTTTTGCAGGTCCTACCATGCTATCAGCGCGTATCCCGCCATTTTTTGCAAAAGTTTCAATAAGACGCTCATTAAGGGGAGGATGATCTGGATGCATTTTCATCAGGGCCTTAATTTCATTTTCCTCCATTTCCAAAGCAGGAAATTTCATCGGACCCAAAAGTTTCTTCACGTATTTTGGAGGCTTTGCATTGATCAGCTTCACCGCGCTCGCCTCCGAAATCGGCGCAATCCACCCACGGTTGGTCTGATAAACCTGCGCCCGCCACGCATGATCGTCCAAGCGCTTGGCCACCACCTTCAGCACGGTCCGCGCCGGCTGCACGAATTCCTGTACCGCCCCGGTCACGACGCGCTGCTTGTCCTCGACGAACTTCAACAAGTCGTCGACATGCTCGCGAACGGTGCTCGGCACGATCAACCGAATCTTGTTCAGCAGGCTTTTCAGGTCGTTGAATTTTTCGGTCAGCAGCTTGCCCAGCAGCGCAGGACTGAGCTTTTCTGTCGCCTCCTGGATGGTCTTCGCGACGAACTTGTACATGTCCGGCAACTTGCCGTGTGTCGCCCATTGCACCACCCGGTTGTGCTGCAGGTACTCGGTCACCTTCGGCAACGCCGCGTCGCAGGCGCGGTGGGCGGCCGCCGTCAGCTTGCTCACGTTGAGGATATCGTCGGCGTGCTTGATCAGGGGTTTAAGGTAGATCCAGACCAGGCGCAACACGCTTTTCACCACCGTGCCGATCTCCGGAAAAAAGCCGATCGCCGTCGTCGCGATGAAAAACAAGGTGATTTTGTTGGTAGTATCCTTGCGGTATTGCCGGATGTTAGCGCACAGGTCGCGCAGGTCGCAGATGGTATCGACCACGGGGATCAGCGATACCACCATGTCGAAGCCGATCTGCCAACCGGACCGCTCGGCATTGAAATCGCCCTGCAGCGCACCCCATATCCACTCGCCGATGCCGATATCGTCCGGCTTCTCCTGGCCATGGACTTCGTTGAGCGCATCCAACGTATCGTTCGCTTCGGCCATCATGTCGCTCCACGCTCTCGAGATGCTTCCACCAGCTCGGGCTCGCCAGCCAATAAGGGATCGAGCCCGGACAGCAACTCGCCGGCCTCAGGCCGTGGCGCATCCTTGGCAGACGGCGCATTGTGATAGACCACCTTGCCGACGGTATCCGGCAGGTTGCGCTCCTCCGCCATGCCGTTGCCGTCGAGCGTGCCGTGCTTTTGGCGGCCGTCGGCGAAATGCAGCGTGTACGGCACGCCGGCCATCGGCGCGCCCTGGTAGCCGTCCAGGTCGAGCTTCAGCCAGTTGATGTGCTCGGCGGCCGGAAAGAACGGCAATTCGGCTTCTTGCCGGGCCGGACCTTCCCAGTTGTGCGTGCCCGCCTTGACCGTGAATTCCCTGGCACAGCCATGTTCGATCCTGCCGTCGGCGATCTTGACGTAGGCGCCGCCGCACAACAGCGTGAGGCTGCTCTTGGCCGCGATCACGACGTTGCCCTGGCTGGCGGTGATCGTCACGTCGCGGTCGGCGGCAATGCCGACGCTGTCCTGCTGCGCCTGGATGTCCAGCCTCCCGCTGCGGGCGATATGCTTCATGCCGTCCCGATGCGCGAACAACGCGATGCCCTTGCCGCCCTGGATGTCGACGCGCTGTCCCGCGACGACCTGGATATGCTGCTGTGCGATGAAGTTCTGCTGCCGCCCGCTGTAGCTGACCGACGAATTCGGCGTGGCGTTGACGAAGCCGCCGTGGGCATACTGGGCGATCAACGGTGCACCGCCCTGCTCGGCCTTGGCCAGGTCGTCCATCAGTTGGCGGTGTGCGCCCAGGTCGAGCGGTGGCGCCTGGTGCTGTTCGGCGAAGCCGCCCAGCTCCGCGAGCAGCGCCTGCGACCCTTCCAGCAGCGCCTGCAGGGGTTCGCGTTCCAGTTGTCTGCCGTTCGCGCCGAGCATCGCCTGGGTCGTCAGCAGCAACAGGCGCGCTGCCCGCAGCACCACCGACTGGTCGCTGCGCAGTTCCGCCCCTTCCCCGCGCGCCTGCCCCTCGCCGTCTTTTCTCGGCTGCGTCAGCCAGCCGAGGTTCAGCTGGCTGTGTCCATGTTCGCTGGCCAATTGGGCGCTGATCTGGCCGGGCGTATCGTCCAGGCGCAGCTGGTTATGGCGCCAGCCCTGCACTTCCTTGCTCTTGATGCCCGCCAGGAAGCGATTGCCGGGCAGCGCTCCGGCATGGCTGAACGTCGGGGGCGCCGCCGAGCCGCCGTACACGCGGCCGACCACGATGGGTTTGTCCGGATCGCCGCCCAGGCAATCGACCAGCACCTCGTCGCCGACGCGCGGCAAGCCGATGCTGCCCCAGCCATTGCCGGCCAGATCGCTGGCGACGCGCACCCAGGCCGAGTCACGGTCGGTACCGCTGGCGCCGCAGCCGTTCGGATGATCCTCTTCGCGCATGCCCGTGAAGCGCAGCTTGATGCGTCCCAGCGCGTCGCAATGCACTTCTTCGCCCTTCGGGCCGACGACGATCGCCGTCTGCAGATGCACGGCCGGCAAATCGACATGCGGATCGTAGGCCGGCACGATCGGTATACCGCGCCGCACGCAGGTGAAGCGGTTGGTGTACTTGACGCCGCGCGCGGCGCTGGCACGATCCAGGACGGCTTGCTCGGCTGCCTGCTGCCAGTCGTTGGCATCGAACAGGCGCCGCGCGCGTTCGTCGATTTCCTTGGGCAGGTTGTTTTCCGCGGACAGCGTCAATTCGGTGATCACGAATTGGCGTTCGTCGACCGGGCGCCGGTCGATATCGGGATGGCCGACGAGTTCGACCCACTCTCCGGCGCGCATGTCGCGCACGCCGCTTTCGCAGTGATAATTCTTGGCTTCGTATTCGTGGCGTTCGATGCGCGCGTCGGCCAGCCTGCGGTAGTCGTCGTCATCGTCGCCGGCGTGGGGCATGTCGATGCGGTAATCTTCCAGGCTGGCAGCGAACCGGGTGCCGGCCATGCCTTGGCGCATGGTCGTAGGCGCACTGGCCCACATCATGCGGCCGCGCCGGTAATCCCAGCTCTGCCGCGACACGCTCCCGGCCTTCAAGGTACGCACACCGCTCCAATTGATGACGCCATCGCGCGCCTCGGTGCCGGCGTCGCGATGGAAGCGCACGGTACCGGCGGCATTCCGGGCAAGCGCATAGGGCGTATCGAACAGGAAGAGTACATGTCCGGGCATATCCGATTTGCCGGGATGGCCCGTGTCGCAAGGACGGAAACCCGAGCCGATGCCCCGCCGTTTCCACAGTCGGTACAGGAAGGCGGCATCCGACTCGTTGTATTGCATCGTTTGTTCACGGGCCGGATAGGTGCGCCGCAAGCCGGAGATATCGATATCGAATGCCTTGGCCAGGATCGGATTGGCTTTACGCCATTCGCGCACCAATGCCACGGAAATATCGACTTCGCTCTGGTTACGGAAAATACGTGTATTGATGCGTTGTTTCATCAATGCCAGTGCATCGCGCATCACCAGCTGGTAGGACGCCAGCCCTCCATCGCTTTGCCCCGCGGATGCCTGTTCCACGATGCCGCATACCGAGCGCAAGTCGCCGCTGTCGGTCACGAATCGTAACTCGGCAGGCTGCGCGATGAAGTCTTTCAATGGCAGTCCGGCGCGCGTGGAGATGCAGTACAGCCGGTATTCGATGCCGCCGCACAGGGCTTCCTGGCCCCTGACGTGCTTGACGAGCAAGACGTCGTCGAGAACGCCGCGCTGGTCTCCCAGCAGCAGTTGGATGGGACGATTGGATTGGGTCAACCCGGCGGCCATGCCGGCCGCATTCGGCAAATTCATGTGAGATTTTCCCCAAGGAATGATCTACACACTAAAGTGCCATGCTCAAAACTAGCGCCGTTTGACGGCCATCATTGCAATTTACGACGCAGTGATTCGGATTCCAAATTGCCACAGCTTCATGCACATGGCACCACATTGCTGATAGCACCGCATCGCCCCCCTTGCCGATGCCTGAGCACACGCTACATTTTCCGACAATGCACCGACAAAGCCGCGCAAGACGCTGCCGCCCCGCCTCCCTAGAATCGGCTCGCCCATGCACCGACAAGAAGGAGAACCTCACATGATCACACCAGCACCGCTGCGCGCGGCCGCGATGGCGGCGGCATTGCTCCTCGCCGGCTGCGGCGGCTCCAGCGTTTCGGTCACGCCGGCGACGCCGCCCGCCCCACCGGTCGCGCAGGTGACCAGGGTCGACCTGCTGGCCAGTTCCGAGCGCGGCATCGAAAGCATCGCCTACCGGGACGGCAGCGCCTACCTCGGCCTGTCGAACACGCCGGGCGCCGCCAGCCAGGTGCTCAGGACGGCGCTGCCCCTGAAAGCCGGCGCGGCCTGGAGCGAGATGGCGCTGGGCGCCTGCAGCGTGGGCGCTTCCGGCACGATGCCGCCCAGCGCGCCGACCCTGCGCACGCTCGGCTCGACCCTATGGCTGTTCCAGCCCTGGTACGACGGCGGCGCCGACGCCGCCAACGAACATGCGCTGTGCGCGCTCGACGCAGCCGGCAGCTTCGTCCCGCGCGATGCGGCGCTGGACGTGTGCGCCGGCGGCTTCTGCACCAAGCTGTCGATGAGCGAACTGAAACAGGCCGGCAAGGTCCTGTACAGCAATGCCGGCGGCGCGCCCAACCTGCTGGCCTCAAGCGACGGCGGCGCCAGCTGGCGCGCCGTGCTCGGCCAGCTGGACGCGATGATGTGCTACCACCAGAAGTTCGAGGTGATCGGCGAGCGCGTGCTGGTCGGCGGCGAGTGCCCGCTCGACATGGCCTACCTGCGCGCCTACCGCCTGCGCGCCGACGGCCTGGGGCTGGCTTCGCAGGAACCGGTTTCCCTGAGCGTGCCCGACCTGGAAAACCGCAACATCCAGTTCATCGCCCGCGCCGGGACGACGCAGCGCGTGTTCGTCGGCGTCGAGGGCGGGCTGCTGCGCAGCGAGGACGGCGGCAACACCTTCAAGTTCGTGATCGAGCATCCGCTCGCGGGCGGCAGCGCTTATCCGTACATCGGCGCGTTCCTGGCGCTGCCGGACAAGCCCGACACCTTCGTGGTCGGCGGCTTCGACAAGGCGTCCCTGAAACCCTACCTGGCCTGGTCGGCCGACGGCGGCGCCCGGTGGACCGACATCTCGGCGCTGCTGCCGGGCTACGCCGGTACGCGTCCGGAGGCGTCGGCGGCGCACGTGACCTCGATCGGCCTGGACCCGCAGGGCCGCATCGTCGTCACCGTCAACGAAGAGACCAGCGCCAGGGGCCGCGTACTGCTGCTGACCCTGGGCCAGCCCTGATCGGCTTGCGGCTCAGGGCGTGGAGATGGTGACGGCCGGCTGCCCATCGCGGCCGGCGCGCAGGTCGGCCAGCGCCTGCAGGCAGTAATACTGGAACCACAGCCCGGTGAAGATGAAGATCACCAGGTACAGCCAGATCGACAGCACCGCCAGCACCGGGAACAGCACCACCGACAGCGCGCCGCCGACCCACACCACGCCGGGCAGCGCGCCCAGCAGGCCGGAGATGGTGCCGATCGCCAGCAGCGGCCGGCGCCGCGTGCGCACGATGGCGCGCCGCTCTTCCAGGCTGGCGTGGATCGACAGCGCGTCGTAGCTCATCACGCGCGCCGTCAGCCAGCCCCACAACACGGCCTGCGCCACCAGCGCCAGCGGTGCCAGCGCGTACAGCGGTAGCGTCACGATCCACAGCAGCGCGAACACCACGATGCCGGACAGGTTCACGCCCAGGCTGCCGAGGAAGCTGCCGCCCTCCTTGCGCTCCATCGCGGGGAACTGGACCCGGCTGACATGGCGCGCGATGGCCGGCATGGCGCCCACGCCGATGAACAGCAGCGAGGTGATGATCGTCAGCGGCAGCAGCGTCAGCATCGCCACCAGCGGCACCGCCATCGCATGCAGGAAGCCCAGCCCGAGGCGAGACAGCGCGCTGCCGCTGGTGGCGAACAGGCCGTATTCGGTGAACACGGCTTGCAGCCAGTCGTACAGCGGCTGCAGGCCGGCGTATAGCAGGCCGCCCCACAGCGCCAGCGACAGCAGCAACGGGACGATCGACAGCAGCAGCATGCGGCGCGAGAACTGCGAGCGCACTGCGCGGCCGTAGGCGATGGCGATCGGGCGCATCATGATGCGCGCCCGCCGCCTGCGCGCGCGCTGGCTGCGCGGACGGCGTCGGCCAGGCGCACCAGGCCCAGCCACTGCTGGCGCCAGAAGCCGCGGCCGTAGTCGCGGCCCGGCTTGACGCTGCCGTCCGGCGCCGTGCGCGCGAACTGGTCGCGCACGCCGGTGCCGTGCCAGCCGGGCGCGAAGTTGGCGGTGCCGAACAGGACGTCCCACACGGGCAGCAGCACGCCGAAGTTGCAGCCGCCCAGCGAACCGCTGCCCTGCGACTCGTGGCCCAGGCCGACCGCGTGGTGGGTGCGGTGGAAGCGCGGCGACACCAGCAGGCGTTCGCCGAGGCGGCCGAAGTGGATGCGCACGTTGGCGTGCTGCAGGCTTTGCAGCGCGCGCGACACCGACACCAGCAGCACGTACTGGGCCGGCGCCACGCCGATCGCCAGCGCCAGGACCGCCATATAGACGTCGCGCAGCAGGTCGTCGAGCAGGTGGTTGCGGTTGTCGCTCCACAGGTTCATGCTGGTCTGGCTGTGGTGCAGGCTGTGCAGCGCCCACCACCAGCGGAACCGGTGCTGGCCGCGGTGGAACCAGTAATCGAAGAAGTCCAGCACCAGCAGGTACAGCAGGAAGCTGGCCAGCGGATGCATGCCCGCCACCAGCGACTCCAGGTTGAACGGACGCAGGCCCTCCATGCGCAGTAGCGCCGCCACGCCGTCCATCAACGGATCGAGCGTGAAGAACACCGCCATCGTGAACAGGCCGAGGCGGTGGACCAGGGTGTACAGGAAATCGTTGCGGCGCGCGTGCGGGTCCATTGCCGCCTGCGCCGGCAGCAGCGTCTCCAGCGGACGCAGCACCAGGTACAGCGCCGCGATCTCGACGGCGCCGATCAGGAACCATTCGACGCCCTCGAAGGCATCCTCGGTGTATTCGCCGAGGCCGGAAAAGAACAGGAAAGGCTCGACCAGGCTTTCGAACAGCCAGCCCTGGAGCGCTGCGAACCAATCGAAGAGATGCTGGATCATGCGGGTATGTGCGTTGAATCGTGTGTCGTTATCGAGAAGTCCGGTAATCCGGATGCTCGCGCAGTGTAGCGAAACAGAAGCCTTTGCGCTCGAGGCCGGCGATCAGCGGCTCCAGGTTGGCCGGCGCCCACGGGTCCTTGCGCGACCAGATGCCCATGTGCGCCATGAAGATATCGCCATCCCGCAAGCCGTCCAGCGCGCGCTCCAGCAGCAGCGCGTTCGGGTAGGCGTCGCTGGACGTCTCGTCGCCGGAAAAGCCGGCCCTGGCCCAGCCGACGTGGCGGTAGCCGCAGGCCTGGGCGGCGGCCAGGATGTTGGGAGAGCTGTGCCCGCCGGGGGTGCGGAACAGCGGATCGAGCCGGCGCCCGGTCAGTTCCATGAAGCGCGTGTCGACGCGGCGCAGTTCGTCGCAGTAGCGGGCGGCGCTCCAGGTCTCGACCTTGCCGGCATCCGCGCCGAACTGCGGCTTTACACGGATGCGCCCGCCCGCTTCGTCGGCGCGCCAATACACGTGGTCGAAGGTGTGGCTGCCGAAGGCATGGCCCTCGGCCACGCGCGCCTTCCAGTAGGCAGCCCACGACGGATCGAGCGACCAATCGCCGCGCACCGTCTTTTCGTTGGCCAGGAAAAAGGTGGCCTTGATGGCGTGCCGCTTCAGCGTGGCGGCGATCAGCTCGGCCTGCGACTGGCTGCCGGTGTCGAAGGTCAAATAGATCGTGCCGCGGCAATGCGCCGGCGCATCGGCGGGCGCATCGGCGGGCGCATCGGCGGCGCATGCCGGCAGCGCCCATGCCGCGGCGGCAGCGGCGCCCAGCAGCAGCGCGCGCGCCCGCTTCCCTCGCGCACGCATCACATCCTCGGCGCGGAATTGGCGAAGAACACCCCGTGCGGCGAGCGCCCGACCGGGATCAGCTTGATCACCTTGCGGGTCGGCACGTCGATCACGGCGACCTTCTTGATCCAGCGCAGCGTCACCCACAGCGTCTTGCCGTCGTTGGTCAGTTCCATGCAGTCCGGGCCGCCCGGCACCGGGATCATGCCGACGTTTTCCAGCGTGTTCTGGTCGATGATGTTGATCGAGTTCTGCACCCGGTTCGACACCAGGATGTGGCGGCGGTCGCCCAGCGCGCGGAAGTTATGGGCGCCGTTGCCGGTCTTGATGCGCTTGACCGTCTTCTGGGCGCGCCAGTCGATCACCTCGACGTAGTCGCTGCCCATGATGCCGACCAGCAGGTACTTGTCGTCCGGCGTCATGGCGATGCCGGCCGGCAGCTTGCCGACCGGGAGCGTCCATTTGACGCTTTGCGTGGCCAGGTCGATGGCGCTGACCTGGTCACTGCCCTGCTGGGTGACGAAGGCGGTGGTGCTGGCGGCGTCGAAGGCGATGTGGCTGGGCATGCGCGCCAGCGGGATACGCTTGCTGAGCGCCAGGTTGGCGCCGTCGTACTTGTAGATGTCCACCCGGTCCAGGCGCAGCGACGCCGACACGAACCACTTCTGGTTCGGGGTGAAACCGATCTGGTACGGGTCCAGCACGTCGGCGATGCGGCGCTGCACCTTGCCGGTGACCGGGTCTAGGAAGATCAGCTCGTTGCCGACCGAACTGGCGACGATCAGCGACTTGTTGTCCGGCGTGGCCATCAGGTGGTGCGGCTCCTTGCCCACCGCGAAGGTACCGTTGTCGTTGCCGGTGGCCTGGTCGAGCAACTGGACGGTGGCGTCGCGCGAGTTCAGCACCACCACCACGTTGGCGTGGGCAGTCTGCAAGGCGGAAAACAGGCAGAGACCGGATAGGAAAAACTGACGAAACAGGCGCGGCATGGCGGAAGGAACGCTGGGTGGAAAAGTCTTATTCTACGAGGAAACGTTCTGATGTAATGACGGGTTGACCGGTTTCAAACAGATTCCCGACGCATTCGGCGCGTGCCCGCAACACAGTAGAAAAGTCGTTAATAGCGCTTTGACATGTCATGCACTACAATCGGCATTCACCAAACGTTAAGGAACACCCATGTCCATCACTACCACGAATTCCGGTCTGCAATACGAAGACACCGTCGTCGGCGACGGCCCCGAAGCCACGGCCGGCAAGTACGTGACCGTGCATTACACCGGCTGGCTGCGCAACGACGACGGCAGCACCGGCGCCAAGTTTGATTCCAGCAAGGACCGCAACGACCCGTTCCAGTTTCCGCTGGGCGCCGGCCACGTGATCAAGGGTTGGGACGAAGGCGTGCAGGGCATGAAGGTGGGCGGTGCGCGCCGCCTGACCATTCCGGCCAGCCTGGGCTATGGCGCCCGCGGCGCCGGCGGTGTGATTCCGCCGAACGCGACCCTGATTTTCGACGTCGAACTGCTGGGCGTGTAACCGTCGCCCTGCCTCAACGCTTGCCATGCGTCGTTCCCGCGCAGGCGGGAATCCAAGCTCGCTTCCAAGATGCCGGGCGCAATACGGGGGCGATCGCATTGCAGGTGGGCGGCATCGCCGCCATCCGAGCACTTCTTCTAAATCCGTACGAATTCTCCTTGATTTCCTGCACGATGCGCTAAGATGAGTATTGTCTTGCCTTTAAGGCATGACTTTACGCAGTACCTGCATATCGACATCACAAGGAGTCACCATGAGTTTGCAAGAGCAATTTGCCCAGGCGCAGATCGATTCGAAAAACCTGCCGGAGCGTCCGGACAACATGACGCTGCTGCAGATCTATGCGCTGTATAAGCAGGGTTCCGGCGGCGACGTGACCGGCGAGCGCCCGGGCTTTACCGACATGGTCGGCCGCGCCAAGTACGATGCCTGGGCCGAATTGAAGGGCACGGCGAAGGACGACGCGATGCAGCGCTACGTCGACCTGATCGAAGACCTCAAAGATAACTAAACAAACGTCTTGCGCATGGTTTCCGCCACCTTGTGCTCGATGGTGGCGGCGAACGCACTCATCAGGAAACCCAGCTTGATGCGCAGCGCGGCCTGGCTGTTCTCCAGGGCCAGCGAACCTTCCACGCCGCTGCGCTCGAAGCGCAGCACATCCCCATCCCAGCGGCAGCTCAGGCCGTATTCGCCGGCGAGTTTGTCCGCCACCTTCTGGGCGGCGGCGCGCGCCGCGTCCCGGCTCAAATTGTGTTGCTGGGTAATGCTGATATCCGCCATATCGGCTGTTCCTTCTGATCGAAAACAAGACAGCCCGCCATGATGCCAGCTGAACCATACAAAGGCCAGCATCGCCCTACCCGTCCTGCATTTTTGAGACAGAGAATAATCACTTGATTATTATCAATATATCCTCCAAGCAAGAAGCGACCATCGTCGTGTACCCAGCCAGGAGGATTCAGTATGGATGCACCCGCCACCCCGCCGGTCGGCTTCATCCCGATGCCCACCGCCACCTATCGCCAGCACCGCAAGGCTGCCCAGCTGCTCGACCAGCCCGGTTGGCCGCGGCCGATCGGCGCGCCGGGCGCATCCGGCCTGCAGCCCGCATCGCTCGATCCAGGAGTTGTACCCGGCTTTGCCGGCCCCGGCCCGGCGCAGGCGGGCGCAAGCGATATGCCTGGCGACCTGCCGCTGCCGTACGCCTTCGGCGCCCGCGTGCTGATGTGGAAGCAGGACCCGTCGGTGGACGAGATCGGCACCCGCCGCGCCTTTTTGCCGGGCGTGGTGCTGGCCGGTCCGCGCGACGCCCGCATCCGCATCGGCGACCCGTCCATCGCGGCGGTGGAGCCGAATGCCTTCGGCGATTTCGTGACCATGCCGGACACCCCGCAGTTCGACGCCGTCCACACCTTCGCCGTGGTGCGCCAGACGCTGACCATGTACCAGCGCGCCCTGTCCGCCGCGGGCGCCGCCATGCCGCTGCCCTGGCAATGGAACAACAGCATCGACGTGGCGCCGCTGCAGGTTTTCCCGTACGGGCTGCCGAACGTGATGAACGCGTACTACAGCCGTTCGCAGAACTGCCTGAAGTTCGGCGACTTCGTGCCGTCCGGGCAGACCGGGCGGGTGTACACCTGCCGTTCTTTCGACATCGTCGCCCACGAGACCGGCCACGCGGTGCTGGACGGCCTCAAGCCGCACTGGCTGGAAGCCGCCAATCCGCCCCAGACCGGCGGCCTGCACGAATCCTTCGGCGACCTGACCGCGATCTTCCTGGCGCTGTCCCAGCTCGACCAGTGCGACGCCGTGGTGGCCCAGACCAAGGCGCGCCTGCACGACAAGACCTTCCTGGCAGACATCGCCGAACAGTTCGGCCTGGCACTCGGCAGCACCAACGGCCTGCGCAACGCCGACAACGACCTGACGCTGTCGCAGGCCGGCACCGAGGTGCATGCGATCTCGCAGGTGTTCACCGGCGCCGTCTACGACATCCTGGCCGACCTGTTCGCCTTCGAGCGCCGGCCCGAACTGGAAGACTGCGCCGGCGTGCTGCACCGGGTGGCCGGCTGGCTGCGCGGCCTGGTGCTGCGCGCCCTGGTCGCCGCCCCCGAACGCGCCGCCACCTATGCCGACGTCGCCAACGAAATGCTGGGCCTGTGCGCCCGGGACGGCCAGCCTCCCGCATACGCCACCTTCATCCGCGACCGCTTCGTCCAGCGCGAAGTGCTGGAACTGCCGGCCGGCCTGGCCGCGGTCCACCCGCCCGGCCTGCGCCTGGCGGCGCTGGTCACGGACCCGCCCGGCGCACGCCAGGACCGGCGCGCCTGCTGCGGCACCATGAACCTGGCCGAGTACTACGATGTCGAACGCGTGCTGGACGCGGAAAGCCGGGCGCTGGCGCGCTGGTGCGCCGAGCACGGCCGCTTCGGCCCGGCCGGCAATGACGGCGCCGCGGGAACCGCCCAGGCGGCAATGATCGCCGCGATCGGCACGCGGCACGATACCGTTGTTGCCGCCGCCGTGGCCGTGGCGGCGGATGCCGGCAGCGCTCCCGCCGGCGATCCTGCGGCCGGCGAACCGGCGGCCGGCGTTTCCACAGCCGGCGCACCGGTTCGCACCATTCCCCTCTCGTGAGTTTTCCGAAAGGCTGTACAGGCATGAAGATCAGCGCCATCGCCAGCGGCGGCTTTGCTGGCCGCGTCGAACGCCTCGAAGTCGACACCGCCTGCCGCCCGGACGGCAAGTCGATCGAAGCGCTGCTGGAGCAGCTGGATTTCTTCGGCGCGCAACCAGCCGCCGGTTGCCCGATCGGCGCCGACCTGCAGCGCTGGGAAATCACCGCCGACGACGGCCGGCGCTGCCGCAGCGTGGTCCTGCACGAGGACGGCGCTCCCGCCGGCGCCGGCTGGCAGGCACTGCTCGCCCACCTGCGCACCGGCGCCTGATTTCCCCCGCTTTTCCGCACGATTGTTCGCAAACACGCGGGCGGCACATCACATTTGCTTATGTGTATTGTGTATAAGCGTGATTTGTCGTAAATGCCGAATTGCCCTAAAATACAGTGCTTTGCCGCGTCCGGCGAGCTTCCCCATGCGCGCCAGCCGCCGCCGCTTCCATTATTGATAGGACTGTTATGACCCACGTTGTCACCGAATCGTGCATCCGTTGTCGCTATACCGACTGCGTCGATGTATGCCCGGTAGATTGTTTCCGGGAAGGCCCGAACTTCCTCGCCATCGACCCGGACGAATGCATCGACTGCGCCGTGTGCGTGGCGGAATGCCCGGTCAACGCGATCTATGCGGAAGAAGACGTGCCGTCGGACCAGCAGCAATTCATCAAGATCAACGCCGACCTCGCGCGCAACTGGCCGTCGATCACCAAGACCAAGCCCGCCCTGCCCGACGCGGAAGAGTGGAAAGACGTCAAGGACAAGCTGGGCGAACTGGCCCGCTGAGGCATCCGGCGCCCGGCCCGCAAGCCGGCGCCGTCTTCCGATCGCGGCGCGGCAGGCCGGCGCCGGTGTCGGCGGCTGCCTCCATCGCCGGCCGCCGGCGCCCCGGCCGCCGCGGCACCGGTCCCTGCAGGCGCGTGCCGGTCGTGGCACACTGGGCGGCCTCGCTCCACTACCTTACCTATATCAACAGGAAGTCAGCATGACAATCAGTGCTACCCCCGAAATGGGCGCCATCGCTCCCAACAGCTCCTTTGCCGGCGCCATCGAAGCCGATGCGGTGATCATCGGCGCGGGTCCGGTCGGTCTTTTCCAGGTGTTCGAACTGGGCCTGCTGGAAATCAAGGCCCACGTCATCGATTCGCTGGCGGCCGTCGGCGGCCAGTGCGTGGAACTGTACCCGGACAAGCCGATCTACGACATCCCGGCCGTGCCGGTCTGCACCGGCCAGGAACTGACCGACAACCTGCTCAAGCAGATCGAACCGTTCGAGCCGACCTTCCACCTGGGCCAGGAAGTCACCACCGTCCAGCGCCGTGAAGACCACCGCTTCAACGTCGAGACCACTGCCGGCACCCGCTTCATCACCAAGACCATCTTCATCGCCGCCGGCGTCGGTTCGTTCCAGTCGCGCACGATCAAGGTCGACGGCATCGAGAAGTTCGAGAACAGCCAGCTGCACTACCGCGTCAAGGATCCGAGCCTGTTCGAAGGCAAGAACCTGGTCATCTGCGGCGGCGGCGACTCGGCCCTGGACTGGGCCCTGAACTTCGTCGGCAAGGCCGAATCCGTGGTGCTGGTGCACCGCCGCGACGACTTCCGCGCCGCGCCGGCGTCGGTCGCCAAGATGAAGCAGCTGTGCGAAGACTACGAGATGCAGCTGATCACCGGCCAGGTCACCGGCTTCGACGAAAAGGATGGCCAGCTGTCCGAGGTGAAAGTCACCGGCGCCGATGGCGTCACCCGCCGCGTGCCGCTGGACATGCTGATGGTCTTCTTCGGCCTGTCGCCGAAGCTGGGTCCGATCGCCGAGTGGGGCCTGGACATCGAGCGCCGCCAGCTGAAGGTCGTGGATACCGAGAAGTTCGAGACCAACGTACCGGGCATCTTCGCCGTGGGCGACATCAACACCTACCCGGGCAAGAAGAAGCTGATCCTGTCGGGCTTCCACGAAGCCGCGCTGGCCGCCTTCGGCGCCGCGCCGTACATCTTCCCGGACAAGAAGATCCACATGCAGTACACGACGACTTCGCCGAAGCTGCACAAGATCCTCGGCGTCGAAACGCCGCAGTTTGATTGAGCTTACGGCTTAGCGTTCCGTTTCGAACGCACCACGAAAATGCCCCGTCCCCACGGGGCATTTTTCTTATGTAGGACACTTAACCGAAGCACCCTGCGGATTGTGATACAAATGCTGCATCGCATTATTTTTACCCCAAGCCCCCATTTTGATGTATTGCTCCATCACAAGCCAATTGGCCTATAATTGACGAAACTGATGCGCAAACGTTTGTAAGACGCACAGAATTCGCGAAGGAAAAACTATGCTCTACCAACTGCACGAGATGCAACGCTCCTTCCTGAACCCGCTGATGCAGTGGGCCGACGCTTCCGCCAAGCTGTTTTCCAATCCCGTTTCTCCATTCGCGCACACGCCGTTCGCGCAGCGCATCGCTGCCGGCTACGAGCTGATGTACCGGCTCGGCAAGGATTACGAAAAACCGGCCTTCGGCCTGAATACGACCACCATCGACGGCAAGACGGTCGGCATCGTCGAACGCATCGAAGTCAACAAGCCGTTCTGCGAACTGCGGCACTTCAAGAAGGACATGCCGGACGCCGAGTTCGCCGCGCTGAAGCAGCCGACGGTGCTGCTGGTCGCGCCGCTGTCGGGCCACCACGCGACGCTGCTGCGCGACACCGTGCGCGCGCTGCTGCCGGGCCAGGACGTGTACGTCACCGATTGGGTCGACGCGCGCATGGTGCCGCTGTCCGACGGGCCGTTCCACCTGGACGACTATGTGTTCTACGTGCAGGACTTCATCCGCCACCTGGGACCGGACGTGCACGTGATCTCGGTGTGCCAGCCGACCGTGCCGGTGCTGGCGGCGATCTCGCTGATGGCCACCCAGAACGACCCCAAACTGCCGAAATCGATGACCATGATGGGCGGCCCGATCGATCCGGGCAAGTCGCCGACGGCAGTCAACGACCTGGCCGTGGAAAAGCCATTCTCGTGGTTCGAAAACACGGTGATCTATGCGGTGCCGGGCAATTATCCCGGCTTCGGACGCAAGGTGTATCCGGGCTTCCTGCAGCATGCCGGCTTCGTCGCCATGAATCCGGGCCGCCACGCGCAGAGCCACCGCGAGTTCTACCAGCACCTGGTGCGCGGCGACGACGATTCGGCGGAATCGCACCGCAAGTTCTACGACGAGTACAACGCCGTGCTCGACATGCCGGCCGAGTATTACCTGGAAACCATCAAGACCGTGTTCCAGGAACATCGGTTGCCGAAGGGGACCTGGGAAGTCGGCGGCCAGCTAGTGCGCCCGCAGGATATCAAGACCGTCGCCCTGTTCACCATCGAAGGCGAACTGGACGACATCTCCGGCGCCGGCCAGACCAAGGCCGCGCACGAACTGTGCAAGGGCATTCCGGAAGACATGCAGCAGCACTTCACAGCGCCCAAGTGCGGCCACTACGGCATCTTCTCGGGCCGCCGCTGGCGCGAGATCATCTGTCCGATGATCGGGGAGTTCATCCGCAAGCACGGGTGAGCGGCGGCGGCGGGGTTGCCGCCGGCGTCACGGTAACAAAATGCCGCGGGAATCCGCGGCATTTTTATTGGGCTGCCATCAGTGCTCGCGTGCACAGGCATGTGTCTATGTAACGGCATAGAAACGTCGTCCCCGCGCAAGCGGGGACCCCACACGTCATGTCTGGAATCACGAATCCAGATGCTTGGCATGGGTCCCCGCCTTCGCGGGGACGACGGTGCATTCAATCCCGGATTGACGACAGTACGGACGACCGCGAAAAAACGGCCTGCTCCGCCGAGCGGAACAGGCCGTCCGATGCCGCTCTCCAGGCCGCCGCACGGCAGCCATGGACAACGCGGCGAAGATCAGCGATTGATCAGGATATCCGCAATCACCCCGGTCGCGATCGCCGCCAGCACGTAATCGCCGCCGGTCTGCACCCAGTGGTAGCCGCGCGGCGGCTGGCGCAGGCGGTGGCCGCGCCAGTCGTCGACCACGTACTGGCGGTTGCGGTACTGGTTCGGCAGGCGGCCGCCGCGGCGCAGGTCGTGCGACGGACCGGCGCCATCCCAGCGGCGGTTGTCGCGGCCGTCGTAATGGCCGCGATCGGGGCCACGGTCCGGACGGCGATCGTCGCGGCGGTCGCCGCGGTCGTCGTGACGGTCGCCGCGGTCGGGACCGCGCTGGTCGTAGCGGCCATCGTTACGGTCGCCGCCATGATAGCGGTCCTGGGCGAAGCTGGCGCCGCCGGCGCTTAGTAGCGCGGCCGACAGTGCGGTGATGATGAGACGCTTCTTGTCCATAAGACCCTCCTTTAAGTCCATTGCTTTGATGACAGTAGACCACCGACACTTGCCGGCGCACCGTTAATTGCATCACCTATACGGACAATCGGATGAAAAACTTCGTGCCTCGAATAAATTGTCGTTGATCGGATGCCAGACTGCCAGGCTGCCCTTGCGCATCTTCGACGGCACTCCGCTTTTCGCGGATAATGACGTCTTTGCATTCGTTGTTCCCCGCACCGCCGTGACCAAGACGCTCGCCGACCAGATCGAAGACCTGCTGCCGCAAACCCAGTGCACCAAATGCGGCTACCCCGCCTGCCGTCCGTATGCGGAGGCGATCGCGCGCGGCGATGCCGACATCAACCAGTGCCCGCCGGGCGGCATCGAAGGCGTGGCGCGCCTGGCCGCGCTGACCGGACGCCCGGTCATCCCGATCAATCCGGCCAACGGCGTCGAGCGTGCGCGTCCGGTGGCCTGGATCGACGAGAACCTGTGCATCGGCTGCACGCTGTGCATCCAGGCCTGTCCGGTGGACGCCATCCTGGGCGCCGCCAAGCAGATGCACACCATCCTGCCCAGCCTGTGCACCGGCTGCGACCTGTGCGTGGCGCCCTGCCCGGTCGACTGCATCGTCATGGTGCCGAACCGCGACGACCCGGACGGCGCGCTGACCGGCTGGGACGCCTGGTCGCAGGCACAAGCCGACGCCGCGCGCGCGCGCCACGATTTCCGCAGCGAGCGCCTGCGCCGCGAAAAGGAAGAGAACGACGCGCGCCTGGCCGCCAAGGCGCTGGAAAAGATGCGCGCCGTGACCGCCGAGCAGACCAACAGCGCCGACGAGCTGGCCGAAAAGGAGCGCAAGCGCGCCATCATCGCCGCCGCCATCGAGCGCGCGCGCCAGAAGGCGGCCGCGCCGGCCGCGCCACCGCCGGAAAAGAAAGCGTGACCCGCCAGGGCCGCCAGCGCCCGCACCACGACAAGAAAACAGAAACCGCCCGATGAACGCCGCCAAACGCCTCGCCATCTTCACGCGCCTGCGCACCGCCAATCCAACCCCCACCACCGAACTCGAATACACGACGCCGTTCGAACTCTTGATCGCGGTGCTGCTGTCGGCGCAATCGACCGACGTCGGCGTCAACAAGGCCACGCGCCGCCTGTACCCGGTGGCCAACACGCCGCAGGCGATCCTCGACCTCGGCCTGGACGAATTGAAGACCTACATCTCGACCATCGGCCTGTACAACACCAAGGGCAAGAACGTAATCGCCACCTGCCAGATCCTGGTCGACCAGCACGGCGGCGAAGTGCCGCGCTCGCGCGAAGCGCTGGAGGCGCTGCCCGGCGTCGGCCGCAAGACCGCCAACGTGGTGCTCAACACCGCCTTCAGCGAGGCGGTGATGGCGGTCGATACCCACATCTTCCGCGTATCGAACCGCACGAAAATCGCACCGGGCAAGAACGTCGACCAGGTCGAGCACAAGCTGATGAAATTCGTGCCGCGCGAATTCCTGCAGGACGCGCACCACTGGCTGATCCTGCACGGCCGCTATACCTGCGTGGCGCGCAAGCCCAAGTGCTGGAACTGCATCATCAACGACCTGTGCGAGTACAAGGACAAGACGCCGGCGCCGGCGGATGCCTGACGGCGCTTTACCCTCGCAGCGGACACGCCTCGCCAGGCGCATCGAGCCGGCGCGCCAGGTCGGCGCGCAGCGCCGCCAGCCCGGCGATGCGCTCGTCGATGTCTGCCAGTTTGCGCAGCAAGGCCTCGCGCACCGGCGCCGCTGACATGTCCGGCGCCGCCAGCAGGGGCAGCCCGGTTTCGATTTCGGCCAGCGTGAAACCCAGCGCCTGCGCCGTGCGCAGGTAGCACAGCCAGTCGACCGCTTGCGGCGGGTAGTCGCGATAACCGTTGGCGCCGCGCCGGGCGCGCAGCAGGCCGCGTTTTTCGTAGAAGCGCAGGGTATCGCGGCTCAACCCGGTGGCGGCCGACAGTTCTCCGATCTGCATGAGGTTCCGATCACGAAAAGGCTTGACCCTGGAGCGTACTCCAGGGCCGACGATGTGTAAATCCACACCGTCCGGGAGACACCATGCCGCCTTTGCCGCGCGCCACCTACCTCAAGATCGTCCGCGCCAGTGCGCTGTACGACATCCTGCTCACCGCCCCCTTCGCCACGCCGTGGAGCTTCGTGCTGCTGCACGTGCAACTGTCCGCCCTCAACCAGGGACTGGGCGGCCAGCCGCTGCCGGCCTTCGGCCCGTTCCAGGTGATGATCGCCTGCCTGATGGGCAGCGTCGTGCTGGTCTGGTCGGCCCTGCGCCTGCTCGAGCCGGCGCTGCGGCTGGGGCGCCTGGACGGCGTCACGCGCTTCCTGTTCGCGGCCTGGATGGCGTGGGCCCTGGACGCGACCGGGGCGCCGGTGCTGTGGCTGTTCGTGGCGCCCGAGTGGGCCTGGGGCATCGTGCAATGGTGGCCGGTGGCCGGCGTCAAGGCGACGGCGCCGGCGAAAAGAACATCAGCCTGGTGCGGTTGCAGCGCTTGAACAGCATGGCATTGCCGCCCTCGTGGAAGTGCGGCTTGCGTCGCCCCGCGGTCAGGTTGCGCGTGACGGCAGGTTCATGGCGCGCGCCGCGTGTGCATCGCGATATTGGTCAATCCCTCGAACTGGCACAGGTCGAGCACCCGCACGATCGCCTGGTAGGCCACGTTGGCGTCGCCGTCGATGCGCACCGGCCGTCCCGGGTTGCGCGCGGCCTCGTCGCGCAGGCGTTCGTGCAGCGCCTCGACCGACAGCGCGCCGGCCGCTTCCCCACTTCCACCGTCCTCGCCGATGGACACGTTGCCGGCGCGGTCGACGCGGATCACCAGCGGATCGGGCGCCGCCTGCGCCATGTCGAGCGAGGCGCTGGAGCGCGGCAGCGTGATCGGCATCTGCCGTTCCTTGCGGTGTTCTTCCTTGTGCTTGAACGAGGTCGCCACCATGAAGAACATCAGCAGGAAGAAGATGCAGTCGATCAGCGCGATCAGGCCGATCTCGGGTTGCTCGTCGTCGCCCAGGTCAATGCGCATGGCTCGCCTCGCCCAGGACGGGTTGCACTGCCGCGTACACCGCATCGTGCGGCGCCCCGCCGCCGCGCATGTCGTCCAGCAGGCGGTTGAGCGCGCGTTCCAGTGCGATGCCGATGCCGACCAGGCGGCTGCGCAGGAAGTGGTGCATGGCCAGCGCCGGCAGCGCCACCGACAGGCCGGCCGCCGTGTTCACCAGCGCCTTGGAGATGCCGCCCGCCAGCATGGTCGGGTCGCCCATGCCGTTGGCGGCGATCACGTGGAAGGATTCGATCATGCCGATCACGGTGCCGAGCAGGCCGACGATCGGTGCGATGGTCGCCACCACGTTCAGCGCGTAGGCCTTTTGCTGCTGCAGGCGCAGTTCGGTGGCGGCCAGTTCGCCGGCGCGCAGCGCCAGCGCCTCGGGCGGCAAGCGGCGCTGCTGCGCCAGGTAGCCGACGATGCGCGCCAGGCTGCTGTCGCCTTCGGCCGCCAGCGCCTGCAGTTCGTCGAAGCGGCCGGCGCGCCACAGCGTGCACGCCTGCTCCGCCAGGGCCAAGGGCGCGACCCGCTCCACCCGCAGGTTGACCAGCCGCTCCAGGCCCACCGCCAGCGCCAGCACCGACAGGGCGCCGGTGACCACGATGCCGATGCCGCCGTTGGCCAGCTGGGCAAGCAGGTTCCAGTCCTCGGCACGGGCCGGCAGCGCCACGATCGACAGGCAACAGGGAAACAGCACGTGCAGACGCTTTAGCATGGCAATCCTTTCGCTCGGCGGCAGGCCCTGGTGCCTGCCCGGTACCAACGACTTTAGCACGCAGCCATGCGAATCTGGTAATTATTTTTCTACTTTAAAGCATATTTATTACTACCAAGTAGAAGCACAGGACATGAAAAAGGCGCCGCATGGGCGCCTTGCCGTTCATCCCTGACGACGTTCAGCGGAACGTGAAGTGCTTGTGCCCCAGGTAGCTGCTGAACACCGGCACCACCACGCCGACGCCATGGGCGATCTCCCTGGCATGCCGGGTCACGCCCAGCCATGGCAGCACCCAGTCCAGCAGGATCATGCTGACGGCCCAGGTCTGGGCCACCGCCAGCAGGTTGACCAGGACGAACCAGCCGGCCGCGTGGTGCACCGACTGGCTGCTCGCGCGGAACACGAACAGGCGCGCCAGCACGAAGGCGGTCACCATCCCGGTGAGATAGGCGCACACGATCGCCGCCGAGAACGGCATCGCGCGGTTGTACAGGATGCGCGAGCCGAAGTTGACGGCCGCCGCCAGCCCGCCCGTGACCAGGAACACCAGGAACTGGCGCGAGGCGAACGCCTTGATCACGCGCCGGCCTCGCGTGCCATCTTGCGGCCGAAGTCGATGCTCTCCGAGATGCCGCGGTCTTCCGGATAATAGTAGGAGGTGTCGGCCACCCACAGGCCGCCCACCGGCAGCCTGGCCGGCGGCAGCCGGTCCAGGTAGCCCGGCTCGCAGATCGGCTGGGCGTAGCGGTAGCGGCTGGCGCGCATGTCGAGGAAGTCGGCGTCGACCAGCGCCGGATTGATCTTCATGAGGTAGCGCTTGACCTTGTCCAGGAAGGCCTGGTCCGGCTCGGCGAACTTCGGGTGCTCGCCCGGCATGTAGAACGGCACGTAGACGATGTGCTGGTTCCCCATCGGGCGCAGGTTGGTGTACTCGACCAGGCCGGGGATGTCCATCTCCTCGTCGTTGGTGTTGAGCCAAAAGTTCTCGGTGACCGCCTTTTTCAGCTTGGCGATCACGCACACCACGGCGATGTTCTTCTTCGAGCGGAAGGCGTCCAGCGTGGCCGGCGGCAGGTCCGGCATGATGCGCGGCACGTAGGGCAGCGGGATGGTGCTGATGACCTTGTCGAAAGCCTCGATCTGGCCGCCGGCTTCCACGCCGGTCACCCTGCCGCCCTCGATGAGCACGCGGGTGGCCGGCGTCTGCAGGCGCAGGATGCCGCCGTGCCGTTCGATATCGGCGCGCATCGCCTCCAGCACGGTGGCCGAGCCGCCGTCCAGGTAGCCCAGCTTTTCCTTGAACAGGCTGTAGCGCGAGCGGCCGATGCGGCGGATGCGGCTCCAGATCCAGGCCGCCGACAGGTTGTCGCTGTAGTCGTAGAATTTGTAGTCGAACAGGCGGCGCCACAGCACTTCCCAGGCTTCGGCGCCGACGTTCTTCCTGATCCAGCCGCCGGCTTCGACGTGATCGAGCGGCTTCCAGTCGTCGCGCTTGGTGGACAAGAAGGCGTGCAGGCCATAGCGGAACTTGGCCATGAAACCGAGGCCGCGGAACTTCAGCAGCGCCACCGGGTTGCCCCACGCCTGCACCTCGTTGCGGTACCAGTAGCCCATCCTGGTCGCCACCCAGTGCATCTTCGCGGCCAGCCCGAGCTCATCCAGCACCTTCAGGAAGGCGTGGTCCGAGATCGCGTGGAAGTGGTAATAGCGTTCGATCGACGTGCCGGAAAAATCGAAGTGGGCGGCCATGCCGCCGACGCGGTCGTCGGCTTCGTAGACCACCGGCTGGTGGCCGTCGCGCGCCAGTTGGTAGGCCACGGCCAGGCCCATCGGCCCGGCGCCCAGGACGGCGATACGCTGCTTGCTTGACTGATTCATTCAGAATTCCAGGACGACGTTGCTGTATTTCGGATCGTTGAAGGTTTCGTCGATCGCCTTGGCGAACGGCGTGCTGCGCACCTTGAACCGGCCCGGCCAGTCGATGACTTCGAAGCTGTCGCGCGCCACCAGCGCCGCCAGCTGCTGGGTGGTGAACGGCGGGTTGTCGTCGAACTTGCCCCACACCCACAGCAGGCCGTAAAAGGCGCTATAAGGGATCCTGACGATCGGCGTGCGCGACCGCGTCACGCGCTTGATCTCGCGGATGATGTCGATGTAGTCGACTTCCTCGTGGCCGGAGATGTTGAAGACGCCGTCGATGGTGGGGTCTTCGATGCAGCCCATGATGACGCTGCAGAAATCCCCCACGTACAGCGGCTGGCGCATGTAGCGGCCGTGGCCCGGGATCGGGAACACCGGTACGCGGCTCATGAAGCGCGACAGCCAGCCCAGGTGCTTGCGGTCGAACCAGCCGAACATCAGGGTCGGGCGCAGCACCGGGCAGGCGATGCCGCTGGCCAGCACCATCGCTTCCTGCTCGCGCTTGGAGCGCGTATAGAAGTCGTCGGCCACGGACACCACCACCGACGAGCTGATCGCCACCAGGCGCGTGTTCGGCTGCTCCTTGATGATGTCGAGCTGGTGGCGCGTGGCGTCGACGTTGTTGCGCACGAAGTCCTGCCAGTCGTTGCCGCCGATCTGCGCCTGCAGCATGACGACGGTGGCGCCGTCGGTGAAGTGGCGCGCCCATTCGCCCGGCTCGGCCAGGTCGGCGTATTCCACCGTGACGCCGGGCTGCACGCGGCGCAGCACGTCCAGGTTGGCGCGGTGCTTGTCGAGCACCACCAGGTTGCGGTAGCCGCGCGCGGCCAGGCGCGCCACCAGGTTCTGGCCGACCAGCCCGGCGCCGCCGGGCAGGATGATCTTGCGGCCCAGGTCCGCGCTTTTCGGTTCGCTCATTGTGCTTCCTTCTTGATTCCGTACAGCGACAGGCCGAGGCGGCGCGCATCGGCCGACAGGTTGAATTCGCTGGGGGCGTGCGGGCGGTCGATATGCAGTTCGATATGCTGTTCGGCAGCCGCGTCGGCGCCCAGGTCGAGCGTGATGCGGCGCCGGACCTCGCTGGTATAGAACACCCAGGCGCCGGCCGGCTTGCCGTTGGCGCGCGCCTGCACGTGCAGGTACACGTAAGGGTTCGGGATGAAGCTGCCCATGTCCAGCGTCAGCATCCTGGCGCGTCCCGGCGCGGCGGGCAGGCGGATTTCGGCGGGGCTGCCTTCGGTCCAGACGAAATCGCCTTCGACGGCCGCCCAGCCCTTGCCGAGGATACCCTTGAAATAGTCCGGCGCCTCCCTCACGGTGACGTAGGAAAACGGTCGCGGCGCGGCGCCGGCGCGGTACAGCGACAGGCCCAGCGCCTCGGCGTCCGGCTCGCCGAGCAGCGGGTCCGGGGCGGTGGTATGGCGCACCAGGTAATGCGGGTTGGCCGCCGCCTCCTGCGGCGTGCACTTGAGCCGGGCCGTGAACGAGATGTGCCAGCCGGCGTCCACGCAGGCCAGCTCCACGCCATGACGGCGCGCCTGCGCCAGCAGCCCGAGCGTGTTGCCCCACACGTCGCCCCAGGTCTTCGGATCGTCGTCCAGGTCCAGCACCAGCCGTCCGTTCCGAGGCAGCGCGCTCGCCTGCCGGTACAGGTCGGCCACGGTCGGATGGTCGTACGCGTAGGACGCGGCGGTCGGCTGGCGCACCAGGTGCCAGCAGACGGCCAGCGCCGCCAGCGCCAGCGCGCCCGCGGCCAGGTCGCGGCCGCGCCACGCGGCGGCCTGCCATGCCAGCAGCGCCAGCAGGCCGGCGGTCAGCGCCGGCACCGCGGAATAGAACAGGGCGATGTACACCTGGTCCAGCATGTCGACGCCGACCTTGGCGTAGTACAGCACGGCCAGCGTGGCGGCGGCGAAGACGATGCCGAGTGCGCGCGCCGCGCGCTTGAACGCATCCTGGGGGCCGCGCAGGCTGGCCAGCAGGGCCAACGCCAGCAACGCGCCCCACGCAAGTGCGCCGCGCGCGGCCGCAGCCGGACCGACGCCCCAATACACGCCGATGAACGCGAGCGCCTGCGCCAGCGTATTGCCCTTGTTGCCGCGGCTGAATTTCACATACTGGTAGATCGGGCCGGGAAAATCCTTGACCGTGGCGACGATCAGCGGCACGAAGAACAGGAACAGGATGCCGCACGCCAGCCGGATCGCACGCCGGTGGCGGGAAAACCAGGCGCGCGCCAGGATCCGTTCGGCCGGGCCGCGCGCCGACAGCGCGGCGTTGGCGGCGACCACCAGCACCAGCATCACGCCCAGTATCGGCACGAACGAGGCATGGCCGTTGATCAGGAAGCCGCTGGCGACCGCCAGCGGCGTCAGCGCGTCGGCGTGGCCGTGCACCAGGCGCGCGATCGCCAGCAGCATGGCCGCATACGGCAGCACGTAGAGGTGCGGGAACCAGATGCCGCCCAGGATCGCATGGTCGCCGTAGGCCAGCGCCAGCGCCGTCACCGCGGCAAACAGCAGCGCCGGCACCAGCCGGCCCGCCATGCGGCGCACCAGTGCGACGATCAGCAGCAGCCAGGCGGCGTCGTACAGGCTGGCCGCCAGCAACTGGCCGGAAAACGGCGACGGCACGAGATGCAGCAGGTCGTGGAACAACAGCTCGCCGCCGGCCAGCACATACAGGATCGCCGGGCCCGGATGGTTGAAGCCGACACGCGAATAGTTGCCGTAGACGAGATGCAGGCGCTTGGCATCCTGGATCAGCAGCGAATTGGCGGCGAAATCGCCCATCTCGTGATTCGTGTTCTGGATCGCGCCCCACTGGATGGCGGCCAGCGCGGCGGCGAACAGCAGGAACAGCAGCGCCCAGGTCCAGGGCCGCGGCACGGGATGCGCATCGATCGCCGGTATGGCACTCAAGGGTCGTGTGGTCATCGGTGGTGCGCTTCTCAGATATTCATTTTGTTGAAGACGACGGCCGGCAGGTGGCGGATCACCATCATGATCAGCGCCCACTTGCCGGGCGCGTACACCACCGGCTTGCCGGCGCGCGAACCGTCGACGATCAGGCGCGCCACGCTTTCCACCGGCGCCAGGCCGCGCTGCGGCAGGTGCGCCGTCATCGGAGTCGCGGTCGGACCCGGCTTGACCAGCACCACCTTCAGCCTGCTGCCGCTGCCGGCCAGGCGGTGCTGCAGGCCCTGCGCATAGCGCGTCACCAGGCCCTTGGCGGCGCCATACACGTAGTTGGAGCGGCGCCCGCGGTCGCCCGCCACCGAACCGATGATGGTGATCGTGCCGCCGACTGCCTCCATGTGTCCGGCGAAGGCTTCGGCGAACAGCACCGGCGAGACGCCGTTGACGTCGAGCGCCTCGGATGCCGCTTCCAGGTCGCGTTGGCACTGCTGCTGGTCGGGCAGCGAGCCGTGCGCGATCAGCACCTGGGTCGGCATGCCCTCGCGCACCACGGCGTCGGCCAGCGCGCGGATCGACCGGGGATCGGAAAAGTCCGCGCTGCGCACCGTGACGGCGGCGCCGGGGCCGCGCACGCGCAAGTCGGCGGCGACGCGCTCGAGGCGGGCGGCGTCGCGCCCGACCAGGGTCAGCGCGACGCCGCGCCCGGCCACCCACAGCCGCGCGCAGTGCTCGGCAATGGACGACGTGGCACCGATGATCACGATGCGTTGTTGAAGGTCCTGCATATCAGCTTCCTATCAAACGGCGCGACATCGACGAGCTGATGCCCGGGTCGCGGTATTGCAAGAATTCGGCCAGGCGCGGATAGCCCGATTCGAACAGGTCGCGCGGCATGCGCGCATCCTTGGCGGCGTAGATGCGCCCGCCGGCGGCGCGCACGATGGCGTCCAGGCGTTCGAACAGGCGCAGGGTCGGCGCGCCGCGGTTGGGAAAGTCCAGCGCCAGCGTGACGCCGGGACGGGGAAAACTCATCATGCCCACGCTCTCGCGCGCGCCGAAGGTCTTCAGCACGGCCAGGAACGAGCCCTGCCCGGACGCCTTGATCGCCTCCAGCATCGCGCCCACCGCGGCCTGGCCGCCGGCGCGCGGCACCACGCTCTGGTACTGGTAGAAGCCGCGCGGGCCGTACATGCGGTTCCAGTGATGCAGGTTGTCGAGCGGGTAGGTGTATTGTTCGAAGTGGGCGATGGCGTGCCCGGCCTTGAGCGCATTCAGGCGGAAATAGGTTTCGTTGAACGGGCGCAGCGACAAGCCGTTCACCAGCGACACCGGCGGCACGAACGGCACGCTGTTCGCTCGCCGCCCCGCCTGCGCCTGCAGGTCCGGAATGGCAGCCGGGTTGGCGCGGAAGAACAGGCCGCGGCCGATGCCGGACAGGCAGTCGATCCACGACACGGTATGCTCCCAGCCGGCTTCCGAAGCGTCGGCCAAGGCGAAGAATTCGTCGAGATTGCGGTACGGGACGGTATCGGTCACCAGCCAGGGCCCGGCCACGCGCCGCAGCTGCAGCTCGGCCTCGACGATCACCCCGGTCAGGCCCATGCCGCCGACGGTGGCGGCGAACCACGGGTCGCCCGGCGCGCAATCGATCACGGCGCCGTCGGTGCGCGCCAGGCGCAGGTGCAGCACGTGGTCGCCGAACGCGCCGAGCACATGGTGGTTCTTGCCGTGCACGTCGTTGGCGATGGCGCCGCCGACGGTGATCATCTGGGTGCCGGGCGTGACCGGCAGCAGCCAGCCGTGGGCCAGGCTCATGCGCTGGATGTCGCGCAGCAGCACGCCGGCCTCGCAGCGCAGCCGGCCGCTGGCGGCGTCGAATGCGATGAAGCGGTCCATGGCGGCCGTGCGCCACAGGCGCCCGCCCGGGTTCAGGCAGACGTCGCCGTAGCTGCGCGCATTGCCCTGCGCCAGTCCGGTGACGGCATCGGCGCCGCGGCGCGCGATCTGGCGCGCCACCCGGCCGCGGTCGGACAGCGCCACCAGCTCGTGCTCGCCGCTCGCCAGCCGGCCCCACGACGACACCTTCACCATGGCCACCCGAGCGCGCCGGCCAGCACCACCGCCCCGAAGGCCAGCCCGGCCAGCCGGCTGGCGCGGTCCTTCACCGCGAACACCAGCGGGTCGTCGTGCATGTGGCCGCGGTGCGCCTGCATCCAGATCCAGCTGACCCAGAACAGCAGCACCGGCACCGCGCCCCATACCGCTTCAGGCTGGCGGTACAGCACCAGCACGTTGTCGCTGTTCAGGTACAGCGCCAGCACCACCGCCGACGCGTAGCCGGCGGTCACGCCCAGGTTCAGCACCAGCGGCTCGTCGCTGGTGTAGTAGCCGCGCCCGTGCACCTTGGTCTTGCCGGTCGAGGCCTGAACCTGCAGTTCGGCATAGCGCTTGACGAAGGCGAGCGACAGGAACAGGAACACCGAGAACGCCAGCAGCCAGAACGACAGCGGCATCCACAAGGCGGCCGCGCCGGCGATGATGCGCAGCGTGTACAGCATCGCCAGCGTGATGCAGTCGAGCAGGATGACGCGCTTGAGCACCCAGGAATACAGACAGGTCAGCACGAAATAGCACAGCAGCCAGGGCAGGAAGGTACCACCGACCAGCGCGCCCAGCGCCAGGCTGGTTCCCAGCAGCAGCGGCGCCAGCAGCACGCCCTGCCAGGCCGGCACCGCGCCCGAGGCGAACGGGCGCAGGCGCTTGCGCGGATGGGCGCGGTCGCTTTCCAGGTCGAGCAGGTCGTTGGCGATGTAGACGGTCGAGGCGCACAGGCTGAACGAGACGAATGCCAGCAGCAGCGTCAGCCAGCCATCGACGTCGCCGACCTGGTGCGCCGCCAGCAGCGGCATGAACAACAGCAGGTTCTTCAGCCACTGGTGCACGCGCAGCACCCGGCGCCAGGCCGCGAAGCCGCGCGGCGCCGGTGCGAATTCGCGTTCGACGCGGCACTGGGCGGCGGCCTTGTGCGCCAGTCCGCGCGCGCCGTTGACCACGATCGCGTGGCGCGCGTGGCGCCATACCGCCAGGTCGGCGGACGAGTTGCCGACGTAATCGAAGCGCCGCTCGCCATAGCGCCGCACCAGCGCTTGCGCCTTGTGGCCGCCGGCCAGGTTGGTGCTGCCGTCGCTGGCCATGACGTCGTCGAACACGCCCAGGTGCGCCGCAATGGCTTGCGCGATCGCGTGGTCGGAAGCGGTGCACAGCACCACCTGGCGGCCGAGCGCGCGCTGCTCCTTCAGCCAGGCCAGCAAGGCCTCGTTGTACGGCAGCAGCGACGCATCGAAGCCGCTGCGGCTGGCCAGGTTGCGCTTCAGGACCGCCTTGCCCTGCATCAGCCACACCGGGATACGCAGCGCGTCCAGCGGACGGTCGCGCGAAATCCGCAACGCCGATTCGTGCAGCATGTCCGTATGAATCAGGGTGCCGTCCAGATCGACGATCAGCGGAACGGCGCGTGTATCGATTTCCTGAAGGGAGACTGAAGGATCGAGCACTGGCGCCCCGGTCGAATGCATATGAAAAAGGTAATAGTAAATCTCAGCTATTATACCTTGAGCAATACTGTCCTTCTATCGCTTTCGACTCCAAGGCCAGGCCCGATTGTAATTGTCTGTCATTTTCTTGTTACAGCCAGCCAAAGGAAATCCATGTTTTCCCACGTTTTCATCGGCGTGAGCGATTTTGTGCTGGCGCTGGCGCATGGCGGCCGCTGCGCCGGCGCGCCCGGCCTGCGGCCCGACTACCACGCCGATTACTACGGCGCCTATTTCCATGACCCGGACGGCAACAAGCTGTGCGTGGTGTGCCACGATGCGGCGGCGGTACCGGGGTGACAATCCGCGCGCTTTAAGCGGACTCGTCCATGCTAGGATCGTGCGTCATTGTATTTACGAACGCCATGTATTCATCTACCCTGCGCCGCCACGCTTGCCTGTTCGCCTTCCTGCCCCTGCTATGGGCCTGCACCGGCAAGTCCACCCCCGATACTGCCGAACAGGCGCGCCAGGACATCGAGACCGCGCGCCGCGATGCCGCGGCGATGGAACAGAAACTGGCCGCCCTGCCGCCGGCCTGCACGCTGGGAACGGCGCACGGCGAGGCCGGCGCCTGGGTCGATGCACCGCATGCCAGGGCGGAACCCGGCCAACCCTTCGTGTACCACTATGCGTTCGACAAGACCGTGACGGGGCGCGCCTTCCATGTCGCACTGAACCGGAAGGCCTGGCGCAGCCTGGACAAGGTGGAAGCGCGCGACGCGCGCGGCGAGTGGACCGTGGTCTGGGCCGGCACCCTGCCCGAGGCGCCGGCCGAATGCGAATACCTCAGGCTGGAGCAGGCGTTCGCCAACGGCCCGAGGCAAGTGGACGCGATGCGCTTCTCGTTCTATCCGGGCCCGGAAACCATCACCGCCGCGGATGCCGGCGTGCTGCCCGCCGGCTGAGGCTTTATAGCAGCACCAGGTTATCCCGGTGCACCAGTTCCGGCGCCTCGACGTAGCCGAGGATGCCTTCGATCTCGCTGGACGGATGGCGCATGATGCGTTTCACTTCGGCGCTGGTGTAGTTGACCAGGCCGCGCGCGATCTCGCGCCCGTCCGCATCCACGCAGCCCACCAGCGCGCCGCGTCGGAACTCGCCGCGCACCGCGCTCACGCCGATCGGCAGCAGCGACTTGCCCTCGCGCGCCAGCTTCTGCACCGCGCCGGCATCCAGCACCAGCTCGCCGGCGGTGTGCAGGTGGTCGACCATCCACTGGCGGCGCGCGGTCAGGCGCGCGGTCGGCGCCGTCAAGGCGGTGCCGATGGCTTCGCCGTGCGCCAGGCGCACCAGCGCATTGTCTTCGCGGCCCCAGGCGATCACGGTGTGGGCGCCGGAGCGCGCGGCGCGCCTGGCGGCGAGCACCTTGGTCAGCATGCCGCCGCGGCCGATGCTGCTGCCGGCGCCGCCGGCCATCGCTTCCAGCGCATCGTCGCCGGCCTGCGCCCGGGCGATCAGGCGCGCGGACGGGTCCTTGCGCGGGTCGGCCGAATACAACCCCTTCTGGTCGGTGAGGATCACCAGCGCATCGGCCTCGATCAGGTTGGCCACCAGTGCGCCCAGCGTGTCGTTGTCGCCGAACTTGATCTCGTCGGTGACCACGGTGTCGTTCTCGTTGATGATCGGGACCACGTGCAAACGCAGCAGCGTGGTCAGGGTCGAGCGCGCGTTCAGGTAGCGTTCGCGGTCGGCCAGGTCGGCGTGGGTCAGCAGCACCTGCGCGGTCTTGACGCCGTGGCTGCGGAAGCTGGTCTCGTAGATCTGGGCCAGGCCCATCTGGCCGACCGCGGCGCATGCCTGCAGTTCGTGGATGTCGGTCGGGCGCGCGGTAAAACCGAGGCGCAGCATGCCCTCGGCGATGGCGCCGGACGACACCAGCACGACTTCCTTGCCGAGCGTGCGCAGCGTCGAGATCTGCGCGGCCCAGCGCGCGATGGCGGCGTGGTCGAGGCCGCGGCCTTCGTTGGTGACCAGGGACGAGCCGACCTTGACGATGATGCGGCTGGCCTGGCGGATGACGGAATCGGCGACGCCGTCAGGCGCGGCGGCGGAATGGGAATCGGTGGCGGAGTTCATGGGGCGAATTCATCGGAACAATGCATTCCCGCGCGGACGCAAGGCCAGCAGCGCCAGGCCGGCCAGCACTTCGGCGACGCACACGAGGAACAGGGAACCCTTGGGCAGGCCGATCGCGAACGCCGCGACGAAGCGGCCGAGCGGCTGCGCCAGGATGAACAATGCTGCGAGGTCGCCGAGGATGGGCTGGTCGCCCCGCCTGGACGCCAGCAGAGCCAGCCCCGCGGTGGCGAGGCGCACTCCGACATAGATGGCGTAGAACTGGCTGTAGCCGTTCACGCCGACGAGAAACAGGCCCATCGCCTCCGCCACCCGGTCCGGGTTGAGGAGCGCCGCCAGCGCGGCCAGCGAATGGGCGGTGGCGCACACGCCCAGCAGCTGGCTGCGCCAGTGGGCGCGCCGCCGGGCGGGATGGGCGATGGCGCCTGCCAAGGTCAGTCTTCGAGAATCTTGAAGCGGGGATCGTCCGGATCGATCGACGAGATGCCGCGCGCTTCCTCGGTCATCTGCGTCTCGGCCGAACGCTGTTCGACGTGGCGCTTTTCTTCCAGGTGCTGGTAGATCGCGTGCACCAGGTCTTCGCAGCCTTCGCGATTGAGCGCCGAGATCTCGAACACCGGCCCCTTCCAGCCCATGCGCTTGACGAAGTCCTTGACCGCCTTGGCGCGCTCGGCTTCCGGCACCACGTCCAGCTTGTTCAGCACCAGCCAGCGCGGCTTGTCGACCAGCTCCTGGTCGTACTTTTCGAGCTCCTTGACCAGCGCCTTGGCTTCCTTGACGGCGTCGGTCTTGCCGTCGAACGGCGCCAGGTCGACGATGTGCAGCAGCAGGCCGGTACGGCTCAGGTGGCGCAGGAACTGGTGGCCCAGGCCGGCGCCTTCGGAGGCGCCTTCGATCAGGCCCGGGATGTCGGCGATCACGAAGCTCTTGGCGTGCGAGACGCGCACCACGCCCAGGTTCGGGTGCAGGGTCGTGAACGGGTAGTCGGCGATCTTCGGGCGCGCGTTCGAGACGGCGGTGATGAAGGTCGACTTGCCGGCGTTCGGCATGCCCAGCAGGCCGACGTCGGCCAGCACCTTCAGTTCCAGGCGCAGCTCGCGCCGTTCGCCGTCCTTGCCGTCGGTCTTCTGGCGCGGCGCGCGGTTGGTCGAGGTCTTGAAATGGATGTTGCCCCAGCCGCCCTCGCCGCCCTTGGCCAGCAATTCGACCTGCTCGTGCTCGGTCAGGTCGGCGATGATCTCACCGTTGTTGTCATCGATGATCAGGGTACCGACCGGCATGCGCAGGTAGACGTCCTCGGCGCCCTTGCCGTAGCAGTCCGAGCCGCGGCCCGGTTCGCCGTTCCGGGCCGTGTGGACCTTGGAAAAGCGGAAGTCGACCAGCGTGTTGACGTTGCGGTCGGCGATCGCCCAGATCGAGCCGCCCTTGCCGCCGTCGCCGCCGTCGGGACCGCCGAACGGACGGAACTTCTCGCGGCGGAACGAGGCGCAGCCGTTGCCGCCGTCGCCGCCGATGACTTCGATTCTTGCTTCGTCGATAAACTTCATGATGAGACCACCAAAAACTAAAAAGGCCCTACCTCAGGGCAGAGCCTCTCGATTGAAGGCTTGCGCCTTACAAAATCAATTACGCTGCGATCGCTTCTTCAGCGACTGCTTCGTTTGCAACCACCTGGTTCGCCACGACGGTCACGTACTGCTTCGAACCGACGCCTTGCTTGACGAACTTGACGGTGCCATCGACCAGGGCGAACAGGGTGTGATCCTTGCCCAGGCCAACGTTGCTGCCCGGACGAACCTGGGTGCCGCGCTGGCGGATGATGATGCCGCCGGCATTGATTGCCTGGCCGCCGTAGACTTTCACGCCGAGGCGTTTGCTTTCCGAGTCACGGCCGTTGCGAGTAGTACCGCCGCCTTTTTTGTGTGCCATTTATTTACTCCTGACTGACTTTAAGAAGGGACGCGCGGCAATCAGCCGTTGATCGCAACCACTTGGATTTCGGTGTAGTTCTGACGATGACCCTGGCGCTTCTGGTAGTGCTTACGACGACGCATCTTGAAGATACGCACTTTGTCGTGGCGACCGTGGGACACAACAGTCACCTGAACCGAAGCACCTTCGACCAGCGGCGCACCAAACTTGATGCTGTCGCCCGCGCCTACCGCGAGAACCTGGTCGATCGTGATTTCGGAACCAATGTCTGCCGGTATCTGTTCTACTTTGAGTTTTTCGCCAGCGACAACTTTGTATTGCTTGCCACCGGTTTTTATGACCGCGTACATGATTGAAACCTCATTGATTGTTAAAAAATTTCCCAGCCAGACCGCGTCGAACCGCCCTCGAGATCCGGGGAACAGAGGATTATACATGCAGTTGTGCACAGCGTCAAAATGGCTGTGATGGATTGATATTCAAGTGCCTCAGGAACCACATCCTGCGGGGAAACGTAGCTCGGCCGTCGTCCCCGCGAAGGCGGGGACCCATGCTGAGGATCTGAAATCGATAGCCTTGATACCGTCGGGCTGCTTCCAATCTGCCGAATTCTGTTGCTATGTATGGGTCCCCGCCGCCGCGGGGACGACGGCTTTACCGCCAGGCGCGAACAAGCGCGGGTTTTGCTTGTCTGTCGTATAATCGCGCCACTTAACAAAATTCAAACCGCCCTCTTCCAAGCAGGTCTGCCTTGTCCGCCGCTATCCAAACTGCCCAACAGAACCCCATCACCCGCACGATCGCCGCCGACATGGAGGCCGTCAACGCTGTGATCCGACAGCGGCTGCAGTCGGACGTCGCGCTGGTGAACCAGATCGCCGAGTACATCATCAGCGCCGGCGGCAAGCGGATCCGTCCGGTGCTGGTGCTGCTGCTGGCGAATGCCTACGGCTACCGCGGCGCGGGGCACCACGAACTGGCGGCGGTGGTCGAGTTCATCCACACCGCGACCCTGCTGCACGACGACGTGGTCGACGAATCCTCGATGCGGCGCGGGCGCCAGACCGCCAACGCCCTGTTCGGCAACGCGGCTTCGGTGCTGGTCGGCGACTATTTGTACTCGCGCTCGTTCGAGATGATGACCGCGCTGGACGACATGCGCATCATGCGCATCCTGTCGCGCGCCACCACCGTGATCGCCGAAGGGGAAGTGCTGCAGCTGCTGAACATGCACGACCCGGACGTCACGCGCGAAAACTACCTGAACGTGATCCGCTCGAAGACCGCCAAACTGTTCGAAGCGGCTGCCCAGCTGGGCGCGCTGGTGGCGGGCGCGGACGACAGCCGGATCGAGGCGGCCGGCGAATTCGGCCGCTCGCTGGGCACCGCCTTCCAGCTGATCGACGACGTGCTCGACTACGCGGGCGACGCCAGCGAGATCGGCAAGAACGTCGGCGACGACCTGCGAGAAGGCAAGCCGACGCTGCCCCTGATCTACGTGATGGAAAACGGCACGCCCGAGCAGCGCGAACTGATCCGCACCTGCATCGAGCAGGGCGACGAGACCCATTTCGACGCCGTGCTGACTGCCGTCCAGGACAGCGGCGCGCTCGACTACACGCGCCGCGAAGCCGAAGCCGCCGCCCGGCGCGCCGCCGCCGCCATCGCCGACCTGCCCGACAGCGAGTACAAGCAAAGCCTGCTCCAGCTGTGCAGCTTCGCTGTTGACAGGAACCATTGAGGCAACTATAGTAATGCCTTCCCGAGATTCGGCAACGATTCTCGAACAGTCGGGGTGTAGCTTAGCCCGGTAGAGCGCTACGTTCGGGACGTAGAGGCCGGAGGTTCGAATCCTCTCACCCCGACCATCCGTTTTCTCCCTCGCAGTGTCGACGCAAAGCCTTCCACGGTCGCGCACGCTGCTCCAGGTACTACCAGTCGGGGTGTAGCTTAGCCCGGTAGAGCGCTACGTTCGGGACGTAGAGGCCGGAGGTTCGAATCCTCTCACCCCGACCATCTTCCTGTCTGCTTCCGCGCGCTGTCTCTTTCCGTTTGTTCCGTCTTTCCTCCTGACGCCAGGTTTTTCATGTCGCGCATGCGCTCGTGCCGTTGCGCGCGCCGCCCTGCTGTATTGACACCTACAATCGATATGCATACCGCCGGGGCCGTCACGCGCCACCGCGGCCGATCGTCGTCAGCCGGAGAAGCCATGCTCGAATCCGTAGGCACCCCCACCCTGTATCTATCGTTCACGGCGCTGGTCGCCGCCCTGCTCGCGGTCGATTTCCTGGTGCTCAAGACCTCGGGCACGCACCGCGTCAGCACGCGCGAGGCGGCCGGCTGGTCGGTGGTATGGATCACCATCGCGCTCGGCTTCGGCCTGTGGTTCTGGTGGTATTTGCAGGACATCGTCGGACCGGACATGGCGCGCGCCAAGGCCACGGAGTACGTCACCGGCTACCTGATCGAGAAGTCGCTGGCAGTCGACAACGTGTTCGTGTGGATCACGCTGTTCAACTTCTTCGCGGTGCCGGCCGCCTACCAGAAGCGCGTGCTGCTGTACGGCGTGCTGGGCGCGATCGTGCTGCGCGCGGTGCTGATCTTCGTCGGCGCGCTGCTGCTGGCGCGCTTCCACTGGATCCTGTACGTGTTCGGGCTGTTCCTGCTGTACACCGGCGTGCAGATGCTGCTGGCGGCCGACCACGACGCCGACCTGGCCGACAACCGCGTGCTGCGCTGGCTGCGCGGGCACATGAAGATCACCGACGACTACCACGGCGAGCGCTTCTTCGTGCTGAAGCAGGGCGTGCGCTACGCCACGCCGCTGTTCGTGGTGCTGCTGATGGTCGAGGTCACCGACGTGATCTTCGCGGTCGATTCGATTCCCGCCATCTTCGCCGTCACCGGCGATCCGTTCATCGTGTTCACCTCGAACATCTTCGCCATCCTCGGCTTGCGCGCGATGTACTTCCTGCTGGCCGACATGGCCGAGCGTTTCCATTTGCTGAAATACGGCCTGGCGGCGATCCTGGTGTTCATCGGCGCCAAGATGCTGCTGCTGGATGTGTATAAAATCCCGACCGGGATTGCGCTGGGGGTGGTGGGGTTGATCCTGGCGGCGTCGGTGGTGGCCAGCCTGGTGACGTCGAAAGCCGTACCCAAGCCGTGATCGGCTCCTGAACGCGTCGTCCCCGCGAAGGCGGGGACCCATGCTGAGCGACAGAATTCGGTATATTGGAAGTAACTCGAACGCTTTAAAAATACCGACCTTGGACACTCAGCATGGGTCCCCGCATACGCGGGACGACGTATTCCCTGCTATCGCCATCATCCACGACAGCAATGAAAACACTCAGTTTTCGACTGCGCGCGCCTCGGCCAGGATCGCGCGGATCTCCGGAATGCACGACCCGCAATTGCCGCCCGCCTTGACGCAGGCCGTCACCGCCGCCGCATCCTTGCAGCCATGCTGCCGGATGGCGATCTCGATGGTCTTGCGGCCGACGCCGAAGCACGAGCACACGGTCGGCCCGGCGTCGACGCCCTGCTCGCGCGCGCGGCCCGACAGCAGGCCCATGCGGTCGGCCGGCGCCAGGCGCTCCTTGGCGAACATACCGGCCAGCCAGGCGCGC
This sequence comes from Massilia forsythiae, assembly GCF_012849555.1. Taxonomy (NCBI): domain Bacteria; kingdom Pseudomonadati; phylum Pseudomonadota; class Betaproteobacteria; order Burkholderiales; family Oxalobacteraceae; genus Massilia; species Massilia forsythiae. Next base: position 693,020 of record NZ_CP051685.1, read on the forward strand.
GCCGGCAAATCCTGGCGGCGCGACACGAATAGGCAGGCTTCGATGCGGCCGTCGACCAGGTGCGCGGCGCGGTACACGCCGCCGTTGCGGTCCTCGGCCTCGATCCAGTCGGCGCCCTCGTCGTCGGCGGCGCCGTGCTCGTGCGGCGCCACGCCCAGCAGGGCGCGGCCCCAGCCGGCGGCGTCGGCGAACGGCTTGCGCCCGGCCAGTTCGTAGCGGATGAAATCGGCGCCCTGGATGCGGGTCCAGTGCGCCGCTTCCAGCAGCGGCAGTTCGCTGCGGCTCAGGATGAAGCCGTACCAGTTGACGCCGAACGGCTCCAGGCGCACCGGCGTGTGCTTGAACTCGGGCTCGCCCGAGACCGGGTCCACCGCCGGATTCACCACCGCGCCCACGCGCGCGTCGGACGCGGTCTGGGCGCTCCAGTGGATCGGCATGAACACGCTGCCGCGCGCGATGCCGCCGCCGTGCTGCACGCGCGCCACCACCGAACCCCAGCCGCTCACCACGCGCGCCAGTTCGCCCGCCTTGACGCCCCACAGCAGCGCATCCTGCGGGTGCATGTCGACGAAGGGTTCCGGCACGTGCTCGGCCAGTCTCGGCGACTTGCCGGTGCGCGTCATGGTGTGCCACTGGTCGCGCACGCGGCCGGTGTTCAGCACCAGCGGATAGTCGCCGTCGGGCAGGTTGGCCGGCGCGCGCGCCACGGTGGCGACGAAGCGCGCACGCCCGTCGGGGAATGAAAACATGCCGTCGCCGAACAGGCGCGTGCTGGCGTCCGCTTCTTGTGCAGCTTCTCGTGCCGCTTCTTGTTCCTCTCCTTGTGCCGCCAACGACGCTGCCGCGCCAGCCAGCACCGGCCACTGCAGCGGCGCCAGCGCATCGTAGGCGGCGCGCGTCATGCCGGCCAGGCCGCCGATGTCGAACAGCCGGCGGCGCTGTCCCGGCGTGCCGTTCTGCCAGGCGCTCAGGCGCGCGTGCTCGTCGAAGATCTCGTGCGGCGCGGTGAAATCGAACCCCGCGTAACCCATGCGGCGGGCGACGTCGCAGATGATGTGCCAGTCCGGCCGCGCGGCGCCGGGCGCCGACAAAAAGCCGCGCTGGCGCGAGATGCAGCGCTCGGAATTGGTGACGGTGCCATCCTTCTCGCCCCAGCCGAGCGCCGGCAGCAGCACGTGCGAGACGGCGTTGGTATCGGTGCCGAGCGCGATGTCGGACGCCACCACCAGCTCGCATTTGGCCAGGGCACGTCGGGCCTGGTCGGCGTCCGGCATGCTCACCAGCGGGTTGGTCGCCATGATCCACACCGCCTTGACCTTGCCCGCTTCGATGGCCTGGAACAGGTCGACCGCCTTCAGGCCGGGCCGCTCGGCCATGCGCGGCGCCTGCCAGAAGCCTTGCAGCGCCGCGCGCTGGTCCGGATTGTCCAGGTCCATGTGCGCGGCCAGCATGTTGGCCAGGCCGCCGACTTCGCGCCCGCCCATGGCGTTCGGCTGGCCGGTCAGCGAGAACGGCCCCATGCCGGGTTTGCCGATGCGGCCGGTGGCCAGGTGGCAGTTGATGATGGCATTGACCTTGTCGGCGCCGCTGCTGGACTGGTTGACGCCCATGGTGAAGGCGGTGACCACCTTGTCGGTGGCGGCGAACCATTCGTAGAACTGGCGCAGCAGCTGCGGGTCGATGCGGCAGGCCCTGGCCACTTCCAGCAGGTTGCCGCCCTGCCCGGCCGCCGCCAGCGCATCGTCCAGGCCCGTCGTGTGGCCGGCCACGAAGGCGGCGTCCAGCCGGTTTTGCTGCGCCAGGTAGGCCAGCAAGCCGTTGAACAGCGCCACGTCGGCGCCCGGCTTCAACGGCAGGTGCAGGTCGGCGATGTCGCAGGTGGCGGTGCGGCGCGGGTCGATCACCACGATCTTCAGGTGCGGGCGCGCTTCCTTGGCGCGCGCGATGCGCTGGTACAGCGTCGGATGGCACCAGGCCGCGTTGGAGCCGACCAGCACGATCATGTCGGCCAGCTCGAAGTCCTCGTAGCAGCCGGGCACCACGTCTTCGCCGAAGGCGCGCTTGTGGCCGGCCACCGCCGAGGACATGCACAGGCGCGAGTTGGTGTCGATGTTGGCGCTGCCGACGTAGCCCTTCATGAACTTGTTGGCGACGTAGTAATCCTCGGTCAGCAGCTGGCCCGAGACGTACAGCGCCACCGCGTCCGGCCCGTGCTCGGCGATGATGCGCTGGAAGCCGGCGGCGACCTTGTCCAGCGCCTCGTCCCACGTGGCTTCGCGCAGCGCGCCGCCGCCGTCACCATCGGCGTCGCGCAGCATCGGCGCCAGCAGGCGCCCCTGCATGCCGACGGTCTCGCCCAGCGCCGAACCCTTCACGCACAGGCGCCCGCGGCTGGCCGGATGGTCGGCGTCGCCGGCGATCGCCAGCGTCCCATCCTTGCCCATGCTGGCGTTGACGCCGCAGCCGACGCCGCAGTACGGGCAGGTAGTGCGCACGGTGGCGGCGGATTGGATGAACGACTGTTCGGACAACTTCATGGTGATACTCCCGCTCAAGCCGCCTGCTTCGCGTTCTCCGCAAGGGCCTGGCCAAACAACAATTGGTCGCGCATCGACGCGATGTCGGTGCGCTTCTGGATCAGGTCGAAGTACCAGGGGCCGTCGGCCACGTCGCCGTACAGCACCGCACCGACCAGGCGGTTGCCGGCCACCACCAGGCGTTTATACACGCCGCCGCGGCGGTCGCGCAGCACCAGGTCTTCGCTGCCTTCGCCGCCGACGATGTCGCCGGCCGAGTACAGGTCGACGCCGGTCACCTTCAATTTGGTGGCAGTGGCCTGCTGCACGTAGCGGCGGTGGCCGGCGCCGGCCAGGTGCGCCGCGCACACGCGCGCCTGGTCCCAGATCGGCGCCACCAGGCCGAAGGTGGCGCGCCGGTGCTGCACGCACTCGCCCACCGCGTACACGCGCGGGTCGTAGGTCTGCAGCGTGTCGTCGACCACGATGGCGCGCTCGCAGTGCAGGCCGGCCGACTGCGCCAGCGCGATGTTGGGACGCACGCCGGCCGCCATCACCACCAGGTCGGCCGGGATCTCTTCGCCGTCCTGGAAGCGCACAGCGCGCACGCGCGTGCCTTCTTCGTCAGCGACGATCTCGGCAGTCTGGCGCTCCAGCAGGATACGCAGGCCGCGCCGCTCCAGCGTGGCGCGCAGCAGGCCGGCGGCGGAGGCGTCCAGCTGCTGGTTCATCAGGCTGGCGGTGACGTGCACCACGCTCACCTCCATGCCCTGGCGGCGCAGGCCGTTGGCCGCTTCCAGGCCGAGCAGGCCGCCGCCGATCACCACCGCATGGCCGCCCGCGCGCGCGGCGGCCAGCATGGCGTCGACGTCCTGCAGGTCGCGGAAACCGACCACGCCGTCGAGCTGGTGGCCCGGCACCGGCACGATGAAGGGTTTCGAGCCGGTGGCGATCAGCAGGCGGTCGTATTCCACCGCCAGGCCGGATTGCGCATGCACGATGCGGCGCTTGCGGTCGATGCGCGTCACCGGATCGCCCGCATGCAGGGCGATGCCGTGCTCGGCGTACCACTCGCGCGTGTTGAGCATGATGTCGGCGAAGGCCTTTTCGCCGGACAGCACCGGCGACAGCAGGATGCGGTTGTAATTGCCGTGCGGCTCGGCGCCGAACACGCTGATGCGGTACATGTCGGGCGCCAGCTTGAGCAATTCCTCGACCGTGCGCATGCCGGCCATGCCGTTGCCGATCACCACGAGGGACGGTTTGTCGACATCCGGCGCATCGTGCGCTTCCATGGTCAGGCTCCCACCCAGACCCGGCCATCCTCGACGCGTACCGGATAGCTGGACACCGAGTTGTGCGGCGCTTCCAGGCATTCGCCGGTCTGCAGGTCGAAGTGCTGCTTGTAGATCGGCGAAGCCACCACGATGCGCTCGCCGATGCTGCCGACCAGGCCGCGCGACAGCACGGCGGCGTCCGAATTCGGGTCGACGTTGTCGATGGCGAACAGGCGCGGCGCGCTCTCGTCGGCGCCGACGCGGAACACGGCCACTTGCCGGCCGTTGATCAGCGCGCACACGCCGGTATCGGGCACGATGCGCTCCAGCGTGCAGATCGGGTTCCAGTGTTGCGTTTGAAGGTCGCGCTGCATGGGATTCTCCTTGATGACGTTGATTCGGCCGCTCACACGCCGGCGGCGATCGGGATCACGCGGCGCAGCTCGCGCTCCTGCGGCGTGGCCGGGCGGATCTGGCCGCGCTCCGGCACGAACACCACGGTCGGGTCGGCGGCGTCGCTGTTGACGAAGCTGTTGAAGCGCTGGCGCACGGCCGGGTCCTCGATCGCTTCCTTCCATTCGCAGACGTAGGTGTCGACCAGGTGCTGCATGTCGGCTTCGAGGTCGGCGCAGATGCCCAGCTTGTCGTCCAGGACCACCTGCTTCAGGTAATCCAGGCCGCCCTCCAGGTTCTCGCGCCAGGTGCTGGTGCGCTGCAGGCGGTCGCCGGTGCGCACGTAGAACATCAGGAAGCGGTCGATCATTTTCACCACGGTCGCCTCGTCCAGGCCGGACGCCAGCAGCTCGGCGTGGCGCGGCTTCATGCCGCCGTTGCCGCACACGTACAGGTTCCAGCCCTTGTCGGTGGCGATCAGGCCGACGTCCTTGCACTGCGCCTCGGCGCATTCGCGCGTGCAGCCGGACACGCCGAACTTGATCTTGTGCGGCGCGCGCAAGCCTTTATAGCGGTTCTCCAGCGCCACCGCGAAGCCGACCGAGTCACCCACGCCGTAGCGGCACCAGGTCGAGCCGACGCAGGATTTCACGGTGCGGATCGACTTGCCGTAGGCGTGCCCGGTCTCGAAGCCGGCGGCGATCAGCTCTTCCCAGATGTGCGGCAGCTGTTCCACACGCGCGCCGAACAGGTCGACGCGCTGGCCGCCGGTGATCTTGGTGTACAGGCCGTACTTCTTGGCCACCATGCCCACCGCGATCAGGCCGTCCGGGGTCACCTCGCCGCCGGCCATGCGCGGCACCACGGAATAAGTGCCGTCCTTCTGGATATTGCCGAGGAAGTAATCGTTCGAATCCTGCAGGCTGGCGTGCTGGGGTTTGAGCACGAAGTCGTTCCAGGCCGAGGCGAAGATATTGGCGGCCACCGGCTTACAGATGTCGCAGCCGAGGCCACGGCCGTGCTTGTGCAGCAGCTCGCCGAAGGTCTTGATACCGCCCACGCGCACCAGGTGGTGCAGTTCCTGGCGCGAGTACGGGAAGTGCTCGCACAGATGGTTGCTGACCGCCAGGCCGGCCTTTTTCATTTCCGCCTTCATGATCTGCGTGACCAGCGGCACGCAGCCGCCGCACGAGGTGCCGGCATTCGTGCAGCTTTTCACCGCGCCGATGTCGTTGGCGCCACCGGCCACGGCCTGGCAGATGTCGCCCTTGGTCACGGCGTTGCACGAGCACACCTGGGCCGCGGCCGGCAGCGCGTCGACGCCGAGCGCCGGGCGGATGCCGCCTTCGGCCTGCGGCAGGATCAGGAATTCGGGAGAGTCGGGCAGCGGCATATCGTTGAGCATCATCTGCAGCAGGCTGCCGTACTCAGCGGCGTCGCCCACCAGCACCGCGCCCAGCAGGCGCTTGCCGTCTTCGGACACCACGATCTTCTTGTAGATGCCCTTGCGCTCGTCGCTGAACTGGAAGCTGCGGCTGCCGGCGGTGGCGCCGTGGGCATCGCCGATGCTGGCCACGTCCACGCCCATCAGTTTCAATTTGGTGCTCATGTCGGCGCCGGCGAAGCTGCCTTCCTGGCCGAGCAGCGCCTTGGCGACGGTGCGCGCCATGTCGTAGCCCGGCGCCACCAGGCCGAAGGTCTGGCCGTTCCAGGCGGCGCATTCACCGATCGCGTACACGTCCGGGTCCGAGGTGACGCAGGCGCCGTCGATGGCGATGCCGCCGCGCGCGCCGATGGCCAGGCCGCAGGCGCGCGCCAGTTCGTCGCGCGGGCGGATGCCGGCCGAGAACACGATCATGTCGGTTTCCAGCTGGCTGCCGTCGGCGAATTCCATGCGGTGCGTGGCGCTTTCGCCATCGACGATGCGCAGCGTGTTCTTTTGCGTGTGCACCGTCACGCCCAGTTCCTCGATCTTGGTGCGCAGGGTGCGCCCGCCCAGTTCGTCGACCTGCACCGCCATCAGGCGCGGCGCGAATTCGACCACGTGGGTCTGCAGGCCGAGGTCGCGCAGCGCCTTGGCGCATTCCAGGCCGAGCAGGCCGCCGCCGATCACCACCCCCGAGCGACCGCGCGCGCCGCATTCGCGCATGCCTTCCAGGTCTTCGATGGTGCGGTAGACGAAGCAATCCTTGCGCTCCTTGCCGGGCACCGGCGGCACGAACGGGGTCGAGCCGGTGGCGAACACCAGCTTGTCGTAAGGGAGCACTTCACCGTCGGCCAACGTGACCGTCCTGGCGTCGCGGTCGACGGCGACGGCCCTGGCGTTCAATTTGAGGGTCAGCTTGTCGCGCTCGAAGAAACCCGGCACCACCAGCGACAGGTCGTCGGCGGTCTTCCCCGAAAAGAATTCGGACAGGTGCACGCGGTCGTAGGCGGCGCGCGGTTCTTCGCCCAGCACGGTGACGTCGAAGCCGTGGCCGCCGTCGGCGACCAGGGTTTCCAGGAATTTGTGGCCGACCATGCCGTGGCCGATGACGATGAGTTTCATGATGCTTTCCTTCCTTGCTTGAACTTGTAAAGCAAACCTCATGCCGCCGCAGCGGCCGGGGTTTCGAGGGCGCTGCTGCTGAAGCGCACGCCGATCGCGCACACGCTGGCCACCAGCACGGCGCCGCCCAGGATCATCAGGGTCTGGCGCACGTCGCCGGTGCCTTTCATGAGGAAGCCGGCCAGCACCGCGCCGACGTTGCCGCCGGCGCCGACGATGCCGGCCACGCCGCCCAGCGCCTTGCGGTTCACGAACGGCACCAGCGCGTAGGTGGCGCCGCAGGCCATGTGGGTGCACAGGCCGAAGGCCAGCATGGCGGCAATCGCCAGGGTGACGCTGGCAGCGTGCGAGAACCACAGCAGGCCCAGGCCCTCGCCCACCATCAGGATGAACAGCAGGTTCACGCGGCTATTGAGATCGCCGCGCGCCGCGGCGCGGTCCGACAGCCAGCCGCCCAGGGCGCGGGCGAACAGCGCCAGCAGGCCGAAGCTGCCGGCGGCCATGCCGGCCGCCTTGAGCGACAGGCCGAAGTGGTCGACGTAATAGACGGCGGCGGTGTTGTGGATGAACAGTTCGATGCCGAAGCAGGCGCCGTAGGTGACGAACAGCAGCCAGGCGCGGTAGTTGCCGCAGGCTTGCACGAAGCTGGCCCAGCCGCCCTTGCCGCTGGCTTCGAACGGCACGCCGGCGGCGCGCAGTTCGGCGTAGTTACCTTCCGGGCAATCCTGGGTCAGCTTCCAGTAGGCGACGGCGGTGACCAGCATGGCCACGCCCGGCACCAGCAGCGCCACGCGCCAGCCCATGGTCTCGCTGACGCCGGCCATCACGACCGCGCCCATCAGCAGCGGCATCAAGGCTTGCGCCACGCCGCCGCCGCTGTTGCCCCAGCCGGCCGACGCCGCGTTGGCGGTGCCGACCACCTTCGGGCCGAACATGACCGAGGTGTGGTACTGGGTGATCACGAAACTGGCGCCGACCGCGCCGATGCCGAGGCGGAACAGCAGAAAGCTTTCGTAGTTCTGCGCCATGGCCACGCCCAGCACCGGGATCGCGCCCAGCACCAGCAGGCCGGTATAGGTCTTGCGCGGGCCGAAGCGGTCGCACAGCGGGCCGACCAGCAGGCGCACCAGGATGGTAATGGCGACGGCGGCGATGTTGATGTCGGCGATCTGGCCGACCGACAGGTGGAACTCGCCCTTGATGACCGGCATCAGCGGCGCGCAGGCGAACCAGGCGAAGAAGCACACGAAGAACGCCACCCAGCTCATGTGGAAGGCGCGCATCTGCGGCGTGTTGAAGGAGAAAAGCTTGATGCTGTTTGCTTTGCCGGCCATGTCCAGGCTCCCTTTATTTTGATCGTCAGAAAACGAAAAAGGCGTCCGCTGCCTGGCCGAACACGTTCTTCGTGTTTCGGGTGCAGCGGACGCCGTTGTCCTGTTTGCCGGTCCGCCGTTGGACCGGCTGTGGTTCTGTACATCGAAGGGATCGCCGTTGATCCTTTACGGGGATAAGTGCAAGAGCCGTGCCAGAGCGCGCCGCCCGTGAACTCGATCAAACCTTGCCGGGATGGCGCTTCGTTGCAGTGCACCATGCCCCAACATGGCGCGCTTCTCGCCGGGGCGCACTGTTTACGCCCCGCCGGGCGCCAGGCGGTGGATGGCGAACGAATGGGCGTAGGCATGCGGGTCGAGCCCGTTCCACACCTTGCCGTCCATGAGCACCGAACTGCGCATCGTCGCGCTCGGCGCCGCCACGCCGGCCAGCAGCGCCGCCTCGCGGTACAGCTCGATGCGGTTGACGCGGGCGGCCAGCGCCGCGTAGTCCGGGTCCTCGCGCAGCAGGCCCCAGCGCCGCTGCTGGGTCAGGAACCACATGCCGTCCGACAGCCACGGGAAATTGGCGTCGCCGTCGGCGAAGAAGCGCAGTGGGTCGGGGTCGCGCCAGTGCCGGCCCAGGCCGTCGTCGTACTGGCCCTGCAGGCGGCCCAGGATCGCCTGCATGTCGGTGTTCAGATAGGCCGGGCTGGCCAGCACCTCGGCGGCGGCGGCGCGGTGGGCGTCGGATTCGTCGATCCAGCGCCCCGCTTCCAGCAGCGCCGCCACCAGGGCGCGGCTGGCGTCCGGGTTGGCGTCGACGAAATCGGCGCGCGCGCCGAGCGCCTTGCCGGGGTGGTCCGGCCAGATGTCCTGGCTGACCGTGAGCGTGACACCGCTGCCATCCAGCACCGCATTGCCGCTCCAGGGTTCGCCGGCGCAGAAACCGTCCATGTGCCCGGCCGCCAGGCTGCCCGCCATCTGGCCGGGCGGCACCGTCACCAGCTCGGCGTCGCGCAGCGGGTCGATGCCGCCGGCGGCCAGCCAGTAGGACAGGAACATCGCATGGTTCCCGGTCGGGAAGGTGTGCGCGAACACCGGCCGGCGCCCGCTGCGGCGCACCAGGTCGGCCAGCGCTTCCAGGCTGGTCACGCCCTGCTCCGCCAGCGCGCGCGACACGGTGACGGCCTGGCCGTTGCGCGACAGATTCATCAGCACCGCCATCGGCGTGGCCGCGCAACCGATGCCCATCTCGACCCCATACAGCAGGCCGTACAGCACATGGGCGGCATCGAGTTCCCCCCTGACCAGGCGGTCGCGCATGCCCGACCAAGAATGTTCGCGGCTGAGCACCAGCTCGATGCCGTACTGCTGGTCCAGGCCCAGCACCGACGCCATCACCAGCGAGGCGCAATCGGTGAGCGGCATGAAGCCGGCCTTGATCTGGGTGCGTTCCGTCATGTAATGCCTTTCTATTTCTCTAGTGAACTTGCCCTAATTCGGGGTCAGAGCACATTCAATCTGCTCTGACCCCGAATTCAGAGCAGGTCTTCGACGTCCAGGACGCGCTGGGCGATCTCGGCCAGTTTGAGCTTGCGGTTCATGGCCATGTTGCGCAGCTTGCGGTAGGCCTCTTCCTCGCTCAACCGGTGGCGCGCCATGACGACGCCCTTGGCGCGTTCGATCAGCTTGCGATCGGCCAGCTGGCGGCGGGTATCGGACAGTTCGTCCAGCAGCTTCTGCTCGCGGCGGAAGCGCACCATGGCCACGTCCAGCACCGCTTTCACACGCTCGGCCTGGAGGCCGTCGACGATGTAGGCCGATACCCCCGCCGCCAGCGCCGCATCCATGCTCGATTCGGTCTGGTCGTCGGTAAACAGCACGATCGGGCGCGGCTCGTCGCGGGTGGCGATCACGATGTGCTCGAGCACGTCGCGCGCATCCGATTCGCTGTCGATGATGATCATGTCCGGCTGGATCTGGGCGATGCGGCCGGGCAGGAAGATATCCGCCGGCAGCGAGGCGACGATGTCGTAGCCCGATTCGAGCAGGCCGATGCGCAGCGCCGCGTTGCGCCGCGATTGGGCGGCCGCGCTGTGCTCGTCCAGGCCGGCGCCGGCCTGGGAATTGACGACGACGATGCGCAGGGTGCGTGGAGAAGGCGGTTTCATGCCTGGGGAATATGCAAGTTCCGGGCCAAGCCTACCCCTGCCTAACCACGACTTTGCAACGAGGCGAGCTCTGCAGATATTCAGAAAACCGATGTCCGTAATCGCCAAAACACAATAATTGCCTTGAAGAAAATATTCACAGCGCGAATGGGATGCATCACAAACTAAAAGTTCATTTATAGAGAAATCGTCCCTATACTGCAACGCAACAACTCAGGAAATGAACGGAGAAATCGATGAACACCGCAACCATCGCCCAAGCGCAGAACAGTGGCCTGCGCAGCATCGTCGCCGAGACCTTTGGCAAGATCCGCAACTTCGCGATCGAACTGTACACCGCCCACGGCGGCTGGTTCGTGCACGACGCGGCCCAACCCGCCAGCGGCGCCCTGGCCCGCACCGAGCAGCAAAGCCTGGCCAAGCTGCTGATCCTGGGCACCGCATGCGAACACTATGCACCGGCCCTGGCCGCCGAAATGTCGCGCGACACGGCAAAGAACTGAATACGCAGCACCGAACAGAAACACATCAACCGAATCTCAAGCATACAAGGATACATATCATGACCCCGATCGAATACGTCACCGTCGCCATCTCCGCCCTGGCCATCGTCACCCGCATCGTGATGTTCGTGCGCAACCCGTCGGCCACCACCCCGACCGACCTGTGGACCGCGCAGCACCCGCAGATGTAATCGCAGCGGCCCGCATGCGCGGGCAGCATCGAATCGCCACACGCCCGGATTGCCGGGCGTTGTCTTTTGTGCATTGCAATAACACGTACCTCTCCTTTTCCTGCATGCCGTACTTACGCAGGCACACCACTCCCCTCGCGAAACCCGCCCAGCCCCGTCATCGCCTGCGCTAGAATGCTTTTTTGCAATTCTTGACCCGGAATGCATGCCCGCGTTCCGCTCGACCCGACCGATGATGCGACTCCCTACCCTGACCGTTCTCGCCGCCGTGCTGGCGCTGCCCGCCTTCGCTTCCACGCCCATCACCCTCGACCAGGCCATGGCCAATCCGGACTGGATCGGCACGCCCGTGGAGGCGGCCTGGTGGAACTGGGATGGCAAGGAAGTGTTCTACAAGCAGAAGCGCACCGGCTCGCCGGTGCGCGATACCTGGCAGGTCGACGCGGGCAACGGCAAGGCGCGCCAGGTGCGCGACACCGAACTGTCCAAGCTCGACAGCGCCGACATGGTCTACAACCCGGAACGCACGCGCGCCCTGGTGCTGCGCAACGGCGACCTGTTCGAACGCGACCTCAAAAGCGGCGCCCTGGTGCAGATCGTGCGCGGCAGCGGCGCCAGGGAAGACGCCGTCAAGGCCGTGCAGTATGCGGCGGACGGCCGCAGCGTGCAGTTCCGCAGCGGCGACGACTGGATGGTCTGGCAGCGCGCCGAGCGCCTGGTGGCGCCGCTGGCGCTGTTGCGCGCGGCCAGGGATCCGAACGCGCCGCCCGACGGCAGCGCGGCCGACAAGCAGTCGCGCGAGCTGCAGCTGCGCCTGATCGCGACCTTGAAACGCCAGAAGGACGAGCGCGACGCCAACCGCGCGCGCGGCGAGGAAGAGCGGCGCGCCGATCCGACCCGCGCGCCGGGCCCGATTTATCTCGGCGACAAAGTGGCGATTCTCAACAGCCACCTGTCGCCGGACGGCCGCTGGCTGCTGGTGGTGACCGGCCCCAAGGACGGCGACAAGGGCCGTATCGGCAAGATGCCGCGCTACGTGACCGAGAGCGGCTACGAGGAAAGCGCGGACGAGCGCACCCGCGTCGGCCGCGACGCGCCGGCCGGCCAGGCGCTGAAACTGGTCAACCTGGCCACGCGCGAGGTCAAGGACGTGCCGCTCGACGTTTTGCCCGGCATCGGCACCGACCCGCTGGCCGCCATGCGCGCCGAGCGCAAGCTCGATCCCCTGAAAGGCAACCGCCCGGTGACGATCGGCTTCCGCGGCGACGCCGTCAGCTGGAGCCGCGACGGCGCCAACCTGGCCATCATGCTGCGCGCGGTCGACAACAAGGACCGCTGGATCGCCACCGTCGACCTGCCGCACGCGGCCTTGAAACCGGTGCACCGCCTGAGCGATGCGGCCTGGGTCAACTACGACAACAACGACTTCGGCTGGAAGCCGGACAACGCCACGCTATGGTACCTGTCCGAGGAAAGCGGCTACTCGCACCTGTACGTGCGCGACGCCGCCGGCAACGCGCGCGCCCTCACCGGCGGCAAGTGGGAAGCCTCGGACGTGGCCTGGTCGGCCGACGGCCAGACCGCCTGGGTGGTCTGCAACCGCAAGACGCCGGGCGCCTACGAGGTGTGCGCGGTCGCGGCGCGCGACGGCGCCACGCGCGAGGTCAGCAGCCTGGACGGCGGCGTCGAGGAATTCCGCCTGTCGCCCGACCAGAAAAAGCTGCTGGTGCGCTATTCCGGCCCCTACCTGCCGCCGCAGATCGCCGCCCTGCCCTCGGCCGGCGGCGCGACCGTGAAGCTGACCGACACCCGCACCCCGGACTTCAAGGCGCGCGACTGGGTCCAGCCGCAGTTCGTCAGCGTCCCGTCGACCCACGGCGCCGCCGATCCGGTGTGGGCCAAGCTGTACCGCCCGGACCGGCTGGACCCGGACAGGAAGTATCCGGTGGTGATGTTCGTGCACGGCGCCGGCTACCTGCAGAACGTCACCAGGCGCTACACGCCCTATTTCCGCGAGCAGATGTTCCACAACCTGCTGGTGCAGAAGGGCTACGTGGTGCTGGACATGGACTACCGCGCCTCCAAGGGCTACGGCGCCAAGTGGCGCACCGCGATCTACCGCCAGATGGGCCACCCGGAACTGGACGACTACCTGGATGGCGTGAACTGGATGGTGGCCAACCAGCAGGGCAACGCAAATAAAGTCGGCATCTACGGCGGCAGCTATGGCGGCTTCATGACGCTGATCGGCATGCTGCGCGCGCCCGAGGTGTTCAAGGCCGGCGCCGCATTGCGCCCGGTGACCGACTGGACCACCTACAACCACGAGTACACCGCCAACATCCTCAACACGCCGGAGCTGGATCCGGAAGCGTACAAGATCTCCTCGCCGATCGAGTACGCGCAGAACCTGCAGGGCCACCTCCTGATCGCGCACGGCATGGTCGACGACAACGTGTTCTACCAGGATTCGGTGCGCATGGCGCAGCGCCTGATCGAGCTGAAAAAGGACAATTGGGAACTGGCGGGCTATCCGCTGGAGCGGCATTCGTTCGTGCAGCCGGAGAGCTGGTACGACGAGTACCGCCGCATCTACCAGCTGTTCGAGCGGACGCTCAAGCAGCCGTGATGCCGGTGACGGCAGCGGCGTGCGGGCAAGGCCGCGGGCAGCGCTTCGGCAAGCCTGGCGGCGCGCCGGCTTCCGCAGCCGCCGTGGCGTGCCGTCCCCGTTCCCTCCTTGCCGGCGCGCTGCTGTGCGCCTTGCTGGTTCCCGCCTGCGCGGCCGCACGGGCGCAAACGGGAACCGACGTACCGACCTATGTCGGCTTCCCGGTCACAGGCCAGGTCGACGACGAGAAAGTCCGGGCGGCGCGCTATGGAACGCAAGCCGCGACGGCGACCGCCGCTGCCCAGCCGCCTTCCGCGCTGCAGGCGACACCCGCGCCGCGGGCGCCGCGCCAGATGGAGCCGCCGGTGTCCGCGCCCAAGCCCGCCGATACGGCCGGCCCGGGCACCCCGGCGCGGGAGGGAGGTTCCCCCGCCCCCGTTGCCAGGCAAATCCGGCGCGCCGGACGCAGTCCGTAGCAATGCGACGGTGCAGTACGCGCACCGGCGATACCGGGCGAGGCGCTGCTTGAATGCCGGTAGAATGCGCCGATGCGAACCGATTTCAAGATACGCGCCGCCACGGTGGCCGACACGCCTGCGCTGCAAACGCTGATCGAGCGCTCCGGCATCGGACTGTCGGCCGGCTTCTACACGTCCGAACAGGCGCACGCGATCACGCGCGAGGTGTTCGGCGTCGACACCCAGCTCATTCGGGACGGTACCTACTTCGCCATCGAAGACGACACCCGCATCGTCGCCTGCGGCGGCTGGAGCAAGCGTTCGACGCCCTATGGCGGCGACCAGCACAAGGCCGCGCCGGATCGCCTGCTCGACCCGGCCACCGAGGCGGCCAAGATCCGCGCCTTTTTCGTCGATCCGGGCATGGCGCGCCTGGGCCTCGGCTCGATGCTCATGCGGCATTGCAGCGCGCAGGCCCTGGCGGCAGGTTTCGCCGCGCTCGAACTGACGGCGACCATGCCGGGCGTACCGCTGTACACCGCACATGGCTTCGTGCCGGTACACGACCTGAGCCTGGCGCTCGGCGGCGGCCAGGTGGCGGTGAACCTGACGCTGATGCGCAAGGCGCTCCAGTAGCAGTCAAACCGTACCCGCCCGTTCATGGCGACGCCCGACACCCCGGCGGCCCGGCCGCTGCGCGCGAGCGTCGCCGCTATCCCGTCCCGGGCCGCCGCGCGCCGTGCCTCATCCGCCCAGAAAATCCAGCAGCGTCAGCGCCACCACCTTGGTCGCCTTGCGCAGATCCTCCAGCGCCAGCCGCTCGTCCGCCTTCTTGGCGTTCGATTCCGGCACCGTGCGCGGTCCGGCCCCGTACAGCACCGCCGGGATGCCGCGCTCGCCGTACAGGCGCGCATCGGCGTACAGCGGCGTGCCCTTGGCCTGCGGCGTCTCGCCGAGCACGGCGGCGCCATGGCGCTGCAGGCTGGCCACCAGTTGCTCGGAACCCGGCAGCGGTCGCAGCGCCTGCGACAGCAGCAGCCGGCGGATCTCGATACGGATGCCGGGCACGCCGCGCACCGCGTCCTCGACCAGCGCGCGCACCTGCGCCTCGACCAGCACCGGATCCTCTTCCGGGATCATGCGCCGGTCCATCTTCATGACCACCTTGCCCGGCACCACATTGGTATTGGTGCCGCCGTCGATGCGGCCCACCAGCATGGTGGGCGAATCGATGCCGGGCACGTTCGACCTGATCTTCTTCAGTTCGGGCAACTGGCCGTAAATGGCGTTGAGGATGCGCGTGGCGGCCTGCAATGCGTCGACCGCGGTCTCCGGCATGGCGCCGTGGCCGGCCTTGCCGTGCACCGTGATTTCCAGCTGCAGGCAGGCGTTGTGGGCGTTGACGATGTCGTAGGCGAAGCCGGCGGCGATCACGAAGTCGGGCCGCGTCAGGCCCTGCTCCAGCAGCCAGCCGGGGCCGAGCAGGCCGCCGAATTCCTCGTCGTAGGTGAAGTGCAGCTCGAGCGCGCCGGCCAGGGGTACGCCCAGCGCTTCCAGCGCGCGCGCGGCGAACACGTAGGTGGCGAAGTCGCTCTTCGACACCGCCGCCGCGCGGCCGTAGATGAAGCCGTCCTCGACCACGCCGCCATACGGCGGCTTGCTCCAGCCCTCGCCGGGCGGCACCACGTCGCCGTGGGCATTCAGCGCCACGGTCGGGCCGCTGCCGCCGTAAGGACGCCGCACGATCAGGTTGGTGATGCTCTGCATGCCGTAGTCGCGCACGCGCTCTTGCGGCACCGCGTGCTTCTCGGCCTGCCAGCCGTAGTCGCGCAGCCGATCCGCCACCGCGTCCGCGTGCGGCGCATTGTTGCCGGGCGGGGTGTCGGTCGGGATGCGGATCATCTCCTGCAAGAAGGCGACCTGCTCGTCGAAGTGGGCGTCGATCCACGCCAGCAGCCGTTGCTGATTCGGTTCCATGATTGCGTCGTGCTTCCCGGTTTGTCCTAGTTGGTCTTTGCGCCGGCCTCGAACCACGCCGCCACCTGGGCGCGCTCGGCGTCCGTCATGTTGGTCATGTTCGCCAATGGCATCGCCTTCAGTTGCACCGCCTGCTGGTAGATGCGGGCGGCATTGCGGGCGATGCCGCCCGCGTCGTCCAGCGCCACCCCGGCCGGCGCGGCGGCGAAGCCGGGCTGGGTCGGGTGCGCCGCGTGGCAGGAGACGCAGCGCTGGGCGATGATGCCCTGCACCTGCGCGAACTGGGCGCCGGCGTTGGCATGCACGCCGGCGGCGGACGGCGCCGCCCCACCGGCCAGGGCTGGACTGGAGGTCGACGGACGCGGCGCGATCGCCACGGCCACCGCCAGCAGCAGCGCCACGCCTACCGCCGGGTATTTCCACTCCACGCGGCCCTTGTGGCGCAGGTTGAAGAAGTGGCGAATGAACACGCCGGCCGCCATGATCGTCGCCAGCACCGCCCACGCGTGCGCGTGGTGGTAGGTCATGGCGAAGTGGTTGCTGATCATGATGAACAGCACCGGCAGCGTGAAGTAGTTGTTGTGCACGCTGCGCTGCTTGCCGCGGATGCCGTACACCGGGTCCGGCTTCTGGCCGGCCAGCATGGCATTGACCATCTTGCGCTGGCCGGGAATGATCACCATCGCCACGTTGGCCACCATGATGGTACCGATTATGGCGCCGACGTGGATGTAGGCGGCGCGTCCGCTGAGGAAGTGGGTCAGCACCCAGGCCGCACCCACCAGGAAGGCGAAGATGACGATGCCGAAGGCCAGGTCGTGCTTGCCCAGCCTGGAGCGGCACAGCAGGTCGTACACGACCCATCCGGCCACCAGGCTGCCCAGGCCGATGCCGATCGCCTGCCACGACGACAGGTCGGCCACGCCTCGGTCGATCATCATCGCCTGGGCGTTGAAGTAGTAGACGATGGTGAGCAGCGCGAAGCCCGACAGCCAGGTCGAATACGCTTCCCACTTGAACCAGTGCAGGTCGGGCGGCAGCTCGGCCGGCGCCACCATGTACTTTTGCGGATTATAGAAGCCGCCGCCGTGCACCGCCCATAGCTCTCCGGCCACGCCCTTCTTCGCCAGTTCCCCGCCCGGCGCCGGCGGCCGCAGCGAATTGTCGAGCCAGACGAAATAGAACGAGGCGCCGATCCAGGCGATGCCGGTAATCATGTGCAGCCAGCGCACCAGGAGATTCATCCATTCGAGCCCGTAGGGCAGCAGATAGTCGAGCGCGTGCATGAAACTCCCTCAATACAGCAATTAATAGAATATAAACCCGAAACCGCCCCCAAGATAAACTCTTTTTATTTTGTTCAACATGAAAAATGCCGTATATTCAACATAAGAACCTGCATATACGCGCCCTCCACCGCCCCCATCGAGCCCCATGTCCAGCCTGCCCCAGCACCTCGACCTGCACCTGATCCGCATCCTGTACCTGCTGCTGGTGGAAAAGAACGTCTCGCGCGTGGCGCTCAAGCTGAACCAGCCGCAGCCGTCGATCTCGGCCTCGCTGCGCAAGCTGCGCGAACTGACCGGCGACCCGCTGCTGGTGCGCGGCGCGCGCGGCATGGTGCCGACCCAGCACGGCGAAAGCCTGTTGAAACCGGCCAAGCGCATCCTCGACGAGACCGAGAGCCTGTTCATCCGCAAGTCGCCGTTCCTGCCGGAAGAAGCGGCGCGCACCTTCCGCATCGCCGCGCCCGATTACCTCGACACCCAGTTCCTGCCGAACGTGGTCGCCATGGTGCGGCGCGGCTCGCCCAACAGCCGCGTTACCATCCACCAGCTCGGGCCGGGCACCGACTACCTGCGCATGCTGTCCGACGGCGAGATCGACCTGGTGATCGCCAATTGGGAAGAGCCGCCGGCGCACCTGCACATCTCCAAATTGTTCGAAGACCCGATCGTCTGCACCATGCGCGCCGACAGTCCCTATGCCAAGCGCACCGACAGCGACGCCATGACGGTCGAGGACTACCTCGCCCTGCCGCACGTGGCGCCGTCGGCCATGCTGCCCGGCTACCACGGCGTGATCGACGCGTTCCTGGAACGCGAGGGCCTGCAGCGCAAGGTGGCGGTGGAGTCGCCCTACTTCGGCCTGATCCCGTACATGCTGACCCAGACCGACCTGGTGCTGACGACCGGACGCCAGTTCATCCGCTTCTACGAAAAGACGCTGCCGCTGAAGAATTTCGCAGCGCCGATCAAGTTTCCGCCGATGCGCTTCTACCAGTTGTGGCACCAGCGCGTGCACCAGTCGGCCGAACATAAATGGTTGCGCGACCAGGTCACGGCGGCGGCGCGCGCGTTGGTGAAGACGTAGGGTGGGCGTGGCCGGCGAGGCGGGTTTGCCGTCCACGCGTTCAACCGTGGCCGATATGTCGGTCATGCATGCCGTGGTGAGACCCCATATATCGACAAACGGGCCTGTCACATGCGCGCCGCCTTATGATCCGGGCAATGCGGCGCTTTATCATCGAACGTTCTCTTGACCGGATGCCGCCATGACCACGCTCGACGACCTGAACCTGCTCGACACCGCCGCCTTCGTCGAGCGCCTGTCCGGCATCTACGAACACTCGCCCTGGATTCCCGAACGCGCCGCCGGCCGGCGTCCGTTCGCCACGCTGGCCGCCCTCAAGCTGGCGCTGCAGGACGCCGTATCCGAGGCCAGCGACGATGAACGATTGTCCCTGTTGCGCGCCCACCCCGAACTGGCGGGCAAGGCCGCCATCGCCGGCAGCCTGACGGCGGAATCGACCGGCGAGCAGGCGGCCTCCGGCCTGGACCGCTGCAGCCCGGCGGAATTCGCCGCCCTGCACGAATTGAACGCGGCCTACAACGCCAGGTTCGGCTTTCCCTTCATCCTGGCGGTGAAGGGCCCGACCGGCCAGGGCCTCGCGCGGCGAGACATCGTCGCCACCTTCCGCCGCCGCCTGGCCGACGGCCGCGCCGGCGAGCTGGCCGAAGCGCTGCGCCAGGTGCACCGCATCGCCGAGATCCGCCTGAACGCGCTGCTCGGCGTCGAACTCGCGTTCGGCCCGGACATCATGGCGTGGGCGGAAGAACTCGGCGCAATCAGCGACGAAAACGGCGACGAAAGCGGTCAAGGCACCGACCGCGTGCTGACCTGTGCCTACATGACCCCGGCCCACCGCCGCACCGCGGCGAAACTGGCCGCCTGGATGCGCGCCGCCGGCATGGACGTCCACTTCGACGCCGTCGGCAACGTGGTCGGCCGCTACGCCGCCGCGCCGGGCACGCAGGCGGACGCCCCGCCACGCGCCCTGCTCACCGGCTCGCACTACGACACCGTGCGCAACGGCGGCAAGTACGACGGCCGCCTCGGCATCCTGCTGCCGCTGGCCATCGTCAGGCACCTGCATGCGCGCGGCGAACGCCTGCCGTACCACCTGGACGTGATCGGCTTTGCCGAGGAAGAAGGCGTGCGCTTCCGCAGCACCTTCCTCGGCAGCAGCGCGCTGGCCGGCCGCTTCGACCCGGCGCTGCTGGATGCGCTCGACGCCGACGGCACCAGCATGCGCGCCGCGCTGCAGGAAGCCGGCCATGATCCGGCCGCCATCCCCGCCATCGCGCGCGATCCGGCAAGCCTGCTCGGCTTCGTCGAGGTGCACATCGAGCAGGGTCCGGTGCTGCTGGAGCGCGGCCTGGCGCTGGGCGTGGTCAGCGCCATCGCCGGCAGTTCGCGCTACCTGGTCGAGCTGGACGGTTTGGCCGGCCACGCCGGCACCACGCCGATGCACATGCGGCGCGACGCCGCCGCCGCCGCCGCCGAGATCGTGCTGCTGGTCGAGCGCCGCTGCGGCGAACAGGGCGCCGGCGCGCTGGTCGGCACGGTCGGCCAGCTGGCGGTGCCGGGCGGTTCCGTCAACGTGATCCCGGGCCGCTGCCGCCTGTCGCTCGACATCCGTGCCGCCGACGACGCCGTGCGCCTGGCGGCGGTGGGCGACGTGCTGGACGGGATCACGGCGATCTGCGCGCGCCGCCGCATCGACCATCATGTCGAGGAACTGCTGCAGGCCGCCGCCGCGCCATGCGCGCCGCGCCTGATGGACCGGCTGGGCGAGGCGGTGGAGCGCGCCGGCCTGCCACGCGTCGACCTGCCGTCCGGCGCCGGCCACGACGCCATGGCGATGGCCGCCGTGACCGACGTCGCCATGCTGTTCACGCGCTGCGGCAACGGCGGCATCAGCCACAATCCGCTGGAAACCATGACCGCCGACGACGCCGACGTCGCGGCGCGCGTCCTGCTCGACTTCCTGCGCGACTTCCTGCACAGCGACCGCTGACGCAGCGCCGATGCGCTACACTCGCCCGATCGCCACGACATCGAGGAATTCGACATGCACGACAAGACGCTACGGGCAGGACTCATCGGCTACGGCTTCGCCGGCAAGGTATTCCACGCGCCCCTGATCCGGACCACGCCCGGCCTGGCGATCGCGGCGGTGTCCAGCAGCGACGCCGCCAAGGTGCATGCCGACCTGGGCGGCGCCGTCACGGTGCTGGACGATGCGCGCGCCCTGATCGCCCGCGATGATATCGACCTGGTGGTGGTCGCCAGCCCCAACAACACCCATTTCGAACTGGCCAGGCTGGCCCTGGAAGCCGGCAAGCACGTGGTGGTCGACAAGCCGTTCACGCCGACGCTGGACGAGGCGCTGCAACTGGCGCGCCTGGCGGACGGGCGCGGCCTGGTGCTGAGCGTGTTCCACAACCGCCGCTGGGACAGCAGCACGCGCAGCGCCGAGCGCCTGCTGCTCAATGGCACGCTGGGCCGGCTGCGCCACGCCACCCTGCACTTCGACCGCTTCCGCCCCAACCCGCAGGCGCGCTGGAAGGAAGACGCCGCTGCCGGCGGCGGCGTGTGGATGGACCTCGGTCCGCACCTGCTGTACGACGCGCTGCACCTGTTCGGCAGGCCCCTGGCGATCCAGGCCGACCTGCCGACGCTGCGCACCGGGGCGGGCAGTCACGGCGGCGCCCTGGCCGCCGACAACGTCCAGGCGCGCCTGCGCTATGCCGACGGCCTGCGCGTGGACGTGTGCGCCAGCATGCTGGCGGCCGCCCCCGGCCCGCGCCTGGCGCTG
Source organism: Massilia forsythiae (assembly GCF_012849555.1). Taxonomy (NCBI): domain Bacteria; kingdom Pseudomonadati; phylum Pseudomonadota; class Betaproteobacteria; order Burkholderiales; family Oxalobacteraceae; genus Massilia; species Massilia forsythiae. Next base: position 714,136 of record NZ_CP051685.1, read on the forward strand.
CACGGCACGCGCGGCAGCTATGTCAAACCCAGCCTCGATCCGCAGGAAGCCGACCTCAAGGCCGGCAAGCTGCCCGGCGCCGACCCGGCCGCATGGGGTATCGATGCCGAACCGGGCATCCTGCGCGTCGAGCGGGACGGCGTGCTGCACGAATCCACGCTGGCGACCGAGAACGGCGCCTATCCGGAGTACTACCGCCTGGTGCGCGCGGCCATCCTCGGCCAGGCCGCGAATCCGGTGCCGCCGCGCGACGCCATCGACGTGATGCGCCTGCTGGAAGCGGGACGGCGCAGCCATGCCGAACGGCGCGAAATCCTGCTGGACGACGTGCCCGGCCTGGCATAACCGCACCTGCGGAAGGCGGCGCGCAATGCGCTGCCTTGCCTGTTTCACTATTCACCATTTTGGCGCATACGCGCACCGCTGCCGTGCCTTCGGTGTCGCATGCACCGCCGCATGCACGCAAAACGGGCGATACCGCATGCATGCCCGCCAGGGGTGCACCCTCTCCCCAAAATGGAACGCTTATTGCTATCCGATAGTGCTCAGTCATCTCTTCTGCACTTTATTGGAGTAGTACCGCATGGATGCTTTCAAAAACGGCGCCGACGCGCTCTTCATCCTGCTCGGCGGGATCATGATCCTGGCGATGCACGCCGGCTTCGCCTTCCTCGAACTGGGAACGGTGCGCCGCAAGAACCAGGTCAACGCGCTGGTCAAGATCCTGATCGATTTCGCCGTCTCGACCATCGCCTATTTCTTCGTCGGCTACGGCATCGCCTACGGCATCCATTTCATCAAGCCGACCGACACGCTGGTGGCGAAGAACGGCTACGAACTGGTGAAATTCTTCTTCCTGCTGACCTTCGCCGCGGCCATCCCCGCCATCATCTCGGGCGGCATCGCCGAGCGCGCCAGGTTCTATCCGCAGATGGCCGCCACCGCGCTGCTGGTCGGCCTGGTGTATCCGTTCTTCGAAGGCATCGCCTGGAACAACCGCTTCGGCTTCCAGGGCTGGCTGACGGCAGCCTTCGGCGCGCCCTTCCACGACTTCGCCGGCTCGATCGTGGTGCATGCGGTGGGCGGCTGGGCAGCGCTGCCGGCGGTGCTGCTGCTGGGCGCGCGGCGCGGGCGTTATGCCAAGGACGGCCGCATCGCCGCGCACCCGCCGTCGAACATCCCGTTCCTGGCGCTGGGCGCCTGGATCCTGACGGTCGGCTGGTTCGGCTTCAACGTGATGAGCGCGCAGACGCTGGACAAGATGAACGGCCTGGTGGCGGTGAATTCGCTGATGGCGCTGGTGGGCGGCACCTTGACCGCCTTCGTGATGGGCAAGAACGACCCCGGCTTCGCCTACAACGGCCCGCTGGCCGGCCTGGTCGCGGTGTGCGCCGGCTCCGACCTGATGCATCCGCTGGGCGCGCTGTTCACCGGCGCGGTCGCCGGCGCCATCTTCGTCGTCATGTTTACGCTGGCGCAGAACCGCTGGAAGATCGACGACGTGCTCGGCGTGTGGCCGCTGCACGGCCTGTGCGGTGCCTGGGGCGGCATCGCCGCCGGCATCTTCGGCAGCCACGCGCTGGGCGGCCTGGGCGGCGTCTCGCTTGTGTCGCAGTTGCTGGGCACCCTGCTCGGCATCCTGGTGGCCGGCCTGGGCGGCTGGCTGGTGTACGGCGCGCTCAAGGCCACCATGGGCCTGCGCCTGGACCCCGAACAGGAATTCGACGGCGCCGACCTGGCGATCCACCGCATCAGCGCCACGCCGGAACGGGAGACGACGTTCCAGTGACATGCCGCACCTGAAGATGCGCGGCCTGCGTAGCCGCGTCGTCCCCGCGCAGGCGGGGACCCATACATCGCATGCAGCACCTTGCACGCTGCCCTGCCATGGACACTTCGAAATCCAGGCCTACCTATCTTCTCCCATTAAATTAATTTCGACTTAACCCCGCCGCGGCAACTGGCCCGTTCCATGGATACGAACAACCACCGGAGTTCCTTCCATGCCTCGCATCCTGGCCACCCTCCTGCTGGGCGCATGCATCCTGTGCGCCCCGGCCCTCGCGCAATCCGCGCGCCGCGCGACCCCGCCACCGCGCCCGCTGCTGCTGGCCCCTGACGCCCGCACGCCGATCCAGCTGCAGCAGGCCGGCCTGGCGGTCGACATCGGCGGCGGCATGGCCGCCACCACGATCGAGCTGACCTTCTACAACCCGAACGAGCGCGTGCTCGAAGGCGAACTGCAGTTCCCGCTGGCGCCCGGCCAGCGCGTGACCGGCTTCGCGCTGGATCTCGACGGCGCGATGCGGCCGGCGGTGCCGGTGGACAAGGCCAAGGGACGGCAGGTGTTCGAGGCGATCGTGCGCCGCGGCGTCGACCCGGCCCTGCTGGAAACCACGCAGGGCGACAATCTCAAGCTGCGCGTGTACCCGATCCCGGCGCACGGCACGCGCCGCGTGCGCGTGCAGCTGGCGCAGGCGCTGGAACGCGCCAGCGGGCGCTGGACCTACCGCCTGCCGCTGCCCTACGCGGCCGGCGCCGGCGACATCGCCGCCGAGGTCAGCGTGCACAGCGCGGCCGCCGCCCCGGTGCTGCCCGATGCGCTCGATCCGGCGCCGTTCCAGCCGGCCGCCGACGGCTTCAAGGCCAGCCTGCCGCGCCGCCTGCTGGCCAACGATGCGCTGACCATCGCCGGCAAGGCCGACGACGGCGCGCGCGCCTGGACCGGCGAATTCGAGGACGAATCGTATTTCTACGCCGAGATCCCGGTAACGACCGCGCCGGCGCCGCGCGCGCTGCCGCGCACCATGGGCCTGCTGTGGGACAGCTCCGGCTCGGGCGCGGCGCGGCGCCACGACCTCGAACTGGCCGTGCTGGAGCGCTACTTCCGCGCCGCGGGCGACATCGACGTGGCGCTGGTCCGGCTGCGCGACCGCGCCGAGGCGCCGCGCACCTTCCGCGTGCGCGGCGGCGACTGGTCAGCCCTGCGGCGCGAGCTGGAAGGCACGGTCTACGACGGCGCCAGCGCGCTCGGCGCCTGGACCGCGCCGCGCCTGGCGGGCGCGCCAGTGAATGAATACCTGCTGGTGTCCGACGGCCTGGACAACTATGGCGCGCGCACCTTCCCAACGCTGCTGCCGTCGCAGCGCCTGTTCGTGCTGAACGCGGCGCCGGGCGCCGACACCGGCTACCTGGACGCACTGGCGCGGCGCGGCAACGGCCGCCTGGTCGACATCGCCCCCGGCGCCATCGACGCCGCCGCCCGCGCGCTCGTGACCGACGGCGCGCGCATCGCCGCGCTGCAGGGCGACGGCCTGGCCGACCTGCAGGCCGAATCGATCGACGCGCACGGCGGCATCGTGCGCGTGGCCGGCCGCCGCCAGCGCGCCGATGCGCTGCTGCGCGTAACCTTCGCCGGCGGGGGCAGCGTCGCGGTGCCGGTGACGCAGGCCAGCCCCCGCCAGCCGCTGGCGCCGCTGCTGTGGGCCGGCTGGCGCATCGACGCGCTGCAGGCGGATTACCTGCTCAAGCGCGCCGAGATCGCCCGTCTCGGCAAGCGCTTCGGCATCGCCACGCGCGACACCTCGCTGATCGTGCTGGAGCGGCTGGACGACTACGTCCGCCACGACATCGCGCCGCCGCCCGAGCTGCGCAAGGCGTTCGCGCAGATGCAGTCGCTGCGCACCGAGACGCTGGCCACGGCGCGCGAATCGCACCTGCAGCGCGTGCTGCGCGAGCTCGACGCCAAACAGGCGTGGTGGGAGACGGGCTATCCGAAAGGCGCGCCGCCGCAACCGAAAATCACCGTGGACACTGGCGAGGGCAGCACGATCTATCGCCGCGACGGACGCAGCGGCGCGCAGCCGGGCGATGTCATCCTGCCGCCACCGCCGCCGGAACCGGCTTTCCAGGCGCGCAGCACGACGGCACCGGCGCCCATGATGCCTGCCCCGGCGCCGGCCGCGCCGTCCATGGCGTACCGCAGCGTGCAGGTGAGCGGCAGCCGCGTGGATCCTGCCGCCGCCGCCCGCGCTCAAGCGCAACTCGGCATCGCGCTACAGAAATGGACGCCCGATGCGCGCTACCTGGACCGCCTGCGCGGCGCCGACGCGCAGCAGGCCTACGCCATCTACCTCGACCAGAAACCCGACTTCTTCAACAGCAGCGCGTTCTACCTCGACGTCGCCGACCTGCTGTTCGAGAAAGGCCAGCGCGACCTGGCGCTGCGCGTGCTGTCCAACCTGGCCGAGATGGACCTGGAAAACCGCCAGGTGCTGCGCATCCTCGGCTACCGCCTGCTGCAGGCCGGCGCGCCGGAACTCGCCGTGCCGGTGTTCGAGAGCGTGCTGCGCCTGGCCGAGGACGAGCCGCAATCGTGGCGCGACCTCGGCCTGGCCTACGCCGCCGTCGGCCGCGCGCAGGAGGCGGCCGACACCCTGTACCAGGTGGTCGTGCGCGAATGGGATGCGCGCTTCGCCGACGTCGAACTGATCACGCTGGCCGACCTGAACGCCGTCATCGCCGCCGCCAGGGGCAAGGTCGACGCCAGCCGCTTCGATGCGCGCCTGCTGCGCCCCATGCCGCTCGACCTGCGCGCGGTGCTGACCTGGGACGCCGACAACAGCGACATGGACCTGTGGGTGACCGACCCGAATGGCGAGCGCTGCATGTACGCCAACCGCCTGACCTACCAGGGCGGGCAGATGTCGCGCGACGTCACCGGCGGCTACGGGCCGGAAGAGTTCTCGCTGCGCGACGCCAAGCCCGGCAAGTACAAGGTGGAAGCCAATTTCTACGGCCACCGCCAGCAGCTGGTGGCGTCTAGCACCACGCTGCAGCTGCGCCTGACCACCGGCTTCGGCACGCCGCGCGCGCAGGAACAACTGGTGACGCTGCGCCTGCGCGGCCGGGGCGAGACCGTGTTCGTCGGCGAGTTCGAGGTCGGCGCCGCGCCCGCAGGGAACGGGCGTCCGGCGCGGCGCTGAACGTTAGCGAGTGATCGACGCGGCCGGCGCGGCCGGCAGCGCGTCGATGCGCGCCTGCAGCGCCGCCGGCACCGGATAATCGGGGTACTCGCGGCGGAAATGCCGCCAGCTGTCGCGCGCGTCGGCGTCGAGGCGGCGGTCGAGCAGTTCGGCCAGCAGCGCCAGCCAGCGTTCGGCGCGCGCGTCGGCGGCCGGCGCGTCGGCGCGGGCCACGCGGCTGCCGGTGACCTCGACGGACGCCGGCGCGCGTTTTGCCTGTGCGGCAGCGGATGAAGACGCCGGCGGCGCCGGGAGCGCGAGCGAAGGCGGCGGCGCAGCCGGTGCGGGTGCGGGAGGTAGCGCGGACCGCGCGGCCTGTGCGGGTGCGGAAGGTGGCGCCGGCGCTGGAACGAATGCGGGCGCGGGTGCCGCAGCCGGCGCAGGCGTGGGAACCCGTGCGAGCGCAGGCGCGGATGCCGGCGCCGCGACACGCGCGGCCGGCTCGCGCTGCGGGGCGCGGTAGTAAACCGGCGGCGCCACGGGTTCCGGCCAGGCCGGTGCCGTCACGGAAGAAGACGATGGCGTGCCGGAACGGGAACGCGCCATGACTCCCGGCGTCGATGCGGACGGCGGTGAAAATACCGGTGCCGGTGCCGGTGGAAGTGGCGATATCGATGCAGGTTCGGGCGGCGGCGGCGGCATCACCTCGTCCATCGTCGATGCCAGCGCCGCTGCCTGCGACGGCTCGGGCGCGGCGCTGCCGGCCAGGCGGCCATGCGCAGCCGGGGCAGCGCGCTTGGCGGCCGCGTCATCCCGTGCGGTCGCCGGCGCGGCCTCGGACTGCGTCGGCTGGGCGGCGGCCCCAGACGACGGCTCCGCAACGGCAGATGGCGTCACCGGCGCTGCCGGGGCAGCCGATGCCGGCGCACTGTCCACCGGCACCGCCGGCGCCGCATCGCGCCAGCCTTCCCAATGCAAGCCCAGCGAGACGCCGATGAGCGCCGTCGCCGCCAGGGCCAGCGGCACGCGCAGGCGCACCGCCCAGGGCGCGCGCCGCACGGGCGCACCATGGGTGTCGGCCGGAGCAGCCGCGAACGGCATTTCCTGCACCCGCTTCGACGCCGGCCGGATCGCCGGCGCCAGACCGCCCGCACCCGCACCCGCACCCGCCTCCACGCCGCCACCCCCATCCGCCCCCGCATCCGCATCGTTGGCCGCGCGCACCGGCTCGCGCAAGGCGGCGCGCGCCTGCGCCAGGATGCGCGCGTCCAGTTCCGGCGGCGGCGCCGGCTGACCGGCCTGGCGCAGCAGCGCGGACAGCTCGTCCTCGCCGCGCAAAAAGGCGTCGAATTCGCGGTCGTCGTCGTGGCGCGTGGTCATGCTCCGGCCTCCCTGGCGGTATCGGTGGCGAGTTGGTCGCGCAGCTTGCGCATCGCGTAGCGCAGCCGGCTCTTGACGGTTTCCAGCGGCACGCCGCACAGCGCCGCGATCTCGTCCAGCGCCAGTCCGCTGAACTGCTGCAGCACCAGCGCCTCGCGCTGCTCGTCCGGCAGCGCGCGGATGGCCCGGTGCAGCAGCGTGGTCTGCTGGCGTGCGTCGAGCGCCTCTTCCGGCGTGGCGCCCTGTCCCTGGCCGTCGGCCAACGCCGCCAGTCCGTGTGCGCCGCCCAGTTCGCTCTCGAGCAGGGTGCGTGGGTCGTGGCGGATCAGGTCGATCAGCCGGTTGCGCGCGATCTGGTAAAGAAAAGTGCGGAACGAGGCGCTGGCCACGTAGCGCCCGCGCGCCTGGTGCAGCGCGGCCCAGCTGTCCTGCACGACCTCGTCCACCCATTCGCGGCGCGGCGAACGCCAAGCGATGAACCGGTACAGGCCGCCGCTGTGGCGCCGGTACAGCTCCTCGAAAGCGGCCAGGTCGCCGTCGCGGTAACACAGGGCCAGGTCTTCGTCGGAGGGGTCAATCGGCATGCGCCATGATAGCACCGGCGCGCGCCAGCATCGCGTGCAGCAGCACGTTGCAGCCGGCCTCCAGGTGATCCGGCCGGGCATCCTCGATCTCGTTGTGGCTGATGCCGTCCTTGCACGGCACGAAGATCATGCCGGCCGGCGCCAGGCGCGCCACGTAGATGGCGTCGTGGCCGGCACCCGAGACCACGTCCATGGCCGGGTAGCCGAGCAGTTCGGTGGCGGTGCGCACCGCATCCACGCAGTCCGGGTGGAACGGACACGGCGGATAGTAGGACACGCGCTCCAGCTCGATCGCCAGGCCGCTGTCGGCGCGCACCCGGTTGACGTACGCCGTGATCTCGTCGTGCATGGTGTTCAGCAGGTCGTCGCTGACGTTGCGCAGGTCGATGCTGAACTTGACCTGGCCCGGAATCACGTTGCGGCTGTTGGGGAACACCTGCACCATGCCGACCGTGCCGCGCCCGTACGGCGGGTAGCGGTCGGCGATCGCCACCACTTCCTGCATGATGCGCGTGGCCATCTGCAGCGCGTCGCGGCGCAGGTGCATCGGGGTCGGGCCGGCGTGCGCCTCCATGCCGTTCACCGTGCAGTCGTACCAGGACAGGCCCATCACCGCCGGCACCACGCCGATCACCTTGTCCGCGTCTTCCAGCACCGGCCCCTGCTCAATGTGGGCTTCGAAGTAGGCGCCGATCGGGTGATCGCCCGGCACTTCGTCGCCGCGGTAGCCGATGCGTTCCAGCTCCTCGCCGACCGACTTGCCGTCGACGTCGCGCGCGGCATAAGCGGTCTCCAGGCTGAAGGCGCCGCAGAACACGCCGGAGCCCATCATCACCGGCACGAAGCGCGAGCCTTCCTCGTTGGTCCAGAAGGCGACCTCGATCGGCGCCTCGGTGCGGATGCCGTGCTGGTTCAGCGTGCGCACCACTTCCAGCCCGGCCAGTACGCCGTAGTTGCCGTCGAACTTGCCGCCGGTGGGTTGCGTATCGACGTGGCTGCCGGTGACGACCGGCGCCAGGGCCGGATTCGTGCCTTCGCGGCGCATGAAGACGTTGCCGATGCGGTCGACCGTGACGGCCAGGCCCGCTTCGCGGCCCCATTGCACCACCAGGTCGCGGCCCTGGCGGTCGAGATCCGTGAGCGCGAGGCGCTTGACGCCGCCCTTGTCGGTGGCGCCGATGCGGGCCAGGTCCATCAGGGAAGTCCACAGGCGGTCGCCGTTGATGCGCAGGGTGTTCATGGTGCCATTCTCCAGTTGCGTGTACGTATGATCGATTCGGGAAACGTCGAGCCGTCGTCCCCGCGCAGACGGGGACCCATGCACAGCCTCCGGTAGCGTTGGCCGTGAAGTGCTGCGAACTCGGCATGGGCCCCCGCCTGCGCGGGGGCGACGGTCAGGGGATTGCGGCCATGGTGGCGGGGGCACCGTGCATGCCGGCCGCACCGGCCGCGCCGCCGGCATCGGCACCGGTGAACGCCGGCCGCGCCACATACCGTCCCGCGCCCTGTTCCGCGCGCAAGTCGCCGTTGACGTACACCAGCTTGCCCGCCGCCAGCGTATGGGTCGGCACCCCACGCACCGTGCGCCCCTCGAACACGTTGACGTCGCCTTTGGAGAACTGGGTCGCGGCCGACAGCGTGCGCGTGGCCAGCGGGTCCCACACCACCAGGTCGGCGTCGCAGCCGGCGGCGACCAGGCCCTTCCTCGGGTAGATGTTGAAGATGCGGGCGGCGTTGGCCGAAGTCACGGCGACGAACTCGCACGGGCTCAGGGCGCCGCTGTTCACGCCCGCATCCCACACCACCATCATGCGTTCCTCGACGCCGCCGCAGCCGTTCGGGATGCGGGTGAAATCTTCCTGTCCCTGCGCGTCCGCGCCGGCCGCCTTTTGTGCGGCACAGAAGGTGCAGTGGTCGGTGGCGGTGGTGTGCAGGTTTCCCCCGCGCAGGCCCTGCCACAGCGCGGCCTGGTGCTGCGGCGAGCGGAACGGCGGACTCATCACGTGGGCGCGCGCATAGGCCGGGTCCGGGTTGCGGTACACGCTGTCGTCGATCACCAGGTGCCCGGCCAGCGCCTCGCCGTACACGCGCTGGCCGCGCGCGCGGGCGCGGGCGATGGCGTCCAGCGATTCGGCGCACGAGACGTGCACGATGTACAGCGGCGTGCCCAGCACGGCGGCGATGGCGATGGCGCGGTTGGCCGCCTCGGCCTCGACCTCGGGCGGGCGCGACAGCGGATGCGCCTCCGGCCCGCGCACGCCGCGTGCCAGCAGTTCGCGCTGCAGCTGGTACACCAGCTCGCCGTTCTCGGCGTGCACGGTCGGGATCGCGCCCAGTTCCAGCGCGCGGCGGAAGCTCTTGATCAGCGTCTCGTCGTCGGCCATGATCGCGTTCTTGTAGGCCATGAAGTGCTTGAAGCTGTTCACGCCGTGTTCGCGCACCAGCGTGCCCATGTCCTCGTGCACCGAGTCGTCCCACCAGGTGACGGCCACGTGGAAGGTGTAGTCGGCCGCCGACTTGGCCGCCCAGCCGCGCCAGGTGTGAAAGGCGTCCAGCAGGCGCTGCCGAGGATCGGGGATCACGAAGTCCATGATGGTGGTGGTGCCGCCAGCCAGGCCGGCCGCCGTGCCGGTATAGAAATCGTCGGCGGCGACGGTGCCCATGAAGGGCAGCTGCATGTGGGTGTGGGTGTCGATCCCGCCCGGCATCACGTACTGGCCGCCGGCATCGACGATGGTGGCGTGCGGCGGCGCTTCCAGGTTGTCGCCCACGGCGACGATCTTGTCGCCGGCGCACAGGACGTCGGCGCGGAATGCGCGGTCGGCGTTGACGACAGTGCCGCCACGGATCAATACGGTCATGCTTGCCTCCTGATTGGCGATTGGTTCATCTGTCACTCGATCGAGCGCGCGGCGTGCAGCGCCGGCAGCGCCCGTCCCTTCATCATCGCGCCGTACACCAGCGCGGCCACGGCGATGCCGACGAACCAGGCATACGTGTAGACGGTCTTGAAACCGGCGCCGACGTCCGGGAACGCCTGCGGGAAGGCGGCGTTCAGGAAGCCCGGGATGTTCGGCAGCACGCCGGCGACAAAGGCGACGATGGCGGCCGGGTTCCAGCCGTTGCGGTAGCCGTAGATGCCGTCGTCGCGGTACAGCTGCTCGACCGCCAGCGCGGTCTTGCGGACCAGGTAGTAGTCGATGATGAGGATGCCGGCGATCGGCCCCAGCAGCGCCGAGTAGCCGATCAGCCAGGTGAAGATATAGCCCTGCGTCGATTCCAGGATCTTCCAGGGCATCATCGCCAGCGCGATGGCGGCGGTGAGATAGCCGCCCATGCGGTAGGACACATGGCGCGGCGCCAGTGCGGAAAAGTCGTAGGCCGGCCCCACCAGGTTGGCGGCCAGGTTGACGCTGACGGTATCCACCAGCAGCACGACCAGCGCCACCAGCACCGCGGCGCCGGTCATGCGGCTGGCCAGATCGACCGGGTCCCACAGCGCCTTGCCGTACAGGACCACGGTGGCCGAGGTGACGATCACCGCCAGCGCGGCCAGCAAGCCCATCGGCACCGGCAGGCCGATCGACTGGCCCAGCACCTGGTCGCGCTGGGTGCGTGCGAAGCGGGTGAAGTCGGGGATGTTCAGCGCCAGCGTGGCCCAGAAGCCGACCATGGCGGTAAGCGAGGGCCAGAAGGTGGTCCAGAACTGCCCGGCCTTGGCGCCGCCCGCCACGAAGGCCGAGGGTTGGTGCAACAGCGGACCGAAGCCACCCGCCTTGTCGTACACCCACCAGAGCAGCACGAAGCAGATCGCGATCTTCAGCGGCGCGGTGTAGGTTTCCAGCTTGCGGATCGATTCCATGCCGTGCACGATGAACCAGAGCTGGATCGCCCAGAACGCCAGGAAGCAGGCCAGCTGCGCGCCGTTGATGCCCAGGCCGGCCAGCTTGGCGCCGCCGACTTCGTGCCCGAGCAGCACGCCCAGCAGCGTATAGATCATGCTGCCGCCGAACCAGGTCTGGATGCCGTACCAGCCGCAGGCGACGATGGCGCGCATCAGCGCCGGCAGGCGCGCGCCACGGGTGCCGAACGAGGCGCGCGCCAGCACCGCGTACGGAATGCCGTAGCGGGTGCCGGCGTGGCCGATCAACAGCATCGGCAGCAGCACGATGGTATTCGCCAGGAACACGGTGAACACGGCCTGCTGGGCCGACATGCCGGCTTCGACCAGGCTGGCCGACAGCGTGTAGGCGGGGATGCACATGACCATGCCGACCCACAGGGCGGCAAAGTGGTACCAGCGCCAGGTGCGTTGCGACGCATCGGTCGGGGCGAGATCGTGGTTCCAGAGGTCGGTATCGGTCATCGGGCTAGTCTCCGCGGTGTGGGATTGGTAGGGTGGGCGTGGCCGGCGAGGCGGTTTCCCCGTCCACGCGTTCAACCAGCAATAACAATGCCACGGGCATCTCAGGCCTCATCTGCCACCGCCACCGCGCGCGGATTGCGCGGATCCTGGGTCCAGTTCATGTACGGCTTGTCGGCAGGCTGCGGCACCATGCTGATGCACCCCTCCACCGGACAGGTGATCTCGCACAGGTTGCAGCCCACGCACTCTTCCTCGATCACCTCGTAGCGCCGCCCTTCGCCGCGCGGGCCGGCCGTGACCAGCTTGGCCACCGCCTGGTGCGACGTATCCTCGCAGGCGATGTGGCACTTGCCGCACTTGATGCACTGGTCCTGGTCGATGTGCGCGATCACCCGGTAGTTCATGTCCAGGTATTTCCAGTCGGTGGTATTCGGCACCGCCTTGCGCGAGAACGCGGCGATGTTGGGATAGCCCTTGCTGTCCATCCAGCGCGCCAGGCCGTCCTGCATCTCTTCGACGATGCGAAAGCCGTGCAGCATCGCCGCGGTGCACACCTGCACCGAACCGGCGCCCAGCGCGATGAATTCGGCGGCGTCGCGCCAGTTGCCGATGCCGCCGATGCCGGAGATCGGCAGGCGCGCGGTGAGCGGATCGCGCGCGATCTCGGCCACCATGTTCAGCGCGATCGGCTTGACCGCCGCGCCGCAATAGCCGCCGTGGGTGCTGGCGCCGCCGACCACCGGGTAGGCCACCATGCGGTCCAGGTCGAGGTGGGTGATCGAGTTGATGGTGTTGATCAGCGAGACCGCGTCCGCCCCGCCGGCCAGCGCCGCCCGCGCCGGCGCGCGCACGTCGGTGATGTTCGGGGTCAGCTTGACGATCACCGGCAGGCGCGTGTAGGTCTTGCACCAGCGCGTGACCAGTTCGATCAAGTCGGGCTGCTGCCCCACCGCCGCGCCCATGCCACGCTCGGGCATGCCGTGCGGGCAGCCGAAGTTCAGTTCGATGCCGTCGGCGCCGGTCGCCTCCACCAGCGGCAGGATTTCGCGCCACGGCGCTTCCTCGCACGGCAGCATCATCGACACGATCAGCGCCCGGTCCGGCCAGGCGCGCTTGACCTGCGCGATCTCGCGCAGGTTGATTTCCAGGCTGCGGTCGGTGATCAGCTCGATGTTATTAAAACCGATGACTTCGCGGTCCTTGCCGTGGATCGCCGAATAGCGCGACGATACGTTGACCGCCGGCGGGTCCTCGCCCAGCGTCTTCCACACCACGCCGCCCCAGCCGGCCTCGAAGGCGCGCACCACGTTGTAGGCCTTGTCGGTCGGCGGCGCCGAGGCCAGCCAGAACGGGTTGGGGGATTGGATACCGCAGAAATCGATGCTCAGGTCCGCCATGCGGCCTCCGTGGATTGGATGTCGTGGTCGATCGCCATGGCGGCCAGCTTGCCGTGCTGGACCGCCTGCACGGTCAGATCCTGCCCCGGCGCGATGCAGTCGCCGCCGGCGTACACGCCCGGCAGCGCGGTACGGAAACGCGCGTCGACGCGGATGCGGCCGGCGTCGTCCGCCAATGCCCGCGCCGGCGGATCGAACAGGCTGGCCGTGTCCAGGCCCTGGCCGATCGCCTTGAACACGGCGTCGGCCGCGATCTCGACGGTGGCGCCGGTGCCGACCAGGCGTCCGTCCTCGATGCGGGTTTCCTCGAAGCGCATGCCGCGCACCTTGCCGCCCTCGTCCAGCAGCACGGCCAGCGGCGCGGCCCAGGTCAGCATGCGCACCTGGGCCGCCTTGGCGATGTCGATCTCGTGGCCGGTGGCGCTCATCGCCTCGACGCCGCGCCGGTACACCAGCGTGACGTCCTGCGCGCCCAGGCGCTTCAATTGCACCGCCATATCGATCGCGGTATTGCCGGCGCCGATCACGATGGCGCGGCGCGGCAGCGGCAGCGCGGCCAGGTCGGCGGCCTGGCGCAGCGTGGCGATGTAGTCGACCGCCGTCATCAAGCCGGGCGCATCCTCGCCGGCCAGGCCGAGGCGGCGGCTGGCGCCCAGGCCGAGCCCGAGGAACACCGCGTCGTAGCGCGCCTGCAGGTCCGGCAGGTGCAGGTCGGCGCCCAGCGCCTGGCCGTAGCGGATCTCGATGCCGCCGATGGCCAGCAGGAAGTCGATTTCGCGCTGGGCGAAGTCGCCCGGCAGCTTGTACTTGGCGATGCCGTATTCGTTCAGGCCGCCCGGCTTGCCTTGCGCCTCGAACACCACGACCTCGTGCCCCAGCATCGCCAGGCGGTGCGCGCACGCCAGGCCGGCCGGCCCGGCGCCGACCACGGCGACCGTCTTGCCGGTGGCGGCGGCGCGCTGGAAGGGATGACAGTCGAAACGCGCATGGTCGGTGGCGTAGCGCTGCAGCAGGCCGATTTTCACCGGCTGGCCTTCGCTGTCGTCGTTGCGCACGCAGGCGTCCTCGCACAGGATCTCGGTCGGGCACACGCGGGCGCAGGCGCCGCCGAAAATGTTCTGCTTGAGGATGCCGTAGGCGGCGCCGTCGATGTTCTGCTCGCGGATGTTGCGGATGAAGCCGGCGACGTCGATCCCGGTGGGACAGGCGCGCGCGCAGGGCGCATCGTGGCAGTACAGGCAGCGCATGCTTTCGACCGCGGCCTGGCGCGCAGTCAGCGGCGGCGCCAGGTCGGTGAAGCGCTCGGCCAGCAGGCTGTGCGTGCCGGCGGCCGGCGGCAGGTGCTGGAGGGATTCGATCATGGGCATCCTTCGGGTTCGGGGTAGTGGGGTACGACGATCAAAGTACAGTAGTGCTTGAAGCGTTGAAAACGTTCATTCCGTCGTCCCCGCGCAGGCGGGGACCCATGCTGAGCCAAAGAAAACCTGCCGTTGTGACGCATACGATACGGTTATCGGAGCCACTGCTTGGGTCCCCGCCAAGGGGGCCGCCGAGGCCGGGGACGACGCAGTTTCAGTGCTATTTCATCTGCGGGAACGCGAACTCCGCACCGCTGGTGGCGGTATTTGGCCACCTCTGCATCACCGCCTTGTGCCGCGTATAAAAGCGCACGCCCTCCGGTCCGTAGGCGTGGTGGTCGCCGAACAGGCTGCGCTTCCAGCCGCCGAAGCTGTTGAAGGCCATCGGCACCGGCAGCGGCACGTTCACGCCGACCATGCCGGCCTGCGCCTGGCGCACGAATTCGCGCGCCACGCCGCCGTCGCGGGTGAACACGGCGACGCCGTTGCCGTACTGGTTGCCGTTGACGAGCTCTAACGCGCTGCCGACGTCCGGCACGCGCACCACGCACAGCACCGGGCCGAAGATCTCTTCCTGGTAGATGCTCATCGACGGCTGCACGTGGTCGAACAATGTGCCGCCGACGAAGAAGCCGTTCTCGCGCCCTTCTACCCGGTGGCCGCGTCCGTCCACCAGCAGCGTGGCGCCCTGCTCCACGCCCTCGCCGATTAGGCCCTCGATGCGCCGGCGCGCCTCGGCGCTGACCACCGGCCCCATCTCGGCGCCGGCCGTCATGCCGTCGCCGATCTTCAATGCGGCGGCGCGCGCGGCCAGCGCCGGCACCAGTTTGTCGGCGGCGTCGCCGACCGCCACCGCCACCGAGATCGCCATGCAACGCTCGCCGGCCGAGCCGTAGGCGGCGCCGACCAAGGCATCCACCGCCATCTCCATGTCGGCGTCCGGCATGACCACCATGTGGTTCTTGGCGCCGCCCAGCGCCTGCACGCGCTTGCCGCTCGCCGTGCCGCGCGCATAGATGGTTTCGGCGATCGGGGTCGAGCCGACGAAGCTCAGGGCCTGGATGTCCGGGTGGTCGAGCAGCGCGTCGACCGCCGCCTTGTCGCCCTGCACCACGTTGAACACGCCGTCCGGCAGCCCGGCCTGCTTGAGCAGCTTCGCATGCAACAGCGACGGCGACGGATCGCGCTCGGACGGTTTTAATATGAACGTGTTGCCGCAGGCGATGGCGATCGGGAACATCCACATCGGCACCATCACCGGGAAGTTGAACGGCGTGATGCCGGCCACCACGCCCAGCGGCTGGCGCATCGACCAGGCATCGATGCCGCGCGCCACCTGGTCGGTGAATTCGCCCTTCAGCAGTTGCGGGATGCCGACCGCGAACTCGATCACCTCGATGCCGCGCACCACCTCGCCCTGGGCGTCGCTGAAGGTTTTACCATGCTCGCGCGTCACCAGCGCCGCGAAATCGTCGGCATGCTGGCGACACAGTTGCAGGTAGGCGAACAGCACGCGCGCGCGCGCCAGCGGCGGGGTCGCGGCCCAGGCCGGGAAGGCGGCGGCGGCGGCGGCCACCGCCGCATCCACGTCGGCCGCATCCGCCAGCGCCACGCGCGCGCAGGGTGTGCCCAGCGCCGGATTGAACACGTCGGCAAAGCGGCCGCCGCTGCCCTGGGTCTCGGTCCCGTTGATCACATGGCCGATGGTCTCGATCGTCATGGCGTCTCCTTCAATCCAGGTTTTTCAGTACGTCGGCCAGCTTGCCGAACAGTTCGTCGACGTGCTTCTTTTCCAGCACCAGCGGCGGCGACAGCGCGACGATGTCGCCGGTGGTGCGGATCAGGACGCCGTCGGCGAACGCCTTTTTGGAAGCGGCGTAGGCGCGCGCGCCCGGCTTGCCCGGAATCGGTTCCAGCTCGATGCCGGCCACCAAGCCGACGGTGCGGATGTCGATCACGTGCGGCAGCCCGCGCAAGGCATGCACGGCGTCTTCCCAGTAGGGCTGCATGGATTTCGCGTGCTCGAGGATGGCCTGCTCCTTGAACACCGCCAGGGTGGCGAGCGAGGCGGCGCAGGCCAGCGGATGGCCGGAATAGGTATAGCCGTGGAACAGCTCGATGCCGGCCGGCGCATCCATGAAGGCGTCGTGGATGAAGCGCTTGGAGAACACCGCGCCCATCGGCACCGTGCCGTTGGTGATGCCCTTCGCGGTGGTCATCATGTCCGGCTCGACGCCGAAGTAATCGGCCGCGAACGGCGTGGTCAAACGGCCGAAGCCGGTGATCACCTCGTCGAAGATCAGCAGGATGCCGTGCTTGTCGCAAATCTCGCGCAGGCGCTTCAGGTAACCCTTGGGCGGCACCAGAACCCCGGTGGAGCCGGACACCGGCTCGATGATGACGGCGGCGATGTTGGAGGCGTCGTGCAGCGCCACCAGCGTCTCGAGTTCGTCGGCCAGCTCGACGCCGAAGTCCGGTTCCCCACGCGAGAACGCGTTCTTCAACAAATCGTGGGTGTGCGGCAGGTGGTCGGCGCCCGGCAGCAGCGGGCCGAAGTGCTTGCGGTTGGCGCCGATGCCGCCCACCGACAGGCCGCCGAAGCCGACCCCGTGGTAGCCGCGCTCGCGCCCGATCAGGCGGGTGCGGCTGCCTTCTCCGCGCGCCTTGTGGTAGGCGATGGCGATCTTCAGCGCGGTGTCGACCGCTTCCGAGCCCGAGTTGGTATAGAACACGTGGCCGAACTTGTGGCCGGTGTACTCCATCAGCTGCTCGGCCAGGTCGAAGGCGGCCGGGTGGCCCATCTGGAAGGTCGGCGCGAAGTCGAGCTGCCCCACCATCTCGCTGACGGCGGCGACGATGCGCGGCTGCGCATGGCCGCAGGGCACGCACCACAGGCCGGCGGTACCGTCGAGGATGGCGTTGCCGTCGACGTCCTTGTAGTACATGCCCTCGGCCGAGACCAGCAGGCGCGGCTGCGCCTTGAAGTCGCGGTTGTTGGTGAAAGGCATCCAGAACGCCGACATCGATGCCGGCTTTGTTTCGTTCATACACGTCTCCGTTGGCGCCGCTGACACAAGCCCCAGGGCGGCGTTGCATTCGTCTCGCCGTACTGGCGTACTGTCTTCGACGATGCGCCTTGCCCTGGGGCTTGTGTCAGCAGCTTAGTTCACGCCGATCGGTGAAAAATTTACCAATTGGCAAAATCATGATGCAATAATAGACAGCGATACCGGGGCCGGCACATATACACAATCGGCGTAATTGACCAACCGTACAGGCCGTACGACCAGTACAGTCGGCGACGTTCCGCCGGGGTGCAAACGCCGCGCAACGACGGTGCATCGACGCCCGGAAACGGCGCGAAACCGTCGGGTGAAACACCGTAGGGTGGACGGGGCGCCTAGCCGGCTTTGCCGTCCACGCGTTCAACGAACATGGAATGCCATGAAGGTCACAACGGCAAGCGATACCGAACGAAGCGCCTCAGGGAAGCCCGACACACCCGCCTGGCCCCTGCTCCCCATCGACCGCCAGCGCCGCGCCAGCCTGGTCGACCAGATCGTGTCCGCCATCGCCGACCTGGTCAATCGGCGCATTCTGCAAATCGGCACCCGCATGCCCTCGGTTCGACAATTCGCAAAAGTGAACGGCGTCAGCACCTTCACCGTGGTCGAATCCTACGACCGCCTGTTGCACCTTGGATTGCTGTCCTCGCGCCGCGGTTCCGGCTTTTTCGTCGCGCGCGGCGCAGCCGATGCACTCCCGCCGGCCGCCACACCCGGCGCAGCGGCGCCGGCGCCGGCACCGTCCACCTGCGCCGCCTTCGACTCGCTCACCTCGGACCTGTATTCCGGCCAGTCGGAAGCGCTGCCGGTCGGCGCCGGCTGGCTGCCGCCCGAGTGGTATGGCGAAGGCGCGATCCTGGACGCGGTGCGCCACGCGATGAAGATCCCGGCCGGGCGCCTGCGCGGCTACGGCCACCCGCTCGGCTTCCCGGCGCTGCGCCAGCGACTGGCGGCGACGCTGAGCGAGGAACTGTTCGCGGTGCAGCCGGAACAGGTGCTGCTGACGCACGGCGCCACCCACGCCTTCGACCTGGTGCTGCGCACGCTCACCCGGCCCGGCGACGTGGTGCTGGTGGAAGATCCCGGCTACAGCAACCTGCTGGCGCTGGTGCGCCACCACGGCTGCGAACCGGTCGGCATCGCGCGCGGCGCCGACGGGCTCGACCTCGACGCGCTGGCGGCGCTGGCGGCGCAGCGCCAGCCGAAGCTCATGTTCGTCAACACGGTGCTGCAGAATCCGCTCGGCACCTCGCTCTCGCAGGCGCAGGCGCACCGCCTGCTGGGCCTGGCGGAGCAGCACGATTTCTGGCTGGTCGAGGACGACATCTACCGCGAACTGGCGGCGCGCGGCGAAGCCTCGCTGGCGGCGATGGACGGCCTGCGCCGCGTGATCCGCATCGGCAGCTTTTCCAAGACGCTGTCGCCGGCGCTGCGCGTGGGCTCGATCTGCGCATCGAGCTCGCTGGTGCCGGAACTGGTGCGCATCAAGATGCTGGCGGGTCTCACCACTTCCGAGATCAACGAGCGCGCCGTGTTCGACGCCATCGGCGCGCGCATCTACCGCCGCCAGGTCGAGCGCCTGGTGCAGCAGCTCGACGGCGCGCGCGCACGCACGCTGGAATGCCTGGGCGAAGCCGGCCTGGCGCCGCTGGCGCAGCCGCGCGGCGGCATGTTCGTCAGCGCCGGCTGGCCGCAGTTCGATGCCGGCCCCGGCGCCGGACCTGGAGCGGGCACCGGCGCGGCGCGGCGCAGCGGGCGCGCCGTGGCCGAGCAGGCGCTGCGCGCCGGCATCCTGCTGGCGCCGGGCGAATTCTTCAGCCTGCAGCCGCCGCGCCAGGCCTGGTTCCGCTTCAACGTCGCCTACGCGGCCGAACCGGCGCTGCTGGATTTCCTGCGCGCCCTGCGCCGATGACGGAGCGCACGATGCCACCCACGCCAATCACCGACAGCGCCCGCCGCGCCGGCAACCGGCGCGACCGCGGCAAGGTCGAAGCGGCGATCCTGGCCGAAGCCGTGCGCCTGTTCGCCGCCTGCGGCTTCGAGGGCACGGCGATCGCCACCGTGGCCGAGCGCGCCGGCCTGTCCAAGCAGAACCTGATGTACTACTTCCCGACCAAGGAAGCCCTGTACCGGCGCGTGCTCGACGACGTGCTGGACGACTGGCTGGCGCGCATGGCCAGCCTGGCCGACGCAGCGGATGGATCCAGCGCGCCGGCCGACCTGCTGCGCGCCTACGTGCGCGCCAAGCTGGCCTTTTCGCGCGAGCAGCCGCTGGCCTCGCGCGTGTACGCGCTGGAAGTCATCGGCGGCGCCAAGCTGTACGGCGAGACCATCCGCCGCCGCGTGGTGCCGCTGCTGCGCGCCGACATCGCCGTGTTCGAGCGCTGGATCGCCCAGGGCCGCATCGCGCCGGTCGACGCCACCCACCTGCTGTTCGCGGTGTGGGCGATGACGCAATCGTATGCGGATTTCGCGCCGCAGATGGCGCTGGTGCTCGGCCGCGACGCATTGAACCAGGACGATTTCGACGCCGCCGAGCGCACCGTCACCGCCATGGTGCTGGCCGCGCTCGGCCTGCCACCCACCGCCAACGAGACTTGAAGGAGACCGCAATGCCCAGCCTGACGCCGACCGTCCTCGACACCGAACGCCTGCAGTTGCGCTGGCTGGACGAGAACGACGTTGCCGCCCACTTCGCCGTATTCTCCGATCCGCAGGTCACGCGATACTGGAGCCGCGAGCCCTGGACCGACGTCGCCCAGGCGGCCGAAGCGATCGCCGCCACCCTGGCCGCCTACGCCGACGGCAGCGGACTGCGCCTGGGCATCGTGCTGCGCGCCAGCGGCGAATTGATCGGCAACGCGTCGCTGCACCACTTCTTCGAGCAGAACCGCCGCTGTGAACTCGGCTACGCCATCGGCAGCCGCCACTGGGGACACGGGTATGCCGGCGAAGCCCTGCGCGCCCTGCTCGGCCACGCCTTCCGCGAACTCGACCTGAACCGCATCGAAGCCGACGTCGACCCCGCCAACCTGGCCTCCACCCGCGTGCTGGAAAAGCTCGGCTTCCGCAAGGAAGGCTACATGCCGGAACGCTGGATCGTGCACGGCCGGCCGGCCGACACCGTCAACTACGGGCTGCTCAAGCGCTACTGGACGGAACAAGGGGCCTGAGCGACCGTCATCGACGCAGCGGCATGCGCAGCCGGCAACCGCGCCAGGCGGCCCGGCAGCGCCGCCGCCCGGCAACGTATCAGCGGCCAGTGCGGCGCAGGCCGCAGATCTGCCCGGCGACCTCGTCCAGCTCGCGGTCGTAGCTGGCGCGCTCGGCGGCGCTGAGGAAACCCTGCTTGCGCACGAAGCGGTCGGTATCGCGGCGCACGGTTTCCACCCGCGCGAACAAGCGCCTGGCCTGCACCTGGGTGATGCGGCGCGCCTTGCGCGCGCTGCCGATGTCCGCCTGCAGGATGTTTCCGCGCATTGAGATGTGCGCCTGGCGCGGGTCCTTGATGGCGCCGCCGGTCGCGGCCGCCAGCGCGCGCTGGGCCGGCAAGTCGCAGCTCGGATAAGCCGGACCCGGCGCGCGCGCCTGCGCGGCGCCGGCCGCCATGGCGGATACGGCGAGGGACAACATGACGATTTTCTTGAAACGCAGCATACCGTTTATTCCTTATTTCATCGCCAGCCGGGCGCGGAAGAACACCATGTACGACGATGGATCGTTGCCATAGAACGCATCGAGCGTGGCCGGCGCCCAGTGCCTGCTGCCGAGGACGCCGGCGCTGAACGCCACGTCGCCGGCCCTGAACAGGTCCTGCACCACGCCGACGCTCAGCTTGCGCACGTCGAACTGGCGATGGTGCAGCGGCGAAGCTTCCTCGAACAGCTCGCCGTTGTCGACCTGCTCGAAGCGCCCGAACACCTTGGTGCCGGGGCGCGCCTCGATGGTGGACTCCAGCAGATAGCCGTCGCTGCTGTCGCCCGGGTCGTGGCGGTTGCGGCCCCAGGCCAGCGTGGTCTGCATCGGCCGCCCGTCGATCGCGTGCTGCCAGCTGGCCGAGGCCGTGGTGCGGTGCACGGCGACGTTCGGCTCCAGCTGCTCCGGACTGTCCAGGCGCCCGTGGCTGACTTGCAGCGCCCATTCCGGCGTCGGGTTCCAGCTCAGGCGCGCGGATGCCGAATCGAGCCGGCGCGTCTCGATGTTCCAGCGGTACTGGTCCGGCTCGCGCCCGTTGAAGGCCGAGGCTTCCAGCTTGACGCCGCCGCGCACGTAGCCGGCGGTGAGCACGCCGAAGGTGATGTGGGTGGAATCGAGCCAGTGGTGGGTCAGCGGCGCTTCCGGGTTGTCCTGGCCGGAATAGCGGTGCATGTAGGTGACCGGCCCCAGCGCCGGCTCGCCCGGCAGGCCGCCGTACAGGAACACCGCGCTGTCGCCGTCCAGCCGGCGGCTGTAGGTGGCGGCCAGTTCCATGAACAGGTCGTGCGGGTGCTGGCGGTCGACCAGCGGATGCACGCCGTCGGCGGTCTCGCCGGTCTGGAACAGCAGCGGGTAGCCGCGCTTGCCGATGGTCGGGTCGAGCGAGAACATGGCGCGCAGGCCGAGCGTGCCGTCGCCCAGCGGGCGCTGCGCCATCGCCATGAACATGCTCTCGGTGAAGGCCTGCTTGTCGCCGCGCGGGCCGCCCTGGTGGTCGTAGACCAGGTTGGCGTAGCCGTGCACCATGGTCATCCAGTCGCCGTGCATGGCGTGGATGCCGTCCATCGGGGTGGCGTCCGGCTGCCAGCTGGTGCCGGACGCTTCGCGCGCCATCGGGTACGGACCGAGCATGCCGCTCATCATGGTGGGCATGGCCGAGGCGTCGGTATTACCATGGCCCATAGCAGTATGGTCCATGGCAGTATGGTCCATGGCGGCGTGGTCCATGGCGGCGCTTTCCTGCGCCTGCGCAGTCGCGGCGGCGGCGGCCAGCAGGAGTGCGGGTGCGAATTTCATTGCGTTTCCTCGGATGGCAGCACGAGTGCGTTGCCTTCCCGTCAAGCTAACGCCGCCCGCCTCGGCCGACCGTGCGCTGTCCAACCCAGGCGCATGCCCGTTCGACAAATACAACACCGCGGCGTGCACGCACCACCGCTCAACGGGCCGCGATCAATTCTTTGATCTTCGCGCCCAGCAGGTCCACCGCAAACGGTTTCGTCAGCACCTGCATGCCCGGCTTCAGGTGGCCGTTGCCGATCAGGCTGTTCTCGGCGTAGCCGGTGATGAACAGCACCTTCAGGCCCGGGCGGCGCTCGCGCCCGGCGTCCGCCATCTGGCGCCCGTTCATGCCGCCCGGCAGGCCGACGTCGGTCACCAGCAGGTCGATGCGCGCGTCCGACTGCAGCACCTTCAAGCCGGCCACGCTGTCGGCCGCCTCGATCGCGGTGTAGCCCAGGTCTTCCAGCACCTCGGTCACCAGCATGCGCACCGACGGCTCGTCGTCGACCACCAGCACCGTCTCTCCCTGGCCGGCGCGTGCCACTTCGGTACGCCCGCGTCCCGCGTCGTCGGCGCCGGCCTCGCCGTAGTGGCGCGGCAGGTACAGGCACACCGTGGTGCCCTGCCCGACCTCGGAATAGATGCGCACCTGGCCGCCGGACTGGCGCGCGAAGCCGTGGATCATCGACAACCCGAGTCCCGTGCCCTCGCCGATCGGCTTGGTGGTGAAGAACGGCTCGAACACCTTGGCCACGATGTCCGGCGTCATGCCGGTGCCGGTGTCGGTCACGCACAGCGACAGGTACTGGCCTTCCGGGATGTCGTGGACGATCGAGGCCGCCTGGTCAAGCCACTTGTTGGCGGTCTCGATGGTGATGCGGCCGCCGTCCGGCATGGCGTCGCGCGCGTTGATGCACAGGTTCAGCAGCGAATTCTCGAGCTGGCCCGGGTCGATCAGCGTCGGCCACAAGCCGACCGCGCCGACCGTTTCCAGCGCGATCTGCGGGCCGATGGTGCGCCGGACCAGCTCTTCCATGCCGCTCACCAGGCGGTTGACGTCGGTCGGTTTCGGGTCGAGCGTCTGGCGCCGCGAAAAGGCCAGCAGGCGGTGCGTCAGCGCGGCGGCGCGCCGGGCCGCGCCCTGCGCCACCGTCATGTAGCGCTCCAGGTCGCCGAAGCGGCCCTGGCGCATGCGCATCTGCATCAGGTCGAGCGCACCGGTGATGCCGGCCAGCAGATTGTTGAAGTCGTGCGCCAGGCCGCCGGTCAGCTGGCCCACCGCTTCCATCTTCTGCGCCTGGCGCAACTGCTCTTCCAGGTTGCGCTGGCCGGTGGTCTCGATGCCGACGCCGGTGCGGCGCACCGCCACGCCGTGCTCGTCGTGGTGGTTGCGCCAGCGCGACAGCACGCTGCGCACCCTGCCGTCCGGATGCTGCAGCCGGTATTCCCAGGCCATCTCCTTGTCGGACGACAGGTGGCGCGCGATCTCGGCCTTCAGCAGCGGCAAGTCTTCCGGATGGATGTAGGCGAAGAATTCGGCGATGGGAATGCCGTCGGCGATGCGCGCCGGATCGAGGCCGTACAGCTCCCCGATGGCGGCATCGCAGAAATAGATGCCGTTCTGCAGGTCGGCGCTCCAGGCACCCACGCCGCCCACCGAGTTCAGGGCCAGGCGGGTAAAGGTCTCGGCATCGCGCAAGGCCTTTTCGCGCTGGCGCTCGACCGTGACGTCGCGGCCGGCGGCATACACCTTGCCGTCGTTGAAGGCGCCGGTCCAGGCGATCCAGCGGTACGAGCCATCCTTGTGGCGGAAACGGTATGCATACGGGACGGTCAACGGACGATCGAGCATGCCGGCGAAAACGCCCAGCGTGGCGTCCAGGTCGTCGGGATGGGTGAACTCGACGAAGCTGGTGCCGACGATGTCCGGCGCCTCGTAGCCGAGTACCTGCGTCCACATCGGATTGATCGCGTCGATGGTGCCGTCCGGCAGCGCAACCACCAGCAGTTCCTGCGACAGTTCCCAGGCGCGGTCCAGTTCGCGCGCGCGCGCCTGCACCTGCTGCTCCAGCGAGGCGGCCAGGCGGCGCAACGCGCTTTCCGCCTGCACGCGGGCGGTGGCGGCGCGCGTGCGTCCGGCCACGTCGCGGATGAACAGCAGTTCGTCCTCGCTCCAGTCGCGCGGGAAGGCGGTGCTGACGTACTGCAGCGCGACGAAGCGGCCGCGCTCGAATACCGGCGTATTGACGAAGGCGCGCGCGCTGCGCGCTTCCAGCGCGGCGGCGAAATCGCGGGTGCGTGGATCGAGCCGGGCATCGCGTACGACCACCGTGTCGCCGCGCTTGAAGTCCTCGATGTAGGAGCCGAAGTCGCGGAACTGGACGGTGCCGGCCAGCGACGGCGCGCCGCCCGTGGTCCAGTCGCGCTCCACCGTGAGGGTTTCCGCCTCGGCATCGACGACGCCGTAGCCGACCAGCTGCACGTCCAGCGTCTCGCCCAGGATGGTGCAGGCGGCATCGGTCATGCTGGCGGTGTCGTCCAGCTGTGCCAGGCGGTCGTTCAGCGCGAACAGCGCCGCGCGCCGCATTTCCTCGCGCTTGCGCGCGCTGACGTCCGAGAACAGGATGGCGACGTGGTGCTTGCCGGGCTGGCCGGTCCGGTACGCGTACACCTCGAAGTGGCGCCCGCCGAGACCCTGCGCGGTGTATTCGAAGCGGGCCGGCTGCCCGCTGCGGGCGATCGCCGCGTAGCGGTCGAACCAGTACTGCTCGTGCTCCGGCACCAGGTTGCGCATCCAGCGGCCGGCGGCATCCTGCAGGCCGGTATGCTGCGCGAACGCCGGGTTGACTTCGAGGAAACGGTAATCCGCCGGCCGGCCCTGATCGTCATAACGCATCTCGATGACACAAAAACCAACGTCGATATCGCTATGGGAATTCATACAGGACTGGCCGCTTTGCTTACCGTTTTCAATGATCACCGCGCAGCATAACATGACGCGCACACGGCCGTCCCCGTATGAGCCGGCATCCGTATATCCGCCGCCACGACCGCCGGCGCCGCGTTTCGCACCGCTCGTCGCAAGGCCGTGGAAAGCGCCGGCGGCCGCCGTTACAGTCACACCATCGCAACCCGACAAGCATGAGGAAAAGATCATGAAAGACGCTTCGTTCCGCCAGCTCGGCGCCGCGCTGGAAGACCTCGCCCACGACATCATGCGCGCCTGCCGCCGCGCCGCGCGCACCATCGCCGTGCTGCCCTGGCCGGCGCTGGCGGCCTGCTGCGTGGCGCTGGCGCTGGTCATCAGCATCCTGCCGCTGGCGCTGTTCCTGTTCGTCGCCTTCATGGCCGTGAAACTGGTCGTCGGCGCCTTTTTCGTGGACGCCCGCCGCCGCCGCCGCGGCCTGCACCAGGGCAAGATGTACCGGCACGACGCGCGCGCCAGCCATGCCGATCGCTGACATGCGCGCCAGCCAGCTCAACCGCGGCGTGGATTTCGTGCGCGACGCCGGCCGCGAGGCCGGCAAGCTGTGGTGGCGCTTCTTCGACTGGCTGGCCGTGGTCGAGTGGCGCCAGCTGTACCTCACCTGGCTGTTCGTGGGCGTGTTCTTCGTCCTGGTGAACACGCCCGAAGCCGGCTTCTGGTACATCTTCGTCTCGCTTGCCGTGAAAGTGCTGGCCGGCGGCAAGCGCAAGGCCGAGCTGCTGGCCAAGGAAGCCACGCTGCAGGCCAACGTGGCCACGCTGGAGCGCAGCCTGGCGGAAGCACGCATGGCCGCGCTGCAGGCCCAGGTCGAGCCGCACTTCCTGTTCAACACGCTGGCGCTGATCGGCCAGCTGATCGAGACCGATCCGCCCGAGGCGGCGCGCGTGCACGCCCACCTGATCGACTACCTGCGCTCGGCGCTGCCGCAACTGCGCGCGCGCGACGGCGGCACCCTCGGCAAGCAGGTCGAACTGTCGCGCGCCTATCTCGCCATCATGCAGGCACGCATGAAGGAAAGGCTGGCGGTGCGCTTCGAGGTGCCGGACTTCCTGGGCAGCGCGCCGTTCCCGCCGACCATGCTGCAGACGCTGATCGAAAACGCCATCAAGCACGGCCTGGAGCCGAAGATCG
Organism: Massilia forsythiae; assembly: GCF_012849555.1. Lineage (NCBI taxonomy): Bacteria > Pseudomonadati > Pseudomonadota > Betaproteobacteria > Burkholderiales > Oxalobacteraceae > Massilia > Massilia forsythiae. The sequence goes on from NZ_CP051685.1 coordinate 740,341, forward strand.
CCGGCGGCACCGTCACCGTGCGCGCCTATGTGGTGCAAGCCGACCTGCACGTGCAAGTGTGCGACGACGGCGTCGGCATCGACACGCATGCCGGCGACGGCGTCGGCCTGGCCAACATCCGCGAACGCCTGCAGCTGCTGTACGGCACCCAGGCCGAACTCTCGATCGCCATGCCGCCCGGCGGCGGCGCCTGCGCCACCATCCGCCTGCCCTACCGGATGATGAAGGAGGCGCCATGATGCGCCTCGGAGCCGGTACCGGCAGCAGCGGCGCGCGTCCGGCCACCGCCCTGATCGCCGACGACGAGGCGCCGATGCGCGACCTGCTGCGTGCGCGCCTGCAGGCGGTGTGGCCGGAGCTGGCCATCGTGGCGGAAGCCGCCAACGGCGTGGAAGCGGTCGAGCTGGGCGAGCGCCACCGCCCCGACATCGCCTTCCTCGACATCCGCATGCCCGGCCTGTCCGGGATCGAGGCCGCGCGCCGGCTGTATCGCGACGCGCACATCGTGTTCGCCACGGCCTACGACCAGTATGCGCTGGACGCCTTCGAGCAGGGCGCCCTGGACTACCTGCTGAAACCGGTGTCGGCCGAGCGCCTGGCGACCACCTGCGCGCGCCTGCGCACGCGCATGCAGGCGGCGCCCGCCGCCAGGTCCGCCGCCGGCGCCGCCGTCGCCGCTGCGGCCGGCATGGCTTCCCCCGCATGCGCGCCGGACGACATCGGCGCGCAGCTGGCGCGGCTGGCCACGCTGCTGGAACGCGGCGGCCACGGCAACGCTCCCGGCGGCGCCGGCAAGCATGGCTACCTGCGCTGGATCCAGGCGCAAGTCGGCGCCAGCCTGCGCATGGTGAGCACGCGCGAAGTGCTGTTCTTCCAGTCCGACGAAAAGTACACGCGGGTGCAGACCGCGAGTTCGGAATTCCTGATCCGCAAGACCCTCAAGGAATTGCTGGACGAACTCGATCCGGACGAGTTCTGGCGCATCCACCGGTCCACGCTGGTGCGGGTCGATGCCATCGCCGAGGTCGTGCGCGACCTGCGCGGGCGCCAGCTGCTGCGCCTGCGCGGCAGCGCGCACGAGCTGGAAGTCAGCCGCAACCACGGTTACCTGTTCCAGCAGATGTGAGGACGCAACGTAGTGCGATCGATAACGCGGCGCGGCGCTGGTAGGATAGGACATCGCCACCTACCCGAGGAGCCGCCATGCCATCCATCGCCATCCCCTGCCTGCGCTACCGCGACGCGCCCGCCGCCATCGACTGGCTGGCCGAAGCCTTCGGCTTCGAGTGCCAGGTGGCGGTGCCGGGCATCGACGGCGCCATCGCCCACGCCCAGCTGACGCTGCGTAGCGAAGCCGGCGACGGCATGATCATGCTGGGTTCGGTCAGCAGCGAGGGAGAATACGGCCGCCTTCTGGCCCAGCCCGACGAGATCGGCGGACGCCAGACCCAGACCGTCTATCTGCGCGTGCTGGATGCCGACCGCGTCTGCGAACGCGCGCGCGCGGCCGGCGCCGTCATCCTGGAAGAGCCGGCCGACACCGAGTTCGGCAGCCGGGGCTTCCTGTGCCGCGACCCCGAGGGACACGTGTGGAACGTGGGCACCTACGATCCGTGGCAGCCGGAGCGTTTGTTCGGCTAAGAGAGAGAACGGATATACCCGTCGTCCCCGCGCAGGCGGGGACCCATGCCGAGTTACTTGGACCGATCAATCGGTGCAGTTGCCACCGTGTCCAAAAAGAAGCTCAGCTGAACAAGCCCTCATCCGATCCGTCGCCATCGAAGAACCCGGAACCGCTGTCGCCACCATTGTCGAACAGGCTTTCCGACGCACCGCCGCCATCGTTGCCGGACGACTGGCCGACATCGCCCACGCCGGCCTGGTCGGCCAGCGAGCTGCCCGACTGGTCGCTGAACAGGTTATTGCCCTGGTCATCGCTGGACAGCAGGTGGTTGGCGCCGCCGCCGTTTTCATGATGGCCGCCGAACATGTTTTCCAGGCCCTGGAACAGGAAACCACCCGCCGCCACACCGGCCGCGGTGGCCGCGATCGTGCCCAGCGTGCCGCCGAAGCCGCCGCGCAGAAAGCTGGACGACGGCACCGGCTGCTGGTAGCCGGCCTGCGGATAACCGCCCTGCGGGTAGCCGCCTTGTTGCGGATAGCCGCCCTGCGGCTGGTACGGCTGCTGGTCGCGCGGATAGTCGCGCCCGTACTGCTGCTCGCGCACCTCGGGACGCGCAGTGCCGCTGTTGCCCCACGAGTCCGCGTCGAGGAACTTGCCGCCGCCCTGCCCGCCCGATCGCAGCTGTTCCTGCAGCGCCGCGATCTGGCTCTTGGCATTGTTCAGTGCCTGGTCCAGCAGCAGCGCGCGCTGCACCAGCAGATAGGCGGCGTCCGGCTGCTGGGCCACCGCGCGCTGGATCAGCGCATCGGCTTCCGCATCCTTCTGGACGCCGTGCGCCTGGGTCAGCTGGCCCAGGAAAGTAGTCAACATCTGCGTATCTTGCTGGTTCATGGCCTTGCTCCTGTCTTGAATTGCGAATATGCCATCACATGTTGTGTGCACGGCTAAATTTTCAAGCCAGACAATGCCCGAATCGGCGCAGGTCGGTCGCACGGAAGATTGCTTGTCCCGGCGGCCCGGCGCTCCACCGCGCAGGCACGATACGTGCGCGCGATCTTGCGCTTACTGTTGCGCTTACTGCTGCGACGACTTGTGCAGGTCGCCGCCGACGAAGGCGTTCGGCAGTTGGGCGGCGGCGGTGGTGTCCATGCGGTCGCCCTTCAGGTCGGTCAGCACCACCGGCAATGCGCCGCCGCCCAGTTCCAGGATCACCTGGCGGCAGGCGCCGCACGGGGCGATCGGGCCGTCGGTGTCGCCGGTCACAGCCAGCGCCGTGAAGTCGCCCGGCTTGTAGCCGTGGGCGATGGCCGAGAAAAAGGCGGTGCGCTCGGCGCAGTTGCACAGGCCGTAGGAAGCGTTTTCCACGTTACAGCCGCGGAACACGCGGCCGTCCTTGCATTCCAGGGCGGCGCCGACCTTGAAGTTGGAGTATGGGGTGTAAGCCAGTTCGCGCGCGGCGCGGGCTTCGTCGATCAGGTGTTCGTAGCTCATGGGAGTTTCTATGAAAACACGGAAGAATACCGTCGTTCCCGCGAAGGCGGGAACCCATACATAGCAGCCACAGTCGTGATGCTTGCACCTCAGCTCCGCTATGTTCAGCATGGGTCCCCGCCTTCGCGGGGACGACGGCGGTGGCGCGGGCACGACGGCGGTGGCGCGGGGACGACGGTGTGTCGCTGTTACTTCTTATGGCCGGATGGTCTTGTAGATCATCGGCTGCGCCGCCGGCGCTTCCTGGGCGATGCGGTACGCCGCCTGCACCTCGCGCACGGCGCGCTGGGCGGCGTCCTCGGTGCGCGCGTGCACCAGCGCCAGCGGCTGGCCCGGTTCGATGCGCGCGCCCAGTTCGACCAGGCCGGTCAGGCCGACGGCGAAGTCGATCGGGTCTTGCGGGCGGATGCGCCCGCCGCCCAGGCCGACCACCGCCAGGCCCAGGCCCCTGCAGTCGGTCGAATAGGCGTAGCCGGCCTCCAGCGCCGGCACCGGCACCACGATCGGCGCGCGCGCCAGGTGCGCATCCGGATTGTCGACCAGGTCGGCCGGGCCGCCCAGCGCCGTGACCATGCGCGCGAAGCGCTCGGCCGCCTCGCCCGAATCGAGCGCGTGCTGCAGTTTGGCATGCGCTTCGGCGTCGCTCGCGGCCAGGCCCGCGATCACCAGCATCTCGGCGCACAGCGCCATCGTGACTTCGTGCAGGCGCGCCGGGCGCGATCTGCCGGTCAGGTAATCGATCGCCACGCGCACTTCGACCGCGTTGCCGGCCGCCGGGCACAGCGACTCGTTCATGCCGGTCAGGATGGCCGAAGTGCGGGTGCCGGCGCCGTTGCCGACGTGGACGATCGATTCCGCCAATTCCACCGATTTCTCGTAGCTCGGCATGAAGGCGCCGCTGCCGGCTTTCACGTCCATGACCAGCGCGTCCAGGCCCGCCGCCAGCTTCTTCGACAGGATCGAGCCGGTGATCATGGCCACCGACTCCACGGTCGCCGTGGTGTCGCGGATGCTGTAGAAGCGCTTGTCGGCCGGCGCCAGCTGCGCGGTCTGGCCGATGATGGCGACGCCGACTTCCTTCACCACTTTCTTGAACAGTTCCGGGTCGGGGACGGTCGAGTAGCCCGGAATCGAGTCGAACTTGTCGAGCGTGCCGCCGGTGTGGCCCAGGCCGCGGCCCGAGATCATCGGCACGAAGCCGCCGCAGGCCGCGATCATCGGACCCAGCATCAGGGACACGACGTCGCCGACGCCACCGGTCGAGTGCTTGTCGACCACCGGGCCGGGCAGATTCAGCGACTTCCACTCCATGACCTGGCCGGAATCGCGCATCGCGAGCGTGAACGCGACGCGTTCGTCCATCGTCATGTCGTTGAAGAACACGGCCATCGCCAGCGCCGCGATCTGGCCTTCGGTGACGCTGCCGTCGGGGATGCCGCGCACGAAGAACTGGATTTCTTCGGCGCTCAGGGTGCCGCCGTCACGCTTTTTGCGGACGATTTCTTGGGGGAGGAACATCGTATTTTTGGTCTCTCTACATTCAGATAAACAATTAATTTGGCTATATTGGCGACGTCGGAAACGACGAAGGGCAAGCCGGGAATATCCACTTGCCCACCCTATCCGTCGTTGCTTCGACGGTTTCCCTACAGGCCTAACGGAACCTCGAGAAACCGTAGCGAGCGGAAGGAGTGTTGTCCGAGAAGCGGAGCTGTACGCATGTACAGCGAGCATCACAGGACGACAATCCGACGCGCAGTAGGTTTATCGAGGTTTCCTCAGGCGCCGTAGGGTATCCATACATTCTTGACTTGGCTCGCATGCTGCAGCACCGCGCGTCCGCACGTCTGCCTGGCGTCGAACCAGTCGCGCCCCTTGGCGCCGCCGGTCCAGGTGCGCTTGAGCGACTCGGCCGACAGGCGCTCGACCTCGGCGCAGCCATCAAGCGAGCCGTCGTGGCGCCACACGGCGTCCACGTCGAAGTGCGTCGCCAGCGTGCGCGCCAGTTCGTCGGCCGAACCGGTGACGATGTTCAGCGCGCCGCCCGGCAGGTCGGAGGTGTCCAGCACCTGGTACAAATCGAGCGCGGACAGCGGGTGCATTTCCGACGGTACCGCCACCACACGGTTGCCCAGTGCCAGCGCCGGCGCCACCAGCGAGACGAAGCCCAGCAGCGGCTGTTCGTTCGGGCACACGATGCCGATCACGCCGACCGGCTCGTTCAGCGCCACGGTGATGCCGTGCATCGGCGGCTGGTGCGCCTGGCCGTCGTACTTGTCGGCCCATGCGGCCCAGTAGAACAGGCGCTCGATCGATGCCTGCACTTCCTTGTCCGCGTCCTTCGCGCCGGTCTGCCGGGCGATGCGCGCCGCGAACTCGTCGGCGCGGATCGCCAGGTTCTCGGCCAGGTAGTACAGCACCTGGGCGCGGTTGTGCGCGGTCGCCCTGGCCCAGCCGGACGCCTTGTGCGCCGCTTCCACCGCGTTGCGGATGTCCTTGCGGCTGCCTTCGCCGATGTCGGCCAGGTAGCTGCCGTCGGCGCCGTGGATGGCGCGGCTGTAGGCGCCGTCCGGGCGCGCCTGCTTGCCGCCGATGTACAGCTTGGCGGTGCGGTCGAGGGCGAACGGGCCGGCATCCTGCGGCGTGACCTGGCCCTTGTCGGCCATGCGCGTCGATGCCGGCGCCGCCGGGCGCGCGTCTTCGGACAGCGGCACCAGGTATTCGACCATGCCCTCCCTGCCGCCTTCGCGGCCGAAGCCGGATTCCTTGTAGCCGCCGAAGCCGCAGGCGGCGTCGAACTGGTTGGCGGTGTTGATCCAGACCACACCGGCCTTGATCTGCGGCGCCACGTCCAGCGCCAGGCTGATCGACTCGCTCCAGACGCAGGCGGCCAGGCCATAGGTCGTGTTGTTGGCCAGCTGCACCGCCTCGCCCGGGGTGCGGAAGCTGGACGCTACCAGCACCGGCCCGAAGATCTCGGTGTGCGCCACGGCGGCCGAGGTCGAGGCGCCGGTGATCAGCGTCGGCAGGTACCACGCGCCTTCGGCCGGGGCGGCGCCGTCCGGCTGCCAGATCTCGCAGCCTTCGGCGCGGGCGGACTCCACCAGGCCGTGGATGCGCTGCTGCTGCACCGGGTCGACCAGCGCGCCGATGTCGTTGGACTTGTCCAGCGGCGAGCCGACGCGCAGGTTCTGCATGCGCGCCTTGACCTTGGCGATGAAGCGCGGATAGACGGACTCCTGCACCAGCAGGCGCGAGCCGGCGCAGCACACCTGCCCCTGGTTGAACCAGATCGAATCGACCAGGCCCTCGACGGCGGCATCCAGGTCGGCGTCCTCGAACACGATGAACGGCGACTTACCTCCCAGTTCCAGCGACAGCTTCTTGCCGCTGCCGGCGGTGCTCTTCCTGATCATGCGTCCGACTTCGGTGGAACCGGTAAAGGCGATCTTGTCGATGCCAGGATGGTTGACGATGGCCTCGCCCACGCGGCCGTCGCCGGTGACGATGTTGACCACGCCGGCCGGCAGGCCGGCCTGTTGGCAGATTTCGGCGAACAGCAGCGCCGTCAAGGACGTGTACTCGGCCGGCTTGAACACCACCGTGTTGCCGGCGGCCAGGGCCGGGGCGATCTTCCAGGCCAGCATCAGCAATGGAAAATTCCACGGCACGATCTGGCCGACCACGCCGACGGCGCGGTAATCCGCGAATTCTTCCGACTGCAGTTGCGCCCAGCCGGCGTGGTGATAGAAGTGACGGGCGGCCAGCGGCAGGTCGGCGTCGCGCGTCTCGCGGATGGTCTTGCCGTTGTCCAGCGTTTCCAGCACCGCGAACAGGCGCGCATGGCGCTGCAGCAGGCGCGCCAGCGCATACAGGATGCGCGCGCGGCCGTGGCCGCCCAGCGCCACCCAGCCCGGCTGGGCGCGGCGCGCGGCCTGCACGGCGCGCTCGACGTCGTCATCGCTCGCCTGCGTCACCTGCGCCAGTTCGCTGCCGTCGGCCGGGTTGAACGAGCCGAAGGTGTCGGCGGCCTCGCTCCAGGCATCGTCGATGAACAGGCCGAAACGGCGGCCATGCTGGTCCAGCCACGCGTGCGCTTCCTTGGTGCTTTCCGGTGCGGGGCCGTAATCCATAGTTTGCAGAATCTCTTTAATCGTTGGCATGAAGAATCCGTAGTGATCAGGGTTGCGCGTGGCGGTGGGCGGCCGAGTAGCTGCCGGTGACGTGGTGCTCGAGCTGGCGCTCGATGTCGGTCAGCAGGCTGGAAGCGCCGATGCGGAACAGGTGCGGCTGCAGCCATTCGTTGCCCAGCTCTTCCTTCATCACGGTCAGGTATTGCAGCGCCGCCTTGGCGGTGGACACGCCGCCGGCCGGCTTGTAGCCGACCATGAAGCCGGTGCGCTCGTGGTATTCGCGGATCGCGCGCACCATCACCAAGGACACCGGAATGGTGGCGTTCACGCCTTCCTTGCCGGTCGACGTCTTGATGAAATCGGCGCCGGCCATCATGCACACCCACGAGGCCTTGGCCACGTTTTCCAGCGTGACCAGGTCGCCGGTGGCCAGGATCGCCTTCACGTGCGCCTCGCCGCAGGCCTGGCGGTAGGCCACCATCTCGTCGTACAGCGCCTGCCAGTTCCCGGTCAGGACGTGCTGGCGGGTGATCACGATGTCGATCTCGGTGGCGCCGGCGGCCACCGACAACTCGATCTCGCGCAGCTTGGTTTCCATGCTCGACAGGCCGGCCGGGAACGCGGTCGAGACCGCGGCGATCGGCAGGCGGCCCTGCAGCACCTGGGTCGCCGGCGTGATCATCTCGTGGTACACGCACACGGCGCCGGTGCTCAAGGTCTCGATGCCGAGCGCCTGCATCAGATCGGCGCGCAGCGGACGCATGGCCTTGCGGCACAGGCGCTCGACGCGGCCCGGGGTATCGTCACCGGACAGCGTGGTGAGATCGATGCACTCGATCGCGCGGATCAGCCAGGCGGCCTGGTAATCCTTCTTCACCGTGCGGCGGTTGGCCAGGCTGGCGGCGCGGCGCTCGGCGGCGTTGCGGTTCACCTTCAGGTGGTTGATCCAGCCCAGGTCGAGTCCGACCGCGGTGTTTCTTTGGAAATCCAGGTTCTGGGTCATAGCAGTGCGGTTCCGTTCGAGAGGGGTTGGACGCCGAGGTGTTTCGCCAGCGTGGCGCCGATGTTCGAGAAGGTGTCTGACACCGGCAGCTCCCTAGCCGGCGCGGCCGGGCCGAAGAACAGCACCGGGATGTGTTCGCGCGTGTGGTCGGAGCCGCTCCAGGTCGGGTCGCAGCCATGGTCGGCGGTGACCACGACCAGGTCGCCTTCCTTCAGCTTGGCCATGAATTCCGGCAGGCGCGCATCCAGCTCGTGCAGCGCGTTGGCATAGCCGGCGACGTCGCGGCGGTGGCCGAAGTGCATGTCGAAGTCGACGAAATTCACGAAGGTCAGCGACTTGTCGCCGGCCTCGTCGGCCACTTCCAGCAGGCGGTCGAACAGCGCCATGTTGTCCGCGCCCTTCACCAGGCGCGACACGCCCTGCCCCGCGAAGATGTCGCTGATCTTGCCGAGGGCGATGACTTCGCCGCCGCCGTCCTTGACGTGGTCCAGCAGTGTCGGCGCCACCGGCGGCACCGCGTAGTCGTGGCGATTGCTGGTGCGCTTGTACTTGCCGTTCGCTCCCAGGAACGGACGCGCGATCACGCGGCCGATGTTGTACGGCTTGACCAGCTCATACGCCGCTTCGCACACCTGGTACAGGCGCTCCAGGCCGAAGTGCTCTTCGTGCGCGGCGATCTGCAGCACCGAGTCGGCCGAGGTGTACAGGATCGGCTTGCCGCTGGCGACGTGCTCGTCGCCCAGCTCGTCGATGATGGTGGTGCCGGAGGCGTGGCAGTTGCCCAGCCAGCCGGGCACGCCCGTGAGTTCCTGAAGCTTGTCGGTTAGCTCCTTCGGGAACGAGGGCACGGTCTTGGGGAAGTAGCCCCAGTCGAACAGCACCGGCACGCCGGCGATTTCCCAGTGGCCGCTTTGCGTGTCCTTGCCGGTCGACTGCTCGCGCGCGACGCCCCAGGCGCCGGTGAAGCCGTCACGGACCTTAAAACCCTGCGGCCATGCGCCGCTGGCCTTGTGCGCGGCGGCGCCCAGGCCGATCCGTTCCAGGTTCGGCAGCGCCATCGGCGTGCCGGCGTCGGCTGCCCACTGGGCGATGTGGCCGAGGGTGTTGGCGCCTGCGTCGCCGTATTTGTCGGCATCCGGCAGCGCGCCGAGGCCGAAGGAATCAAGCAGGAGGATGAATGCGCGTGACATGGATTACTCGCTAATCGGTTGTTGGAGTGAGCTGATGTCGTTCGATGCAGTGAATCGCTGACCCGTCGTCCCCGCGAAGGCGGGGACCCATACCCAGCTTCAGAAAATGTTTACCTCGACATCGGTTTAACGATTATCGGAGCCTCAGCATGGGTCCCCGCCTGCGCGGGGACGACGGCTCTGGCTGCACTGGCCGTAATCAGGCAGCGGCGGTCGTGGTGGCGGCGCCAGTCTGGCCTAAACGCTCGACGAAGCCATGGATCAGCGTGACCATGTCCTTGGCCGCGATCGCCGCATATTTCAGGGTCTGCTCGTGCGACAGCGGGAACGGGCTCAGGCCCTCGGCCAGGTTGGTGATGGCCGACAGGCCGGCCACCTTCAGGCCGCAGTGGCGCGCGGCGATCACTTCCGGCACCACGGACATGCCGACCACGTCCGCGCCCAGCGTCTTGAAGGCGCGGATTTCGGCGGCGGTCTCGAAGTTCGGGCCCGGGCAGGCCAGGTACACGCCTTCTGCCAGGGTGACGCCCTTGTCCGCCGCGGTGGCTTTCACCAGGTCGCGCAGCTCGGCGTCGTAGGCGTTGGCCATGCTGAAGAAACGCGGACCGAAGCGCTCGTCGTTGGGACCGGCCATCGGGCTGCCCGGCAGCAGGTTGATGTGGTCGTTCAGCACCACCACGCTGCCGGCGTCGACTTCCGGACGCAGCGAACCGGCGGCATTGGTCACGAACAGCAGTTCGCAGCCGAGCAGCTTGAAGGTGCGCACGGCGGAGGTCATCACGCCCGGGCCGTAGCCTTCGTAGAAGTGGCCGCGGCCCTTCATGCACACCACCGGCACGCCGGCCAGCAGGCCGAGCACCAGTTCGCCGGCGTGGCCGTGCACGGTGCTGATCGGGAAGCCCGGCAGGTCGGCGTAGCCGATCGAGACGGCGTCGGTCATCTGCTCGGCCAGCACGCCCAGGCCGGAACCCAGGATCAGGGCGGCGCGCGGCTGGAAGCCGGGCTTGCGGGCACGGATGACGTCGGCTGCGTCGAAAGGAGTATTGCTGAATACGTGAGTGGTCATTGTCGCGAGAAATAAGTTGGGTCGATGCGGGAATCGGTGCGGGTGGCGGCGGGCACGTCGCACGGTTTGCGGGCGGCCGCGCACCAGAATGTGCGAACTATGCATTATCGCGGATTGGTATGGCAAATACCATTTTTTTGCTTGATTTATATGTAGACTATATAAATCGCCATCGTAAATCGCTCCGGCTTGTTTTCGTTGATTGTTCTATATGAGTCCGGCAAAAACGGCTGGCGTTGACGTCGTTAAAACATATGTTTAACATGAAAGACAAAAGTTTAAATCGATGTCGACCGTGTCCGAACAAAGCAAGAAACAACAATTACTCGCGCTGATCCGCGCCAATCCGTTCATCGCGCAGCAAGACCTGGCCGGCCAGCTCGGCTTGTCGCGCTCGGCCGTGGCCGGCTACATCGCCGGCCTGATCCGCGAGCGCAAGCTGCTGGGCCGCGCCTACGTGCTGCCGACCGCGCCGCAGCGCCGTCCCATCGTCTGCGTCGGCGCCGCCAACCTGGACCGCAAGCTGCGTTCGCTGGATACGCTGGCGCTGGGCACCTCGAACCCGGCGGTGCAGAGCGAATCCTTCGGCGGCGTGGCGCGCAACATCGCCGAGAACCTGGCGCGCCTGGGTTCGCAGGTATCGCTGCTGACGGCGATCGGCGCCGACGGCTCGGGCGCCGCCCTGCTCACCCATGCCGAGACGCTCGGCATCGACACCCGCGGCGCGCTGCGCCTGGACGGCGTGTCCAGCGGCACCTACACCGCGGTGCTCGACCAGGACGGCGACATGGTGGTGGCGCTGGCCGACATGGCGCTGTACGAACAGCTCGACCCCGCCTTCATCGCCGCGCGCCAGGCCCAGTTCACGGGCGCGGCGCTGGTGGCGGCCGACCTCAACCTGCCGCTGGCGACGGTCGAGGCGATCGTCGACGGGGCGCGCCGCGGCGAGGCGCCGCTGGTGCTGGTGGCGGTGTCGGAACCGAAGATGGCGCGCCTGCCGCGCGACCTGTCCGGCGTGCGCCTGTTGATCCTGAATGCCGGCGAACTGGCGGCGCGCGCCGGCCATGACCTTGCCGACGACGCCGCGCTTGGCGCCGCCATGCGCGCGCTGCAGGCGCAGGGCGCGCGCGACGTGGTCGTCACGCGCGGCGCCGCCGGCGTGCTGCTGACCGACGGCCCCACTGCCCCCATCGTGCACCTGGCGGCGCCGCAGGCCGAGGTGGTCGACGTCACCGGCGCCGGCGATGCCTTCGCGGCGGCCGTGTGCTGGTCGCTGGCGCAGGACCTGGGCGCCGACGACGAAGCCGGCGCCGCAGGCGACGAGCGCGACGGCGGCCTGGTGCTGGCCTGCCGGCGCGGCCTGCAGCTCTCGAAGCTGACCGTGGGCACGCGCGCGACCGTGCACCCGGATCTCGGCCCGGACAGCCTGGCCGCAGTCGATGCCGACATCGTCGCCAGCCTCGACAAGAACGCGAACACGAACACAAACTCCGCATCACCCGAACAGGACTGAACCATGCAAGCTTTTCTCCAATTCTCCCCCGAAGTGCAAGCCGCGCGCGCGGCCGGCAAGCCGATCGTCGCGCTGGAATCGACGATCATCTCGCACGGCATGCCCTACCCGCAGAACGTGCAGACCGCCCGCGACGTCGAGCAGGTGATCCGCGATGCCGGCGCGGTGCCGGCCACCATCGCCATCATCGGCGGCAAGATCTGCATCGGCCTGTCCGACGCGCAGCTGGAAACGCTCGGCAATTCGCGCGACGCCTTGAAGGTCAGCCGGCGCGACCTGGCCTACGTGCTGGCGACAAACAAACTCGGCGCGACCACGGTGGCCGCCACCATGATCTGCGCTTCCCTGGCCGGCATCGAGGTGTTCGTCACCGGCGGCATCGGCGGCGTGCACCGCGGCGCGGAAACCAGCTTCGACATCTCGGCCGACCTGCAGGAACTGGCTGCCACCAGCGTCGCCGTGGTGTGCGCCGGCGTGAAGTCGATCCTCGACATCGGCCTGACCCTGGAATACCTGGAAACCCACGGCGTGCCGGTGGTGAGCGTTGGCCAGGGCGGCTTCCCGGCGTTCTTCACGCGCGAGAGCGGTTACCAGGCCGACTTCCAGCTCGACACGCCGGAAGAACAGGCGCGCTTCATCCGCACCAAGTGGCAGCTCGGCCTGGCCGGCGGCGTGGTGGTCGGCAACCCGGTGCCGGAAGCGTCGGCCATGCGCGGCGACGAGATCGACGCCATCATCGCCCAGGCACTGGGCGAGGCCGATGCGCAAGGCGTGAAGGGCAAGGCGGTGACGCCGTTCCTGCTGGGCCGCATCAAGGAACTCACCGGCGGGCGCAGCCTGGCGACCAACATCGCGCTGGTCAAGCACAACGCCCTGGTCGGCGCGCAGCTGGCGCTGGCGCTGGCACAAATGGCCAAATAAGCGGCGACGCAAGCAAGCGGCGGGCAGGCGCCGTCCCAACCGAGAGCGAATCCATGTCGATCGATTTGAAGCAGCTGAAATACTTCCTGGCGGTGGCCGAAGAAAAGAGCTTCAGCCGCGCCGCCGAGCGCCTGCACATCTCGCAGCCGCCGCTGTCGCAGCAGATCATGAAGCTGGAGAGCGAACTCGGGGTGCGCCTGTTCGCGCGCACCACGCGCAGCTTCGAGCTGACGGTGGCCGGCAAGGCGCTGATGCAGGAAGCGGCCGACCTGCTGGGGCGCATGCGCATGACCATCGACACCATCCGGCAGATCGACCGCGGCGAGGTCGGGCGACTGCGCGTGGGCATCGTCGGCTCGGCCATGTGGGGGCCGATTCCCGGCTTGCTGGAACAGTTCCAGAGCCAGTTTCCGCGCGTGACCTGGACCATCCACGAACTGGGGCCGAACGACCAGTGGGAAGCGCTGCGCGCGCGCCAGATCGACGTCGGCTTCTGGCGCGAGCCGAAGCTGGACGACGAGGCGCTCAAGCACGCCAACCTGCGCCAGGACCTGTGCTTCCGCGAGGACGTGTGCGTGGCGATCAACGCGCGCCATCCGCTGGCGCAGGAGGACGCCATCGACCTGACCGACATCGCGCACGAGCCGATGCTGACGCTGCACCTGGACCAGTCGGCCGAGCCGCGCTACCTGATCCAGTGCTGCATCGACGCCGGCTTCCAGCCGGCCATCTTCCAGGAGGCGGCCGAGCCGCAGACGCTGCTGGCGATGGTCGGCGCCGGGCTGGGCGTGGCGCTGATGCCGCAGACCACCAGCCGCATCGGCTGGCCGGGAGTGCGTTTTTTACCGATCCGCAGCGGGGCGCCGTCGGCCAATCTGTACATCACCTATCCGAGCCAGGACGATGCGCCGGTGGTGCGGGCATTCTTGAAGATCCTGCACCCCGAGGGCGAGTAGGCGGCGCGCGCGCCGCGCTCAATGCGTGGCGCCGCCCGCCTCCGCCACGTCGCCGTCCACGCCCACCGCCAGCTCGACCGCGATGCGCAGGCAATCGACGATATCCGCCAGCGCCATCGACGGCGGCCGTTCCGGGCGCGCCGCCGCCTGCTCCGGCAGGTAGGGCACGTGCACGAAGCCGGCCTTGAGCAGGCGCCCGGCCGCATGGTGCATCAAGCCGTAGAACACGTGGTTGCAGACGAAGGTGCCGGCGGTCTGCGACACGCCGGCCGGAAAGCCGCGCAGGCGCAGCGCGCGCACGATGGCCTTGATCGGCAGCGTGCTGAAATAGGCGGCCGGGCCGCCGGCGATGATGGCGCTGTCCACCGGCTGCTGGCCGGCGTTGTCGAGGATGCTGGCGTCGTCGACGTTGATCGCTACCCGTTCGAGCGAGACTTCGGGCCGGCCGCCGGCCTGGCCGACCCCGATCACGATGTCGGGGTGCAGTTCCTCGACCGCGTCGAGCAGGGCCACGTTGGCGCGGCCGAACACGCACGGCAGCTGGCGCGCGACGACCTGGAAGCCCGGTCCGGTCCAGCCGTCCAGCGCGCGCGCCGCTTCCCACGAGGGGTTGATGTCGGCACCGTTGAAGGGTTCGAAGCCGGTGAGCAGGATGGTCTTGGTCATGGGGTCTGGCAAATAGTTCTATTGGTACATGAGGAAATACAGCAGCGCGATGTTCACGGCCAGCACCGGCAGCGCGGTCGGCAGCTGGGCCTTGATCACGGCGTTCTTGTCCGGCAGTTCGAGCAGCGCTGCCGGGACGATGTTGAAGTTGGCGGCCATCGGCGTCAGCAGCGTGCCGCAGTAGGCGCTGAACATGCCGATCGCCGCCATCACGGCCGGATTCGCATGATACACCCCAACCAGCACCGGGATACCGATCCCGCCAGCGATCACCGGGAAGGCGGCGAAGCCGTTGCCCATGACGATCGTGAACAGCGCCATGCCGATGCAGAACACGGCGCAGGCGAGCAGGCGCGAATCCAGGCCGATGTACGCGGTCGTCACGTGCGCCACCGCCTTGCCGACGCCGGCCTCGGCGAACAGCAGGCCGAGCACGGCCAGCATGTGCGGCAGCACCACCGCCCAGCCCATGGCGTCGATCAGGCGGCGCGCCTCGCGCACGCCCTGCAGCGGCGTGGCGCGCGTGACCCGGCAGGCCAGCGCCAGCGCGGCCATGGCGCCGCAACCCATGCTGACCAGGGTCAGGTTTTTCGGGTCCAGCAGCGGCCCGGCGAAGCCGCCGAGGTCGACGCGCACGTCCTTCAGCAGGGTCGAGCCGATCATGGTCACCACCGGAATCGCCAGCGCCGGGATCAACAGCTTGTGCCCCAGGCGCGCCGCCGACGCGCGCCGCGCCGTTTCCCCCGGCAGCGGCGCGCGGCCCGGCCGTACCAGGCCGAAGCCGGCGACCAGCGCCATCGCCACCATCAGCACGCCCGCCGCCAGCGGCGCCAGGCGCTCGCCGAGCAGGTACAGCATGGCGTACAGCCCCCAGAACAGGGCAGTGGTGTAGCGGCGCGGGTTGGCGCGGTCGCGCAGGTTGAGGATGGCGGTGGCGGCGAACAGCAGCCCGACCAGCAGATAGAACAGGTCGATCGAGATCACGGGCGCGCCTGCATGCCGTGTCCGGCGCGCGGCTGCGCCGCCATGGCTTCGCGCAGGATGCGGCGGTCGAGCCGGCGCAGGTTCCAGGCGTGGATGACGAAGGCGGACACCGCGGTCGGGATGCCCCACAGCGCCATGTGCAGCGGATCGACTTCCAGTCCTTCGGCGCGCAGGATGGTCTGCATCAGCACGATGGCGCCGAAGGCGACGAACACGTCCTCGCCGAAGAACAGGCCGACGTTGTCGGTGGCGGCGCTCATGGCGCGGATGCGCTGGCGCAGCGGCTCGCCGAGCGCGCCGCCTGCCTTGGCCGCGGCGGCGTCGGCCGCCGCCTCCGCCATCGGCGCCACCAGCGGGCGCACCATGTTCGGATGGCCGCCCAGGCTGGTCAGCCCGAAGGCAGCGGCCAGCTCGCGCACCAGCAGGTAGACGGTCAGCAGGCGTCCGGCCGTGGCCGAACGCACCCGGGCGATGCTGGCCTGCGCGTGCTCCTTCAAGCCGGCACGTTCCAGCAGCCCGATCGCCGCCAGCGGCAGCAGCAGGATCAGCGGCAGGTTGCGCGTCTTGAGGAAGGCGCTGCCCAGCGATTCCAGGATATGGGTCGGCGGCAGCGCCGCCGCCAGCCCGGTGACGGCGCAGGCGGCGATCACCACCAGCACCGGATTGGCGCGCAACAGGAAGCCGGCGGCGACCACGGCGATGCCGAGCAGCGGCCACAGGTTGACGGCGGTGTGCATGGTTCTCCAGTCGAATGATTTTGCTCGCGAGATATTACCTCACTGCCTAGACAAGGCAAATGCGTCGGCGGACCAGTGCGTCTCTTCCGGCGTCGGCGTCGCTTTCATGCCGCGCGCGTACCGCCCTCATGAAGTTCCCCGAACGCATTGAGCACCCGCATGGCCCGAATGGGCGCGCTCGGTAAGCTCCGATCGGGTTCCACCGCTTCGATCACGCCATACGACATGAGGGACTTGCCATGAACGCATCCACGTCACGACCACGGCCGGCGCCGGTGCCGGTGCCGGTGCCGGTGCCGGTGCCGGTGCCGGCATCGTTACCGGCGCGCCGCCTTGCCCGGCTGCTGCGCGAGTTGCCTTCGCTGCCGCGCGCGCTGCGCCGCGCCCTTCCCGCGTGCCAGCCATCCGCGCTGCGCCGGCTGCGCATCCTGCCGCTGCTGCTGGCGCTCGGCGCCGGCATCGGCGGCTGCGGCGGCGGCGAGGTCGGCATCGGCATCGGCGGCTACTGGTACGACGGCCCGGATTACCACCCCTGGCCCGACCACCCCGAGTGGCCGAGCTGGCCGGACCGGCCGCAGGGCGCCACCGGCATGTTTCCGATCGCCGGCGACGTCTGCGGCGTGTGCAGCGGCACGCGCGACGGCACCGGCTCGGCGGCACGCTTCAACGATCCGCAAGGCATCGCCGCCGACGGCGCCGGCAACCTGTACGTGGCCGAGAGCGCCAGCGCCACCGTCCGCAAGATCACGCCGCAGGGCGTGGTCACCACGCTGGCGGGCGCCGCCGGCACGCTCGGCTATGCCGACGGCAGCGGCGGCGCAGCCCGCTTCAACGGCCCGAGCCGCCTGGAAAGCGATGCCAACGGCAAGCTCTACGTGACCGACAGCGGCAATTCGGCGATCCGCAGCATCACCCCGTCCGGCGCGGTCGCCACCGTGGCCGGCAGCGGCACCTGCGGCAGCAACGACGGCAACGGCAGCATCGCCCAGTTCTGCAACCCGAAAGGCATCGCCCTCGACCGCGCCGGCAACCTGTGGGTGGCCGATACCGGCAACCACACCGTGCGCCGCATCGACAGCGCCGGCCGCGTGACCACGGTGGCCGGCGCGGCCGGCGTGTGCGGCAGCGCCGACGGGCGCGGCGACGCGGCGCGCTTCTGCAGCCCGCAGGACGTGGTGGTAGACCAGTGGGACAACGTCTATATCGCCGACACCGGCAATTCGACGGTGCGGATGATCGCCCCCGACGGCCGCGTCTCGACCCTGGCCGGCCTGCCGGGCCAGTGCGGCGCCGCCGACGGCGGCGCCGGCCAGTCGCGCCTGTGCTCGCCGTCCGGGATCGATATCGAAGGCAACGATTTGTATGTCGCCGACACCGGCAACGCCACCATCCGCCGCATCAACCTCGACAACGTGACCTCCACCGTGGCCGGCGTGACCGGCAAGAACGGCATCGTGCTGGGCGCCCTGCCCGGCGGCCTGGACCGGCCGACGGGCGTGGCGCTGGCGCCGGACGGCTCGCTCGCCATCACCACGCACAACTTGGTGGTGAAGCTGCTGGTGGCGAAGTAAGCGCTCGTCCGGGCTCGCCGGCGCATCCCGGCCGGCGCGCCGGCACATCCAGGCCGGCGTGCCGGTGCGGCCGGGACGGGCGCGGCTGCGCCTACCTGGGCGCGCGCGTGCCGCCCAGCAAGCGGTCGAGCGCGATCGTGCCGCGCTCATCCGGCGCGATCGAACGCACGGCAACGCCGGCCACGGTGTCCCGCTCCAGGCCGGCGGCGTCGATGTACAGCTTGCCGTCGCGTTCGGCGGTCGATGCCCAATGCACGCGCCCAGCGTCGACGTGCACCAGGATCGGCTCGTGCGTGTTCGGGAAATCCAGCCGGCCCCACTCGCCGATGCGGCCCTGGAAGGTTTTCAGGCTGGTCGCCTCGTTCCCCAGCAGCACGCGCTCGATGCGGAACTCGGTCTGCTGGCAGCCGCTCTCGTTCGAGACGCACACGCGCACGCTGCCGTCGGGCTGCTTCGCGGACAGTGCCGGGCAGGCCGCCGGGCAGGCCGCCGCGCCGGGTGGCAGCATGGTGATGCGCTCGACACGCCCGAGCAACAGGGATTCCTGGGCCAGCGCCGGCAGGCAGGCGCCGAGCAAGGCAGTACCGATCAACAATCGTTTGCGCATGATTTCCTCCCGAGGATGACATCGATAAGGGGCACCTCTGACAGAACATTGAACCTCGCCGGGCCTGGCGCTTGAATCCATGCCAACAGATTAATCCGGGCGCACGGGTTTGAACGCATCCTTGCCGACGACGGTGGTCCACGGCCGCACGCGCCAGCGCGTGACCAGGCCTTGCGTCACATACGGGTCCGCGCGCGCGAAGCGCTCGGCGGCTTCCGGCGAATCGCCGCTGAACAGCAGCACAGCGCAATCGGCCGGATCGGCCAGCGCGCCGGCGATCACGATCTCGCCGCGTTCCTGGGCGTCCCAGGCCAGTTGCAGGTGTTCGTTGCGGAATTCGCCGCGGCGTTCCAGGTAATCCGGGGCCAGGTCATACATCAGCAGGTAGTGCACGTCGTCTCCTCGACAAAATCGAACCGGTGACAAGGCTAGCAAGGCATTACATGAAAGGCAACGGTATCCGTAAAACATGAGACCGCATCTTTATGCAGCGCAGGAAGCATGTGCCTGCCTGTCACCTTAAAACCACTCTTTTCTCGATTTGTCCTTCAAAAGCGCCTTGACTCATCATTTGCGCACGAACGCACAGCGTGTTTCCATGGCAGAGCTACACTGTCCGCATGAACACACGACAAAAGATGGCGGCGGGGATGGCTGGTGTTGCCAGCATGCTGTGGCTGGGCCTGACGGCCGCGGTGACGGCCAACCAGCGCCGCCTGGTGTTCAATCCCACCCTGCGCCGTGAAGTCGCTCGTCCGCGCAGCCAGGGCCACCGTACCCGCCCGGTGGTGCTGCGCGCGGCCGATGGCACGCGCCTGTCCGGCTGGCTGATGACGCCGCACCTGCCCGGCCGGCACCCGGCGGTCCTGTATTTCGGCGGCCGCTCCGAGGAAGTGTCGTGGGTGGTGCGCGATGCCGCCCGGCTGTTTCCCGGCATGGCGGTGCTGGCCATGAACTACCGCGGCTACGGCGCGTCGCACGGCGTCCCGGCCGAAATCCACATGGTGGACGACGGACGCATGCTGTTCGACTGGCTGGCCGCCAGTGACCACGTCGACCCGCAGCGCATCGCCGTGGTCGGCCGCAGCCTGGGCTCGGGCGTGGCGGTGCAGGTGGCCAAGGCGCGCCCGGCGCATGCGGTGGTGCTGGTCACGCCCTACGATTCGATCCTGGCGATCGCCAAGCGGCGCTTCCGCGGGATGCCGATCGGCTACATGCTGCGTCACCGTTTCGAGTCGATCAAGTACGCGCCTTCGCTCACCGCCCCCACCTACGTGCTGCGCGCGGCCAGCGACGACGTGGTGCCGCATTCGCATACCGACCAGCTGGTGGCCAGGCTGGCCCGGCTGTGCGGCGACGAGGTGGTGCCCGGCTCCAACCACATGAACATTCCCTACCTGGCGGCGACCCAGGAACGCATCGCCGCCTTTTTGACCGACCGCTTCCGCCGGCCGGCACCTGCGGCCGGTATGCCGGCCATCGGAGCGCCGGCCGCCGGAACGCCGGCCGCCGGAACGCCGGCCGCCGCAGCCCCGGCCACCACCATCACGCCCGCCGCCGGCGCAGGCAGCGTCGCATCCGCCATCGTGCGCAGCGGCGCTGGCGCGCTTCTGCCGGGGAACGACGCCGCTGCCGTCTCCCCGTCCAATTCCCCGCCTGCCCTGCCTTTCCGGCCCGCGCCATCCGTGGCCATCGAATGATGCCGGCTGCACGGGCGCCGCGATCGCGCGGCGATCCTGTGGTTTTCAGTGAGAAATTGCTGAAAGTTGTCTTTATTTATATTTCCACCAAATAAATTGCGAAGTAAAATCGTATTTGCCACGAGTAAATGGGCTGTTGCATAGTTGTAGAGCCGAGCTGCGAAGGGATGCCGAAGCGCAGCGCCGTGGTCGAAGAGCCGATGCATGGGCGGCTGTTGCGATGACGCGACGGCGCTCATATCGGCCCCGACCGCGTTACAAATCGACACCACAGGATACGAGCAGGTCTGACACAATCCGCTGGCACAAAGCCTCCCCGCAATGCGATGCGGCGACCGTTTCCGTTCGCCGCCCGGCGGGAAGCCGTGCATGTCCTCCCAATGCAGCCGCTGCGCCGGGTACAATACTAGGATTCCAGGAGCCAATACATGAAATTCAAGCAACTCAGTATGACGATCGCGGCGCTGTGCGTCGCCGGCGGCGCCGCGGCGGCGCCGGGCGCGCCGAAGCTGGGCATCGTCTACGACGCCGGCGGCAAGTTCGACAAGTCGTTCAACCAGTCGGCGGCCGAAGGCGCGGCGCGCTTCAAGAAGGAAACCGGCATCAACGTCTACGAAGCCCAGGCCAGCAGCGACACGCAAGCCGAGCAGACCCTGCGCGGCTTCGCGCGCAAGAAGCTGGACCTGATCGCGGCGATCGGCTTTTCGCAGACCCAGGCGGTGCAAAAGGTCGCGGCCGAGTTTCCGGGCACGCACTTCGTCCTAATCGACGGCAACGCCACCGGCAAGAACGTGAATTCGGTGCTGTTCAAGGAACAGGAAGGCTCCTACCTGGTCGGCGTGGCCGCCGCCATGGCGTCCAAGAGCAAGAACATCGGCTTCGTCGGCGGCATGGACATCCCGCTGATCCGCGCCTTCGCCTGCGGCTACACCCAGGGCGCGAAAGCGGTCAACGGCAAGGTCGCCATCCAGCAGAACATGGTCGGCACCACCAGCGCGGCCTGGAACGACCCGGCCAAGGGCGGCGAACTGGCGCGCGCGCAATTCGACCGCGGCGCCGACGTGGTGTTCGCGGTGGCCGGCGGTTCCGGCCTGGGCGTGCTGCAGATGGCCAAGGCCAAGGGCAAGCTGGCGATCGGCGTCGATTCGAACCAGAACGGCATCCAGCCGGGCTCGGTGCTGACCTCGATGGTCAAGCACGTCGACAACGTCACCTACGACGCCTTCATGCAGGCGAAAAGCGGCCAGTTCACCCCGGGCGTGACCTACAAGGGCCTGAAGGAAGGCGGCGTCGACTGGGTGCTGGACAAGGATAACCGCAGCGTGGTCCCGGCCGACATCGAAAAGCGCGTGAACGCCGCCAAGGCCGACATCGTCGGCGGCAAGATCAAGGTGGTCGACTACCGCGCCGCCGGCTCCTGCCCGCAGTAAGCCTCGTCCGTTTTACACGTCAAGCGCACCGCGCCGGCACTCCCGGCGCGGTGCGCTTTTGAACGAATGCATTCCATCTTCTTTGACACAGACCGCTATGCAGCCAGCCGTAGAATTTCGCAACATTAGCAAAGCCTTCGGGGCGGTGCAGGCGAATGCCGACGTCAGCTTCACCATCGCCAAGGGCTCGATCCACGGCGTGATCGGCGAGAACGGCGCCGGCAAATCGACGCTGATGAGCATCCTGTACGGCTACTACAACGCCGACAGCGGCCAGCTCCTGATCGACGGTGCCGAGCGCACCATCCGCACCAGCCACGAAGCGATCGCCCTCGGCATCGGCATGGTGCACCAGCACTTCATGCTGGTCGAGAACATGACCGTGCTCGACAACGTCATGCTCGGCAACGAAGGCGCCTTCAAGCTGGCCGCCACCCGCGCCCAGGTCGAGGCCAAGCTGCGCGAGATCTGCCAGCGCTACCGCCTCGACGTCGATCCGCTGGCCACCGTGCACGATTTGTCGGTGGGCGCCCAGCAGCGCGTCGAGATCCTGAAGCAGATCTACCGCAGCGCCAACATCCTGATCCTGGACGAGCCGACCGCCGTGCTCACCGCGCAGGAAACCGCGTCGCTGTTCGAGATCCTGCGGCTGTTCAAGGAACAAGGCAAGACCATCATCCTGATCACCCACAAGCTGCAGGAGATCAAGGAGATCACCGACGAGGTGACCGTGATGCGCGCCGGCCGCGTGGTCGGCGCCGTCCAGACCGCCGACACCACGCGCGAGCAGCTGGCCAACATGATGGTCGGCCGCCCGATCCAGAGCGAGCTGCCGCGCAAGCCCTACAATCCGGGCGCGGAAGTCATGAAGGTGTCGAACCTCGGGCTGAAGGACGGCAGCGGCGTGACTCTGCTGGCCGACATCGACTTCACCCTGCACGCGGGCGAGGTGGTGGCGATCGCCGGCGTGTCCGGCAACGGCCAGAGCGAGCTGCTCGAGATCCTGTCCGGCATGCGCCTGCCGAGCAGCGGCAGCGTCGACTTCCTCGGCCAGCCCCTGCCCTACGCGGGCCGTACCAACGCCGACGGCATGCCGGCCACGTTCCGCGACCTGGGCATCGGCCACGTGCCGGAAGACCGCCTGCGCGACGGCGTGATCAAGGATTTCTCGGTCATGCAGAACACCGTGTTCGGCTACCAGAAGCACGTCAGGAACCGCTGGGGCCTGTTCGACTTCAGGAAGATCGCGCAGCGCTGCGCGCACCTGCTGCAAGCCTTCGACGTGCGCCCGAATAATCCGGACCTGCGCATCGGCCTGCTGTCCGGCGGCAACCAGCAAAAGGTCGTGATCGCGCGCGAAGTCTCGGCCAATCCGAAACTGATGCTGGTCGGCCAGCCGACCCGCGGCGTCGACATCGGCACCATCGAGAGCATCCACACGCAGTTGCTGCGCCTGCGCGACGAAGGCGTGGCGATCCTGCTGTCCTCGGTCGAGCTGGAAGAAGT
Source organism: Massilia forsythiae (assembly GCF_012849555.1). Taxonomy (NCBI): domain Bacteria; kingdom Pseudomonadati; phylum Pseudomonadota; class Betaproteobacteria; order Burkholderiales; family Oxalobacteraceae; genus Massilia; species Massilia forsythiae. The sequence goes on from NZ_CP051685.1 coordinate 763,439, forward strand.
GCGCGCGCTGGCCGACCGCATCATCGTGATGTCCGGCGGTCGCATCACCGGCATTTTGCCGGTCGACGAATTCGACACCACCCGCATCGGCCTGCTCATGGGCGGCTTGCACAAGTCATGACCGAACGAAGCTGACATGAAAACGACTGAACTCCCACGCTGGGCCACGGGTTTCGTCCTGCCCATCCTGAACCTGCTGTCGGCGCTGCTGGTCGCCGCGCTGGTGATCCACCTGCTGGGCGAGAGCCCGCTGGAATCGATGACGATCCTGGTCAACAGCGCCATCGTCAACCCGGAAGGCCTGGCCTATACGCTGTTCTACGCCTCCACCTTCATCTTCACCGGCCTGGCGGTCTCGGTGGCGATGCAGGCCGGCCTGTTCAACATCGGCGCGGAAGGCCAGATGTACGTCGGCGGCCTGGGCGTGACGCTGGCCATGCTGGCCTTCGACGCGCACCTGCCGGCCGTGCTGCTGATTCCGCTGGCGATGCTCGGCGCGGCCCTGTTCGGCGGCCTGTGGGCCTTCCTGCCCGGCTACCTGCAGGCCAAGCGCGGCAGCCACGTGGTGGTCACGACCATCATGTTCAACTTCATCGCCGCCAGCCTGATGAATTTCATCATCGTCAAGTACATGATCCCGGAAGGCCAGCAGAATCCGGCCTCGCGCGTGTTCTCGGAAGCCGCCGCGCTGCCGCCGCTGAACGCCTGGTTCCCGGCGCTGGGCGATACGCCCCTGAACATCAGCTTCCTGGTGGCGATCGCGGCGCTGGCGATCTACGGCGTCATGATGTCGCGCTCGGAATGGGGTTATAAGCTCAAGGCGACCGGCCTGAACGCGCATGCGGCGCACTACGCCGGCATCCGGATCAGCCGCACCATCGTCGTCACCATGCTGGTCTCGGGCGCGCTGGCCGGCCTGGCGGCGGTGAACTCGGTGCTCGGTTCGACCCACTACCTGTCGCTGAACTTCCCGGCCGGCGCCGGCTTCGTCGGCATCGCCATCGCGCTGATGGGACGCCAGCACCCGGTCGGCATCTTCCTGTCGTCGGTGCTGTTCGGCGCGCTGATCCAGGGCGGCTTCGACCTCTCGCTGGAAAAGCCGAACATCCCGCAGGAGACCTTCATCTTCATCCAGGGCCTGATCATCCTGTTCTGCGGCGCGATGGAGAATTTCTACGCGCCGGCCGTGCTGAAACTGATCAACCTCACCCGCGGCAACTCCACCCGCATCAACAAGGTATAAGCATGGAAGACCTTCATCTCGCAAGCATCGTGGTCTCCACGATCCGCAACGCGCCGGTGCTGATGTTCGCCGCGATGGCCGGCCTGTTCGCCGAACGCTCCGGCGTGGTCGACATCGGCCTGGAAGGCAAGATCCTGGCCTCGGCCTTCGTCTCGGCCGCGGTGGCGTACACGACGCAGAACCCGTGGTACGGCATCGCCGCCGGCATCGCCGTCTCGGTGGCGCTGGCCATGGTGCAAGCCTTCGTCTCGATCACGCAAAAGGGCAACCAGCTGGTGTGCGGCATCGCCGTCAACATCGCCATGAGCGGCCTGACCTTCGTGGTCGCGCAGTTCTTCTTCCAGCAGGGCGGGCGCACGCCGGACCTGGGCGCGGCGCGCCTGACCGACGTGGTCCTGCCCGGCACCGCAGCACTGGACAACATCCCCTTCATCGGCTGGCTGTACGGCCACGTGATCGGCGGCCAGTCGGTGCTGGTGTACCTGGCGTTCATCCTGGTGCCGATCGTGCACTGGGTGCTGTACCACAGCCGCTTCGGCCTGCGCCTGCGCGCCTGCGGCGAGAACCCGCACGCGGCCGACGCCGCCGGCGTCTCGGTGGAGCGCACCCGCTACCTGGCGATGCTGGTGGCCGGCGTGCTGTGCTCGTTCTCGGGCGCCTACCTCGCCATCGTCCAGAGCGGCTTCTTCCTGCGCGACATGTCGGCCGGCGCCGGCTACCTGGCGCTGACCGCGCTGGTGTTCGGCAACTGGCGTCCGCTGCACACCGTGATGGGCTGCCTGATGTTCGGCCTGTTCGGCGCGGTGCAGATCCAGCTCGAAGGCGTCGATTTGCCGGTGGTGGGCCGCATTCCGGGCTCGCTGATCCAGATGATCCCGTATGTCGTCACCGTGGTGGTGCTGGCCGGCCTGATGGCGAAGTCGGTGGCGCCCAAGGCGCTGGGCAAGCCCTTCGTCAAATCGCGCTGAGATGCCTCCCTGCCCGCGGGCCGCTCGGTCCGCGGGTATCGTTTCATTCCCCGTTTTTTGCGATGCCGATACGAGCCGTGTTCGCGCATGTACGTGCCGGTTGCGTGGCCATGATGCGTCATGCGGGCATGCGGTCATGCATGCGTATGTTGGACGCGTGGACGGCGTTGACGGCGGCGATGCGCATCATGTGCGGGTGCAGCCGTCCACCCTACGCACGATCATTCCGCCACCCGCGCCCGCGCCGCCGAGCGCGCCAGGGTCCACGCGAAGCCGATCCCGGCCGAGGCGCCGGTCGACTTGCGCATCAAGGGGCTGTCGCGGTTGGCCGCGCCGGCGTAACTCTCGTAGCGCACGAAGCCGAACACGCGCACGTCCGGGTTCATGCGCCAGGTGCCGAACACGCCGGTGCGCACCAGCATCAGGCCGGCGTCGGCCGCATACGCCGCACGGTCCACGGTCGCATACCGCGGCGCCACTTCATAGAAGTAGCGGTTGATGCGGCGGTCGCCGAACAAGGCGCCGAGCTGGCCCTCGACGGTCCAGCATCCGTCATCCGCCCGCCGTTCCCACACCAGGCGTGGCTCCGTGGTCCAGCCCTGGCGCCGCAGGCCGCCCCTGCCCTCGATCACGGTACGCAGCGGCAGCTCGGCGCGCATGCGGCCGTACTCTCCCAGGTCGGCGAACTTGAATTTCACGCGCGGGCCGAATTCGACCAGCGTGCCCAGGTCCGGCATGCCGCGGCGCGCGGCGACGTCGTCGGAATCGGCCGGCAGCGCGGCGGCGAAGCCGATGTCGAATTCGACCTTGTCCGTGTTCAGCAGGCGCGCGCCGACGCCGTTCTGGTCGGCGCGCAAGACCTTGCCGCGGTAGATCAGGAAGGGCAGCGCCAGCACTCGGTTGGAACGGTCGGAAGCGCCGGGATACGCCGGCGTGGCGAAGGAGGCGGCGCCGATGCCGGCTTCCCACAACGGCAGGCCGGGGTCGACCGGTTCGAGGCGCGTTTCGGGCGCTGATGCGATGGCTTCGGGCGGCGCGGATTGCGGTGCGGGTTCAAGCGCGCCGGCGTGCGCGGCGCAGGACAGGATGGCGCCGCCGAGGGCGAGCGCGGGGAAAGAGATGGATCGCATCGGGAAAGGCATGGAATGACGGGATTGGCGTCATTCTAAGCGATGCGTGTCGGTACGGGGACCGTGCTTTCGGCACCTGCGATGTGCGGCCGGTGTTCTTTCGTCAGCTCGTGAACGTCGCCCCCGCGCAGGCGGGGGCCCATGCTCCGTTACCGATCACCATCGGAGCGAATTCGCTGCAGACTTCGTTGAAAAGCCGGCTTGGGTTCCCGCCTGCGCGGGAACGACGGTGGTAATGCGACGACTGTCCATAGCGCTGGCAGGACCGGCGCTTCGTCACTGCCAGATCGCCTGCAACACCTGCGCCAGGTGATACCCGCCCTTGATCAGCTGCGTGCGCGCCAGCGCCGAGCTCGGCACCGGGTAGTCGTTCGGCACTTCCAGCGTCCAGGTGTAATAGGTCTCGCCCTTCTTGCTCACCTGCGGGGTCAGCTTGCCGACCGTGACCGGGCCGTAGGCGGCCTTGGACGCCACCAGCGCGTCGTCGGCCCACTGGTAGGGCCAGGTCGCCGGCACGCCGGTGTTCTTGACCACGTCCGGTTTCGAATCGATCGCCCACTGCGCGAACTGGTCCGGGGTCTTGTTGCGGTTGCGGCGGAACGCGTAGTCGACCGTGGTCGTGTCCCAGTACGAGTGGAACGGTTTCGTCAGTGCCTTGGGCACGCCCGGCTTGACCACCTTCGGCTCGCCAGCCGGGATCACGCCGGCGCTGATGCGTTCCAGGTTCTCGTCGTCGAGCAGCAGGTTGTTGCCGCCGCGCGAATCGAAGATCGCGGTCTCGTCGATCTGCGCCTTGGTGGCCGGCACCACGAACTTGCCATCCTTGGAGACGAAGGCGGCGCCCACGTGCAGCGGCTGGTGGATGTCGCCGACCAGATGGGTGACCAGGATCAGCGCCTGGCGCCGGGTGAACTTGTGCGGGTTGGTGGCAGGCGTGTCCTTGCCCTGCAGGACGGCGATGGCTTCCTTCAGGGTCTGCACGATGTCGTCGTCGGCGGTGCCGACCGCGCCGTCATGGTAGTGGTCCAGCTGGAACGGCACGTCGGTGTAGTGGTACTCGCTGTGCTTCGGGTTGGCGTTCACGTAGTCGATCATTTCCGGGGTCTGCGGGCCGCAGTAGGTGCCCTTGACGCAGTCCGGCCAGTTGGCGATCGATTCCAGCGTCTCGCCCGGCAGCAGCAGCGCTTTCACCTGCTTTTCGGCGTTGCTGCCCTTGAGCAGGCGGTCGGCGATGGCGCCCACGGCGCGGTGGCCGTCGTTGCCCCAGGCCGCGGCGTCGAGGGAAACGAAGGCGCCTGCCAGCGCCAGCACACAAGCCAGTTTCTTCATCTTGATTCCTTGGATATAAACGATTTATCGGATATCGGCGCTCAGCGCAGCTTGCGGATGCGCGCCTGCGGCGCCAGGGATGCCGCGCCGGTGTCCGGGTGCTGCTTCATGTAGGCGATCAGGGCGTCCAGGTCGCGCATGCCGGTGTCCAGCCGGTTGACGCCCTTGGCCAGCGCCGGGAAGTTGTCGCCGCCGTCGGCCAGGAAGTTGTTGGCCACCACGCGGTAATGGCGGCCTTCCTCGACGGGCTTGCCGTCCACCTTCAGGCTGCCGGCCACCACGCGCCGGCCGGCGGGACGGTTGGCATCCCACTGGTAGGAAAGGCCGCGCGACACCTGCAGCATATAGCCTTGCCCTTCGCGCTGCCACTGCTGCTCGAGCAGCGCGCGCAGCTGGGCGCCGGTGAGGTCCAGCACCACCAGCGTGTTGCCGAACGGGAGGACGGCCTGGGCCTGGCCGAAGCTGACCACGCCGCCCTCCCCGGCTTCCAGGTCCTTGCGGATGCCGCCCGGGTTCATGAAGCCGACCTGCACGCCCTTGTCCTGCGTGGCGGCCACGGCGGCGTCGGCGATCAGGCCGCCCAGCGCCGATTCGCCGTCGCTGTTTTCGCGCCGGGACAGGCCGGCGGCAGCGCCGATGCGCGCCACCGGCTTGTCCAGTTCGGCCTGGCTGCGCGTGCGCACGTCCTGCAGGTAGGCGGCCAGCTGCGCATCGGGCGCAAAGGCGCCGGGCGCCATCACCACGTTGCGCACGGCGATGTCGTCGACGCGGCCGGACACGGCGTCCACCGTCATCCTGATGCGCGAGACCAGGTGGCCATAGGCGTCGGCCTGGGTCACCACGCGCCCGTCGACCTTGCACAGGTAGCCTTTATGGGAGTGGCCGGTGACGACCAGGCGGATCGCCGGATCGAGTTTTTTCACGATGCCGACGATCGGGCCTTCCAGGCCGTCGCAGTGTTGCTTGTCGTAGGCTTCGCCGGTGTGGCCGCCCTCGTGGATCAGCACCACGAACACTTGCGCGCCCTGGGCGCGCATGGCCGGCAGCACCTTGTTGATCGACTCGGCCTCGTCCAGGAAGGTCAAGCCCTTGACCGCGGACGCCACCGCCACCGACGGCACGTCCTGCAGCACCGCGCCGATCAGGCCGACCTTGACGCCCTTGACGTCGACGATGCGCCAGCCCGGCACCAGGTTGCGCCCGGTCTGCTGGTCGATGACGTTGGTGGCCAGGTAGCTGAAGCCGGCGCCCTTGAAGTCGGGCGACAGCCGGCACGCCTTGTCTGGACGCGGCGAATCGCAGCCGCCGCGCTGCTGGCGCAGCAGTTCGTTCTTGCCCTGGTCGAATTCGTGGTTGCCGAGCGCGCTGGCGACCAGGCCCATGCGGTTCATGGCGACGATGCTCGGCTCGTCGGCGAACATCGAGGACATCGCCGGACTGGCGCCGACCAGGTCGCCGGCGGCGACGAACAGCAGGTCCTTGTCTTCCTTGCGGAAGGCATCGAGGGCGCCGCCCAGCACGTCGATGCCGCCGGCCTGGATGGTGCGTTTTTCGCTGGCGCCGTCCGCCGCGGCGGTGTACTTGCTCGCTTCGAGGTTGCCGTGGAAGTCGTTCAGCGCCACCAGGTTGAGTTCGACCAGGCCCGAAGGACCGGCGGCTGCCGGCGCACCGGGGCCGGTGGCGGCGCAGCCGCCAAGGGCCAGCGCCAGGGCGGCGGCCAGCGCGTTCAATGCGGCGCGTGCGGGAAGGTGGACGGAACGGCGGACGGAACGTGAAGCGGTCATGAAGAAAATCACCTTATTCGTAGCTGGAGCGTGTGCCGCTTGCCTGCGCAGACGCGGGCCGCGGCGCCCCGGATTATGGCATGGCGCGCACCGGCGCCGGTCTTTACAGGCACCGTCCGCAAGCAAAAAAAGAAAAGAAAAACGGCCGGTGTCGCCACCGGCCGTCATCGGGTCAAACCTTCAAAACAAGTCCGATCGGGCGATCAGAACTCGTACTTGAGGGTGACCTGGGCAGCCCACTGCGACTCGCCCTTGACCTGGCGGATCGCGTAGTCGTCCACCTGGGTACGCACCGAGTACACGTAGTGGCCCTGTGCATCCAGGCCGGCGTAGTCGACGAAGCCACGGGTGTAGCCGCCCGACGACGAGAACGGCACTTCGTTGATGTGACCCCACTTCTTGTTCAGCAGGTTGCCGACGTTGAAGATGTCGAACGACACGGTGCCCTTGTTGCGTGCGAACAGGCCCGGGATTTCCTGGCTCAGGCGCAGGTCGACGCTGTTGGTCCACGGTGCGAAGTCGCTGTTGCGGCCGACGACGCCGCCGGCAGCGTTGCGCAGCGCCTTGTTGGCGTTGACGACGTCCCAGAAGCGCTGCTCGTTGGCGTGGCTGGTCGCGGTGTCGCCCGCGAAGGTCACTTCACCCGAACCGAACGACTTCGGGATGTACATCAGGTCGTTGGTGCTGATGCCGTCGCCGTTCAGGTCGTTCTTGAAGGTCCAGCTGTACGGCTTGCCGGTACGGCCTTCGTAGAACAGGCCGAAGCGGGTCTTGTATGCCTGGAAGAAGTTCTTCTCGAAGTTGATGGTGGCGTTGACGCGGTTCTTGACCAGGTACGACGAGTTGGCGGCGATGTCTTCGTTCGGGTTGAACGAGCTGCGCGCACCGTAGTTCGAGCTCGAGGTCGACGACGACAGGTTCGACACTTCGGTGGCGAAGGTGTGGGTCGCGGCGACCGACCAGCTCATGCCCTTGGTCATCGGGTAGCTCAGCGACACGGTCTGCAGGCGGCTTTCGCCCTTGTCGGTACCGGTGGCCAGCAGCACGTTGCCGTACGAGATGTTGTTCAGCGCCTTGGCGGTGGTCGTGCAGCCGCTGGCGACGGTCACCGAGTTGTTGCCCGGGACCCAGCAGCGCTGCAGCAGGCCGCCGGTGGCGTTCCAGAACATCGGACGGCCGTCGCTGCCGGTGGCGGTGGTCTTGCCCAGGTTCAGGTTCTGGTAATAGATACCGTCCTTGTTGTGGGTGTACAGGTACTCGGCGCCGGCGACCAGGCCGTACCACGGCAGTTCGGTTTCGAAGGCCAGGTTGGCTTTCCATACCGACGGCTGGCGCAGGCTCGGATCCAGCAGGTCGACGTTGGCGGTCGACGGCGCGCCGGTGACGCTCGGCTGGGTGTCCGGGTTGATGCTGAAGGTGCCGTCCACGTTCGGGCAACGGACCGCGCCCGAAGTCGAGCAGGTGATGGTGCGGGTGGCGATGCCGGCGTTCTGGAACGGGTTCGACATCCACACCGCCGCCGCTGCGCCCTGGAACAGGCCGGCGCCGCCGCGCACCTGCATCAGGCGCGGGGTGTCGAAGCGGTAGTTGAAGCCGACGCGCGGCTGGAACAGCTTCTGGCCATCGGCGGTGACGGTGTTGTCGCGGCCGAAGCCGCCGGTCTGGCGCACGCCGGCGGCATTCGCCACCAGCGGCGCGGCGACGGCGGCGTTACGCAGCGGACGCTTGTCCACGCCCAGCTTGTCGACACGGAAGCCGTAGTTCAGGGTCAGCTGGCGGTTCAGGTTCCAGGTGTCCTGCAGGAACAGGCCGGTATTGTCCATCGTGAACGCGGCAACGGCGTCGTTCAGGGTGTAGCCGGCGGCGGCGCTCTGCAGCGTGTACGAGGATGGACGGCCACGCTGGAAGTTTTCCAGCACGGCGGCTTCGACCTGCGCCAGCGACGCGCTCGAGCAGTTGATCGAACCGAAGCTGTAGCTGAAGTTGTTGTCGCAGGCAAAGGTGTAGTTGCCGTAGACGTTCTGCAGGAACGCGTTGTAGATCTTGTTCTTCTGGTAGTCGGCGCCGAACTTGATTTCGTGGTCGCCGACGGTCCAGTTGGCGCCGCCGTAGTAGTCCTGGGTGCGGGTACCCAGCACGTTCTGCTGGCGCGAGTTCTCGGTGCCGGCGTTCAGGAAGCGGTTGCCGGTGCGGGTGCCGCTCGGCGCGTCGGTCGGCAGCGGACCGCTGAACTGGAAGCCCAGGGTCGGCAGGCGCGCATTGTTCTTTGGTACCGAATCGTAGTCGCGCGAAGAGGCCTTGAACTCGGTCGAGAAGGTCGGGGTCCAGTCGGAGAACACCTGGGCGACGACGGTCTCGATTTCCTTGTTCTGCTGGTACAGGTAGGAGCTCAGCGAGACGCCGGTGGCCGAGAAGCCCGGGAAGATCGGCTCGGACTGCGAGGTGCGCTGGTAGCGGACGTTGGCGCGGTGGTTGTCGCTGATGTTCCAGTCGACCTTGAACATCTGCTCGCGCGAGCTCAGGTTGCCGCCGCCGGCGACGGTCGAACCGAGGTCCAGGCCGTAGCGGCTCTTGGCCAGGTTCTGCACGCGCGTGATTTCGCTCTGGGTGACGCCGACGGTCGAGCCGGAACCCTGGCCGACGTAGCCGAAGTCCGGCGCACTGCGGCTCGAGCTGGTCTCTTCGGTCAATGCGTAGAAGAACAGCTTGTCCTGGATGATCGGACCGCTGGCCCAGATGCCCTTGGTGGTTTCGTCGAACTTCGGCGGGTCGCTGTAGATGCCGCTGGCGGTGTTGTAGCGGTCGCCGGCCAGCTTGTCGTTGCGGTACACGTAGTACGCGCCGCCGCGCCACTTGTTGGTGCCGGACTTGGTGACGGCGTTGATGTTGCCGCCGGTGTAGCCCTTCTGGGTGACGTCGTAGTTGGCGACGTTCACCTGCACGGACTGGATCGCTTCGATCGAGATCGGCTGGCGCGCGGTCGGGCTGCCGTTGGCTTCCAGGCCGAAGGTGTCGTTGATGGCGACGCCGTCGACGGTCATCGAGTTGTAGCGCGAGTTCTGGCCGGCGACCGAGATCTCGCCGCGCTCCTTGTCGGTCTGCGACACGCGGGGGTCGGCGCGTGCGTAGTCCTGCAGGTTGCGGTTGATCGATGCCTGGGTCTGCAGCTGGGCGTTGCTGATCGAGGTACCGGCGCCCATGTTGTTGCGGTTGAAGATGTCAGCGCGCGCGCGGTTGCCGGCGACGGTCACGGTCTGCATCTGGGCGCCGACGGTGGCGTCCACGGTGGCGGTTTCCGCCAGTTGCAGGAACACGCCTTCGCGGCGCTCGGTCTCGCCGTTCTTGGTGATGATGATCGTGTACGGACCGCCGGTACGCAGGCCGCGTGCCGAGTAACGGCCTTCAGCGTCGGTGGTGACGGTGCTGACCGAGCCGGATTCGGTGTGGATAATCTGCACCGAGGCGCCGGCGGCCGGCTTGCCGTCCGCGCCCGAGATACGACCGGCCACTGCCGAGGTCGTGTTCTGTGCGAGCGCCGGCGCGCCAGCCAGCACCACCGACAACGCCAGCGCCAGCTTGGTCAGCTGGATCCGTTTCTGATAGATCATTGTTAAACCCCAAAAAGACTGATGTTATGTTTGGAAACCGAAGTTTCCCTCTTTACAAGTACTGCGATCCTGGACCGACCGGAAATCTTGATGTTCCCTGGCCGTAAATGTTCTGGTTTCAATCTCGCTCATCGACGGTGCAGGCCCTTGCCATTTGCACCATCGAAAAGCAGCGCCGGCGATGATAGCTGCGAATTATTTCCTGCCTGTTACAACCACTTTTCCGCTTTTTTAGCCTTGCGCTCGGTTAACAAAAGACCAATTTGCATGAAGTTTCAATGGCCGACAAATACGTTTTCGCTTTGCCATTCAGAGCTTGCGCGACTAAGTCGCCCAAAAAAGCGGCAGAAAACCATCGAAACACGGCGTTTTCCCTCGGAAAAGGGCTCGGGCGGATTATAAGGTGTGCGTTCCTTAATGAAATTTTTTCGCTTATTTTTTAAGCAGGCAAAGTGAGAAAGCGCGAGATTTGTCGCGAGTTGACCACACCCGGTGCATAAACATATGCGTTTTTGCCACGGTCGATTCGGTCGGGAGACTGCCGGAGGGAGCCGGCCGCAGATGTGCGGCCGGCCGGAAGGACGAAAAACGGGAGGTAAACGGCGCCGCAGCGCCCGCGATCAATGCTTCGCGCTGGTGCGCTCGAGCGCCGCGATGGCGGCCTCGAATTTGGCGAAACGCTCGTCGAGCTGGCGCGTCAGGCGCGCCTTGTCGGCGGCGGCCAGGAAGCTGTAGCGGATGCTGTTGTACGACGCCTTCTTCACCTCGGCGTAGCCCGGCTTGTAGCGGCTGGCGAACAGCACGTACTCGCCCGACAGGTTATGGCGGGTCACGCCGGCATCGTCGGTCGAGATCAAGTACGGCACGCCGTAGCGGCGGTACAGGGTGATCGGGTGGTCGGCGCCCTGCACGCCGTTGATGAAGGCGTTCGAGGTCAGGTTGATCTCGACCGGGACATCCTTCTCGCGCATGGCCTTCATGATGGCGGGCGCGTTGCTCTCGTGGGCCAGGTCGATGCCGTGGCCGATGCGCCTGGCGCCGGCCAGGTTCAGGGCCTGGTCGATGTGGTACTGCAGCTGCTCGGGCGGGACGTCGCCCAGCGCCAGTTCGCCGGCGTGCAGCGCCAGGTTCACGTCCGGATACACCGACTTCAGGAAGCGGAACATCTTCATGTGCAGCGTGTAGTCGCGCATCGAGACCATCTGGCTTTCCTGGCCGACGATGTTGACGCCGACGATTTTTCCTCCGCTCTTGCCGCCGTCATGGGCGGCCTTGAAGCCGGCCAGCATCGACGAGAACACCTGCGATGGCGCCAGCAGGCGTAGCACGTAGGTCTGGTAGCGCATCGTGAAGCGCTCGTCGTCGATGCCGGCGGCGGCATCCTCGACCTTGGCCACGAAGTCGGCGACCTGGCCGTTGAACCTGGCGTCCCGGTCCAGCGTGGTCATCCAGGCGCGCATCTGGGCGTCGAAGGCGGCGTCGTCGCGGGCGTTGTTCCAGGCCTGGGCATCGAACTCCTTGTCGGCCACGAACGGCGCCAGCTTGAACATGGTCTCGATGTAGCCGACGTTTTCCTGGATGGCGCGGTTCTTGATTTCCACCAGGCCGTCGTGGAAGTTGGCGTTGGAGACCGGGCCGAAATAGCCGAAGGTCTGGAAGAACTGGCGGTCCGGCGGCGCCTGCAGGGCGCCGTGGTTGGCGAAGTCCTTGCTCGACCAGCGCTGCAGCAGCTCGCGCCAGGTCTGGTCGTCGGCGTACACCTCGGCCGTGCCGAGGCAGTTGCGCGCCGCCGGCGGCTTGGCGCGCTCGGCCTCGATCAGCGCCTTGTCGGTCTCGATGCGGTACGTATGCTTGTTGACGCACAGGCCCTGCTTGTCGAGGAAGTCGACATAGCTTTCGGCGTACAGCGCGCCCGAGTAATGGTGGTGCAGGTCGCCGCCCTTGGGCATCTGCGAGAAGAACAGGGTCAGCTCGGCCGTCTGCGGCTGGGCGCCGGCGATCAGCGCGGCGTAGTGGCGCGCGGTGGCGGCTTCGTTGGCGCGCACGGACGCCGCGGAGGAACGTACAGCGGGACGCGCGCCGGCGTCCAGCGCCGGGACGGCGATCGCGGCCGCGGCCAGGGCGGTCAGCAAGGGGCGGCTCAGGTTCTTCTGCATCATGGATGGTTCTCGGCTGGTGGAATGGAACGGCATGTCAAGACAGCTGCGCCCTACCCCGCCGCCGCGCCGCGCTCGTGCACCCGGCGCCCCAGCGCATAGGTAGCCTGGATGGCGCGGTCGTCGCCCAGCAGCGCCAGCGCGAACAGGGTCTCTTCCAGTGCGTCGCTGTGCGCGGTGCGGCGCGCCAGCAGCGGCGTGGCCTTGGGGTCGAGGACGATGAAATCCGCCTCGGCGCCGGGCACGAAATTGCCGATCGTGCCCTCCAGCCGCATGCTGCGCGCGGCGCCCAGCGTGGCGAGATAGAACATGCGCAGCGCCGGCAGGTAGCTGCCTTTCAAGCGCGCAACTTTATACGCTTCATTCATGGTTTGCAACATCGAGAACGAGGTGCCGGCGCCGACGTCGGTGCCCAGCGAGACCGGCGCCCCGGCATTGTCGGCGCGCGCCAGGTCGAACAGGCCGCTGCCCAGGAACAGGTTCGAGGTCGGGCAATGCGAGATCGCCGCGCCGGTGTCCGCCATGCGTGCGAAGTCGGTGTCGTCCAGCCAGATGCAGTGGCCGAACATGGCGCGCGGGCGCATCAGGCCGTAGTGCTCGTAGACTTCCAGGTAGCTGCGCCGCTGCGGGAACAGCTCGCCCACCCAGGCGCATTCGTCCTGGTTTTCCGCGACGTGGGTCTGGATGAAGGTGTCCGGATAGGCCTTGGCCAGCTCCCCGGTGGCGACCAGTTGCGCCTCGGTCGAGGTCGGGGCGAAGCGCGGCGTGATCGCGTACATGGCGCGGCCCTTGCCGTGCCAGCGCTCGATCAGCGCCTGGCTGTCGCGCATGTCGGCGCTGTCGCGCAGGAAGTCGGGACAGTGGCGGTCCATCAGCACCTTGCCGCCGCCCATGCGCAGCCGGCGCGCGGCGCTGGCCTCGAACAGCGCATCCACCGACCCCGGATGCACGGTGCAGTAGACCAGCGCCGTGGTGGTGCCGTTGCGTAGCAGCTCGTCCAGGAAGAAATCGGCCGTCGCGCGCCCGTGCGCCGGGTCCTCGAAACGGCGCTCGGTCGGGAAGGTGTAGGTGTCCAGCCACGGCAGCAGGCCCGGCGCCGGCGAGGCGATCATGTCGGTCTGCGGGAAGTGGATGTGGGTGTCGATGAAGCCGGGGCAGATGATCTTGCCGCGGTAATCAGCCACGGGCGCACCGGGCGGCAGCGTGGGCAGCAGCGCGGCATGGTCGCCGGCGGCCTTGACGCGGCCGTCCTCGACGACCAGCAGGCCATCCTCGATCCAGGTGTGGGCGTCCGCCGTAAAAGCCGGATCGGCGTGGAAATGCAGCAGGCTCGCTCGGAAGGCCTGCACGGTGGATTCGGTCGACATCAGTTTCTCTCTAATTGGGGGATGGCTTCCCAGGCCAGCAGCAGCTGCGCGGCGACGGCGACGGCGATCACGCCGGGCTGCTTGCCGGCGATGCCGGGCACGCCGATCGGGCACGCCATGGCATCCAGGCGCGCCTGGGAAATGCCGCGCTCGCGCAGGCGGCGTTCGAACTGCGCACGCTTGGTGCTCGATCCGATCAGGCCGAACCAGTCCTGGCCGGGGCGCTGCAGGATCGTCTCGGCCAGGCGCTGGTCGAGCGCGTGGCTGTGGGTCATGACCAGGAACCAGGCGCCGGGCGCGGCCTGCGCGGCCACGGCTTCCGGGGTATCGGTGGCCTCGACGGTGACATTATGCGGCAGCGCGGACGGAAACAGGTCGGCGCGCTCGTCCACCCAGGTCACGCGGCACGGCAGCGCGCCCAGCACGCGCACCAGGGCGGCGCCGACGTGGCCGGCGCCGAACAGCAGCACGTGCCGGTGCGGCGCCGCGACGCGGTCGGCCAGCCAGCGCCGGCCGGCGGCGTCGCGCAGCACGTGGGTGCCGCCGGCGCGGTCGAAGGCGGGGAATACGCCCTGCTGCGGCGGGTGCTGCGGCGTGTGTTGCATTATCGGCGCCGGGACGGACGCGGCGGCGGATGCCGCGCCCGCCGCCCGGCCGGCGTCGGCCGTTGCCGCGGCAGCGCCGCACCACGCGCCGCCGGCCGCGGCATGTTCCGCCCGGGCGTGCGCGGCATGGCGGCCGCAATGCAGCAAGCCGCCACCGGCATCGAACAGCGCTGCGGCAGGCGAGCCGTCCAGCGCCGCCAGGCGCCAGCCATCCTGGCCGCGGCCGGCCACCTGCGCCGCCAGCGCGGCCAACTCGTCGCGCTCGACGCGCTCGAACGCCAGGTGCACCACGCCGCCGCAGCACTGGCCCAGGCCGGGTCCGAGCGGGTAGCGCTCCAGGCGCGCCGCCAGGGCGCCTTCCGCCAGCATGGCGCGGGCGCGCTCGATGGCGCGCAGCTCCAGGTGGCCGCCGCCGATGGTGCCCCACTGCGCCGCCGCGCCGACCAGCAGGTGCGCGCCCGCTTCGCGCGGCACCGAGCCTTCGGCGTGCGCGACCGTGACCAGCACCGCCTGCTCCGGCAGGGCGGCAGCGCGGCCGTCGGCGCCGGCGAACAGCCAGTCGTCCATGCTCAAGCCTCCATGCTCAGGCGGCCCGCACCGGCGCGCCGGCGGCTTGCACCGCCGCCACCGCATCCAGGATGGCTTCGCAGGTGGCCGGCGCCTGCAGGGGCGGATCGACGCGGTGCCCGCCGACGCTGGAAATGGCATCGCGGATCGCGAAGAACACCGAGAACGGCAGCAGCAGCGGCGGCTCGCCCACCGCCTTGGAACGGTGGATCGAATCCTCGACGTTGGCGTTGTCGAACAGGCGCACGCGGAAATCCTCGGGGCAGTCCGACACGCCCGGGATCTTGTAGGTCGACGGCGCGTGCGTGGTCAGCTTGCCGGCGCCGTTCCAGCGCAGTTCCTCGGTGGTCAGCCAGCCCATGCCCTGGATGAAGGCGCCTTCGACCTGGCCGATATCGAGGGCGGGATTGAGCGAGCGGCCGGCGTCGTACAGCGCATCGGCGCGGGTCAGCTTCCATTCGCCGGTGAGGGTGTCGACCACCACCTCCGCCACCGCCGCGCCGTAGGCGAAGTAGGAAAACGGATTGCCGGTCATGGTCTTCGGGTCCCACGACAGGCCCGGCGTGGCATAGAAGCCGTCCGACCACAGCTGCACGCGCGCCAGATAGGCCTTGGCGACCAGGTCACCGAACGGAATCTCGTGGCCAGCGACGGACACCGTGTCCGCCGCGAAGCGCACGCCGTCCGGGTCGCCGCCGTACTGGCGCGCGGCGAATGCCGCCAGGCGCTGGCGGATCTGATACGCCGCATCCTGCGCCGCCTTGCCGTTCAGGTCGGCGCCGGTGGAAGCCGCCGTGGCCGAGGTATTCGCCACCTTGTCGGTGCGGGTCGCCGTGACGCGCACGCGCGCCAGGTCCACGCCCAGTTCGTGCGCCACCACCTGCATGATCTTGGTGTTGACGCCCTGCCCCATCTCGGTGCCGCCGTGGTTCACCAGGATCGAGCCGTCCACGTAGACGTGCACCAGCGCGCCGGCCTGGTTCAGGTGGGTGACGTTGAAGGCGATGCCGAATTTCACGGGCGTGAGCGCCAGGCCCTTCTTGAGCACCGGGCTGGCGCGGTTGTAGGCCTCGATGGCGGCGCGGCAGGCGCGGTAGTCGCTGCCGGCTTCCAGCTCGTCCACCAGTTCGTGGATGACGTTGTCGACGATGACCTGGCCGTAGGGCGTGACATCGCGCCCTTCCCCCTTGCGGCCGTAGAAGTTCAGCTTGCGCACGTCGAGCGCGTCGCGTCCCAGATTGCGCGCGATCTCGTCGAGCACGTATTCCATCGCGATCGCGCCCTGCGGCCCGCCGAAGCCGCGGAAGGCGGTGTTCGACTGCGTGTTGGTCTTGCCGCAGGCGGCGCGGATATCGACGTCGGAGAGGTAATAGGCGTTGTCGAAGTGGCAGACCGCGCGCGTGGCCACCGGGCCGGACAGGTCGGCCGAATAGCCGGCGCGCGACACCATGTCGACGCGCGCCGCGACGATGCGGCCGTCGTCGTCGTGGCCGACCTCGTACTCGTAATGGAAGCAATGGCGCTTGCCGGTGACCAGCATGTCGTCGTCGCGGTCGGCGCGCAGCTTGACCGGACGGCGCAGCAGGCTGGCCGCCACCGCGGCGGCGGCGGACCACAGCGCCGATTGCGATTCCTTGCCGCCGAAGCCGCCGCCCATGCGCCGGCACTCGACCGTCACGTGGTGCGAATGCAGGCCGAGCGCGTGCGCCACCACGTGCTGCATCTCGCTCGGGTGCTGGGTCGAGCATTGCACCAGCATGCCCTGGTTTTCCTGCGGGATGGCGTAGGCGATCTGCCCTTCCAGGTAAAACTGTTCCTGGCCGCCGACATACAGTTCGCCCTTGACGCGGTGCGGGGCGCGCTCGAAGGCGGCCTGGGCATCGCCGCGCTGCAGGCGCATCGGCGGCAGCACGTACGACTGCGCGGCGCGCGCCGCCTGCGGCGTCAGGATCGCCGGCAGTTCTTCGTAGTCGACCTCGGCCAGGCGCGCGGCGCGGCGCGCGTTGTCGTGGCTGTCCGCCACCACGATGAAGACCGGCTGGCCGACGTACTGCACCAGGCCGTCGGCCAGGATCGGATCGTCGTGGATGATCGGGCCGCAATCGTTGGTGCCGGGGATGTCGCTGGCCGTGTACACCGCCGTCACGCCGCGGCTGGCGCGCACGCGCGACAGGTCGATGGCGAGGATGCGCGCATGCGCCCTGGCGGACAGGCCCAGCGCCGCGTGCAGGGTGCCGCGCACCTCGGCGATGTCGTCGGTGTAGTCGGCCTGGCCGAGCACGTGCAGGCGCGCCGATTCGTGCGGCGCCGGCTTGCCGACCGCGGCCCAGGGCGCGGCGGCGGGCGCAGGCGCGGCATCGGCTCGCGGCGCCGCCGGCGCGGTATCGGCTTGCGGCGCTGCCGGCGCCTCGGCCGTCACGGCCGGCGCGCTGCCCGGCACCGGCTCGGCGACCGGTTCGCGTACCGGGTCCGGCAAGGGATCGCGCGCGCTGTCGACATCCGGTCCGCTGCCGGCGCCGGGGGCCGGCTGGAGGGTGGAAACGGGGACGCCTGCGTCGTTCATGCTCATGCTCCTTCCACATGCGCGGCGCCGCGGCCGGCGGCGAACGCGTTCACCGACTGCGGCGGCAGCGGATCGTCGATGCGGGTCTCGAGCCAGAAGCGGCGCAGCAGGTTCTGCGCCGCGCGCATGCGGTAGGTACTGGAGGCGCGCATGTCCGACAGCGGCGTGTAGTCGCCGGCCAGCGCCGCCATGGCGTCGCGCAGGGCGGCTTCGTCCCAGGCGCGGCCGCGCAGCGCGCTTTCCGCCCCGAGGGCGCGCTTCGGCGTGGCCGCCATGCCGCCGAAGGCGATGCGCGCCGCGCGCACCGTACCGCCGTCGTCCAGCTGCAGCGCAAAGGCGGCGCACACGGCCGAGATGTCCTGGTCGAAGCGCTTGGCCAGTTTATAGACACGGAACGCCGTGCCGGCCTGCGGCAGCGGCACCCGCAGCGCCTGCACGAACTCACCCGGCAGCCAGGCCTTGTGCTGGTAGCCGAGGTAGAAATCCTCGAGCGGCATGCTGCGTTCGCCGTCCGGGCCGCGCAGCACCAGCATGCTGCCCAGCGCGATCAGCCACGGCATCGAGTCGCCGATCGGCGAGCCGTTGGCGACGTTGCCGCCGAGCGTGCCGGCATTGCGGATCGGCAGAGAAGCGAAGCGCTGGCGCAGTTCGCCCAGTTCGTTCGGGTAGTGGCGGCACACGGCGGCGTAGGCGTCTTCCAGCGACACGCCGGCGCCGATCTCGATGTCGCCTTCCCGTTCGCGCACCTGCCTGAGCTCGTCCACCTGGCCGAGGTAGATGATGTCGCCGAGTTCGCGCAACTGCTTGGTGACCCACAGGCCGACGTCGGTGGAACCGGCCACCAGCACCGCGTCCGGATTGGCCGCACGCGCCGCCGCCAGCTCGTCCAGCGTGCGCGGCGCATGGAAGGCGCGGCCGGCGTGGCTGTACACCGACCCGCCGTCGCGCCGCAGCGCGCGCAACTGGTCCGCCAGCGCGGCGCGGTCGAATGCCACGCGCGGCAGTTCGGTCATGCGGCGGGCGGCGTCGATGATCGGGCGGTAGCCGGTGCAGCGGCACAGGTTGCCGGACAGGGCGTCGTCGACCTGGCAGCGGCTCGGCGCGCCCGCGTCCGGCGCCTGTTTCAGGTACATGCCCCACAGCGACATGGCGAAGCCCGGCGTGCAGAAGCCGCATTGCGAACCGTGGCACTCCACCAGCGCCTGCTGCACCGGATGCAGTGCGCCGCCGGCCTGCTGCAGGTCTTCCACCGTGAACAGGGCCTTGCCGTCCAGCGTCGGCGTGAACTGGATGCAGGCGTTCACCGCCTTCAGCTGCAGGTCGTCGCCTTCCAGCGCGCCGATCACCACCGTGCAGGCGCCGCAATCGCCTTCGGCGCAGCCTTCCTTGGTGCCGGTGCAATGGCGGTCCTCGCGCAGGTGCTGCAGGATGGTCTGCGTCGGCGCCACCCCGCTCACTTCTTGGACGGCGCCGCGGAACAGGAAACGGATCGGTGTGGACATGCTTGCCTCGGATGTAAACCAACCCGCAAGAGTAGCATCGGGCGCAAATTATGGATATCAGAAAAAAATGATTTTACATATCAGTCAATTCGTATATCGATGAACGCCGCCGGCGCTAGCCGACGAAGGGGTGCACCGCCCGCCAGTGGCGCGCGATGTCGATGCGGCGCGTGATCCAAACATGGTTGTGGCGCTGCACATAATCCAGGAAGCGCGCCAGCGAGGCCGCCCGCGCCGGCCGCCCGGCCAGGCGGCAATGCAGGCCGATCGACAGCATCTTCGGCTGGTTCAGGCCGTTCGGGTCGCCCTCGGCGTACAGCACGTCGAAGGCATCTTTCAGATAATCGAAGAACTGGGTACCGGAATTGAAGCCCTGCATGGCGGCGAAGCGCATGTCGTTGGTGTCCAGCGTGTACGGCACCACCAGGTGCGGCTTCGCCAGCGGCGCGCCGTCTTCTCCTGCGATCTCGATCCGGGTCCAGAACGGCAGGTCGTCGCCATAGTAATCGCTGTCGTAGTCGAAGCCGCCGTGCTCGACCACCAGCCGGCGCGTGTTCGGCGAATCGCGTCCGGTGTACCAGCCCTGCGGCGCTTCCCCGGTCAGTTCGCGCAGGATGGCGACCGCCTCGCGCATGTGGGCGCGCTCGGTGGCTTCGTCGACGTGCTGGTACGAGATCCAGCGCAGGCCGTGGCAGGCGATCTCGTGGCCCAGCTCGCGGCATGCCGCCGCCGCTTCCGGATGGCGCTGGAGCGCCATCGCCACCCCGAACACCGTCAGCGGCAGCTTGCGTTCCTCGAACAGGCGCAGGATGCGCCACAGCCCGGCGCGCGAGCCGTACTCGTACAGCGATTCCATGCTCATGTGGCGCATCGAAAAGGCCTGGGCGCCGATGATCTCCGACAAAAAGGTTTCCGAGGCCGGGTCGCCGTGCAGCACGCTGTTCTCGGCGCCCTCCTCGTAGTTGAGCACGAACTGCAGGGCGATGCGCGCCTCGCCCGGCCATTGCGGATGGGGCGGATTGCGGCCGTAGCCGGTCAGGTCGCGCGGATAGTGCTGGATGCTGTCGTTCATGGGCCTCGGCTCGGGTCGGGTATATCCGCCATCTTATATTGCAAAAAGCACACCGGTATATCATCGACGGCATACGGCATGTCAGTGCCGCCATATGGCCATAATCGACAGGAGAAACTCGGGATGGGAAAACTCAGCACCCACGTGCTCGACACGGCGCAAGGCAGGCCCGCCGCCGGCGTGGCGGTGGAATTGTACGAAGCCGGCGACGCCGGCCGCACTTTGCTCAAGCGCGCCGTCACCAACGCCGACGGCCGCTGCGACGGCCCGCTGCTGGAAGGCGATGCCCTGCGCGCCGGGCGCTACGAACTGGTATTCGCCGCCGGCGATTATTTTGCGGCGCACGGCATCCCGTTGCCGGAGCCGCGCTTCGTCGACCGCGTCACGATCGCCTTCGGCGTGGCCGACGCTTCCCAGAACTACCACGTGCCGCTGGTGGTGACGCCGTGGTCGTATTCGACCTACCGCGGCAGCTGAGCCGGCAATCGCGGGCGCCGCGCGGCGCCCGTGCCCATCCTTCCCCTCGCATCGCATCGCATCGCATCGCATCGCTTTCCAGCATACGGCCCATTGCCGCTGCCCGGCGATAGCGCCGATCGTCAAATTGTTCAATATCACGATTGAAACTATGTAGGGAGCCTACAACAGTTTGTTTTGGTCGTTCGTATTGCTGTGAATCAAGGTTACGTTTTTCTTGCAGCAAAAATTGCCGCAGGGATACAATCATTTTCGATAAATCTGTTGTTTGGCCTGCCATTTGGCGTGTCCTGCGCAACAGGCCTTGCGTAACCCTGATCTATATTTTCTCGAGTATCCCTATGAAAAAGCGTGTTATCGCGAGCTTGCTCGCCTTGCCCCTTGCCGTCCCTGCCGTCCATGCGCAGGACAACGCCGTGCGCATCAGCGGCTTCGGCAGCGGCGCCCTCACCTGGACCAATACCGACCGCGCCGAATTCGGCCGCCCCAACCAGGCCAGCGGCGCCGACAAGCACGTCACCACCGGCGTCGATTCGAACCTCGGCCTGCAGGCCGATGCGCCGCTCAACAGCTGGCTGTCGGCCACCGCCCAGGGCCTGGTGCGCAAGGATGCCGAGGACGACTTCGGCGCCGAGCTGACCCTGGCCTTCGCCAAGGCCAAGCTGTCCGACGAGTTCAGCGTGCGCGTCGGCCGCATGGGCCTGCCGATCTTCATGATCTCCGACTACCGCAACGTCGGCTACGCCAATACTTTCCTGCGTCCGCCCACCGAGATGTATTCGCAGGTGGTGTTCAACCACCTGGACGGCGTGGACGGTACCTGGCAGCACGCCTACGGCGACACCAACCTGACCGCCCAGCTGGGCGTGGGACGCTCGAAGGCCGACCTGGCCGGCGGCCTGACCATGAAAGGCGACAACGTCACCGTCCTCAACCTGGTGGCGGAACACGGCCCGCTGACCATGCGTATCGGCCGTGCCGACACCAAGATCAGCATCGACAATTCGACCACCGTCAACGGCCTGCTGAACGGCTTGCGCGCTGCCGGCAGCGGCTACCGTTTCGCCCAGTTGAACCAGCTGGCCGACGACCTGCAACTGCACAGGAAAAAAGCGTCGTTCACCTCGGCCGGCATCGGCCTCGACTGGAACGACATCATCGTCCAGTCCGAATACGCCAAGCGCAAGATCGACGGCTATGCCAACGACACCACCTCGTGGTACGCGATGGCCGGCTACCGCGTCGGCAAGTTCCTGCCCTACTACCTGCACTCGTCGCTGAAGATCGACAGCGCCGTCGCCAACACCGTGCCGGGCGCCTGCCCGGCCGGCTATCCGGCGGCTTGCGCCCCTACCCTGGCGGCGCTGTCGAACGGCGTCAACCGCCTGAAGGTCAGCGGCGTCGGCCAGGGCGAGCAGGAAACCGACAGCATCGGCGTGCGCTGGGACTTCTACCGCTCGGTGGCGCTGAAGGCGCAGGTCGACCGCGTGCGTCCGCAGAACGGCACCGGCCTCTTGATCGCGCCGCAACCGGGCTTCCGCGGCCCGGTGACGGTGGGCGCGGTGTCCCTCGACTTCGTGTTTTGAAGGAGCCTGGCATGAACCGACTGATGATTGCAGTGATCGCCTGCGCGCTGGCCGCGCCGGCCATGGCCGAAGTGGTGGTGGTGGCCAATCCCAAGGCTGCCGAGGCCAGCATGACAAAGGACCAGGTCGCCCAGTTCTTCCTCGGTAAATCGAGCGCCATGACCCCGGTCGACCAGGCCGAGGGTGCGCCGATCCGCGCCGAGTTCTACAAGAAGGTCACCGACAAGGATGCGTCCCAGGTGAAGGCGCTGTGGTCCAAGCTGGTCTTCACCGGCAAGGCGACGATGCCGAAGGAAGCCGCGGACAGCGCTGCCGTCAAGAAGGCGGTGGCCGCCGATCCGAAGGCGATCGGCTACATCGACAAGGCCGCGGTCGACGGCACGGTCAAGGTTTTGTATACCGCGCCGTAAACGACGGATGCCGGCCTGTCCCGTGCGCGGACGGACCGGCATTTTTTCGCATTCTCCAGGAGTCGTCAACATATGAGCATCAAGCGCAGGATCTGGGCACTACCGGTCATTTCGGCCGTCATCTTCGGCCTCGGCGTCGCCGTCAGCACCAGTTTCGCCAGCCGTGCGCTGGATTCGATCCACACCACCGAAAGCACCGATTTCCCGCTGCTGGATGCCTCCAAGGCGCTGACGGCCGAGATCCAGAGCGTCACCGACGGCTTGCGCGACGCGGTCAGCGAAGGCGACAAGGCACGTATCGGCCAGGTGAACGAACAAGCCAACCGGGTGCGCGCGCGCCTGGCCAAGGTGGTCAGGATCGCCGGCATGGAAGACACCGGCAAGCGCCTGTCGAAGGAATTCGAGGATTACCTGGCGCCGGCGGTATCCGCCGCCAAGATCATGCTCGACATGGAGCAAGGCGATCCGCAGGCCACGGTGACGCGCATGCAGGGCGCGCTGGGCGTGCTGAACAAGGACGTGGCGGCATTTGCCGCACAGGCGCAGCAGAAATTTGCCAGCGGTATCGCCAACAGCGAATCGAGCGTGCGCCGCGTGCTGGTCACCACCATCGCCACCGCCCTGGTCGTGATCCTGACCATGGTCGCCGTGTCCTGGTTCGTGGTGCGCACCATCTGGCAGCAATTGGGCGGCGAGCCGAAGTATGCGCGCGACATCACCCGCGCGGTGGCCGCCGGCGACCTGTCGATGGAAATCCGCCTGGAGGCCGGCGACCAGCACAGCCTGCTGGCCGCGCTGCAGGACATGCGCGCGCGCCTGGCCAACATGGTATCCGGCATCAAGACCTCGGCCGAGACCATCGCCGTGGCCAGCGCCGAGATCGCCAGCGGCAACGCCGACCTGGCCAGCCGCACGGAGTCGCAGGCCGGACGCCTGGAAAACACCACGCGCGCCATGGAATCGCTCACCGACACCGTGCGCGCCAACGCCGCCAACGCCAACCAGGCCAACCAGCTGGTGGTGTCGGCCAGCGATATCGCCACCCGCGGCGGCGAAGTGGTCGGCAACGTGGTGCAGACCATGGGCGCCATCAATTCTTCGGCCGGCAAGATCGTCGAGATCATCTCGGTGATCGACGGCATCGCCTTCCAGACCAACATCCTGGCATTGAACGCGGCGGTGGAAGCGGCGCGCGCCGGCGAGCAGGGGCGCGGCTTCGCGGTCGTGGCCGGCGAGGTACGCAACCTGGCCCAGCGCAGCGCCGCCGCCGCCAAGGAAATCAAGGAACTGATCGGCGACTCGGTGGCCAAGGTCAACGCCGGCTCGGCGCTGGTCGACCAGGCCGGCGTGACCATGGAGCAGATCGTGGCCTCGGTGCGCAAGGTGCACGACATCATGGCCGAGATCAGCGAAGCCGGCCAGCGCCAGACCGAAGGCATCGAACAGATCGGCCGCGCCATCGACGACATGGACCAGATGACGCAGCAGAATTCCGCGCTGGTCGAGCAAGCCTCGGCCGCGGCCGAATCGCTGACCGACCAGACCGGCCAGTTGTCGGGCGCGCTGGCCGTGTTCAAGCTGGCCGACGCGGGCGGCCGCCCGGCCATGCAAGGTACACACAGCGCGCGTCCGGCGCCGCTGGCACTGGCCGGCTGAAGCGGCGCCGCCGGCGTCCTGCCGCAGGGCCGGGACCGCGAAGGCGGTTCCGGCCCTTTTTCATTGGTGCGGACAATGCTGGAAATGCGGCGCGGCGTCCAGCCGTCTTCCAGGCTGGGAAACGGTGGCAGCGCCAGTCCCTGGACATGCTGGCTGTATATACGGCACAACAAAATTGATAATTTCCACTAGGAAATGTGAATATTCACGCATTTTCCTTGTGGAAACAATTTGTCTCAAATTACAATCATTTTCAGCAAATAACAGTGTGCCTTCAACGACTGGGCAGCACTGTTTCACTCGTCTCTCATCACCTCAACGCAATAACCCGACCCACCGTATCCATGAACAACATCCTTACCGCGGCAGTGCTCGCCCTGCCGCTGGCCATGTCCAGCGCCTATGCCCAGGACACTTCCGCGCTGCGCATCAGCGGCTTCGGCACCGGCGCCCTCACCTGGGGCGATACCGACCAGGCCGAATTCGCCCGTCCCAACCAGGTCAGCGGCGTCAAGAAGGACCCGCGCACCGGCGTCGATTCCAACCTCGGCCTGCAGGCCGACTACCGCGTCAACGACTGGCTGTCCGTCACCGGCCAGGGCCTGGTGCGCAAGGACGCCACCGACGACTACGGCGCCGAACTGACCTGGGCCTTCGCCAAGGCGAAAATCTCGGACAACCTGAGCGTGCGCGCCGGCCGCGTCGGCTTGCCCGCCTTTATGATTTCCGACTACCGCAACGTCGGCTATGCCAACACCTTCCTGCGTCCGCCGTCGGAAGTGTATTCGCTGGTGCCGCTCAACAGCGTCGACGGCGTCGACCTGACCTGGCAGACGGCGTATGCCGACACCACCTTCACCGCGCAGGTGGCGCTGGGCCGCAGCAAGACCGAAGTCACCGGCGGCGCCCACGTGGATGCCAAGAACGTACGTGCGATCAACCTGAGCGCCGAACACGGCCCGTTCACGCTGCGCTTCGGCCGTACCGAATCCAAGGTGACGGTGGCCGATTCGGCGCAGCTGAACACCCTGATCGCCACGCTGGACAAGGCCGGCACCGCGCTGCGCATCGGCCAGATCAACGACATGGCGCGCCTGATCGAAAGCCGCGACAAGAAAGGCACCTTCACCTCGGTCGGCGCCGGCATGGACTGGCACGACATCGTGCTGCAGAGCGAATACGCCAAGCGCAAGCTGGCCACCAACTCCGGCGCCACCGACGCCTGGTACGTGATGGGGGGCTACCGCATCGGCAAGTTCCTGCCCTACTACACCCACGCCAGGCTGACGGTCAAGGCCGACTTCGCCAACACCATCCCGACGTCCTGCCCAGCCGGCTATCCGGCGGCCTGCACCCCGACCGTGCGCGCCTTGAACGCCGTCGTGGAAGGCTTGCGCAACGGCGACAACGGCAAGGCCCAGACCACCGACAGCATCGGCCTGCGCTGGGACGTGGCCAGCTCGGTCGACGTCAAGTTCCAGGTCGACCGCATCAGGCCGCAAGGCAGCGGCCTGTTCGTGCACACCGCGCCGGGCTTCCATGGCCCGGTCACCGTCGGCGCCGTCGCCGTCGACTTCGTATTCTGAGGAGAGCCCATATGAAACAACTGATCAACGCCACGCTCGCTGCCACTGCGTTTGCCCTGGCCGTGCCGGCAATGGCCGAAGTCGTGGTCGTGGGCAACCCGAAGGCCGCCGAGAGCAGCATGAGCAAGGACCAGGTCGCCCAGTTCTTCCTCGGCAAATCCAGCGCCATGACCCCGGTCGACCAGCCGGAGAGCGCCGCCATCCGTTCCGAGTTCTACAAAAAAGTGACCGACAAGGACAGCGCGCAGGTGAAATCGCTGTGGTCCAAGCTGGTGTTCACCGGCAAGGCCACGATGCCGAAGGAAGTCGCCGACAGCGCCGCCGTCAAGAAGGCCGTCGCCGCCGATCCGAAAGCCATCGGCTATATCGACAAGGGTGCGGTCGACGGTTCGGTGAAGGTGCTGTACACCGCCCAGTAATCCACCACCGGATCCCGGTCGGGATCCGGAACTGTCGCGCCCGGTCGCTGTCCAACCGGGCGCCGGCAGCCCCAGCATGGCCCGGCATCCCTCACACCGCCATCGGGAGCGCCATGTCCTTGCATTCACGCCCATGCCGTAGCGCATGCCATTCTGTCTACGTGGTATGTATACCTCTTTCCTTACGACAATCTCTTTACAAATTTAGTGCCCACGGGCATCATCCAAAGCATCCGCCGGGGCCGCTTCCCACAGCGCTTGCCATGCCCTGCCTGTCGTCCTCCTTCCGTTCCTGACTTATGGCCGCAGTCCTTCCCACCACCACCACTGGCAGCATGCTGCCCGGGTTGGCGCGCGCCCTGGTCCAGTCCGGCAAGCTCGGCATGCCGCAGGCGGACACCCTGCAAAAGAAGGCGGCCAACGACAAGGTCGGCTTCATCGACGCCCTGCTCGGCTCGGGCGCGATCGATGCGCGCAACCTGGCGCTGTTCTGCGCCGAGACCTTCGGCTACCCGCTGCTCGACCTGTCCGCCTTCAGCCCGGAGATGCTGCCCGCCAACGCCATCGACGCCAAGCTGATGCAGACGCTGCGCGTGGTGCCGCTGTCCAAGCGCGGCAACAAGATGTCGGTGGCGCTGTCCGACCCGACCAATTCCCAGGCCCTCGACCAGATCAAGTTCCAGAGCGAAGCCTCGGTCGAGCCGGTGATCGTCGCCCACGACGTGCTGCAGGCGCTGCTGGCCAGCCTGGCCAAGAGCGGCGACCAGAGCCTGAACGACCTGGTGGGCGAGGAAGGCGACATCGAATTCGCCGAAGAGGAATCGCAGGCCGCGGCAGCGGAAGCGCCGGTGTCCGAAGTCGAGGACGCGCCCATCGTGCGCTTCCTGAACAAGGTGCTGATGGACGCGATCACGCTGGGCGCATCCGACCTGCACTTCGAACCCTACGAAAAGCAGTACCGCATCCGCCTGCGCGTGGACGGCGTGCTGCGCGACCACATGGCGCCGCCGCTGGCGATCCGCGACAAGCTGGTCTCGCGCATCAAGGTGCTGGCCAAACTGGACATCTCGGAAAAGCGCGTGCCGCAGGACGGCCGCATGCGCCTGGTGCTGTCGCCGACCCGCACCATCGACTTCCGCGTCAGCACGCTGCCCACGCTGTTCGGCGAAAAGACCGTCATGCGTATCCTCGACGCCACACAGGCACAGATGGGCATCGACGCGCTCGGCTACGACCCCGACCAGAAGGCGCTGCTGGTGGACGCCATCACCCGCCCCTACGGCATGGTGCTGGTGACCGGCCCGACCGGCTCCGGCAAGACGGTGTCCCTGTACAGCTGCCTGAATTTGCTGAACAAACCCGGCATCAACATCTCGACCGCGGAAGACCCGGCCGAGATCAACCTGCCCGGCGTGAACCAGGTCAACGTCAACGAAAAGGCGGGACTGACCTTTCCGATCGCCCTGAAGGCGTTCCTGCGCCAGGACCCGGACATCATCATGGTGGGCGAGATCCGCGACCTGGAAACCGCCGACATCGCGATCAAGGCGGCCCAGACCGGCCACATGGTGTTCTCGACGCTGCACACCAACGACGCCCCGTCCACCCTGACGCGCCTCATGAACATGGGCGTGGCGCCATTCAACATCGCCTCCTCCGTGATCTTGATCACGGCGCAGCGCCTGGCGCGCCGCCTGTGCACCTGCAAGCAGCCGCTCGAGGTCGGGCGCGACGTATTGAAATCGGCGGGTTTCCGCGACGCCGACCTGGAAGGCGACTGGAAGCCGTACGGCCCGATCGGCTGCGAGCGCTGCCTGGGTTCCGGCTACAAGGGCCGCGTCGGCATCTACCAGATCATGCCGATCACGGAAGCGATCGAAGCCTTGATCCTGGGGCACGGCAACGCCATGCAGATCGCCGCCCAGGCCGAGCTGGAAGGCGTGAATTCTCTGCGTCGCTCCGGCCTGATGAAGGTGAAACAAGGACTCACCAGCCTCGAGGAAGTCCTCGGCTGCACCAACGAATAGGACGGCAAGCATGGCAACCACTTCAGCGCAACTGCGCGCCGGCGGCGCCCAGGTCAAGGAACACGTGTTCGCCTGGGAAGGCCGCGACAAGACCGGCAAGATCGTGCGCGGCGAAATGCGCGCCGGCGGCGAAACCATCGTCAACGTGACTCTGCGCCGCCAGGGCATCATGGTGACCAAGGTCAAAAAGAAGGCGTATCGCAGCGGCAAGAAGATCGTCGACAAGGACTTGACGCTGTTCACGCGCCAGCTGGCCACCATGATGAAGGCCGGCGTGCCGCTGCTGCAATCGTTCGACATCGTCGGCAAGGGCCATGCGAACCCGTCCATGTCGAAGCTGATCCTGGACCTGCGCGGCGACATCGAGACCGGCACCAGCCTGAACAACGCCTTCCGCAAGTACCCGCTGTACTTCGACCCGCTGTTCTGCAACCTGGTGGGCGCCGGCGAACAGGCCGGCATCCTGGAAGACCTGCTCACGCGCCTGGCGATCTACAAGGAAAAGACGCTGGCGCTGAAGGCCAAGATCAAGTCGGCGCTGATGTACCCGATCTCGATCCTGGCGATCGCCTTCATCGTCACCGCCGTGATCATGATCTGGGTGGTGCCGGCCTTCAAGGAAGTGTTCACCAGCTTCGGCGCCGACCTGCCCGCCCCGACCCTGATCGTGATGGGCATCTCCGACTTCGTCGTCAAGTGGTGGTACCTGATCTTCGGCTCGCTGTTCGGCAGCCTGTACTTCTTCTTCCAGGCCTGGCGCCGCTCGCCCAACATGCAGGCCGCGATGGACCGCCTGCTGCTGCGCCTGCCGGTGTTCGGCGGCGTGATCCGCAAGGCCACCATCGCCCGCTGGACCCGTACCCTGGCCACCATGTTCGCCGCCGGCGTGCCGCTGGTCGAAGCGCTGGATTCGGTCGGCGGCGCCTCCGGCAACGCGGTCTACGTCGACGCCACCAGGCGCATCCAGACCGAAGTGAGCACCGGCACCAGCCTGACCGTGGCGATGCAGAATGCCAATGTATTTCCGAACATGGTGACGCAGATGGTGTCGATCGGCGAGGAATCGGGCGCGCTGGACGGGATGCTGGGCAAGGTGGCCGATTTTTATGAAGAGGAAGTCGACGAGGCGGTGGCGGCCTTGTCGTCGCTGATGGAGCCGATGATCATGGTGATCCTCGGGGTGCTGATCGGCGGGCTGGTGATTGCGATGTATTTGCCGATCTTTAAATTGGGATCGGTGGTGTGAGAATGCGCGTCCATTCGCCTGAAGGCAAAGCGACGCGCACTTTCAGGCTTGCGATTTAGCGCATGCCGCCACTGCTCACGAAATGCTCACGGGCGTAGGCCAGCAACTGGCCTTCCGACGGGTGATCGACGGTTTCGACGGCCTTGATCTTGGCGGCGATCGCCGGCATTTTCTCGGTCAGATAGGTAACGAACACTTTCTTTTCTTCCGAAGGACCGACCACCAGGATCTGCTGGCTGTCCGTCAATGCGTTCGCGATATCCTTGTGAAACAGTGTGTTGTCGTCGCCATTCACATGGTTGTCGCCATGCTTCTGATGCGGATGCGGATGGCTCGAATGCGTCTTGAACGATTCGGTATCCGACGCATCCTTGTCGAAATGGATGACTTGGGCTTTGGTGTGGTCGAGCCAGACGATGGTGTTGTTGAATGCCATGGTAAGTTTCCTGATGAAGTTGTCAATAAATTACTGAAACAGACAGTGGCATCAGATTAAAGCAAGCCACGCCCTGTGTGAGTACGGTGACGCACCAAGCACGAGCGGAAAGCGCGAGCGGGAACACAGTCGATGCAAGCAGCGCCTCAGTGGCGCTTGTAGCGCAGCCAGACGGCGCCGCCTTCCTGCACATCGGCCGAGGCCAAGGTCAGGTAGCTCGGCCTGGTCCACGCCTCCTTGGCGATTTCGAACGATGACGGGTGCTCGCCGCGCCCGTCGACCAGCGGCAGGATCAGCACGCTGACCTCGTCGACCAGGCCGGCATTCACGAACGAGCCGCTCACGTGGGGGCCGCCTTCGACCACCAGGCGCTTCGTGCCGAGTTCGTCGGACAGGATCTGCAGCACCAGCGCCAGGTCGATGTCGGTCTTGCCGGCGAAAATGTAGGAGACCTCGATCGAGCGCAGGTAGGCGAGGTAATCGTCGGCGACCGCTTCGGTCAGCACGGCGACCACGTGCGAACCCAGCGCTTCATTGCTTTTCCAGGCCACCTTGCCGTGACCATCGATGGCGATCGCATACGTGTCCGCATCGCGCTTGGCAAAGTAGTGGGTGCGCGGCAGCGGCGCCTTGGCCAGCCCTTTCGGATAGCCCTCGCCGTGGGCGATTTCTTCCATCGTGGTGCGGCCACAGATCCAGCCGTCGAACTCGAAAGTCTGGGCCAGTTTTTCGTAGAGGTCGCCTGCGGCTTTCTTGAACGGGCGGTCCCAGCCATCGGTCAGTGCGTGGCCGTCGAGCGAGGACATCATGTGGCAGATAACGTAGGGTTTCATCGGGTTCTCCGGGAGCGATACCATTGATATTGGGAAGACAAATTTTGGGTCTTGGCTTGACTTGGTGTTGTCGAACCAAAAATCAATGGGAAAGCGACGGCAGCATCGTACGCGCCGGAGTAGCGTCATATGTATTACGCAATCATATCGTGCGAAAATTTTCGACACTCGACTTGAGTTTCGCACCGCAACTGGTCACGTCGTCTTCAAAGGCGATCGAAACGCCTTTGATGTGATGACGCGGCGAACCGCTAACGATCTTGCATCCGTTATGCCCTGATATGGGACAAGTACAGGAATCGCCGACACAGGCGACAGGAATGCCTCCTACCTTGAAATTGCTGGCGGCCGTGCCGATCACTTTGCCGCCATGGGACGTGGTGTCGCCCAGCCGAATCACTTTACGCATAGTTGTTCCTTTTCATGCTTTGAATTCAATGCTGTGACGCGCTCTTTTGCGACTCTGCCGGCACTGCACCGGTGTGCAGGACCTCACCGACCGTGGGTGGCTTATAGTTTTCGGGATCGATAGCAGGTGTCACTTTGTGTTTGAACACATCTCGCCTTCCCTGTTTCTTGCGGCTTTCCTCGGTCGGCGGGCTGATGAACACGATGCTTGCGCCGGCAGGATCGCGCAGGTTGACGGCGGCCGACGTACCGCCTTCGATGTAGCTGCCCATGACGCCGAGCGCCATCTGCATGAAGAACGTGCTCGCTCCGGCATTGCCGATGCGGTGATCGGTATTGATGAACTGTGCGGTCTTGCCGGTGTCGATTTCCGGTCCGCCTTGCGCGGCATAACTGTATAGGGTGCCTTCGAATGCGAGCTGCTGCTCCACCTGCTTGCCGAATGCACCGACGATACGCGCCGGGCCTTTGGCCCGTTCGCCCGCCGGCAAGGTTTGCAGGGCTTGCTGCCAGCCCGATTCCAGGATCTTTTGGCGGTCGGCACGGCGCTTGACCGGCCGGCCGTGTCCGTCCTCGAATTTGACGAAGACCGGACGGTGGATATAACCCAGCGACGGCAAATTGTCGAAAGCTTGCATCTGGTTGCGGTTCCACGGAACGGGAAACCAGGGCGTCGGTTTCCAATCCTTGGGAGGGTCGTTCAGCCAGCGGCGGAAAGCGGCCAGCGAGATGTCGGCTTCTTTCTTGTCGAAGACTGGACGCTTGGCGAAGGCAGCGGCGGCGGTGAGCCATTCGGCAACCGTGGGCGGGCGACTCCTATTGAATACATCGTTATTGGCGAGCTTTTCAGGCGTGGGCACCGTGTCCTTCAATGCGTAATACATCCTGCGCAGGTTTTCCTGGAGATAGTCGTTGTCCGGATCGTTCCAGATGTATGGGCGCAACGGCTCGATTCTTTCACGGCGCGCCAGGACGAAAACGGCGGTTGAATCGGGCATCTCGGGTATGAAATAACCATCTGTGATAATTGGTGGACTGCCGGGAGCGCGTGAGATATGCCGCGCGACCGAGCTGTCGTCGGCCATGAGAACGGCATAAGGCAGGTCCGGATGGGCATCAAAGAACGCGAACACTTGCTCCAGCAACTGATCAGGGCGCTCTCCAAGCTGCCATGGTCCGGTGACGAACAGATGCCATGCCATTCCCGTGTTTTCCGCACTAGCTCCCATGCCCGCCATCGGCCGTATCTCGCTGGGCTCTTCGGCAGGGTCCAAGATGGCACTCCCGGCATAAAAAGTCGGCACGCCCCAGAACATCGGCGACGGCTCGACACCGTTCTCGAGCGCGTCGAGCGCACGTCCGCCGCTCACCCCAATCTTGTCGTCCGACGTCCACTCGTATTTGTTGGGATCCTTCTCGCGGATGCTGGTATAAGGCGTTCCTTGCTGCAGGATATCCCACAGCCTGCCCTGCCGGTATTTCTCGACCGTGACGCCCATGCCTATGACTTCCAGCACGTATTCACGGCGCACCTTTTCCATATGCGCCGCCGTTTCCTGGTCCTTGAGATGCCGCGTCTTTTGCTCCCACTCTTGCGAACGCGCATTGGCCCTGAAGGCCGCAACCAGCCAACCAGTACCGAACAGCAGCGCAACCGCTATCAGCGGCACGCCGAACCACCTGATCTTGTCCATCGTCGTCTCCATGTCAGCATTGGATAATTCCGGGTGCAATACCTGAAAATCGAACATCAGCCACAGTAGAAGCACGATTGGAAAACTCGCCACCGCGCCGGCAACATAGCGCCAGGCCTTGGGCTGCTTAACCGCCACCTTGTCTTCAACAAAAGTCGGCGCACTCATGTTTTCTCCGTCGGCAAATCCGGCCGGTTGATCCGGCTTCCACTCTTCGTTTCCGATATCACGATGTCACATAGTTTTCCTGTCAATAAGGGCAAACACGTCGGCAATCGTCCGCTGCTGTAATAAGCCACATTGCCTTCTATCAGTTCACGTCGCCACTTGGGCTCGCATCCGAGATAAGCGCTGTACTTTGTAATGAATTCGCTCCAGATCATCATTCCTGGACGAAGCTGGTCCCTAGGCGGAGGATTTTTCAGTCGCCAGTCCGCCACCGCACACAGGTAGGCGTAGAAATTGGGATCGCTCGATGCCTTGCCGCTGCCGATGGCAACGTCATACGCCGTCACCTGGCTGTGGTTCTTGCGGCTGTCAAAGATCGCGCTATGAAAGGATTTGGCGGACACTTCATGTTGCCAGCGCCGGCGCGCCGCGTTCGGGCTTTCCATGATGTCCGCCATTACCTTGCCGTCCGGGTAGCGAATGGCGCGTATCACGGTAAAGTTGTCGTTCGGGTCGGTACCATCAGGAAAACGTTCCTTGTTGTATGAAGCCGTCATCCGATCTAGTTCCGCTTTGCCAAGGTCTTGTGTCGTGCCGCCAGAATGAACCCGCCCGGTTTGGCCGACTTGGATGCCAGGGGATGTGCTCCGCAGCGTCGGGTCCGGCCGTTGTTCGCGCTGCACTTGGAGTCCGCCACTGGCGGTGACGGCGATCGCCGCAGTGATAGGATCCACTTCTTCGCATGGACCGCGATCGGCAGGCTTCAGGTTGGCATGCATCGAGTTC
This sequence comes from Massilia forsythiae, assembly GCF_012849555.1. Lineage (NCBI taxonomy): Bacteria > Pseudomonadati > Pseudomonadota > Betaproteobacteria > Burkholderiales > Oxalobacteraceae > Massilia > Massilia forsythiae. The sequence goes on from NZ_CP051685.1 coordinate 797,065, forward strand.
GCCGGGATCCTGTCGGCATCGATCTGGTTGCCGCGCATATCGGCCAGGCACGGCTTGGCCAGTGCTTCGCCATTGATCGTGCGGATACCGAGACGTCGTTGCTCGGGTTTGTCTTCAGGATGTGGCGGCCATGTGGCTATCGGCAGCGAACTACGCAAACTTCTTCCGCTGGACTCGACGTGCGCGTGATCGTCCTCGCCTGCCACACGCAGCACGAAGTCGTGCGGTGGCAGGCCGACCAGTACCGGTGCCGCTTTCCTGGTGCGAGGATCCGGGCGCTGCTTGGCGGTGAACACCCGCTGACGGAAGCTGTCGCCAAGCTCCTTCAGCGGCTGGCGTTTGACCGAGTGCGGCGTCCATTCCTGCCGTCGCACCATATCGACATCGCCGCCACGGCCCCACTTCTTTTTCACCGATTCGTAACTTGCCTGTAAACCTTCGATATGGTCCGGTATACCTTGCCAGCCGATACCGCGCATGTTCTCCAATGCGACTGTCATGTCCTCCGGGCTGAAATATAGATATACCTTGCCCCGGTTATCACGGTCGCCGTCCGGCTTCCAGCGACCTTCGACCATGCCATTGCAACCAGTCTCGGTGATCTGTGCAAAAACCGGTGCCGTTGCCTTGGCTTTCGCAATGCCCTGCACGATGTTGACCAGCGTCTGTAATCTTCCATGCAAACTTTGCACTCCCGAAATCTTGTCGTAATGCGGCTTCATTACTTCGTCGGTTCCGCCTGAAAATAAACTGACGGCACTGGCAGCCAATTTCCATTCATCTTCCAGGCTGTACGGCGGATGCGTAAGGATCAATGCGTCGGCCGTGCGCTCGCCCATTTCCATCAGGAATGCCTGGGCAAGCAAGCTGATGAGGCATCCCTGGCTGTGGGCGACAATCGTCACCGTGTCCTTGGGTTCGTAGTCGCGGATCATCGACACCAGGGCCGCCATGCGGCGCGCGGCCAGCACCATGTACATGTGCCCGGGGCCATCCTTCAGTGGCCGCAGAGGATCGCGCATCACATCGACCGGTGCTCCGACACCGCGATTCCACATATCGGGCAGCGTGCTGGTGGCATTGCCGAATGGGCCGCCGCCTTTCGACAAATCCTTGTCGAGGCGGTTGCCGTATCGATCGGTCTTCTGGCCATTGACGGTTTTTGTCTCGCTCCCGACTTCCCGAAAACCCCAGTAAAACGGAATTACCGGGCTATCCGTTTCCTTGTTTGTCTTGCGCTTGAAATACACCAGGTCCGGGTCGTCCACGACCTCGTCCTTGTCGGTCGGTGCTGTATAGGCCGCCGGCTTGAAATGGCGGAACAAGCGCTGTTCCAGCCCGGCGCACAAGCCCTCTTCCACCTCGCCAAAGCCACTACCGACATCGTTCACGCCATGGATGATGATGATGTTGCCCGGCTTGTCACGTGGGTGCTCGATGATCTTGTCGGCGGCCCGCTTGTGCTGTAGCACAGTACTGGTCTGGCTCGCCACGTATTCCGGTTTTGGATACTTGCCGCTCATGTTCGCTCCAGAAAATTATTGGTCGCCACCACGCAACAGACCGATATCGGCCATGTGCATCGCATCGCGCTCGATCAGGTCGGATTTGCCGTCGGCGCCACTACGCGCCTGAAGCGCAGTACCATCGCTGAGGGCAATCTTCAGTTTCGCGTCCTTGACGGCGCCACCGGGCGGCCGTTCGCCGTTCTCGAGCGGAATACCAGGTGCGTAGTGCACCGCCAGCTTCTGATCGGCACCGCCCTTGCCGAAAGCCGGGAATTGCGCCGCCATGGTTTCCGGTTCGTCGTAGAGAAAATCCGGCGCGTGGAACGTGAGCGGCTGTTTGCTGCCCAGCACAGGCGCACCGTCGCCCAGTTTCAGGAAAGAACCGTCTTCTGCCACCAGCAGGATCACCTTGGCGGAAATCGTGGCCATGCCGTCGGTGGCGCTCAGTTTCAGGTTTTTGGCGGCGTTGACGTCGGTGTCGTCGTGCTGGCTCTGAAGCAGCAGCTTGCCGAAATGGGCGATGGCACTGAGTCCATCGTTTTGAGCGAACAGTGAAATCCCTTTGCCGGCATGTACGCCGATATGCTGGCCGGCGGTCAGTTGCAGGTGTCGCTGGGCCACGCTATCGATATTGCGTGCCGAGTAGGTGACGATGGCCTTGCTGCTGGCGAAGCCGATGCCGGCCGGGGAGGTGATCCCGATCACCGGCTGGCCCGGCTCGACCGCATCGGGTGCGGTATTGCTGCCGTCCTCCCATTGCTTGAAGCAGGCCAGCAATTCGTCCTGCTCCTTGCCATCGATCGGTAGGCCGTTGTGTTCAGCCGCATGTTTGCCGAGAGACGTGCACAGTTCACCGCATTCGCGCAGCAGCATCAGGAAATCCTCGCGTGCAAGCTGGCTGCCTTTCGTGCGTGCACCGCCGAGTAATTTCCAGCTGCTGAGCAGGATGCCCTTGGCGGCGCGCAGGGCGATCGCTTCCTCGCTGCGCAACTCCGCACCTTCGCCGCGGGGCGCCGCCCTGCCATCCTGGCGTGGCTCGGTCAGGTATCCGAGATTCAGCTCGGTCGCGGCGTGATCGCTTGCCAGTTGCGCACTGATCTGGCCCGACGTGTCATCCAGCCGCAGCTGATTACCGCGCTTGCCACCCACCTCGCGCGAGCGGATTCCTGCTTGGTATCTGGTTGTCGGTAGTTCGCCTTCATGGCGAAACGCAGGTGGCGGCGCAGCACTGTTGTACAACTGACCGATGATGATAGGCTTGTCAGGATCGCCGCCAGCGAAGTCGACCAGGACTTCGGTACCAACGGGCGGCAACAAGCGTGTGCCGGCCTCTCCATGCGGGCCGATGGCACTGCCGGCCCAGCCGGACACCACACGTACCCAAGCCGAGTCTGCGTCCGAATTGGCGCTGCCGGCACCGCCTGCATGCGCATGGTCTTGCGGACGCATTTCCGCAAAACGGATCTTGACGCGCCCAAGTTCGTCGCACCACACCTCTTCCTTGGCCGGACCGACCACGATGGCCGTCTGTAATGCCGGGCGCAGCAGCATGGCAGGCGGCGGCACGATGCGAATGCCGCGCCGCACGCAGGTGAAGCGCGACTGGTAACGAACCGGCCGCTTGGCGTCGTCGGTGAAAACCGCATAATCTCCCTGATCCCAACCATTACGTCCGAACAGACGCGCGACCCGGGCGCTGATCTCGACAGGCAGATTATTGGCAGCCGCGATCTGCTGAGCCGTGATCACGAATTCGCGTTCGCTTGCCACATGGGTATCGATTTCCGAATGTCCTTCGAGACTGAACCATTCGCCCACTGCAAAGTCGCGTATACCGCCTTCGCCGAAAAAAGATTTGGCCTCATATTCATAGTACGCCATGCGTGCATCGGCCAGTTCGCCGAGGTCACGTGCATCGTTACCAGCATGCGGCGCCATGACGCAATAATCATCAAGCGTGGCAGCCACTTCGTTCCCGCGTTTGCCTTGGTCGACGACGGATTGTGAATGCGCTGCCATGAACGCGCCACCGGATGGCTGTTTGTAGTCCCAACTATGCAAGGACGAACTGCCAGGTTGCAGGTAACGTGCGGCACTCCATCCGGTGACGGCATCACGCTGTTCGGTAGCCGCATCACGGTGAAAACGAACGCTCTCCGCCATATTGCGTGGTAGTCGACGCGGGTCCTTGAACATGACCAGGGTATGGCCGATAGCATCGACCTGATTATGTCTATCGCCACGCTGCGGTAATCCACTGCGAAAAAACCATGCGATACCACGTCGTTGCAGCAGACGCCGGATGAACGCAGCATCGGACTCGTTATGCTGCATGATGAATTCGCGTTTCGGAAATTTGCTGTCGAGCCCAGCTTCGATATGAAAATCGAAGCTCGCACACAATACACCGCTGCGCTTGAGCCATTCGCCAAGAATTATTTTGACGACGTCCAATTCGTTCTGATTGCGGAATATGCGGGTATTGATTCGCTTGTCCATGACCGATAAGGCATCGCGTATCGTGAGTTGATAGGTCGCGAGTGCTCCATCGCTCTGGCCGGATGCCATCTCTGTGACGATGCCGCAAATGCGGCGCTGTTGGCCCCTATCGGTAACGATACGCAATTCAGCCGGCAACCCGATAAATTCTTTCAGGGCTAACTGTGCATTTTTTGAAACACACAAGACGCGATAAACGAAGCCATCGAACATGGCTTCCTTTCCGATCAACCGCTGCGGTAGCAACAGATCGGCAGGTAGGCCTCCTGACTGTGCCAAGGCAAGGCCAATTGGGCGGTCACGTGTGACAAGGGTATATTGCATCAGGTCGAGCGCCTGAGCTGTATCGCCTTCTGCCATGGTCTGTTCCTTCCTGGATAAGCGAGTCAGGTGCTGACCCAAGGAAGAATTATTGGCGACCGATCAATGATAAATAATGCGTTATCGCAACTAGCTATTTACTGTTGCGTTTATCGTAAATGACTTTATTACTGACATTACGCAATAAACTATTAGCGCATAAATTTTCAGAGCACCATGAAATAGCTTGGCTATTGCACTATTTGTAGTTACAACAAGAAAGTCTTACCAGTCTGTGACGGTGTAATCAAGTCCCCGCCCGACTCATCCTTCAACCCCACCCCGCTCCCCCCGCGCCGCCACGCCTCGGCCAGCAGCCAATGCAGCCTGGCCGCCGCTTCCGCACACTGCATCCCCGCCGGCCGCACGTTCGAAATGCAATTGCGGCTCTCGTCAGTCAGCCCCACGCGCGGCTGCCAAGTCATGTACAGCCCCATGCTGTCGGGCGAGCTGAGACCAGGCCGCTCGCCGACCAGCACCACCACCATCCGCGCCCCCAGCAATTCGCCGACCTCGTCGCCGACCGCCACCCGCCCCTGCCCGACGATGGCCAGCGGCGCCAGCGACCACCCTTGCGCGGCGATGCGCGCCTGCAGCGCCTGCAGGAAGGGCAAGGCATTCTGCTCGATCGCCAGCGCCGACAAGCCGTCGGCCAGCACCACGGCCAGGTCGTATCCACCGGCCCGCGAAGCCGCATGCGCGTGCAACGCCGCGCGCGAGGCCGCATCCAGCCGCCGTCCCAGGTCCGGCCGCTGCAGGTAGACGTGACGGTCGGCCGCCGCGCTGTGCAGCAGCAGGCACGGCCCGGGCAGCGACGGCAGTCCCTCTTCCAACGCCTGGCGCAGGCGCGGCACGTCCAGCGCCAGGTGCACCGCATCGCGCGCCCGCGCGTGGTCGAGCTGGAACGCCAGTTGCGCCGCGGTCGGCTGGCTGATGCCGGCGCGGCCCAGGGCAATGCGCGCGCCGGTGAAGCGGCGCAGCGCTTGCCACGGATTGTCGATCACGGTGGGCTCGCTCATGAGGTCTCCTTTGCGGACAGTTGCAGCAGCGCGCCCTGGAACGCCGCCGGCACGCCCTGCCCCAGCTGTGCCACGCCCTCGCCTTCGAAGATGCCGATACTGCGCAGCCAGGCCGCGAATTCCGGCGCCGGCGACAGGCCCAGCACCCGGCGCGCATACAGCGCATCGTGGAACGACGTGGTCTGGTAGTTCAGCATGATGTCGTCCGATCCCGGAATACCCATGACGAAGTTGCAGCCGGCCGCGCCCAGCATGGTCAGCAGAACATCCATGTCGTCCTGGTCGGCCTCGGCGTGGTTGGTATAGCAGACGTCGCAGCCCATCGGCAGGCCGAGCAGCTTGCCGCAGAAATGGTCTTCCAGGCCGGCGCGGGTGATCTGCTTGCCGTCGTACAGGTATTCCGGCCCCATGAAGCCGACCACGGTGTTCACCAGCAGCGGCTGATACCGTCGCGCCACCGCGTAGGCGCGCGCCTCGCAGGTCTGCTGGTCGACGCCGTGGTGGGCGCCGGCCGACAGTGCGCTGCCCTGGCCGGTCTCGAAATACATGACGTTGCTGCCGAGCGTGCCGCGTCCCAGCGACAGCGCGGCTTGGCGTCCTTCTTCCAGCAGCTTCAGGTCGATGCCGAAGCTGGCGTTGGCGGCTTGCGTGCCGGCGATCGACTGGAACACCAGGTCGACCGGCGCGCCGCGTTCGATCGCGGCGATGGTGTTGGTGATGTGGGTCAGCACGCAGCTTTGCGTCGGAATGCCATAACGGCCGATGATCTCGTCGAGCATGCCGACGATGCGCGTCACTTGCCCGACGTTGTCGGTGGCCGGGTTGATACCGATGACGGCGTCGCCGGCGCCGTACATCAGGCCGTCGAACAGGCTGGCGGCGATGCCGGAGGCGTCGTCGGTCGGGTGGTTCGGCTGCAGGCGCGTGGACAAGGTGCCGGCCAGGCCGATGGTGTTGCGAAAGCGCGTGACGACGCGGCATTTGCGCGCCACCAGCACCAGGTCCTGGATGCGCATGATCTTCGAGACCGCCGCCGCCATTTCCGGCGTGATGCCGGGCGCCACCCGTGCCAGCGTGGCGCCGTCGGCGGCGTCGCCCAGCAGCCAGTCGCGCAAGTCGCCGACCGTCAGGTGGCGGACCGGCTGGAAGGCGGCGGCGTCGTGCGTATCGACGATCAGGCGCGTGACCTCGTCTTCTTCGTAGGGGATGACGGCTTCGTCGAGGAAGCGCGTGAGCGGCAGCGCTGCCAGGGCCATCTGCGCGGCCACGCGTTCCTCGGCGCTGGCGGCGCCCACGCCGGCCAGGTAATCGCCGGAACGCACCGGCGTGGCCTTGGCCAGCAATTCGCGCAAATCGGCGAATACGTAGGTGCGGCTGCCGATCACATGGGTATACCTGCTCATCGCTGCGACCCTCCTTGCGCCGATTGTAAAGCGTCAGGACATGAAACGTCAGGACATCGTGCCCGGCACGATATCGACGCCGATCTGCTGTGCCAGCGCCAGCAGTTCGCCGTACGCGGCCGGGTCCGCGGTCAGGCTGCGCGTGGCGCCCTCGCGGCGCAGCGTGGCGGGCGCGATGCGGTCGCCGAACAGCACCATGGCGCGCGCGCTGTCGTCCTGGCGCGAGGTCCAGCACAGGCCCTGCACGTCGGGACAGGCGGCGTGGATGGCCGCGGCCCAGCGGCGCGTGACGGGATAGCGGTCCTTGTCGGTGTCGATCAGGCGGTTGCGCGCCACGCCCAGCTTGCGCAGCGTCCTGCTGCCCAGGTCGGCCAGCACCAGGTCGCGCAGCGGCCGCAGGCGCGAATGCACCTGTCCGGCCAGCTTGGCCTTGTCGTAGGTCTTGAAGCCGGCCGTGAAAGGCACGTCGTGGAACACTGTTTCCATGGCGGCGCAGACGAAGCTGGCACCGCCGTACAGGGTCGGGACCGGGGCGCCGGCGGCGTCCTGGATCGGGCTGAAGCGGGCATTGCCCAGCATGCCGGGATTGAAGGCGTCGGCGCCGTAGCGCTCGAGGTGGATGCGGTGGAAGAGGCAGTCTTGCGGCCAGGTAGTGCGCGACACGTGCAAGTCATGCGGCGGAAGATCGCCGGACGGCAGAATTGCCGCCTCATCCATGGAGCGGGCCTTCCAGTTCGTCGCGGGCGGCGGCGAGTACCCGTTGCGGGTCGGCGGCCAGCACGTCCTTGGGGCGCTTGCCGCCCAGGTAACCGTTGTCGGACATGAACCAGTAGGCCAGGCCCCAGCCATCCTTGGCGGCGCCGAAGGCCTTCAATATGTCGGCCATGGCCTTGCGCGGGCGGTAGCCGGTGTGCGCATCCAGCGCATAGGCGGGAAAATAATCGATGCCGTGATGGCGGATGGCGAAGATGGCGCCGTCGCGCTTCCACTTGTTGGGCTGGGCGCTGGGGTTGCTGGCGCTGAACTGCGCCATGTCGGCGACTTGCGCCGCGGTCAGCCAGTCGCCGCTGCCGATCACCGCGGTGCGCGCCCGCGCCAGCATGGCCGCTTCCTTGAGTTCGTTGGGCGTGGGCGGCGTCTTCGGCACCAGCGCCTCGACGATCATTTCGAGCGATTCGCGGCGCTGTGTTTCCACCAGGCGCCGCACGATGTGGACCACGTTGGCCATGGTCTCGGTGATGGCTTCGGTCTCGCGCGCGCTGGCGGGGGCGAATCCGAGGGCCACGACCTGCTCGACATCCAGCTTTTCGAGCTTCCTGCGCACATCCTCGGGCGCACCGGCCAAGGTGGAAATCGCCGATGTATCCTGTTTCAGGGCCGCACTCATGTTGCCTCCCGCCGTCGATGAGATGAATTACCTTGGTTTCATCATAATCTAAATAATCGGATGACGCCATGGGTGTCCGGCCGATGCCTTTGACGCCGCCGCTGTCGATACTGTCGCGCCGATGCCTCGGTATTGCTCCAAAGCGACACAAATACTTCTACAATAGGTTGATTCACAGAAACCCTCGCCAACTTACTCCCTATGCAACCGGACTTGTTCCTCTTTGCCGCGCCCGCGACAGTCGCGGCAACCATCGTTGCCGCCCTCTTCGGTGTGCTGATCGGCAGCTTCCTGAATGTGGTGGCGCACCGCCTGCCGATCATGTCGCAGCGCGAACTCGACAATTACATCGCCGATGAAAGCGGCAAGGAATTGCCGCACCAGGACGTCTTCAACCTGATGACGCCACGGTCGCGCTGCCCGCATTGCGGCCACCGGATCACGGCACTGGAAAACATCCCCATCCTCAGCTGGCTGGTCCTGCGCGGCAAGTGCAGCCAGTGCAAGGCGCCGATTTCGGCACGCTACCCGTTGGTCGAAGCAATCACCGGCCTGGTCTCGGCGGCGCTCGTGTGGCATTTCGGCAGCGGTTGGCCGGGCCTGGCAGTGCTGGGAGGCGCCTATCTGCTGATACCGATCCTGCTGATCCTGCTCGATACCAGGACCATTGCCGACGATCTCGTCTATCCATTACTGTGGCTGGGTTTGCTGACCAACCTGAACGGCTTCATCGCACCGCTGCATGACGCGGTCTTCAGCGCTTTCGCCGCCTACATGGTGCTGTGGACAGTCAACTTCCTTCTGGAGCAACTGACCAGAAAATCCTTCATCGGCAATGGCTTGTTCAAACTGGCCGCAGCCGCCAGCGCCTGGACCGGCTGGCTCGCCATCCCTGCGGCGCTGTTCGCGCTGCCTGCCCCCTTTGCCGATGCCGCGCCGGCCAGCGTCTTCGCCAGCGTCGGCGCGGGACTTGTCGGCCTGCTGATCGGCAGCTTCCTGAACGTCGTGGTGCACCGCCTGCCGATCATGGACCAGCGCGAAATCGACAATTACATCGCCTACCAGGCCGGCACGGCGTTGCCGCACCAGGACCGCTTCGACCTGATGGTGCCGCGCTCGCGCTGTCCGCACTGCGGTCACCAGATCACGGCGCTGGAAAACATCCCGATCGTCAGCTGGCTGGTCCTGCGCGGCAAGTGCAGCCAGTGCAAGGCGCCGATATCGCCGCGTTATCCGATCGTCGAAGCGGTTACCGGCCTGCTGGCGGCGGCGCTGGTCTGGCATTTCGGCAGCGGCTGGCTCGGCCTGGCAGCGCTGGCGTTCGGCTGCATCCTGGTGGCGCTGACGCTGATCGACTACGATACCAAGACCCTGCCGGACGTGCTCACCTACCCGCTGCTGTGGCTCGGCCTGCTGGTCAACCTGAACGGCACCTTGGTGCCGCTGCGCGATGCGGTCATCGGGGCGGTGGCCGGCTACCTGTTCCTGTGGACCGTGTCGCGCCTGTACCGGATGGTGCGCGGCCAGATCGGCATGGGCGAAGGCGACTTCAAGCTGCTGGCCGGATTCGGCGCCTGGTTCGGCTGGAGCATGCTGCCCGCCCTGATCCTGATGTCGGCCGGCGTCGGCTCGGTGGTCGGCGTCGCGCTGATCCTGTTCAGGCGCATCCGGCCCGAGCAGCAAATTCCGTTCGGCCCGTATCTCGCCGGGGCTGGTATCATCGCACTCTTCTACGGAACACCGGTCATGCGCCTGTTGCTGGGACTGACTGTCTAGGCCCGCGGCCGGGCCGGAGATGCACATGGAACCACAAGGCCCGCTTCCCTCACCTCCCCCCTTCGCGGTCGGCCTTACCGGCGGCATCGGCTGCGGCAAGACCACCGTCGCCGACCTGTTCGCCGCGCGCGGCGCCAGCGTCGTCGACACCGACCTGATCGCCCATTCCCTCACCGCGCCGCAGGGCGCGGCCATGCCGGCGCTGGTCGAGGCCTTCGGCCCCGGCTACGCCACGCCGGACGGCGCGCTCGACCGCGCGCGCATGCGCAAGCTGGTGTTCGACGATCCCGATGCGCGCGCGCGCCTGGAAGCGATCCTGCATCCGCGCATCCGCGCCGCCACCGCGGCGGCCGCGCTGGCGGCGACCGGACCCTACGTGCTGTTCGTGGTGCCGCTGCTGATCGAATCCGGCAGCTGGCGCGAGCGTGTCGCGCGCGTGCTGGCGATCGACTGCCCGGAAGAGGTGCAGGTGCGGCGCGTGATGGCCAGGAACGGCTTGCCGGAAGCGCAGGTGCGCGCCATCATGGCGGCGCAGGTGACGCGCGCGCGCCGCCTGCAGGAAGCCGACGACGTGATCGTCAACGATGCCGGCACCGAGGCCCTGTTGCCGCAGGTGGAACGCCTGCACGCCTTTTACCTTGATGAAGTGGCAAGATCGAAAACCGCAGTGAACGGACGTTTGTAATTTTGGCCATCATGGTTCAGAATCACGGGGTTGCTCGTCAGTCCAGTACCGCCGGCATGCGCACGCCTGCCGAGAATCCATTTTGATGGTGGATTCTTCATTCAAAGGAATGTCATTTTGATCGTCTACGAATACCCATTCAACGAGCGCATTCGCACGTTGTTGCGGCTGGAAGACCTGTACGGCAAGTTCAAATTCTTCGTCGATCAGGAACACCCGCTGCAGCACCATGTCGCGCTCGCGACGATCTTCGACATGCTGGAAGTGGCCGGCCGCGCCGACCTGAAGTCCGACCTGCTGCAGGAACTGGAGCGCCAGAAGCAGAGCCTGCTCACCTACCGCAGCAATCCGAACGTCGCCAGCGAGATGCTGGACGCGGTGCTGGGCGAACTCGACACCGTCAGCAACGCGCTGGTGAACGCCCAGGGCAAGACCGGCCAGAACGTGCGCGACAACGAATGGCTGATGAGCATCCGCGGCCGCACCATCATCCCCGGCGGCGCCTGCGAATTCGACCTGCCCTCCTACTACGCCTGGCAAAAGCGCCCGGCCGGACAGCGCTACGCCGACATCATGGCCTGGTTCGCGCCGCTGGCGCCGCTGTTCGACGCGCTGTCCCTGGTGCTGCGCCTGTTGCGCGATTCCGGCGGACCGGTCAAGATGATCGCCGTGGCCGGCAGCTACCAGCAGATGCTGCAGGGGAAGGTGTACCAGATGCTGCGCCTGGCGCTGGACGAGAACCTGGGCGCGATCCCCGAGATCTCGGCCAACAAGTACATGCTGTGGGTGCGCTTCACCACCCAGGGCGGCGACCTGAAGCCCAAGCCGCTGGAAGAAGACGTGCCGTTCGAGCTCACGCTCTGCAATTTTTGAATCCTTCGCATTGTAAAGAATCGCTGTCATGACCGTCGTATCCTGTCCAACCTGCGGCCAGAAGGTCGAGTGGACGCCAGCCAATCCATACCGTCCCTTCTGTTCCGAACGCTGCAAGCAGATCGACCTGGGCGCCTGGGCCGAAGAAAAGTACACGATCCCGGGCTCGTCGCCGGGAGAAACGCGCGACGACGACGCGCCCGAACGCTGAACGGCCGAACGGCCGGCTTCCCAGGGTGCGCATCGCGCGCTCCTGCATCCGTTTTGGAGAAATCATGCCGCTCGTGACCCTGACCGTCCGCAAACCGAAAAGCAGCGAATTCAAGTCGGCCGTGCTGGATGCCGTGCATGCCAGCCTGGTGTCGAGCGGCGTGCCGGATACCGACAAGTTCCAGCGCGTGCTGGAGCTGGACGCCGCCGACTTCCGCTACGACCCCGCCTATCCCGACGTCGCCGGCGCGCGCAACGGGGACTTCGTGCTGATCGAGATCCTGTGGTCGGTCGGGCGCAGCGTCAAGGTCAAGAAAAAGCTGCTGGGCGAACTGATGGACCGGCTGCGCGCGGCCGGCCTGGACCCCGAGAACGTGATGGTGGTGTTCAAGGAAACCGCCTGGGAAAACTGGGCCTTCGCGGGCGGACGCTTCATTCATACGTGAGCGGCGCCTGGGCCACGCGGTGCGCGCTGGCCGCGATCCGCGCCTACCAGCGCTGGCTGTCGCCGCACAAGGGATTCTGCTGCGCCCTGCGCGCCGCCACCGGCGCCGACAGCTGCTCGGCCTACGGCTACCGCGTGATCGAACGCTTCGGCCTGCGCCGTGGACTCGGCCTGCTCGACCGCCGCCTGGCGCTGTGCGGCCAGGTGCACCGGCGCGCGCCGCCCGCGCCGCTCGCGCTATCGGGCACGCCTGGCGCCGCCGCGCCGCCGGGCCGGCGTGCGCAGGTTCGCCCCCCGCTGCCGGGCCGCCAGGGCGGCTTCTGCGACGTGCCGTCGTGCGATTGCGACCTGCCCGGCTGCGACGCGCATGCGCGCAGCGGCGCCGGGAAGGTGTGCGACGCGCTCGACTGCGCCTCCGATGCCGCCGATTGCCTGCCGGAGCGCTGGCGGCGCCGCCCGCAGGAGGGGAGCCGCCAGCGCATCGCCGCGCTGGCCGACCGCATACGGCGCAACCGGGCGCGGCGCCGCATGAACGGCCGCGCAGCCGACGACCGCGACGATTAGTTCGCCGCCACCTTTTCAGCCACGACTTTTTCCACCACCACCTGCTCCGGCATCGCCGACGAATGGTGGTTCATGATCTTCCACTCGCCGCCGATCTTTTCGTACACGTAGGTGTAGCGCGCCTGCACCTTGGCCGGCTTGCCGTCGCGGACGATGTCGAAGGTGTAGACGCCGCTGTCGAGCGCGGTGTCCGGACCCAGCAGGCGGATCTGGCGGTAGTTGATGTGGCCGTGCGGCTTGAGCGCCATGAAGTGCACGAAGTAATCCTGGATATCGGCCGGCGTGGTGCGCACGCGGTTCGACACGGTCGGCTGCAGCACGCCATCCCTGGCATACAGCTTGACCATCTCTTCCGGCTTGCCGGTTTCCAGCGCCGCTTCCCAATGGTCGAACAGTGCCGCGATCTCCTTTTCCGCGCCGTTGGCGGGTACGGTGGCTTCCTCGCCATAGACCTTGGGCAGGTCGCGGGCCTGGACGGTGGCGGTGGCAGCGGCGGCGAGCATGGCAGCAATGATCAGAACACGTTTCACGACAATTCTCCTAGGGTGGCTTTCGGTACGTCGCGTCTATCGAAATACGTTGTTGGCGCGACAGGACCCACTTTAGAGAAACCGGCGCATGCCGCAGTCTGCCATCAAGCCTAACCCGGCATATGTCGAATGGCATATACTGCGGCGTATGGACCAGAACGTATTGACAGACGCGCCGCCGAGCGCCCGTGCGCTGCGCGAACGCTACCGCAGCGACCAGTCCAATAGTGCCCGCCTGCGCGTGCTGTGTGATGCCGGCCGTGTGCTGGCCGGCGCCGGCGGCGACGATGCCATGGCCGCCGTACTCGGCCTGGCGCTGGAGTTTTCCGCCTTCGAAGCGGGCGCGCTGCTGCTGTGCGAGGCGGACGCGCTGCGCATCAGGGCGTCCAGGGGACCGGTGCTGCCGGCCGGGGCGCGCTTCACGGCGGACGGCGCGCTGGCGGCGGTGCTGAAGCCGGATGCCGGCCGAATCACAGGCCGCATCGCGGACCACCTTGCAGGCCATACCTCGAGCCACCTCGTGCGGCGCAACGTGGTCTCGCGCCTGCCGCTGCCGGCCGGCGGCGTCGTCGGCATGGAGATCCTGCTGCCCCTGACGGCGCGCGGCGCGACCGCCGGCGTGCTGGCCCTGGTCAGCCGCAAGGCGCTGGCCGACCCCGACCCGAGCGACCTGCAGACGCTGGAAACCCTGTGCACCATGCTGGCCATGGCGGCGCACGACGGCGCGGCGATCCGTCCGGTGCAGGCGGCGCGCCGCATCGAGCAGGTGCTGGCGCCGCTCACCGCGCGCGAACGCGAGGTGCTGGCCCTGCTGCCGCAGGGCTTGACCAATGCCGACATCGGCCGGAAGCTGGGCATCGCCACCGGCACGGTGAAGGTGCACGTGGAGCGCATCATCCACAAGCTGGCGCTGGGCGACCGCACGCAAGCCGCGGCGCTGGCGGTGGAGCTGGGCTTCGTCGGCTCGGGAATCAAACCATGATGCGCGTGATCGGCGCGATGGCGTCGTGGTGGGCCGACCGCCCGCTGCGCACCAAGGGATTGATCGTGATCGCCTTTCCGCTGGCGGTGCTGTTCGGCGCGCTGGTGTCCGGCTACGTGATCGGGCGCCAGACCGAGCGCGCCCAGGAAGACGTGCAGCGCGTGCTGCAGATCCAGCACGACATCCAGGAAGTGCACACGCTGCTGGCGGAAGCGGCCACCGGCGTGCGCGGCTACCTGCTGACCGGCGTCGACAACTTCCTCGACCGCTACCGGGTCGCCAACGTGGAATTGCCGCGCACCCTGGCGCGGCTGCGCTCGCGCATCCGCGACCCGGAACAGGCCGAGCGCTTCGGCCGCCTGACGCTGCTGTCGGAACAGAAGCGCCAGGGCCTGGCCGAATTGGTCAAGCTGGGCCCGAGCACGCCGCCGCCGCAGCTGGTTCCGATCCTGATCTCGAATAAAGCCTTGCTGGACCGGCTGCGCGACGAGATCGGGGCGATGCTGGCGCGCGAGATGCTGCTGCGCCAGCAGAGCATGGGGTTCGCCAGCGAGGTGCACAACCGCGCCATGATGGCGACCTTCGTTGCCGGCGCGGCCGGCGTGGCCGGCGCCCTGTTCGCGGTGCTGCTGTTTTCGCGCGGGATCGTGGGCCGGGTGCAGGCGCTGGCGGACAACGCGCGCCGCCTGGAGCGCGGCGAATCCCTGTTGCCGGTGGCGGGCGCCGCCGACGAGCTGGGACGGCTGGGCGCCGGCATGGCCCAGGCCAGCAGCCTGCTGGCGGCGCGCTCGGCCGAGGCCCAGCGCGCCCACCGCGAGGCCGAAAGCGCCAACCGCGCCAAGACCGAGTTCTTATCGCGCACCAGCCACGAACTGCGCACGCCGCTGAACGCGATCCTCGGCTTCGCCCAGGTGCTGGAGCAGGATGCGCACGACCCGCCCACGCGCCAGGGCGCCGCGCAGATCCTGGGCGCCGGCCGCCACCTGCTCGGCCTGATCGACGAGATGCTCGACATCACCCGCATCGAAGCCGGCCACCTCGACCTGGCGCAGGAAGCGGTCGACGTGCACGGCCTGCTGCGCGAGGCGCTGGCGCTGACGCTGCCGCAGGCGCAGCGCCACGGCATCGTCCTGCACGGCCCCCAGGACCGGCACGGCGCGACCGCCGTGCTGGCCGACCGCAAGCGCCTGCTGCAGGTGACGCTCAACCTGCTGTCCAATGCGGTCAAGTACAACCGGCCCGGTGGCAGCGTGCGCATCGGCGCGCATGTCCACCCATCCCCGGACGGCGGCCGGGTGCGCATCGACGTGACGGACACCGGCCCCGGCATCCCGGCCCGGCTGCAGGGCAGGCTGTTCACGCCGTTCGACCGCCTGGGCGCCGAGCAGCGCCCGGTCGAGGGCAGCGGCCTCGGGCTGGCGCTGTCCAAGCACCTGGCCGACGCCATGGGCGGCACGATCGGCGTCGACAGTACCCCCGGCCAGGGCAGCCGCTTCTGGATCGAACTGCAGGCCGCCGATGCGCCCGCCGGTGCGCCGGCCGCATTCCAGCCGCTCGTGCAAGCGCCGGTGCAGCCGCCGATGCAAGCGCTCGTGCAGACGGCCGCGCAGCCGACGGGGCAGCGCGCCCGCACCGTCCTGTACATCGAAGACAACAGCTCCAACCTGGCGCTGGTGGAAACCCTGATGGCGCGCCGCGCCGACCTGCGGCTGGTCTCCGCCGTCACCGGCGCGGATGGCCTGCGCGTGGCGCGCGAGGAAGGACCGGAACTGGTGCTGCTCGACCTGCACCTGCCCGACATGACGGGCGAAGAGGTGCTGGCGCGCCTGCGCGCATCCGGCGCGGCCGGACAGGCGCCGGTGGTCGTGCTCAGTGCCGACGCCCTGCCCTCGACCGCCGAGCGCGTGCGCGCCGCCGGCGCCGACGATTTCCTGAGCAAGCCGCTGAACGTGGCGGCCTTTTTTTCCACCCTCGACCGCCTGCTCGCATGAACGCCAACGACATCCTGAGCATGCGCATCCTGATCGTCGACGACCAGCCCGGCAACATCCAGGTGCTGGAACAGATGCTGGCGCGCGAAGGCTTCGACAACGTCGTCTCCACGGTCGACCCGCGCCGCGTGCTCGACCTGGTGACGGCCTTCGACCCGGACCTGGTGCTGCTGGATCTCACCATGCCCGGCCTGGACGGCTACGACGTGCTGGAACAGCTGAAGCGCCATACGCCGCCCGACGAATTCCGCCCGGTGATGGTGCTGACCGCCGACGTCACCCAGGAAGCGAGAAGGCGCGCGCTGGCGCTGGGGGCCAAGGATTTCCTGACCAAGCCGTTCGACCTGGTGGAGGCCACGCTGCGGATCTGCAACCTGCTGGAGACCAGGCTGCTGTACCAACGGCTGCGCGCGCTGGCGAAGGTGGAGATGCCGTTGGGGGCGTGGTATCGGTAGTGTGTAATGCCCACCAGCGTCGTCCCCGCGCAGGCGGGGACCCATGCTGAATTCAACGAAGCCGGTACGCTCGCATATCGACTTCGGAAGCTATGTATGGGTCCCCGCCTTTGCGGGGACGACGTGCATATGTCGGCGGGCACCTTATGCGGCCGGATACCGAACCTGATCCAGCCACCCCAGCAACGGTATGGTCGCCGGCAGCAGCGGACTGACCGCGTACGCCCCCTGCCAGGCGAACGCCTGCCCTTCCAGGCCTTGCGGCTCGCCTTCCCACTCACGGCTGATGTAGAAGTACAGGCGCACGTGCGCGTGCTCGTACACGTGTTCGACGCAGCACCACGGCTCGGCGCTGAGCACGCGCACGCCGAGTTCCTCGACGAATTCGCGCTGCAACGCGTGGAAGATGTCCTCGCCCGGCTCTACCTTCCCGCCCGGGAATTCCCAATAGCCGGCATACGGCTTGCCGTCCGGCCGCTGGCCGAGCAGCACGTCGCCGTTGGGACGCATCAGCACGCCCACCGCGACGTCGACCGGCCTGGCCGCCTCGGCGCCGGACTTATTGCCGGACTTGTCGCCGGCGCCAGGCACGCCAGCGCCTGCAGTGGCGCGTCGATCGTCGCGCGCTTCAGGCATCGCCCTGCCCCTGCATCGGCAACGCCTGCGGCAGCTTGCCCGCGTAATCCTTGGCGAACTGCCAGGCCACGCGGCCCGAACGCGAGCCGCGTCCCAGCGCCCACTGCAGCGCTTCCAGGCGCGCCGCGGCGACCTGCTCGTCGCCACAGCCGAAGCTGCGCAGCCAGTGCGCCACGATGTCCAGGTAATCGTCCTGCTTGAACGGGTAGAACGACAGCCACAGGCCGAAGCGCTCGGACAGCGAGATCTTTTCCTCGACCGTCTCGCCGGGGTGCAGGTCGCCGTCGTCGGCATGCTTGTAGCCGGCATTGTCCGACATCTTTTCCGGCATCAGGTGGCGCCGGTTCGAGGTCGCGTAGATCAGCACGTTGTCCGACTGCGCCGCCACGCTGCCGTCGAGCGCCACCTTCAGGGCCTTGTAGCCGGCCTCCCCTTCCTCGAAACTGAGGTCGTCGCAGAAGATCACGAAGCGCTCCGGGCGCCCCGCCACCAGGTCGACGATGTCGGGCAGGTCGGCCAGGTCGGCCTTGTCGACCTCGATCAGGCGCAGCCCTTGGCTGGCGAAATCGTTCAGGCAGGCCTTGATCAGCGACGACTTGCCGGTGCCGCGCGCGCCCGTGAGCAGCACGTTGTTGGCCGGGCGCTTCGTCACGAACTGGCGCGTGTTCTGCTCGATCTGTTCCTTCTGGCGGCCGATGTGCTGCAGGTCCTGCAGGCGGATGCTCGATGCGTGCGCCACCGGCTGCAGGTAATGCGCGCCGCCGTTCACGCCCTGGCGGCGGCGCCAGCGGAACGCGTAGCCGCGCTTGAAGTCCGGCTCGCGCGGCGCGGCGGGCGGCAGCAGCGCCTCGACCCGCGCCAGCAGCGCTTCGGCGCGGTGCAGGAAGCTTTCCAGCTGGTTCATGCGGGCCGCCTCAGGAACGGTAGTCGGCGTTGATCGAGACGTAGTCGTGCGACAGGTCGCAGGTCCAGACCGTGGCTTCGGCGCCGCCGCGGCCGAGCAGCACGCGCACCACGATCTCGGCGTTCTTCATCACGCGCTGGCCATCCTCTTCCCGGTAGTCCGGGTTGCGCCCGCCCGCCCTAGCCACCAGCACGTCGTCCAGGTACAGGTCGAGCTTGCTGGTGTCGAGGTCGTCGATGCCGGCGTAGCCGATCGCGGCCAGGATGCGGCCCAGGTTCGGGTCCGAGGCGAAGAACGCGGTCTTGACCAGCGGCGAGTGGGCGATCGCGTAGGCGACCTTGCGGCACTCGGCCATGTCACGGCCCTGCTCGACGCTGATGGTCATGAACTTGGTGGCGCCCTCGCCGTCGCGGATGATCTGCTGCGCCAGGTGGCGCGAGATGCCGGTGACGGCGTCGCGTAGCGCTTCGTAGTCCGGGTGATCCAGCGAATCGACCGCCAGGCCGCCGGTACCCGTCGCCGCCACGATGAAGGAATCGTTGGTCGAGGTGTCGCCGTCGATGGTGATGGCGTTGAACGAGCGGTCGGCGGCGTAGCGCACCAGTTCGTCCAGCACCGGCTGCGCCACTTTCGCATCGATGGCCAGGTAGCCCAGCATGGTGGCCATGTTCGGCTTGATCATGCCGGCGCCCTTGCTGATGCCGGTCATGGTCACTTCGTGGCCGCCGATATGGGTGGTCAGCGAGGCCGCCTTCGGTTGCGTATCCGTGGTCATGATCGCCTCGGCGGCGTTGAACCAGTTGTCGGCCTTCAGGTTGGCGATCGCGGCCGGTAGGCCGGCGATGACCTTTTGCACCGGCAGCTGTTCCAGGATCACGCCGGTGGAGAACGGCAGCACCTGCTGGGCGTCGATGCCGAGCAGGCGCGCCGCTTCGTCGCAGGTGGCGCGTGCGTTGGCCAGGCCCGGCTCGCCGGTGGCGGCGTTGGCGTTGCCGGTGTTGACCACCAGCGCGCGGATCGGCTTGCCGCCGGCGGCCACCGCCGCCAGGTTGGCCTTGCTGACCTGGACCGGCGCGGCGCAGAAGCGGTTGGTGGTGAACACACCCGCGACCGTGGCGCCCTCGGCGAGTGTCATCACCAGCAGGTCCTTGCGGTTCGGCTTCTTGATGCCGGCTTCGGCAAAGCCGAGTTCGAACCCGTTGACGGGCTTCAGTTCGGCGGCGACGGGCAGAGGGGAATTGACGGCCATGGCGTTCTCAAAAGGAAAGATTGTCGAATCCGGTATTGTACCGCCAGCGGACCGCGCGGGGCGCCGTGCGCGCTGGCGCCAGGCTCGTCGTATCGCGCTGCCGGCATTGCGGGTTTGGTAAGATGATTCATTCCATCCGGAGACGCCGATGACCGAGAACCAACGCGATGTCCTGAGCGCCTGCTTTTCGCTGGCGATCATCCTGTCCGCCCTGTTCGTGACCGAGCGCTTTTTGCTGCCGCTGCTGTGGGCGGCGATCCTGTGCATCGCCACCTGGCCCTTGTACCGGCGCGCGCTGGCCGCCACCGGCGGACGCGGGATCCTGGCCGCGGCGCTGGTCACCGTCGCCGGCGCGGTGGTATTCATCACGCCGCTGGCGCTGGGCGTGAGCCAGGCCGCGCACCAGGCGCCGGCGCTGGCCCAGCTGGTCGCCGGCGCCAACACCGACGGCCTGGCGGCGCCCGCCTGGCTGCAGCGCATCCCGCTGGCCGGCACCGAGATCCACGACTGGTGGCAGGCCACGCTCGGCCAGCCGCACGGCCTGGCGCACCTGCTGCAGGACGGCTCGGTGGGCCGCATGCAATCGGCCAGCGAAGTCCTGAAGCGCGCCGGCAGCGGCTTGCTGCACCGCCTGATCGACATTGGGTTCGCCTTCCTGTGCCTGTTCTTCTTCTACAAGGATGGCGCCGCCCTGCAGCGTCAGCTGGACGCCATCGGCGCCTACCTGATCGGCCCCACCCGCTGGACCCTGTATTCGCTGAAGGTGCCGGTGGCGGTGCGCGCCACCGTCAATGGCCTGGTGCTGGTCGGCCTCGCCGAAGGCGTCCTGCTGGGCATCGGCTACCAGATCGCCGGGGTACCGTCGGCGGTGCTGTGGGCGGCCGCCACCGGCGTGCTGGCTATCATCCCGTTCGGCGCCCCGCTCGCCTTCGGCGCGGTGGCCGCGCTGCTGCTGTACAAGGGCGCCACCGTGGCCGCGGTGGCGATCCTGGTATGGGGCGCCATCGTCCTGTTCGTGGCCGACCACTTCGTGCGCCCGACCATGATCGGCAACGCCACCCAGCTGCCGTTCCTGGCGGTGTTGCTGGGCATCCTGGGCGGGGTCGAGACGCTGGGCCTGATCGGCCTGTTCGTGGGGCCGGTGATCATGACGCTGTTCGTCACGCTGTGGCACGAGGAGCGGCGCTTCCGCCAGGTGGCGCGCTGACGGCGTCAAAAAATACTTGACCCTCACGCCGCGTGAGGCGCCAACCTGCCTGCACGCTGAAGAACGGGGGACATCTCATGCTGAAGGTCGGTGAACTTGCCGCCGCCGCCGGACTGACGGTGCGCACGCTGCATCACTACGACGGCATCGGGCTGCTGCGTCCTTCGGCGCGTTCCGATGCCGGCTACCGGCTCTACGACCGCGATGACGTGGCGCGCCTGCACCGGATACAGGCCCTGCGCGCATTCGGCATGGGCCTGGCCGACATCGGGCTTTACCTGGACAGTCCGGCGGGCGCTCCGCTGGCCGTGGTCGAGCGCCAGCTGGCTGCGCTCGACCGGCAAATCGCCGAAGCGCAGCACATGCGCAAGCAGCTGCTGCGCCTTCGTAGCGATCTGGCGGCCGGCGCGCAGCCGGACCTGTCCACCTGGCTGGACGCACTGGAGAGGATGAGCATGTACGAAAAATACTTTACGCAGGAAGAACTGGCGCGCCTGCCGCTGTATCACGACGAAGCGGTCAAGGCGCAGTGGCAGGGACTGGTCGAGGAAGCGTCACGCCTGATCGGCGCACAGGTGGCGCCGGATTCGGACGAGGCCAAGGCCTTCGGACAACGCTGGCTGGAGGCCTTCGGGCGCGGCACCGGCGGCGACGCCGACTTCGCCGCCCGCATCAACCTGATGGCGGCGCGCGAGCAGGAAAAGGCCGGCGTGGCGCCCGAGGTGATGCGCTACATGATGGCGGTGATCGGCGAGCTGAAATACGCCATCTGGTCGCGTTACCTGGATCCCGAAGTGATAGCGCGCATGCGCCGCCATTACGCCGCGCGCGGCCACGAATGGACCGCCCTGATCGAGCGGGTGCGCGCGCAGATGCGCCTCGATCCGGACGCCGTTCAGTCAGCCTCCCGGGCGCTGGGGCAGCAGTGGATGGACCTGTTCCACGACATGGTCGGCACCGATCCGCAGGCGGTTGCGGGCTTCCGCCGCGCGATCGCCGAGGAACCGATGCTGCGCAAGGGGTCGGGAATCAGCGACGAAGCGGTGGCGTGGCTGCGTAAGGGGATGCAAGCGTAGGCCAGATACGGCCATCCGAAAAGATGACGAAGGAGGCAGCGTAGGGAAACGAAACGTAAAGCGTTTCGAACAGCCAGAAAACCGTCGTCCCCGCGCAGGCGGGGACCCAAGCTGAGTCTCCGAAGTCGTTATTGGAGAAATACCTCAGTGTTTCCGAAACAGCGCATTCTGTTACTCGGCATGGGTCCCCGCCTTCGCGGGGACGACGTATTCAAGCCGCTTCGAGCAGCTTTCACCAGTCACGAAGCGGCTTACGCCAGCTTGCCGTGGCACGCCTTGAACTTCTTGCCGCTGCCGCACGGGCACGGGTCGTTGCGGCCGACCTTGACGCCGTGGTAGTCGATCGACGGACCGGACGGCACCGGGCCGCTGGTGGCGCCCGCGGTGGTGGCGGTCGGCGCCAGCAGGTCTTCCGGATCGGCCGCGGTCGGATCGAACTCGGCGTGCTGGTAATTCACGTTTTCCAGTTGCGCCACGGCGGCCTGCATCGCCGCTTCGGCAGCCTCGACTTCCTCGCGGGTCTGGATGCGCACCGTCATGATGGTGCGGATCACTTCGTTCTTGATCTGGTCCAGCATGCTCGAGAACAGCTCGAAGGCTTCCCGCTTGTATTCCTGCTTCGGGTTCTTCTGGGCGTAGCCGCGCAGGTGGATGCCCTGGCGCAGGTGGTCCAGCGCCGCCAGGTGCTCGCGCCAGTGCGTATCGATATTCTGCAGCATGACGTTGCGCTCGAAGCCGGCGAACGATTCCTTGCCGACGATGCCGACCTTGTCGTTGTACGACGTGTCGGCGGCGGCCAGCACGCGCTCCAGGATGTCGTCGTCGTTCAGGTTCGGCTCTTCTTCCAGCATCCTGGCCAGCGGCACCGGCAGCGCCCACTCGCCCGCCAGCGCGGCTTCCAGCGCCGGGATGTCCCACTGCTCCTCGACCGATTCGGCCGGCACGTGGGCACGTACCACGTCGGTGAACACGCCGCTGCGCAGCGAGGCGATCAGTTCCGCGATGTCGGCCGCTTCCAGCAGTTCGTTACGCTGGGTGTAGATCACCTTGCGCTGGTCGTTGGCGACGTCGTCGTACTCGAGCAGCTGCTTGCGGATGTCGAAGTTGCGCGCCTCGACCTTGCGCTGGGCCGACTCGATCGAGCGGGTCACGATGCCGGCCTCGATCGGTTCGCCTTCCGGCATCTTGAGGCGGTCCATGATGGCGCGCACGCGGTCGCCGGCGAAGATGCGCAGCAGCGGATCGTCGAGCGACAGGTAGAAGCGCGAGGAACCCGGGTCGCCCTGGCGGCCCGAACGGCCGCGCAGCTGGTTGTCGACGCGGCGCGACTCGTGGCGCTCGGTGCCGATGATGTGCAGTCCGCCCTGGGCCACCACGTGGTCGTGCAGCGATTGCCATTCGTCGCGCAGGGTCTGCGCCTGCGCCGACTTGCCGCCCGCATCCACGGCGGCGTCGGCCTCCATGATCTGCACCTGCTTCTCGACGTTGCCGCCCAGGACGATGTCGGTGCCGCGGCCCGCCATGTTGGTGGCGATGGTAATCATCTTCGGACGGCCGGCCTGGGCCACGATCTCCGCTTCGCGCGCGTGCTGTTTCGCATTGAGCACGTTGTGCGGCAGCTTGGCCTGGTTCAGGATGCCCGACAGCAGTTCCGAGTTCTCGATCGAGGTGGTGCCGACCAGCACCGGCTGGCCGCGCTCGTAGCAGTCGCGGATGTCGGCCACCATCGCACCGTATTTTTCTTCGGCCGATTTGTAGACCTGGTCTTGCCGGTCCTTGCGCGCCGACGGCCGGTTGGGCGGGACCACGACCGTTTCCAGGCCGTAGATTTCCTGGAATTCGTAGGCTTCGGTATCGGCGGTACCGGTCATGCCGGACAGCTTGCCGTACATGCGGAAGTAGTTCTGGAAGGTGATCGAGGCCAGGGTCTGGTTCTCGTTCTGGATGCGCACGCCTTCCTTGGCTTCCACCGCCTGGTGCAGGCCTTCGGACCAGCGGCGGCCGGTCATCAGGCGGCCGGTGAATTCGTCGACGATGGTGACTTCGCCGTTCTGCACCACGTAGTGCTGGTCCTTGTGGTACAGCACGTGGGCGCGCAGCGCCGCGTACAGGTGGTGCACCAGCGTGATGTTGGCGGCGTCGTACAGCGAGGCGCCTTCCGGCAGCAGGCCCATCTTCGTCAGGATGCCTTCGGCCTTTTCGTGGCCGGCCTCGGTCAGCAGCACGGTGTGCGCCTTTTCATCCTTGGTATAGTCGCCCGGTACTTCGACCTGCCCCTTGCCGTCCGGCGTCTCTTCGCCGATTTGAAGCGTCAGCAGCGGCGGCACTTCGTTGATGCTGTGGTACAGCTCGGTGTGGTTCTCGGCCTGGCCGGAGATGATCAGCGGGGTGCGCGCCTCGTCGATCAGGATCGAGTCGACCTCGTCGACCACGGCGAAGTTCAGGCTGCGCTGGACGCGCTCGCGCTGCTCGTACACCATGTTGTCGCGCAGGTAGTCGAACCCGTATTCGTTGTTGGTGCCGTAGGTGATGTCGGAACCGTAGGCCTTCTGCTTGCTGTCATGGTCCATCTGCGACAGGTTGATGCCGGTGCTCAAGCCGAGCCAGCCGTACAGGCGGCCCATCTGCTCGGCGTCGCGCTGCGCCAGGTAATCGTTGACGGTCACCACGTGCACGCCCTTGCCGGACAGCGCGTTCAGGTAGACCGGCAGGGTCGCCATCAGCGTCTTGCCCTCGCCGGTGCCCATCTCGGCGATCTTGCCATAGTGCAGGACCATGCCGCCGATCATCTGCACGTCGAAGTGGCGCATCTTCATGACGCGCTTGGCCGCCTCGCGGCACACCGCGAAGGCTTCCGGCAGGATGTCGTCGAGGCTGGCGCCGCCGGCCACGCGTTGCTTGAATTCGGGGGTCTTCGCCTTCAGTTCGTCATCCGACAGCTTTTCCATCTGCGGCTCGAGCGCATTGATGTCGCGTACGGTTTTTTGATATTGCTTGAGCAGCCTTTGGTTACGGCTACCGAAAATCTTGGTCAGGAATGACATGCTGTGTTCTTAATGAGTACGCCGCGAGAAGGGGTTCTTGGGGTTCGGTTCACCGGTCGCGCGACAGTGGTTCGAAGTCCCGAAAAGCCAGGGATGATATCAACATATCATCGATCGAGTACCGCCTGGGGCAAAAAGCGTCCGATTTTATCATGCGATGCGGCCACACTTGGGGTTGACGCCATCGAACACAAGTGCATTTTGCCAAAAAATGTTATCAAATTGCATTCGCCGACACATCGTGGCGCGCTCGCATTGTCCGCGCTTCGGCCTCGCTTCGGCCTTCCTGGGGGCGGGCGGCTGTGGTATGTTGGATGCATGCAGTCCTCTCCCCCGAACCAGCGTCCCTACCACGTCTACGGCACGCGCGACCGCCGCACGGCCTTCGTCGCCACCGATTTCCTGCGCTCCCACGAACGCCTGGCCAGCCTGCTACCGGCGGCGATGCGCATCGGCAAGCTGCAAAAGGACGTGCGCGTGATCCTGCCGCCGATGTATGCCGGCTGCGACGTCCTGTCCTTCCAGGACGCGGCGCTGGTGCTGGCCGTGCCCTCCTCCGCCGTGGCCGCCAAGCTCAAGCAGCAATTGCCCAAGCTGCAGGGCGGCTTGCAAAAGAAGGGCTGGCAGGTGGAATCGGTGCGCATCAAGATCCAGGTCGGGCGCGCGCTGCCGCAGCCGCAGCAGCCGAAAGGATCGTTGCAGTTGCCGCCGACGGCGGTGCAGGCGTTCGAGGACCTGGGGCACGCCTTGCCGGAAACGGCGCAGAACGCGCCCCTGATCGCGGCCTTGCTGCGGCTGGCGGAGAAGCGCAGGCAGGGGTAGGCGGCAAGAGCGTCGATCGGCGCCGCACCATACCTTTACACGAAGCGTCTGCTACGTCGTCCCCGCGCAGGCGGGGACCCATGCTGCGCATCGAGAATCACAACCTTGGCAATGCCGCGATCCGTATGGATTGACATCTTTGGATGCACCGTATGGGTCCCCGCCTTCGCGGGGACGACGGTATTTACATTACGTGTAAAACCGCTTGCAAATCAGCGCCTCAGGTCAGCGCCCACTCCCGCTCCATCTGCGCCCCGTACGACACCGGCGCCCGTTCCTTTTCGTCGAAGGTGACGATCTCGTAGGCGTCCGGATGCGCCAGCAGTTCGCGCAGCAGCAGGTTGTTCAGGCCGTGGCCGGATTTATGGGCTTCGTAGCTGGCCAGCAGCGGATTGCCGACCAGGTACAGGTCACCGATCGCATCGAGGATCTTGTGGCGCACGAATTCGTCGTCGTAGCGCAGGCCGTCCGCGTTGAGGATGCGGTATTCGTCCATCACGATCGCGTTTTCCAGCGAGCCGCCGCGCGCCAGGCCCATGCCGCGCAGGCTTTCCACGTCCTGCATGAAGCCGAAGGTGCGCGCGCGCGCCACGTCGTGCACGTACGAGACCTTGCCGAAGTCGACCTCGGCGCGCTGCATGGTGCCGTCGACCGCCGGGTGGTTGAATTCGATGAAGAAGTCGAGCTTGAAGCCGTCGAACGGGCTCAGGCGCGCCCATTTCTCGCCCGCGCCGCTGCCCTGGCGCACCTCGACCGGCTGTAACACGCGGATGAATTTCTTCGCTGCCGCCTGCTCTTCCACGCCGGCCTGCTGCAGCAGGAACACGAAGGACGAGGCCGAACCATCCATGATCGGGATTTCCTCGGCGGTAACGTCGACGTACAGGTTGTCGATGCCCAGGCCGGCGCAGGCCGACATCAGGTGCTCGACGGTCGAGACGCGCGCGTTGCCCTTGGTCAGCACCGACGCCATGCGGGTGTCGCCCACGATGTCGGCATTCGACGGGAACTCGACGATCGGGTCGAGGTCGACGCGGCGGAACACGATGCCCGTGCCCGCGGCGGCCGGACGCAGGGTCAGCTCGACCTTGGTACCGGAGTGCAGCCCGACGCCGGTCGTGCGCACCAGCTGTTTGATGGTTCGTTGTTTGAGCATGCGCCGATTATATAGTAGGGTGCGGCGGCCCGCCGGAGGCCGCCATGTTCCGCTGAGCGCAAGCACACGTTTTTACGGATGTTCCGACTCGATGTGAACGGCTTCGTGGCGGATCAGGTACAAGCCGCTGCCGACGATGATGGCGGCGCCCAGCAGGGTCAGCCGGTCGGGCAGCGTGTTCCACAGCAGCCAGTCGATCGCCACGCCGAAGGCCAGCGCGGTGTATTCGAACGGCGCCACCACCGAGGCTTCGCCGTGGTTGAAGGCTTCGGTGATCGCCAGCTGCGCCAGGAAGCCGCTCACCGCCAGCAGCGCCAGCAGCGGCACGTGGCGCGCTTCCAGCGCCACCCAGCCCGGCGCCGCCAGCGCGCCCGCCCCCGCCGACATCATCAGCATCAGCCAGAACACCATGTGCTCGCTGCGGTCGGTGCGCGCCAGGATGCGTCCGCTGACCGCCGACACCGCGTAGCCGACCGCCGAACCCAGCACCGCCAGCCCGGCCAGGCTGAACAGGCCGTCGCCGCTCGGGCGCAGGATGACCAGCACGCCGCCCATGCCGACCGCGATGGCGATCCAGCGGCGCGCGTCGACGCGTTCCTTGAGCACGAACACCGACATCGCGGTGATCAGGATCGGGCCGATGAAGAAGATCGAATACGCCTCGGCCAGCGACAGCGTGCGCACGCCGTAGGCGAACAGCGCCAGCATCGCGATGCCGATCACGGCGCGCAGCAGGTGCAGCGGCCAGCGCACCCGCAGCACCGAGCGCAGCCCGCCGCGCCACAGCAGCCAGGCGCACACCAGCGGCAGCGACGTCAGTGCGCGCAGCGCCGCCACCTGCATGGCCGGCAGGCCGGCGGCCAGCAGCTTCATTGCCGTGTCCATCAGCGAAAACATGGCGACCGCGGCCAGCATCGCGTAGATGCTGCGCAGGTTGCCGCTCAGCCTGGAACCCTGGCCGGCGGCGGCGCCCGCTTTCGTCACAGGCGCTTTTCCATGAAGACCGACAGCGGATTGGCGTGGTAGTCGCCGAACGGCGCGCAACGCGCGAAGCCGGCGCGCTCGTACAGGGCAATCGCCTGGGGCTGGTGGATGCCGGTCTCCAGCTTCAGTTCGCGTTGGCCTGCCATGCCGGCGAACAGGAAGATGTGGTCGAGCAGCTTGCGGCCGGTGCCGAGCCCGCGCTTGTCCGCGTCCACGAACATGCGCTTGACCTCGGCGTAATCGCCGCGGTTGACCAGGGCCGCGCAGCCGGCCGCGGCGCCGTCGACGTCGCGCGCCACCAGGAACAGCGCGTCGCTGCGCAGCAGCGTATCGACATCCATCAAGTGGTTGCTCTCGAGCGTGTACAGGGCGGCGCAGTAGGCGTCCAGGCGCGCCAGCATGGCCCGGACTTCGGGCTGGTCCGGCGATTCGGCATTGATCAGCATGGCAGGCGGCCTTCAGCCCAGCTGGGCCAGCAGCTTTTCCGCCGACGACACGTCGAAGCCGGCGCTGTCGATGTTCAGGCGCTCGACCATGCCGTCGCGCACCAGCATCGAGTAGCGCATCGAGCGCGTGCCCATGCCGCGCGCGGACAGGTCGACGTCCAGCCCCAGCGCCTTGGTGAACGCCGCGCTGCCGTCGGCCATCATGCGCACGCTGCCGCCCGCGCCCTGCTCGCGGCCCCAGGCGCCCATCACGAAGGCGTCGTTGACGGAAACGCACCAGATCTCGTCGACGCCCCTGGTTTTCAGCTGGTCGGCCAGCTTGATGAAACCCGGCAGGTGCTGCGCCGAGCAGGTCGGCGTAAAGGCGCCCGGCAGGCCGAGGATGGCGATGGTCTTGCCCCTGGCAATCTCCGCCACCTTGAACAGGTTCGGCCCGATGGCGCAGCCCTCGCTCGCGGTCTCGATGAATTCGCCCAGGCTGCCCTCGGGCAAGCGCTCGCCGATCTGGATGGTCATGTCGTCTCCTCGTTATGGATATCGGACCCGCAAGTATGCCCAGTTCGGGGTCAGAGCACAATCACGCCGCAATTTGGGGTCAGAGCAAAAGCCAAAGGGCGGAACGTTCAAGGCAGGAAGCCGCTGATCGAAGAAAAAGTTTGGTGTTGAAGGCCGCTCGCATTGTGCTCTGACCCCGAATTCTCGAATCAAAGTGCTCTGACCCCGAATTGAAGCAAGGTGGCCGGATAAGCGAAGGGCCGGTACCGATTGTACGGTACCGGCCCCATCATGCAGTGCCGGTGGTCAGCCGGCGCTTGTCGGGATCAGTCGGCTTGCTTGCGCAGGAAGGCCGGGATGTCGTAGGTCTCGACGCCGTTGTTCTGCATCGCGCGCACCTGTTCCGACGCTTGCTCGCGGCGCCATACGGCCGGCTGCTTCATGCCGGCGTCCGGTGCGTTGTTGCCATTGTTGATGGCGCCCATGCCCATGCCGCCGGCCGCCACGGTGGCCGAACCCATCATCGGCGCGTTGTAGGTGCCGGTGCGCAGGACTTGCTGGGGCTGCTGCTGCACCAGCGAGATGTTGGCCTTGTTCTTGCCCAGGCCGGTCGCGACCACGGTCACGCGCAGTTCGTCGCCCATCTCGTCGTCGTAGGCGATGCCCTGGGCGATCGCGGCGTCCGGCGCGGCGAAGGCGCGCACGGCGGCCATGACTTCCTTGATCTCCTTACCTTTCAAGCCGCGCGAGGCGGTGACGTTGACCAGCACGCCCTTGGCGCCGGACAGGTCGATGCCGTCCAGCAGCGGCGAGGCCACGGCCTGCTCGGCGGCGATGCGCGCGCGGTCGACGCCGGAGGCGGTCGCGGTGCCCATCATGGCCTTGCCCTGCTCGCTCATGATGGTCTTCACGTCGTTGAAGTCGACGTTGATGTGGCCCGGCACGTTGATGATCTCGGCGATACCGGCGACAGCGTTGTTCAGCACGTCGTCCGCATGCTTCATCCAGTCCAGCATCGATTCGTCTTCGTAGATGTCTTCCAGCTTTTCGTTGAGGATGACGATCAGCGAGTCGACGTGCTTGGTCAGCTCTTCCAGGCCGGTCTCGGCCACCTGCATGCACTTGTCGCCCTCGTACGAGAACGGCTTGGAGACCACGGCCACGGTCAGCGCGCCCAGGTTCTTGGCCACTTCGGCCACGATCGGGGCGGCGCCGGTGCCGGTGCCGCCGCCCATGCCGGCCGCGATGAACACCATGTGCGCGCCGCGCAGCGCATCCTCGATGCGGCCGCGCGATTGCTCGGCCAGTTGGCGGCCGATTTCCGGACGCATGCCGGCGCCCAGGCCGGAATCGCCGATCTGGATGATGTTGTGGGCGCTGGACGCGTTGAGCGCCTGCGCATCGGTGTTGGCGGCGATGAACTCGACGCCCGACACACCCTTGTTGATCATGTGCTGGACCGCGTTGCCGCCGGCGCCGCCGACGCCGACGACCTTGATGACGGTACCGAGTGATGCGTGATCGACCATATCGAACTGCATGATGAACTCCTAATCTCAATGTGCCGTTTCCAAGCCACAACCCTCATGTCGTGTCATCAGGCCTGGAGGTTGAAAACGTGCGTCTATATTGTAAAAATGTTTTCGTACGATACCAAGAAAAACCGCTGCGCTCGCTGTAGGAAATGATTAAAAAACTGTTACACGTTGCATTTTTGGTGTCGCTGAAGCAAATACCGCCAAAACTGTTTCCACCTGTCACAATTTTTGGAGAATCCGTTTAAAAATTCCCCAAGAACCATTCTTTCATCCGCTGCCAGACCGCCTTCACCGATCCATCCTGGCGCGTCACGATATGACCGCGCATGTACTGCTTTTTCGCTTCCATCAACAGGCCGAGGACTGTCGCGTAGCGCGGGCTGCGCACGACGTCCGCCAGCTGGCCGCGGTATTCCGGCGTGCCCAGGCGCGCCGGCTTCAGGAAAATGTCTTCCGCCATCTCGATCATGCCCGGCATGATGGACGAGCCGCCGGTGAGCACGATGCCGGACGATAGTACGCCCTCGTAGCCGGATTCGCGCACCACCTGGTGCACCATCGCGAACAGTTCTTCCACGCGCGGCTCGATCACCGCCGCCAGCGCCTGGCGCGACAGCGAACGCGGGCCGCGGTCGCCCAGTCCCGGCACTTCCAAAGCGTCGCCCGGATCGGCCAGCACCTGCTTGGCCACGCCGTAGCGGATCTTGATCTCCTCGGCTTCGCCGGTCGGGGTACGCAGCGCCATCGCGATGTCGCTGGTGATCTGGTCGCCGGCGATCGGCAGCACGGCGGTGTGGCGGATCGCGCCGTCGGAGAACACGGCGATGTCGGTGGTGCCGCCGCCGATGTCGATCAGCACCACGCCGAGTTCCTTCTCGTCGCCGGTCAGCACCGAGTCGGCCGAGGCCATCGGCTGCAGGATCAGGTCGGACACCTCGAGACCGCAGCGGCGCACGCACTTTACAATATTTTGTACGGCCGACACCGCACCTGTAACAATGTGCACCCGCACCTCGAGGCGGATGCCGCTCATGCCGATCGGCTCGCGCACGTCTTCCTGGTTGTCGACGATGAATTCCTGCGGCACCGTGTGCAGCAATTGCTGGTCGGTCGGGATGTTGACCGCCTTGGCGGTCTCGATCACGCGCGCCACGTCGGTGGCGGTGACTTCCTTGTCCTTGATGGCGACCATGCCGCTCGAGTTGAACGAGCGGATATGGCTGCCGGCGATGCCGGCGTAGACGTTACGGATCTTGCAATCGGCCATCAACTCGGCTTCCTCGAGCGCGCGCTGGATCGATTCGACGGTCGCCTCGATATTGACGACGACGCCCTTCTTGAGGCCCTTGGTCTCGTGCTGTCCGAGACCGATCACTTCGTGGCGTCCATCGGCCATCACCTCGGCCACCACCGCCACCACTTTCGAGGTGCCGATGTCGAGGCCGACGATCAGGTTCTTTGCGTCTTTAGTCATGATTGCTGTCGCCTGCTTGAATTAAGTTTGCTTTGTTGTTTTGGTAGGTGCTTTTTTTGGCTTCGCCGCCGCCTTGACCGGCTTGGTGGCATCAATCGGCACGGTCAATGCCGCCGACGACAGCGCCAGGCCGTTCGGATAGCGCATGTCGATGGTGTCGATGCGCCCTTCCTGCAGGCGCGCCACCAGCTGCGGATAGATGCCCACCAGCCGCTGCACGCGCCCTTTCAAGGTATTCCGGTCCTGCTCGCGGCCGAGCTCCACGCTCATGCCGTTGTCCAGCCTGACGGTCCAGGCGTAGCGGTTCGACAGGCTGATCGATTCCGGCACCAGCGACACCTGCGCGAACCAGCCGCGCAGTTCGGCGAAGCGTGCCAGCACTTCCTTCTCGCTGCCGGGCGGACCGTCGAACGCCGGCAGCGGATGGTCGTCGTCGGCCTCGGCCAGGTTGGCGGTGAACACGTCGCCCTTGACCGACAGCAGGCGCCCGTCCTCGCCCCAGGTGCCGAGCGCCTCGTGCTCCTCGACGCCCACGATCAGCTGGTTCGGCCACTCGCGGCGCACGCTGGCGCGGCGCACCCACGGCACCGCCTCGAAGGTGGTGCGCACCTGTTCCAGGTCGGAGGTGAAGAAGTTCCCCCTGATCTTGCCCAGCACTCCGTTGCGTACCGTCAGTTCGTTCACGTGCTGCAGGTCCATCCCGTACATGCTCTCGACGCGCACCGCCCGCAGCGTGAACATCGGGCGCTGCGACAGCCACCATGCTCCCGACGCGATGCAGGCGAGCGCCACCAGCGCGGTAATCCAGCTGGCGGTCGCATTCAAGGCTCGCACGTCATGCCACATCGATCCAGTTCCCTCTCACTCTGTTACCACTCTTACTGAATTGTCGTTACCCGACCTGCCCCTGCTTCAGGCTGGCCGAGCGCAGGATCTGCACGCACAGGTCCTCGTAGCTGGTGCCCTCGGCGCGCGCCGCCATCGGCACCAGCGAGTGCGTCGTCATGCCGGGCGAGGTGTTCACCTCCAGCAGGAACGGCGCATTGTCCGAAGCGCGCAGCAGCACGTCGATGCGGCTCCAGCCTTCGCAGCCCAGCGCGCGGTAGGCGTTTTCCACATGGCGCTGGATGGCGCCGGTGGTGGCCGCATCCAGCGGCGCCGGGCAGTGGTACTGCGTATCGTCCGTAAAATACTTGTTCTGGTAATCGTAGTTGCCTTGCGGGGCCACGATCTCGACGATCGGCAGCGCCCGTGCCTCGGGTCCGCTGCCCAGCAGCGGCACCGAGAATTCGCGCCCCTCGATGAACTGCTCGGCCAGCACCACCTTGTCGTACTTGTGCGCCAGGTCCACCGCGGCCTGGAAGTCTTCCTTGCGCGTCACCTTGGTGATGCCGATGGTCGAGCCTTCCAGCGGCGGCTTGACGATCAAGGGCAGCCCCAGTTCCGCCACGATGCGATCGAGATGCGCCAAGTCGCTATTGTCGTCGATGACGGCGTATTTCGGGGTCGGCACGCCGTGCGCCAGCCACACGATCTTGGTGGTGATCTTGTCCATGCCGACGCTGGAGGCCATCACGCCGCTGCCGGTGTACGGGATGCCGAGCAGTTCCAGCGCGCCCTGCAGGCTGCCGTCCTCGCCGAAGCGGCCGTGCAGCGCGATGAACACGCGATCGAATCGCTGCGCTTCCAGCTCGGCCAGCGAACGCTCGGCCGGGTCGAACGGATGGGCGTCGATGCCTTTCGACTTGAGCGCCTGCAGCACGCCGCTGCCGGACAGGATCGAGATCTCGCGCTCGGCCGAGCGGCCGCCGAACAGCACGCCGACCTTGCCCAGGGCGGCGATTTCAGAAGGAGTCAGGACGCTCACGAGGCCACCTTTTGATTGTTTGTCAGTTGTTGCGGCACGCCGCCGATGCTGCCGGCGCCCATGGTCAGCACGACGTCGCCGTCGCGCGCGATGTCGAAGATGGTGGACGGCATGTCGGCGATGGCTTCCACGAACAGCGGCTCGACCTTGCCGCCGGCGCGCAGCGCGCGCGCCAGGGCGCGGCCGTCGGCGGCCACGATCGGCGCCTCGCCGGCGGCGTACACCTCGGCCAGCAGCAGCACGTCGGGCGCGCCCAGCACCTTGACGAAGTCCTCGAACAGGTCGCGCGTGCGGGTGTAGCGGTGCGGCTGGAAGGCCAGCACCAGGCGCCGCCCCGGATACGCGGCGCGCGCCGCCGCCAGCGTCACCTGCGCCTCGACCGGGTGGTGGCCGTAGTCGTCGACGAGCGTAAAACTGCCGCCGGCCGGCAGCGCGACCTCGCCCCAGCGGGTGAAGCGGCGGCCGACGCCGCGGAATTCGGCCAGGCCCTGCGCGGTGGCCGCGTCCGGCACGCCGATCTCGCGCGCGATGGCGATCGCCGAGCAGGCGTTCAGCACGTTGTGCATGCCGGGCTGGTTCAGCACGAACTCGGTGTCGGCATAGCCTTCCTGACGCACCGTGAAGCGCATGCGCACGCCGTCGGCATGGGCATCCATGGCGCGCACTTCGGCATCTTCGGAAAAGCCGTAGGTGGTCACCGGTTTCGTCACCTGCGGCAGGATCGAGCGCACGTGCGGGTCGTCGATGCACATCATGGCGCGGCCGTAGAACGGCAGGCGGTGGGTGAAATTGACGAACGCGCCCTTGAGTTTCTCGAAGTCGTGCTCGTAGGTGTCCATGTGGTCGGCGTCGATGTTGGTGATCACCTCGATCATCGGCGTCAGGTTCAGGAACGAGGCGTCCGATTCGTCGGCCTCGGCCACGATGTAGTCGCCGGTACCGAGTTTCGCATTCGCGCCGGCGCTGTTCAGGCGCCCGCCGATGACGAAGGTCGGGTCCATGCCGCCCTGCGCCAGCACCGAGGCCACCAGGCTGGTGGTGGTGGTCTTGCCGTGGGTGCCGGCGATGGCGATGCCGCGCTTCAGGCGCATCAGTTCGCCGAGCATGATCGCGCGCGGCACCACCGGCACCTTGGCGGCGCGCGCCGCCACCACTTCCGGATTGGCTTCGTTGACCGCGGTCGAGGTGACCACGGCGTCGGCGCCGCGCACGTGCTCGGCGGCGTGGCCGATGCAGACGGTGGCGCCGAGCTCCTGCAGGCGCTTGCTGGCCGCGTTGGCGTTCAGGTCGGACCCCGAGACCTTGTAGCCGAGATTGAGCAGCACCTCGGCGATGCCGCTCATGCCGCTGCCGCCGATGCCGACGAAGTGGATATGTTTGATCTTGTGTTTCATCGTGCCTTGCTTGCCTTCTGTTCTGCCAGTTGTTCGAGTACCTGCGCGATCGCCGCGTTGGCGTCGCGCTTGCCGGCCGCCTGCGCCGCCTCGGCCATCGCCAGGCAATCGTCGCGGCTGGTCTGTTGCAGCAGTTGCGCCAGCCGCTTCGGGTCCAGTTCGCCCTGCGGCAGGTGCAGCGCCGCCTTTTGCTTATCCATCCAGACCGCGTTGTCGCGCTGGTGGCCGGTGGTGCTGGCGACAAAAGGCACCAGCACGCTGGCCACGCCCGCCGCGGTCAGTTCCGACACCGTGATGGCGCCGGCGCGGCAGATCACCAGGTCGGCATTCGCGTATTCGGCTGCCATGTCGTCGATGAAGTCGACCACGTTGGCCGTCACGCCGGCGTTTTCGTACGCGGCGCGCAGCGCGTCGATGTTCTTCTTGCCCGACTGGTGGGTCACCGTCGGGCGCAGCCCTTGCGGGATCAGCGCCAGCGCGGCCGGCACGGCGTCGTTCAGCACCCTGGCGCCCAGGCTGCCGCCCACCACCAGGACGTTCAGGGGGCCGCTGCGGCCGGCGAAGCGGTGGCCGGGAGACGGCATCGCCAGGATCTCGCGGCGCACCGGGTTGCCGGTGACGGTCGCCTTGCCGGCGGCTTTGCCGAAGTCGGCCGGGAAGCCGAACAGCACGCGCTGCGCGATCGGCGTCAGGGTCTTGTTCGACAGCAGCAGCGCGGCGTCGGCGTTCACCAGCGCCAGCGGCACGCCGGCCGCGCGCGCCATCATCCCGCCCGGCACCGTCACGTAGCCGCCCATGCCGAGCACCACGTCCGGCTTGCGCGCGGCCAGGAAGCGGCGGCAGGCGGCGAACGCGCCCACCATCTTGAAGGCGCCGGAGATCGTGTGCGACAGGCCCTTGCCGCGCATGCCGGCGAAGTCGATGCGGTCCATCGGGATGCCGTGCTTCGGCACGATCTCGCCTTCCATGCCGTGCGCGGTGCCCAGCCACGATACTTCCCAGCCGCGTTCGCGCATCGACTGGGCGATGGCGATGCCGGGGAAGATGTGGCCGCCGGTGCCGGCCGCCATGATCATGAGTTTCTTGGTCGCTTGCCCGCTCATTTGCTTCCCTTCTGGCGCCCGCCGCGCATGCGCACGCGGTTTTCGAAATCGATGCGCAGCAGGATCGCCAGGCCGACGCAGTTGAACAGGATGCCGGAACCGCCGTAGCTCATCAGCGGCAGGGTCAGGCCCTTGGTCGGCAGCAGGCCCAGGTTCACGCCCATGTTGATGAACACCTGCACACCGAGCCAGATGCCGATGCCCTTGGCGGCCAGGCCGGCGAAGTGCTGTTCCAGCGCGATCGCCTGGCGGCCGATGTCGAAGGCGCGCTTGACCAGCCAGTAGAACAGGCCGATCACCGCGATCACGCCGGCCAGGCCGAGCTCTTCGCCGATCACGGCCATGATGAAGTCGGTATGCGCTTCCGGCAGGTAGTGCAGCTTTTCCACGCTGCCGCCCAGGCCCACGCCGAACAGCTCGCCGCGCCCGAATGCGATTAGCGAGTGGGTCAGCTGGTAAGCCTTGTCCAGCGCATTGCCTTCCTTCCACGGGTCCATGTAGGCGAACATGCGCGCGCGCCGGAACGGCGACAGCGCGATGATGGTCGAGAACACCATCACCAGCACGGCGCCGATGCCGCCGAACCAGATCATGTTGAAGCCGCCCAGGAACAGGATGCCCATCGAGATGCACACGACCACGCCGAACGCGCCCAGGTCGGGCTCCAGCATCAGCAGGCCGCCCACCAGGCCCATCGCCGCCGCCATCGGCATGAAGCCCTTGGTCAGCTTGTGCATGTACTGCTGCTTGCGCACCGTGAAGTCGGCGGCGTACAGCACCGCCACCACCTTCATGATCTCGGACGGCTGCAGGTTGAAGACTTTCAGCGACAGCCAGCGGCGCGCACCGTTGACCGAGGTGCCGATGCCGGGCACCAGCACCAGCGCCAGCAGGATCAGGGTGCCGACGAACATCAGCGGCGCGAAGCGCTGCCAGGTCGCCACCTTGATGCGGAAAGTGAACAGGCCGGCCACCATCGAGATGGCGATGAACAGCGCCTGGCGCAGCAGGAAATAATTGTTCTTGCCGCCCAGGTAGGCGAACTTGGGCGAGTCCGGCAGCGAGATCGAGGCCGAGTACACCATCACCATCCCGAACAGCATCAGCAGGATCACCACCCACACCAGCGGCTGGTCGTACTCCATCATGCGCGACGGGCGCGCGCTCTTGGCGACGCCGTCGTCGGGCGCGGCGGCGCCGAACTTGAAATTGAAAGGCAGCTGGAACGCCATCAGAGGTCCTGCCCCTTCTCGAGCGCGAGCTCGCGCACGGCGTCCACGAACACCTGGGCGCGGTGGGCGTAATTGGTGAACATGTCCAGGCTGGCGCACGCGGGCGACAGCAGCACCACGTCGCCGGCTTGCGCCAGGCCGGCGGCGCGCCGGGTCGCCTGGGTCAGGTCGTCGAGGTCGAAGCACGGTACGCCGGACGCTTCGATGGCGGCGCGCACGGCCGGCGCGTCGCGCCCGATCAGCAGCACCGCGCGCACGTAGCGCGAGCACGGGCCGGCCAGCGGCGCAAAGTCCTGGCCCTTGCCGTCGCCGCCGGCGATCAGCAGGATCTGGCGGTCGGCTTCGCCGAAGGATTTGCCGAGGCCTTCCAGGGCCGCCACCGTGGCGCCGACGTTGGTGCCCTTGCTGTCGTCGTAGTACTCGACGCCGTCGATGGCGGTCACCAGTTCCACGCGGTGCGGCTCGCCCGCGTATTCGCGCAGGCCGTGCAGCAGCGGCGCCAGCGGCAGGCCGACGGCGCGGCACAGCGCCAGCGCGGCCAGCGCATTGGAGGCGTTGTGCAGGCCGCGGATGCGCAGTGCGTCGGCCGGCATCAGGCGGTTGATGATCGATTCGGCCGCTTCCGTGGACGCTTCCGGCACCTGGCGGCGGCGTTTCTTTTCTGGCTCTTCCGCCGGGGCGGCCTGCGCCAGCCACAGCACGCCGCGCTCGTTCACCAGGCCGAAGCTTTCCGGCGCATCCGGCTCGCCGGTGCCGAAGGTGGTCACCCGCGGTTCCGGGGTGAGCGGGATCGTGCCCGGCTGCGCCATGCGCATCACCACGGCATCGTCGCGGTTCAGCACGCGCACCGTATCCGCGCCGAAGATGCGCGCTTTGTCGGCGGCATAGGCCTCCATGCCGCCGTGCCAGTCGAGGTGGTCTTGCGTGACGTTCAGTACGGTGGCGGCGTCGGCGCGCAGGCTGTAGGTCGTGTGCAGCTGGAAGCTGGACAGTTCCAGCACCCAGGCCTGCGGCAGCTCGTCACGATCCAGCGCCTCGCGCAGCACGTCGAGCGCGGCCGGGCTGATGTTGCCGGCCACCTGCGTGGCCAAGCCGGCGCGCCGGCACAGCAGCCCGGTCAGGCTGGTGACCGTGGTCTTGCCGTTGGTGCCGGTAATGGCGATGACTTTCGGCGCGTAGCCGCGCTCGGTCTGCAACGCCGCCAGCGCCTGGGCGAACAGTTCGATTTCTCCCCACAGCGGGATGGCGCGCGCGGCCGCCGCCGGCGCCAGCGACGCCAGTTCGCGCTCGGGCGCCAGGCCCGGGCTGACGGCGACGAAATCGATGCCGTCCAGCAGGCTCGGATGGAAACCATCGACCGCGGCGTCGGGGCCGCCGGTGAACTGCGCCTCCGGCACCGCCGCCAGCAGCGCCGGCAGGCGCGCCGGCTCGGCGCGGGTGTCGGCCACGCGCACGTCGGCGCCGCGCCGCGCCAACCATTGCGCCATCGCCAGGCCCGATTCGCCGAGGCCCAGCACCAGTGCGGTCTTGCCTTCGTAGTCGATGGCGTTCATGGTCATCCCGGTCAACGCAGTTTCAGGGTGGACAGGCCGACCAGCACCAGCATCATGGTGACGATCCAGAAGCGCACCACGACCTTGGTTTCCTTCCAGCCCTTCTGTTCGAAGTGGTGGTGCAGCGGCGCCATCAGGAACACGCGGCGGCCGGTGCCGTAGCGCTTCTTGGTGTACTTGAACCACGAGACCTGGATGATCACCGACAGGGTCTCGGCCACGAACACGCCGCCCATGATGAACAGCACGATTTCCTGGCGCACGATGACGGCGATGGTGCCGAGCGCACCGCCCAGCGCCAGCGCGCCGACGTCGCCCATGAACATCTGCGCCGGGTGCGCGTTGTACCAGAGGAAGGCCAGGCCGGCGCCGGCCATGGCGCCGCAAAAGATCAGGATCTCGCCGGCGCCCGGGATGTGCGGGATGAACAGGTAGCGCGAATAGGTGGCGCTGCCGGTGAGGTAGGCGAACAGGCCGAGCGCGGCGCCCACCATCACGGTCGGCATGATCGCCAGGCCGTCCAGGCCGTCGGTGAAGTTGACGGCATTCGAGGCGCCCACGATCACGCAATAGGTCAGCGCGATGAAGCCCCACACGCCCAGCGGGTAGCTGATGCTCTTGAAGAACGGGACGATCAGGTCGGCCTTGGGCGGCAGGTCGAGCGAGAAGCCGGACTGCACCCAGGCGAAGAACAGTTTCCAGACTTCCCACGGGGTCGCCGCCGAGACCGAAAACGCCAGGTACAGCGAGGAGGTGATGCCGATCAGCGACATCCAGAAATATTT
Organism: Massilia forsythiae; assembly: GCF_012849555.1. Taxonomy (NCBI): domain Bacteria; kingdom Pseudomonadati; phylum Pseudomonadota; class Betaproteobacteria; order Burkholderiales; family Oxalobacteraceae; genus Massilia; species Massilia forsythiae. The sequence continues at coordinate 836,717 of NZ_CP051685.1, forward strand.
TTCGCCCGAGCGCATGCCTTCCGGGTCCTTGTAGACCACCTTGCGGTAGTCGTCGACCCAGCCGATGGCGCCGAAGCCGAGTGTGACCACCAGCACCGGCCAGATCAGGCGGTTCGACAGGTCGCACCACAACAAGGTCGACAAGCCGATCGCGATCAGCACCAGCACGCCGCCCATGGTCGGGGTGCCGTGCTTGGACAGGTGGGTCTGCGGACCGTAGGTGCGCACCGCTTGCCCGACCTTCAGCTCGGTCAGGCGGCGGATCACGACCGGGCCGCAGAACAGGCCGATGGCGATCGCGGTGATGGTAGCGAAGACGGCACGGAAGGTGATGTAGTTGAAAACGCGCATCGGACCGATATAGTCCTGAAAATATTGTGCGAGCCAGAGAAGCATGTCAGTGAGAATCCTTGCGGTGTTCGTGTGGGGTGGTCAGGTGCTGGACCACGCGTTCCATCTTCATGAAACGCGAGCCCTTCACCAACACAGTTGCGTCGGATTTGCTGCCCAGTTGCTTGTCCAGTGCTGCCAATAAATCGTCGAACTGCTCGTAGTGTTGCGCGCCCGTCCCGGTCATGTGGCGCGCCAGCGCGCCGGTGACCAGCACGGCGTCGATGCCGCGGGCGGCGGCATACTCGCCGATCTCGCGGTGGAATTCGGGGCCTTGCGTGCCGACTTCGCCCATGTCGCCCAGCACCAGGATGCGCGGCGCGGCGGCCTGCGCCAGCACGTCGATGGCGGCGCGCACCGAATCGGGGTTGGCATTATAGGTGTCATCGATCAAGGCTGCACCGTGCGCGGTGTGTTTGCGCTGCAGGCGGCCGTTCACGGGCGCGAACGCTTCCAGGCCGCGCACGATGGCGGCGACCGGGATGCCGGCGGCCAGGGCGCAGGCGCAGGCGGCCAGGGCGTTGCGGACGTTGTGGGTGCCGGCGGCGGACAAGCGGATGGTGAAGTGCATTACGCCGTCTGCGTCACGCGCCGCTTCACGTTCGGCCACGTCCGCCACCACGTCGTCCCCGCGCAGGCGGGGACCCAAGCTGACTTCGCCTTCCCGCAGGCTGTGCAATTGTTGCATGCTCAGCATGGGTCCCCGCCTGCGCGGGGACGACGCGGTGATGGTCAACTCACTGCCGAAATTGTTCGGCGTGTAGCTCGCCCGCACGTCGCACGCCTCGCTCAAGCCGAAAGTCAGCACCTCGCGCTCCCCCGCCAACCCGCGCCACAGGCCCGTGTACTCGTCATCCCCCGGAAACACCACCACGCCGTCGTCCGCCAGCGCCGCCAGCACCGCGCCGTTCTCGCGCGCCACCGCTTCCACGGTGTGCATGAACTCCTGGTGCTCGCGCTGGGCGTTGTTGACCAGCGCCACCGTCGGCGCCGCGATCGCGGCCAGGCGCGCGATTTCTCCCGGGTGGTTCATGCCGAGTTCGACCACCGCGGCGCGGTGGCCGTCGTGCAGGCGCATCACGGTCAGCGGCACGCCGATCTCGTTGTTCAAATTGCCTTGCGTGGCCAGGCGCGCATCCTCGCCCACCGCAGCCGCCAGGATCGCTGCGATCATTTCCTTGACCGTGGTCTTGCCGTTGCTGCCGGTGACGCCGATGACGGGAATGGCGAAGCGGCTGCGCCAGGCGTTGCCGATGCGGCCCAGCGCCGCCAGCGTGTCCGGCACCACGATGGCCGGCAGCGTAAAACCTTGCGGCAGGCGCTCGGCCACGACGGCGGCCACGCCGGTGGCGGTGATGCGGTCCAGGAAGTCGTGGGCATCGAAGCTCTCGCCGCGCAGGGCGACGAACAGCGCGCCGGGGGCGGCCTTGCGGCTGTCGGTCGACACGCCCTCGAAGGCGGCGTCCGCGGTCATGCGCGCGCCGTCCAGCGCGGGCAGCAATTGTGCGAGCGAGCCGCGGATCATCAATTCGTCCTCATCATCGTCAGCCGCGCGGTGAGCGCCAGCGCGGCATGGTCGGCGTCGGAAAACGGGATTTTCCGACCCTTGATTTCCTGGTAGGGCTCGTGGCCCTTCCCCGCCAGCAAGATCACGTCCGCCTTGCCGGCCTGCTTCACCGCCAGCAGGATGGCGGCGGCGCGGTCCTCGACCGCCTGCCACGGCGCCCCGGCCGCATCCATGCCGGCCACGACCTGCTCGATGATCGCCTGCGGCGCTTCGCTGCGCGGATTGTCGCTGGTGGCCACGACCTGGTCGGCATGCTGCGCGATGCGGCCCATCTGCGGACGCTTGCCCGGATCGCGGTCGCCGCCGCAGCCGAACACGCACCACAGACGGCCGCCGCGTTCCTTCGCCACCGGCCGCAGCGCGGCCAGGGTCTTTTCCAGTGCGTCCGGCGTGTGCGCGTAGTCGATCACCACCAGCGGCGCATCCTGGCCGCCGACCTGCTGCATGCGCCCCGGCGCCGGCGTCAAGGCCTCGATCGCGTCCAGCGCCGCGCGCAATTCGATGCCCTTGGCCAGCAGCGCGCCCAGCACCGCCAGCGCATTGCTGACGTTGAAGCGGCCCACCAGCTGCGTCCTGGCCACAAGCGCGCCCCAGGGCGAGGCCAGCTGGAACTCGGTGCCGGCCGGGCGCGCACGCAGGTTCGAGGCGCGCAAGACCTCGATGCCGTCGAACACGGCCGCGCCGGTGCCCGCACCGTCTTCCTCCACGGTATAGCCGGTCACGGCAACGTCCGGGCGCTGGGCGCGCAGGTAATCGACGATACGAACGCCGGCCGCGTCGTCCAGGTTGACCACCGCGGTGCGCAGGCCGGGCCAGCCGAACAGCTGCAGCTTTGCGCTTTCGTAGGCGTCCATGTCGCCGTGGTAGTCGAGGTGGTCGCGCGTCAGGTTGGTGAACACGGCCACGTCGAAGTGCATGCCGGCGGTGCGGCGCTCGACCAGGCCGATCGACGACACCTCGATCGCCAGCGCGGCGGCGCCGGCGCTTTTCAGCTTGTCCAGTTCGCCGGCCAGCAGCACCGCGTCCGGCGTGGTGTAGCCGGTGACGTCGAATACCGGTTCGGCGCGCCCGCGCACCAGGCCCACGCCGAGCGTGCCGATCACGGCGGCCGCTTCGCCCTTGCCCTCGCCCTTGCCTGCGCCAAGCTGGGCCAGCGCCTGCGCGGTCCACAGCGCGCACGAAGTCTTGCCGTTGGTGCCGGTGACGCCGACGGTGAACATGGCGGCGTCCGGATGACCATAAAAGGCGTGGGCGATCGGGCCGGCGCTGGCTTTCAGGTCGGCCACGGCCAGGTGCGGCACGGCGAACCGCGCATCCCAGGCGAAGCCGCGTTCCTCGAACAGCACCGCCGCTGCGCCGTTGGCGATGGCGGCGCCGATGAACGTGCGGCCGTCGGCGGCCTCGCCCGGATAGGCGAAGAACACGTCGCCGGGCGTCACACGGCGCGAATCGGACGTGATGCGGCCGGTCGGTGCGGCAGCGCGGATCCAGGCGCAGATGTCGTCCAGGCGCGCGCTCATCAGTTGCTCTCCTCGAGGGGATGTTCCGGGATGATGATGTCGGTGACCGTCGAATCCGGCGGCACGTTGTCGGCGCGCAGCGCGTTGGCCGCCAGCGCGGCGAAGGTCGGTGCCGCCACGCCGCCGCCGGTGTGGATCGCGCCGGTCGGGTCGTCGATCATCACCGCGATCACGAAGCGCGGGTTGGACATCGGCACCATGCCGGCGAACGAGCCGACGTAGTGCGTCTGCGAATAGCGGCCGTCGATGACCTTTTGCGCGGTGCCGGTCTTGCCGCCGGCGCGGTAGCCCGCCACCTGCGCCTGCGACGCGGTGCCCTGCGGGCTCACCACCGATTCCACCATGGTGCGCATTTGCGCGGCGGTCTTCGGCGAGATGATCTGCTGGCCGACCGGCTTTTCGGTCACCTTCTGGAACGACAGCGGGATGATGTCGCCGTCGCGCGCGAAGATCAGCCAGGCGTGCGCCAGCTGCAGCAGCGACATCGAGATGCCCTGGCCGAACGACATGTTGGCCTTGGCCACGATCGGCCAGGATTTGTAGGGACGCACGCGCCCCGCCACCGCGCCGGGGAAGCCGTAGCGCGGCGCCTGGCCGAAGCCGACCTTGGTGAACATCTCCCACATTTCCTGCGCCGTCAGCATTTCCGAGATCTTGGTGGTACCGATGTTGGACGACTTCTGGATGATGGTGCTGACGTCGATGACGCCGTGCGGGTGGGTGTCGCGGATCACGTGGCCGCCGGTCGAATAGCGGCCGCCGCCGGTGTCGAACAGCGTGGTCGGCTTGACCAGGCCCTTGTCCAGCGCCAGCGCTACCGTGAACGGCTTCAGCGTCGAACCCGGCTCGAAGGTATCGGTGATCACGCGGTTGCGCAGCTGCTCGCCGGTGAGGTGGGCGCGGTTGTTGGGGTCGTAGGTCGGCCAGTTGGCCAGCGCCAGCACCTCGCCGGTGTGGACGTCGATCACCACCGCGGCGCCGGCCTTGGCGTTGAACTTCTCGACCGCGTTCTTGACGCTGTTGAAGGCGATGTACTGCAGCTTGCTGTCGACCGACAGGGTCAGGTCCTTGCCGTCGTGCGGCTCGCGCGACATGCCGACGTCCTCGACGATGTGGCCGAGGCGGTCCTTGATCACGCGCCGGCTGCCCGGCTGGCCGACCAGCGACTTCTGCTGCGCCAGCTCCATCGCTTCCTGGCCGACGTCCTCGACGTTGGTGAAGCCGACCATGTGCGCCATCACCTCGCCCTGCGGATAGAAGCGCTTGTACTCCTTGCGCATGTCGATGCCGTCGAGGTCGAGCTTCTGGATCTTGGCGATCACGTCCATCTCGACCTGCCGCTTGAGGTAGACGTAGCTGCGGTCGGAGGCCAGCTTCTTGAGCAGGTCGGCTTCCGGCATCTCCAGCAGGGTCGCCAGTTCGCGCAGCTTTTCCGGCGGCGCGTCCTTGATGTCGGCGGTGAAGGCGGACACCGACTTCACCGGCAGCGACGAGGCCAGCACCATGCCGTTGCGGTCGAAGATCTTGCCGCGCGTGGCGGCCAGTTCCTCGGTGCGCATGTAGCGGCTGGCGCCCTGCTTCTGCAGGAACTGGTTGTCCATCGCCTGCACCCAGATGGCGCGCCCGGCCAGGCCGGCGAACGCGGCGAACAGCACGAACAGCACCACGCGCGAGCGCCAGTCCGGCAGGCGCACGCTCAGCACCGGACTCTTGGAAAATGCCATGCCCTTGCCCGCGGCCACGCGGGAACCGTTGGTGCCAGCCTTCATTGGGCGCCTTCCGTCAGGTATTGGGTGCGCGCCGGGGTCAGGGGCGCCATGTTCAGCTTGGAGACGGCGATCTGCTCGATACGCTCGTTCTTGCCGAGGGTGGACTGGTCGAGCTGGAGCTGGGACCAGTCGATGTCGAGCTGGCGCTGCTGCTGCTGCAGGCGCTCGAGGTCGATGAACAGGTGGCGCGCCTGGTAGCGCGCGTTCACCACCGACAGGGCGCAGCCGACCAGCAGCACGGTCAGCACGATGTTCAGCTTGCCCGTCATGCAGGTGCTCCCGAACCCGCCTCCAGGCGCTCGGCCACGCGCAGCACCGCCGAGCGCGCGCGCGGATTGGCGCCGACCTCGCCCTCGGACGGCTTGGCCTTGCCCAGCAGCTTCATCAGCGGCTGCGGCAGGTCGGCGGCGCGGATCGGCAGGCGCCGGTCCGGCTGCTCGACCTTGGCCTTGGAGGCCAGGAATTGCTTGACCATGCGGTCTTCCAGCGAATGAAAACTGATGATCGACAGGCGCGCGGCGGGCGCGAGCAGGCCGAAGGCCGCGCTCAGACCTGCTTCCAGGTCTTCAAGCTCTTGATTGATGAAAATCCGGACAGCCTGAAAGGTCCGGGTTGCCGGATCCTTGCCCTTCTCCCTTGTCTTGACCGCGTTTGCCACGATTGCGGCAAGCTGTCGTGTGCTTGAAATTGGCTCGACTGCGCGGCGAGCAACAATCGCCTTTGCAATCTGAAAAGCAAACCGTTCTTCCCCATAATCGCGAATCACCTTTTCCAGTTGTCGTTCCGGCGCCTCGGCCAGCCATTCGGCGGCGGAGATGCCCCGTGTCGTGTCCATCCGCATGTCGAGCGGACCATCGTTGCGGAAGCTGAAGCCGCGCGCGGCATCGTCCACCTGCGGCGACGAGATGCCCAGGTCGAGCAGGATGCCGTCGACCCGCTGCACGCCGCGCACCGCCAGCGCTTGTCGCATGGTGGCGAAGCTGTCGTGGACGATGGAAAAGCGCGGATCGTCGATGCGTTCGGCGGTGGCGATCGCCTGCGGGTCCTTGTCGAAGGCGATCAGGCGGCCCTGCGGCGCCAGTTTCGACAAGATCAGGCGGCTGTGGCCGCCGCGCCCGAAGGTGCCGTCGATGTAGGTGCCGGACGCACGCGCGCCGGCCAGGTCGAGGGCATCGACCGCTTCATCCAGCAGCACCGTGCGATGCTGCAGATCCGGCACCGGCTGAGTCGAGTTCATGCGGTGCCTCAGAAGGAAAAATTGGAAAGGGCATCGGGCATGCCGCCGGCCACGGCCGTGGCCTCGTCGGCGGCCAGCCTGGCGGCGTCCCAGATCTCGAAATGGCTGCCCATGCCGAGCATCATGACTTCCTTTTCCAGGCCCGCCGCGCTGCGCAGCTCGGGCGCGATCAGGACGCGGCCGCTGCCGTCCATCTCGACATCGGAGGCGTTACCGAGGAAAATGCGCTGCCACGCCCGGGCCGACATCGGCCAGGCGGCGATCTGTTCGCGGTGTTGTTCCCATACCGGGCGCGGGAAGAACAACAGGCAACCATGCGGGTGTTTCGTGAGCGTCATACGGCCTTCGCACTGCTGGATCAAGGCGTCGCGGTGCTTGGCTGGGACGGACATCCGCCCTTTCGCATCGAGATTGATCGCTGACGCGCCCTGAAACACGTTTTACCTAGTCTTGGAGAGTTGTCTATCTGATATTGGTTAGGGGCCAGGAAACAGGTGTGTCTCCCACAAAACTGCACTTTTTGCCACCGTTTCCCACTTTAGAGGATGCGTTGTCACTGGTCAAGCGAATTCACGTCCAGAAAACTTCGAAATTGCTAATGAAACCAATGACTTAGCGCACTTACTTGAAGGTCGCTCAAGTAAAAATGTTGAGCAAAATTAGACACTTAGGTCATCAAGTGCATGTGCTACCTCATCTAGACACATGGGTTTTATGTTTGATCGAGCGCAAATATGGAGGTCGACTTGGCCGATTTGACGCCACATGGCGCACGTTAGCGGCATGACCGCCGAAATTGCGTATTCACGCATCGAGGACAGGACGGATTCGAGTGCCCCTCTGGTATCTCTCTGTCCGCCTGGCGGTGCAATGTTCAGCTCGGCAAGGTCTCGACAACGGCTTGGCCCACGCCGGCGACAAGGAGAGAACTGGGTCGAAGGTATCCTGCATCCACTGTTGAACTGCATGGCGGTGTACGACGTGCCGGCGACGCGTCGCCGGCGCGCCTGACCGACGTGTCGCCGCGCGACGTGCGCAAGATGGTGCTCGACGCGCTCGGCTATGAGGTGGCGGATCGACGCATATAGGTAATGACTGCGGACGTCCGCTGCAAGCCGATGACGGGCAAGGGTCGAATCGGGTACTAAGAACCTATCCCAGTAGGGAACCGGTCGTTGCTGACGCGCCTGGCAAGCGGGGGCGGCGTTACTCGTCCTTGCATGGCTCGCCATGCGGCGTCCTCGCGCCTTGCCCGCGCTCGCCATGCATCGTCATCAACTTCCCTCTCCCTACTGGGATAGGTTCTAAAAGTCTATTCGGGCAGACCTACTGCGCGTGCAGCGAGAATGCTGCGTGCGAGACAGGCGAGATCAGTGCTTGGTTCATTCGGCCAGCGGATGAGCAGACCGGGAAATCGGTTCATCCAAGCGTGCATGCCGTACGTTTGGGGTCGATTTGCCTCAGCCGTGCTTTTGTCATCGCACCATCCATGGAAAACGATGTAAATCAGCTCTACCTGGATACTCTTCAAGTTCGACCGCTGCCGCCTACCGTGGATATCAGTTTGGCGCCGCAGCTTGTCGTATGACCTTCGAACGCGACCGGAATACCATCGATCAGTACCGCCGGATCGCCTTCCGCGATCACGCAGTATTCATGGCCTTTGATCGGACAAAGACAGCGGTCGCCCTTGCGCGCCACCGCCACGCCCATCACCGTGGTATGGGGGGCGGCCGAAATCACTTTTCCGCCATGGCTGGTCGGGTCGTTCAAACGGATGACGTGACGCATCGTTTTTCTCCGCTCGTCTAAAGCTGGCAACCAGTCCAGAGGGTATAGATGATGTCCCGCTGTCAACGGGAGTAGCCTTGCGAGCCGGGTTTTGCATCATGACGCAAGCCCCACCATGGCAGGTACGCGGTATTTCCGCCGCGCGCGCGGAACCAGGGTTTGTCCGCCTGGATCGGGCTCACCACGGCGGGCGGCAGTACCAGCGTTGCCGTCGGTTGCGATGCATCGGTGGTCCCGGCCACCAGGACGGTCTTGCCGAGATGATTGGCATAGGCAATGCCCAGCGCGACGTTAGTCAGGGCAGTGCCGGCGCCCATCTCACCCAGCAGTGCAGGCGTATTGAAGGTCTGCTTGACGAAGTCGAGTTCCGGCACGCTTTCAGTGAGTGTGCGACCGATGAGGGCCAGGCGGTCCGACGAATCGGGATGCAGCTTGCCGGCGTCGTGGATGGTGAAACCGATGTCGATAGTGTGTTTGCCGGCGTTATGCGCGGCCTTGTCCAGCACCGCTTTCCATGCCTGGATGGCGCGCGGCGCCTGGCCGCTCTTCGCTTCGAAATCCGCGACCCTTGTAACGGTCGGATAGCCGAGCCAGGCCAGCGGGGCGCGCTCGGTATTGTAGTCGGGGCCGGCGAGGACCAGCAGCACCATGTTTTCGTTGATCTGCTCATCCTTGAGGGGATAGCTTGGTGCGTCCCAGTTCATGACCCAGACGGTTTCTTTCGGGTGCGCTTGCAGGTAATCGAGGCCGGCGGACAGGGAAGTGAAGCCGGCGTTCGGGCCACCCAGAGTGATACTGACGTCGGGGGGCGTGCTGCGGGTCCAGGCATTTGGAAATGAATGAAGGCCGATATCGAAACTATCGATAATGCAGTCGCGTACAAGTTTAGTGGCTTCGACAGGATCAATTTTTCCGTGTGGGATCGCATACTCGACATGAATTCCTGCCAACTCCCGCCATGTGGTTTTGTCTTTTAATGAATGAGCATTATAGAAATACTCAGAATCACTAAAATAAATGTCTCGGTGCTTACCAATTATCTTTTCAAGAAATTGACGATGATATTCTGAAAATGGCGTTAATCCATTATTTCCAAAGGCAATGATTGCTACAGCTTGCACACTACTAAAGGCCCTAGGATCAGACTTGACCATGTCATCGTTCTGATTCGGCTTTACCAGCCCCATCGTCCATAATAGTTGCCATTCCGTAGGGTAGTCCATTCGTTGTAATGGGTTTAGCCACTGCAAACCTACCACTTGGGCGACGAATTGCTTCTGATGCTTTGTGTTGGTAGAAGGCACATTCACATGTTCGGCTTTTGCTGTTTGAGTAGTGAAAAAAGTAAGACATAAAAAAAAGATGAATGAAAAAGAAGTGGGAGCTACAAACAGTCGCATGATAAGATCTCCATCGGCAAATGCGTCAGACGCGGTCGGCTCTCTATATCGGATGCTAAATACTGCAATCATAAACGCTGCTACAAACACACCGATACAGTACACTGCACGACGAGCGTAAATGTTGAGTTTAGCGCTCATTTGCCTCCTCCATTTTTTCCAGAAAATACCTCACGATGGTCAACAATTTTTGACGGCATGCTACCGTCGCCTCCTTTTTGCGCCGCCCATTCTAGGACCGACATGTTCTTGAATCGACCTTTTTTAAAGTATTCGGCAAATATCGAGTTTGTATTTTCTCTATCAACATATTCTAGATAGCGCCAGTCCGCAATTAAGCGCAACATTGCCAGATCACTTTTGTTAATCCAGCAAATTCCGACAGCCACGTCATACGCCAATGCCTTCCGCGAGTGCATTGAATTAGTCATGATGGTCGAATGATCGGTCGCATGCGTATCGATCGTCTCGGCCAAGCTCTCCCTGATTTTCTTCGTACGCCAAGCGGTATAGCTGGCGCTGGCGTTCGACGGATCGTCTTCTTCCACCACCGATTTATCGTTTGTGTACAGGCCTTCGCGCTTGGCCTGCATACGCAGCATGGCATGGTGTTCGTAACGAAGCGCCGCTTCGCTGTCCTGGTCGCCTTCGGCGGCGTCCATGCCCTTGCGCCTGGCATCTGCTGTCGCGTTTGCAGGCATGGGGCGGTCACCTTCATAAGGGTCCCCAGGCTCCCTTATCCGTTTGCTGTCGCGGTATTCTCCTGGCGCATCCATGCCTTGGTCAAAGGCCTTGCTGGCTTGGCCGAAGCGCAGGCCTTCCGGATCGAACGGTTCCGGAAGATCGGGGCCAGCCAGGGGTGTGATCCAGTCATTAGGGGGCAAGGCATTGATGCGTATGTCCATCATGCCGGTCGCCGCCAGCAGGACCGGCGCGGATGCAAAGGTCATGACCTTGCCGGCCCAGTTGGTGTTCGAGCTCAGGCCTTTCGACATCGAATAGTATGCCTTGGGAGACGGCGGATACCAGAAATCCTGGCTGCCGCGCTTCGGCTTGTTGTGCTGGTCCGCCCAGGCATCGTATTGCCCCTTCTTGCCAACCGTGAAGCCTTGGGAAAACACGCGCTGGCAGAACGTGCCGGCGCCGTTGGCCGCATCGATCTCGTATTGGCTCAGGCCGCGCCAGCCGATGCCTTGGACCGTGGAGGATGAAATGACCTGGTCATGCGGATTGAAGTACAGAGTAACGCGGCCATGTGTGGAGGGCGTGGGGCCATAGCCATGCCGGCGCCGGTCGGATGCAGCGTCGAAGCCATGCGTCTTGTTCGCCATGGCCTCGTCGATGAGATCGGCCTCCTGCTCTGCGTCTTTCTGCCGGCGCACGATGTCGAAGAATGCGCGCAGCGTGCCGATGCGCGCATCCCAAGTCTGGCGTCCTCCATTGCCATCAGGATCTTTAAGACCGCGCTCGGCCAAGGCCTGGAACACGTTGTCCTTTACCAGGCTGTATGGCGGGTTGCACAGGACGTAGGTATCGGCCACGCAGCGCCCATTCTTGCCGGACGGATCGCGCGCCGGCGCCAGGCGGTCGCCTAGAAAGGCGGCGGCCATGCCGATCATGTTGCCTTGGCTGTGGCAGACGATGGTGATCGGCACGTCGGCCTGCTTGCTGCGGACGGCCTCGACCAGCTTGGCCAGGCGCAGCGCGGCCAGTACGTAGTAAGGTCGTGGCGGGCACGCATACACCTTGCGGTCGTTGGTCGGGTTCATGTGCTGCACGTGCAGCCACAGGAACAGCTGGTCCGACAGCCCATCGCCCCACAAGTCCGGGAGCGCCGTGCAGCCGTTGGCGAAAGGGCCGCCACCCCAGTAATTATCTTCATTCAAATAGATTCCGCTGCCGAACGTCTGCAGCTCGGTGCTGCTGGCCTTGTAGCCCCAGCGGAATTGGATGACCGGCGAAAAATGTGCAGAGGACGCGATAAAACTCTTGGCCGTTTTCCTCGGATTCAAAAACCCGTCGGCGGTCAGATCGGGCAGGTAAGGCACGGGGTGCAACTGGCCGCCTTCGATCGTAGGGTATGCCAATTGCTCGGCGCGCCGTTTCAAACGATTGTTCAAGCCATCGCACAATCCTTGTTCGGCCTGGCTGAACCATTCGCCGTCGGAATTCACACCGTGAACGAAAATGACGATGCCGGGCAAGGGCAACTGCATGATCACATCCAGGTATTTCGGTCCCAGGAACAGCGTGCCGGTCTTTTCGCCAACCGCGATCGAGTTGACGGGCTCCAGCCCATCGCCGGCGCGGTCCGACGACAGGCCGATGGAAGAAACAGACGTGTCAGTCATATTGGCTCTATGCTGGTTGATTTATTTCATTACCTTGCGGAACACCGCTTTCAATTGCTGCAAACGGTCAGCCTTGACCTGCGGTCCTTCGCCGGCGGCGTTGCTGGCGCCGGACAGCGTTCCGGCATCCGGCTGCTCGACCTGCGCCTGCATGTCGGGCACCGGCTTGCCATCGGTCGCCCGCAACAGGCGCGGCGTGCGTTCGAAGTCGCCTTTCCCGAAACTCGGCAAATCGGCCTTTCCACTGGCGGGGCCGTCCCAGTGGTGGCCGGCAGTCTTGACCGTCAGGACGCCAGGCCCGCCGATTTCCGCGTTGCCACCCTTGAGCGTGAGGTAGGCGCCGCCGCCCACGATGAAAGTGACTTCCTGTTCCGCCATGAACACCACACGCCCGTGCGCGCTCGCCTTGAGGTCGCGGGCGGCATCGAGTTTCATGTCGTCGTGCTGGCTTTGCATGAGGAACACGCCATGATGCGCCACCTGCGTGATGCCGCCAGCGTGCGCGAACAGCGAAATGCCCTTGCCGGCATTCAGGTTGAAGCGCTGGCCGCTGGCGAGCTGCATGTGTTGCTGCGCCACGCTGTCGAGGTTAACGCCGGCATAGCTGACGATAGTCTTCGGCGTACTGAATGCGATGCCCGCTGGTGCCGTCAGGCTCAGCGTCGGCTTGCCTTCTACACCGCATGGATCGCCGGTAGCGGCGCCCGGCATGACGTCGAGATCGGATTTCAGCGCAGCCTGGGGGACAGGATCGACTGGCAAGCCTTGGTGCTCGGTCGCGTATTGGCCCAGCGTCTTGAACAGGTCCAGGCAATCCTGCATCAGCGCCAGGTGTTCGCTCGCGCTCAGTTGCGTGCCGCTGGCGCCGAGCCGTTTCCAGGCCGAGACCAGCAGCGATTTCGCAGTACGGATCGTGCCGCTTTCATCGCTGGCCAGCTCGAAGCCCTGGCCGCGTGCTTCGGCCTTTCCCTCCCGGCGCGGGTGCGTCAGGTAGCCGAGGTTGAGCTGGGTCTGGCCGTGCACGCTCGCGAGTTGGGCACTGATTTGGCCCGGCGTGTCGTCCAGGCGCAGCTGGTTGTAGCGATACGCACCGCCTTCCTTGCTGACGATACCGGACAGGTAGCGGTCGCCCGGCAGGAGGCTGACGCGGCTGAACGAAGGCGGCGGCGCCTGGCCGCCATGCGCACGCCCGATGATGAGCGGCTTGTCCGGATCGCCGCCGACGAATGCGCACAAGACCTGGTGACCGACGCGCGGCAGCGAGATCGTGCCGTAGCCGTCGCCGGCCCAGGGGCTGGCTACCTGCACCCAGGCCGAATCGCGATCGGTGCCGGACGCCCCGGCGCCGTGCGCATGCTCGTGGTCTTCCGGGCGGCATCCGGGGAAGCGTACCTTGACCCGGCCGAGATGGTCGCAATGGATTTCTTCGTTGACCGGGCCGACCACCGTGACGTACTGGAGCTCGGTACGCGGCAGGTCGACACGCGGGTCGTAGCGCGGCACGATCGGAATGCCGCGCCGCACGCAGGTAAAGCGGTTGGTGTAGCGCACGCCGCGCTCGGCGCTGGCGTGCGCCAGGCCGGCATCGTCGTCCTGGCCGGCGGCGTGCCAGCCATTGCGAGCGAACAGGCGGCGCACGCGATCGTCCAGTGTTTTGGGAAGATTGTTCTCGGCGTCGACGCACAGTTCCGTGATCACGAAGACACGTTCGCGCTCGGGATGCGTATCGAGTTCGGGATGGCCGCTGACGCCATTCCACTCGCCGACGCGCATGTCGCGCACGCTGCCTTCGCCATGGAAGAATTTGGCCTCGTATTCGTGGCGCAGCATCCTGGCGCGGCCCAGGCTGCGGTAATCGGCGCCATCGGCCCCCGCGTGTGGCACGTCGACCAGGTAGTCGTCCAGGCTGGCGGCGAAGCGGTTGCCCAGCGCTCCCTGGTCCGCCAGTCCGGTGTCCTCGCTGGTTGCCGTGCCACCGCGCAGGTAATCGTAGCTGCTGCCGGCGGTCGAGCCCGGCGTCAGGCTGCGCGCAGCATGCCATGCGGTGACGGTGTCGCGGGTTTCGGTAGCAGCGTCACGGTGGAAGCGGACCGTTCCCGCAGCGTTCTGCTTGAGCGCCATGGCATCGTCGAACAGCACAAGGGTATGGCAAGGCGCATCGCCATCACGCAGGTCGCCCAGGGCGCCCGGCCGGATGAACCAGGCGATGCCACGCCGTTTCCACAAGCGCCGCAGGAACGCCGCCGTGGATTCGTTGTATTGCAGGGTGAAGCCGCGTGGCGGATAGGTTTTCGACAGGCGTAACTCGAAGTCGAACGCATGCGCGGCGACCGGGTTGACGGCGCGCCACTCCTTGAGCAGGATCGTCGTGATGTCGATTTCGCTGACATCGCGGAATACACGGGTATTGCAGGTCTTGTCGAGCAGCGCGAACGCATCGCGCACGACCAGCCGGTAAGTCGCCAGGCCGCCGTCGCTTTGCCCTTCCGCCACGGCGACGACGATCCCGCACACGCAGCGCAGATCGCCTTTATCGGTGACGAATTGCAGCTCGGCGGGATTGGCGATGAATTCCTTGAGCGGCAGGCCGGCGCGGATAGAAACACACAGCAGGGTATAGTCAATACCGCCGCACATCGTTTCCACACCGCTTACGTGCTGTACCAGCAAAGGATCGGCGGTCCTGACGCGCTTGTTCCATAGGCGCAAGCCGATCGGACGGTTTTTATCGCTCAAGCCACCAATTGCATTGCGCCATGCGCTCTCGATAACGTCCATTTACGGCTCCCGCTTGCTAAGGGCGCGGTCGCATGCAGCAGCGGCGCCGCTGCTTTCGAACGCGCAAACCTGACCAGTATGGCAATCGATGCGCGTCAAGACAGTGCGCTGGAGCAAGTGACGAGAGTCGGTGTTGTATCGGGCATGAATGGTTGGGGCCGACCCTGAAGCTGCCGGCCATGCGCATGTGTCCGACATCTTTTCTTTGCACTATTGCAATATGAACCTGGCAGCGCCATGTGGCGGACATCGACATTCCCGGAGTCCTCCATGTTCGGCAGCGGCCACCCCCAGCCCCCGCACCGCAAGGAAGTTGCGATGCAAATCGTCCGGCAACAACGCAAGACCGTTGCCGCCACCGAACTCACGGTCGGCATGCCGGATGGCCGCCGCGCCATCGGGCCCGCCGGGCCGGACGCGCCGCTGCGTTTCAGCGTCGCGTACACGCTGCGCGAATACCTGGGCGTGGTGCGCGATCACGTCGCCTTCCTGGCGCGCCACACGCCGCCGGCCGCGCGCCGCCGCGCCGTGCGATGGCCGCTGGGACTGGGCGCGGCCGGCCTGGCGCTGGCCGCGCTGCTGCACTGGAGCGCGGCGCCGCCCTGGGCCGTGCTGCCGGCGCTGGCATGCGGCGGCCTGGCGCTGGCCAGCCTGCCGGCGACGGCGCCGTTCTGGGTGGTAGTGCTGTGCACGCCGCTGTTCGCCTTCAAGCGGCGGCGCATGCCGGTCTGCGATTTCCGGATCGATGGCGAGACGATCGAGCGCAGCACGCGCCGCGGCGTATTCAAGCGTTCATGGAGCGAGGTACGGGCGGTGCGCCGCTACCCTTGCTGCTACCTGCTGGTGTTCGCGCGCGGCGCCATGCCGATTCCCTTGCGCTGCCTGGATGCCGGGCAGCAGGAACGTTTCCGGGCCTATGCGCTGGCCCGCAGCGGCGCCTGAAGCGGCGTGTTCGCGGCTGCTGGACGGATATGCCTCAAGTGTGCCTCGAAAAACCGTCGCGAGCGGCAGCAGTTTCAGCTGAGAAGCGCAGCCGTACAGGCGTACGGCCGGTCCGCCGTAGCGGAGCATCGCAAGCTGAAAATGCAACGCGTAGTAGGTTTTTCAAGGTGCCCTCAAGCCGGCGGCGGCAGCGCCGCCATCGTGGCCGGCACTTGTACCTTGACCCAGCGACCCGCGCTGCGGCGGAATTCGAGCGTTTCGAAGTAATGGGCGATGCCGCCGCGCTCGATCGTCACGCTGGCCGTGTCGCCCTCGATGCGGCCGCCGGAAAAGCGGCTGTGCGCTTCGCCGTTGACGCCGACGCAGCCGGCGGCGAACGGCTTGCCGCGGTCGGCGACCTCCTCGCCCAGTTCGGCGCGGATGTCGGCCGGCAGCTTGTCCAGCGAGGCGATCTGCGGTTCCGGGCCGGCCGGCATTGGCGGCGTCATCGTCTGCTGCGCCAGCGCCTGCATCTGCTCTGCCGACAGCGACAAGGTCTCGAACCGTGCCTGCGCTTTCGCTTGCGGCTGCGCCTGGGAAGGCGCCGGGGGTGATGCTTGCGACGCGGCGGCAAGCGCGGCGCCGGCGGCGCAGGTCAGGACGGCGAGGGCTGGCAGGAAAATGGCGTGCTGGCGCATGGCATGGCTCCGTGTCGATCGTCCGACAAGGCTACGCGATCGGCGCACCGCGGGCAAGCGCCGCAACCCAGCTTACTCCTCCAGCTTGACGTCCTCGCTCTTGGCGTCTTCCATCGCCTCCGGCTCCAGCAGCTCGGCTTCCTTGTTGAAGCGGATGAACACGCCCCAGCCGGCCAGCAGCAGCCCGGCCGCCACCAGCACCGAGGCGGCGTGCGGCAGCAGTTCCGGTTCCTCGTGCAGCGCCTTGAAGATGCCGACCAGCCCCTCGATCGACATCGCCACCACCACCACGACCATGAAGCGCGACAGGTAGCGCCGCACCCGCGTCGGCGCGCTGATGTGGGCTTCGCGCACCACCTCTTCCTCGCTGATGGTCTGGGCGATCTGCAGCGCGACCACGGCGATGGCCAGCAGGCCGATCGCTTCGATCGCCTGGTCCGCGCTCTCGGCAGGATCGGCGCCGACCGCGGCCCAGCCGGTCTCGATGCCGAGCACGGTCAACAGGATCGAGACGCCGACGAACAGCAGCGCCAGCACGGCGTGGGCGAAGGAAAAGAAGTTTTTCATGTATTTCAAGGAAGGCTCCGTCGATGATGCAGCATTGTAAATATCGACAGGATTGTGCCTTGAATCAGTTTCAGGTGGTCACACGGATGGGAATGCGGATCATGTGCGACGACCGTTCACGCCGGATGCGGCTGCGCCCACGCGCGCGCATGCGCCACCGCGCGCACCCAGCGCGCCATCGTCTCTTCGCGCCAGGCGGCGCTGCGCTGCGGCGCGAAGCGGCGCGCCACCTGCCATTGCGCTTCGATTTCCGCGACCGATTGCCAGAACCCCACCGCCAGCCCGGCCAGGTAGGCCGCGCCCAGCGCCGTGGTCTCGGTGACGCGCGGGCGCACCACCGGCACCCCGAGCAGGTCGGCCTGGAACTGCATCAGCAAATCGTTGTTGGCGGCGCCGCCGTCGGCGCGCACCTCGTGCACGGCGCAGGCGGCATCCTTCTGCATCGCCGCCAGCAGTTCCGCGCTCTGGTAGGCGATGGCCTCGAGCGCGGCGCGGGCGATGTGCGCCGCCGTGGTCCCGCGCGTCATGCCGACGATGGTGCCGCGCGCGTACGGGTCCCAGTGCGGCGCGCCCAGGCCGACGAAGGCCGGCACCAGCATCACGCCGCCGTTGTCCGGCACCGACAGCGCCAGCGCCTCGACGTCGCCGGAGCGCTCGATGATGCCGAGGCCATCGCGCAGCCATTGCACGGTGGCGCCGCCCATGAACACGCTGCCCTCCAGCAGGTAATCGGTGCGGCCGCCGACGTTCCAGCCGACCGTCGCCAGCAGGCGGTGACGCGAGCGCGGCGCCTCGTCTCCCGCATGCATCAGCATGAAGCAGCCGGTGCCGTAGGTATTCTTGACCATGCCCTGGCGGTGGCAGGCCTGGCCGAAGGTGGCGGCCTGCTGGTCGCCGGCGATGCCGGCGATCGGAATCGCCCGTCCGAACAGGGCGTCGTGGGTGTGGCCCACCACGCCGGCGCTGGGCACGATTTCCGGCAGCAGGGCCGCCGGCACGCCGAACAGGTCGAGCAATTCCCGGTCCCAGCCGAGCGTATGGATATCGAACAGCATGGTGCGGGAGGCATTGCTGACGTCGGTAACGTGGCGTCCGCACAGTCGATACACCAGCCAGCTGTCGACGGTGCCGAAGGCCAGTTCGCCGCGCTCGGCACGCCGGCGCGCGTCCGGCACGTGGTCGAGGATCCATTGCAGCTTGGTGGCGGAAAAATAGGCGTCCAGTTCCAGCCCGGTCTTGCGGCCGATGAGGTCCGCCTTGCCGGCCGCGCGCAAGGCGTCGCAGGTTTCTGCCGTGCGCCGGTCCTGCCAGACGATGGCGCGCGTCAGCGGTGCGCCGCTGCGGCGGTCCCATACGAGCGTGGTTTCGCGCTGGTTGGCGATGCCGATGGCGGCGACCTGGGCGGCATCGACGCCGCTCTCGGCCAGCACCCGGCGCGCGCAGGCGAGCTGGGTCGTCCAGATGTCGCGCGCGTCGTGCTCGACCCATCCGGGCTGGGGAAAGTGCTGGGGGTATTCCTGCTGGGCTGTGGCGAGCACCCGGCCCTGGCGGTCGAACAGAATGGCGCGCGAACTGGTGGTGCCCTGGTCGAGGGCGAGGATGGTGTGCATCGCTGCCTCCAGGGCGCCGGAATTATGTGTAAAGCAGGCCGATAGGCCGGATTCTGTGTAGTGGTTTCCCTTGCGGGACGCCCCTATGACAGCCATTCCTCTAGGCGCCGAATTACTCCGGCGCTCAAGCTTCCTACCCGCACGCTCCGCGAGCAACCTCAACGCGTGCCTATTTGGAATTGCTCCAGGTGGAGGTTACCGCGTTTCACCGTAACTGAATACGCTCGTCTCTGTGGCCCTATTCCTCGCCTTATACCCGGCTTGCACCGGGCTTTCGGCGGACGGCCGTTAACCGTCACCCCGCTCTATGGAGTCCGGACCTTCCTCCCGCCCACCACCTTGCGGCGTGGACCAGCGGCTGTCTGGCCTGCTTCACGGGGCGCATTGTACCCGATGCGCGCCCGTCCGGCGCCGGCGGCGTGGCGTATTGGCCTCACCGGCGCCGCGCCGGTGTCACAAGCTGCTCGCCGAGCCGCTTTCCAGCCAGCGCTGCACCCGCTTGATTTCGGCGTCGCGGCCGGCCGCGTCCGCCGGCTTGGGCAGCAGGATGTCCGGCGCGATGCCGACCGTGTCGATGCGCATGTCCGGCAGCCGGGTAGTGCGCGTGGTCGCGTAGTACAGCTGGGCGCGGCCGGACGGCAGCACGTGCGGGCGCAGGTTCGACACGTCGAGCGAACCGTAGGTGGGCCGCCCCACCACTTTTACACGGTAGCTGGTGCGCGCCTCCAGCACGAACTGCTCGCAGCTGCTGCCGCAATCGTGGTCGGTCAGCAGCGCCACCCGCGCCGGGCGGGGCGCTTCCAGCTTCACCGGATCGACCGAGATGCGCTTGTCGCCGGCCAGCACGAAGCTGCCCGGCGCCGCCGTGCGCATCTTGGCCAGGATCGGCTGCATCTCCTTGTCGCAATACCCGACGTCGCTGGTGCGCGCGCAGATCCGCTCCTGGGCGGCGAGGTTGGCCGGCGTGACGAAATATTCTGTGCCGAAACCGCGCAGGTCGCCGTCCAGCAGCCAGCCCATCAACGGCGCGTAAGTGACGTCGGAACCGCCGCCGTTGTCGCGCACGTCGATGATCCAGTTGCGGTGCGACGCCAGCTCGGCGCGGTGGCCGGCCACCAGTTTCTTCATGGACGGGGCGTGGCGGTCGTTGAAGCTCGGGATCACGAACAGGATCGTGTCCTTGCTCAGCGCCTGCAAGCGCGGCGCGAATGGATCGGCGGCAGGCTTGGCGCCGGCCGCGCCCGCCGCCTTGGCCGCGCCCTCGTCCTGGTCCGCCATCGGCACCACGGCGATGTGGCCGGGCCGCCAGGCGCGCGCGTAAGCATGCATCAGCTTGCCGCACACGGGCATGTCCGCGGCGCCGGCGGCATCCCGGCGCGCCTGCTCCAGGGCCTGGGCGATGGCCGGGCCGTGGTCGGCCAGCGCGGCGGCGGCGCCGGCGTCGTTGGCGCGGATGAAGGCGTCCAGGTCGTCCAGGTCGGCGCCGCACTGGGCGGGCGTATAGGGCTTGCCGGCGGGCGCATCGGCCGCGAAGGCGGCGGCGGGCGCGACGATCGACAGGGTGAACACGAACCGGCGCAGAACAGATCGCAGAACACACATATGCATGCCTTTGTTGTCAATAGGAAAACACAATACTAAACCGCTTCGGTGCCGGCAATGACGTCTGCATGCCGGTTTTTTCGACATTTCGTGTCGCCATTTCAAAAGCCCGCGGCGCCGGCCTCGCATAGAATGCCCCGACAACACCATATGAGGATGACGCCACCATGACCCACCCTTCCCGCTCCGGCGGCCAGATCCTGGTCGACGCCCTGCAAGTGCACGGCGTCGACACCGCCTTCGGCGTCCCCGGCGAAAGCTATCTCGACGTGCTGGACGCGCTGCACGATTCGGCCATCCGCTTCGTCGTCAACCGCCAGGAAGCGGGGGCGGCGTTCATGGCCGAGGCGTACGGCAAGCTGACCGGCAAGCCCGGCATCTGCTTCGTCACGCGCGGCCCAGGCGCGACCAATGCCTCGATCGGCGTGCACACCGCGTACCAGGATTCGACGCCGATGATCCTGTTCATCGGCCAGGTCGGCGGCGATTTCATGGACCGCGAGGCCTTCCAGGAAATCGACTACCGCCGCATGTACGGCGAAATGGCGAAATGGGTGGCGCAGATCGACCGCGCCGAACGCATCCCGGAATACATCGCGCGCGCGTTCCAGGTCGCCACCAGCGGCCGTCCCGGCCCGGTGGTGCTGGCCCTGCCCGAAGACATGCTGGTCACCCGCGCCGCCGTCGCCGACACCCGGCGCTACCAGCCGGTGCAGGCCTCGCCTTCGTCGTCCCAGATAGCGCGCTTGCGCGCCATGCTGCAGGAAGCGCAGCGCCCGCTAGTGCTGCTGGGCGGCGCCACCTGGAATGCACAAGCCTGCGCCGACCTGGCGCGCTTCGCCGAAGCGAATGCGCTGCCGGTGGCGTGCGCGTTCCGCTTCCAGGACCTGCTCGACAACGGCCACCCGCACTACGCCGGCGACGTCGGCCTCGGCATCAACCCGAAGCTGGCGGCGCGCGTGCGCGACGCCGACGTCCTGATCGCCATCGGCCCGCGCCTGGGAGAGATCACCACCGGCGGGTATTCCCTGCTGGAGGCGCCGCTGCCGCGGCAGCGCCTGGTGCACATCCACCCGGACCCGCAGGAACTGGGCAGCGTCTACCAGGGCGAATTGATGATCGCCGCCGGCGCCGCCGAAGCCTGCGCCATGCTGGCCGCGATGGAACCGGTGGACGCCGCCGCCTGGCGCGGCGCCGCCGGGCAGGCGCACGCCGAGCTGCAAGCCTGGCAGCAGCGTCCGCCGGTGTTCGACGGCGCCGACCTGCCGCTCGACCTGTGGCAGGTGATGCAAGACCTGGCGGCGGCGCTGCCGCGCGACGCCGTCATCACCAACGGCGCCGGCAACTACGCCACCTGGGCGCACCGCTTCTGGCGCTACGGCGGTTTGCGTACCCAGCTGGCGCCGACCAGCGGCGCCATGGGCTACGCGCTGCCGTCGGCGGTGGCCGCCAAGATCGTCGACCCGGCGCGCACCGTGGTCGCGTTCGCCGGCGACGGCGAATTCATGATGACCGGCCAGGAACTGGCGACCGCGGTGCAGTACGGCGCCGGCGTGGTGACGATCGTCTTCAACAACGCCATGTTCGGCACCATTCGCATGCACCAGGAGCGCGAATACCCGGGCCGCGTGTCCGGCACCGGGCTGCACAATCCGGACTTCGCGGCGCTGGCGCGGGCCTATGGCGGCCACGGCGAAACCGTCGACAGCACCGCGGATTTTGCCCCGGCCCTGCGGCGCGCGCTGGCGTTCGCCGCCGAGCACCGGCTGCCGGCCCTGATCGAACTGCGCTACGACGGCAACCTGATCACGCCGAACGCGACGCTGGAGACGATCCGCGGCAATGCCGAAAAGGCCAGGGCCGGCTGACCGATGCGGCGCGGCCGCTTGCCGCGCCCTGCCCTCCGCGTGCCCGGTGCAAGCGTGCGGCAATGTCCCCAGGTTCACGCGCGGCCGTACGTCCAGCCGCGCCCGTGCGCCGTCCAGGCGCTGCGCAGCCGGGTGCCGGCGTCCGCGTGACGGTGCGACGGCGCAGTGCCCCCACCTTGTTCCGGCACCGGCATGCCGCCATCCAGGCCCAGTTCGGCGGGCCACGGCACCTGCATGCCGGGTGCGCTGAACGGCCCGCCCGAAGGCTGCGTCAGGAACAGGGCGACGAGAGCGATGAACAGCCAGACGGCGACATTGCGCAGCGACGCCGCGCCGCCGCCCGACGCATCGTCGCCGCTGGCAAGGCGCTGCAGGAACCTGGAGAGGGTCACGATGATCCTTGTGCGAGTCAGGTGCGATGAGGTTTCACGGTCCGCATGCCGGCCGCCGGACCGCGCCGTATCGACTGATATTGCCAGGATCATTCTAGCGATGCGGCGGCGTCCGATGCAGCGCGCACGGGCGCTCATGCACCATGCATTGCGATGCCTCATGGTGCATTTTCCCGCACCCCGCGCCGCCCTCCCACGGCGCGCCGCGAAGAAAAACCCTGCCCCGCTCTGGTAGAATACCGACGATCCTTTTCGCCAGCCCCGCCCCGCCGGCCTGGCATGCAGCCCCTCCCCACACACACCATGTTTAGTTTCTTCAAAAAGAAAAAGCCCGAAGCAGACACGCCGGCGCTGGCGGAAGCGCAGTCCGCTGCGCTTGCCGCACCGGCCGCGCCGGACGAGCCCTCCGGGCAAGCGGACGCCGCGCCCGCCGCCGGCCCCGCGAATTTCCTGCGCCGCCTGTTCGGCGGCGGCGAGGCCGAACCGGTCGCGCCCGTCATTCCCGAGGCGCCGGCCGAACCCGAATCGCCGCCGGCGCGCGACGCCACCAACATCGATCCGTTCGCCGCCAGGATCGCCGCCGATGCCGCCGTGCTGGTCAACACCTACGAAGGGCAACTCTTTCCGGAAACGGCCGAACGTCCGGGCAGCGAGCAGGAAAAGAAGAAATCCTGGATGGCGCGCCTGAAGGCCGGCCTGTCCAAGACCTCCAGCAACCTGTCGCTGCTGTTCGTCGGCGCGCGCATCGACGAAGACCTGTACGAAGAGCTGGAATCGGCACTGCTGATGTCGGACGCCGGCATGGACGCCACCCAGTTCCTGCTCGACAGCCTGCGGCGCAAGGTCAAGGAAGAAAAATTGCTGGACGCCGCCGCCGTCAAGGGCGCGCTCAGGCAATTACTGGTCGAGATGATGCGGCCGCTCGAAAAGCCGCTCGAACTGGGCCGCCACGAACCGCTGGTGATGATGATCGCCGGCGTCAACGGCGCCGGCAAGACCACCACCATCGGCAAGCTGGCCAAGCACATGCAGCGCTTCGAGCAATCGGTGCTGCTGGCCGCCGGCGACACCTTCCGCGCCGCCGCGCGCGAGCAATTGATGGTCTGGGGCCAGCGCAACAACGTCACCGTGATCTCGCAAGCCTCGGGCGACCCGGCCGCGGTCGCCTACGATGCGGTGCAGTCGGGCAAGGCGCGCGGTGTGGACGTGGTCATGGTCGATACCGCCGGCCGCCTGCCGACCCAGCTGCACCTGATGGAAGAACTGAAAAAGATCAAGCGCGTGATCGGCAAGGGCATGGATGACGCCCCGCACGAAGTGCTGCTGGTAATCGACGGGAATACCGGCCAGAACGCGCTGGCGCAGGTGAAAGCCTTCGACGATGCGCTCCAATTGACCGGCCTGGTGATCACCAAGCTCGACGGCACGGCGAAAGGCGGCATCCTGGCGGCGATCGCGCGCACCCGTCCGGTGCCGGTGTACTTCATCGGCGTCGGCGAAAAGCTGGAGGACCTGCAACCCTTCAGCGCCGAAGAATTCGCCGAGGCGCTGCTGGGATAGTGCCGATGATCGAGTTCCAGTCCGTCTCCAAGAAATATTCCGATGCCGCCGACGCGTTCGCGCTGTCCGGCGTGTCGCTCGACATCGCCAAGGGCGAGCTGGTCTACCTGGCCGGCCCGTCCGGCGCCGGCAAGTCGACCCTCATGAAAATGGTGGCGGCGATCGAGCGTCCGACCTCGGGCCGCGTGATCGTCAGCGGCCACGACATCGGCAAGCTGAAAAAGGCCGGCGTGCCCTTCCTGCGCCGCAAGCTGGGCCTGATCTTCCAGCACCAGCGCCTGCTCAACGACCGCACCATCCTGGCCAACGTGATGCTGCCGCTGGTGGTGGCCGGCGCGCCCAAGGGCGCCGCCGCCGAACGGGCGCGCGCCGCGCTCGACAAGGTCGGCATGCTCGACCGCGTGAAAGCGCTGCCGCTGGAATTGTCCGGCGGCGAGCAGCAGCGCGTGGCGATCGCGCGCGCCATCGTCAACCGGCCGCAGATCATCCTGGCCGACGAGCCGACCGCCAACCTCGACCGCGCCGCCGCCGACAAGGTGATCGGCGCGCTGCACGCCTTTCATTCGGTCGGCGTGACCTGCGTGATCTCGACCCACGACGAGCAGATCCTGGCCGGCGCGGCGCGCGTGATCCGCCTCGAACACGGGCAGCTGGCCGGCGATACGGCCGCCAATGCCGGCGGAGGTGCGCCATGAACATCTGGGTTCGCCAGCATCGCTTCGCCCTCGGCGCCGCCCTCGCCCACGTGCGCAAGGCGCCGGGCAGTTTCCTGTTCAACGTGCTGGTGGTGGCGGTGGCGCTGGCCCTGCCCTTCGCCGGCGTGACCCTGCTCGACAACGTGCGTCCGCTGTCCGAGCAATTGTCGGTCGATCCGGAGATCAGCCTGTTCGTCAAGAGTAGCGCGACGCGCGCCGAGGCCGAGGCGCTGGCGCCGCAGCTGCAGCAGATCCTGGCCGGCAGCCACGCCAGGGTCGATTTCGTGCCGCGCGAGGAAGCGCTGGAAAGCCTCAAATTGCGCAGCGGCCTGTCCAGCGTGATCGACACGCTGGGCGACAATCCGCTGCCGGACAGCTACGTGATGAAGCTGGAAGGCTTTACCAGCAATGCCAACGCGGCACGCGTGGACGGCATCGCCGAGCAGATGCGCGGCCTGCCGGGCGTGGAATCGGTGCAGGTCGACTCGGCCTGGGTCAAGCGCCTGGCCGCGCTGCTGGGCGTGCTGCGCCTGGCACTGGCCTTGCTGGCGGCGACGCTGGGCGTGGTGGTGATCGCGGTGGTGTTCAATACCATCCGCCTGCAGGTGCTGACCCAGCGCGAGGAGATCGCGGTATCGAAACTGCTGGGCGCCACCAACGATTTCATCCACCGCCCGTTCTACTACACCGGCGCCCTGCTCGGCCTGTGCGCCGGCGCGGTGGCGCTGGGCGGCGTGGCGCTGGCGCTGCGCCCGCTGAACACGGCCATCGCCGAGTTCGCCCGCCTGTACGCGTCGGAATACCACCTGACCACCCTGCCGCCGCTGGGCCTGGTCGGCCTGCTGGCGATCAGCGCCGGCCTGGGACTGATCGGCGCCATGCTGTCGGTGCAGCGGCATCTGGCGCGCATGCACTGACGCGAATGCACTGAAAAACATGTCTTGCATCGTCACGAATGGTGCAGGACATGTCTTGTGTTCCAGGCCAGGCACCTCATATCGTATCCGACGGCACTGCGTTCTTTTAGGGTAGTCGTCCTGCTTCTTCCTCTCTTCTTCCGACACGCTGCCGGGTGAACCGCTTGACTGTTGGCCAGTCAAATCCTTAGCGGACGCAAGGCATGCGCCTACACGGCTACGTGCGCCACCCAACAGAAGGTCAAGCACACCTTCCTTAACCTGTCATTTAACGATTTCAAACGATTTGTGCGGTGCGTTTGAGCCAAATCAATTGCAGATTGCGATGACACTCTACAGTTGAAGCGTTCCCTGATTCGATTCCTTTGAGAAATACTTTAGTGAAACTTAAAGGCGTCGGAAGTCATATGGAGGCGCCTGGCACTCACCTCAAGAGAGTGCTAATATGTCTCCTGTACATGACGGATCGTGGTTTCTATGACGCGCCGCCAGCATCGACAACGAGCCTTGTGCCTGGATACGCCTTCGGGGTTTGCGCAAGGGCAATCGATGATGCAGTACAGCTTACTCTGAGAGGGAAATGACTATGTCCGCACAATCCGCATTGGTACCTACCGGCAGCCGTGCTCTGGGACTCGGTTTTACTGGCAATCTCGGCAATATCGACGCATACATCTCGGCGGTGAACCGCCTGCCGATGCTCACCCATGACGAAGAGGTCTCGCTGGCCAAGGGCCTGCGCGATAACAATGACCTGGACGCAGCACAGAAGCTGGTGATGTCCCACCTGCGCCTGGTGGTGTCGATCGCGCGCGGCTACCTGGGCTATGGCCTGCCGCACGCCGACCTGATCCAGGAAGGCAATATCGGCCTGATGAAGGCCGTAAAACGTTTCGACCCGAACCAGGGCGTGCGCCTGGTGTCCTATGCAATGCACTGGATCAAGGCCGAAATGCACGAATACATCCTGAAGAACTGGCGCCTGGTAAAAGTCGCGACGACCAAGGCGCAGCGCAAGCTGTTCTTCAACCTGCGCAGCAACAAGCAGGGGTTGGACGCGATGTCGCCGCAGCAGGTCGACGACTTGGCGAAGATGCTCGACGTCAAGCGCGAAGAAGTGATCGAGATGGAAACCCGTCTTTCGGGCCGCGACATCGCGCTGGAAGCGCCGTCCGACGAGGAAGACGACAAGTTCTCGCCGATCGCCTACCTGTCGTCCGAGCAGCAGGAGCCGACCAAGGTGCTGGAAGCCGAAGACAAGGTGCGGCTGCAATCCGAAGGCCTGGAAACCGCCCTCGGCAAGCTCGACCCGCGTTCGCGCCGTATC
This sequence comes from Massilia forsythiae, assembly GCF_012849555.1. Taxonomy (NCBI): domain Bacteria; kingdom Pseudomonadati; phylum Pseudomonadota; class Betaproteobacteria; order Burkholderiales; family Oxalobacteraceae; genus Massilia; species Massilia forsythiae. Next base: position 863,677 of record NZ_CP051685.1, read on the forward strand.
GTGGAAGCGCGCTGGCTGGCCAACGACGACGGTTCCGGCGCCACGCTGCACACACTGGCCGAGGAATTCGGCGTGTCGGCCGAGCGCATCCGCCAGATCGAATCGGCCGCGCTGAAAAAGATGAAAACGGCCCTCGCCGCCTTCGTCTAAACCAAACTCGTCCCACCACCAAGGCGCCTCCGGGCGCCTTTTGCTTTATTCAATTTGGGGTCAGAGCACAATTCGGGGTCAGAGCAAATTGCAAAGAAAATGATCTTTTGCATTTTCAGCTTAGCTCGATAGATGGATCAACGGCTTCGTCCACAGCCCATGGCCCGTGGCGGCGTTACAGCATGCTAACAACATTCGGGCTCAGATCATGGCAGCAACATTGTGCTCTGACCCCGAATCGTTCGATGTTCCCTTAAATTGTGCTCTGACCCCTCATTGTGCTCTGACCCCGAATTTTCCTGACCCCGAACTACTCTACAACGGGTCAGGCCAGCTTTTCCTTCAAAAACGCTAGCGTCCGTCCCCAGGCCAGCTTGGCGGCGGCATCGTCGTAGCGCGGCGTGGTGTCGTTGTTGAAGCCGTGCTCGACGCCCGCGTAGACGTAGTGCTGGTAGGCGACCTTGTTGGCCTGCAGCGCCGCCTCGTAGGCCGGCCAGCCCGCCAGGATGCGCTCGTCCTTGCCGGCGTCGTGGATCAGCAGCGGCGCGCGGATGTGCGCGACCTCGGCAGCGGGCGGCTGCTGGCCGTAGAAAGGCACTGCCGCGGCCAGGTCGGGCAATTGCGTGGCCAGGTAGTTGGCGATGCCGCCGCCGTAGCAGAAACCGACCACGCCGATCTTGCCGGCCGCCTGCGGCATGTTCTTCAGGGCATGCGCGGCGGCGATGAAGTCGGCGCGGGTCTTGGTCTGGTCCAGCTTGGAGAACAGGGTGCGCGCGCTGTCCTCGTCGCCCGGATAGCCGCCCAGCGGGAACAGCGCGTCCGGCGCAAAGGCGATGAAGCCGTCCAGCGCCAGGCGGCGCGCGATGTCCTCGATGTGCGGGTTCAGGCCGCGGTTCTCGTGCACCACCAGCACCGCCGGCAGCTTGCCCTTGGCATTGGCCGGCACGGCCAGGTAGCCGCGCAGCTTGCCGTAGCCCTGCGGCGACGGAAATTCCTGGTAGCTGGTCTTCAGGCGCGCATCGTTCGGCCCCACCAGCGGCGCGGCGAAGGATGGCGACAGCTGCGCCAGCAGGGTGGCGGCCGTCACCCCGCCTGCGGCATAGCGTCCGGCGCGCGCCAAAAAGTCGCGGCGCGACACCTGGCCGTGCACGTAGCCATCGAAGAGTTTCAGCACTTCCGGGTCGAAGTCGGCTGCGGTCAATCGCGTCATGGTCAATTCTCCAGGGTGAGTCGGGCAGGTCGGCTGCAGTCTCGATCGCGGCCGGGCATCGCCACAGCATACCCGCAGCCGCCGCCATTTGCCATTTCGGCATGTACCGGACACGTGCAGGTTTCGCTTGAACGCCGACCCATCGCGCAGTAAACTAAGTAGGTAGCCTACCTAACTTCATAGCCATGACATCGCCCGGACAGAACCAGCCAGCAGATATCGCGGAACTCTCGGAAAACCTGCGCAACGTCCTCAAGCTGATGGTGCGCGAAATCCGCCGAGACGCCGAACGCCGCGACAACGGCCTTTCGCTGCTGCAGTCGGCATTGCTGGGCTGTGTCGACGAGCACCCCGGCATCGGCGTGGCCGAGCTGGCGCGCATGCAACACGTGCGCAGCCCGACCATGAGCGGCCAGGTCAAGGCGCTGGAAGCGGCCGGGCTGCTGGCGCGTACCGCTCCCGATCCGGACGACCGCCGCAGGAGCGGCCTGGTCTTGAGCGAAACCGGCCAGGCCCACTTGCAGGCGCTGCGCACCCAGCGCCTGGACTGGCTGTCGCAGCGCATCGCCCGCCTCTCCCCCGCGCAGATGACTGCGCTGGCCGCCGCCATCGAACCCCTCGCCTTGATCGCCCGCCCATGAATAAGCTGCCCCATCACGCCGACGCCGCCGCGCCGGTCACCGAACGCGAGATCCGCGCCGTCTACCTGGCCCTGATGGCCGTGCTCGGCCTGGGCGCGCTCGACCAGAGCATCGTCGCCACCGCCCTGCCGCGCATCGTCGCCGACCTGGGCGGCATGGCGCATTTGTCGTGGGTGGTGACGGCCTACGTGCTTGCTTCCACCGCCACCATGCCGCTGTACGGCAAGCTGGCCGACCAGTACGGCCGCCGCCCGATGATCTTCACCGCGCTGGCCACTTTCCTGGCCGGTTCGGTGCTGTGCGGCCTGGCGCAAGACATGACGCAATTGATCGTGTTCCGCGCCATCCAGGGCCTCGGCTCCGGCGGCTTCATGCCGCTGGCGCAGATCATCATCGGCGACCTGGTGACGCCGCAGGAACGCGCCAAGCGGCAGGGTTCGATCGCCATCGTGTTCGCCCTCACCAGCGTGCTAGGCCCGGTGCTGGGCGGGGTCATGACCGACGCCCTGTCCTGGCACTGGATCTTCTATATCAACCTGCCGGTCGGCGCGCTGGCCCTGTTCGCCATCGCGCGTGCGCTGCGCAAGCCGGCGGCGACCCACGCGCACCGCATCGACTACCTCGGCTCGGCCCTGCTCACCGGCGCCATCGTCAGCCTGCTGCTGGTGCTGGCGCTGGGCGGCACCGAATGGCCGTGGGACGCGCCGCAGATCAAGCTGTGCGCCGCGCTGGCCGTGGGGCTGGGCGCCTGGCTGGTGTTGCATGTGCGCCGCGCCGCGGAGCCGGTGCTGCCGCCGGACCTGTTCCAGAACCGCGTCTTCGACATCGCCAGCATCGTGATGGCGCTCACCTTCATGGGCCTGATGGGCGCCAGCGTGTTCTTCCCGCTGTTCTTCCAGCTGGTGATGGGCAGCAGCCCGGCCGATTCCGGCATGCTGACGGTGCCGATGATGGTCGGCATGATCATCGCTTCCACCCTCAACGGCCGCGTGCTGGCCAAGGCCAACCGCTACAAGGCCGTGCAGGTGGCCGGCCTGGCGGTGGCGGTGCTGTCCTTCGGGACGCTCGCCTGGGGCATGGAGACGGGGCGAGGCTGGATGGTGATCGAGCCGGCGATCTTCATGCTGGGCGCCGGCCTCGGCCTGGTGATGCCGAACATGACCATCGTGGTGCAGGCCGCATTGCCGCCGGCGCGGCGCGGCGTCGGCACCGCCATGCTGACCTTCTTCCGCTCGTTCGGCGGCCTGCTCGGCGTGACCGGCTCGGGCGCGATCCTGGCGCTGGAACTGCACCGGCACGGCATCGCGGCGGCCGCCAGCGCCGGTTCCGGCGCCGTGCTGGAGCCGGCGCTGCGGGCGATCTACCGCCACGCCATCGCCGACATCTTCGTGGCCGGCACGGTGATCGTGCTGGCCGCGCTGGTGCTGCTGCTGTTCCTGCCCGAGGTATCCCTGGAGGATGACGCACACGGCGGCGCACCCGGCGGCACCGCGAAACGACCGGAAGCGGCGCCGCTGGCGGCCGACTGAGCGCCACGGCCGGCGACGCACGCATGCGCTCCCGGCCATGGCGGCGACTTTGCTATGATGACTCGTCGCCAACAACCGGACGTATCCGATGAAGCTGTTCCGGCATCCGCCGTCGCCGTCCCAGGCCATTCCGGCAGCGCAGCGCAGGCCGCTCCCACGGCGCGCCGCCGGCGGCTGGCCGGGCCGGCTGGCGCGCGCAGTATCGGCAGGGGCGGCGGCACGGGCGGCGTCGATCCTGCTGCCCACGCTGCTGGCCGCCTGCGCCGCCGCCCCGGTCGCGGACGCCAGCTATCCGTTGCAACCCGGCCAGCGCGCCACGCTGGCGAACGGCATGAGCCTCACCTACGACAGCTTCAGCGACAGCCGCTGCCCGGCCAACACCCAGTGCGTGTGGGCCGGCCGCCTGGCGCTGCGCTTCATCCTCGCCGGCCCGGACGGCCAGGAAGAATTCACCCTCGGCCCCGACCAGCCGCAGGCATCTCCCGCCGCCCTGCGCGGCGCGCGCATCACGCTCGATACGGCCGCGATTCCACCGGCGCGCATCGGCGCGCGCCCGGCCTCAGCCTTCCCGGTCACGCTCACGGTCAGCGCCAAATGAGCGCCGTTTTCCACACAGGATGCCACCCATGACCTCTTCCCCGCGCGCCCTCGCCGGCGCCCTGATCCTGTCAATCGTGCTGTGCCCGCCGCCGGCGCTGGCCAAGACCCCGGTCGCCACCGGCACCGGCGGCGCGGTCGCCACCATCAGCGAAAAAGCGTCCGAATCGGCGCTCGCCATCCTCAACAAAGGCGGCAATGCAATCGACGCCGCCGTGGCCGCCGCGGCCACGCTGGGCGTGACCGATCCGTTCAGCTGCGGTATCGGCGGCGGCGGCTTCATGGTGATCTACCTGGCCAAGGACAAGCGCGTGATCACCATCGACCACCGCGAAACCGCGCCGGCGGCGTTCACCCCCGCCGTGTTCCTCGAGAACGGCAAGCCGATCGATTTCGACACCGCCGTCGCCAGCGGCGCCGCGGTCGGCGTGCCGGGCACGGTACGCGGCTGGCACGAGGCCCTGGAGCGCTACGGCACCATGTCCTTCAAGCAGGTGCTGGCGCCGGCCATCGGCGTGGCCACCCGGGGTTTTACGGTGAACGACACCTTCAACAAGCTGGTGACCGAAAACGAAGCCAAGTTCCGCCAGTTCGGCAGCACCAGCCAGCTCTACCTGAAGAACGGCAAGGCCCTGCCGGCCGGCACCCTGCTCAAGAACCCGGACCTGGCCAGGGCCTACCGCGAACTGGCCGCCAAGGGCTATCAAGCGTTCTACCAGGGGCCGATGGCGAATGCGCTGGTGGATGCCGTCGTGCATCCGCCGCTCGCCGCCGGCGCCACGGTCCGCCCCGGCAACATGACGCTGGCCGACCTGGCCAACTACGAGGCGCGCATCCGCCAGCCGGTGCGCTCGACCTACCGCGGCTACGACATCTACGGCATGCCGCCGCCCAGCAGCGGGGGCGTGGCGGTGGCCGAGGCCTTGAACATCCTGGAAGGCTTCGACCTGAAATCGATGGCGCGCCCGGACGCCGAGCACCTGTACCTGGAAGCCAGCCGCCTGGCCTTCGCCGACCGCAACGCCTACCTGGGCGACCCGGAATACGTCGACGCGCCGGTGGAAGGCATGCTGTCGAAGCAGTTCGCGGCCCAGCGCCGCTCGCTGATCCGCCCGGACCGCGCCGCCAGCGTGGTGCCGGCCGGCGACGCCTTTTTGTACGAGAACGACCAGAGCTTTCCGCTGCGCCCGCAGGCCAACCTGATCCAGCGCGAAGGCTTGCACACGACGCACCTGGCGGTGTCGGACAAGGACGGCAACGTGGTCGCCTACACCTTCACCATCGAATCCTGGGGCGGCAGCGGCATCGTGGTGCCGGGCTACGGCTTCCTGCTGAACAACGAGATGACCGACTTCGACTTCAGCGGCCCGGCGCCCAACATCCCGGAAGGCGGCAAGCGCCCGCGCAGCAGCATGTCGCCCACCATCGTGCTCAAGGACGGCAAGCCGGCATTCACCGTCGGCAGCCCGGGCGGCGCCACCATCATCACCACCGTGCTGCAGACCATCGTCAACTACCTCGACCTGGGCATGCCGATGGACCGGGCCATCGACGCGCCGCGCCTGTCGCAGCGCAATGCCAGGGAGACCTCGGTCGAGCCGGGTTTCACGGGGGCCGAACAGGCGCGCGCCCTGGAAAAATTCGGGCATAAATGGGAAAGCAATCCGGCGCCGGAAGAGATCGGCGCGGCGAATGCGATCGTGTTCAACCCGGATGGCAGCGTGACGGCGGTCAGCGAGGGGCGCCGCCACGGTATCGGCACGGCGCTGGTGCAGAAGCGTGCGCATTGACGGGCGGCGTGCGGCGGCGCCACGATACGGCGCGCGCCTTCCAGCAGCGCGTCGGTCTGGCCCTGCAGCGCGATCTTCCCGTCCTTCAAAAAGGCGAGGTCGAAGGCGACGCGCTCTAGGTCGGACAGGATATGCGTAGCATGTGCAAACTACACAAAAATGGACAGGCCCTTTCATAGGGAAACTACCACTCAACTCCAATTTTACTTGTCCATGTTCATACATAAAAAAATGGACGCAAGTGTAGATGTCTGTCCATTTTTTGGTGTAGTGCTAGCACGACCCATCGCTCAACTTTGAACCCTCAATTGCTTGCGACAGGTTGCTCGGATCTTTAGCTGGACGGTTGGCTGCGACTCAGGTCCATCACCACAATCTCAACTAGACCATCCAATGCCGCCCGGCTGGAGGATGTCAGCATCTGCTGAAGGTCTTGGGGGCTGGTTGGTATCGTGCGTTCTCGACCGCGTGTTCGCAGCCGTTTGGACGGTTTGTCCTGATGACCAAACCAGAGTACCAAGTAGATGCCACGCCCTTCAGCACTCCAGTCTTGCGAATACAATTTGTCGAGTTGAGAGTCGGCCGCGTGCCACAGGTCGCGATGCCATTGGCACTTGATTTCGATCGGCATTCTCAGATTATCGACCGCGCACCCAATGTCCACTTCCTTATCGCCGCCAACGTGGACCTCTGGCGTCAGTGTGACATCGCGGCACGTTTGGCGTAACAGCAACAATAGGTGGTCGCGGCACCATTCCTCGTTGTGGGGAATGTGTTGGTCATCATAGAAGCCACGCCAGGACTCAACGTCGTCACTGAATACCATGCGTTGCACAACATCGAGCTCTTCCAACATGAATTTCTGCAAGTCAGGCATCGTGACAGGCGCCACATCACGCGTGATAGCGGCGATCGCTTCGAGTGTTGGTGGCGAGTATGACGTCTCGACGCACAACCGCGCTTGCTCTGCGGCGACCATCTTGATCGTGTCGAAGTAGCCATCCGGCGGTGCGTCGCGAAGCCGCCGGATGACCTGGGCCGCAGTTGCGCTCGGATCATTGCCAAGTCTCTTGATCAGCGAAGTGACATAGTCGCTGGCGTCCCACGGACTTGTGTCGCCCCACGTTCCGCCGGCAGGCCGATGCGCGACCGGCCAAAGCGTGCGGAATTTCGTGATCAGCCATTCGAGTTGATTCGCCTGAAAAGGAACGGACGGTCTTTCCCCACCCGAACGATCACGGACGTGCCAGATTAGTTCAGGTGGGAGCGGGCGTCCGGCCAGCTCTGCAGCCGTTTCGTTAAACTCGACGATCAGACCGATTGACAGCCAATTGCGCCGGCGTCGTTCGTCGTCCAAGTCGCGCCTTTTAGGCAGGAGCGCACGGAGCTCCTCATAACGATTGGACCGTATAAGCCGGTCGACAAGTTCTTCTTCCACCTCGGCAGCGATGTGAGGAAAGCGCGTGAGCCACTCGGCCGCAAGGCGATTCGCAAAATCGACATCCTGGCCACGCATCAGGGAATAAAGGCCTGATATTTGCGTTAACCGGGCCTCCAACTGAGGCTCATGGTACCTGCGCATTGCGCTCGGCCAGAGTCCCCGTGCTTTCACTTCCGTTTCCACGGCCTCTTCCAGGGTATCAATCGTCGCGTCGTGCTCATAGCTGATGCGCCTCAACTCGAAGAGGGCCGCGAGCAGCCGGTCGTCGCTAACGTCTGCCAGTCCTGCGCCCCGTCGCACGCGCTCAGCGAGCGCGACGACAATGATGAGGACGGAATCCCTCCACCGAGACTGCGCGAAGCTGGCGGCCAGTTCGTCTGCCGTCGGCGTGCTCGGTCCATCGACCAGGTAGGCTTCGAAACCGGAGAAGGCAGCGGCAGCAATGTCGGCGCCAAGCCAGTCGGCAATGCGCTCATGCGACGGCAGGTTCTCTTCGTTGATGTCATGGATCAAGCCGAGATAGGCCTTGGCTGGGCCGATGAGCGCTCCGTAGTCTGCAGTGCGCACACGCGCGATATGCTCTCCGTAATGAGCCCGCATTTTCGTACGTTGGGCAAGGAATTTCGCCCTGTGACGCTCTGTGCGCAGGTCGTTCTCGCGTTTCCAGCTCGGGGGTTCCGCAAGTTGCATCAGCCATTGCAGAAGGTCTGGCCGATGCTCTGCGAACGGGAACGCTTCAGTTCGTACTGCTGCGCCGATCTCGCCATCATGCCGCGCCATCTGCACGACATCCTGCCAGCGCATGTCCTCCCTGGATGTCTGGTCGAGTGCCTGCAACAAGAAGATCACGTCTTCCGGCGTCGGCGCCAGACCGCTCGGCCGACAAGTCATGCGACAGAACCGCTCCCATGGTGTCGCTTCTCCTGGAAGATCCAGGATCACGAGCTTTTGGATCGCACGTCGCAGCTCTTGATTTTCCTGTAGGTGCTTGGCAACTGTGGCCCGGGTGTCGCGTCGATAGCCGTCACCCTCGTCAAAATGCTGGAGCCAGGACCACAGCTGGTCGGCCTGCGCCGGCGCGCCAGCGATGCGCCGTGATAGCAAGTGATAGGCAAAGTCGCTAAGCTCATAGCCGTCTCGATGATTAAACGGTTCGCCAAGTGCGGACGCCCTGGCGGCGAGCTTGTCGAGAACGCCGTCCAGCCGATCGTCAGGAAGCCGGCGTTCCAACACATAGAGCACTCCGACCGTCTGACTTTCTTTGGTCGCATATGAAACCGCCAAGTCGATGATCAACTCGTCACTGAAATGTCGATAGTCGATGTCGTCCATCAGCTCGATTGCCAGTCGTACCGACAGATCGTCGCCCTGGTCCAGCAGCCTAGTCATCACCTGGGGCCAGTCATCGGCGGCCACGAGTGGCACGAGCGCTTGGCCTGCGGCCTTTCGGCACGCAAAGGCCATGTTAGCGTCGAGCACCAGGTCATGAAGTTCGTTGACGAGTTGAACAGCTATTGGCGCATCCTCTAATGCTCGGAGAACGAGCATGCGCAGGCCGAAGGCGGTGCCTTCTGAAGTGATCAGCCTACGCAGGTCATCGAGCATCGCAGGTTGCGCGATACAGCCGAGCGAGATATCCCCTCGATTCCAGAGCGAGCTTGGGTCGGATGCTGCAACACGCTCCAGTGCTTTCAACAGCCTTGCGATGTGGGCGGGAAACAGAGTGCTGGGATCGCCATACTCGATCAGGCCTATAGGATCAGTGTCGATGACGGCTGGGGCGAAAGCTGGATCGAGTGCGAGCCAGGCATGGATGCCACGAAGGCTCGCCGGGACTAGGCCTCCAGCATGGAACATCGAAAGCACTCGCCTGCGTTTGCGGGGCGTAATCGCCGCCTTGGCCAGCCAGCGAGCTCCAAGGTATTCACCAATTCGCCGGTGCCAGTAACGAAATCGTTCTGTGCCGTCCGCCGTAAACAGTCGGGTACGGAGCATCACGTCGACTTCTTTCCCCCCAGGCAGGAGACACACGTCAGCAAGGGAAAGCTCGTCAGGACCGACATGTGCCGTCGCTTTACGGCTGATGACGTCACTGCCGCTGAGAATCAAGGCGGCGCTTGCGGCCCCCGCTGCTGCAAGCGCAATCTCTTTAGCCACCTGCGGGTCGGCCTTTCGTTCGTTATGCTCGACACGCAACACGTCGATCGACCTCTCAAGGAGCGCACTATTGGATTCAGGAAGGGGGCCGTTGTTGCAAACCTTCGCCAACAGCTCGAGTGTTTGCGGGTTACCGAGCATGCCGTGCAGGTTCCGAGAGTTGAAGTGGGCAACGACATCCCGCGCCTTAGCTAAACCAACGAGACTGCTAAGGAAGTCCACGGAGTCATCCTCGTCGAAAGGAACAAGATGCATCTCCAGAGGATTGCATCCGTACTGTCCGCGGATGCCTTCAACTGCCGTAGCACTGCGCCAGTCCGCCACCCGGCAGGACAAGATGAAACGCGGAACCCCAAGCTCAGCAAGTTGGCCAAGCACCAAATCGACAGCATCCCCCTGCTTATGGGAACTAACCTCATCAATCGCATCGATTACCAGAACTCGGAACGAACCTAGGAGTTGTCGCGGGTTCGGATGAGTGATGAGACTTCGAGCTGTGCACAGCACATAGCCCGGAGAACGAGCAATCCAGCGGAGAAGTGAAGTCTTACCCATTCCCGCTTCACCAAGAATGATCAGCGGTTCTGGACGTTGGAGGGCGTCGGCTTCGGTCGTGGTAACCCTGCCATTGTCCTCGTACCAGAGCTTTCGTTCAATGTGCTTGCTCTTCATTGTTGTTATTAAAACATAGATCGACAGCTCTGGAGCATCACGGCTACTCGGCAACACCTAATTAAGCGGACGAAGGCTACCGCGATCTATAGGGTGACGATCCAGACGCAACTGAGCAACAGACACCGTTTTTGAGGGCCCGTTCCGTGCCAAGTAAGGACTCTTATATGCCTAAGCCCAAGGGAATCCTGAGGTGTACTGTCAATAGCGGACACGCTTGTCTCAAGCCACCTGCGGCTGTTTGCTGAATTCTTACGCGAACAACGCTGGTGAAGGAAGGCGAAGCGGATAAAAAGACGGCTCCGCAAGCGGAGCCGTTAAAGGTTGGGTCCCAAGCACCCAATCACGCGGGCGGGGGGCGCCCGCGTGAAACCGTTGGCGCGGACGAGGCGTCCGCGCCGAAAAACCTTGCGTGTATTACAACAGCGGCGTGATCTGCGGCATCAATTCATCGATGGTGCGGCCATTGCCGTTCTCGCCGATCGCGTGCATCTTCCATTCGCCGTTGTGGCGGTACAGCTTGGCCATGATCTGGGCCGTGTGCGAGCCCTGCACCGACAGGTCGTAGCGCGCGATTTCCTTGTTGTTGCCGCTGTTGACGATGCGGCAGAAAGCGTTTTCGACCGTGGAAAAATTCTGGCCCGTAAAACTGTTCACGGTGAACACCAGCGTCTTCACGTGCGCCGGCACCGCGGTCAGGTCGACGTTGATCTGTTCGTCGTCGCCGTCGCCGGCGCCGGTGCGGTTGTCGCCGGTGTGGACGATGCTGCCGTCACGGCTTTTCAGCTGGCGGAACCAGACCACGTCGACCGGGCGGTTGCCTTCGTCGAACAGCAGCACCGACGCATCCAGGTCGATGCTTTCGCTCTTGCCGCCGAAGCCGAAGAAGCCCTTGCTCTTGACCACGTCCCAGCCCAGGCCCATGGTGATGCGCGACAGCGCGCCGCCGGCTTCCTTTTCCAGCGAGATCTTCTGGCCCTTCTGCAGATTGACGCTCATCCTTGCCTCCTAAATTGTGGCGTCCGTCAGCGCGCCGGCGCCTGCACCCAAGCCTTGAATGCGGTGCGGTTGCGCGAACAGACAAAAATCTTGCCGCGACCCGAGAAGCGCAGGACGATGCCTTCGCCGCTGGTCTGGCTGTTGATCAGGTTACCGAGGAAGCCGCCGCTGGTGCCGGTCGTGATCGAGACTTCGTAGTGCAGGGTGCTGTCCCAGGCCACCACGTGCGAGTTGTCGATGATCGCGTCCTTGCCCGGCTCGACTTCCAGCTCGTTCATCGAACCGAAACCCGACACCACCACCTGCCCGGTACCCGAAGTCTCGGTGACGAAGAAGCCGCCGCTCTGGGCGAACAGCGCGTTGCCCACGCTCTGGGTGCGCACGCGCAGGTCGACGCTGGAGCCGGCCGCGACGAAGGCGCCGTCGCTGATGATGTACTGGCGCGGACCGCAATCGACCACCTGCATCGCACCCGGCAGCGTCGGCGACAGCAGGCAGTCGCCGTCGCCGCGCGTGGCCTCGATGTGCTGCTGAAAGAACGACTCGCCGTTGGCGAAGGTGCGCATCAGGGCGCTGCCCAGGCCACCCTTCATCTTGCCCTTCAGGTCGAGGGTCGATTCCATCATCACCATCGCATCCGATTCGCAGTAGATGGTTTCGCCCCGCTTCATCGATACATGAAGGAATGGATCGACGTCTCCGGTCACGGTAAACACTGGCATGTTACTGGCTTCCTTTCGGTTGGGCTCGACGCCATCCCGTTACCAAACGGGATGGCGCAGCGGAGGATTAGACGGCGACGCCGTAGTTCTTGGCGAGGGGCCCCAGGCCGCCGTTGAAACCTTGTCCCACCGCGCGGAACTTCCAGTCGCCGCCGTTACGATACACCTCGCCGAAGATCATGGCCGATTCGGTCGAGCCGTCCTCGGACAGGTCGTAGCGGGCGATCTCGCTGTCGTTGCCGGCGTTGATGCAGCGAATGAAGGCCTTGCCGACCATGCCGAAGTTCTGGCGGCGCGCATCGCCTTCGTGGATCGTCACCGCCAGCACCACGCGGTCGACGTCTGCCGGCACCTTGGTGAGATCGATGCTGATGGTCTCGTCGTCGCCGTCGCCGGCGCCGGTGCGGTTGTCGCCCGAGTGCTGCACCGAACCGTCGGCCGACTTGGCGTTGTTGTAGAAGACGAAGTCGGCATCCGAGCGCACCTTGCCCGACTGGTTCAGCAGGAAGACCACGCCGTCCAGGTCGAACTCGGCGCCGTCGGTGGCGCGCACGTCCCAGCCCAGGCCCAGCTTCAGGTTGGTCAGGCCGGGGGCTTCTTTCGACAGGTTGACGTTACCGCCTTTTTGCAAGCTGATTGCCATGATGGATCTCCTTTGATTGGTAGGTCTTGTTGAACACCCTTGGTACCACTTGCAGCGAACTGGTGTTCTGCCATTCGCCGCAAATTCCTTATTTGATGCCGGCCATTTCCTTGTGCTGTACACCCAGCGCTTCCTGCTGCTTGCGGTAGCGGATCGACGACCACACCGAGGCGCCGATGAAGGCCACGCCTGCCAGGCCGGTGATCAGTTCGGGCACATGGAACTTCATGCTCGCCAACATGATCAGGGCCAGGATGCCGATCGCATAGTGGGCGCCGTGCTCCAGGTAGACGAACTGGTCGAGCGTGCCCTTTTCCACCAGGTACACCGTCAGCGAACGCACGAACATCGCACCGATCGCCAGGCCCAGCATGATGATCACGACGTCGTTGGTGATGGCGAACGCGCCGATCACGCCGTCGAAGCTGAACGATGCATCCAGCACTTCCAGGTACAGGAAGCCGCCGATACCGCCGCGCTTGACCATCTCGCCGACGTCGCCGCCGCCCTCTTCCGACTTTTCCAGCATGTTGCTCAGCACATCCACGCCGACGTAGACCAGGATGCCCCACAGGCCGGACAGCAGCACCACCATCTTCTGCGCTTCGGCGACCAGCGACAAGCTGGCCATCAGGGCAGCGATCGCGATCATCACCGAGATCGAAGACACCTTGCCGAGCGAACCGAGCTTGGCTTCGAAGTGGCCCAGCCAGTGGTGTTCCTTCTCGTCGTCGAACAGGAAATTCAGGAACACCAGCAGCAGGAACATGCCGCCGAACGCCGCCACCTCCGCGTGGTGGTTGGTCAGGTGCTGCGAATACGCCTTCGGGTTTTCCAGCGCCAGGTGCCACACGTCGACCATGCTCAGGTTGGCCGCCACCGCCACGATCACCAGCGGGAACAGCAGGCGCATGCCGAACACGGCGATGACGATGCCGACGCCTAGGAACAGTTTTTTCCAGAATTCGTCCCAGTCCTTCAGCACCGAGGCGTTGACCACCGCGTTGTCGAACGACAGCGAGACTTCCATGACGGCCAGGATCGCGGCGATGCCGACCGCGGTCACCGCGCCGCTCAGGCCGCCGTGTTCGTAGCCCCACCAGCCCGAGCCGACCAGGCACAGCGCCGTGACGATGAATGAGATTCTGAAGTGCTTCATGGCTGGGGATCCCTGTTGTTTTTGTTGACAGGGCGCAGTGTAGGTCTTTGCAACCAATCAAAAAAGCGAAGATACTATGAGAATTACTTCGAAAAAAACTGATCAATGAAAAACGACATCAACTACCGTCACCTGTATTACTTCTGGGTCGTGGCCAAGGAAGGCGGCATCACGCGCGCCGCCGAACGCCTCGGCCTGGCGGTGCAGACCGTCAGTTCGCAACTGACGCTGCTGGAGCAGGCGCTCGGCAAGACCCTGTTCTCGCAGCAGGGCCGGCGCCTGGTGCTGACCGAGGCCGGGCGCCTGGCGCTGACCTATGCCGACCAGATCTTCCTGCTGGGCGAGCAGCTGCAGGAAGCGTTGAACGAAGCCGACAGCGGGCGCACCCGGCTGACGGTCGGCATTTCCGATTCGCTGCCCAAGCTGTCGGCCTTCCGCATGCTGGAAGCGGCGATGCAGGTCGAGCGTCCGGTGCGCCTGGTGTGCTACGAAGACCAGTTCGAGGCGCTGCTGGCCGACCTGGCGCTGCACAAGCTGGACGTGGTGCTGACCGACCGCGAAGTGCGCGCCGGCGCCACCCTGAAAGTGTTCAGCCACCAGTTGTTCGAGAGCGAGATGGTGGTGGTCGGCGTGCCGGCGCTGGCGCAGCGCTTCGGCGCGGACGCGCACGACGGCGACACCTTCCCCGCCAACCTGAACGGCGCGCCGTTCCTGCTGCCGACGCGCAACAATGCCTTGCGCGGCAAGATCGACGAATGGTTCGTGCAGCACCACGTGCGACCGGACGTGGTCGGCGAGTTCGAGGACAACGCCCTCTTGAATACCTTCGGGCGGCGCGGCCTGGGCCTGTTCTTCGCGCCGGCGGCGCTGGCGGGCGAGGTCGCCGAGCAGTTCGGCGCGGTGCTGATCGGCAAGGTGCCGAGCGTGCGCGAGCAGTTCTACATGATCTCGAACGACCGCAAGATCAAGCATCCGGCGGTCGAGGCGATGCTGGCGGCGGTGCACAAAGGGGCACTGGCCGCGAGTTAATCTGTACAATGTGACGCAAGCTTTGTCTTTTTATTAATTACCAGACGCCTCGCGACAAGGCGCCGGCAGCAGCAGCGCCGGCCCGGCCGGGGTGTCGAACCACTCTATGCAAAACGTATTGTTCGTCGTTCTGGCCCTGTTCCTGGTGGCGCTGAACGGCTTCTTCGTGGCGGCCGAATTCGGCATCGTCACCCTGCGCAAGACGCGCGTGCGCGCGATCGCCAAGGCCGGCGGCCTGCGCGGGCGCATCCTGTTCAAGGTCCACGGCCAGCTCGACGCCTACCTGTCCGCCTGCCAGCTCGGCATCACCCTGGCCTCGCTGGGCCTGGGCTGGGTCGGCGAACCGGCCTTTGCGCGCATCCTGGAGCCGCTGTTCGCGCTGGCCGGCGTGACCAACGAGCAGCTGATCCACGGCGTGTCCTTCGTCATCGCCTTCGGCGTGATCTCGTTCCTGCACATCGTCGTGGGCGAACTGGCGCCGAAGTCGCTGGCGATCCGCGTGCCGGAAGCGGTCGGCCTGTGGAGCGCGGTGCCGCTGTACGGCTTTTACTGGGCCATGTACCCGGCGATCTGGCTGCTCAATGCCAGCGCCAACATGGTACTGCGCGTGGCTGGCCTGTCCGGCGTGGGCGGCCACGAGACCCATTACTCGAACGACGAGCTGAAGCTGATCCTGCGCACCAACACCAGCACCGGCGAAAAATTCACCCACGACGAGCGCCACATCCTGGCGCAGTCGCTGGAGTTCTCGCAGCACTCGGTGGCCGACCTGATGCGTCCGATCAACGAGGTCAGCGCGCTGTACGCCAGCCGCAGCCTGGAAGCCAACCTGGACACCATGCGCCGCAACCGCTTCTCGCGCTACCCGTACTTCGACGAGGAAGGCGAAGAGGTGCTGGGCGTGATCCATTTGAAGGACCTGTTCTTCGCCGAGCAGTCGGGCAAGGAAGTCACCGACCTCACCGACTACCTGCGCCCGGTCGAGATGATCTCGGCGCGCACCCCGGCGATCGAACTGTTCCGCCGCCTGCGCGGCGGCGCCCCGCACTTCGCGCTGATCGGCGAAAAGGGCAAGCGCCCGGTCGGTTTTATTACGCTGGACAATTTGCTGGGCGCCATCGTCGGCGAGATCCGCGACGAATTCCGCCTCAACGAAAACGACTGGCTGAAGCAGACCGACGGCACCTACATCGGCAAGGCCAGCCTGCCGATCGTCTCGCTCGAGCGCGTGCTCGGCATCGACATCGACAACGAGGCGATGGGCCTGGACGAGGTCGAGTCGGTGGGCGGCTTGCTGATGGCCAAGCTGGGCGACATCCCCAAGCAGGGCCAGCGCATCGAGTTCCCGAAGTTCGACGTGGTCGTCAAGAAGACCAACGGCCCGCGCATCCTGCTGGTAAAGGTGATTCCGCAACTGGAACGCGGCGCCGACGAGGACGACCTCGACTGATCCACACCGGCGCCACCGGCCGGCTCGCGCAGGTGGCGCACTGCAGTATCTTCCATACAACATTCACAGTTTTGCAAGACAGCCGCTCCGGCATTGTCTATGCTGTCGGTTCCCTTCCCGCTGTCGCTTTCCTTTTCCGCGAGGATGCCATGGACCGCAAACCGACCCTGTTCCACGCTCCCCACTCCCGTTCCGGCGCCGTGCGCATCCTGCTCGAGGAACTCGGCGCCGACTACGACCTGCACGTACTGAACCTCAAGCAGCACGAGACGCGCGCACCCGGCTACCTGGCCGTCAACCCGATGGGCAAGGTGCCGGCCATCCTGCACGACGGCATCCTGGTCACCGAACAGCCGGCGGTGTTCATCTACCTGGCCGATTTGTACCCGGAAGCCGGCCTGGCGCCGGCGCTGGACGACCCGCTGCGCGGCGCCTATCTGCGCTGGCTGGTGTTCTACGGCGCCTCGTTCGAACCGGCCCTGATCGACCGCGCCCTGAAACGCGAGCCGGCGCCGCCGTCGCTGTGCCCGTACGGCGACTACGACACCGTGCTGGACACGCTCACCGCCCAGCTGCGCGGCGGCCCCTGGCTGCTGGGCGAGCGCTTCAGCGCGGCCGACGTGCTGTGGGGCAGCGCGCTGGGCTGGACCACGGCCTTCAAACTCGTGCCGGAACTGCCCGAGATCATGGCCTACGTCGAGCGCGTGACATCGCGGCCGGCGGCGCAGCGGGCGACGGCGGCCGACGCCGAGCTGGCGGCGGCGCAGGCCTGACGGCGGCAGCGCCCGCAGGCCATGCACCTGTACCGCGAATTCGCGCCGCACCCGGCCCTGGCCGGCCACGTCGCCTGCCTGTGGACCAGCCAGGCGCTGCCGGATGGCACGCCGCTGCGCCGGCGCATCCTGCCCGACAACTGCATCGACATCCTGTGGCAAGACCGCGCGCCGCTGGGCTTCGTCGCCGGCATGATGTCGCGCGCGCACCGCTTCGAGACGCCGCAGCCGCTGCGGACGGTGGCGGTGCGCTTGCGGCCCGGCGCGGCGCGCGCCCTGTTCGACCTGCCGCTGCACGTGCTGCAGGATGCGCATCCGGCACTGGACGCGCTGTGGCCGCACGCGGAGGCCGAGGCGCTGGGCGCGGAGTTATGGGAACACGAACGGACGCCGGCGCAGCAGCTGGCGACGATCGAAGGCGCCCTGCTGGCGCGCCTGCGCGATCGCGCCGCCTGTGCGCTGGCGGCCGGCAGTGCGGCGCCGGCCGGCCGCTTGACCGATGCGGCGCTGCGCCTGATCGACGGCACCGGCGGCGCGGTGCGCATCGGCGCGCTGGCGCAGTCGCTGGGCGTCTCGCGCCAGCACCTGAACCAGCAGTTCCGCGACCGCGTCGGGCTGAATGCCAAGACCTACGCCATGGTCAGCCGTTTCGGGCGCGCCGGCGCCGCGCTGCGCGCTGCGCATGGCGCGGCGGCGCGCGACATCGACTGGGCCGGGCTGGCGCTCGATTGCGGCTACTACGACCAGTCGCACCTGATCCACGAATTCCGGCTGTTCGCGGACCAGACGCCGCAAGCCTTCGCACTCGGGCGCTCCGGGGCCGCCACGACCGCGGGCGGACAGCCCTAGCTTCCATTTTTCCAATACGAGGCGCCGGCCGGCGCGCACCATGGACGTTTTCACAGGAGACCATCATGCTCAAAGGATTGCGTACCGTGCAGTACCCCGTGGCCGACCTGGACCGCGCCAAGGGCTGGTTCACCGAAGTGCTCGGCACCGGCCCTTATTTCGACCAGCCCTTCTACGTCGGCTTCAGCGTCGGCGGTTTCGAACTCGGGCTGGTACCGGACGGCACGCCCGGCACCGCCGGCTCGATCGTGTACTGGGGCGTGGACGACGTCGAGGCCGAGCTGGCGCGCATCGTCAAGCTCGGCGCCAGCGTGCACGAGGCGGTGCAGGACGTCGGCGAAGGCATCCGCGTCGCGACCTTGCTGGACCCGTTCGGCAACGTCCTCGGCCTGATCGAGAATCCGCTGTTCGATCCGGCCGCCGTGCGCTGAAGGGAGTGCCTTGCTGCGGTTGCAGCCAAAGCTCATTTGACTTAGCATGTGTGCTCAAATGATCATTCCAATCATGGAGGCATGACATGAAAAATTCCGCAGCAAAGCAGTCTCAAGTCAAGACCGCAATGCCGGTGAGCGCTGCCAATCCTAAGCCGCCGGCTCGTAAGAGCGCCACGCAGACCAAGCCGGCGACGAAACTGTCTCAGTCGAGGGCAGCATCTTCCGCGCCCAAAGGCAAATACGTCGCCGCGCTTCAGTCGTCGCCGCGAATCCACCCGGCTATCCTTCGAAAAGATCACACACGGCTGAATGTGCGTGATTTTCGCATCCTGTATCAGTCACCGCCCGAAGATCGCATCAAACTCATTCGTGCAGGCGTCGGCGCCACCGAAATGAAGGCCTTCGCAGCTGACCTTGGCATTCCACAGGACCGGTTTTTTCGTATGTTTGGCATCGCCCAGGCGACGGTGACGCGCAAGGCTTTGAAACAGCAAGCGATGTCAGTCGATGAAAGCGCGAAAATCGTCGGAATGGCAAAGTTGGTCGGTCAAGTCGAAACGATGCTGGAACAATCGGGAGACCCCGAATTGATGCGGGATTTCGATGCACCCAAATGGCTTGCGCGCTGGATTGAAGAGCCGTCCCCGGCATTGGGAGACAAGCGTCCGGCCGAGTATATGGACACGATCGAGGGGCAAGAAATGGTATCGCGGCTTCTATCGATGATGCAGACGGGGGCATATGCATGAAACTATGGCGTATCGCAACCGACACCCCTGATTACACATCGGACGACATGACGGGAACGGGAGCCAAGATCTCCGGCGGGCGCTGGAACCGTCCGGGTACTGCCATGCTGTACTGCGGCACAAATATCTCCCTGGCAGTCCTTGAGACTTTCGTCCATTTGAAAGCAGGTGGTCTTCCGTTGAATCGCTATCTGGTGGAGATCAACGTACACGACGATGTATGGAATAAAGCCGTGGACATGCGGAACCCACCAGTGGGATGGGATGCGATTCCCGCAGGGACAGTCAGCCTGAATACCGGTGACAACTGGATCAGGGCGAATACCAGTGCATTGATGGTAGTCCCTTCGGTGATTGTCTCGGAAGAATACAACGTGTTGATCAACCCATTGCACTCTGACACCAAGACGTTCCAGGTACGCAAAGTACGTAAATGGACTTACGATTCGCGTCTCGGCAAGTAGCGCCTGATACTTTCAGGGCACCTCGAAAAATCGTAACGAGCGGCAGTCAAGGTGGCTGAGAAGCGCAGCTGTACACGAGTACAGTGAGCATCGCAAGCCACTCTGGCAACGCGCAGCAGGTTTTTCGGGTTGCCAAAAGCTGATGCGTGCAGTGCGTAAGGCAGGTTCCACTACTGTCCACTTCCTCGAATAGGCATCCTGTCGCATGGGCCGGAATCTGCGAACCGCCTTTGCCTACAGTAGCGTCATCGCCCACTACCGGACACCGCCATGCTGGAACTGCAAAACGTCACCAAACGCTTCGGAGCCGACCTGGTCGCGGTCGACGATGTCTCGCTGCATCTGCATGCCGGCGTGGTCGGCCTGATCGGCCACAACGGCGCCGGCAAGACCACGCTGATGCAGATGATCGCGACGCTGGCGCGGCCGAGCAGCGGACGCATCCTGTTCGACGGCGCCGACATCGCCGTCCGCCCGGAAGCGATGCGCCGGCGCCTGGGCTACCTGCCGCAGGATTTCGGCGTCTACCGCAACGTGAGCGCGCTCGAATTCATGCAGTACTTCGCCGCCCTGAAAGGCGTGCGCGACCCGGCGCGCATCCGCCGCTTGCTGGAACTGGTCAACCTGCACGATCAGGCCCGCCGCCCCGCCAGCGGCTTCTCGGGCGGCATGCTGCGCCGCCTGGGCATCGCGCAGGCACTATTGAACGACCCGGACATCCTGGTGGTCGACGAGCCGACCGCCGGCCTCGATCCGGAAGAGCGGCTGCGCTTTCGCAACCTGCTGGCCGAACTCGGTTTCGATAAACTGGTGATCGTCTCGACCCACATCGTGTCCGACGTCGAGAGCATCGCCGGGCGGCTGGCGATCATGAAGAACGGCCGCCTGGCGGCGTGCGACACGCCGGACGCGATCCTGGCACGTGCGCGCGGCCGGGTATGGTCGGCCAGCGTCGACGCCGACGAGTACGAACGCCTGCGCGCCGCCACGCACGTGCTGCAGGCGCTGCGCCAAGGAGAACAAGTAGCGCTGCGCATCGCCCATCCGTACTCTCCCTGCCCCGGCGCGCGGTTGGCCGAACCGAGCCTGGAAGAAGCGCTGATGGCGCAGCGCTACGCGGTGCGGGAGGCGGCATGAGCGGCGCGTTCGTCGTCCGCACCCTGGCGCTGGCCGAGGCGCGATTGCGCCTGCGCCGTCCGGCCACCCTGGCCACGCTGCTGGCGGTGGTCGCGCTGAGCTGGCTGATGATTTCCGATCCCGCCGGCGGCGAGACGCTGATCGCGGTGGGCGGCGCGCGCGTGCTGTACACCAGTTCGGCGCTGGCGCTGGGCAGCGCGGCCATGGCCGGGCTGCTGTTCGGGCTGGCCGGCTTCTATCTGTTGCGCGGCCGCGTGGCCGAAGACCTGCGCAGCGGCATCGCCGGCGTGATCGGCGCCAGCCCGGCCGGCAACGCGTCCCTCGTGCTGGGGCGCTGGTGCGGCGGCGTGCTGTACCTGCTGGGGCTGGCGGGCGCCTTCATGGCCACCGTGCTGGTGTGCCACGCGGTGCGCGGCGAAGGGCCGATCCAGCCGCTGGTCTACTTGCAGACCTATGTGCTGGTGCTGGCGCCGCTGGCGCTGTTCACCGCCAGTTGCGCCACGCTGTGCGACAGCTGGGCGCTGCTGATGGGCAAGGTCGGCGACCTGCTGTATTTCCTGGTCTGGGTCGGCCAGGTGGGGCTGCTGGCCAGCGCCTCCGAAGGCCAGGCGCCGGCCGCCGTCCCGGTCGACTTCATCGGTATCAGCGCCGTCATCGCTGCGCTGGCGGCGCACGTCGACGTACACGACATGATGCTCGGCATCGCCGACTTCGACCGCGCCGCGGCACCCTTGATGCTGCCGGCCTCGCTGTGGACCGGGCAGCTGGCGGCGATGCGTTGTGCGACGGCGCTGCTGGCCCTGCTGCCGCTGGCACCGGCCGTGCTGCTGTTCCACCGCTTTTCGCCCGACCACGTCAAGCGCACCCGTGCGCATGCGCGGCGCTCGCCGCTGGCGCTGGTGGACGGCTGGCTGCGCCCGCTGGGGCGCCTGGCGCAGCCGCTGTTCGCGCTGGGCGCGCGCCTGCCGGGCAGCGCCGGCCAGGCCGTGGCCGACGTCGCCCTGGCGCTGGCGGCGGCGCCGTCGGCGGTCGCACTGCTGCTGGCGGCGCAAGTAGCCGCGCTGGCGCTCGATGCGCGCCTGCTGCCGGCGCTGGTGCTGGCCTGCGTGGCGTGCTGGGGCATCCTGGCCGGCGACCTGTCCACGCGCGACGACGAGGCCGGCTGCGCCGCGCTGGGCGCGGCGGTGCCCGGCGGCGCCGTGCGCCGTTACTGGCGCCAGCTGGCCGCATCCATGCTGCTGGGACTGATGTTCACCGGCGTGGCGGCGCTGCGCCTGGCCTCGTCCACGCCCTTGCGGGCCGCGGCCATCGTGGCGGGCCTGTGCGCGCTGGCGGCGCTGGCCGGCCTGCTGGGCCGCGCCAGCGGCAGCGCGCGCACCTTCCTGGCGCTGTTCCTGCTCGGCCTGTACCTCGGCATGCAGGTTGCCAAGCCGTTCGCCGACGTGGTCGGCTTCCACGGCGTGGCGACGGCGGCGTCGGTGCTGGGATGGCTGGCCGTGGGAATCGCCGCCGCCTTCACGGGCCATGCATGGAATGGGCGGCATCAACGACATCGATGATCGTGCTTGACGAACAGGCTGCCTGATCTTAAAGTGATATCACTTTCATATAACCAGGAGGCCCAGCATGTCCACGCACACCCGGCACGAAACGCCGCTTTCGTCGATGAACGGTTACCTCGCCCTGGGCGGCGGCCTGCTCGCCATCCCCACCGGCGCCTGGCTGCTCAAGACGGCGGCGGAGGCGGGTTCGGGCCTGGCGGCGCTGCTGGGCATCGCGGCGATCCTGGCCGGCGTGTTCGCCTGGGCCGGCCTGTACATGCTGCAGCCGAACCAGACCGCGGTGCTGACGCTGTTCGGCCGCTATGTCGGCACCGACCGCAGCGAAGGCTTGCGCTGGGCCTTTCCGCTGTACCGCAAGAGCCGCCTGACGGTGCGCGCACGCAACCTGAACATCCCGATCCTGAAGGTCAACGACAAGCGCGGCAATCCGGTCGAGATCGCGGCGGCCGTGGTCTGGCGCGTGCGCGATACCGCCCAGGCGCTGTTCGAGGTCGACAGTTTCGAGCGCTACGTGAGCGTGCAGGCCGAAGCCGCGCTGCGCCACCTGGCCGCGCAGTATGCCTACGACGAAGGCCTGGACCTGGCGCCGGGCGAGCTGACCCTGCGCGGCGGCGCCGCCGAGGTGGCGCTGGCGCTGAAGAACGAGCTGACCGAGCGCTTCGAGGCCGCCGGCGTCGAGACGGTCGATGCCAAGCTGACCCACCTCGCCTACGCCCCCGAGATCGCGCAGGTGATGCTGCGCCGCCAGCAGGCGCAGGCGATCATCAGCGCGCGCGCCCAGATCGTGCACGGCGCCGTCGCCATGGTCGAGGATGCGTTGAAGGGCCTGGCCGAGCGCGACATCGTCGCGCTGGACGCCGAGCGCAAGGCAGCGATGGTCACCAACCTGCTGGTGGTGCTGTGCTCCGACCGCGACACGCAACCCATCGTGAATGCGGGCACGCTGTACAACTGAGATAATGCGGCGATGGCAAGTCCCAGTAAAAAAGCATATCCGCTGCGTATCGATCCGGCCCTGTGGGAACAGCTGCAGCGGCTGGCCGCGACCGAACTGCGCAGCGTGAATGCCGAGATCGAGTTCCTGCTGCGCGAGGCGCTGGCGCGGCGCGGCATCCGCATCGCGCCCCCGGCGCCGGACGGCGACCAGGTCCAGGACGGCAAGTAGGTTGTCGCCGCCGCACCGCTTTAGCGCCCATCGCTTCAGCGCGCATCGCTTATCGCCCGATTACTCCGTCGCTTCACCGCTTCATCGCACCCCGTACACGGGTCGCCGCACCGCGCTGGACCGGCATGCGGGCACCCCGTAATGTGAAGACGTCCATCACAACGGGAGTCTCCATGAATGCCAAGCACCTCTTGTCCGCCTGCCTGCTCGCCGCCTGCTGCATCGGCCCGGCGCGCGCCGCCGACCCGCACGAGGCCGACCGCGCCGCCATCCGGCAGGTGGTGCAGCAGTTCCAGGCCGCCATCATCGCCCACGACGGCAAGGCGCTGGGCGCGCTGTTCCTGCAGGACCACGACAGCTGGCTGTCGGTGGCGGACGACACCGCCTGGGCCGAGGTCAAGGTGCGCCACCCGGACGCGCGCAAGGTGCTCAAGTCCAGCTGGCGCAAGTTCGCCGACATGATCCAGAACGGCAAGCGGCCGGTCGAGGAACGCTTTTATAACGTGCGCATCGACACCAATGGCGCCGTGGCCTCGGTCTACTTCGATTTCGATTTCCTGAGCAATGGCGAGGTCACCAACCGCGGCGCCGAATCGTGGCAGATGGTGCACGACGCCGACGGCTGGAAGATCAGCTCGATGCTGTACTCGTTCGACCGCTGAGCGGCTAGAATTGCAGCGTCATCCATGCACCTTCATCCACTTCCAGGACCCATCGCGTGAACCAACCGGCGCCGCCGCTCGTCCCCGTCCTCGCCGCCCTGCCGGTGGCGCTGTGCATGGCGATCCTGGGCTTGCCCGCGGCGCTCGGCAACGGCCCTGCGCTGGCATTCCGCACGATGTACCTGGTGGCCTGCATGGCCTGGACCGTGCCGCTGGCGCTGCTGCAGCGTGCGCTGTGGCGGCGCGAGGCTTCCTGGCTCGTGACCGGCCTGGCGCTGCTGGGCGCCAGCTACGGGATGTCCTTGCTGAACAACCTGTTCGGGCAATTCCTGGGAATCGCGCTGGGCCTCGCCAGACACATCGACTGGCGCGACCTGGTATACGGCCTGGACGGCTGCTGGCTGGCGCTGGCCATGTTCTGCGCGGTGCATGCGCTGGCCGTGTATTACCTGTCGCTGCAGCGCACCCGGCTGCGCCTGGCCCAGGCCGAGGCGGCGGCGCGCGACGCCGAGCTGCGCGCCCTGCGCCTGCAGGTGAATCCGCACTTCCTGTTCAACACGCTGAACGCGATCTCGGCGCTGGTGACGGCCGGCGCCGCCCAGGACGCCAACCGCATGATCGGACGCGTGTCCGACTTCCTGCGCGCCACGCTGGCGCACGACGGCCGCCACGAGCACGCGCTGGCCGAGGAGCTGGCGCTGACCGAAGCCTACCTCGACATCGAAAAGGCGCGGCTCGGCCCGCGCCTGCAACTGTCGATGAAGGCCGGGCCGGACCTGCTGGATGCCGCCGTGCCCTACCTGATGCTGCAGCCGCTGGTCGAGAATGCGGTGCGCCACGGCATCGCGCCGCTGGCCGTGCCGGGACGGCTCGACATCGTGGTCGGGCGCGCCGGTGGCAGCCTGCTGGTGAAGGTGTGCAACGACGGACGGCCTGGCGCAGCTGCGCGCAGCGACGTGGCGGCCGTGGCGGACAGGGCCGCAAACGCGCCGGGCGGAATCGACCAAGCCGGCACGACCCAAGGCGGCATCGGCCTGGCCAACGTCGCCGAGCGCCTGCGCCGCCTGTACGGCGAGGCGCAGCAGGTCGATGCCGGCTGGCGCGCCGATGGCCGCTTCGGCGTGCGCATCGCGCTGCCGCTGCGGCCGTTGCCGCCGCCATCCCCGGCACTGGCCGCGAACGACGCCGGCGTGGCACCATGAGCGGCGCCGCGGACCATCACATCGGCGATGCCGCCGGCGCTGGCGCTGGCAACAGGATGCAGCGCACGCCGCTGCGCGTCGCGATCGTCGACGACGAACCGCTGGCGCGGCTGGCGGTGTGCACGCACCTGGCGCGCCGCCCGGGCTTCGAGATCGTCGCCGAATACGCCGACGGCGACGCCGCCGCGCACGGCCTGGCCCTGCTGCGCCCCGACCTGGCCTTCGTCGACGTGCAGATGCCCGGCCGCAGCGGGCTGGCGGCGCTGGCCGCGCTGCCCAGGGACAGCCGGCCGATGGCGATCCTGCTCACCGCCCACGAAGGTTTCGCCCTGCAGGCATTCGAACTGGCGGCGCTCGACTACCTGCTCAAGCCGATCGACGACGAGCGCCTGGACGAAGCGCTGGAACGCGCGCTGGACGCCTTTCCCTACCGTCGCACGAGCGCCGCGGCGGCAGCGGCGGCCCCCTGGCTGCGCAGCTTCAGCGTGCGCGCCGGCGCCCGCACGGTGCTGGTCGGCGCCGCCGAGGTCGAGCGCATCGAGGCCGACGGCGACTACGCCACGCTGCACGTGGGCACGCGCCGCTACCTGGTGCGCGAACGCCTGCATGCGCTGGCGCGGCGCCTCGATCCGCTGCAGTTCCAGCGCGTGCACCGCTCCAGCATCGTGCGCCTGGACATGGTGGCCGAACTGCGCGCCCTCACCAACCGCGACGCCCTGCTGCGCCTGCGCGACGGCACCCTGCTACGCGCCAGCCGCACCTACATGCCGGCGCTGACGCAGGCGCTGGCGCGGCAGGGGCAGCCGGCAGCGGCGCTGCTGAAAACCGGCTGATACACCGTCGTCCCCGCGCAGGGTAAAGAATGCCACTGGCATTCTTTACCCCATACTGAGCAACGAAATCCGGTACCTCAAGAACTACCCAAATGGTTCAAAGATACCAACTTTGGACACTCGGCATGGGTCCCCGCCTTCGCGGGGACGACGGCCTTTGCGTCAGCGATATCATCCAAGGCAGCAATGCGGGCAGACGAGCAACAGGCCCATCACAGCCCCTCCCCCTTCTGCCGCACGATCGGATCGCGCGTATGCGTCCACCCGCTCATCAAGGAATAGCCCACCGCCAGCAGCACCGGCCCGATGAACAGCCCGACGAAGCCGAACGCCAGCACGCCGCCCAGCACGCCGAGCAAGGTCAGCAGGAACGGCAAACTGGAGCCGCGGCTGATCAGCATCGGCCGCACCACGTTGTCGACGCCGCTGATCAGGAAGAAGCCCCAGACCAGCATGAAGATGCCCCAGCCGTTCTCGCCCTGGCTGAACAGCCAGACCGCCGCGCCGCCCCAGATCAGCGGCGGGCCGACCGGGATCAGCGACAGCACGAACACCAGCACCGACAGCACCAGCACGCCCGGCACGCCGGCGACCAGGAAGCCGATGGCGGCGACGACCGCCTGCGCCAGCGCGGTGCCGAGCAGGCCGTACATCACGCCGCGCACGGTCTGGCTGACGATCTCGGCGACCGGGCCGGCTTCCTCGCCGATGATGCGGCGCATGGAGGCGCCGATCACGGTCATCAGGGCGGCGCCGTCGCGGTAGAAGAAGAAGCTGACGAAGGCGGCCAGGCCCATCTGCACGATGCCGGTGCCGAGCGCCAGCCCGCCTGCCAGCAGGTAGTGGCGCGCCGGCTCGATCAGGCGGCGTCCCAGCTCCAGCATGCGCTCGCGGCTGGCCACCAGCTGGCGCAAATAGGCGTCGAGCTGCTCGCCGACCAGCGGCAGCGTGCGGATCCAGGATGGCGGCACCAGTTCGCCGTGGTCGAGCGCCACGCGGATCTGGTCGAAGGCGTCGGCGACGTTGTCGGCCAGCCGGTAGGCCCCCAGCGCCAGCGGGATGATCACCAGCAGCGTCAGCGACAGGGTCATGGTGAGCGCCGCCAGCGTGCGCCGGCCGCGCAGGCGGTTCAGCAGGCGCAGGTAGAGCGGCCAGGAAGAGATGACCACCGCCGCCGCGAACAGGATCGCGGCCAGGAACGGCCGCAGCACATACAAGCAACCGATCGCCAGCAGGATGACGGCGGCGGCGCGGGCATAGTTGCGTCCTGGTCGGGAGTGCATGCCGCGCCGCGCGTCAGGACAACAACTGACGGATGTCGTGCACGATGGCGTCGGGGCTGGTGCCGTGGCGTACGAACAGGCGCAGGCGGCCGTCGCGGTCGAACACGTAGCTGCCGGCGGTGTGGTCGATGGTATAGGTGGTCGGCGTGGCGCCCGGCACCTTGGCGTAGAACACCTTGAAGTCCTTGGCCACCTTCGCCGTCTGATCAAGCGTGCCGTACAGGCCGACGAAGCGCTTGTCGAACGCCGGCGCGTAGCTGGCCAGCAGTTCGCGCGTGTCGCGCTCGGGGTCGAGGGTGATGAAGGCGACCTGCACCTTGTCGGCCAGCGGTCCCAGCTTCTGCATCGCGGCCGCCATGTCGGCCATCGTGGTCGGGCACACGTCCGGGCACTGGGTGTAGCCGAAGAACACCACCACCACCTTGCCCTTGTAGTCGGCCAGCGTGCGCGGCTTGCCGGTGTGGTCGGTCAGGCTGAAGCCCTTGGCGTAGTCGAGGCCGGTGACGTCGGTGTTCTGGAAGCTGACCGCCGGCTTGGCCGGCGTGCCGGGCGTCTTGTCGCAGGCGGCGAGCGAGGCGCCAAGCGCACAGGCAATCAGCAAGGGGGGCAGCAGTTTTTTCATGTCAGAAGTGCAGGTAGAGCTTGACGTAATGGTCGACCAGCAGCGCCGCGAACAGCAGCGACAGGTAGACGATCGACCAGGCGAAGGCCTTGCGTGCGATCTGGTCGCTGTAGCGCTTGTGGATCAGCCAGCCGTAGCGCAGGAACACCGCGTTCAGCGCGACGGCCGCCGCCAGGTACAAATAACCGCTCATGCCGACCGCGAACGGCAGCAGCGTGCAGGCGGCCAGCGCCACCGAATACAGCCATACCTGCAGGCCGGTATGCGCCATGCCGTGCGTGACCGGCAGCATCGGCAGGCCCGAGCGCACGTAGTCGTCGCGCCGGTACATGGCCAGCGCCCAGAAATGCGGCGGGGTCCAGATGAAGATGATCAAGACCAGCAGCCAGGCTTCCATCGGCACGGTATTGGCGACCGCGGCCCAGCCGAGCGCCGGCGGCATGGCGCCGGACAGGCCGCCGATGACGATGTTCTGCGGCGTGTTCGGTTTTAATAGGATCGTGTAGATCAGCGCATAGCCGACGAAGGTGACCAGCGTCAGCCACATGGTGAGCGGATTGACCATGGTGTACAGCACGCCCATGCCGAGGCCGCCGAGCACGCCGGAAAACACCAGCGTCTGCATGGTGCTGAGTTCGCCCATGGCGGTGGCGCGGCGCGCGGTGCGCGCCATGCGCGCGTCGACTTCGGCCTCGATCAGGCAGTTGACGGCGAAGGCGGCGCCGGCCAGCAGCCAGATGCCGACCGTGCCCCAGACCAGCACGTGCCAGCCCGGAAAGCCGTCGGTAGCCAGGAACATGCCGATGACGGCGCAAAAGACGGCGAGCTGGGTGACGCGGGGCTTGGTCAGCGCCCAGTACTGAGCGATCCGGCTGGGCGGTTTGTGGGTGGCGGTCTGGGTAATCATGAATGGCTCGCGGACGCCGCGGCCTGCCATCTGGGCGGGCGTGACGCCGGGTCGAGTAGGTGCTGTACCTTGTAGTTTAACATGGTCACCAGCAAGACGAGGAGGGCCGCCCCCGCGTTGTGCAGTACTGCGATCGTCAACGGGAAACTCAAATACACGGTGGCGATGCCCGTCATTGCCTGGGCGAGCAGTACCAGCGCCAGGTTGCGCGCCGTGCCGTGCAGGCCCGGCAAACGCCAGGCGCGCAGCGCGGTCGAGCCCAGCACCAGCACCACGACCACGGCGAAATTGCGGTGCACCCAGTGGATCGCGGTCAGCGCCTGGAACGGCAGGTAGTGGCCGGCGGCGGTCTTGCCGAGTTCGCGCCACAGGGTAAAGCCGTGCTGGAAGTCCATGTCTGGGACAATTTGTCCATTACATAAAGGAAAGTCGGTGCAGGCCAGTGTCGCGTAATTGGTACTCACCCAGCCGCCCAGCGCCAGTTGCAGCAGCAGAACGGCGCCGGATGCCCAGGCCAGCGGACGCAGGCGGCGCAGCGCGCTTTCGGCGGCGGCATCGGGCGCCGGCGGCGGCGCCAGGATGGCGTCCTGGCGCCCACCGAGCCAGGTCGCCAGCGCCAGCATGGTCATGCCCAGCAGCAGATGGGTGGTGACGATGGCCGGCTGCAGTTTCAGGGTCACGGTCCAGGCGCCGAACGCGCCCTGCACGCACACCCACAGGAACAGCACGGTCGGCAGCAGCGGGTTGAAGGCGCGCGCATGCGAGCGGCGCCACTGGATCCAGGCGGTGGACATCAGGCCGACGATCAGCACGCCGATGCCCATGGCGAGGTAGCGGTGGATCATCTCGATCCAGGCCTTGAACACGTTCACCGGCCCGGTCGGCATCAGCGCCTCGGCGGCGGCGATGTGCGCGTGCGCCAGGAACGGGTTGGCCAGGCCGTAGCAGCCGGGCCAGTCGGGGCAGCCGAGGCCGGAATCGGTGAGCCGGGTAAAGCCGCCGAACACGATCAGGTCGAAGGTCAGGAAGGCGATCGTCCAGACCAGCTTGCGGAATTTGTGCGGGTCGGACGACATCCAGACCATCGAGAGCGGCAGGCAGGCGACCAGCAGGCCGGTGATCGCCAATTGGGGGAGCGTGGTGGAATGCATGGTGAGTCAGCCCACGGCCGAAGCCTTGAGCAATTTGTAGAGGTCCTTGTAAGCCTTGCGCGGTTCCGGGTCTTTCGGAAAGCGCAGCATGAGGTGGCCGAGCGGGTCGATCAGGTAGATGTGGTCGGCGGCCGTGGTACCCGTATCGGCGGGCAGCCAGCGCGCCACCGCCGCGCCGTCGGCGCGCAGCATGCGGGTGCCGTCGAATTCGCGGATGACGATGGTGTCCAGCGGTGCGCGGTCGGTGATCAGCCAGACCCGTTCGATGCGGTCCATCTCCTTGCCCTGCATCAGCCGCAGCTGGCGCATCGTGAACAGCCGGTTGCGGCAGGCGTCGCCGCAGGCGCCGGGCGCGGCCATCAGCATGATCCACTTGCCCTTGAAGTCCTGCAGCGTCTGCCGGCGGCCGTCCAGCGTGGTGCTGGCCAGTTCGGGCACCGGGTGGGCGCGCTGGTCGACCAGGGCGCCGTAGTTGTTGCGCTTTTCCGGCTTGAGCACATAGAACGTGAAGTACGAGGCGATCAGCGGCGCCGCGCATACCAGCAGCACCAGCAACAGCATGCGGCGGCCGCGGCGCCGCATCGCCGGGTCCGGCGCCACGGCGGCCGCGGCGGGAACCGGGGCCGAGGCCGGCGAGTTGGCGGGCACATCGGCGGCTTCAACCTGCTTGTCTGCTTCCACGTCGCATTCCTGTCACGAGAAAAAACACCAGCGCCATCGCCGCCAGCGCATACCACTGGAAGGCGTACCCCTTGTGGCGGTCCACGTCGAGCGCCGGCGCGGGCCACTTGCGCACCAGCCCACTGTCATCCGCGCCCTGCCCCGCCCCGGTCTGCTCGACCAGGAAGGGCTGCAGGTCGAGCCCGCTGGCGCGCGCGACCTCGCCGATATCGAGGTTCTGCAGTACGGCGCCGGGCGCGGGCCGCGGCGCCGTCCCCAGTTGGAGCACGCGCGCCGCATGCGTCACCGCGATGCCTTCGATGGTGACGGTGCCGCCCGGCGGCGCCGGCGGCGCCGGGCGCGCGCCCGGAGCGGTCGCGCCGGGGTCGCGCGGCAGCCAGCCGCGCGCCACCAAGACCTGGCGGTTCGAACCCGCTATTGTAAAGGGCATCAGCAGAATGGTGCCGCTGCGGCCATCGAGCGGGCGGTTGTCGAGGAACAGCGGCCAGCCGACGACGAAACGGCCGCGCACGCGCACGCGGCGAAATTCGACGGCAGCCGGATCCTGCAGCGCGCCGTCCAGCACCAGCGGCGGCGCGCCGGCGCGCTGGTTCAACCGCGCCTGCAACGCGGTTTTGTCGAACGCGCGCCGGGTCTGCCAGTTGCCGAGCGCGATGCCGAGGATGACCAGCACGAGGGTGGCGGCGAACGGGATGGCGCGGAAGGAAAAACGCAGGCCGGCGCGGGGGGAGGATGGCATCGTGGTACTCAATGCATGCGGACAAAGCGGGGATTTTCGATCAAACTTGTCACTCCTTCCACGCATTCGTCATTCCAGGACCCGCCATGAAAATCGTCGTCGCCATCGCCTTCGTGCTCATCCTCGGCAGCCTGGCTTCCGCGCTGTTCTTCCTGATGCGCGACAAGGGCCGCAGCAACCGCACCGTGCAGGCGCTGGCGATGCGGGTGGGCTTGTCGATCACCTTGTTCCTGCTGGTGCTGTTTTCGTACAAGATGGGGTGGATACAGCCGACGGGGTTGCACTGACCATCAGCCTGGTTGCAACCGTACGTCGTCCCCGCGCAGGCGGGGACCCATGCCGAGCATCAGAAACCAATGCGCTTGCATACCGCGGCACTCTCAAATGGACGATTTTGGAAACTCAGTATGGGTCCCCGCCTGCGCGGGGACGACGCTTTCACGCCGGCGGCTTACGTCGAGCCGACAACATTTCTACAACCAGTACACCACCACATACAACCCCAGCCACACCACGTCCACGAAGTGCCAGTACCACGCCGCCCCTTCGAACGCGAAATGGTGGTCCGGCGTGAAGTGCCCGCGCAGCACCCGGTACAGCACCACCGACAGCATGATCGCCCCCATCGTCACGTGGAAGCCGTGGAAGCCGGTCAGCATGAAGAAGGTCGAGCCGTAGATGCCGGAGCTGAGCTTCAGGTTCAATTCCGAATAGGCGTGGTGGTATTCGTAGGCCTGGAAGCCCATGAACACGGCGCCCAGCAGGATCGTCAGGAACAGCCAGAACGCGGTCTTGCCGCGCTGGCCGATGCGCAGCGCGTGGTGGGCGATGGTCAGCGTCACGCCCGAGGTCAGCAGCAGCGCGGTGTTGATGGTCGGGATCGGGAACGGTCCCATGACGTTGAAGTCCTCGACCGTGCCGGCGGGGCCGGTGTTGCCCCAGTGGCCGGCGAAGTCGGGCCAGATCACCTTGTGGTCGAGGTCGGACAGCCACGGCATCGAGATCGCGCGCGCGTAGAACAGCGCGCCGAAAAAGGCGGCGAAGAACATCACTTCCGAAAAGATGAACCAGCTCATCGACCAGCGGTAGGACGAATCGATGCGCGGGCCGTAGACGCCGGATTCCGATTCGCGGATGGCATCGCCGAACCAGCCGTACAGCACCGCCAGCATGGCCGCGATACCGGCCAGGCACAGGGGCATGCCCCAGCCGGCGCCGTTGACCCAGCCCGAGGCGCCGGCCATGGTGGCCAGCATCGAGGTGCCGGCCGCCAGCGGCCAGCGCGACGGTCCCGGAATGAAGTAATACGGCGCCGTAGGGGGTGCGCCGTGCGCGGCGCCGGGCGGTGCGCTGTGCGGTGCGTTCATGTTCGTCTCCTCGCTCAAAGATTGGTCGAATGCCGCTTGCCTGCCATGTCTTGCCGACTGCAGCGCCGCCATGGCGCCTGTATCGGCGGCGCTTACTTTGCCACCGCGAACCGCACCGCCACCAGCAGGATGCCGATGAACAGCGCCACGCCCAGCAGCGCCCCCAGGATCACGTGCACCGGGTTCAGGCGCGCCGCGTCGTCCTCATAGTCGCGCCGCTTGCGCACGCCGAAGAAGGACCAGAACACCGCCTTCATCGTGGCGCCGAACGAGGCCGCGCGCGGCTGCGCATCGGACCGCTGCGTCCCCTGCCCCGGCCGCTGCCGCGCCGGCGTTTCCGCCGGCACCGGCCGATCCCGTTCGTCGTCCGCCATCGTCATTCCTTGCGCGCGGTGACCGCGCCGCCGATCTCGAAGAAGGTGTACGACAGCGTGATGTTCTTCACCTCGCGCGGCAAGCCGGGGTCGATGAAGAACACCACCGGCATCTGGCGCGCCTCGTTCGGTCCCAGCACCTGCTCCTGGAAGCAGAAGCACTCGACCTTCTTGAAAAACGGCGTCGCCGATTGCGGCGCATAGCTCGGGATCGCCTGCGCCTTGACCGTGCGCGCCTGGGTGTTCACGACTTCGTAGACCACGGTCGCCATCTCGCCCGGATGCACGTCGATGCTGCGCGTGGTCGGGCGGAAGCGCCACGGTCCCTGAGCATTGCCGTCCAGCTCGACGGTGACCGTGCGCGCCAGGTCGACCTGCGTGTTGCCTGGCCGCGCCACGGTGCCGTCCTTTTGCGTCAGCACGTTGATGCCGAGCGCCTCGCACACTTGGCGGTACACCGGCACCAGCGCGTAGCCGAAGCCGAACATCACGAACGCCACCACCACCAGCTTCAGCAAGGTGACGCGATTCAGGCGCAGGCGCCCGCTCTCCTCGACGCCGGCGGTGGCGGGGGCGCTCATGCTCGTCTCCTCAGCCCAGCCACAGGCGCTTGACGAACAACATCGCGAAGAAGAACAGTGCCAGGGCCGCCAGCAGCAAGGCGGTGCGCAGGTTGTTCGGCTTGCGGGGCGGCTGCTCGGCCATCGGTTCCTCGCGCACGGTCACTTCACCAGCGGCGGGTTCTCGAAGGTGTGGAAGGGCGCCGGGCTGGCCACGGTCCACTCCAGCCCTTCGGCGCCTTCCCACGGCTTGGCGTCGGCCTTGGCGCCGCCGCGGATGGTCGGCAGCACCACGAAGAACAGGAAGTACACCTGGCTCAGGCCGAAGCCGAAGGCGCCCACCGAGACGATCTGGTTGAAGTCGGTAAACTGCACGGCGTAGTCGGCATAGCGGCGCGGCATGCCGGCCAGGCCCAGGAAGTGCATCGGGAAGAAGGTGACGTTGAACCAGAACAGCGAATTCCAGAAGTGGATCTTGCCGCGCAGTTCCGGGTACATGTGGCCGGTCCACTTCGGGCCCCAGTAATAGAAGCCGGCGAACAGGGCGAACAGCGAACCGGCCACCAGCACGTAGTGGAAGTGGGCGACGACGTAGTAGGTGTCCTGCACCTGGATGTCGATCGGCGTCACCGCCAGGATCAGGCCGGTGAAGCCGCCCATGGTGAACACGAAGATGAAGCCGACCGCGAACAGCATCGGCGTCTCGAAGGTCATCGAACCCTTCCACATCGTCGCGACCCAGTTGAACACCTTTACGCCGGTCGGCACCGCGATCAGCATGGTGGCGTACATGAAGAACAGCTGGCTGGTCACCGGCATGCCGGTGGTGAACATGTGGTGTGCCCAGACGATGAACGAGAGGATGGCGATCGAGGCGGTGGCGTACACCATCGAGGCGTAGCCGAACAGCGGCTTCCTGGCGAAGGCCGGGATGATCTGCGAGATGATGCCGAACGCCGGCAGGATCATGATGTAGACCTCGGGGTGGCCGAAGAACCAGAAGATGTGCTGGTACATGACCGGATCGCCGCCGCCGGCGGCGTTGAAGAACGAGGTGCCGAAGTGGCGGTCGGTCAGGGTCATGGTGATGGCGCCGGCCAGCACCGGCATCACGGCGATGAGCAGGTAGGCGGTGATCAGCCAGGTCCAGCAGAACATCGGCATCTTCATCAGCGTCAGGCCCGGCGCGCGCATGTTCAAGATGGTGACGATGATGTTGATCGAGCCCATGATCGACGAGGCGCCCATGATGTGCAGCGCGAAGATCGCCATGTCCATGCCCGGCCCCATCTGGGTCGACAGCGGCGCGTACAGCGTCCAGCCGGCCGCGGTGGCGCCGCCCGGCACGAAGAAGGACGAGGCCAGCAGGATGGCCGCCGGCGGCAGCAGCCAGAAGGAAAAATTGTTCATGCGCGCGAACGCCATGTCGGACGCGCCGATCTGCAGCGGGATCATCCAGTTGGCGAAGCCGACGAAGGCCGGCATGATCGCGCCGAACACCATCACCACGCCGTGCATGGTGGTCAGCTGGTTGAAGAATTCGGGGCGGAAGAATTGCAGGCCGGGCTGGAACAGCTCGGTGCGGATCATCAGCGCCAGCACGCCACCCGAGAGCAGCATGACGAAGGCGAACCACAGGTACAGGGTGCCGATATCCTTGTGGTTGGTGGCGAACAGCCAGCGCCGGGCGCCGTGCGGGTGCTCATGTTCGTGATCGTGGGCGTGGTCGTTGCCGTGGCCGCGTTCGTGAGCGTGGTCGATCGTGCTGGAAGTCATGTCGGTGTCCTAGTCGAGCAGAACTACAGGAGCTATGCCGCATTGACGGCGAGCCCATCCTTGAATCCAAACGCTTGCTGCCTACAGCTTGCCGCGTGCGGCCACTATCTCGGCCGGTTGTACGATATTCTCCTCGGCCTTGTTCGTCCAGTTGTTCCGCGTGTAGGTGATGACCGAGGCGATGTCGGTATCGGACAACTGGGCCCAGGCCGGCATCGCGGTCGGGTACTTGCCGCTGTGCTTACCCTTGAGCAGCACGGCGATCTGCTCCGCCTTGGGGCCGTTGACGACCGGCGAGCCGACCAGCGCGGCAAAGGCGTTCGGCACGCCCTGGCCGCTGGCCTGGTGGCAGGCCACGCAGTTGGCGGCGTACACCTTTTCGCCCTTGGTCTTGAGCTCGTCCAGGGTCCAGACCTTGTTCGGGTCGTCGGCCAGCGCCGCCATGCGCTTCTTCTCGCCGTTCACCCAGGCGGTGTAGTCCCGGTCGGAGACGACCTTCACCACGATCGGCATGAAGGCGTGCTCCTTGCCGCACAGCTCGACGCAATTGCCGCGGTAGGTGCCGACCTGCTCGGCGCGGAACCAGGTGTCGCGCACGAAGCCGGGAATCGCATCCTGTTTCACCGCGAAGGCGGGCACGGTCCACGAGTGGATCACGTCGTTGGCGGTCAGCACCAGGCGCACCTTCTTGTTGACCGGGACCACCACCGGGTTGTCGACTTCGAGCAGGTAGTTCTCGGTGCGCCGTTCGGTGGGCGCTACGCCCGGCTCGCCGACCTGGGAGCGCGGCGTGGCCAGGTTGGACAGGAAGGAAATGCCTTCGCCCTCCCCTTTCAGGTAGTCGTAGCCCCACTTCCACTGCATGCCGGTGACCTTGATGGTCAGGTCGGGATTCGAGGTGTCCTTCATCGCCACCACCGCGTGGGTGGCAGGCAGCGCCATGCCGATCACGATCAGGAACGGCACGATGGTCCAGGCGATCTCGACGCTGGTGGATTCGTGGAAGGTGGCCGGTTTGTGGCCGAGGGATTTGCGGTGCTTGAACACCGAGTAGAACATGACGCCGAACACGCCGACGAAGATCACCAGGCAGACGATCAGCATCCAGGTGTGCAGGTTGTAGATATAGGAACCGATGCCCGTCACCGGTTGCTGCAGGTTCAACTGCAGCGCCTGCGGCCGGCCGGTGAGCACCGGTTCCGGCGCGGCAAGGGCCTGGATACTGGCCGACACCGCAAGACCGAACATCAACGCCTTGATTCGCTTTGCATAAGTCATGTTGTCCCCAACCGTCCAAGAACCAGTTTCTTCAAACAGTCAGCAATTCCATGAACGAACCGCTGCCGCTCCGAAATCTTTGCCAGCAAACGCCTTCCACGCTGCATCCCGGAGGATGCGCCGGCCTTGGCCTGCTGTTGCTGCAACCTTCGACTCTACCCTGTTTTTATTCTGTCGTTTCCAAAGCGCTTGCGGGCCTTGCGGCGCCGGCTGTTTCCGGTACGGCTGTCGATCCCTGCTTTTTTGCGGCCTTTTTTCGGTGCAAGTCGAAAAAAGTGTCATTGATTATACTTAAAGCACTAATTTTTATTCAAGGAAAATTGGCGGCGATCGCAAGCGGCGGGCGGCGCTGCGACAGTCGCGCCGCCGGGCACGCCACGCCCTGGCGCGCGGCTACGCGCGCGGCTGGAAACGCACGATCGCCTCGCCCGCCGCCGTGGTGCGCGGCGCCGGCAGGAAGGCGTGTCCATAGATTACCTCGAAGGTCACGCCGAGCTTGCCGTCGCTGCGGCGCCCCGCCTCCAAGGCATCCAGCATGCGCTGCCAGGCGACGCGCCCGACCAGGCCGCGCCGGCGCGTGGCCAGCGGATTGCCGCCGAAGGCGCGCACGTCGGCCAGCATCTTCCCTGCATCGTCGTAGGTAACCGTGATCTTTTCCATGTCCATCACCGGCGTGGTGAAGCCGGCAGCCACCAGCTGGTCGCCGAAGTCGTGCATGTCGACGAAGGGCAGCGTGTGCGCTGTCTCGTCCATGGCGCCGAAGGCGGCGCGCAGCTCGGTAAAAGTGTCCGGCCCGAAATTCGAGAACATCAGCAAGCCGTCGGTGCGCAGCGTGCGGCGCCATTCGGCGAACACGCGGTCCGGCTGCGGATGCCAGTGCAGCGCCAGGTTCGACCAGACCAGGTCGAGCGAGTTCGAGCCCAGCGGCAGCTGGCCGAAGTCGCCGGCGACCAGGTCGATGCCGGTCTTGGCCGGCAGCAGGCGGCTGAGGAAAGTGCGCGGCGCCGCCGCGTTGGCGGCGGCCGCGGCGAGCATGGCCGGCACCGCGTCCAGGCCGAGCACCTGGGCCGCCGGATAGCGCTTCTGCAGCTCGGCCAGGTCGGCGCCGGCGCCGCAGCCGGCATCCAGCACGTGGCGCGGCGCCACCTTGACCAGCGCCAGCCGCTCGAACATGCGCGAAGCGATCTCGCGGCGCAGGAAATCGGACGGCGCCACCCGCGCCGGATCGGCGAACAGGCGGCGCACGCGCGCCGCATCGATCGGCGCGCTCATCCTGGAAGGGGTTTGGGGTGAAGCCATGGTCGACTGCCGTCAAATGGAATAATGGCGGGAGTGTACATGAGGAAAACGAAGCGATGCCGATCCGCCTGCCCCATGTCTTGCCTGCCGGCCTGGCGCGCGCCCTGGCGCGCCTGCTGCCCTCCAGTTGCGCGCTGTGCGGCGCCGGCTGCGACGCGGCGGTGTGCGCGCCCTGCCGGGAACAGTATGCGGCGCCGCGCGCCGGGCGCTGCGCCTGCTGTGCGAATCCACTGCCGGCGCTGGACGCCGCCGCGATGCAGGCGTGCGCCGCTTCGCCGGCGCACGCACCGCTCTGCGGCGCCTGCCTGTCGAACCCGCCCGCCTTCGACGCCACCATCGCCGCGGTCGACTATGCCGCCCCGCTCGACCAGCTGGTGCTGCAATTGAAATTCGGGGCGCGCCTGGCGCTGGCGCCCTGGTTCGCGCGGTTGCTGCGCGACGCCGTCTCGGCGCGGCCCGATGCCGGCCTGCCGGATCTTCTGTGCCCGGTGCCGCTGGGACCGCGGCGCCTGGTGGAACGCGGCTTCAACCAGGCGCTGGAAATCGCGCGGCCGCTGGGGGCGTCGCTTGGCGTCCCGGTCCATGCGCGCCTGGCCGAACGCCTCCTCGACACCGCGGCGCAGTCCGGCGTCACGCCGGCCGAACGCGCCCGCAACGTGCGCGGCGCCTTTGCCATCGCCGACCCGGATGCCATCGTCGGGCGCCACGTCGGCCTGGTCGACGACGTGATGACCAGCGGCCACACCCTGGGCGAGCTGGCGGCGACTTGCAAACGCTTCGGCGCGGCGCGCGTGACCAACCTGGTGGTGGCGCGTACCCCACCGCATCCATGATGCAATTAGCTGCACGAGCGCTTAATATGGCGGCCTTGTAAAACATCGCCGGCGCCGGCCGGTCAAAGGAGAAGGTCGTGTTTCACGTCGTACTGGTCGAACCCGAGATCCCGCCCAACACGGGCAACGTCATCCGCCTGTGCGCCAACACCGGCGCCCAGCTGCACCTGGTCGAACCGCTCGGCTTTCCGCTGGACGACGCCAAGATGCGGCGCGCCGGCCTCGACTACCACGACTACGCCACCATGAAGGTGCACAAGGACTGGGCGGCGTTCCTGGCCGATGCCCGGCCCGACCCGGCGCGCATGTTCGCCATGACCACGCACGGTTCGGCGCCGTTCGCCGATGCGGCTTTCCGGCCGGGCGACGTGTTCGTGTTCGGCGCCGAATCGCGCGGGCTGGACCCGGCCTTGCGCGAATCCTTCCCGCCGGCCCAGCGCATCCGCCTGCCGATGATGCCGGGGAACCGCAGCCTGAACCTGTCGAACACGGTGGCGGTGGTGGTGTACGAGGCGTGGCGCCAGAACGCGTATGCGGGCGGCGGCTGAATGCGCTGCGCCGGCGCGACCGAAAAACGTCAATGAGCATGCCGATGAGCATGCCGATGAGCGCTCGATGGCGCAAAGCTGTCAGAATAGTGACAAGCTGCTAACCGCGCAACGCGGTATAAGCATTTTTCTGTAACGAAGCAATCAGGCCAAACAATGTACGATTTATCCAAATACTCGCTCACCAAACTCCAGGCGCTGGAAGCGCAAGTCATCGAGGAACTCAAGACGCGCCATTTCCTCAGCGTCAGCAAGGCGCGCGAGCAGATTCTCCACATCGCGCGCAGCGCGGGCATGTCCGACAAGGATCTCCTCGCCATCAAGACGCCGAAGCTGCCGAAGCAGGAAGTTGCCGAGGCCAAGTACCGCCATCCCGGTGATCCGAGCCAGCAATGGAGCGGCCGTGGACGCCAGCCGGCCTGGGTCAAGGCGTGGATTGCCTCCGGCAAGTCGCTGGACGACGCGAAGGCATAAGAACCTATCCCAGTAGGAAACCGGTCGTTGCTGACGCGCCTGACAAGCGGGTGCTGCGTTGCTCGTCGTTGCATGGCTCGCCATGCGCCTCCTCGCGCCTTGCCCGCGCTTGTCAGTCATCGTCATCAACTTCCCTCTCCCTACTGAGATAGGTTCTAAGCGCGGCCTCGCCGCGCCTGCATCAGCCGCCGAATTGACGGATTTTCGCCACCAGCTTGCTGGTCGAGCGGTCGTGCTGGAAATCGATGGCGACCGCCTTGCCGCCCTGGGCGATGACCTCCTTGCCTTCGGGGATGGCGTCCATCACGTAGTCCCCGCCCTTGGCGTAGATGCCGGGGCGCGCTTCCCGCACCACTTCCAGGGCGGTGTCCTCGTCGAAGTCGACCACCAGGCTGACCGATTCCAGCGCGGCCAGCACGGCCATGCGGTCGTGCAGCGTGTTCAACGGGCGGTCGTCGCCCTTGCCCAGGCGTTTCACGGAGGCGTCGGTGTTGACGGCGACCACCAGCGAGGCGCCCAGTGCGCGCGCTTGCGCCAGGTAGGTGACGTGGCCGCGGTGCAGGATGTCGAAGACGCCGTTGGTGAGCACCACCGGTTGCGGCAGGTCGGCGATGCGTTGCGGCAGGGTGGCGCGGGTGCAGAGTTTTTGTTCGAAGGTGGGCATGGTTGGCTTCGGTTCGCGGCTGGGCTGCGCGAGCGTTCGTGCTTTGGCAAGCGCAGCATGGGTCCCCGCCTGCGCGGGGACGACGGTTATGGGTGGCCGATTCTAGCCCACTATCCCGGTCCTCGAACGCTTCAAACCCCTTCTTCCGGTTCGTCCGCCAGCATCGACAGTTCGGCCGGTTTCGACACGGCGCCCTCGCCCGGCGCCTTGCGCTCGCCCGAGAGCTTGATCTGCAGGCGCAGGCCGTTGGCGGAGTCGGCATTGCGGATCGCTTCGTCGTAGCCGATGTAGCCCTTGTTGTACAGGTCGAACAGCGCCTGGTCGAAGGTGCACATGCCGAGTTCGCGCGACTTGTGCATGATTTCCTTGATGCCGTGGAAGTTCCCCTTGAGGATCATCTCGCCGATGGTCGGGGTGTTCAGCAGGATCTCGATCGCCGCCTTGCGGCCCTTGCCGTCCTCGGTGCGCACCAGGCGCTGCGAGACGATGGCGCGCAGGTTCGAGGACAGGTCCATCAGCAACTGGTTCCTTCGCTCTTCCGGGAAGAAGTTGATGATGCGGTCCATGGTCTGGTTGGCGTTGTTCGCGTGCAGCGTGCCCAGGCACAGGTGGCCGGTCTCGGCGAAGGCGATCGCG
Organism: Massilia forsythiae; assembly: GCF_012849555.1. Classification (NCBI taxonomy): domain Bacteria; kingdom Pseudomonadati; phylum Pseudomonadota; class Betaproteobacteria; order Burkholderiales; family Oxalobacteraceae; genus Massilia; species Massilia forsythiae. The sequence continues at coordinate 904,888 of NZ_CP051685.1, forward strand.
TGCTCCATGGTTTCGGTGTCGCGGATCTCGCCGATCAGGATCACGTCCGGCGCCTGGCGCAGCGTGTTTTTCAGGGCGTTGTGCCAGGACAGCGTGTCGACGCCGACCTCGCGGTGCGTGATCAGGCAGCTCTTGTTCTTGTGGACGTACTCGACCGGGTCCTCGACCGTGATGATGTGGCCGGCGGAGTTGGCGTTGCGATAGTCGATCATCGCTGCCAGCGTGGTCGACTTGCCGGAACCGGTGCCGCCCACCACCAGCACCAGGCCGCGCTTGGTCATCACCACGTCCTTCAACACCTCGGGCAAATCCAGCTTTTCGAAGTTCGGGATTTCGGAGGCGATGGTGCGCACCACCATGCCCACGCTCTGCTGCTGCACGAACACGTTGACGCGGAAGCGGCACACGCCCGGCAGCGAGATGGCGAAATTGCATTCCATCTCGGCCTCGAACTCGGCGCGCTGGCGCTCGTTCATCAGCGACAACGCCAGCGCGCGCGTGACCTCGCCGGTCAGGCGCTGGTTACTGAGCGGCTTCATGGCGCCCTGGTGCTTCATGCTGGGCGGGAAGTCGGCGGAGATGAACAGGTCGGAGCCGCCCTGGTGCTGCATCACGGTCAGCAGCTTGTGCATGTAGGCCTGGGCTTCCGCCGGGCCGAAGGTCGAAGACATGGCATGCCTTTATATTAACCACAGGCAACATCGCCTGTTTGGGCATTATAGCCACAGCTTTACCGGTAAAATAGGGCTTACATCCTTGATTTTGCGGCAAACGTGTCGTTCACAACACGGCGCGGTATGTCCGCTCTCGCATTCCGCTTTCGCATTCCGCCCGACGAAACCCATGACCTTGACCGAACTGAAATACATCGTTGCCGTCGCCCGCGCCCGCCATTTCGGGCACGCCGCCGAAGCCTGTTTCGTGGCGCAGCCGACCCTGTCCGTCGCCATCAAGAAGCTCGAGGACGAGCTCGGCGTGACCCTGTTCGAGCGCGGCGGCTCGGAAGTCTCCGTCACGCCGCTGGGCGCCCAGATCGTGGCGCAAGCCGAGCGCGTGCTGGAACAGACCGCCGCCATCAAGGAATTGGCCAAGCAAAACAAGGACCCGCTGGCCGGCCCGCTGCGCCTGGGCGTGATCTACACGATCGGCCCCTACCTGCTGCCGCCGCTGGTGAAGAACCTGATCGAGCACGTGCCTCAGATGCCGCTGGTGCTGCAGGAGAATTTCACGGTGAAGCTGCTCGACCTGCTGCGCCAGGGCGAGCTGGACGCCGCCATCATGGCGTTGCCGCTGCCGGAACACGGCATGGCGGTACAGCCGCTGTACGACGAACCCTTCGTGGTGGCAATGCCGAAGACCCACCCGTGGGCCAAGCGCAAGGACATCTCGGCCGAAGACCTGAAGAGCGAAACCATGCTGCTGCTCGGCGCCGGCCACTGCTTCCGCGATCAGGTGCTGGAAGTCTGCCCGGAAATGGCGCGCTTCTCGTCCGGCTCGGGCGCGGGCAATGGCATGCAGCGTACCTTCGAGGGCTCGTCGCTGGAAACCATCCGCCACATGGTCGCCAGCGGCATCGGCCTGACCGTGCTGCCGCGCGCCTCGGTGCCGGACATGAAGGACCCGCACGGCATGCTGACCTTCGTGCCGTTCCAGGAGCCGGCACCGTCGCGCCGCGTGGTGATCGTCTGGCGCAAGAGTTTTACACGACGCGCGGCGATCGACGCGGTGGTGCAGGCGGTGGGCGATTGCCGGCTGCCGGGGGTGGAGATGGTCAGCCTGCAGGCGGCGGCTTAGCATCACCGTCGTCCCCGCGCAGGCGGGGACCCATACGAAGCAACAGAATTCGTCAAGTCAGCGATACCACGATCTTTTTTCAGATCCCGACTTCGGAAGCTTACTATGGGTCCCCGCCTTCGCGGGGACGACGCACCAGGCGAATCGACGGTTTCGGCCAAAGCGTACCCGTCGGCACGCTACAATCCGGGTTTGCCGATCACCGATCCGAATCCCTCATGACCAAGCTGGCGCTGTACCTCCGCCTGATCCGTGCCGACAAGCCGATCGGCATCCTCCTGCTGTTGTGGCCGACCCTGTGGGCCTTGTGGATGGCATCAAGCGGCCATCCGGACCCCGCCATCGTCGCCATCTTCGTGCTCGGCACCGCGCTCATGCGCTCCGCCGGCTGCGCCATCAACGACTACGCCGACCGCGACTTCGACCGCCACGTCAAGCGCACCGTCGACCGTCCGCTCACCAGCGGCCGCATCGAGGGCTGGGAAGCGCTGATGGTGGCGGCGGTGCTGGCCATCGTTTCCTTCCTGCTGATCCTGCCGCTCAACACGCTCACCAAGCAGCTGTCCGTGGTGGCGGTGATCGTGGCCGGCAGCTACCCGTACTTCAAGCGCTTCTTCGCCATTCCGCAAGCGTATCTGGGGATCGCGTTCGGCTTCGGCATCCCGATGGCCTTCGCCGCCGTGCAGGGCACGGTGCCGGCGGTGGCATGGTGGCTGCTGGCGGCCAACGTGTTCTGGGCGGTGGCCTACGACACCGAATATGCGATGGTCGACCGCGACGACGACATCCGGATCGGCATCCGCACCTCGGCCATCACCTTCGGCCGCTACGACGTGTTCGCCGTCATGCTCTGCTACGCGCTGGCGCTGGGCATCGACCTGGCCTGCGGCTGGCTGCTGGGCCTGCGCTGGTGGTTCGTGGCGGGCGTGGCCGTGGCGGCCGGGATGGCGCTGTACCACTACACGCTGATCCGCGGACGCGAGCGCATGCGCTGCTTCGCCGCCTTCCGCCACAACAACTGGCTGGGGGCCGCACTGTTCGTTGGCGTCGCGCTGGACTATGCTTTAAGATAATATTGTCTGATATATATTACTGAATACATGGTGCATGGAGACAAGCACCTGTCGCTTCGCTGCCCCGGCAGCGCCACATACTACGAACGAGGTATTCCATGATGGAAAAAATCCCTACCCAATCCGGCGCCACCGACCAACTGCTGTCCGACCTGAAAGGCGTGATCCAGGATGCGGAAACCTGGCTGCGCCAGAGCACCCAGCTGACCGGCGACGAATTGAAGGCGGCCAAGGCCAAGTTCGAGCGCACCATCGGCAAGGCCAAGGAAGACATCGTCCGCATCGAGCAGACCGTGGTCGAAAAAACCAAGGCCACCGCCAAGGCGACCAACGAATACGTGACCGAGAATCCATGGAAATCGGTCGGCCTGGGCACCGCCGTCGGTGTCGTGCTCGGCATGCTGATCGCCCGTAAATAATGGCTATCCTGGCGGCTGCACGCTGCGCAGCATCGACCCTGCTGGACATGGCGCACACGCGCCTGGCGCTGGCCGCGGTGGAATTCCGCGAAGACGCCCAGCGCATGCTGGTCTACCTGGCCATGGGCGCGGTCGCGGTATTCCTGGTGTGCGGCGCCATCATGCTGGCGGCGCTGTTCGTGATCGTACTGTTCTGGGATACCTACCCGCTGCAGGCCACGGCCGGCATGGCGATCCTGTTCGCGCTGGGGGCCCTGGCCATCCTGCTGAAGATCAAGAGTGCGCTCGGTGCGCATCCGCCGATGTTGCAGAGCACGATCGCCGAGCTGAAGAACGACGTGGCGCAGTTGCGCGGCCACGCCGCCGCGGTTACCTCGAGCAACCCGGCCGAACGCCATGCCCACCCGGAGAAGACCCATGGATAAACCGAGCCTGGACCAACAGCGCCGCGACCTGGTCGCGCGTTGCGCCGTACAGCGCGCCGAACTGGCGGACGAGCTGCGCGCCTTGCGCCCGTCGGCTGCCGTCGGCGACATGGCGGCGGCCAATCCGGCCGCCGTGCGGGTGATGGAGTACGTCAACGGCCACCGCAAGCTGGCGCTGGGCGCGCTCGGCGTCGTGGTGGGGCTGGCGCTGTTCCGGCGCAAGTCGCTGGCCGGCGTGGCGACCTCGGCGATGTCGGCCTGGAAGCTGGCGCAGGGGGCGATGTCCCTGATGGGACGCTACCGACAATAATCGTAGGGTGGACGGCTTCGCCGTCCACGCGTTCAAGCGGCGTTCGAACGGCCGTGCGGTATGCATGCGTTCCGTGAACGCGTGGACGGCCTAGCCGTCCACCCTACGCATCGCGTCCGACGACGATGCGCCATTCTCCGGCTCACGCATCCCGCCCCAACTCGTCACCCAACTCGCGTCCGCGCGCCGCGGCAGCCTGCATCGCCGCGACGATCGCTTCCTTCACGCCCGCCGCTTGCATGCTGGTGATCGCCGCATGGGTCGTGCCGCCCTTCGAGGTCACGCGCTGGCGCAGGGTTTCCAGCGATTCCTCCGACTGCGCCGCCAGTTGCGCCGCGCCGATGAACGTCTCCAGCGCCAGCTCCCGGCCCTGCTGCGCCGACAAGCCCATGTCCAGCGCCGCCTGCTGCATCGCTTCCAGAAAATAGAACACGTAGGCCGGGCCGCTGCCCGAGACCGCCGTCACCGGGTCGATCAGCGCTTCCTCGTCCAGCCACACGGTCTTGCCGACCGCCCGCAAAATGCGGTCGGCGGCATCCCTTTGCGCGTCGCTCACGCCCGCCATCGCCACCATGCCGGTGATGCCCTGCCCGATCAGCGCCGGCGTGTTCGGCATGGTGCGCACGATGGCGCCGTAGCCGCCCAGCCAGCGCGACAGGTCGGCGCCGCGGATGCCGGCGGCGATCGACAGCACCAGCGGACGGTTCGTCAATTCCGCCTGCAGGCGCAGCGCCACGTCGCGCATCTGCTGCGGCTTCACCGCCAGCACGATCACGTCGGACGCGCCGACCGCGGCGCCGATCCCGGGCGCGGTGCCCACGCCGTATTGCGCGCCCAGGCGCGCCAGCGCATCCTGGCTGGGATCGACCACGTGGATGTCGGCGGCTTGCGCCACCTTGCCGGCCAGGCCGGCGATGAGGGCCGCGGCCATGTTGCCGCCGCCGATGAAACTGATCTTCATGTGCTTCCTTCCGAAAGAGCGTCAGGCGCTCTTACTCATAGTGGCGCGCGCCGAAGATGGCGCTGCCCACGCGCACGATGGTGGCGCCTTCCAGCATGGCCGCATGCATGTCGGCCGACATGCCCATCGACAGCGTGTCGATGAAGATGCCGGCCTTGACGATGTCGCGCGCCAGCGTGCGCAGCTGCGCGAACGGCTGGCGCTGCAGCTGCGGGTCGGCCTGCGGCTCGGGAATCGCCATCAGGCCGCGCAGGTGCAGGTTCGGCAGCGCCGCAACGGCGCGCGCCAGCGCCAGCACTTCGCCTGGCTGGGCGCCGCTCTTGCTGGTCTCGCCGCTGATGTTCACCTGCAGGCAGACGTTCAATGGACCGCGCTCGGGCGGGCGCTGTTCCGACAGGCGCTGGGCGATCTTGAGGCGCTCGACCGTGTGCACCCAGTCGAAGTGGGTGGCGATCGGGCGCGTCTTGTTGCTCTGGATCGGGCCGATGAAATGCCATTCCAGCGCCAGGTCCGGTCGCGCTTTCGCCACAGCGGCGATCTTGTCGACGCCTTCCTGCAGATAGTTTTCGCCGAACGCGCGCTGGCCGGCATCGACCGCTTCCAGCACCGCTTCCGCAGGGAAGGTCTTGGAAACGGCCAGCAGTTCGACCGTCGAACGCGGCCTGGCGGCGGCCTTGCAGGCTGCTTCGATTGTCGCTTCGACAGCTTGCAAGTTCTCGGCGATTATGGACATAATGATTTTCTGTAGGAAATATTTTTATGCGGCAATACTGGACATGACCATGTGACAACCCGGTCTTGAGCCAACACAAGGATTATAGATGGACATTTCGGAACTCCTCGCTTTCTCCGTGAAGAACAAGGCGTCGGACCTGCACCTCTCGGCCGGCCTGCCGCCGATGATCCGCGTGCACGGCGACGTCCGCCGCATCAACCTGCCGCCGCTGGAGCACAAGGACGTGCACGGCATGATCTATGACATCATGAACGACGGCCAGCGCAAGCAGTACGAGGAAATGCTGGAGTGCGACTTCTCGTTCGCGATTCCCGGCCTGGCGCGCTTCCGCGTCAACGCGTACAACCAGGAACGCGGCGCCGCCGCGGTGCTGCGCACGATTCCCTCGAAGATCCTGTCGCTGGAAGAATTGAACGCACCGAAGATCTTCGCCGAACTGGCCTTGAAGCCGCGCGGCCTGGTGCTGGTGACCGGCCCTACCGGTTCCGGCAAGTCGACCACGCTGGCGGCGATGGTGAACCACCTGAACGAGCACGAGTACGGCCACATCCTCACCATCGAAGACCCGATCGAATTCGTGCACGATTCCAAGAAATGCCTGATCAACCAGCGCGAGGTCGGACCGCACACGCTGTCCTTCAACAACGCGCTGCGCTCGGCGCTGCGCGAAGACCCGGACGCGATCCTGGTGGGCGAACTGCGCGACCTGGAGACCATCCGCCTGGCGCTGTCGGCCGCCGAGACCGGCCACCTGGTGTTCGGCACCCTGCACACCTCGTCGGCGGCCAAGACCATCGACCGTATCGTCGACGTGTTCCCGGCCGAAGAGAAGGAAATGGTGCGCGCGATGTTGTCGGAATCGCTGCAGGCGGTGATCTCACAGACGCTGCTCAAGACCAAGGACGGGTCCGGCCGCGTGGCCGCGCACGAGATCATGATCGGTACCCCGGCGATCCGCAACCTGATCCGTGAAGCCAAGATCGCCCAGATGTACTCGGCGATCCAGACCGGTTCCAACGCCGGCATGCAGACCCTCGACCAGAACCTGACCGACCTGGTGCGCCGCAACGTCATCTCCAGCATGGCCGCGCGCAGCGCCGCCAAGATCCCCGAAAACTTCCCCGGCTGAGCCACAGGAACCCCGACATGGAACGCGACCAGGCCTCCAAATTCATGTTCGACCTGCTGCGCCTGATGGTGAACAAGGGCGGCTCCGACCTGTTCATCACGGCCGGCTTTCCGCCGGCCGTCAAGATCGACGGCCGCATGACGCCGGTCTCCAGCCAGCCGCTCACCGGCGCCCACACGGCCGACCTGGCGCGCGCCATCATGAACGACAAGCAGGCGGCCGGCTTCGAGCTGAGCAAGGAAGCCAACTTCGCCATCAGCCCGGGCGACCTGGGGCGCTTCCGCGTCTCGGCCTTCATGCAGATGGGGGCGGTCGGCATGGTGCTGCGCGTGATCACGACGACCATTCCGAAGTTCGCCGAGCTGGACCTGCCGGAGGTATTGAAAGACGTGATCATGACCAAGCGCGGCCTGGTGATCATGGTCGGCGCCACCGGTTCCGGCAAGTCGACCACGATGGCGGCCATGGTCGGCTACCGCAACGAGCACAGCTACGGCCACATCATCACCATCGAGGACCCGGTCGAATTCGTCCACCCGCACAGGAATTGCGTGATCACCCAGCGCGAGGTCGGCGTGGACACCGACAGCTTCGAGGCGGCGCTGAAGAACTCGCTGCGCCAGGCGCCGGACGTAATCCAGATCGGCGAAATCCGCGACCGCGAAACCATGGAGCACGCGATCGCCTTCGCCGAGACCGGCCATTTGTGCCTGGCCACGCTGCACGCCAACAGCGCCAACCAGGCGCTCGACCGCATCATCAACTTCTTCCCGGAAGAGCGGCGCCAGCAGCTGCTGATGGACCTGTCGCTGAACATGAAGGGCCTGATCTCGCAGCGCCTGATCCCGAGGAAGGAAACCAAGGGCCGCGTGGTCGCCATCGAGATCATGCTGAACTCTCCCTTGATTTCGGACCTGATCTTCAAGGGCGAAGTCCACGAGATCAAGGAAATCATGAAGAAGTCGCGCGAGCTCGGCATGCAGACCTTCGACCAGGCGCTGTTCGACCTGTACGAGGCCGACAAGATTTCGTACGAAGATGCGCTGCGCAACGCCGACTCGGTGAACGACCTGCGCCTGAACATCAAGCTCAACAGCAAGCACGCGAAGAACCGCGATTTCTCGGCCGGCACCGAAACCCTCGGCCTGGTCTGAACCGGACGCCGCGCCTTGCGGCTTCCGTTCCTCCGGTTCCCGCAGGGTGGATGGCTACACCCTGTCGTCCGCTTCCACGCGACGTCCGCGCCATCCACGCGTCCGGCACACCTTGCGTTTCACGTTCGCCACTACGCATCCCATCGTCCTCCCCGCATCTCCCCGCACCGCCGCGTGTCTCCCGTCTGCGCCGTTGGCACCGCTTTGGCGTACACTCTTGCCCATAAGTTATCAGGAACACTTGTATGCAGGAATCATCATGAACGTCTTCAATTTCCAGGCCACCTCGCTCGCCGGCAAACCGGTCAAGCTCGCCGAATACCGTGGCAAGGTGCTGCTGATCCTGAACACCGCCAGCAAATGCGGCTTCGCCACGCAATACGAAGCGCTGGAAGAGCTGTACCACCGTTTCAAGAACCGGGGACTGGAAATCCTCGGCTTCCCCTGCAACCAGTTCGCCAGCCAGGAACCCGGCAGCGCCGCCGAGATCGGCGCCTTTTGCGAGCGCAACTACGGCATCAGCTTCCCGATGTTCGCCAAGATCGACGTCAACGGCGACCATGCGCATCCGCTGTGGAAGCACCTGAAGGCCGAGGCGCCGGGCTTCCTGGGCACCGAAAGCATCAAATGGAACTTCACCAAGTTCCTGGTCGGGCGCGACGGCAAGGTGATCCGGCGGTATGCGCCGCGGACCAGGCCGGACAATATGATCGTGGAGATCGAAAAGGCGCTCGCTCAATAAGCTGCTGCCGGTCACGCCGTCGTCCCCGCGCAGGGTGAAGAATGCCACCGGCATTCTTCACCCCATGCTGAGTTGCCGAAGTCAGGTGCTTGGAATGGCCGGAATACTTCCAAGATAACGAATTGGATATTCGGTATGGGTCCCCGCTTCCGCGGGGACGACGGTCTCAAGGCAAGCGGCCTCATAGCGGTCACTGGTCTCGTCGCAATCGATCACGATCTTGCGCGTGCCGCACCCGCCGCGAATGCTACCTTGTCGGGCACGATTCCAGGACCAGACACCATGCCTCCATTCCGTACCACGCGCCGCGCCTGCCTCAAGGGCATCGCCGCGGCCGGCGCCGCATCCGCGCTATTCCCGCTCGCCGCCGCCCATGCCGCCGCGCCGGCCAATGCCTTCGACGTGCGCAGCCACGGCGCGCGCGGCGACGGCGTGACGCTGGACACCGCCGCCATCAATGACGCCATCGCCGCCGCGGCGCAGGCCGGCGGCGGTACCGTGCTGTTCCCGGCCGGGCGCTACCTGAGCTTTTCGATCCACCTGCGCAGCAACGTCGCGCTGTACCTGGACGCCGGCTGCGTGCTGATCGCCGCCGACCCGGCCACGGACGGCGGCCGCTACGACGACGCCGAACCGAACCGCTGGGACGCCTACCAGGACTTCGGCCACAGCCACTGGCACAACAGCCTGCTGTGGGGCGAGAACTTGGACAACCTGACGATCGCCGGACCGGGCCGCATCTGGGGCCGCGGCCTGACGCGCTCCGGCCCCGGCGCCAACCGCCCGCTGAAAGCCGGCGACATGCCCTCCTCGCTGGGCGGCGCCGACCCGATGGGCGAGCGCACGCGCCAGGGCGCGAGCTTCGGCGCCGAGATGGCCGGCAAGGGCAACAAGGCGATCGCGCTGAAGAACTGCCGCAACGTCACGCTGCGCGACTTTTCGATGCTCAAGTGCGGCCACTTTGCCGTGCTGGCGACCGGCGTCGACAATCTGACCATCGACAACCTGAGCGTGGACACCGAGCGCGACGGCTTCGACATCGATTGCTGCCGCAACGTGCGCATCGCCAACTGCGCGGTCAACACGCCCAACGACGACGCCATCTGCCTGAAAAGTTCGTATGCGCTGGGCGCGGCACGCTTCACCGAGCGCGTCACGATCACCAATTGCCAGGTGTCCGGCTACGACCTCGGCACCTTCCTGGACGGCAGCTACGGCACCACGCAGACCGAAGCACCGGACAAGGAAGGCGTGTGCGGCCGCATCAAGCTGGGCACCGAATCGAACGGCGGCTTCAGGAACATCGCCATCGCCAACTGCGTGTTCGCGCATTGCCGCGGCCTGGCCATCGAGAGCGTGGACGGCGCGCTGATCGAGGACGTCACGGTCGACAACCTCAGCATGCGCGATCTGACCACGGCGCCGCTGTTCATCCGCCTGGGCCGGCGCATGCGCGCGCCGCAGGGCACGCCGGTGGGCGCGATCCGGCGCGTCAACATCAGCAATGTCACCGTGTCCGGCGCCAACGCGCCCTATGCCTCGACCGTCGCCGGCCTGGCGGAAGCGCCGGTCGAGGATGTGCGCATCAGTAACCTCACGGTGCTGCACGGCGGCGGCGGCGGCAAGGCAGCGGATGCACAACGTCCCATTCCCGAGCACGCCGACCATTATCCGGAGCCGAGCATGTTCGGCGTGACGCCGGGCTACGGCCTGTTCGTGCGCCACGCGCGCAACCTGCAGGTGCACCATGTCGATCTGCGCAGCACCGCCAACGAAGGGCGGCCGCCGGTGGTGCTGCACGATGTCGACGGCGCCGCCTTCGATCACGTGCGCTTGATGCACGCCGCCGGTACGCCGACCTTCCTGCTGCGCGACGTGCGCGGGTTGACGGTAAAGGAAGCAGAGGGCATGCGCGACCTCGCGCGCGCCAGCCATACGCAGGCCAGTTATTGATCCGTTGCGGCCGGATCAGCGCGCGAAGCGGAATGTCGCGCGTACCTCCGCCACGAAATCGTCGGGACGCTCCAGCGCGGCGAAGTGCCCGCCCTGGGCCAGCTCGCCGAAATGCACCAATTGCGAGAAGCGCCGCTCGGCCCAGCGCCGCGACAGGCGCAGCTGTTCGCCCGGGAACATGCTGATGCCGGCCGGGACCCGGATCGGATCGGCCGCCGGCGCGCCCTGGCGCATCGCCTGCATCGCTTCCCAGTAAAGGCGCGCCGAACTGGCGCCGGTGTTCGGCAGCCAGTACAGCATGATGTCGTCCAGCAGCTCGTCGCGGTCGAACACGCTTTCGACGTCGCCGCCGCAATCCGCCACGTCCTGGAACAAGGCATAGATCCAGGCCGCCAGGGCGACCGGCGAATCGGCCAGGCCGAAGCCGACCGACTGCGGCCGCGTGCTCTGCAGCTTGTAGTAGCCCGCATACTCGTCCATGTAGCGCTGCGCCGCGTCGAGCATGGCCTGCTCCTGCGGCGTGGCCTCGGCACGTTCCTGCGCGGTCGGCTGGTACATGACCATGTTCAGGTGGATGCCGAGCAGGCCGGGCGGCGCCCTGCGGCCGAGCGCCATGGTCACCGCCGCGCCCCAGTCCCCGCCCTGCGCGGCCCAGCGTTCGTAGCCCAGCCTTTGCATGAGCGCGATCCAGGCGTCGGCGATCCGATCGGGGTGCCAGCCGGTTGCCGTCGGCTTGTCCGAGAAACCGAAGCCGGGCAGCGAGGGAACGATCAGGTGGAAGGCATCGTCCGCCTTGCCGCCGTGCGCCACCGGATCGGTCAGCGGCCCGATCACCTTGCGGAATTCCAGTACCGAGCCCGGCCAGCCATGCGTCATCAGCAGCGGCAGCGCATCCGGCTCGGGCGAGCGCACGTGCAGGAAATGGATGCCGAGGCCATCGATTTCGGTGCGATGCTGCCCGAAGCCGTTCAGCAGCGCCTCGCAGCGGCGCCAGTCGTAACGTTCCTGCCAATGCGCGGCCAGCGCCTGCAGCTTGGCCAGCTGCGGTCCCTGGCTGGTATCGCCGACGGTTTCCGCATCGGGCCAGCGGGTGTGCGCCAGGCGATCGCGCAAATCGTCGAGGTCGGCTTGGGGAATCGACAGATGGAAAGCGTGGATTGCATCCGGCATGATGACTCCTTTGGTTGGCGGTGCGCATACAATCGGGAATAACGATGCACCATAATTGAACTGAACGGTTCAGTCTATTTTAACACGGCATTTGATGGATACAATGATTTTACGAACGCGCGCCGGCACGAAAGCGCAGGTACAAGAAGGACGCGGCACGGGCGGACGTCCGCCATCCAGCCGCAAGGGCGAGGTCGATATCCGCATCCTGGAGGCGGCGACCCGGCTATTCCTGCGTCATGGATTCGAAGGAACCAGTTGCGACCAGGTGGCGGCCGATGCGCGCGCGGGAAAGGCCAGCATTTATGCGCGCTATGCCGATAAGACGGCGCTGCTGCGCGCAGTGGTCGACGCCAGCCTGGCCAGGCTGTTTCCAGACGCGACGGCGCAAGGGCCGGACCGGGCGCCGGCCGCGCAACCGCTGCAGCCGCTGCAGCCGCTGCAGCCGCTGCGCGAACGTTTGCACGAGGCGGGAATGCGGGTGGTCGAAGCAGCCTTGTCGCCCGATGCGCTCGCATTGCTGCGGCTACTGGTCGCCGAAAGCCCACGCTTTCCGGACTTGGACCTGGACGCCGCCGGCATCCGCCGCCGGATCGGCACGCAGCGCATCGCCGCGGTACTGGCGGCGGGCGCGCCGGATGACGCAGCCGTGGCCGCCAGGGTGGCGCCTGCCGCCGCCCGCTTCACCGAACTGGTGCTGGCGCCGCCCTTGCTGCTGGCCCTGCTGGGAGAAGAGCCCGGTTTGCTGGCCGCCGCGGCGCCGGTCCGGATCGGCGCGGCGATCGACGCGCTGCAGGCGAGCGGCGTGCTGGACGGCTTGGACTGAAGAGCCGACGCCAATGAAAACAAAACATCCTCCGCCGCGTCGCCGCAGCGGAGGATGTTCCTGTTCATGACAACCCGTTGGCGGCCTCGCATCCGGAAACCGGTTGCAGGCCGCACACGGCAGTCAGCCGTTGGTGGACGATGGCGGCGGGAGCGCCGCGACGCCGACCAGCTGGATATCCGCGTTGTGGATCACGCCGCCCGAGAACACATTGACCACCGTGAGTTCGCCGGCGTCGATCTTGCCGTTGTCATCCATATTGTTGTAGTAGAACAGGACACCGTGGTCCTGGTCGTTGGCCAGGATCAGCACGCCATGGTCCTGCTGGATGTCGCCGAAGTCGAGCACGCTGTTGAGCGTTCTGGCGTCGTAGCCCAGGTCGCTTTCGAAGCTGCTGATGCGCAACGGCCCGGATACCGCGACCTCGACCGCTTCCTTGTCGGCGGTGACGATGTACGGCGACTTGTCGGCCACGGCCCAGCTAATGGCGCCGTTGCCGTCGGCATCCACCAGGCTCGCGGCCTGGCCGCCCAGCAGGATCTTGTCGTTGCCGCTGTCAAAGCCCAGGATGAGGTCCTGGGCGCCTTTGACGAACTGGTTGTAGACGATGCGCAGGGTGCCGCCGTTGTCCGCGATCAGGTCCATGCTGTGGCCGCTGGTAATCTGCGTGGTCGACTGGCCATCGTCGATGAACGCGGTGTTCAGGCTGGTGCCGGCCTGGTCGACGGTGCCGCCGGCGGCCTTGAGCGTCTGGCCGATGACGAAGCCCTGCACCAGGGTCTTGCCTGCCACACCGCCGGCGAAGGTCGTGCTGCCTGCGGCGACATACCCCTTGCCCGATTGCCCATCGGTCAGGAAGGTGTCGTCGCTCCAGCCCAGCCGGTACAAGCCCAAGGCAGGGGCGCTGCTCAGGTGTACGCCGCCCTGGAATACGCTGAAAGCGCTACTGTCCAGGTAGTTCGCCGCGGTGACGGTCGCGACGCCGGTATGCATGTCCTGCAGCACCAGCGTGGCCTTGTTGGCCGCGCCGTCCTGGCTACCTGCGCCCTTGGCGGCGATAATGTTATCCGGCGTCGTATTCATGAAGATCCCGCCGCTGCCCAGGTCGAAATCGACCGAGCTCACCACCGATTTTTCCGGCACGTTGTTGGCGGTGCTGTCGATCAGCTGGCTGGCCACCGCGCCTTCGTTGCCGGCGGCATCGACCACGCGCACATCGACGGTGTGGTCGGACAGGCCCAAGTCGATGCCGTCGATGGTCAGCGTGTGGGTGGCGCCGTTCCAGGCGCCGTCGGTCACCGAAGCCCATTTGCCGCCATCCACGCGGTATTCGAAGGCGTCGCCGGCATCCAGGCCGGCGCCATACGTAAAGTAGACGGCAGCGCTGCTCAGGTCGGTCACGCTCGGCGCCGTTGCCTTGGCGCCCTGCACGTGGTCGAACACCGGCGCCAGCGGCGCGTGCGTATCGAGCGTCGCGCCGAGCGTGTTGGAGGCGGCACCGACATTGCCGGCGGCGTCGTACTGGCGCACCTGGATATCCGCATGACCGTCGCCGGCGCGCGACAGGTCGAGCGTGGCGGTACCGCTATTGCCGACGGTGTCGCCGAAGCTCCAGTGCTTGCCCCCGTCGATACTGTATTCCCAGGCGGTGGCGGCCGTGGTGTCCAGCCCGCTGATCGAGACCATGCCGACGTTGGTGATGCCGTCGCCGGCGATCCCGCTGTCGGTCAGCATGGCGATCACCGGCGCCGCCGGCGCGTGGGTGTCGAGCGTGATCAGGTTGTGATAGTAAAAGCTGACGTTGCCGGCGGCATCGGTCTGGCGCACTGCGACGTCGTTCAGGCCTTCGTGCAGCAGCGGCGCTTCCCTGGTCCAGGCGGCGCTCGCTTTCGGGGATTCGCTGCGCGTATCGCCGGCCAGGTATTCCACGATCGCACCGTCTTCCACGCCGCTCACGGTGTAGCCGGGGTCGCTGGTCACCATGTCGTAGACCGAACCGAGCGCGGCGCCGGCAGTGTCGTTGTTCAGCACCACGTACGGCATGGCGGCATAGTGGTCGTACACGATCTTCTGGCTGACCGGGGTGGTGGTCGCGCCGTTGTCGTCGGCCGCGCGCAGGGTGACGGTGGTCTGCAGGTTCGGCTGGGTCTCGATCGGCGCCTTGAGCCACCACTTCGGACCCAGTGGTGTGCCTTGGGTCAGGTCGACCCCGGCGATGGTGACCACATGGTCGGCGGCCGACACGGTGAGGCGCGCGGTGGACCAGGTGACGCCGTCCAGGCTGTATTCGAAATGCTGGCCGATGCCCAGGTCCTTGCCGGCGTAGCTGAACTGCACGGCGACGCTGCCGACGTTGGTGACGTTGTCGACCACGGTGTCGCGTTCGCCCTGGGTCACGCCCTTGAAGGCAATGTCGAGCGAAAACGCGGGCGCGGCGGCGTCGAGTGTGAAACCGACGTGGTTGGAGGCGGTGCCGACGTTACCGGCCGCATCATACTGGCGCACTTGCACGTCCTTGACGCCGTTGCCTTGCGCGGTCAGGTCGAGCACCGCCTTGCCGCTGCCATCGTTGACGGCGCCGAACGTCCAGTTCTTGCCGCCATCGACGCTGTACTCCCATGCGCTGGCGCTGTCGAGGTCGAGGCCGCCGATCGACACGCGGCCATCGCTGGTGATGCCGTCGCCGGCGATGCCGCTGTCCTTGACCAGCGCGATCACCGGCGCCGCCGGCGCCTTGGTGTCGAGCGTGATCTCGACGTGCGAGATCTTGCTGACGTTGCCGGCCGCATCGGTCTGGCGCACCGAGAAGCTGTTCAAGCCTTCCTTCAGCTCGGGGGCGGCGGCGCTCCACTTGGCGCCGGGGATGACGAGCGACTGCATCTGCGGCGCTGCCTGGTTCGGGCCGGTGTTCTCGATCATCGGCGTCGTCACGGTGTCGACCAGGAATTCGACCGTGGCGCCGGCCTCGATGCCGTCCAAGGTATACGCACTGTCCCTGGTCACCATGTCGTAGTCCGAGCCGATCTGCGCACCGGCGGTGTCGTTGATCAGTACCACGTGCGGGGTGGCTGCGTAGTGGTCGTACACGATCTTCTGCTCCGCACTGGCGCTGGTCGTGCCGTTGGCGTCGACCGCGCGCAGGGAGACCGTGGTGGTCAGGTTCGGCTGGCCCTCGACCGGAGTCTTGATGTGCAGGTTGGGCGCGCCCGAGCCGGCCGCAATGCCTTGGGTCAGGTCGATGCCCTTGATGGTGATGACCCCGCCCGCCGTGTCGGCGACGATGCCCTTGCTGATCCAGTGGACGCCGTCGGTGCTGTATTCGAAGTGCTGGGCGCCTTGCGTCTTGCCGGCGTAGCTGAACCGGACGTCGGCATTGGCGACGTTGGTCACGTTGTCGATGCGGGTATCGCCTTCGCCCTGGGTCACGCCCTTGAAGGCGAGGTTTACGTAATAGGATGGATAGACCACGTCCACCGCCGCCGGCAGGCCACCGCTGGCGAGGGCGTCCACCACGTCGTGCAGGGTGGCGTCGGACGGCATCACCTGCAGCACCTTGGCCATGCCGCCGCCGCGCAGCAGCGAATCGAGCGTGGCCGGATTGCCGGCCGCTGCCTTGGCGGTATCAGCCAGCGTCTGCGCCAGCGCCGCCGGATCCGCGTTGCCGCGGGCGGTGTCGAACAGGGCGAGCAAGGTGGTGCCGGTAGCGATGGCGTCGACAACGGCCGGTGTCTTGGTGGCCGTGTCGGCGAACGAGACGGCCGCCTTCACCAGCATATCCATGTCCTTGGCGCCGGTCTCCAGGGTCACCGCGCGTACCAGGACGCGCGCCGCCTCCACCGCAGCGTAGCCGGAATAGCTGCTGCCCGAGCTTTGCACCTGGGTAGTAAAGCTATCCATCGCCTGCTTGCGCAGCTCGACCAGCTGGCCGTCGCTGCCCTGTGCGCCGTTCATGATGGCGATGGCGACGTTGGCCAGGCTGGTCTTGCCGTTGTTCATCACGTCGAGCCAATAGGCGACGCCGGCGGCATCCGGGGCGCGGTTGAACAGTTGCTGGTAGATGTCGGTAATGCGCGCGCCGGCGTCTTCGCTGCCGAAACGGGCGGTTGCCTCGGCGGAAGTGGAAAATGCAGTCGAAATGGCGGTCAGGTCGCCGTTGGCCTGCTGGAGCTGGTTCGACCAAAAGGCCAGCCCTGCCGGATCGGCCGGGCGCCCGTAGAAGGCCAGGTAAAAGGAATTAACGGTGGAATCGTCGCTGGTTTGGGATGTCATGATCTCTCTCATAGCATTTTCTTTATGGAAAATATTGCCTTGAGGCATGAGTATAGCCACCCATGCTTGATTGATCATGAACAATTAACTGTTCGTCTGATAAATGCTACAAAATTCGCCTATTCACTTATCGAATTATAAAATTCCTGCATTTTCTGCAAATGTTTTATTCAAAAATTACTTTTGACAGAAAATTCATTATCGGCGTCATGGTGCCGGGCGGCACGCCTTGAGCATGTGCGCCCGGCACACGTTCAGCGCTTCGGTGTAAAGCGGATCGCCTGCCCGCCCCCCGGCGCCAGCTTCAATTGCAGGGTATCCTTCGCCGTCACGGTCCTGGTCTCGGTCACCAGGTCGAAGCGGTGCGCGCTGCGGTAGTCGGCCTGGTCGCCGTCGCGGTAGATTTCGGCCGTGTAGGTCTTGCCGGCGTCGAGGAACCCGAGCGGCAGTGCCAGGGTGCGCGCCTGGCCGTCGGTGACGGCGCCCAGGTACCAGTCGTCGGATGTGCGGTCCTTGCGCGCGATGGTGGCATATTCTCCCACCTCACCGTTCAGCACGCGGGTGTCGGCCCAGTCGGTCGGCACGTCGCGGATGAACTTGAAGGCGGCCGGGTATTTCATGTAGTTTTCCGGCAGGTCGGCCGCCATCACGATCGGCGAATAGATCACCACGAAGTTGGCCAGCTGCTTGGCCTGGGTGGAGTTGAAGGTCTTGCCCTCGGCGCCGACCAGGCTCAGCACGCCCGGCGTGTAGTCCATCGGGCCGCTCAGCATACGCGTGAACACCAGCTTGGCCTCGTGGTCGACCGCGTTCACCGGATTGCCCCAGGCGTTGTACTCGACCCCGCGCGCGCCCTCGCGCGACAGCCAGTTCGGATAGGTGCGGCGCAGGCCGGTGTCCTTGACCGGTTCGTGGGTGTCGACCGCGATGCGGTAGCGCGCCGCTTCCGTCACCGCCTTCTGGAAGTGACGCACGCCTTCCTGCGAATCGTAGTTGCCATAATGCGGCGGCTGGCCGGCGGCGCCCGGGAACAGCATGGTGCCGGCTTCGTGCACGTAGCCGGACTTGACGCTGTCCACGCCCACGCGGGCATACAGTTTATACGCTTCGTCCATCTGCCGTTCGTAGGCGGCGACGTTGGCGCCGGTCTCGTGGTGGCCGATCAGGCGCACGCCCTTCGACTGCGCGTAGGAGCTCAGCGCCGGCAGGTCGAAGTCCGGATACGATTTGGTGAAGCTGAAGTCGGCGCCGCCGTGGCCCCAGTTGCTTTCCCAGCCCTGGTTCCAGCCTTCGACCAGCACGCCGCGGAAGCCGTTCTTTGCGGCGAAATCGATGTAGCGTTTGGTGTTGGCGGTGGTGGCGCCGTGGGTCGGGCCGGCATTCCAGGTGGTCTGCTGCAGGTGCATGCTCCACCACACGCCGACGAATTTCGACGGGTGCACCCAGGACACGTCGCCCAGCTTGTTCGGCTCGTTCAGGTTCAGGATCAGGTCGGACATGTAGAGGCCGGCCGCGTTATCGGCGATCTGCAGCGTGCGCCATGGCGTGCTGAAGGCGCCGTGGCGCACCACAGCCGGACCCAGGCTGGACGGCGCCAGCTGCGCGCGCAGCTTCTGCCCTTCCACCTTGCGCACCCACATCGACGCGTAGTCGACCAGCGCCGCCTCGTGCAGGGCGACGTGGGTACCGTCCTCCAGGCGCAGCGTCAGCGGGGTGTTGGCGGTGCCGATTTCCTTCAACGGCGCCTTGCGCACCTCTTCTTCCAGGCCGGGCAGTTCCGCCGCCGGAATCCACCAGGCGGTGGCCGGCTGGGCCACCGCGAATTCGGTCAGCTCGTCGGTAATGGCGACGTCGCGCAGTTGCGGCTGGTCCGGGAATTCGTAGCGGAAGCCGACGCCGTCGTCATAGATGCGGAATACCACCGCCAGCGCGCGCTTGCCCTGCTCCTTCTGCTCGAGCTCATTTTGTTCCAGTTCAACGCGCAGCTCGCGGTAATGGTTGCGCACGAAGCGGCGCTCGCCCCACGGCTGTTCCCAGGTGTCGTCATGGTCGCTGGTGCGCGCCGCGCGCACGCTGAAGCCGCCGTCCAGCTTGTAGGCGTTGGCCAGATTGAACCCGAGACGCGACAGCCCGATCACTTCCTTGCCCTTGCGCTTGATGTCGTAGCCGAGCTTGCCGGCCGGGTCGATCCGCACTTCGACGTTCAGCACGTTGCCGGGCGAACTGGCGCTGGCCACCACGCTTTGCGCCCAGGCGCCAGGCGCGGCTATGTAACCGGCCAACAGCATGGCGGCGGAAATGGTGGACAAGGAAAAACGGGAACGCGGCTGGGAGCGCATCGGTGACACCTCGTTGGGCCGGAGAGCTTGGCAATCCGGCAAGATGGAAGATGTGTAATATTACTACAGTTGTGTCTTCCAACAACGGTAATCGATGCTGCCAGGACACCGTCCAGGCGACGATTCAAGCGACGTCGAGTCCCATCGCCCGCACCAGCTCGGCCGCCTGGCGCGGCGAGATCGTGGCGCCGGCGAACTGTTTTGCGTTGGACAGCTTGAGGCCGCCGAGGTCGGCCTCACGCAGATCGGCCTGCTCGAAACGCGTGTCCTTGATATGGGCGCCGCGCAGGCTGCCGCCTTCGAACACGGCTTCGCGGAAATCGCAGCCGGACAGGTCGGCATCGGCAAAATCCAGCCCCCTCAACGTCGCCTTGCGAAACGACAGGCGGCGCAGGTCGGCGCCGACCAGCAGGCAGTCCTCGAATGTCAAGCCGAGCTGGCCGGCTTCCTCGAACACCGCACCGGTCAGCTTGCAGCCGCGGAACAGCGCCGACGCCAGTTTGGCGCGCCGCCAGCTCGCATTGTTCAGGTCGCAGGCTTCGAAGCGGGCGTCGACCAGGTCGGCCGACTCGAAGTCGGCATGGCCGCCGCGGCAGCGCTGCCAGCGCGTGCGCGCCAGCCGGGCGCAATACAGCGACGCTTCCAGCAGCGTGCAGTTGCGCCAGCAGCTGTCCTGCAGGTCCAGGCGCGACAGGTCGGCGCCTTGGGCGTCGCATTCCTCGAACACCAGCAGGACGTCTTGCGCCAGCAGGTCTTCGATGCGTTCGCGGGTGAGTCGTTCGCCGCTGACGGTGATGGTTGGGCGGGACATGGATGTGTGACTGTTAAGCGAAGGCCGCCAGCATATCAGGTAGGGGCCATGCGCCATGTCCTCATGCGCGGTCTGCAGTATTGCCCCAGCATCCCGGAGTTTCAGGCAAGTCCACGCGCAAGCAACGACCTAGAATCCTTTCACCGCGCCGCCATCGCGGCGCATCGACACGAAAGGAATCGACATGAAGCAAGTCTGGTTGATCACCGGCGCCGCGCGCGGCATCGGTGCCCACGTCGCCCACGCCGCGCTGCAAGCCGGCCACAGGGTCGTCGCCAGCGGACGCGACCTGGCGCGCCTGCGCGACGCCTGGCCGCAAGCCGCCGGCAACCCGGACATCGCGCTATTAGAACTGGACGTCACCAGCGCCGCCCAGGCGGAAGCGGCCGTGCAGGCCGCCATCGAACGCTTCGGGCGCGTCGACGTCCTGGTCAACAATGCCGGCTACGGCATGCTCGGCAATTTCGAGGAAATCGACGCAGCCGAAGTCGAGCGCCAGTTCCACACCAACGTGTTCGGCGTCATGCACATGATGCGCGCGGTATTGCCGGCGATGCGCCGCCAGCGCGCCGGCCACATCTTCAACATCTCCTCGGTCGGCGGCGCGCTCGGCTTCGGCGGCGCCTCGGTCTACTGCGCCAGCAAGTACGCGGTCGAGGGCTTGTCGGCCTCGGTGGCGCCCGAGATCGCGGGCTTCGGCATCCAGCTGACGGTGGTCGAGCCGGGCTTCTTCCGCACCGACTTCCTGGACACCAGTTCGGTCCGCTATGGCGAGGCCACCATCGACGATTACGCCGCCGCCGGCACGGTACAGGAGACCTACGACGCCTACAACCACCGCCAGGCCGGCGATCCGGCCAGGCTGGGCGCGGCGCTGGTGCGGATCGCCGCCATGCCGGCGCCGCCGCGCCAGTTCCTGGCCGGCAGCGACGCGATCGCGATGGTGACCGGCGCGCTGCGGGCGCGGCTGGACGAGATCGGCGCGTTCGCCGCGCTGTCGGCGTCCACCGATGGCGTTTTCGACAAACCCTACGTGGATCAGGGTGGACGGCAACCGGTATGATGCCATTCGATGAACAATGATCCGATCGTTCCCGGCACGCCATTGGCGCGCATGGCCGCGCTGCTCGCCCTGCACACGCCGGCGGACGGCAGTTTCGCGCTGGCCCTGCCGGGCGTGCACGCGATCCGCGTGTCACGTCCGAACGCGGACCTGGTGCATGGGCTGCAGCAAGCCGCACTGTGCATCGTGGCGCAGGGCAGCAAGACGGTCCTGCTGGGCAGCGAAGCGTATACCTACGATCCTGCGCGCATGCTGGTGTTCTCGGTCGACCTGCCGGTTGCCGCGCAGGTGCATGAAGCCAGTCCTGTGTGCCCTTACCTGTGCCTGCGGCTGGATCTCGATCCGCGCCGCATTGCCGAGCTGGTGCTGAAGGTCTATCCCGGCGGGGTGCCACAGGCAACCCCAGGCCGCGCCATCTGGCTGGCGCAGGCCAGCGAAGCCATCGTCGATGCGGGGGCGCGGCTGTTGGCGGCGCTGGCCGATCCGGTCGATGCCGGTCTGCTGGCGCCGCTCGCCGTCGAGGAAATGCTGGTGCGCCTGCTGCGCAGCCCGGTCGGCGGGCGCCTGGCGCAGATCGGCCGCGCGGAGTCGAATGTACACCGCATCGCCAGGGCGGTGGCCTGGGTACGCGACCACTACATGCAACCGATCAGGGTCGAGCAGCTGGCCTGCCTCGCCAGCATGAGCGCGTCTTCGCTGCACCAGCATTTCAAGGCGGTGACCTCGATGAGCCCCCTGCAGTACCAGAAAGTGCTGCGGCTGCAGGAAGCGCGGCGGCTGATGGCGAGCGGCGTTGGCGCCGCCACCGCCGGCGGGCGGGTCGGCTACACCAGCGCCTCGCAGTTCAGCCGCGAATATGCGCGTCTGTTCGGCAGCGCCCCGACCAGGGACTTGCCGAAACGGCGCGACGTGACGAATTGACTCCCTACAGCCGCGCCAGCCGTCCGCCATCGACCGCCAGCGCGGCGCCGTGGACGAAATTGGCATCCGGCCCGGCCAGGAAGGCGATGGCGGCGGCGATGTCGTCCGGCGTGCCGACGTCGGCCTTGTCGATCTTTTCCACGCCCGACTTCACGTTCGGGTTGTCCCACAACATCGGCGTATCGATCGCGCCCGGCACCACGGCATTCACGCGGATGCCCTTGGGCTTGCCTTCGATCGCCGCCGAGCGCGTCAGCGACAGCAGCGCCGCCTTGGCCGCCGCGTACGGCGCCACCAGCGCCTCGGTTTCCACGGCGTGCACGCTGGAGACGTTGATCACGGCGCCGCCCTGCCCCATCTTCAAAAAGGCCTGCTTGGTGAAATAAAAGGCGCCCATCAGGTCGACGTCGAGCACTTCGTACCAGTCTTCCCGGGTCTGCTGCTCGAGCGGCTTGAAGGCCATCAGGCCGGCATTGTTGACGGCGATGTCCCAGCGCCCGAAGCGCGCCAGCGTCGCCTCGACCGCGGCCTGCACCTGGTCTTCGTGGCCGACGTCGCAGGCGGCGGTGGCGATGCGATCAAGCGGCGCGTCCTTGGCCAATCCGGCCTGGGCGGCATCCAACTTGTCCTGGTGCCGTCCGACCAGGGTCACGCTGGCGCCGTCGCGCAGCAGGCGGCGCGCCACGGCCATGCCGATACCGCCCGAGGCGCCGGTGACGATGGCGACGCGTCCGTCGAGTTGCATGATTCCTCCTGGGGTAACTGGTGGCCGCTGGCGGCAATGTGCGCAATCTACCATGGACGCCGGAACTAGCGCGTTTCGACCCGGTCGGACGCGTGGGTGGTGCAGCCGCGGTGCACGTTTTCCAGGAAGCGGATCGCCTCGCCCAGGCGGCAGGTGGGCGGCAGCAAGCGTCCCAGCGCTTCGTTCTCGACCAGCTGGTCGATGCCGTAGGCGATGGCGCGCGAAATGTCGCGCCCGCGCCGGCCGTCGCTGTTGTACAGCGCGTCGTACACGCCGACGGCTTCCCACAGCGGGACGTAGCCGGGACTGATCGAATCCTCGAACGCGACCGCCGCCGCCGCGTCCTCGTCCTCGGATATCAAGCGAAACACGAAACTCACGAGCCTCTCCATCGGGCAAACAGGGGGCGCCGATGCTACCACGATGGCGGCGTGCGCGTGGTCCGGTGGCGCCACCGGGGCGCACGGCCATTGCCGTCACGGCAAAGGCCGGGCGCCGCATTTCCTCGTGTTCAGGCCCGCGCCCGCGGCGCGCCGGCGCGCGTAAAACCGTCGGCGCTCCAGTCTTCGCTGCCGACGCCGTGGTGCACGAAGAACAGCCCGTCCGGGTCGACCGTGCGCTTGATGCGCGCCAGGCGCTCATAGTTGGCGCCCCAGTAGGCGTCCTGCCAGTGCTGCTGGAAATAATCGCTTTCCGACACGTAGGCGCCGGCGTCGGGCGCTGCGCGGCGCAGCGCGTCCATGGCGGCGCGGATGGCGGCGCCGTCATGGCGGGCGCGCGTGGCATCCGGCCGCGCGTCCGCCATGCCGGGAAAGGCCGGCACGCCGCCGCCGGCGATGATCGCCAACGCGAACGCATCCAGCACGGCCGGGTTCATTGCCGTGTCGCGCGTGGCGGCCAGCGCGTCCGTCGGCGCGCCGGCCAGGCCCTTGTTGAAGTGCAGCTCGACGTCCCACCGCTTGGCCGCGTCGAACAGCGCATCGGCCAGTAGCGCCTGGCGCGTGGGGTCGAGCAGGCGCGCGGGCAGCCAGGCCGACTGGTAACCGTGGATGAACCAGCCGGCCTGCTCGCGGTCGCCGCGCCAGACGAAGCGGTCGGGCGACGCGTTGGGGCCGTCGTCCACCGCCATCAGCCCGGTCGCGTACTTGCGGTGGAAGTCCGGGTTCCAGAAGTGGCGCGCCGGGATCGCCTTGATGGCCGCTTCCTCGACCGTGTATTCCTTGCGCGCGCGCACCCAGGCCAGGAACGGCGCCCACACCGCCTCCGCCTCGGCCTGGCCCAGTCCCTGGAATACCATCGACAGCTGCAGCCGGCGGCCGCCGCGCAACGACACCTGTTCGCCCCAATGTTCGTTGAACAGGCTTTCCTGGTAAAACGCCACGAAGCGCGCGATCAGGGTACGGTAGGCCGCATCGGAAGCCGCCTCGATCTTGCCGAACACCGCGCCGAAATTGGCAGGCAACGCATGCGTGCGCAGCGTCACGCGCGTGACCACGCCGAAGCTGCCGCCGCCACCGCCCTTCAAGGCCCAGAACAGGTCGGGATGCGAATGGGCGCTGGCGATGCGCACTTCGCCGTCGGCGGTGACGACTTCGGCTTCGACCAGGCTGGCGGCGGCGCTGCCGTAGCGCTTGGAAAAATTGCCGAAGCCGCCCCCTTGCACCAGCCCGGCCACGCCGACGGTGGTGCAGCCGCCGCCCTGCACGTAGCGCCCGGCGCGCGTGGTGACGGCGGCATACGCCTGCCCCCACATGACGCCGGCGCCCAGGCTCACCGCCGGCTGCGCCGTGTCCGCCGCGCAGCCGCGCGCGGCATAAGCGTCGTGCAGGTCGATGCGGTCCATCGCCCTGGTCCAGACCAGCAGCGAATCGGGCGCACTGGAGCCGCCAAGATAGCTGTGGCCGCCGCCCTTGACCACCAGGCGCAGGTCGTGTTGACGGGCGAAACGCACCGCCGCCGCCACGTCGCGGGCGTCGCGCGCGGCCACGGCATAGGCACTCGGCTGCGAAGTCCAGGCGTCCTGCCAGCCGCTGGTCTGGGTCAGCGCGGGATCGTCGCCGATGGTGAAGGGGTCCTGGATGCCGGCCAGCAGCGCGGCGCAGGCAGGCGTGCCGGGCGCGCATCGGGCGAACGGCGACGCCAGCGCTTGCAGGCGGCCGCCCGTCTCGCGGCGCAGGCGCTGCCATTCGCTGGCAGCGGGCCAGGCCGGCGTGCCGGGGCGGACGCGGGTACGGACGGTGGCCGCGGTCGCTGCCGCATCCGGCGGTGCAGCCGCGGATGCGCCCGATGGCAGGTCCGATGCGGCGGACGGTTGCGCCACGCGCGCCAGCGCCGTGGCCGGCAGCGCCGCGTGCAGCAGCGTCGCCGCGGCCGCGCCCTTGAACAATTCACGTCGTTTCATGCCGCTCTCCCTGTCGTGCGTATCGAATGACCAGGAAAGAGGATGCGATGCCGGCCGCGCGCGGGCAAACGCTTTGTGGCGAAGCGGGCGCTGGATGGGGCAAGCCGGCGGCTAGTGGCCGGCGACCCGGCGGCCGGCGATCCGGCGGCCGGCGACCCGGCGGCCGGCGCCCCGGCTCAGTCGTCGCCCGGCCCGTCGCCCGGCATGGTGTCGGCCATCAGGCGCAGCTCGTCCGGCGTCAGCTCTTCCGGCTTCTTGTTGGCGAGCCCATCGATCGCGGCGCTGCCGCTGCCGTCCTGCCGTGCGCCCTGCTCCTGCTCCTGCTGCCGGTCCTGCTGCGTGTGCCGATCGTTTGCCATGCCGTGCTCCCTATGCTGAATGGGTTCGAGATGGGCGCAGTGTGGCACAGGCCGGATGGCGGCGGCGTCCCGCTGGCGTCATCCGCCCGAACGCACGCCGTTTCAGCGCGGCGCCGACCCGGCCAGCGCGCGCTCGAGCAGCTCGATCCAGTGCGTCACCGGCGTATCGGTGCCGGCCTGCAGGTGCGTGATGCAGCCGATGTTGGCGGACACGATCTCGCCGGCCCCGGTTTGCGCCAGGTTGGCCAGCTTCCTCTCGCGCAGCGCATGCGCGATGTCCGGGTGCAGCATCGAATAGGCGCCGGCCGAGCCGCAGCACAGGTGGCTGTCGGCGCACAAGGTCACGTCGATGCCGGCCGCGCGCAGCACGCCCTCGACCTTGCCGCGGATCTGCTGGCCGTGCTGCAGCGTGCACGGCGGGTGGTAGGCCACGCGTACGCGGACGGCGCCGTCCGGATGCGCGGCAATCCGGTCCGCTATCTGCGCTTCGAATTGCGGCAGGATTTCCGAGAGGTCTCGCGTCAGCGCCGCGATGCGCGCCGCCTTGGCCGCATAGGCCGGGTCCTGCGCCAGCAGGTGGCCGTAGTCCTTGACGGTGACGCCGCAGCCGGACGCCGTCATCACGATCGCCTCCACCGCCGGCTCGCCGGCCCTTGGTTCGACATACGGCCACCAGGCATCGATGTTGCGGCGCATGTCGTCCAGGCCGCCGTCCTGGTCGTTCATGTGGAAGCGCAGCGCGCCGCAGCAGCCGGCCCTGGGCGCCGCGATCAGCTGCACGCCGAGCGCATCCAGCACGCGCGCCGTGGCGGCGTTGATGGACGGCGCCAGCGCCGGCTGCACGCAGCCGTCCAGCACCAGCATGCGGCGCGCGTGGGTGCGCGCAGGCCACGTATTGGACACATGCGCGGACCCATGCGCGGCCGGATGCGCGGCGCGCAGCTTGTCCTGCAAGCCCTGCGGCAGCAGCGGACGCAGCGCCTGCCCGGCGCGCACGGCCGGCTTGAACAGCGCCGCACGCGGCAGCACTTCCTTCAATGTAGTGCGCTTGATGCGCTCGCCCAGCGGACGCGCCACGCGCCGCTCGACCACCGCACGCCCGATGTCGACCAGGCGCCCGTACTTGACGCCGGACGGACAGGTGGTCTCGCAGTTGCGGCAGGTCAGGCAGCGGTCCAGGTGCAATTGGGTCTTGCGGGTCGGCGCCACGCCTTCCAGCACCTGCTTGATCAGGTAGATGCGCCCGCGCGGGCCGTCCAGCTCGTCGCCCAGCAGCTGGTAGGTCGGGCAGGTGGCGGTGCAGAAGCCGCAGTGCACGCAGGCGCGCAGGATCGCTTCGGCCTCGATGCCCTCGGGCGTGCCCTTGATGAAATCGGCGAGATTGGTTTGCATGGTCAAACCATCCGGCCGGGGTTGAAGATATTGGCGGGATCGAAGCCGGCCTTCAGGCGTTCGTGGATGCGCGCAATGGCCGGCGCCAGCGGCTGGAACACGCCGACCGCCTTGTCGCCGCCGCGGAACAGGGTGGCGTGGCCGCCGGCCGCGGTTGCCGCCGCGCGCATGCGGCGCGCGAACGCGGCGGCGTCGGCCTCGGCATCGGCCGGCGCACGCAGCCAGCGCTGCGCCCCGCCCCATTCGATCAGTTGCGGTCCCAACGCGAGCGCATCGGTGGCCGGCGGCAGCGCCAGGCGCCACAGCGGCGCGTCGCCGTCGAAAAAGGCATGGCGCTGCTCGCGCACGTCCTGCCAGAAGCGCGCATCGTCCGCCAGCGGTTCGCCGCCCAGCGCCCGTACCGCCGCATCGACCGCGGCGCGCGCGCCGGACAGGCGCAGCGCCAGCACGCCGTCGTGCCAGCAGCTGGCCGACAGCGGCAGCGGCTGGCCCGCCCATTCGTTCAGCTTGCGGATGGCGTCGGCTTCGCCCAGGGCGAAGCGCAGCGTGGCCCCGGCCAGCGGCACGGGCAGCAC
This sequence comes from Massilia forsythiae, assembly GCF_012849555.1. Taxonomy (NCBI): domain Bacteria; kingdom Pseudomonadati; phylum Pseudomonadota; class Betaproteobacteria; order Burkholderiales; family Oxalobacteraceae; genus Massilia; species Massilia forsythiae. The sequence goes on from NZ_CP051685.1 coordinate 932,455, forward strand.
CTTGACCGACACTTCCAGCAGCAGGCCGAGCGTGCCGAGCGACCCGGCCAGCAGGCGCGACACGTCGTAGCCGGCCACGTTCTTCATGACCTGGCCGCCGAAGGTCAGCACCTCGCCCTTCCCGTCCAGCAGCTTCACGCCGAGCACGAAATCGCGCAGCGCGCCGGCGCTGGCGCGGCGCGGTCCAGACAGGCCGGCGGCGACGGTCCCGCCCAGCGTGGCGGCGGGGCCGAAGTGCGGCGGCTCGAACGGTAGCATCTGGCGGCGTTCGGCCAGCGCCGCCTCGATGTGCGCCAGCGGCGTGCCGCAGCGCGCGGTGATCACCAGTTCGCTGGGTTCGTAGTCGACGATGCCGGCGTGCGCGCGGGTGTCGAGGATGGCGGTCTCGCCACCGGCGGCGTCGATGCGCTGGCCGTACCAGTCCTTGGTGCCGCCGCCGCGGATGCGCAGCGGACGCCGCGCCGCGGCGGCGCTGCGCACTTGCTCCTGGAAGCGTTCGATGGTGTGCTGCATGTCGTCCTTCAAAAACGCGGCAGGTGGGCGAACGGCAGCGCGCCGCCGTGCACGCGCATCGCGCCCAGTTCGGCGCAGCGGTTCAGCGTGGGGATCGCCTTGTTCGGATTCAGCAGCATCTCGGGATCGAAGGCGCGCTTGACCGCGAAAAACGCGTCCAGCTCGCGCGCGCCGAACTGCACGCACATCGAATCGATCTTTTCCACGCCGACGCCGTGCTCCCCGGTGATGGTGCCGCCGACTTCCACGCACAGCGCCAGGATGGCGGCGCCGAAGGCTTCGGCGCGGTCGAGTTCTCCGGGCTGGTTGGCGTCGAACAGGATCAAGGGGTGCATGTTGCCGTCGCCGGCGTGGAACACGTTGGCGCAGCGCAGGCCGAAGGTATCTTCCATCTGCTCGATCCGTTCCAGCACGTGCGCCAGGCGCTTGCGCGGGATGGTGCCGTCCATGCAGTAGTAGTCCGGCGAGATGCGCCCCGCCGCCGGGAAGGCGTTCTTGCGCCCGGACCAGAAGCGCAGGCGCTCGCCCTCGTCGCGCGACACCGTCAGTGCGGTGGCGCCGGCCTCCTTCAGCACCGCCGCCATGCGCTCGATTTCCTCGGCCACCTCGAGCGCGGTGCCGTCGGCCTCGCACAGCAGGATGGCGGCGGCGTCCAGGTCGTAGCCGGCTTTCACGAAGGGTTCGACCATGCGCGACGAGGTCCGGTCCATCATCTCCAGGCCGGCCGGGATGATGCCGGCGGCGATCACGCTGGCGACCGCGTCGCCGCCGCTGGCGACGTCGCCGAACGAGGCCATGATCACCTGCGCCGCGGCCGGTTTCGGCACCAGCTTCACGGTGACTTCGGTGACGATGCCGAGCATGCCTTCCGAGCCGATGAACACCGCCAGCAGGTCGAGGCCGGGTGCATCGGGCGCCGCGCCGCCCAGTTCGATCATCTCGCCCTCGATGGTGGCGACGCGCACGCGCAGCACGTTGTGCACGGTGAGGCCATATTTCAGGCAATGCACGCCGCCCGAATTCTCGGCCACGTTGCCGCCGATCGAGCAGGCGATCTGCGAGGACGGATCGGGCGCGTAGTACAGCCCGAGCGGCGCCGCCGCTTCCGAGATCGCCAGGTTGCGCACGCCCGGCTGCACCACCGCCGAGCGCGAATAGGCATCCACGCGCAGGATGCGGTTCAGGCGCGCGGTGGAAATCACCACGCCGTCGGCCAGCGGCTGCGCGCCCCCCGACAAACCGGTGCCGGCGCCGCGCGGCACCACCGGCACGTGCAGCTCGCGGCACACCTTCAGCACGGCCAGCACCTGCTCCTCGGTGTCCGGCAGCACGACCACCATCGGCAGTTGGCGGTAGGCGGCCAGGCCGTCGCATTCGTAGGGGCGCGTGTCTTCCGGATCGGCCAGCACGCAACGGTCGGGCAGCACGGCGCGCATGGCCGCGGCAACCTGGCGGCGGCGCTCGGGATCGACGGGAATGGTAGGCATCATGGTGGTGATTTAAGCACGATTGCAGCGTTTTGGCGTATTCTGCGCCTATCATTTTTCTTGGGTGGGACATCATCATGGGCAATCGACTTTCGAAGATCGCGACCCGTACCGGCGACGACGGCAGCACCGGCCTGGGCGACGGCAGCCGCACCGGCAAGGACAGCGCGCGCGTCGCGGCGCTGGGCGACGTCGACGAACTGAATTCCTTCGTCGGCCTGCTGCTGTGCGAAGACATGCCGGCCGCCTTGCGCGAGGAACTGGTCTCGATCCAGCACGACCTGTTCGACCTGGGCGGCGAACTGTGCATCCCGGGCTACCAGCTGATCACCGACGAGCACGTCGCGCGCCTGGACGGCCTGCTGGCCAAATACAACGCCGATTTGCCGGTCCTGAAGGAATTCATCCTGCCGGCCGGCTCGCGCGCGGCCTCCACCGCGCACGTGTGCCGCACCGTGTGCCGGCGCGCCGAGCGCAGCATCGTCGCCCTGTCCAAGGGCGACACCGTCAACGCGCAGCCGCGCCAGTACGTGAACCGCCTGTCGGACCTGATGTTCGTGCTGGCGCGCGTGCTGAACCGCTTCGCCGGCGGCGCCGACGTGCTGTGGCAGCACGAGCGCAAGCGTGGCTGACGGGGGGCGGATGCAGGACAGCACCAGCTTTGACGTCCGTTTCCACCGCGCCAGCGCCAATTGGCCGGGCAACGCCTTGTTGTTCCAGGGCGCCGGCCAGGTCTTGATCGAGCCCGACTTCGTCACCCTGCACGGGGTGAGCCACCGCTCGTTCCGCTTTCCCAAGCGCGAGCGGCACCGGCTGCGCATGGTCGACATCCTCAACGTGCGCGTCGAGGGGCCGGACGTGCTGTTCCATGTGAGCGACCTGGAACGCCGCCGCGAGATCGGCTTCAGCACGCCCGATCGCGCCAGCGCCAGGGCCATCGCCGCCCTGCTGCCGGAACGCTGGACCGACGAATTCAAGCTGGCCTATACCGAGCGCGAGACCTTCCACGACCGCATGGATTACTGGAGCCCGTCGACGCCGGCGATCTGGACGCTGCTGGCGGCGAATATCCTCATCTTCCTGGCGATGTGGCTGGAACTCCAGGGCATCCTGAAGCCGCCGCCGCGGCTGCCGTTCAAGCCGTTTCCCGGCTGGGGCGCGCACGACGCCGTGCTGGCGCATGCGCAGTTGATGGCGCAGGGGCTGGGGCGCTTGCCGGGCATGCTGGCGGAGCCGAAGCAATGGTGGACGCAGATCGCCGCATTGGGCGGCTGGGGCAAGGCGGTAAACCCGGCCGTGCTCAAGCTGCAACTGCTGGAGTGGGGGTCGAACATGCCGCTGCTGACGTTGGGCGCGTCCCAGCACTGGCGCCTGCTGACGTCGATGTTCTTGCACGGTAACCTGCTGCACCTGCTGTTCAACATGTTCACGCTATGGCAGGTCGGCCAGCTGTGCGAGCGCGTGTTCGGCAGCGCGCGCTTCATCGGCCTGTACCTGCTGGCGGGATTGTGCGGCAGCCTGGCCAGCCTGGTCTGGAACCTGCTGACGCACCATGCGGGCGGCAACAGCGTCGGCGCCTCGGGCGCGATCTTCGGCATCATCGGCGGCCTGCTGGCCTTCATCGGACGCACCAACAGCGGCGTGCCGCCGACCGTCGTGCAGGACCTGCGCGGGGCGATCGCACCCTTCCTGCTGTTTAATATCGCGGCGGGGTTCGTGTATCCGCATACCGACAACGCGGCGCATATCGGCGGGCTGGTGGGGGGTTACCTGGCGGGGCATCTGCTGGCGCGCTCGTTGCACGTACCTGCGCAGCCAACACCCCGTCGTCCCCGCGAAGGCGGGGACCCATGCTGATTAACAGGATTCGATATATCGAAAGCAGCCTCGGACCTTTAATAATTCCGACTTTGGAAGCTATGTATGGGTCCCCGCCTGCGCGGGGACGACGGTTTTTAGGTCAGCAATATTATCTTGAACAGTAGTGCGCCCGAGCGGGGAGTCGTTTCAGGCAGTGCCTGAAACGACGGCTGGGATAGGCGGCCAAAAGAAAATGGGCAGATCCGTATCTGCCCATTGTCGTTTTCCACAAGCTGGCCGTTTCCAGCAAGCTCGCCGTTTTCAACCGATTCCCGGAAGAGATTCAGCCGTTGTTCACCACCAGCCGCGTCTCGCCCAGGTTGAAGCGCTCGCGGACCGACTTGCCGATTCCCTTCGCATCCAGGCCGACCGAGGCCAGCAGCAGCGCCGGGTCGCCGTGGTCGATGAACTTGTCCGGCAAGCCCAGCATCAGCAGCGGTTTGATGATGCCTTCGGCGGCCAGCGTTTCCGCCACCGCCGAGCCGGCGCCGCCCATGATGCAGCCCTCTTCCACCGTCACCAGGTGCTCGTGCTCCTTGGCCAGGCGCCTGACCAGTTCCACGTCCAGCGGTTTCACGAAGCGCATGTCGGCGACGGTCGCGCCCAGTTCTTCGGCCGCCTTCAGGCTCGGCGCCACCATCGAGCCGAACGCCAGGATGGCCACGCCCTTGCCCTGGCGTTTCACCAGGCCCTTGCCGATTTCCACGGTGGTCAATTCTTCCTGCAGCGGCGCGCCGATGCCGGCGCCGCGCGGGTAGCGCACCGCCGCCGGACCCGGATAGCGGTAGGCGGTGGTCAGCATGGTGCGGCATTCGTTTTCGTCGGACGGCGCCATGACGACCATGTTGGGGATGCAGCGCAGGTAGGCGATGTCGTAGTTGCCGGCGTGGGTGGCGCCGTCGGCGCCGACCAGGCCGGCGCGGTCGAGCGCGAAGGTCACGTCCAGGTTCTGCAGCGCCACGTCGTGCACCAGCTGGTCGTAGCCGCGCTGCAGGAAGGTCGAGTAGATCGCCACCACCGGCTTCATGCCCTCGGTGGCCAGGCCGGCGCCGAAGGTCACCGCGTGCTGCTCGGCGATGCCGACGTCGAAGTAGCGCTGCGGATACTGCTGGTGGAAGCGCACCATGCCGGAACCCTCGCGCATCGCCGGCGTGATGCCGACCAGGCGGCTGTCGCTCGCCGCCATGTCGCACAGCCAGTTGCCGAACACTTCCGTATACGTGATCTTGGACGGCGCCGACGCCGGCTTGATGCCCTCGACCGGGTTGAACTTGCCGGTGCCGTGGTACAGGATCGGCTCGGCCTCGGCCAGCTTGTAGCCCTGCCCCTTCCTGGTCACCACGTGCAGGAATTGCGGGCCCTTGAGCTTCCTGATGTTTTCCAGCGTCGGGATCAGGGATTCCAGGTCGTGGCCGTCGATCGGGCCGATGTAGTTGAAACCGAATTCCTCGAACATGGTGGCCGGGACCACCATGCCCTTGGCGTGCTCTTCCAGCTTCTTGGCCAGTTCCAGCACCGGGCCGGGCAGCACGCTTTTTCCGACGTTCTTGGCGGCGGCGTAGAACTGGCCGGACATCAGGCGCGCCAGGTAGCGGTTCAAGGCGCCCACCGGCGGCGAGATCGACATGTCGTTGTCGTTCAAGACCACCAGCAAATTCACGTCGTCCTCGACGCCGGCGTTGTTGAGCGCCTCGAAGGCCATGCCGGCGGTCATCGAGCCGTCGCCGATGACGGCGATCGCATGGCGCTTCTCGCCCTTCAGCTTGGCCGCTTGCGCCATGCCCAGCGCCGCCGAGATCGAGGTCGACGAGTGCGCGGTGCCGAAGGTGTCGTATTCGCTCTCGTCGCGCTTGGGGAAGCCGGACAGGCCCTGGTGCTGGCGCAGCGTCGGCATGCGGTGGCGGCGCCCGGTCAGGATCTTGTGCGAATAGGTCTGGTGGCCGACGTCCCAGACGATGCGGTCTTCCGGCGTGTTGAACACGTAGTGCAGCGCGATCGTCAGCTCGACGGTGCCGAGGTTGGACGACAGGTGGCCGCCGGTCTTGGACACCGAATCGAGCAGGTACGCACGCAGTTCGTGCGCCAGCGGCGTCAGTTGGGTGCGCGGCAGGTTGCGCAGGTCGGCCGGGTCGTTGATGGTCTCTAGCAGTTTCATTTATGCCTTCCGCTGCACGATCAGGTCCGCGAGTTCGCGCAGCCGCTGTGCCTTGTCTCCGAACGGCGCCAGTGCCGCATGGGCCTGGCCCCTCAGTTGTTCGGCCAGCGCCTTGGACGGCGCCAGCCCCAGAATCGATACGTAGGTCGGCTTGTTGGCCGCCGCATCCTTGCCCGCCGTCTTGCCGAGCGTGGCCGAATCGGCGGTCGCGTCCAGCACGTCGTCGACCACCTGGAACGCCAGGCCGATCGCGCGCGCATAGGCGCCCAGCGCATCCAGCTCCGCACTTTCCAGTTCGCGCCCGGCCAGCGCGCCCAGCACGACCGACACGCGCAGCATGGCGCCGGTCTTGAGCTGGTGCATGCGCTCCAGCTGCTCGAGGTCCAGCTTGAGGCCGACGCTGTCCAGGTCGATCGCCTGGCCGCCGCACATGCCGGCCGAACCAGCCGCCTCGGCCAGCAGGCGCAGCATGGTCACCAGGCGCTGCGGCGCCACCGTGCTGCCCGCCAGCACTTCGAAGGCTTGCGCCTGCAGCGCGTCGCCGACCAGCAGCGCGGTGGCTTCATCATACGCCACGTGCACGGTCGGTTTGCCGCGGCGCAGCGCGTCGTCGTCCATGCACGGCATGTCGTCGTGCACCAGGGAGTAGGCGTGGATCATCTCGACGGCGCAGGCGGCGCGCGCCGCCGTGTCGTCGTCGGCGCCGAACAGGTCGGCGCTGGCGTGGGCCAGCAGCGGACGCACGCGCTTGCCGCCGCCCAGCACCGTGTAGCGCATCGCTTCGTGCAGCTTGGCCGGGACCCGGCTCGCCGGCGGCAAGAAGGCGTCCAGCGCGGCTTCGGTGCGCGCCTGGACCGACTTCATCCAGTCGCCGAAGGCCAGCCCCTCGGCGCCGGCCGGGGTAGCGCCGGCGATTGCGCCAGTCATCGCGCTGGCGCTCATTCGTCGCTCCCGCCGTCGGCGCTGAAGGGCTTGAGCATGTCGCCTTCCAGCACTTTTACCTGGGCCTCGACCTTTTCCAGCTGGGCCGCGCAATAGCGCACCAGTTCCGAGCCGCGCGCATAGGCCGCCACCGACGCTTCCAGCGGCAATTGTCCGCCTTCCATGCGAGTGACCAGCTGGGCCAGCTCGGCCATCGCCCCTTCGAAGGACTCGGGGGCGGCAGCAGCCGGTGCTGTGGAGGCCGGCGCTGCCGGACTTTCCGCGATTGTTTTATTTGGCATAATGATTTGGATGTAAAGACGTGCACGCCAGTCTGATCGCGTATTTTAAACAATCCTGCTCTTGCATGACGCTGAAACTACCCAACATGCTTGTCAGGGTACGAAAGCTAGAGACCGATTTTATCGCAAAGCGTTCAGGATTCATGAAAACGATGCCTTTCCGGCAATTCCTCAGAACCCGGGCGCCATATTCTCGCGCCGGCCCCAGCCTTGTGGGTGCTTTACAGGCTATAATCTCCGGTTCTGTCTCCGAAATACCGTATTCTGCTCTTTCAACAAGCGCCGAAAAACCGTAGCGAGCGGCAGCAGCGTGGGTGGGATGCATCGTCCGGAAAACGTTTTCCGGCGGGTGGTCGAGGACGCAGCCGTATGCGGTACGGCTGCGCGCTTGCCGCCTTTCCTGCCGGCGCCGCGTCTCTGGCAGGTTCGCAAGTGCCTTGAAAATACTGGTTCTCGGATTCTTTCTCTTCTTTGGCTACAATCTGTAAAGGGGGGTTGGGATGTCCGATCTGGCTACCCACGCCAAGCTGGCGCGCTCGAACGCGCAGCTTCCGGTAAATGTCTATTTCGACGAAGCGCTGCTGCAGCGCGAAATGCAGCATTTGTTCCGTAACGGCCCGCGCTATGTCGGCCACCAGCTCATGGTGCCCGAAAAAGGCGACTTCGCGACCCTCAAGTCGGAAAACGAGGGCCGCATGCTGGTGCGTAACGCCGGCGGCATCGAATTGCTGTCCAACGTCTGCCGCCACCGCCAGGCGCTGATGTTCAATGGCCGCGGCAACAGCAGCAACATCGTCTGCCCGCTGCACCGCTGGACCTACGACCTCAAGGGCGAACTGATCGGCGCGCCGCATTTCGCCGACACGCCCTGCCTGAATTTGTCGAAGACGCCGCTGCAGGAATGGAACGGCCTGCTGTTCGAACAGAACGGCTACGACGTCATGGACAAGTTGAAGAACATGTCGGTGACCAAGGACCTCGACTTTTCGGGCTATCTGTTCGACCACGTCGAAGTGCACGAGTGCGACTACAACTGGAAGACGTTCATCGAAGTCTACCTGGAGGACTACCACGTCGAGCCCTTCCACCCCGGCCTGGGCAACTTCGTCAGCTGCGACGACCTGCGCTGGGAATTCGGTCCGGACTACAGCGTGCAGACGGTGGGCGTGCACCGCGGCCTGCAGAAGTCCGGCTCGCCCGCCTACAAGGCGTGGCAGGAGCAGATACTGAAGTTCAACGGCGGCCAGCCGCCCAAGTACGGCGCCATCTGGCTGACGCTGTACCCCAACATCATGGTCGAGTGGTACCCGAACGTGCTGGTGGTGTCGACGCTGTGGCCGATGGGGCCGCAAAAGACGCGCAACGTGGTCGAGTTCTACTACCCGGAAGAATTCGTGCTGTTCGAGCGCGGCTTCGTCGAGGCGGAACGCGCGGCCTACATGGAAACCTGCGTCGAGGACGACGAGATCGCCCTGCGCATGGATGCCGGCCGCAAGATTTTGCTGGAGCGCGGGGTCAACGAAGTCGGCCCCTACCAGTCGCCGATGGAAGACGGCATGCAGCACTTCCACGAGTGGTACCGCCGCCGGCTCGAATCCATACCTCCGGGAATTTAATGCCGGCGTTATGGATGCTGTTCGCCAGCTTCGCGTTCGCCGCCATGAGCGCGGGCGTGAAGCTGGCTTCCACGCTGTACTCGACTTCCGAGATCGTGATGTACCGCGGCCTGATCGGCAGCGCCATGCTGCTGCCGCTGATCCTGAAGCCGGGGAATACCTGGCGCACGCCCTTCCCGCGCGAACACCTGTGGCGCAGCGTCGTCGGCGTCTCGTCGCTGTGGCTATGGTTCTTCGCCATCGGCAAGCTGCCGCTGGCCACCGCCGTCACCCTCAACTACATGGCGCCGATCTGGCTGGCCGCGTACATGTTCTTCCACGGCTGGTGGCATGCCAAGGGCAAGACCGAATGGCCGCTGGTACTGGCGATCGGCATGAGCTTCGTCGGCGTGGTGCTGGTGCTGCGTCCCGCTGCCGAGAGTAACCAGTGGCTGGGCGGCATGGTCGCCGTGACCTCGTCGATCATCGCGGCGATGGCCTACCTGCAGGTGCGCAAGCTCGGCCAGATGGGCGAGCCGGAATACCGCGTGGTGTTCTATTTTTCGCTGACCATGGCGGCCGCCGGCCTGGTGGGCACGCCGTTCGAGAACGGCGCCGCCGCGCCGCTGCACGCGCATACCTGGCGCGGCGTGGGCCTGCTGCTGGGGATCGGCGCCAGCGGCCTGCTGGCGCAGATGGCGATGACGCGCGCCTACCGGCTCGGCAAGGTGCTGGTGATCGCCAACCTGCAGTACACCGGCATCATCTTTTCCTCGCTGTGGGGCATGCTCCTGTGGCACGACCGCTTCGGCTGGCACGTGTGGCTGGGCATGGGCGTGATCCTCGCTTCGGGCATCGCGGTGACGTTCTACAATACGATGCGCACGGCGCGCGGCGCCGTGGTCAAGGAAACCGATCCGATCGCCAGCGAATAACAGGAGCCCGCCATGTCCACCTACACCACCCTGATCAGCGCCGCCAACCTGGCGGCCAATGCCGACGACGCCAACTGGGTCGTCCTCGATTGCCGCCACGACCTGGCGGACCTGGCCGCCGGACGCGCGGCCTACGCCGCCGGGCACCTGCCGCACGCGCAGTTCGCCGACGTCGAGTCGGCCCTGTCGGGCGAGAAAAAGGCGGCCGACGGTGCCTTCCGCGGCCGCCATCCGCTGCCCGAACGCGACGCCTTCATCGAACGGCTGCGCGACTGGGGCATCGACGACGACACGCAAGTGGTCGCCTACGATGCCCACGGCGGCATGTTCGCGGCGCGCCTGTGGTGGATGCTGCGCTGGGTCGGCCACGAGGCGGTCGCGGTGCTGGACGGCGGCCTGCCGGCCTGGCAGGCCGCCGGCTACGCATCGAGCCTGGACCAGCCGGCGCCGCGCGCGCGCGGGTCGATCGGGGCGCGCGCCGCGCTGGTATCCACGCTGGACGTACGGGAAGTGCTCGGCGCGCTGCAGGACGGCAGCCGCACCATCGTCGATGCGCGCGCGCCGGACCGCTTCCGCGGCGAGAACGAGACCATCGACCCGGTCGGCGGCCACATCCCGGGGGCAAAGAACCGCTTCTTCAAGGACAACCTGCAGGCCGACGGCCGCTTCAAGACGGCGCAGCAGTTGAAGCAAGAGCTGGACGGCGCGGTCGGCGATCCGGCCCGCGCCGTGATGCAATGCGGTTCCGGCGTCACCGCCTGCCACAACCTGCTGGCACTGGAAGTGGCGGGTTTGCCGGGCGCGGCCCTGTATCCGGGCTCGTGGAGCGAATGGAGCGCCGATCCGGCGCGGCCGGTGGCGACTGGCGCTGTGTGAGGGTGACGTTGCAATGTCGGGATACGCGAGGCTGGCTACTCAGCCACAAACGCGTCGTCCCCGCGCAGGCGGGGATCCATACTGAGCAACAGAATTCGGTGTATTAGAAGCAACTCAGGTGCTTCAAAATGCTAACTCCGGATAATTAGCATGGGTCCCCGCCTGCGCGGGGACGACGGTTTTTAGGCCGGCACTGTCATCTTGGACAGCAGTGCGCCTGCGCGGGGAGTCGTTTCCGGCAATGCTGGCAACGACGACTCGTAGGTCAACAATATCATCCTGGGCAACAGTACCACTGCCTAATCCGTCTCCCCTCAATACGTCCAGTTCAAGCTGACGCTCGCATTGCGCGGCGCCGCGTAATAGCTCTGGTTCCAGTACAGGCTTTTCAGGTAGGTCTTGTCGGTCGCGTTGTTCAGGTTGGCGCGCAAGCTGAGGTGCGGGTCGATGTCGTATTGCGCCATCAGGCCCAGCACGGCATAGCCGCCCTGGTGGATCAGCGCGGTCGGATCCTGCAGGAAGATGCGCGACTGCCAGTTCAGGCTGGCGCCCACCTTCAATGCCGGCATGGATGCCAGGCGATACGTGGTGGCGCTGCGCAGGGTACGGCGCGGGATGTAGGTCTTGACGTCGGCGCCGCCGTCGCCGTGCATCGACATCTGCGCGAAGCCGACGCTGGCCTGCCAGTTGCGCGCCAGCTGCCCGCTAAATTCCAGCTCGACGCCCTTCGATTCGGCATTCACGCCGCTGTAGTAGGCATCCACGCCGAGATAACCTTCCAGCTGCGCCAGGTTGGTCTGCCTGGTCTTGAAGATGGCGCCCGACAGATTGGCCTTGCCGTCGAACAGCTCGCTCTTCAATCCCAGTTCGGCGGTCTTGCCTTCGGCCGGCGCCAGCGTGCGGCGGTTGGCGTCGATCTCGCTCTGGGCGTTGAAGATGGCGGTGTAGCTGGCATAGGCCGACAGCGTGCGGTTGATGTCATAGACCAGGCCGGCATACGGCGTGGTCTTGCTGGCCGAACGGTAGCTGTCGACGCCGTAGCTGCTGCCGCGCGTGTCGACCTTGACCGTGTTGGCGCCGGTGAGCAGCTTCCAGTCGTCGGCCAGGTTCCAGCGCACCGCGGCGTAGGCGTTCTTGCGCTTGTCGGTGTAGCCGCCGGCATCCATGCCGGGGCCGAACGCCGGTTCGGCATAGCTGCCGTCGACCGCCGTGGTGCCGGGCAGGCTGCTGCCGATGTCGGTGCCGTAGGCGGAATAGCTGCCGATCTTCGATTCGGCCCAGGCGGCGCCGAGGCTCACGTCGTGGCGCCGGCCGGCCAGGTCGAAGCCGCCGGTCAGCGCCAGGTCGCCCAGCGTCTGCTTGAACTTGGAACTGTAGTCGGCCGAGTAGCTGGTCAGGCCGAGGCCGGTGGCGCGGTCCTGGATGCCGGACACGAAGAACAGGCGCGAGCTGCTGGGCGACAGGTTGTAGGTCACGGTGGCCTTGCCCGACCAGCCGTTGCCGAAGCGGTGCGTCCATTCACCGAACGTGCTGTTGACGGCGACGTTCTGGTACGACCAGTTCGCGCCGGTATTGGCCGAGCGCGCATACATGGTCGGGCTGCCGTCGGTGTAATACAGCGGCAGCGCGCCCCACATGTTGCCGGTCGATGCGCTCTTCTGGTAGGTATAGCCGGCGGCCACCTTGTCGTCCGGCGTCAAGCGGCCTTCGACGATCACCGAGGCCACCGTCTTGCGCAGCGCGTAGCGGTCCAGCCAGGAATTGCCCTGGTCGCGCGCCAGCACCACGCGCGCGGCCCAGTCCTCGCCCAGTGGTACCGAGACGTCGGCATCCAGGCGTTTGTTGCCCCAGGCGCCGAAGGTCAGGCCGGCGGCCGCCGCCAGCCGCGTGCCGGGACGCTTGCGCAGGAAATTCACGGTGGCCGACGGGTTGCCGGTCGACGACATCAAGCCGTTGGCGCCGCGCACCACGTCGACCCGGTCGTACAGCGCGGTGTCGAAATTCCCGGTCACGTTGCCGAACACGAAGGGAATGCCGACGCCGTCGTACTGGAAATTGGTGATGTCGAAGCCGCGCGCGGTGTAGTAGACGCGGTCGGTCTCCACCGATTCCACTGTCACGCCGGGCGAGCTGGCCAGCATGTCGTTGATCGAGTTCAGCCTGAAGTCGTCCATCTTGGCGCGCGTCACGACCGACACCGATTGCGGCGTTTCGCGCAGCGACAGGTCGAGCCTGGTGGCCGAAGCGCTGTCGCCGGCCAGGTAGCTTTGCTTGTCGGCGCTGCCGGTGACGGTCACGGTCTGCACTTCCGGCAAAGGCTGCTCGTCGGGTTGTGCGGCGGCAGGCTCTGCGGCCTGGGCGCCGCCGGCCAGCAGCAATGCGCAGGCCAGCGCCAGCGGATGCAGACGCAGGGTCAAGGGAAACGCGGTCGGTCGGAACGGTGAGATGGACGAACTGGGGTGGGACATCGAAACTCCTGGTCATTGCCGGCACGGCACCGGGCAATCGCCAGCGCATGCGGTCACGTGGAAAGGCAGACAGCCTGAATATAAATAAGAATCATTCTCAATTATAAATAAATACTTGCAAACAAGCTACCTGCCGGCAGCGACTATGTTGCAAATCCATGTAAAGACAGGAGGCGCCAGTTGCCGGAAGCCCGGCTCGGTGAAGCGGGAAATCGCCCTGGCGGCACCAGGGCGCAACGCATCAATGACGGTGGGTCAGGAACAGCACGATCACCACGCCCAGGCCGATCAGCAGCACCTGCGGGATCGTTTCGCGCACGGTGGCGCGGCGCTGCATCTGCGGCATCAGGTCGCTCACGGCGATATAGATGAAGCCCGACGAAGCGAACACCAGCACGTAGGGAATCAGGCTGCTGGCGCGGTCCAGCGTGTAATAGCCGAGCAGGCCGCCGGCCACCGCCAGCAGGCTGCACAGCAGGTTGAACACGTAGGCGCGCAGGCGCGAAAAGCCGGCGTTGAGCAGCACGATGAAGTCGCCGATCTCCTGCGGGATCTCGTGGGCGATGATGGCCACGCCGGTGACGATGCCCAGTTGCGGATTGGCGAGGAAGGCGGCGGCGATCAGGATGCCGTCGGTGAAATTGTGCATGCCGTCGCCGATCAGGATCATCCAGCCGGCCTTGCCCGCCTGCTGGGCGTCGTGCCCGTGGTGGTGATGGTGGCCGTCGCCTTCGTGGTGGTGCGAATGGCGCAGCAGCGCCACCTTTTCCAGGGCGAAGAAGGCCAGCAGGCCGCCCAGCAAAGTGGCGAACAGGCTGCGCGGATCGGCATGCGACTCGAACGCTTCCGGCAAGGCGTGCAGCAGCGAGGTCGACAGCATGATCCCAACCGACAGGCTGACCATGCGCTCGACCACTTTGGAGAGCAGCGAAAACGAAAAGACCGCGGCGGCCGTGATGCTGACGACGCCGGCCAATCCGGTGGCCAGCAGGATGGAAATGAGAATCGGGTCGATGGAGAGCCTCTTGTTATTCGGCGCCCGTGGGGCGCATACCGGCGCCGGCGTCGATGCCGGCCGTGCAAACCGGGCATTGTAACCGCTCCCGACCGTTGTCTGCGCGGCGCAGGCGGCCGAGCCGGCGTTACCCTGTCGCCTCAAGCCGCGCCGTGCTCCTTCAGCCAGGCCAGCGTGCGCTGGAATCCGTCCTTGGCGTCGCGTTCGTTGTAGCTGGGACGGTAATCGGCGTAGAAGGCATGGCCGGCGTCCGGATAGACCACGAATTCGGAACCGCTCGATCCCTTGGCCAGCGCCGCCTTCATCGCTTCCACGGTGTCGAGCGGGATGCCGGTGTCCTGGGCGCCGTACAGGCCGAGCACCGGCACCGTCAGCCCCGGGGCGACGTCGACCGGGTGCGCCGTCTGGTTCGGGTTGGTGTCGCCGGCCAGGCGGCCGTACCAGGCCACGCCGGCTTTCACCTGCGGGTTGTGCGCCGCATACAGCCAGGTGATGCGGCCGCCCCAGCAAAAGCCGGTGATGCCCAGGCGCCCGGTGTCGCCGCCGTTCTGCGCGGCCCAGGCCACGCAGGCGTCGAGGTCGCCCATCACCTGCGCGTCTGGCGCCTTGGAGACGATCTCCCTGAACAGCGTCGGGATGTCGTCGATGGTGGACGGGTCGCCCTGGCGCACGAAGGGTTGCGGCGCCAGCGCCAGGTAGCCCAGCTTGGCGAAGCGGCGCGCCACGTCGGCGATGTGTTCGTGCACGCCGAAGATCTCGGCAATCACCAGCAGCACCGGCAGGTTCGACCGGCCGGCCGGCTGGGCGCGGTAGACCGGAACGGTCTGGCCGGCGATTTCCAGGTCGACGAAACCGGCGGTCAAGCCGTCGCCGTCGGTGTGGATCACGGTGCTCGTGACCGGCAGGGTGGCGACGGCGAAGGTGCCGGGTTTGGTGTCCTTGACGACATCGTTCATGCGTGATTCTCCAGTGCGGTTGGCGGGGCTGCGCGGTCCCGGTTGACAAAGGCTGCCATCTTAACCGTGCGCGCCGATCGTTGCCGGGCGCCTGTTTCTCCTGTGTTCACGTAAATATGGCCTGCAGGAATACGCGGCGGGCATTGACTTTTTATAAAGCTGGAAGCGAGCCGTACCGTAGAGTGCCGTGGTTGTCCCTATCGGAGAAACCATGAACCTGCAATCCACTTTCGCGGCAGCCATCCTGGCTGCAGGCGCATTCACCGGCGCCGGACCGGCCTTGGCGCAATCGACGCCCATGCCCTACGTTGCCGGCGCCAGCGTCGGCAACTTCAGCTACCGCCTGGTCGACCTGGCGCCCGACGACGGCATCGCCCCCTGGATCGGCGTGAGCCCCTATACGACCAGCGGCTATGCCCACGTCTACGACCAGGAAGGAAACCACATCGACGGCGCCGACATCGACGCGCCCGGCGACGCCGGCTTCGCCAACGATTACGCCGCAGCCCGGTTCGGGATCGGCGCCGGCGCCACCGAAGCGTCCCTGTCCTTGTACAGCGGCTACGCTTACGCCAGCGCCAACCAGGACTTCCGTTTCATGCTGACGCCGCATACCGAAGTCGTCTTCAGCGCCGACGCCCTGGTCTGGGCCGCACACGATCCGGCAGCCGAGCACGACACGGCAACCGCGATCGCCGAGCTGTTCGGCTCGCTGAGGAACGTGGGTGACGATGATGGCTTGGCGTTTTCCACGAGCAGCCAGGTCACGCAAGATACCCGGGCGGAATGGTTGTCGCTGAGCGTGCATTCGGGAGACGACTGGGCCGTGGGACATGTCACGATGAGCGCCTACGGCGTGGCGGAATCGCACGCGCTGCCGGTACCGGAACCGGCGATGCCGGCGATGCTGCTGGGTGGGATGGGGTTGCTGGCCGTGGCGGGGAGGCGGTACCGAAAATAATACAGCGCAAGGTAAGCCATGAGCAGCGTCGTCCCCGCGGAGGCGGGGACCCATGCTGAACATCCAGAATCAAATCCTTGAAGCAGTCGAGTCGCTTCTGTATCGAATCCTGTAGCTCGGTATGGATCCCCGCCTTCGCGGGGACGACGCATCATGCGATGGCGGTTTGATTCTCTGTCACTGGCGGCGCAAGCACTGGTGCGCACCGGCTCCATGCGCGCAGGCGCTAGTGCGCGGAAGCGCTAGTGCGCGGAAGCGCTAGTGCGCTTCCTCCCAATTGCTGCCTACCCCGGTCTCGGCCACCAGCGGCACCTTCAGCTCGGCCACGCCGGCCATCAGCTCCGGCAGTTTCTGCTTGACCAGTTCCAGTTCCGCTTGCGGCACTTCCAGCACCAGCTCGTCGTGCACCTGCATCACCATGCGCGTGCCCAGCTGTTCGCGCTCGATCCAGTCCTGCACCGCGATCATCGCCAGCTTGATCAGGTCGGCCGCCGTGCCCTGCATCGGCGCGTTGATCGCCGCGCGTTCGGCGCCGGCGCGGCGCGGGCCGTTCGGCGAGTTGATCTCGGGCAGCCACAGGCGCCGGCCGAACACGGTCTCGACGTAGCCGCGCTGCTTGGCCAGCAACCTGGTCTCGTCCATGTACTGCTTGACGCCGGCGAAGCGGGCGAAATAGCGCTCGATGTAGTTGGCGGCGGCGCCGCGCTCGATGCCCAGGTTCTGCGCCAGGCCGAACGAGCTCATGCCGTAGATCAGGCCGAAGTTGATCACTTTCGCATAACGGCGCTGCTCGCTGTCGACATCCTGCGGCGCCACGCCGAACACTTCGGCGGCGGTGGCGCGGTGGATGTCCTCGCCCGAGGCGAACGCGCGCAGCATCGCTTCGTCGCCCGAAATGTGCGCCATGATGCGCAGCTCGATCTGCGAATAGTCGGCCGACACGATCACGCTGCCCGGCGGCGCCACGAAGGCTTCGCGGATGCGCCGGCCTTCTCCGGTACGCACCGGGATGTTCTGCAGGTTCGGATCGCTCGACGCCAGGCGCCCGGTGATCGCCACTGCCTGCGCGTAGTGGGTGTGCACGCGCCCGGTTTGCGGGTTCACCATCTTCGGCAGTTTATCGGTGTAGGTCGACTTCAGCTTCGACAGCCCGCGGTGCTCCAGCAGCACCTTCGGCAGCGGATAATCCTCGGCCAGCTTCTGCAGCACTTCCTCGTCGGTCGAGGGCGCGCCGGTGGCGGTCTTCTTGATGACCGGCAGCTGCAGCTTGCCGAAGAAGATCTCGCCGATCTGCTTGGGCGAACCGAGGTTGAACGGGCCGCCCGCCATGTCGTAGGCCTGCTGCTCCAGCGCCATGATGCGCTTGGCCAGCTCGCTGGATTGCGCCGCCAGCTTGTCGGCGTCGATCAGCACGCCGTTGCGCTCGATCTTCTGCAGCACGATCGAGGTCGGCAGCTCGATCTTGCGGTAGATGTAGTCCAGGCCCTTGTTGCTTTCCACGTGGCCGATCATGTTCTGGTGCAGGCGCAGCGTGATGTCCGAGTCCTCGGCCGCGTATTCGGTGGCGCGGCCCAGTTCGACCTGGTCGAAGCAGATCATGTTGGCGCCCTTGCCGCACACGTCCACGAACGGGATGGTGGTGTAGCCGAGGTGGCGCATCGCCATGGTGTCCATGTCGTGCGGCTTGTGCGACTCGAACACGTAGGATTGCAGCAGCGTGTCGTGCACGATGCCGCGCAACGCGATGCCGTGGTTGGCGAAGATGTGGCTGTCGTACTTCAGGTTCTGGCCGAGTTTCGGTTTGTCCGGGCTTTCCAGCCAGGGCTGCATGCGCGCCAGGACTTCTTCGCGATTCAACTGCTCGGGCACGCCGGCGTAGCGGTGCGCCAGCGGGATGTAGGCGCCCTTGCCCGCCTCCACCGACAGCGAGATGCCGACCATTTGCGCCGTCATCGGATCGAGCGAGGTGGTCTCGGTGTCGACCGAGGTCAGCGCCGCGCCGTCGATCAGCGCCAGCCAGCGCTCCAGCTGCTCATCGGTGGTGACGGTCTCGTATTCGCCCTTGATGATCGGCATGTCCGGCTGGTGGCCGGCGCCTTCCGGCGAATTCAGCGCCAGCGCGCCGCTGCCATTCGGTGCCGGCTCGCCCGGGCGGCCGTACTTGTCGGCGCGGCCGTTGCCGGTGAGCGGACCGAGTTCGCGCAGCATGGTCTTGAAGCCGTAGCGCTCGAAGAAGGCGCGCAGCGCATCCTTGTCCTCGGGACGGCCGACCAGGCTTTCCTCGATCGACACCAGGTGGTTGACCAGATCGCAGTCGGTTTTCACGGTGATCAGTTCGCGCCCGCGCGGCAGCCAGTCCAGCGCCGCGCGCAGGTTCTCGCCCACTGCGCCGCCGATGGTGTGCGCATTCTCGACCACGCCGTCCAGCGAGCCGTGCAGCCCGAGCCACTTGACCGCCGTCTTGGGACCGCACTTGGCCACGCCGGGCACGTTGTCGACGGTGTCGCCGATCAGGGTCAGGTAATCGACGATGCGGTCCGGCGCCACGCCGAACTTGGCCAGCACGCCGGCCTCGTCGAGCTTCTCGTTGCTCATCGTGTTGATCAGCATGACCTTGTCGTTGACCAGCTGGGCCAGGTCCTTGTCTCCGGTGGAGACCACGGTGTTCATGCCGCGCGCGGTGGCCTGCGCCGCCAGCGTGCCGATCACGTCGTCGGCCTCGACGCCTTCCACCATCAGGATCGGCCAGCCGAGATAGCGCACCACTTCGTGGATCGGCTCGATCTGCTTGCCCAGGTCTTCCGGCATCGATGCGCGCGTGGCCTTGTACTCGGGGTACAGCTCGTCGCGGAAGGTCTTGCCCTTGGCGTCGAACACGCAGGCGATGTAGGCGGCCGGGAAATCCGAGCGCAGGCGGCGCAGCATGTTGACCATGCCGTGCATGGCGCCGGTCGGGTAGCCGTCAGGGCTGCGCAGGTCGGGCAAGGCGTGGAAGGCGCGATACAGGTAGCTGGAACCGTCGACGAGAAGGAGGGTATTGTCCATGGAGTGAAGATCAGGGTAGGCCGCGGCGGGCATTGTCGTCATCATTATCGCAGAATCGGGTGTTCGTCCTACATGGGGACGGCTCGATGCTTTTCACAGTGAAGGGGCGGCCTTTGTTACAATGGACTAAACGACAAAGGTGACCATCATGCCGCGTACTTCTTCCCACCTGAAACTCATCACCCTGTGCCTGGCCGCGCACGCCGGCCTGGCCCTGGCCCAGACCTCGACGCAGCCGGCCACGAACCGGACCCCGCCGACCGTCCAGCGCGTCGAGCCGGGCAGCGACGTGCCGGCCACGAACATCCCGTCGCGGCGCGGCACCGAGATCAAGGAAACCCGCGACGGCGGCCAGGTTACCGAAGTCGAGGTCACCGCCGGCGGCAGCCATTACTACATGAAACCGAATACCCAGCCAGGCAATGCGCAGACCAATTCGATCCGCGCACCGCAATGGAAAGTGGGCGAATTCGACCTGTCGGGCAAACGACGCGCCACGAGCGAGTCCGGCCAGAACACCCCGACCACGGCCGACGCGCCGCCGCCTCCCCCCATGCCGGCTACCGCCGCGCCCGGGAAGCAGTAAGCCGTCAACCCACTTCGACCGGGCATCGACAAGCGCAGCACGGCGCCCGGCGCGAGGTGGTCCCGGGCCCGGCCGCTCGCGCGGCCGTCATAGCGACCTTACTTTCTCATATGATGGCAGTCTTCACCTCGGTCACGCTGGACGACCTGTCCCAGTGGATCAAGCAGTTCCCCCTCGGTAACGCCCTCGCGCTGCAGGGTATTTCCAGCGGTATCGAAAACAGCAACTTTTTCCTGACGACGCAGCGCGGCGAATTCGTCCTCACCCTCTTCGAAAACCTCAGCTTCGCGCAATTGCCGTTCTACGTGCAATTGATGCGCCACCTGGCCGAGCGCGGCATCCCCGTGCCGGCGCCGGTGCCGAACGATGCCGGCGAACTGGTGGTGGCCCTGCACGGCAAGCCGGCGGCCATCGTCAGCAAGCTCGACGGCAGCTCGCAGATGGATCCGCAGCCGGTGCACTGCGCCGAGGTCGGCGCCATGCTGGCGCGTATGCACCTGGCCGGGCAGGACTTCGCCATGCGCCAGCCGAACCTGCGCGGCCTGGACTGGTGGGTCGAGACCGCCCCCAAGGTCTTGCCCCACCTGGCCCCGGAAACGGCGGACCTGCTGCGTGCGGAGCTGGCGTTCCAGCAGGACTTCGCCGGCGGCGTCGTCTACCGTGCGCTGCAGACCGGCCCGGTGCACGCCGACCTGTTCCGCAACAACGTGATGTTCGTCGGCGCGCGCTTGAGCGGCTGCTTCGACTTTTATTTTGCCGGCTGGGACACCTGGCTGTTCGACCTGGCGGTCACCGTCAACGACTGGTGCATCGACCTGGACAGCGGCCGCCTGGACGCCGCGCGGGTGCTGGCCCTGACGCGCGCCTACCATGCCGTGCGGCCGTTCACCGAGGCCGAGCAGGCCGCCTGGCAGCCGCTGCTGCGCGCCGCCGCCCTGCGTTTCTGGCTGTCGCGCCTGTACGATTTCTATCGTCCGCGCGCGGCCGAGATGCTGACGCCGCACGATCCGACCCACTTCGAGCGCGTCCTGCGCCAACGCATCCAGGTGCAAGCACCCGCCCTCACCGCATGAACAAGCTGCCCGCACGCGCCGGCTGGGACTGGCTCAAACAAGGCGTCGGCCTGTTTCGCAAGCAGCCGGCCGCCCTGACCACCCTGCTGTTCGCCAATATCCTGTTCAGCATCGCGCTGTCGGCGCTGCCGATCGTCGGCCCGGTGCTGGCGGTGGTGCTGATCCCGTCGTTCTCGATGGCCTTCATGCAGGCATGCCTGATGATCGAAAATGGCGACCGGGTCACGCCGGCGGTGCTGCTGACCGGCTTTCGCCGGCCGGCGCTGGTGGCGCTGTGCAAGGTGGGTCTGATCTACCTGGCCGTGTCGCTGGGGATGATGCTGTTGATGAAGGTGGCGATCGCGCCGGAATTCCTGCAGACGATGGCGCAGCCGGTCGACCCGGACAACCCGCCCGACGTGGCGCCGGGCGACATGCTGGCGCTGCTGGGCGTGTTCCTGGTCGACGTGGCGGCGCTGGTGACGCTGTGCTTCACGGCGCCGCTGACCTACTGGAAGCAGATGAGCGCCGGCAAGGCGACCTTCTACAGCTTCTTTGCCGTGATGCGCACCGCGCGCGCCTTCGTGGTGCTGCTGGCGGCGTGGTTCAGCCTGTTCTTCGGGGTGCTGCTGGTGTCGGTCGGAATCTTCGGCAACGCGGGCGTGGGGCGCGTGGTGGTGATGTGGCTGATCTTCCTGTTCGTGCTGTTGCTGCAGTGCTCGATGTATGCGGGGTACCGGACGATTTTCGGCAAGCCGGAAGGCAAGGAAGCGCAGCCGGCATAGTCGGCGCCGTTCAGGTCCCCACCCGCTCCAACTTGGCGATCGACAGATCGAGCACCTTCATCCCGGCCGCGCCGAAATTGATCTGCGCGCGCGCACTGCCCGCCCCGCCCTCGATGTTGACGATCACGCCCTCGCCGAACCGCGCGTGGCTCACCGACTCGCCGATGCGCCAGCCGGTACCGTTGGCGTTGCTCGACCTTTGCGTGATCTGCTTGGCGATCTGGTTGTCGCTGCCGCCTTCGCGGAAATCGGCGTCGTCCCAGGCGGTGGTCGACTTGCGCCCGCCGAACCACTTGGTCTGCACGCGCGGCGTCAGCCACTTCAGCGACTCCTCCGGCAATTCCTCGAAGAAGCGCGACTTCACGTTGAAACGGGTCTGGCCGTGCAGCATGCGTTGCTGGGTAAAGCTCATGTACAGGCGCCGGCGCGCGCGCGTGATCGCCACGTACATCAGCCGGCGTTCCTCGTCCACGCCATCCAGCTCGCGCGAGCTGCTCTCGTGCGGGAACAGGCCTTCTTCCAGGCCGGTAATGAACACGGCGTCGAATTCCAGGCCCTTGGCCGAGTGCACGGTCATCAGCTGCATCGCGTCCTGGCCGGCTTGCGCCTGGGCGTCGCCCGCCTCCAGCGACGCGTGCGCCAGGAAGGCGGACAGCGGCGACATCACCGTGGCCAACGGCGCATCGGCCTCGATGAGTTCGATGCCGTCCACGTACACCACGCCTTCGCCGGCCGCGGCCTGCGAAGGCGGCCCCAGGTGCGCCGGCGAGTGCGCCCCGAAGCCCTCTTCCTGTACGAACTGGGTGGCCGCGCCGACCATCTGCTGCAGGTTCTCGATGCGCTCCTGGCCCTCTTTTTCCTTTTCGTAGTGCGCCAGCAGCGTGCTGCGTTCGAGCACCACGCGCACCATTTCCGGCAGCGGCAACTGCTGGGTCTCGAAACGCGCGCCCTCGATCAGCTTGACGAAGTTGGCGAGCGAGCCGCCGGCCTTGCCGCCGATGTGCGGCACCGCCGCGTACAGGGACACGCCATGGCTCTCGGCCGCCATCTGCAGCTGCTCGATCGAACGGGCGCCGATGCCGCGCGTCGGAAAATTCACCACGCGCAGGAAAGCCGAATCGTTGTGCGGGTTGTCCATCAGCTGCAGGTAGGCGATCGCGTGCTTGACCTCGGCGCGCTGGAAGTAGCGCAGGCCGCCATACACGGTGTACGGCAGGCCGGCCGCGAACAGCGCGTGCTCGATCACCCGGCTCTGGGCGTTCGAGCGGTACAGGATCGCGATCTCGCTGCGGCGCATGCCCTCGCCCATCAGGCTCTTCGATTCGTCGATGATCCACTGCGCCTCTTCCAGGTCGGACGAGGCTTCGTAGATGCGCACCGGCTCGCCCTGGCCGGCGTCGGTGCGCAGGTTCTTCCCCAAACGCTTGGCGTTGTTCGCGATCAGGAAGTTGGCGCTGTCGAGGATGTGACCGTGCGAGCGGTAGTTCTGCTCCAGCTTGATCAGGTTCTTGACTTCGAAGTCGCGCTCGAAGGCCTGCATGTTGCCGACGTTGGCGCCGCGGAAGGCATAGATGCTCTGGTCGTCGTCGCCCACCGCGAACATGGCGCCGCCGCGCCCCTCGCCATGGCCGGCCAGCAATTTCAGCAGGTTGTACTGCAGGTCGTTGGTGTCCTGGAACTCGTCCACCAGGATGTGGCGGAAGCGCATCTGGTAGTGCTGGCGCAGCGGGTGATTACGCTGCAGCAGCTCGTACGAGCGCAGCAGCAGCTCGGCGAAGTCGACCACGCCTTCGCGCTGGCATTGCTGGTCGTACAGGTCGTACAGCTCGACCATGCGCCGCTGCACCTGGTCGAAGGCCTCGACCGAGCTGGCGCGCATGCCCTGGTCCTTGGCATTGTTGATGAAGTACATCAAGTCCTTGGCCGGGTACTTTTCGTCGTCCACGTTCAGCGCCTTCAACATGCGCTTGATCATCGACAACTGGTCCTGCGAATCCAGGATCTGGAAGGTCTGCGGCAGCGCGGCATCGCGGTGGTGCGTGCGCAGCAGGCGGTTGCACAGGCCGTGGAAGGTGCCGATCCACATCCCGCGCGTGTTCACCGGCAGCATGCTCGACAGGCGCGTCAGCATTTCCTTGGCCGCCTTGTTGGTGAAGGTCACCGCCATGATGCCGGCCGGCGACACTTGCCCGGTCTGGAGCAGCCAGGCGATGCGGGTGGTCAGCACGCGCGTCTTGCCCGAGCCGGCGCCCGCCAGGATCAGGGCGCTCTGGTTCGGGAGCGTGACGGCCGCAAGTTGTTCGGGGTTCAGGTTGTCGAGGAGATTCATCTGCGCATTATAACGTCGGGGCAGCGCATGGCGGCGCCTCGGGCAGCAAGATACTGGTTATATATACAGTATCACAACATCCCCGTCTTTCCGCAAGGCTCGCTAGCGCCATGTCCGCCGCAATTGCCTTAGCTTGGCGGCAGTTGTGTGCGACGCTCCGGATGGCCCGGTCCGCCATCGCCCCGCATGGGGATACGTGGTGGATCGGTTGTTCTCAATCAAACGCCGATCGGCGGAAGGAGGTAGCAAATGCTGAACCGAGTCGTGACAGTGGCCGCGCTGGCGGTGGGCGGCATGATGCTGTCGAAGCAGATGAAGAAAGGTCGTGGCGACGGCGCGGATGCGTCGATCCTCGAGACCGTCGAGGTCAATGTCCCCGTAAAAACTGCCTATAACCAGTGGACCCAGTTCGAGGATTTCCCGCAATTCATGGCCAGCGTCCACGAAATCCGCCAGCTCGACGACAGGCACCTGCACTGGAAGGCCAACGTGGCCGGCCAGGACAAGGAGTGGGACGTCGAGATCACCGAGCAGATCCCGGACAAGCGCATCGCCTGGCGCAGCACCAGCGGCGTGCCGAACGGCGGCGTGGTGACCTTCCACAGGATTTCCGGCGACTTGACGCGGGTGACGCTGCAGATGGATTACCACCCGGAAGGGCCGCTGGAAAAACTGGGCGACGCCTTTGGCGCGGTGCGCCTGGAAACCCGCACCAACCTGCAGAAGTTTAAGGACATGCTGGAAAGCCGTGGCAAGGAAACCGGCGGATGGCGCGGCAGTATTACACAACATTGAGCGACCGATAGCAATAGTATTGCTGGCCTAAAAACCGTCGTTCCAGGCACTGCCTGAAACGACTCCCCGCGAAGGCGGGGACCCATGCTGAGCATCCAC
The DNA here is from genome assembly GCF_012849555.1 of Massilia forsythiae. NCBI lineage: Bacteria > Pseudomonadati > Pseudomonadota > Betaproteobacteria > Burkholderiales > Oxalobacteraceae > Massilia > Massilia forsythiae. Next base: position 957,190 of record NZ_CP051685.1, read on the forward strand.
AGTTGGTATTTCTGGAAATATTCCAGTTGCTTCAATGGCAATGAATTCTGTTGCTCAGTATGGGTCCCCGCGTGCGCGGGGACGACGCGCTACGGGTTTAAGCAGAGATAACGATTATCTTGGACAGTAGTGCGCCTTCGCGGGGACGACGGCTGTTGTGCTGGCCGATCAAGCGCCGGCTTTGCCGGTCACCACACCCGGCAACGCTGTTCCTTGACCATCGGCTGCCCCGGCTTGCACTGGAACGCCGCCTGGAACTGCGGCATGTTCACCACCAGGCCGTTCACGCGGTAGCGGCCCGGCGAGTGCGGGTCGGTCATCGCGGTCACGCGCAGGTTTTCCGGACGGTCGTTTTCGCAGGCCCACTGCGCGTTGCCGACGAAGAAGCGCTGCTCCGGCGTGAGGCCGTCGCGCAACGGCCGTGCCTGTTGCGGCATGCTGGCCATCTCGGTCTGCCACGCCATCCAGCCCAGGATCAGCCCGCCCAGGTCGGCCACGTCCTCGCCCAGCGTCAGCTTGCTGTTGATCTTGATGTCGTCCACCACGGTGTACTGCGCGTACTGGTCGACGATGCATTGGGCGCGCTCTTCGAAGGCCTTGGCGTCTTTCTTCGTCCACCAATCCTTGAGGTTGCCCTTGGCGTCGAACTGGCGGCCTTCGTCGTCGAAGGCGTGGGTCAGTTCGTGGCCGATGGTGCCGCCGGTGTTGCCGTAGTTGGGCGCATCGTCCATCTTCGGATCGAACAGCGGCGGTTGCAGCACGCCGGCCGGGAAGTTGATGTCGTTCATCTGCGGATCGAAATAGGCGTTCACCGTCGGCGGCGTCATGTGCCATTCGCTGCGGTCGAGCGGCTTGCCGATCTTGGCCAGGTCGCGCCGCATCTCGAAGCGGTTGCCGCGCTCGACGTTGCCGGCGAAATCGTCCGGCTTGACCTGGTAGCTGCCGTAGTCGCGCCACTTGTCCGGGTAGCCGATCTTGTTGACGATCGCCGCCAGCTTTTCCTGCGCGCGCGTCTTGGTCTCCGGGCTCATCCATTCGAGCGAATCGATGTCCTTCTTCATCGCCTCTTCCACCTGGCGCGTCATGTGCAGCGACTTCGCCTTCAGTTCAGGCGAAAACGCGCGGCCGACGAATTCCTGGCCCAGCGCCTCGCCCAGCTGGTGGTCGACCAGCGCCACGCAGCGCTTCCAGCGCGGTTGCTGCTGCTGCACGCCGCGCAGGATCTTGCTGAAGAAATCGAAGTGCTCGTTGTCGAAATTCGCCGCCAGCACCGGCGACAGGTTGCGCGCCACGTGCCAGCGCAGGTAGGTGCGGGTGGCGGCCACGTCATGGCCAGCCCACAGCTTGGCCAGCGCCTTGAAGAAAGCCGGTTCGGTGACATTGAAGGTGGTTTGACCGCCCTGCCCGACCTCGTCCAGGTAGGCGTGCCAGTCGAAGCCCGGGGTCAGCGCCTGCAGGCCCTTGGCATCGACTTTATGAAACAGTTTATACGGATCGCGCTTGTCGACGCGCGACAGCGAGGCCTTGGCCAGCGCGGTTTCCATTGCCATCACGCGCTCGGCGTTGCGCTGCGCCACGGCGCCATCGTCGCCCAGCAATTGGAAGGTGTTGGCGATGTGGGCGACGTACCTGGCGCGCACTTCCTTCGACTTGGCGTCCTGCTTCAGGTAGGAATCGCGGTCCGGCAAGCCCAGTCCGCCGGCGGTGGCGAAGGCGATCACGCGCGACGAATCGCCGAAGTCCTGGCTCGAGCCGAAACCGAAGAACAGGCCCGGATCGGCCAGCGACAGATGCAGGCGAGCCAGCACGCGCGGCAAATCGCGGTTGGATGTCAGCGCCGCGATCTGGTCGAAATACGGGCGCAAGGGCGCGGCGCCGCGCGCTTCGATGGCGCGCTCGTCCATGCAGGCGCCGAAGTAGTCGCCGATCTTTTGCTGGCTGGCGTTACGCCCGTCCTGCTTCTTGGACAGGTCTTCGAGGATGCCCCACAGGTAGCGCCGGTTATCCTGGGCCAGCTTGCCGTACACCGACCAGCGCGCCTGGTCGGCCGGCACCGGGTTGTTCTTCATCCAGCCGCCGCAGGCGTACTGATAAAAATCGACGCAGGGATCGGCGCTCTTGTCCATCGAATTCACGTCCAGGCCGGGCGTGTACGGGAAGGCGGTGGCCGGACGCTCGCCGGCGGCAATAGCGGCATTTGCGGCGGGGACGGCGGGGTTCTGGGCGCAGGCCAGCGCAGCGGCGCCGGCGAGGGAAAGACAGAGTGCGAGGCGGGCTGGGCGCATGGCAGGATTCCGGTTGGCTGAAAGGCTCGATCGAGGGTGAACATCGAGGCGTGCATCGAGGCGCGCTATGCTGCCATACAAATATTGGCTGAGCAATATTGACTTCCGAAACCACAAACAAAATGCGGCACTGTCCAATAAGGAACAGTGCCGCATTCGATGCATGCCGCCGCGCGCCAAGCGCCGGCGGCCGTCAGCCCGTCAGATCAACGGAACTGCCAGACGACGCTGGCGCTGATGTTGCGCGAATCGCTCGACGGCTTTTGCGCCTCGATGCGGCCCGAGAAGTTCGGTGCGAAGGTGTAGTTCAGGCCGATGCCGTACAGGCCGGTGCTGTCGTCGGCGCCGCCGCTGACGCCCATCACGGTCGCCTTGGCGCGCAGCTTGTTGTAGCCCAGGCGGCCGTACACGTCCAGGGCTTCGTTCAGCGGGTAGGAGCCGATCAGCGACAGGTGGGTCTGCTTGGCCTTGACGTCGCCGCTGTACAGGCGATTGTTGGCGACGACGTCGAAGTCGTAGGTACCCAGGTGGCGATAGCCCGCCTCGACGGCGAAGAACTGGTTGAAGCCGTAGCCCACGAAGCCGCCGAAGCTGCCCTTGCTGCTGCCGAAGTCGTCGATCTTGGTCGAGCCGGCATCCAGGCCGCCGTAGAAGGCGATCGGGGCGGCTGCGAACGACGAGGAAGCCACCAGGGTCAGTGCTGCTGCGGCAACGATTTTCTTGAACATGTTTTTCCCGTTAATATGATTGTTGTGTGATTTTTCACAAACGGTATCAACCGTTTGTGAACGGGAAATTATACGGCTTTGACATTATTTTTGCACAAAGGTGGGGCGTATCGTGCGCATATGCATTGCAACGCACCAGTGCGGTGCCCGCCCATGAAAGCAGCAGGTGTCGGCAGGCGCCGGCGCTGCACTGCGGCAAGCGCGGAAAAGGCGCTTGCCGAAGTAACCGAAACGGTCAGAACACCACGACCGAGCGGATCGATTCGCCCGATTTCATCAGGTCGAAACCTTCGTTGATGCGCTCCAGCGGCAGGTGGTGGGTGATCAGATCGTCGATATTGATCTTGTTTTCCATGTACCAGTCGACGATCTTCGGCACGTCGGTACGGCCGCGCGCGCCGCCGAAGGCCGAACCCTTCCACACGCGCCCGGTCACCAGCTGGAACGGACGGGTCGCGATTTCCTTGCCGGCTTCCGCCACGCCGATGATGATCGACTGGCCCCAGCCCTTGTGGCAGCACTCCAGCGACTGGCGCATGGTGGTGACGTTGCCGATGCACTCGAAGCTGTAGTCGGCGCCGCCGTCGGTCAGCTGCACGATGGCGTCGACCACGTTCTCGACCTGGGTCGGATTGATGAAATGGGTCATGCCGAACTTGCGCGCCATCTCTTCGCGCGCCGGGTTGAGATCGACGCCGATGATCTTATCTGCACCGACCATTTTCGCCGCCTGGATCACGTTCAGGCCGATGCCGCCCAGGCCGAACACGACGACGTTGGCGCCCGCTTCCACCTTGGCCGTGAAGATGACGGCGCCGATGCCCGTGGTGACGCCGCAACCGATGTAGCAGATCTTGTCGAACGGCGCGTCCGAACGCACCTTGGCCAGTGCGATCTCCGGCACCACGATGTAGTTCGAGAAGGTCGACGTGCCCATGTAGTGGTAGATCGGCTTGCCGTCCAGCGAGAAGCGCGAGGTCGCGTCCGGCATCAGGCCGCGGCCCTGGGTGGAACGGATCGCCTGGCACAGGTTGGTCTTTTGCGACAGGCAGAACTTGCACTGGCGGCATTCCGGGGTGTACAGCGGAATGACGTGGTCGTCCTTGCGCAAACTGGTCACGCCGGGGCCGACGTCGACCACCACGCCCGCGCCTTCATGGCCGAGGATGGCCGGGAAGATGCCTTCCGGATCGGCGCCGGACAGCGTGTAGTAGTCGGTATGGCAGATGCCGGTGGCCTTGACCTCGACCAGCACCTCGCCGGCCTTCGGGCCTTCCAGTTCGACTTCCTCGATCGTCAGCGGTTTGCCCGCCTGCCATGCGATGGCTGCCTTGGTTTTCATGTTGGTTGTTCCTTGCTCGATGAATGGACAAATACTGCGCGCGGCGACGATGGCGCGCCGGACGATCCGGGATGATACCAAGCCGGCCGGGAGGGCGTCGGAAGGCGTTTGATTTGTGCGGAAACCCGGTGACGTGCAGGCGTTTTTATTGGCGTGAAAATAAATACCGTCGTTTCAGGCACTGCCTGAAACGACTCCCCGCGAAGGCGGGGACCCATGCTGAGCATCCACAGTTGTTATTTCTGAAATGTTCCAGTTGCTTCAATGGTAATAAATTCTGTTGCTTAGTATGGGTCCCCGCCTGCGCGGGGACGACGAGCTATGGGTTAAAGCAGAGATAACGCTTATCTTGGACAGCAGTGCGCGCAGGCGGGGACCCATACTGCATGAAGAGAACCGGCATGTCAGCATTTCGACTTCCGTGAAGTCAGCTTGGGTCCCCGCCTGCGCGGGGACGACGCTGTGGCCTAGAACAATTTCAACACTGATTCACTTGCCGCGCAGCCGTCCCGCAAACGCCCCATGCAGGCCGTTGAGCAATTCTTCCGCCGCCACCAGCTGCTCGGCCACCTCGTTGATCTTGCGCCGGCTGGAGCGCGCATGGTCGCGCAGCACCTCGAAGGCGACGTTGCGGTCGGTCTGGTAGCGCGCCATCAAGAGGCCCACGGCCAGGCTGGTCTCGCGGCCCGCGGCCAGCGCCGCGTTCAGGTTGGCTTCGGTGCGCCGCAGTTGGCGGATCTCGTCGGCGCGCGCCAGGGCCGACTCGAAGGCCGGCAGCAGGCGCGCGGCGTCGACCGGCTTGACCACGAAGCCGACCGCGCCGTGGCTGGCGGCCTGGCGCGCGGTCTCGGCATCGTCGACCGAGGACAGGAACATGAACGCCACCTGCGTGTGCTCGCGCAGGCGGCGCGCCAGGTCGAGGCCGGACATGCCGGGCATGTTGATGTCCAGGAGCGCCAGCGCGAAATCCGGCTCGTGCGCGGCTTCGCGCTCGCCGATGCGCTGCAGGGCCTCGGCGGCGGAACGGGTTTCCACGGTGTCGTAGCCGGCGTGGTGCAGGACGGTAGACAGGTATTCCAACAGGACGGCATCGTCGTCGACCAGCAGGACGGGGCGACGGGAAGTGGCGGGCGCGCTCATGGGGATCGTGTGATTTGGGAAAGGAGCTTTGAAAGGGCAAAAATATAGCATGCCGGTCGGTGACGACGGCCCAAAAATCGCGTCCCGGCGCCGGCGCAGGCTTTACGCCGTCAACTATAATGGCCGTTTTCGCCAAACAGACATCCGAATACACGCCATGGAATTAGCAAAGTCTTTCGAGCCAGCCGACATCGAACAATTCTGGCGCAGCGAATGGGAACAGCGCGGCTATTTTGCCGCCTCCATGGATGACGGCAAGCCGTCGTTCAGCATCCAGCTGCCGCCGCCGAACGTGACCGGTACCCTGCACATGGGCCACGCGTTCAACCAGACCATCATGGATGGCTTGACCCGCTACTACCGCATGCGTGGCTTCAACACCGCCTGGGTGCCGGGCACCGACCACGCCGGCATCGCCACCCAGATCGTGGTGGAGCGCCAGCTGGACGCCCAGAAGATCTCGCGCCACGACCTCGGCCGCGAAGCCTTCGTCGACAAGGTCTGGGAGTGGAAGGAAAAGTCGGGCAGCACCATCACCGGCCAGATGCGCCGCCTGGGCGCCTCGGCCGACTGGCAGCGCGAATACTTCACGATGGACGAGCCGCGCACGCAGATCGTGGCCGAAGTCTTCGTGCGCCTGTACGAGCAGGGCCTGATCTACCGCGGCAAGCGCCTGGTCAACTGGGACCCGGTGCTGGGCACCGCGGTGTCCGACCTGGAAGTCGATTCGCAGGAAGAAGACGGCTCGATGTGGTACATCCGGTACCCGCTGGCGGACGGCAGCGGCCACCTGACCGTCGCCACCACCCGCCCGGAAACCATGCTGGGCGACGTCGCCGTGGCGGTCGACCCGACCGACGAGCGCTACACGCACCTGCACGGCAAGATGCTGACATTGCCGCTGACCGGCCGCGAAATCCCGGTCATCGCCGACGAATACGTCGATAAAGCCTTCGGCACCGGCTGCGTGAAGATCACGCCGGCGCACGACTTCAACGACTATGCGGTCGGCCAGCGCCACAACCTGGGCATGCCGAGCATCATGACCCTGCAGGCCAAGATCGTCGACGACGCGCCGGAATCCTACCGCGGCCTGGACCGCTTCGAGGCGCGCAAGAAAATCGTCGCCGACCTCGACGCCCAGGGCCTGCTGGAACAGGTGAAACCGCACAAGCTGATGGTGCCGCGCGGCGACCGCACCGGCGTCATCATCGAGCCGATGCTGACCGACCAGTGGTTCGTCGCCATGAGCAAGCCGGCACCGGAAGGCACCTTCAATCCGGGCAAGTCGATCACCGAAGTCGCGCTGGAAAAAGTGGCGAACGGCGAAATCAAGTTCGTGCCGGAGAACTGGAGCACCACCTACAACCAGTGGCTGGGCAACATCCAGGACTGGTGCATCTCGCGCCAGCTGTGGTGGGGCCACCGCATCCCGGCCTGGTACGGCCCGGAAGGGCAAGTCATCGTCGCGCGCAGCGAGGAAGACGCCAGGGCACAGGCGCTTGCCGCCGGCATCGCCGGCGAACTGCGGCGCGACGACGACGTGCTCGACACCTGGTTTTCGTCCGCGCTGGTGCCGTTCTCGACCATGGGCTGGCCCGCGCAGACAAAGGAGATGGACCTGTTCCTGCCCTCTTCCGTGCTGGTGACCGGCTTCGACATCATCTTCTTCTGGGTGGCGCGCATGGTCATGATGACCGCGCACTTCACGAACAAGGTGCCGTTCGAGACGGTGTACGTGCACGGCCTGGTGCGCGATTCCTCCGGCCAGAAGATGTCGAAATCGAAGGGCAACACGCTCGACCCGATCGACCTGATCGACGGCATCGACGTCGAATCGCTGGTGGCCAAGCGCACCACCGGCCTGATGGACCCGCGCGCCGCCGAGAAGATCGCCAAGGCGACGCGCAAGGAATTCCCGGACGGCATCCCGGCCTTCGGCACCGACGCCGTGCGCTTCACCATGGCCAGCTACGCTTCGCTCGGCCGCAACATCAACTTCGACCTGGGCCGCTGCGAGGGTTATCGCAACTTCTGCAACAAGATGTGGAACGCGACCCGCTTCGTGCTGATGAACACCGAGGGCAAGGATTGCGGACAGCCGGACGCCGCCGATTATTCGCAGGCCGACCGCTGGATCATCTCGCTGATGAACCGCGTCGAGCTGGAAGTGGCCAAGGGCTTCGCCGACTACCGCTTCGACAACATCGCCAGCGCCATCTACAAGTTCGTCTGGGACGAGTACTGCGACTGGTACCTGGAACTGGCCAAGGTGCAGGTCCAGCAGGGCACCGAAGCGCAGCAGCGCGCCACCCGCCACACGCTGGTGCGCGTGCTGGAAGTGATCCTGCGCCTGGCGCACCCGGTCATCCCGTTCGTCACCGAAGCCTTGTGGCAGGCGGTGGCGCCGCTGGCCGGCAAGGGAGCGGGAGAAAACCGCGACACCATCATGCTGCAACCCTACCCGGTCGCCGACGAGTCGCTGATCGACGAAGCGGCCGAAGCCTGGATGGACCAGTTCAAGAAGCTGACCGACGCCACCCGCAACCTGCGCGGCGAAATGAAGCTGTCGCCGTCGCTGCGCGTGCCGCTGATCGTCGAGCCGGGTTCCGAAGCCGACCGCGAGGCGGCCCAAGGCTTCGCGCCCTACGTGCAGCTGCTGGGCAAGCTGTCCGAGGTGCAGATCGTCGACGCGCTGCCGGAATCGCCGGCCGCGGTGTCGATCGTCGGCACCACCAAGCTGATGCTGAAGGTCGAGATCGACGTCGCCGCCGAGCGCGAGCGGCTGTCCAAGGAAATCGCGCGCGTGTCGGGCGAGATCGCCAAGGCCAACGGCAAGCTGTCGAGCGAGAGTTTCGTGGCGCGCGCGCCGGCCGCCGTGGTGGCGCAGGAACGCGAGCGCGTGGAAAACTTCGGCGCGACGCTGGCCAAGATGCAGGAGCAGCTGGCCAAGCTGGCCCACGCCTGACCGTCCTGCACACCCGTCCAGGAGCCGCACCGGGTCATGCCGGTGCGGCTTTTTTTTGTTCCGCGCTGTCGATGAAATGCGGCTCATTTAACCATATCATGTAACCGTACATAAATTACAATTAGTAAATAACAATCGATAATCGGGGACGGCCGCCAATGACATCGCACGCCGGTAGGACCGGGCGCTACCAGGCCCTGATGGTGGCCGCGCTCGCCATGCTGCTGATCGCGGCGCGCATGCCGGAGCGCCTCGCCGGCGGCTTCCTGTGGGCCGAGGACGGCAAGATCTTCCTGGGCGACGCCTATGCGCTGGGCGCGGCATCGCTGTTCAAGCCATATGCACAATACCTGCACCTGCTGCCGCGCCTGATCGCCTATGCCGTGTCCAGGGTCTGCTACATCGACCGGGTGGCGCGTCCGCTGGCGTGGATCTGCGCGCTGGCGCTGAGCGCGGTGTGCGCCTACCTGTTCACCTTCGCGCGCCGGCGCTTTTCCCCGCCCACGGCCTGGGCCTTCGCGCTGGCGCCGCTGCTGGTGCCGCATACCGGCGAGGTCTGGCTGACGGTCACCAACCTGCAATGGGTGATCGCGCCCGCCTTGCTGGTGCTGCTGTGGAGCGCATTCTGCGTCGCGCCGTCCGCAGCGCAACCGGCGCACGGCGAACTGCGGCGCGGCGCGGCGATCGTCTTGCTGACCCTGACCGGGCCGTTCGGACTGATGTTCTCGCCGCTGGTCGCCGCGCGCCTGGTACTGCTGCGCGGCATGACGCGTACGCGCCGCGCCTGGATCGCCATCGGCGCCTATTTCATGGCGGTCGGAGTCCAGCTCGCCACCATCCTGGCCAACCCGCCGCCTGCCGTGCCCGCCGGCGCGGCGGCGCGTCCGGCCCTGAGCGCCTACCTGCACTATCCGTGGAAGGGCCAGTTCCTGCATTACCTGACGCTCGACTTCGTGCTGCCGTATTCCCTCACCGACCGGTTGGGCGACGGCTGGCGCATCGCCGCCGTCGCCGCCGCCCTGCTGTTGGCCGCTTGCCTGCTGCTGGGCGCGCGCTCCCAACGCTTCGTCACGGCCGGCCTGTTCGCACTGGCGGCGGCGCTGTGGGCCGTCGGCGTGGTGCGGGTCGGCATGCCGGACCTGGAGCTGCGCTGGAACCTGGGCGGGCGCTACTTCTACGTCCCCTTCGTGGCGATGGCGTGGTCGCTGCTGATCCTGCGCGACACTGCGCCGCGTACGGGCGCCAGGACGCTGGCCGGCGGCATGCTCGCGCTGGTGCTGGTGAACAGCCTCGCGAATTTTCACGCGGCGGTATGGCGGCCCGCCGGCCTGGCCCGGTCCACGCAGGGAAGCGGCTGGATGCTGACGCTGCCGCCGTCGGCGGATTGGCGCTTGCCGATACGCCCGGAGTGGAAAAGCCCCTGAAGGGCGGCCTGCGCTGCCCTGCCAGGATTTCCGTGAGGCAGCACACCGAACGAGTTTGCTATACTGGATCGACCACAAACCACGACTGGAGACACCATGCAAACCCTCATCCGCGCTTCCCTGATTGCCGCCGTGTTTGCCGCCCCGCTCGCCTGGGCGCAGGATACTTCTCCGGTCGGCCTGTGGAAATCCATCGACGATGCCTCGGGCAAGCCATCGGCATTGATCCGCATTACCGAACAGCAGGGTGAACTGCAGGGCAAGATCGAAAAGCTGTTCCGCGCGCCCACCGAAGACCAGAATCCGAAGTGCGTTCAGTGCCAGGGCGAACGCAAGGACCAGCCGATCGTCGGCATGACCATCGTGTCCGGCCTCAGGAAAAGCGGCAGCGACTACAGCGGCGGCGAAATCCTCGACCCCAAGAATGGCAAGGTCTATAAAAGCAAACTGACGGTGCAGGACGGCGGCAAGAAGCTGGAAGTGCGCGGCTATATCGGCATGCCGGTGTTCGGCCGGTCGCAGACCTGGTTACGCCAGGAATGAATCGGTGAAACTGAGCAATATATGATGTTGCATTATTAATATCAATATTTTTCAGTTTTCTTTGCGTTATGCTAATATCGGTCGCAACTCATCCTTACTTGCGACCGTCATGCCTCTTCTTTCCTCCCTGTTCCAGCCAGCCCCGCGGGTGCAGCCATGATGGGGCTGCGGGTATTGTCCCTGCTTGCGGGTGCATTGGTACTGTTCGTACCGCCGATGATGCTGTTCGATACCGGCGCCGGCGGCATGCCGCCCTGGCTCGTGGCCGGCGGCATCCTCGGCATGATCGTGATCTCGGCCAGTTTCCTGTACGTGGGCGTGGTCGGCCGGCGCATGCGCCAGCCCGGCCCGGAACGCACGCTGGCCGGCGTACTGCTGACGGTGCCGATGGTGGCGGCGCTGGTGACGCTGGCCACCCGCACCGATGAATCCATGCTGTTCGCCAGCGGCGCGCTGCTGGGCATCACCGTCCTGCTGTTCGCCAGCTTCGTGTTCCCGGCAACGATGAACCGCCGCCGCCGTCCGATGCGCGAGCGCGATCCGCTGCGCGAGACGCACCACGCCCACGACGCCGTGGTGCTGCAGCTGCGCCGCCGCTGAATCGCTATCGGTTGCCCGCCTGCAGCCGGCGCGCCAGGTGGCGGTCGAGCGCATTGGCGAATTGCTGGCGGTCGGACTGGCCGTAGGCCGCCGGGCCGCCGGTGTCGACCCCGCTGTCGCGCAATTCCTGCATGAAGGCGCGCATCGTCAATTGCTGGGCAATATTGTCCTTGGTATAGAACTCGCCGCGTGGATTGAGCGCGCATCCTCCCTTTTCCAGCACCTGCGCCGCCAGCGGAATGTCGCCGGTGACGACCAGGTCGCCCGGCGCCAGGCGCGCCACGATCTCGGCGTCGGCGACGTCCGGCCCGCTCGGCACCTGCAGGGCGCGGATGAAGCGCGAGCCGGGTACGCGCATCAGCTGGTTGGCCACCAGCGTCACCGGCAACCGGCGGCGCTCGGCCACGCGGTACAGGATTTCCTTGACCGCGCCCGGGCAGGCGTCGGCGTCGACCCAGATCTGCATGCCGCCGCTGGTCACGGCCTCGTCGTCCGTCATGCCGGAGGCAGGCTATCCCACAGGTCGCCGGTGGGGCTGATGCGCGGCGCGGTCACGCCGAAGTGCTGGTAGGCCAGCGGGGTGGCGATGCGGCCGCGCGGGGTGCGCTGCAGGTAGCCCTGCTGGATCAGATACGGTTCCAGCACGTCCTCGATGGTGTCGGCGGCCTCGCCGATCGCCGCCGCCAGGTTGCCGATGCCGACCGGGCCGCCGGCGAACTTGAACAGCACCGCTTCCAGCAGCTTGCGGTCCATGACGTCGAAGCCGACCGTGTCGACGTCGAGCATGCGCAGCGCGCGGTCGGCCATGTCCCTGGTGATTTCGCCGTTGCCCTTGACCTCGGCATAGTCGCGCACGCGCCGCAGCAGGCGGTTGGCGATCCGCGGCGTGCCGCGCGCGCGCTTGGCGACTTCGCGCGCGCCCTCCTCGTCGATCGGCGCTTCCAGCAAGGCCGCGCTGCGGGTCACGATCCTGGTCAGCTCGTCGACGTTGTAGAACTCCAGGCGCGCCACGATGCCGAAGCGGTCGCGCAGCGGATTGGTCAGCATGCCGGCGCGCGTGGTGGCGCCGACCAGCGTGAACGGCTGCAGGTCGAGTTTTACCGAACGCGCGGCCGGGCCTTCGCCGATCATGATGTCGATCTGGTAGTCTTCCAGCGCCGGATACAGGATCTCCTCGACCACCGGCGACAGGCGGTGGATCTCGTCGATGAACAGGACGTCGTTGGCTTCCAGGTTGGTCAGGAGCGCGGCCAAATCGCCGGGACGCTCCAGCACCGGACCGGAAGTCTGGCGCAGGTTGACGCCCATCTCGCGCGCGATGATGTGCGCCAGCGTGGTTTTACCGAGGCCCGGCGGACCGAACAGCAGCGTGTGGTCGAGCGCCTCGCGCCGCTTGCGCGCGGCGGCGATGAAGATTTCGAGCTGGTCGCGGATCTTGGCCTGGCCGACGTATTCTTCCAGGTGCTTGGGCCGCAAGGCGCGTTCGATCGCCTCTTCGTTGGGCGAGGCAGGCGCCGCATCGATGATGCGCTGCTCGGTGAAATTGTCGGTCTGGATACTCATTGCCTGGTTCTAGGTTACGCTTTCGACAGCGCCTTCAGCGCCAGCTTGATGCCGTCGGATACGCTGGTACCCGGCGGCATGTTCTTGATGGCGACCAGCGCCTCCTTGTCAGAATACCCCAAAGCCAGCAGCGCATTCAGCACGTCTGCCTGGACATCGTCGCGCGCGGCGCCGCCGGTGGCGCCGATGTCGGCACCCAGCTTGCCCTTCAGTTCCAGCAGCAGGCGCTCCGCGGTCTTCTTGCCGATGCCCGGCACCTTGACCAGGCGTCCGGCTTCCTGCAGCGTGACCGCCTGCGACAAATCGGCCACCGTCATGCCTGACAGGATCGACAGCGCGGTGCGTGCGCCCACGCCGGTGATCTTGATCAATTGGCGGAACACGACACGCTCGTTGCTCGAGCCGAAGCCGAACAGCAGGTGGGCATCCTCGCGCACCACGTAGTGGGTGAACAGGGTCACCTTTTCTCCGGTATGTGGCAGGTTGTAGAAGGTGCTCATCGGCACGTCGACTTCATAGCCGACGCCCTGGCAATCGACCAGGACTTGCGGCGGGTTTTTTTCCAGCAGCACGCCGGAGAGACGACCGATCATCGTTGACCTTTCAATATCGAGAACAAACAAGTGGGATGGATAAGCAGACTGGTCACAGCATCAGATGCGCCCGCCGGGGGCGGATTGCAAGCGGCCGCACCGTGCCGGATGCACCGGTTCAGACCAGGCGGCCGTTCTTCATGTGCAGCGCCGGCAGCGCCGGCGACAGCGCGCCGATCAGCGCCAGCGCGTCGTGGCTGTTGGCGTGGCAGATGGCGATGCCGAGCGCGTCGGCGGCGTCGGTGCCCGGCAGGCCGGGCAGCTTCAACAGGCGCGCCACCATGTCCTGCACCTGCGCCTTGACCGCCTTGCCGGTGCCGACCACCGCCTGCTTGACCTGGGCCGGCGTGTATTCCGCCACGTCCAGGTCGGCGCCGACCAGCGCCGTGATGGCGGCGCCGCGCGCCTGCCCCAGCAGCAGCGTCGATTGCGGATTGACGTTGACAAAGACTTTTTCGATGGCCGCGCAGGTCGGCTGGTAGGACGAGACGATCTCGCCGACGCCGGACAGGATGACTTTCAGGCGCGGCGGCAAGGCGCCCGCGGTGCCGGTCTTGATGGTGCCGGAAGCGATGTAGCGCAGCCGGTTGCCCTGTTTTTCGATGACGCCGAAACCCGTCGTACGCAGGCCCGGGTCGATGCCGAGGATAATCATTGTCGAATGGTATACCGGCGCGGGTGTTTCGTGGGGAAAATACTGTGCAAAAACACAGGCAGGATGGCGCGAGCGCCACGCTGCCTGTCCTTTCCCCCATTGGCGCGATCAGTGGCGGAAGTGGCGCGTACCAGTGTACAGCATCACCACACCGCGTTCGTCGGCAGCGTCGATCACTTCCTGGTCGCGCATCGAGCCGCCCGGATGAATGACGCAGGTGGCGCCGGCGTCGACCACCACATCGAGGCCGTCGCGGAACGGGAAGAAGGCATCCGACGCCACCGCCGAGCCGACCAGCGACAGGCCGGCATTCTGCGCCTTGATCGAGGCGATGCGCGCGGAATCGATGCGGCTCATCTGGCCGGCGCCCACGCCCAGCGTCATGCCGCCGGCGCAGAACACGATCGCGTTCGATTTCACGAACTTGGCCACGCGCCAGGCGAACATCAAATCCTGCAATTGCTGCTGGGTCGGCTGCTGTTTGGTGACCACGCGCAGGTCGCCCAAGCCGATGTTTTTCGCATCCGGCGATTGCACCAGCAGGCCGCCGCCGACGCGCTTGACGTCGAACGGGTTCTGGCCATCACCCAGAGCAATTTCCAGCAGGCGCACGTTCTGCTTGGCCGCCATGGTCTGCAATGCTTCCGGCGTGAAGGCCGGGGCGATCACGACTTCCACGAACAGCTTGGCGATCGCTTCCGCGGCGCGGCCGTCGACCGGCACGTTGAAGGCGATGATGCCGCCGAAGGCCGAGGTCGGATCGGTCTTCAGGGCGCGTCCGTAGGCGTCCAGCGCATCGGCGCCGATCGCCACGCCGCACGGATTGGCGTGCTTGATGATCACGCAGCCGGCCGGCTGCTCGAAGCCGCCGAGCGACTTGACGCATTCCCAGGCGGCGTCGGCATCGGCGATGTTGTTGTACGACAGTTCCTTGCCCTGCAGTTGGCGGTAATTCGCCAGGCTGCCGGCGGCCGGGGCCAGGTCGCGGTAGAAGGCGGCGCTCTGGTGCGGGTTCTCGCCGTAGCGCATGTCCTGCACTTTTTCGAAGTGCAGGTTCAGCGTTTGCGGGTAGGCGGCGCGGGTGGCGTGCTGCTTGTCTTCGCCCAGGCTGGTAAGATAGTTGGTGATCGCGCTGTCGTACTGGGCGGTGTGGGCGAATACCTTCTTGGCCAGGCGGAACCTGGTGTCGTAGCCGACCGTGCCGTCCACGGCGTCCGGGCTGGTACCGGCGCCCTTCATCTCGGCCAGCACCGGACCGTAGTCGGCCGGATCGACGATGACGACCACGTCGCGGTGGTTCTTGGCCGCCGAACGCAGCATGGTGGGGCCGCCGATGTCGATATTCTCGATCGCTTCGTCCAGCGAGCACTGTTCCTTGGCCACGGTCTGCTGGAACGGATACAAATTGACCACCACCATGTCGATCTGCGGAATGCCGTGTTCTTCCAGCTTGGCCACGTGCTCCGGCAGGTCGCGGCGCGCCAGGATGCCGCCGTGGACCTTCGGGTGCAGGGTCTTCACGCGGCCGTCGAGCATTTCCGGGAAGCCGGTGTAGTCGGCGACTTCGGTCACGGCGACGCCATTGTCCTGCAGCATCTTGGCGGTGCCGCCGGTGGACAGGATGTTCACGCCGAACGCAGCCAGTGCACGCGCGAAATCGAGCACGCCGGTCTTGTCGGAAACGGAGATGAGAGCTTGTTTGATCATGGGAGTGGCCTGTTGATGAAAATGGGTGAGCAGTACGTGCGCGGCCGGGACCGGTCCGGCGCACGCCTGCAGCACGCCGCGGCCCCTCCTGCCGGCGGCTTAGAGCAGCCCGTGCTCCTGGAGTTTCTTGCGCAAGGTGTTGCGGTTGATGCCCAGCATCTGGGCCGCGTGCGACTGGTTGCCTTCCGCACGTGTCATCACCACTTGCAGGATCGGTTTCTCGACGGTCAAGAGCATCATGTCGTAGATGTTCGACGGTTTTTGCTCGCCCAGGTCGTTGAAATAGTCTTCGAGGCTTTTTTGGACGACTTCCTGAATACTCTCTTTACTCATATCCCCTACTTCTTGTGGTGGTGGGTTTGTGGGCCTACTGCGCGTCGAATTTTTGTCCTGCGATGCTCGCCGTACATGAGTACGGCTGCGCTTCTCGGACAAAACTTCTTCCGCTCGCTACGGCCCACAAACCCACTGTTACGCTGCTTGTTAACATCCTCAATCGCGCGCTGCTTGAATGGTTGCGTCTCCAACTACCATAGCTGCGCTTGCGCTGGCTTCGCGGTGCTTTGGCCCTGCCGGGACTTGCTTGTTTTTCTTGTTTTCTGGTGCTGCTATGCGGCGATGGCGGTCTCGGCTTCGGGCGCGGGCCGGTATTGTAACCGTTCGCCATGGCAGTGTTGCGATTTAAAGAATTCATCGACCGACGCCAGTTGATCGGCGGTGGATTCGAGCAGGTTCATGCGCTGGCGGAATGCCTCGCCGCCGGGCAGATCCTGCACGTACCAGCCGATGTGCTTGCGCGCCGTGCGCACGCCCAGGTATTCGCCATAGAAGGCGTAGTGGGCCGGCAGGTGTTCGTTCATCAATGCGCGCACTTCCTCGACCAGCGGCGCCGGCAAGTGTTCACCGGTGCGCAGGTAATGGTCGATCTCGCGGCAGATCCAGGGACGGCCCTGGGCGGCGCGGCCGACCATGACGGCGTCGGCACCGGTGTGGTCGAGCACGAATTTCGCCTTTTCGGGGGTCGTGATGTCGCCGTTGGCCACCACCGGAATCGCCACCGCCGCCTTGACCGCCTTGATGGTGTCGTACTCGGCCTCGCCCTTGTAGCCGTCGGCGCGGGTGCGGCCGTGCAGGGTCAGCATGGCGATGCCGGCCTGCTCGGCCATGCGCGCGATGACGAGGGCATTCTTGTTCTGGCGGTCCCAGCCGGTGCGGAACTTCAGCGTGACCGGCACGTCGACCGCGTTCACCACGGCCTCCAGGATGCGCTGCACCAGGTCTTCGTGCTGCAGCAGGGCCGAGCCGCACCAGTTGTTGCACACCTTCTTGACCGGGCAGCCCATGTTGATGTCGATGATCTGGGCGCCGCGCTCGACGTTGAAGCGGGCGCAATCGGCCAGGTCCTGCGGGTCGGCGCCGGCGATCTGCACCGCCTTCGGCTCCATCTCGCCTTCGTGGTCGGTGCGGCGCGCGCTCTTTTCGCTGGCCCACAGGCGCGGGTTCGACGCCGCCATCTCGGACACCGCGTAGCCGGCGCCGAGCTGCTTGCACAACTGGCGGAACGGACGGTCGGTCACCCCCGCCATCGGGGCGACGAAGACATTATTGCGCAGCGTATATTGACCAATTTGCACGGCAGGAAATCATGGGTGGCGACGGGAACGCGCTATTCTACCCGAAGCCCTGCTTAAATTAGCGGCAGGTTTTGTCATAAATTGTTGCAGGGCCGATCAGCAAATGCCATCGTCCGCCAGCCTGCCTGCGGTTATTGCCAGCCTGCCAAGATAGCGAACATTCAAGCTTGAGCGTCAGCCCGACGGTGCGGGTTCAGGACAATTCGTCGATCAGCGCCGGCCGCAGGTGCGCCACCTCGCCCCAGCTCTGCAGGCGCAGGCTGCCGCCGCGCACCGTAAACCGGTTGATACTGGCGTTGAACACCTTGAAGTCGCGCGGCGTCGCCAACGGCAGGCCCTGTGCCATACGGTAGGCGCATTCCAGGACGCCGCCATGCGCCACCAACACCAAGGTCTTGCCCGGATGCAGGGCTGCCAGCGCCAGGATGGCGCCGGTGGCGCGCTCGTAGAAGGCGCGGAAGGTCTCGCCGTGCCTGGTGCCCGCCGCCGTCACGGCATCCGGCACCGCGGCGTCGATTTCGCGCGCCTGCCAGGCCGCGAATTCGTGCGGATAGCGCTCGCCGATCTGTGCATACAGCAAGCCTTCGAAGCCGCCGTAATTGCGCTCGCGCAGGCCGGGGTCTTCGAGCAACGGCATGGCGCGCGCCGCGGCGATGGCGCCGGCGGTCTGGCGCGCGCGCATCAGGTCGCTCGACACGAGTACGTCGATGGTTTCGCCGGCCAGCGCCGCGGCCAGCAGCGCGGCCTGGCGCTCGCCCTCGGCGTTCAGCGGGATGTCGATGTGCCCCTGCAGGCGGCGCTCGGCATTCCACGCGGTTTCGCCGTGCCGGATCAGGAGGATGGTAACGTCGGCGGCGTCGGCGCCGGTCATGGATGATGTGAAGTCTGCGTCGATTGTCTGTGTCACGGATGTCGTCATGAGGTTCGCCGGCCCGAACCCCGGGGCGAGCATGGTTTGATCATGGTTGCGCCAGCCGGCCGTCAATCCCTGGGCAGGTTGGCGGCGACGGCGGGATTCAGCGAATACACGCCGAAGATGCTGGCTTCGTCGAGGATGTGCCCGGTGATCGCCAGGCGCGCCTCGGTGCCGGTAAATCGTCCGTCCAGCGGCAGGCGCGGGATGTCGAGCGCATACAGGGTGAACACGTAGGTGTGCACGCGCTCGTCGTTCCAGGGCGGACACGGGCCGTCGTAGCCATAGTACTCGCCGGCCATGTCCGGGTCGCTGGCGAACCAGCCGGTATAGTCGTTGATCCCGTGGCGCAGCTGGTGCTCGGTGCCGTTCTTGATCGTGAACGGCACCGGCGGCCCGCTCTTGCCGCCGGGCGTGACCATGTCGGAAAACATGCCTTCGCCGAAGGACTTCAGGCAGACCGGGATGTCGACCAGCGACCAGTGATAGAAATCGGTGCGCGGCAAGGCGTTCGGGACGACCTGCCCTTTGCGGTTGACGCGGCTGCCCTCGGTCGGCACGTCGAGGTCGCGGCACAGCAGCACCAGCGATTGCGTGCCGGCCGGGACCTCGTCCCAGGCCAGGTGCGGGCTGCGGTTGCTCGACAGCCTGGCGTGGCTGGCGGGATCGATCTCGGCGAACGCGCAGCGCGCCGGAATCATGCTGCCTTCGGTAAAGGAGTCGCTCCAGATGTTCATCGTTGTCCCCTCATGAGGCCTGCTGGTATTGACCCCGCCGGCGCGATGCTGGTTTCAGGTATTTCAGCCCGATGTCTTGGGTGGATCAATCCGCAGCCAGAAGGTGACCGGACCGTCGTTGGTCAGCGCCACCTGCATGTCGGCGCCGAAGCGGCCGGTCTCGACCGTGCCATGACGTTGGCGCGCTTCCTGTACGAAATAATCGAACAGGCGGCGCCCGTCCGCCGGCGCAGCCGCCGGCGAGAACGACGGACGCGTGCCGGAGCGGGTGTCTGCCGCCAGCGTGAACTGCGGCACCAGCAGCAGGCCGCCGTCGACGTCGGCCAGGCTGCGGTTCATCTTGCCGGCGTCGTCGGCAAACACGCGGTAGCCGAGCAGCTTGGCCAGCAGGGCGTCGGCCTCGCGCTCGGTGTCGCCCTTTTCGGCGCACACCAGCACCAGCAGGCCGCGCCCGATGGCGCCGACCGCGGCGCCGTCGACCGTCACGCTGGCGGCGCCGACCCGTTGCAGCAGGCCGATCATGCGCCGGCGTACAGGGTCACGCGCGCGAACTTGCGCTTGCCGACCTGCAGCACGAAGGTGCCGGCCTCGACCTGCAAGGCCTTGTCGGACACGACGGCACCGTCGATGCGCACCCCGCCCTGGTCGACCATGCGCATGGCTTCCGAGCTGGAGGCGCACAGGCCGGTCGCGCGCAGCAGCTGTGCCAGGCCCAGCGGCGCGCCCGGCACGGTGATCTCGACGATGTCTTCCGGAATGCCGCCCTTGGCGCGGTTGACGAAGTCGGCCAGCGCATCCTCGGCCGCCTGCTGCGAGTGGAAACGTGCCACGATTTCCTGGGCCAGCGCCACCTTGGCGTCGCGCGGGTTCCTACCGCCCTCGACCTCGGCGCGCAGCGCGGCCAGGTCTTGCAGCGAGCGGAACGACAGCAGCTCGTAGTACTTCCACATCATCACGTCCGAGATGCTCATCAGCTTGCCGAACATGGTGTTGGCCGGCTCGGTAATGCCGATGTAGTTGTTCTTGGACTTCGACATCTTGTCGACGCCGTCCAGGCCTTCCAGCAGCGGCATCGTCAGGATGCACTGCGGCTCTTGCCCATAATCTTTTTGCAGTTCCCTGCCGACCAGCAAATTGAATTTTTGGTCCGTTCCACCCAGCTCAAGGTCCGCTTTCAAAGCGACGGAATCATAGCCTTGCATCAGCGGATAAAGGAACTCATGCACCGAGATCGGTGTCCCACTCTTGTAGCGCTTGGTGAAGTCGTCGCGCTCCATCATGCGCGCCACGGTATAGCGCGAGGCCAGCTGGATCATGCCGCGCGCGCCGAGCGGGTCGCACCATTCCGAGTTGTAGCGGATTTCGGTGCGCGCCGCGTCGAGCACCAGCGAAGCCTGCTTGAAATAAGTCATTGCGTTGGCTTCCACCTGCTCGCGGGTCAGCGGCGGGCGCGTGACGTTGCGGCCCGACGGGTCGCCGATCATCGAGGTGAAATCGCCGATCAGGAAAATCACCTGGTGGCCCAGGTCCTGCAGCTGGCGCAGCTTGTTCAGCACTACCGTGTGGCCGAGGTGCAGGTCCGGCGCGGTCGGGTCCAGGCCCAGCTTGATGCGCAGCGGCTTGCCGCTCTGTTCCGAGCGCGCCAGCTTCTGGGCGAATTCGCTTTCGATCAGCAATTCGTCGACGCCGCGCTTGGTAATGGCGAGTGCTTCCTGGACGGCGTCGCTCAAGGGCAATACCTGTGCACCGGAAACGGAAGTTGTACTTTTCGCATTACCAGATTGTTCTGGGGAAGTCATAAAATATTTGTAGGAGTTTGGCTAAAACGGTTGTAGGAACGAGTATTAGGCTATAATTCGCGATCCCATCAATCTTGCTGCCTGAAAAGTTTCAACGACAACAAGAAGCAAAACAATAATTAAAGCGCTGTGTCTTGGCTAATCAAGCGGTAAATTTTAACTGATTGCATGAACCCAATACAGAAAATCACCGGCAAGCGCTGGTTCGGCCTGGCTGACACGAGCCGCAAAACCCGCATCGTGGCCGGCGGCGCCGCCGCCCTGACCCTGTGCGCCTTCGGCGCCACCGCGGTCGCCCCGATCGCCGACCTGGCCGACACCCCGGCCAAGTCGATCGCCCAGGACCTGCAGCTGCCGAACCTGTCCGACCAGATCGCTGCCCTGCAACAGGAACAGCAGCAATTCATCCACGAAGAGCGCATCCGCGCCGGCGATTCCCTCGGCACCGTCTTCACCCGCCTCGGCATTGAGGACCAGCAGGCCCAAGCGTTCGTGCGCAGCGACAAGCTGGCGCGCAACATCCTGAGCCTCAAGACCGGCAAGCGCATCCAGGCCGAGACCGATGAGAACGGCCTGCTGCTGACCCTGCGCGCCACCATCGGCGACAAGGACAATGTCAAGACCGTCACCGTCATGCGCAAGGGCGAAAAATTCGTCTCGAACCAGGCCGCGGCCCAGCTCGAGCGCCGCGTCGAAATGCGTTCGCGCGAGATCAGCAACGGTTCGCTGTATTCCGCTACCGACGCCAACGTCGACGGCGGCGGCCAGATGCCCGATTCGGTGGTCAACCAGATCATCGAGATGTTCTCGAACAACATCGACTTCCGCGGCGACCTCAAGCGCGGCGACCGTTTTAATGTTGTCTACGAAACCTTCTGGCTGGACGGCGAGATGGTCCGCACCGGCCGCATCCTGGCGGGCGAATTCATCAACCGCGGCGTGGCCTATCAATCGGTCTGGTACGAAGATCCGGTCACCAAGCAGGGCGGTTACTACAGCCTGGACGGCAAGTCGCTGAAAAAAGGCTTCCTCAAGTCGCCGGTGGCGTTCAACCGCATCTCGTCGGGCTTCTCGATGCGCATGCACCCGGTGTTCGGCGTGTGGAAGCAGCACAAGGGCGTCGACATGGCGGCCCCGACCGGGACCCCGATCCGCGCCTCGGGCGACGGCACCGTCGATTTCGTCGGCGCCTCGAACGGCTACGGCAACATGGTGGTCCTGAACCACTGGTCCAACTACAGCACCGCCTACGGCCACATGAGCCGCTTCGCCAGCAACCTGCGCCGCGGCCAGAAGGTGGCGCAGGGCGACGTGATCGGCTACGTCGGCTCGACCGGCTGGGCCACAGGCCCGCACCTGCACTACGAATTCCGCGTCGGCGGCCAGGCCACCGATCCGCTGGCGATGAAGAACATTACCCCGCAACCGCTGAACAACAGCGAAATGTCGCGCTTCAAGGTCGCGGCCGCCGACATGTCGCACCGCTTCTCGCTGCTGACCCCGGCCGGCAACGCAATGGCGGCGCGCTGATCCGATAGTTCTTAAAGCCGGTCCGGCACCGAGCGAACGCCTTGCACCGCATGACCATGCGCTGCAAGGCGTTTTGTTTTTAACCGATACGAAAGCACGACGATGGCGGCTTCTTCCCTCTACATCGGCCTGATGTCCGGCACCAGCATGGATGGCGTCGATGGCGTGCTGGCCGATTTTTCCGGACGCGGCATGCGCACCCTGGAATCGGCCTTCACGCCCTTCCCGCCCGCGCTGCGCGCCCAGCTGATGGCGCTGCAGGCGCCCGGCAACAACGAAATCGAGCGTGAAGCCCTGGCCGCCAATGTCCTGGCGCGCTGCTACGCCGAGTGCGTCAAGGCGCTGCTGGCGCGCTCTCCCGGTCCGGTGCGCGCGGTCGCCGTGCATGGCCAGACCATCCGCCACCGGCCCGAGCTCGGCTTCACGCACCAGGCCAACAACCCGGCATTGCTGGCGGAACTGGCCGGCATCGACGTGATCGCCGACTTCCGCAGCCGCGACGTCGCCGCCGGCGGCCAGGGCGCGCCGCTGGTGCCGGCCTTCCACCAGGCCCGCTTCGGCAAGGAAGGTGCTTTGCGCGTGCTGGTCAACATCGGCGGCATCGGCAACATCAGCGTGCTGCACGGCGACGGCCGCGTGGGCGGCTACGATACCGGTCCGGGCAACGCCCTGATGGACTTGTGGATCGCGCGCCACCGCGGCCAGCCCTACGATGCCGATGGCGCCTGGGCCGCCAGCGGCCGGGTCGATGCGCAGTTGCTGGACATCTTGCTGGACGAAGCCTATTTCGCACAGCCGGCGCCCAAGAGCACCGGGCGCGACCTGTTTCACGAGCAGTGGCTGGATGCCAAGCTGGCGCGCCGCCCGGGCTTGTCTCCGGTCGACGTGCAGGCCACGTTGACGCGCCTGACGGCGGTGTCGATCGCGCGCGCGATCCGGCTGGAAACCAGGGAGCAGACGGCGCAGGCGGTGTACGTGTGCGGCGGCGGCGCCTACAACGGCGCGCTGCTGCGCGAGCTGGCGGCGGCGCTCGGCGGCGCTACGCCGGTCGAATCCACGGACAAGCTGGGCGTGGCGCCGAACCGGGTCGAGGCGCTCGCCTTTGCCTGGCTGGGGCACCAGTTCATGCGGCGGCGGCCGGGCAACTTGCCGGCCGTGACCGGCGCGGCCGGTCCACGCGTGCTGGGGGCCTTGTACCCGGCCTGAGCGCCAACCGTCGAATCCACCGGGCAACGTGCGCGCCGTCGGCGTGCGCAGCGTCGTCAGCGCCTTGTGCCGCCCGGATCGGGCCGGTCGATGATGCGGAACTCGCCGCCGAGGTGCATCATGCTCATCAAATACAGCATGCCGTCGAAATAGCGCTGCTCGCCGGCCGGCACCGGCGTTTCCCACAAGGCTTTCAAGAAAGCGTCCGGCACCGGCCCCGGCGTGGCCGCCAGCGCGCCGACCGCCGCCGCGGCCAGCATGCCGGTCGAGTGCCGGTTCGACAGCGGCTTGCCGTCCAGCGTGTAGCGGTCGGCAAAGCGGTCGATGCCCTGCCCGTACAGGAATCCCTGGATGCGGTCGCTGAGCGTCCGCTGGCGTCCATCCTTGCCCCACCAGCCCTGGTCCATCGACCAGTTGCTGACGGTGCGCCAGCTGTCGTAGCCGAAGGCACCGGGGCTGCCGTCCCAGCCGGGCAAGGGAACGCCGTCGGCATCGGCGCGGTCGGGTCCGAGGCCGGTGGCACCGTTGGCGGTCTTGACGAAGTAATCGCGGCTGACGGCGGCGGCGCGCGCCCAGAACGCGCGGTCTTCGACCGGTCCCCAGCGCGCCCACAACTCGTAAAAGGCCGGCAAATGGTAGGAGGGGTCGCTGCCCGGCACGTTGGTTTCCGGCACGAAACGCACCATGGCATGGGCTTCGTCGACCATCGGCCCCACCGTGACCGCATGCGGCGCCGGGTCGCGCCGGCGCGGCGGCCAGGGCTTGCCCGCCTTCGCCGCCAACGCCTGTTCGCTGCGGTTGTTCAGGCTCGGCCACGGCGTGGCGGGTTCGACGAACGGCGCGTCTGCCGGATGGATGCGGAACGGCGTGGTGGCGGTGACGACCGGATGGTGGCGCATGCCGCGCAGGATGGCGTCGGCTTCGCGCTGGTAATCGTAGATGCCCTTGCCGTTGCCCCAGCGCCGCGCCGCGAAGTACAGGGCCATCGCATAGTATTCCTCGCCGTCGGGTGCGGCGCTCACCGAACGCGGCGTGCCGTCGGTGTTCATCGACCAGGCGAAGTAGCCGCGTGAGGGGTTGCCCGGGTCGGTGTTCTGCATGTAGGTCTTGGACCAGTTCCACAGCGCGTCGAATTCGCGCTTCTTGCCGAGCTGGACGGCGATCATCATGCCGTAGCTCATGCCTTCGGAACGGGCGTCGTTGTTGGCCCAATCGGTGACGTAGGCCAGCGGCCCGTCGGCGTTGGCGCCGGTCTCGAAATACACGCGCTGTTCCTGCCCGTCGCCATGGAACAATTGCTGGAATGCTTGCTCGATCCTGCGATGGGTCTCGACGGGGCTGACGCCCAGGCGCCCGGCCAGCAGGTTGCGGTGGCTGCGCGTGCGGTAAGCGCCGTTGCCGTCGTCGAGCTCGATAGCTCGCGCAGTGGCGGCCGCGACGCCGGCCGCATTGACATCCTGGGCCAGGGCGGTGAAAGACGACAGGGCAATCGCCGCACTGGCGACGATCGAAAGGGTTTTACCCGGCATGTTCGCTTCCTGACAAGTATTCCGTTCAGTCTACTTGCATGCCTTTTGATTGTCCATTTACCAATAAAAAAGAAAATGGCCGCGCCGGCGATGCCGGGCGGCCATTCAGGCAGAACGACGACAGCTTACATCGAGAACGAGGAACCGCAACCGCAGGTCGAGGTGGCGTTCGGGTTCTTGATGACGAACTGGGCGCCTTCGAGGTCGTCCTTGTAGTCGATCTCGGCGCCGACCAGGTACTGGTAGCTCATCGAATCGATCAGCAATTGGACGCCGTTCTTTTCCATCGTGGTGTCGTCTTCGTTCACGATCTCGTCGAAGGTGAAGCCGTACTGGAAACCGGAGCAGCCGCCGCCCTGCACGAACACGCGCAGCTTGAGGTCGGGATTGCCTTCTTCCTCGATCAGCTGGGCCACCTTTTGCGCGGCGCTGTCCGAGAAGACGATGGGGGACGGCATGGCGTCCTGCTCTTGCGAGCGATGCAATTCGGCGATTGCGGTCATGGATAAGCTCCTGATTGAATGCGGAATTTGTCCATTATAGACGGTTGGCGCCAGTCATGCTGAGGCCCCTGCCTCGGTTACGCCTAAATGAAACACCGGCTCGCTGCCCGCTGCGGCCGAGCTCGGCTGATGGGTCAGCTTGCCGGTCACCAGGGCGCCGCCATGCATTTCCAGCAGGCGGTAATGGACATCTCCATGGATGCGGCCTTTCGGCTGCAATTCAAGCAGTTCGCTGGAAAACACGGTGCCGGCGATGTAGCCGTTGACGACCAGGTTGGCGCAGCGCACCTCGCCTTCGATGCGCGCATGCTCGGACACGATCAGCATGCTCTCGCCGCCATTGCTGGCGATGACGTTGCCGTGCACTTCGCCGTCGATGCGCAGGCCGCCGGTGAACAGCAAGTCCCCCTCGATGCGCGCGGAAATACCGATCAGGCTATCGATTTCGCTTTTAGCGTTACGACCGAACATTGGCAGGCCCCTGTGCAAAGTAAAGGTTGCATGGCAAATGACATGCAACGACCAATTTACCTCGCCGGCAGGCGCCTGCCTTGATCTGGCTCGTGTGGTACAAATGCCTTACGGCAACAGCGCAATTTGCTTCAGGCCGGTGCTTTCCGGGAAGCCAAACATCAGGTTCATGCATTGCACGGCCTGGCCCGACGCGCCTTTGACCAGGTTGTCCTGTACCACCAGGATGACCACGGTGTTGCCATTGTCCGGACGGTGCAGGGCGATGCGCAGCATGTTCGAGCCGCGCGTCGAGCGCGTTTCCGGATGCGCGCCGAACGGCATCACGTCGACGAATTCGGCGTCGCGGTACTGCGCTTCGAACAAGGCCTGCAGGGCTTCGTTGCTGATGTCCTGGTTCAGGCGCGCGTACAGCGTCGCGTGCATGCCGCGGATCATCGGTACCAGGTGCGGCGTGAACAGCAGGCCGACCTGCTGCTCGGTGAAGCGCTGCAATTGCGCAGCGGTTTCCGGCGTGTGGCGGTGGCCGTGCACGCCATAGGCCTTGAAGTTGTCGCTGGATTCCGAAAACAGCGTGCCGATCTCGGCCTTGCGGCCGGCGCCGGACACGCCCGACTTGCAGTCGGCGATCAGGTTGCCGGCGTCGACGATGCCGGCCTTGAGCAGCGGATAAAAGCCCAGCTGCATCGTGGTCGGGTAGCAGCCCGGGTTGGCGATCAGGCGCGCCTTCTGGATCTCTTCGCGGTTCAGTTCCGGCAAGCCGTACGCCGCTTCTTCCAGCAGCTGCGGCGCGGTGTGCGGGATCTTGTACCACTTCTCGAAGGTGGCCTGGTCCTTCAGGCGGAAGTCGGCGGCCAGGTCGATGACCTTGACGCCGGCCGCCAGCAGCTCGGGCGCCTGTGCCATCGCCACGCCGTGCGGGGTGGCGAAGAACACCACGTCGCATTCGGTCAGGTCGGCCTTGTCGGGGCTCGAGAACGCCAGGTCGACGTGGCCGCGCAGCGAAGGGAACATGTCGGCGACCGGCAAGCCGTCTTCCTTGCGCGAGGTGATGGCAGTCAGTTGCACTTCAGGATGGGGCGCCAACAGGCGCAGCAATTCCACACCCGTATAACCGGTGCCGCCAACGATGCCAACTTTGATCATGTTCTTTCCTTGTAAAAAATAAGGGCTCAGCGAGACGAGGCTGCAATTCTAGCAGTTCACCACCATTCGGGGTCAGAGCACAAATTCGGGGTCAGAGCACAAATTAAAGAAATAGCTTTTAGGCAGTTTGAATGCTGTTTTCGCGCAGTCGGAAACTTCATGGACGAGAATCAGCACGCTTATTCAGTCCGCCTGCCGTTATTTTTTCTACCAATCCATTTCGATTGAATTTGCTCTGACCCCGAATTTTTCTCGAATTTGCTCTGACCCCGAATTATGGCAACAAAAAAGCCGCCGGCTTTGCAGCGGGCGGCTTTTGCGGGGACGGCGGCACGCGGTGCCGCGCATCCACTGGGTAATACGGATTAACGCTTCGAGAATTGCTTTGCGCGACGTGCTTTGCGCAGACCAACTTTCTTACGCTCGACTTCACGGGCGTCACGGGTGACGAAACCGGCACGTGCCAGGTCGCCCTTCAGGCCTGCGTCGTAGTCGATCAGTGCACGGGTGATGCCGTGGCGCACTGCACCTGCCTGGCCGGACTCGCCGCCGCCATGCACGTTGACCTTGATGTCGAAACGCTCGACGTTGCCGGTCAGTTCCAGCGGCTGACGGATGACCATCAGGCCGGTTTCGCGCGAGAAGTACTCGGCGGCCGGTTTGCCGTTGACGATGATCTGGCCGGTGCCGGCCTTGATGAACACGCGGGCGACTGCACTCTTGCGACGGCCGGTGCCGTAATTGTAGTTACCGATCATGGCAGTTCCTTAGATGTCGAGTGCTTGCGGTTGCTGGGCAGCGTGCGGATGGGTGCTTTCCGCGTACACTTTCAGCTTCTTGATCATGGCATAGCCCAGCGGGCCCTTCGGCAGCATGCCCTTGACGGCTTTTTCCAGGGCGCGGCCCGGGAAACGCTGTTGCATTTTCAGGAAGTTGGTTTCGTAGATACCGCCCGGGTAGCCCGAGTGACGGTAGTAGGTCTTCTGGGTGGCCTTGGTGCCGGTCACGCGCAGCTTGCCTGCGTTGACGACGACGATAAAGTCACCGGTGTCGACGTGCGGAGTAAATTCCGGCTTGTGTTTGCCGCGCAGTCGGAGTGCCACTTCGCTGGCAACACGTCCGAGGACTTTGTCCGTCGCGTCAATCACGTACCAATCGCGCTGGACTTCATGGCCCTTAGCGGAAAAAGTTTTCATGTTGACTTCCTATATCTAGGTAATGAATGCTCAATGGTGGTTCCGCTCTTGCTGCCGCGGACTCTGCCTTATTGTCTTTTCCTGAGCAAATGGAAAGCCCACGATCATAGCCGGTTTCACGCACCATCGTCAAGTCATGCGCAAGGCATGCAGCCGCATGCGTGGCTGGACGAACACGACAATTGGGTCATGCATATTTGCAACTTCTAGTTGACCGTGAAAACCGCTGCAAATTAGACTGGTCGGCATCCACCAGGAGATTCCGTGAGATCCAGTCCGATTCCACAAGCGCCGCTGACGGCTGCCCTGTTTGCCGCGTTTTTCGCCGCGCCGCTTGCCGCCCACGCTGCGCCGGCCGCCACCCACGGCTGCCACCTGCCCGGCGTCGAGGAAGGGCTGCGCTGCCTGCGCCTGCCGGTGCCCCTCGATGCGGCGCGCCCCGGCGCCACCCTCACGCTGCACGTGACGGTCGCCCCGGCGCTGCGCGAAGGCGCGCGTCCCGATCCGGTATTCGTGCTGGCCGGCGGTCCCGGCGAAGCCGGCAGCGACGTGCTGCCGCTGCTGTCCACCGCCTTCCGGCGCGTGCGCGCCACACGCGACATCGTGTTCATCGACCAGCGCGGCACCGGCCTGTCCGGCAAGCTCGAATGCGACAGCGGTGACGCGGACGACAGCGCCACCGACCAGCAGGCCGACGCCGCCATGCTGCGCTGCATCGCCGCCAGCAAGGCGCCGTTCGCCGCCTACACCACCGCCAACGCGGCGCGCGACATCGAGCAGGTGCGGCGCGCGCTCGGCTATGGCCGGATCAACCTGTGGGGCGGCTCCTACGGCACCCGGCTGGCGCAGGTGTATGCGCGCGCCTACCCCGGTAACGTGCGCGCCCTGGCGCTGGACGGCGTGGCGGCGCCGGACCAGGTGATCCCGGCCGGCGGACGCGACAGCCAGGCCGCGCTCGACCAGCTGTTCCGGCAATGCGCCGCGGATGCCGGCTGCAGCAAGGCGTATCCGGCGCTGCGCACCGAGTTCGATGCGCTGGTGGCGAAACTCGACGCCAGCGCCGGCGGCTTCAAGCTGTCGCTGCCCGATCCGCGCACCGCGCGCCAGGTCGACACCACCATGACCAGCGCGCGCCTGTTCGGCACCATGCACGGCATGCTGTACGCCCCGGCCGACGCGCGCCGCCTGCCGTTCCTGCTGCACAGCGCGGCCCAGGGCCGCTGGCAGCCGTTCGTCGCCCGGCGCAACCTGGCGGCGGATTTCAGCGCCGAAGGCTCGCCCGCCACCCTGATGCACCTGGCCGTGGTGTGCGCCGAGGACATGCCGCGCCTGACCCCGGCGCTGGCGGCCAGCGACGCCGCACCGCTGACGCGCGCCATCGTCGGGCGCCTGCCGGCGCTGTGCCGCGCCATGAACGTGCCGGCGGCGCCGTGGACCGAACCGGCGCGCATCGCCGCGCCGGCCCTGCTGCTGTCCGGCGCCCAGGACCCGGTGACGCCGCCGCACCGCGCCGCCAGCGCGGCGCGCCACATGGCGCACGCCCAGCAGCTCACCGCGCCCAATGTCGGCCACGGCGTGTCGCAGCTGGGCTGCGCGCCGCGCCTGCTGCGCGCCTTCTTCGACCGTCCGCAGGACCAGGTCGACGGCGCCTGCCTCGCCGAGATTCCCGCTCCCACCTTCCAGCTCGGCAGCGCCGGCCCCCAACCTTGACCAGCGAGTCGCCATGATCGAAGCACACGAAGTCCGCAAACAGTTCGGCGCCGTCCAGGCGCTGGGCGGCGTCGGGTTCACCGCCCGCGACGGCCACATCACCGCCCTGCTCGGCCCCAACGGCGCCGGCAAGACCACGCTGCTGCGCACCCTGGTCGGCATGCTGAAACGCGACCACGGCAGCATCGCCATCGACGGCGTCGACCCGGAAAGGGAGCCGCTCAGGGTGCGCGCCAACATCGGCTTCCTGACCGACCAGTTCGGCCTGTACGAGCGCCTGTCCACGCGCGAATATCTCACCTATTTCGGCGAGCTCAACGGCATGGACGGCGCCGCCCTGCGCCGCCGCATCGACGAGGTATCGGAAATGCTGGCGATGGGCGACATCCTCGAGCGCCGCAGCAAGGGGTTTTCGCAGGGCCAGCGCATCAAGGTGGCGCTGGCGCGCGCCCTGCTGCACCGCCCGCGCCACCTGCTGCTGGACGAGCCGACGCGCGGCCTGGACGTGATGAGCACGCGCGCCGTGCGCCAGGCGCTGGCGCGGCTGCGCGACGAGGGCTGCTGCGTGGTGATGGCCACCCACGTGATGCAGGAAGTCTCGCACCTGTGCGACGACGTGATCGTGATCGCCAAGGGCCATACCGTGGCCCAGGGTTCGCCGCGCGCGCTGTGCGAGCGCACCGGCATCGCCAACCTGGAAGACGCGTTCGTCAGCCTGGTCGGCACCGACGAGGGGATCGCCGCATGAGCGCGACCGCTACCGGGCAGGCACGCCGCAAGGCGAAGTGGCGCATCGTCTTCCTGAAGGAATTGCGCGAGACCCTGCGCGACCGCCGCGCCCTGAGCCTGCTGGCCATGTTCACCGTGATCTACCCGATCATGCTCGGTTACGTGCTCAACCAGCAGAT
The DNA here is from genome assembly GCF_012849555.1 of Massilia forsythiae. Lineage (NCBI taxonomy): Bacteria > Pseudomonadati > Pseudomonadota > Betaproteobacteria > Burkholderiales > Oxalobacteraceae > Massilia > Massilia forsythiae. Next base: position 988,020 of record NZ_CP051685.1, read on the forward strand.
CGAGCGCGCCACCCGCAGCGAGCGCGAAGGCATCGAGCTGGCCGTGATCGGCGGCACCCAGGCGCCCACGCTGATGGCCCAGCTCAAGCAGAAGAACATCACCGTGCACGAGACGGCGCCCATGGACGAGGAAGCGATCGGCGCCCTGCTGCGCGCGCGCAAGATGGTGGCGCTGCTGCGCCTGCCGGAACGCTTTACGGAAAACTACCAGGCGATGCGGCCGGCGCGCATCGAGCTGTGGTACGACTCGGCCACCGAGCAAGACCGGCGCCGGCGCGACGTCGAGGACGTGCTGCACGCCTACGACGCCAACATCGCCAGCGCGCGCCTGCTGGCGCACGGCGTATCGCCGGCCACGCTGTCGCCGATCCGGCTGCAGCGCTACGACACCGGCAGCACCGCGGCGCGCTCGGCCGGCCTGATCGGCAGCATGCTGGGCTTCCTGTTCTTCCCGGCCTTTATCTGCGGGATGTCGGCCGCGGTCGACAGCACCGCCGGCGAACGCGAGCGGCGCTCGCTGGAAGTGCTGATGGCGCAGCCGGCGCATGCCTGGGAGCTGGTGGTCGGCAAATGGCTGGCGGCCGGCGCCCTGGCCGCCGCCGGCATGACGCTGGCGCTGACGCTGGCGCACGTGGTCCTGTCCTGGCTGCCGCTTGAGGAAATCGGCCTGTCGTGGCGCGTGGGCTGGGGCGACCTGGCGCTGGTATGCCTGGCTTCGGTACCGCTGTCGCTGTTCGCCGCCGGCGTGCAGATCGCGGTCGCCATGAACGCCAAGTCGTTCAAGGAAGCGCAGAGCGTGCTGTCGTTCGTGACGCTGGTGCCGATGGTGCCGGGCCTGGCGGTGTCGATGCTCGACCTCAAGACGGCCGGCTGGATGTACTTGGTGCCGATGCTGTCGAACCAGACCCTGCTGCGCGAAACCGCCAAGGGCAGCGAACTCGGCCCGCTGCCCTTCGTGCTGACCTTCGCCTGCTCGGCGCTGGCGGCGCTGGCGGCGGTGGCGTTCGCCAGCCGGCGCATGCAGAGCGAGCGCTACGTACTGGCGGTGTGAGGCTGCGCGCGGCCGGGCGTTGCGGCGGCTTTCCGCAGCCATGCCCGCCCTCGCATAGAATAGCCCTCATTTGACACGACAGCGGAGAATGCAATGGAAGTGAAAGTCAGCTGGAATGGCCCGTCGGGAATGAGCTTCCGGGCCGAGACCGGCTCCGGCCACCTGGTCAGCATGGACGGCGCGCCGGAAGGCGGCGGCCACAACCTGGCGCCGCGCCCGATGGAGATGGTGTTGCTGGGCACCGGCGGCTGCACCGCCTACGACGTGGTGCTGATCCTCAAGCGCGGGCGCGAGGACGTGCGCGGCTGCGACGTGACCCTGAAGGCCGAACGCGCCGAGGTCGATCCGAAGGTGTTCACCAAGGTGCACTTCCACTTCACGGTCAGCGGACGCAACCTGAAACAGGCGGCGGTCGAGCGCGCCGTGAACCTGTCGCACGACAAGTACTGCTCGGCGTCGATCATGCTGGCCAAAAGCGCCGAGATCACGCACTCGTTCGAGATCGTCGAGGCGTGATCCCGGCCGGTAACGGTCAAATGTAATACGCGGTCTTGGTCATCACCTTGGCCATGGCGCGCATCGCCATGCGCACCGGCAGCGGCATCTCGGCCGCGCCCATGGCTTGCGCCTTGGCGCCGTGCTCGATCTCGTCGTCGCGCATCTGCGTGACGATGGCGCGCGACTTGGCGTCCTGCGGCGGCAGTTCGTCGAGGTGGCCGTCCAGGTGCATCTCGACCTGGCGCTCGGTCTCGACCACGAAGCCGAGGCTGACCGCGTCGCCCATGCGCGCCGCCACCGTGCCCAGCACGTAGGAACCGGCATACCACAGCGGATTGAGCAGGCTGGGCTGCGAACCGAGTTCGCCCAGGCGCTCGGCGGTCCAGGCCAGGTGGTCTTCTTCTTCGCGTCCGGCTTCGGCGAACTGGGCGCGCAGGGCCGGGGTCGAGGCGTGGCGGCCCTGGGAATCGTACAGCGCCTGGGCGCACACCTCGCCCACGTGGTTCACCCGCATCAGGCCGGCGGCGTGGCGCTGCTCTTGCGCGTTGAGCTCGGCATGCTGCGCCTGCGCGCCCGGATTCGGACGCGACGCCTTGGCGACCCCGCCCACCACGCGCAGCGCCCGGTCGAGGCCGACGATCAGGTGGTCGAAGGGATTGATGGCTCGTTGTGCATTGTCCATGGTGTTCGATGAGTTAGGCATGAAAGCGCCATTATATGCCGTGTCCGGAAGCGGCCTCGCCCTCGTCGGACTGGGTCTGCGCCCGTGCCTGCGCCTGCGCTTTCCTGCGCTGCAGCCAGTCGTGCACCGGCCCGGCCACCTCCAGCTTCGACAGGTTCTTGGCCACGCCCAGGTTGAGTTCGAGCAGGAACGGGATCGAGTCCGGCGGCACCTCGGGGCAAGCCTGCGCGAAGGCGGCCGTGAAGCGCGCCGACTCCAGTACCGGCAGCACCTTCGCGCCGCTCATGAACTGCAGCACGCTGGTGATGGTGTGGCCGCCGCCCACGCTGTGGTAGATGAAGCGGTTGTAGTCGCGGTCGACCCGCTTGAAGTCGATGGCCTCGCTGGTCATCAGCCCGGCCAGGTAATGCAGGCCGGTGGCGACGCGGAACCAGTCGGTCGCTTCGAGCCGGGTGCGGCCCTGGCGCGTCAGGGCCAGGATCTGTTCCTTGATGATGGTGTCCATGCCGTCATTATGCCCTTCGCCGGGCGCGCCCTGTCCCGCTTTTCTGCGCCCTGGACCGGCAAAACGGCCGTGTGTCGCATCGCCCGCCCTGTGCCGTTCATTTTTAATACAATGCAATAATCACGAAAATCCACGCATTCCCACAAGGAATTCTTGAGGAGCATTAATGGAATTACGCATCCGCAACCTGTCCAAGACCTACGCCAACGGCGTGGTGGCGCTGGACCGGGTCACGCTGAGCATCCTGCCCGGGATGTTCGGCCTGCTGGGCCCGAACGGCGCCGGCAAGTCGACCCTGATGCGGATCCTGGCCACGCTGCAGGAATGCGATGCCGGTTCGGTATTCCTGGACGACATCGACGTGCTCGACGAACAGGACGAAGTACGCCGCCTGCTCGGCTACCTGCCGCAGGACTTCGGCGTGTACCCGAAGGTGACGGCCTACGAGCTGCTGGACCATTTCGCCCAATTGAAGGGGCTGGCGCAGCGCGGGCGGCGCCGCGAGGTGGTCGACGGCCTGCTGCAGCAGACCAATCTGTTCGAGGTGCGCCACCAGAAGCTCGGCGGCTTTTCCGGCGGCATGCGCCAGCGCTTCGGCATCGCCCAGGCGCTGCTGGGCGACCCGCGCCTGATCATCGTCGACGAGCCGACCGCCGGCCTCGACCCGCAGGAGCGGGTGCGCTTCCACAACCTGCTGTCCGACATCGGCGACGACCGCACCGTGATCCTGTCGACCCACATCGTCTCCGACGTGGCCGACCTGTGCGCCAGCATGGCGATCATCAACAAGGGCCACGTGCTGCTGTGCGGCGAACCGGCGCGCCTGATCGAAGGCATCGAGGGCCGCATCTGGACCCGCTTCGTCACCAAGCAGGAACTGCCGGACTTCCAGCAGCGCCACACCGTGATCTCGACCCGCCTGCTGAGCGGGCGCACGCGCATCCACGTGTTCGCCGAGCGCGACCCGGGCGAAGGTTTCGAGCCGATCCACCCGACCCTGGACGACGTCTACTTCGCCACCATCGCCGGACGCCACAACGCGCTGGCCGGGAATTGCTGAGGCCATGCGCGCCCTGATCGCCATCGCCCGCTTCGAGGCGCAGCAGCGCTTCAAGCTGCTGTCCACCTGGGTGTATTTCTTCGCCTTCATGGCGGTGGCCATGCTGTGGGTGGCGGCGGCCGGCGGCGCCTTCAAGGACGCCGTCATCTCGATGGGCGGGCGGGTGCTGGTCAACGGACCGCGCCAGATCGCCATCAGCGCCTCGCTGCTCGGCTGCCTGGGCGTGGTGGTGGCGGCCGCCGTCATGGGCCGCGCGGTGCAGCAGGACGTCGAATACGAGACCCAGCACTTCTTCTTCAGCGCGCCGATTTCCAAGCACGCCTACGTGTTCGGCCGCTTCCTGGGCGCGCTGGCGACGCTCGCGGTGGTGTTTTCCGCCATCCTGATCGGCAACCTGGCCGGCACCCTGTGGCCCGGCATCGACCCCGGCCGCCTGGGACCGCATTCGCTGGGCGCCTACCTGCGGCCCTATCTGTTCACGCTGCTGCCCAACCTGTTCATCTTCGGCGCCCTGTTCTTCGTGCTGGCGGCGCTGACGCGGCGCATGCTGCCGGTGTACGTGTCGAGCGTGGTGATGATGATCGGCTACGTGGTGGCGCCCTCGCTGGCGCGTGACCTCGACTACAAGACGCTGGCGGCGCTGATCGACCCGTTCGGCACCACCGCCCTGCTGCGCCTGACCGAATACTGGAGCATCGGCGAGCGCAACGCCACCCAGGTGCCTCTCGAAGGCGTGTTCCTGGTCAACCGCGTGGTGTGGTCGCTGTTCTCGCTGGTGGTGCTGGCGCTGGGCTACTGGCGCTTTTCCTTCGTCGCCAATCCGTCCAACCGGCGCAGCCAGGCGCGCCACGGCAACGACGCGCCGCTGCCGCTGTCGCAGGCGGCCCGCGATACCCGTGAAGCGCCCGACTTCGCGCCGCGCCACCTGGCGCGCCTGCTGGCGCGATCGACCTGGCTGAACCTGCGCGAGTCGGTCAAGAACGTGTACTTCGCGGTGATCGCGCTGGCCGGCGTGCTGATGCTGGTGGCCAGTTCGCTGCAACTGGGCGCCATCTACGGCACCGCCACCTACCCGGTCACCTACATGATGCTGGAACTGGTGCGCGACGTCTTCTCCCTGTTCCTGCTGATCGTCACCATCCTGTACGCCGGCGAGCTGGTGTGGCGCGAGCGCGAGGCCAGGATCGGCCTCATGATCGATGCGCTGCCGGTGCCGGACTGGCTGCCGCTGGCCGCCAAAACGCTGGCGCTGGTCGGCCTGCAGGCGGCGCTGCTGGTGCTGGCGCTGCTGTGCGGGATGGCGATCCAGCTGGCCCACGGCTACCTGGCGCTGGAGCCGGGCCTGTACCTGTCCACGCTGTTCGGCATCATGCTGCCGCGCTACGCGCTGCTGGCGGTGCTGGCGATCGCGGTGCACGCCGTCGTCAACCAGAAATACGTGGCGTATTTCCTGCTCGCGCTGTACTACGTCGCCAGCATCACCCTGGCCGGCTTCGGCCTCGACCATCCGCTGCTGCTGTACGGCGCCCTGCCCGACGTCACCTATTCGGCGATGAACGGCTTCGGCCATTACCTGGCGCTGCAGCGCGCCCTGCTGGCCTACTGGGGCGGCGCCGCCCTGATGCTGTGCGCCGTCGCGCTGGTGCTGTGGCCGCGCGGCGCCGGCGATGCCTGGCCGGCGCGCCTGCGCCAGGCCCGGCGGCGCCTGCGTCCGGGCGTGCTGGCCTGGTTCGGCGGCGGCGCCCTGCTGTTCAGCGCCAGCGGCGCCCTGCTGTGGTATAACCTCGACCATCTCGGCGCTTGGCAGGGCGCCTGGCGCAAGGACGCGCTGCGCGCCGGCTACGAGCAGCACTACCGCCGCTACGCCGGCCTGGCGCAGCCGCGCATCGCCGACGTCGGCCTGCGCATCGACATCCATCCCGAGACGCGCACCCTGCAGGTGCACGGCAGCTACCAGCTGGAAAACCGCAGCGGGCGCCCCCTCACCGACATCTTCCTGACCCAGCAGCCCGGCCCGGCGCTGGCGGCGCGCCTGTCGCGCCCGGCGCGCCTGCTGCTGGCCGACCGCGAGCGCGGCTTCTACCGTTACGCGCTGGCGGCGCCCTTGCTGCCGGGCGAGCGCCTGGCGCTGGCCTTCGACCTGCGCGACGCGCCCGACGGCGTCCTCGGCCTGGGACGCGAGACCGCGGTGGCCGGCAACGGCACCTTCTTCAGCAACGCGCTGCTGCCGCGCATCGGCTACCAGCCGCAGGCCGAACTGCGCGACGCGCGCGACCGCAAACGCCACGGGCTGGCGCCGCGCGCGCCGCTGCCATCCGGCGACGATCCGCGCGCACGCGCCGACAATGCGATCGCCAACGACGCCGACCGCATCGGCTTCGACGCCGTGGTCAGCACCAGTGCGGACCAGACCGTGGTCGCGCCGGGAACGCTGGAACGCGAATGGATGGCCGGCGGACGGCGCCTGTTCCACTACCGCACCGACAAGCCGATCCTGAATTTCTACACCTTCCAGTCGGCGCGCTACGAAGTGCGCCACGACCGCTGGCAGGACGTGACCATCGACGTCTATTACCACCCCGGCCACGAGTTCAACGTCGAGCGCATGATCCGCGGCGCCAAGGCCGCGCTGGCCTACGGCACGAGCCATTTCGGCCCCTACCAGTACCGCGAGCTGCGCATCGCCGAGTTTCCGCGCTACGCCGCCTTCGCCCAGGCGGCGCCGGCCACGATCCCGTTTTCCGAAAGCGCCGGCTTCATCGCCCGCGTCGATCCGGACTCGCGCAAGGACATCGACTACCCGTTCTACGTGACCGCGCACGAGGTCGGGCACCAGTGGTGGGCGCACCAGCTGATCGGCGCCGATGCGCGCGGCGCCACCGTGCTGTCGGAAAGCTTGGCCGAATACACCGCGCTGATGACGATGAAGGCGGCGGTGGGGCCGGAGCGCATGCGCCGCTTCCTGCGCTACGACCTGGAACGCTACCTGACGGGGCGCGCCATGGACAACCAGCAGGAACTGCCGCTGGCGCAGAACCAGGACCAGGCCTACATCCACTACTACAAGGGCAGCCTGGCGCTGTACCTGCTGCAGGACCTGCTGGGCGAAGACGCGGTGAACGGCGTGCTGCGCGACCTGCTGCGCGAATACGGCGCCAAGGGCCCGCCCTACCCGGGGGTATCGGCGCTGGTGCAGCGCCTGCGCGCCGTCACGCCGCCCGACAAGGCCTACCTGATCGGTGACCTGTTCGACGCGGTGGTGCTGTACGAGAACCGCGCCGACAGCGCGCAGGCCGTGCGCCGGCCGGACGGCAGATACGAGGTCACGATCCGCGCCACCGCCGGCAAGGTGCGCGCGTCCGCGCCGGACGGCAAGGCGGGCGCGCAGTCGCCTGAAGAAGTGGCATTGCCGCTGGCGGACACGATCGAATTCGGGGTGGACGATGCCGACGGCAAGCCGCTGGCGCGCGAGCGGCGCCGCGTCACGGCGCCCGGCCAGGTGGTTACGCTGGTGGTGAACGGACGCCCGGCGCGCGCCGGCATCGACCCCGACAACAAGCTGATTGACAGGAAACCCACAGACAACATGCTGCCTGTCGACACACCTTGAAGATCACGTTATCATTCGGCCATATTTCCCAGAAGGAGCATTTCATGCCGAACGTCGCCGAACTGGCCGCACAGATCCAGCAGCTGACCGCTACTGAAAAGCACGAGTTGCTGTGCCAGGTATTCACCGACAGCGACGAGCCGGAACAGGATGCCGACGAAGTCTGGCGCGCCGAAATCGTCAAGCGCGTCAAGGCCATCCACAACGGCGAGGCCGCCCTGCGCGCGCTGCAGGAAGACTGAGCTTCACCAGTACTTGCCGCCTGTGCGCGGCGCATGAAAAAACCGCGACGCCGAAAGGCGATCGCGGTTTTTTTGTGGGCAAGGGTCAGAGCCCGGTTCATTCGTTCGGGCTCTGACCCCGGTATTGCCGACCCGGTGTTAAGCCACAGCTTGTTCAACCCCGCAGCCCATGCCGTCGTCCCCGCGCAGGCGGGGACCCATGCAGCGTGTCAGGAGTCGGGATTCTTGAAGTACCCGGGACGCTCTCGAGCTACAGGATTCCGTTGCCCGGTATGGGTCCCCGCCTGCGCGCATTACTGTCCAAGATAATCGTTATCTCTGCTTAAACCCGTAGCTCGTCGTCCCCGCGCACGCGGGGACCCATACTGAGCAACAGAATTCATTACCATTGAAGCAACTGGAATATTTCAGAAATACCAACTGTGGATGCTCAGCATGGGTCCCCGCCTTCGCGGGGAGTCGTTTCAGGCAGTGCCTGGAACGACGGTCTTTAGGCCAGCAATACTATCTTGGACAGTAGTGCGCCTGCGCAGGGACGACGCGGTCAAGCGCGCTTGGCGGGCGCCTTCCTGGCTGCCGCCTTGACGGCGGCCGTCTTGGTCGCAGCCGTCTTGGCCACGGTCTTGGTTGCAGCCGTCTTCGTTACCGCCGTCTTGGTCGCCACCTTGCGCGCCGCGGTCTTGGTCGCCACCGCGGTATCGCCGCCCTCGTCGGCGCCGTCGGCCGCAGCCGCCTTGCCCTTCGCCCCCGGCTTGGCCTTGCGCTCCTCGAACTCGAAGCTGATCTTGCCGTCCTTGCCGCGCACCAGGAAGGCCTTGAACGGACGGCGCGTGCGCTGCGACACGAAGCCCGGCAGCAGGTCGGTCTTGCCGTCGTTGAGCAGCTTGGCCATCTGCTCGGGCAGGATTTCCTGCTGCAGGATGATGCGGCCGCTGCGGAAGTCGCAGGTCTTCGGTTTCGCCACGCTGTGCTCGCACACATAGGCCAGCGCCATCTCGTACACGCCGCCGGCGCACTTCGGGCACGGTCCCAGCGCGGTCTGGCCACTGAAGTCGACACCCTCGCCGTCTTCTCCCTCGTCCTGGTCCTGGCCGAAGTCGAATTCCAGCTTGTAGTTGTGGATCTCCTCGTCGCGCGCGATGCGCAGGATGGCCGCGAACGGACGCCCCATCTTCGAGCGGAAGCCCTGCAGCGGGCCGATGGTGCGGTTCTGCAGCAATTCCTCGACCTCGGCGATCTCGAACTGGCGTCCGCCCGGCACCTTGGTCATCGAGAACTCGCACTTGGTGCAGGCGAAGCGGCGGTAGTTTTCCTTGACCACGCCGCCGCAGTTCGGGCACGGCGTGACCAGGGTCGCGTACTCGCCCGGCACGGTCTCGTTATCGTATTCCTTGGCGCGCTTGACGATGATCTGGGTCATCTGCTCGATCTCGCGCATGAATTCCTCGCGCGAGATGTTGCCCTTTTCCATCTGCGACAGCTTGTATTCCCACTCGCCGGTCAGTTCCGGCGCGGTCAGCTCGTTCACGCCGAGGCCGCGCAGCAAGGTCATCAGCTGGAACGCCTTGGCGGTCGGGATCATCTCGCGTCCCTCGCGCAGCAGGTATTTTTCGTTCAACAAGCCTTCGATGATCGCGGCGCGCGTGGCCGGGGTACCGAGGCCCTTGCCGGCCATGGCGTCGCGCAGTTCGTCGGAGTCGATCAGCTTGCCGGCGCCTTCCATGGCCGACAGCAGCGTCGCCTCGTTGTAGCGCGCCGGCGGCTTGGTCACCAGCGCGTTCGGCGTGACCTTGTCGGTGCTGACCTGCTCGCCCTTGGCCACCGGCACCAGGCTGGCGCCGTCCTTGTCGTCGCCGGTGGTGTCCTTACCGTAGATCGCCAGCCAGCCGGGGTTGGTCATCACCTTGCCCTCGGTCTTGAACTGGTGGCCGACGACCTCGGTGAAGCGGGTCGTCACCAGGAACTCGGCGGCCGGGAAGAACACCGCCATGAAGCGGCGCGTGACCAGGTCGTACAGCTTCTGTTCCGGCTCGGACAGATTCTTCGGCGCCACGCCGGTCGGGATGATCGCGAAGTGGTCCGAGATCTTGCTGTTGTCGAAGATGCGTTTATTCGGCTTGACCCAGCCCTTGTCCAGGATCTGCTTGGCGAACTGGTGGTAGTTCGGGTTTTCCTTCAGCACCTCGAGCGTGTTCTTGACCGTACCGATATAGTCTTCCGGCAAAGCGCGTGCGTCGGTACGCGGGTAGGTCAGCACCTTGTGCTTTTCGTACAGCGCCTGCGCCAGGCCCAGGGTGTTCTTGGCCGAGAAGCCGAAGCGGCCGTTGGCGTCGCGCTGCAGCGAAGTCAGGTCGAACAGCGCCGGCGCCATCGAGGTCGTCGGCTTCGATTCCTCGGTGACTTTGCCAGGCTGGCCCAGGCAGGCGGCGACGATGGCTTCGGCATCGGCGCGGTTCCACAGGCGCTCGGCGCGCTTTTCCGGATCGTTCTCGTCCTTCTTGAATTTGGTGTCGAGCCAGCGGCCTTCGTAGCTGCCGGCGGCGGCGCCGAATTCGGCGCGCACTTCCCAATAGTCGCGCGCCACGAACTTCTTGATCTTTTCCTCGCGCTCGACCACGATCGACAGCGTCGGCGTCTGCACCCGGCCCACGGTGGTCAAATAAAAGCCGCCCTCCTTCGAGTTGAAGGCGGTCATGGCGCGGGTGCCGTTGATGCCGATCAGCCAATCGGCTTCCGAGCGGCAGCGCGCCGCGTCGGCCAGCGGCAGCATGTCCTGGTCGCTGCGCAGGTGCGTGAAACCGTCGCGGATCGCGTTCGGCGTCATCGACTGCAGCCACAGGCGCTTGACCGATTGCTTGGCCTTGGCGTTCTGGGCGATCAGGCGGAAGATCAGTTCGCCTTCGCGTCCGGCGTCGCATGCGTTGATCAGGGTGGTGACATCCTTGCGCTTGATCAGCTTGTTCAACACCTTGAGACGCGATTCGGTCTTGGCGATCGGGTTCAGCGCGAAGTACGGCGGAATCATCGGCAGGTGGGTGAAGCTCCACTTGCCGCGCTTGACGTCGTATTCCTCGGGCACCGCGATTTCCAGCAGGTGGCCGACGGCGGACGACAGCACGTACTGGTCGGATTCGAAATACTCATCGTGCTTGGTAAAGCCGCCGAGCGCCTTGGCGATATCGTTCGCCACGGAAGGCTTTTCGGCAATGATGAGGGCTTTGGTCATATGGTTTTCTCTACGTGATCGATTGGCCCGGCGCGCTTCATCATGAGGCGGCCACACGGGAGCCGGTGCCGTTGATAGCTTATTGGTAACAATTGGCGGAGTGCGGCCAATGATAAGCGGGTTGCCGCGCACTCCGCAAGTGCGCCGTATGTGGGTGATCTCCCTGGCAACATCAAGACAGCCTATTGAAAAATACGCTTGATCTTTCTGCATTGCAAGAAAAAACGGAGCCGCAGCTCCGTTCTTGTCACGACAAATGTGTCTCGGTCAGTGCAGCAGGCGCGGCTCGGCATCCTCGTCGTCCGACCCGAACAGGTCGTCGAACATCAGCGCATCCGGCTCCTTGCCCTGGCTCCACAGCAGCATCAGCACGATGATCTTCAGCTTGCCCAGCGTGACCGGCGCCTCGTCCAGCGCCAGCGCGCGCTCGATGACGATCTCGCGCTGCGAGGCGCTGAGCAGGCCGGCCAGTTCCAGGAACTGGATGAAGCCGACGGCGGCGCTGCCGAGTGTGTCGACTTCCTGGGCGATATAAAAACGGGTGCCGCTCGACTCGAGCGCGGGATCGACGGCGCTGGCCATTTCGGTCAGTCCGTTGAGCCAGTCCAAGGCCTCGGTAATCTCGACATCGTCGAAACCGACAGCGGACAGCTTGCGTGCCAGGGCTGCCGGCTCGGGGCAGGCGTCGGGACGATAATACGTCTCGTAGAGGTAGACTAGGATGTCGAACATGGTGACGCTACTGTAGCAGCTAAGCTTCCCGGGGCACAAGTGTGGCACGTGCTCAGTTTCCCAAAGGGAAATATCAGCGTTGTTTATCGGCCTTGTTCACTTTACTACGCGCTGAATGACACCGCCCGGCAGGCGCTCGATCAAGCCCGCCAGTTCCAGCAGCAACAGCTTGCCGCTGAGTTCTCCGGCGCTGCCGCCGACCGCCGCCAGCAGGACGTCCGGCTCGACCGGATCGTGGCCGAGCGCGGCCAGCAGCGCGGCATCGCATCCAGGCAAGCAGCCCGGCAAGCCGGCCACCTCGGCCGACGCGTCGGCAAGACACCGTTCCTGCGCCGGCGCCGTGGGCGCTCGCCGTGTCCTTGGCGCGGGCGGCGCCGTACTCGCCGCCGGCAAGCCGGACGCTGCTGCGGCTGTAGGCGATGCCGCTCCAGAAGCCGTCTCGCCCTCCGGCGGCGCCAGCGCCGCCAGCCCCTGCGCCACCAGCGGCGACAGCGCCATCGCTTCCAGCACGTCGGCGGCGCCATCGACCAGCTTGGCGCCTTCGCGGATCAGGATGTGGCAGCCCTTGGACAGCGCGGCGTGGATCGATCCGGGAATGGCGAACACGTCGCGCCCGTGCTCGGCGGCCTGGCGCGCCGTGATCAGCGAGCCGGATTGCACGGCGGCCTCGACCACCAGCACGCCGGCGCACAATCCGCTGATGATGCGGTTACGCTTGGGAAAATTACTCGGCAGTGGCGGCGTGCCGACCGGGTATTCGCTGACGATGCAGCCTTCCTCGGCGATGCGTTCCCACAAGCCGCGGTTGCGCGCCGGGTAGACCAGGTCGGGGCCGGTGCCGACCACGGCGACGGTGCCACCGCGCCGGCGCAGCGCGCCTTCGTGGGCGGCGGCATCGATGCCCAGCGCCAGGCCGGACACGATCGTCATGCCGGCGTCGGACAGCGCCTCGGCGAACGCCGACGCATTGGCCTTGCCCTGCACGCTGGCATTGCGGCTGCCGACGATGGCCAGGCCGGGCATCGCCAGCAATTCCACATGTCCATTTATATATAGTAGCAACGGCGGATCGGGAATCTGCGCCAGCCATGCCGGGTAGCCGGGCTGGCCCAGCGCCAGCACGCGGCGCCCAGACTGATCGATATGGCCTGGCTGGTCGAGCCAGCGCAAGGTGGCCTCCAGCAGGCGCGCGCCGTCGGGCGTCATCGGCTGCAGCAGGGAACGCGCCTGCGCCGGGCTGACGTGCGCCGCCAGCGCCGCGCGGTCGGCCCGGAAAATGGCTTCCGGATCGCCGAAGGCGGCCAGCAGGGCGGTGGCGGCGCGCGGTCCGATGCCGTGGCTGCGCTCCAGGCGCAGCCACGCCGCCAGCCGCGCCGGGGTCAAGGCCACGGCCGAGGCCGAAGTCGTGGCCGGGACTGTTGCCGGCGAAAGGGAATCCGTGTCCTGCACGGCAAGATCACTCCGGTGATTGCGCCACGTCGCCGACCTGCACCGGCGCCGTCACTTGCATGACCAGGCCATACGAAACGTGCCCGAACACCCGGAAGATGAACAGGTTGCCGTACTGTTCGTCCGGGAGCCGCAGCTTGGCGGGGTTCAAGCCGAGGAAGCCTCGCTTGCCGCCCGGGTCCGCCACGGTCTGCCCGAGATGATAGAGCTGCAGCACGGAGCCGACGTCGAGTCCGTCAATCGTGCCCCGGTTGACAGTCACGACCTGGCTCTGGGCCGCGTAATTGACCTCGGACGGCACCGCCATCACGCGCGCCTTGATGGCCTGCTGCGGCGCGTGCGGCATGTAGTTGCGCAGCGGCACCGGCGGCGCCGGCAACAGGCGGTCGCCCACGCCCGCCTCCTGCACCGAACGCTCGATCACGAAGGTATGCACGTCGACGCCCGGCCTGGCCGGCTGCACCAGGCGCGCCATGCCGACGTAGGCGGCTTCATGCGCCACCACCTTGCCGGTGTCCGGGTCGCGCAAGGGCTGGCCCGGGCGGAAGATCTGGAAGCTGGCGGCGCCGCGCAGGTCGCCGCGCACGTAGACGCGGTCGCCCTCGCCCAGGTAAACCTTGCCGTCCTGGGTGGCGGCGATGCGCGGGGCGGCGTCGAGCTGGTTCGGCTCGATCACCAGCGGCTGGGTCAGGAACGGCTCGATCATGGCGGCCGGGATCGCCGGCACGGCGCCGTTGCCGCCCATGTCCTCGGTGCGCAGCTGCGGCGACAGGCGGATCGGCGGTGCCAGGCCGGCATCCGGATCGGGCTGGCCCGGTTTCGTCAGGCTCAGGCGCCCATGCACGCGGTCGAAATACACGACCTGGCCCGGATAGATCCAGTGCGGATTGCGGATCTCGTCGCGGTTCATGCCCCATACCTGCGGCCAGCACCACGGATGTTCGAGGAAAGCGCCGGAAATGTCCCACAGGGTATCGCCCTTGACCACCAGGTGCTGGTCGGGCGCATTCGGGCGGAAGCGGCAATCGGGGGCGGCCTGCAGCGGCGCGGCGGCGAAGACGGCGGCCGCGGCGACGGCCAGGGCGGCCAGCGCCGGCGTACGTGGCGCGACCGGCAGCGGCAGCGCACGGGCGGCGCCTGTGCTAAAATTTTTCATCAAAGAGTCCGTAAAGTGCGGCATCGCGGAAATCCCGACGCACCGCCGACGCAGGTTCCTGCGGCCGGCCGAGCGCGTTTCCCGAGCTGGAAAAGCCGGCTGCGCCGCCGCCAGCCGCGGTCAACATGGTCATTATCGTCGGCGCCGGGCGCTGGTGGATGATCGAAGGTTGCCGAACTGAATTAATTCTGCCGAGAAATCCTTGAACTGGCAAGACAAGCGCATCGTTTCACCAGAACGTTGTGTTGCATTTCCGCCTGTGCGGGAAGTGCTGCCCCGTCATCATTAACGAATAGATAAACACCATGGCCTTACTCAACATCCTCCGCTATCCCGACCCGCGCCTGCACAAGGTGGCGAAACCGGTCACCGAATTCGGGCCGCGCATCGACAAATTGGTCGCGGACATGGCCGACACCATGTACGACGCGCCCGGCGTGGGCCTGGCGGCGACCCAGATCGACGTGCACGAGCGCCTGGTGGTGATCGACATCACCGAGACCAAGGATGACCTGATGGTGTTCGTCAATCCGGAAATCGTCTGGGCCAGCGAGGAAAAGCAGGTCTACGACGAAGGCTGCCTGTCGGTGCCGGGCGTGTACGACGGCGTCGAGCGTCCGGCGCGGGTCAAGGTGCGCGCGCTCGACCAGAAGGGCCAGCCGTTCGAGGTCGAGGCCGACGGCCTGCTGGCGGTCTGCATCCAGCACGAGATGGATCACCTGATGGGCAAGGTGTTCGTGGAGTACCTGTCGCCGCTCAAGCGCAACCGCATCAAGACCAAGCTCATGAAGGAAGGCCGCGGCATGCAGCGCGACGACGCCAGGAACGCCGGACGCCGCGCCTGATGCCGGCGCCGCGCATGAAAGTCGTGTTCGCCGGCACGCCGGAATTCGCCGCCGTCGCCCTGCGTGCGCTGCACGAAGCCGGTTTCGCCATTCCGCTGGTGCTGACCCAGCCCGACCGTCCGGCCGGGCGCGGCATGCAATTGCAGGCGTCCAGCGTCAAGCAATATGCGCTGGCCCAGGGCATCGAGGTGCTGCAGCCGCTGTCGCTGCGCATGGATGCCAAGGACCCGCAGCGCGCGGCCGAGGCGCAGGCCGCGCACGCGCGCCTGCTGGCCACCGACTACGATGTGATGGTGGTCGCGGCCTACGGCCTGATCCTGCCGCGCGCCACGCTCGACATCAAGCCGTGCATCAATATTCACGGATCGATCCTGCCGCGCTGGCGCGGCGCCGCGCCGATCCACCGTGCGATCGAGAGCGGCGATGCCGAGACCGGCGTCACCATCATGCAGATGGAAGAAGGCCTCGATACCGGCCCGATGCTGCTGATCGAACGCATCGCCATCGAGGACGGCGACACCACCGGCAGCCTGCACGACAAGCTGGCGGCGCTGGGCGGGCGCATGATCGTCGATGCCCTGCGGAAGATGGAAGCCGGCGGCCTGGAGGCGGTGCCGCAGCCGGAACAGGGCGTGACCTACGCCGCCAAGATCGCCAAGGAAGAAGGCAAGTTGGATTTCACCCTGCCCGCCATGGATTTGGCGCGCAGGATCCGCGCGTTCAACCCGTTTCCGGGCGCGGCCGGACAGGCCGGCGGCGTGACGGTCAAGATCTGGAATGCGCAGGCGGTCGAGGGCAATGGTTCGCCGGGCCAGGTGCTGTCGGCGAATGCCCACGAGGGGATCGTGGTGGCGTGCGGCGAAGGCGCGCTGCGCCTGACGGAATTGCAGAAGCCGGGCGGCAAGCGCCTGGCGACGGCAGAATTCCTGAAGGGGTTTTCGTTCGACGGATTAACGTTCGAATAATCCGAACGCGCGGTGCGAACCGGAGGCGTGGCGTGGACGGGTTTCCCGTCCACCCTACCTGTCCACCCCAATCGTCGGACGGGTCATATGACCGATCAGTGCTGCTCGCTCTGGGCGCGCACGCGGTTGGCTTCCATGTACTCGCGCAGCACCTGGTTGATGCGGGTCTGGTAGCCCGGACCGGCCGACTTGAACCAGTCCAGCATGTCCACGTCCAGGCGGATGGTGACGATCTGCTTTACGCCGGCTGCGGCGTGCTGCTTGGCAGGAACGCTGTCCTCGTTGCGGACGGCAGGCTGGTCCCACTCAGGCACGTATTCTTTGTTCATGGTAATTCTTCCCATTGAGGCGGCGGAGCGACGGGTCCGCACATTCCGTTGATCTGGATTAAGGAACCGCGCCATTGGCGGTTCCATGGCGTGCATTTTGTGCCTTGTATGTATCCGGGAAATTGCTAATAAGGCGGGTTTTGTATCCGTATGTAACAATTGTATGTTTGAAACACGACGTTACAAATGTCTTTACAAGGCTTTACGCATCGGCTGCTTGATGCACCTTGCATTCTCTTGTTGCAGCGGGAACAAACCCGGCCAGTGACGGTATAATTTCAGACCCGCCTCCTCACCATCCAGTCGCCGTTGTCCCGCCGCGGCAAGAAAGTACACCGATGACCATCGCCTCCCCCATCTCCCCCGTCGAAGCCCGGCTGCGCCAGATCCTCGAGCGCCGCATCATGATCCTCGATGGCGCGATGGGCACGATCATCCAGCAATACAAGCTCGACGAAGGCGCCTACCGCGGCGAGGAATTCATCGGTTTCGCCGCTCCGCCGGGCCAGGCCGTGCGCGAACTGTTCGTGAAGGGCAACAACGAGTTGCTGAACCTGACCCAGCCGCACGTGATCCAGGAAATCCACGAGCGCTACCTGGCGGCTGGCGCCGACATCATCGAGACCAACACCTTCGGCGCCACCGGCATCGCCCAGGACGACTACCACATGGCGCACCTGGCCTACCGGATGAACGTGGAAGCGGCGAAGCTGGCGCGCGCCGCCTGCGCCAAATACTCCACGCCGGACAAGCCGCGCTTCGCCGCCGGCGCCCTCGGCCCGACCCCGAAGACCGCGTCCATTTCGCCGGACGTCAACGACCCGGCGGCGCGCAACGTCAGCTTCGACCAGCTGGTCGCGTCCTACTACGAGCAGCTGCGCGGCCTGGTCGACGGCGGCGTCGACCTGCTGCTGGTCGAGACCATCTTCGACACCCTGAACTGCAAGGCGGCGCTGTTCGCCATCGACCAGTATTTCGACGACCACCCGGACACGCCGCGCCTGCCGCTGATGATCTCCGGCACCGTCACCGACGCGTCCGGCCGTATCCTGTCCGGCCAGACCGTGCCGGCGTTCTGGAATTCGGTACGCCATGCGAAGCCGCTGACCATCGGCCTGAACTGCGCGCTCGGCGCCGCCCTGATGCGCCCGTATGCGCAGGAACTGTCGAACATCGCCGACACCTATGTCTGCATCTACCCGAACGCTGGCCTGCCCAACCCGATGAGCGACACCGGCTTCGACGAACTGCCGGCCGACACCTCGGCCCTGCTGCGCGAATTCGCCGAAGCCGGCTTCATCAACGTGGCCGGCGGCTGCTGCGGCACCACGCCCGAGCACATCCAGGCCATCGCCGAGCAGATGGCCAGCTCCACGCCGCGCACCGTGCCGGAGGTGCCGGTGGCGTTGCGCCTGTCCGGCCTGGAGCCGTTCACGGTCGACGACAGCTCGCTGTTCGTCAATGTCGGCGAGCGCACCAACGTCACCGGCTCCAAGGCCTTCGCGCGTATGATCCTCAACGAGCAGTTCGACGAGGCCTTGTCGGTGGCGCGCCAGCAGGTCGAGAACGGCGCGCAGGTCATCGACATCAACATGGACGAGGCGATGCTCGACTCGATCGCCGCCATGACGCGCTTCCTGAACCTGATCGCTTCGGAGCCGGACATCTCGCGCGTGCCGATCATGATCGACTCTTCCAAATGGAGCGTGATCGAGGCCGGCCTCAAGTGCGTGCAAGGCAAGTCGATCGTGAACTCGATCTCGATGAAGGAAGGCGAGGAAGAATTCCTGCGCCAGGCGCGCCTGTGCCGCCGCTACGGCGCCGCCGTGATCGTGATGGCTTTCGACGAAAGGGGGCAAGCGGACACCTTCGCGCGCAAGACCGAGATCTGCAAGCGCGCCTACGACACCCTGGTGAACAAGGTCGGCTTCCCGCCGGAAGACATCATCTTCGACCCCAACATCTTCGCCATCGCCACCGGCATCGAAGAGCACGACAACTACGCGGTCGACTTCATCGACGCCACCCGCTGGATCCGCGCCAACCTGCCGCACGCGAAGATCTCGGGCGGCGTCTCCAACGTCTCGTTCTCGTTCCGCGGCAACGACCCGGCGCGCGAGGCGATCCACACCGTGTTCCTGTACCACGCGATCAAGGCCGGCATGACCATGGGCATCGTGAATGCCGGCATGGTCGGCGTCTACGACGACTTGCCGGCCGAGCTGCGCGAGCGCGTGGAAGACGTGGTGCTGAACCGCCGCGCCGACGCCACCGAGCGCATGATCGAGTTCGCCGGTACGCTGAAGGCCGGCGGCGCGAAACAGGAACAGAACCTGGCCTGGCGCGACGCCCCGGTCGGCAAGCGCCTGGCGCACGCGCTGGTGCACGGCATCACCCAGTGGATCGTCGAGGATACCGAGGAAGCGCGCCAGCAGGCCGCCAACGATGGCGGCCGCCCGATCCACGTGATCGAGGGGCCGCTGATGGACGGCATGAACGTGGTCGGCGACCTGTTCGGCCAGGGCAAGATGTTCTTGCCGCAGGTGGTGAAATCGGCGCGCGTGATGAAGCAGGCGGTGGCGCACCTGGTGCCCTTCATCGAAGAGGAAAAGGCGGAAGAGGAACGCCGCACCGGCGTGGTGGCGAAACCGAAGGGCAAGATGGTCATCGCCACCGTGAAGGGCGACGTGCACGACATCGGCAAGAACATCGTCTCGGTGGTTTTACAGTGCAATAACTTCGAGATCGTCAACATGGGGGTGATGGTGCCGGCCGCCGAGATCCTCGCCAAAGCGAAAGAAGAAAATGCCGACATCGTCGGCCTGTCCGGCCTGATCACGCCATCTCTGGAAGAGATGGCGTACGTGGCGCGCGAAATGCAGCGCGACCCCTGGTTCCGCGAGCGGCAGACGCCGCTGCTGATCGGCGGCGCCACCACCAGCCGCGCCCACACGGCCGTCAAGATCGCGCCGCATTACGAAGGCCCGGTGGTGTACGTGCCGGATGCCTCGCGCTCGGTGTCGGTCGGCCAGTCGCTGGTCGGACCCGAAACGCGCGACGCCTACGTGGCCGAACTAGCCCAGGACTACGAGCGCATCCGCGAGCAGCACGCCAACAAGAAAGCGCTGCCGATGGTGTCCCTGGCGCAGGCGCGCGCCAACCGCGCGCAATTGAATTATGCGCCGGTGAAGCCGAAGTTCATCGGCCGGCGCGTCTTCAAGAACGTCGACCTGGCACTGATCGCGCGCTACATCGACTGGGGTCCGTTCTTCCAGACCTGGGACCTGGCCGGCCCCTATCCGGCCATTCTCACGGACGAGATCGTGGGCGAGGCGGCGACCAAAGTGTTCGCCGACGGCCAGGCGATGCTCAAGAAAATCGTCGAGGGCCGCTGGCTGACCGCCAGCGGCGTGATTGCCCTGCTGCCGGCCAACAGCGTCGGCCACGACGACATCGAGGTCTACACCGACGAGTCGCGCAGCGCGACCGCCTTCACCTGGTACGGCCTGCGCCAGCAGGGCGTGAAACCGGTGGTGGACGGCGTGCAGCGTCCCAACCAGTGCCTGGCCGATTTCGTCGCGCCCAGGGATTCCGGCATCGCCGACTACATCGGCCTGTTCGCGGTGACCGGCGGCCTGGGTGCGGAAAAGATCGAGCAGCGCTTCGAGGCCGCCGGCGACGATTACTCGTCGATCATGGTCAAGGCGCTGGCCGACCGCCTGGCCGAAGCCTTTGCCGAGTACATGCACGAGCGCGTGCGCACCGACCTGTGGGGCCACGCGCCCGACGAGGACTTGACGGTGGAACAGCTGGTCAAGGAAGAGTACGCCGGCATCCGCCCGGCACCGGGCTATCCGGCCTGCCCCGAGCACACGGTCAAGGCCGACATGTTCCGCGTGCTGCAGGCCGAGGAGATCGGCATGACGCTGACCGAATCCTTCGCCATGACGCCGGGCGCGGCGGTGTCCGGCTTTTACTTCGCCCATCCGGAATCGAAGTATTTCGTGGTCGGCAAGATCGGGCAAGACCAGTTGGACGACATGGCGGCGCGCCGTGGCGTCGGCAAGGAGCAATTGGAGCGCTGGCTGGCGCCGAACCTGTAAATGCATCCATCCAACCGGCGAATCCGCCGGTTTTTTTTCATCTTGATCATATATTTATAACAACCTCCGCACGTTTGGCAACACTTGGCGAATGAATAAGATTGTTTCCGGTATCATTGAACGAATTCGTCAATTTTGACTGTTCAGCGCGGTGGAAGGGATGTTATGGCCATACAGACACGGCAGTACGAAGGGTTCGACGGCATCAAGAAGTTCGATGGGTTCGACACGTTCGCCATCGAGGAGCACGACGATGCCGTGAACGAACTGCGCGTCCTGCGCCATGCGTTCGAAGAGCGGATCGCCCACTGGCTCACCGAAGCCGGCCGCGAGGACTTGCTGACCTCGGCAATGCGCGCCGGCGCGCTCGGCAGCGGCAAGCGCATGCGTCCGCTGCTGCTGATGCTGGTGGCGCGCGACCTCGGCTGCTCGTCCCCTGCCCTCATCGACGTCGCCTGCGCGGTCGAGATGGTGCACGCCGCCTCGCTGGTGCTGGACGACATGCCGTGCATGGACAATGCCCAGTTGCGCCGCGGCCAGCCCACCATCCACGTGCAGTTCGGCGAAGACGTCGCCATCCTGTCCTCGATCGCCCTGCTCAGCCGCGCCTTCGGCATCCTGGCGGCGGCGCAGGACATCCCGGCCACGGTGCGCAACCGCCTGGTCGCCAAGCTGGCCGAGACCATCGGCACGCAGGGCCTGGTGAAGGGCCAGTTCCTCGACCTGCACGGCGGGCGTGCCACGGTCGACGACATCGCCACCACCAACGAACTGAAGACCGGCGTGCTGCTCGGGGTCGCGGTCGACATGGCGGCCATCATCGCCCAGGCCGACGACGAGGTGGCGGCATCGCTGCGCGCCTTCGCGCTGGCCGCCGGACACGCTTTTCAAATTCGCGACGACTTCCAGGACACGCCCGGCAACGACAGCGCCGTCACCGGCAAGGACACCGGCAAGGACATCGGCAAGGCCACGCTGATCAACACGGTCGGCCGCGACGAGGCGCGCCGCCAGCTGGCCGCGCACCTGGCCGAGGCCGACCGCTGCCTGGACGCCGCGCTCGGCCAGCGCCGGCGCACGCGCCGCTTCATCGAAGGCTTGTTCGGCGGCGGCGCCGACGGGCGTGCCTTCGGCAGCCCGCTGCGCGTCCACAACTGAACCGGCGCGACCGCACGAGAACAAGGACACCGTATGGCGCACTTCGGCGTGGTCGCTCCCGCATTCCTGAGTCACTACACCACGCTGTCGGCACTGGCCGGCGCGCTGGTCGAGCGCGGCCACCGCGTCACCTTCCTGCACCGCCCCGACGCCGCCGCCTACGTGCGCGACGGGCGGCTCGGCTTCCACGCGGTGGGCAACGACACCCACCCGCCCGGCTCCTTGGACGCCTCGCTCAAGCTGGCGGCCCACCCCGGCAGCCCGCTCGGCCTGCGCCGCGTGATCGACGACATGGCGCAATCGACCACCATGCTGTGCGAGACGCTGCCGGCCGCGCTCCAGGCGCTGCAAATCGACGCCGTGCTGGCCGACCAGATGGAAGCCGCCGGGGGCCTGGTGGCCGAAGCGCTCGGCCTGCCCTTCGTCTCGGTCGCGTGCGCGCTGCCGGTGAACCGCGAACCCGGCGTGCCGCTGCCGGTCATGCCGTTCGGCTACGGCACCGACGAACGTTCGCTGAAAATGGTCGAGGGCAGTACCCGCGTCTACGACTGGATGATGGGCCCGCACCGGCGCGCGGTCGAGGCGCAGGCGCGCCGGTTCGGCATTCCGGTACGCGGCATGCTGCACGAGTTCCTGTCGCCGCTGGCGCAGGTCAGCCAGACGGTGGCCGAATTCGAATTCCCGCGCCACCAATTGCCGCCGCAGTTCCACCACGTCGGCCCGCTGCGCCCGCTGGCGCGCAACGGCGCCACCATCGCCGGGACGCGCACCGGCGCCCTGCCCGAGATCGATCCGGACAGGCCTTTCGTGTTCGCCTCGCTCGGCACCATGCAAGGCGGGCGCCTGGCGCTGTTCGAACGCATCGCGCGCGCCTGCCGCCAGGCCGGCGTGCAGCTGCTGCTGGCCCACTGCGGCGGCCTCGACGCGCGCCAGGAAGCCGTCTTGCTGCGCACCGGCGCCACCTGGGTGACCGACTTCGCGCCGCAGCTGGCGGCACTCGAGCGCGCCGACGCGGTGATCTCGCACGCCGGCTGGAACACGATCATGGACGCCATCGCCACCGGCACGCCGATGCTGGCGTTGCCGATCGCCTTCGACCATCCGGGCGGCGCGGCGCGCGTACGTTACGCCGGCACCGGCATCCAGGCCTCGGCGCGGTTTACGCGCGCAGGAACCCTGGCCGGGCACCTGCGCCGCCTGCTCGACGATCCGGGCTACAAGCAGCGATTGGCGCCGCTGGCGGCCGCCGTGGCGCGCGCCGGCGGCACCGCGCGCGCCGCCGACATCGTCGAATCCGCGCTCGGCCTGGCGCCGCCGCAGCGGGCGATGGCAGCAGGGACGGCAGCGGCGGGTGCCCCGGCATGAGCGTGGACTACGACCTGATCCTGGTGGGCGGCGGCCTGGCCAACGGCCTGGTCGCCTGGCGCCTGCGCAACCGCCGGCCCGGCCTGCGCATCCTGCTGCTGGAAGGCGCGGACCGCATCGGCGGCAACCACACCTGGTCGTTCCACGACAGCGACCTGACGCCGGCCCAGCGCGAATGGATCGCGCCGCTGGTATCGAGCCGCTGGCCGCGCTACGACGTGGTGTTTCCCGCCCATGCGCGCACGCTGGAGGGCGGCTACGCCAGCATCGCCTCGAGCGATTTCGCGCGCGTGATCGAAGCCGCGCTCGGGCCCGCGCTGCGCACCGGCGTGCGCGTGGAACAGGTGGCGCCGGGCGCCGTCACCCTGGCCGACGGCAGCGTGCTGCGCGCACGCGCCGTGATCGACGGACGCGGCATGCGCGCCAGCCCGCACCTGGCGCTCGGCTACCAGACCTTCCTCGGCCAGGAAGTGCGCCTGGACGCGCCGCACGGCCTGACCGCCCCGGTCATCATGGATGCCAGCGTCGAGCAGCAGGGCGGCTACCGTTTCGTCTACGTGCTGCCGTTCGGCCCGGACCGCCTGCTGATCGAGGATACCCATTACGTCGACCGCGGCGGCATCGAGCCCGAGCGCCTGCGCGCCAACGTCGCCGCCTATGCGGCAAAGCGCGGCTGGCGCATCGGCGAGGTGCTGCGCGAGGAACAGGGTTCGCTGCCGATCGTGCTGGCCGGCGACCTGGAGCGCTACTGGGACGACCTGGAGGGCCAACCCGTTTCCGGCCTGCGCGCCGGCCTGTTCCACTTCACCACCGGCTACTCGCTGCCGCACGCGGTCCGCCTGAGCGAACGCATCGCCGCCATCAGCGCCGCGCCGCTGAATTCGCCGGCGCTGTTCGACGCCATCCGCGCCGAGGCGCGCGAATCCTGGCGCTGCCAGCGCTTCTTCCGGCTGCTGAACCGCATGCTGTTCCTGGCCGGCAGCCCGGACCACCGCTGGCGCGTGATGCAGCGCTTCTACCGCCTGCCGGCGCCGCTGATTTCCCGCTTCTACGCCGGCCGCCTGCGGCTCGGCGACAAGGCGCGCATCCTGAGCGGCAAGCCGCCGGTACCCGTGCGCCAGGCGATGGCCGCCGCGTGCAAGATCCACCCTTACCAGATCAGGAAACCCGAATGAACGAATCGAAACGCGCAGTCGTCGTGGGCGCCGGCTTCGGCGGCCTGGCGCTCGCCATCCGGCTGCAGGCCGGCGGCATCCAGACCACCCTGCTCGAAAAGCGCGACAAGCCGGGCGGGCGCGCCTACGTCTACGAAGACCAGGGCTTCGTGTTCGACGCCGGCCCCACCGTCATCACCGATCCGTCCGCCATCGAGGAATTGTTCACGCTGGCCGGCAAGCGCATGAGCGATTATGTCGAGATGCTGCCAGTGTCGCCGTTCTACCGCCTGTGCTGGGAAGACGGCAGCCACTTCGACTACGACAACGACCAGGAAGCGCTGGACCGGCAGATCCACGCGCGCAACCCGGCCGACGTGGCCGGCTACCGGCAATTCCTGGCGTATTCGAAGGCGGTGTTCGAAGAGGGTTACATCAAGCTCGGCGCCGTCCCCTTCCTGTCGTTCCGCGACATGATCCAGGCCGGTCCGCAACTGGCGCGCCTGCAGGCCTGGCGCAGCGTGTACAGCCTGGTGTCGCGCTTCATCCAGGACGAACACCTGCGCCAGGCGTTTTCCTTCCACTCGCTGCTGGTGGGCGGCAATCCGTTCGCGACCTCGTCCATCTACACGCTGATCCACGCGCTCGAGCGCAAGTGGGGCGTGTGGTTCCCGCGCGGCGGCACCGGCGCGCTGGTGCGCGGCATGGTCAGGCTGTTCGAGGACATCGGCGGGCGCATCGAGCTCAATGCCGCGGTGGCGCGTATCGAGACCCGGGGCGATCGCGCCAGCGGCGTGCGCCTGGAAGATGGCCGCCTGTTCGAAGCCGACACGGTGGCCTCGAACGCCGACGTCATGCACACCTACGCCAGGCTGCTGGGCCAGCACCCGCGCGGCGTTTCGCAGGCCGCCAGCCTGGACAAGAAACGCTTCAGCAATTCGCTGTTCGTGCTGTACTTCGGTCTGGACAAGCACCACAGCCAGCTGCGCCACCACACGGTGTGCTTCGGCCCGCGCTACCGCGAGCTGATCACGGAAATCTTCGGCGGCGACACGCTGGCCGAGGACTTTTCGCTGTACCTGCACGCGCCCTGCGTCACCGATCCGTCACTGGCCCCGCCCGGCTGCGGCGCCCATTACGTGCTGGCGCCGGTGCCGCACCTGGGCAATGCCGACATCGACTGGGACGTCGAGGGACCGCGCTACCGCGACCGCATCTTCGATTACCTGGAACAGCGCTACATGCCGGGCCTGCGCAGCCAGCTGGTCACCAGCCGCATCTTCACGCCCTTCGATTTCCGCGACCAGCTCAATGCGCACCTGGGTTCGGCCTTCTCCCTGGAGCCGATCCTGACCCAGAGCGCCTGGTTCCGTCCGCACAACCGCGACGCCGACCTGCACAACCTGTACCTGGTCGGCGCCGGCACCCATCCGGGCGCCGGCGTGCCGGGCGTGATCGGCTCGGCCAAGGCCACCGCCGGCCTGATGCTGGACGACGTGCGCGCCTACGGCAAGGCCAGGGCCATCGCATGAGCGCCGCCGCCGATCCCGCCCTGCTCGAGCACGCCACCCGCACCATCGCGGTCGGCTCGAAGAGCTTCGCCGCCGCCGCGCGCCTGTTCGACGAAGGCACGCGGCGCAGCGTGCTGATGCTGTACGCCTGGTGCCGCCATTGCGACGACGTGGTGGACGGCCAGGAGCTCGGCTTCAATGCCGTACCGCGCCAGCCCGACGACGCCGCGCGCCAGCTGGCCCTGCTGATCGAGCAGACCCGGCGCGCGTACGCCGGCGAAACCATGCGCGACCCGGCCTTCGCCGCCTTCCAGGAAGTGGCGCAGCGACACCGGATCGCGCCGCGCTACGCCTTCGACCACCTGGCCGGTTTCGCCATGGACGTCGACGGCGCCCGCTACGAGACCATCGACGACACCCTGCGCTATTGCTACCACGTGGCCGGCGTGGTCGGCCTGATGATGGCCCAGATCATGGGCGCGCGCGACGAGGCGGTGCTGGACCGCGCCTGCGACCTGGGCCTGGCGTTCCAGCTGACGAACATCGCGCGCGACATCGTCGAGGATGCCGAGGCCGGGCGCTGCTACCTGCCGGCCGCGTGGCTGCGCGAGGCCGGCATCGCCCCGCACGAAGTGGCGCAGCCGCGCCACCGGGAAGCACTGGCGCGGGTGGCGGCGCGCCTGGTGGATCACGCGGAACCGTACTACGATTCGGCCGCCGCCGGCATCGCCGCCCTGCCGACACGGTCGGCCTGGGCCATCGCCACCGCGCGCAACGTGTACCGGCAAATCGGCATCGAGGTGAAGCGGCGCGGCCCGCACGCCTGGGACCAACGCGTCGGCACGTCCAAGGCGACCAAGCTGTGGCTGCTGGCCAAGGGCGGCGTCAGCGCCCTCGGCTCGCGTCTGGCGGGGCTGCCGGCGCGGCGCACCGGTCTGTGGCAGCGTCCGCAGGCGGCTGCGGATGAACCTGCGGCGGGCGTCCCCCGTGCAGCGCATGCAGCTGGCGCTTGAGGTCGGCCACCGGCGGCGCGTACAGGAAGCCGAACGACACCGCGCCTTCCTTGCCGGGCACCGCGTGGTGCATGCGGTGCGCCTGGTACAGCCGCTTGAGGTAGCCGCTGCGCGGCGTGTAGCGGAACGGCCAGCGCCGGTGCACCAGGCCGTCGTGCGCGACGAAGTACAGGGCACCGTAGGCGGTCATGCCGGCGCCGATCCATTCGAGCGGATGGTGGCCGCGCGTGCCCGCGTAGATCAGCGCGATCGCCACGCCGGCGAACACCACGGCGAACAGGTCGTTCTTCTCGAACCAGCCGGTACGCGGCTCGTGGTGCGACTTGTGCCAGCCCCAACCGAAGCCGTGCATGATGTACTTGTGCGCGACGATGGAAAACAATTCCATCAGCGCGACGGTGACCAGGACGATGAGCGTATTCCACAACATGGATGCGAACGCCGGATCGGCGGTGTGAATGGGATGACAACAGCCTACCATATCCGCCTGCGCGCACGGCTTGGACGCCATGCCATCGCTGTCACCGTCCACGGGACGCATCGGCGTCCTGAATAATATTGCTGACCTAAAAACGTCGTCCCCGCGCAGGCGGGGACCCATACCGAGCCAATCAGGACCCCTCATGCAACCTACCCTCTCCTTGTCCCTCCCGCGCGCCGCCATCGCCTGCGCCCTGCTCTGCCTGAGCGCCGCCGCCAGCGCCGCCAACGTCGAAGTCCACGTCACCGGCGTCACCCCCGGCAAGGGCAAGATCAACGTCGCCGTGTGCGACCAGGAACGCTTCCTGAAACAGTGCGCCTACAGCGCCTCGGCGCCGGCCACCGCCGCCGAGACGGTGGTGACGGTCCCGAACGTCCCGGCCGGCACCTGGGCCGTGCTGGCCTACCAGGACGCCAACGAGAACAACCAGCTCGACCGCAACTTCATCGGCATCCCGAGCGAGAACTACGGCTTCAGCCGCGACGCGCGCGGCAAGTTCGGGCCGCCGTCGTTCGGCGATGCCGCCATGGCGGTGCGCGAGGAAGGCGCGGTGGCGACCGTCAAGCTGCACTGACGCCGGCGGCGCCTCGTCACCAGGCGGCGCGCTCCACGCCCATATCGTCGAACAGTGCGATGGCGACCCCGGCCTGCTCGGATTGCTGCATGTCGGTATTGTTGAGCAGGACGACGACGCGGCCATCGTTCGGATCGTAGGCAAGCAGCGTCTTGTACCCGCCGATGACGCCGGATTCCCATGCAAGCGTCCGGCGTCCCTCCTTCGTCGTGATCGTCTTGACCCTGCCCCCCAAGGCATAATCCTCGGACGCCACCTGGATCGTCATCAGTTCCCGGCGTGCCTTGGCGGACAGGAGCGTCGTGGAATACACGGTATCGGCGATCGCCACCAGATCGCGCACGGTGCTGTACAAGGTGCCGCTGGCTGCCACCATGGGCGGCGCCGGCGGCGTCTTGCGCCCGCCCGCGACATCGTAGGCGACCGCCATGCCGACTGCATCGTCATAGCCGCTGTCCGCGAAACCGGTATCGCGCACCCTGGCCGGGGCCAGCACCAGCTGTTCCACCGTTTCCGTAAACGGTTTCGCGTTTGCCCGTTCCACGATGGCGGCCACCAGCAGCCAGTTGGTCACCGAGTAATCCCATTTCGTGCCCGGCCTGGCATCGAGCGCGCCGGCGCCGAAGCGCAGCGCGCCCGCCACCGGTCCGAGGTCCAGGTTGCGGATCGATGGATCCTTGCGCAGCGCGTTCGCCAGGCCATTCGGAATGCCACTGCGGTTCGACAGCAGCTGCCGCAACGTGACCGCACCGTTCTGCGGCGGCAGTTCCGGCAGGTGGTGCGCGATCGGCGCATCCAGATCGAGCTTGCCCATATCAGCCAAGCGCAGCACGGCGACGGCGGTGACCCACTTGGTCGCCGAGCCGACCAGGAAGCGGGTGTCCGCGGTGTTTGCCCGCACCTGCTCGCGCATGGCCAGGCCACGCGCTTGCGTGACCAGGGCCGCATGCGCGTTCGGGCGCACGGCAATCACTCCGCTGTAATCCTTCGGCACATGGCGATCGATCAGGGAAGCGTTGACAGCATTGTCCACGGCGGCGCAGGCCGACAGCAGCGACAGGCAGGAGACACAGGCAAGGGTCGTGATCCAGGATCGGCGCACAAACATATGGACTCCATGACAGTGGATGGCTTGGCATTGTAGCTGCGCAGTGATGGCGACGGCTGGTCCTGCGACGGACTGCCCGATGAAGCGATAAATGGAGAATTTGCCTGCCTGCATCGAAAAGGCTGTGGACGCATGCCTGTGCTATCGTCGGCATTAAAATCCCGTCAACTAATCGGGCCCGTCATGGCCTGCGTGAAAGGAAATCAATGAGCCGTTTCAAGGAAAAAACCGTACTCGTCACCGGCGCAGCATCCGGCATCGGCCTGGCCGCCGCCCGCCGCTTCCTCGACGAGGGCGCCAGCGTCGTCATGCTTGACATCGACGAAGCCGGCCTCGAGAAAGCCGCCGGTGCGCTGCCGCAGGAGCGGGTGCTGGTGCAGGTCGGCGACACGGCCGACAAACAGACCGCCACCGCCGCCGTCAAGGCCGCCGTCGAGCGCTTCGGCGGCCTGCATATCCTGGTCAACAACGCCGGCATCGCGAGCGAGGGCGACATCACCCAGACCAGCGAGGAAGACTTCGAACGCGTGATGGCGGTGAATGTGACCGGCTACTTCCACATGGCCAAGGCGGCGATGCCGGAACTGGTGAAGACGCGCGGTTCGATCGTCATGACCTCGTCCGTCTCGGGGCTGGGCGGCGACTGGGAACTGTTCGCCTACAACACCTCGAAGGGCGCCGTCAGCAACATGGTGCGCGCGATGGCGATGGATGCGGCGAAAGACGGCGTGCGCGTCAACGCGGTCAATCCGAGCTTCACCAGGACTGGGATGACCGAGGACATGGTCGACGACGCCGAACTGGTCGCCAAGTTCAAGGAACGCATGCCGCTGGGCGCGCCCGAGGACCCGGAAGGCATCGCGGCGGCGATGGCCTTCCTGGCCAGCGACGACGCGCGCCTGATCACCGGCGTCAACCTGCCGGTGGATGCCGGCCTGCGGGCCTCCAACGGCCAGCCGCCGCAGTAAAACTTTCGTGCGGCCGCTCCAGCGCGGTGCCTTCAGATGGCGTAACGCACCACCGTGTCGGTCCACTGGAACGCCGCCATTTCCAGCTCCAGCATCTCGTCGCCGGAAATCGCCAGACCCTTCAGGGCCGGCAGCACCGTGTCGCCCACCGCGTCGTCGCTGTCGGCGCTCTCGATGTTCTCGGCCAGCCGGAGCAGCTCGCCGAAGAAGCCGCTGCGCTTGAGCAGGGCTTGGCGGATCTCGTCGCTGACCGGGATCTGGTCGACGATGTCGGTCATCGGAATCCCGAACAGCACGTCCATCAGCGACATGATGCCGACCGTGAAGGCGATCTCGCCCAGGCTGCGCTGCGCCGGACGCAAGCGCTGCGCCAGCAGTTCCATCAGGCGCGCGCGCGTGGTGGCCAGCATCAGCAGCGGGGTCTGGTTATGGCCGTGGTTGGACGGCTCGGCGTACAGCATGATCTGCAGCCAGCGCTGCAGCTGGCGCCGGCCCAGCACCAGCAGCGCCTGGCTGATCGAGTCGATGCGCTGGCGCGCGCCCACCGCCGGCGTGTTCACCAGGCGCAGCAGGTTCAGCGCCAGGGTGGCGTCGCGCTTCACGGCGCGCTCGATGTCGGCGTTGTCGACGTCCGAGGTCACCTGGTTCATCAGCTGCAGCACCGCCGATTGCGAGGGCGAGAGCTTGCGGCCGCCCAGCACCGCCGGGCGCGCGAAATAAAAACCCTGGAAGTAGTCGAAGCCGGCGTCCATGCTGGCCTGGTATTGCTCGCGCGTCTCGACGCGGTCGGCGATGACGATCTTGTCCAGCTTCTGCAGGTGCGGCACCAGTGTCGCCAGCGCCGCTTGCGGCGTGCGGCGCAGGTCGAGCTTGACGAAGCTGCACGAGGGCAGCAGGCGCTGCAGGCGGGCGTTGCTGTCGCCGTGGTTGTTGTCCAGGCCGTCCAGCGAAAAGCGGAAGCCGTGCGTGCCCAGCTCGCGCAGGCGCGCCAGCATGTCCGCGTCCGGCACCACCGACGCGGCGATCTCGAGCACGGTGCGCTCGCGCGGCAGGAAGGCGAAGATGTCGCTGGCCAGCACCTCGGCGTCGACGTTCAGGAAGCAGCAGGCGTCGCCGATGGCGCGCGCCAGGCCGAGCTGGGCGGTGTGGGCGATGACGGCCGCGGTGGCCGACAAGCCGGCGCTTTCCGGCGACGGGACGCCGGCCGCTGCCGGGACGCCGCCCGCCACCGGCACCGGGTTGACGCCGGAACGCCCGATGGCGCCATGGGTACCGGTCAGGAACAGCAGTTCATAGCCGTACAAGGCCTGGTTGCGGTCGAGCACCGGCTGGCGACCCAGATAAAAGTCGCGCACACGCAGCGGCAGGTTGGTCTGGTCCAGGCTGGCGGAATTGGTCATGTCGGCCCCTCACGATCGAAGCAATCACTTTAACGCATTCCGCGTTGACGGTGATTAGATGAAACTTATTTCCTCTAAAAAACGTGTCATCCGGATCACGCCCGCACTGCCGGCGCCGCCGGCCTCATGCCTGCGGCCAGCCATCGACGAACACCTTCAATTCGCCGGGGGCGAATTCGGTCCAGGCTTCGTTGGTGGTCAGGGGCGTGGTGACGATGATGGCGACCCGGTCGTCGGGCGTGGTGACCTGGGAAAAATCCACCGACAGGTCTTCGTCTGCCAGACAGGCGGCGGCGAACGGGTACTGGCGCACCACGTAGCACAGCTTGGTCGAGCAATGGGCGAACAGCGCGGTGCCGTCCGACAGCATCATGTTGAAAGTGCCGTGGCGGGCGACGACGGCGACCAGGTCGGCGATCGCCGCGCGCAGGGCCGGCATGGCGGGCGGATGGTCGCCGAAGCGCTCGCGCAATTGCTGCAGCAGGAAGCAGAAGGCGCGCTCGCTGTCGGTGGTGCCGACCGGCCGGAACGGGCCGTCGAACACCGGATCGAAATCCTTGAGGTCGCCGTTGTGGGCGAACACCCAGTAGCGCCCCCACATCTCGCGCACGAAGGGATGGCAGTTTTCCAGCGTCACCTGGCCTTGCGTGGCCTTGCGGATGTGGGCGATGACGTTCAGCGACTTGATCGGATAACGCTTGATCAGTTCGGCGATCGGCGAGGCGACAGCGGCCTGGTGATCGACGAAATGGCGCACGCCGGCGCCTTCGAAAAAGGCGATGCCCCAGCCGTCATGATGGGTATCGGTACGTCCGCCGCGATGGGCGAACCCGGTAAAACTGAAGACAATGTCGGTAGGGACATTGCAGTTCATGGCAAGAAGTTGACACATGGAGGGAGCTTACCATGCGAGACGGGAAGAACGCGATTTTGCTGGCGGGGAGGAAGACTGCGAGGAAGGAGGATGGCGCTACGACGCGGATGATACCGGAACCACGGCTGCTTGCGGCCGGGCCAATCACTGGGATGGCCCGGAACCTTCGAACGTCAATGCAGTACGACCGGTTGGCTCATAAGGGTGTCGTAGGACCCCAGGAAGTCGTCGACCTCTTCCATGGTCGGCTCGCTGGCGATCAGGGTGTTCACGTCACGCCGGAAGGCTTGCGCCAGTTTGCCGCCGATGAATGCTTCGCGCCGGCCGGACTTGTCGACGATTTCATAGCCGCCGAAGCGCAGCGCTTCGAGGTTATGGTCGACCCCGAACTCGACAACGCTGTACTGTTCGCTGTTATAGATCATGTTCATGATGACTCCTTCACTCGATCAGATTTGTGCGAATCGCCGTCCGGCGGCGGACGGCTGACATTCCACTTTGGTGTTGACTGCTTCAACAAGAAAGTGGTGGCGCCGCAACCGATTTCAAGCCCAGCCAATTGCAATTATTGCAATCAAACGTCCTGTGCGTCGATGTCGGGAGTCAGCGTCAACAGCTGATCGTATGGCTCGGACTGCAACCACGATCGCAACTGATCAAGGTGCTCGCTGCGGGCGACGCCGATGAAGAGGCGGCCGGGTCGCTGGCGCAGCAGGCGATTCAATGTTACACGCAAAACCAGATTGCCGCTGCAGCACAGGCAACCGGGCGCGATCCGCGCAAGGTGCAATTGCGGCGCCAGGATGTCGAGGGGAGAACTGCCGGAAGCAATGCCCTCCAGGATGACAGCCGGCGCGCCCGCCATGGGCTTGCCGGCGTCCGGCACGGGCGCCGCCGCCAGCGTGGACAGGCGCGCGCAGATCGCCTGCTCGCGCACCGCGGCGCCGGCGCTGACCACCAGGGTCGTGACGACGCGCGGCATGCGGGCACCCGGCGGCTGGCGATCGTTCATGGGAATGGAGAGTCGAACGGACATGCGCCACGGCGCGCAGGCGCGCGCCGTGGCGCACGGCGGCGTCACTGGACGCTTTTCTTGCCCAGCTTGCCGGGTTCGACGCCCAGCTGCTTGAGCTTGCGGTACAGGTGGGTGCGTTCGAGGCCGGTCTTTTCGGCCACGCGCGTCATCGAGCCGCCTTCGCGGCCCAGGTGGTGTTCGAAGTACATGCGTTCGAAGGCGTCGCGCGCCTCGCGCAGCGGCAGGTCGAACGACAGCGTGTAGCCGTGCGCGTGCGCCTCGCCGTTGTTGACCGGGCGGGCGATGCCGATCGCACTGCCCTGCGGCGGCTGCGGCGCGTACATCGGCTGCACCTGCACGCTCGGCTCCGGCGCCGCCACGGCGCTGGACGGAGCAATGGCCGGACGCGGCGCCATCGCCGGCGCGCGCGCCACTTCCTGGCCGCGCGCCAGGCCCTGCTGCACCGCCTTGAGCAGCTTCTGCAGGGCGATCGGCTTTTCCAGGAAGTTCAGGGCGCCGATGCGGGTGGCCTCGACCGCGGTGTCGATGGTGGCGTGGCCGGACATCATGATGACCGGCATGCTCAGGAGGCCGTCGCGCTGCCACTCCTTGAGCAGGGTGACGCCGTCGGTATCCGGCATCCAGATGTCGAGCAGCACCAGGTCGGGCGCGCCCTGCTGGCGCGCCTGGCGCGCCTGCTGGGCGTTTTCCGCCAGCTGCACCGCGTGCCCCTCGTCTCCCAGGATTTCCGAGAGCAGCTCGCGGATGCCCATTTCATCGTCAACTACGAGTATGTTCGCCATCTCTTATTCTGCCTTCCTGATCTGACCCGTTCCGTTCACGTCCGTGCTCCCCGCCTGTGCATCCACCGGTTGACTTGCAATCAACATTCTAAGCGCGATTCACTTGTCTTCCAAGCTCGCGGCCAAGTTCGCCTCTGGCGCTAACTTTAACAGCAAAATCGATACCGAAGCGCCAGTTCCGTCGGCGCGGTTGGCGACGTCGATGCGGCCCCCGTGTTCGTCGACGATCTTCTTCACCATCGGCAGGCCCAGGCCGGTGCCGCGCGCCTTGGACGTGACGTAGGGTTCGAAGGCGCGCGACAGGATGCGCGGCGCGAAGCCGGGGCCGTTGTCGACGATCGACAGGCGCACCGCGGTGCCGCTGGCGCCGTCGGCGCCGACGTAGTGGATGGCGTCGGTGGTGACGTCGACGCGCGGCGGCGCCGCCTGCTGGCCGCGGTCGGACAGCGCATCCTGGGCATTCTGCAGCAGGTTGTGGATCACCTGGCGCAGCTGGGTGGCGTCGCCCATCACCATCGGCAGCCCGCCGGCGAGGCCGACGTGGATCACGTCCGAATCGTCCTCGGCCAGGTACAGGTTGAGGATCTCGCCGATCAGCGCGTTCAGGTCGAGCGGCGACAGCACCGCCGGCGGCGCCTTGGCGTAGTCGCGGAAGTCGTCGACCATGCGCTTCATCGCGTCGACCTGGTTGACGATGGTGTCGGTGCCCTTCTTGAGCAGCTCGGCGCCCTGCTGGTCGAGGCGGTCGGCCAGCTTCATCTGCATGCGCTCGGCCGACAGCTGGATCGGCGTCAGCGGGTTCTTGATTTCGTGCGCCAGGCGCCGTGCCACTTCTCCCCAGGCCACCGAGCGCTGCGCCGAGATCACGTCGGAGATGTC
This sequence comes from Massilia forsythiae, assembly GCF_012849555.1. Taxonomy (NCBI): domain Bacteria; kingdom Pseudomonadati; phylum Pseudomonadota; class Betaproteobacteria; order Burkholderiales; family Oxalobacteraceae; genus Massilia; species Massilia forsythiae. Next base: position 1,022,776 of record NZ_CP051685.1, read on the forward strand.
GTCGAACACCACGATGAAGCCGCTGCCCGTGCCGACCTGCAGGCGCGAGCCGCGCGCCAGCAGCGTCAGGTCGTGGTCGTCGTCGCTGCCGGCGCGGCGCGGCACCTCGATCTGCTGCTGCCAGTGGGCGCGCAGCGGCCCGCGCGCATGGATGCGGCCGGCCGGCGCCTGGGTATTCTGCTGGGCGGCGCTGCGCGCCGCGCTCTGCGCGCTCTGGGCGGAGAACGCGCGCGTGACGGCGCCGGCAAAGGCTTCCAGGCCGGCGATCGCATCCAGCGGGCGTCCCGCCAGCGAGGCGACGTCGACCGCCAGGATGCGGTGCACCGCGTCGTTCGAATTGACCACCACGCCCTCGCTGTCCATCACGATCACGCCGGCCGACATGTTGGCCAGCACCGATTCCAGGTGGGCCTTGGCGCTTTCCAGCGCGGCGCGGTTGCGCTCCACCGCGGAGCGCGCCTCGAACAGCTGGCCGGTCATGGCGTTGAAGGACTGCGTCAGCGTGCCCAGCTCGTCGCGCGTCTCGACGATCGGGCGCGGCGACAGGTCGCCCTCGGCCACCGCGCGCGTGCCCTCGGCCAGCACCAGCAGCGGCTGCGCCAGGTTGCCGGCGATGAGGAAGGCGCTGCCGATGGCGCCGAACACCGCCAGCAGCAGCGTCAGCGTCAGGGTGCCGATGTACATCTTGCGCAGGCCGGTGCGCGCTTCCGAGCGCTCCTGGTATTCGCGGTAGGCGGTGCTGAGCACCTCGGCGTTGGACGCCAGGTTGACCGGCACGCCCTGCATCAGCTGCAGGTAGCGCGGCGCCATGCCGGGCGGTTCCGGCACCGCCACCACCACGCGCAGGCGCAGGCCGGTGGCGGCGTCCAGGCCGCTGGGCTGCTCGCCGTTGTCGTCGCGCAGCTCGTGCTCGGTGCCGCCCTCGGTGCGCGCATAGCCGCCGGGCATGGCGCCCTGGCGCAGCATCTGCGCACTCGGCAGGTCGGGGGTCAGGTCGGCGTTGCGGTCCTCGGCGGCGCTGGCCAGCACCTTGCCGTCGGCCGACAGCAGGATCGCGCTTTGCATGCCGCTGGTGTCTTCGATGGTGCGCGCCAGCAGGGTGCGCGCGGCCAGCTCGTCCTGGCCGGCCATGGTGGCGGCGATGGTGCCGGCATTGGCGCCGAGGTCGGTCAGCGCTTCGTCGAGCGCGGCGTGGCCGAGGTTCAGGCCGGACTGCAGGGCGGCCTCGATCTTGACGTCGAACCAGGAATCGATCGAGTGCGAGACGAACTGCACCGACACCATGAAGATCACCAGCCCGGGAAGGATGCCGATGCCGGCGAACAGCAGCACCAGGCGCGCCATCAGGCGCGAGCCGAACTTGCCGGCCTTGTACTGCGAGTACAGGCGCACCAGGTAGACGATCACCGGCAGCAGCAGCGCCAGCGCCACCGCGCCGTTCAGGCCCAGCAGCCAGTAGAAATTGGTTTCGACGAAGGCCGAATTGTCGGACGCCGACGCCAGGATGAACAGCAGGATGGAGGCGATCGCGCTGCCGATCACCAGGGCATAGCGCAAGGCCTTGGTCACGGCTTACTCCGCACGGTAGGTAAAGGTCTTCCTGTGCGAGGTGAGGCGCCAGTCGGAATTGTTGAGGGCGTCGACCTGGAGCGGTTTCTTGAGGTACTCGCGGTCCATGAACATGCGCAGGGTGACGTTGTAGTTCTCGCCCGGCTTGAGGGCGCCCTTGGGGGCGATCAGCCAGCGCCCGGGGCGGCGGATCCACAGCAGCGCTTCCTCGAGCGTGTCGAAGGTCTGCTGCACGCTGCCCGGGGTGGAGATGTGGTAGATGCGGGTGAGCAGGTCGTACTGCAGCTTGACCGTGCGGCGCGAGGACACCGCCTTGTCGTCGGTGATCCAGTACCAGCGCGGCCGGGTCAGTTCGATCTCGGTGGTGAAATACAGCGGCATGCCGTGCTGCACCGCCTGCTCCAGGCCGGGCGTCAGGTCGAACGCGTACACGGTGCGCAGGCGATAGCCCTCGTCCGAGGCTTCGATGTTGGCAAGAGTGATGTCGATCCCGTCCGCCGCCTGCGCCGTTGCGCACGCAAGCACCAGCATCAGGTGGCAGGCGAGGAGGCGGAAAAATCGTACAATCACTGGGGCCACAGCCTTACAAAAAGCGTTGCGGCATCGCGCGAAACCGCTGCACGCCGCAGCCTGGTACGGCAACGCTTCCTGGCCGGAACGGCCGGCGCTGGCGACGGTTTCTCGAAATGCCATAGTCGGGGGACGTTATGCCCCAACCTTCTGGAACAGGGCATAGAACAGGCCGTCATGATCCTGCCCGGCACCGCTTGTTGGAAGCAGCTGGCCCGGCGCATCGAGACGGACCGCGCCGTTGCGCGCCGCGAAGGCGGCGGCCTGCGCTTCCGATTCCTGCGGCCAGAGCGAACATGTCACGAACAGGAATTTACCATCGGGCCGCAGCATCTGCCAAAGATTGTCGAGTATTTTCGAGGAAAGTGTTGCAAGTTGGTGGGTATCGCTCTTGCGACGCAACCAACGGATATCCGGGTGGCGGCGCACGATGCCGGAGGCGGTGCACGGCACGTCCGCCAGGATGCGGTCGAACGCCTGGCCATCCCACCAGCCGCGCTCCTCGGCGGCCCCGGCGGCGACCCGGGCACGCAAGCCCAGGCGTTCCAGGTTCTGTTCGACCCGCGCCAGGCGGCGCGCGTCGACGTCCAGCGCGGTCAGGTGGACGTCCGCGGTTTCCAGGATGTGCCCGCTCTTGCCGCCCGGCGCGGCGCAGGCGTCCAGCACGCGCATGCCGTCCTGCAGGTCGAGCAGCGGCGCGGCCAGCTGGGCGCCGGCGTCCTGCACCGATACCAGGCCCTGGTCGAAACCGGGGATCTGGCCGACGTTGACCGGCACCGCCAGGCGCAGCGCGGCGGGCCCCACCTGCCGGGCCTGCATGCCGGCCGCGGCCAGGGTGGCCAGGTAATCCTCGACGCTGGTACGGCGGCGGTTGACGCGCAGCGTCAGCGGCGGCTGGCGGTTGCCGACCGCGAGGATGTCCTGCCATTGCGCCGGATAGGCGCCGCGCACCGCATCGATCCACCACTGCGGGTAGTTCCACTGCGCCAGCGGCTCGCGCAGCGCCTCCTGCAGCAGTTGCGCGCGCTCGCGCAGGAAACGCCGCAGCACGGCGTTGACCATCGCCTTGGCGTGCGCGAAGTCCGGGTGCGCGGCGGCCGCGCCGACCGCCTGGTCGACCACGGTGAAGGCTTCGTAGGGCGCGTCCGATCCTTCGGGCGGGTCGAGCAGCGCCAGCGCCGCGCACAACAGCGACGCCAGCATCGGCGGTTCCGGCGCCTTGTTCGTCATCATGCCGAGCAGGGTCTCGCTGCGGCCCAGTTGGCGCAGCGTGCGATAGGCGATGTCCTGCATCGCGCCGCGCGCCTGCGGCGTGGCGTCGTAGGCCTGGAACACCTCGGCCAGCGCCTGCGGCAGGGCGCTGCCGGCGCGCACGCGCGCCAGGCTGGCGGCCGCGCCCAGCAGGGCGAACGCCAGCGCATCGGGCTTCAGGTGCGGACGGTAATCGAGCTGGACCGGATTCTTGACTTCGTGGCTGTGGCGCAGGCGGGTCTCGTCGGCGCGCGCGGCCGGGCGCAGCGCATCCTGCGGTTCGGCTTGCGGCGGCCGGCTGCGCGGCTGCCGCTCCTGCTCGCGGTCCTGGCCGCGCGGGTCGCGCGCCGGCGCTTGCGCGGGGCGCTGTCCGGCGCGCTGTTCCACGACACGCGCCGCACCGCCCTGCCCGCCCTGGGCCGGTCCGCGCTGCTCGGGGCGGCCCAGGCCCTGCCCTTGCGCCCGCCGCGGCTGGCCGGGACGCGCCGCGCCGGCGGCCTTGGCGGTCTTGGGTTTGAGGGTGAGCGTCGGGCGCTTTTCAGTCATAGTGAATGGGTCGGTGCATAAAGAGGCACATTGTAGCGGGTAAGCGTGGCGAGAAGCAGTGTGGCGAGGAACAGACGCGCGTTGCGTGCGCTTGAGGAAGCACCGGCGGCGCCCCGGAACGTGTTCCGGGTTGCGTCAAACCAGTATAATGCTTGCTGTTTGCCTCTGGTTCCAGGCTATGGTCCCAGCGCTGGCCCAAGCCGCAGGTCGATGCCTCCCACGGCATCCCGGCCGGCCTCCCGATTGCACTATTCATTACATTTCTGACCACCGTCCATGCTCGCCCAACAAAAACAAGACATCGTCGCCCTGTTCCAGGCCGCGCTGGCGCCGATCGTCGCCGGCACCAAACTCACGCCCGCGCAGCAAAAGCCCAATGTCGTCCTGGAACGCCCGCGCGATCCGTCCCATGGCGACATCGCCTGCAACATCGCGATGCAGCTGGCCAAGCCGCTCAAGACCAACCCGCGCGAACTGGCCACGCGCCTGGTCGCGGCCCTGCTGGCCGATCCGGCCGCCGCCGGCCTGGTCGAGTCGGCCGATGTCGCCGGCCCCGGCTTCATCAACCTGCGCGTGGCGAACGCGGCCAAGCAGTCGGTGGTGCGCAGCATCTTCGCGCAGGGACAGGACTACGGCCGCGGCAGCGGCGGCGCCGGCCACCACGCGATCATCGAATTCGTCTCGGCCAACCCGACCGGTCCGCTGCACGTCGGCCACGGCCGCCAGGCCGCGCTGGGCGACGCCCTGTCCTCGCTGTTCGAATCGCAGGGCCACCAGGTGACGCGCGAGTTCTACTACAACGACGCCGGCGTGCAGATCGCCACCCTGGCCAATTCGGTGCAGGCGCGCGCGCGCGGCTTCAAGCCGGGCGACGCCGAATGGCCCGAGTCCGCCTACAACGGCGACTACATCGGCGACATCGCCGCCGACTTCCTGGCCCGCAAGACTGTGTCGGCCAGCGACGGCGCGCCGGCCACCGCCAGCGGCGACGCCGGCGACATCGAATCGATCCGCCGCTTCGCCGTGGCCTACCTGCGCAACGAGCAGGACATCGACCTGCAGGCCTTCGGCGTCAAGTTCGACAATTACTACCTGGAGTCCTCGCTGTACGCCGACGGCAAGGTCGAAGCCGCCGTGCAGGCGCTGGTCGACGCCGGCGTCACCTACGAGCAGGACGGCGCGCTGTGGCTCAAGACCACCGACTACGGCGACGACAAGGACCGCGTGATGCGCAAGTCCGACGGCACCTACACCTATTTCGTGCCGGACGTGGCCTACCACATCCAGAAGTTCAAGCGCGGCTTCGACCAGGCCATCAACATCCAGGGCAGCGACCACCACGGCACCATCGCGCGCGTGCGCGCCGGCCTGCAGGCGGTAAACATCGGCATCCCGCAGGGCTACCCGGACTACGTGCTGCACAAGATGGTCACCGTCATGAAGGATGGCGAAGAGGTCAAGATCTCCAAGCGCGCCGGCTCCTACGTCACCGTGCGCGACCTGATCGAATGGTCCGGCAACGGCGACATCGCGCGCGGCCGCGACGCGGTGCGCTTCTTCCTCATCTCGCGCAAGGCCGACACCGAGTTCGTGTTCGACGTCGACGTCGCGCTGGCCACCAACGACGAGAACCCGGTGTACTACGTGCAGTACGCCCACGCGCGCATCTGCTCGGCGCTGGCCAACTGGGGCGGCGACACCGCGCAGCTGGCCGGCGTCGACCTGTCGCCCTTGACCACGCCGCACGAGATGGGCCTGCTGGCCAAGCTGGCGGCGTATCCGGAAATGCTGCAGCGCGCCCAGGCCGAACTCGGACCGCACCAGGTCGCGTTCTACCTGCGCGAACTGGCCAGCGAACTGCACAGCTATTATTTCGCCCACAAGTGGCTGGTCGACGACGAAGCCCTGAAGCTGGCGCGCCTGGCCCTGGCCACCGCCACCCGCCAGGTGCTGCGCAACGGCCTGGCGCTGATCGGCGTGTCGGCGCCGGAAAAGATGTAAACCCCTTCCAACCCATCGCCCAGCCAAGATGACCAAGGTACTCCGCCACCGCACCCACTTCCCGCCGCTGCGCCAGCGCGGCAGCACCTTAACCGGCCTGATCATCGGCCTGATCGTCGGCCTGGGCATCGCGGTGGCGGTGGCCCTGACCATCAGCAAGGGCGCCTCGCCGTTCACCGAAAAGACCGCCAAGTCGGGCCGCCCGGCCGACCCGGCGCCGGGCCAGGCGATGGATCCGAACAAGCCGATGTATGCCAACCGGGAGGCGGCGCGCCAGGCCAACCGCGAAGTCAACGAAAAGGCGGCGGCGCGCAGCGGCAGCAGCGGGAGCAGGCCGGCGCCGGACAGCAAGCCGGCGCCAAGCGCCGACGCCGATCCGCTGGGCCAGATGATCGCCGGCCTGAAGGAGCCGGCGGAGCGGCCGGATGCGCGCACCGAATCGCGTTCCGATGCCCGCGCCGACCGGCTTGCCGATGCGCGTGCCGAATCGCGCTCCGAATCGCGCTCCGAATCGCGCTCCGAATCGCGCTCCGAATCGCGCGTCGAATCGCGCGCGGATACCCGGGCCGACAGCCGGGCCGATGCCCGCGCCGACAGCCGCACGACCGCGGCCGCACCGGCAGCGCGCACCGCAGCCGCGCCGGCCGCCGCCGGCGACACCATCTATTACCTGCAGGCCGGCGCCTTCCGCGAGATGTCCGACGCCGAGGCGACCCGCGCCAAGCTGGCCCTGCTCGGCTTCGAGGCCGCGATCAGCGACCGCACCAGCGACAGCGGCGTGCTGCACCGCGTGCGCATGGGTCCGTTCAACCAGGTCGAGGCGATGAACAAGGCGCGCGCCAAGCTGATCGACAACGGCGTCGACGTCGCCATCGTGCGCAACCAGCGCTGACCGGGAGCCACGCATGCACACGCCACGCCGCCGCTTCTGCACCGCCCTGCTCGGCCTGGCCGCCGGCACGGCCATCCTGCCCGCCCACGCCGCCGGCGCCGCCTCCGGTTCGGCCGCCAACCCGCAGGCCGGCAGCCAGTACCTGGTGCTGGCCAATCCGCAGCCGGCGGACACGGCCGGCAAGGTCGAGGTCATCGAGTTCTTCGCCTATTACTGCCCGCACTGCCACGCCTTCGAGCCGCAGCTGGCCGCCTGGGTGAAAAACCAGGGCGACCGCATCGCGTTCAAGCGCGTGCACGTGCCGCGCGGCGACGCCGTGGTGCCGCAGCAGCGCCTGTTCTACACGCTGGACGCCATGGGCCTGCTCGAGCAATACCACCGCAAGGCCTTCGACGCCATGCACGTCGAGCACCTGCGCCTTTCCAGCGACGAGCAGGTGTTCGACTGGGCGGCCAGGAACGGCATCGACCGCGCCAAATTCGCCGACACCTACCGCTCTTTCGGCATCGGCGCCAGGCTGCGCCGCGCGGGCGCCATGGTGGAAGCCTACGGTATCGACCGCTGGCCGATGGTCGTGATCGACGGCCGCTACGCCACCTCGCCCTCGCACGTGAACGAAGGCGCCACCGAGGCCCAGCAGCAGGCGGCGGCGCTGCAGGTGATGGACTTCCTGGTGGCCAAGGCCAAGGCGGACAAGCGATGAACGCCGCCGCACACGCCGCCGGCGAGCGCCCCGGCGCCATGGATGCGGCGCGCATCGCCGCCCTGTCGCAGTCGGCGCGCGACGGACTGGCCAAGGTCGAGGTGGTGCGCGAGACCGGCTCCACCAATGCCGACCTGCTGGCGCGCGCCGCCGGCTCGTGCGGCCCGCAGCTGTCCGGCCCGTTGCTGCTGGCGGCCGAACACCAGAGCGCCGGCCGCGGACGCGCCGGCCGCAGCTGGCTGTCGGCGCCGGGGCATTCGCTGACCTTTTCGCTGGCCTGGAAATTCGACGGCGGCCTGCAGCGACTGAGCGGCCTGCCGCTGGCGGTCGGCGTGGCGCTGGCCGAGACCCTGGACCGGCTCGGCCAGCCGGTGCGCCTGAAATGGCCGAACGACCTGCTCAAGGATGGCGACAAGCTGGCCGGCATCCTGGTCGAGACGCAGCGCGCCGCCGGCCCGGCCGGCGACGCCACCTGGGCCATCGTCGGCATCGGATTGAACCTGGCGATGCCGGACGAACTCGAAGCCAGGATAGGCCGCAGCGTGGCCGCCGTGCCCTGGCTGGCGCGCATGGACCGCGACGCCCTGGTGGCGGCGATCCTGGACGGACTGGTGGCGTCCCTGCAGCAGTTCGCGCAGGCCGGCTTCGCCGCCTTCGGCGCGCGCTGGAACCTGCTGCACGGCTGGCAGGGCGAGCCGGTGGCGGTCCTCGACCACGGGAAAATCCTGCACGAAGGCCTGGCCGCCGGGGTCGACGATGCCGGCCGCCTGCTGCTGGACGGCGAGCACGGCCGCATCGCCATCGCCGCCGGCGACGTGTCGCTGCGGATGCAGGCCGCGGATTAACGGACAAAGGAGCCGACGATGCTGCTGCTGGTCGATGCAGGCAATACCCGGGTCAAGTGGGCGATCGCGCATGAGATTGCCGGCGCCGGCACCGCCCCCGGCGACTGGATCGCGCACGGCGCCGTGCTGCATGCGGACGTAAAACGCCTGCCGGCGCTGTGGGCGGCGCACCTGCCCGCGCATGCGGCCAGCGCCGGCGCCGGCGCAGCCCCCGTGCGCGCCATCGTCGCCAACGTGGCCGGCGCCGCCATGCGCGCCGAACTGGACAGCCTGCTGGCTGCGCTGGCGCCGCCGCTGCGGCCGGAATGGTTCGTTTCGCAGCCCGAACTGGGCGGCCTGCGCAACCGCTACCGCGAGCCGGCCCAACTGGGCGCCGACCGCTTCGCCGCCGCGCTCGGCGCGCGCGCGCTGGCGCCGGACAAGGCGCTGGTGGTGGCGACCTGCGGCACCGCCACCACGGTCGACGCAGTCGGCGCCGACGGCGAGTTCCTGGGCGGGATGATCCTGCCGGGCCTGGGCATGATGCTGTCGGCGCTGGCGCGCGGCACCGCCCAGCTGCCGCAGGTGACGGCGCACGGCGACCGCGCCCCGGCCTTCGCCGACAATACCCGCGATGCGATCCTATCCGGCTGCCTGTCGGCGCAGGCCGGCGCCATCGAGCGCGCCTGCGCCGCCCACGGCGCCGAACTGTGCCTGCTGTCCGGCGGCGCCGCCGGCCACGTCGCGCCGCTGCTGTCGGCGCCGCACTGGCTGCTGGACAACCTGGTGCTGGTCGGCCTGCATGCGGCCGCCGCCGCGCCGGAGCTTCGCACGTGCTGAGGTTCGCCTTCTGGTCGCTGCTGGCGCTGAACGGCGCGCTGTTCGCCTATGGCCAGGGCTACCTCGGCGCCGGCGGAGAAGAACACGAACCGGCGCGCCTGAAACGCCAGTTCAACACGCCGAAGCTGGTGCTGCTCGATGCCGGGCAGGCTGCCGCCCCGGCAGCTGTGCCGGCGGATGCGCGCGATGTCGCCGCCACGCCGGAGCAGGCTCGCGCACCGGCTCCGGCAGGCTCGGGCGCCGCCACTGCCACCGCTCCCGCCGCCTCGGCCGGCGCGACGCTCGCCGCTGCCGCCCCCACCGTGGCACCCGCAGCCGCGCCGGCGCCGCCTCCCGCGCCGCGCGCGCTGGCCTGCCTCGACGTCGGCACCCTCAACGCCGCGCAAGCCAAGCGCTTCGAGGCGCGCCTGGCCGCGCTCGACCTGGGCGACCGCCTCCCCGGCGCGCGCCGCGAGACCCAGGAACAGGAGATCACCAACTGGCTGGTGCACATCCCGCCGCAGGGCAGCAAGGAAGCGGCCGAGCGCAAGGCCGGCGAGCTGCGCGAACTCGGCGTGGGCGGCGACTTCTACATCATCCAGGGCGACACGCCGATGCGCTACGCGATCTCGCTGGGCATGTTCAAGACCGAGAGCGGCGCCCAGACCCTGCTGGCCAACCTCAACAAGCAGGGCGTGCACAGCGCCCGCATCCTGCCGCGCGGCCCGCAGAGCACGCGCTACAGCTACCGCCTGCGCAATCTGGACGAGGCCACGCGCAAGCGCCTGGCCAACTACGCCGAGCGCTTCGACGGCGCCGAGGCGCGCAGCTGCGGCCAGGGTTGATGCGCCAGGGCGCCTGACGGCGCAATGCCGTCAATCGTGCGACAATTCCCTGCCCAGCCCGCCGCGCAACGCCGGCGCGGGTAACTTCAACGAAAGCAGGCCTCCATGTCGATACCCAAGCCGCGTCGCGGCACCCTTCCAACCTTGCTGGCGATCGCCGCGATCCTGCTTGCACTGGCCCTGGCCTTCGCCTGGGCCGGCGGCTGGATCGGCCAGCGCAACCTGACGCCGCAGACGATGGTGAATACCGTCGAAGCCGGCGGTTCCCCGCACCCGGGCTTCCGCCGTGCGCACAGCAAGGGCATCTGCATCGTCGGCAGCTTTGCACCGGCCCCGGCGGCGGCGCGGCTGTCCACGGCGCGCGTGTTCACGCAGGCCTCCACGCCGGTGCTGGGCCGCTTTTCCAATCCCGGCAACGATCCCTATGCGCCCGACAACAAGGCGGCGGTGCGCGGCATGGCGCTGCAACTGAAGACCGACGATGGCCAGGAATGGCGCATGGCGATGAACAGCTTTCCGTTCTTCGCGGCGGCCACGCCGGAAGGATTCCAGGCGATGAACGCGGCCAAGCTGCCCGACCCCGCCACCGGCAAGCCGGACCCGGAAAAGATGAAGGCGGTGCTGGCGCGCCATCCGGAAATCGCGCGCTTCATGGCGTGGTCGAAAAACGCCCAAACGCCCGACAGCCTGGCCAATACCCGCTTCAACGGCGTGAATGCCTTCCGCCTGACCGATGCCGGAGGCACCGTGCGCACGGTGCGCTGGTCGATGCGTCCGCACACGCCCTTCGTCGCCGCCGATCCGGAGCAGCTGAAAACAGCGGATCGCGACTACCTGGCGGCCGACCTCGACCGGCGCCTGGCCGCGGGCCCATTGCAATGGGATTTGGTGATGCAGTTCGCCGCGCCGGGCGATCCGATCGAGGACCCGTCCCAGGCGTGGCCCGATACCCGGCCCGAGACCACGGCCGGCACGCTGACGCTGGTGCGCGCCGAGCCGCAAGTCAAGGGTCCCTGCCTGGACCTGAATTTCGATCCCCTGATCCTGCCGAAAGGGATTTCGGGCACCGACGATCCGGTCCTGCACGCGCGCTCGTCGGTCTACTCGGTGTCGTTCAACCGCCGCGAACGCGAAATCAGCCAGGGCAACGCCAAGGACGGGAGCAAGCCATGAGTCAACGACGCCATTTCAACTTGCTGGCCCGTGCATTGCACTGGTCGATGGCCGTCGCCATCCTGGCCATGCTGTTCATCGGCGCCGGCATGGTGGCCTCGCTGCGCTACCGCGAGCAGCTGATCGACCTGCACCGGCCGCTCGGGCTGGCGATCCTGCTGCTGGCGATCGTGCGCCTAGCCAACCGCCTGCGCCACGCGCCGCCGCCGCTGCCGGCCGACCTGCCGCGCCTGCAGAAGCTGGCAGCGACGCTGTCGCACTGGCTGCTGTATGCGCTGATGCTGGCGATGCCGCTGATCGGCTGGGCCATGCTGTCGGCCGGCGCCTATCCGGTCGTGCTGTTCGACGGCGTCAACTTGCCGCCGATCCTGCCGCACAGCCCGGCGCTGTACGGTGTCCTGCGTCCGCTGCATGGCGTGCTGGCCTACCTGCTGTTCCTGGTCATCCTGGGCCACCTGGGCGCCGCGCTGTTCCATGCGTGGGTGCGGCGCGACGGCGTGTTCGAACAGATGGCCAAGGGCGAATGAGCGTCGCGCGCAAATAAAAAAACCCCGCTTTCGGCCGGCAAGCATCTGCGGGCCGAAAGCGGGAACAGGGACAATGATGTACTAAACGGTTTATATCAGAACTTGCCGCGCACCCCCAGCTGGAAGGTGCGGCCCGGGTTGTACGACGTGAACTGCGCGTTGGTGAACTGGAAGTAGGACTCGCGCTTGGCCTTGTTCAGGTTGACGATGTCGAAGGTCAGCGTCGGCCAGCCGTCGCGGTCGAGCGCCTTTTCCAGGTCCACCGACGACGAGAAGTCGGCCTGCTTGTAATCCTGGCCGTACAGCGCCGCCAGCGCGATGCCGTTCTGGTTGGCGCTGGCGCCCTGGCTGCCCTGCTGGTACATGTGCGACAGGCGCGCCGTGTAGCCGCCGTTCTCATAATAAATGCCGAAGTTGTTGCTCTTCTTCGGCACGCCCAGCGCCACGAAGCCGTTGGTGCCCTCGCCGGTGGCCTGCTGGTTGATGAAGGTGGCGGTCTCGCTGAAGCCGAAGCCGCGGATCGGCAGCAGTTTATCGAGCGGCTGCACCCAGCCGATCTCCAGGCCGCGCACTTTCAGGATGCCGCCGGCATTGCGTTCGCGGGTCATCACCACGGTGGCCGCGCCGGGGCCGCCGCGCGCATCAATCGCCGCCTGCTGGGTCGGGATCAGGTTGTTGTAGGTGATGCCGTACTCGGCCAGCGCGCTGAACGGCAGGCTGATGTTCTCGTTGACGGTGAAGCCTTTCACGCGCTTTTCGAACACGGTCAGGCTGACGTAGCCTTCGCGGCCGGTGTACCAGTCGATGCCCAGGTCCAGGTTGTCCGACAGGTAGGGACGCAGTTCCGGGCTGCCGATGGTGCCGATGTCGGCCGAGGTCGAGCTGAAGTTGATGCCCGGACGCAGCGAGTTCGGGTTGGCGCGGGTCATGCTCTTCGACAGCGCGGCGCGCGCCACGATGTCCGCGCGCAGCGTCAAGGCCGCGGTGGCCGAGGGCAGCGTGTTGTTGTAGGTGGTGTCCTGGTACACCCACTGCGCCTGGTTCGGGTACTTCGAGCCGTTCAGCGGCAGGGTGGCGTTGCGCGGGTCGCTGAAGGAGTTCAGCGAGCCGACTTCCTGCTTGGTGCGGATGTAGCGCACGCCGGCGTTGTAGCGCAGCGGGAAACCCCAGGCGTCCGCCTGGCCGTTGATCTCGGTGTAGAAGCCGGTGGCGCGCTCGCGCACGTAGCCGGCGCTGGCGCCGGTCGAGGAGCTGGTCGAATCCGGCGCGGTCGAGTTGTAGTAGTCGTAGTTGGAATCCTTGCGGAAGCGGTCCCAGTCGATCACCAGCTTGCCGTACGGGCCGGGCACCAGGTAGCTGCCCAGCTGCGCTGCCGGGATCAGGGAACCCTGGTACACCAGCGGCGTGGTCTGCCCGGCGGTGTAGCCGGTGCCATAGCCGGGATACAGCGCCGCGGCGCTGGCGCCCGGCGTGCTGGCGCCATTGCAGACGGGGGCGCCGTTCGGACCCTGCAGGAACACGTTCGGGTTGTTGCCGCACACCGCCGCCTGCCAGGCGGCCGAATTGTCCTGGCCGCGGATGCGGCGGTCGATGTCGTCGTAGGCGATACCCGTTTTGAGGTTGAGCTTGGCGTCGCCCCAGGTCAGGTCGGTGTGAAAACCCTTGGTGCTGGTGTCGCGCAGCTCGTTCTGGATGTTGACGCGGCCGCCGGCCCAGACGAAGTTGGCCGGGTTGTTGACGTCCTGGTTGAAGGTGATCGAGGGCACGCCGCCGCCGTTGTTGGCGAAGGTGGCGACCAGGCCGCTGCCGTCGGCCGTGATCGGCATGACGGTCGGCGCTTCGTGGCTGAAGGTCGACTTGGTGTAGTTGGCCTGCGCGTCCAGCTTCAGCGTCGGGCCGATCTTCCACTCCATACCCGGATTGATGCCCTTCAGGCTGACCTTGTCGCGGCGCGGGCCGTATTCGATGAAGTAGCGCGAGTTGGCGAAGGTGCCGGCGGTGGCGGTGCAGCCGTTGCTGCAGTCGCTGCGGTCGACCTGCATGTTCAGCGGGATCTCGAAGTTGTTGCGCACCGCCCAGGTGTAGGCGATGCGCGACATGTCGTCGTCGCGCTTGCTGTACATGCTGTCGACGTAGAAGTGCAGGCCGGCAGTCGGACGCCATTCGGCGCTGACGATGGCGGCGGCCTTGTCGCGCGTGCCGAAGTAATCCATGGTGCGGCCCAGGCGCGGCACCAGCGCGTTGTCGATCTGGGTGATGTTCAGGCCCGGGTTCTGCGCCAGCAAAAAGGCCTGGTTGATCGGGGTGCCGGCCACCAGCCCGGCGCCGGCGCCGGCCGGCACGACCGCCGGGATGGTCCAGTTGCCGCCGCCGGTGTTGTTGCGCGTGCTGGACGGGTTCTGCGCCGCCGACAGGTTGGCGTTGGTGAGACCGACGGTCTCGTAGCCGGTGGTGCGCGCCTTTTGCCGGTTCACCGAGATGCCGGCCAGGATGCCGAAGGTGTCGCCCCAGGTCTTGCTGGCCAGGAGCGAACCGCGCCCGCCGACGCCGTCGGCGATCTGCTGCTTCTGCGCGGTGGCGCTGTACGAAACGTAGCTGCCCTTGTTGTCGAACGGGCGCGCGCTGCGCAAATTGACCACGCCGGCGGCGCCGCCTTCGAGCATCTCGGCGGTCGGGCTCTTGCTGACGGTGAGCTTGGTGAACAGGTCGGTCGGCAGCAGGTCGAGGTCGATCTCGCGGTTGCTGTTCTGGCCGTCGACCGGGCCGGACGAGGCCACCGCGATCTGGGCATTGTTCAGCAGGACCTTGGTGAAGCTGGAGCCGAGGCCGCGGATCTGCACGTTCATGCCCTCCCCCGTCACGTCGCGCGCGATCTGGATGCCGGGAATGCGGCTGAGCGATTCGGCGATGTTCTTGTCCGGGAACTTGCCGAAGTCCTCGGCGCTGATGGTGTCCTGGAAGCCGACCGATTCCTTCTTGTCCTTGGCCGACGATTCCAGGCTGCCGCGGTAGCCGGTCACCCGCACGACGGTGGCGTCGGCCTGCACGGTCGGGGTTTCCTGGGCATATGCCTGGCTGATCAGACCGGCGAGCACGCTCAGTCCGAGCGCAAACTGCCGGCGGTGCGCGCGGCGCCGCTGGTGGGGCTGGTGCATTGCTGTCTCCTTGCTGTTGTTATTTCCTGGGACGTGCTCGTGGCCGTCCCATGGCTTATTTGCAAGTGTAGAAGTGCAATGTTATTGATGTCAATTCCTCAAACATTGATGTTATGCGCTAACATTATTGCTCGGGAAGGCATTCATATGGCGGTTTCACTTTATGAACTTGGGAAAATTCGGAGAAACCGGCAGTTACCATGTGAAAAAACGGTAATGGTAGGCGGATGTCCAATGATAAATATTCGATAGCGGTATAGACGTTTATGCAACGCTGACGCGATCGACAGGAGGCGCCAAGCGGGCGTACGCGAGCGCGTGATATGAGGGAGGTGAAAGGCGCGCTGGCAGCACAGCAGTACTGAATGAGTACATTGCTACCACACCAGGGCGTAAGGCAGTGACTCTACCCTTGGGTATCGGCCCGTCGTGTCGAGAAAGCTGTCACCAAGAGGGAAATATTGATGCGGTTACCCAAGCCGGGGACGAATAAAACAGTTGCCAGGCACGATTCACGTTGTCCGCTTTCGATCCATTGCGGACGTTCCGAAAAGCATGCCGAACTCGGCGGTTCAACGAACGCGTTAACTATTCTGTTGCTTCCATTCCCCGTACCGAAACGTGAGCAATGGCGCAAGCTGATCATAGATATCCCAACTGTCGGGAAGATGATAGGGGCTTGGAAGGCGATCACCAACAGCCCTGGTCAAGTCGCTCAGATAGTTTGGCTGAGCGTCGTTGTAGTAACTTTTGGCAAAGTCATTACCCTCGTCATTCAAGTCTTCGTCGACAAGTTTCCCGTCACAGGCAGCAATAAACCAAGCGCCAGGAGTGACTTTACGCTGCCGCAGATGCTGCAAATCGTCGTCGAGTTCTACCTCGTGAAGTTCCCCAGCGAGTCCGTTTAGCATGCACCAAGCCGCAAACATGCCGATGTGGGTTGCCCCAGCCTCTGGTGGTAGCTCTTTGGGAAAGTCACCGCCGACATGCCAGCTAGCGTCATCATATTTCATTCGTTTCTCTATCTTGTCTCGTTGTGTGAGCGTTCCCTGGGGATGAGTCATTGCAACGTCTGGTTCTGGCCGATCTCGTCCGTTGGTCGGTACTGCGGGAACGACGGGTGACGCGTCAGTCGAGCGGCACGTCGTCCTGCTTCAGGTACCACTTCAGCGCGCGAACGGCCATCGCATGGTCGTCCACGCCTGCCAGGCCCGATACGGTGATCGTGCCGATCTGGCCCCTGCCTTTCAGAATGATCGGGAACGCGCCACCGTGGGCGGCGAAGTCCTTCGGGTCGAACGCCGGCAAGTTGTTGAAGTCCTGGCCGTTGTTGATGGCTTCGATGTGCTTGAAGAACGATGCGTGGCCCGTGCGATTGACCAGATTGCTCTTGCGACGGATCCAGTCGATGTTGTTCGGGCTGGTGCCGGCCATCGCGTGGAAGAACACCGGGTTGCGCTCGACGGTAACGTCGACCGTGACCGCGACCTTGTCCGCCTTGGCCTGCTCGACGATGCGGTTGCCGATCGCGAGCGCAGTGTCGTTGTCGAATGACGTGAACTGCAGCGCCTGTTCCTGACGCTCGATGACGTCGATCGACGGAAAGTTTTCCTTTTTGCCCATGGTGCTTTCCGGCTTGATGGCGCGGGGAGGTGCTGCTTCCAATGGGTCGGTGCTTGCGGCGTCGACCGGGAGCGTGGCAAGCAGTGCGCCTGCCACGATCAGGCTAGCGCAGACAGTTCGGACAGGTGTGACAGCCATGGCGTTGCGCGCTCCTCCGGTCGTTGTTGTCCGACAAGTATAGCGCTAGTCGATAGCGTAAACCCGGCGCCATCGATCAACGCCGCACGACGATCGGCTTGAGACCGAGCGAGGCCGGCACGTCGCGCGCCGCATCCAAGGCCATGTCACGGGTGTCGAACGGCCCGCTGAGCACGCGGTTGACGGTCCCAGCCGGCTCCACCTCGACCGCTTGCGCCATGCCGCTCTTGCGCAGCAGCGCGCCGATTTCCTGCGCCTTGTCTTCGCGCCCGAAGGCGCCCAGCTGCAGGTAGAAGCCAGGCTTCAATGCGGCTCCCGCCGTGGGTGCTGGCGCGAAGGACGCTTCGCGTGCCTGCGGCGCCGGCAGCGATACCGGCTGCGGCTGCGGCAGCGGCTGGAACTGCGCCGCCATAACTGGCTGCGTCTGCGTCTGCGTCTGCATCTGCGCCGTGCCGCCCGCGGCGAACTGCGACTGCTGCTGCGCTGGCGCCACTGCGACCGGCACGGGCTGCGGCTGCAATTGCACCTGCGCCGCCGGCAGCGCCGCGGCGACCGGCACCGGCCGCAGCACGGCAGGCGCCGCCGCTAGCGGGCGCACGACCGGCACCGGCGGCGCCACCGCGCGCGCCGCCAGCGCGGCGCGGCTGCCGTCCGGGAACAGGCGCTCCAATTGCACCTGGTGGCTGCCCTTGCCCAGCAGCCCGAGCTTGTAGGCGGCGGTGTACGACACGTCGATGATGCGCTCGGCGTGGAAAGGGCCGCGGTCGTTGACGCGCAAGACCACCGACTGCCCGCTCTCCAGGCTGGTGATGCGCACATAGGACGGAATCGGCAGCGTCGGGTGCGCCGCCGTCATCGCGTACATGTCGTAGGGTTCGCCCGACGAGGTGCGCTGGCCGTGGAATTTCACCCCGTACCAGCTGGCCACGCCGCGCTGGCTGAACGGCTCGTCGCCCAGCATCGGCACGTAGTTCTGGCCGAACACCTCGTACGGACGGTTGGCGGCGCGCGCGTAGGGTTCGTAGCGCACCACCGCGTCCGGCACCTTGTCCAGGTTGGGCGGCGGATTGGCGCCCGGGCCGTCGTCCTGGTAATAGCCGCCGCGCCCGGAACCGGCGCGCGGCAGGGCGGGATTGCCCTTCCCTTTCGACGCACCCTTCGACCACGACGCATTCCCACCCTTGCGCTCGCCGCTACCGGCGCAGCCGGTCACCAATACCGCCAGCGCCACCAGGGCCGCCGGCGCCAGCGCCACGCCTTTCAACCGCATCATCGATTTGGCATTGCGTCCCATGTCAGGTCTGCACCAGCTTGCGGTGGCGCTGGATGCTCATCAGGATGCCGCTGCCCAGTCCCAGCGTGATCAGGGCGGTGCCGCCGTAGCTCATGAACGGCAAGGGCACGCCGACCACCGGCAGGATGCCGCTGACCATGCCCATGTTGACGAAGGCATAAATAAAAAACATCATCGCGATCGAGCCGCCCAGCAGGCGCGTGAACAGGTTGGGTGCGTTGGCCGCGATCATCATGCTGCGCCCGATCAGCAACAGGTAGAAGAACAGCAGCACCAGGTTGCCGACCAGGCCGAACTCTTCCGAATACACCGAGAAGATGAAGTCGGTGGTGCGCTCCGGGATGAATTCCAGGTAGGCCTGCGTGCCCTTCATGTAGCCCTTGCCGGTCACGCCGCCGGAACCGATCGCGATCACCGACTGGATGATGTGGAAGCCTTTGCCGAGCGGGTCGGAGGTCGGGTCGATCAGCGTCATCACGCGTTCGCGCTGGTAGTCGTGCAGCATCGACCAGATCACCGGCAGGCTGGCGCCGCCGGCGGCGACCAGGGCCGCCAGCGCCTTCCACGACAGGCCGGCCAGGAAGATCACCCAGAAGCCGGCGCCGCCGACCAGCAGCGCGGTGCCGAGGTCGGGCTGGCGCACGATCAGGCCGAACGGGATCGCCAGCAGCAGCGCCGCCACCAGGAAGGATTTCCAGTGCAGCATGCTGGCGCGGGTCTGGAAGTACCAGGCCAGCATCAGCGGCGTGGCGATCTTCATGATCTCGGACGGCTGGATGTCGACGCCCACGTGCAGCCACCGGCGCGCGCCCTTCTTGATGACGCCGAACAGCGCCACCGCCACCAGCAGCGCCACCCCGAAGGTGTACACCGGCACCGCCAGGCGCAGCAGCGTCTGCGGCGGGATGTTGGCCGCCACCCACATCACGATGAACGACAGCAGCATGTTGCGCATCTGCCCCTCCAGGCGGCCCGGGAAGTCGTGCCCGGCCGAGGACAGCGTCAGCAGGCCGGCGCCGAACAGCAGGAACAGGATCAGCGCCAGCGGACCGTCGAACACCGTGAAATACGGCTTGATACGCCGGCTGAGCGAGCGCCGCTCGGGAATGTGTGCCATCGCTTACTCCTGGTTGCCGGGGGTTTCGCCACCCGGCGGTTTCGGCGCGCCGGCGCTCGGGCCGAAGGATTCCTCCGGCGTCGCCTGGTCGTCCTTCGGCAGCACGGGCGCCGGCTTGTCCTTCTCGCCCGGGCGCTTGCCGAGCAGGTAGTAGTCCAGCACCTTGCGCGCGATCGGCGCCGCGATGGTGCCGCCCCAGCCGGCGTTCTCGACCACCATGGCGAACGCGATACGCGGCTTGTCGGCCGGCGCGAAGGCGGTGAACAGCGCGTTGTCGCGCAGGCGCTCGGGCGTCATGTTGTGGTTGTATTTGGCGCCCTTCAGGCCCACCACCTGGGCGGTGCCGGTCTTGCCGCCCGCCGTATACGAGATGTTGCGGAACATCTTGTAGGCGGTGCCGCTCTGGTCGGCGATCACGCCCACCATGCCGCGCTTGACCACGTCGATGTTGTCCTGCTTGAGCGGGATGCGTCCGGATTCCTTCGCCACCGTCAGGGTGCGCTGGCGCGTGGTCGGGTCTTCGAGGATCTTGACCAGGTGCGGCTTCATGACCACGCCGTTGTTGGCCAGGGTCGAGACCGCGTGCGCCAGCTGCAGCATGGTGTAGCTGTTGAAGCCCTGGCCGATGCTGACGGAAATGGTGTCGCCGCCGACCCACTTCTGGGCCGCGCGGTTGCGCTTGAAGCGCTCGCGCTTCCATTGCTGCGACGGCAGCACGCCCGACTTCTCGTGCTCGAGGTCGATGCCGGTCTGCGCGCCGAAGCCGAACTGGCCCATGAAGCCGCTGATGGCGTCGATGCCCATGTCGTTGCCGAGCTGGTAGTAATAGGTGTCGCACGACATCACGATCGAGCGGTACATGTCGATGTAGCCGTGCCCGCCCGGCTTGTCGTCGTTGAAGCGGTGCCCGCCCAGCATGAAGAAGCCGGCGTCGCTGATGCCCTGCTCCGGCCGGCGCTTGCCCAGTTCCAGCGCCGCCAGTGCCATGAACGGTTTGAAGGTCGATCCGGGCGGATAGGTGCCGGACAGCGGCCGGTTCATCAGCGGGCGGTCGAGCGAGGTGTTCAGCTCGTTCCAGCTCTGGGCGTCGATGCCGTCGACGAACAGGTTGGGATCGAAGCCGGGACGCGACACGTAGGCCAGCACGTCGCCGGTCTCGGGTTCGATCGCCACCAGCGCGCCGCGGAAGTCGCCGAAGGCTTCTTCCGCCACCTTCTGCAGCTCGATGTCGATCGACAGCACCAGGTTCGTCCCCGGCACGGCCGGCGTGCGCGACAGCGTGCGGATGGCGCGCCCGCCGGCCGAGCGCTCGACTTCCTCGTAGCCGGTCTGGCCGTGCAGCTGGCGCTCGTAGCTCTTTTCCAGGCCTTCCTTGCCGATGTGGTCGGTGCCGTTGTAGTTGGCGGCGTCGTCGCCGGCATCGATCGCCTTGGCTTCGTTCTGGTTGATGCGGCCGATGTAGCCGACCACGTGCGACGCCACTTCGCCCAGCGGGTACTGGCGGAACAGGCGCGCCTGCACTTCCACGCCGGGGAAGCGGAAGCGCTGCGCGGTGAAGCGCGCCACCTCGTCGTCGGTGAGGCGGGTGCGGATCGGCACGCTGGCGAAGTTCTTCGACTCTTCCATCAGGCGCTTGAAGCGCTTCCTGTCCTTCGGCTCGATGGCGACCAGCTTGGCCAGTTCGTCGATCACGGAGTCGAGGCTGGCCTCCAGCTTGGACGGCGTGATCTCGAGCGTGTAGGCCGAATAATTGCTGGCCAGGACCACGCCGTTGCGGTCGACGATCAGGCCGCGGTTCGGGACGATCGGCACCAGCGCGATGCGGTTGTCCTCGGCCTGCGCCATGTACTGGTCGTGCTTGACCACCTGCAGCCAGATCCAGCGGGTCACCAGCAGGGCGAAGCAAATGAACACGAAGGCCACCATCGCCGTCAGGCGCATGCGGAACAGGTGGATTTCGCGGTCGCTGTCTTTGATTTCAGTCATGCGAAAAATGCGTATCGAATTGGCTCGGAGCGGGCGGGATCAGATCGGACGCGTGTGGTCCTTGTCCACCGCGCGCCGCTGCGGCGCCAGCAGCATCCAGGTGATCACCGGCCACAGCGCCACGGCGATCACGCTTTCCAGGAAGTGCAGCCAGCTCGGAAACCGTCCGGTCACGAAGAAGCGCACCACGATCTGGATCGCCTGCGTCATCAAGAGCAGCGGGAACACGTGCATGGCCTGGGTGCCGATCGGGAACCACAGCACGCGCCGGTGGATCATGATGGCGAGATAAGACAGCAGCGTGTAGGCCAGCGCGTTCTCGCCCAGCAGGGTGGCGTCGTGCACGTCCATCAGCAGGCCCATGCAGAAGGCGATGCCGATGCCGACCTTGCGCGGCTGGTGGATGCCCCAGAACACCAGTACCAGCGCCACGAAGTCGGGCGCGCCGAACCAGCGCCCCCAGGGCAGCAGGTTCAGCATGAAGGCGCACACCAAGCTGAAGGCGATGAACAGCGGGCTGACCGGCAGCAGGATGTAGTGCGGACGGGTCGGCATCAGTTGCCCTCCTTCGGCTGGACGGCGGGCGCGGCGGCGCGCGCCGGGGCCGGCGCGACGGCAGGCGATGCATTGGCGGCCGGCGGGCGGACCGTGGACGCGGCGGCCGGCGTACCGGCGGCCAGCGCACCGGCGGCCGACGTACCGGCGCCGCCCGCGGCCGGACGGACAACGGCTGCGGCCGCCGGTATCGTACGGGTGGCGGTTGCGCCGGGCACCGGCGCCGTGCCGGCCGGACGTGCCGCATTCGCAGCCGTGCCGGCCGGCGTACCGGCGGCCGGCGTACCGGCGGCCGGCGTACCGGTGGCCGGCGCGCCGGCAACGCGCGCGCCGCCGGCCGCGCCACCGGCAGCAGCCGGCGGCACCGCCAGCGGCTGGGCCGGCAGCGGCAGCGCCGGAATCGGCGCCATCTTCGGCAGGTTGCGGCGCGAAGCGGCCGTGCTCGGCGTCCTGGGCGCCTCTTCCGGCGGACGCGGCGGCAGCACCTGGTCGGACATCACCACCAGCAGCTGGCGGTTGCTCTCGACCCCGGCCAGCGGCTGGCACACCACGCGCCCGAAGGCGCCGGCCGCGACGTTCTCGACCTGCACCACCTTGGCCACCGCCAGCCCGGCCGGATACATGCCGTCCAGGCCGGAAGTCACCAGCACGTCGCCGACCTGGATGTCGGCGTTGGGCGCCACGAAGCGCAAATCGAGCAGGCCGGAATGGCCGCGGCCGTAGGCCACGCTGCGCAGGCCGCTGCGCAGCACCTGCACCGGGATCGCCTGCTCCTTGTCGGTCAGCAGCGTGACTTCGGCGGTGAACGGGAACACGCGCGTGACCTGGCCGACCACGCCGGCATTGTCGATCACCGGCAGGCCGAGCTTGACGCCGCTGCGCGAGCCGCGGTCGAGCACGACCCGGCGCGTGGACGGATCGCGCGCGTCGTACAGGATCTCGCTCATCAGCGAGCGCACCGGCAGGTGTTCGCGCGCCTCCATCAGGCGCCGCAAATGGGCGTTCTCGGCGGTCTGGAGCTGGGCCTGCTGCATGGCCTGGGCCAGCGCGATCTGCTGGCTCTTGAGGTCGCGCACTTCCTTTTGCAGGGCGGCGATGGAGGAAAAATAGCTGCCCGCGCCGGCCACCGCGTCGCGCGGGGCCAGGGCCGCCATCTGCAGCGGGTACAGGACCGTGGCCGCGACCTGGCGCACGGCGGTGAGCGCATGAAAACGCGCATCGACGACCAGCAGCGCGATCGAGACCAGAGCGAACACCGTCACCTTCACCCTTGCGGGGGCGCCTTGCTTGAAAAGCGGCGGAGGACTGTATTCCATGACTTCCAATAATGCAGGCGCGGGGCGCCAACGTCAAATCGAGCGCCGCATGGCGATACCGGCGCCAGCATCGATGGCGCCGGTAGGCAACGCCGGGCAGCGTGCCGCGGCGCCCGGGCTTACTCGTACGAGAAGATCGAGCCGAGCTTGTCCATGCGCTCGAGCGCCATGCCGGAGCCGCGCACCACGCAGGTCAGCGGGTCTTCCGCGACCAGCACCGGCAGGCCGGTCTCTTCCATCAGCAGGCGATCGAGGTCGCGCAGCAGCGCGCCGCCGCCGGTCAGCATCATGCCCTTCTCGGCGATGTCGGCACCCAGTTCCGGCGGGGTCTGCTCGAGGGCGTTCTTGACGGCGGAAACGATATTGTTCAATGGGTCGGTCAACGCTTCCAGGATCTCGTTAGACGAGATGGTGAAGGCGCGCGGAATGCCTTCGGACAGGTTGCGGCCCTTGACTTCCATTTCCTTGACTTCGGAACCCGGAAACGCGGAGCCGATCGCCTTCTTGATCGACTCGGCGGTCTGTTCGCCGATCAGCATGCCGTAGTTGCGGCGGATGTAGTTGACGATGGCTTCGTCGAACTTGTCGCCGCCCACGCGCACCGAACCTTTATACACCATGCCGCCCAGCGAGATGATGCCGACCTCGGTGGTGCCGCCGCCGATGTCGACCACCATCGAGCCGGTCGCTTCCGACACCGGCAGGCCGGCGCCGATCGCGGCCGCCATCGGCTCCTCGATCAGGTACACCTGCGAGGCGCCGGCGCCCAGCGCCGATTCGCGGATCGCGCGGCGCTCCACCTGGGTCGAGCCGCACGGCACGCAGATGATGATGCGCGGCGACGGACGGAAGAATTTGGAGTCGTGCACCATGCGGATGAACTGCTTGAGCATCTGCTCGGTGACGGTGAAGTCGGCGATCACGCCATCCTTCATCGGCCGGATCGCCTCGATGTTGCCCGGCACCTTGCCCAGCATCTGCTTGGCTTCCTTGCCCACTGCCTGGATCGTCTTCTTACCGTTCGGACCGCCTTCCTGGCGGATCGCCACGACCGACGGCTCGTCCAGCACGATGCCGAGGCCACGCAGGTAGATCAACGTGTTGGCGGTGCCCAGGTCGATAGCCAGGTCGTTCGAAAAGTAGCTGCGTAAAAAACCAAACATGTGTGTCCTGATGCGCAAGCTCTGCGCGTAAAGCGGACCCCGAAAAACCTGCTGCGCACTGCATCCTGCGATGCCGGCCGGGTCCTGGGACCCACCACGATGCCTGTCGAGCCCGGAGGCGGCTGGACATCATGATTCGGCGTTCTCAACGACAAAATTGCCGTTGGCCAATTTTCGCTGTATCGATCGCAGTGCGATTTTCGTGGCCCCAAACATTAATCGGGGAAATCTTGCCACGGCCATGGAAACGCTGCCGCGGACTTGTCATGCGCGGGGCGGCCCGCTTTCGGCGCCGAGAACGCATTAGCCCGCCATTCTACCTTATAATTTACCGATTAAACGCGCGAAAACGGATGCATTCTCCAGCATATCAGCGAGCCAAATCTCCATCTTTAGTAAGCTTTTATCGTCCGTAACGCGCTGTTATCCAAATTTCATCATTTGCACAACCCTCTATGAACGCGGCATCGAACCGCGCCACCCGCCATGTCCCTGACACTTGCAGACGTAAAACGGATCGCCAACCTGGCCCAGCTCGACATGGACGATACCCATGCCGAGATCGCATTGGGTGAACTGAACGGGATCTTCGCCCTGGCCGAACAGATGCAGGCGGTCGACACCAGCGGCGTCGCCCCGCTGTCGCAGCCGCTGGCCGCGATCCTGTCGCTGCCCCTGCGCCTGCGCGACGACGTGGTGACCGAGGAAGACCGCCGCGCCGACTACCAGGCCCCGGCCCCAAGGCCCAGGACGGCCTGTACCTGGTGCCGAAAGTCATCGAATAACCGCTAGGGATCGAAGCAATGCACAACAAGACCATCAAGGAGCTGTCCACGCTCCTGCGCGCGAAACAAGTATCGGCCACCGAGCTGGCCCGCCACTACCTGGAGCGCATCGGCGCCAGCGGGCACAACGCCTTTTTGCACGTCGACGAAGAACTGTCGCTGGCCCAGGCCAAGGCCGCCGATGCGCGCTTCGCCGACGGCAGCGCCGGCGTCCTGACCGGCATTCCGATCGCGCACAAGGACATCTTCGTGACGCGCGGCTGGCGCTCGACCGCCGCAAGTAAAATGCTGGGCAACTACGTCAGCCCGTTCGACGCCACCGTGGTCGAGAAATTCGGCGACGCCGGCATGGTCACGCTCGGCAAGCTGAACTGCGACGAATTCGCCATGGGTTCGGCGAATGAAAACTCCGCTTTCGGCGCGGTGAAGAATCCGTGGGATGCGCTGGCCGTGCCGGGCGGTTCCTCGGGCGGCTCGGCCGCCGCCATCGCCGCGCGCCTGGCCCCGGCCGCCACCGGCACCGACACCGGCGGCTCGATCCGCCAGCCGGCCGCGTTCTGCGGCATCACCGGCATCAAGCCGACCTATGGCCGCGTGTCGCGCTTCGGCATGATCGCCTTCGCTTCCTCGCTCGACCAGGGCGGCCCGATGGCGCGCACCGCCGAGGATTGCGCCCTGCTGCTCAACGAAATGGTCGGCTTCGACAAGCGCGACTCGACCAGCCTCACCGCCGAGCAAGGCAACGAGCGCGAGGATTTTACGCGCGACCTGAACCGGCCCTTGAGCGGCCTGCGCATCGGCGTACCGAAGGAATACTTCGGCGAAGGCCTGGCAAGCGACGTCGAGCAGGCCGTGCGCGCCGCGCTGGACGAGTTCGTGAAGCTGGGCGCGACCCTGGTCGAGATCTCGCTGCCGAAGACGGCGCTGTCGATCCCGGTGTACTACATCATCGCCCCGGCGGAAGCCTCGTCGAACCTGTCGCGCTTCGACGGCGCCCGCTACGGCTACCGCACGCCCGAGTACAAGGATTTGCAGGACATGTACAAGAAGACGCGCGCGGAAGGCTTCGGCAAGGAAGTCCAGCGCCGCATCATGGTCGGCACCTACGTGCTGTGCCACGGCTACTACGACGCCTACTACGTGCAGGCGCAAAAGATCCGCCGCCTGATCGCCGACGATTTCCAGGCCGCCTTCAAGGACCAGTGCGACGTCATCATGGGCCCGGTGGCCCCGACCGTGGCCTGGGACCTGGGATCGAAGTCGAACGACCCGGTCGCCAACTACCTGGCCGACATCTTTACCTTGTCGACCAGCCTGGCCGGCCTGCCCGGCATGTCGATCCCGGTCGGCTTCGGCCAGGGAGAAAAGAATGCCAAGCGCCCGGTCGGCCTGCAAATCATCGGCAATTATTTCGCCGAAGCCAAGCTGCTGAACATCGCGCACCAGTACCAGCAAGCCACCGACTGGCATACCCGCACACCCGACGGCGTCTAAGGAGAACATCATGCAATGGGAAGTCGTCATCGGTCTCGAGAACCACGTACAACTCACGACCAACTCGAAAATCTTCAGCGGCAGCTCGATCCAGTTCGGCGCCGAACCCAACACGCAAGCCAGCCCGGTCGACCTGGCCCTGCCCGGCGTGCTGCCGGTGCTGAACCGCGGCGCCGTCGAGCGCGCCATCCGCCTGGGCCTGGCGGTCGGCGCAAAAATCGCGCCGCGCTCGGTGTTCGCGCGTAAAAACTATTTTTACCCGGACCTGCCCAAGGGCTACCAGATCAGCCAGTTCGAAGACCCGGTCGTCCAGGGCGGCACCATCAGCTTCGCCTACGAAAAGGATGGCAAGCTGCAGACCAAGACCGTCAACCTGACCCGCGCCCACCTCGAAGAGGACGCCGGTAAATCGCTGCACGAAGACTATGCCGGCATGAGCGGCATCGACCTGAACCGCGCCGGCACGCCGCTGCTGGAAATCGTGTCCGAGCCGGAAATGCGCAGCGCCGCCGAAGCGGTCGCCTATGCAAAAGCCCTGCACGCGCTGGTGATGTGGCTGGGCATTTGCGACGGCAACATGCAGGAAGGCTCGTTCCGCTGTGATGTCAACGTGTCGGTGCGCCCAGTCGGCCAGGCCGAATTCGGCACCCGCTGCGAGATCAAGAACCTGAACTCGTTCCGCTTCATGGAAGAAGCGATCCACTACGAGGTGCGCCGCCAGATCGAGCTGATCGAGGATGGCGGCAAGGTGATCCAGGCGACCCGCCTGTGGGACCCGGACAAGAAGGAAACCCGCTCGATGCGCACCAAGGAAGACGCGCAGGACTACCGCTACTTCCCCGACCCCGACCTGCCGCCGCTGGAGATCGCCCAGGAGTGGATCGAGCGCGTCAAGGAAAGCATGCCGGAACTGCCGGCCGCGATGCGCGCGCGCTTCACCGGCGAGTATGGCCTGCCCGAGTACGACGCCCTGATCCTGACCTCGTCGCAAGTCATGGCCAGCTACTACGAAGCGGTGGTGGCCAAGGCCGGCAAGGACAACGCCAAGGCCGCCGCCAACTGGATGATGGGCGAAGTGGCGTCGACGCTGAACCGCGAAGGCGTCGACCTGGCCGATTCGCCCGTGGAAGCCTCGCAGCTGGCACTGCTGCTGAAACGCATCGCCGACGGCACCATCAACAACAAGTCGGCCAAGGAAGTGTTCGCGGCGATGTGGGAAGCCAAATCGGGCGACGAGCACCTGGCCGACCAGATCATCGACGCGAAGGACCTCAAGCAGACCTCCGACGTCGGCGCGCTGGAAGCCATCGTCGACGAGGTGCTGGCGGCCAATGCCAAGTCGGTCGAGCAGTACCGCGCCGGCAAGGAAGCGGCGATCAACGCGCTGATCGGCCAGACCATGAAGGCGTCGAAGGGCAAGGCCAATCCGGCCCAGGTGACCGAGCTGCTGAAGAAGAAGCTGGCGGGCTGAGCGCGCCATCGCGGCGGTGCATCCAACGAACCGGGGCTTGCCCCGGTTTTTTTTGCGCCGTTCACCACTTTTTACAGCGTCGCCGACCATGGCGACTCCCTGTAAAGATGCCGCTATTACATCACACTACGCCGTACTGTTGGCGGTAAGCCGCCACCGCCTCGCGGTGCTCGCCCAGCGACGCATCCGCCGACAGGTAGCCGAACAGGTCTTCCAGGTTGGCGATCGAGATCACCGGAATGCCGTAGGTGTCGCTGACTTCCTGCACCGCCGACAGCGGCGACAGCACGCCGTCCTTGCCGCCGCGCTCCATGCGGTCCAGCGCGATCAGCACTGCCGCCGGTTCGGCGCCGGCGGCGCGGATCATGGCCACCGATTCGCGCACCGAGGTGCCGGCCGAGATCACGTCGTCGATGATCACGACCTTGCCCGTCAAGCCGGCGCCGACGATGGTGCCGCCTTCGCCGTGGTCCTTGGCTTCCTTGCGGTTGTAGGCGAACGCCGTGTCGCGGCCCTTGGCGGCCAGCGCTACCGCGGTCGCGCTGGCCAGCGTGATGCCCTTGTAGGCAGGACCGAACAGCATGTCGAACTCCACACCGGAATCGAGCAGGGTCTGGGCATAGAACTGCGCCAGCTGGCCCAGCGTGGCGCCGTCGTGGAACAGGCCGGCGTTGAAGAAATACGGCGACTGGCGCCCCGCCTTGGTGGTGAATTGGCCGAACTTCAGCACTCCCGTCGCGACCGAAAACGCGATAAACTGTTGACGCAAGTTACTCACAATCACCTCATCGAAATCAAATGGCTGTATTTTAATCCGAGGACCTGTTGCACGTCCCCGCAGCCTTCGTTCGCCTTCTCCTTCCCATGCCACGAATTATCTCCGCCAACCTGAACGGCATCCGTTCCGCCCACAAGAAGGGCTTCTTCGACTGGCTCGCCAAACAGGATGCCGATTTCATCTGCGTCCAGGAATTGAAAGCCCAGCAAGCCGACATGACCGAGGAATTTCTCGCGCCGCACGGCTACCACGGCCATTTTCATTACGCCGCCAAGAAGGGCTATTCCGGCACCGGCGTCTACAGCCGCAGTAAGCCGGACACCGTCAAGACCGGCTTCGGCTGCGTCGAATTCGACGACGAGGGCCGCTATGCGCGCGCCGACGTCGGCGACCTGACGGTGATCTCGCTGTACTGCCCGTCCGGCTCGTCCTCGCCGGAGCGACAGCTGGCCAAGTTCCGCTTCATGGAAGCCTTCCTGCCGCATTTGCAGCAATTGCAGGCCGAAGGCCGCGAAGTCGTCATCTGCGGCGACTGGAACATCGCGCACAAGGAAATCGACCTCAAGAACTGGAAGAGCAACCAGAAGAATTCCGGTTTCCTGCCGGAAGAGCGCGCCTGGATGACGCGCATCTTCGACGAACTCGGGCTGGTGGACGTGCACCGCGGCGTCAACCAGGAAGCCGAGCAGTACACCTGGTGGAGCAACCGCGGCCAGGCCTGGGCCAAGAACGTCGGCTGGCGCATCGACTACCACATCGCCACCCCGGGCATCGCCGCCAGGGCGCACGCGGTCTCGATCTACAAGGACCAGCGTTTTTCCGACCACGCGCCCTTGATCATCGACTACGCGCTGTAACGCCCTGGGCCGGCTACCCGCGGCGGGTGGCCGGCCGTTCGCTGCGCGGCGCAAGACCCTTGTTTTGTCGTAAATGCGCGAATCCGCACGCTTCCTGTCGTGCAGGGCCGGCTTTGTTGATATGATCTGGCCGACAAAGTTTCCTGGCGGATATATTTAGACCATCCAAGCCGCCTCCACGCCTCTTGCCGCCGCACCGACCGCCATGATCCGAACCCGCACCGTCACGTCCTCCCTCCACGACCTGGAGCCGGTTTGGGCCGATTCCCTCCCTGTCAGCCTGTCCGCCGGCCTGGCGGCGGCGGCGCCGGGCGGCGCCATGGGCGTCGTCTCGGCGACGGCCGCCGCCGTGTCCGCGGACATCGCGGCGACGACGGGCGGCATGCCGCCCTCCCTGTCCAAGGCGATCACGAGCGGCACCGCGGCGCATACCAGCATCGACCTCGTCTTCGACATGGCGATGGCGGTCGCCAACCGCGGCGGCGTCGTCACCATCACCGACGGCACGGTCCAGACCGTGATCGACCGCGCCACCGGCAAGCCGGTCATGCGCGTGACCGGCGCCACCGACACCCATACCGTTTCCGCCGCTAGCCTGGTGGTCGACGGCAACAACGTCAAGCTGGACGTGGCCGGCCTGCTGCCGGGCCACACGTACAGCGTGGTGATGGCGGCCGGCGTACTGGCGTCCGGCGAGCAGGTCGCCTTCGGCGGCGTGCGCTCGACCACGCAACTGCGCTTCACCACGCCGGAGGCGGGCGATGCCACGGCGCCGACCGTGGCGTCGATCGAGACCAGCGGCAATGCACTGGCGGCCGGCGCCCCGGTGGCGCTGACCATCCACTTCTCGGAAGCGGTGCCGGTCCTGGCGCAGGCGGCGCTGCAGGCGCCCAACGCGGTGCTGTCCGGCCTGTCCACCAGCGACGGCGGCCTCACCTGGCATGTCACCCTGAGCGCGCCGGCCACGCCGGTCGCGGCCGCCGCCAACCTGCTCACGCTCGACATGGCGCAAGTGCGCGACGCAGCCGGCAATGCCGGCGCCGGCAGCAGCACCCTGCTCACCTACGCAGTCGACAGCGTGGTCGGCGCGTACGTTTCGCCGGACCTGCGCATCGAGGACAGCGGCATCGACGGCGCCGACGGCATCACCAACGCCGCCGCCCAGCGCGTGCAGGGCCGTTTCGTCGGCGAGGTGGCGGCCGGCCAGTACGTCGAACTGACCATCGACGGCCAGGTGCATAAGGTGCAGCCGGCGGCGTCCGCTACCGAACCCGGCGTCAAGGTCTGGTCCTACGACGGCGGCGCGGCGGTCTTCGGCGACGGCGTGCACACGCTGTCCGCGCGCCTGGTGGATGCCGACGGCCATGCCAGCGCCGCCGCGACCCGGCAGGTCACGGTCGACACCACGGGGCCGCAGGTGGTGGCCGCGCCCGGCCAGCAATCGGCCACGGTCGACGTGGCCGGCGATCTGGTCGTCACCTTCGACGAAGCGGTGTACTGGAGCGGCGCCGCCGCGACGGATCAGGGCGTCGACCTGGTGAACAAGCTGGGCGGCAGCACGCACCTGGCGCCCGGCGCCATCGTTTTTTCGAGCGATCATAAAAGCCTGGTCATCGGCGCCAACCAGCACCAGCTGGCCGGCGGCAACGATTACACGCTCACCCTGGCGGGCCTGGTCGACAAGGCGGGCAACCTGCCGGGCGCCTATGCGATCGCCTTCCACACGGGCGGCACCTACGTCGACGTGACGCCGCCGACCGCGCTCGCAGCCACCAGCGCGGACGGCGGCCTGCACGGCATCGGCCAGACGGTGACGATCCGCGTCGGCTTCGACGAGGCGGTACGCCTGGCGGACGGCGCGGCAACCACGCTGGCCCTGAGCAATGGCGCGCGCGCCGTGGTCGACCATATCGAGCCGGACCAGCACACGCTGGTGCTGCGCTACACGGTGGCGGCCGGGGATGGTGACAGCGATGCGCTCGGCTTCCAGCCGGCCAGCCTGGCGGGCATGGTCACCGACCTGGCCGGCCATGCGCTCGACGCCAGCCACATCGCGTTCGAACACCTGGCCGCCGTCAACGCGGCCGGCGTGGCGGTGCCGGTGCGCATCGACGCCCATGCGCCGGCGGCGCCGGCGGCGCCGCAGCTGGCCGCCTGGTCCGACAGCGGCGTCGCCGGCGACGGCGTCACCAACGTCCTGTATCCGGCGATCGTCGGCAGCGGCGCCGAACCGGGCGCGCACATCAAGCTGTATGCCGGCGCCACCGAAATCGGCTCGACCGACGCCGGCGCCGACGGCAGCTGGACCGTCCTCGACAGCGGGCTGAACAAGGCCGGCACCTACGCCTTGAGCGCCGTCCAGGTCGATGCCGCCGGCAACGCCAGCGCGGCCTCGGCCGCGCTCCAGCTCACCCTCGCCGCGACCGGCATCTTTGCCGCGCCCACGCTCGCCGCGGCCAGCGACAGCGGCCTGTCCGACCACGACGGCATCACCAACCAGCAGGTGCTGACGCTGTCCGGCGCGGGCACCGGCAAGAAGGTGTTCGTCTACGACAACGGCAAGCTGCTGGGCGCCGCCACCGACACCCCGGACGGCAGCTGGACCTACACCACGCCGGCGCTGGCCGAAGGCAAGCATTCGCTGTACGTGCGCCTGGTCGGCATCGGCGGCGGCAGCGACAATTATTCGGACGCGCTGGCGGTCACCATCGATACCAGGGCGCCGAACAAGCCGAACCGGCCGCAACTGGACGCGGCCAGCGATACCGGCGTGTCGGCCAGCGACGGCATCACCAAGGACAATACCCCGACCCTGAAGGGCAGCGCGGCGGAAGACGGCGGCAAGGTCGAAGTCTACGACGGCGCCAGGCTGCTCGGCAGCGCCGACGTCGGCGCCGACCGCGCCTGGTCGTTCACGGTCGCCGACGCGGCGGCGCTGGCCGACGGCAGCCACGCGCTGACGGTGCGCCAGGTCGACGTGGCCGGCAACCGCGGCGCCGCCTCGGACGCCCTGGCGATCACGATCGACACCAAGGCGCCGACCATCGTCGCGACCAAGTCGACGGGGATGCTGTTCCAGAACTGGTTCAACATGGAGTTCAGCGAAAAGATCGTGTTCGCCAAAAGCGGTTCGATCGACGTCTACAACCTGTTCAACATGCCGGTCGCGCACCTCTCGGGCGACGTGCAGACCAACTGGGACATCGCGTCCAATGCGCAAGGCGTGGCGAGCGTGCTGGAAATGAACTTCTTCACCTTTACCGGCGCCTTCCACCTGGCGATGAACGACGACGCCCTCCAGGACGTGGCCGGCAACGTGGCCATCATCGGCAGCGGCAACTTCAGCACCTTCGGCATGTAATTCAGTCCGGCGCCGGCCAGTCCAGCGTGCGCTGGCTGGCGAAGCTGCGTGGCGCGCCGGTCAGCGGGTCGTCGAAGCCGATGGCGCGCGCCAGCAATTGCAGCGGCGCCGAGAAATCGTCGCCCTTGCACGGCAGTGCCACCGGATAGAAGGCGTCGTTCAGGATCGGCGCCCCCATCGAGGCCATGTGCAGGCGCAATTGATGCTTGCGCCCGGTGTGCGGATGCAGGCGGTAGCGCGCCACGTCACCGCGCTGTTCCAGCAGCTCGACCAGGGTTTCCGAATTCGGCGCGCCCGCCTCTTCGCGCATGACGAAGAACTTGTCGCCGTCGACCATGCGGCTGCGATAAGTGAACGGGTAGCTGCGTCCCGGCAGCGGCCGCGCCAGCGCCTCGTACACCTTGCGGATGCTTCTCTTCTGGAACATCGACTGGTAGATGCCGCGCGTGGCGAGGTTGTGCGAAAAGATGACCACGCCGGCGGTCTCGCGGTCGAGGCGGTGGATCGGCGTCAGGTGCGGCAGGTCGAGCCGGCCCTTCAGGCGCACCAGCAGCGATTCGCGCAGGAAGCGCCCGGTCGGGATCATCGGCACGAAATGCGGCTTGTCCACCACCACCAGGTGTTCGTCGCGAAACAGGATGGTTTCCTCGAACGGGATCGGGGTCTCCTCGTCCAGCTCGCGGTAGTACCAGATGCGCATGCCCTGGCGCACCGGGCTGTCCGGCTGCAAGACGTTGCCCTTGGCGTCGACCACGTCGCCGCGCGCCAGCCGCTCGATCCAGGACGGGCCGCCGACGCCGGCGAAGCGCCCTTCCAGGAAGGCCAGCATGCCGCCGGGACGGTCTTCCGTGATCCACAGGTAGCTGGGGGCGACGCCGCCGCGCAGCGGCAGCGGCACGAAGGCATTGGCTTCGGCCTGGTGGCCCTTGCGGATGAAACGCGCCATGCGGCTCCTGGTTGTGTGGGAAAGTGCGTCAGCGCGCGGCGACGCTGGTGCGGTACGGCGGCAGGCGGTCCACCGCGGTGCCCTTGGCGCGCGCGTACAGCGGCAGCAGCACGTCCATGTGGTCCTGGATCTGCTCGATGCGGTTGGCGCCGCCCGGGTGGGTCGACAGCAATTCGATCGGCGCGCCGCGCTCGTTCAGCGACGCCATCTTGTTCCACAACGCGATGCCGGCGCGCGGATCGTAGCCGGCGCGCGCGGCGATGTCCAGGCCGACCAGGTCGGCTTCGCGTTCCTCGTCACGCGAGAATCGCAACACGACCAGTTGGCCCGCCGTGTTCGCTAGGCCGCGCACGTCGTAGCCGGACCAGGCCGACACCAGCGCGCCGGCGGCGCTCGTGAACAGCCCGGTGGCGGTCGATTTGCTCTGGCGGTCGCGCCCGTGCTCGCGCAGCGCGTGCGCGATCTCGTGGCCCATCACGGCGGCGATCTCGTCGTCGGTCAGATTCAATTTGTCGATGATGCCGGTATAAAAGCCGATGCGCCCGCCCGGCATGCAAAAGGCGTTCACCTGGCTGGACTGCACCAGGTTGACCTGCCACTTCCACCCCTGCGCGGCCGGGTTCCAGCGCGTGGTGTGCGGGATGATGCGCTGGGCGATGGCGCGCAGGCGTTTCACCTGCGGATCGTTCTCGGCCACCAGCACGCCCTTTTCGCGCGCCTGCGACATCATGGCCGTGTACTGCTGGGCGGACTGGTCGTTGATCGCCTGTTCCGGCGCGGTGATGTTGCGCCAGGTGCTGTTCTTGAGCGGCTTGACGGCGATGCCGTCCTGAACCACCTGCGGGGCATTCTGGGCCTGGCGGCCATCCTGGGCCAGCGCCGGCGCCGTGCCGAGCGCGGCGCTCAGGGCGAGGATGACGGCGGCGTGTTGATGCTTGAAAAACATGGTCATGTCGATACTCCGGGATGCGTTCTTGTCAACATCGATGTTCGCAGAAAGTGCGTATGTACAGCACACGATAGATGAGTGCAAGATGTGGCAGATGGCACAAGCACACCGTCGTCCCCGCGCAGGCGGGGACCCATACTTCGCCTCCGAAGTCCATTATTCAACAGTGCCACAATGTCTGGCTATGTCGAATTCTGATGCTCGGCATGGGTCCCCGCCTGCGCGGGGACGACGACGCGGTTACGCGACGACCAAGTCCTTCTTGCGCAACCTGAACACCGCCAGGCTGCCGCGCAAATTCGGCAGGAACGACACCGGCTTTCCCTCCGCCAGCGCCACGTATTCCAGCACTTCCAGCCCGCACTTCTCGGCCAGGTCCTTGAAGTCGTGGATGGTGGCGTAGCGCACGTTGGGCGTGTCGAACCACTGGTACGGCAAAGAGCGCGACAACGGCATGCGGCCCTTCAGCAGCGACACCCGGTGCGGCCAGTAGGCGAAGTTGGGAAAGGAGACGATGGCTTCCTTGCCGACCCGGACGATGTCGCGCAGGCGCGCCTCGACGTGCTGCATCATCTGCAGCGAGGACAGGCACAGCACCATGTCGAAGGCGTTGTCGCCGAACAGGTCCAGGCCCTGCTCCATGTCGTGCTGGATCACGTTGATGCCGCGCCGGGTGCTTTCCAGCACCTTGTCGTCGGCGATCTCGACGCCATAGCCGGTGCAGCCCATGCCGCGCTCCAGGTAGCGCAGCATGGCGCCGTCGCCGCAGCCGACGTCCAGCACGTGGGCGCCCTTGTTCACCCAATGGGCGATGAACGCCAGGTCGGGACGCAGGGTGCTCAGGTCTTCGAATTTCATGCGGCCTCCCTGGCGGCGACGGCAGCGATGCCCGTGGCGCACTCTTCCCACACGCGCTCGTAATAGGCGCGCACGATGTTCATGTAGCGCGCGTCTTCCAGCAGAAAGGCGTCGTGGCCGTGCGGCGCATCGATCTCGGCATAGGTCACCTTGCGCCGGTTGGCCAGCAGCGACTGCACGATCTCGCGGCTGCGCTCGGGAGAAAAGCGCCAGTCGGTGGTGAACGAGGCGATCAGGTACTGGGCGCGCGTGCCGGCCAGCGCCTTGTCCAGGCTGCCGCCGTGGGCGCGCGCCGGGTCGAAGTAGTCGAGCGCCTTGGTGATCAGGAGATAGGTGTTGGCGTCGAAGTACTCCGAGAACTTGT
Source organism: Massilia forsythiae (assembly GCF_012849555.1). Classification (NCBI taxonomy): domain Bacteria; kingdom Pseudomonadati; phylum Pseudomonadota; class Betaproteobacteria; order Burkholderiales; family Oxalobacteraceae; genus Massilia; species Massilia forsythiae. The sequence continues at coordinate 1,058,706 of NZ_CP051685.1, forward strand.
CGCCCTGGTAGCGCAGGTAGGATTCGATCTCGAAGTCGATGCCGAAGCCGAATTTGTAGTCGTTGCCCTCGGCGGCGTTGCGCAGCTTGCGCCCGAACTTTTCCGCCATGTCGTCGTTCGACAAATACGTGATGTGGCCGACCATGCGCGCCACCTTGAGGCCGTTCTTCGGCACCACAGCGTGCTCGTAGAAATCGCCGCCGCGGTAGTCGGGGTCGGTCAGGATCGCCTGGCGCGCCACGTCGTTGAAGGCGATGTTCTGGGCCGACAGCTTGGGCGTGGAAGCGATCACGATGCAATGGCGCAGGCGGTCGGGGAACATGATGCTCCAGGCCAGCGCCTGCATGCCGCCCAGCGAGCCGCCCATTACCGCCGCGAAGCGTTCGATGCCGAGCCGGTCCGCCAGGCGCGCCTGGGCCGCCACCCAGTCCTCGACCGTCACCACCGGGAACGCGGCGCCGTAGGGTTTGCCCGTCGCCGGGTTGGTGTGCATCGGCCCGGTCGAGCCGAAGCAGGACCCCAGGTTGTTGATGCCGATGACGAAGAAGCGGTCGGTGTCCACCGGCTTGCCCGGCCCGACCATGTTGTCCCACCAGCCGGCGCTCCTGGGGTCGCCGGCGTAGTGGCCGGCCACGTGGTGCGATGCGTTCAGGGCGTGGCAGATCAGGACGGCGTTCGAGCGGTCGGCATTCAGCGTGCCGTAGGTTTCGTACATCAATGTGTAGTCGCCGATCGATGCGCCGCTTTGCAGCGGCAGCGGCTCGGCGAACTGCATCGCCTGGGGTGAAACGGTTCCGAGAGATCCCATGGATTCTTTATTTCTTGTGTCTTAGAGCGACTGCAGCTGCTCCACGGCGTCGGCGATCGCCGCCGGTTCCATGGTGCGCAGGATGCGCCGGGTGCGCGCGGCCAGGCGGGTCAGGTCGCTGCCCAGGATTTCCTGCTTGACCGCCGGCAGCTGGGCCGGATGCATCGAGAATTCGCGCAGGCCCATGCCGAGCAGCAGGCGCGTCAACTTGGTGTCGCCGGCCATCTCGCCGCACACGGCGACGTCGATGCCGGCCTTGTTGCCGGCGTCGATGGTCATCGCGATCAGGCTCAGCACCGCCGGGTGCAGCGGATTGTACAGGTGCGCCACCTCGTAGTCGACGCGGTCGATGGCCAGCGTGTATTGAATGAGATCGTTGGTGCCGATCGACAGGAAGTCCATGCGCCTGACGAACATCGGCAGCGCCAGCGCGGCGGCCGGGATCTCGATCATGGCGCCGACCTCGATCGCCTCGTCGAACGCCACGCCCTGCTCGCGCAGCTGCGCCTTGGCTTGCGCGATCATGTTCAGGGTCTGGTCGATCTCGAAGGCGTGCGCCAGCATCGGGATCAGGATGCGCACCTTGCCGAAGCTGGACGCGCGCAGGATCGCGCGCAGCTGGGTCAGGAACAGCTGCGGCTCGGCCAGGCAATAGCGGATCGCGCGCAGGCCCAGCGCCGGATTCAATGCGGTGTGCTCGGCCTGGTCGAGCGGCTTGTCGGCGCCGACGTCGAGCGTGCGGATGGTCACCGGGCGGCCCTTCATCGCCAGCACCGCCTTGCGGTACTGCTCGAACTGCTCGTCCTCGTCGGGCACCCGCAAGCCCTGGGCGCCACGGCCCATGAACAGGAATTCGGAGCGGAACAGGCCGACCCCGACCGCGCCCGCCTCCAGCGCCGGCGCGCAATCGTCGGGCAGCTCGATGTTGGCCAGCAGCGTGATCGCGGTGCCGTCCTTGGTCACCGCCGGGGTCTTCTTCAGCTTCAGCAGGCGCTTGCGCGCCTTGACCAGCGCGGCCTGGCGCGCGCGGTACTGTTCCAGCACCAGCGTGCTCGGGTTGCAGATCACCACGCCTGCGTCGCCGTCGACGATCACCCAGTCGTCCTGCTCGATCAGGCGCGAGGCCTGGCTCATGCCGACCGCGGCCGGAATGTCGAGGCTGCGCGCCACGATCGCGGTGTGCGAGTTCTGGCCGCCGACGTCGGTGACGAAGCCGACGAAGGAGCGGTCGCGGAAGGCCAGCATGTCGGCCGGCGAGATATCGTGGGCGACCACGATCATCTGCGGCTGGTAATGGTCTTCGCCGGGCGCCGGCGGCGGCGGCGCGTGCAGCTCGGTGCCCATCAGCACCTTCAATACGCGCTCGGCCACCTGCTGGATGTCGTGCTTGCGCTCGCGCAGGTAGGCGTCCTCGATCTCGTCGAATTGCGCCGACAGCTCGTCGATCTGGGTCACCAGCGCCCACTCGGCGTTATAGTGGCGCGAGCGGATGATGTCGAGCGGCGCCTCCGAAATCATCGGGTCCGACAGGATCAGCACGTGCACGTCGATGAAGGCGCCCAGTTCGGTCGGGGCATCCTTGGGCAGCTCGGTCCACAGCGCCTGCAAATTGCGGTGCACCTCGCCGATCGCGTGCTGCAGGCGTTTTACTTCGGCCTCGACCTGCTCTTCCGGCACCAGGTAATGCTTGACGTCGAGCGCGGCCGGCGTGAGCAGGTGCGCGCGCCCGATCGAGATCCCGCGCGAGACCGGAATGCCGTGCAGTGTGAAGGGCGCCATCGAGGGTCCCGAAGAAAAGCGTCCGGCGCGCGATTCCGGCATCAGGCCACCGCCCCGGCGCGGTTCAGGGTCGGACGGTTGGCGGCGGCCATCATTCGCCTTCGCCGAACTTGTCGTTGATGAGGGCGGTGAGCGCGTCGATGCACTGCTGCTCGTCGGCGCCGTCGGCTTCCAGCGTGACCTTGGCGCCCTTGCCGGCAGCCAGCATCATGACGCCCATGATCGACTTGGCGTTGATGCGGCGGCCATTGCGCGTCAGCCAGACGTCGCTCTGGAATTTGGCGGCCAGCTGGGTGAACTTGGCGGAAGCGCGGGCGTGCAGGCCCAGCTTGTTGACGATCTCGAGTTCCTGTTGAATCATGTTCTAGTTATCTTTTCGCTTCGGTTTAAGAACTGCAAAAGAACTGCAAAAAAGCCGGCTAGCCGACCCGGATCCGGTTGTCCACCCGCACCGCGCCGTTCTGGGCGCCGGCCAGGGCCATCTCGACCACCACGTCGAGGGTATCGCGCCGATACGTGATCGCGCGCAGCAGCATCGGCAGGCTGATGCCCGCGATGACTTCGACCCGGCCCGGATTGGCCAGGCAGTTGCAGCAATTCGAGGGCGTGCCGCCCTTGATGTCGGTGATGACCAGCACGCCGTCGCCGTCGTCCAGGCGCGCGATGGCTTCCCGCGACAGCCGGTTGACTTCATTGGTGTCCTGGTCCGCGGTCACGTCGATCGCCTCGACGCGCTCGACCGGGCTGCGGAACACGTGCGCCGCCGCGGCGATGAATGCCTGACCCAGCGGCGCGTGGGTCATCAGCAAGATGCCTACCATATCAATTTCCCGTGACCGCCCGTTCGAGCGCGTCGATGAACATGCCGGCCACGTTGAAACCGGTCTGGTCGGTGATCTCCTGGAAGCAGGTCGGGCTGGTGACGTTCACTTCGGTCAGAAAATCGCCGATCACGTCCAATCCTACCAGCAACAAGCCGCGCCCGGCCAGGATCGGCCCCAGGGTTTCCGCGATCTCGCGGTCGCGCTCGGAAATCGGCTGGGCCACGCCGACGCCGCCGGCCGCCAGGTTGCCGCGCACTTCGCCTCCCTGCGGAATGCGCGCCAGCGCGAACGGCACCGGCTTGCCGCCGATGACCAGCACCCGCTTGTCGCCCTTGACGATCGCCGGGATGTACTTCTGGGCCATGATGGTGCGGCGGCCGAGGTCGGTCAGCGACTCGATGATGGCGCCCAGGTTGAGGCCGTCGTCGCGCACGCGGAAGATGCCGGCGCCGCCCATGCCGTCCAGCGGCTTGAAGATCACGTCGCCGTGCTCGGCGTGGAAGGCGCGCAGGCGCGTGGCCGACGACGACACCAGGGTCGGCGAGGTGAACTGGGTAAATTGGGCGATCGACAGCTTTTCGTTGTGGTCGCGGATGGCGGACGGTTTATTGAACACGCGGGCACCCTGGCGCTCGGCCAGTTCCAGCAGATAGGTGCCGTAGATGTATTCCATGTCGAACGGCGGGTCCTTGCGTTCGAGCACGGCGTCGAACTCGGACAGGTGCACGGTCTCGGTGCCGACCACGGTATACCAGTCGTCGGCGTCGCCGGTGAGGGTGATCTCGGTCGCCTCGGCGCTCACCACGCCGCCCTCCAGCACCATCCGGTGCTGCTCGAAGGCATAGATCCGGTGGCCGCGGCTTGCCGCTTCGCGCATCATCGCGAAGGTCGAATCCTTGTAGGTCTTGAAGCCGGACAGCGGATCGGCGAGAAAAGCGATTTTCATGTTGGTTCCAATCTGGTCAATGCCTCGATTTTAGCCGGAAACACGGATGTTCGCGGAAACCCGGGCATTGGCGGCAGGCGCACCCCGGCATCCCATTCCACTTGGCAAAAAGTCATCTATGTAGTGGGCGTTTGCGCACTCTCAAGCGAATGCGCGGTGCTGTTGGGAAGATGGCGGACGGGGAGGCGTTCGATGAGCAACCAGGCCGAACAGGAACGTATCAATCACGTCTATCGCCAGTGGCATGGCGGCGCGGCGCTCGACCGCTATGCGTGGCACCGTCCGGAAATCGTGCGCCAGGCGGCGGCGCGTGCGCGCGTGCTGGCCGCGTTGCTGCCGGCCACCGTCGGCCGCGACTTGTCCGCCGTGCGCGCCATCGACATCGGCTGCGGCAACGGCGCCTTCCTGCGCCAGCTGATCGACTGGGGCGCCCTGCCCGCGCACCTGGCCGGCACCGAACTTCAACCGGACCGCCTGGAACACGCCCATGCGCACACCGCACCCGGCGTGCGCTGGCACCTGGGCCAGCTCGACGATTTTGCCGACGCCAGCGTCGACCTGGTCAGCGCGCACACGGTGTTTTCATCGATCCTGGACGAAGACCTGCGGCGCGCGCTGGCGGCGCAGATGTGGCGCGTGTTGCGCCCGGGCGGCTGGACCATGATCTTCGATTTCCGCTACGACAACCCGCGCAACCCCAATGTACGCAAGGTCAGCGACGTCGAACTGCTGCGCTTCTGGCCGACCGAGACCCGGCACTACCGCACGCTGGTGCTGGCCCCGCCGCTCGGCCGCGTGCTGGCGCGCCTGCCGCGGCTGCTGCCCGAACTGCTGGAAACGCTGGTGCCGCCGCTGCGCTCGCATTTCGTCTACATGGCGAAAAAAGAATGACGTATTGATTTCCGTGCGCAGGTCGTCCGCGAATCAATAGATTTCCGGATCCGGATCGGTACGTTCCATTTCCAGCGACGCCGCCAGCAGCGCCAGGCGCGCTACCACGCCGTACACGTAAAACCGGTTCGGCGCGGCCGTGCCCGGCTTGGCGGCGAAATCCGGCATCGCATGCTGCTGGGCGAACGCCAGCGGCACGTACTCCGAACCCGGCGCATTCAAGTTCTGGTCCACGCCGCGCTCGGCATGCACGCGATAGAAACCGCCGACCACGTAGCGGTCGATCATGTACACCACCGGTTCCGCCACCGCATCGTTGATCGATTCGAAGGTCGGCACGCCTTCCTGGATCACGATGTCGGTGACGGTCATGCCATCCTTGACCACCGACATCTTGCTGCGCTGCTTGCGGGTGAGGTCCTTCAGTTCGCTCGCATCCTTGACCGTCATCACACCCATGCCATAGGTGCCGGCGTCGGGCTTGACGATGACGAACGGCTTCTGGTCCTTCATGCCGTATTCCTTGTACTTCTTCTTGATCTTCGACAGCAGCGCCGTGACGTTATCGGCCAGACACTCCATGCCGGTGTCTTCCTCGAAGTTCACCTCGCCGCACTTGCTGTGCAGCGGATTGACCAGCCACGGATCGATCTCGATCAGCTTGCCGAACTTCTTGGCCACTTCGTCGAGCGCCTTGAAGTGGTTGCTCTTGCGCCGCACCGCCCAGCCGGCATGCAGCGGCGGCAGCAGCGATTGCTCGTGGATGTTTTCCAGCGAGGACGGAATGCCGGCCGACAGGTCGTTGTTCAGCAGGATCGTGCATGGATCGAAGTCGGCCACGCCCACGCGGCGGCCGTTGGCCGAGCGCACCAGCGGCTCCACCACCAGCATGTTCCCATCGGGCAGCGCCAGCGGCGTCGGCTGGGTCACGTCCGGCGACAGCGAACCGAGGCGGATGTTCAGGCCGGTCTGGCGGAAGATCTGCATCAGGCGCTGCACGTTCTGCAGGTAGGACGGGCTGCGCGGATGGGTTTCCGGCACCAGCACCAGGTTGCGCGCGTCCGGACAATACTTGTCGATCGCCGCCATCGCCGCCTGCACGATCAGCGGCAGCATCTCGGTCGACAGGTGGTTGAAGCCGCCGGGGAACAGGTTGGTGTCCACCGGCGCCAGCTTGTAGCCGGCATTGCGCAGGTCCACCGAGCAATAGAACGGCGGCGTATGCTCCTGCCACTCCAGCCGGAACCAGCGCTCGATGGCGGGGGTGGCTTCCAGGATCTTCTTTTCCAGGTCCAGCAGGGGACCATTCAAGGCGGTGGCGAGGTGGGGAACCATGGTGACGTCCTTCTTGGGCTTCTTTGGGGGATCGGGTAGCGCACATGGTGGCGGCGTTCCGTTTTTTAAAGATACCTTATTCCAATTGAATGAAAAAGCGCCCCGCAGGGCGCTTCAGGCTGCTACCGTCGAAACGACGCTGCTCAGGAGTGGTAAGCCGACTCGCCGTGGCTGGTGATGTCCAGGCCTTCGCGTTCGGCGTCCTGTTCCACGCGCAGGCCGATCACCGCGTCGACGATCTTGTAGGCGATGAACGAGACCACCGCCGACCAGATGATGGTGGTGCCGACCGCTTCGGCCTGGATCAGCAGCTGGCTGCCGATGGAATACGGATCGGCCGCCATCTTGTTGGTGGTGTAGTCGAAGATGCCCTGCCCGCCCAGCTGCGGCGCCGCGAACACGCCGGTCAGCAGCGCGCCCAGGATGCCGCCCACGCCGTGCACGCCGAACACGTCGAGCGAGTCGTCGGCGCCGATCAGGCGCTTCAGGCCGTTCACACCCCACAGGCAGACGATACCGGCCAGCAAGCCCATGACCAGCGCGCCCATCGGGCCGACGAAGCCGCAGGCCGGGGTGATCGCCACCAGGCCGGCCACCGCGCCCGAGGCGGCGCCCAGCATCGACGGCTTGCCCTTGGTGATCCATTCGCCGAACACCCACGACACGGTGGCGGCAGCGGTGGCCAGCAGCGTGTTGATGAAGGCCAGCGCGGCGACATCGCCGGCTTCCAGCGCCGAACCGGCGTTGAAGCCGAACCAGCCCACCCACAGCAGCGACGCGCCGATCATGGTCATGGTCAGCGAGTGCGGCGCCATCGATTCGCGGCCGAGGCCGATGCGCTTGCCGATCAGGATCGCGCCGACCAGGCCGGCCACGGCGGCATTGATGTGCACCACGGTGCCCCCGGCGGTGTCGAGCGCGCCCTTCTGCCACAGCCAGCCGCCCTTGGCGGTCTCGGTGGCGAGCGAGGCGGCGGTGATCGCGTCCGGACCGGTCCAGAACCAGACCATGTGGGCGATCGGCAGGTAGCCGAAGGTGAACCACAGCACCACGAAGGCCAGCACCGCCGCGAAGCGGGCGCGTTCGGCGAAGGCGCCGACGATCAGGCCGCAGGTGATGGCGGCGAAGGTGCCCTGGAAGGCGACGAAGATGAACTCCGGAATCACCACGCCCTTGCTGAAGGTGGCGGCGGTGCTGAACGCGGCCTTGGCCGGGTCCCAGATGCCTTTCAGGAACACCCTGTCCGTGCCGCCGATGAAGGCATTGTTCTCGGTGAACGCGAACGAATAGCCGTACAGGCACCACAGCACGATGATGACGGAAAAGATCATGAAGATCTGCATCAGCACCGACAGCATGTTCTTGGCGCGCACCAGGCCGCCATAGAACAGCGCCAGGCCGGGAATCGTCATCATGATGACGAGTAAGGTCGCCACGAACATCCAGGCGGTGTCGCCTTTTTGCGGGGCGGGTGCGGCGGCCGGGGCGGCGGCCGGCGCCGCGGTGGTGGCTACGGTGGCGGCTGCGGGCGCAGCGCTCGCCGGCGTTGCGGCGGCCGGTGCCGCGGCGGCCGGGGCCGTGGTTGCCGGTGCCGCAGCGGCCGGCGCGGCGTCCTGGGCCATGGACGGCGCCGCAACGCCGAGCGCCATGGCGACGGCCAGGCCGGCGAACAGTTTGGTGATGGTATGCGTCATCGGGTTCCCCTTACAGCGCATCGTTGCCGGTCTCGCCGGTGCGGATGCGGATTACCTGCTCCAGATTGGAGACGAAAATTTTGCCGTCACCGATCTTGCCGGTGCGCGCGGCGCCCTGGATGGTGTCGATCACCTGGTCGACGATGGCGTCGTCCACGGCGGCCTCGATCTTGGTCTTCGGCAGGAAGTCGACCACGTATTCGGCGCCGCGGTACAGCTCGGTGTGCCCTTTCTGGCGGCCGAAACCCTTGACTTCGGTCACCGTGATACCCTGCACATTGATTTCCGAGAGCGCTTCGCGGACCTCGTCGAGCTTGAAGGGTTTGATGATGGCGGTGATCATTTTCATGCTATTGCCTCTTCAGAAAGTTTTTGAAACGGTGAGCAGTGCCGCCGACTTGCCCAGGTTTTCCCTGGATGGACTCAGGTAGGCATTGCTGTCGGCCTTGATATAGGCCAGTGCGACCGAGCACACGCCCAAGTCCTTGGTCACGCCGAGCTTGTAGTCGGTGTACGACAGCGAACCGTTGTGACGCAGGCGCTGTCGCCCGATATGCAGGTTCAGGGTGAAGCCGTTGCTGATATCGACATTGGCGCCGGCGTCGAGATAGCCGCTGCCCTTGCTATCGGCGGTGCCGAACAGGTTGGTCAGGGAATGCGAGTACTTGATGTAGGCCGGGCCGTAGCCCAGCTGGCCGTATACCTCGAAGGTGTTGGCGTTCGGGCCGAGGCCGTTATTCGGATAGAAGTAGTACAGTCCGCCGACGTCGTAGGTCACGTCCGCGCTCAGGTTGCCGCGCTTGCCGCCATAGATATCCCATTCCACGTCGCCGCTGCCGCCCAGGTCCTTGGTCCACTTGATGGTGGACAGCCAGGTGCCCACGTACACACCGGTCGGGTTGTGCACGTAGTCGGCGCCGCCCTGCAGCGCCGGATCGAGGCGCGACTGCGACACGCCGCGGTAACGGTAGTCGCTGGTCAATGCGGCATTGAAACTGACTTCGTTGTCCGGCTTTTGTTCCTGGGCGCCGGCGGGCCCGATGGTGAGAGTCCAGAGACATGCTGCCAGGACCGTGGCCTGGGGCCACCTGGTGTTACGACACTTCATTCGACACCCCCTTGTTTGAACATCTTCTTTGTTTGCGGTTTACAATCCGGTTGCGCTCCTGCCGCCATGTGTTCGATTGTTGATTTAGCAGGATGCGTGCCACCCCGAATGTGGCGGACGGTCCTTGTTTTCGCATGGCCTATCCCCATTTCTGGTTTCAAAAACGACAAACCGCAATGGCCCGCGTGTGCCAAATGGGTGCGCGCACCAATTCAGGCATGCGTGCACCGTGACGGTGCGCCCGGCGCCGACTCAAGGACAGAACAATGAATAACTTCTTCAACGACCTGCAAGGCAAGATCAACCAGGCGATCGACAATTCGCCGGCCAAGGACATCGAGCGCAACGTCAAGGCGATGATGACGCAGGGTTTCTCGAAGCTGGACCTGGTCACGCGCGAGGAATTCGACATCCAGGCGCAGGTACTGGCCAAGACGCGCGCCAAGCTGGACGCGCTGGAAGCGCGCGTGGCGGAACTGGAAGCCAAGCTATCCACGCCGGTCACCAAGATCTGACCGACCTTCCGGCGCAACGGATACGGCTGTTGCGCGGTCGAAGGGAGGAAGCCGCCGGCGCGTGCCGGCCGGCGTCAGCGCACCATCAGGCGGCGCAGCAGGCGCCACGCCGCGAATGCCGCCGCGCCCGCGAGGCTGACCGCGGCGGTGATGGCGACGGTATAGCCCGGCAGGTTGGTCCAGCCGGCAGCATCGGCCGCGAACACCAGTCCCGCCACCAGCACGGTTTGCGCCGGCCATAGCAGGCGCAGCGAACGGAATACGGTCAGGTCGCCCCTGAACCACAGCCGCCGCGCCACCAGAAACGACGGTCCCCATAGCAGGCAGAACAGGGCGCCCAGGATCGCGACGGTCAGGATCAGTTTCGGCATTGCGGTAACGTTGGATGGCGTGTCGGTCCGCTACCTTACCAGAGCGCCGGCTGCGCCAGGCGCGCACGGCTGTTCCCGCGCAAGGAAGTGCGGCGACGGCATCCTAAGATGTGGCGTCACCATGGATGCCAAGGAACCCCGATGAGTCTCGCCGTCGTCAAGAGCCGCGCACTGGCCGGCATGCAGGCGCCGGCCGTCAGCGTCGAGGTGCACCTCGCCAACGGCTTGCCGGGCATGCACATCGTCGGGCTGCCGGACACCGAGGTGCGCGAAGCCAAGGACCGGGTGCGCGCGGCGCTGCAGAACTCCGGCTACGAGGTGCCCAACCGGCGCATCACCATCAATCTGGCGCCCGCCGACCTGCCGAAAGAGTCGGGCCGCTTCGACCTGCCGATCGCCCTCGGCATCATGGCCGCGTCCGAGCAGATTCCGGCCAGGCAATTGGAGCGCTACGAGTTCGCCGGAGAATTGTCGCTGTCGGGCGAACTGCGGCCGGTGCGCGGCGCCCTGGCGATGAGCTTCGCCATGCACCGCGCCGGGGCCGGCCGCCCTTGCGCCTTCGTGCTGCCGGCAGCCAACGCCGACGAGGCCGCGCTGGTGGCCGATGCGGAAATCTATCCCGCGCGCACCCTGATCGAGGTCTGCTCCCACCTCGCCGCCAAGGGCAACGATGCGCTGCTGGCGCGCCACCGTCCGCCCACGCCGGATGCCGCGCCGCGCTATCCGGATTTTGCCGACGTCAAGGGCCAGCAGCACGTCAAGCGCGCACTGGAAGTGGCGGCGGCGGGGCTGCACTCGGTGCTGCTGATCGGCCCGCCGGGCGCCGGCAAGAGCATGCTGGCCTCGCGCTTTCCCGGGCTGCTGCCGCCGATGCGCGAGGAAGAAGCGCTGGAAACGGCGGCGATCCAGTCGCTGGCCGGCAGCTTTTCGGCCGCCCAGTGGCGCCGCCGTCCCTACCGCACGCCGCACCACACCAGTTCCGGCGTGGCCCTGGTCGGCGGCGGCAGCAATCCACGTCCGGGGGAAGTGTCGCTGGCGCACCATGGCGTGCTGTTCCTGGATGAGTTGCCGGAGTTCGACCGCAAGGTGCTCGAGGTACTGCGCGAACCGCTGGAATCCGGCGAGATCACGATCTCGCGCGCGGCGCGCCAGGCCGACTTTCCCGCCAGTTTCCAATTGGTGGCGGCGATGAATCCCTGTCCCTGCGGCTGGCTGGGCCATCCGTCGGGCCGCTGCCGCTGCACGCCGGACGCGGTGCAACGCTACCAGGACCGCATTTCCGGCCCCCTGCTCGACCGCATCGACATCCAGATCCCGGTGGCGGCGATGGCGCCCGACGCCATGGCGCTGCTGGCCGACGGCGAAGCCAGCGCCACGGTCGCCGCGCGCGTCGGACGGGCGCACGCCCTGCAGCTGGCGCGCCAGGGCAAGGCCAACCAGCGCCTCGGCACGCGCGAGATCGACCTGCATTGCGAGCTCGACGCCGCCGCCGGCCATCTATTGCGCGAAGCGATGCAAAAGTTGCACTGGTCGGCGCGCGCGTATCACCGGGTATTGCGGGTGGCGCGTACGGTGGCCGACCTGGCTGCCTCCAGCCAGGTGCAGGCGCAGCACGTGGCGGAAGCGATCCAGTACCGGCGCGGCTTGTCCGGACAGTAGCCGGAAATGATACCGCCGAGCGCCTGCGCTGGCCGCCGTCCTGTTACCATCTCGGCATGACGATCCTATTCCTGCCGGCGCTGTCCTCGTCCTTGGCACGGCTGTACCGGCGGCCGCGTGCGCGGCTGCGCGGCATGCTGCTGCTGCCCCTGCTGGTGCTGATCGCGGCGTGCAGTCCGAAATACAACTGGCGCGACTACACCGCTGCGGATGCGTCCTACCGCGTCCTGTTCCCGGCCAAGCCGTCCAGCACCACGCGCGAGATCGACCTGGACGGGATGAAGGTACGCATGACGATGGCGGCGGCCGAAGTCGACGGCGCGACCTTCGCGGTCGGCGCGGCCGAGGCGCCGGATGCGGCGCGCGCGCAGGCGGCGCTGGAAGCGATGAAGCTGGCGCTGCTACGCAATATCGGCGCCGACGGCGCCGCCACATCGGCATCGGCCTCGGCTTCCTCGTCCGCCGGGGACGGCAAGCGCGACACCCGCGCCAGCAGCGACATCGACGCGACCGGCACCAGCCGTGGCCGACCGATGCGCCTGGTCGGCCACTTCGAGGCGCGCGGCAAGCGCTTCTTCCAGGTCATCGTGGTCGGCCCCGCGCCGGCGCTGCCGCCGGAACAGGTCGAGCAATTCCTCACTTCCTTCAGCGTGCTTTGAATCCATGACCTCTCCTGCCCTCGCGTTGCGCGCGCTGCGCAAGAACTTCGGCCGCCCCGCAGTCGACGGCCTCGATCTCACCGTGCGGCGCGGCGAGCTGTACGCCCTGCTCGGTCCCAACGGCGCCGGCAAGACCACCACCTTGCGCATGGTTACCGGCCTGCTGGCGCCGGACGCCGGCCAGGTCGAGGTGTTCGGCATCGACATGGCGCGCGACCCGGCCGCCGCCAAGCGCCGCATCGCCTACCTGCCGGACGACCCGATGTTGTACGGGAAACTGAAACCGACCGAATACCTGGAATTCGTGGCCGGCCTGTGGGGCTTGCGCCCGGAGCAGGCCGAGCCGGAAGCGCGGCGCCTGCTCGACTGGCTCGACCTGGCCGGGCACGCGCATGAATTGACGGAAGGATTTTCGCGCGGTATGAAGCAGAAGCTGGCCCTGGCCGGCGCCCTGATCCACGCACCGGAACTGCTGATCCTCGACGAACCGCTCACCGGGCTGGACGCAGCGGCGGCGCGCCAGGTCAAGGACCTGCTGCTGGCGCACGTCGCCAAGGGCGGCACCGTGATCCTCACCACCCACATCCTCGAAGTGGCGGAACGGCTGGCCCAGCGCATCGGCATCATCCGCCAGGGCCGCCTGATCGCCGAGGGCACGCTCGCCGAACTGCGCGCGCGTACCTTGGGCGGGAGCCTGGAAGACGTGTTCCTGCAGTTGACGGAGCGGGCGTGAAGGCCGCGCCTGGCAGCACACTGTGGCTGCTCGCCCACGAGCTGCGCCTGTCCTGGTACGGCGCCGCACTGAACAAGGGCGGCAAGCGCCGTCCCGGCCTGCGCGCCATCGTGGCCTGGCTGCTGGGGTGGACGTTCCTGCACGCGTTCGCCTATATCCTGTTGCGGCCGCTGCAGGCGGACGGCCTGCACGATGCGCGCCTGGCGGTGCTGGCCGGCGCCGCGCTGCTGGTCTGCGCGACCTTCATGCTGTCCAATGCGCTCAAGGCCAGCGTGCTGGCCCTGTTCGAGCGCGGCGACCTCGACCTGCTGCTGTCGTCTCCATTGCCATCGCGCACCATCTTCACGGTGCGCCTGCTCGGCGTGACGGCGGCCACCGCCGCCATGTTCCTGTACCTGCTGGCGCCGCTGGCCCACGTCGGGCTGGCCCTGGGTCAGCCGCGCTGGATCGCCATCTATCCGGCCGTGACGGCAGTGGCGGCGCTGGCTGCCTGCGCCGCCATGCTGCTGACGCTGGCGCTGGTGCGCCTGTTCGGGGCGCGCCGCACCCGCACGATCGCCCAGGTGGTGGCGGCCATCGCCGGGGCGCTGCTGTTCCTGCTCTCGCAGGCCTACAACCTGGTCTCTCACGAAGCCGGCGACGGCGGCGCCGCGCGCGTCATGCGCTCCCTGGCGCAAGGCGGCATGCTCGGCCCCGATAGTCCGCTGTGGCTCCCGGGCCGCGCCGCGCTGGGCGAACCGGCGCCGCTGGCAGGCCTGGCGCTGCTGGCCCTGGCTGCCATGCTCTTGACGGCCGGACGCACCCACCGTTTCTTCGTGCGCGGCCTGCAGCAGGCGGCGGGCATGGCACACGTGAGCGCAAGGCCGGCCGGAGCGGCGCGCTACCGCTTTCGCAGCAGCCTGTTCGACACCGTGGTGGTCAAGGAGTGGCGCCTGATCGCACGCGATCCGCATCTGGTCTCGCAGGTGCTGCTGCAGCTGGTGTATCTGCTGCCGCTGCTGCTGCTGATCCTGCGCGGCGGCGGCTCGCTTCCGGCCATCGGCGCCGGCCTGACGCTGCTGTGCAGTTCGCTTACCGGGTCGCTGGCATGGATCGTCATCTCCGCCGAGGATGCGCCCGACCTGCTGCTATCCGCGCCTGCGGCGCAGCGCACCATCCGCCTGGCCAAGCTGGCCGCGGCCGCCATGCCGGCCCTGCTTCTGGTGGCGCTGCCGCTGCTGTGGCTGGTCGCGCGCACGCCGGTGCCGGGCCTCCTGATCAGCTTTACGGCCACCGGCGCGGTGCTGGGTTCGGCGTTGATCGTGCTGTGGGTAGGACGCCCGGCTGCGCGCAGCGATTTCAAGGCGCGCGGCAAGGAAAACTTCCTGTGTACCTTCTTCGAACTGCTGTCCAGCCTGGCGTGGGGCGGCATGGCCTGGGCGCTGGTCGCTCTGGCGACGGATGCACCGGCCTGGGCGGCGGCCACCGCCGCGTTCGCGCTGGCCGCCGCGCTGGTGATCTTGCTGTTCTCCTGGCTGTTCCGGCGCCGCGGAGTCTGAGCGATGCGAAGAGAGAGAGGCCTGAAAGATGCGTCCGCCAGGTGCGGCCGCGCACCGACGCGCCTTTTCGAGTCGTGATATCGTTTGCCTACTCATGATTAGAAGAGACAACTATGCTGATTACTTTTAAATCCAAGGCCTATCCGAACGTCCTGATGTACCAGGAACACGCGAAACGCATCCTCGACCTGCTGCACAAGGACAGCGAACGCGGCGTCATCACCGCCGAGGAATCGTCACGCGCCGTCGACCTGCTCGAGCACGAAATCGAAGAAAGCCGCAAGCACCAGGCGACCGACGAGATGGAGCAGGACGTCAAGGCGCATCACGGCGACCATCCGGACGGCGAGCACGAGCCGATCGAAGCGGTGAGTTTCTCCACGCGCGCCTATCCGCTGCTCGAAATGCTGCGCGCTGCCCGTGACCAGGGCAGCGACATCCTCTGGGGGGTGTAAGCAAAAGCGCCGCATCCGCTTGCCGCGGTTGCGGCGCCGCTATTGCGTTGCCAGCGCACTGGTAACGTGTTGACAACGCGCGCGTTCGCAGAACGACGGTTCGCTTGAACCGTTGCCAGTCACCGTAGCGCGTCAGGACGCGCCTGCATGCTCGATCTCGTCGAACGCGAGCGCGACCCGGTTCTTGCCGCTTCCCTTGGCCTGGTACATCGCCTGGTCGGCGCGCGCCAGCAGGCGGGTCGGGTCTTGCACCTGATGCGGATGCTGGATGGCCAGGCCGATGCTGGCACCGACCTGGATGCCACCGCTGCCGAGCACGAACGGCCGCGTCAGCTGGGACAACAGAAATTGCGCCTTGTGTTCGGCTTCCTGCCGATCGTTGACGAGGTCCAGGATCACCACGAATTCGTCGCCGGCCAGGCGCGCCACCAGGTCGGTCTCGCGAATGCTGTACAAGATGCGTGTACCGAACTGGCGCAGCAATTCATCCCCTTCTTCATGACCGCGCGTATCGTTGACGGTCTTGAAGCCATCCATGTCCAGGAACATGACGGCGCATGGGCGCTTCAGCCGGGCCGCACGCGCCATCGCTTCCGGCAAGGCCTGCATCAATGCGCGCCGGTTCGGCAAACCGGTGAGCACGTCACGCATCAGCAGTTGCTGCAGTTCGGCGGTCCTGGCCGCCACCGCATCTTCCAGCCGCGCGTTCATGCGCTCGAGGTCGGCCTGGTGGTTGCGCTCGCTGCGAATCAGGCCGCGCAGTGCATCGGACAGGACTTGCGCTTCATGGAAACCGTGCACTTCGGGGATCGCCGCCGGCCCTGCCTTGTCGGGCGCATGGGCGACGTGTTCGATGGCATGGCTGAGTACCTTGAACGGCGCCACGATGCGGCGCGCCAGCACGGCGGCAGCCGCCGCCAGGACGGTTGCCAGGACCAGGCTGACGCCCAGCGCGCGCCGCTCGAACGCGTGTGCCGACGCCATCGCAACTGCCTCGGTCTGGCGTACCAGGACCGCCCAGCGCAGGCTGGTGCGATCGCCGCTGTGCCCGGTCAGGCTGTAGCCGGTCACGTAGGTGCGGCCATCCGGCCAGCGTTCCATCAGAGCGCCGGTCTTGCCTTGCCGCGCAAGCGCCAGGCTGTCGGTGGCGATGCGCTTTTCGAGAATATCGGCCGGGCCGAGCAGTACCACGCCGTCGCCCCGCACCACGATGATCTCGGCGCCGAAGTCGCGCAGCGCCGGCGTCAGCAACCCCTGTGCAAGAGAACGCGCCCAATCCCAGCTCAGGTGGATGGCCAGCACGCCTCGCAATTTGCCGTCCGCATCGCTGATCGGACCGGCGGCATCGACGAAGCGCCAGGGATCGGGCATACGCGGCAACAGTTTGCCCAGCAATATGGCAGGATGGTAATCCTCGACGATCAGTTCACGCTGGCCTGCATGAAACCAGGGCCGTGCCGTGACATCGCGTCCTTCCAGCAGTCCGCCGGTAGCCGCTTGCACCTTACCATCGGGCGTGGCGATACCGATCCAGGCATAGTTCGGAAAATTGCGCTGCAGGTTGTCGATGATGCCGCGTGCATCGGCAGGGTGGTCGATGCGCCGCACGGCCGGTAGCGCGGTCAACAGGTGGACATCACGCACCGTTTGTTCCAGCGTGCGGTCGAGGGAGTCGCGCATTTGCCAGGAAAGTTGCTCAAGACGGAGCTTGGCTTCGACGGTCGCATGGCGGATCGCAAAGTGGTCGACCAGGGTCAATTGCAGCAAGACCGTAATGGCCACGATGAGACAGGTAAACGACACGATCAGGGTGGCCAGACTGAGCAGCCTGGTCGGCTTGCCCGTGGAGGAAGTGTCGCTATCGTGCGTCATGGGGAAACCAGGAATTCATGGATCAAAATGCTATCGCACATGCAGTTTTGACTCCACAAAAAGTTTCCCAAAAACTACATTTTTTGTGAAAATTCACGCAAATGCCGGTCGGTACCTATGTGAATATCCACAAAGCTGTACCGAGGCCTCATGCTATCCGAACAGCGATGTTCAGAATACGGTTTTCAAGAACGTGAGAGGCGACTTGAAAGCAAAAAGCCTGCTGTGCAACGCACATTTGCACTGTCGGCTTTTATTGTTTCAAAACGAAAAACCCCACCGAGAGTGAAGATCTGCACGGCAGATCCGGACGGTGGGGTTTGCTTTTCCAAAAGCAAAAAGCCCCGCACAGTTCACTGAGCGGGGCTTTGCTTATAACTAGCCTGACGATAACCTACTTTCACACTGGTTGCAGCACTATCATCGGCGCAAAGTCGTTTCACGGTCCTGTTCGGGATGGGAAGGGGTGGTACCGACTTGCTATGGTCATCAGGCATGACTTGTACGGGTGCGTCGTGCTGTGCGCGACGCCACCCTAAATCTGGAAGAAGTGTTTTCGGTAATCTGTGGTGTTGCCTGTATCAACAAACAGCCGAACCCTCGTCTCTGGCATGACTGCCAAGGTTATAGGGACAAGCCGTACGGGCAATTAGTACTGGTTAGCTTAATGCATTACTGCACTTCCACACCCAGCCTATCAACGTCCTGGTCTCGAACGACCCTTCAAGGAGCTCAAGGCTCCGGGAAATCTCATCTCAAGGCGAGTTTCCCGCTTAGATGCTTTCAGCGGTTATCTCTTCCGAACTTAGCTACCCGGCAATGCCACTGGCGTGACAACCGGTACACCAGAGGTTCGTCCACTCCGGTCCTCTCGTACTAGGAGCAGCCCCCTTCAAATTTCCAACGCCCACGGCAGATAGGGACCAAACTGTCTCACGACGTTTTAAACCCAGCTCACGTACCACTTTAAATGGCGAACAGCCATACCCTTGGGACCGGCTACAGCCCCAGGATGTGATGAGCCGACATCGAGGTGCCAAACTCCCCCGTCGATATGAACTCTTGGGAGGAATCAGCCTGTTATCCCCAGAGTACCTTTTATCCGTTGAGCGATGGCCCTTCCATACAGAACCACCGGATCACTATGTCCTACTTTCGTACCTGCTCGACTTGTCGGTCTCGCAGTTAAGCACGCTTATGCCATTGCACTATTAGCACGATGTCCGACCGTACCTAGCGTACCTTCGAACTCCTCCGTTACACTTTAGGAGGAGACCGCCCCAGTCAAACTGCCTACCATGCACTGTCCCCGACCCGGATCACGGGCCAAGGTTAGAACCTCAAACAAACCAGGGTGGTATTTCAAGGATGGCTCCACGAGAACTGGCGTCCCCGCTTCAAAGCCTCCCACCTATCCTACACAGATTGGTTCAAAGTCCAATGCAAAGCTACAGTAAAGGTTCATGGGGTCTTTCCGTCTAGCCGCGGGTAGATTGCATCATCACAAACATTTCAACTTCGCTGAGTCTCGGGAGGAGACAGTGTGGCCATCGTTACGCCATTCGTGCAGGTCGGAACTTACCCGACAAGGAATTTCGCTACCTTAGGACCGTTATAGTTACGGCCGCCGTTTACTGGGACTTCAATCAAGAGCTTGCACCCCATCATTTAATCTTCCAGCACCGGGCAGGCGTCACACCCTATACGTCCACTTTCGTGTTTGCAGAGTGCTGTGTTTTTATTAAACAGTCGCAGCCACCAGTTTATTGCAACCCTTTCACCCTTCTGCAGCAAAGCAGTCAAGTTACCGGGGCGTACCTTTTCCCGAAGTTACGGTACCAATTTGCCGAGTTCCTTCTCCCGAGTTCTCTCAAGCGCCTTAGAATACTCATCTCGCCCACCTGTGTCGGTTTGCGGTACGGTCTCGTATGACTGAAGCTTAGAGGCTTTTCTTGGAACCACTTCCGATTGCTTCGTAGCACATGGCTACACGTCCCAGTCCCTTGAATCCTGCGCCCGGATTTGCCTAAGCGCCTTCTATGAACCAGAAACCAGCTATTCCAACAGCTGGACAACCTTCCGCGATCCGTCCCCCCATCGCATCATACGACGGTGCAGGAATATTAACCTGCTTCCCATCAGCTACGCATCTCTGCCTCGCCTTAGGGGCCGACTCACCCTGCTCCGATGAACGTTGAACAGGAAACCTTGGGCTTACGGCGTGCGGGCTTTTCACCCGCATTATCGCTACTCATGTCAGCATTCGCACTTCCGATACCTCCAGCATCCCTTACGAGACACCTTCTCAGGCTTACGGAACGCTCTCCTACCATATCGATCTTGATGCAAGCATCAGAAAGATATCCGCAGCTTCGGTGACTGGCTTAGCCCCGTTACATCTTCCGCGCAGGACGACTCGATCAGTGAGCTATTACGCTTTCTTTAAATGATGGCTGCTTCTAAGCCAACATCCTGACTGTTTTAGCCTTCCCACTTCGTTTTCCACTTAGCCAATCTTTGGGACCTTAGCTGGCGGTCTGGGTTGTTTCCCTCTTGACGCCGGACGTTAGCACCCGACGTCTGTCTCCCAAGCTCGCACTCATCGGTATTCGGAGTTTGCAATGGTTTGGTAAGTCGCAATGACCCCCTAGCCATAACAGTGCTCTACCCCCGATGGTGATACTTGAGGCACTACCTAAATAGTTTTCGGAGAGAACCAGCTATTTCCAGGTTTGTTTAGCCTTTCACCCCTACCCACAGCTCATCCCCTAATTTTTCAACATTAGTGGGTTCGGACCTCCAGGGCGTGTTACCGCACCTTCATCCTGGCCATGGGTAGATCACCTGGTTTCGGGTCTACACCCAGCGACTGTCGCCCTGTTCGGACTCGATTTCTCTACGGCTCCCCTATCCGGTTAACCTCGCCACTGAATGTAAGTCGCTGACCCATTATACAAAAGGTACGCCGTCACCCCACGAAGGGGCTCCGACTGTTTGTATGCACACGGTTTCAGGATCTATTTCACTCCCCTCCCGGGGTTCTTTTCGCCTTTCCCTCACGGTACTGGTTCACTATCGGTCGATTACGAGTATTTAGCCTTGGAGGATGGTCCCCCCATCTTCAGACAGGATTTCTCGTGTCCCGCCCTACTTGTCGTACGCTTAGTATCACCGTTCGGATTTCGTGTACGGGGCTATCACCCGCTATGGCCGGAGTTTCCAATCCGTTCCACTATCCGATCGACTATCACGTACAAGGCTCATCCCATTTCGCTCGCCACTACTTTGGGAATCTCGGTTGATTTCTTTTCCTGCAGCTACTTAGATGTTTCAGTTCGCCGCGTTCGCTTCGTACACCTATGTATTCAGTGTACGATGACCTATAAGGCCGGGTTTCCCCATTCGGAAATCTGCGGATCAAAGCTCGTTTGCTAGCTCCCCGCAGCTTATCGCAAGCTACTACGTCCTTCATCGCCTGTAATCGCCAAGGCATCCACCATGTGCACTTATTCACTTGTCCCTATAACGTTGGCCCCTGCATGAGTGTCAGGGAACGTCATAATTACAAGAGTTCAGCTTACTATGTTTGTTGATACATACAGATTACTACCCTAAGTGTGCATTTGATCTTTCGACCAACTACACGCTTAAAGAAAACTTTACTTCTTCCAGATTGTTAAAGAACGAAAAAACAGTGATCTCGAAAAGACCAAACCTAAACGTATGCTGTCGCATCGCTTACGTTTGAACTTTTGGTGGAGGATGACGGGATCGAACCGACGACCCCCTGCTTGCAAAGCAGGTGCTCTCCCAGCTGAGCTAATCCCCCGGTACGTGCTACCCGACGATAACTTGGTAGGGCTGGTTGGACTCGAACCAACGACCCCCGCGTTATCAACACGGTGCTCTAACCAGCTGAGCTACAGCCCCGAAACACTGTTCTTTACTGTTCAACAGCCGATAAGCGTGGACGCTTGATGCTGGGCTTTCGCCCCGGTGCTACTCTAGAAAGGAGGTGATCCAGCCGCACCTTCCGATACGGCTACCTTGTTACGACTTCACCCCAGTCACGAATCCTACCGTGGTAAGCGCCCCCCTTGCGGTTAAGCTACCTACTTCTGGTAAAACCCGCTCCCATGGTGTGACGGGCGGTGTGTACAAGACCCGGGAACGTATTCACCGCGGCATGCTGATCCGCGATTACTAGCGATTCCAACTTCACGCAGTCGAGTTGCAGACTGCGATCCGGACTACGATACACTTTCTGGGATTAGCTCCCCCTCGCGGGTTGGCGGCCCTCTGTATGTACCATTGTATGACGTGTGAAGCCCTACCCATAAGGGCCATGAGGACTTGACGTCATCCCCACCTTCCTCCGGTTTGTCACCGGCAGTCTCATTAGAGTGCCCTTTCGTAGCAACTAATGACAAGGGTTGCGCTCGTTGCGGGACTTAACCCAACATCTCACGACACGAGCTGACGACAGCCATGCAGCACCTGTGTTCAGGCTCCCTTTCGGGCACTCCTCAATCTCTCGAGGATTCCTGACATGTCAAGGGTAGGTAAGGTTTTTCGCGTTGCATCGAATTAATCCACATCATCCACCGCTTGTGCGGGTCCCCGTCAATTCCTTTGAGTTTTAATCTTGCGACCGTACTCCCCAGGCGGTCTACTTCACGCGTTAGCTGCGTTACCAAGTTAATTAAAACCCGACAACTAGTAGACATCGTTTAGGGCGTGGACTACCAGGGTATCTAATCCTGTTTGCTCCCCACGCTTTCGTGCATGAGCGTCAGTCTTGACCCAGGGGGCTGCCTTCGCCATCGGTGTTCCTCCACATCTCTACGCATTTCACTGCTACACGTGGAATTCTACCCCCCTCTGCCAGACTCCAGCCTTGCAGTCTCCAACGCAATTCCCAGGTTGAGCCCGGGGATTTCACGTCAGACTTACAAAACCGCCTGCGCACGCTTTACGCCCAGTAATTCCGATTAACGCTCGCACCCTACGTATTACCGCGGCTGCTGGCACGTAGTTAGCCGGTGCTTATTCTTCAGGTACCGTCATTAGCCGGGGATATTAGCCCCAACCGTTTCTTCCCTGACAAAAGAGCTTTACAACCCGAAGGCCTTCTTCACTCACGCGGCATTGCTGGATCAGGCTTGCGCCCATTGTCCAAAATTCCCCACTGCTGCCTCCCGTAGGAGTCTGGGCCGTGTCTCAGTCCCAGTGTGGCTGGTCGTCCTCTCAGACCAGCTACTGATCGTCGCCTTGGTAGGCCTTTACCCTACCAACTAGCTAATCAGATATCGGCCGCTCCAGGAGCATGAGGTCCTTGCGAATCCCCCACTTTCATCCTTAGATCGTATGCGGTATTAGCGTAACTTTCGCTACGTTATCCCCCACTCTTGGGTACGTTCCGATATATTACTCACCCGTTCGCCACTCGCCGCCAGGTTGCCCCGCGCTGCCGTTCGACTTGCATGTGTAAAGCATGCCGCCAGCGTTCAATCTGAGCCAGGATCAAACTCTTCAGTTCAATCTCTGTTTGTCGAAACCGGCATTGCTACCGATTTCGAAATCGATCCACTGGATCGATTTCGCTCACTCAAAATACTGACCGTCACTCATTGCTGAGCAACGTATTTCTTTTTTGTGAACATTTGATAATTTAAGTAATCGGCTGAACATGTCAGCCGGCACCTTCATCAAACGCCCACACTTATCGACTGTTTATTGTTAAAGAACTCGTATTCGGTACTGCCTTGCTGCGTTCTGCGAATCGTTTTGTTCGTCAGCAGCAGAGAAGTGAGAGTATGCAGTGTTTCGCTTGCTTCGTCAACCCCTCTTTTTTCTTCAGCGCCAGCGGCCTTGTCAAACAAGCCAGCTCAACCTCTTGATTCGGTTCAACTTTTACTGCGCTGCAGAAGCAGGACGCGAACTATAGCAAACCGGGCGCCGGTGTGCAAGCCCACTCCCCGCTTGCACATCATTAAACCGCCGCCGCAATCGCCTTGCCCACTTCGGTGGTATTTGCCGCGCCACCCAGGTCAGGCGTCTTCGGCCCCTGCGCCAGCACCTGTTCAATCGCTTTCATGATGGCATCGCTCGCCGCCTGGTAGGTCGCATTGCCATTACCGAGAAATTCCAACATCATCGCGCCGGACCAGATCATGCCGATCGGATTGGCGATATTCTGGCCGAAGATATCCGGCGCCGAACCGTGCACCGGCTCGAACAGCGATGGGAAGGTACGCTCTGGATTCAGATTCGCCGATGGCGCGATGCCGATGGTGCCGGTACAGGCCGGTCCCAGGTCAGACAGGATATCGCCGAACAGGTTCGATGCGACCACTACGTCGAAACGCTCCGGCGACAGCACGAATCGGGCGCACAGGATATCGATGTGGTACTTGTCCCATTTCACGTCCGGATAGGACGGCGCCATCGCTTCCACGCGCTGGTCCCAATACGGCATGCTAATCGAAATGCCGTTCGACTTGGTGGCCGAGGTCAGGTGTTTCTTGGGGCGGGTCTGCGCCAGGTCGAACGCATATTTCAGGATGCGGTCGGTTCCCTTGCGCGTAAAGATCGCGTCTTGCACCACGAATTCGCGCTCGGTTCCCGTGAACATCTGGCCACCGACCGACGAATACTCGCCTTCGGTGTTTTCACGCACCACATAAAAATCGATGTCGCCCGGCTTGCGGTTGGCCAGCGGGCTGGGCACGCCGGGCATCAGGCGCACCGGGCGCAGGTTGACGTATTGGTCGAAATCGCGGCGGAACTTGATCAGCGAACCCCACAGGGAGATATGGTCGGGCACCAGATTCGGCATGCCGGCCGCGCCGAAATAGATGGCGTCAAAACCGTCCAGCTGTTCGCGCCAGTCGTCCGGCATCATCTGGCCATGCTCGAGGTAATAATCGCAGTTGGCCCATTCCATGGTGGTGAATTCGAGGTCGAGCTGGAAGCGCTTGGCGGCGGCTTCCAATACGCGCAGGCCTTCCGGCATCACTTCGTTGCCAATGCCGTCGCCGGCGATGACTGCAATCTTGTGTTTTTTCATGGCGAGCCGCTTTCCTGACAGGGATGAATTGGGAATCATCATATCGAATACGCCGGAGAATATAATCCCCCAATCCGGAAACCGACAGAACACGAAACGTGAACAATCGCCCTGCCCTCTTGTCCCATGCATCCTGACTTCAAGCCCAGCCGCTCGCTGCTGGAAGACCTGAACCTGTTCTGCGCTGTGGTCCGCAAGCAGGGCTTCGCCGCTACTGCGCTCGAACTGGGGGTGTCGAACGCCTTCGTCAGCAAGCGCATCGCCATGCTCGAAGAAACACTGGGCGTGCGACTGCTGCACCGGACCACGCGCACGCTGGCTCTGACCGACCATGGCACGGTGGTGCACCAGTGGGCGCAGCGCATCCGGGAAGACGTCGACCAGCTCGGCGAGGCGATCTCGCAAAAAGGCAGTGCGCCGCGCGGCTTGCTGCGCCTGTGCACCAGCTCGGGATTCGGGCGCAACCGCATCGCGCCGGCGATGTCGGCGCTGATACGGCAATATCCGCAACTCGAGGTGCAGCTGGAATTGCTGGACCGTCCGGTCGACCTGATCGCCGAAGGCTTTCATCTCGATATCCGCGTCGGGCAAGCGCAGGAGCCGCACCTGATCGCGCGCCGCATCGCCGCCAACCAGCGCGTGCTGTGCGGGGCGCCGGACTATCTCGCACGCCATGGCGCGCCGGCGCAGCTGGCCGACCTGGCCAGGCACCAGTGCATCGTGATCCGAGAACGCGACCAGGACGTCGGGCGCTGGAAGCTGCGCGGGCCGGCAGGCGAAGAAACGGTGCGCGTGAAAGGTCCGCTATCGACCAACAACGGCGAGCTGGTGCACCAATGGGGCATCGACGGCCACGGCATCATCCTGCGCTCGATCTGGGACGTCGGCCACAGCCTGGCGGACGGCAGCCTGGTCCGCGTGCTGCCGGCCTACCACCAGCAGGCCGACGTGTGGGCCATCTACCCGGCGCGGCTGGGCACCATGGCCAACGTGCGCGTCTGCGTCGGCTTCCTGGAGTCCTGGCTGGCACGGTAGGTCAACTAGAAAGTGTGGCGCAGGCCGAGGTGCCGGCCTTCATGGCCGAGCCGAGCGATTTTCGACGACGTTGGCCAGTCCGCCCTGCTGGTTGCCATGGCGGACGACGCCGTTGAATCGGGCGCTCTGGCCTTTGGTGTATTCCTTCCACGATTCCAGCCGGTCGAGCAGTTTCTGTCTCACCTCGGGCGACACCGCACGCCCGGTCAGCATGCTTTCCACGCCGTGGATTTCCGGCGTCTCCGACAGAATCGCGGTGCCGCTGTGGCGCACCAGGATGTCCATTGCCGCACCCAGCGCCGCATTGACGCTGATGCCGGAAAAGCCGCCGGAACTGCCGCATTCCAGGCCGATCTTGATGTAGCTGGCCGCGACCGGCCAAGGTTCGACGGCGTTCGCGGCGGGCAGCATCTCCTTGACCATGGCGATGCCGGCTTCAGTGGTCCGGCGCGTTTCGCCGGTATCCTACATGACCATGGTGCGCATCGGGCGGCCCTCATCGAGTGCCTGCGAACGCACCAGGTCGGCGACCCGGTTGCGCTCGCAGTCCAGTTCGACGATCAGGGTAGCGGCCAGGTTCGGATGGCGCACATAGCCGGCGATGGTCCAGCGCAGCACGTGGACGTGGTAACTCGGCGACGACATGCCGCAGCCGCTGGTATGGGCGAACGCGATCACGTCGTCGACGTTCGTATAAGCAGCCAGGCGCTCGGGCGTGAACCACTCGACGATCTTGTTGATGGTGGTCGCCGAACAGTACACCGAAGAGAAGATGCCGATGTCGTAGCGGGTGCCCCCCGGCCATCCGGACGCACGAAACTCATGAAGCAGGCGCGCTGGTCTTCCGGAAGGTAGTCGACCGGACACACGTCGCGACCGACGCAGGCGCACGACGGCGCCGTCGACTTCGATTTGCTCGCCCAAGGCCAACTGGCTCCTGGCGATCAGCACATTGCCGGCATCATGCAGCTGCGGCAAGGGCACTTCTGAATCGCCCCGGCTTTCGTAGAGGCCGGTTTATGTGAGTCAGGCCGGAATGGCTTGACTGCTCAACTGCTCGTAATAGTTTGCCTCAGCTTCCGCCGGCGGTATATAGCCGAGTGGTTCCAGCAGACGGTGATGGTTGAACCAGGCAACCCATTCCAGGGTTGCCAGCTCGACGGCCTCGCGCGTCTTCCAGGGAGCGCGGCGATGGATCAGCTCAGCCTTGTACAAACCGTTGATGGTTTCGGCCAGGGCGTTGTCATAGCTGTCGCCCTTGCTGCCCACGGAAGGTTCTACACCAGCCTCTGCAAGGCGCTCGCTGTACCGAATGCTGACGTATTGCGAGCCCCTGTCGCTATGGTGGACCAAGGCATCGCTGCGTTCTGGCTGGCGGTCGTACAACGCCTGCTCCAGGGCTTCGAGCACGAAGTCGGTTCGCATCGAACTGCTGACGCGCCAGCCTACGATACGGCGCGCAAAGACATCAATAACGAAGGCTACGTAGACGAAACCCTGCCACGTCGACACGTACGTGAAATCGCTGACCCACAACTGATTCGGTCGCTGTGCCTTGAATTGACGGTTGACCCGGTCGAGTGGGCACGGCGCTTTCGCATCGGGGACGGTGGTGCGTACCACCTTGCCACGTATAACGCCACGCAGGCCGGCGCGACGCATCAGGCGCTCCACGGTACAGCGGGCTACGTCAGTACCTTCACGTTTCAGCTGGCGCCAAACCTTGTCGACCCCATAGACTTGCAAGTTCGCCTGCCAGACACGCTCGATCTCGGCGCTCAGGACTTCATCACGCTGCGCCCGTGGACACTGCAATGCCGGGTTACGCCGTCTCGCTGCGTAACGCCAGTAGCCCGACGGCGCGACCTGCATGACACTGCAAATCGGCTCGACGCCGTAGGCATGGCGGTGCTTGTCGATGAACGCTCTTACGATTTGAAGCGGCGGTCGAGCTCCGCCTGGGCGAAAAAAGCGCTCGCCAGGCGTAGGATCTCGTTCGCCTTGCGCAGCTCCCGATTCTCCCGCTCCAATGCCTTCATACGCTCCTGCTCGGCGGTAGTGACACCAGGACGCTGGCCGGTATCGGTTTCTTGCTGGCGTATCCAACGACGCAGCGTTTCAGGCGTACAGCCGATCTTGGCTGCGATGGATGTGATCGCTGCCCACTGCGACGGATACTCGCTGCCAGCTTCGCTGACCATGCGCACAGCGCGCTCGATAACTTCAGGTGAATACTTCGGTTGCTTCTTCATAGCTCCATTCTCTCAAACAATGGAGCCTCCTCAAAATCCGGGGCGATTCACTTCTGTCGGTCGAGGATGGTCGTCACGCTGCAAGACTTGGCAGAGATCGTCGGCGTCACCAAGGTCACCGTTTCACGCGCGCTGAATTCGACCGAACAGGTATCGCCCGAGATTCTGCGCTGGGTGCAGGCAGCCGTGCGCGCTACCGGCTATGTGCCGAACCTGGTGGCTGGGTCCCTGACGTGAAATCGTAGCAAGCTGGTGATCGCCCTGATTCCTTCACTATCCGGTTCGGCGTTCCAGGAAACGACGGAAGCGATGATGGTCGCGCTGGGAAAGACCTGATCGAACGCACCAGTACCTAGCGGGAGAATGAGGATCCGTAGTACAAATCGGAACAGTGAGGTTGCTTTTTCCAAAAGCAAAAAGCCCCGCTCAGTTCACTGAGCGGGGCTTTGCTTATAACTAGCCTGACGATAACCTACTTTCACACTGGTTGCAGCACTATCATCGGCGCAAAGTCGTTTCACGGTCCTGTTCGGGATGGGAAGGGGTGGTACCGACTTGCTATGGTCATCAGGCATGACTTGTACGGGTGCATCGTGCTGTGCGCGACGCCACCCTGAATCTGGAAGAAGTGTTTTCGGTAATCTGTGGTGTTGCCTGTATCAACAAACAGCCGAACCCTCATCTTTGGCTGACTGCCAAGGTTATAGGGACAAGCCGTACGGGCAATTAGTACTGGTTAGCTTAATGCATTACTGCACTTCCACACCCAGCCTATCAACGTCCTGGTCTCGAACGACCCTTCAAGGAGCTCAAGGCTCCGGGAAATCTCATCTCAAGGCGAGTTTCCCGCTTAGATGCTTTCAGCGGTTATCTCTTCCGAACTTAGCTACCCGGCAATGCCACTGGCGTGACAACCGGTACACCAGAGGTTCGTCCACTCCGGTCCTCTCGTACTAGGAGCAGCCCCCTTCAAATTTCCAACGCCCACGGCAGATAGGGACCAAACTGTCTCACGACGTTTTAAACCCAGCTCACGTACCACTTTAAATGGCGAACAGCCATACCCTTGGGACCGGCTACAGCCCCAGGATGTGATGAGCCGACATCGAGGTGCCAAACTCCCCCGTCGATATGAACTCTTGGGAGGAATCAGCCTGTTATCCCCAGAGTACCTTTTATCCGTTGAGCGATGGCCCTTCCATACAGAACCACCGGATCACTATGTCCTACTTTCGTACCTGCTCGACTTGTCGGTCTCGCAGTTAAGCACGCTTATGCCATTGCACTATTAGCACGATGTCCGACCGTACCTAGCGTACCTTCGAACTCCTCCGTTACACTTTAGGAGGAGACCGCCCCAGTCAAACTGCCTACCATGCACTGTCCCCGACCCGGATCACGGGCCAAGGTTAGAACCTCAAACAAACCAGGGTGGTATTTCAAGGATGGCTCCACGAGAACTGGCGTCCCCGCTTCAAAGCCTCCCACCTATCCTACACAGATTGGTTCAAAGTCCAATGCAAAGCTACAGTAAAGGTTCATGGGGTCTTTCCGTCTAGCCGCGGGTAGATTGCATCATCACAAACATTTCAACTTCGCTGAGTCTCGGGAGGAGACAGTGTGGCCATCGTTACGCCATTCGTGCAGGTCGGAACTTACCCGACAAGGAATTTCGCTACCTTAGGACCGTTATAGTTACGGCCGCCGTTTACTGGGACTTCAATCAAGAGCTTGCACCCCATCATTTAATCTTCCAGCACCGGGCAGGCGTCACACCCTATACGTCCACTTTCGTGTTTGCAGAGTGCTGTGTTTTTATTAAACAGTCGCAGCCACCAGTTTATTGCAACCCTTTCACCCTTCTGCAGCAAAGCAGTCAAGCTACCGGGGCGTACCTTTTCCCGAAGTTACGGTACCAATTTGCCGAGTTCCTTCTCCCGAGTTCTCTCAAGCGCCTTAGAATACTCATCTCGCCCACCTGTGTCGGTTTGCGGTACGGTCTCGTATGACTGAAGCTTAGAGGCTTTTCTTGGAACCACTTCCGATTGCTTCGTGGCACATGGCCACACGTCCCAGTCCCTTGAATCCCGCGCCCGGATTTGCCTAAGCGCCTTCTATGAACCAGAAACCAGCTATTCCAACAGCTGGACAACCTTCCGCGATCCGTCCCCCCATCGCATCATACGACGGTGCAGGAATATTAACCTGCTTCCCATCAGCTACGCATCTCTGCCTCGCCTTAGGGGCCGACTCACCCTGCTCCGATGAACGTTGAACAGGAAACCTTGGGCTTACGGCGTGCGGGCTTTTCACCCGCATTATCGCTACTCATGTCAGCATTCGCACTTCCGATACCTCCAGCATCCCTTACGAGACACCTTCTCAGGCTTACGGAACGCTCTCCTACCATCTTCAATAAAGAAGATCCGCAGCTTCGGTGACTGGCTTAGCCCCGTTACATCTTCCGCGCAGGACGACTCGATCAGTGAGCTATTACGCTTTCTTTAAATGATGGCTGCTTCTAAGCCAACATCCTGACTGTTTTAGCCTTCCCACTTCGTTTTCCACTTAGCCAATCTTTGGGACCTTAGCTGGCGGTCTGGGTTGTTTCCCTCTTGACGCCGGACGTTAGCACCCGACGTCTGTCTCCCAAGCTCGCACTCATCGGTATTCGGAGTTTGCAATGGTTTGGTAAGTCGCAATGACCCCCTAGCCATAACAGTGCTCTACCCCCGATGGTGATACTTGAGGCACTACCTAAATAGTTTTCGGAGAGAACCAGCTATTTCCAGGTTTGTTTAGCCTTTCACCCCTACCCACAGCTCATCCCCTAATTTTTCAACATTAGTGGGTTCGGACCTCCAGGGCGTGTTACCGCACCTTCATCCTGGCCATGGGTAGATCACCTGGTTTCGGGTCTACACCCAGCGACTGTCGCCCTGTTCGGACTCGATTTCTCTACGGCTCCCCTATCCGGTTAACCTCGCCACTGAATGTAAGTCGCTGACCCATTATACAAAAGGTACGCCGTCACCCCACGAAGGGGCTCCGACTGTTTGTATGCACACGGTTTCAGGATCTATTTCACTCCCC
Organism: Massilia forsythiae; assembly: GCF_012849555.1. Taxonomy (NCBI): domain Bacteria; kingdom Pseudomonadati; phylum Pseudomonadota; class Betaproteobacteria; order Burkholderiales; family Oxalobacteraceae; genus Massilia; species Massilia forsythiae. The sequence goes on from NZ_CP051685.1 coordinate 1,089,342, forward strand.
TCCCGGGGTTCTTTTCGCCTTTCCCTCACGGTACTGGTTCACTATCGGTCGATTACGAGTATTTAGCCTTGGAGGATGGTCCCCCCATCTTCAGACAGGATTTCTCGTGTCCCGCCCTACTTGTCGTACACTTAGTATCACCGTTCGGATTTCATGTACGGGGCTATCACCCGCTATGGCCGGAGTTTCCAATCCGTTCCACTATCCGATCGACTATCACGTACAAGGCTCATCCCATTTCGCTCGCCACTACTTTGGGAATCTCGGTTGATTTCTTTTCCTGCAGCTACTTAGATGTTTCAGTTCGCCGCGTTCGCTTCGTACACCTATGTATTCAGTGTACGATGACCCAAAGGGCCGGGTTTCCCCATTCGGAAATCTGCGGATCAAAGCTCGTTTGCTAGCTCCCCGCAGCTTATCGCAAGCTACTACGTCCTTCATCGCCTGTAATCGCCAAGGCATCCACCATGTGCACTTATTCACTTGTCCCTATAACGTTGGCCCCTGCATGAGTATCAGGGATCGTCATAATTACAAGAGTTCAGCTTACTTTGTTTGTTGATACATACAGATTACTACCCTAAGTGTCCAACCTACCTTTCGGTACATTGAACGCTTAAAGAAAACTTTACTTCTTCCAGATTGTTAAAGAACGAAAAAACAGTGATCTCGAAAAGACCAAACCTAAACGTATGCTGTCGCATCGCTTACGTTTGAACTTTTGGTGGAGGATGACGGGATCGAACCGACGACCCCCTGCTTGCAAAGCAGGTGCTCTCCCAGCTGAGCTAATCCCCCGGAATTCATTCACAAAAAAGTACAAACCTACTTTTTTGTGGATCCAGATAAAAATCCCTGGCAAAGCCAGATGATTTTTATAGGCAACTGCGTTGACTGGTAGGGCTGGTTGGACTCGAACCAACGACCCCCGCGTTATCAACACGGTGCTCTAACCAGCTGAGCTACAGCCCCGAAACACTGTTCTTTACTGTTCAACAGCCGATAAGTGTGAGCGTTTGGTGATTGGCCTCTTGGGCCGGTGCTACTCTAGAAAGGAGGTGATCCAGCCGCACCTTCCGATACGGCTACCTTGTTACGACTTCACCCCAGTCACGAATCCTACCGTGGTAAGCGCCCTCCTTGCGGTTAAGCTACCTACTTCTGGTAAAACCCGCTCCCATGGTGTGACGGGCGGTGTGTACAAGACCCGGGAACGTATTCACCGCGGCATGCTGATCCGCGATTACTAGCGATTCCAACTTCACGCAGTCGAGTTGCAGACTGCGATCCGGACTACGATACACTTTCTGGGATTAGCTCCCCCTCGCGGGTTGGCGGCCCTCTGTATGTACCATTGTATGACGTGTGAAGCCCTACCCATAAGGGCCATGAGGACTTGACGTCATCCCCACCTTCCTCCGGTTTGTCACCGGCAGTCTCATTAGAGTGCCCTTTCGTAGCAACTAATGACAAGGGTTGCGCTCGTTGCGGGACTTAACCCAACATCTCACGACACGAGCTGACGACAGCCATGCAGCACCTGTGTTCAGGTTCCCTTTCGGGCACACTCCAATCTCTCGGAGCTTCCTGACATGTCAAGGGTAGGTAAGGTTTTTCGCGTTGCATCGAATTAATCCACATCATCCACCGCTTGTGCGGGTCCCCGTCAATTCCTTTGAGTTTTAATCTTGCGACCGTACTCCCCAGGCGGTCTACTTCACGCGTTAGCTGCGTTACCAAGTTAATTAAAACCCGACAACTAGTAGACATCGTTTAGGGCGTGGACTACCAGGGTATCTAATCCTGTTTGCTCCCCACGCTTTCGTGCATGAGCGTCAGTCTTGACCCAGGGGGCTGCCTTCGCCATCGGTGTTCCTCCACATCTCTACGCATTTCACTGCTACACGTGGAATTCTACCCCCCTCTGCCAGACTCCAGCCTTGCAGTCTCCAACGCAATTCCCAGGTTGAGCCCGGGGATTTCACGTCAGACTTACAAAACCGCCTGCGCACGCTTTACGCCCAGTAATTCCGATTAACGCTCGCACCCTACGTATTACCGCGGCTGCTGGCACGTAGTTAGCCGGTGCTTATTCTTCAGGTACCGTCATTAGCCGGGGATATTAGCCCCAACCGTTTCTTCCCTGACAAAAGAGCTTTACAACCCGAAGGCCTTCTTCACTCACGCGGCATTGCTGGATCAGGCTTGCGCCCATTGTCCAAAATTCCCCACTGCTGCCTCCCGTAGGAGTCTGGGCCGTGTCTCAGTCCCAGTGTGGCTGGTCGTCCTCTCAGACCAGCTACTGATCGTCGCCTTGGTGAGCCTTTACCTCACCAACTAGCTAATCAGATATCGGCCGCTCCAAGAGCATGAGGTCCTTGCGAATCCCCCACTTTCATCCTTAGATCGTATGCGGTATTAGCGTAACTTTCGCTACGTTATCCCCCACTCTTGGGTACGTTCCGATATATTACTCACCCGTTCGCCACTCGCCGCCAGGTTGCCCCGCGCTGCCGTTCGACTTGCATGTGTAAAGCATGCCGCCAGCGTTCAATCTGAGCCAGGATCAAACTCTTCAGTTCAATCTCTGTTTGTTGGCATTGCTGCCATCGGTATTGCTACCGAGTCGCTCACTCAAAATACTGACCGTCACTCATTGCTGAGCAACGTATTTCTTTTTTGTGAACATTTGATAACTTAAGTAATCGGCAGAGCTTTCGCAGCTGCCGGCACCTTCATCAAACGCCCACACTTATCGACTGTTTATTGTTAAAGAACTCGTATTCAGACCTGCCTTGCTGCATTCTGCGAATCGTTTTGTTCGTCAGCAGCAGAGAAGCGAGATTATGCAGTGTTTCGTTTGCGTCGTCAACTTCTTTTTTTCTACAACACATCGTCAATCGATCTGAAAATTCAACGCATTTACTCCGTTAAACTTTCGTGTGCTGCAGAAGCAGGAAGAGAACTATAGCAAATGGTTCGATAGTCGCGCAAGCCCTGCCATTGCGTTGTCGGGACGAAAAAGATTCTCAAAGGCGACAAAAATTGCCGTCATTAATGTCGTTACCGATTGCATTAGTACATTATTGCTGTGCTATCGTTGCCGCCTTCACCAGACCATCGATTGCCATGCATTTCCCTCTCATTCCCTCGACCGCCAATCCCACCCTTGCCTCCCAGCTCGATGACGCCATCAATAACAAGACCAAGCCCCTCGGCAGTCTCGGCACGCTGGAGCGCCTGGCAAGGCAGTTGGGCCTGATCCAGGAAACCGCCGCGGTATCGATCGACCGGCCGGCCATGCTGGTCTTCGCAGGCGATCATGGCGTCGTGGCGGAAGGCATTTCTGCTTATCCGCAGGACGTCACCTGGCAGATGGTCGAGAACTTCCTGGCCGGCGGCGCCGCCATCAATGTGTTCGCGCGCCAGAACGGCTGCGCACTGTCGATCGTCGACGCAGGCGTCAAGCACGACTTCGGCCAGCGCGCGGGCCTGGTCGACCGCAAGATCGCGCCCGGCACCCGCAACTTCGCGCTGGAACCGGCCATGAGCGCGCAGCAGTGCGCCACCGCGCTGGAGCACGGTGCCGCGCTGGTCGCCGACCTGCCGGGCAACGTGGTCGCGTTCGGCGAAATGGGCATCGGCAATACGACCGCCGCCGCGGCGCTCATGCACAAGCTGGCCGGCATCCCGGCGGCGGAATGCGTTGGCGCCGGCACCGGTCTCGCGCCGGACGGCATCCTGCGCAAGCAGCAGGTGATCGAAGCGGCGGCGGCACGTCACGCCGGCGTCGACGATCCGCTTGCGGTGCTGGCCACCTTCGGCGGCTTCGAGATCGCGATGATGACCGGCGCCATGCTGGAAGCGGCGCGCCGCCGCAAGGTCTTGCTGATCGACGGCTTCATCGTCACCAGCGCCGTTCTGGTGGCGGCGCGCATGGCGCCAGCCATCCTCGACTACTGCGTGTTCGCGCATTGCTCGGACGAAGCCGGCCACCGCCGCATGCTGGACGCCCTCGGCGCGGCGCCGCTGCTGCAGCTCGGCCTGCGCCTGGGCGAAGGCACCGGCGCCGCGCTCGCCCTGCCGCTGCTGCATGCCGCCGCCAACTTCCTGGAGCAGATGGCGACCTTCGCCTCGGCCAGCGTCAGCGGCAAATCCGCATAAGACCAGGACGAGCGCATGCAGCAAGTCCGCCTGTTCTTCATCGCGCTGCAGTTCTTCACCCGGCTGCCGATCCCAGGCTGGGTCGGCTTCGAGGCGAGCTGGCTGCAGCATGCCTCGCGCTATTTTCCGCTGGTGGGCTGCGTGGTGGCGGCCATCGCCGCCGCCGTGTACGCGCTGGCGGCGCTGGTGTTGCCGGCGCCGGTGGCGGCGGTGCTGTCGACCGCGGCGTCGATCTATAGTACCGGCGCCTTCCACGAAGACGGCTTCGCCGACACCTGCGATGGCCTCGGCGGCGGCATGACGCGCGAGCGGGTGCTGGAGATCATGAAGGATTCGCGCGTCGGCGCCTACGGTGCGATCGGCATCGCCTGCATGCTGGCCACCAAGCTGTCGGCCCTGTCCATGCTGCCGCCGCGCGACGCCGTCGCCGCGTTGTTGCTGGCGCATCCGTTGTCGCGCCTGGCGGCCACGGCGCTGATCTGGCGGCTGGCGTACGTGCGCGGCGAGGGCAAGGCCAAGCCGCTGGCGCACCGGATGACGCATGTGGAATTCGCCATCGCTACCCTCGGCGCCTTGCTGCCCGCCGCCGTGCTGCTGGCCTTCGGCTGGGTTACGCCGGCCGCCGTGCTGGGCGCCGTGCTGGCCTGCCTGCTGGCCGCGTTCTGGCTCGGCCGCATCTTCGTGCGCCGGCTCGGCGGCTATACCGGCGATTGCCTGGGCGCGGTCCAGCAGGTGGCGGAAGCACTGGCCTACGTGGCCGTGCTGGCCACGCTGGGCCATGGCGCCTGGACGGCTTCCTGACGCCGGCGCCATGAAGTCGACACGATGAAGCTGCTGTGCGTGCGCCATCCGCAGCCCGCGATCGCCCCCGGCCATTGCTACGGCGCCAGCGACGTGCCCGTGGCCGAGGCGGAACTGGCGCGCGTGCATGCGGCCCTGGCCGGCGCCGGCCTGCCCGGCGCGCTGCCGGTCTATGCCAGCCCGCTGCAGCGCTGCTCCCTGCTGGCGCGGCGCCTGCAGCCGTGCGCCCTACGGCTCGACGCGCGCCTGGCCGAAATGGATTTCGGCGCCTGGGAACTGCGTCCCTGGTCCGGCATCGCGCGCGTCGAGGTCGATGCCTGGGCGGCCGACCTGCTGCACTACCGGCCCGGCGGCGCCGAGAACGTGCTCGACGTCGCCGCACGGGTCGCCGCCTTCGTCGGCGACCTGCGCACATCGTCATATAGCGGCGCACCGGGCGGCACGGGCGGCGACGGCCCATGCGGCGAACCGGCCGGGCAGGCGCAGGCGCTGCTGCTCTGCCACGCCGGCACGATCCGCCTGCTGGCGGCGCTGGCGACCGGCCTGCCGCTCGAACAGGCCGCGCTGCAGGCCGCCGCCACGCCGCACCGCATCGGCTACGGCGAAATCGTCGCGCTGGACTGCTGAAGCCGGCGCCCGAGGCAAGGCCGTGCGCCCCGCCATCGCTCGCCGTGCAGGCCGGATAAACCGCCGTCGGCGCGCCGATCCGCCGTATAATGACGCCGTTTTGGTGCTCGCGTCCGTGTCCACGGACGCAGTTAAACGGGAAACACGGACTCTGCCAACACCCGGCATCCCGGCAATCATCGACAGCGCACGGCGCGATTGCCCGGACATGCCGCCAGAGCCAACGTGTGCTGCCCCCGCAACGGTAAGCAAGTGCCGCCTCGCTTCGAGCGCGGCAACCGTCTTCTATGCCACTGTGCGTTCGCATGGGAAGGCCGGACGGCCATACTTGCCAGCCCGGATACCGGCCAAAAGGTGGAGGCGTGCCCGCGGATGCGCTTCCGTTCAATCCGGCCCACGGGGACGTCGGCCGGTTGCCCAATCACGTAGAACATCGCCATGACGCACATCCTTCCAGGCCGGCCGGCCGCGCCTTCGTTCGCGCAGCCGCCTGCACGCCCGCTTTCCCGTCCGCTCGCGCTCGCGCTGGCCCTCGCCGCCGCCTTCGGCGCACAGCATGCCGGCGCCGCCGACGCCCTGCCCGACACCGTGGTCGTCACCGCCACCCGCACGCCGCAGCGCGCCGACCAGCTGATCGCCGACACCACCGTCGTCACCGGCGAAGAGATCGCCCGTTCCGGCGCCGGCTCGGTCGCGGATGTGCTGCGCCGCCAGCGCGGCATCGAGATCGTGCGCAACGGCGGCGCCGGCACCAGTACCAGCGTCTACCTGCGTGGCGCCAACGCCAATCAGGTGGTGGTGCTGATCGACGGCGTGCGCATTGGTTCCTCGACCAGCGGCGTGGCGGCCTGGAACGCGATTCCGCTGTCGGCGGTGGAGCGCATCGAAGTCGTGTACGGTCCATTGAGCTCCCTGTACGGCGCCGACGCCATCGGCGGCGTGGTGCAGATCTTCACCAAGCGCGGCCAAGGCGCGCCGGCGCTCAGCGCCAGCATCGGCGGCGGCACCTACGGCACCAACCAAACCCAGGCCGCCGTCACTGGCACGAGCGGCGGCGAACACGCGGTCAGCTATGCGCTCGGCGTCGCCCACGAGGAAGCGGACGGCTTTTCGGCCACCCGTTCCGGCGCCTTCGGCTACAACCCGGACGACGACGGCTACAGCCGCAACAATGCCAACGGCCGCGTCACCGTGCAGCTGGCGCCCGGCCACGAAGCCGGCGCCCAGTTCCTGAAAAGCCGCCTGCGCGCCCAGTATGACAGCAGCGCGTCCAGCTTCGACACGCGCAATACCCAGGACCTGGACAGCTACGCCGTGTTCCTGAACGATCGCTTCCTGCCCAACTGGCGCAGCAGCGTGCAGGCGGCGCGCGCCGAGGACAAGCTGGCCAGCTACACCAGCACCGCGCTCTCCGGTACCAGCCGCATCGACACGCGCCAGGACGAACTCACCTGGCAGAACACGATCGACCTCGGTCCCGACACCTTGCAAGTGCTGTTCGGCCACCGCAAGGAAGAAGTCCTGTCCGTCACCGGCGGCGGCGCCGCCCCGAGCCCGCTCAACAAGACCCGCATCACCAATTCGGTGGCGGCCTCGTACGACATGAAGCGCGGCAGCCACCTGTTCGATGTCAGCGCACGCCGCGACCATGCGGAGTACGGCGGCAAGACCACCGGCGCGGCGGGCTACGGCTACCAGTTCAGCAAGGGCCTGCGCGCCACCGCCAGCGTCGGCACCAGCTTCCGCGCGCCGACTTTCAACGAGCTGTACTACCCTGGCTACGGCTTGCCGACCAACCGGCCGGAACGCGGCCGCAACGCCGAAGCCGGCCTGCGCTACGACATCGCCGACGTCGAACTGGGCGCCAATTACTATCGCAACCGCCTGACCGACATGATCGTCACCGCCAACCCGTGCCCCGGGCGTGCCGGCAGCTGCGCCTACAACGTCAACCACGCCCTGCTGGAAGGCTTGACGCTGTCGGCCGCCACGCGCCTGGCCGGCATCGACCTGCGCGCCAGCGCAGACCTGCAGGATCCGCGCGACGAGACCACGAACAAGCAGCTGGCGCGCCGCAGCAAGCGCCACGCCGCCGTCAGCGCCAACTACACTGCCGGCCAGGTGGACAGCGGCGTCGAGCTGCAAGCCTCCGGCCGCCGCTTCGACGATGCCGCCAACAATAACCGCCTGGGCGGCTACGGCTTGCTGAACCTCTACGGCACCTGGAACCTGGCACCCGAATGGTCGCTGCTGCTGCGCCTGGAAAATGCGGCGGACAAGCGCTACGAACTGGCGCGCAACTACGGCACCGCCGGCCGCACCTGGTTCGCGGCGATCCGCTACGGCATCCGCTGATCCGCCCACCGTCCGAGTCCAGCGCATGCATCCCGCCCCGCCCCCGCTGCACGACCAGCGACCGCTCCCGGCCCGTCCGTCGCAGCCGCGGCGCGCCGCCTTGATCGTCGGCGCATTGCTGCTGGCGGCGCTCGCCATCCTGCTGGCGTCCGGCATGATCGGTTCGGTGGCGCTGGCGCCGGCGGAATTGCCGGCGGCGCTGGCCCAGCTGCTGCACGGGACGCCGGACTCGCTGGCGGCCTCGCTGCTGGCGCTGCGCCTGGGACGCGCGCTGACCGCCTTCGTCACCGGCGGCTCGCTGGCGCTGGCCGGTGTCATGATGCAGGCGCTGCTGCGCAATCCGCTGGCCGACCCGTACATATTGGGTATTTCGGCCGGCGCCTCGGTCGGCGCCCTGTTCGCGCTGCTGCTGATGTGCGCCGCCGCCACCGTCGACGGCGCCGCGCTGGCCGGCGCCATCGCGGTGTCGATGCTGCTGTATGGGCTGGCGCGGCGCGACATGCGTGCCGGCACGGTGGCCGAAGGCGGCGCCTCGACCCTGCTGCTGACCGGCGTGATCCTGTCCTCGGCCTGCATGGCCCTGGTGACGCTGATGCTGTCCATCGCCCCCGAAGGTTCGCTGCGCAGCATGGTGTTCTGGATGATCGGCGACCTGGCCGGTGCGCCGCTGCGCGCCCTACCCTGGATCGTGCTGGGCGGCGCCCTCGCCTACGCCGTGCGCGGCGCGCGCGCCATGAACATGCTGGCCCTGCATGCGGAAGCCGCGGTCACGCTGGGAGTGGGCGTCGGCGCGCTGCGCAAGGGGCTGTTCCTGGTGTCCGGCCTGCTCACCGCCAGCGCGGTGACGAATGCCGGTTCGATCGGCTTCGTCGGCCTGATCGTGCCGCACGCCTGCCGCTTCGCCTTCGGCCCCGACCACCGCGTGCTGGTGCCGGCGGCGGTGCTGGCCGGCGGCGGCTTCCTGGTGCTGTGCGACACGCTGGCGCGCACCGTGATCGCGCCTACCCAGCTGCCGGTGGGCGCGATCACGGCCATCATCGGCGCGCCGGTGTTCCTGTACCAGCTGCATCGCCTGCGCAAATGACCGGCAACGCCATGACCCTCAGCACGCGCCAGTTGACGCTCGGCGCCGGCGAACGCACCCTGGTGTGCGGCCTGGACTGGCGCGTCGGTGCCGGCGAATGCTGGAGCATCATCGGCCGCAACGGCGCCGGCAAGAGCACGCTGATGCGCACGCTGGCCGGCCTGCGCGCGCCGGAGGGCGGCAGCGTCGAGATCGACGGCCGCCCCTTGCGCGACTGGCCGCTGGAAGCGCTGGCGCGCCGCCGCGCCTACCTGGCGCAAGCGCGCCACGACGCCTTCGCCTACAGCGTCATCGAGACCGTGCTGTCGGCACGCCACCCGTACCACGCCGAGCGCTACTGGGAAGGCGGCGACGACCACCAGGCGGCGCTACAGGCGCTGGCCGCGCTGGACGCCGGACACCTGGCGGCGCGCGACGTGCGCACCCTGTCCGGCGGCGAGCGCCAGCGCGTCGCCATCGCCGCCCTGCTGGCCCAGGACACGCCGCTGCTGCTGCTCGATGAACCCGCCAACGCACTCGACCTGGCGCACCAGGTGCGGATCACCGGCCTGCTGGCGCGCCTGTGCCGGCAGCAGGGCAAGACCGTGGTCATGATCGGCCACGACCTGACCCTGGCGTACGGCATCTCGACCCATGCTTTGCTTTTAAAAGGCGACGGCGCCTGGCATGCCGGCGCCGTCGACGACGCCATGCGGCCGGCGCTGCTGGGCGACTACCTCGGCCATCCGATCGAGATGATCGAACACGGCGGCCGCCGCATCTTCATTCCACTGGAACCGCCCCATGCATGACTTGACTCCCGAACAGACCGCTGCCCTCAACGAGCGCCACCGCGAGCGCATGGCGCGCAAGAAGGCGATGATCGACGCCCGCATCGCCGCCGCCGACAAGCAGGTTGGCATCCTCATCGTCAACACCGGCAACGGCAAGGGCAAGAGTTCGAGCGCCTTCGGCATGGCCGCGCGCGCGCTCGGCCACGGCATGAAGGTCGGCGTGGTCCAGTTCATCAAGGGCGCGATCAAGACCGGGGAGGAAGCCTTCCTGCGCCGCTTCCCGGACGAGGTCAGCTTCCACGTGATGGGCGAAGGCTATACCTGGGAGACCCAGAACCGCGAGCGCGACGCCGCCAAGGCGGCGCTGGCCTGGGAACAGGCGCGCCGCTTCCTGCAGGACCCGGCCATCGGCCTGGTGGTGCTGGACGAATTGAACATCGCCCTGAAATACCATTACCTGGACGTGCACGCGGTCATCGCCGACCTGCTCGACCGCCCGATCATGCAGCACGTGGTCGTGACCGGGCGTGCGGCGCCGCCCGAACTGGTGGCGGTGGCCGACACCGTCACCGAGATGAAAGTCGTCAAGCACGCGTTCGCCGCCGGCATCGCGGCGCAGGCAGGGACCGAATGGTGATGGAGGTGAGCATGGAGACGATGAGGGACAAGCAAGGCGCGCGCATGGTGCTGGTGGCGGCAGTGGCCTCCGGCCAGGGCAAGACCACCGTCACCGCCGCGCTGGCGCGCCGTTTGCGGCGCACGGGCCAGCGCGTGCGCGTGTTCAAGTGCGGCCCCGACTTCATCGACCCGATGCTGCTGGAACGCGCCAGCGGCGCGCCGGTGCACACGCTCGACCTGTGGATGGTCGGCCTGGAACAATGCCGGCAACGGCTGGAGCAGGCGGCACGCGAGGCCGACGTGGTGCTGGTCGAAGGCGTGATGGGCCTGTACGACGGCAAGCCGTCGGCGGCCGATTTGTCGCGCGAGTTCGACATTCCGGTGCTGGCCGTGATCGATGCGTCGGCCATGGCGCAGACCGCCGGCGCGCTGGTGCTGGGCCTGCGCGACTACGGGCCGGTGCGCATGGCCGGCGTGGTCGCCAACCGCGTCGCCAGCGCCGGACACGCGGCGATGGTGGCGGCCTCGCTGCGCGACATCCCGCTCTTGGGCACCCTGGTCAAGCAGCAGCGCCGGCTACCGGAGCGCCACCTGGGCCTGGTGGTGCCGGACGAGGTCGACGGCATCGATGCCATCCTGGACGAACTGGCCGACCAGTTGCAGCTCGACGAAGGGGCCTGGAACGCGCTGACGCCGCAGTTGCCGGCCCCGGCGCCGGCAGCGCTGGAACCGCTCGCGGTCACCCCACCGCTGCTGGCCGGGAAGACCGTGGCGATTGCGCGCGACGCCGCCTTCTGCTTCCTGTATCCGGCCAACCTGGACGTGCTGCGCGAATTGGGCGCGGCGCTGCTGTTCTTTTCTCCGCTGGCCGACCAGCCGGTGCCCGATGCGGCGGATATCGTCTGGCTGCCGGGCGGTTATCCGGAACTGCACTGCCCTCTGCTGTCCCGGGCGCGGCAGTGGTGCGAATCGATCCGCGCCGCGCACGCCGCCGGCCGCCCGATCCTGGCCGAATGCGGCGGCATGATGGCGGTAGCCGAATCGATCACCGACAAGGATGGGCAGACGTGGCCGATGGCCGGCCTGCTGCCGGGGCAGGTGGCGATGCAGCAGCGCCTGGCCGGGCTGGGCGCACAAGGGCTGCAGACCGGCGCCGGCCAGCTGCGCGGCCACACCTTTCATTATTCGCGCCTGGATACGGCCATCGAAGCGCAGGCACACACGGTCAAGCATCCGTCCGGCGCGACCGGCGAGGCGGTGTACCGAACCGGCTCGCTCACCGCCTCCTACTTCCACGCCTTTTTCGCATCGAACCCGGCCGCCGCCGCCGGCCTGCTGTGCGGGGACGCGCCATGACGCGCACCCTGGTCTTCGGCGGCGCCCGTTCGGGCAAGAGCGCGCTGGCCGAACGCCTGGCAGGCGACTCCGGCAAGGAAGTGGTCTACCTCGCCACCGCGCCCGCAAGCGCGCATGCGGACGACAGCGAAATGGCGGCGCGCATCGCCCACCACCGTGCGCGCCGTCCGCCGCACTGGCGCACCGTGGAAGAACCCACGGCGCTGGCCGCCACCCTGTGCGCCTTGTGCGCGCCCGAACGCATCGTACTGGTCGATTGCCTGACGCTGTGGCTGAGCAACCTGATGTTCGCCCCCGGCCAGGACTATCCGGACGTCGGCACGATCACGCTGCCGCAGTCCTTCCATGACGAGCGCGCCGCGCTGCTGGACTGGCTGGAGGCGCCGTCCACCGGCGACGTCATCTTCGTCTCCAACGAGGTCGGCATGGGCATCGTGCCCTGGGGCGCGGTATCGCGCGCCTTTGCCGACGAAGCCGGACGCCTGAACCAGGACGTGGCGGCGCGCTGCGAGCGCGTGCTGTTGGTCGCCGCCGGGCTGCCGCTGGCCCTGAAGGGCGCGCCATGCTGAGCGGCCTGCCGCCCTTGACGCTGGCGCTGCTGATGCTGGCCGGCGTGGCGCTGGACCTGCTGCTGGGCGAAGCGCGGCGCTGGCATCCGCTGGTCGGTTTCGGCCGTGTGGCGAGCCTGCTGGAACGGCGCCTGAACGTGGGCGGTATGCGCATCGGGCGCGGCCTGCTGGCCTGGACGCTGGCGGTGCTGCCGCCGACGTTGCTGGCCTGCGGCGCCTGCGCGCTCGGCGGCTTGGCCGTGCACGCACTGCTGCTGTACTTCTGCATCGGCCTGCGCAGCCTGCGCGACCACACGCTGCCGATCCACGCGGCGCTGCTGGACGGCGACCTGGCGCGCGCGCGCTGGCTGACCGCGCGCATCGTCAGCCGCGATACCGACCGGGCTGGCGAATCCGACCTGGCCAAGGCCGGCGCCGAATCGCTGCTGGAAAACGGCAACGACGCCGTGTTCGGCACCCTGTTCTGGTTCCTGCTGGCGGGCGGCTGGGGCGCCGTGCTGTTCCGCCTGGCGAACACGCTGGATGCGATGTGGGGCTACCGCAGCGAACGTTTCAATCTGTTCGGGCGCGTTGCGGCGCGCATCGACGACGCCTTGAATTACGTGCCGGCGCGCCTGACCGCATTGTCGTACGTGCTGCTGGCCTCCGGCGGCAACCGCCTGCGCGCCTGGCGCTGCTGGCGCGCCCAGGCGCCGCGCTGGAGCAGCCCGAACGCCGGCCCGGTGATGGCCAGCGGCGCCGGCGCGCTCGGCGTATCGCTGGGCGGCGCCGCGACCTACGGCGGCGAAGTGGAGCAACGTCCGCCGCTGGGCGCCGGCCCGGCCGCCGCCGGCGCCGACATCCTGCGTGCCTGGCGCCTGGTATGGCGCGCCACGTTGCTGTGGTGCGTCCTCGCGCTCGTGGGCGCAGTCATCCTGGGAGCCATGCATGCTTGAACACGGCGGCAACCTGCGCGACGCCATGCGCCACTACGGCGGCAGCGACTGGATCGACCTCTCCACCGGCATCAACCCGCTCGGCTATCCAGCGCCCCCATTGGCGCCGGACGCCTGGCAGCGCTTGCCGGAGCCGGACCCGGAACTGCTGCGCGCCGCCTGCGCGTATTATGGCGCGCCGCACCTGCTGCCGGTGGCCGGCACCCAGGCCGCCATTCAAGCCCTGCCGCGCCTGCGCGCACCGTCCCGGATCACGGTGGCCGCGCCCTCGTACGCCGAACACGCCCACCACTGGGGAGGCCACGGCCATACCCTGCGCCAGGTGCCGTATGCGCAGCTGGACGCGGCGGTGCGCGACAGCGACGTGGTCGTGGTCTGCAACCCCAACAACCCGACCGGGGACACCATCGAGGCGGCGCAGCTGCTGGCCTGGCGCGCCGAACTGGCGGCGCGCGGCGGCTGGCTGGTGGTCGACGAAGCCTTCGGCGACACCGCGCCCGCCCTGAGTGTCGCCGGCCACGCCGATGCCGAAGGACTGGTCGTGCTGCGCTCGGTCGGCAAATTCTTCGGCCTGGCCGGGCTGCGGCTCGGCTTCGTCGCCGCCGCGCCGCGCCTGCTGGCGCAGCTGGCCGACCTGCTCGGGCCGTGGGCGGTGAGCGGGCCGGCCCAGGCCGTGGCCCTGGACGCCTTGCGCGACCGGGCCTGGCAGGCGGCCACGCAGGAACGCCTGCTGCGCGACGGCGCGCGCATGCGCACGCTGCTGGCCAGCAGCGGCATCGAGGCCGGCGGCACGCCGCTGTTCCACTGGTGGCCGGAGGCGCGCCCGGAAGCCTTTCACGAGCACATGGCGCGCCGGGCGATCTGGGTGCGCCTGTTCCGCCAGGCCGCGCGCGGCATCCGCCTGGGCCTGCCCGCGCACGAAGCCGATTGGCAGCGTATCGAACGAGCACTTCGCGACTGGAGAGAGCAATGACGAACATGAAGACATCGATGTCAATGACCGCGCTGGCGCTGGCGCTGCACGCGAGCGCCGGCCACGCCGCCGTCAGCGTCAAGGACGACGACGGCAACACCGTCACGCTGCAAAAGCCGGCGCAGCGCGTGATCTCGCTGGCGCCGCACGTGACCGAGCTGCTGTTCGCGGCCGGCGGCGGCGCCCGCGTGGTCGGCGTGGTGGCCTACAGCGACTTTCCGGAAGAAGCGAAGAAGGTGGCGCAGGTCGGCTCGAACCGCGAACTCGACCTGGAACGCATCATCGCCTTGAAACCGGACCTGTTCGTGGTGTGGCGCCACGGCAGCTCCGAGCGCCAGATCGAGATGGTGCGCAAGCTCGGCGTGCCGGTCTTCCACAGCGAGCCGCACAAGCTGGAAGACATCGCGGACAGCGTGGACAAGCTGGGCCGGCTGATGGGCACCGAGGATGCCGCGCGCCCCGCCGCCGCCGCCCTGCGCAGCCAGCTGGCGAGCCTGCGCAGCCGCTATGCCAACCGCCCGCCGGTGCGCAGTTTCTACCAGGTCTGGGACAAGCCGCTGTACACGCTCAACGGCACGCATATCGTCACCGACGCGCTGCGCCTGTGCGGCGGCGAGAACGTCTTCGCCAGGCTGGCGGTGACGGCACCGGTGGTCAGCGTCGAGGGCGTCTTGCAGGAAAATCCGGAAGCCATCTTCGCCACCGCCGAAAAGAACTACGGCGGCGTGAACATGTGGAAGCAGTACGGCATGATCACCGCGGTACGCAACGACAACCTGTTCACCATCGACGGCAACCTGCTGAACCGCGCCGGCCCGCGCATGATCGCCGGCGCCGCCGTGCTGTGCGAAAAGCTGGAACTGGCGCGCGCGCATCGTGGCAAGTAAAACGCCCATGAGCGCTTTTCCCTATTCCACCCTGATGGTGCAGGGCACCACCTCGGATGCCGGCAAGAGCACCGTGGTGGCCGCCTTGTGCCGCCTGCTGCGCCGCGCCGGCGTTGCCGTGGCGCCGTTCAAGCCGCAGAACATGGCCCTGAACAGCGCGGTGACGCGCGATGGCGGAGAAATCGGCCGCGCCCAGGCGCTGCAGGCGATCGCCGCCGGCATCGAGCCGCATACCGACCTCAATCCGGTGCTGCTCAAACCGTCCAGCGACACCGGCGCCCAGGTCATCATCCACGGCCGCGTGCGCGCCGACATGAGCGCGCGCGACTACCACCAATATAAAACGGTGGCGATGGCGGCGGTGCTGGAATCGCACGCGCGCCTGCGCGCGCAGTACGGCGCGGTGATCGTCGAGGGCGCCGGCAGTCCGGCCGAGATCAACCTGCGCGCGCGCGACATCGCCAACATGGGCTTCGCGGAAGCGGTCGACTGCCCGGTGCTGCTGGTGGCGGACATCGACCGCGGCGGCGTGTTCGCGCACCTGCTCGGCACGCTGGCCTGCCTGTCGGACAGCGAACGCGCGCGTGTGATCGGCTTCGTCATCAACCGCTTCCGGGGCGACATCAAGCTGCTGGAGCCGGGCCTGGACTGGCTGGAAGCGCAGACCGGCAAGCCGGTGCTGGCGGTGCTGCCCTACCTGCACGGCCTGTACCTCGACGCCGAGGATGCGGTGCAGACCGGGCCGCGGCGCGACGGCAAGTTCCGCGTGGTGGTGCCGAGCACCCCGCGCATGAGCAACCACACCGACTTCGATCCGCTGCGCTTCCATCCCGACGTCGACCTGCGCTTCGTGCGCCAGGGCGAGCCGATCCCCGGTGCCGACCTGATCGTCCTCCCCGGCAGCAAGAATACGCGCGGCGACCTGGCCTGGCTGCAGCAGCACGGCTGGCCGCACCAGATCCGACGCCACCTGCGCTACGGCGGCAAGGTGATCGGCATCTGCGGCGGCTTCCAGATGCTGGGCGACGAGGTGATCGACCCGGACGGCGTGGAAGGCGCTGCCGGCCGCACCGACGCGCTCGGCCTGCTGCCGCTGGCGACCACGCTGACGCGCGAAAAACGCTTGGTGCAGGTGCGCGGCCATTGCGTGTTCGCGCCCGACGCCGCCGGCGCCGCGGTGGCCGGCTACGAGATCCACATGGGCGTGTCCAGCGGCGAGGCGCTGCGCCGGCCCGCCTTCGAGATCGACGGCCGCCCCGAAGGCGCCTGTTCGGAAGACGGGCAGGTCCTCGGCACCTACCTGCACGGCCTGTTCGACGATGCCGCCGCCTGCGCCGCCCTGCTGCGCTGGGCCGGGCTGCACAGCGAGCACGCGGTGGACAGCGCGGCGCTGCGCGAGGCGAGCCTGGAGCGGATCGCGGATGCGGCCGAACCGTTGATGGCGCGGTTGCTGGCGCTCGGCAACCGCTGAACCATCGCCGGCCCGCCCACGACTCAAATCTCCTTGAGCTTCAGCACGTCCGGCCCCGCCTCGACCACGTCGACCACACGCGCATCGCCCAGCCGGAAGCGGTTCGCGCCCAGGGCCTGCAACGCCACCTGCGCATGACGCAGGCGGTCGTCCGGCCCCGGCGTGCCGAGACCGACCTGTCCGTCCGCGCCGAATGCCAGCGTCCGGCGCGGACGCCGGCTCGGCGGAAACGAAAACGACGCGCTGGGCCGGAACACTTCGATGCCATCCGCATCCTCTTCGAAGGAATGGGTCCAGCTGCCGGCCGGCAGACCGTTCTCCATCATGCGTTCGCCATCGAAGATGCGTCGCGTTGCGGCGGCGCCAGCGGCATGGCGGCGGCAGGCTCGCGCTCGGCCGCTTGCGATTGCGCCTTGCGCAGGTCGGAAACGGTGCCGCCCAGGTTCTCGTAGCCCTGGATCGATGGCGCCCAGGCGCTGCCGGTCCAGGCCTTGTGGTACAGCGCGCTGTCGGTGCCGGTGACGAACAGGTCGAGCCGGTTCGCCGCCCATGCCGCCGCATACGGAGGCGAGGTGCAGACGCCGCCCAGCGCTTCGTAGCCGGTGATGGAAGGCCGCCAGGCCGCGCCGTCCCATGCCTTGTGGTAGACGCCGCTGTCGGTCCCGGTCACGAACAGGTCGAGGCGGTTCGGTCCCCAGGCCACGGCTTCCACTTCGCCCACGCAGACGCCGCCCAGGCGTTCGAAGCCTTCCTGCGACGGTCTCCAGGCCGCACCGTTCCACCATTTATGGTAGAGCGCGCCGTCCGTGCCGGCGACGAAGATGTCCAGCCGGTTCGGCCCCCAGGCCACCGCGCGCGGGGACGACGTGCAGGTGCCGCCGAGGCGCTCGTAGCCGTTGACCGAGGGCCGCCACGCGCTGCCGTCCCAAGACTTGTGATACAGCGCGCGATCCATCCCGATGACGAAGATGTCGAGCCGGTTCGGTCCCCACGCCACCACTTCCGGCTGGCCGATGCAGGTGCCGCCGAGGCTTTCGTAGCCGGTCGGCGACGGTCCCCAGGTGCCGTCGTACCATTTGTGGAACAGGGCGCGGTTGGTGCCGAGGACGAACACGTCCAACCGCCGCTCGGCGAAGGAAACGATGCGCGGGGTGCCGATGCAGGCGCCGCCCATCGCTTCGAAACCGGTAAAGGAGGGCCCCCACTGCGCCCCGTCCCACCACTTGTGATACAGCGCGCTGTCGGTGCCCGTGACGAACACGTCGAGCCGGTTCGGTCCCCACGACACCGCTTGCGGCGGGCTGGTGCAGACGCCGCCGAGCCGTTCGTAGCCTGTGACCGACGGTCCCCAGGCCGTCCTGTTCCACCATTTGTGGTACAGGGCGCGGTCCATGCCGAGCACGAAGGCATCCAGGCGGTCGGGGCCCCACGCCACGACGGGAGAGGAACTCGGACGCACCAAGCTGGCCCCGGTGCCGATCTGGCTGCGCGGCCCATCCAGGCAGGCCTGCATGCGCGTCGCCTGACCGGCCGTGAACATCACCATGGCGCGGTCGTCGACATAGTCCATGTAGTTCATGAACATGTCGCCGTTCGGGCCATTGCTGCAGCTGACATGCGGGAATCCGGGCACGCCGGTGTTGGCGCCGCCCTGGTTCGGGGTGTCGGCCACGTTGTCGGTGCCGCTGCATCCGCTGCCGTCGTCGCCCCAGATATGGTTCAGGTTGAGCCAGTGGCCGATTTCGTGCGTCGCGGTGCGGCCCAGGTTGAACGGCGCCGCCGCGCTGCCGACCGTGCCGAACGCCGAACACAGGATCACCACGCCATCCGTTTGCGCCGGACCGCCGGGGAACTGCGCATAGCCGAGCAGGCCGCCGCCCAGCTGGCAGACCCAGATGTTCAGGTAGCGCGCGGCCGGCCAGGCATCCATGCCGCCGCTGGCGGCCGCCTTGACCGCGTCGTTATCGGAAAAGCTGGCGACCGTGGCCTGGCGCCGCTCGATGCCCGAGGATGGCGTGCCGTTCGGCGCGCTGTCGGCCAGGTAGAATTCGACGCGCGAGTCGGCAGCGAGGGGCAGGAATGGCGCCGGCGTGCTGGCGACGTCCGGGTTGGCACGGCGGAAATCGCGGTTGAGGACATCGATCTGGCTGCGGATCTGCGCATCCGAGATGTTCTGGACCGGCGTGTTCCACACCACATGCACCACGACCGGGATGCGGGTGATGCCGCTGCGCTGCGCTTCCGCATCGACGGAAGCGAACAGCGCCGCCTGGTTTTCGATGGCGGCGCGACGCTGGGCGTAGCCGGGATCGGTCGACAGCAGGCGGCGGTGCACGTCCATGGTCGCGCAACGCCTGACCGGACGCGTGCCGCCGTCGGCGCCGCTGCCACCGCTGCCGCCGCCGTCGCCGCCTCCGTCACCGGCGTCGCGGCGCCCGGCTCCGCCACCGCTACCCATGTCGCCGCGCGGCATGCCGTCATCCTGCGCTGCCCTTGCCTGGAACAGGCTCGCAGACGGCATGTCATCGGGTGCGTCATGCCGGCCGCTGCCGGGCATGCCACGGTCATCCGGATCGGGGAATCCGGCGCCCATGTCGTTGGGCATTTGCTCGGGATTGTTCGACGAGGCCCCGTTGCCGGCTGCTGCCTGGCTTTCCATCGGGTTGGCGATGCCGTCACCATCTGCAGGCCTTGCCTCGCTTTTGCTGCTCTTGGTTCGCATACATCCCCCTGCTGAGAAACGAGAATCGCCAATGAACGTTTGTAGCAGTGGTGAGACCTGTTTTTTCGCCAAAAGGTCCGGCAAACAGACAGAAAACTGGAAGAAGGGAAAAACTTTTTGGCACGCCTGAAAAGCAAAAAGCCCCGCTCAGAACGAGGATTCACAAATGTGAATCCGAACAACGGGATTTCGTTTTACCAAAACGAAAAACCCCACCGAGATCACTCGGTGGGGTTTCGCTTATAACTAGCCTGACGATAACCTACTTTCACACTGGTTGCAGCACTATCATCGGCGCAAAGTCGTTTCACGGTCCTGTTCGGGATGGGAAGGGGTGGTACCGACTTGCTATGGTCATCAGGCATGACTTGTACGGGTGCGTCGTGCTGTGCGCGATGCCACCCTGAATCTGGAAGAAGTATTTTCTGTAATCTGTGGTCTTACTTGTATCAACAAACAGCCGAACCCTCATCTTTGGCTGACTGCCAAGGTTATAGGGACAAGCCGTACGGGCAATTAGTACTGGTTAGCTTAATGCATTACTGCACTTCCACACCCAGCCTATCAACGTCCTGGTCTCGAACGACCCTTCAAGGAGCTCAAGGCTCCGGGAAATCTCATCTCAAGGCGAGTTTCCCGCTTAGATGCTTTCAGCGGTTATCTCTTCCGAACTTAGCTACCCGGCAATGCCACTGGCGTGACAACCGGTACACCAGAGGTTCGTCCACTCCGGTCCTCTCGTACTAGGAGCAGCCCCCTTCAAATTTCCAACGCCCACGGCAGATAGGGACCAAACTGTCTCACGACGTTTTAAACCCAGCTCACGTACCACTTTAAATGGCGAACAGCCATACCCTTGGGACCGGCTACAGCCCCAGGATGTGATGAGCCGACATCGAGGTGCCAAACTCCCCCGTCGATATGAACTCTTGGGAGGAATCAGCCTGTTATCCCCAGAGTACCTTTTATCCGTTGAGCGATGGCCCTTCCATACAGAACCACCGGATCACTATGTCCTACTTTCGTACCTGCTCGACTTGTCGGTCTCGCAGTTAAGCACGCTTATGCCATTGCACTATTAGCACGATGTCCGACCGTACCTAGCGTACCTTCGAACTCCTCCGTTACACTTTAGGAGGAGACCGCCCCAGTCAAACTGCCTACCATGCACTGTCCCCGACCCGGATCACGGGCCAAGGTTAGAACCTCAAACAAACCAGGGTGGTATTTCAAGGATGGCTCCACGAGAACTGGCGTCCCCGCTTCAAAGCCTCCCACCTATCCTACACAGATTGGTTCAAAGTCCAATGCAAAGCTACAGTAAAGGTTCATGGGGTCTTTCCGTCTAGCCGCGGGTAGATTGCATCATCACAAACATTTCAACTTCGCTGAGTCTCGGGAGGAGACAGTGTGGCCATCGTTACGCCATTCGTGCAGGTCGGAACTTACCCGACAAGGAATTTCGCTACCTTAGGACCGTTATAGTTACGGCCGCCGTTTACTGGGACTTCAATCAAGAGCTTGCACCCCATCATTTAATCTTCCAGCACCGGGCAGGCGTCACACCCTATACGTCCACTTTCGTGTTTGCAGAGTGCTGTGTTTTTATTAAACAGTCGCAGCCACCAGTTTATTGCAACCCTTTCACCCTTCTGCAGCAAAGCAGTCAAGTTACCGGGGCGTACCTTTTCCCGAAGTTACGGTACCAATTTGCCGAGTTCCTTCTCCCGAGTTCTCTCAAGCGCCTTAGAATACTCATCTCGCCCACCTGTGTCGGTTTGCGGTACGGTCTCGTATGACTGAAGCTTAGAGGCTTTTCTTGGAACCACTTCCGATTGCTTCGTAGCACATGGCTACACGTCCCAGTCCCTTGAATCCTGCGCCCGGATTTGCCTAAGCGCCTTCTATGAACCAGAAACCAGCTATTCCAACAGCTGGACAACCTTCCGCGATCCGTCCCCCCATCGCATCATACGACGGTGCAGGAATATTAACCTGCTTCCCATCAGCTACGCATCTCTGCCTCGCCTTAGGGGCCGACTCACCCTGCTCCGATGAACGTTGAACAGGAAACCTTGGGCTTACGGCGTGCGGGCTTTTCACCCGCATTATCGCTACTCATGTCAGCATTCGCACTTCCGATACCTCCAGCATCCCTTACGAGACACCTTCTCAGGCTTACGGAACGCTCTCCTACCATATCGATCTTGATGCAAGCATCAGAAAGATATCCGCAGCTTCGGTGACTGGCTTAGCCCCGTTACATCTTCCGCGCAGGACGACTCGATCAGTGAGCTATTACGCTTTCTTTAAATGATGGCTGCTTCTAAGCCAACATCCTGACTGTTTTAGCCTTCCCACTTCGTTTTCCACTTAGCCAATCTTTGGGACCTTAGCTGGCGGTCTGGGTTGTTTCCCTCTTGACGCCGGACGTTAGCACCCGACGTCTGTCTCCCAAGCTCGCACTCATCGGTATTCGGAGTTTGCAATGGTTTGGTAAGTCGCAATGACCCCCTAGCCATAACAGTGCTCTACCCCCGATGGTGATACTTGAGGCACTACCTAAATAGTTTTCGGAGAGAACCAGCTATTTCCAGGTTTGTTTAGCCTTTCACCCCTACCCACAGCTCATCCCCTAATTTTTCAACATTAGTGGGTTCGGACCTCCAGGGCGTGTTACCGCACCTTCATCCTGGCCATGGGTAGATCACCTGGTTTCGGGTCTACACCCAGCGACTGTCGCCCTGTTCGGACTCGATTTCTCTACGGCTCCCCTATCCGGTTAACCTCGCCACTGAATGTAAGTCGCTGACCCATTATACAAAAGGTACGCCGTCACCCCACGAAGGGGCTCCGACTGTTTGTATGCACACGGTTTCAGGATCTATTTCACTCCCCTCCCGGGGTTCTTTTCGCCTTTCCCTCACGGTACTGGTTCACTATCGGTCGATTACGAGTATTTAGCCTTGGAGGATGGTCCCCCCATCTTCAGACAGGATTTCTCGTGTCCCGCCCTACTTGTCGTACGCTTAGTATCACCGTTCGGATTTCGTGTACGGGGCTATCACCCGCTATGGCCGGAGTTTCCAATCCGTTCCACTATCCGATCGACTATCGCGTACAAGGCTCATCCCATTTCGCTCGCCACTACTTTGGGAATCTCGGTTGATTTCTTTTCCTGCAGCTACTTAGATGTTTCAGTTCGCCGCGTTCGCTTCGTACACCTATGTATTCAGTGTACGATGACCTATAAGGCCGGGTTTCCCCATTCGGAAATCTGCGGATCAAAGCTCGTTTGCTAGCTCCCCGCAGCTTATCGCAAGCTACTACGTCCTTCATCGCCTGTAATCGCCAAGGCATCCACCATGTGCACTTATTCACTTGTCCCTATAACGTTGGCCCCTGCATGAGTGTCAGGGAACGTCATAATTACAAGAGTTCAGCTTACTTTGTTTGTTGATACATACAGATTACTACCCTAAGTGTGCATTTGATCTTTCGACCAACTACACGCTTAAAGAAAACTTTACTTCTTCCAGATTGTTAAAGAACGAAAAAACAGTGATCTCGAAAAGACCAAACCTAAACGCATGCTCTCGCATCGCTTACGTTTGAACTTTTGGTGGAGGATGACGGGATCGAACCGACGACCCCCTGCTTGCAAAGCAGGTGCTCTCCCAGCTGAGCTAATCCCCCGGTACGTGCTACCCGGCGACAACTTGGTAGGGCTGGTTGGACTCGAACCAACGACCCCCGCGTTATCAACACGGTGCTCTAACCAGCTGAGCTACAGCCCCGAAACACTGTTCTTTACTGTTCAACAGCCGATAAGCGTGGACGCTTGATGCTGGGCTTTCGCCCCGGTGCTACTCTAGAAAGGAGGTGATCCAGCCGCACCTTCCGATACGGCTACCTTGTTACGACTTCACCCCAGTCACGAATCCTACCGTGGTAAGCGCCCCCCTTGCGGTTAAGCTACCTACTTCTGGTAAAACCCGCTCCCATGGTGTGACGGGCGGTGTGTACAAGACCCGGGAACGTATTCACCGCGGCATGCTGATCCGCGATTACTAGCGATTCCAACTTCACGCAGTCGAGTTGCAGACTGCGATCCGGACTACGATACACTTTCTGGGATTAGCTCCCCCTCGCGGGTTGGCGGCCCTCTGTATGTACCATTGTATGACGTGTGAAGCCCTACCCATAAGGGCCATGAGGACTTGACGTCATCCCCACCTTCCTCCGGTTTGTCACCGGCAGTCTCATTAGAGTGCCCTTTCGTAGCAACTAATGACAAGGGTTGCGCTCGTTGCGGGACTTAACCCAACATCTCACGACACGAGCTGACGACAGCCATGCAGCACCTGTGTTCAGGCTCCCTTTCGGGCACACTCCAATCTCTCGGAGCTTCCTGACATGTCAAGGGTAGGTAAGGTTTTTCGCGTTGCATCGAATTAATCCACATCATCCACCGCTTGTGCGGGTCCCCGTCAATTCCTTTGAGTTTTAATCTTGCGACCGTACTCCCCAGGCGGTCTACTTCACGCGTTAGCTGCGTTACCAAGTTAATTAAAACCCGACAACTAGTAGACATCGTTTAGGGCGTGGACTACCAGGGTATCTAATCCTGTTTGCTCCCCACGCTTTCGTGCATGAGCGTCAGTCTTGACCCAGGGGGCTGCCTTCGCCATCGGTGTTCCTCCACATCTCTACGCATTTCACTGCTACACGTGGAATTCTACCCCCCTCTGCCAGACTCCAGCCTTGCAGTCTCCAACGCAATTCCCAGGTTGAGCCCGGGGATTTCACGTCAGACTTACAAAACCGCCTGCGCACGCTTTACGCCCAGTAATTCCGATTAACGCTCGCACCCTACGTATTACCGCGGCTGCTGGCACGTAGTTAGCCGGTGCTTATTCTTCAGGTACCGTCATTAGCCGGGGATATTAGCCCCAACCGTTTCTTCCCTGACAAAAGAGCTTTACAACCCGAAGGCCTTCTTCACTCACGCGGCATTGCTGGATCAGGCTTGCGCCCATTGTCCAAAATTCCCCACTGCTGCCTCCCGTAGGAGTCTGGGCCGTGTCTCAGTCCCAGTGTGGCTGGTCGTCCTCTCAGACCAGCTACTGATCGTCGCCTTGGTGAGCCTTTACCTCACCAACTAGCTAATCAGATATCGGCCGCTCCAGGAGCATGAGGTCCTTGCGAATCCCCCACTTTCATCCTTAGATCGTATGCGGTATTAGCGTAACTTTCGCTACGTTATCCCCCACTCTTGGGTACGTTCCGATATATTACTCACCCGTTCGCCACTCGCCGCCAGGTTGCCCCGCGCTGCCGTTCGACTTGCATGTGTAAAGCATGCCGCCAGCGTTCAATCTGAGCCAGGATCAAACTCTTCAGTTCAATCTCTGTTTGTCGAAACCGGCATTGCTACCGATTTCGAAATCGATCCACTGGATCGATTTCGCTCACTCAAAATACTGACCGTCACTCATTGCTGAGCAACGTATTTCTTTTTTGTGAACATTTGATAATTTAAGTAATCAGCAGCGCTTTCGCATCTGCCGGCACCTTCATCAAACGCCCACACTTATCGACTGTTTATTGTTAAAGAACTCGTATTCGGTACTGCCTTGCTGCATTCTGCGAATCGTTTTGTTCGTCAGCAGCAGAGGAGAGAGATTATGCAGCATGCTACTTAACTCGTCAACCCCTTCTTTTTCTTCAGCGCCAGCGGCTTGGTCAAACAAGCCAGCTCAACCTGTTGATTCGGTTCAGCTTTTTACTGCACTGCAGAAGCAGGACGCGAACTATAGCAAATGGATGAGCTGGTGCGCAAGGCCCGATGTTTCTGCCACGAGCCGTTTTACAACAACCAGTCGATCGGCAGCCAGGACAGTACACGCACCCCGGCGCGCTTCAAGACGCTCGCGCCTGGCTCTTCGTGATAGCGCACTACCCCACCGTCGGTGTGCTGCAGCCAGATCAACTTGCCGTCGGTATCGAGGCGCACTTCATAGGCGCGCCCGGGCGTCACCTGCGTCAACCTCGCATCCAACTTGTCGGCCAGCGCAGCACTCTCGATCACCAGCCCCATCTCGGTATTCAGGTCGATCGAGCGCAGGTCCAGGTTGAACGAACCGACGAAGATGCGCTGTCCGTCCACGCCGAAGGTCTTGGCATGCAGGCTCGATGCGGAACTGCCGAACGATCCGGCCCGTTGCTGCGGTGCGCCACCGATGCGGCGCAGTTCATACACGGTCACGCCTGCCTGCAACAGCGCGCGCCGGCGCTTGGCATAGCCCGCATGGACGGCCGCGACGTCGGTTGCCTGCAGCGAATTGGTCAGGATGCGCACCTGTACTCCCTGGCGCGCCATCGCCGCCAGGCTCTGCGTGGTCTCCGATCCCGGCACGAAATACGGCGACACCAGGTCGAGCCGGCGCCGCGGCTCGCCCATCAGCTCGCGCAGCGCGGCGGACATGCGCGCCTGCGGCTGCTCTGCCCCCAGCACCTTGTCGGGCGCATCGCTGACCAGGCGCGCCGCCGCCCACTCCAGCGGCAGGCGGCGCTGCGCCAGCTGTTCGACGAAGGGCAGCGTGCGGATCGCATCCAGGTACGCCTGCGCCGCCGGCTGGGCGCGCACCGCGGCAACTCGTTGCGCCAGTACGCTCGGTCCTGGCGCCGCCGCATCGTGCACCAGCGCGGCGATCGGATAGGCGGACCTGCTGTTCCAGTAGCGGTCGAAGTCCGCCGACACCGCCCGCGCCGCCGGACCTGCGGCGATCACGTCCAGGTCGACGAACAGCAGGTCCGCCGCCGCGCCGAAATACTCGTCGCCGATGTTGCGTCCGCCGACGATGGTCACCTGGTTATCCGCGGTGAAGGATTTGTTGTGCATGCGCCGGTTCAGGCGCGCGAAGTCGGTCAGGTAACCGATACTGCGCCAGCCGCGCAAGGCGAACGGATTGAACAGGCGCACTTCGACGTTCGGCTGACGGGCCAGTGCCAGCAGGATGTCGTCCAGTCCGGACGTGTTGTTATCGTCCAGCAGCAGGCGCACCCGCACGCCGCGCGCGGCGGCGCTGCGCAGGGCGTCCAGCATCAGCATGCCGGTCAGGTCGTTGCGCCATATATAGTATTGGATGTCCAGGCTGCGCTCGGCGCGCTGCGCCAGCAGGATGCGGGCAGCGAAGGCATCGCGCCCCTCGGACAAGGGATAGATGCCGGACAGACCGGGATGCGCCGCGGCCAGCGGCGCCAGCGCGCTGCCCAGGGCGGTGGCGCCGGTATCGGTGAAAGCGCTCGACACCGGGCGCGGCCCCGGCGGCGGCAAGCTGGCGCAACCGCCCAGCGTCACGGCACCGGCCAGCAACAGCCAGCCGCCTGGCGCCGTCCGCCCGGACCGGGCCGGCGACGATGACGCGCTCGCCGCCGGCGCCCTGCCCCGCCACGTCCAGGCCGGCGCGCACATGGCTGTTACAGGCCTTCGAAATCCGGCTTGCGCTTTTCCAGGAAGGCCTTCATGCCCTCCTTCTGCGCCGGCGTGCCGAAGCCGGCATGGAAGAAGCGGCGCTCGTAGCGCACGCCTTCGGTCAGCGTGGTCTCGAAGGCGCGGTTGACGGAATCCTTGATCTGCATGGCCACCGACACCGGCATCGCGGCGATCGTGTTCGCCACCTCCAGCGCCAGCGTCATCAGTTCGTCGGCCGGCGCCACGCGCGACACCAGCCCGGTGCGCTCGGCTTCAAGCGCGTCGATCATGCGCGTGGTCAGCAGCATGTCCATCGCCTTGGCCTTGCCGATCGCGCGCGGCAGGCGCTGGGTGCCGCCCGCGCCCGGCGTCACGCCGACCTTGATCTCCGGCTGGCCGAACCTGGCATTGTCGGCGGCGATCAGGAAGTCGCACATCATGGCCAGTTCGCAGCCGCCGCCCAGCGCGTAGCCGGCCACCACGCCGATCACCGGTTTGCGCACATTCAGGATGTGCTCCCAGTTGCGCCCGATGTAATTGCCCGGATAGGTGTCGGCATAACCATAGTCCGCCATCGCGGCGATGTCGGCGCCCGCCGCGAACACCTTGTCGCTGCCGGTCAGGATGATAACGTTGACGCCGGGGTCGGCGTCGAACTTGTACAGCGCGTCGCCCAGTTCGTTCATCATGTTGTCGTTCAGCGCGTTCATCGCCTTGGGACGGTTCAGGCGGATGACGGCCACCTTGCCATGGTGTTCGATCAGCAGGTCAGAATATTCCACGGGACACCTCTCAATATGGTCACCGCTCGATTGTAGCGCTTGCCGTGACGTAAATGGCAACGGTGCTTTGCTATCATCGTGGACCAATTAAAATTTGATACGAGACCCCGCCGCCCTTGTCGCCCATCGCCTTTTTGCGCCGCCTGCGCCACGACCCGCAACTGCGCGACGTCGACTTCCGCCTTTTCTGGTTCAGCAGCATCCTCACCAATTTCGGCGCCCAGATCACCCTGCTGGCCCTGCCGATCTGCGCGGCGCTGCTGCTGCACGCCACCCCGGCGCAGATGGGCACGCTGGCCGCGGTCGGCTCCCTGCCCTTCCTGCTGTTCGGCTTGCCCACCGGGGTGCTGCTGGAGCGCAGCCGGCGCCTGCCGGTCATGTTGTGCAGCGACGCCATGGTGGCGCTCGGCCTGCTCAGCGTGCCGCTGGCCTGGTGGCAGGGCTGGCTGTCGGTCCACTGGATCTATGCGGTGCAGTTCGTGATCGGCACCGGCTACGTGGTCGGCGGCGGCGCCGAGCAGGTATTCCTCACCTTCCTGGTTGGGCGCGAGGGCCTGACCGACGCCCAGTCGAAGTTCGGCGCCACCGAATCGGCGTCGCGCCTGCTCGGACCGGGCCTGGCCGGCCTGCTGGTGCAGGTGCTGGGCGCGCCGGTGGCGATCCTGTGCAACGTGGCGGCGTTCGGCGTGTCGATCGCCAACCTGCGGCGCATCCGCCGGCCCGAGCCGCAGCCGCATGCGCCGCAATCGCACCTGCTGCGCGACATGCTGGAGGGCTTACGCTTCGTCTGGCGCCATCCGACCCTGCGCCTGCTGGGCTGGATCGCGGCGTTTTGGCACCTGCTGTTCTATGCCTACACCGCGCTGTACGTGCTGTTCGCCACGCGCGACCTCGGCCTGTCGCCGGGCACCATGGGCACGGCGCAGATGCTGGGCGGCGTCGGCGTGCTGGCCAGCTCGATGCTGCTCAAGCCGCTCACCGCCCGTTTCGGCTCGGGCGGCACCACCGTGATCGGTTTGTGCGCCTCGGCCGTCGGCTTCGTACTGATGCCGCTGATCCCGCGCGACCTGTTCGGCAGCGCCGCCGCCAGCGCCTGCGCCTATGCGGTGGTGGTATTCTGGCTGGACTGCGGCGCGATGCTGTTCTTCCTGCCCTACCTGGCGCTGCGCCAGCGCGTCACGCCGGACGCCTTCCTCGGCCGCATGACCTCGACCATGCGCTTTCTCACCGTAGCGATGGCGCCGGTGGGCGCGGCCGGCGCCGGGCTGCTGGGCGAGCGCCTCGGCGTGCGCGGCGGCCTCGGCGTGGTGGCCGCCGGCGCCATCGTGCTGACCATCGCCACGCTGTTCGCCACCCGGCTGCGCCACGTAAGGGATTAGCGGATCGTTGCCTTCGGCAGCAGCACCCACAGCTGCCCGCGCTGCTTCATGCGGCCGGCCTTGTCCGGCGCCGCGCCGCCGAAGCCGAAGAAGAAGTCGGCGCGCACCGCGCCGCGGATGGCGCCGCCGGTATCCTGGCCCATCACCAGGCGCTGCATCGGCGTCTCGCCGGCCGGCTCGGTGGTCGACAGCCAGATCGGCGCGCCCAGCGGCAAAAAGGCCGGGTCGATCGCCACCGAGCGCGCCGGTGTCAGCGGCACGCCCAGCGCCCCCTTGGGGCCGACATCCGGATCGGGCAGCTTCTCTTCGCGGAAGAAGATATAGCTCGGGTTGACGTTCAATAGCTCCTGGCGCCGCGCCGGGTGCGCCGCGATCCAGGCCTTGATACCCTGCGCCGTGGCCTGCGCGGACGTCAGCTCGCCCTGTTCCACCAGCCAGCGCCCGATCGCTTTATAGGGATGGCCGTTCTGGTCGGCGTAGGCGACGCGCACCGTCTCTCCATCCTCCAGCCGGATGCGGCCCGAGCCCTGCACTTCGAGAAAAAAGGCCTCGACCGGATCGTCGACCCATACCAGTTCCTTGCCGGGGATGCGCGCGCGCTCGATCTCGGCCCGGCTGGCGTAGGGCACCACGGTCTTGCCCGACAAGCGCCCGCGCAGGCGCATGCCCTTCAGGCTCGGCACCACGCTGCCCAGGTCGACCGTGATGAGGTCGTCCGGCACTTTATACAAAGGCGTCTGGTAGGCGCCGCCGCGCTGGCGCGACCCGCGCAGAAAGGCTTCGTAGTAACCGGTGACCAGGCCGCTGTCGGCACCGTCGGCGGCGCGCACCAGGTTCGGCGTGAACCAGGTCTCGAAATAGCGGCGCAGCGCCGCGCCGTCGGTAGCGTCGACGCCGCGCGCGGCGGCGCAGGCGCTGTTCCAGTCCGGCTTGGCGGCAAGCGCGCGGCAGCTGGCCCGGAAGGCCGGCCAGGCCTGGCGCAGGTCGTCGCTCTGCCATCCCGGCAGCGCCGTGAAATCCACGGGGGTGAACAACGGCGCCGGCGAAGACGAAGGCGTGGACGTGGCGGCAGGCGGCTGCGGCGGCACCGGCACGGCAATCGGCCCCAGCGGCGGCGGCATCGTCACGGGCGGACGCGGCTGGGCCGGCGGCTGCGGCGCAGGCTGCTGCGGCGGCGTGGAACAGGCCGCCACCAGCGCCATCAGCGCGATCGGGGGCAAGAATACGGGTACACTGCGGCGTATCGAGGACATGAGGAAACCGTGATGTGGATGCTGATGCTGGAAGCGGGCGTGGCGCTGTTCCTGCTGGTATTCATCGTCTGGTGGACGATGTTTGCCGGCCGCAAGCCGCAGGCGCCGCCGCAGCGGCCGACGGCGCCGGCACGCCCGCCGGGCGATCCGGATGCGTCCGCCAAAAACGATACGCCGGGCGCCTGACAAGACTGCGGCCGACGCGCCGCGACATCAATGCAGCGTGCGCGGCGGCGACAGCAGGAATTCGGGGATCGTGACCTCGAAGCGGTGCCCGTCCTCGGCCACGAAGAAGTATTCGCCGGTCATCGAGCCCTGCGCGGTGCCGAGCTGGGTGCCGCTGCTGTATTCGAACTGCTCGCCCGGCTGCAGCAGCGGCTGGTGGCCGACCACGCCCAGGCCGCGCACTTCCTGGGTCTTGTTGGCGGCGTCGAGGATCACCCAGTGGCGCGAGATCAGCTGGGCGGCGACGCTGCCGGTATTCTTGATCGAGATCGTGTAGGCGAACACGTAGTGCGACCGGTCCGGGCTGGATTGGTCCGCCAGGTACTGGGTCTTGACGGTAATCGCGAAATCGTAGGCGGACATGGTGCTCCTTATAGGTGATGCGGATGCCTCGTGGGGCAAACGCGCATGATACAACGCGCTCAAAATGCGTGGATGCGGACGGCGTGCGCCCGGCCATGCGCCATGCCGTCGGCGTACAATGACGCTCCTCGTACAAGAACCCTGGCCGACCCACCATGACCACCTACCGCATCGCTCCCAGCATCCTGTCCGCAGACTTCGCCCGCCTCGGCGAGGAAGTGCGCAATGTCGTCGCCGCCGGCGCCGACATCATCCACTTCGACGTGATGGACAACCACTACGTCCCGAACCTGACCATCGGCCCGCTGGTGTGCCAGGCGATCCGTCCGCACGTGCAGGTGCCGATCGACGTGCACCTGATGGTCAAGCCGGTCGACCGCATCATCCCCGACTTCGCCAAGGCCGGCGCCGACATCATCACCTTCCACCCGGAGGCGTCGGACCACATCGACCGCACGCTGCAGCTGATCCGCGACAACGGCTGCAAGGCCGGCCTGGTATTCAACCCGGCCACGCCGATGCACTACCTGGAACACGTGATGGACAAGATCGACATCATCCTGATCATGTCGGTCAACCCGGGCTTCGGCGGCCAGTCCTTCATTCCGGAAGCGCTCAAGAAGATCGCCATCGCGCGCCGCCTGATCGACGAATCGGGCCGCGACATCCTGCTGGAAGTCGACGGCGGCATCAAGCCGGACAACATCGCGGCGGTGGCCGGCGCCGGCGCCGACACCTTCGTCGCCGGTTCCGCCATCTTCGGCAAGCCGGACTACAAGGCGGTGATCGACTCGATGCGCGCGGAACTGGCCTCGGTCGGCA
The DNA here is from genome assembly GCF_012849555.1 of Massilia forsythiae. Lineage (NCBI taxonomy): Bacteria > Pseudomonadati > Pseudomonadota > Betaproteobacteria > Burkholderiales > Oxalobacteraceae > Massilia > Massilia forsythiae. The sequence continues at coordinate 1,120,978 of NZ_CP051685.1, forward strand.
TCCGCGCGTCGCTGTAATGACGACCTGCGCGGCGCCGATCCGCGCCGTCATCGTCGACCTGGACGGCACCATGCTGCACACGGTGCCGGATTTCGAGCTGGCGCTGAACGGCATGCGCGCCGAGCTCGGCCTGGAGCCGGTCACGCAGGACATCGTCACGCCGCTGGTCGGCAAGGGCTCCGAACGGCTGATCCGCGACGTGCTGGCGCGCGACTTCGACGCCGCGCGCATCGACGCCGTGTTCGCGCAGGCGATGGCATCCTACCAGCGCCACTACCTGGCCATCAACGGCAGCCGCACCACATTGTTCCCGGACGTGATCGAGGGCTTGCAGGCGCTCGCGGCGCAAGGCCTGCGCCTGGCCTGCGTGACCAACAAGCCGATCGCCTTCGCCACGCCGCTGCTGGCGCAGAAGGGCCTGGCGGGGTACTTCGAGATCGTCTACGGCGGCGATTCGCTGGCGCGCAAGAAACCGGATCCGCTGCCGCTGCTGCAGGTCTGCCGCGACGTCGACCTGGCGCCGGCGCAGGTGGTGGCCATCGGCGACTCCAGCAACGACGCCGAGGCGGCGCGCGCGGCCGGTTGCAGGGTGCTCACGGTGCCATACGGATATAACCACGGCAAGCCTGTGCAAGACATCGATTCCGATGGTATAGTTGATTCGATACTGTCGGCGGCGGCATGGATTTCTTCCTATAACGCCGAATGCATGCAAACCACCCACGCGCAAGCCAACCAACTCATCTGAACATGTTTTTCACCAAAAAACACACCGTCCAGCAAACCGGCGCCCTCGAGGCCTGGCTGTGGCGACGCTGGCAATCCTGGTCCGAGTAAGACCCGATTGCTGCCGGTGCGCGCTCGCACCGGCAGGTTTTTTGAAGACATCGCCGCCCCCTCCTCCTTTCCGGCGGCCCGGAGAAAAGCATGACCGAACTCGAATTCAAATCGCTGGCCACGCAAGGCTACAACCGCATTCCGCTGATCGCGGAAGCCTTCGCCGACCTGGAAACGCCGCTCACGCTGTACCTGAAACTGGCGCAGAGCCAGGGCGCCGGCAAGAACACCTTCCTGCTGGAGTCGGTGGTTGGCGGCGAGCGCTTCGGCCGCTATTCCTTCATCGGCCTGCCGGCCCGGACCCTGCTGCGCACGCGCGGCAAGGTCACCACGGTCGAGACCGACGGCAGCGTGGTCGAGACCCACGAGGGCAATCCGCTCGACTTCATCGAGGCCTACCAGGCCCGCTTCAAGGTGGCGCTGCGCGCCGGCCTGCCGCGCTTCTGCGGCGGCCTGGCCGGCTACTTCGGCTACGACACCGTGCGCCACATCGAGAAGAAGCTGGCCGGCGGCGCGCCCAGGGACGACCTGGAGCTGCCGGAAATCCAGCTGATGGTAACCGAAGAGCTGGCGGTGATCGACAACCTGTCGGGCAAGCTGTACCTGATCGTGTACGCCGACCCGGCCAAGCCGGAAGCGTTTACCAAGGCGCGCCAGCGCCTGAAGGACCTGCGCATGATGTTGCGCCGCAGCGTCGATGCGCCGGTGACGTCCAGCTCGGTGCGTACCGAAGCGATCCGCGACTTCAGCAAGGAAGACTATCTGAAGGCGGTGGCGGTGGCCAAGGAATACGTGATGGCCGGCGACCTGATGCAGGTGCAGATCGGCCAGCGCATCCGCAAGCCTTACGTGGATTCGCCGCTGTCGCTGTACCGCTCGCTGCGCTCGCTGAACCCGTCGCCGTACATGTACTACTACAACTTCGGCGACATGCAGATCGTCGGCTCGTCGCCGGAAATCCTGGTCCGCAACGAAGCCAAGCCGGAAGGCGGCCGCACCGTGACCCTGCGTCCGATCGCCGGCACCCGCACGCGCGGCGCGACCCCGGAACGCGACGCCGAACTGGCGCACGAGCTGCTGAACGATCCGAAGGAAGTGGCCGAGCACGTGATGCTGATCGACCTGGCGCGCAACGACATCGGCCGCATCGCCACGACCGGCAGCGTCAAGGTGACCGACCGCATGGTCATCGAAAAATACTCGCACGTGCAGCACATCGTCTCCAACGTCGAAGGCACGCTGAAGGACGGCATGTCGAACCTGGACGTGCTGCGCGCCACTTTCCCGGCCGGCACCCTGACCGGCGCGCCGAAAGTGCGCGCGATGGAAGTCATCGACGAGCTGGAACCCGTCAAGCGCGGCATCTACGGCGGCGCCTGCGGCTACCTGAGCTTCGGCGGCGAGATGGACGTCGCCATCGCCATCCGCACCGGCGTGATCAAGTACGGCAACCTGTACGTGCAGGCCGCGGCCGGCATCGTGGCCGACTCGATCCCCGAGATGGAATGGCAGGAAACCGAGAACAAGGCGCGCGCCGTGCTGCGCGCGGCCGAACAAGTGCAAGACGGCCTGGATGGGGAGATCTGACATGCTGCTCATGATCGACAACTACGACTCGTTCACCTACAACATCGTCCAGTATTTCGGCGAACTGGGCGAGGACGTGCGTACCGTGCGCAACGACGAGATCTCGCTGGACGAGATCGCCGGCATCAAGCCGGACCGCATCTGCATCTCGCCGGGTCCGAAAGCGCCGGTGGATGCCGGCGTGTCGGTCGACGTGCTCAGGCAATTCAAGGGCAAGCTGCCGATCCTGGGCGTGTGCCTCGGCCACCAGGCCATCGGCGAAGCCTTCGGCGGCAAGGTCGTCCGCGCCAAGCAGGTCATGCACGGCAAGACCTCGAAGATCGCGCACACCGGCGTGGGCGTGTTCAAGGGTTTACCGAGTCCGTTCACCGTGATCCGCTACCACTCGCTGGCGATCGAGCGTGCTTCACTGCCCGCCTGCCTGGAAGTCACCGCCTGGACCGACGACGGCGAGATCATGGGCGTGCGCCACAAGGAATTCGACATCGAGGGGGTGCAGTTCCACCCGGAGTCGATCCTGTCGGAGCATGGGCATGCGATGCTGAAGAATTTTCTCGAGCGCTAGCAACAGTCCGCGCATTTCCCCGTCGTTCCCGCGCAGGCGGGAACCCATAGGCCACCTGCAATGTTCGCGGAATCTGCAAGCCTCCGGCTTTGGATGCGCAGTATGGGTCCCCGCCTTCGCGGGGACGACGTTCACACTGGACCCGCCATGATCACCCCCCAAGAAGCCCTGCTGCGCTGCATCGAGCACCGCGAAATCTTCCACGACGAGATGCTCCACCTGTTCCGCCAGATCATGTCCGGCGAGATGTCGCCGACCATGGTCGCCGCCCTGACCATGGGTCTGCGCGTGAAAAAGGAAACCATCGGCGAGATCACCGCCGCGGCCCAGGTCATGCGCGAGTTCTCGACCAAGGTGCCGATGGCCGACACCACCAACCTGCTCGACATCGTCGGCACCGGCGGCGACGGCGCCCACACTTTCAACATCTCGACCGCGGCGATGTTCGTGGCGGCGGCCGCCGGCGCGCGCGTGGCCAAGCACGGCGGACGCAGCGTCTCGTCTTCCTCGGGCAGCGCCGACGCCATCGAATCGCTGGGCGCCCACATCGACCTGAAACCCGAGCAGATCGCCCAGTCGATCGCCCAGACCGGCATCGGCTTCATGTTCGCGCCCAACCACCACGCGGCCATGCGCCACGTGGCGCCGGTGCGGCGAGAATTGGGCGTGCGCAGCATCTTCAATATCCTCGGGCCGCTGACCAACCCGGCCGGCGCGCCCAACATCCTGATGGGCGTGTTCCACCCCGACCTGGTCGGCATCCAGGTGCGCGTGCTGCAGCGCCTGGGCGCCCAGCATGCGCTGGTGGTCTGGGGCCGCGACAACATGGACGAGGTCTCGCTCGGCGCCGGCACCGTGGTCGGCGAACTGGTGAACGGTACGATCCGCGAATACGAGATCCACCCGGAAGACTTCGGCCTGCAGATGGTCGCCAGCCGCAACCTGAAGGTGGCGAACGCCGCCGAATCCAAGGCGCGTATGCTGGAAGCGCTGCGCGGCGAGCCGGGTCCGGCCACCGACATCGTGGCGCTGAACGCCGGCACCGCGCTGTACGCGGCCGGCGTGGCTACCTCGATCGAGGAAGGGTTACACAAGGCGCGCACCGCCATCGCCTCCGGTGCGGCGCTGGCCAAGCTGGACCAGTTCGTCGACGTCACGCGCCGGCTGGGCGCACTCAACTAACGAAAACATCATGTCCGACATCCTCAACAAGATCCTGGCCGTCAAGGCCGATGAAGTCGCCGCCGCCAAGAAATACCAGGACTTCGCCAGCCTGCGCCGCGAAGTGGAAAGCGACGCCGAGCTGCGCGCCGGGCTGCGCGGTTTCGAAGCCGGCCTGCGCCGCAGCATCGCCGCCGGCCGCGCCGGCGTCATCGCCGAAGTGAAAAAGGCATCGCCGTCGAAAGGCGTCTTGCGCGCCGATTTCCGCCCGGCCGCCATCGCCGAGAGCTATGCCAGGGGTGGCGCTTCCTGCCTGTCGGTACTGACCGACGTGCAGTTCTTCCAGGGCGCGACAGATTATCTGAAACAGGCACGCGCCGCCTGCACGCTGCCGGTGATCCGCAAGGATTTCATCGTCGACCTGTACCAGGTGTACGAAGCGCGTGCGATGGGCGCCGATGCGATCCTGTTGATCGTCTCTGCGCTGGATCATGGCTTGATGGCCGAGCTGGAAGCCTGTGCGCAGGAACTCGGCATGGACGTGCTGGTCGAAGTGCATGACGGCGATGAGTTGACCGCGGCGCTGCGCCTCAAGACGCGGCTGCTGGGCATCAACAACCGCAACCTGCGCACCTTCGATGTCACGCTCGACACCACCCTCGGCCTGCTGCCGCGCATCCCCGCGGAGCGCCTGGTGGTCACCGAGTCCGGCATCCTGGGCCAGGACGACGTCAAGCGCATGCGCGCCGCCGACGTGCATGCCTTCCTGGTGGGCGAAGCCTTCATGCGCGCGCCCGATCCCGGCACGGAACTGCAACGCCTGTTCGACTGATCCCTCGGGGACGCGCGAACCGGCGTCGTGCGCGCCACGCCGCCGGCCGACGCCGAAGCGCGGCGCGCCAGGCTTGCGAGGATCCCGAGATGAGAATGCCCTTCCGCCGGCGCCAGAAAGCATCCCCAGACGCTTCCCTGGCGGCCTACCCGCCGCGCGCCCGTGGCATGCCGCCTGCGCTGCAGCGCCCCGGTGCGGGAAACTTGCCGGCCACGCCGCTCGCCGCAGCGGGCCTGCTGATCGCGCTGGCAGCGGCGAGCGGATGCTCGAACCTCTCGAACGACGTGGCCGATCCCTACTCGGTCGGGCGCACTACTTTCGGCACGATTCCCTGGACCGAGGCGGACTATCCCGGTCCGCCGACGCCGCTATCGCCATCGCGTCTTTCCCCGGCCGGGCTGGACGACTACAAAACGCTGGTCGCGCAGCACGTGGTGCAGCACAACCGCGAACACCTGTACAGCGGCACCCTGCCCCCGCTGCTGCCCGCCATCGTGGTGCTCAACATTACGGTCGACGCCGCCGGCCACATGACCGCCGTCGAGGTGGTGCGCTCGCGCGACCCGGACGCCTCGCTGGTGGCGCTGGCGGCGATGTGGCGCAGCGTGCCGCTGCCGCGCCCGCACCAGCTGGCGCGCACCGGCGCCAAGCTGACGTTTGCCGAGACCTTCCTGTTCGCGGACCGCGAGCGCTACCAGTTGCGCAGCCTGGCCGGGCCGCAGGCGTCGGAGTGACCATCCCGGTCGATGAAAATGCGGCGGCCGCGTATCGCCGCGTGGACGGCGTCAACGTTTCGGGCGAATCATCCCGCGCAGGTCAAGCCGTCCACCCTACGCGTCCTTAAGTCGCGCTCGGGCGCTTGAGCAGCGCCGTACGGCGCACGCCCGGCGCCGGCGCCAATTGCACGCACGGCACCCGGTCGCCCTGCAGCGTCACGTCGAACGCCATCAGTTCGTCGCGGCGGAAGGCGTGCACGGTAAGGGTGTCGCCCACGCGGTAGCGCGCGAACAGCTGGTCCAGGTTGGACGGGTTGCCGTTCACGCGCAGGCCGTCGACCGCGATCAGGATGTCGCCGGCGGACAGCCCGGCCTGGTGCGCCGCCCCGCCCTCGTGGATCTGCGTCAGCTTGGCGCCGCCGGCATCGCGGCCGATGCCGGCATCCAGCGACGGTTTCGTGTTCTTGCGCTCGTCCGCCAATTTGACGCCGAAGGGGGCGTACAGCTTGGCCAGCGGGATGTCCTCGGTGCCGCGGATGTAGCGGTCGAAGATCGATTTCAGGCGCACGCCGCTGACCTCGTCGAACAGCGCCTCGACCTCCTTGTCCGTCACGCCGCGTCCGCCCTCGGCATCGGCGGCATAGAAATCGCGGCCGTAGCGTTCCCACAGCGCGCGCATCACGTCGTCCAGCGAGCGGGCGCCGCCGGTCTTGGCGCGGATGGTCAGGTCGAAGGCCAGGCCCACCAGCGAACCCTTGGTGTAGTAGCTGATGATGGCGTTGGGTGCATTCTCGTCCTGGCGGTAATACTTGCTCCAGGCATCGAAGCTGGATTCGGCCACGCTCTGCTTGGTGCGGCCGCTGCCGCGCAGCACGCTGCCGACCGTTTTACCGAGCAATTTGAAATAGGTCGCTTCGCTGATGATGCCGCTGCGCACCAGCATCAGGTCGTCGTAGTAGCTGGTGAACCCTTCGAACAGCCACAACAGCGGCGTGTAGTTCTCGACTTGCAGGTCGTAGGGCGCGAACACCGCCGGCTTGATGCGCTTGACGTTCCAAGTGTGGAAGTATTCGTGGCTGCACAGGCCGAGGAAGGTGATGTAGCCCTCGTTCGGCTCGGCCGTCTTGGGCGCCGCCGTGGTCGGCAAATCGGCGCGCGCGCAGATCAGCGCGGTCGAGGCGCGGTGCTCCAGGCCGCCGTAGCCGTCGCCCACCGCCATCGTCATGAACACGTAGCGCTCCATCGGCGCCAGTCGCGTGGCCGGCTCGAAAAAGGCGATCTGCGTCTCGCAGATGGCCTTCAAATCCTGCTCCAGGCGCGCCATGTCCAGGTTGGGCACGCGGCCGGTGATCACGATGTCGTGCTGGATGCCGCTGGCGGTGAAGGTGCCGAGCGCGAAATCGCCCATCTCGACCGGATGGTCGATCAGTTCGTCGTAGTCGCCCGCCACGTAGGTGCCGAAGCCGTAGCGCTTGGCGCCCAGTTCCGGCAGCGAGGTCGCTACGCGCCAGGTCTTGGCGGCCGGATCGGCCGGACGCTGGATGTCGACCTGGTGCGGCTGGTGTTCCTGGCCGAGCGCGCGCAGGAACACGCTGGTGCCGTTGAAGAAACCGTGGGTCTGGTCGAGATGGGCGGCGCGCACCGACAGGTCCCAGGCGTACACCTCATAGTGCAGGCTGAGCGGGCCGTCGACCGGAGCGGCTTGCCACGCGTGCTTGTCGAGCTTGACCAGCGCCACCGGACCATCGGCCGACTCGGCGCGGATACGCACGATGTTGCGCGCGAACTCGCGGATCATGTAGCTGCCCGGGATCCAGGCCGGCAGCGCGAACACCTGGCCGTCCGCGGCCGGTGCGGCCACGGTGACGGTGACATTGAACAGGTGGCCCGACAGATCCTTGGGCACGATGGTGTAGTGGATGGCGGGCTGCTTCTTGGACGTGGTTTTTTTCATGGTGTGGGCAATCTTTTCCGATGCGCTTAAGTGTAATCGGATTTGCCGGTACCGGGAAAGTCGGCCGGACGCGCTGGCCAGGCGTGCGCCGTGCGCAAGCGCGCGGGCAGGTGTCAGGATGCGGCCAGGTCGGACGGCGTGTCGATGTCGAGCAGGATGCCGGGGTCGTTCACCGCCACCTCGGTGACCGCGCAGGTCTGCAGCAGGCGGCGTGCGCCCTGCTCGCCTTGTAACGCCAGCAGCGCGTCCAGGTGGATGCGGCTGAAACCGACCGGGTTGCCGCGCCGGCCGTCGTGCACGGGGGCGACGATGGGGGCGCCGGCGGCCAGCGCTTCGCGCAGGGCCAGCAAGGTGGCGGAGGCGACGTGGGGCATGTCGCCGAGGGCGATCAGCCAGGCGCTGGGGATGGTGCTGTCGGTATCGGCGCCGTCGATAAGGTCATGAGCGGGGTACTGCAGGCTGCGTATGGGTCCCCGCCTGCGCGGGGACGACGGATCATCGGCAGTGGGTCCGAGCGAATGGCGCAGGGCCTGCACCAGCGAAGCGGCCATGCCGCTGTCGGCATCGGCGCACACGGTCACCTCGCAGCCGAGCGCCGCCAGCAGTGCGCCGACGCCGCCGTCCTCGGGCGGCGTCACGGCGATCACGCGCGGGAACGCGGCCAGCAGCTTGCGCGCGCTGGCCACGACCACGGGTTCGCCGCCGGGCAGCGCTTGCAGCAGCTTGTTGCGCCGGCCGTCCGGATCGAAGCGGCGCCCCCTGCCGGCGGCCAGCAAGATCGCGACGGGGCAGGCGCGCATGGGAGGGATTACTTCAGCGAGGACAGCTTGGTTTCCAGCGTCTTCTGGTCGACGGCACCCGGGATGCGGCTGCCGTCGGCGAAGAAGATCGCCGGCGTGCCCTGGATGCGCAGCTTCTGGCCCAGCGCCAGCACCTTGTCGTTCGGCGTCTCGCAACTTGCGGCCGCCGCCGGCGCGGCCTTGCCGCTGATCATCCAGTCGTCCCAGGCCTTGGAACGGTCCGGCGCGCACCAGATGTTCTTCGACTTGGCGAACGAATCCTCGGACAGGATGTTGTACATAAAGGTGTAGATCGTCACGTTATCGAGGTTCTTCAGCGTAGTCTGGCGCAGGCGCTTGCAATAGCCGCAGTTCGGATCCTCGAACACGGCGATCACGCGCTTGCCGTCGCCCTTGACCTGCTTGATCGCATCGCCCAAGGGCAGGTCGGAAAACTTGATCTTGTTGATGTCGTCGATGCGCTCGCGCGTCAGGTCGCGCGTGGTCTTGGCGTCGTACACGTGGCCGATGACCAGGTATTCGCCCTTCTTGTCGGTGTACAAGATATCGCCGGCCACGCGCAGTTCGTACAGGCCGGAATACGGGGTTTCCTTGATCGAATCGATCTTGGCGCCGCCCAGGCGCGGCTCGATCGCCTTCTTGATGGTCGCTTCGACCGCATTCTGGGCGCCGACGCACGACGTGATCAGGCCGGTCGCCAACAGGACGGCGAGCTTGGTTTTAAGCATGATTGGATTCCAATTCTTGAAAAGACGCTACTGGATAAGGATTATTTGCCCATCGCATGCGCGATCAGCCGGCGCTTAACTAGCGGCAATTTATCCAGCAAGTTTAATCCGATATTGCGCACCACGCGCAGCGGCTCCAGGTTGGTGCCGAACAAACGCTCCAGGCCATCGGTCGCCAGTTGCATCAGCAACACATCTTCCTTGCGCGCGCGCGCATAGCGCGCCAGCACGCGTTCGTCGCCGATGCCGTGGTGCGCCTCGCGCGCGCCGATCACCTCGAGCAGGTCGACGATGTCGCCGAAGCCCAGGTTCATCCCGTGCCCGGCCAGCGGATGCACCGCGTGGGCAGCGTCGCCGAGCAGGGCCACGTGCGGCGCGGTGATCGCGTGCGGGCGCACCAGCGCCAGCGGAATCGCCTTCACCACTTCCGGCTGCAAGGGCTTGAGCAGGCCGAGCTCGCGGTCGGCATGCTCGCCCAGGCGGATCGCCAGTTCGCCCAGCGATTCGTTCATGATGGTATCGGCCAGCGCATCCGGCGCCGACCATACCAGCGACACCTTGTTGCCCGGCAGCGGCAGCAGCGCCACGATGCCGTCCTTGCAGGTGAACCACTGGCGCGCGACGTTGTGGTGCGGCTTTTCGCAGGTAAAATTGGCGACGATGGCGCGCTGGCGGTACGAGCGGTAGTCGATGCCGATGTCGCACTGGCCGCGGACCCACGAGTCGCGCCCGTCGGCGCCCAGCACCAGCTGCGCCTCGATGGCGCCGCCCTGCTCCAGCTCCACCCTGGCTCCGTCCTGCGCGCAGGCCAGCCGACTGGCGCGGCCTTCGACCACCGTCACGTTCTGGGCGAAGCGCAGCGCAGCGTCCAGCGCCCCATTCAAATTGCTGTCCTCGACGATCCAGGCCAGCGCGCCGGCATGGGCGCCGAAGGCATCGAAGCCCAGGTGGCCGCTGCCCGCGCCGTCACCCTGCACATCCATCGCATCGACCGGCGCCACGCGCGCCATGTCGAGCGCGCCCCACACCTTCAGCGACGACAGCAGCGCGTGCGCCGTGTGATTCAATGCGTACACGCGCACGTCCCACGGGCGCTCGCCACCGTACGATGGCGCTGCCGACGCCTGCTCGGCGCGCGCCGGCGGCACCAGCAGCGTCACGCCATGGCCGGCCTGCGACAGGCCCAGCGCCGCGGTCTTGGCGATGGCGCCGTTGCCGATGATGCAGACGTCGCTGCGGCGGACGGCGCCCTGGCCCGCGCCCTGGCCCGGATTGTTGCGCCCATCGCTGCGCAATGGTGCGGAGGAAGTGGTGTATGAGGTCATGCGGGCATTATAGCCCTTGCCGCTGGCGAATCAGCGCGCTCCGGGCTGTGGCGCTGGCCTGCCGTGGCTGCGCGGCCTGGGCGGCGTTCAGGCGCCGTTCATAAAAAATTGCCTGCCAGGACTTGCGGGCTCGAACACCGCTGGCTATAATCATGCCTCTCTTGGCCTGGTAGCTCAGTTGGTAGAGCAGAGGATTGAAAATCCTTGTGTCGGTGGTTCGATTCCGCCCCGGGCCACCAAGAATTCGGCAGTACAGTAAGACGCCACCCTCGGGTGGCGTTTTTGTTTTTAGGCCATTGCCCTTGTCCGGTATATTTGCAGTATCGTTTCGATTACGGCAGCATGCGAGGATGGAGTTTAGAGCATGGAAGCAACGCCACGTATCATCATTATTGCCGGACCCAACGGCGCTGGAAAAACTACCTTCGCGCGTGAATTTTTACCGAGCGAAGCTGCATGCCCAGTGTTCGTTAATGCGGATTTGATCGCGGCAGGACTAGCGCCGTTTGCTCCAGAAACGGCTGCGATACAAGCAGGACGTTTGATCTGCAAGAACTCACTCGCCACTTTGCCGCCCGCACCAGCTTTGCATTTGAGACGACGCTTTCAGGTCGAGGCTATGTTCGGCTGATCCGCGAATGGCAAAATGCCGGTTACCGCGTCAAGCTTATTTTCTTACAATTAGCAAGTGCTGGCGAAGCCATCGCACGCGTGGCGCAACGGATCAAGCAAGGCGGCCATCATATTCCTGACGACGTTATCCAGCGCCGCTTTGTTGCTGGGAAACATAATTTCGATCAGATTTATGCGCCCATCGTGGATGCCTGGGCTTTATATGACAATGCCGGATCTACCCCGATTCTTATCGACTGGAGCGAACGATCATGAACAAACGACCGATCGAGCAGGCCCACGATCCTGATCTGCGGCTTTCGCAAATCGCTATGCAGCGGGCAGCAAAACGTGCATACGACCTCGCGAGAATGACTGGTACAACAATTGTCGTCAGCCATCATGGGATTATTGAACACTTGACGCCCGAATCCAGCGTCAGTAATTCAGCCTCAAACGGACAAAAGGACTGAAACGCCTTGTGTCGGTGGTTCGATTCCGCCCCGGGCCACCAAGAATTCGGCAGTACGACAGAACGCCACCTTCGGGTGGCGTTTCTGTTTTTGGCGCACCGTTTGCGGTATCGGTCATCCGGCCATTGTCATCGTTGAATTTTTGTCATATGTTGAATAGCCGGGCATGCAAGATTTTGCGGCCCGGCAGATCGCAAGATCCATTCAACCAAAGGAGACACGTATGCCACGCTACCTGGTCGAACGCACTTTTCCCGATGGTCTTCACGTCCCCGTCGATGCCGAGGGCGCCAGCGCCCTGAGCAAGATCGTCGAGGCCAACAGCAGCCAGGGCGTCACCTGGGTGCATTCCTATGTGAGCGCAGATAAAACCCGCACGTATTGCATCTACGATGCGCCGACGCCGGAAGCGATCAAGCAGGTCGCCGAGCGCAACGGGCTGCCGGTCAACAATATCAGCGAAGTCTCGGTGCTGGAACCTTACTTCTATCACTGACGCTGCAATGGCAACACCTGGCGCAGCGCGCCAGGGTCACACTCCCGGCGCCGCGGCGAAAATCGCCTGCAGATCGTCCGCACCGAGGGCGGGCGCCAGTCCGCCTTCCGCGTCCAGCAGCGCATTCGCCAGTTCCCCCTTGCGGCGCTGCATCTCCTGGATCTTTTCCTCGAGCGTGCCGCGTGCGATCAATTTGTAGACGAACACCGGCTGTTCCTGCCCGATGCGCCAGGCGCGGTCGGTGGCCTGGTTTTCGGTGGCCGGATTCCACCACGGATCGTAATGGATGACGGTATCGGCGGCGGTCAGGTTCAGGCCGACGCCGCCGGCCTTCAGGCTGATCAGGAATATGCCCACCCGCCCCTGCTGGAAGGCGGCCACCGGCGCGGCGCGGTCCACGGTGTCGCCGGTCAGCGTGACGAAGTCGACGGCGCGCGCCTGCAGGGCCTCGCCGATCAAGGCCAGCATGCTGGTGAATTGCGAGAACACCAGCACCTTGCGCCCTTCGCTCAGCAGCGTGTCCAGCAATTCCAGCAGCGCCTCCAGCTTGGCCGAAGCGGCGGCGCCGCCCTGTTTCTTGAGCAGGCGCGGGTCGCAGCACACCTGGCGCAGCTTGAGCAGGGCGTCCAGGATCACGATCTGGCTGCACGCGACACCCTTGCGCTCGATCTCGTCGCGCACCTTGCGGTCCATCGCCAGGCGCACGGTTTCGTACAGGTCGCGCTGGGCGCTGCCGAAGTCGACCGGCAGCTCGATCTCCGTCTTGGGCGGCAGCTCGGTGGCCACCTTGTCCTTGGTCCGGCGCAGCATGAACGGTTTTACGCGCCGTGCCAGCCAGGCCTGGCGCACCGTGTCGCCCTGCAGTTCGATCGGCTTGCGCAAGCCGCTGTTGAAGCTCTTTTCGTCGCCCAGCAGGCCCGGCATGAGGAAGTTGAACTGGGACCACAGTTCGCCCAGGTGGTTCTGCACCGGCGTGCCGGTCAGGCACAGGCGGTGGCGCGCATCGAGCAGGCAGGCCACCTGCGCCGCCTTGGAGCGGCTGTTCTTGATGTACTGCGCTTCGTCCAGGATCAGCAGGTGATAACGCTGCGCCCGCAGCGCCTCCTCGTCGCGTCCCAGCAAGGGATAGGTGGTCAACACCAGGTCGGCGCCGGCGATCCGGTCGAACAGCGCGCCGCGTTCCTTGCCGTGCAACAGCAGCACGCGCAAGTCCGGGGCGAAGCGGGCCGCCTCGGCCTGCCAGTTGCTCATCAGGCTGGTGGGCGCCACCACCAGCACCGGCGCGTCCAGGCGCCCCGCTTCCTTTTCCGCCAGGATGTGGGCCAGCGTCTGGACGGTCTTGCCGAGTCCCATGTCGTCGGCCAGGATGCCGTTGAAACCGTATTCGCGCAGGAATTGCATCCACTCCAGCCCGGCCTGCTGGTAGGGACGCAAGGTCGCCTGCAGGCCGGCCGGTGCGTCCATCCGGCGTACGCCCTCGAACTGGCCCAGCTTGCGGCCCAGTTCGCGCAGGCGCTCGCCGCCCAGCCAGCGCAATTGCGCCGCCTGCTCCAGTTCGGCCAGGCGCGCGGCATCGGCGGCCGGCAGGCGCAGCGCATCGCCGATGCGCTCGTTGAAATACAGTTCGCCCAGGATGGCGAGGATCGGCTTGACGCGCTGCCACGGCAGGATCACGCGCGGTCCCCGCGGCAGATCGACGATGATTTCGCTGTCGTCGGCGCGCGCCGCCAGGGCCGCGGCATCGAAATCGCGCGGCGCCTTGCGGATCATTTCCAGCAGCAGCGGCAGCAGCGCATGGCGCTTTCCCTCCACCAGGATGCCGAGTTCCAGCGCGAACCAGCCGCCGGCACCGTCGGTTTCCTCGTGGAGTTCGGCATACCAGTCCTCGGCCTCCGCCAGCTGGTAACGGAAATCCTCTTCGATCTCGATCTGCCAGCCGGCGGCGCGCAGGCGCGGCAGGTCGCGGCGCACGAATGCGATCCAGGCGTCCGGCGTCGGCAATGCCAGGGCATCGTCCATGTCGGCCAGTGGAGAATCCTGGTCGGGCTCCGTGAACCCGATATCGGCGAGCAGGGCCGCCGCCGCGCTTTCGGCCTGCAAATCGCGCACGACGAGGTCGACCGTGTCGTTTTCGACCCTGCGCAGCACCGGGTCGTCGATGCCTTCGGTCTGCATGCCGTCGTAGTCGAACGACAGCAGCGCGTAATCGTGCCCGTGGTATTCGCGGTAGTGCCGCGCCTCGAAGCTGTCCAGCAGCAGGTGCGGTACCGGCGCCACGTCGCGCCGCTCGCGCGTCTGCAATGCCTGCGGCGGCGGCAGGATGCGGTCCAGCCCCAGCTCGACCAGGCGCGCCGCCATGCCCGCGCGCTGCTCGGCATGCAGCACTGGCGCCTGCTCCACGAGACGCAGCAACGCGGGCACAGGCAGCCCCGCAGCGGTTGGCGGCATCGCCATTTCACCGAGCAGGCCCTCATACAGGTAGCGCACCGGTTCGGTCGGCAACACATGCGTGACCGCATCGTGCTCGCCGAAACGCCAGCGCAGCTTTACCGACTCGTTGTCGTCCTCCTGCGCATGCCAGCCAAGCGTGGCATGCCGTACTGGTCCCGGACGAACCTTCCACACATGGCCGCGCTTCGGGTCGGCAAGCGTGGCCGCCACCAGCAGCCGCTCTCCGGCACACAATTGGTCGAGCAGGCGCGCCCCGAGGCAGCCAGTGGGGCGCAGACCGTCGCCATGCATGTGGCCGGCGCTTAACGCGATCATCATACGCAACACGTCTTCATCGTCGGCACTGCCATTCGCCGGCAGCGTGGACAGCAACTCGCGCATGTCGTCGTGGATGGTGACGCTGCTGATGCTGCCGTCCTTGCGCAGGCGCGCCCTGCCTGCGTGCAGGTACATGGCGCCGCTGCGCGCGTCCGGAATCAGCATGTATACCAGCCGATAGCGCTGCGTCGCCTGCTGTGATGGCGCCGCGCTCTCGCTCGCCGACGACTCCGCCACCGCCAGTTGACGCAACCATTGCTCGGCCCTGGCAGGCAAGGCGCCGGACTGCACCGGCACGCCCATGCCTTGTTTCAGCGCCTCCAGCAGCGCCGCGACGACGTGCTTGCAGTTGAAATCCATCGGGCAGCTGCAATCGCCGTCGAAGCGCACGCCATGGCGGCTTTCTCTGAGCAAAATGATTTGCTGGTAAATACTGCCGTTGCTGCCTCCCACTTCGCTACGGATCACATCGTCTTCGCGGGTGACCTCGCGAACCATTCCTTTGCGCATATAGCCAAGGCCGCGGGAAAAGGTGGTGGCGTCGAACTGGAGTGTGAGACTTTCAAAGGTAAATTGCATGACATGCGTAATGGCGTGGGTCCGTACACCATTATCGTCGATCGCGCGGCCTGCTTGCCGGTTGCTTCATGAAGCCTTCAATCCGTACAAAGCACAACGCCACCCGAAGGTGGCGTTGTCGTTGGTACGGCATGCAGCGTCCGATCAATGGAAGAAGAAATAGATCAGAACCAGAACGATTGCCGGAACACCCATGATCCAAGCCAGGAAATATTTACCCATGATGCTACCCCCCTTTGATGTTGTGTGGTGATGACGATTTAATAATATATTGAACGAAACCCCGCTTCCGTGCGCTGGTACACAGAGCGGGCTGTACGCTGCAAATATGCACAAGAAATAGCGCTAGTATCAAGAAAACGCCACCCGAAGGTGGCGTTGCAGAGAGGGCAAAGAAAGCGGCTCAGGCTTTCTTGAGCGCGCTGCCCTTGTGCGCCGCTTCCGCCCCGGTCTTGTCGCTCACGACCAGGTATTCCGGATGCTCTCTCGACGCCGCCACTTCATGCGACTTGATGGTGGTGTGCGCGGTCAGCTTCTTCTTGACGGTGCCGTGCACCGTGCCTTGCGAAGATTCCCACTGCACCTTGTCGCCCGCCTTGAATTCGTTCGTCATGATCGTCCCTTATGCCGTCGCCCCCGCGAAGGCGGGGGACCAGAATAAAATGGAGGCGTGCTTGCGTGTGCATGCCTGGCGGTAAAGCTTATTTGCCCGGCTTCAGCACCACCTTGGTCCAGCCATTTTCGCGCTTGTCGAATTTCTCGTACGCATGCGGCGCCTCTTCCAGCGCCAGTTCGTGCGAGATGATCGTCGACGGTTTCACGCGCCCGGCATGGATCAGCTTGGCCAGGTGGCGGTTGTAGGCCTTGACGTTGGCCTGGCCGGTACCGATGCGCTGGCCCTTGAACCAGAAATTGCCGAAGTCGAAGGCGAGCTTGCCTTCCTTTTCCAGCGGGTCCGGGCCCTTCGGATCCTGCGGCAGGAACACGCCGACCACGCCGATGCCGCCGGTCGCCTTGACCGTCTGCACCAGGTTGTTCATGGTGAGGTTCGGCACTTCCTTGCCGTGCTTGTCGCAGCACTGGTAGCCGACGCATTCGCAGCCGCAATCGGCGCCCTTGCCGTCGGTCAGGTCGAGCACGCGCTGCACGCCGCCCTGCTCGGTATCGTCGATGGCGATCGCGCCCAGTTTTTCGGCCAGCGCCAGGCGATCCTTGTGGGTGTCCACCACGAACACCTGGCTGGCACCCTTCAGGTAGGCCGACGCGGTCGCCATCAGGCCGACCGGACCGGCGCCGTAGATCACCACCGAGTCGCCCGGCTTGACGCCGGCCAGTTCGGTCGCGTGGTAGCCGGTCGGCAGGATGTCCGACAGCATCACGTAGTCGTTTTCCTTTTCCTTGGCGTCTTCCGGCAGCACCAGGCAATTGAAGTCGGCATACGGCACGCGCAACAGTTCGGCCTGGCCGCCGCTGTACGGACCCATGCCGGCGAAGCCATAGGCGGCGCCGGCGCTGCCCGGATTCGCGGTCAGGCAAAAGCCGGTGTAGCCGCGCTCGCAATTCTCGCAAAAGCCGCAACCGATGTTGAACGGCAGGCACACCATGTCGCCGACTTTCACGCGTTCGACCGCGGCGCCGACCTCGATCACCTCGCCCAGGTTCTCGTGGCCCAGGATGCGCCCGGCTTCCATCTCGGTGCGGCCTTCGTACATGTGCAGGTCGGAGCCGCAGATGTTGGTGGTGGTGATACGCACCAGGACGTCGGTCGCTTTTTCGATTTTCGCGTCCGGCATGTCCTTGACCTGGACGTCGCAGGGGCCGTTGTAGACGAGTGCTTTCATGGTGGTTCCTTTTCTGTTCGGAAATATGAGAACACGGCCGCAGCCGCGTTGTAGAAAATGAAACCACTTTGAAGCGCGCACGGCAGGAACTCGGTGCGGCAATTAACCCAGCCATCCTCGAATGCATCGTAAAACGCGATAAATGCTTTTAAAACGATGCCATCAGGAGATAATTTATTTATTACAATGCTTTAAATCAAAACTGAACATTCCCGGCAGTGTTCCCTGTGCGACCGCTTCCGCTCAACCATGATGGTCGTGGGCGCCGTCACCATGTCCACCCATCATGCCGCCCATGCCACCGCCGCCGCCACCGCCACCGCCTTCTCCGCCCGCACCAGCGCCATCGCCCCCACTACCCTTGCCGCCGCCCTTGTCGCCGTCCGCCTTGCCGCGTCCGGCGGCACCGCCCTGGGTGCGCGTCGGCCCCTGCAGCGGAATGGCGACGTCGGCCGGCATCGGTCCGAGGTCGAGCGCTTCGCGGATGAAGTCGCGCAGTGCGATCACCAGTTCGGCGGTGTGGATCGGGCGCCCGGCGGCCATGTCGGCGGCGGCCTTGCCGGCCAGGCGGCAGTGCTCTTCGGTGCCGAGCAGGAGGATGTCGGCCAGGGATGCCTCGACCGCGTCGCGGATGCGCCGTGCGCGCTCGGAATTGGCGCCGTTGTCGGCAATGGTCTGCGGCACCAGGCCCGCTTGCGCTGCCGCCGCGGCGCCGCCCTGCCCGGCCATGCGCAGTTCGCGCAGGTGGGTCGGGTCGACCGTCAGCTGGCCGGTGAACGAACCGCCCAGCGCGCGGTAGGCGGCGATCAGGGTACGCAATCGTTCGTTGATCTGGCGGTTCATGCGCTCGCGCCGCTGCTGGACGGTCTGCATCATGAGCACCCGGATGCCGACCCCGAGCAGCGTGAACACGGCCAAGCCGAGAAAGGTGGTCAGCATCGCCTGCCACGAACTGAAATCCAGGTAGCGCATCTTATTCCACCCCGTCCAGCAGCATGTTCACCGCGGCCGGCGAGATCGGCTTGGTGAAATGGCGGTCGAAGCCGGCCTGCGCCGAGCGGGCGCGGTCCTCGTCGGTGCCCCAGCCGGTGACCGCGACGATGGTGATGCGCGCCAGCCCCTCGATCAGGCGCAGGCGGCGCGCCACTTCGTAGCCGGTCATGCCGGGCATGCCGATGTCGAGGAAGGCGACTTCGGGCAGGAAGCTTTCGGCCAGCTCGACCGCGCGCGCACCGTCGTGCGCCATGCGCACCTCGTGTCCGTAGGCGCCGAGCAGGCCGGCCAGGCTCTGCGCGGCGTCGGTGTTGTCGTCGGCCACCAGGATGCGCAGGCGCCGGCTGCTGCGCACGGGCGCCGGGCGCGCGGCCGCCGGCCAGGTGGCGGGGATAGCGCCGCTGTCGAGCGGCAGGCGCACCGTGAACGTGCTGCCGCGGCCGGCGCCCTCGCTGGCGACGTTGATGGTGCCGCCGTGCAGGCCGACCAGCTGGCGCACCAGCGCCAGGCCGATGCCCAGGCCGCCCTGCGAATGGCCCATGTTGCGTCCGACCTGGCTGAACATGTCGAACACCGAGGCCAGCGATTCGGCCGGGATGCCGATGCCGCTGTCGGTCACCGCGATCAGCGCGGCGCCGTCGTCGCGCGTCACGCTCAGGCGGATGCGCCCGCCGGGCGGCGTGTACTTGGCGGCGTTGGTCAGCAAATTGCCGACCACCTGGGCGATGCGGGTCGGGTCGGCCTGCAGCGCCAGCGGCTCGGGCACCAGCTGCACCGACAATGCGTGGCGCGCGCCCTCGATCGCCGGCAGGCAGGTCTCGACGGCGTCGGACACGATCGTGTTCAGGTCGACCGCCTGCTTGCGGATCTCGATCTTGCCGCTGGTGACGCGCGCGATGTCGAGCAGGTCGCTGATCAGGTGCGTCATCTGCGTGGTCTGGCGGTCGATCATCTCGCGCACCCGCGCCACGGTTTCCGGGCTGTCGCCGCGCATGCGCATCAGTTCCAGGCCGGTACGGATCGGCGCCAGCGGATTGCGCAGCTCGTGCGCCAGCACCGCCAGGAACTCGCTTTTCCTGCGGTTTTCCTCGGAAGCGCCGATGGCCAGGCGCTGCATGTCGGCTTCGCCCTGCTTGCGCGCGGTGGTGTCGCGGAACATGACGGCGACCAGGCGCTCGTCCGGACGGCCCAGGCGGAACGCGTTGACGTCGAACCAGCGCCCCAGCTCGGGCGAGTAATGCTCGATGCGCACCGACTCGCCGCTGCGCACGATGCCGGCGTAGGTCTCGAGCCAGAAGGGTTCGACGTTCGGCAACAGTTCCTTGACCGTCCTGCCCTGCGCGTCCTTCACGCCGGTGTGCTCTTCGAAGCGCGGATTGGTCTCGATGTGGCGGTAGTCGAACGGCTTGCCGTGTTCGTCGAACAGCAGCTCGACGATGCAGAAGGCGGCGTCCATCTCGTCGAACAGGGCGCGGTAGCGCTCCTGCGAGACGCGCAGCGCGGCTTCCGTGCGCTTCATGGCGTCGATGTCGGTCACCACGCTGACCAGGCCCTTCACATTGCCGTCCGCATCGCGCACCGGCACCGCCGCCACCCGGGTCCAGTGCCGGCTGCCGTCGTCCTCGGTGTACAGCATGTCGATGCCGGGCACCACGCGTTCGCCGCGCAGGCTGCGCGCACCGGGAAAATCGTGGCGCGCCACCGGCGTGCCATCCTCGTGCCAGGCGCGCCAGCGGCCGATGCGTCCGTCGTCGCGCGACGGCATGGTCCTGGTCGGCGTGAAGCGCTGCATGTCCTGGTTGCACATCAGGTAGTGGCCATCGGCGTCGACCACCGCCACGCCCACCGGCAGGCTGTCGAACACGGCCGACAGGCGCGCCTGGGCGTCGCGCGCCTCGGCCTCTGCGCGCACCGCCTGCACCGCGGCCCAGGTGCGCTCGGCGACTTCCTGCGCCAGCTGCACGTCGCCGTCCTGCCAGGGGCGCGGCACCGGGCTGTGCATGGCGAACGCGACGCGCAGCCTGCCTGCCTTGAGCAGCGGCAGCGCCACGTGGGCGCGCACGCCGATGGCGGCATAGCTGGCGCCGTGGCCGGCCGCCTGCGGATCGGCCTCGACGTCGGGCACGACCAGCTGCCGTCCGGCGCGCATGCCGGCGGCGACTTCCGGTCCGAACTCTTCCAGCCGTTGGCGGATGCCGGCCACGCTCGGAATACCCGGTGCGGCCCAGTCGCGGCGCACGAAGAAGGTGTCGCCGTCGTCTTCGATCTCGCAGTACAGCACGCGCGACACGCCCAGTTCGCGGCCCAGCATTTCGCTGGCGGTGGCCACGACCTCCTCGGGCGTGGACAGGTCGCGCAGGCGGTCGGCCAGCGCCAGCTGGAACGCCAGGCGGCGCTCGGCCGGCGAGGCATCGGCGCGCCTCGGCGCCTCGAAAGACACCTGGATGCCCAGCACCGCGCCGCTGCGGCCGCGCACCGGCGCGGCCGCAGCGGCGGATGGCGCGCCCGCGCCCTGCCCGGCCGCGTCGCACAGGCAATCGCACAGCGCATCGAGCGATGCGTCCGGGAGTGCCGTGGCGGTGCCGGCCAGTGCGGCGTGGACGGCGTCTCCCGCCCGCGCCCAGGCCGCCGGCCACGCCGCGCGCAGCGGTTGCCCGAGCGCGGCCGGGTGGCGTTCGCCCAGCAGGGCCGCGCAGGCATCGTTGTAGAACACGACTGCCCGCGGTCCCCACAGCAGCAGGACCGGATGGCGCGCATGCAGCGCCAGGTCGAGTGCGGTCACCAGTTCGGCCGGCCAGTCCTGCGCCGCGCCGAGCGGCGAAACGGTCCAGTCGATGGTGCGCAGCGTGGCGCGGATGGCACCATCGCCGTGGAACAGGAACAGGTCGTCAGGGGTCACGTTCATCCCGGCATTGTCCCATGTTTCTTGCATGGAGGACGCGTTCGGCGCCGCGCTCAGCGCACCACCTGCAACTTGACTTTCTGCCCTTTGCGATAGGTGTACAGCGTCAGGGCAGCGTTCAGCAGGTCGCCGCGCGCGTCGAAGGCGATGGCGCCGGTGATGCCCTGGTAGCGCACCCTGGCCAGTGCCGGCAGGAAGGCATTCGGATCGGTCGAGCCGGCCTGCTGCATGGCGGTGGCGAAGGTCATCACCGCGTCGTAGGCATACGGCGCATAGGTCTGCAGCACCATCTTGTAGCGCTGGCGGTAGCGTTCGGCGAAGGCGGCGTAGGCCGCTTCCTGCGGGCCGTCGATACCGCCCGCCACCACGCAGATCACGTGGTCGTCGCCGAGCGCGTCGCCGGCCAGCTGCGGCAGCTTTTCCGAACAGATGCCGTCGCCCGACACCATCTTCGCCCCGATCCCGAGCGCCTTCATCTGCTTGAGCATGGGGCCGGCCACCGCGTCCATGCCGCCGTAGAAGATGACATCCGGCTTGCGCGCGCGGATCTGGGTCAGGATGGCGTTGAAATCGGTGGCCTTGTCGCTGGTGAACTGGCGGCTGACGATCTCGGCGCCGCCGGCGGCCTTGACGCCCTTCACGAACTCGTCGGCCAGCCCCTGGCCGAAGGCGGTGCGGTCGTCGATCACGGCGATCTTCTTCGCCTTCAGCGTGCCGATCGAATACGCGGCCAGCGAGCGCCCGACCAGGTTGTCGTTGGCGACCACGCGGAACGCGGTCTTGTAGCCCTGGTGCGTGTACAGCGGCGTGGTGGCCGCGGGCGAAATCTGCGGGATGCCGGCGCTGGCGTAGATCTTCGAGGCCGGCACCGTGGTGCCCGAGTTCAGGTGGCCGACCACCGCCGCCACGCCGGCGTCGACCAGTTTCTGCGCCGCCGCCGTGCCCAGCTTGGGGTCGGCGCCGTCGTCTTCCGGCTGCAGCACCCAGTGCACCTTCTTGCCGCCCACCGGCGCGCCCTTGGCGTTGAGTTCGTCGATCGCCATGCGCGCGCCGTTCTCGATGTCCTTGCCCTGGTGGGCGCCGGTGCCGGACAGCGGCGACACGCTGCCGATCTTCACTTGCACGGCGCCGTTCTGGGCGTAAGCGGAAGGGATGCAGGCCAGGGCGAACGCGCCCGACAGGATGACGGCAAGACGATGCATGGCGATGATCTTTTGCTATGTATTGGATACCACGATTGTAATGCCGAACGCATGCGCCGGCCGCCGCCTGGCGTGCGGACCCGGCCGCGCCGCCGGTGCAGCTATGATGGCGTGCATCGACCACGCGCGGAAGCGAACCATGAAGATGCGGAAAAAGGCGGATTTGCCGTCCAAGGTATGCGCCCATTGCGCCCTGCCTTTCAGCTGGCGCAAGAAATGGGAACGCGACTGGGAGAACGTGAAGTACTGCTCGGAGCGCTGCCGGCGCGCCGGCGCCGGCAAGGGCGGCGCCTGACGATCAGTTGCCGACCACCCTGATCTGCTTGACCTCCAGCGTCGATTCGCCCACCAGGTCCTTGTCGAACTCTCCGGTCAGCTCGACCATGGTGTTCTGGTCGATCTTCACGCCCGCCGGGAAGTGCTTGGCGTCGATCTCCACCGTCATCCTGCCGCTCTGGTCGGCAAATTCGTAGTCCTCGCCGCCCTTGTGGCTCACCAGCTTGCCGCGCAGGCGGGCGTACTGGTCGTCCTTGCCCTTCTCCAGCAACTCTTTTGCGCTCATCAGCGGCACGTCGGACGGGCCGCTGTAGCCCGCCGGCGCCGCCTTGCCGGACGGGCCGCCGTAGCCGCCGGCCTGGGCATTGGCGGCGCCCGCCGCGGCGCTTGTCGCGGCAACTGCCGCCGCCAGGATCGAACATTGCACGATGCGTTTCATGATTGCTCCTTCCCCGGATGTGGATGTGTACGTACACCGAGTATAGGACCGCAGGGCGCAATGCACGATTCGATTGCGAACACGGCCGACGGCGCAAAAAAAACGCCAGCCCGGCAGGCTGGCGTTCCGCCAGATGGGGTACAAACGCGCGTGCAGGGCGCGCGCGCAGGACAGCGCTTACCAGAACACGACGCGCTCTTCCGGCTTCAGGTACATCTTATCGCCCGGCTTGACGCCGAAGGCGTCGTAGTAGCCCGGGTGGTTGCGCAGGCTGCCGTTGACGCGGAACTCGGACGGCGAGTGCGGGTCCGACTTCACCTGCGAGATCAGCGCGGCGTCGCGCGCCTTGCCGCGCCGCGCCTGGGCCAGGCCCATGAAGATGCGCTGCTCGGCGGTATAGCCGTCGATGACCGGCGCCGGCTTGCCTTTCAGCGAAATTTTATAGGCGCGGCTGGCCATGATGGCGCCGGCGTTGTCGGCGATGTTCTCGCCCAGCGTCAGCTCGCCGTTCAGGTTGTAGCCCTGCACCGGGCTGTAGCCACCGTACTGCGCCACCAGCACCTTGCCCTTGGCCGCGAACTTCTCGCCATCCTCCTTGGTCCACCAGTTGCGCAAATTGCCGTCGCCGTCGTACTGCGCGCCCTGGTCGTCGAAGGCGTGGCTGATCTCGTGGCCGATCGAGATGCCGACCGCACCGTAGTTGATTGCCGGCTCGGCGTCCGGGTCGTACAGCGGCGCCTGCAGGCGCGCGGCCGGGAACACGACTTCGTTCATCTCCGGGCTGTAGTAGGCGTTCACGGTCTGCGGCGTCATGTGCCATTCGCTGCGGTCGACCGGCTTGCCGAGTTTATTCACGCTGTAGCCGTGCGCGAATTCGCGCGCGCGCATGGCGTTGCCGACCAGGTCGTCGCGCTTGATCGCCAGCGCGCCGTAGTCGCGCCACTTGTCCGGATAGCCGACCTTCACCGCGATCTTGGCCAGCTTGGCCTGCGCCTGCTTCTTGGTGGCCTCGCTCATCCAGTCGAGCGTGTCGATGCGCTCCTTGTAGGCCAGCAGGAAGTTGTCGACCATCTCGCGCACCTGCGCCTTGCGCTCGGCCGGGAAGTAATTCTGCACGTAGACCTTGCCGACCACTTCGCCCAGGTCGCGGTTGATCTGGGCGATCGCCAGTTTTTCCACCGGACGATTCACCTTGGCGCCGGACAGCACCGTGCCGCGGAACGCGAAACTCTCGTCGACGAAGGGCTGCGACAGGTAGGGGCCGTAGCTGCTCAGCAGGCGGAAGTTGAAGTACGACTTCCAGGTGTCGACCGGGGTCGCGGCGACGATCCTGTCGAGCGCCTGCAGATACGAAGGCTGGCTGACGTTGACCGCGTCCACCTTGCCGGCCACGCCCTGCTCCTTCAGCCAGGCATCCCAGTCGAAGCCCGGCATCAGCGCCTTCAGCTGCGCGATCGTCACCTTGTTGTAGGTCTTGACCGGATCGCGGTTCTGCACCGCGCTCCACTGCGCCTGGGCGATTTGCGTTTCCAGCGCCACGATGCGCGCGGCCTGGCCGGCGGCGTCCGGCTGGCCGGCCAGCGCCAGCATCTTTTCCACGTGGGCCTGGTACTTGGCGCGCGTGTCCATCAGCTTGGCGTCGTTCGCCTGGATGTAGAAATCGCGGTTCGGCATGCCCAGGCCCGATTGCGAGATTTCGACCAGGTAGCGGGTCGACTGCTTGCTGTCCTGCGACACCGACATGCCGATCGGACTGCCGGCGCCGATGCGGCTGAAATGCGCGGCCAGCACCGCCAGCGCCCGCTTGTCCTTCAGGGCCGCCACGCGCGCCAGTTCCGCTTGAAGGGGCGCGACGCCGAGCGCGTCGCGGCGCTGCCGGTCGACGAAGCTGGCGTAGTAATCGCCCATCTTCTGGGCGTCGGAACCGGCCCTGGCGTTCCTGTCCTGCGCCGCGCCTTCGATCAGCGTGCGGATCTGGCCTTCGACGTTTTCCTGGGCGATGTTGAATGCCCCCCAGCTGGAACGGTCGGCCGGGATGTCGACGTCGTGCAGCCATTTACCCTGCGAGTAGCGGAAGAAATCGTCCTGCGGACGCACGGCGCCGTCGATGGCGCCCTTGTCGACGCCGGAGACCGCGGCGGCCGATACCGCGGCGGTCGATACCGCGGTGGAGGCGGCTGCGGGCGTATCGGCGGCATGGATGGGGCCGCTGGCCAGGCCGGCGAACAGGGCGGCAATGGCGGCGCCGCACAGGGATCGTTTCATGGGATGTCTCCGTGGTGTCGAATCGAGGGCTGGATGCTAATTTAAAGTGTGCCCACTGCCAAGGCTTGATTGCCCGGCCGGCCATGACCGCTGTTGCGGCGCCGATAACCGGGCGGCATGGCATTCGAAGGGCGGGGACGGCGCGATGCTATCATCGCGCCTTTTGAAAGTCTTTCCATGAGCACCCTGCCCGCCTGTCCCGCCTGCACATCCGACCTGACCTACGAAGACGGCGCCGGGCTGTACGTCTGCCCGGAATGCGGTCATGAATGGCCGGTCCAGGCCGACACCGCGGGCGAAGCCGCCAAGGTCTGGCGCGACGCCTCCGGCAACCTGCTGCAGGACGGCGACACGGTCACCGTCATCAAGGACCTGAAACTCAAGGGCGGCGGCGGCACCGTCAAGCAGGGCACCAAGGTCAAGAACATCCGCCTGGTCGAGGGCGACCACGACATCGATTGCAAGATCGACGGCTTCGGCGCCATGAGCCTGAAATCGGAATTCGTGCGCAAGGCTTGATCCCGGCACGGCCTGCGCGGGCGCTGGATTTCCGGACGCCCGCCCTCACCTGGGCGGCATGAATGCACCCTTTGCCGCCCTGCTGTGCGCGGCGTCCCTGTCCCTGCCGGCCTGCGCGCATGCCGATCCGCCCGCCGACCCGCTTGCCGGCCTGGTCAACGCCTACCGCGCCGCGCCGCACGATTGCGGCGGCGCCACGGCGGCGCTGGCGCCGCTGGCACCCGTCCCCGCCCTGTCGGCCGTGCAGATCGGCCCCGGCACCTTCCTCGAACCGGCCCTGAAACGCCTGGGTTTCGCCGCCGAGCGCGCGGAATCGCTCTCGGTGACCGGGCCGCCAGACGCGCAGGCGGCCTTCGAGGTCCTGCGCCGGAAATACTGCCGCCAGCTGTTGAGCGAGGAATTCGATGCCGTCGGCAGCGCGCGCAGCGGCAACGCCTGGCAAGTGGTGCTGGCCCGCGCGCTGGTGATTCCGGACCTGCCCGGCTGGGAAGACGCCGGGCGCGAGGTGCTGGCCCTGACCAACCGCGCCCGCGCCACGGCGCGCCGCTGCGGCGAGCAGGCCTTCGCCGCGGCGCCGCCGCTGGCCTGGAACGAGCGGCTGGGCCGGGCCGCGCTGGGGCACAGCGCCAACCTGGCGCAGGGACGCTACTTCAGCCACCAGGAAAAGGATGGCAGCCTGCCGGCCGACCGCGTCGCCCGCAGCGGCTACGCCTGGCGCCTGGTCGGCGAGAACATCGCGTCCGGCAACCGCACGCCGCAGGACGCGGTGGCGGCCTGGCTCGACAGTCCCGGACATTGCGCCAACCTGATGAACCCGCGCTTTACCGAACTGGGCGCCGCCTACGCCATCGATCCGCTCAACGAGCACCGGACGCCATACTGGACGCAAGTGTTCGCGCAGCCGCGCTAGCCGTCTCGACGCATTGGTTTTGCCTATCGGCCTCATCGACAAATATAAATAGCGCGCTATTCAATTGCGCGCTATAGTTCTATCCATGGATGCAGCCCAAGCCGGTGCAGCCGACAACCAACCTCCGAATCAATGAACGAAAGGGACATGCCATGACCACCAAGCTCGACAAAGTTGCCTACACCGCCAAAGCACACAGCACCGGCGGCCGTGACGGCCGTGCCACCAGCGACGACGGCCTGCTGGACGTTCCCCTGTCGGCACCGAAGGAAATGGGCGGCAAGGGCGGCGCCACCAACCCGGAACAGCTGTTCGCCGCCGGCTACTCGGCCTGCTTCATCGGCGCCATCAAGTTCGTCGGTTCGCAGAAGAAGATCGCCGTGCCGGCCGACACCACGGTCGACGCCAGCGTCGCCATCGGCCCGATCCCGAACGGTTTCGGCCTGGCCGTGGACCTGGCGGTGACCCTGCCGGGCCTGGACCGCGCCGTGGCGCAGGAACTGGTCGACGCCGCCCACGTCGTGTGCCCGTACTCGAACGCCACCCGCGGCAACATCGACGTCAACATCACCCTGAACTGATGCACGCGCCGGCCCCGATGGCCGGCCGCTGAAGCAACCGGTTAACGCAAAAGGCGCCGTCCGATGGGAACGGCGCCTTTTGTCGTTGACGCCTGTAGGCGAAGAACATCCGCCTGCGGATCACGCCGCCTGCGAGAACGGCACCTGCGCCACGGCCCGCTTGAGGGCGTCGAAGCAGTGCGGATCGAGCGCCGTGCCGACCGTCTTGCCCATCATGTCCAGCGCCTGCGGGATCGGAATGGCGCCGCGGTACGGCCGCTCGGCGGTGATGGCGTCGAAAATGTCGGCGGCGGTGATGATGCGCGTCTCGATGCGGATCTCGTCCGCCGACAGGCCGCGCGGATAGCCTGTGCCGTCCAGGCGCTCGTGGTGGGCGCCGGTGATCCTGGCCAGTTCCTTGAACGCGGTGATGCGGCCCAGGATGGTCTCGGTGAAATAGGCGTGTTCCTTCACCGCCGCCCATTCGTCGCGGTCCAGGCTGCCCGCCTTGTCCAGCACGCTGTTGCTCACGCCCAGCTTGCCGACGTCGTGCAGCAGCGCGCCGCGCTTGAGCCAGCGGCGCCGCTGCGCCGACAAGCCGAGCGACTCGGCGATCATGTCGGTGTACAGCGCCACCCGCGCGCTGTGCCCGCTGGTGTACGGGCTCTTGGCGTCCACCACCTGGCCGAACGCAGCGGCGATGTCGTCCAGGTAATCGTCGTCCAGCACATGCTGCAGGGTGTGGGTGGCGGTCTGCAGGCCGGTCACGGCCTGCTCGATGCCGTCGCTCGCCAGGGTTTCCCAAAAGACTTCCGACTGCGCCACCTGCTCGAAGGCTTGCGCCAGGCGCGGATCGAACCAGCTGCCGGCACGCTCGCGCACCTGCTTGATTGCGGCCTCGCGTCCGCCCTCGGCGTGGAACACGTCGACCACCTGCGCCATCAGGGCGATGCGCGAATGGACCGGGATTCGTTCGCCCTTCAGGCGATGCGGCCGCCCCTTGCCGTCGAAGTGCTCGTCCAGGCTGTAGATGCCGGCCGCCACCGCTTCCGGAAAGCGCAGCAGGCGCGCGATCTCGGCACCGCGGTCGCAGCGCGTGGCGACGAACTCCACCTGCAGGCGGCGTCCGTCGCGCAGCATCGCCAGCACGCCGCGGACCCGTTCGGCCAGGTTCGACTTCAGCCCGGTATGCCTGAGCACGAAGGAAAACGCCTGGGGAATGCTGTCGTTGTTCAACATCCAGTCGCGCTTGAAGGCGCGGTCGTCGGTCATGTACAACTCGCAGATGCGCGCCGCATTGCTGCTGCAGCCCAGGTCTTTCAGCAGCAAGGTGTAGTAAAGCTCCCACAACTGCTCGTCCGGCAAGCCGGCCGTGCGCCCGATGTGCACGCCGATCCAGCAGCAGCGCAGGCAATGCCCGGGCGGCTGGCCCTCGGTGATATCGAGGGCGTAGCTGAGAGATGCCATCAGTTCCGACAACTTCAGGGATCCGGGCGGCACGATGGTCAATTCCATTCCAATGATTTTTCTGTCTAAAAAGCAAAATTAAATGATTTAAAGAAATAGAGTACAGGTTTAGCGGTGGCGCACGCTATAAATTATTCCTATCTCATCCATAAAAAGAGATAGTTTGCCCAAATGAAACCGATTGGCTACGATAGTCATATAGATAAACACTATCGAAATAAGAATTTCGATAGCACTCAATCCAACTGCCTGAAGAGAACCGCCATGACCAAGCTGACCACCGCCTCCGGCATTCCCGTCGCCGACAACCAGAATTCGATCACCGCCGGTCCACGCGGCCCGGTGCTGCTGCAGGACTTCCACCTGATCGAGAAGCTGCAGCACTTCAACCGCGAGCGCATTCCCGAGCGCGTGGTGCACGCCAAGGGTTCCGGGGCCTACGGCACCTTCACCGTCACCCACGACATGAGCCGCTATACCAGCGCCAAACTGTTCGACGCGATCGGCAAGACCACCGACACCTTCCTGCGCTTTTCGACCGTGGGCGGAGAGAAAGGCTCGGCCGACACCGAACGCGACCCGCGCGGTTTCGCCTTGCGCTTCTACACCGAGGAAGGCAACTGGGACCTGGTAGGCAACAACACCCCGACCTTCTTCCTCAAGGACGGCATCAAGTTCCCCGACTTCATCCACACCCAGAAACGCGATCCGCGCACCAATTTGAAATCGGCGCAGATGATGTGGGACTTCTGGAGCCGTGCCCCGGAAAGCCTGCACCAGGTGACGATTTTATTTTCCGACCGCGGCACCCCGGACGGCTACCGCCACATGGACGGCTTCGGCAGCCACACCTACAGCCTGGTCAATGCCGACGGCCGGCGCGTCTGGGTGAAATGGCACTTCAAGACCCTGCAGGGCATCAGGAACCTGCCGGCCGCCGAAGCCGTGCGCCTGGCCGGCACCGATCCGGACTACGCCCAGCGCGATTTGTTCGGCGCCATCGCGGCCGGCGACTACCCGCGCTGGAGCGTCGAGATGCAGGTGATGGACGACGAACAGCGCGCCGCCTTCGAGGCGCGCACCGGCTGGGATGCGTTCGACCTGACCAAGGTGTGGCCGCAGGGCGAGTTCCCGCGCATCAAGGTCGGCATCCTGGAACTGGACCGCAACCCGGACAACTACCACGCCGACGTCGAGCAGGCCGCGCTGTCGCCGGCCAACATCGTGCCCGGCATGGGCTACAGCCCGGACAAGATGCTGCAGGCGCGCCTGTTCGCCTACCACGACGCCCAGCTGTACCGGGTCGGCACCAACCACCAGCACCTGCCGGTGAACCGCCCGCGCTGCCCGTTCCACAACCAGCAGCGCGACGGCGCGATGGCCATCTTCAACGGCGGCGCGGCCGGCAACTACGATCCCGTCAATGCGGGCGGGCCGGCCGCCGGCGGCTTCGGCCACGGCGACGCCGGCTGGCAGCTGGAAGGCACGGCCGGCCGCTACGACACCCGCGCCACTGACGACCATTTCACCCAGGCCGGCAACCTGTTCCGCCTGCTGGACGAGCAGGCCAGGCACAACCTGATCGAGAACATCGCCTGCGCGCTGGGCCAGGCCGACGCGGCGATCCAGGACCGCCAGATCGGGCATTTCCTGAAAGCCGATCCGGCCTATGGTCAGGGAGTGGCGGCGGCGATCGAGCGCTTGCGCAAGCAGGGCTGACGCCCGCGGCAGCGCCGCCTGGACCGGCAAGGGCCGCACAGTCCGACTGTGCGGCCCTTTTCACATCCACTCATCGGAAATTCTCACGAAAATCACATAAGTCATTATTTTCATTGCGGTTTCTGGGCTACACGGCTGAGTTGGCTGGTAGTACTGTCTATACAAAAATAACAATTTTCATCATGACCACGACCAGCACGCGGCGAGAGACCGCACTTCTCATCCAGGCCGGCAGCATGTCCGGCGGCGGCGCCGACACGGCGGCCGATACCACCGCGCCATCGATCGTTGCCACACCCAGGGATGGCCAGGCTGCCGCTGGCATCACGGCGCAAGCGGCAACCCGGGCTGCGCATCCGGCGCCCGGGAATGCCGCTCGCCGCCAAGGCCGGCCGCATGCCGCTCCAGCCACGGCACCACCAGATCGGCCAGGCGCTGCGGCGCCTCGATCGGGATCATGTGGCCGCTGTCCTCGATCACGGCCAGTTCGGCGCCCGCGATGTGTTCCTGCATCTCGCGCGACTCTTCCAGGCTGCGCAGGCCGTCCTGGGCGGCCGCCACCACCAGGGTCGGGCAGCGGATGCCGCCCAGGCAGTCGATGTCGCCCGGCCGTTCCAGCACCGACTGGCGCCGGAACACCTCGCCGCCCAGGCGCATCCCCATCGCCCGCACGCGCTCGATCATGGTCTCGTCGTCGCGCCGTTGCGGATGCAGCGAAGATGCCACCGCGGTGCGGCTCAGGCCGCTGAACGCGATCGACGGCGCGGCGTGGCCGATCGCGCCTTTGCGGCGCTGCAGCGCCGCGCTGTCGGGCCGGGTCGAGGTGGCGATCAGCACCATTGCCTCGACCCGCTTGCCGTGCTGCGGCGCCTGGCGCGCGATCTCGCGCGCGACGTAGCCGCCCATCGAAAAACCGACCAGGACGAAGGATGGCGGCGCAGCGGCCAGCGCGCGCCGCGCCATGGCCGCGACCGAGGTGTCGTGGCGCAAGTCGGCGTGCAGCACCGGGCCGAAGCGTTCGAGGCGCGGCAGCACCTCGTCCCACAGGGTTTCATCGGCCATGAAGCCGGGTACGAGCAGAATCGACATCCGGCCATCCTAGCAGAAGCACGGCCGCATCGCCGCGCCGCCCCATGCGCCATGGCGCATGCCGGCGGCATGGCGATTGTCGTAATTCGTCCTTTCTCCCGCGGCGTCTGCGTTTCCTCAGACCTTGTGCGACTTGGAACATTTTTAATGGAGGCTTGTTTACAGGAAACGAATCCCTTCATCGCACAGGAGCCGAAGTGAGCCAACAACACCCCTCCAGCGTCCGCCGCCAGCTATGGTGGGCCTTTGCCGTCGTGATCGTGCTCTCCTTTTTGTCCACCACCATCGCCGTCTGGCGCCTGCAGGCGCTGGCCGACGACATGCAGGCGCTTACCCAGCGCCCGCTGGTCAAGGAAAGGCTGATCTCCGGCTGGATGCTGAACATCTCGGTCGCCGCCAAGCGCACCGCGCTGGTCGCGCGCAGCGCCGACGGCGAACTGGCCAGGCTGTATGCCGACGAGGCGCGCGAGTCGAGCGCACGCACCAACGGCGTCCAGAAGCAGGTGGGCGACCTGCTCGACAGCGACGAGGAAAAGGCCGTGTTCCAGGAAATCGCGACCTTGCGCCAGCACTATACGGAAGCGCGCGACCGGGTGATGGCGCTCAAAACGGATGGCAAAAGCGATGAAGCCAAGAGCGTATTCGAGAATACGTTCGTCGCTGCAATGAATGCCTATGTCGCCAAGGTCAAAGAATTGCTGACGATCCAGCAAAAGGCCATCGATGCCCGCAGCGTGGCCGTCCTCGACAGTGCCGCGCGCAGCACGGCGGCGCTGGTGGCGCTGTGCCTGGCAACGCTGGTGTTCAGCATGGCGGCCGGGGCCCTGTTCGGGCGCAGCCTGTTCCGGCGCCTGGGCGGCGAGCCGGCGGCGGCGGCGGCGGTCGCGGCCGAGATCGCGCGCGGCAACCTGCGGGTCGAGGTGCCGCTCGGCGCCGGCACGCGCGCGCACGGCAGCTACGCAGACGGCGCCAGCCTGATGGCCGCGCTGGAACACATGCGCGCCAGCCTGGCGGACATCGTCGGCCAGGTGCGCCACGGCGCCACCGCCATCGGCACCGGCATCGGCGCCATGGCCGGCGAAGCGCAAGACCTGTCGCGCCGTACCGAGAGCCAGGCCGCTGCGCTGGAAGAAACCGCCTCCTCGATGGAGCAGCTGACCCAGGCCATCAACAACAGCGCGTCCAGCGCCGAGCAGGCCAACCGGCTGGCCGCCGCGGCCTCGCTGGTGGCGCAGCAGGGCGGCGCCATGGTCGGCCAGCTGGTCGACACCATGGGCGCGATCAACGAATCGTCCACGCGCATCGTCGACATCATCGCCGTGATCGACGGCATCGCCTTCCAGACCAACATCCTGGCGCTGAACGCGGCGGTGGAAGCGGCGCGCGCCGGCGAACAGGGGCGCGGCTTCGCGGTGGTGGCGTCGGAGGTGCGCGCGCTGGCGCAGCGCTCGGCCTCGGCGGCGCGCGAAATCAAGGGCCTGATCGATGCTTCCACCCAGCGCATCGCCGGCGGTTCGGCACTGGCCGGCCAGGCCGGCGAAACCATGCACGGCATCGTCGAGAGCATCGACCGGGTCAGCGGCATCATGAGCGAGATCCTGGCATCCAGCCGCGAACAGGCCAGCGGCATCGGCCAGATCAACCAGGCGATCGGCCAGATGGACGGCATGACCCAGCAGAACGCGGCGCTGGTCGAGGCCTCGGCCGGCGCCACCCGCTCGATGCAGCAGCAGGCGGCCCAGCTGTCGCAACTGGTGGCGCTGTTCCAGGTGGACGGCGCGACGCGGCCGGCGGCGCGCGCCGCCTCCCGGCCTGCGCCGGCGCGGGCGGCGGCAAGCGCCTCGTCCACGCCGGATGCGCCTGCCGCGGCGCCGCGCGCGCTGCCTTCGGCCCGGCCCACGGCGCGCGACGGCGCCAAGGCCGGCGCTGCCGCTGCCGTGGATGCTGCTGCGGCCAAGCCCGCGGCCAAGTCTGCATCCAGGCCGGCATCCAGGTCCGGCACTGCGTCCGGCACTGCGTCCGGCACTCCATCCGGTACCGCGTCCGTCCGCGCGCCTGCCGGCGCGCGCGCGGCGGCGCCCTCCTCTTCCCGCGGCGGCGCCGCGGCGCGCCAGGCCGGTGCCGCTGCCGCGTCCCCTCGCCCCGCTGCTGCCGGCGCGGCCGACGACTGGGAAGAATTCTGAGCGCCTGTTCCGCCTCCTCCGTGGCGGCGCCGCGCCACCTTTCGACGCCATCGCCGCCCTGCGGGATGGCGTTTTTTTTGGCCGTTGCGCAGAACGATTTTGTGGTGCAACATGATTTCATGACCCACTTGCCAAACCAGCCATGAACCTGCCTGCACACCAACTCACGATGACGGTCCTGATGACGCCGGACACCGCCAATTTTTCCGGCAACGTCCATGGCGGCAACATCCTGAAACTGCTCGATCAGGTCGCCTACGCCTGCGCCAGCCGCTACGCCGGCACCTACGTCGTCACCATGAGCGTGGACCAGGTCACGTTCCGCCAGCCGATCCACGTCGGCGAACTGGTCACCTTCCTGGCATCCGTGAACTATACCGGCCGCACCTCGATGGAAATCGGCATCAAGGTGCTGGCGGAAAACATCCGCACCCAGGAAGTCCGCCATGTGAACAGTTGCTTCTTCACGATGGTCGCGGTCGGCGACGACAAGCAGCCGGTCGCGGTGCCGCCGCTGCGCCCGTTCACGCCCGAGGAACAGCGCCGCCACCAGGAAGCCAAGGGACGCAAGGAAGCACGCATGGCGCTCGACCGCCAGCATGCCGAGCGCAACCAGGCCCGCAGCTGACGCCAAATGTAACGATTACCAACTGCCTGGCATAACCAGGCTTTATTACAATACGCCCTCAACGGTAATTTCCATCAGGCACTCACTGTTGCCTGTCATCCGAGCCTTCCTTCAAGTTTTGTCCATTTTGATGCAAACCCATGTCACGTTTGTCGATGGGTTTGTCAGCGTTCTCATGCATAACGCATGTGGATTTTCAGTTCTTTCCCTACTGCGAAATTCAAAGCTTTCATCAAATAAAGTGTGATTACCGGTTACATTCCGTGATCCCTTTGCTCATACCACATTCACACAATGTTAAAAAGGATGCACGTTTTCAGTGCAAAAAATGCATCGAAAATACGTTTTCGTCGAGAAATCTTACAATTTGATGACAAATTTTTCTATTTTTTACGCTTATTTGTGAGAAATCAGGAAGTTATCTAGGTTGGCATGCTATGTGCAATGGCTAACACATTGGCTGCCTGACTGGACACTAAGCCGTCCACTCCGCCGCGCCAACCAACAGGGGCGCAACGATCTTGTTCTCCCCGCCTTTCAAAACTTTGGAGCGCACTATCAATGATTAAAAAAGCGTTGGCCGCAATGGCACTTGCAGGAATGGCGATGTCCGCACAAGCCGGTGTCGTGATCAATGAAGGTTTTGAAAATGTCGCGGCCCTGGCGTCGCAAGGCTGGAGCTTCACCAATGCCAGTGCACCGGGCGGCACCACCAGCGGCTGGTTCCAGGGTTCCGACGGCCCGTTCACCGCACAGTCCGGCAGCAATTACTCGTACGCGCAGGCCAATTTCAACAACACCACCTCCGGCGGCAGCATCGACAGCTGGCTGATCACCCCGGAATTCAACGCCACCTATGGCGTCGACATCTCCTTCTACCTGCGTGCCGGCGGGGAAGGTTATACGGATACGGTTTCGTACGGCTTCACCGGCACCAATACCGCCCTGACGACGATCACGCCGGTACCGGACAGCGCCTGGACCCTGTACACCGTTCACCTGGACGCCTACCAGGCCGGCACCACCCGTTTCGCCTTCCGCTACACCGGCACCTACGATACCGCCAACGCCGTCGCCCTGGACAGCCTGACCGTCGACGTGCCGGAACCGGCCAGCATCGCACTGATGGCCGGCGGCCTGCTCGGCCTGGGCGCCCTGCGCCGCCGCTCGCGCGCTTGAACACCATCGTCACGATTTCGGAGAACCCCATGTCGAACCTGAATTCCTTCCAGCGCCTGCTGGCCGCCGGCGCCGCCGGCCTGGCCTTGTGCGCCGCCGCCCTGCCCGCCGCCGCCCAGCAGGCGCAGCAGGAAGCCGTGCAATCGGTCGATGCCGTCACGGTCACCCGCGACCCCAGCACCGGCAAGCTGCGCCCCGCCACCGCCGAAGAGCAGACCGCAATGCAAGCCACGCGGGTACGCCAGTTGCGCGCCGCCACCCAGACGGTGCAGCAGAAATTCCACTCCAGCGGCGCGCGCGGCGCCCGCCTCACCGACGAGTTCATGACTTCATCGACCGCAGTGCGCAATGCCGACGGCACGATCGACATGGTATGCAACGACAGCCATGGCGGCACCGAGCACGCCGCCCACGTCCATGCCACCGCCGCCAACACCCCTGTCACGGAGTAAACCCATGCGTACCCCTGTCATCACGCGTTCGCTGATCGCCGCCGCCTGCGCGCTGGCCTGCATGGCCAGCCAGGCCGCCACCATCAAGATCACCAGCCGCGACAAGGCCGGCGAAGGATTCAACGACCCGACCCCGGTGACGCCGGTCGGCGGCAACCCGGGCACCACGCTCGGTGCGCAGCGCTGGAACGTCTACCAGTACGTAGCCTCGATCTGGGAAAAGAACATCGACAGCAACGTCGTCATCAACGTCAGTGCTGGTTGGGAAGCGCTGACTTGCACCTCCACCTCGGCCACCCTGGGCAGTGCCGGCGCACTCAACATCTGGCACGATTTCCCTAACGGCAAAGCGGGCACATGGTACCCGCAAGCCCTTGCCAACAAGCTCGCCGGCGTAAACCTGAGCGATGGTCAGCCTGACTCGACCGGCTACGACAATTTCGACATCAAGACCCAATTCAACGTCAATCTGGGCAACACCGGCTGCCTCGACGGCTCGAAGTTCTATCTGGGTCTGGATGGTAATGCCGGCACCAACGTCAATTTTGTCGAAACCCTGCTGCACGAACTGGGCCATGGCCTCGGCTTCTCGGTCCTGACGGTGTCAACTTCCACCGGTAGCCGCTTGAACGCCGCAGGCACCGGTTACGTTGCCACCGGTGGCTTGCCGAGCATCTGGGAACAGTACATGTACGACAACACGGCCAAAAAGACCTGGCTGAACATGACGTCGGCGGAGCGCAAGGCCTCGGCCATCAACCCGCTGCAGCTGGCCTGGATCGGCCCGAACGTGAAGGCCGGCGCCGGCTTCCTGAAGCACATCCCGATCGTCAAGACCGTGTCGCCTGCCACCAGCGGCAACCTGAGCCTGGACTTCAGCGCCGCCAGCTTCGGCCCCGCAGCGCCGTCCAGCGGCACCTTCGGTGTGCTGGCCAACGTCGCCACCCAGACCAACGAGACCGGTCCGGGCTGCGATGCATTCGATACCGCCAACACCATGGCCGTCAAGGGCAAGGTGGCGATCATCAGCCGCGGCACCTGCTCGTTCGCCATCAAGGTCAAGAACGCGCAGAACGCCGGCGCGGTCGGCGTGATCCTGGTGAACAACACCACCGGCGCGCTGATACCGGGCGGCACCGATACCACCATAACCATCCCGGCAGTGGGCGTGACCCAGGCCGACGGCAACGCGCTGAAGGCCGCCGTCACTGCCGCGATCCCCTACGGTACCCGCAGCAAGGCCGGCACGGTCACCGCCAACTTGACGACCGACCCGGCCCGCATCGCCGGCGCCGACACCAACGGCAACCCGCTGCTGTACACCCCTGCCACGCTGGCGCCCGGTTCGTCGGTGTCGCACTGGGATGTGACGGCCACCCCGAACCTGCTGATGGAACCGAACATCAATTCGGACCTGACCACCACGCTGGTGCCGCCGGTGGACCTGACCGTGCCCCTGCTGAAGGATCTCGGCTGGTGATCGACCGCGGGCGCAGCTGCTGCTGCTGCGCCCGCGCCTGACTGTGATACGCACGGGGTGGTGGCTTTTTCATGATGCCGTGCTATAATTCGCCGCCTTGGCCTGGTAGCTCAGTTGGTAGAGCAGAGGATTGAAAATCCTTGTGTCGGTGGTTCGATTCCGCCCCGGGCCACCAAGAACAAGAACCATGCAACGCCCATTCCTTCGAGTGGGCTTTGTCGTTTTCAGGACCAACACTTTGCGCAAGCCGTCCATCGGGACCACCCACTGGCCCCGCTTGGCATTCTCGCTAACCTTCGCTTCCAATAGACTTTGTTGAGCAAATCGAGCGAAGGCCGAGCTGACGCTATTGATAGTTTGTTTTACAACACTGGGGACTGTGACCGGTGTGCCCAGCCGAATGAAGCGGTTCAACACAGTAGCTTGCACTTGTAATTCGGCGACTTAACGGTCGGAGCTACGTGTCATGAGACGTTTACCCAGCAGCTTGAAACAGCGCATCTTGGTTTAAACAAGACTGCGCCAGTGGTAGCCGATCCATCTCTTCCATATTACCTATTCCATCCTATCTGTCGCCCGCAGGATATTGTTACGTGCATTGACGCTACAGCGGTTCGCCTTCCAAGCCTTTAGTATTCTTGCGAGTTGGGATGATGGCATGCGCAGTGTGCAACGCGATAGCTTCATGACAGTCCTACGTGTCATAAGGGGGCCTCGAAAAACCGTCGCGAGCGGCAGCAGTTTCAGCTGAGAAGCGCAGCCGTACAGGCGTACGGTGAGCATCGCAAGCTGAAAATGCAACGCATAGTAGGTTTTTCGAGGTGCCCATAAGCGCCATCGCTACTAACGCTGGCAATGCTCTCGTCAGCAGAAATCTGGTTGAGCAGCGCTGGCAGGATAGGCGCGTCGTCAGCACTGTTGTCAGTGACTTCAATGGCCCAGATTTCGATCGTGGACGCTTCGATCCAGAGATGCGTCTTGCGTCCTTGACAGCGTTAATCCGCACCGTGCTTCTTCGTCTTCTATTCGCCTTCGCCCAGCATCTTGATGCCCGTGCTGTCCACTAGAAGATACAAGCCCGTCGTACTCGAGACAGCGCCAATGGCCACCTGCAGCGTCTTTTGCCACCTGCTAACCGTGCTGTAGTCCGGCACCCGCCAGTCGAGCTCGTTCAGGCGCAGCAGGCTTGCGTCATCTCCATGGCTTGGCATAGTGGTCAATTGAAGAGGCCACTTGATGCTAAGGCAAAACTGGATCGCTTCTTCGCTGAATGTCTGGCTGCGTCCGCGCTTGCCGCTCACTTGCCCATGCAAGTTCATCGCCGGATTAAGCCAGATGAGCAACGAACTGCGTGACTTCAGTGCTTCGTTATACATCCTTCAGTTAGTCGTGCGGTGCTTCTACGTAACTGGCTTCATCCTATTCAGGATAGCAGACCTACGCGTTCTATAGAGTGGCCCCATCAGTCAAGACACTCAGCCGGCTAGTTAAAGCTGTGTCCGTTTCCACTTCAGCAGCTGCCTGGCGCTGCCCCGTACTGCCGATTTTTTCTTGCTCCACGTCCGTGTCGCCGAACTTATCGACGATCAGCGCGCCGCCTCCGATACCGGCGCGATAGACGTGATCCAGCGTCTTATATCCCAACGCCTGATGCGGTCGCTCGGCGTTGTAGAACGCAAAGTATTGCACCAGGTCGACTGTCAGTCCGGGCATGTTGGCATAGCCCTTCAGGTACACGTCTTCGTACTTCACGTTGCGCCACAAGCGCTCGACGAAGATGTTGTCCAGCGCCCGCCCGCGCCCGTCCATGCTGATCGCCACACCTTCGCGCTTGAGCACGCCGGTAAAGGCGTCGCTGGTGAACTGCGAGCCCTGGTCGCTGTTGAATACATCCGGCCTGCCGTAGTGGCGCAGCGAATCTTCCAGGCAGTCCACGCAGAACGACGCGTCCATGCTGTTGCTGATGCGCCAGGCCAGCACTCGGCGCAAGTATCAGTCGATGATCACCACCAGGTAGGCAAAGCCACTCGCCAGGCGGATATAGGTTAGATCCGTACTCCACACCTGGTTCGGCCGCGTGATCGCCACCCCGCGCAACAGGTATGGATAGACCTTGTGCTGCGGATGCGGCTTGCTCGTCGCCGGCCCCGGCGCCATGCCCGCCAGACCCATTTCCTGCATCAAGCGCTGCACGCGCTTGCGATTGAGCTAGTGCCCTCGACCTCGCAGGAATACTGCCATGCGCCGGCTACCGTAGAACGGCCGGCTGGTGTATTCCTCGTCGATCAGGGCGCGCAGTCGGTCGTCTTCCTCGTTTATGCATGCCTGGCGTGTTACCGCTTCCAGCCGCCGATACACCGTCGAACGCGGCACGCCGGCCAGCTCGCATTGCATCGTCAGCGGCATCTCGTCTTCCCGTGCAATCCACCGTGCCCGCTCGGCAGGACTCATTCCCCAAGCTTTTTTTTGAGCCAATCCACCTGCATCTTCAGCTTGCCGATCTCGCTGTACAGCTTGTCCTCGGCACTGCTTTCGTCCACCGGCTTCGGCCCGCGCTTGACGTCGAACAGCGCGCCGGCGTTCTCCAGAATCTCCTTCTTCCACTGCGTCACCAACTGCGGATGCACGTCGTGCTCCTGCGCGATCTCGTTGATCGTCTTCACCCCGCGCACCGCTTCCAGCCCGATCTTGCCCTTGAACTCCGCACTGTGCACCCTGCGTTTTTTACCTTCACTCATTCGCTGTCATCCTTTCGCGGACGACAGCTTAAACCACTGTCTCAAATTCAGGGGCCACTATACTACGCTGGCTAAGCCTAATTTACGCAACAAAGCGATTCTATTCGAACCCACATTTTCTAGCAGCAGA
The DNA here is from genome assembly GCF_012849555.1 of Massilia forsythiae. Classification (NCBI taxonomy): domain Bacteria; kingdom Pseudomonadati; phylum Pseudomonadota; class Betaproteobacteria; order Burkholderiales; family Oxalobacteraceae; genus Massilia; species Massilia forsythiae. The sequence continues at coordinate 1,161,384 of NZ_CP051685.1, forward strand.
TATTACTTGCTGCAGCTTTTGCAAATTAATCCCTGCTGTTCGCTTTTCGATGCAGCTTTGTAAATCATGGAATCCAATTAAATTATTGGGGGTCACATCAGCAGCAAATGGAAATTTAAAATATTCCCCACTAGGCGGCCTAAATTCGAAGAGTGCGAATACTATCGTATTCCTCTTCCTCCCAAATGAAAGTTTTTTTAGACTGACTGCTGGATTACCAGTACACTCCCATGTCGATTCAGTTCTAGCAGAAGTAAACAATATTATCCCTGATTTATTATTTATACCATAGTAAAGAAAACATTCCATTTTTGATGAACCATCTCGCCGCAGTGCAGACCCGGCAGAAATATATTCCCCCGTTTCTTTGTCCTTAAATGATTGATTTTTAAATTGACTAAAAATCAAATTCGGAAACTTCTGAATTTGGTTGACATAATTGCCTTGCGAAACCAACTCAGAATCTGACACTGGGACCAGTTGCGCATGCGCGGAGCAATGTGCATAAAACAAAAATATAAAAACACTCTTAATTTTTATACTTCTCATATGCCTCTCTCATTTTATTATCATAGTTGTTTTCCCGATAATTAGGTCCGTTATACTTTCGCGCAAAAACGGACCAATCTTTTTCTCGCAAAGCATTGAGGAGACCCCGATCACTTCCCACAAAATCTGCAAATGCTTTCAATTGAACATCCGCACCCTGACGTTGTGAATCTACAAAATCCGTTACCGAATTATATCCCGCCGCTCGGTAATTTGCTCCCATGATTTGAAACTGTCCCCAAGAAGTAGATTTTAAAGCTGCCGTATTGTCTAGCGCAAATGCTATATCTAGCTTCCTGTACTGATTATCGCCACTGGCACCATACCCACCAGAAATTGAATTCGAAATTTCTGGATTTGAAGCATCGAAAACTCCATTTGTAAGTCGATGAAAGTAGTGACGTTCAAAAAGGATTTTTGGCCTACCATCGCTAAAGAATCCATTACCTTTACTTTCAACCTCAGCGACGGCTTTAATAGCAGCCACCTCAACATTAAGCTTTCGTGCTGCATTTGCAAAAGCCGCCTCACTCACGTTTATTTGAGGCTTAGTAGGAGGTATTGCAACTGCGCGCACATTTAGCTGCCCTACTGGCGTCACTTGTCGAGAGGCGGCAGTTGTTTTCCTACTGGAGCGCGAAGTTGGCGCGCTTCGCCCATAATCTGGCATTGAACTCCGCATTTGCTGTTTATACCATGCCTCCTGGTCCTCTATAGACAGTCGCTTTCCGACTACAATCACTCTTTGACTGGTTAGGTCTTCAACTGATATTTCTGGCCTTGAAAGAAATTCTCCTGCCTTCGGCAAGACACCACCATTGCTGTCAGCAGCGCTTTCCAATGCTTTTAATTCTTCATCTGTAGCAAAATCAGCGCGAGCATCAGTTCCATATTCAGCTAATCTTGCCCGTAACTGACCGTACTCGTTCTCGGAAAATTTAGAATTATTTAAAAATGCTGTTTGGTTTCCGTTTGAAATTTGATTTTTATTTGGATCGCGTCTCGCTTCAAAATTAGAAGCCAACACGTTTCCAAAAACATCAATCGCAATCGACTGCGACGACACCTTTCCGCCACTTGCAAACGTCCCCAATGTTTGACCAGCAGTTTGCGAAATTATTGAACGGTATACCTTATCGGTACCCGACAGCAGCTGACTATCGAACAAGCTCCTGCCCACGCCAGCGGAAATCGCCGATCCGAGCACGCTCTTCCATTGGAAGCCCTTCTGCAAGTTCAGCGCAATGCCAACGGCTTGCGAACTCGCATTGGCAATGGCCGCATTTTTAGCCACATCCCACCAGTCGCCACCCACTTTGGCATTCAACCCGCCGCTTACCGCTGCCCCGACTGCACTGGTAAAGACCTCGCCCCAGCTGAACGAATCGCGAACGCCGAGGTCGATGGCGATGGCCTGGCCGGCGATGCTGCCGGCAGCGGCACCGATACCTAACGATGCAGCGGCGGCACCCGTACTACCCAGTATGCTGCTGAGCCAGGCGCCGCCGCCGCCCAGCCAGCTGGTTGCCAATCCCTGGGTCGCGAACGTTACCGCAAGCGTCACCGCAATGATGACGAGCTTGCTGCCGCAACTCGCATCCGACCTGGCTGGCAATGGCAAGGTCGGCGTCGTACTGCCGATCGCGTCGCTCGGATTATACGGCGTGAACGTGTCCGCATCGTTGTGCACCACGTTGGCCCGTGCCGGCAGCCTCAGCGTCTGGCCTATGGTCAACGGCGAGTCGACCTCGAGGTTGTTGGCGTTCGCGATCAGGTACCACAGGTTGGCGTCGCCCCAGACCGACTTGGCGATCGACTTCAGGTTTTCGCCACCCTGCACGTGGTAGATGCTCGGCGAGGCCAGGTTGGCGCCCGTGGTCGCGGACTGGTAGGCGTTCGCGAAGTTGCTCGGATCGGCCTCGTCGCTGTTGGAGCCGAGTACCTCGCCGTTGACGATCAGCGTGCGCACCATCTCGCCGGACTGGGTCGACATCAGTACCCGGCCCTCGGCATCGTTGATGTAGGTGCGGTCCTTACCCGGTGCGCTGGTGTCGACCACTTTCACGACATTGCCGTTTGCGTCGAGCGTCGTGGTGGTGTACTCGGGCTTGCCGTTAATCGAACCCCTGACCTGTATCTCCTTCGCGGAATCGAAGTAGGCATACGTGTTGAAGTAGATCGAATGCTGTCGCCCGGTGCCGTCGTCATGCGGATGCACGACGGCGTAGCCAATCGGATTGCCGGCGCCATCATAGCCACCCTCCGCACCATTGGCGAGGTAGTAAATATCGTCCAGGAAATCGTGGTTCAAGGCCCAGAATTTCAGGCGCTGGAGTTCGCCCCCTTTGGTGTAGTGATAGGTCCTGTACTCGCCGGCGATGCCGAAACTCTTCAGCCGATCGTTGTTGGTCCCTTCGGGTGGGCCGCTCCGGATAACGCGGCCGAACTCGTCGTAGTAACGGCGGTCGATGACGATGCCGTCGCGCGTGACCTGGGACAGGCGTCCGGTGTCGTCTTCGTACTGGTACCTCTCGGTCGTCGGCAGGTATGGCCCGCCCTTCTGCGCGTCCTTGTACATGTAGCTGTCGGTCTCGCGCCGGCCGAAACCGTCATAAGTGATCACGTGCCCCTTGTCGCCCATGACGATGTTGCCGTTGACGTTGATGCCGTTCGCGACGACTTCGCGGTTCATCTCGTCGTACTTGTTCCAGGCATCGCTGTCCACCGCCCTGCCACTGCTGTCGACATAGTGCGTCGCCACATGCAGGCGATTGCCGTTGTCGTCGTAGCCGATGTCGACGGTAAAATGCCCGTCCTCGACGTGCTCCATGCGGCCGTACTGGTCGTAGCGGATGGTATTGTTCTGCACGAGCAGCGGACCGCCCTCGGCATTGCGCGCCAGCGCCTTCTCGGTCACGCGGTTGCCGGTAAGATCGTAGGTATACGTGGTCAAGAGTCCGGTAGCATGGTCGTCGATCGTCGTCAGCAGGCCATGGTCGTAGGTGTAAACGATGTTCTGCGCGCCGCTGCCCTGACGCGCGGTCGACCATTGGTGGATCAGGTGGCCCTGGCCATCGTACTCGTAGCGGATCTGGGCGCCCCCCTGGTCCACGTGGCCCACCACGCGGCCGAAGGCATCGACATTCCACGTCATCGACTTGCCGGCGCCGTCCACCTCGGCGACCTTGTGGCCATAGGCATCGTAGACCGACCTGGTCTGGCGGCCGGCGTTGTCGATCTGGGCAACGACGTTGCCGGCGAGGTCGTAGCGCGTCAGGCTCGAGATCACTTCATGGATTTTGTCGGATTGTCCTCCCGCATTAGCGGGATACTTCTGCGTAGAGGTGGCATAGCGCCGGCCGAGCTCGTCGTACGCAAATTCTTCGCGGACTTCCCAATTGCCAGGGTTGAGCAGGGCTGTCATTCCGCCGCCATCGCTTTGATCGACGGTGTAATACACATGCGAGGAATAACGCGACGACGAGGCCAGGTTACCCATGTGATCGTATGTATACAGCGTCGCATAGCCATCCCTGGCCTGCAGCGAGGTCCGCTCCCCGAATGCGTTCACCGCATACGATTCTCCGCTGCCGTCGGCGAAGCGCGTCGTCGACAGGCCGAACCCGAAATATCCCGTGAAGGTGAGGTTGCCGTTGGCATCGCGGTTGCCGGTGGCGCGCCCCATCTCGTCGTAGTAATTCAGCTCGCTCGAACGCACGGTCGGTACGCCACCATTCATCAGCACAACCGATTTCTCGGTCTGCTGATTGAAGCTGTTGTAGCTGTAGGTGATGCGCCAGTCGAGGTTGCGCGGGTCGGTCACTTCGACCACGTTGCCCCAACGGTCGTACTTGACGTGGCTGGTCGGCGTGCGCATGGCAACCGAGTCTGGCTGTCCTTCCGCAAGCTTGACGGTGCCGTCCACGCGCGCCGCGTCCAGGTGCAGTACCGCGCGGTCCATCAGGTCGTAACGGGTCTCGACCACGTCGACGCCCTTTACCTCGAGATACGGTGTGGACAATGCGTCGTGCACGTCCTTGGCACTGGTGTACAGGCGCAGGTCATCCAGGGTGCCTCCGGCATGGTCGGTGCCGGTCGCCTGCTGCGTCAGGTTGCCGCGGATGTCGTAGAACATCACCTTGGTAATGCCGTCGCCGGCATTGGTGTGCCACACGTTGCCCGCGTTGTCGTACTCGGCGAATTCGTACACGTTGCCGTTCATGCTGCGCGACGTCACCTCGCCGAAGGCGTTGTAGGTCAGCGACTGCACGTTGCGTCCGATGTCGGCCGGCGCCTTGTCCACGATGGTCGACGACAGCGGCGCGACGCTGCCGTCGAAGTCCTGGCGCAATTCCCATTCGCCGTTGGCGTTCTGGACATAGACCTTCACGCGCTGGACCGACTTGATGCCGCCGCCCACCTGGTCGTTTTCCGACCAGATCAGCGTGGCGCCGCCATCGGTGCGCTGCAGCGGCAACTCTCCTTCCGCAGCCGGATAGCTGAAGGTCTTCTGGGCCGGGTCACCCGGCTTCACGCCGTTTGGAATCCAGATCGGCTTGAAGCCGTCCAGGCCGAGCTTGAATTGCGGGTTGTCGGCCTGCGTGTAATCCACAACCACACGAATCGGCGCATTGCCGGTGTCCGGGAATCGCACGCTGATGGTATTGGTGCCGGTGAAGATCGATTTGGTCTGCGACGGATCGAACGATCCGGGTGCCGATTCGACCGATGCCACGCCTACTGCCGGCAACGGCATCGCATTCGTGCTGCCCGGCGTGGTCACCGACGTCATCTGGCCGGTGGCGTCGTAGTGGAACAGCTTGTAGCTGGTGAGCGTGACCGCGCTGGTCGCGGAACTGCGGTCGGTCACGGTCTGCCATTCCTTGGCCAGCCTGCCGGCCGCGTCGTAGGAGCGCCGCGTGATGTTGAGGTTACCGTCGGTGACGGCCAGCGCGTTCCCCATCAGGTCGTAGGTCGTACTCGTGGTGCGGTCGTCGGCGCTGGCCAGCATCGGCGAGCTGGCGCCGTCGTACAGGGCCTGGTACTTGGCGTGGGCGATCTGCGTCAGCACGTTGCCGTAGGCATCGCGCACGAAGTCGGTGACGATCCAGACGCGGTTCGGGTCGTTCGGATTCTCGGGATCGTAGGGTGGCGTAGGGGTCGGCTGAGGCTCAGGGTCCGGCAGCGGCTCGGGCCTGAGGATGATCTGCGAGCGGCCGACGCCGTCGTTGCGGCTGGCGACCCGCGTCACGCGGCCGACCGCGTCGTAGAAGCTGAGGACCGTGTTCCCCAGCGGATCCGTGGTCGAGGTCAGGTTGCCGACACCGTCGTACTCATAGCTCGTGACCAGCGTGTCGCGCAGGGCCGAATAGTTGCCGTCCCAGGTGAAGTTGTCGAACGCCGTGTTCACCTGCAGTTGGGCTTGCTTGCGGTCGTTCAGGTCGTACTCGTACCTGGTGTCGCGGTCGCTCTCGGTCAACGCCGGCGATTCCGGATTCATGTCGTACAGCCCATCTTCCGGCCCGCGCGGATCCCTGCTGCGTTGCGCGTATTCGTAGGTGCGGGTCAGGTTGCCGAACGCATCGTATTCCATGCGCGTCAGGTAGCCGCCGCTGTCGGTCGCGACCTTGTCTTCGTAATTGTGGGCCAGGCGGTTGCTGTTCTCGGTGTCGGCAAGGACGAATTCCGCCGTCTTTTCGCCGCGCCGGTTGTAGTACATGCGGGTGACGGCGGCTTCGCCGAGCTGCTCGCCGTCCCTGAAGTCGCCGCGTACGCCGTAGACTTTCTTCGCGGTGACATCGCCGAAGGCGTCGTAGTCGAAGCTGGTTACCTTGCGCAGCTCGGCGTAGCCCATCCAGGTTTCGTCGTTGCCATAGCCGCCGACGGCGGTGTAGTTGTAGGTGGCCGCTTCGGCGACCTTGATCTTGCGGCCGAGCCCGTCGTACTGCGTATCCACCGCCCGGTCCAGGATGCTGGCGTGCAGCTCGACGGCGCTGCGCATGGTCGCCAGCGAGAAATCGGTCACCGGTCCGTAGCCGACGGGGTTGGCGGGCATGTTGCGCTTGGCGCGCAGCTCCAGGTTGAGGTCGTCGTCATCGCCGCGGTCGATGGCGCGTCCGGCCAGGAAATCCAGCACGGCCTGGGCGCGCGACGAGGCGTTCTCCGCCGCGCCCGTCCACCACTGCAGGTCCTGGCCGGGCTCGCGTCCGAGCGCATGCTCGCTCAGGAGCGTGACCAGGGCAGCACCATCCATGTCTTGCGGATACAGCGCGCGGCCCTCCGTGCCATCCATCAGTACGTGCACCAGGCCGGCTTCGCTGCCGCCGGATGCCAGGTAGGTCATGCCGTCCGCCAGCTCGGCGGCGCTCGGCGCCCTGCCCAGCACGGCCGTGTAGATCAGGCTGATGCGGTAGCGCTGCGAGCTCAACATCTGCGGATGCAGGTAGTCCTCGACCTTGTTGACGAAGAAATCCTGGTCGCGTTGCGTCGGTGCCTCGCCGATCATGCGCACGAGCAGCTGGCCGCGGGTCACGCCCTCGGCGCTGCCGATATTGGTCCAGTAGGTGGTCTCGGCCTCGGACGGGGCGCGTCCGAACGCCGTATCGAAGATGCGCGCCACATAGTCGGGCAAGCTCATGCCCGGCAGGTTGAAGAACGCCGATTCCTTGGATTTGAGAATCGTGTCGGCGACCTGTGCCAGGGTCTGGCCCTGTTTCAGGAACTGCAGCCAGTAGTTCAAGCCGCCGCCATCCGGCGCGCGGTTGTACATCGTCACATACAGCTTGCCGATGTCTTCCTTGGCCGCCTTGTCGGGATCGGCCAGGGCATTCAGCCCCTCGGCATAGCGCGTCAACTTCTCGACGCCGCCGAAGGCATCGTACTCGTAGCCGGTGACGTTCTGGAGCGCGTCGATCTCGAACACGACCCGGCCGAGCACGTCGTACACCTTGCGGCTGACGTTGCCGTTGGCGTCGGTGCCTTCGACGGCGTTGCCGAGCGCGTCGTAGGTGACGGTGGTGAAAGGCGCCACATGGATGACGTGATAATCGGCGTCGGCGGCCGACAGCGGATCCGAGGCCGGATCGTAGACGGCGGTCAGCGGCAGCGTGGTCCTGACCTGGCGTCCCACCAGGTCGTAGCCGTAGCTGGTGGTGCGCGGATGCGGCCCGCCATAGCCTTCGGTGCGCGAGGTCATGCGCCCCATCGCGTCGTACGCCATGTGCGTCTCGACCTCCACCATTCCGATAATGCCTTGCTCGTTGGGCACCAGCACCGCCGGCGCCCGTTCCACCAGCAGGCGGCCGGCCGCGTCGTACGCGTAGGTCCAGGTCGCGCCGTTGCGGTTGGTATAGCTGGCCTTGCGGCCGAGCGCGTCGTAGGTGTACGTCTCGGCCTTGCCCATGGCGTCGACGCTGGTGACGAGGTTGCCCTGGTTGTCGTACTGCGACTGGGTGCGGCGGGTCTGCGGATCGCTGGTATCGACCAGGCCGAGCACGTCGGCGACCGAGGCGTCGTCGCCCACCACGATCTGGGTGGCGTAGCGGATGCTGTCCGACACCAGGCCCAGGCCGTTGTAGCGCGTCTCCGTGACGTAGCCTTCGGGATCGATGCTCAGGCGCGGCAGGCCGTCGGCGCCATACACCGTGCGGTGGACGCGGTAGTCGGCTTCGTTGTTGGCGTTGTCGACCTGGCGTACCAGATGGCCGGCGCCGTCGTAGACATACGACGTGGCGACGCCCACGGCGTTGGTCATCACGGCGACGCGGTTGGCCGCATCGTAGTCGTAGTAGGTGACGCGGTCGCCTTCCGGGTTCCAGGGTTGCCCATAATGGCTTTCGAGCGCGGCCAGCACGGCCTCGCGCGTCACCGCGCCGCTCAGGCGGACCGGGTTGGCGTAGGCGATTTCGGCGAGCACGTTGCCGGCGCCGTCGTACTCGCGGCGCACGACGCCGCCGAGGGCGTCGATCGTGATGTTGAGGCGGTTGACGCTGTCGTAGACGTAGCGGGTGGTACTGTCGCGCGTGCCGTCGACGGCCACGCCGGCCAGCCATTCCTGCATCTGGCCGTCGGAAAGCGTGCCTTGCGCCGGCGCGCCGCCCAGGAAGTTGGCGTAGCTGGTACGTGCAAGAACGTTACCGTCCGCATCGAACTCCTGGCGCGTGACCGACCACAGCAGGGTATTAGCATCACCGCGCTGCGCCGTCGCCGACGCCACCAGGCGGCCGGCGGCGTCGTAGCGCATGCGTACGCGCGCATCGTTGCCGTAGCTGGCCGGCACCGTCGCCAGCCATGCGACGACCTGCGCCTGGGTGGCGTCCGGCGCCAGGCCGGCATCCGACAGGTGGGTCACGTAGTCGGTGCGGTCGATCACCCGGCCGGCGCCGTCGTAGGCCTGGGTGCTGACCGACCAGTAGGACGCGTCCTCGTCGCCGTACTGCTTGACTGCGCTGGCGACCAGGCGGCCGGCGCCGTCGTAGACCATGCGCTTGGCAGCCACCGTTCCAGTTTCCGGCGATCCGGTAATGCTGGCGATGACGTTGAAGTTGCCGTCGTAGGTGTAGGTGGTGACGCCGCCGGCGGCGTTGGTCTGCTGCGCGACCCGGCCGCGCACGTCGTAGGTGTAGGAGACCGAGACTTCGCCGCTACCGCCGGCAGGCACCCATGCGCGCACCGCGGCGTCGGTCAGGGCGACTTCCGGCGGCAGCAAGTTGGAATACTGCGTGGTCTCGGCCAGGCGGCCATTGCCGTCGTAGCGCTGCTGCGTGAAGCTGCGGTCGCCCTCGACGGTGAAATGCAGGCGCCCGTCCTGGTCGTACAGGTAGGTGGTGACGTTGTCGCGGCTCGGGTCCGGCGCCAGGTGTTCCTGGACGGTGGCCAGGTCGAGACGAACGCCGTCGTCGACGAACTGCGCCACGGTCGCGCCCACCAGCGGGCGCGCGTAGCGCGTCACCGAGGCGATGCGATCGCTGCCCTGCTCGTAGGTGTACACGGTCACGTCGCCGGCGGCATCGACCTCGCCGACCTTGCGGCCGTCGGCATCGTACATGTAGTGCGTGACGTTGCCCTTGGCGTCGTAGCTGCGGAACGGCGCGGTACCGAGATCATCGTACACATAGATCGTCGTCAGCCGCAGGCCGTCCGGATCGACGATGGTGGCGATGCGCCGGCCGACGATGTCATACTGGTACTCGGTCACGTGGCCGGCCGGATCGGTCATGCGCAGCACGTGGCCCAGGTTGTCGTAGTCGAAGCTGGTGGTCAATGCCAAGCCACCCGGCTCGGCGCTGCGCACCGTCGTCTGCACGCGGCCCAGCACGTCGTAGGTGGTGGCCGTCATGACGCCGGTCGGGTCGGTTACGGTCAGGGTGCGGCCCTGAGTGTCGTAGGTATAGCTGGTGACGAGATTCAGGCCGTCCACGTCGACGGTACGGCGCAGCACGCGGTCGACGCTGTCGTATTCGATCTTCGTCACGCTGCCGTTGCCGTCGGTCGTGGTCGTCAGGTTGCCGGCAAAATCGTAGGTGTGCGCTTCGCTGACACCGAATTTGTCGCTGACCGACTTGAGGTGGCCGTCCTGGTCGTAGGCATACGTGGTCTTTTCGCCGTTCAGGTCGATCAATTCGGCGACGTCGCCCTGGGCGGTGCGCACCACCGTATGCACGGCGCCTTCGGCGGTGGTCACGGTCATGCTGCGCGCCGCGGTGTCGTAGCGGTAGGTGGTGGTACCGCCGGCATTGCTGGTCTCGGTCACAACCCGGTCGAAGGCATCGTAGGTGGTGGTGCCGCCGACGCCCTCGGCACTGGTCACGGCGATCTGGCGGCCGAGGCGGTCGTAACGGTAGGTTTCGCCGTCACCGTCGGTGGTTTGGCTGTAGATGACGCGGCCGAAGGCGTCGCGCGAAATGAAGGACCTGCTCAGCTTGGGCTCGCCGCGCGTGAAGCCGTCATACTGGGACTGCAATTCACCGCGTACAGTGTAGGTATAGCGGGATTGCGCGATGCGGCCGTCGCCGATGTCGGCTTCGTCGAGCGTCAGCTGGTTGAAACTGTCGTAGCTCAGGGTATGCGTGCCGTTCTCGTCGCTGCGCGAGGTCATCCTGCCGTCGGCATCGTAGCCGTAGGTGGCCACGTAGTCGTGCGCGCCGTCGCGCAACAGCGCCAGGCGGCTTTCGATCAGGCCGAATTCGCCGCCCGCCATGCCCGCCAGTTCGGCCTCGCCGATACGCTGTGCATAGCGGGTGACGGTGGCGACCTGGTTGATGGCGTTGTACTCGCGCCGTTCGACTTCGCCGGCGGCATTGACGGTGGCTGCCAGGCGGCCATCCTTGTCGTAGTAGTAGCGGGTCACGTGACCGTTGGGGTCGGTCATCGTGGTGCGGTGGTTGGCCTTGTCGTAGGTGTACCTGGTGGCGTATGCGGTCCACACGGCTTCCTGCTGCGCCGGCGTGGTGACCAGCGCCAGCCGGGCTGCGCCGACACCGGTCAGCTCCGCCGTCACGCGGCCGAGGGCGTCGTAGCGCACCAAGCCATTGCGCGCGCCATCGCTGTTGTAAGCGGACGTGGTCGAGGTGCGGTTGCCGACGGCATCGTATTCGTAACGCGTTATCGAACCGTCCACGCCGGTCACGCTGCGCAGATGGTTGAGGGCGTCGTAGGTGTAGGTGATCGACTGGCTGCCGGAAGCGTCTTGCGCCAGTACCTGCGCCAACGTGGTCTGGCCGGGCTGGAAAGCGACCCGGTTGGCGTAGCGCACGGTACGGCCGAGATTGCCCGCCGCGTCGTAGGAACGCACGGTCAGGTAGTTTTCGCCGTCGATCTCGGCGACCAGCTGGCCCTTGGCATCGTATAGGTTGTATTCGTGGATGTCGTCCGCATGGCTGGCGTCGCCGGCGGCCGGACGGAAGTCGGCCAGCGCCGAGGTCAGGTCCGGCTTTTTCACGAGGCCCGCGTAGCGCACGGTTTCCACCAGTTGGCCGGCGCCGTCGTAGCGGTATTCCGTCAGGTAGCCCGCCGCGTCGACCTCGCCGGCCGGCTTGCCGTCGTTGGTATAGAAATAGCGCTGCATGCGGTCGTTCGCACTTGCCGCCGGCGGCACTCCCTTGGGGCTGCCCAAGGCAACGTCGACGGGCGTGTAGCGCTGGATCTCGGCCAGCATGCGGCCGACGCCGTCGTAGACGGTCGAGGTGACGTTGCCGGCGCCGTCGACGGATTCGGCCAGGCGGCCGGCGGCGTCGTAGAAGCGCCATTCGTGCACGTCCAGCGCGCTGGACTGGAGACGCAACTGCTCCGGACGCATGTTGATCAGCCTGGTGCCGCGCAGATTCGCGTCGAGGCGCGTGGCGCGCTGGATCACCTCGCCGAGCTGGCCCTTGGCGTCGTACTTGTATTCGACCACGCTGCCGTCGCCGTCGATGTCCACCGCCTTGCGCCCCAGGCTGTCGTACAGCGTGAAGTTGCGGTTGCCGTTGGCATCCTGCACCATGGCCAGCCGGCCTTCGGCATCGTAGGCGTAGTACACCTCGGTGAGGACGGTGGTACCGCTTTTCTCGAGCACGCCGAGGGTGCGACCCGACGTATCCAGGATCGTTTCGGTGACGCGTCCATTGGGATAAGTGGTGAAGGTCCGATTGACCGCGACCGTCGCGCCGCTCAGATCCAGGTAGCTGCCGCCCTGGGCGTAGGTCGTCCTGACGCTATTGGAGCCGGCATCGACCGTGGTCAGCAGGCGGTCCAGGTTGTCGTACGCATACGCCGTGGCATTGCCGTCGGCGTCGATCTTTTCCAGCAGCCGGCCGGCCTGGTCATAGGTGAAGTGGGTGACCGATTGCATGCCATTGCGGATACCGCTGCCGTCGGCGGCCAGGTCGCTGTAGGTCGTGGCCGTGGCCACCAGGCCGCGGATGTCGTAGCCGTAATCGGTGCGCACGGCACGGGTCTTGTCGGCGCCGGCTACCCAGCGCGCCAGTTCTGCCTCGCTTGGAGCGGCGCCGGTGACGGCGTAGCGGTCCTGCGTATAAGCGATGGCGGCCTGGCGCTGGCCGCGCTGGTCGTAGCGGAATTCCTGGACGCCCTGGTCGCCATCGACGACGAAACGCAGGTGCTCGTGCGCATCGTAGACATAATAGGTGGTGCTGGCGTCGGCCGGATTGGCGGGCCCTTCGCCGTCGGGATCGACGTCGCGGAACACGGTTTCGCTTTGCAGCAGGTTGGTCGCGGTATAGGTACGGGTGACGACATGGCCGGTGCTGTCGCGCTCGTAGATGACGTTACCGTTGCCATCGTGGCGCTTGACGGTGACGTTGCCGTTCGGTTCGACGATCTTGGTGACGTTGCCCTTGGCGTCGTACTCGAAATACGTGTTGAGGCTGGCGCCATTGGCACCCGCCATCTCGGTGTGCAGGATCTGGCCGTTGTTGTCGAAGGTGTAGTAGGTGACCGTGCCGTCCTTGTCGGTGACGGTGGTCCGGTTGCCGGCATAGCTGAACGTGTCGTTCTCGTACTTGCCGTCGCTGACGGTGGCAATGCGGCCGGCATCGTAGGTGAACGTCAGCTTGTTGCCGTCGCTCTGCTCGATCGTGGCGATGCGCCGGCTGGCGCCGTCATAAGTGTACTTGGTGCTGAATGTGCCTCTGATCGACAGGAAGGTATCGACTTGCGCGAGCCGGCCCTGGTTGTCGTAAAAATACTCGACACGGTTGGCGGATTCGAGTTCGCCGTCGGCAGTCTCGCGATATGCGACATCGACCGATTGCAGCTCCTTGCCGCTAGGGCCCCCATACGTGAAGAAGGTGCCGGCGCCGGTGGCATCGGTGACCGAGGCCAGCATGCCGTTCGACTGGTAATTGAAGGCCAGGCGGTTGCCGTCCAGGTCGACCATCGACAGCAGGCGGCCGCCGTTGGTGCCGTCATACGTTTCAGCGAGGTCGGTCGTGCCGGTTTGCCAGGTCCAGATTTTGGTGCCGGCGTCGTAGCTGAGCGTGTCGAAGGCTTCGCCGCCGTCGGTGGTGACGTACAGGCGGCGCGTCGCGTCGTAGGTGAAACGGTAGCGCGTATCGTCGCCATCGATGCGGTCGATGGTGCTGCCGACACTGTTCGGAGCGCCGGACAGGCCGGTCACCTGGCGCGACAGGCCGAGCTTCCAGTTGTCGCCATTGTCGTCGTCGGTCTTGCCTTGGGAATTGTAGGTGCGACCCACCGCGATGTCGATTCCGACCGCCGCCAGGAAGTCGTCCTGGCGCTGGATCACCAGGTTGCCGTTGCTGGCATTGACATACACCGCTTGCCCGTCCTGCCCCTGCAGCGCCTTGCCGGCCATGCCACGCTGTCCCAACAATGCTGCAGAGCCGTTCAACAAACCCAGACCGTTACCGCCGACGATTGCTACCATTTGTGACTCTCCCAAGTGCGAACTGACGATTCATGCGGCGCCCGGAGGGGGTGTGCCGCTTACTTGGGAAGGTATCCAGGGGCTTAGAAATTTGTTTATAGCAAATTGATTTCTTTTTGAAAATTTTCTAATTTTGAATCGCTCCGGCTTTTGTGGATGCCCGCAGTATCAAGGGCACCTCGAAAAACCTGCTGTGCGTTGTATTTTCAGCTTGCGATGCTCTGCTACGGCAGCCCGGCCGTACGCTTGTACGGCTGCGCTTCTCAGCTGAAACTGCTGCCGCTCGCGACGGTTTTTCGAGGTGCGCATCAATTGGTTGTCGAGCTGGAATCGACACTACGAAACTACGTCAAAATGTACGACCACAGCATTCCGCAGCGAGCACTCAAACACAAAATACCTGTCCAAGTCCTCAAGGACCAGCGCGAAAATGCCTTGGATTTTTCAGAAAATACATGTATAACCAGGCGGCTCTTGACACCCAAGGTTTTTAACCTAAATAGGACAAACCGCCCAACACTACGCGCCTACCCAGAAAAATTTTTTGCAGCAAAGCCTAATAAAGCATTATTAAGTCGTAATTCCGTAATTTAATGAACCGCATTCCATGCAAGCCATTACATTCAAACTTTTCATATCTCCAATTATCAAAGCTCGCGGCTCTTTTTTTTCATATAGCGGAATATTCAGATCGTCATAATCAATAGTCGCAAAATATTCTAATTTACCTCCACAACACATGCAATTTTTTAACGGTTGAACTTCGTTTTTTATTTTTTTACCTTTTAATTGATGCCTTACTCCACCTAAAATCTCACGCTTTGCATATTTTTCCAAAAATTCCTTTTCATTCCATACGCTTTCAGCTACTGCAACCAGCGTTACAGCACGGCTCTCAAAAGGGGTATCGATGAAATTGCTTGGTCCATTCCCATCAATATATCCACCAGCAGCAACTCTATTACCATTATCAATTCGAACAAAATAATTCTTTAAAGAATGCGAACAAAAAGGGCAAACATCCATTGTGACGTATCCTAACTCATCGTAAAAATTGAGGTCAGGCATGCCATTAATAGATTTATGGATGGAAAAAACAGGGAACATTTTTTCACCACAATTTGGGCATTTACACAAGCCCGGTTTTTCCTCATTCAAGCTACCCACATATACTTTATCATCATAAGCAGCTTTTTCAGGTTGAATTTCCAAAAAATACCCGACCATTATTTTCCTCTACGTGTACCTGGAGTTCTAGTTGGATTCAAAGCATCTTGTCTTTGTAGCTCCTCACGACTTATTCGAAGCATTTCTTCAGCATCAGCACGTTTAATTCCACCTTTTATCATAGCTTCCACTTGAATTTTTTCCTCAGCCTCTAAAGTATATACTTTTTGAGTTCTGGCATACTCAGCATTTAACCTTCGTTGCTCAGCAGAAATTGCATCATGATTATATGTTCCGTCATCTGCAACAGCTACAGCATTTCTAGGATTATAGTTTTCATTATTACTCCTGCTTGCCTGCTGATGTGGGTGATGGCCTTGAACATCACTGTATGATCCTACCGTATGGGGCCCCACCTGTTGGCGCTCGATAATATTGTTAACCGTGATACCTCGATTAACGAGTGCATCTACTCCCTTATTTAATACGGTATCAACAACACTGCCAACAACATTCCCAGCAAATCGACCGATCTCATTAGGACCAATTTCAACTTCATATCCATGGACGCTGAAAGAAAAATTCCATTTCTTTCTTTCTGCAAGATCAGTGACATAGTCACGTGCCTGTATCTGAGCGAAAGTTGAAATAGCACCAGTGACATCGCCTACAGCAGATTCTAAACTGACCCTAGCAACCTCCATAGCGACTGTTTTTACTGGCCCCCCTCCAATAACGGCTTTTATACCAGCGTAGGTAGCAGTTGCAACCAACTGGTGTTCAGAATAGAAATCTGCAAATTCGGAAAGAAGCTGACTCGCTCCCAAGACGGTTTCAGAAATTATACTTTGGCCGCTTGGCCCAATATACTCGCCATTGATGGTTTCAGAATATCCCTCGCTACGTTGCTCTATGGAATCATTTGAAAGTTGATCTAGGCCATGACTAGCAATTGGACTCGAATCATTTCTAAATGCATGAGCTACACGCGAACCGATTTCGCTTTCCGAAAAATCACCCGGCGCCGCATCCAAACGACTTATAGGATCTGCCAATGCAACGGTAGCTTGCTGGATTTGCTCAAGTGTGGCTCCTCCTTGTACTGCGCCTTGAACAAAGTTAAAAGAAGCTCGATACCTTGGATCTGCGATTGCACGGCCATTTTCGTTAAGTACATAAGGTGTGCCAGAGCGGTTTAACGTATCGATCAGTCTGCTGTTAGCACGTGATTCTTCAATAGTGGTCGAAATAGACTTACCGAGGGCTGTTCCTAGAGCATTACCAAACGCGTCGGCCACAATCGACTTTAATTCCAGCTTGCCTCCTGTAGCAACAGTCGCTACAGTCTGACCTGCAGTCTGAGCGATGGTCGATCGTGCAATTTCGTTAATACCGCTCAGCATCCTACTACTGGCTACGTTGCTGCTTACGCCAGCAGAAATCGCTGATGCCACCACCCCTTTCCAGTCAAAGCGATCCTGCACGCCAACAACTACTCCAACGCCCTGCGATACAGCATTTGAGATCGCAGCATTCTTAGCTGCGTCCAAAGGCGAAGATGCCTTACCAAGGCCACCAGTTACTGCATTACCCACTGCGCTGGTGAATACTTCCCCCCAACTAAAGGAATCACGTACTCCAAGAGCAATACCGGTAACCTGACCGGCGACACTACCCAATGCCCCCGCCACAAAGCTTCCAAGGCCGGAAGTCGCCCACACGACAGCGATCGAGACCGCTGCCACAATCAATTTCTTAGCGCAGCTCCCCCCCGACTTGGAAGATTGCGCCGGCGGCAACGGCAGCGTCGGACTCGTATCACCGATCGCCTGTTGCGCGTTGTATGGCGTGAAGGTGCCCGCATCGTTATGCACGACGTTGGCCCGCGGCGGCAGTTTCAGCGTCTGCCCTTCGGTCAGCACCGAATCCACGTCCAGGTTGTTGGCGTTGGCGATCAGGTACCACAGGTTGGCGTCGCCCCATACCGCCTTGGCGATCGACTTCAGGGTATCGCCCTGCTGCACGTAGTGGATCGTCGGCGAAGCCAGGTTGGCGCCCGACAGGGCAGACTGGTAGCCATTGGCGAAATTGCTCGGATCGGCCTGGTCGCTGTTGCTTCCCAATACCTCGCCGTTGACGATCAGCGTGCGTTCGGTCTTGCCGCCCTGGTTCGTGAGCAGTACACGCCCTGCAGCGTCGTTGATGAAAGTGCGGTTCTTGTTCGTGGCGCTATTGTCGATGACGCCGATGACCGAGCCGTTCGCATCGAGGGTCGTGATGGTGGTCTGCGTTACCTTGTCGATCTTGCCGACCACCTGGACTTCTTTCGCCGAATCGAAGTAGGTGTAGGTCGTGGTGTATTCCGAATGCCGGCTCGCGTTACCGAGGCTGTCCGCAGGAACTTGTACGTATTGGATCAGGTTGCCCGCGCCGTCATAGCCGGCGTTGGGATGGGACTGGATGGGCCTGTAATAGATGTCGTCGAGCTTGTCTGCCTTCAGATTGAATAACTTGATGCGATCAACTTTACCGGCGGCGTTGTAGTGATACGTCTTGTAGTTCGTTGGAACACCGAGTTCCTTCATTCTGGATTCACTCTCGTTGCGCTTTGGCCCGCTCTTTACCACGCGTCCGAATTCGTCGTAGAAGCGTTCCTCGATCACCACGCCGTCGCGCGTCACAGTCGCTAAGCGGCCTAGCGTGTCGTACGCGAAACGTTCAGTCGTTGGGACTGTATTATTTTGCGCATTCTTATAGTAGTAAGTATCGGTAGCCCGGCGGCCCAGGCTGTCATACGTGAGGCTGTGTCCCTTCGACCCCATACTGATACTGCCGTTGGCCTTGATACCGTTCGCGATCACCTCGCGATTCATGGAGTCATACGTGTTCCACACATCGGTATCGACCGCCTGTTTGTTGCTGTTGACGTAATGGGTCGTAACGCGGGTACGGTTGCCGTTGCTGTCGTACTCCATGTTGACCTTGAAGAAGTCGTCTTCGACCTGGCTCATGCGGCCATACGCATCGTAGGTGATGCGATTGTTCTGCGCGGTCAGTACCTGTCCGGCAGTCGAGATCGTCTGTTCCAGCACGTGGTTACCGGCCAGATCGTATTTGTAAACCGTGACAAGGCCGACGCCCTGGTCGTCGATACGTGCAAGCAAGCCGTAATCGTAGGTATAAAAAATCTTCTGGGCACCGGTATTCTGGCGCGCGGTCGATTCTTGGTAAATCAGGTGTCCCTGGCCATCGTACTGGTACTGCACCGTCGCGCCGCCCTGGTCCACGTGGCTCATCACATGGCCGAAGGCATCGCTCTGCCAGCTCATGGTCTTGCCGGCGCCGTCCATTTCTGCAGTCTTGTGACCGTACGCATCGTAGACCCATCTCGTCCGGTTTCCGGCGTTGTCGATCTGGGCGATGACGTTGCCGGCCAGGTCGTAGCGGGTGATATTGGTAATCTCCGGACGACGGGTAGTACCCTGCTGCGCATAGCTGGTGGTGCGGTAGCGGCGCCCCATTTCATCGTAGGCGTATTCCTCGCGGATGTCCCAGCTGCCGCTGACGATCAGCGCTTCCATCTCGTGCGTGCCGTAGAAGTCCCCGGCGTAATACAAGTCGGTTGTCTTGCGTACCATCGAGATCATCTGGCCCATGTGGTCATAGGCATACGACGTCAACATGCCGTCGCGCGCCTTGAGCGAGATTCGCTCGCCGAACAGGTTCAATGAAGACACTTCTGTCGTTCCATCGGCGAACGTGGTGGTCGACGAACCGTCGTTCGCATAGGTGATGGATGTCAGGTTGCCGTTCGAATCGCGGCTACCCAACGAGCGGCCCAGCCGGTCGTAGTAATTGTATTGGCTCGACAGCTCCGTCTCACCCTGTTCGAAGCTGACCAGCCTCTTCGTGGTCTGCTCGTTGAGCGCGTTGTATCCGTACTCCATGCGCCAGTTCACGTTGCGCGGGTCCGTCACCTCCAGGACGTTGCCCCACCTGTCGTATTTGGTATGCGTGGTGGGCGTGCGCAGCGCGGCCGAGGCCGGCTGCCCATCGGCCAGCTTGACGGTGCCGTCGACGCGCTGGGCATCCTTGTGCAGCAACATCCTGCCCATCAGGTCGTAGCGGTTCTCGACCGTGTCGAAGCCCTTCACCTCGAGATAGGTGGCGGAAATCGCGTCGCGCACGTCCTTGGCGCTGGTGTACAGCCTCAGGTCGTTGAGGCTGTCCCCTGCACGGTTGGTCCCCGTCACTTGCTGGGTCAGGTTGCCGTGGATGTCGTAGTACGTCACCTTGGTGACGCCGTCGCCGACATTGGTGTGCCATGCGTGGCCGGCATTGTCGTATTCGGCGAACTCGTAGACGTTGCCGTTCATGGCGCGCGACGTGACTTCGCCGAACGAGTTGTAGGTCAGCGTCTGGACGTTGCGGCCGATGTCCGCCGCGGCCTTGTCCACGATGCCCGTCACCATGCCCGGCGCCGATTGCTGCGCCGCGACCGTGCTGTCCGGTGTCGTTACCGACACCATCTGGCCGGTGGCGTCGTAGCGGAAGACCTTGTAGTTGTTCAGCGTGACGGTGGCATCTTTCGACGTGTGGTCGGTCACGGTCTGCCATTCCTTGGCCACCCTTCCGCCTTGGTCATAGGTATGCCAGGTGATGCTGCCGTTCGCGTCGATGGTTCCGGTCACGTTGCCGTTGGCGTCGTACACGTTGATCGTCACACGGTCGTCGGCGCCGACTTTCAGCGTTGAGTTTCCGGCGTCATCAATGGTTTGGTATTGGCTGTAGGCGGTCTGCCGCACAACATTGCCGAGGGAATCGCGCGCGAAGTCCGTGATGATCCAGGATCGGCTGGAGTCATAGGCCGAAGCACTGCCATCGATCGTATTCAGAATCCGGGTCACACGTCCGAGCGCATCGTACAACGTACGAACCTTGTTGAGCAGTGGATCTTTAGTCGAGGTGAGGTTGCCGACGTTGTCGTAGGTATAGGTGGTGGTCAGCGTGCCACGCGTCGATGCCTGTGCGCTGGTGTTGTATGCCACGTTGAGGCGTTGCTCGGACAGCTTACGCTCGTCCAAGTCATACGCGTACCGAGTATCACGGTCATTGTCGGTCACTGCCGGCGAAGTCGGGCTGATCGTGTAATCCGACGTCGCTGCCAAACCCGGATCGCCGCTTCGCTGCGCGTATTCATAGGTCCGGCTCAGGTTGCCGAAGGCGTCGTACTCCGTGCGCGTCAGGTAGCCGCCGGTCTCGGTCGCGATCCTGGTTTCGTTGTCGCGCGCCAGCTTGTTGCTGGCCAGCGTGTCGGCAGCCACGAATTCGGCTGTTTTGAAACCGCGGCGGTCGTAGTACATGCGTGTGACCGCCGCTTCGCCCACCTGCGACTTGGCGTCGCGGTAGTCGCCGCCCGCGGCGTATTCCTTGCGCTCCACGGCGTCGCCGAAGGCGTTGTAGGCGAAGCTGGTCACCTTGCGCAGGCTGGCGTAGCCCATCGCGGGGTTGGCGCTGCCGGCAGCGGTGACGTCGGTGTAGTAGTAGCTCGCCGATTCCGCCACCTTGATGGCGCGTCCCAGGCCGTCGTGCAGCGTATCGACCACGCGGTCCAGCGCGCCCATGTGCAGTTCGATGGCGCTGCGCACGCTGGCCAGCGAGTAATCGCTCACGGCGCCGTACACCTGGGTATTGGCAGGCATGTTCTTCTTGGCGCGGATTTCCAGGTTGAAGCGGTCGTCGTTGCCTTGTACCGCGGTACGCGCCTGCAGGAAGTCCAGCACCGCCTGGGTGCGGGTCGGCGCCGCATCGGCTGCCGTTACCCAGGCATTCAGGTCGGCGCCCGGCGCGCGGCCGAGCGCGTTCTGGCTCAGCGCGGTGATGAAGGCCGCGGTGCTCATGTTGACCGGATACAGCGTCTTGCCTTCGGCGCTGTCGAACAACACGTGGGCGAGGCCAGCCTCGTTGCCGCCGCCGGCCAGGTAGGTCATGCCGTCCAACAGTTGCGTCGCGGTCGGTGCGTGGCCGAGGATCGCCGTGTACAGCAGGCTGACGCGGTAGCGCGGCGCGCTCAGCACCCACGGATGGAGGAAGTCGTCCATCTTGTTGGCGAACACGTCGCGGTCGCGCTGGGCCGGCACTTCGCTGATGATGCGCAGCATCAGCTTGCCGCGCGTCATGCCCTGCTCGCCGCCGATCTTCACCCAATAGTCGGTCTCGGCCTGCGTGGGCGCCCGTTCATAGGTGTCGTTGAAGAGGCGCGCCACGTAGGATGGCAGCTCCATACCGGGCAAGTTGTAGTACAGCGACTCTTTTTGTTCCAGTATCTTGTCGGCGAGCTCCGCCATGGTGTGGCCGCTCTTCAGGTAGGCCAGCCAGAAGTTCACGCCGCCGCCGTCGGGCGCGCGGTTGTAGAACGCCGCATAGATCTTGGCGATGTCTTCCCTGGCCGCCTTGTCGGGATCGACCGGGGCATTGATCGCCTCGGCATAGCGGGTCAATTTCTCGACCTCGCCGAAGGCGTTGTATTCGTAGGCGGTGACGTTGCCCAATTGGTCGATGTCGTAGGCGACCCGGCCGAGCGCGTCGTACACCTTGCGGCTGACGTTGCCGTACACGTCGGTGCCTTCGATGGCGTTGCCGAGCGCATCGTAGGTGACCGTCGTGGTCGGATCGACGGCCTTGGTGTAGCCGGCATTGCTCGCAGCGGACAAAGGATCAGCCGCGTAATCGTAGGCCGCGACCTGCGGCAGGATGGTCTTGACCTGGCGTCCGGCCAAGTCGTAGGCATAACGGGTCGTGCGCGTGCCCGCTCCACCCACGCCCTCGATACGCGAAGTCAGGTGGCCGAACGCATCGTAGGTCATGCGCGTTTCGATTTGCACGGATTTACCTACGCCTGAACCCTCCGATACCGTCACCGCCGGGGCGCGTTCCACCAGCAAGTGCCCGGCCACGTCGTACACATAGGTCCAGGTGGCGCCGTTTCTGTTGGTATACGCGGTCTTGCGGCCCAGCGCATCGTAGGTGTACAGGTCCGATTTCCCCATCGGATCGATGCTGGCGACGAGGTTGCCCTGGTTGTCGTACTGGTACTGGGTACGGCGGTTCTGGACATCGTTCTGGTTGACCTTGCTCAGCACGCTCGCCACCGACTGGTCGTCGCCGATCACGGTCTGGGTCGTGTAGCGGATGCTGTCCGATACCAGGCCCAGCGCGTTGTAGCGCGTCTCGGTGACGTAGCCTTCCGGATCGATGCTCAAGCGCGCGATGCCGTCGGCGCCGTACACGGTGCGATGGACCCTGAATTCGGCCTGGGTGGCGGCGCCGCTGTTCTCGATTTCGCGCACCAGGTGGCCGGCGCCGTCATAGGTATACGCCGTCGACACGCCGACCGCGTCGGTCTTGACCGACACCCGGTTGGCGGCATCGTACTGGTAGCGGGTAACGCGGTCGCCGTCGAGGTTGGACAGCAAGGCGCCGGTGCGCGTTTCCAGCGCCTTGAGCACCGCTTCCTGCGTCGGCGTGCCGGCCAGGCGGATCGGGTTGGCGTAGGCGGTTTCGGCGCGCACGTTGCCGGCACCGTCGTATTCGCGGCGCACCACGCTGCCCAGCGCATCGATGGTAAAGCCGAGGCGGTTGGCCTTGTCGTACACGTAGCGCGTGGTGCTGTCGCGGGTGGCGTCGGCGGCGCCGGCCAGCCAGGTCTTCACCTGCGCGTCCGTCAAACTGCCGTCCGCCGTGCCGGCCAGGAAGTTGGCGTAGGCCGTGCGGCCGGTCACGTTGCCGTCTGCGTCGAATTCCTGGCGCGTGACCGACCACTGCAAGCCGTCGGCATTGCCGCGCTGCGCCACCGCCGAGACGACCATGCGGCCGGCGCCGTCGTAGCTCATGCGCGCGTGCGCATCGGCGGCGGGGTTGGCCGATACGCTCGCCAGCCACTGGGCCAGCTGGGCCTGGGTCGGGTCCAGGACGACGGTGTTGTCCGACAATAGCGTCGCGTAATCGACGCGCTCGGTCATGCGGCCGGCGCCGTCGTAGGCCATCTTGCTTACCGACCAGTACGCCGCGGCGTTGTCGAAATTCTGTACCGTTGCGCTGCCGACCAGGCGGCCGGCGGCGTCGTACAACATGTGCTTGGCGCTGACCGGGCCGGTCGCATCCGACGAGGTCCTGGCGGACACTACGTTGCCGTTGCCGTCGTAACGGTACTTGGTGACGCCGCCCGCCGCGTTGGTCTGCTGTAGCACCTGGCCACGCACGTCGTACACGCTCGACACCGAGATGCTTCCGGCGACATTGGCGGGCGCCCAGGCGCTCACCGCCGCATCGGTCAATGCCACGTTCGACGGCAGGAAGACGGCATACTGGGTGGTTTGCGCGACGCGGCCGTTGTTGTCGTAGCGCTGCTGCGTGACGCTGCGGTCGCCCTCGACGGTGAAATGAAGGCGCCCGTCCTTGTCGTAGAGGTAGGTGGTGACGTTGTCGCGGTTCGCATCTGGCTCTAGATATCCCCGAACGGTGGCGAGATCCAGGCGCTTGCCGGCGTTATCGAAATTTTTCTTGAAATTTGCCATCAATGGACGCGCGTAACGCGTCACCGAGGCAATGCGGTCGCTGCCGGCCTCGTAGGCATACACAGTAACGTCGCCGGCGCCATCGATCTCCCCGACCTTGCGACCATCCTGGTCGTAGATGTAATGCGTGATGTTGCCGTTGGCATCGGTGCTGCGGAACGGCGCCGTGCCAAGGCTATCGTAATCGTAGGTGGTCTTGAGCTTCAGGCCGTCCGGGTCGGCGATGGTGGCCGTGCGGCGGCCGGCCAGGTCGTACTGGTATTCCACCACGCGCCCGGCCGGATCGGTGGTGCGCACCGTGCGGCCCAGCTTGTCATAGGCGAAGCTGGTGGTCAAGGCCAAGCCGCCCTGCTCCGCGCTCTGCACCGCCGTCTGCACGCGCCCCAGGGAATCGTAGGTGGTGGCCGTGATGGCGCCGGTCGGGTCGGTGACGGTCAGGGTACGGCCCTGCGCATCGTAGGTATAGCTGGTGACGAGATTCAACCCGCCCACGTCGACGGTGCGGCGCAGCACGCGGTCGACGCTGTCGTACTCGAACCGCGTGACGCTGCCGTTTCCATCGGTCGTGGTCACCATGTTGCCAGCGCGGTCATAATCGTGCGCCTCGCTAGTGCCCAGCTTATCGCTGACCGACTTGAGGTTGCCGTCCTGGTCGTAAGTATAGGTAGTCTTGTCGCCGTTGGCGTCGATCAGCTCGGCGACGTCGCCGAAGGCGTTGCGCACCACCGAGTGCACCACGCCTTCCGCGGTGGTCATCGTCATCTTGCGCGCGGCGGTGTCGTAGCTGTAGGTCGTCACGCCGCCGGACGTGTCGATTTCCTTGACCACGCGGTCGAAGGCGTCGTAGACGGTCGACTTGCCCGTGCCCGTTGCACTGACCACGGACACCAGGCGCCCGAGTTTGTCGTAGGCATAGGTATCGCCGCTACCGGTATTATCGTTCTTGCTGTAGATGACGCGGCCGAAGGCGTCGCGCGTGATGACCGACCTGGTCAGCACGGCGCCGGTCTGCGCGTTGGCCAGGTCTTCCTGCGCCAGCAGTTCGCCGCGTGCGGTATAGGTGTAGCGGGTTTGCGCGGTGCGGCCGTCGCCGATGTCGGCCCGGTCCAGCACCACCTCGTTAAAAGTGTCGTAGGTGAACACATGCGTACCGGTTTCGTCGGTGCGCGAGGTCATCCTGCCGGTGGCATCGTAGGCATAGGTGGCGACATAGTCGCGCGCCGTGCTGCGCAGCGTCGCCAGGCGCGCCTCGATCGCGCCGAACTCGCCGCCGGTCATCTTCCCGAGCTCTGCGCCATCGATGCGCTGGGCGTAGCGGACCAGGCTGGTGACCTGGTTGATGGCGTTGTAGGTGCGCTGCTCGACCTCGCCGGCTGCGTTGACGGTGGCCGCCAGGCGGCCGTCCTGGTCGTAGTAGTAGCGGGTCACGTGGCCATTCGCATCCGTCATCGTGGTGCGGTGGTTGGCCTTGTCGTAGGTGTAGGTGGCGGCATACGAGGTCCACACGGCTTCCTGCTGGGCGGAGGTGCCCGCCAATGCCAGCTGGGCAGCACCGACGCCGCTCAGCTCGGCCGTCACGCGGCCGAGCGCGTCGTAGCGTACCAGGCCGCCGCGCGCGCCGGCGGTCCCGGCGGCGGCGGTGGTCGAGGTGCGGTTGCCGACGGCATCGTATTCGTAGCGCGTTACCGAACCGTCCACGCCGGTAACGCTGCTCACGTGGTCGAGGGTATCGTAGGTGTAGGTGATGGACTGGGTGTCGTTGCCTACCTGCGGGAGCACTTGCACCAACGTCTGGCCGGATTTGTATGCGATCGGGTTAGCATAGCGCACACTGCGGCCGAGATTGCCTGCCGCATCGTAGTCATGCACGGTCACGTAGCCTTGTCCGTCAATCTCGGCAACTAATTGACCCTTGGCATCATACAGATTGTATTCGTGGATATCGTTGGCATGGCTGGGACTGCCAGAGCTTGGGCGAAACTCTCCTACTCCCCATGTAGCGTAGATATTAGGCTTTACTTCGGCCCCTGCATAGCGCACCGTTTCCACCAATTGTTCGGCAGCATTATAAACATATTCGGTAAGGTAACCCGCCGCATCCACTTCACCAGCCAGTTTGCCGTCGGTCTTGTAGAGATAGCGATGGATGCGGTCGCTGTCGTTGGCTACCACTGGCACGCCGGTTGGGCTTCCCGAAGAGATATTCGCCACATTGAAGCGCTGGATCTGTGCGAGGACACGACCGGCCTTATCATAAACGGTCGAGGTCACGTTGCCGGCGCCGTCAACGGTATCCGTCAGACGACCCGCGGCATCGTAGAATCGCCATTCGTGCACGTCTGCACTACCTGGCTTAAGGTCGAGCTGCGCCGGGCGGGACGTCGCCAGGCTGGGCGTCCTAAGGCTCGTACTTAAGCGCTCGGCATGCTGGATCACCTCGCTTACCAGGCCCTTAGCATTATATTTGTATTCGACGACGCTGCCATCGCTGTCGATATCCAGGGACTTGCGGTTGAGGCTATCGTACAGAGTGAAATTGCGGTTGCCGTTAGCATCCTGCACCATGGCCAGGCGGCCTTCGGCATCATAGCCGTAGTACACCTCGCTTAAAACGGCGGAGCCACTTTTCTCGACGACGGCGAGGGTGCGGCCGGCGGTATCGAACGTGGTTTCGCTGACGCGGCCGTTGGGATATGTCGTCCGGCTCAGGGTCGACAGTGTGCTGACACCATTCACGATGCGCTGTACCGGTATATCCTCGCGCGTCGTGACGACGCTGTTCGCGCCGGGGTCAACTGTCGTCAGTAAGCGGCCCATGCCGTCGTAAACATAGGACGTGACATGGCCCTTGCCATCGATTTTTGACAGCAACTGGCCAGCTTGGTCGTAGGTGAAGCGGGCAACCGACTCCGTCCCGTTACGGATACCAGTGCCATCGCTGGCCAGGTCAGTGTAGGTGGTTGCCGTAGCCAGGCGGCCACGAATGTCATAGCCGTAATCGGTTCGTAACGCCCGCGTTTTATCTATTCCAGCGACCCAGTTAACCAGCTGCGACTCGTTCGGGTTGACGACGGCTGACGAATAGAAATCTTTTGCATACGCGATCGTAGCTGAACGCTGACCACGCTGGTCGTAGCGGTATTCCTGGACGTTCCTGTCACCATCAATCACGAAGCGCAGATGTTCACGTGCGTCATAAATGTAATAACTCGTGGCGTCGTTATTGAGCATTTCGTCTAGCAACAAATTATTGTCGCTGTAGGTACGAACGAACACCCGTCCCGTACTATCGCTTTCATTGGTCGCGTTGCCTCTGGCATCGTAGCGCCTGGTGATCGTATTACCATTCGGCTCGACCATCTTGGTCACATTGCCTTGAGCATCGTATTCGAAATACGTGTGCAGGCTGGCGGCATTGGTACCGGCCATTTCCATATGCAGGATCTGGCCATTGCCATTGAAGTCGTAGCGGGTGATGGTGCCGTCCTTGTCCGTCACCGTGGTCTGGGTGCCGGCATAGGTAAAGGTCTCGCTCTCGTACTTGCCGTCGCTCACCGTGGCGACACGGTCGCCCTGGTAGGTGAAGGTCAGCTTGCTGCCGTCGGTCTGCTCGATGGTCGCAATACGGTTGCTGGCGCCATCGTAGGTGTATTTGGTGGTGAAACTGCTGTTGGCCGACAGCGCGGTGGTGACTTGCGCAAGGCGATTCTGTGAATCGTAGGTGTAGCTGACCCGGCTCGACACCTTGAGCGGGCCGTCGGCGGTATCGCGATAACGGACTTCGGCAGACATCAGGTTTTTGCCGCTGGCACCCGCATAGGTGAAGAACGTGCCGGCGCCGGTGGCATCGGTCACCGACGCCAGCAAGCCATTGGCCTGGTAGTTGAAGGTCAGGCGGTTGCCGTCCAGGTCGAGCATCGATGCCAGCCGGCCGCCATTCGCGCCATCGTAGGTTTCCGACAGATCCGTGCTGCCGGACTGCCAAGTCCAGACCTTGGTGGCGGCGTCGTAGCTCAACGTATCGAAGGCATTGCCGCCGTCGGTCGAGACATACATGCTGCGCGAACTATCGTAGGTGAACTTGTAGCGCGTGCCATCGCCGTCGACCCGCTCGACGGTGCTGCCGGCGGCGTTGGCCGTGCCGGTCAACCCCGTCACCTGGCGGGACAACCCCAGCTTCCAGTTGTCGCCATTGTCGTCGTCCAGCTTGCCCTGCGAGTTGTAGGTGCGCCCCACCGCGATGTCGATGCCGACCGACGCCAGGAAATCGTCCTGGTGCTGGATCACCAGGTTGCCGGTACTGGCGTTCACGTACACGGACTCGCCGTTCTGCCCCTGCAGCGCGTTGCCGGCCAAGCCGCGCTGTCCCAACAATGCCGCAGAGCTGTTCAACAAGCCCAGACCGTTACCGCCGACGATTGCCACCATTTTGTAGTCTCCCAAGCCAACTGACGATTCATGCGGTGCCCGAAGGGGCAATACCGCTCACTTGGCAAGGTATCCGGTGGTTTTTGAAATTGTTTATGGCGTTTCGGTCATTTTGATAAAAAATTTTAACGACGATCTTCGCTTTGTATTATCAAGATTACATTTTTCAAGAATGGCTCATTTACCCGATCGATGCAGCTCGGCCGATCCGGTCGACGCCTGCGTGGAACCGACTCCCGCGGGCGCCGCCGCCGGCACCGCCGGCACGGCGATCTCGAGCGCGATCCTGGCGACGTTCAAGCCGCCGTCCGGTGCCGGCTGGCGTTTCAATTCGTCCAGCGCGCACAGGATGGAAACGGTGTCGCCGGCCACGAGCAGCGGCGCAGCACCGGGTTCGCACCTGGCGCGCACCTCGATGCGCTGGACCTTGCCGTCCGCGCTACGCACGTCCACAGCCTGGACGACGGCCTCGTCCGTCCCCGCGACATGGACGGCCTCGACGGTGCCGGAAACGCGCTGCAAGGGCATCTTCTCCTGGGCGACGTTGCCCCACCATTCCAGCGAACCGAACAAGCCGTATCTTCCGCTCAGGCCGGTTGCGGGCTTCGAGGGATCTACCGTATCCCGCCGCGTCTCGCAGACATGGTCGAGATGATTGCGCAGCTCGTCGCGCAGCTTGAACACGATTTTCATTGAGGCTCCAATCAGTGGCATTGGCAAAACGGGGGCATCCCCTTGCCAAGGTATCGTCGCATTCCTGATTTTGTTTATAGGAAACTGACTCTTCTACAAAATATTTCAGGGCCTTACAGCGCCACCGTGCCGTACGCCTTCAAATTGACCGTATTCGGAATCTCGTTCATCGACAGGAAGCGCGTGTGCGGCATCACCCGCTCCGCCAGCGCGCGCAGGTGGCGGCGCAGGTCGGGCGCGCACAGCAGCACCGGCAGCATGTTCGCCTTCATCATGCGGTCGGACTGCGTGGCCAGCCGGTTCAGCAGGGTGTCGGCCAGCTTCGGTTCCAGCACCAGCGTGCTGGCCAGGTCGACGTTGCGGATCGACTCGATCAGCGATTGCTCCAGCGCCGGGTCGAGCGTCATCACGGTCAGGGTCTTGCTGTCGCCCAGCAGCGCCTGGCAGATGGCGCCGCCCAGGCGCTGGCGCACCACCTCGGTCAGGTAGCCGGTGTCCTTGCTGGCGCGGCCGGCGTCGACCAGGGTCTCGACGATCAGTTCCAGGTGGCGGATCGATACCTTTTCCTTCAACAGGTTCTGCAGCACCTTCTGCACGTCGCCGACGCTCAGCACCGTCGGCACCAGTTCCTCCACCAGGCCGGGCTGGTCTTCGCGCACGCGCGCCAGCAGCTTGTCGGTCTCGGTGCGCGTGAGCAGCGTGGCCGACTGCTGCTTCAGCACCTCGCTCAGGTGGGTGATGAACACCGTCGGCGCATCCACCAGCGTGTAGCGCGCGGCGCGCGCCACCTCGCGCTCGGTGTCTTCGATCCACAGCGCCGGCAGGCCGTAGGTCGGCTCGCGCGTCTCGACGCCCTTGACCGCCTTGGCGTCGCCGCCGGCCGAAATCGCCAGCGTGCGTTCGGGGAAGATCTCGCCGCGGCCGACCGGAACCCCGAAGATCTGGATTTCGTAGGCATGCTCGGCCAGGCGCTGGACTTCGCGGAAGCGCACGCGCGGCAGCACCATGCCGGCGTCCAGCGCGTACTGCTTGCGGATCGCCACGATGCGGTCCATGAACACCGAATGCTCGCCCGACACCAGCGGCGCCAGGCGCACCCCGACCATCACCTCGACCGGTTCCACGCGCATGTCCGCATACTCGCCGCCGCCGGCTTCCGGTTCCGCGCTTTCCGCTTCGGCTTCTTCCTTGCCGGCCGGCTTGGCGGCGCGCCGCAGCAGGAAGCCGGTGCCCAGCAGGATCACCGCGATGAACAGCACCGGCAGCGACGGTATGCCGGGCAGCACCAGCAGCACCGCCAGCACCGCGCCGATCACCAGCAGGGCCTTGGGGAAGGCGGTGATCTGCCTGAGCACTTCGCCGCTGAGGTTGTTATCGGACGCCGAGCGCGTCACGATGATGCCGGTGCCGACCGCGATCACCAGCGCCGGCACCTGAGTGACGATGCCGTCGCCCACGGTCAGCAGCGTGAACGTGTGCAGCGCTTCGCTCCAGGGCATCCCCATCTGCATCATGCCGATCACCAGGCCGCCGATGATGTTGATCAGCATGATGACGATGCCGGCGATGGCGTCGCCCTTGACGAACTTACTGGCGCCGTCCATCGCGCCATAGAAGCCGCTCTCCTTTTCCAGCATCTTGCGGCGGCGCTTGGCTTCCTCCTGGTCGATGAAGCCCATGTTCAGGTCGGCGTCGATGCTCATCTGCTGGCCCGGCATGCTGTCCAGCGTGAAGCGCGCCGCCACTTCCGAGACGCGCTGGGCGCCGCTGGTCACGACCACGTACTGCACCACCACCAGGATCAGGAACACGATCAGGCCGATCACGTAGTTGCCGCCGACCACGTAGGAACCGATGGCGGCGATCACGCGCCCGGCCTGGGCGTCGGACAGGATCAACCGGGTCGCCGCCACGTTCAGCGACAGCCGGAACAGCGTGGCGATCAGCAGCAGCGAGGGAAAGGTCGAGAATTCCACCGGGCGGTTGACGTAGAAGGTCAGCAGCAGGATCAGCAGCGCGAAGCTGACGTTGGTGAGGATCAGGAAATCCAGCACGTAGGCCGGCACCGGCACGAACAGCACGGTCAGGATGCCGATGACCAGCATGACCATCACCAGGTCGGTATTGTTTTGAAAAAGGCGGCGTAGGGACTGCATGGCTTACTTCCTTGCTGATCTGCGTTGGGCGTCGCGCAGCGAATAGACCCAGACCATGATCCGGGCCACCTGCGGGTAGAATTTTTCGGGCACGTAGTCTTCCTGCCGCACCTCGCGGAACAATGCGCGCGCCAGCGGCCGGTTTTCCACGATCGGTACGCGGTGGCGTGCCGCCACCAGTTTCATGTTCTGCGCCACCTCGCCGGCGCCCTTGGCCACCACCTGCGGGGCACCGCCGCTGCCGTGGCGGTAGCTGATCGCCACCGCCAGGTGGGTCGGATTGGTGAGCAGCACGTCGGCGCCCTGCACCTTCTGCACCGCCGCCGAGCGCTGCAGGACTTCGCGCTGCAGTTCGCGCCGGCGCGCGCGCAGGCGCGGGTCGCCGTCGCGGTTTTTGGCCTCGTCCTTCACTTCGCGCGTGCTCATGCGCATGCGCTTGGTGTATTCCCAGCGCACGTACAGCAGGTCGGCCAGGCCGATCACGAACAGCAGCGCGGCGAGCTTGGTCATCAGGCCGCCGGCCAGGCGCGCGGCGATGCCGAGGTAGCTCCTGGGGTCGGCGCCGGACAATCCCGCCAGTCCCGGCAGCATGCCCTTGAGCAGCGACCAGGTGACCAGCGCCAGCAGCACCACCTTCACGATCGACTTGAACGTCTCGTACAGGGTGCGCATCGACCAGATGCGCTTGAAGCCGGCGGCCGGGTTGATGCGCTGGAAATCCGGCTTCAGCGGTTCGCCGCTGAAGATGACGCCGCTCTGGGCCAGATTGACGCAGATGGCCGCGATCACGATCATCAGCAGCGACGGCGCCAGCAGGCCGGCGCTGGCCACCAGCAGCTTGTCGAGCCAGGCCGCGACCGCGTCGACGGTCCAGCTGTCCTGCGATGCGCGCGCGATCACGCCGCGCTGCAGCTGCGCCAGTTCGCGCAGCCGGTCGGCCACGCCGCCGTGCACCAGCATGGCGGCGGTGGCCAGGATCACCGCGGCACTGAAGTCCTGGCTCTTGGCGACGTTGCCCTTCTTGCGCGCCTCGCGCAGTTTATGCGGTGTCGCCTGCTCGGTCGGGTCGCCGTCGCGTTCAGCCATGGGCCAGCGCTTCCTGCCAGAACGAAAACACGGTGCCGAAGATGCGCGCCATGACCGGCTCCAGCGTGCCGGCCGTGACCGCCACCAGCAGCAGCGCCGCGATCAGCTTGGCCGGCGCGGCGATGATGAACACGTTCATCTGCGGCAGCACGCGCGAGGTCATGGCCAGCGCGACCTCGACCATCAGCAGGCACAGCAGCGTGGGCGCGATCAGCGCCACGCCGAGCGAGAACATCAATCCGAACTGGCGCAGCAGCGGTTCCACCGAAGCCGGTTGCCAGCCTGAACCCGGCGGCACCTGCTCGATCGACCACGCCAGGCCGCGCATCAGCGCATGGTGCGCGTCCATGCCGAAAAAGGCGGCCAGCGCGACCAGGTTGAGGATGGTGGCGAACAGCGGCGCGCCGGCGCGGTTGACCGGGTCGTACACGCTGCCCAGGCCGAGGCCGCTCTGCACGTCGAGCAGCTTGCCGGCGACGGCGAAGGCGCCGAACGCCGCGAACAGCCCGAATGCCATCAGCGCGCCGGCCAGCAGTTCGCCCGCCGCCGCCAGCAGGACGCCGGCCAGGTCGGCCGGCAGCGCCGGATACGCGTCCGGCCGCGCCGGCAGCAGCAGCGCCGCCAGGGCGATCGCGAACAGCACGCGCACGGTCGTCATGCGGCCGAAGCCGGAAAACACCGGCGTCAGCAGCGTCACGGCGGAAGTGCGCACCGACAGCAGCAGCACGGCCATCAGGCGGTCGGCATCGATCTGGAGCAGCATGGTTCAGAAGTACGAAGGGATGTTGGCGATCATCTGGACGCTCAGGTTGACCAGCCGTCGCAGCATCCAGGGACCGCAGGCGAGCAGGATCGCGCCCGCCACGATCAATTTGGGGACGAAGGAGAGCGAGGCTTCCTGGATCTGCGTGACCACCTGCACCACGCTCACCAGCACGCCGACGACCAGCGTGGCCGCCATCAGCGGTGCGCCGATGATCAGCGCGTTCCACATCAGGTCGGCCATCAGTTGCAATGCGAGATCGGAACCCATGACGTTGCCGTCCCGTCAGGCGTTGCCGTTGTCGTCGCCGCCCAGGCGCTGCGCCGCCGGGCTGCCGCTGCGCACCAGCAGGCGGCGCGCGGCGCGGCGCACGAACTCGGGGTCGCGCCCCTTCCCTGCCAGCAGCAGCCGCGCGTACTGCGCACCGGCGTTGCCGGCGTCCAGGCGCTCGGCGCGTTCGAGGGCGGCGTCGGCGGCGGCGGCATCGCCGCGCAGCGCCGCCATCACCGCGAGGGCGCCGTGGCTCTCGCCGAAATTGCGGTCGAGGCCGAGCGCGTGCTCGAACGCGGCCTGGGCGCCGTCGCCGTCGTTGTCGAACAATCTGGCCCAACCCAGTCCGTGCCAGCTGCCGATGTGCTCCGGCATCAGGCCGACCGCGCGCTCCAGCCGCTGGCGCGCCAGCGGAAAGTCCTGCGCCAGCAGGCTGGTCATGCCCAGTCCGAACCAGCTGCGGCCGTCGTCGGGATTGGCCAGGATGGCCCGGCTGAACATCGGATCGGCCTGCTCGGCGTCGCCGGCTTCCAGCGCCAGCGAACCGCCCAGCACCATCGCTTCCGGGCTGGCCGCGCCGGCCTGCATGGCGGCGGCGTTCAGCCGCTGCGCCAGCGCCGATTCTCCCTCGTCGTAGGCCACCAGGCCGTAGGTCGCCAGGAAGGCGCCGGACTGCGCCAGGCGCGGCTCGCAGCGCGCCGCGATGGCCAGCGCCTCGGGATGGCGGCGGGCGTGATGCAGTGCGCTCAGCAGCAGCGTGACCAGTTCGGGCGAGGCATCCTCGGTGTCGGCCTCGGCATATGGCAGCAGGCGCTCGATCGCCGCGTCGTAGGCCCGGATGCGCAGCGCGGCGTAGGCATAGTTGTAGGCCAGCGCCGGATGGGGATGCTGTTCCAGCAGGGCCGCGAACAGGTCCATCGCCTCGCTCCAGGCGCCGCGCCGCAGGTAGATTTCTCCCTTCTTGGCGCGCAGTCCGGCGTGTGCCGGCTCTGCCGCCAGCCCGTCCTCGACCAGCGCCGCGGCGCGGTCGAGCATGCCGGCGGCGCAGGCGGCATCGACCGCGGCCAGCCGCAGCGCCGTATTGGCGGGATCGGCGGCCAGGTGCCGTTCCATGCGGGCGGCGGCATCGGCCGGGTTCAAGCTTGCTTCGGTTTGCATCGAGAGTCAGTCCTTCTGGTTGGTGGCGGCCTTGGCGCCGGCCGGATTGAGTAGTTGGGCGATCGCCCGGTCGACCAGCGGCGCGCAGCCCGGTTCCGCTTCCATGGCGCGCTGGACGTCGTCCACCATCTGCTGGAAGCGGCCGTCGTTGATCAGCCGTTCGCCGAACTGGGACAGCAGCACCGCTTCCAGGAACACGCGGAATGCCTTGCGCCCACGCTGCGGTTCGTCGGGATCGATGGCGGCGACCCGCTTTTCGATGACCGCCTCGAGGCCGCGCCGGGCCGCAGCGGCGCCCGCTGCCTTGACGGCGGCGGGCTTGCCGCGGCGCAGCGTCTGCGTGCCTGCCGCGAAGCGGCCCTGGATCACCGCGACCAGGTCGCGCACCGGGTTGATCGACTGGGTCACCGCACGCCCCGGATCAATGGCGCGTCAATTGCGAATAGGCCGACAGCAGCAGGTGCGAACCGGCCAGGTCCGGCTCGGGCTCGGGCTGCGCCGGCGCCGGCGCATCGTCCCGGGTCTTGCCCGCCGCTTCGGCGGCCGCCGCGGCCAGCTTGGCCAGGTCGCCGTCCAGCGGCGGGTTGCCGCTGCCGATGGCGATACCTTCGTTCAGTTCGCGCGCGGCGTCGGCCAGGCGGTCCTCGCACAGGGCCTGCAAGCCGGCGCCGAAGTGGCGGTAGGCCGTGTCGGGCAGCGCCGCCAGCGGCTGCACGGCCTCGGCCGCCTCCTGCGTGCGCGCCTGGCCGATCAGCAGCAGCGCCAGCTGGACCCGCGCCGGATGCAGCGCCGGATCGGCGTCCAGCGCGCGCTGGTAGGATTCGATCGCGCGCTCGTACAGGCGCAGCTGCGCCAGCATCGCGCCCATGCCGAAGTGCGCCTGCGCCGGCGCGCCGGTCCGGCCCGCCAGTTCCTTGTAGCAGGCCAGCGCGTCGGCGTGCTGGTCGCGCTGGCTGGCATCCAGCGCCAGCGCCAGCAGTTCGGCCTGGTCCAGGCCGCCAAGTAGGTCGTTGTTCATGTCGTTTCCCCTCTTCTCGTGCGCCGTCCGGCGGCGCTGTTCAAAACCGTGTATCGAGCGCCGTGCCGCGCAACCGCTCACGCATCGTGCCGAGCGCTTCGCGGTGCAGCTGCGCGATACGTCCCTTGCTGAGCCCGAGCATCGTGGCGATCTGCTCGAACGGAATCTGCTGCAGATAATGGTAGCCGATCACCGTCGCGCGGTTGCCCTGCAACTCCTTGAGCGCGCTGCGCACCTGCTCCTGCAACTGGCGCATCTCCAGCCCGGCGTAGCAATCGTCCATGCCGGTGCGCTCGCCGTCGCGGTACATGCCCGTCTCTTCCAGCATGAAGCCGAGCGCCATGCCGACCGCGATGTCGGCCAGCTGCGCGAACACGTCCTCGTCCGGCCTGGCCTCCTCGTCGCGCAAGGAAGCCACGCGCTCGGACAGGATGCTGCGCCGCGTCGCCAGCTGGCGCTGCAGTTCGCTGCTCGACGCCAGGCCGTTCAGGATGGCGCCGCTGATGCGCACCGCGGCGAAGGTCTCGAACTTGATCCCGCGGCCGGCATCGAAGCGGTCGACCGACTCGATCAGGCCGATGCGCGCGTACTGCAAATAGTCGTCGAACTCGCTCTCGTCGTTGACGCGCCTGGCGAACGACTTGGCCGCCATGATGCGCGCGAATCCCTGGTAGCGCTCGATCAATCGTTCGCGCGCGCCGGCATTGCCGCCGCGCGCCTCCAGCCACAGCGCCTGCAGCTGCGCATCGGCCGGCGACAACGACTGTTCGAGGCGGTCCATGTCAAGCGAAGGTGCCCAGCAAGGCCCGCACCACCAGGTTCCAGCCGTCCATCAGCACGAACAGCAGGATCTTGATCGGCAGCGAAATCGATGCCGGCGGCACCATCATCATCCCCAGCGACATCAACGCGCTGGAGACGATCAGGTCGACCAGCAGGAACGGCAGGAAGATCACGAAGCCGATCTGGAAGCCCGAGCGCAGCTCGGACAGCATGAAGGCCGGGATCAACTGCAGCATGCCGATCTGGTCGATGGTTTCCGGACGCTCGGCCTTGGCCAGTTCCACCATCAGCGCCAGGTCTTGCTCGCGCGTCTGGCGCACCATGAAGTCGCGCAGTGGCGCCGCCGCCCGGGTGAACGCCTCTGCCGACTGGATGCGGCCGGCCATGTACGGCTGCAGCGCCTGCGAATTGGCCTGCTGCAGCACCGGCGCCATCGTGAAGAAGGTCAGGAACAGCGACAGGCTGACGATGACGGTGTTCGGCGGCGTCTCCTGCATGCCCAGCGCGTGGCGCAGCATCGACAGCACGACCACGATCCGGATGAACGAGGTCATCGACATCAGGATCGCCGGCGCCAGGCTGAGCACCGTCAGCGCGAACAGGATGCGTAGCGGCGCCGCCAGTTCGCCCGCCGGGATGTTGCCGGCCAGGTCGACCTGCACGCCCGGCAGCAGCGTCGCCGGCGCCGCCGCGGCGCCGCCGGCGAACAGCAGGCCGGCGGCCAGCAGCGCCCAGCGGCCGCGGCGCGCCGGTGCGGAACGCGGCGCCATCACGCGTCCTCCTGCGCCTGGGGTGCCGCCACGCTGGCCACGCACTGCACGCCGGCATCGGATTGCGACAGCAGGTAGCGCTGTCCGCCGAACTCGACCACCGACAGCAAGGCCTTCGGTCCGAGCCGGCGCGATTCGAGCACCGTGACCAGTCCCGGACGGCCGGCGCGTCCGCCGATCTTCAGCTGCTTGCGCAGCCAGGCGACGCCGGCGCCGCCGGCGACCAGCAGCGCCAGCAGAGCGCCCACCGCACCGGCGGAGGGCGCCGCGCCCATGCCGGCGTTGTCGCGCTTGAACGGAATGGCGGACGGCGCGCCCGGCCGCGCCGCGGGGGCCGGCTGGGTTTGCGCCATCGCCGGCAACAGGTGCAGCGAGGCCGCCACGGCCATGACCTTGCACCACTTCACAGGCTGGCGCCCAGGCTGGCGACTTCAGTGATGCGCACGCCGAAATTGTCGTCGACGGCGAGCAGCTCGCCGCGCGCGATGACCTTGCCGTTCAACACGACGTCGACCGGCAGGTCGACCTGGCGGTCGAGCTTGAGCACCGCATGCTCGCGCAGCGCCATCACCTCGCCGATGGTGCTGCGCGCCGTGCCGACCACCACGTTGACCGATACCGGCACGCCTTCGAACACGCCCATGGCGCCCGCGGCCACCGCCTGCCCGGTCTGCCGCTGCGGCAGTTCCCCGAGACTGAGCACTTGCGCCGTGGCGCCCTGGTGTTCGATGTTCTTGCTGTTTGAACTGCTCACGATGTTGCCGCTCCTGTTGATGATTTCACGATTTCCACCGCGGCGTAATCGCCGCTGCGTCCCAGATAGCCCAGCGCGATCGCCGCGCCGCCGCGTACGCGCACGGTCAAGGCCTGGTCCAGGCGGCTGTCGAGCCGCAGCACGTCGCCGGGGCGCAGCGCTGCCAGCGCCCCCAGCGGCACCTCGGTCGCGCCGGCGTCGACTTCCAGGATCACTTCCGCCGCCGCCGTCACGCCGCCCAGGTCCACCGCTTCCAGTGCCGTCCCCTGCGCGGCCGGCTTCGGCGCCAGCGCATCGACCGCCGTGCGCGGCAGGGCGAAGCGGCGGGCGCCGGCGCCGATGCCCAGGTCGATCTCGACCGCGGCCGGCGCCGCCGCGTTCCCGGCCGCTTGTGCCAGTTGCGCCATCAATGCGCCCAGCGCTTCGTCCGCCTGCCCGGCCAGGCGCGGCGCCAGCAGCGGCGGGGACGCGTACAGTCCCGCG
Organism: Massilia forsythiae; assembly: GCF_012849555.1. Lineage (NCBI taxonomy): Bacteria > Pseudomonadati > Pseudomonadota > Betaproteobacteria > Burkholderiales > Oxalobacteraceae > Massilia > Massilia forsythiae. The sequence continues at coordinate 1,199,425 of NZ_CP051685.1, forward strand.
CCGCCGTCCGGAAACAGGCAGTCGCGCAGCGCGCCGCGCCATGCCGCCGCCGCGGCCGCCCGTTGCGCCGCCGCCGCAGCCGGCTCCACCTGGCCGGCGCGCCGCACGGCGACGCCGACCGCATCCACGGGAATGCCCCAGGCGTCGCGCCAGGGCTGCAGCGCCGCCGCGACGGCGCGCTCCAAGAGCGCCAGGCGGCCGCTGCCGATCAAGCTCAGTACGTGCGTCACGATCAGCGGTTGCCTTTCATGTCGAACAACTGCTGGATCATGTCGTTGGCGGTGCTGATCACGTGGGACGACGCCTGGTAGCCGCGCTGCATGAGGATCAGGTTGCTGAATTCGGACGCCAGGTCGACGTTCGACCCCTCGCGGTGGCCTGCCAGCAGCGAGCCGAACGAGCCGTCGCCGGCATAGCCGTAGAACACGCCGTCCTCCCCGCGCAGGCGGAAGGCGCTGCCGCCGACCTGCTCCAGGTCGTCTTCCGATCCGAAGTTGGCCAGCACCAGGCGCTGGCCCTTGGCATCCTTGCCGTTCGAATAAAAGATCTTGACCGTGCCGTCGGCCTCGATCGACTGGTCCTTGCGCGTGCCGGGGACGTACCCGTCCTGCGCAGCAGTCAGCAGCGTACTGCTGGCCAGCGACGTGACGTTGCCGGAAAAGTCCAGCTTGACGTCGAACGGCGTGGTATCGGCCGGCGCATAGTTGACGGTGATCGAATCCGATCCGGCCACCGGCGCGCCGGCGGCGAACTTGATGGTGCCGCTGCCGACCGCCGTGGTGCCGTCGGTCACGGTGACGGTATAGCTGCCCGTGGCGCTGCTCTTGAAGGCGAGGTTGAGCGTATGCGAAGCGCCGCCCGCGTCGATGACCGTGGCGGTCGCGGTGCCGGCATCCGTCGTGGTGGCGGTGGCGGTGGGCGCGGTCAGGTTGCCGCTGAACTTGACGGTGGTGGTCGCGACCGGCGCGCTGCGCTCGTAGCCGGCCAGCGAGATGTCGGCCAGCTTGCCGGAGGCGTCCATGCCGAGCACGTGGTCGCCCGCCGAGTTGACCAGGATGCCGTCGGCGTCGAAGCGGAAATCGCCCGAACGGGTGTACAGCAACGCGTCGCCGCGCTTGATCACGTAGAAGCCGTTGCCCTGGATGCTCAGGTCGAGCGCGTTGCCGGTGGTCTGGTCGAGGCCGGCGCTGAAATTGATGCGGCTGCCGAGCGAGGTCACGCCGGTGCCGGTGGCGCCGTGGTTTTCCTGCTTTTGCGAGTACAGCCCGGAGCCCTGCTCGAACAGGTCCGAGAACTGCAGCTGGGCGCTCTTGAAACCGGGCGTGTTGACGTTGGCCAGGTTGTCGCCGACCACGCGCAGTCCCTTGGCATGGGTCAGCAGGCCCGAAGTGCCGACATAGATGGTATCGAACATGACGCTTCCTATCGGATGGTGATGACTTGCGCAAGCGAGATGCCGCTCTCGAACTGGCCGCTCGAGGTGGTGATCGTCAGCAGGGGCTGGCCGGACGACAGGTCCAGCGCACTGACCTTGCCGGTGAGCGTGTTGCCGTTCTTGTCGATGTCGATGGTCTTGCCCAGCAGGCCGATCGACTGCATCGACGATTGCGCCGTCAGCAGGGAATCGAGCTTCTCGTTGAGTTGCCGGCTCTGTTCGAGCGAGGCGAACTGGGCGATCTGGGCGACGAAGTCCTGGTTGTCGATCGGCTTGAGCGGATCCTGGTTGTTCAGTTGCGAGGTCAGGATCTTGAGAAAATCCTGGATGCCGATGTTGCCGGCCTGGGCCGCGGCGCCGCCGCCCACCGGCGCGGTACTGGTGATGGTCATGCTTTTCTCCCTGGTTGTCTGCCTTGACGGGCGCCGCCGGCCCCCTGTTCCGTACGCGCGGGCGCCGCCGGCGCCGCATCGGCTCGTACCGCGCCGTACGGAGCGGCGATACGCTGGCCGTTGACGCTGAACGACACCAGCGCCTGGCCGGCCTGGGCCAGTTCGGTCGAGAGTGCGGCGCGCACCGAACGCGCTTGTCCCGCGTCCAGGCGCGCGTCGCGGATCCAGGCCTGCACCCGGTCGCCGTCGCGATACAGGTGCAGGCGCTGTTCCGTCCATTCCTCGCCAGCCGCCTGCGCCGGCGCCGCGGGCGGTGCTTCCTCGGCCGGCTCGCCGGCCTCGGCCTGCGCCTCGGGGAGCGCCGCCGCCGTCTGCCATGGCGCCGCCGCGAAGCGGGGCGATGCGCTCGCGACCGCGATCGTGGAGGCGTTGTCCGGCGCTACCGGCACAGCGGACGCGGAGGCGGCGTGGAATGCGCCGCGCGCGGCCGGCAGCGCGGCCATCGCTGCAGCGGACAGGCCGGCCGCTTGTTGCGCGGGCACGGCGGCATCCGCGGCGGCCGCGACCGCGCTTCGCGGCGCCGCGAACGCGGCTTCGGCAGCCGCCGGCGCGGCGTCGTGCATGCCGCCATCCTGCGCCGCGCGCGCCTGCATCTCCTGCGCCGGCGCCGGCGCCGCGGCGGCATGCGCCGCGCCGGGCTGCATGCGCACGCCCGCCCGCGGCGCCGCACTTGCCGCCGCTGCACCCGCGGCCGCTGCACCCGCGGCCGCCGCGGCCGGCTGCGCGGCCTCCGGCGCCGGCGCGCCATTCACGGCCGCGACGGGCTGCGGCCGCTGGCGGCCGCTTTCCAGCAGCTCGCGCTCGAGCTCCTGCAGCCATTTCGATTGCCGCGCTTCCGGCGCCTGCCGGCTGGCGCGCGCGGAAAACGGGTCCGCGCGTTCCGGCGTCATGCCTGGCTTAATTTCCATCGTTACGCTCCCTTGCCTTGTGCATCAGCCAATGGTCGTCGGCGTCCTTGGCCGCCAGCACGTCCAGCGCGGCGCCGTGGCGCAGCCGCGCCGCACGGCGGTCCTTTTCGAATGCCTTCACCGCGCCCGCCGCCGCGACGGCACGCTCGGCCACGGCATCCCGATCCCGTTCGAGGCCGCGCAACCGCCCCTGCGACACGGTGACGTCCGCCGCCGTGGCCAGCAGGTGGCGGCGGCGGTTGGCGAACTCGCTCGCGCCGAGCGCGGCGGCAGACGCCGTGTGCGCCAGTTGCCGGCGCAGCGCGTCCACCTCCTCCTGCTGGCGCGCCAGCGCCAGGTTGGCGTCGCCGAGCTCGCGCTGGACCGCATCGGCCTCCCAGCGCCTGGTCGCCAGGATGGCTTCGAGGCCGTAGCGGAAACGGCGCGCCGTCATGCGCCCTGCTCCTGCAGCACGGCTGCCAGGCGTTTCACGGCCTCCGCGCGCGCGGTCGGCTCGTCGAGCTGCTGGCGCAGCACCGCGGTCAAGCCCGGATGGCAGGCCAGCGCCTGGTCGATCGCGGCGCTGGCGCCGGCGCGATACGCGCCCATGTCGACCATCTGGCGGTTGCGCTGGTAAGTCGCCAGCAGTTCCAGCACGCGCCGCATCAGCTGGCGCTCGTCCTTGGTCGCGAGCTGTCCCGCCAGCCGGCTGGTGCTCTGCAGGATGTCGATCGCCGGGAAATGTCCTTCCTGCGCCAGGTCGCGCGACAGCATGATGTGGCCGTCGAGCGTGGCGCGCACGGTATCCGAGATCGGCTCGTTGAAGTCGTCGCCGTCGACCAGCACCGTGTACAGCGCGGTGATCGAACCGCCGCCGCCGGCGGTGCCGCAGCGTTCGCACAGCGCCGGGATCTCGCTGAAGATGGAGGGCGTATAGCCGCGCGCGGTCGGCGGTTCGCCGGCGGCCAGCCCGATTTCCCGGCGCCCCATCGCCAGGCGCGTCAGCGAATCCATCATCAGCAGCACGTCGCGGCGCTGGGCGCGGAAATGCTCGGCGATGACCGTCGCCGTATAGGCCGCGCGCGTGCGCGCCAGCGGCGACTGGTCGGCGGTGGCCACCACCATCACGCTGCGCGCCAGGCCTTCCTCGCCGAGCTGGTGCTCGATGAACTCGCGCACTTCCCTGCCGCGCTCGCCGATCAGGGCGATGACGTTGACGTCGGCCTCGACGTGGCGCGCCATCATGCCCAGCAGCGTGCTCTTGCCGACCCCGCTGCCGGCGAAGATGCCGATGCGCTGGCCGCGTCCGAGCGGCAGCATGGCGTCGATGGCGCGCACGCCGGTTTCCAGGATGGCGTCGATGGCGGGGCGCGCCAGCGGATTGAGCGCGGGCGCGTTCAAGGGCCGCGCCGCCAGTCCGGCCGGCGCCGGCCGTCCGTCCAGCGGCGCGCCGAAGGCATCGATCACGCGTCCGAGCAGGGCGTCGCCCACCATCACCCCGGCATGGCGGCCGGTGGCGCGCACCAGGCAGCCGGCCTGCACGCCGCGCAGCGCGCGCTGCGGCATCAGGATGGTGCGGCCCGGACGGATGCCGACCACCTCGCACGGCACCGTCGTGCGCCCGTCGATCTCGAGATCGCAGACTTCGCCGACCGCCGCGCGCGGCCCGGCCGCTTCCAGCATGTCGCCGGCCACGGCCACCACGCGCCCGGTACGGCGGGTCATTTCGGCGGCCTGGATCGCCTGGACATAGTCACGCATCGGCGCGTTCCTCGCCGCCGCCATGGGCCGCCAGCAGCGCCGCCTGCAACAGGCCGGCCTGCGTTTCCAGGCGCGCATCGAGTTCGCCTTCCGGTCCGCGCACGATGCAGCCGCCGCGTCCGACCCCTTCGTCGGCGACCAGCCCGGCGCGCGCCAGCCATTCCGGCGCGGCGGTTTCGCCCAGCAGGCGGTGGTCGGCCGGATGGATGCCGACGCTCACGCCGTCGGCCGTACCGTAGGCCGCGCGCGCCGCCGCGATCGAGGCGCGCAGCACCCGCGGGTCGAGCGCATGCGCGCCGATCACGCGGCACACGCCGGCGAAAATCGATTCCACCACCATCGCCTCGGCCTCCGCCAGCACCCGGCGGCGGGCGTCGGCCAGGCTGCGCATCAGCTTGTCGATCTCCGCCAGCCTGGCGGCGGCCGCCTCGTCGGCGGCGCGGCGGCCTTCGGCCAGTCCCTGGCGCCGCCCTTCGTCGAGTCCGGCGCGCGCGGCCTGCGCATGCGACGCGGCCTGTTCCCGTGCGACGGCCTCGCGCACGCGCGCCAGATCCGCCGCGGCAGCCGAACGTGCTGCGTCCAGGTCGTTCTGCACGTCCTGCAGGGCGATGCGCAAGGCCGTGTTCTCGTCGCGCAGGCGCTGTTCGGCGCTCGGCTCCTGCAGCATGTCGCGGGCCGACGGCGCACCCGGCCGTGCCAGCTGGCGCGGGGCGCCGGAAATCTCGGGCTTGAAAATCACTTCGCCCATGGCATCCATCCCGTCAGCAGTGCCAGGCCGCGGCGCGCGGCGCGCGCCTGCGGGACGGCGGCGGGGAGGTCCGCCGCCAGGGCATCGAGCAACGCCGCCCGCAAGGCCGGCGCCGCCGTCATGCCGGCCTTGCGCACGGCGTCGATGCGGGCGCGCCGTTCCGGTTCGAACATGGCGACCAGCGCGCGTTCGGCCGGCCACGGACCGCACTCGAGGAACAACGCCGCCAGGCCGGCCGGTTCGGCGGCCAGCACACCGAACAGCTGGTGCGCGGACGCTGACTGCAGGACGCGTCGCGCGGCGCCGTCCGGCGCCTGCGCATCCGCATCGTCGGCCACGGCCGGGTCGAGGGCGGCGCGGTCGAGCGGCACCCGCTCGAACCCCAGCGCGGCCATCTCGGCCAGGTGCCGACGCAGCACGGCGCGGTCGGCCTCGGGCAGCGCGCCGAGCACCGCCTCGCGGTCGGCATCGCCGTGGCCGTACAAGGCCGCGGCTGCCTGGCGGTGTCCGGTACTCATGGCTTGCTCCGGTCGAGCGCCGCCGCACCGTCCGTGTTGCCGATCCAGCCGCGCACGTCGCGCAGCAGGGCTTCGCGCTCGCTGGCGCTCAGGCGGCCCGGCTGGCGCGCGCGCGCGGTGCGGCGCCGGCGGTACAGCAGCAGCGCTGCCGCGATCACCAGGAACGCGGCCAGCAGCAAACGCACGGCCAGGCCGGTGTCGAACCCTTCGCCGCGCCGCGCCTGCGGCAGGGCTTGCGCCGTGTCCGGCGCAGCCGGCGCCTGCGGGGGCGTGACGTCGGTGTGCGGCATGATCGGCGCGATACGATCCGCCGAATACAGCACGATGGCGTCGCCGCGGTCCGGATTCAGTCCGACCGCCATCGCCACGACTTCCTTCAACTGTTCGCGCTGGATCTCGTGCAGGGCCGGCTGCACCATCACCGCCACGGTCATGCGGCGGATGGCGCCGGCGGCCACCGATACCTGCTCGACGCGACGGCCGGCCTGGTATTCGGTTTCGGTACTGCGCTTGACGTCGTCCGGGCGCGCGCCCTGCACGCCGTCGGCGTCCGGGTCGCGGTTGACGACACGCTGGCGCACTGCCAGCCCGGTGGCCGCGCCGCGCGCCGGCAGCACTTCCTCGGTGGTGACCTTGCTCTGGTCCAGATTGAGCACGACGTCGACGCTGGCCACCGCCTGGCCGGGGCCGAAGGTGCTGTCCAGGACGCGCGCGGCCTTGCGGGCCAGGTATTCCTCGGTGCTGCGCTTGCTGTCGAGCTGGGCGCCGCCCTGCAGGTCGGCTTCGCCGGCGGCGCCGGTAAGCGCGTTGCCGTGCTGGTCGACGATGGTGACGTCGCCGGTCTGCATCTCCGGCACCGCCGCCGCCGCCAGGCGCGCGATGCCGACCGTCTGCTCGTGCGACAGCGCGGTATCGCGCTTCATGGCGATCGTCACCGACGCCTTGGGATGATTCACCGTCTTCTTGAACAATCCCTGTTCCGGGATCGCCAGATGGACGCGTGCCGACTGCACGTTCTCGATGGCCTGGATGGTCCTGGTCAGCTCCCCTTGCACCGCACGCTGGTAGTTGACCTTCTGGACGAATTCGGTCATGCCGAAGTCGGCATTGTTGAAGACTTCGAAGCCGACGCCGCCGTGCAGCGGCAATTCGCCCGCCATCAGCTTCAGGCGGGTCTTGTGCACCTGCTCGGCCGGCACCAGGATGGTGTTGCCGTCGCCTTCGAGGCGATACGGCACTTTCAGCTTGTCCAGTTCCGCCGTCATGGCGGCGGCGTCGCGCTGGCCGAGGTCGGAAAACAGCACCTGGTAACTGGCGGTCAGGCTCCACACCGCCAACCCCGCCACGGCGGCGACGATGAAGACCATGCCCGCCACGATGCCGGCGCGCCCGCCCGTTCCCTGGCCACGCCAGATAGTCGATAAGAAACTCACGCCGTATCCCCTACACCTGCATCCGCATCACTTCCTGGTATCCCTCCAGGACCTTGTTCCTGACCTGCGCCAGCAACTGGAAAGAAAGCTTGGCCTCTTCCACGTGCATCATCACCTCGTGCAGCGCCACCGGCTGGCCGGCGGCCAGCAGGCGCGCGTCGCGGTCGGCCACGCCCAGGGCGCGGTTGACCTCTCCCAGTTCGCGTTCGAACCAGGCGCCGAAGGGTTGCGCCGGCGCCGCCGCGCGCATGCCGTCGCCGGTGAATTGGGCGGGCGCCGCCTGCGCCAGCAGCGCGATCGGATCGATGCTCATTGCTGGCCTCCGATTTCCAGGGCGCGCGCCGCCATGGTCTTGGCGGCACTCATCGCCACCACGTTGGCTTCGTAGGCGCGCAGCGCAGTGGTCAAGGTCAGCATTTCCTGGGTCTGGTCGATGCCGGGATAGGCGACGAAGCCCTTGTCGTTGGCGTACGGGTGGCCCGGCTCGTAGGCCAGGCGCGGCGCGGCGTCCTGCTCCACCACCTGGGCCGCGGCGCCGCGCTGGCGGTACAAGCCGTCGAACTGGCGCGAAAACGCCAGCGCCTGGTCGGCCACCACCTTGAGCGGCCGGTACAGCTGCGCGGCGTTCGGCGCGGCGCTGTGCATGTGGGCGATGTTGGCGGCGGCGGTATCGACGCGCAGCTTCTCGACGGCCAAGCCGGCGGCGCTGATCTGGAATGCGTTTTCGTAGGCCATCAACGCTTCCCTTCCGTGATCGCCGTGCCGATGATCGCGTATTCGCGGCTCACGACCTTCAGCAGGGCCTGGTGGCGCAGGACCGTATCGGACAGGTCAGCCACCTCGAGGTCGAGCGAGACGTCGTTCGCCTGCGCCGCATCGGCCGCCGGCACGATGTGCGGGCGCATCAAGGTGCCCGCCGTGCGCTGCGCGCCGCCGGCCTGGCGCCGCAGGCCGTCGACCTGGGCGTCGAAGTCGACCATGACCCGGCGGTAGCCGGGCGTGTTGGCGTTGGCGATGTTCTGCGCGATCGCCTGCTGGCGCAGGCTCGTCACGTCCAGGGCGGCGCCGAGCAGCGCCGTGGTGCTGCTTGCTACGAGATTGAACAATTCGGGTTCCTCTGCTGCGGTTACTGTACGATCAGGTCGGCGTGGAGTGCGCCCGCCGCCTTGACCGCACGAAGGATGGAAATGATGTCGCGCGTGTTGGTCCTGATCCGCGTGAGCGACTGCACCAGGTCGCCGACCGTGTTGTCGCTGGCGACGAATCCGGTTTCGCCGCGTTCGGCGACGTCGACCCGGCTGTTGGACACGAGTGCGGTGCGTACCCCGGCGCCGGCGTAGCCGACCGACAGCGGCTGGACCACGGTGTTGTCGGTCACGATCGACACCTTCAGGTCGCCGTGCGAGATCGCCACCTTGGCGATGCGCACGTCGGCGCCGGCCACCACGGTGCCGGTACGCTCGTTGATGACGACCCGGGCGCGGCGGTCCGGCTCGACCGTCACGTTTTCCAGCGCCATCATGAATTCGGCGGTGCGCGCCTTGCCGCCCGGCAGGCGCACGTCGATGCCGGAGGCGTCGCGCGCGGTCGCGGTGTCGGCGCCCAGGGCGCGGTTGATCGCGGTCGCGACCCGGTTCGCGGTCGTGTAGTCCGGCTCGCTCAGCACGAAGGTAATCGCGCCATCGCGGCCGACCTCGTTGACGATGCCCTGCTCCACCGTCGCGCCGGCGGGAATCGATGCCACCGTGGGGTGGTTCTTCTGCACCACGTTGCCGTTCATGTCGTACTTGTAGCCGCCCACCGACAGCGCGCCCTGCGCCAGCGCGTAGATCTGGCCATTGGCCGCCTTCAGCGGCGCCATCACCAGGGTACCGCCGACCAGGCTGCGCGCGTCGCCGATGGAAGTGACCGTCACGTCCATCTGGTCGCCGGCGCGCGCGAACGGCGACAGGTTGGCCGTCACCATGACCGCCGCCACGTTCCTGCTCTGGATATCCTCGGCGGCGAGGTTCAGTTCGTAGCGCGACAGCATGTTGGTCAGCGACTGGCGCGTCATCTTGCTGCGCGCGGAATCGCCGGTGCCGGCCAGGCCGGTCACCACGCCGTATCCGAGCAGCGCGTTCTCGCGCCATCCGGAGACCTTGCCCAGGTCCTTGATGCGGATTCCCTGGGCCTGCGCGCAGCAGGCGCACAGGGACAGGAACAGGTATGCCGCGATGCGTCCGGGACGGTTCATGGTCAGATCCCGAACAAGGAAGCGAAGCGCTGCCACCAGGATGGCCGCTGGCGGTCGGCCAGGTCGCCCTGTCCCGAGTAGCTGATCCTGGCGTTGGCGATGCGGGTCGACAGCACCACGTTCAGGTCCGATACGTCCTGGGCCCTGACGGTGCCCTCGATGCGGATCTGCTGGCGTTCGTTGTTAATGTCCAGCACCTGCTCGCCGGCGATGCGCAGGTCGCCTTCGGCGGTCACGCCGGTCACCACCGCGGTCAGCTGGGCCAGCACCTTGCCCTGGCGCTCGGTCTTGCCGCGCCCGTCCATGCGGTTGGAGGCGTCGATCGCCGCCTGGTGGTCGTGCGACGGCGTCTGCACCGACAGGCCGATGCCGGCATCGCGGCTGGCCGAGGTGTTGGCCGTGCTGCTGGCGCTGGCGCTCTCGTAGACCAGCACGGTGACCAGCGAGCCGATGCGGCGCGGGCGCAGGTCCGAGGTCTGCGGCTGGAACGTCTTGGGGTCGTACAGGCTGGTGCCCTGGGCGGCCTGCAGCAGCGTGGCCAGGGCGATGCCCAGGGCGATCGTTTTACGTGTCGTCATCATCATTCCTCGAGGCGGGCGATGCCCGCGCCAACCAGGCGCGCCTGCACGGGCGCGGTGCCGGCCAGCGCGCGCACCAGCAGTGCCTGTCCCTGCTGCGCATCGTTCATGGCGATCGCCGCGGTTTCCACCACCACCGTGCCGGTACCGTAGACCAGTTTCACGCGATCGCCGCGCAGCACGGCGGCCCGGGCCGGGCGGTGCAGCGCCGTCAGCGCTTCGCCGGCATGGATGCGGCGCTGCAGGCGAATGGCGTCAGGCGGCGTATCGGCGCCGATGGGGAGCTGCTTCAAGCGCTCGACGGGCGTGTCCTGCAACACGAAATCGTCGCGTTGCGCGGTGGCGCCGGCTTCCAGGTCGCGGCGCGCGATCCATGCCGGCTGGCTCGCCCTGACATCGAAGCCGGCAACCACCGAGCGATACAGGTCCCCGTCGACCGCGATGTCGAGCCACACCGGGATGCGCACCTGGCCTGGCGGCGGAATGTCGCCCCGCACCGTCACCGCGACCGCGCCCTTGGGTACGGCGACGGCGGCCAGCGCCGTACTCGGCACCAGGTCGACGTGCGCGTAGCGGCCGGCCAGCCGCTGGCGCAGGAATTCCTCGGCCTTCCCTTGCAGCAGCGCCGCATCGACCAGCTGGCCGGCGCTGTGCACCCGCACCACCTGCGCCCCTTCCCAATGCACGGCCGCGACGCAGCCGGCGCGCAGCAGCTGCCGCTCTACCGTCGCGCGGTTCAGGGTCACGGCCTGCTGTACCAGCGGCGCCGCACCGAACTGCGCCTGCAGCACGCAATCCGGCAGGGAAGCCGCTGCCGGGCGCTCGAGCAGGTCTTGCAGGCGGATGGTGCGCGTCTCGACCGTGACGTCGGCGCGCATGACCAGGGCGACGGGCACGGCGGCGGCGCCAACGGTTGCCGAGCCCAAGGCCAGGCATGCGAAGGCCGCCGTCCGGGCGGCATGCTGAAAACGAAACATGAGCGGCTTGCTGGCTGGATTACTTACGCAGGTTGTTTCCCATCGCCAGCATCTCGTCGGACGCCTGGATGACCTTCACGCTGGATTCGTAGGCGCGCTGCGCCACCATCAAATCGACCATTTCCTGCACGATGTTGACGTTCGACGATTCCTGGTAACCCTGCGCCAGGGTCCCGAACGGCCCCTCGCCCGGCTGGCCGTAGATGGCATCGCCGGAACGTTCGGTGGCCTTGTACAGGTTGGTACCGAGCGGCGTGAGGCCGGATGCATCGGCGAAATGGGCCAGCTCGATGCGGCCGACCTCGATGGCCGAGGATTGGCTGTCGGATTGCGCCATCACGATGCCGTCGGCCTGCACGGTCAGCTGGCGCACGTCGGTGCCGACCCGTACTGCGGGACGCAGCGGCAAGCCGCCGGCGGTGGCCAGCAAGCCGTCCTGGTTGACCGTCAGTGCGCCGCCGCGCGTGTATTGCAGGCTGCCGTCGGCCAGCGTCACTTCCATGAAGCCGTCGCCCTGGATCGCGACGTCGAACATGGCATCGGTCTTCTTGAGTTCGCCCTGCGTGAACGACTTGGTCAAGGCCGCGATACCGACGCCGCTGCCCGACAGCAGGGCCGGCGCGCCGTTGGCGGCGTCCGGGTTGGCGGCGGCGGCCAGGCCGCGATACACCAGGTCTTCGAAATTCACGCGGCTCTTCTTGTAGCCTTGCGTGCTGATGTTGGCCATGTTGTTGGCGATCGCGTCGACACTCTTCTGGTGCGCCACCATGCCGGTCGCGGCGATGTACATCGAATCATTCATCTTCAGAACTCTCCCAGTTTGCGGATGGCGCTTCCCAGCGCTTCGTCGTAGCCTTGCACCGCGCGCTGCAGCGACTCGAAATGGCGCACGGTCTCGCTCAGCCGCACCATTTCCTGCGGCGAGTTGACGTTGGATGCTTCCATGAAACCGCTGCGGACCCGGCTGTCCAGCGTCTGCGTCGATGCCTGCAGTCCGGTCGCGTCGTACAGACCGGCGCCGGCAGGCTGAAGACGCTCGGGATGGTCGAACGAGACCAGTTTCACCCGGCCGGTGACGCGCCCGCCCTGGACGATGTCGCCATTCGGATCGATGCGAAATGCCGCGCTGGTGAGTACGGCGCCCCCGGAGGTGACGATCGGTGCACCCTGTGCATTCACCAGGCGCCCGGCGGTGTCGACGTGCAGCATGCCGCCGCGGCTGTAGCGCGGTCCCGCGGCGGTGTCGAACTCGAACCAGGCATCGCCTTCGATGGCAATGTCGGCGGCGTTACCCGTGGCACGCAAGGCGCCCGCACTGCTATCGATCTGTATGGAATGGGAGCTGGAAGGCGCGCCCAAGGCAGCCAGCGTGGCGTCGAAGCGTTCAGCCGCGATCTGGCGCTTGTAGCCCGGAGTCAATACGTTGGCCAGGTTGCTGCTGACGATGCTCAGACGGTTATTGTCTTCACGCATACCAGCCGCGACGATGTCGATGATGTTCATTGCCAGGCGCCTGAAGCGCCTTCCTTCTTGATTGTGACAAGCAAGATTGCTTGCATAATTTAACTATTGTAAGTGAATGTAATTAATACAAACTCTCGAATTGTCACAAATAAACATGCGAACAACATTATATTTTCTCCTTACTATTTCCTTTCCAAAATGCAAAATTTTCGTTTGGCGACCGGCTATGGTTGAATTAATAAAACAAGCTTTGCTTTCCAGCATTTTTAGTGGAAAAAACTTTAATAATTCACAATTTCTTGAAATAAGATCGCTTATCTTGCGACGCGCCGCAGCAGCGCTGCCATCATGGCGAGCCCGCCCAGCATCAGCGCAAGACCGGCCGGCTCCGGCACCTCACCCGATGCCAGCACGTTCGTATATACCCCGTCGAAACTGGACGTGATCCTCACGTCTCCGCTGCCGGCCGCGCGCAGCAGGGCCAGGAAATCGGCATTGCCGGCATAATCGCCCAGAAAGCGCATGAGGTAGCCGGACGTCGCCAGTGCCTCGGCCAGCGCCAGGGTCTTGCCGCCGGCGACCGTGCCCAGGCCGCCGAAGGTAAGGCGGCCGTGGCCGAAGTCGATGGTCGAGTCGTCCAGCAGGCTCAGGCTGGCGAAGGTCTGGCTGCCCGCGCCGGTCAGGTCGAGCGTGCCGCCGGCCAGCACCAGCGCGCTGGCGGCGGCGATGCGCTCGTCGCCCATCAGCGCCAGCGTGCCGCCGCCCAGCACGGTCGCACCGGTGTAGCTGCTCTGGCCGGACAGCGTGGTGACGCCGCTCCTGAACTCGACGCTGTCGAAATCGGCGATCGCGCCGGCATAGGTAAACCGGTTGCCGGTGCCGGCGTCGACCAGCATCGTGTTGCCGCGTCCGGCGCCGCCGTCGATGGCGCCGATGACGCGCGCGCCGCCGCCGAGGATGGTCAATCCATTGCCGCCGGCGCCGCCGAGCTGGATCGCCTTGCCGCTGCTGCTGCCGTCGATGACGCCGGCGTTGGCGATGACGGTGCGGTCGGCCCCGCCCATGATGGCGGCGGTGGTGGCGCCGCCGCCCCGGATCACGGCACCGGCATGGTTGTCGATGGTGACCGTGAAACCGCTGGCGGCGCCCTGGGCGACGATGGCGGAATCGCTCTGACCCCGAATCAGGCCGCCGGCGCGGTTTTCGATGGTGGCGTTGCCATATAAACCTTCGCGGGTGCCGGCCAGGGCGCCGCCGGCGATGTCGTTGCCGGCCAGCGTGATGCCGCGTCCGACCGCGTTGGCGTTGCCGGCCGCGACCAGGCCTTCGATGGTGCCTGCGTTGACGATCACGCCGCCGCCGGCGGTGATGCCTTCGCTGTAGGCCAGCCCCGCCGGTGTCGGATTGAATGCGTTGGTCGAGCGGATGATGCCGGTATTGGTGATGCTGGCCAGGCCATCGACGTCGATGCCGTCGCCGTCGCCGCTGATGCCGTTGCCGAGGATCGTGCCGTGGTTGATCACGGTGAGCAGTTGCCGCGCATTCAGGCCGTCGATATTGATCCCCGAACCGTTGTTGCCGCGGATGACGGCGCCGGCGTTGTTGGTCACGCTCAGCGCGAACGCGTCCGCGGCGGCAGCCTGGCCGCCGGTGATGCCGTGGCGGCCGCCGTCGATGAGGCCGCCGCCGTCGTTGGTAATGCGTATGCCGCTGTTGTTCTGGCCGTCGATGCCGTCGCTGCCGCTGCCGCTGATAGTGGTGGCGCGGATGGTGCCGGCGTTGTAGACGATGCCGCCCGCGCCCGGGCGCACGGCGTCGGCTTCCCTGGCCTGCAGCAGCGCGCCGGCGTAATTGTTGACGACGTTGGCGCCGGTGACGGCCGCGAAGTCGACCGCCTGGGCGCCGCCGGCGGAAGCGTTCTGCGAGACCAGGCTGCCGTAGTTGTTCAGCTTGACGCTGGCACCCGCCACGTTCATCTGGACGACGTCGGCGTCCGCGGTGCGGATGACGGCGCTGCCGTTGTCGCGGCTGCCGTTGTTGATGACGAGGTTGGCCACGCCGGTGTTGTCGCGGATGGCGCGCCCGCTGCCGGTCTGGGCGATGACGCCGCCATTGTTCAGCGTGGCGTTGCTGCCGTCGACGGTCACTGCCACCGTCGAGCCGGCAACGCCCAGGCTGGCGCCCGGCGCGACCGTGCCGGTCTGTCCATTGCCGAGGGTTTGCGCCGCCGTGCTGGCGCCGATGATGGTGAATGGAGTGGCGCGCGCCGGCGCCGTGCCCAGCGCCAGCATGGCGGTCAGCAAGGCGGCGTTCAGCGGTGCAAGGACGAGGTATCGATGGCTTGGCATGGTCGGATCCGCAAAAGTGGATCGTTGACTTTAAGCCAAGCGCATGACATGACGATGACTGCCTTAATAGCAATACCCTTTACGGGTAATAAAGTTCACTGAGGAAATATAGCTCTGCTACACTGCCTCGCTGTCCCGTCCCCGGCGTCTCCATGCACCAGTTTGCCGGATGCACGACGCCTGACGATCCCCAGCATCGATGACATGCCTGCCACGGTGCCGCTAGATGCCGATCCAGGCCATTTACGGCGGCATATTTACTACTCCGAAACATGTCCCTTTGCCAAGTCCCATCTTTGATTTCGACCATCAAGGTGTGACGCGGCTGCAACTAAGTGTTCAGTATCTCGAAGAATTGGGCACAACTATTGGGTATGCATAATTCCCCATGTTACCATCTAAAATCAGTTCCATATTGCAATCTTTTCAACATGCAACTATGGAAGAGCAGGCAATGCATGCGATGTTACAAAGACACGATATGACGACGTTTGGTTCACGCTGCATCGGCAAGTATATTGCAGCCATCCAGTGGTTCATTCCACCGGATGCGCAGCATGACGCCGCGACGCTGACGCGTGCCCAGAACGTCATCAACGCCGCCGTGATGGCGGCCCTTTCGGGTCCTGTGTATGCCTGGGTCTACTACGTGCTCGGCTTCGGCGCGGCGGCGCGCGAGATCCTGCTGTGCTGCGCCTTCATGTTCGTGGCGCCCTTCCTGCTGCGCCTGACCAGGAACATCATGCTGGCGCGCGAGGTGTTCCTGTGCGCGGTGTTCTTCAATTTCACCTGGCTCAGCTATTCGCTGGGCGGGGTGTCGGCGCCCACCGCCGGCTGGCTGATCGCGGCGCCGGTGGTGGCGATGTTCCTGGGCGGCGTGGCCACCGCCGTGTTCTGGCTCGTCATGAGCTGCGCGGCGGTGGCTGCGCTATATGCGCTGCCGCTGCTGGGCTACCCGCTGCCCGACCACCCGGTCAAGGACATCACGCTGCTGTACCTGCTGTGCGACCTCGGCCTGTACATCGTCATCGTGGTGTTCGTGCTG
Source organism: Massilia forsythiae (assembly GCF_012849555.1). Classification (NCBI taxonomy): domain Bacteria; kingdom Pseudomonadati; phylum Pseudomonadota; class Betaproteobacteria; order Burkholderiales; family Oxalobacteraceae; genus Massilia; species Massilia forsythiae. The sequence continues at coordinate 1,215,307 of NZ_CP051685.1, forward strand.
CTGTTCGAACTGACCAAGACGCAGGGCTTCATCAAGCTCGAGCAGGCGCTCAACTTCATCAACGAACTGGCCATCCGCGACGAGCTGACCGGCAGCCACAACCGCCGCCACCTGATCAAGCTGATCGAGCGCGAGCGCGAGCGCGCCGCCAGCGACGGTTCCACCTTCAGCCTGTGCCTGCTCGACATCGACCACTTCAAGCGCATCAACGATACCTACGGCCACTCGGCCGGCGACACGGTGCTGCGCGAATTCGCCCACTGCATCCAGCAGCAGATCCGCGCGACCGATTCCTTCGGCCGCTACGGCGGCGAGGAATTCCTCTTGATGCTGCCGCGCACCCGCCAGGACGAGGCGCATGCATTCGCCGAGTCGGTGCGCCAGCGTATCGAGCGCCTCGACGTTAGCGCTATCTCCCCGGACCTGGCGGTGACGGTGTCGATCGGCGTGGCCGAATTCCGCCGCGGCGAATCGATCGGCCAGACCGTGGCGCGCGCCGACGAAGCGCTGTACCTGGCCAAGTCGGGCGGGCGCAACCTGGTGCTGAGCTACGGCCAGCAGCCCGACCTGCCGGCCCGGGCGGCCGCCAGGCCGGACGCCGAGCCTGCCGCGGCGGGTGCGCCATCCGAGCATGTCGACGCCAGCCAGGTCGACGAGCTGACCGGCCTGCTGGGCCGGCGCGTGCTGCGCGACCGCCTCGGCCACGCGATGGCGCGCGCGCTGCGCAACGAGCGCCAGATCGGCGTGATGCTGTTGAACGTAAATAAATTCAAGGAATTCAACGAAGCCTTCGGCTTCGAGGCCGGCGACGCGATCCTGGTGCAGACCGCCCGGCACGTGCGCGGCTGCCTGCGCGAATCGGACACCATCGTGCGCTGGGGCGGCGACGAGTTCATCGTCATCCTGGAAGACCTGGCCAACGCCGCCGACACCCAGCAGGTGGCGGAAAAGATCCTCGACCGCTTTGCGCTGCCGATGATGGCGGGCGCACGCGAATGCTTCGTCAGCCTGAGCATCGGCATCGCCACCTACCCGGCGCCGTCGTGCGACATGGACGCCCTGCTCAAGCGCGCCGACACCGCCATGACGCGCGCCAAGAGCTGGGGCGAGAACAACGTGCAGGTGTATTCGGCCGACGCCGCCCTGCCGCCGAGCGAGCGCCTGCTGTTGAAGAACCACCTGCGCGAGGCGCTCGCTGCCGGCCAGCTGCTGCTGGAGTACCAGCCGCAGGTGGACCTGGCCAGCGGCCGCATCACCGGGGTCGAGGCGCTGCTGCGCTGGTCGCATCCGCAATACGGCCGCATCGAGCCGGGCCGCTTCATCCCGCTGGCCGAGGAAACCGGCCTGATCGTGCCGATCGGCGAATGGGTGCTGCGCACCGCCTGCGCCCAGAACGTGGCCTGGCGCGCCGCCGGGCTGCCGGCGCTGAAGGTGGCGGTGAACCTGTCGGTGCGCCAATTGAAGCATCCGGGCCTGGTCGAGCGTATCCTCGCCGTGATCGCCGACACCGGCATCGATCCGCGCTGCCTCGACCTGGAGATCACGGAAGGCATCCTGATCGACAACATGAGCATGAACCAGACCGGCCTGGACCGCTTGCGCCAGGCCGGCGTACAGATTTCGATCGACGATTTCGGCACCGGTTACTCGAGCCTGGGTTACCTCACCGAATTGCCGGCGGATATCCTGAAGATGGACCGCAGTTTCGTGGTCCGCCTCGGGCAGCAGGAAGGCAAGGAGCGCGCCTATGCGCTGGCCGAATCGATCGTCGACATGGCGCACCGCCTGCAGTTGAAGGTGATCGCCGAGGCGGTCGAGACGAGGGAGCAGCTGGCCGATCTGCAGGCCATGGGCTGCGACGCCGCGCAGGGCTATTATTTCAACCGTCCGGTCAGTCCGGACATCATCGCGGAGCTGCTGCGGCAGCAGACGACATCCCCGTCCGTGGCGGCGCGCCTGGTGGCGTGACCGTGCAGGGAGCGGGTTAGGAAGGCATATGAGTCAAGAACGTCCGGGTCCGGCCATCCCTTTCCAAACGGCCGATACGCAAGTGGACAACGCAGCACTCGACGCGGAACGGCAGCTCGCCGGCGCGGTCGACGCGATGCTGGCCGGCGGCGCCCTGTCCGGCACCGCCGCCCAGTTCGCGCAGCCGCGCGGCGCCGACCTGCTGGCGCGCACCGCCGGCGTCGAGCGCTGGCACGACCAGCGCGCCGCGCACGGCCTGTGGCAGTACGCCCGCTCGCTCGAAGGCGCGCCCTACCCGATCGCCAGCATCCGCGACGAGGCCGGCACCGGCGCGCGCGGCATCAACTTCGCTTCCCAGGACTACCTGTCGCTGGCCTCGCACCCGGGCGTGGCGGAAGCGGCCGCCAAGGCGCTGCGCGACGCCGGCCCGCACAGCGCCGGCTCGGCCGTCCTGCTGGGCAACACCAAGACCTCGCTGGCGCTGGAACAGGCCATCGCCGGCCTGGTGCAGGCCGAGCACGTGGCCCTGTTCCCGACCGGCTGGGGCGCCGCCTTCGGCGCCATCACGGCGCTGGTGCAGGCCCAGGACCACATCGTCATCGACCAGTTCGCCCACGCCTCGCTACGCCAGGGCGCCAGCGCCGCCACCGCCAACGTCACGGTCAACCGCCACCTCGATGTCGAGCACGTGCGCCAGCTGCTGGGCGCGATCCGCGCGCGCGACACCGAGCACGGCATCATGGTGGTCACCGAAGGCCTGTTCAGCATGGACTCGGACACGCCCGACATCGCCCGCCTGCAGGCCCTGTGCCACGAGTACGGCGCCACCCTGCTGGTGGACGTGGCACACGACCTGGGCGCGCTCGGCCCCAACGGCGGCGGCTGCATCGAACAGCAGGGCATGCTCGGCAAGATCGACCTGGTCATGGGCGCGTTCTCGAAGACCTTCTCGTCCAACGGCGGCTTCGTGGCGACGTCCTCGCGCGCCGTGAAACGCCACCTGCAGCTGTACGCCGGCCCGCACATGTTCTCGAACGCGCTGTCGCCGGTGCAGTCGGCCGTGATCCTGGAATGCATCAACATCATCGGATCAAGCGAAGGCGCCGCCCTGCGCGCCGACCTGATGCGCAACGTCGAGAGCCTGCGCGGCCTGCTGGCCGGCGAAGGCTTGAATTGCATCGGCATCCCGTCGGCGATCATCCCGGTGCTGATCGGCAGCGAAAAGGTGTCGCGCCTGGTCGGCAAGATGCTGTTCGACCAGTCGGTGTTCGTCAACCAGGTCGAGTTCCCCGGCGTGCCGGTGGGCGCCTCGCGCCTGCGCCTGCAGCTGATGGCCAACCACAACATGCAGCAGCTCAAGCGTGCCGCGCCGGTGATCGGCAACGCGGTGGCGCGGGCACGTTCCGCGATCCAGGCCGGCGAAGCACGCCTGCAACGCAACCAAGGCAACGCCTGAGAGAACAAGACATGAGAGACATGCACGGCACCCTCGAACTGCTGACCGATCGCCTGCGCCACCATGCGCAGGCCGCGCCGGAGCGCCTGGCCTACACCTTCCTGCGCGACGACGGCAAGATCGACGAGATCACCTACGGCCAGCTGGAGCAGCGCGCCTCGCGCATGGCGCGCGCCCTCGCCGAGCGCGCCGCGCCCGGTTCGCGCGCGCTGCTGCTGTACCCGGCCGGGCTGGAGTTCATCGTCGTCTACCTGGCCTGCCAGCTGGCCGGCCTGATCGCCGTGCCGGCCACGATCCCGCATAAAAGCCGCGCCTCGCGCCGGCTGCGCGCCCTGCTCGAGGATGCCGACCCGGCCCTGATCCTGACCCGCGTCGACAGCGAGAGCGCGATCAAGGCCAGCCTGTCCCTCGTCGACGCCGCCCACCGCGCCGTCCTGACCACCGACGCACTGGAACCGACCTACACGGCCACGCCGCTGCCGCCGGTCGATCCGGACGCGATCGCCTTCCTGCAATACACCTCGGGCTCGACCGCGCTGCCGAAAGGCGTCGAGGTCACTCACCGCAACATCGCCAGCAACGTCGAATCGATCCGCAACGGCTTCGGCTTCACGCCGGACACCGTGATGGTCAGCTGGCTGCCGCTGTTCCACGACATGGGCCTGATCGGCAGCGTGGTCTCGCCGCTGCACGTCGGCTTCCACTGCGTGCTGATGGCGCCGGCGGCCTTTTTGAAAAATCCGCTGGCGTGGCTGCAGGCCATCTCGCGCTACCGCGGCACCTGCGCCGGCGCGCCCAACTTCGGCTGGGACTACTGCGCGCGCCGTGTCCAGGACAGCCAGAAGGCCGGGCTCGACCTGTCCAGCCTGAAGGTCGCCTACAACGGTTCCGAGCCGGTGCGCGCCGCCACGCTGCGCGCCTTCGTCGACGCCTTTGCCGCCTGCGGCATGCGCGACACCATGCTGTTCCCGTGCTACGGCATGGCCGAGACCACGCTGTTCGTCAGCGGCGGGCCGATCGAGACCGCGCCGGTGGTCATGACGGTGAGTAAATCCCTGCTCGAAGGGAACCAGATCCGCAACGCCGCCCCGGACGACGAGGATGCGCGCGAGATCGTCAGCTCGGGCCGCATCGGCAGCGGCACCCGGGTCGCGATCGTCGATCCGGAAACGCACCTGCCGGTGTCGAACTGGCGCGTCGGCGAGATCTGGGTCAGCGGCCCGAGCGTGACGCGCGGCTACTGGATGCGCCCGGACGTGACCGAGGCCACCTTCGGCGCGCGCCTGGCCAAGACGGACGAAGGCCCGTTCCTGCGCACCGGCGACCTCGGCTTCATCCGCGACGGCGAGCTGTTCATCACCGGCCGCTTGAAGGACCTGATCATCATCAACGGCCGCAACGTCTATCCGCAGGACGTCGAGGAAGTCATCGAGCGCGCCATCGACTTCATCGAGCCGAACATGTGCGCCGCGTTCTCGGTCGAGATCCAGGGCCAGGAACGGCTGGCGATCGTGGCCGAGGCCAACCGCAGCCTGGTGCGCGCCGCCCAGCACGCCCAGAAGACCGAGCACCCGCACACCACCGACGCCTACCTGGCGCAGATCGAGGCCAGCGCGCGCGCCATCACCAGCGTGATCTCGCAGCAGTTCGACGTGTCGGTGTCGTCGATCGTGTTCGTGCGGCCGGGCAGCTTCCCGCGCACCACCAGCGGCAAGGTGCAGCGCTCGCGCTGCAAGGAACTGGCGCTGCTGGGCCAGCTGGAACTGGTGTGGGTGATGCCGGGCAGCCTGTTCGACCGCCGCAGCATCCATGCCGACGCCGACGTCCCGGCCGCGCCGGCGCTGCCGGCCACCCCGGCCGCGCCGGCTGCCGAGGCGCCGGCCGCCCTTGACGCGCCCGATGCGCCCGCGTCCGCGCCGGGCACCGACGCCGCCGGCAGCCGCGCCCGCGCCGACGCCATGATCGCCTGGCTGCGCCAGTACGCCGAGCGCCGCATCAATTCGCGCGTGATCGACGAGCGCCGCACGGTGCCGCCGTACGTCGTGCTCGATCTCGGCAACCAGGGCTTCTTCGGCCTGCAGGCGCCGCTGCAATACGGCGGGCGCGACCTCGCCACCGTCGACCTGATGCGCGTGCTGGAACAGCTGGCCGCGGTCGACATGACGGTGGCCACCATGGTCGGCGTGCACAACGGCCTGGGCATCCGCCCGCTGCTGCGCTTCGCTGCGCCGGCACTGCGCGAACGCCTGCTGCCGGCGCTGGCCAGCGGCCGCCAGATGGCCTCGTTCGGCCTGACCGAGCCCGACGCCGGCTCGAACCCGATGGCGCTGCGCGCCAGCGCCATGCGCACCGAGGGCGGCTGGCGCGTCAGCGGCGAAAAGCAGTGGATCGGCCTGGCCTCGTGGGCCGGCGTGACCACCGTGTTCGCCAAGGCGACCGACGCGGGCGGCGCCCCGCTCGGCATCAGCGCCATCACCGTCGAAGCCGACAACCCGGGCCTGGTGCAGGGACCGGAATCGCTGACCATGGGCATGCGCGGCATGGTGCAGAACACGGTGTTCCTGGAAGACGCCTTCGTCCCCGACGGCGCCATGCTGCTGTCTCCGGGCGAGGGCATGGAAGTGGCGCGCGACGCCATGCTGTTCAGCCGCCTGGGCATCGGCGGCATCTGCGTCGGCGCCATGAAGCGCTGCGCCCAGCTGATGGCGCGCTACGCGGCGCGGCGCGACATCGCCACCGGCAAGCTGGCCGCCAATCCGGTGACGGTGGCGCGCCTGCAGGGACTCGGTTCCAGCATCTTCGCGGTGGAAGCGCTGGTATACGCCATCGCCGGGCAAGTCGACCAGGGCGCGGCTGCCCCGGCCGAAGCCTACCTGGCCTGCAAGACCGCCGCCACCGAGGCGCTCGGCAGCGCCGCCGACCAACTGGTGCAGATGCTGGGCGGGCGCGGCTACATCGAGACCAACGCGGCGCCGCAGATCCTGCGCGACGCGCGCGTGCTGCGCATCCTGGAAGGCCCGACCGAGACCCTGTACGCGCACCTGGGCGCCTCGGCTTCGCATGCGGGCGGGCCGGTGGAAAGCTACCTGGGCGAGACGCTCGGACGCCCGGCGCTGGCCGCCGAACTGGGCGCCGCCATCGCGCGCGTGCGCGCCGCCGCGGACGGCGGCGCGCGCCTGTTCCCGACCCAGGCCGCGCTCGGCCAGTGGCTCGACTACCGCCTGGGCGAGCTGACCGCGCGCGCCTTCTTGCTGGCGGCCGCCGAACGCAAGCAGCTCGACGGGCCGTGCGACCAGCAGGCCGCCAGCGACGCCGTGGCCTGGGCGCGCCGCCGCTTCAGCGCGCTGGCCCAGGAACTGGTGGCGGAAATGGCCGCCAACCGTCCGCACAACGCCGCCGACGCGCTGCTGGCCATGGTCGACGGCTATGCCGCCGCCATCGGCGACATCGACCAGCGCCTGCCGGGCGAAACCCAGTTCATGGACCCGCTGCTGCGGCGCGACGGCGGCGCCGCGCGCCATGCGGCCCAGCACCTGCCGCGCCAGGCGCAGCAGCAGGGCCAAGCCGACGGCACGGCCGGCGTGGAAGACAGCGTGGCAAACGATGCCGGCGGTGGCGGCGCACCGGATGCCGCGGCAGCGGGCGCTTCCGCCGCCACGCGCGCCGTGGTGCACGAGTGCGTGATGCGCTGGCTGCGTTCGGAAGCGCGGCGCGACGTGGTGCAGCTCGACGACGACACGCCGTTCACCACGCTCGGCATGGACTCGCTGGCCACCGCCACCATCGCGGTCGACCTCGAGCAGCAGCTGGGCATGGCGATCCTGCCGGAACTGCTGTTCGACTACCAGAGCGTGGAACTGCTGGCCGCCTTTATCGACAGCCAGCGCGCGCGCCCGTAAGCCGCCATGGCAGACGGCAGTCGCGCAGGGACAGGGCAAAGCGCAGGGCAAGGCCCAGGCATCCTGGACCGCATCGGGCGCATCGTGCCGGCGCGGCTGCAGGCCCGGCCGCGCCAGCGCCGCGCGGCGCGCGACCTGGCGCTGCTGGCCGGCCTGACGGCGCTCAGCGCGCCGCTGCTGGCGCTGCTGTACCACCTGCTCGGCTTCGACGCCGCCGGCGCGGTGGTGCTGGGCGGCGGCGCCGCGATGGTGGCGGCGCCGTTCGCCCTGCGCGCCGGCCTGCCGCTGCCCCTGGCGCGCGACCAGTTCGTCGGCGCGCTGTACCTGCTGAAAGTCTGGCTGGCGCTGCACCTGGGCGGCATCGGCGCGCCGACCGTGTCCTGGTTCGCGCTGTGCCCGATGGTGGCGCTGCTGCTCGGCGGCGTGCGCGCCGGCCTGGCGTGGGGCGCCATCGTGGTGCCGACGCTGGCGGTGCTGTTCGCCGCCGGCCGCCATGCCGGCGTCCTGCCCCTGCATCCGATCGACGATGCAGGGCTGCTGCAGCTGGCCGGCGCGCTCGGCCTGGTGGTGCTGGCGTCGATCGTCGTGGCGCTGGCGTGCGCCGGCGGCGGCGTGCACGCCGACGATTGATCGGCGGCCGCCTGCGCGGCAAGTTCAACGCATCGAATGCAGGCCGATCATGTTGCCCTCGGTATCGTTCACGAGGGCGATATGGCCGTATTTCCCTATCGAAAACTTGTCCTTGACCACCTTGCCGCCGGCGCCGGCCACCCTGCCCGCCTGCTCGGCGCAATCCTCGCAGCCGAAATACACCAGCACGCTGTTGGCGCCCGGTTCGAAGCCCGGCATGCGCACCAGCGCGCCGGCCGCGCCGGCGCCGTTCGATTGCATCGGGAAGGTCCACATCTCGATATCGGGCGCATCCAGCGCTTCCAGTTGCGCCGGCAGCACGGTTTCATAAAAGGCGCGGGCGCGCGCCATGTCCTGCACGTAGATCTCGAACCAGACGACCGGGTTGTTCATGGGGGATCCTCGCAAAAAGTGGCGGAAGCCGCGACGCGGCCACGGCGAACGGTGCACCTCGTGATGCAGCGCTACTTTAGGCGATAGATCAAAGCGGAGTTTGCGTTTGCTCAATACCAAATGCGTCGTCCCCGCGAAGGCGGGGACCCATACTGAGCAAAAGAATTTGGTACCCAGAAGCAACCAGAATGCTTCAAAAACACCAACTTGGGACACTCAGCATGGGTCCCCGCCTTCGCGGGGACGACGGTCTTTAGGCCATCAATACTATCTTGGACACTAGTGCGCCTTCGCGGGGAGTCGTTTCAGGCAATGCCTGGAACGACGCCCAGTGTTTTCGACTCGCCTGAACAAGGTCAGAGTACCGGACTCAAGCCGCCTGCTGCAGGCTCGGATAATCCGTATAGCCTTCCTCGCCGAAGGTATAGAAGGTCTGCGGATTCGGCGTATTCAGCGGCGCGTTGCGCGCCAGGCGCTGCACCAGGTCCGGGTTGGCGATGTACAGCCGGCCGAAGGCGACCGCGTCGGCCGCGCCCGATTCCACCGCCGCCAATGCCATCTCGCGGTCATAGCCGTTGTTGGCGATGTAGGTACCCTTGAAGGCCGTGCGCGCCCAGGCGAAGTCGAAGCCGGGCACGTCGCGCGCGCCGCCGGTTTCGCCCTCGACGAAGTGGATGAAGGCGATGCCGCGCGCGTTCAGCTGCTCGACCAGGTAGCCGAACACCGCCTGCGGGTCGCTGTCGCGGATGTCGTTCGACGGCGTCACTGGCGACAGGCGGATGCCGACCCGGCCGGCGCCGATCTCGGCCGCCACCGCATCCACCACCTCGAGCGCGAAGCGGGCGCGGTTCTCGACCGAGCCGCCGTAATTGTCGGTGCGCTGGTTGGCGCCGTCGCGCAGGAACTGGTCGACCAGGTAGCCGTTGGCGCCATGGATCTCGACGCCGTCGAAGCCGGCGCGGATGGCATTGGCGGCGCCGCGGCGGAACTCGTCGACCACCTGGCGGATGTCATCGAGGCTCAGTTCGCGCGGGGTGGGCGCGTCCAGCTTGCCCTTGTGGGTGTAGGCGAGCGTTTCCGGACGCAGCGCCGACGGGCCGATCGGCTGCGCGCCGCCGGTCAGTTCCGGGTGGGTGATGCGGCCGACGTGCCAGATCTGCGCCACGATCTTCGAGCCGGCTGCATGCACGGCGGCGGTGATCGGCTTCCAGCCTTCGACCTGCGCGTCCGAGTAGATGCCCGGCGTCGCCATGTAGCCCTTGCCGAGCGGCGAGACCTGCGTGCCTTCGCTGATGATCAGGCCGGCATTGCTGCGCTGGCGGTAGTACTCGACGTTCATCGGGCTGCCCGGGACGTCGCCGGCGGCTTCGTCGGCGCGGCTGCGGGTGAGCGGCGCCATCACGACGCGGTTGGCGACGTCGATGTCGCCGATGCGGGTCGGCTGGAACAGCAGGGGCTGGGCATGGTTCGAAACATCGGTCATGGTAAAACCTTTCTGGAAATGTGAAGGGGCCGCGTCGGTCGCTGTCGCGACGTAGCGGCCCCGTGCAATGAAGCCATTATGCCCATTCCCGGCCGGATGGAATAGGCGGCGCCGGTGATATGATTTATTCCTGACAGGACTGAATCGAAGGAGCCGCCATGGACCGCCTGCGCTTGATGGAAACCTTTTGCCGGGTCGTGGAAAGCGGCAGCTTCTCGGCGGTGGCGCGCGAGGAAATGACCACCCAGTCGGCCATCAGCAAGCAGGTGCAGGCGCTGGAGAACCAGCTCGGCGCCAGGCTGCTGGTGCGCTCGACGCGCAGCCATTCGCTGACCGAGGCCGGCCAGCTGTACTACGAGCGCTGCCGGCAGGTGCTCGACACGCTGGAAGAAGCGCGCATCGAAGTGCGGCGCGCCGAGCACGACATCTCGGGCCTGCTGCGGGTGTCGGCGCCGGCGGCGTTCGGGCGCCAGCACATCGTGCCGCGCCTGCAGGGTTTCTACGACCGCTATCCGAACATCCGCATCGACCTGGTGCTCGACGACAGCTTCGTCGACCTGGTCGCGGCCGGCGTCGACGTCGCCTTCCGGGTCGGCGAACTGAAGGACAGCCGCCTGGTGGCGCGCCGCATCGGCACCGCCCACCGCGCCGCGCTGGCCGCGCCCGCCTACCTGGCGCGCCATGGCGAGCCGCAGCATCCGAGCGAGCTGCAGGGGCACCAGTGCGTCCTGTACACGGGTCTCTCGAGCATCAACGAATGGGTGTTCATGGACCAGGACGGCGCGCCGCTGACGGTCAAGGTCGACGGCCGCTTCCTTTCCAACAGTTCGGAAGCGACGCGCCAGGCCGTGTGCGAGGGCCTGGGCATCAGCTACTCGACCCTGTGGGTGTACGGGCCGGACATCCGCGCCGGCCGCGTCAAGCCGATCCTGACGCGTTATAAACTCCCGCCGCTGCCGCTGAACGTGGTGTTCCAGCCGGCGCGGCGGCCGTCGCTGAAGGTCAACCGCTTCGTGGCGTATTTTGCCGACGCCTTCGGGCAGGATGCCGATATCGCGGCGATGCTGGATCAGGACGCGGCCGGATGATGGTCGCCGCTGCCCCGCCGGGCGTTGTAGGATGACGGCAAATCAACAACCGATTCCCGCCATGACTTCTTGCTCCTTGCACCCGGCACGGCTGCTCGCCGGCTTCCTGCTGTCGCTAAGCGTCGCCGGCGCCGCCCTTGCCGCCGCTGCCGTGCCGGCAACCCCCGCCGTCACGCCCATCGCCAGCCTCGACGTGCCGCGCTACATGGGCACCTGGTATGAGATCGCCAAGTACCCGAACCGCTTCCAGAAAGACTGCGCCAGCGACACCAGCGCCACCTACAGCCTGCAGCCGGACAGGACGGTGGAGGTGCTGAACCGCTGCCGCCGCGCCGACGGCCGGCTCGACACCGCGGTCGGCAGCGCGCGCCAGAGCGGCGCGCCCGATTCGCCCAAGCTGAAAGTGCGCTTCGCACCGCGCTGGCTGTCGTTCCTGCCGATGGTGTGGGGCGACTACTGGGTGATCGACCTCGACCCCGCCTACCAGCTGGCGGCGGTGAGCGAGCCCACGCGCGAGTTCCTGTGGATCCTGGCGCGCACGCCGAACGTGCCGAAGCCGGCCTACGATGCCCTGCTGGCGCGGCTGGCGCGCCAGGGTTTCGACGTGTCGAAGATCGCGCCGACCAGGCAGGCCGCCGACCCGGCCCGCTGACCCCTGCGCCGCCGCGTGCCGGCAACGCTGCGCGGCATCGACGCCACAAAGGCTTGCCAAGGCGCGCGGGTTTGAGGATCATCCATATTTCAAATATATAAATTATTTGGATCGTTCCTCATGAGGCGCCTGTCATGATGCATTCCGAGATTGCCAGCAGCCGCACGGCGCAGCGCGCCAGACCGGGCGCGCGGGTCTCGCGCCTGTACGAAGCGATGGACCTGATGCTCGGTTCGGTGGGCGACCCGCTGGCGCTGAAATCGCTGGCGGCGTCGGCCAGCTATTCGTCCTTCCATTTCGACCGCATCTTCCGCGAGCTGACCGGCTTTTCGGCGGTGGATTACCAGCGCAAGCGGCGCCTGCGGCGCGCCGCCCACCTGCTGCGCCACGAGCCGGACGTGGCGATCGTGCGCATCGCCCAGGATTGCGGCTTTCCCTCCAACGCCGCCTTCGCCAAGGCCTTCCGGCAGCAGTTCGCGATGTCGGCCAAGGCCTGGCGCGAAGGCGGCTGGCGCGACTACATGGACCGCCAGGTCGGGCGCGAAAGCGACGTCAGCTTCTTCGTGGCGGAACCGGGCGACCTGCAGGCGCTCCTGGCACCCTACCGGCCGCCGCCGCCCGGCAGCATCGCCGCGCGCATCGCGGTGCGCAGCCTGCCGGCGGCGGCCCTGCGCTACCGGCGCTTCTTCGGACAATCCGGAGCAGCGCTGTCGAGCGCCTGCAATGCCGTCATCCGCCAGCACGAGCAAGAACGCGAGCATGCGCACCAACTCGCACCCGCCGCCGCAGCGGCGGCGCGCGCCTGGTACGGCGTGTTCGACGAAGACCCGGGTTTTACGGGCGCGCGCGAATACTGCTACGACTTCGGCTATGCCGACGGCGGCGGCGGCAGCGACGACCCGGCCCTGGGCCTGCGCCTGCTGCCGGCCGGCAGCTACGCCTGCCTCGACTTCCACGGCGAATGGCCGCGCTTCCGTTCGATGTACGAGGACTGGCTGGACCGGCAGGCGCTGTGGCGCCTGGACAGCACCCGGCCGCACATCCAGCGCGTGGAACGCGGCGCGGACGGCCGCTGGCGCGGCTGGCTGGCGCTGCCGGTCAAGAAGCGCTGACGCCGGCGGCGCGGCTTACCAGGTGAAATCGTCCGGGATCTTGAAGTCGGCGTACGGATCGTCGGCATCGACCTCGGCGCTGGGCTTGTTGACGCGCACCACGCTGTCCGGCGCGCGCTCGGCGATCTTGTCGGCGATGACCTTCGGCACCAGCTCGAAACCGGTGCCGTGGGCGACGATCGCCAGGCGCCCGGCCACCAGGTGGTCGCGCACCGCGGGCGACACGTGGATGCGCTCGATCCTGCTGCCGATCGTGAAGTTGTAGGCGACCTCGCCGTTGCCCTTGCTCTGGCGGTTCTTCTGCACCATCTGCGTGATCTGGGCGGCCACTGCCTTCTGCTGCGCGGCGGCGTCGCGCTGGGCGTTCAGTTCGCGCGCGCGCTCGGCCTGCTTGCGCTGGGCCTCCAATGCCGCCTGGCGCGTCTCGTCGACGCTTTCCACGCCGGTGCGGCGTTCGATCTTCTGCTGCTTGCTCTTTTCCTGGTTGGCCACCTTGACCTTTTTCTTGTCGACCAGGCCGGCCTTCAACAGCTGCTCTTGCAGGGAAACCATGTTACTGCTCCGTAAATGAGGGATGCCGGCCTGGCTGCCAGCCTGGCCGTGCGGACCCGCTAGCATAGCAAACCCGGTGGCCGGCCCGCCAGCCGGCGCGCTATGATCGGCGCGCGTGGCTCAGGAAGAAGCGCAGCATCTCGGCCGAGGCGTCCGGACCATTCTGGTCGGTGTACGAGCCGGCCGCGCTGCCGCCCGACCAGGCGTGGCCGGCGCCGTGCAGTACCCAGTATTCCGCCACCGTGCGGCCGGCGTCGTCGCGCAGCAGCGTGCGGGTATGGCTGCGGCCGCCGCCCGCACCGCCGCGTTCCTCGTGCGCGCGCAGGCCGGCGCCGTGGGTGAACTGGTGGAACACCGCCTCGCCGTTGGAGCCGTGCACGGTGCCGTCCTGGTCGCCGTGGAACACGATCGCCGGCACTTGCCGCTCGAGCGCAGCGCGGCGCGCGCCCTTGCCGTGGCGGGCGCCCTTCATCGCGTTCAGGGCCGACATCAGGTCGTGCGCGCCGCCCACCGGCAGGCCGGAATGCACGCCCACCGCCGCATACAGCTCGGGATAGGCCGCCGCCGCCACCGCCGCCATCGCACCGCCGGCCGACAGGCCCGCGACATATACCCTGTTCTCGTCGCCGCCGTGCTCGCGCAGCACCTGGCGCGTCATGCCGGCGATGATCGACGGCTCGCCCGCCTCGCGGCCCTGGTGCGCCGCCTCGAACCAGTTCCAGCACTGCTGGCTGTTGGCGCCGGCGGCCTGCTCCGGATACAGCACCAGGCAGCCGTGTTCCTCGGCCAGCACGTTCATCGCGGTGCCGGCGGCGAAGTCTTCCGGATTCTGCTTGCAGCCGTGCAGCATCACCACCAGCGGGCGCGGGCCGGCGCCGGGGCGCGCCGGGACGTACAGGCGATAGCGGCGCGTGCCGGCGTCGTTGGTGAAACTCCCGTGCAGGAATTCGCCCGGTTCGCGCGCCAGGTCACGTGCGGCGTCCGCCCTGCCCTGGCCGGGCTGGAAGCGCTTGAGCTGCTCGGCCAGGTCGGCGAAGTTGCCCGGCATCGCGCCCGGCATGGCGCCGCGCATGGCGTCCTGCATCGCACCGCGCATGGCCTGCATGTCCCAGGCCGGCATGGCGCCGCCGAACGGCGCCGCGCCCGGCCCGCCGGCGTCCTTGCCCGCATTCTCGTCATGCGCGCGATCCGGGCCGCGGCCGTCCTGGCTGCGCGCCCACGCCGGCGCCTCGTTCAGGTCGACGAAGGCGGTGCGCTCGGGCGCCGCCGGTCGGGCCGGCGCCTGCGCCGGCTGCGGCTGCAGCAGGCCGGCGCTGCCGAGCGCTTCCTGGATCATGCCGGTGAGCGCGGCCGGGTCCTTGCCCTGGCCGTCGCGCACCGCGCGCAGCATCTTGCCGACAAATTGTTCATACGGTTTCATGGCTGTTCCTTTGATTAGCTGAAGGTGCGGTCGGCGAGCGCCTTGCGCACCGCGTCCGAGGCCACGAAGGCGCCCAGCACGCGGATCGAGGCGATGGCGTCGCGCGCCAGTTCCGGCGTGACGTCGTCGTCGATCGAGGCCAGGCCGAGCACGTGGATGTCGAGCCGTTCGCCGCGCGCTACACCCTGCTCCAGTTCGGTTTTGGTGTAGCGCTGCAGGCCCATCACGAAGCGCTTGCGCACCACGGTCTGGCGGATCGCCTCGCCATGCTGCTGCAACTGGTTGCGGATGGCGGTGCGGACGAAATCGGTACGGTTGGTATAAAACCCTTCCTCCACCAACAAGTCCATCTGGGCCAGGTCGACCAGTCCCAGGTTGATCGTGACTTTTTCGGTATCCGGCAGTTTTTGTTTGGAAGAGACGAGCTTCATGGTGTGATTTCCGTGGGTGAGCTTTATTTATACTCCAATTGGAGTATAAACGGAGTATTTCAAGCGATATTTTCGCCATCGACCGAAGCAATCGATTGCCCGGGACGATCCTGCGACAAGCGTATAGCGTGCGCGCAACACGCGCGCCGGTGATGGGATGGAATTGATGAATGTCAGACCCACAAAGTGGCATGGGCTATAATGTAGTTTCCGGCACGCAAAGTTTGCGCCGGATCCGCCCTCACTGACCGCGCCCGCAGGCGCGCAGCGCGCCGCTCCATCCCACTTCAACGCTCCGGTTCGTTGCAGCGACTATCTGCAAGGCCGGCTCGCCGACCGCATCCGGGCAGGACGCCCGCTGTCGTCTGCATTACCTATCGAGGACAACATGGCCAAAGAAGAACTCATCGAAATGGACGGCATCGTCCAGGAAATCCTGCCCGACTCGCGCTTTCGCGTCGACCTGGACAACGGCCACAAGCTGATCGCCTACACCTCCGGCAAGATGCGCCAGCACCACATCCGCATCCTGGCGGGCGACCGCGTGACGCTGGAAATGTCGGCGTACGACCTGAGCAAGGGCCGCATCACCTTCCGCCACATCGAAAAGCGCAACGCGCCGCCGCAGCGCCGCACCTACCGCGGCTGACCGGACGGCGGCCGCGCCAGCGGCTGCGCCGCCATCGGCGCGGCCGGCGCCGCTCCCGACGGCTGGCCGGTGCCGCCGCCCGCCTCCGTATTCGTCGCCACTTCCAGCCGCACGCAGCGCGCCAGCACGAGCGCCGGCAGCGCGGCCAGCAACACCCACAGGAAGAAATGGCGGTAGCCCAGCGCCTGCTGGATGTCGCCGCTGACCACCTTCGACAGCACGAAGCCCAGCTGCATGAAGCCGGTGCCGAGCGCGTAATGCGCGGTCTGGTACGGCCCGCTGGCGATCACCTGCATGATGAACAGGATGATGCCGACGAAGCCGAAGCCGTAGCCGAACATCTCCAATCCCAGCGCCGCGGTGACGGCGGCCGCCGCGTCCGGCCGGGCCACGCTCAGCCAGTAGAACACCAGGTTGGGCAGGTTCATCGCCAGGATCAGGAACGGCATCGCGCGGCGCAGGCCGAGGCGCGCGCTGAACCAGCCGCCCAGCACGCTGCCGGCCAGGAAGGCGGCAGTGCCGGCGGTGCCGTAGATGGCGCCGACCTGCTGGGTCGACAGGCCCAGGCCGCCGAGCGCACGCGCATCGCGCAGGAACAGCGGACCGATGGTCTGGACCTGCCCTTCCCCGGCGCGGAACAGCACGATGAACAGGAGGCCGAGCCAGATGCCGCGCTTGGCGAAAAAGGTGCGGACCACGTCCAGCATCAGCGCCACGCCGCGCAGGTGTGCGGACGCCGCCGGCACGCCCGCCGCCGCGCGAGCGCGCGCATCCGGCAAGGCCCAGGCGTGGTACAGGCCGAGGACGGCCATCAGCGCGCCCAACAGCCCGAACACGGCGGACCAGGCGGCGAACGCGCCGATTTTCTGCTCCAGGTGCCCGGCCAGGATCACCAGGCCGCCCAGGGACAGGAACTTGGCGCCGTTGAAAAAGGCGCCCTGCCAGCCGGCGTAGGCGGCCTGGCGGCGCGCGTCCAGGCTGGCGATGTACAAGCCGTCGGCGGCGATGTCGTGGGTGCTGGACGCCAGCGCCACCAGCGCCAGCAGCCCGATCGACAGCGCGAACCAGCCCGGCAGCTGCAGCGCCAGCGCCAGCGCGCCGAGGGCGGCGCCGCCCACCAGCTGCAACGCCACCACCGCCGCCTTCTTGCCCGGCGCCAGTTCGAGCAAGGGACTCCACAGCGCCTTGAACACCCAGGCCAGGCCGAGCAGCCCGGTCCAGTGGGCGATGCGGTCGTTGGCCACGCCCAGGCTCTTGAACATCAGCCCGGCCACCAGCGCCACGCTGTAGAACGGCAGCCCCTGCGCCAGGTACAGGGTCGGCACCCAGGCCAGCGGATGGCGCGCGCCGCGCGCGGGTTCAGGCGCCGCCGGCACCGTTGTGGTCTCGTCCATGGCGCTCCTCGTGATGGGACATCCGGTTGTCGATGGTGACGACGCGGCTGGCGCGGCCGCGCGTATCGAAACTCGCCACCTTCAGCACCGCGCCGGCGGCCAGCGTCAGCGGCGCCCGGTAGCGCGGGCCGTCGGCGCGCGGCGCGCTGCCGTCCACAGTGTAATGCAGGGCAAGGCCGGGAAAGGCGGCGTTGGCATGCACGATCGTCGCGTCGCCGGCGGCTTCGCACAGCACGCCCGGCGGCGGCAGGCGGTAGGCCCAGTCTAGCGGCGCGCGGTCCAGGCGCGCCAGTTCGCGCTGGCCGAGGCGGTTGGCGAATTCGTTCCAGGCGGCGCCGATGGCGGCGGCGCGCGCCGCCGGGTCGGCGATGCCGTCCCAGCCGGGGTCGGGCGCCCAGGCGCGTTCGGCCAGCGCCAGCAGGCGCGGCGCCGCCAGGTATTCGATGCGCGCGGGCGAACCTGCGTTTTCTCCCCATAGTTGCCCCTGCAGGCCGCGGATGTGCGCGCGCCCCGCCGCGTCCAGGCGCTGCAGCGCCGCGCGCCGCGCCGGCGCCACCGGCCGCCCCATCGGGTCGGCCGCGGCGGCGTCGAGCATGGCGAAGGGACGGAAGGCGAAGGTGTCGCGGGTATCGACGAAGCCGGCCCAGTAGTAGCCCGGCTCGTGCGGGTCCTTGGCATGGGCCAGGTCGAAGTACAGGCTGGCGGCGTTGGCCAGCACCACGTCGTGGCCGGCGTTGGCGAGGCGGTAGGCCAGGTCTTCCTGGCCCGAGCCCCAGGCATTGTTCCAGGCGTAGACCTGGACGCCGGGGCCGTGGCCCCCAGGGGGCGCCGGCATCGCCGTGGTGCCGCCGGCGTGCACCAGCGCCGTCTCTTCCCAGCCGGCGCAGGCGATGCCGTGGCGCGCCAGGATCGCGCGGCAGCGCGCCACGAAGTCGGCGTGCAGCCGGCCGACCGTGTCCCAGCCGCGTTCGCGCATCAGCGCCCGGCAGCGCGGCGACGCGGTCCAGGCGCCGGCCGGCACTTCGTCGCCGCCGGTGTGGATCGTCCACAGCGGCACGCCGGCGGCGCGGTACAGCGCCGCCACGTGGGCGACCACGGTCTCGATGAAGCGGTCGACCGAGGGCAGCGCGATGCAGACGACGTTGTCGCGCCACATCTGCACCGACTCGTACGCGGAGGCGTCGTCGGGATCGTCCAGCCGGTAGCGCGCCGCGCCCTGCGCATCCCCCTGCGCCAGCAGCCGGTCGTGGCGCGCGCGCATCGCCACCACCGCCGCGCGCGCATGGCCGGGCAGGTTGAATTCCGGGATCACCTCGATGTGGCGCGCGTTCGCGTAGCGCAGGATGGCGATGAAATCGGCGCGGCCATAGTAGCCGGTGCCGGCGGAACCGGCCACCGCGGCGCCCGAGCCGAACGAAGGCGGCAGGCACGGCGCTTCGTCCGCACCGGGGACGCCGCGCCGGGCGCCGATGGCCGTCAGTTCCGGCAACGCGTCGATGTGCAGGCGCCAGCCTTCGTCGTCGGTCAGGTGCAGGTGCAGGCGGTTCAGCTTGTAGCATGCCATGCAGTCGACCAGGCGCAGCACGGTGTCCACGCCGACGAAATGGCGCGCCACGTCGAGCATCAGGCCGCGGTAGCCGAAGCGCGGCGCGTCCAGCACCCGCCCGGCCGGCAAGGCGCCATCGTCTTCCAGCAGCTGGGCCAGCGTCTGCAGGCCGTTGAACACGCCGTGGGCGCTGGCGCCGCGCAGCAGCACTTGGGCGCGGCCGCCAGGACCGGCGCCGATCTCGAGCAGGTAGGCTTCCGCGCCGGGCGCCGCCACCGGGCCGCATTCCAGCACGATGTGCGCCGCCGCGCCATCTTCATCGTCGGCGCCGGCCGGCAACCCGCCCAGCAAGGCACGCAACAAGGCGATCTCGCCCGCCAGCGCCGCCGCGTCGCCGCGCACGACGAGCGGCGTGCCGCTGCGCAGGATCACACGCCGCGCATCCTCGTCGAAACGCGCCTCGAGCGGCCGCGGCGTGACGCGCCCGACCGCGTGCGGCGGCAGCAGGGCCAGGGCCGCGTTCTCGCGGTAGCGCCAGGCGGCGTCGGCCGCCGGCACCAGGTCGTGCGCATGGCGCAGCAGCTGGCACGGCTGGACGAACGGCGCGATGGCCGGGTCGCCCAGGTCGATCGCCTGGCCGGCCGCCGTCACCAGGTAGAAGCCGAGCGGCGCGTCGGTGATGCTGATCGCCCAGAAGCGCGCCTGGTAGCGCAGCGCATAGTCCCGGCCCGGCGCCCAGTCTTCCTGCGCGCTGCGCGTCAGGCGGAACAGGTCGCCGTTGACATGGACGATGGCGAAACCGCCATCCACCGTCCACGGCAGGATGCGCCGGCAGCTGTTGAAGTACAGCGCCCAGCCGGCGCCGATCGGCGTGCCGGATGCGTTATGCAGCCGCAGGCGCGCCGAGAAGCGCTGTTCGTCGTCCAGGTTCGACAGGCATTCCCACGCCAGCGTCACCGGCGCGCCTTCCCGCTTCGGCAAGCCCACGTTCAGAGCTTGCCGCGCAGGCCGAGGTAGAAGGTGCGGCCGTTGGCATAAAAGGCGCGCGGCCGGTCCTTGTTCTCGGCATACATCCTGATGGTCTCGTTGGTGAGGTTCAAGCCGTCGAAGGTCAGGGTCAGGTGCTCGCCCAGCTTGACGTTGACCGACGCCGCCAGCGTCGGCATGCCGTCCACGTGCTGGCTGGCGCCGCGGTCCACGCCCGCCTTGTAGGCCGAGCGGTAGTTGTAGGCCAGGCGCGCCGAGAAGCGCTCGTTCTCGTAGTAGCCGGTCAGGTTCCAGGTGTTGCGCGAGGAATTCAGGAGTTCGCCGCCCCCGTCCAGCTCACCGTCCGCGTAGGTGTAGTTGGCCAGGAAGCCGTAGTCGCGCCACAAGGGCTGCTGCCAGCTCAGCTCCACGCCCTTGTTTTTCGCCCCGGTGTTGTAGGGAGACGTGATCTGGTACTCGGTAAAGGCGCCGCGCTTGTTGTTGTAGTAGCTGCCGCTGCTGGTGCCCTGCGCCACGATGGAACCGAAGTCCATGTAAAACAAGCCGGCCGACAGCAGCGCCTTGGGCGCGTAGTACCACTCGGCCGACAGGTCGAGGTTGGTCGCGCGCACCGGATCCAGGTTGACGTTGCCGCCGCTGCCGGACAGGGCGTCGTCGTTGAGCGACACCGAGCCGCCCAGCGCGCTGTAGTCGGGGCGCGCCATGGTCTTGGCGATGCCGGCGCGGATCACCAGGTCGGGGCGCGCGTCGTACTTGAGGTTGGCGCTCGGCAGCCAGTCGCGGTAGCTGCGTTGATACGTCGTCGGCGTGTACGGGCCGAAGGCCGAGCCGGTGACCGGATTCGGCCCGCCCGGCAGGTTGACCACGGTGGTCTGGCGCGTGTGGACCGCGCGCAAACCGACGTTGCCGCTCCAGCCTTGTCCCTGCATGTCGGCCAGCGCGTACAGCGCCGCGGTCTTTTCGCCGACGCGGAATTCGTCCAGCCAGTTGTGGCGCAGGGTGTAATCGAGCAGGCGGTTGCCCGGCACCGCGCCCCAGGCGCCGAGCGCGGCGCCGTCGTACTTGAAGTAATTCGACAGCACGTTGCCGCCCAGGTCCCGGCCGAAGTCGGACGGGTACAGCTGGCCGCTCCAGGCCGGACCGGGATTGGTGAAGCCCGTAGCGCCGGGCCGGGTTTCCAGCGGGTGTTCGGCGCTGCGCGCATGGTCGGTCCAGCGCGCGCCGAAGCGCAGCGCCTGCGCCGCGCCGGCATCGCGCAGGCGCCATTCGGCGTCGAGCTGGGCATACTTTTCCTGGTCGACCGAGCGCGCCTCGCCGCCGCCGGCCCAGGCGGTGGAACCGGGCGTGACCGTGTTGCCACCGGGGTAGGCGACGTCGGCCGGCGTCATGCCGTTCAGGCCGTAGCGCATGCCGCCGTCGACGTTGTTCTGGTAGTAGACGTCGTTGCGGTCGTAGCCGACGCCGTGGGTCTTGCCGATGCGGCCGGTAAAACCCAGGTCATCGCCGGCGCGCCAGCGCCCGTTCAGGTCGAGGTACCAGGATTCGCCGCCAGCGTCCGGCCGGTAGATGTTGTCGACCTCGCCCGCATTGACCGGGAAGGCGGCGCTCACCAGCGTGCCGTTGCGTACGACCGGGTTCTGCGGCACCTGGCCGGCGCTGTTGATCGAATTGGCCGGCGCCGCCAGCCAGTTGGTGTTCTGGTGCGGCGCTTCCAGCTTCGAATAGAAGCCGTTCAGGTCGACGCCGAAGGCACGCGACGGCTTGGCCTCGATGTCGAAGGCGCCGCCTTGGCGCTTCTTGGTCTGCTCGAACAGGGCGGCGCCGATGAAGGTCGGCACCAGCACGCCGGCCAGTTGCGGATTGGCGCGCGCGGCGGCGCTGGCGGCGGCGATCGGCGTGTAGCCGAGGATTTCCTGGCCGTCGCGGCGCACGCCCTGCTTCTCCGAGAAGCCTTGCACCAGAACGCCGAGGGTGCTGTCCGGGTTTTTCCAGCTCACCAGCGCCGACAGCTGCGGCTCGGTCCTGCCGGACAAATCGTTGTAGTTGGCCTGCACCGAACCCTCGACCGTGAGCGGCTGGCGCAGGTCCAGCGGACGGCGCGTGATCACGTTGATGGCGCCCGACACGCCGCCCTCGACCAGGTCGGCGCTGGCGCTCTTCTGCACCACGATCGAGCCCACCAGTTCCGAGGGCAGCAGGGAAAAGCTGCTGGAGCGGCCGACGTTGCCGCCGATCTGGTTCAGCAGGAACCAGTCGCCGGTGCTGATGGCGTGGCCGTTGAACAGGGTCTGCTGCAGGCTGGGGCTGGTGCCGCGCAGGCTGACGCGGTCGTTCTCGCCGAAGCCGCCCTCGCCGCCGGCCGAGGATTGGGTGTTCACGCCGGGCAGGCGCTGGATGGCGTCGGCCACGTTCTTGTCGGGCATCTTGCCGATGTCCTCGGCGGTGACCACCTCGACCACCGCGTCGGCATTGCGTTTCTGGCGCAGCGACTGTTCCAGCGCGGCGCGCACGCCGGTCACGATCACCGTCTGCGCGGCGCCCGGCGTAGCGACGCCCGGCTCCGCCGCCTCCTGCGCGCGCGCCTGCGCAGCGGCGCCCACCGCCAACAAGGAAACCGCGGCCGCGATGGCGGTGCGGGCGCAGTGCTGCCCTTCGAACGACTTGTCCATGTGCTCTCCCCAGACATCGATGAAACTGCCAGTGTCGAATCCGGCGGACGCGCAGGGCCGGACAGCGAGCTGTCCTTCAGGGCGTCTCTCGTCTTCGTATGGAGGGCATTGTGTCGGCGAACCGGGAGGGATGTTTGTCAAATCTTGCTAATCGGCGTCCCGGCGTCGCAACAGCCACGGGATCGGGTTTGGCGCCGTCTCATCATGCCGCAACGCAGGCGAACGCGGCGCGCTCCATTCCGTTCCCTTTCGTACCGCCCGAAAATGCCGCTTCGGATAGACTTCCTCCAACGCATGGCCTGCACCGACGCAGGCCGAGGCACCGAACGCGCGGCCCACGGGCCGCATGGAACAACCATCGTCAACACTGGGAGGTAACATGAGCACAACCTGGATCGTTTCCGCCGACGCCGGCCGCGCACGCATCTTCGCCGAATCCGACCCGCAGCAGCCGCTGCAGGAAGTCGAAGACATGGTCAGCGCCAACGCCCGCTTGCGCGACGCCGACATCAACACCGACGGCGGCAGCCCGACCGCGGCGCCCCAGGGCATCCACAATACCGGCGGCGCCACGCCGGGCAAGCTGTACGAGCCGAACCAGACGCCGGAACAGCACGACGCCGAACGCTTCGCCAAGGACGTCTGCGCCTTCCTGCTGAAGGGACACCAGGAACAGCGTTTCCAGAAGCTGACGCTGGTGGCCGAGCCGCGCTTCCTGGGGGTGCTGCGCGCGCAACTGAACGACCAGCTCAAGCAGAAGGTCGACCTGGAGCTGAACAAGGATTACAGCCACTCGAACGCGCACCAGCTGCGCGAACAGCTGCAGGCGCACAAGGCCAAGTCCTGATCCCGGCCGCCGCGCCGGCCGCCACGCCCGCTCAGGCGGCAGCCAGGGCGTAGCGACGCGGCGCCGGCGCCGCATCCCGGCCGGGGCGCGCCGCCTGGTCCGCCGTGCGGAACACGCTCACCGCGTCCAGCAGCAGCAGCGCCTGCTGCTGCATCGCATCCGCCGCCGCGGCGGCTTCCTCCACCAGCGCCGCATTCTGCTGCGTCACCTGGTCCATCTGTACCACCGCCATGTTCACCTGCTCGATGCCGGCATTCTGCTCGGTGCTGGCGGCGCTGATCTCGGCCATGATGTCGGTCACGCGTTGCACGCTGGCGACGATCTCGCCCATCGTCTGGCCCGCCGCGGCGACCAGTTGGCCGCCGCTGTCCACGCGCCGTACCGAATCCTCGATCAGCCCCTTGATTTCCCTGGCCGCGGTGGCCGAGCGCTGCGCCAGGTTGCGTACTTCCGCCGCCACCACCGCGAAGCCGCGCCCCTGCTCGCCGGCGCGCGCCGCTTCCACCGCCGCGTTCAAGGCCAGGATATTGGTCTGGAAGGCGATGCCGTCGATCACGCCAGTGATGTCGGCGATGCGGCGCGAGGCGTCGTTGATACCGTCCATCGTGTCCACCACCTGCCGGATGACTTCACCGCCGCGCCCGGCCACGCCGGATGCCGCCTGCGCCAGCGCGTTGGCCTGGCGCGCATGCTCGGCGTTGCTGCGCACCTGCGCGGTGAGTTCTTCCATCGAGGCCGCGGTTTCTTCCAGCGAACTGGCCTGCTCCTCGGTGCGCGTGGACAGGTCCTGGTTGCCGGCGGCGATCTGCTGCGAGGCGGTGCCGATGGTGTCGGTGCCGGCGCGCACCCGGGTCACGATGCCGCCCAGGCTGGCGTTCATGCCGCGCAGCGCTTCCAGCAACTGGCCGATCTCGTCCTTCGAATCGATGCGGATGGCCTGGGTCAGGTCGCCCGCGGCCACGCTGCGCGCCAGGTGCAGCGCCTGGGCAATGGAACCGGTAATGCCGCGGATGAGATAAAAGGCGAGCGCCGCGCCGCCGGCCACGCCGAGCACGATCAACGCGATCGACAGCCGGTGGGTGCGCTCGTAGCGCGCCAGCGCGGCGTCGTATTCGCTCTTCGCCACGTCCAGCTGCAGCCTGACCAGGGCCTGCATGGCGTCCTGCGCGGGCAGGTAGGCCTGGCTCATGGGCCCCTTGACCAGGGAAACCAGCAGGCCGTTGTCGTGCGTGCGCAGCGCGGCCAGCGCGGGCCGCAGGCCGGTCTCGAGGAAGGCGGCGCGGGTGGCGGCGGCCTTGCGCGCCAGGATCTTTTCGTCCGCGGTCAGAAAGGTTGCCTCGTAGGCGGCCCAGGTGGCGGACGCCTGCGCGCTACGCTGCTCCACGCCGGCCAGCACCGGGACCGGGTCCTCGCCGCTGTCCAGCGCGGCATGCGCCAGCGCGTTCTGGTTCTGCTGCATTAGAACTTGCACACGGCCGAGCTGGTCGAGCGCCAGCACCCGATCGTTGTAGACCGTGCCCAGCGCGGCATTGGTGGCGCCCTGGTTGACCAGGCCGACGGCGCCAACCACGATGGCGACGCCGTTCAGCAGGACGGTGAGGAAGATCAGGCGCAGCTTGATGCTGATGTTGTTGAGCATGGTGTAATCGCGTGTGATGGCGCCGGCAAGCGAGCCTAGTGAATATCCACGGCTACTCTAGCCAGCATTGACGCATACGGAAAGGATTTTATTTTCCACAAGGAAATTAATTCAGCGCGAGTTGTTGGCTCGCCACTGTTTCCTCACACCTTCTTGCCCTGCACTCTTCACGAGCTGCCACGCCCTCGCCGTCCCTGCCGCCGCCCGATTCGGGGTCAGAGCACTTTTCACCACCAATTCGGGGTCAGAGCACTTTTTGGATCAATTGCTTAAAGGCAAATTGAAGAGACGGTACACGCATGGTCATCTGCCGCTGCAGGGTAAGAATTCCTTGTCGCGTCCATGCCTATATTAAAAATCTTCTTCAATATCTTTCCGCCATTTCTGCTCTGACCCCGAATTTGTGCTCTGACCCCGAAATTTTGCTTGCGGCACGGCACTGGTTTGACGGTAGCGGGGTTTCGAAGGAACATGGTGACAACGCTAACGATTTCTGCATTCACATGTCTCCCGAGCTTGGCCTGGTCTGTATCACCGTATCGAAGGACGTCCGCTACCGCACCGTCACGCGCAAGCGCCTGCTGGAGCAGTCCGATGCCGGCCAGCGCAAGCTGCTCGAAGACATCTACCGCGACAACATCCAGACCCTGGACGGCGCCCTGCAGTACTGCCAGCGCGAAGGCATCCGCCTGTACCGCATGCCGTCCTCGATCTTCCCGTTCTTCGACGAGGACGTCGGCCGCGAGGTGATGCAGCCGCTGGCGCCGGCCCTGGCGCGCACCGGCGCGCGCGCCACGGCGCAGGGCTTGCGCCTGGTGATGCATCCGGACCAGTTCGTGGTACTCAGTTCGGATTCGCCTGACGTGGTGGCCAACAGCGTCAAGATCCTGCAGATGCACGCCGACATCATGGAATTGCTGCAGCAGCCGCGCTCGCCGTGGGCGCTGCTGGAAATCCACGGCGGCAAATCGGGGCGCAGCGACGAGCTGGTGGCGCGCATCGCCGACCTGCCGGACCCGATCCGCCTGCGCCTGTGCCTGGAAAACGACGAATACGCCTACGGCGCGGCGCAGATCCACGCCATCTGCATGCGCAGCGGCGTGCCGATGATCTTCGACGCCCACCACCATGTCGTGCACGCCAAGCTGGCCAGCTACGACGACCCCAGCGTGGCGGAGATGCTGGCGCGCGCCCGCGAGACCTGGACCGTGCCCGAGCACCAGCTGGTGCACATCTCGAACGGCCGCGAACACTTCAACGACCGCCAGCACGCCGACCTGATCACGACCATGCCGGCCTCGTATGCCGCCGCGCCCTGGATCGAGATCGAGGCCAAATTGAAGGAAGACGCCATCGCCGGCCTGCGCGACTGGAAAGCGGTGCAGGCCGGCCACGCGGCGGTGGTCGGCTGCTGAACGTCTTTATTTATCTAGCAGCTTCATGCGCGCTTCCGGATAGCGCGACCCGGCCGCCGCCCCGCGCGGAAAGATGGCCTCCAGTTCCACCAGTTGCGCCGGACCGAGGTCGATGGCGGCCGCCTCCACGTTCTGCTCCAGGTAGCTGCGGCGCTTGGTGCCCGGGATCGGCACGATGTCCGGCCCCTGCGCCAGCACCCAGGCCAGCGCCAGCTGCCCCGGCGTGCAGCCGGCCTCGCGGGCCAGGTCGCGCACCTTGTCGACCAGCGCGATGTTCTTCGCGAAGTTCTCGCCCATGAAGCGCGGATTGTTCCTGCGCCAGTCGTCGGCCGCGAAATCGTCCGGGCTGCGGATCTCGCCGGTGAGGAAGCCGCGCCCCAGCGGGCTGTAGGGCACGAAGCCGATGCCGTGGCGGCGGCAGGCGTCCAGCACGCCCTCTTCCGGGTCGCGCGTCCACAGCGAATACTCGCTCTGCAGCGCGGCCACCGGATGCACCTTGACGGCGCGCTCGATGGTCTCCACCGAAGCTTCCGACAGGCCGATGTGGCGGATCTTGCCGGCGCGGACCAGGTCGGCCAGCGCGCCCATGGTCTCCTCGACCGGCGTGTCCGGGTCGATGCGGTGCTGGTAGTACAGATCGATGGCCTCGACGCCCAGGCGCCGCAGGCTGCCCTCGACCGCGGCGCGCACGTAGGCCGGACTGCCGTCGATGTCGTAGCCGGCCGGATTGTCCGGCGTGCGCACGATGCCGAACTTGGTGGCGATGACCAGCCCCTCGCGGCGGCCGCGGATGGCGCGCCCCAGCAGTTCCTCGTTGGTGTGCGGGCCGTACATGTCGGCGGTGTCGAACAGCGTCACGCCCAGGTCGATGGCGCGCTGGATGGTGGCGACCGATTCGCGCTCGTCGCGCGCGCCGTAGAAATCGCTCATGCCCATGCACCCCAGGCCGATGCTGGAGACTTGCAATCCTGTGTTGCCGAGCTGGCGCGTCTGCATGTGCTTCCTCCGATGTCGTGGTGAGAGATGATCGTCCACGATAACCGCTCCGGTACGGGCGCGGCACACGGCTGGCCGGCACCGCCTATAATCGGCTTCCCGTTCCGCCCTACATCGCCAGGACCCACCATGCAGCGCAGCGCCACCGCCTTCCCGGGAAGATTGCCATGATCGTGCGCGAGCGCCCCTCGGCGCTGCGCCTGCTGCTGGTGCTGCGCGGTTCGGTCTTGCCGAGCATCTGGAAAAGCCTGGCCGCGGCCACGCTGCTGGCGGCGGCGGTGACGCTGCTCGACCTGCTCGGCGGCGTGCGCATCGCCCTCAGCACGATCCCGTTCACGCTGATGGGATTGCCGCTGGCGATCTTCCTGGGCTTTCGCAACAACGCCGCCTACGACCGCTACTGGGAAGGCCGCAAGCAATGGGGCGAACTGGTACTGCGCAGCCGCAGCCTGGCGCGCCAGTGCCTGTCGTTGGTGCAGGATGGCGATGGCGATGGCGGCGCTGCGGCGGATGGCGCCGATGAGCGCGGCGATCCGCGCGCGCGCATGCTGCGCCGCGCCGCCGCCTACGCGCACGCGCTGCGCCACCGCCTGCGCGGCAGCGACCCGGCGGGCGACGTCGCGCCCTGGCTCGACGCCGGCGAATGGGAAGGCGTGCGCACGCTGCCCAACCTGCCGCACGCGCTGATGCTGCACATGGGCGCCGACCTGGCCCTGTGCCTGCGCCAACGGCGCATCGATCCGGCGCTGGCGGTGGCGCTGGACGCCACCCTGTCGGCCATGACAGGGGTAGCGGCCGCCTGCGAACGCATCCGCGGCACGCCGATCCCGTTCTCGTACACGCTGCTGCTGCACCGCACCGCCTACCTGTACTGCTTCCTGCTGCCGTTCGGCTTGGTCGACACGGTCGGCTGGCTGACGCCGCTGGTGGTGGCGATCGTCGCCTACACCTTCTTCGGCCTGGACGCGCTCGGCGACGAGATCGAGGAACCGTTCGGCGTGTCCGACCACGACCTGCCCTTGGCGGCGCTGTGCCGCACCATCGAGATCGACCTGCGCATCGCGCTCGGCGAACGCGAGCTGCCGCCGCCGCTGCTGCCGGTCGGCTACCGGCTCACCTGACAGCGTATCCCGGCAGCCCGCAGGCGCTCGTGCTGCCCCTGGCAAGCGGGCGCTGCGTTGCTCCCGTTTGCCATGCATGGCACTCGCTTGCCCCGTCCAGGGGGACAGACGCCAAGCGCAAGCCGGCTGTGTGGTTACCAGCCAGGAAACCGGTGCCGGCGGACGAAAAAAAACCAGCCCCGGGGCTGGTCGTTCAGGTGGCGCCGCGTGGGCGCCGGTGTGCAGCCGTCCTGGCCGCGGCCGATCGGCGTCAGGGCCGATCGATACGTTGGCAGATCGACATGCTGGCCGATCGACATGATGGCCGATTAATACGGCGGCCGATCAGTAACCGCGGCTGCCGGTGCCGCTGCCGCCGCTGGTGGTGCTGGTGCCGGTGCCTGCCGCGCCGGTACCGGTGCCGGTATTGCTGCCCGAGCCGGAGCCGGTACCGCTCATGCCGGAGCTGTTCAGGCCGGTGCCAGAACCGGTCATGCCGCTGCTGCCGCTGCTGCTCATGCCGCCGGTGCCGGTGCCGGTGCCCATGCTGCCCGCGCCGCTGCTGGTCCCGGTGCCCATGCTGCCGCTCGAGCCCGAGGAACCGGTGCCCATGCTGCCGCTGGTGCCGCTGCTGCCGCTATTGGTGCCGCCGCCCGAGGTGCCGCTGGAACCGCTCGAGCCGCTGGTGCCCATGCTGCCGCTGCCCGTGGTGCCGCCGCTGGTGCTGCCGCTGCCGCTGCTGGACGAACCCGAACCGCTGCTGCCCGAGCCCATGCTGGAGCCGCTGCCGCTGGAGCCGCTGGCGCCGGAGCCCATGCTGCCCGAAGAGCTGCTGCCGCTGGCACCGCTCTTGCGGGAGTGCTTCTTGTTCGACTTCTTGGTCGACGAACTGCCCGACGACGTCTGGTCCGTTTGCGAGCTGGCGCTGTTGCCGCCGCTGGTCGACGAACTGCCGCTGGTTTGCGCCTGCGCGCCCATCGAACCGAACATCGCCATGGCGACGGTGGCGCCCAACAGACCTTTCAACAATTTATTCGTTTTCATGTCGTTCTCCTCATGGATTTGGGGCAAAAACTCAACAATATCAAGAAGATAAATTGAGGATTTGCAGTGTAAGGCGGACGCCGGAAAGGGTGCGCGCGGTAGCCGCACGGAAAAGTTTGCAGGCTGAAAAGAGGCGGTGCGCCGCCGTGCACGCGCATGGCGTACCGGTGCGGCGGCCCGTGGATTCAGTGCCCAGCCGCCGCCGTTGCCGCTGACGTTGTCGTCGCAGTTACTGCTGTCGTTGTCGTTGTCGTCGCAGTTGCCGCTGCCGTTGTCGTGGCGGTTGCCGCTGCCGGCGCCACCCCGGCCGCGCGCGCCGCCAGCGTGCCCAGCTGCGTGTACAGTTCCAGCACGCGGCTGGCATCGTCCGGATACACGCGGTTCGACAGCAGCACATAAAAGCTGCGCGAGCCGGGATCGATCCACAGCACGCAGCCGGTGAAGCCGGTGTGGCCGTAGCTGCCCACCGGGTACAGCGCGCCGCGCGGGCGCAGCGCGTACGGCGAATCGATGTCCATGCCCATGGCGCGCGGCGCCAGGCCGGCGGGCGTCTGCACCGTGGTCAGCAGGCGCACGCCGGCGGGGCTCAGGATGCGCACGCCGTCCAGCGCGCCGCCCTGCAGCAGCATGCGCGCGTAGCGCGCCAGGTCGGCCGCCGTGGTGAACACGCCGGCCGATCCGGCCACCCCGCCCATGCGGCGCGCGGTCGGGTCGTGCACCACCCCCTGCAGCAGCTGGCCGGGAGCGAGGTCGCCATGTGCGGAGGCCGGACCGGCCGCCGCCCCCGCCGCTCCATCCGCCATCGCGCCGCGCTGGGTCGGCGCGATGGCGGCCGCGTCCGCCCCATGCCGCAGCGGCAGGTAGCCGGTGGCGCGCATGCCGAGCGGGCCGAAGATGCGCCGCTGCGCGAATGCATCCAGCGGCATGCCGGACACGCGCGCCACCAATTGCCCCAGCAGGATGTAGTTGACGTCGGAATAGCGCAGCAGCGTGCCCGGCGCAGCGCTCGAGGCGCGTCCGCAGGCCAGCGCGTGCGCCGCCGCGTCGCCGTGCCAGGCCGGCTGCGCGCCCAGCCCGGCCGGCAGGCCGGAACTGTGGGTGAGCAGGTGGCGGATCGTGATGCCGTCCCTGCCGCCGCCGGCGCATTCGGGAAAATAGTCGACCAGGCGCGCATCCAGATCGATCCTTCCCTCCTCGGCCAGCATCAGCACCGCCGGCGCGGTGGCCAGCACCTTGGTCAGCGACGCCGCATCGAACAGCGTGCCGGCCGCCACCGGCCGCGCGTCCGCGGCATAGCTCAGCCGCCCGTAGGCGCGCTCGAACACCGCGCCGTCGCGCTCAAGGCGGAACACCGCCCCCGGCAGCTTGCGCTGCGCAATGGCTTGCCCGATGGCGGCATCGATTTCCGCAAAGCGCGCCGCATCCAGCCGCGCATCGCCCGGTTGCACCGGCCGCGGCCCGGTCGCCGCACACCCCGCCGCCAGCACCGCGACACCGCCGGCAAGCAGGCAACGGCGCCGCCAGGGCGCCCGCATCCACGACATTGACATGACAGACAGCGCGCCAGGCGCTTTGACAAAAACCCATCTTAGGCAGCCCCGGCCACCCCGGTCAAGCACCAAACCCGACCCCGCACGATTCGCGCCCACAATTCGGGGTCAGAGCACAATTCTTGGCAATTTCCTTTAATAAACACTGTACGGACGCCAACTCCGGTTTTGCGGGCCGGTGCACGCGAACAATCCGATCGGCGTATGATGCCGAACATGATCCCATTATCCATACTCGACCTCTCCCCCATCACGGAAGGCAGCGACGCCGCCGAATCCTTCCGCCGTTCGCTCGACCTCGCCCGGCATGGCGAGCGCTGGGGCTACAATCGCTTCTGGCTGGCCGAGCACCATGGCATGCCCGGCATCGCCAGCGCGGCGACCGCGGTGCTAATGAGCCACGTGGCCGCCGGCACCTCGACCATCCGCATCGGCGCCGGCGGCATCATGCTGCCGAACCATTCGCCGCTGGTGATCGCCGAGCAGTTCGGCACGCTCGAGTCGCTGTATCCGGGCCGTATCGACCTGGGCCTGGGCCGCGCGCCCGGTTCCGACCACGCCACCGCGCGCGCGCTGCGTCGCAACCTGGCCTCCGACGCCGACGAGTTTCCGCAGGACGTGGTGGAACTGATGGATTATTTCGCCGACGCCCCGCGTCGCCACGTGCGCGCGGTGCCGGGCGCCGGCTTGCAGGTGCCGCTGTGGATCCTCGGTTCCAGCCTGTTCGGCGCCCAGCTGGCCGCCGCGCTCGGGCTGCCGTACGCATTCGCCTCGCACTTCGCGCCGCAGATGATGATGCAGGCGATCGAGCTGTACCGCGCCAACTTCCGCCCGTCGGCCCAGCTCGACAAGCCGTACGTGATGCTCGGCTTTAACGTGTTCGCCGCCGACACCGACGCCGAAGCGCACTGGCGCGCGACCTCGATGCAGCAAGCCTTCGTCAACCTGCGCAGCGGCCATCCGACCCGCCTGAAGCCGCCGGTGGAGGGCTATCTCGACCTGCTGGGTCCGGCCGAGCGGGGCATGCTCGATTCCGTGCTGTCGAGCGCGGCGATCGGCTCGCCCGCCACCGTGGCGCGCCAGTTGAACGATTTCGTGGTCCGCACCGGCGCCGACGAGCTGATGATCACCTGCCAGATCTTCGACCATGCGGCGCGCCTGCGCTCGTACGAGATCGCGGCCGAGATCGCGCGCGGCAGCTGACGCCGTATGATGGGCGACGCCCGGCGCCCGCCGCGCGCGGCTGCATGATGCCGTGACCGGCACGACCGGAAAATCGCGCGTACGGTTGTGTGGCGCACATTCAAGCACCGCAGGCAGGGCTACTCTGGCATCAACGGGAGGCCCGTCGGCCGCCGCCACACTGATCGAACGGAGAACCACCATGAAAACCAAACTCATCGCCGCATCGCTGTTGATGTCCCTGGCCTCGGCCGGCGCGTTCGCCAAGCCGGGCTGCCTGAAGGGCGCCGCCGTCGGCGCCGTCGGCGGCCACGTGGCCGGCAAGCACAGCGTGCTGGGCGCCGCGGTCGGCTGCGCGGTCGGCCACCACATGGGCAAGAAGCAGGAGCGCCAGCAGGCGCAGGCACAAGCCCAGGCGAATGCGCAGGCCCAGGCAAACGCCAATGCCCAGGCCGCCCAGCAGGCGCCACGCCGCTGAGCCGGTCGGGCTGGCAGCCTGCCTACGTAAGCAGGCAGATTGCCGCGCCATGAACAGGGTCGGCTGCAGTATTGGCTAGACGACCAGTCGACGCACCGGCCGCACCACCATCACGCCCGCCGCCGCCCGATTTTCCGGGCCGCGGCGGGCGTGTCATTTGCGTGTCAAGCCTTCAGTGTCAAGCCTTCATCAAGCGTCGCCGGTGCCGGCCTGGAATGCATCGATCAGCGCGCGGGTGGAACGTACCCGGCCCATGGTCCGAAAACTGTTCTCGCACGAGAAACGGTGCGCCTCGGCCTGCATGCTGCTCATCGCGTCTTCCGCGAACACCAGTTCATAGCCCAGGTCGAAGGCGGCGCGCGCGGTCGATTCGACGCCGTAGTTGGTGGCTATCCCGCCCAGCACGATGGTCTTGATGTGGCGGCGGCGCAGCAGCTGGTCGAGTTCGGTGCCATAGAACGCGCCCCACTGGCGCTTGGTCACCACGATGTCTTGCGCCTGCACCTGCGCCTCGGGCGCCAGCTGCGAGGCGTCCGGCGGCGGGTTGCCGGCCTTGGGCATCGGCGCATCCGCCGGCAGCGCCGGCAACTGGTCCACCAGCACGCGCACATACACCACCATGCCGCCGCGGTCGCGCATTTCGCCGGCCAGCAGCACGGCGTTGCCGACCACCTGTTCGGCCGTGTAGGGCGCCAGTTCGCGCCTGACGTTGCTGTTCTGCAGGTCGATCAGCACCAGCGCGGTGCTGCCGATATCGATGTTCAGTTCGCTCATGTTTCCTCCTTGGCGTCCAGTATCCGCCAAGCGCCGTTCTGGCGGCGCGCGCCGGCGTGGCCGGCCGCCTTCCGCTTCCCATTGGCGCTGTGATAAATTTCCCGGAATTATCTTCAGAGTGCCGCTTCCATGACCAAGATCGTCCCCTTTGCCAGCGCCCTGCTGCTGGCCGGCTGCGCCAGCCAACCGGCGCTGACCGACTACAGCGTCAATTCCGGCGCCACGCGCAGCGCCGACCAGCTGGCCCTGGAGTTCGACAAGGCCGACCTGCAACTGCGCGTGGAACCGGCCAGCCGCAGCATCCGCGGCGACGTCCTGCTCACCTTCGGCACGCGCGCGCCGCTGGAGCGGATCGAGCTCGACCTCGACCGCAACCTGCCGATCGACGCCATCGAGGTCGACGGCCAGGCCCTGGCGGCCAGCCGCTGGCGCAATCCGGACGGCAAGCTGACCATCGAACTGCCGCAGCGCCTGGTGCCGGGCCGGCAGGTGGCGATCCGCGTGCGCTACCACGGCCAGCCGCACGTGGCCAGGCGCGCGCCCTGGGACGGCGGCTTCGTCTGGTCGCAGACGCCGGACGGCCAGCCCTGGGTCGCCAGCGCCGTGCAGGGCGAAGGCTGCGACCTGTTCTGGCCCTGCATCGACCACCCGACCGGCAAGGCCAGGCAGGTCGACGAGCACATCACCGTGCCGGCGCCTCTGGTGGCGGCCGGCAACGGCATCGCCATGGGCGTCACCGAGTCCGATGGCTGGCGTACCTGGCACTGGAGAACCAGGAACCCCAGCACCTACGGCATCGCGATCAACGTGGCGCCCTATAAGCTGCTGGAAGGGGACTACAAGAGCCGCTACGGCAATACCATCCCGCTGCGCATGTGGTACCTGCCGCAGAACGAAGCCAAGGCCAGGGAATTGTTCGCCGAATTCACGCCGATGCTCGACTTCTTCGAGAGCACCATCGGCCCCTACCCGTTCGGCGACGAAAAGATGGGCGTGGTCGAGACACCGCACAAGGGCATGGAGCACCAGACCATCAACGCCTACGGCAACAACTACGCCAAGACCGCCTACGGCTACGACGAACTGCTGCAGCACGAGTTCGCCCACGAATGGTTCGGCAACCAGCTGACCAACGCCGACTGGGACGACATGTGGCTGCACGAGGGCCTGGGCAGCTACATGCAGCCGCTGTACATGCAGCGCCTGCGCGGCGACCGGGAATACTACGCCGAGCTGATGCGCCAGCGCGCCGGCATCCTGAATAAGGCGCCGATCGTGTCGGGCAAGCACAAGCTCGAGGAAGACGTCTACGACACCAAGCGCGGCGGCCCCGGCGGCGATATCTACGGCAAGGGGTCGCTGGTACTGCACACGCTGCGCGGCCTGGTCGGCGACGACGCCTTTTTCCGCACGGTGCGCCAGATGGTGTACGGCACCGACCGGCCGCAGCCGGGCCGGTTCGCGCCGCGCTACGGCACCACGCCGGAATTCATCGCCCTCGCCGAGCGCGCCAGCGGACGCGACCTGGGCTGGTTCTTCCAGGCTTATCTCTACCAGGCGGCGCTGCCGGACCTGCAGGCCACGCGCAGCGGCAACACGCTGCAGCTGGCGTGGAAGACGGAAAAGAACACGCCGTTCCCGATGCCGGTCGAGGTGCGCGCGGGCACGCGCTTGTTGACCGTGCCGATGACGGACGGGCGCGGCAGCGTGGCGCTGGGCGACGGCGAGACGTATACGCTCGATCCGCATTCGAAGCTGCTGCGGCGGGAAGAACACATCGAGCGCTTCCAGAAGTACCAGGAAGAGCAGAAGAAGAAAAAGGCGGGGGCATCATAGCCGTCGTCCCGCATCGTGCACCATGCACACGAATGCCGATTGCTCGTCGTTCCCGCGCAGGCGGGAACCTATGCCGCGCTTTCAGTACCATGCAGTTGAAACCGCCGCAGCATTTTCGACTTCATCGAGTCCCGCCGCTCAGCATGGGTCCCCGCCTGCGCGGGGACGACGCGTTTCGGGTGACATTCATCTTCGGCTCATCCACCGCTCGACTGCTGCGACACCCTGCATTCGACGCCTACCGCAGCGCCTTCCCATCCACATCGATCCTGCGCACCTCTCCCAGTCCCAGCGCGCGGATCGGCGCCTCCACCTTGTCCATGTCGCCCACCACGATCCACACCGGTTGCCTCGGCAGCACCGTGCGCCTGGCCAGCGCGTCGACCTGCGCCGGGGTCACGGCCAGCGCCTGCGCCGTGTAGGTGTCGTAGTAATCCGCCGGCAGGCGGTACTGCAGGATGGTCGCGTAGGCGTCGCTGAGCTGGTTCACGGTCTCGAAGGCGCCGGGCAGGCCCAGGGTTTCGTTGGCTTGCGCATCCTCGAGTTCCCGGGCGCCGGGCGGGCGGGCGCCGGCGATGTCGGCGTATTCGCGCGCCAGCGCGCCCAGCGCGTCGGCGGTCTTGTCGGTCTGCACCGGCGAGGCGCTGAGGAAGATGCGCTGCCCCAGCGCCGGCACCAGCGACGAGCCGACGCCGTACGACCAGTGCTTGTCCTCGCGCAGGTTCAGGTTCAGGCGCGAGTTGAAGGTGCCGCCGAACAGGTCGTTCAGCAGGTTCAGCTGCAGCGCCTCGGTGACGCTTGTTCCCGCCAGCGGCGGCGCCAGCTGCGCGCCGACGATCTCGCTCTGCAGCGCGCCGGGGCGGTCGATCAGGTAGATGGTGCTGCCGGCCGGCTGCGCCACGCTGTGCAGGTTTTTCTTCGGCACCGGCGCCGCCGGCCAGGCGCCGAACGCCCGTTCGAGCTGCGGCGCCAGTTCGGCCAGCGTGGTGTCGCCGACCACCAGCAGGGTCGCGTTGTTGGGCCGGAACCAGGTGCGGTGGTAGCGCTGCAGGTCGGCGCGCGTCATGCGCTGCACCGCCGCCTCGGTGCCGCTGCCGGTCAGCGGCAGCGAATAGGCGTGGCCGGGGCCGTACAGCAAGGCCGGCAGCACGCGCAGCGCCATCTGGCGCGGCACCGTCTTTTCGCGCGCGATCGCCGCCAGCCGCTCGCGCCGCAATCTCTCGAAGTCGGCCTGCGCGAAGCGCGGGTGCAGCACCAGGTCGGCGTACAGGCCGAGCGCGCGCTCCAGCGTCGGTTTCAGCACGTTGAGGTTGACGAAGCCGCCGTCCAGGTTGGTCGAGGTACCGAACGAGGCGCCCAGCGCCTCCAGCTCGCGGTTGATTTCAAACCCGGAACGGACCTGCCCGCCCTCGCCCGTGCCCTCTTCCAGCATGCGCAGCGTCAGGCTGGCCAGGCCCGGCAGTTCGCGCGCATCGGAGGCGTAGCCGCCATCGACCATCATCGACAGATTGATCACCGGCGCGCCGTGGCGCTCGGCCAGCACCACCGTCAAGCCGTTCGACAGCGTCGCCGTCTGCATCGGCGGCAGGCGCAGCGTTTCCGGACGGCCGGCCGGCGGCGCCTTGCTGCGGTCGAGCGCTTGCGGCTGCGCCGCCAGGCCGGCCGGGAACGGATCGACGCGCAGCGTGTAGTCGCCGTCGGCCAGCCAGTCCAGCATCGCCCGGCGCACCGTGGCCGGGGTGGCGGCCCGGATACGGCGCAAGTAGGTTTTATAGCAGTCCGGATCGCCCGTGAAGGTGGTGCAGCGCGCCAGCACGTCGCTCTTGCCGCCGAAGCCGCCCACGCGCTCGACGCTGCGCGCGTAGCCGGCCAGGATGGCGATACGGGCGCGTTCCAGTTCGTCGCCCGTCGGCCCCTCCTTCAGCAGCTTGTGCAGCTCCTCGTCGGCCAGGCGCTCCATGCGGTCGACGTCGGCGCCCGGCCGCGCGGTGAGGTTGATGCCGAACTGGCCGGCGATCTCGGCCGAATCGTCGCCGGCGAAGGCGGACGTGGCCAGCTGCTCCCTGACCACCAGGCGCCGGTACAGGCGCGAACTCTTGCCGCCGCCGAGCACGTGCGCGGCGAGGTCGAGCAGCGCTTCTTCCGGCGTGTCGGCGCCGGGCACGTTCCAGCTGCGGTAGATGCGCGACTGCGGCACCCGGTCCTGCACGCTGCCGCGCCGGCTGCCGCTGCGCTTGGCGACCCATGCGCGCTGCCTGGCCAGCGGCGGGCCGGGCGGGATATCGCCGTAGTAGCGTTCGACCTTGGCGCGCGCCGTGGCCGGATCGATGTCGCCGGCCAGCACCAGCACCACGTTGTTGGGGCCGTAGTTGGCCTTGAACCAGGCGCCGACGTCGGTCATCGAGGCCGCGTCCAGGTCGGCCATCGAACCGATCACGGTCCAGGAATACGGGTGGCCGCGCGGCCAGGTGTTCTCGGTGACGATCTGGTCGACCACGCCGTACGGCTGGTTTTCGCGCTGGCGCTTTTCGTTCTGCACCACGCCGCGCTGCAGGTCCAGCTTTTTCCGGTCGAGCACGCCGAGCAGGTGGCCCATGCGGTCGCTCTCGGCGAACAGCACGGTGTCCAGCATCGAGGCCGGCACGGTCTCGAAGTAATTGGTGCGGTCCTTGTTGGTGGTGCCGTTCAGGTCGCGCGCGCCGATGCCTTCCAGCGCCGCCAGGAAGGGTCGATCGACATTGTCGCTGCCCGAGAACATCAGGTGCTCGAACAGGTGGGCGAAGCCGGTCTTGCCGGGCTGTTCGTCCTTGGAGCCGACGTGGTACCAGGTATTCACCGCCACCACCGGCGCCTTGTGGTCTTCGTGCACCAGCACCGTCAGGCCGTTCTTCAGCACGAAACGCGTATAGGGAATGTCGGGGACCGGGATGTCGACGCGGCGGGCCGGCGCAGCGGCCGTGGAGGCGGCCGGCCACGACGCCAGCATGGCCGCCAGGCCCAGCAACATCGGCAAGGCCCTGGACCGCGGCTTCGGCGCAGGACGGCGATCGGTGACACCCATGGATTCCCCTCGGCCGCTGCGCCGCGCGGCGTTTGCCGGCAAGCGTGGCGGCGGCGCGGCCGCGTCCGGCGGACCGTGTATTTTATGCCAACGGACAGGCAACGGCGCGCATCGTGCCGTCATGTTTGCCACACCCGCAGGCGGACGAATGGGCGCGCCGCCTGCATGAGCGGCCCAGGAAGCGTATGATGAGCCATCCGTCACAGTACAGGATACGTACCATGAACCAACGACGCTCCTTCCTCAAGAGTTCCGCCGTGCTCGCTTCGGTACTGGGCGCCCCGGCGATGTCGCGCGCCGCGGCCCGGGCGGTCCCGGCCGTGGCCCAGCCGGCGCCGCTGCCGCTGGCGTCCGATGCCGGCGTGGCCGCCGGCGAACGCATCCTGCGCCTGTACAATACCCACACCGGCGAAAGCCTGCGCAGCGTGTTCTGGGCCGAGGGCCGGTTCATTCCGGACGCGCTGCAGGACATCAACAAACTGCTGCGCGACCACCGCAACGACAAGGTCGCGCCGATCGATCCGCAACTGCTGGTGCTGCTCGACCGCGTCAGCGCCCAGTTCGGCGACCATCCTACCCTGCACATCATTTCCGGCTACCGCTCGCCGGAAACCAACGAGATGCTGCACGAAAACACCAGCGGCGTGGCCAAGCACAGCCTGCACATGGACGGCAAGGCGATCGACGTGCGCATCCCGGGCCGGAACCTGGCCAGCCTGCGCAAGGCGGCGATGGCCCAGCGCGCCGGCGGCGTCGGCTATTACCCGGATTCGCAGTTCGTGCACATGGACGTCGGCCGCGTCCGCCACTGGTAAGGCATTCGATGCGGCGCACGGCGATCGTATTCATGATGGCGGCCCTGCCGTGGACAGCCCGGGCGCAAACGGCGGCACCGGACCCGGCGCCGCCGGCCGCGCAAACCGCCTCCGCGCCGCAGACGGTGGTCGTCACCAGCACGCGCGACCCGGTCGACAAGTCCTATCGCAAGATGATCCGCGGCATGGAGCGTTTCACGCGCCAGCACGCGCTGGCGCCGCAGGCCACGCTGCGCTTCCGGCTGCTGCCGCGCACGCCGCGGGTCGACATGCGCGGCATCACGCTGCGCGTGGTGGGCGACCGCGTCACGGTGCCGGTGCCGGTGGCTGCCGACAACAGTTTTATCTTGCCCAGCAACCGCCAGGCGCTGGACGAGGACGCCGCCGTGATCGCCAACCGCAAGACCACCAGCATGACCTGGCGCGCCCAGGTGACCACGCCCGACCTGCCGCCGGACACGCGCCGCCTGGGCGACCTGCGCCTGGAATGCCTGGTCGGCGTGGAAGCCGGACTGGTGTCCAACAGTTCGCCGCTGTTCGGCTGGATCGCGAGCGCCCTGAACAGTCCGGAACAGGTGTGCGGCAGCCCGGACGGCAACTTCCTGTTCTTTACCGAGCGCCCGCTGTTCTCGGTGACGCTGCGTGCCGGCACGCGTAGCGAAATCCTGCCGTTCCGCCTGCTGTACGCCGGCGGCGACCAGACGCCCGACATGCTGCCCTATTGCGATTGCCAGGTGCTGCTCGACCGCACCTATTACGCGCCGATCTGGGACCGCAGCTGGCCCGACGATACCCTGGTCAGCTTCGAGTACATGGACGACGGTGCAGCAGCAGCAGCAGCAGCCGTACCCGCCGCCGGAGCGCAGCCATGACGCTCGTCCGCACGCGCCGCTCCGGCGCCGCGCTGCTGCGGGCTGCACTGCTGGCCGCGCTGCTGCGGGCTGCACTGCTGGCCGCGCTGCTGGGCGCCGCCGTAGCCGGCTGCGCCACGCGCGCGCCGGCCCCCGGCGCCATGGTCGGCGCCGACCATTTTACCGAGACGGTCGTACCCGGCCGCACCACCCGCGCCGAACTGCTGGCCGCCTTCGGCCCGACCAAGCGGGTCGCCTTCGACAGCGGCATCGAAACCTGGCTGTACACGGCCGATGCCGGCGCCGGCCGCAGCGAGGAACTGGTCGTGCTGCTGGACCGCGACGGCATCGTGCGCAAGCTGCGGCGCCGGCCGCCCTACCCCGGCGACGGGGACGGCCAGCGGCGCTGATCGCCCGCAGCATCTATGGCAGAATGACAAGCTTTCAACCCTGCCATCGCACGCCATGCTCGAACACGATTCTCCCGCCGCCGTCGTCCAGCGCCAGCTCGACGCCTACAATGCACGCGACGTCGACGCCCTGCTCGCCACCTACGCGCCGGACGCGCGCCAGTACGAATACCCGGCCACGCTGCTGGCCAGCGGCCACGACGAATTCCGTCCGCGCTTCGCCGCGCGCTTCCAGGAACCGGACCTGCACGCGCGCCTGCTGCAGCGCGTCGTGATGGGCAAGCTGGTGATGGACCACGAAGTCGTCACCAGGAATTTCCCCGAAGGCAAAGGCTCGCTGGAACTGGTAGCGATCTACGAAGTGGTCGATGGCCGCATCCGCAGCCAGTCGGTGCAACTGGGCGCCAAGCGGCTGGACGCGCCGGCCGCCTGAGCGCACGCCGCTGGCCGCGCGGCCAGCGGCGGCTTGCGCGCCGCCGGCCGGAATCGGTGTACAGTCGAGCATTCCAAGACCGCTTGCCCACCCGGGATACGTGAAGACATGGCACGACTACAGCTCAACTTTCCTGACGACCAATACTATTATTCCTCGCTGCTGACGGTGCGCGTCACCGACATCAATGCCGGCAACCACCTCGGCAACGATTCGATGATCTCGATGATCTCGGAAGCGCGCGCCCGCTTCCTGTTCGAATTCGGCATCAGCGAAACCGAGCGCGACGGCAACGGCATCATCGTCACCGACCTCGCCACCACCTACCGCGCCGAAGCGCACGCGCGCGACCAGCTGCTGTTCGAAGTCGGCGTCATGGACTTCAACAAGTACGGCGGCGACATCATCTTCCGCATCACCCGGCCGCAGGACCGCACGCTGGTGGCGATGGCCAAGCAGGGTTTCGTGTTCTACAACTACAAGTCGAGCCAGGTCGTGATGATGCCGGACGATTTTAGAGGCAAGTTCGAGCGGGTGAATTGGGTGGATTGAGGCGGCTCATTCAGAACGAGCGCACCGGTTGAGTCGACCTTGAAGCCGCCGTCCCCGCGCAGGCGAGGACCTATACTGAGTTGCCGAAGCCGTAAACCCAAGCACACCGCAAT
This sequence comes from Massilia forsythiae, assembly GCF_012849555.1. Classification (NCBI taxonomy): domain Bacteria; kingdom Pseudomonadati; phylum Pseudomonadota; class Betaproteobacteria; order Burkholderiales; family Oxalobacteraceae; genus Massilia; species Massilia forsythiae. The sequence continues at coordinate 1,256,732 of NZ_CP051685.1, forward strand.
GTTTCGAGGCTGACGGATCCTGTTGTTCACTATGGGTCCCCGCCTGCGCGGAGACGACGTGCATTGGTACGCGGCCAAAATCGAATACGCGTTCCGCTTGCACCATGCCACTGCAAAAAGCAAAAAGCCTGCCGCGACCAAAGTCGCGGCAGGCTTTTGCATTCATACGCCCGGCAAGCGCCGGGCTCTCATCACACCATCGGCGGATCGGTCTCGCGGTCGAACGAACGATGGCTGGCCAGCGCTTCCTTGAAGGCGTCCAGCGTGCCATCGACCAGCAGGCTCGGGTCGGCCGAACCGTCCGGCAGCGTCTGCGGGATCATCGCCTTGGTCAGCAGGTTGGCGCCGTTGCCCAGGACCAGGATCGGCTTGCAGTGGCGATATTGCTCGCGCAGGAAGTCGATCGCTTGGGCATTGCGGGCCAGCAGGTCGGCGCCGCCGTCGGCCACGATCACCGCGTCGTACATCACCGACGGTCCGGCTTCCAGCGATATTTCGACGTCCAGCGCATCGCCGCCGCTGGTCTTGACCTTGCCCAGCATGTTGCCCACCAGGCGCGGCACCGCACCATCCTTCAGCAGGTCGGCATAGAGGGCGCGCACCGCATCGCCGTCGACGCCGTTCGCCACCAGGATCGCCACGCGGCGGGTGCGGATGCCGGTCTGGCCCGGACGCGCCAGCAGCGACAGCGACGGCGACGGCTCGTAGGCCGGGATCGGCGTGTCGTTCACACGCGGCAGCGCTTCCGGCACGTCCAGGCCCAGGCCTTCGGCGACCTTCGCCACCAGGCCGGCATCGACGTTGGCCAGCTGGGCCAGCACGCGCTGGCGCACGGCCAGGGTCTGCACGCGGCTCAGCTCGAAGCGGAAGGCGTTGGCGATGTGGGTCTGCTCGGCCGGCGACTGGCTCTGGTAGAACAGGCGTGCCTGACCGTAGTGTTCGGCGAACAGTTCCGGCTTGCCGCGCACCTTGTCGACATTATTGAAGGCTTCCGGGAAGCTGGTGAAGCCCATGCGGCCGGCCTGGAACGGGCAGCCGCCGCCCAGCGAATTCGGCTCGTAGGAGACGCGGCCACGGGCGATGGCCTGGCGGTGCATGCCGTCGCGCTGGTTGTTCTGGATCTGCACGATCGGCGTGTTGATCGGGATCTCGTGGAAGTTGGCGCCGCCCAGGCGCGAGATTTGCGTATCCAGGTACGAGTGGTTACGGCCCTGCAGCAGCGGGTCGTTGGAGAAATCGATGCCCGGGATGATGTGCGCGGTGCAGAAGGCCACCTGCTCGGTCTCGGCAAAGAAGTTGTCCGGATTACGGTCCAGCACCATGCGGCCGACCGGGGTCACCGGCACCAGTTCTTCCGGGACCAGCTTGGTCGAATCCAGGATGTCGAACGGGAACGACGCGGCTTGCTCTTCGGTGAAGATCTGCAGGCCCAGTTCCCACTGCGGGAAGTTGCCGCCTTCGATCGCTTCCCACAGGTCGCGGCGGTGGAAGTCGGAATCGGCGCCCGAGATGCGCACCGCTTCGTCCCACACCAGCGAGTGGGTGCCTTGCAGCGGGGTCCAGTGGAATTTCACGAAGCGCGATTCGCCCTGCGCATTGATCAGGCGGAAGGTGTGCACGCCGAAGCCCTGCATGGTGCGGTAGCTGCGCGGGATGGCGCGGTCCGACATCGCCCACATCAGCATGTGGGTGATTTCCGGCGACAGCGAGGCGAAGTCCCAGAAGGTGTCGTGGGCGGTGGCGGCCTGCGGCATGCCGTGGTGCGGTTCCGGCTTGGCGGCGTGCACCAGGTCCGGGAATTTCATCGCGTCCTGGATGAAGAACACCGGAATGTTGTTGCCCACCAGGTCCCAGTTACCCTGCTCGGTATAGAACTTGACCGCGAAGCCGCGCACGTCGCGCGCGGTGTCGGTCGAGCCACGTTCGCCGGCCACGGTCGAGAAACGCACGAACACCGGGGTGCGCTTGCCCTTCTCGGCGAGCGGCACGGCGCGGGTCAGGTCGGTGTAGTCGCCGTAGGATTCGAAGAAGCCGTGCGCGGCCGAACCGCGCGCGTGCACCACGCGCTCGGGAATGCGCTCGTGGTCGAAGTGGGTGATCTTTTCGCGCAGAATGAAATCTTCCATCGCGGTCGGGCCGCGCAGGCCGATCTTCAGCGAATTCTGGTTGTCGGCGATCGGCACGCCCTGGTTGGTGGTCAGCACCTGGTTGCCGGCATCGACGCGCACGCGGTCCAGCGGCGCGGTGGTGCGGTTCTCGCCATTCGGCGGCTGGCCATTGCCGACCTTGTCGGACATGACGATTTCCGTGCTGGTGCTGCCGGTGGCGGCCGGCGTGGACGGCTGGTTGTGGGCGCCTTCGGACGGGGTGCGCGCGGCATCGCCGTATTCACCGGCCTTGGTCGGGTTGTACGGCATGGCGGCCGCCAGCTGCTTCTCGGCGGTGGTCTTTTCGAGCAGGCGCTCGGGAACCGGGTCGTTGTTGCCCAGGCTCGCCGGCGGCGTGCTGGTGGAGGGTCCTGCCACGGTGCTCAATACCGAGCCGGCACCGTCGACGGAAGCTGGCGTAGCGTTTTTCTTGGGGGCGGTCATCCTGTCCTCACTGGTTAATCTTTCATTGTTGTTTCAACGAACAACATAACCGAGTGCAGACCCGCCCACTGTTGGATAACTAACAGAAGGACAATAACCCTGTTAAATGATTACTATGAGACTAATAGGTTATTACTAAAATTAGTAATATTAATGAAATATCTTATGAGAAATTAGTGATATTTTTTATCACAACACCCGAAAACGTTTCATTCATGCCGCCTGCAATCGAACTCAACGGCGCCGTGGCAAGGGCGCGATGGTCTTTTCGAACCATTCGTCGATCATCTCTTTTTCGTAGCGCAGCGGTTCGCTGTCAAAGTAGTGATGCGGCCCTTGCTGGTAGTTCATGTCGGACAGCTTGGCTTCCCCGCTCTTGATCACCTGCCCGTTCTGCTCGACGGTGTAGCGCAAGTCCATGCGCGGCCAGTCGGCGCTGCCGCTGAGCACGCGCAGGTCGCGTCCCAGGCGCGCGTTCGGAATCAGGCGCCCGGCAGGGTCGAAGTCGAGCACTTCGATGCGCAGGTCCTGGCCTTCGGGCAATGACTTGCCGAGCTTGGTGAAATGGTCGGTGACCTGGGCCAGCATGTCGTCGCGTTCCCAGGTCGCGAACGGCAGGTCGTGGAAGGTTTCGGGGTGGACATAGGTGACGGTGACCGCCGCCGAGGCGCCGCCCGCGGCCAGCGCCAGCAGCCCTGCCAGGGCGATGTCCTTCATGAACGATTTCATGGCCTGCTCCTTGATCGATTGGTTTTTCGCTTCGAATATACGCCCGTTTCCAAGGCAGCGTCCGTTTGGCAGACCTACGCAACCATGTTGCATGCGGCAGACAAGCGATCAAAAGATGGCTGACAAGAAAATAATTTCTCTAAAAACTTCTTTATTACTTGTTGTTAAGGCGAAATCCGCATACTACAATCGGTTTGCATTCATGATGCTTTTGCGCAATCTTTATCGTTTCCAGCCTCCTTTCGATACCGGATCGTCCCATGTCATTCCTGTCCCCAGCCGCGCCCAAGCTCGCTCCCTGGAAAGTCCTGCTGGTCGACGACGAGCCGGACATCCACGACGTCACCAGGCTGACGCTGGCGCGTTTCCGCCTGGACGGGCGCGCCCTGCAATTCCTGCACGCCTACAGCGGCGCCGAGGCGCGCGCGATACTGGCGCGCGAGCCGGACATCGCGCTGGTATTTTTGGACGTGGTGATGGAGCGCGAGGACAGCGGCCTGGAGGTGGCGCGCTGGATGCGCCAGGAACTGGGCAACGCCTTCACCCGCATCGTGCTGCGCACCGGCCAGCCGGGCCAGGCGCCCGAGGAGCGCGTGATCGTCGACTACGACATCAACGACTACAAGGAAAAGACCGAGCTCGACCGCACCAAGCTGTTCACCACCACCTTCGCCGCGCTGCGCGCCTACCGCGACATCATGAAGGTGGAAGAGGCGCGCCGCACCCAGCACAATTACCGCGAAGGCCTGGAGCGCGTGATCGCGGCCTCGTCGCACATCTTCCGCCAGCGTAATTTGAAGGATTTCGCCAGCGGCCTGCTGCAGCAGGTGGTGGCGCTGTTGCAGCTGGAGCAGAGCATGCTGCTGCGCGTGGCCGGCGCCAGCGTCATCGCCGGGGAAAGCCGCTACGAGATCCTGGCGCGCATCGGCGAGATGGGCGAAGCCGACATCGGTCCGCAGCTGGTGGCGCAACTGGACGAAGCGCGCCACAACCGCATCTCCAAGCTGCACGGCGACACCTACGTCGGCTATTTTCCGAATGCCAGCGGCAAAGCCTCGCTGCTGGTGCTCAAGGGCGTCGACGAGCTGTCCGAGATCGACGTCCAGCTGCTCGACGTGTTCTGCTCGGGCGTGGCGATCGCCTTCGACAACATCCTGCTCAACCAGGAAATCACCGATACCCAGGCCGAGCTGATCCTGCGCCTGGGCGACGTGGTCGAATCGCGCTCGCACGAAGCCGGCAACCACGTGCGCCGCATGGCGCAGGTGTGCCGCCTGCTGGCGCAGGAATCGGGCATGCCGGCCGACGAGACCGCGGTGCTGGTGCACGCCGCGCCGATGCACGACATCGGCAAGATCGCCACGCCGGACGCGGTGCTGCTGAAACCCGGCCGCCTCACGCCCGAGGAGTGGGAGATCATGAAGCAGCACCCGACCGTCGGGCTGCAGATCCTGGACGGCTCGCAGCGGCCGATCCTGAAGGCGGCCGCCGTGATCGCCCACCAGCACCACGAAAAGTACGACGGCAGCGGCTATCCGCAGGGCTTGTCCGGCGAACAGATCCACCCGTACGCGCGCATCGTGGCGGTGGCCGACGTGTTCGACGCCCTCACCCACGCGCGCTGCTACAAGCAAGCCTGGCCGCTGGAACAGGTGCGCGACCACCTGCGCGAAGTGGCCGGACGCCATCTCGATCCGCGCTACGTCGACATCCTGGTGAGGAATATCGACAAGGCCGAGGAGATCAACCGCCTGTGGCCGGATTGACCCTGCCGATTATTTCCGTGCCACAAGCCCGGGATTGTCCGGTAGTATGCTCGGCTTCGGGACAAGCTCCCCATGTCCACGGCCGGCAAGCCGTACCGTCCTCCTGAAGATGCGCATTCGAACCCGGCTGTTGATCGTGATCCTCGCCATTCTGCTGCCCGCCTTCGTGGCGGCGGCGCTGGCGGTCGGCTATGTCTACCTGGAAGAACGGCGCGCCCAGGAAAAGAGCGTGCACGAGGCGGTGCGCGCCTTCGCCCTGCTGGTCGACAACGAGCTGGAAACCAGCGAAGCCACGCTGCGCGCGCTGGCCAATTCGCCCTCGCTGGCCAAGGGCGACCTGGCCGAGTTCTACCGCCACGCGCAATCGCTGGCACCGTCGCGCGACACCGCGATCGTGCTGTACGACCTGAACGCGCGCCAGCTGCTCAACACCCGTGCGCCGCTGGGCAGCGCGCTGCCGGCCCAGCGTTTTTCCAACATCGGCGAGTTGATGAAACAGCACGGCGCCGACCGCACCCTGGTGTCCGACCTGTACGCGGCGCCGCTGGGCAGCCGCTACGACTACGTGATCCAGGTGCCGGTGCGCCGCGACGGCCGCATCACCCATTTCCTGAGCCTGAGCTCGAACGCTTCCAGCATGCAGGACCTGCTGGAACGGCAGGGTTTCCCGGACCAGTGGCAGGCGGTGATCGTCGACCGCGGCGGCCACATCATCGCGCGCCTGCAGGAGGCGGAAAAATTCCGCGGCCGCCTGGTGCGCGACGCCGTGCTGCGCAAGTTCGCCGCCATGCCGGACGGGATGGTGTCGGCCACCAACCTGGCCGGCATCCCGATGCACGGCTATTTCAGCACGGTGCCCGATTCCGGCTGGCGCGTGATGGTCACGATCCCGCAGGAAGAGATGCGCCGGGTGCCGCAGCGCGCCGCCGCCTTCCTGGCCGCCATCATGGCGCTGCTGCTGGTGCTGGCGGTGGCGGTGGCGCGCTGGTTCGGCCAGCGCGCGCTGGCGCCGATCGACTACCTGGCGCGCAGCGCCGAGGAGCTCGGCCAGGGCCGCGAAGTCGCCTATGCGCCGCAGCGCGTGCACGAGTTCGACGCGGTGGCGCGGCGCCTGGCCGAAGCCAGCGGCAAGATCCTGCGCGCCCAGGGCGAACTGGAACGGCGCGTGGCCGAGGCGGTGGCCGACAGCGAGCGCGCCCAGAACGCCCTGCTGCGCGGCCAGAAGCTGGAGGCGCTGGGACGCCTGACCGGCGGCATCGCGCACGAATTCAACAACCTGCTGCAGACGCTGACCACGGCGCTGCAGATGGCCTCGCTCACAGCCACGCAACCCAGGGTGCAGAGCCTGCTCGACACCTGCAAGCGCACGGTCGGGCGCGCCGCCGCGCTGACCACGCGCCTGGGTTCGTTCGGCCGGGTGCAGGACGCCAAGCTACTGACCGTCGACCCGTGCGAGCAGGTGCGCAACTCGGTGCAGCTGATGCGCGGCGTGCTGCGCCAGGACATCGACCTGCAGGTGAGCTGCGCCGCGGACGCCTGGCCGGTCACGGTCGACCCGCTGCAGTTCGACCTGGCGCTGCTGAACCTGGCCATCAACGCGCGCGACGCCATGCCGTCCGGCGGCCGCCTCGCCATCGACGTGCGCAACGTGGCGCTGGAGACGACCGCGGAGCGCGCCGGCGGCGAGTGCGTGCGGGTACGCCTGGCCGACAGCGGCGCCGGCATGCCACCCGAGGTGCTGGCGCGCGCGCTCGATCCGTTCTTTACCACCAAGGCGCCGGGCGAAGGCACCGGCCTCGGCCTGCCGCAGGCCTACGCCTTCGCCACCCAGTCGCAGGGCCACCTGGCGCTGGCCAGCAGCGTCGGCGCCGGCACCACGGTCGACATCTTCCTGCCGCGTTCGCGCCAGGCGCTGTCGCCCACGGCGGCGGCCAAGGACGGCGTTCTACCGCGCGCGGCCGGACGGGTGCTGTTCGTCGAGGACGACCCGCTGGTGCGCGAGGCGGTCCTGCCGGGCCTGGAGGAATCCGGCTTCGACGTGGTGGTGGCCGCCAGCGGCGACGAGGCACTGGCCATGATCGAGGGCGGCCTGGACGCCGACGTGGTGTTTTCCGACGTCGTCATGCCGGGCCGGGTGAGCGGCATCGACCTGGCCGCCATCCTGCACGAACGCCGCCCCGGCCTGCCAGTGGTGCTGGCCACCGGCTATACCGACCAGCGCGCCGTCGTCCCCGGTGTGCAGGTGCTGGCCAAGCCGTACGAGATCGGCCAGCTGATCGAGCTGCTGGGGTCGCTCGCGCGGGCGAATACGTAACATGGCGTCGCCATCCGACGAGAAGGAAGCTGCCATGAGTATGACCGCCCTGCCCCTGCGCATCCCTGCCGGCGCCGACCTGCGCGCCGCGCTCGCCGCCATTCCCGCCGCGTACGGCGCCGCCGCCGCCTTCGTGGTGCAGGGCATCGGCAGCCTGAGCGTGGCCCGCATCCGCTATGCCGGCGTGGCCGACCCGGCCGAACTGCGCGGCGACCTCGAACTCCTGAGCCTGGGCGGCTCGCTGGCGCCGGACGGCGTGCACCTGCACCTGGCGGTGGCGGACGCGCACGGGCGCGTGACCGGCGGCCACATGGCGCCGGGCTGCATCGTGCGCACCACCGCCGAGGTGCTGGTGGCGCTGCTGCCCGGCCACCGTTTCAGCCGCGAACACGACGCCGCGACCGGGTTCCTGGAATTGCGGGTGGACCAGGATTGAGCACGCATGCCGGCTCATGGCGGCATCCACGTCATTTCTTGGCGAGCGCCTGCGGAAAGCGCAGGTAGTACTGCAAGCCCTTGCCCGGACTGCTCTCCACCCGCAGCGAACCGCCCAGCGCCCCGGTCACGAGGTTGTACAGGATATGCGCACCGAGCCCGCTGCCGCCGTTGCCGCGCCGGGTGGTGAAGAACGGATCGAACAGTTGACCCAGGGTGTCGGCATCCATGCCGGCGCCGTCGTCGCCGTATTCGAACGCCACCATGCCGCCCTCCAGCGCCGCGCGGATGCGGATGGTTCCCGGCTGCTCCTGCGCGAAACCGTGCACCAGCGAGTTCATGACCATGTTGGTCAGCACCTGCGACAACGCGCCCGGCAGGCTGTCCAGCACCAGGTCCGGCGCGCAGTCCAGTTCCACTGCCACCGGCCGCCCTTTCAATTTCGGCTGCAGCGACAGCAGCACCTCGTTCAGGTAGGCACGCAGGTCGAAGCGGCGGATGCCGTCCGAGGACTGGTCCACCGCCACCTGCTTGAAGCTGCGCACCAGCGCCGCGGCGCGCTGGGTGTTGCTGGTCATGATCCGCAGCGACTGGTCGAGCACGTCGAAGAAGCCGTGCAGGCCCTCCTCGGTCAGGCTGCCGGCGGCCAGGTCCTCGCGCGTGAGCTTGAGCTCCTGCACCAGGTTGCTGGTGGCGGTCACGCAGATGCCCAGCGGCGTGTTGATCTCGTGGGCCACGCCGGCCACCAGCCGGCCCAGCGAGGCCAGCTTTTCCTGACGCACCAGTTCCGATTGGGCGTCGCGCAGCTGGGTCAGCGCGCGGTTGAGCTCGGCGTTGCGGTTTTCCAGGCTGTCGCGCGCCTGGCGGATGGCGCGCCCGGCCTCCATGCGCGCCAGCGCCACCGCCACGTGGCTGGCGATAAAGGCGAGCAGGTCGAGCTCGGCCTTGCCGTAGACCACGGCCGGGTCGTAGCTCTGCACCACCAGCACGCCCAGCGCCTTGTCGTCCACCAGCATCGGCGCGCCGATCCAGCTGGCGATGTCGAGGTTGCCGAGCGGTTGGTCGACCCGGCCGGCCGCCTGCAGGCGCGCGAAGCTGCCGGCGTCGTGCAGCTGCGCCTGGCGCGACCGCAGCACGTACGACACCATGCCGACCCCGAACGGAAAGCGCGTGCGCGGCGCGCCGCCGTCCTTTTCGTCGACGCAATAGGGAATCACGATCTCGCCGCTGTCCGGCTGCGCCAGCGCCACCAGGAAGTTGTTCGCTACCATCAGCTCGCCGACGATGCGGTGCACGGCGGCGGCCAGCGCATCGGTGTCGAGGGCGGCGCTGGACAGGTCGGCGATCTGGTACAGCGCACGCTGGATCTGCTCGGCGCGCCGCCGTTCGGCCACCTCGCGCGCCAGCGCGCGGGTGCGCTCCTGCACGGCGCGCTCCAGGCGGTCCATGCTCTGCAAGCCCTGCAGCGCGTTCGACACGTGGTTGGCGATCAGCGAAAACAGCGCCTGGTCTTCCGCGCTGTAGGTGTGCTGCGCCAGGTGGCTCTGGATCACGATCGCGCCCAGCACCTCGTGGCGGTGGTCCAGCAGCGGGCAGCCCATCCAGTGCTCGGGCACGCTGCCGCGGCCCAGGCCGACGCCATCCTTGCGGGCACGCAGCTCATCGCCGGTAATCACCAGCGCGCGGCGGTTCAGCATGACCCAGGCGGTGGGCGACTGGTCGGGCGAGGCCAGCACGATGCGCTGGTCGGGGTCGGGGCCGGCGTCGACGCTGTCGACGAAGTACACGAAGCGCACGCTGCCGTCCTCGCGGTCGGCCAGCGTCACGTAGAAATTCTCAGCGTACATGATGCGCCCCAGCGCCCGGTGCACGGCGCCGACGAAGTCGACGATGTCGGTGCAGCTGGCGGACAATTGTCCGATCTCGAGCAGCATCGATTGCACCGCTTCCAGGCGCACCAGCCGCGTTTCCCTCACACCTTCCATGCCATCCCCTCGCGCATTCTATAATTCCACAAGGAAATATTAGCAGTTCGCAAGGAGAAGGGGAAAACGATCCGGACCGCGGCGGTCCGGCTGTAGCGCCGATGTGACGGCGCTACCCGAACAAACGTTCAGCGCGGCGCGCGGAAATCGTTTTCGACCCAGGCGGCGGCCGACGACGGCGACAGTTTGAAGCCCGGTTCGACGCGCGCCTGCGCCACTTGCTCTCCCATCTCGTCGATGGCGGTGAGGATGGCGTACGGATTGTCCTCTTCCGGCACGATGTCGAGCGTGACCTTCAATTCGCCGTCCGCGGTCGAAACCGTGGTGTGCTTGTGCAGCATCGCGTGGCGCTGCTGCTCGTGGCGGCGGATGACTTCGGACGCGGTCTTCACCAGCGTATGAAAGGCGCTGACGTCGAGCGGCTTCGGGTTCTTCTTGTCGCGCCCCATGGTCCAGGGGCCGACCAGGGCCGGTTCCGGCTCGCCGTCCTTGTACATGGCGACGGCCCAGCCGTCGTCGTCCTCGTTCTTGATCACGCGCGCGGTCCAGCCGTTGTCCTGCCACAGGCGCGCTTCCTGGACCGGGGCGTCTTCGTCGCGGTCGCTGACTTCTTGGTTCATGGGTGTTCTCGATCTGGCGGGCTGTGCCCGAAAGCCAGATCATAGGCAATCCCGGCGCATCCAACAAGCGCCGTCCGCTTGGACGGCGAGAGCGACGCCGGAGCGCGGCGCGGCGCTCCGGCGGCGTAGCGGAAGGCCTGCTAGATGCGCAGGCCGGGCAGCGGCGGCGGCTCGATCGGCGGTCCGGGCAGTTCGGCGCGCGGATCGATGTCCGGCATGGGGATGACTTGCCGGCTGAACGGCGTGATGATGATTGGCGGAATGGCCGGAGGGGCCGACGGCGGATTCTTGTGATCCCACTTGCCGGCCCATGCGGTCGCGATCGTACTGTGAGCGAATTGCATAGTGTCCTCCTGCGACAGAGCAGGCTGTCAGTATAGGCAGCGATTCCAGCATTGCAAGGAGCGATTGCCGGCCACGCCAGCCGGCACCGCGCTTGTTCCCGCGCAGCCCATCGCCGTTTACAGCCCGTCCGGCGCCGCCGATTTGCAGCCTGTCGCAGGCCGCTGGAGTGCCCTGCCCTACCCCACTACAGTGCGCCCATCCCATCAGAGCACCTCGAAAAACCTACTGCGCGTTGCCAGGACAGCTTGCGATGCTCGCTGTACTACTCGTACAGCTGCGCTTCTCAGCTGCCCTGGCTGCCGCTCGCGACAGTTTTTCGAGGTGCCCATCAGGCACAGCCTGCAACCCGTCACCGGAGACCATCATGAAAAAGCGCAGCGTCGTCGTCATCCTGTTCCTGTTCGCCCTGCTGGCGTGGAGCGCCTCCTTCCACAACGGCGTGATGTTCGACATCGACGGCGACAGCGTCGACGGGCCGTTCGGCGCCCTGCTCGCCTTGCTGTTCACGGGCGGAGGCCTGTTACTGGCCGGCTTCGTCATCCTGCTGGTGGGCGGCCTCCTGGCGCTGGTGTTCGCCGGCGTCGGCGTGCTGTGCGTGGGGGGATTCGGCGTCGGCGCGCTGGCCTTGGTGGCGGCGCTGGCCTTCGTGGCGGCGCTGGCGCTGTCGCCGCTGCTGCTGCCGCTGCTGCTGGGCGGCCTGGTGCTGGCCATGATGCACCGCTCGCGCCGCCAGCGCGTGTTGCGCGACCAGCCGGTGTGAGCACAACCGGCAGCGCGCGCCGCGCCGCCGCACGCCGCACGCGCCGCGGCGTGACTCAGGCGGCTCGGCGCTCCTGCGCAAACTGCGCATAGCCGCGTGCCCGCAGCGCACACGCCGGGCAAGTGCCGCAGCCATAACCCCAGTCGTGCGGCGCGCCGCGCTCGCCCAGGTAGCAGGTGTGGGTATCGAAGCGGATCAGGTCGACCAGCGCCTGTCCGCCGCACTGTTCCGCCAGTTCCCAGGTCTGCTTCTTGTCGATCCACATCAGCGGCGTCTCCACCTTCAAGCGCGTGGCCATGCCCAGGTTGAGCGCGACCTGCAGCGCCTTCATGGTGTCGTCGCGGCAATCCGGATAGCCGGAAAAGTCGGTCTCGCACATGCCGCCGACCAGCACGTTCAAGCCGCGCCGGTAGGCGACCGTCGCCGCCACCGTCATGAACATCAGGTTACGGCCAGGCACGAAGGTGTTCGGCAAACCGTTTTCCTGCATGGCGATTTCGACGTCGCTGGTGAGCGCCGTGTCCGAGATGCGGCCGATCAGCGACAGGTCGATCAGGTGGTCTTCGCCGAGGCGCGCATCCCACGCCGGCGACAGCGCGCGCATCTTGCTCAGCACGGTCGGGCGCACGGCCAGTTCGATCGCGTGGCGCTGGCCATAATCGAAGCCGATGGTCTCGACGCGCGCGTAACGCTCCAGCGCCCAGGCCAGGCAGGTGGTGGAATCTTGCCCACCGCTGAACAAAACCAGCGCGGTATCTGCTTGTTGCATAGTGATTTTTCCCAAAATAAACCGTCCGCCACCTCTTTTAACGATCAGTTAAGATGTCGGCGATATTTGTACTGACATGGAGTGATATGTTTTCCGCGCGACCCGACCAGACCACGGCATCGACCCCGGCGCAACCACGGATTCTGGCACAAATCGTGCTGGCCGTGAACGCGCTGTGCCTGGCCCAAGGCGCGCTCGCGCAGGCGGTGGTGGCGCCCACGCCGCCTTCGGCCCAGGACGCCAAGCCGGAACCGGTGCCGCAGGCGCTGCCGCCGTCGGGCCAGCCGGTGACGCAGGAAAACGTGTCGGATGCGCCGCCGCGCGCCGTCAACTACACGGTACGCATCGATGCGCCGCGCAACCTGCGCGGGCTGCTGGAAGACAACCTCGACCTGATGCGCTGGCGTGGCAACCCGCGCCTCGACCTGGAGCAGCTGCAGCGCCTGGTGCGCGTGGCGCCCGAGCAGGTCAAGACCCTGATCGCCACCGAGGGATATTACTCGCCCAAGGTGTCGGCCGGCCTCGACACCTCCGGCGCCACGCCGGTGGCGCGCGTCATCGTCGATCCGGGCGAGCCGGTGGTGGTGGGCGACGTCGACCTCGAATTGCGCGGCTTTCCCAAGACCGACGCGGCGGCCGGCACCGCGCCGGCGCTGGACGCCGCCGCCCTGCGCAACCGCTGGACCCTGGCCGTGGGCGCGCGCTTCCGCACCGCCGACTGGGAATCGGCCAAGCGCGGCCTGCTGCGCGAAGTCACGCAGACGCGCTTCCCGCGCGCCCAGCTGCTCGATTCCAGCGCCACGGTCGATCCGGACACCCACCGCGCCCTGCTCAAGGTGGTGCTCGACAGCGGCCCGGAAATCCGGTTGGGCGAATTGCGCATCGAAGGCCTGTCGCGCTATCCGAGCAGCGTGGTGACGAACCTGAACCAGATCCGCCCCGGCGAGCAGTACAGCGAAGCCACGCTGCAGGCGCTGCAGGGCAAGCTGCAGGAAACCGGTTACTTCGCCAGCGTGGAGGTGAGCGCCGACCTGTCCTCGGTGCTGAACGAGCAGATCAGCGACCTGAACCAGACCGGCAGCGCCCAGCCGTCCACGCAGACCGGCCCGGTCACGCTGCCGGTGCTGGTGCGGGTGACGGAAAACAAGCGCAAGAACGTCTCGGTCGGCCTCGGTTACTCGACCAATACCGGCGCGCGCGCACAGGCCAACTACGGCGACCTGTTCGTGTTCGGCAAGCGCATGAAGAGCAGCCTGCTGTACGAGCAGCTGCACCAGAGCGCGCGCACCGATTTCTATTGGCCGACCACCTCGAACGGCTACAGCGACAGCGTGGGCGCCGGCTACGACCGCCAGGACGTGCGCGGCGAGGTCACGCGCACCACCAGCATCTCGGCCACGCGCGCCTGGGGTTCGCCGCTGCTGGAGCGCAGCCTGAAGCTGGAAGCGCTGACCGAACAGATCACGATCGACGACCTGCCGACCTCGCGCGTAAAAAGCGTGCCGCTGACCTTCTCGATCACCAAGCGCCGCCTGGACAGCCTGGTGGCGCCGACCACCGGCTACATCGCCAACGCCCAGATCGGCGTGGCGCCGCTGCCGGTGCTCACCGATGAAAAATTCGTGCGCGCCTATGCCCGCTTCCTGGCCTACAAACCGCTGGGGCCGAAGGGCACCCTGATCACGCGCGGCGAACTGGGCGCCGTAGGTTCCGGCAACAAGGCCGGCGTGCCCTCGACCTTCCTGTTCCGCGCCGGCGGCGACGGCTCGGTGCGCGGCTACGGCTACCAGCAACTGGGCGTGCCGGTCGGCAGCGCCATCACCGGCGCGCGCTACCTGCTCACCGCCAGCGCCGAATACGATTACTGGTTCAAGCCGCCCTACGGCGCGGCGGTGTTCTATGATGTGGGCAATGCCGCCGACCGCATCGGCGACCTGAAGCCCAAGGCCGGCTACGGCGTCGGCGCGCGCTGGCGCAGCCCGGTCGGGCCGATCAACGTCGATGTCGCCTACGGCGAGGCGGTCAAGAAAGTCCGTCTGCACTTTTCTCTGGGATTCACTTTCTGATGGACGTCGAAAACAACACCCCGGCCACGCCGCATGGCGCCAATGCGCCGGCCACCCCGCCGCAACCCCGGCAGCCGCGCCCGCGCCGCTGGCCGCGCCGCGTCGCCGCCGGCGTCGTCGTCACCGGCCTGGTACTGGGCGGCGCCTACTGGTACCTGGGCCGCGAGACCACGCTGCAGATGATCGCCCAGCGCGTGGCCAACGCCAGCGGCGGCAAGCTGACGCTCACCGGCGTGTCCGGCTCGCTGTACGGCCACATGCACATCGACCACGTGGTGTTCCGCACCGACACGCAGGTGGCCACCGCCGACAACATCGACATCGACTGGAAGCCCTGGCAATACCTGTCGCGCGGCGTCGAGATCCAGAAGCTGTACGCCGCTTCGCTGCGCATGGAAACGCTGAAGGAAAGCGAAGAAAAGTCGACCATGCCGGACAAGCTGGCGCCGCCGTTCAAGATCGCGGTGGAAGACGCGCGCCTGGCGAAAGCCGTGTTCGTCAACAAGGGCGCCGAGACGCAGATCGACAATATCCGCGCGCAGCTGCACGGCGACCAGCAGCAGTGGAAGCTGGATTACGCCAACGCGTCCACGCCATGGGGGCAGGTGGCCGCCAACGGCACCATCGCCAATGCCAAGCCGTATAAGCTGGATGCGAATGCCAGCCTGAGCCAGACGCCGGCGCAGGCACAGGCCGGCGCCCCGGCCCAGCCCGCGCAGCCTGCCCCGGCGCCCGACCAGGCCGCGCAGCAGCCGCAACCATTGAACGCCGCCACGCTGAATGCGCAGCTGAAACTGCACGCCGGCGGCGATTTGCAGCGCACCGTCATCGACGCCAGCGGCCAGGCCGCGCGCGCCCAGGGCACCGCCAACCTGGTGCTGTCGCCGTTCGCCGACATCCCGCTGCAGGCGTTCACGCTGAACGCGAAAAACATCGACCCCGGCTTCTTCAATCCCTCGCTGCCGACCGCCGACCTGAACCTGGCGGTGTCCGCGAAACTCGACCCGAACCGCGACATCGCCGGCTCGGTGAACCTGGTCAACGACGGCCCGCTCGGCACCATCGACCAGCAGCGCCTGCCGCTGCGGGCGATGCGCGGCCAGTTGGGCGGTAATTTGTCGGCGATGCGTATTTCGGACGTCCTGATCGACCTGGGCGGCGCCGGGCGCTTTACCGGCAGCGGCGCGGTCGACCGCGGCGCCGACGAGCAAGGCATCGGCACCGCGCAGTTCACGCTGCACACCGACCGCATCGACCTGAAGCAGCTCCACGGCAGCATGAAGCCGACCGCGATCGCCGGCGACCTGACCATCGCCAACGCGCGCGACACGCAGACCTTGACCGTCAACCTGGCCGACGCCGGCCTGCGCCTGGTGGCCGAAGCCGCGCTGGCGAACAATGTGCTGACGGTGCGCGATGCGCGCCTGGCGGCCGGCAAGGGCAGCGTGCGCGTCACCGGCACCGCCAACCTGCTCGACAAGAAACCGTTCAAGGCCAACGTGGTGGCCAGCCGCCTGGATCCGGCCGCCTTCGGCGATTTTCCCAAGGCCGACATCAATGCCGAGATCAACGCGTCCGGCGTGCTGGCGCCGCAATGGGACGTGGCCGCCGATTTTGCCTTGCGCCCGAGCCGCCTGTTCGACCAGGCGCTGACCGGACGCGGCAAGCTGGCCGCCGACGCCGCCCACGTGCACGGCGTGGATGCGACGCTGGCGCTGGGACAGAACAAGGTCGACCTGAACGGCGCCTTCGGCAAGCCCGGCGAAAAGCTGGCCTGGAAGCTCGACGGCCGCCAGTTGGGCGCGCTGCGCGCCGACCTGTACGGCGCCCTGCTGGCCAGCGGCGTGGTCAGCGGCACGATGCAGGCGCCGCGCACCACCTTCGACGTCGACGCGCGCGGCCTGGGTTGGGTGCCCAACCAGCGCAACAAGGACAACGGCAGCCTGCGCGCCACTGGCGAAGCCTGGCTGGCCGGACCGGACAACGCGCGCGTGGCGGAAGTAAAGGCCAAGGGCACGATGACGCGCCTGAACCCGGCCGCCTTCGGCTCGCCGCTGCCGGGCAGCATCAACGGCAGCTTCGATGCCAGCGGCCGCAGCGGCGCCAACATGGGCGGCTCGGTCGACCTGGCGCTGCAGCAGTCGACGCTGTCGAACTCGCCGCTGTGGGGCTACGCCAGGCTGACCGCCGACAAGCGCCACGTGTCGAACGCCGACGTCGACCTGCACCTGGGCGGCAACCTGGTCGCCGCCAAGGGCGCCTTCGGCAGCGGTCGCGACACGCTCAACTGGCGCATCGACGCGCCGCAGCTGGGCGCGCTCGGACCGGACTTCGGCGGCGTGCTGCGCGGCTCGGGCACGCTGTCCGGCACCATGGACACGCCGTCGCTGACGGCGGCGCTGGAGGGCCAGAACCTGCGCCTGATGGGCGTGCACAGCGTGCGCAGCCTGCGCGCCAACGCCAACCTCGGTTCCGGCCGCGGCGCCGCCGATCCGCTGGCGCTGGACGTGCAGGTGGCCGGCTACGTCGGCGCCGCGGCGCCCAAGAAAGGCGCGGACGCCACCGCCATGAGTTCGACCAGCGCCGACAACGCCACCCGCATCGACAGCGCGCGCCTGCAATCGACCGGCACGCGCGGTGCGCACACGCTGTCGGCGGCGGCGCGCGGCGACGGCTTCGATGCCGCCGTCGAAGTGCGCGGCGGCCTCAGCATGAAAGGCAATACCAGCGCCTGGAGCGGCACCATCAACACGCTGCAGAACCGCGGCCGCTACGCCTTCAACCTGGCCGCGCCGACACCGCTGCGCATCGCCGGCGCGCCCGGCAGCGGCCTGGCCGGCCTGGGCAAGCCGGAGCAGATCGCCTTCAACGGCGCGGTCGTCAAATTGCCGGCCGGTGCCATCACGGTCGATTCGCTGTCCAAGGTGGGGCCGCGCTGGACCACGCGCGGCAGCGCCACCGGCGTGCCGGTCAGCTACCTGGCGCAAGCCTCGGAATCGGTGCGCCAGAACCTGCGCGGCGACCTGGCGCTGGGCGCACAATGGGCGCTCGACCTGCGCGTGCCGACCGGTGCGCCGCCGGCGCTGGACGGCAACGTGCACGTGTTCCGCGAAAAGGGCGACCTGATCGCCGGCGACACGGTGCCGGTGGTGCTCGGCCTGCGCCAGCTCGACCTGCGCGCCGACGTCGCGGGTGGCGCCGTGCGCACCCAGCTGGCGCTGGACGGCAGCCGCGTCGGCACCGCGCGCGTGGACGCCACCGCGCAGATGATCCGCGGCCGCGTCGACAACGACAGTCCCCTGAAACTGACCGCCAGCGCCAGCCTCGGCTCGCTGGCCTGGCTGGCGCCGCTTTCCGGCCAGCCCGGCCTGGAAGTCGACGGCGCCCTCAACCTGGCCGTCAGCGGCGCCGGCACCATCGGCGCCCCGACCCTGAACGGCAGCGTCAACGGCGACCGCCTGGCGATGCGCTGGCCCGACCAGGGCATCCGCCTGCGCAACGGCCAGCTGCGCGCGACCCTGGCCGGCGACCAGCTGCAATTGCAGCGCCTGCGCTTCGAAGGCGCCAGCGGCAGCGCCACCGCCGACGGCAGCGTGCGCTTTGCCGGCGGCGAGGCCAGCATGAACCTGCGCCTAGTGGCCGACCGCCTGGAAGCGCTGTCGCGTCCGGACCGCACCCTGATCCTGAGCGGCCAGGCCAGCGTGGTGCGCGACGCCACCCGCTTCAACGTCGACGGCAAATTCCGCGCCGACCGCGCGCTGATCGAACTGGCGCCGCAAGACCGCCCCACCATTTCCGACGATGTGATCGTGCTGGGCCGCGGCGCCACGAAGCCGGCAGCGTCGAAAAAGGCGGCGGCGGTGCCGTTGACGATCGACCTGACCGCCGACCTGGGCGACGACTTCCACCTGCGCGGCATGGGCGCCGACGCGTATCTCGCCGGCGCGGTGCAGGTGCGCATCGTCGGCGACCGCCCGCCGCGCCTGACCGGCAGCGTGCGCACCGTCAGCGGCACCTACGCCGCCTACGGCCAGAAGCTGAGCATCGAGCGCGGCGTGGTCACCTTCAGCGGCGCCTACGACAACCCGTCGATCGACGTGCTGGCGGTGAGAAAACGTCCGGAAAACGAGCAGCTCAGCGAAACCAACGTCGAAGCCGGCGTGCAGGTGCGCGGCAGCGCGCTGGCGCCGGTGGCCAAGCTGGTGTCGACGCCGAACGTGCAGGACAGCGAAAAACTGTCCTGGCTGGTGCTCGGCCACGGCATGGAAGGCACCACCGGCAACGAAGCCGACGTGCTCAGCGCCGCGGCCGGCGCGCTGCTCGGCGGCAAGGGCGGCACCGGCGGCTTCCAGAGCAAGATCGCGAACAAGCTCGGCCTGGACGAAGTCGGCGTGCGCCAGGGCAGCGGCCAGACCAAGGGCCTGGAAAACACCATCGTCACGGTCGGCAAGCGCATCTCGTCGAAGCTGTACCTGAGCTTCGAGCAAGGCGCCGCCAGCGCCACCAGCCTGGTCAGCCTGCGCTACAAGATCAACCCGCGCATCACCGTGCAGCTGCAGACCGGCACCAACACCGCGCTCGATGTCCTGTATTCGTGGGCGTTTGACTGATCACAAACCGGGGTCAGAGCCCGATTTTTGGCAATTTCTTTCGATCCAGTCCGCGCTTGTGAATGGATTAGAAAACAAAATCACGGCAATGAAATTGTTGTCGATATCTTTCCAAAAATCGGGCTCTGACCCCGGTTTTAGATCGGGAAATAGCGCTCGCTATCGATATCCTCGACAAGACCGCACTGCGTGGGCGCCCAGCCCAGCAAGTCGCGTGTTTCCCGGCTCGTGCCGGCCATGTCCATGGCGGCGAAATGCGCGAACCAGCCGAAGTGCGCGGCGGCTTCCTCGCCCATCCTGGCTGCCAGCGGCAGGCCGAGGCGGCGCGCGATGACCGCGGCGATATCCCGGAACGGCACGCCCTCGTCGGCGATGGCGTGGTAATGCGCGGCGCGCGCGCCGTGCTCCAGCGCCAGGCGGAACAGGCGCGCGGCGTCCAGCCGGTGCACCGCCGCCCAGCGGTTGGCGCCCTCGCCGGCATACGCCGAGATGCCTTTTTCGCGGGCGATACCGATCAGCATCGGCACGAAGCCATGATCGCCCTCGCCGTGCACGGAAGGCGGCAGCCGCACCGTGGACGCGTGCACGCCGCGCGACGCCAGCGCGTCGGCGGTCTGTTCCGAGGCGCGCGGATAGGCGGCGCTGGCCGGCGGCGCCGCATCGTTCTCGGTCGCCAGCCGTCCCGGCGCCAGGCCGGCCAGACCCGCCGTCACCAGCAGCGGCCGCTGCGACCCTGCCAGCGCCGCGCCGAGCGCTTCGATCGCCAGCCGGTCCTGCTCGCAACTCGCGGCGAAGCGGCTGAAGTCGTGCGTAAAACCGGTATGGATGACGCCGTCGGCCGCGCTGGCGCCGCTGTGCAGGCTGGGCAGGTCGGCCAGCGATCCATGGTGGACCTCGGCCCCGGCCGCCGCCAGCGCCGCCGCGCCTTCCGGCGAGCGGGCCAGGCCGAGCACCCGGTGGCCGGCGGCCAGCAATTCCTGCACGACGGCCGAGCCGACGAATCCGGTGGCGCCGGTAACGAAAACACGCATGGGTTGCTCCTGATGGTTGAGTGAATGCGGCTACTATCGACGCGGCGCGCATCCGGGTAAAGTAGTGGCTTCATACCGGTATGAGGACTAACAGGATGCCAAGCGCCGCCGTCGACCACAATCCGCTGGGCGCCTATCTGAAGGATCGCCGCGCGCGCCTGGATGCGGCCTCCCTCGGCTACGGCGCCGCGCGCCGGCGCACGCCCGGCCTGCGCCGCGAGGAGGTGGCGCAGCGCGCCAGCATCAGCGCCACTTGGTACACCTGGCTGGAGCAAGGGCGCGGCGGCGCGCCGTCAGGCGAGGTGCTGGAACGCATCGCCGGCGCGCTGCTGCTGACGGAGGTCGAGCGCGAGCACCTGTTCCTGCTGGGACTGGGCCGCCCGCCCGAGCCGCGTTACCCGCTCGGGGCCGCGCTGTCGCCGCGCATCCAGCGCGTGCTGGATGCGCTGCCGGACAGCCCGGCCTTCGTCAAGACCCTGAACTGGGACCTGGTGGCATGGAACCGTCCCGCCGCCGCGGTGTTCGACTACCGCGACGACTTGCCGCCGGAACAGCGCAACATCCTGCGCCGCATCTTCCTCGACCCGCACAACCGCGCCCGCCAGCTCGATTGGGAAGCGGTGGCCCGTTTCGCCGTGGCCGCCTTCCGCGCCGACGTCGCGCGCGCGGGCATGCAGGACCACGCGGCGGAACTGGTGCGCGAGCTGTCGCGGAGAAGCGCCGACTTCGACGCCATGTGGCGCGGCCAGGACGTGCGCGCCTACGGCGAAGGCACCAAGCAGTTGCGCCATCCGGTGGCCGGACTGCTGGCCATGGAATATTCGTCGTTCGCCGTCGACGGCCGGCCCGACCTGTCGATGGTCGTCTACAATCCCGCCACCCCGGACGATGCGGCCAAGGTGCGCGCACTGGTCGCCGCGTCCACCACCTCGACGATGGTGCCGACATGACGACGCCTACCCTCCACTTCATGTGCGGCAAGATTGGCGATACGGTGGACGTGGCGGACCAGATGGGTTTCCCGTCCACGCGTGCAAATGGCGCAGACGTTCGTTGAACGCGTGGACGGCAAAGCCGCCTCGCCGGCCGAGTCCACACTGCGTTGTATTGTCAGCGCTACCGCTGAGCCGCCGGCAGTCCGCGCAGGAAGTCCAGGATGATGCCTGCCAGTTGCGGCGCCAGCGGCAGTGCCGGATCGGCATACGATGCGAGCTGTTTCTGCGGATCGGCCGGCACCGCCTTGAGCACATGGTTCATGCCGGGCACCAGCGCCAGCACCGCGTCCGGCCTGGCTGCCTTGAGCGCGCTCGCCTCGCCGGCGCCGACCTGGATGTCGGTGGTGCCCTGCACGATCAGCGTCGGCAACTTGAGCGCGGCCAGCTGTGCGGCCGGGTCGTACTGCATCCACGAGATCAGGTAGGGCTGGACGCTGGGGCGGTAAAAGGCGGCCAGCGCGGGCGGCACGTCCTGCGTGGTGGCGCCCTGCTCCAGTCCCGCCAGGATGCGCTCGTTGGCAGCCGCCAGGTCGGGCGGCAGCTTGCCGGCCAGTTGGGTGCGCAGGATGGCGCCGGGACGGCGGGCGACGCCGGCGACCGATACCAGCGCCGCCGCCCCGCCGCGCCGCGCCGCCACCGTCGCGATCAACGCGCCTTCGCTGTGGCCGAGCAGTACCGGCGCGGCAAAGCGCGCATCGGCTTGCAGCTTTGCCACCCAGGCCGCCGCGTCGTCGACGTAGGTATCGAAGCGCAGTGCCGCTTCGCTCGGGGCCGCGGCGCGGCTGGCACCTATGCCGCGCTTGTCGTAGCGCACCGACGCCACCCCGCCTTCGGCCAGCGCCGCAGCCAGCAGTTTGAGGCTGTCGTTGCGGCCGGCAAGGCTGTTGTTGCCATCGCGATCGGTCGGCCCGGAACCGGCGATGATCAATACCACCAGCGGCTTGGTCTTCGTATCCGGCAAGGCCAGTGTGCCGGCGATGGCGCCGCCCGCCGTGTCCAGCACGATCGCCTGCTCGCGTACTTCGGCGGCCTGGCCGGCTACCGCAACCGCCATGACCGCGGCGCCCAGCAGCCTTTGTGAAGTGGATGCCATCCGTTCTCCTCACCAATGTTTAATTAGAAATTTATCTAAATATAAATCGGCAGAAAAGATGGCGTCAATGCAAGATAGCCGATCGATGCAACATGATGGAAGACCGCACGGGATGCGTCTTCCGCCCATGCAGTGCCGTGGATGGCGGTTCAGTGCAACAGGCGTCCGACGCTCGGGTTCGGATCGGTCGGCGGCTCGTCGTTGAACGGGGTGCGGATCGGCGCCTGGTGCGGATCGGCCGGGTCGAACGGATCGGCCGGCGGCTCCTCGATGGGGGATGGGTCGGGGGCGCGGTGGGCGTGCAGAGGGAATGGCATCATCCGGATTCTCCTGGTGGCTGTGACGGACAAGATGGCAGAAAAGCCTGCGGCCGGGCATAAGGACACCGCACGACATGGTCGCCGTGGCGCGGCCGGCACAGGCCGAAATGGACCGAAAACATTACCACGGCCCGCACATCGGTGACGCCCGGCTGGATTACAATGGCAGATTCGACAGCAAGGAACCAGAAAGGAACCGTCATGTTGCCACCCCCCGTCGTTGCCGCCGTCGTGGTCCCGCTGGTCCTGTGGCGCATGTACAGCCGCATCAAGCGGCTGACGACCCGCCAGCGCTCGAAGCTGTGGCGCCACCGCACGACGCTGGTGTTCTTTCCCCTGCTGCTGGTTGCCTTGGCCATCGTCGCGCTGGGCACCTCCACGATCGCGCTGGCCGGCCTGGCGCTCGGCCTGCCGCTGGGCATCGTGCTGGGCCGCATGGCGGTGAAACGCACCCAGTTCGAGCAGCAGGGCGAGGATTTCTACTTCACGCCGTTCGCGCCGATCGGCATGCTGGTGGCCCTGCTGTTCATGGGCCGCATGGCCTGGCGCGCCTACGAATACTATGCGATGGGCTCGTTCGCGCACCAGGAATTCGTGGCCAGTCCCTTGACCCTGTTCATCTTCGGCATCCTCGCCGGCTACTACATGACCTTCGCCGTCGGCCTGCTGGCCTGGCGCCGCCGCACCGTTCCCCGATCCCTCCCGCAATGACCGTCACCACCCTCGCCCTCATCGTCCTCGTTCCCGTCCTGGTGTGGCGCATCTATTCGCGCCTCAAGACCCAGATGCAGCGCCAGCGTTCGATCATGTCGCGCCACTACACCGGCCTGCTTGTGTTCGGCGCCATGGTGCTGGTGCCGGCCGCCAGCCTCGCCGGCCAAGCCTACGCGCTGGTGGCGCTGGCCGGCGGCGCCGTGTTCGGCATCCTGCTGGGCGTGTACGGCCTGCGCCGCACCCGTTTCAGCGATACCGACGAGGGCTATTACTTCACGCCGGATCCGCGCCTGGGCGTCCTGATTGCGATGGTGCTGGTGGCGCGCGTGATCTACCTCGGCATCGAGATCTACATGAACCAGGGCAGCAACCAGCCGAACCCGCGCTTTTCCGACAGCCCGCTGACCATGTATTGCCTGGGCCTGACTGCCGGCTACTTCGCCACCTACTCGGCCGGCCTGATGCGCTGGCGCATGCAGAAGCGCAAGGAAATCGGGCGCATGTGACGGCCGTCCGGCCCGGCGTCCGCGTCGTTTGTCGCACTCCAAGGCAGCGTTCCGCATAAAGCAGATAATTGTCATCTAGACAATAATCGACGGAGCATGCGATGGTCTTCGCTTATCTCGGCCGCCATTGGTACGCCAGGCGCCACTTCCCGCTGGCGTCCTGGCTGGCCTGCGTCGCGCGCAGCGCGCGCGTGCTGCTGTTCTACCGCGCCCACCGCCAGTTGCTGGCGCTGGACATCTACCGCCGCTACCTGACGCGTGCCCACGACGACGTGTTCCACCACCTCAGCCACCGCCACTACCTGGCCAAGGGCCTGTCGCCGCGCCAGCGGCTGGAATGCGCGCGCACCCACTACCGCTTCGAGGACGCCACGTTCGACGCCGCCTACAAGCGCGCGGTCTACCTGAACGGCGGCCTGGTGCTGTGGCGCCACGGCAGCGGCGCCACGCAGTTCGTGATCGCGCTGGAGATGGCATCGCGCCTGAACGCCGAGGGCGACCTGACCTTGACCGCCAGCGCCGGCGGCAAGTGCCTGCACCGGCTGTCGTTCAGCTGGACCGGCCGTGCGTTCGCGGGACTGGCCGCGGCGCCGGCATCCGCGCCCGCGCTGGTGCCCTTCATCGCGCGCAACCAGGGCCACCGCGCCGACGCCGCCGATGCCTTCGACGCCTTCGAGCGCGCCTTTCCGCACAATTCTCCCAGCTTCTTCTGCTTCGCCGCGCTGCAGGGCATCGCCGAGGGGCTCGGCATGGCGCAGGCGGCGGCGGTCAAGGCCGAGTGGCAGAGCGCCTGCCGCCCGGCCGACCAGGCGCGCTTCACGAATGCCTACGACGGTTTCTGGCAGGCGCTGGGCGGCGTGGCCGGCGAAGGGCGCGCCTGGCTGATCGACCTGCAGCACCGCTTGAAACCGCTGTCGGAGACGCCGGCCAAGCACCGCAAGCGCGCGGCCATGCGGCGCGAACACTGGCGCGCCATCGGAGAAGCGGCGCGGGCGGTGATCGCGCATCACCTGGTGCGGCCGCATGTCGACGTCCCCGCGCACGCGGCGGAGGAAGACGGCAAACGGGTCGCGCTGCCGCTCGAATGATGGGCGCCGCTCACCCTCAACGCACGTCGACCCTGCGCGTCAAGCGGATCGCCGCCGACGATTCACCGACGCGCAACTCGACCGGCGCCGCCTCGACTTCCCACTTGCCGCGCGCGCCGTCCCAGTACGCCAGGCGCGACGCCGGCAGCGCGATGCGCACGGTGCGGCGCTCGCCCGGCTGCAGATGCACGCGCTGGAAGCCGACCAGCGCCTGGCGCGGACGCGCGACCTTCGACTGCGGCCACGCCGCATACAGCTGTACCATGCTGTCGCCCGCCACCTTGCCGGTATTGCCGACGTCGACATCGACGTCGACGCTGCCGCCCTTCGCCAGCGCCGCCGAAGCCGACGCCGCTGCCGATGCCGGTGCCCCCGGCACGCCGACGCGCAGGTTGGCGTACGTGAACGTCGTGTAGCTCAAGCCGTGCCCGAACGGGAACAGCGGCGCCTGCTTCGCGTACATGTAGGTGCGGCCGTGGCGGATGTCGTAGTCCATCATCGGCGGCAGCTGCGCCATCGAGGCCGGCCAGGTGACGGTCAATTTGCCGCCCGGGTTGTAGTCGCCGAACAGCACCTGCGCCAGCGCGCTGCCCTGGTCCTGCGACGAATGCGCCATCTGCACGATCGCCGGCACGTGCTCCTTGGACCAGTTGATGGTGTACGGGAAGCTCGACACCAGCACCATCACCGTACGCGGATTGGCGGCCAGCACCTGTTTCACCAGCGCTTCCTGCGCCAGCGCCAGGGTCTCGCGGTCGCGCCCCTCGCGGCCGTCGCCGGGATCGCTGCACGGCTTGGTGCCGGCGTCGGTCCATTCCTTGCCCATGTTCGGCCCGCAGGTCGGATCGTTGCCGACCACGACCACCGCCACGTCCGACGTGCGCGCCGCCTTCACCGCGGCGTCGCCGGCGTTGTCCGCGGCATAGTTGACCTTGACGCCGGGCCCGAGCGCCGCGCGGATGCCGTCCAGCGCCGTCACCTTGTGCGGCGGAATGCCGCCGTACCAGTCCCAGTGCACGCTGTCGGCATGCGGGCCGATCACGGCGATGCTCTTGATGCCGGCGCGCGACAGCGGCAGCGCGGCGCGCTCGTTCTTGAGCAGCACGATCGATTCCAGCGCCATTTGCAGCGACACCGCCTGGTGCGCCTCGCCCTGCCACGGTTCCTGGCCGTCCTTGATGGCGGCGTACGGGTTGTTCGCGGCCGGGTCGAGCAGGCCGAGCTTCAGGGTGACGCGGAACTTGCGCGCCAGTGCGGCGTCGAGCTCGGCCTCGGTAACCGTTCCCTCCCTGACGGCGGCGCGCAGCTCCTCCTTGTAGGTGTCGAGGTACTGGTTGATGCCGGCCTTCAGGCCCGCCACCGCGGCCGCCTTCTGGTCCGGATACCGTTTATACAGTTTGACCAGGTTGCCGATGGCGCCGCCGTCGCTGGAGACCACGTCCGCACCCCACTGCTTGATCACCAGATCGTTCAACAACGGATGCACGCCCATCGGCGTGCCGTTCCAGGCATTGTAGGCGGCCATCAGCGCGCGCGCACCGCCCTCCTGGAAGCCCATGCGGAACGGCACTGCGTAGTATTCGTGGAACAGGCGCTCGTCGAAGTCGGACGAGGAATTGCCGCGCCCGTTCTCGTTGCTGTTGGCCAGGAAGTGCTTCAACAGCGCGGCGCCGCGCCAATAATGCGGGTCGTCGCCCTGGATGCCCTGGACGAAGGCCGCCGCCATGGTCCCGACCAGGAACGGGTCTTCGCCGTACACTTCTTCGCTGCGGCCCCAGCGCGGGTCGCGCGCCAGGTCGGACTGCGGTCCCCACTGCATCAGGACCGGCTTGCCGGCCAGGCCCGGCTGGCCCGGCTTGCCGTACTTCGCGCTCTGCGAGATGTAGCGCGCTTCAAGCGATTGCACCGCGCCGGCCTGGCGCACCAGCGCCGGGTCCCAGCTGGCGCCCATGCCGGGCGGCTGCGGGAACTGCGTGGTCGTGATGCGCTGCTTCTCGTGTTCCTGGTCCCCGCGCTGGACGATGCCGTGGATGCCTTCGGTGCTGCCGAAGCTCGGGATGCCCAGGCGCGGCACGCCGGAATTGGTCGACAGCGCATCTATCTTCTCGTCCACCGTCATCAGGGACAGCATGCTGGCGATGCGCGCGGCCGGCGCCAGGCCGGTGTCGCGGAATGGATAGCCGGCTGGGGCAGTATCGGCAGCGGCGGCGGCCACACCGGCGTGGCCGGCGCACAGCAGGGCCGCCAGGGCGACGGCGCGCAAGGGCGCCACGGTTTTCGGTCGGGGCATGGAATCGTCTCCTTTTTTCTAATAATGGTGTGAATTGGTATAACATTATTCCGCTAACAAATGATTAGCGCAAACATTACATAGCGGGCGCGCAGCCCGCACGCGACCAGGAGACAGGAATGACCCATACGAGACTGGCCGGTATCCGCCTATTCTCCATCGAGGCCGGCGCGCTCGCCGTGGTGGCCGGCATCGGCGCGTGGACGCCGGCGCAGGCAGCGCAGGCAACGCAGGCAACGGCACCCGCGTTCGCACGCGTGTTCGGCGAGCACGCGGTGCTGCAGCGCGGCGAGCCGATCGAGGTATGGGGCACGGCCGGCGCCGGCAGCAAGCTGACGCTGTCGCTGAACGGCCGCAGCGCAGCCGGCACGGCCGACGCCCACGGCAAATGGCGCATCCGCCTGCCGCGCATGGCCGCCGGCGGCCCCTACACGCTGAGCGTCAGCAGCGGCAGCGGCCAGACGGCCAGCCTGGGCGACATCATGGTCGGCGATGTCTACCTGTGCTCCGGCCAGTCGAACATGGAATTCGCGGTACGCAATTCGACCAACGCCTGGTCCAACACCAACGCGGCCGGCAACCCGAACCTGCGCTTCCTGAACGTGGAAAAGCTGAGTTCTCCCACGCCGCAGGACGAACTGAAACAGCCGGCGGCCTGGAAGGTGGCGTCGCCCGAGACCATCGGCGACGCCTCCGCCGTGTGCTACTACATGGCGCGCTCGCTGCAGGGCCGCTACAAGGTGCCGGTCGGCTTCATCAACGCCAGCTGGGGCGGCACCACGATCCAGGGCTGGATCGGCGCCACGTCGCTGCGCACCCTGCCCGCCCATGCGGCCGGCGTCGATGCCGTCGCCAAGCTGGCCGCCGACCCGGCCGCCGCCATGAAGGACGAGGAAGCGCGCATCGAAGCCTGGTGGGATGCGCACGACCCGGCGGCGCGCACCCAGCGCGCCTGGAACGCGCCTGGCCACGACGATGCGGCCTGGCGCAGCATCACGCCCGCCGGTTCCTGGAAGGACAGCGGCGCGGCGGACCTGGCCGGCTTCGACGGCGTGGCCTGGTTCCGCACCGAGGTCACGCTGACGCAGGCGCAGGCCGAGCAGGCCGACGCGCTGCAACTGGGCCCGGTCGACACCTACGACACCACCTGGGTCAACGGCGTGCGCGTGGGCGGGGGCAGCACCGGCTGGATGTGGCGCGACTACCCGGTGCCGAAGGGCGTGTTCAAGGCCGGCCGCAACCTGGTGGCCGTGCGCGTGCTGGGCGGCGGCCAGGGCGGCGGCCTCACCGGCCAGCCGGACAAGCGCGGCGTGCGCACCGCGGACGGGCAATTCATCGCGCTGCCCCCAAGCTGGAAATACCGCACCGGCACGCGCCTGGCGGGCCTGTCGGTGCCGGCGGCGCCATGGGACGTGCCGACCAGCTTGAGCACGCTGTACAACGGCATGATCGCGCCGCTGGCCGGCTACAAATTCAAGCTGGCGGCCTGGTACCAGGGCGAATCGAACGCGCTGGCGGCCGACGAATACCGCAGCCTGCTGCCGCTCCTGATGCGCGACTGGCGCACCCGCTTCGGCCAGCCCGCACTGCCTTTCCTGGTGGTGCAGCTGACGTCGTTCGGCGCGCCCGCCAAGGCGCCCGGCCCGTCGGCCTGGGCCGAACTGCGCGAGGCGCAGGCGGCCGCCGTCCGTGAAGACCGCCACGCCGCGCTGGCCGTGACGCTCGACGTCGGCGACCGCACCGACATCCATCCGACCCAGAAGACCATCGTCGGCGAGCGCCTGGCGCGCGCGGCGCGCGCGCTGGCCTACGGCGATGCAACCGCGCCCGGCGGGCCGGAAGCGCTGTCGGCACGCCGCAGCGGCGCCGACATCGTCGTCGCCTTCAGGAACGTCCATGGCGCACTGGCGACCTACTCGTCGGACAAGGCGCTCGGCTTCGAGACCTGCGCCGGCAGCGTCTGCCGCTATGCCGACGCCGGCGTGGCGGGCGAGCGCGTCGTGCTCAAGGGCGCCAACACGGCGGGGGTCACGTCGGTACGCTACGCCTGGGCCGACGCGCCGATCGTCAACCTGTTCGACGGCGACGACCTGCCGGCGGCGCCGTTCCAGTTGAGCGTCGAATAAGCCAGCAACGTCGTCCCCGCGAAGGCGGGGACCCATACCGAGCAACAGAATTCGGTAATCGGGAACAAAGCGATTGCTCCAACGATACCGACTTGGGACATTCAGCATGGGTCCCCGCCTTCGCGGGGACGACGTTTTGAAGCCGGCGACGATCAATTTGGCGTAACGTTCCTCATTTTCCGGAGATGCCATGCCCCTCAACCGCCGCAACTTCCTGAGCGCCGTCCCGCTCGCCTCGCTCGGCCTGGCCGCCGGCCATGCCCAGGCCCAGTACGGCGCCGCAGCCGCCAGCGCAACAACTCCGGCCCCCATCACCGACTACGACACCCTGGTCATGCTGGCCGGCGACGCCCTGCCGCGCAACCCTGCCGCCGAACCGGCGCGCCTGCAAGCCCTGCTCGACCGGCATGCGAAGCCGGTCGACGGCTACCTGGCCGGCGGCGCCGTCGCCGAACTGGAAGCCAAATTCTCCGCCCTGCTCGGCAAGGAAGACACGGTGTTCATGCCGACCGGGACGCTGGCCAACCACATCGCCCTGCGCCTGCTGTGCGGCGAAGCGCGCCACGCGTTGGTGCAGCAGGAAAGCCACGTCTACCGCGACGAATCGAACACCGTGACCACGCTCAGCGGCATCAACCTGGTGCCGCTGGCGCCCGGACGCGCCGCGCCCACGCTGGACGAAGTCGGCGCCGCCATCGAGCGCGCCGAGGTCGGCCCGTATCCGATCAAGGTCGGCGCCATCGCCCTGGAAAGCCCGGTGCGGCGCGCCCAGGGCGCGACGCTGCGCCCGGCGCTGGTGGCGGACATCGCGCGCCTGGCCAGATCAAACAATATTCCGCTGCACCTGGACGGCGCGCGCCTGCTCCTGATGAGCGGCATGGCCGGCTTCGCCGTGAAACCGTATTGCGCGCACTTCGACACGGTCTACGTCTCGCTCTACAAATACCTGGGCGCGCCGTTCGGCGGCGTGCTGTCCGGCGCGAAGGCAACGATGGCGCGGGCGCGCGCGCTGCGCCACGTGTTCGGCGGCACCCTCTACCACGGCTGGCAGGCGGCGCTGCCGGCGCTGGATACGCTGGACGGCGTCGAACAGCGTTTTGCCGACGTGCGCGCGGCCGGGGAACGCCTGCTGGCGGCACTGGCCGGCACGCCGGGGTTCACGGTGCGCCGCGTCGAGGACGGCAGCAACCTGGCCACGCTGGAGATCGCGCCGCAGCGCCTGGCCGGGCTGGAACAGCGCCTGCAGCGCGCCAACGTGCGCATCGCGAAGGTCGGCGACGGCAAGGTGCAGCTGGCCTTCAACGAATCGATCCTGCGCCGCGATACGGCCTACCTGCTGCAGGCGCTGGCGGGATGAACGCGCGCTAGCGCTTGGCCGACTCCATGCGCGGCAGCAGCGCCGCCAGGATGCCCAGCAGCGGCAGGAACGAGGCGAGGCGGTACACGGTCTCGATGCCGGCGACGTCGGCGATGTGGCCCATGGCCGCGGCGCCGATGCCGCTGATGCCGAACATCAGGCCGAAGAACACGCCGGCGATCATGCCGACCTTGCCCGGCACCAGCTCCTGCGCGAACACCACGATGGCGGAAAACGCCGACGACATCACCAGCCCGATCACCACCGACAGCACGCCGGTCCAGAACAGGTCGGCATACGGCAGCGCCAGCGTGAATGGCGCCGCGCCCAGGATCGACACCCAGATCACGCGTTTCCTGCCGATGCGGTCGCCGATCGGCCCGCCGGCAAAGGTGCCGGCCGCCACCGCCGCCAGGAAGGTGAACAGGTACATCTGCGCGGTGCCGACCGGCATGTGGAACTTCTCGATCAGGTAGAAGGTGTAGTAGCTCGACAGGCTGGCCATGTAGATGTATTTCGAGAACACCAGCATGGCCAGCACCGCCAGCGCGCCGATCACGCGCGCGCGCGGCAGGCCCGGCCCGGCGTGCAGCGCTGCCTTGCGCGGCGCGTTGGCCAGGTGGCTGCCGTACCAGCGGCTGACGCCCACCAGCACCAGCACCGCCAGCAGCGTCAGGAGCGTGAACCAGGCGATCCGGCCCTGGCCGCGGCCGACGATGATCGCGGCGGCCAGCAGCGGCCCCAGCGCCGAGCCGAGATTGCCGCCGACCTGGAACAGCGACTGGGCGAAACCGAAGCGCCCGCCCGAGGCCAGGCGCGCCACGCGCGAGGCTTCCGGGTGGAAGGTCGAGGAACCGACGCCGATCATCCCGGCCGCCAGCAGCAGCATACCGAAACTGCCGGCCACGGCCAGCAGGGCGACGCCGCCCAGCGTCACGCACATCCCGGCCGGCAGCAGGAACGGGATCGGCCGCTTGTCGGTGAACAGGCCGATCCACGGCTGCAGCAGCGAGGCCGTGCACTGGAAGGTCAGCGTGATCAGGCCCACCTGGGTAAAACTGAGCGCGAACTGCTGTTTCAACAGCGGATAGATCGAGGGCAGCACGGCCTGCACGCAATCGTTCAGCAGGTGCACGAAGGCGACCGAGAACAGGATCTGCAGCACGGCGCCCGGCCGCGCGGTCGCGCCGGCCCCGGCGGCTGGCGTGGAGGAAGTGGATGGCGTGGTCATGATGGCATCTTGGTAATGGGATCGGTCAGTGTAGACTGTGCGTACAGAACGCCTATTCCATTTTTCGTCGCCCAAGTGACACTTGCCCCTTCCCTGCGTTATCGCTTCAAATGGCTGACGCTGCCGCGCAGCGTGACCGCCGTGCCATCCATGGCCGCGCATGGCGAATTGATCGAGGCGCACAGCCACCCATGGGTACAGCTGCTGTACGCCAGCGAAGGCGTGATGCGTGTGCGCACCGACCTCGGCGTCTGGATCATCCCGCCGCGACGCGCGCTGCTGATCGCTGCCGGCATCGTGCATGAAGTGACCATGCTCAGCCGCGTCAGCATGCGCGCCCTGTACATCGAGGCCGACGCCGCCGGCTTCGACGGCCGGACCGCCGCCGCGCTGGTCGAGGGCTGCAAGGTGCTGGAAGTCAGTCCGCTGCTGCGCGAGCTGATCCTGGCGCTGTCGCTGGAGCCGGTCGACTATCCGCTGGGCGGACGCGGCGAGCACCTGGCGCGGCTGATCCTGTCGGAGCTGGCCGACATGGAGACGGTGCCGATCGCCGTCCCCTGGCCGCGCGACCGCCGCCTGCAGACGCTGTGCGCCGACATCATGGCGCATCCCGGCAGCCTGCGCCCGCTGGCAGACGGCGCCCAGGACATCGGTGCCAGCGCGCGCACGCTGATCCGCCTGTTCCCCAAGGAGACCGGGCTGCATTACCGCCAGTGGGTGCAACAGGTGCACCTGGCGCACGCGTTCGAGATGCTGGCGCGCGGCGCGAGCGTGGGAAGCATCGCCGCCACGCTCGGCTATGCGAGTCCGAGCGCGTTCACCGGGATGTTCCGGCGTCTGTTGGGGCGGACGCCGCAGCATTACCTGGCCGAGTGGCGGGCACAGGGAACGCGTTCCTGAACCTCGACCTTGCAGACCCACACGGAACAATGCCCATGATCGCAATAGACAAGCCCTCGTCCCGACCACGCGGACGCTTCATCCTGCAGCACCTGGCCGCGGTGGTCCTTGGCGGCATCCTGGGCTACGTGCTGGGCTTGCATCCGCTGGCCTTGCTGATCGCCGTCGCGCCGCTGCTGGCGGTGCGCGGCGCCGGCCGGCGCGACAGGACCACGTTCATGATCAGCGTGGCGCTGGCCCTGCTGCTGGTCGTGTGCGCCGTCGGGCTTTCCCTGCTTCTAGTCGTTTTCAGCCTGGGACGCGGAAATTGGCGGTAATAGAAAATTATTTCTTGTTCAACGCCAGTAAAATTATTGGATAGTTTTCACGAAAATATAGTTGGTATCATCCAGGCAAATTAGTGAACTCATCAATACCATCGTCAGATCTTGCCTAATACTGCCAAGTACAATGAAAAAAATTACCGCACTCTCCTTTGCCTTTTTGTTGTCTGCATGTGGCGCAAACACGGAGCAAAACAGCGAACAGCCGCGATTTTTTGGATCAGTAAGCACAGAACATTCCTCTGCCAAACTGGCCTCGACAACGCCTGGAGAACGTAAGGCATATGATATCGGCTGGACGCAGGGGAAGCTGGTTGGCGTAGCCAAGTCAGCAGAGCTCGGCAATTTTCAGCTTGCTACGCCCGAAGTCCGCTTGCAGGATATTTCTCTCACGTTTGACAAGGATAATTTGCCAGGGCAGCTTTTCAGACTCTACCAAGCTGCGTTTGGCCGAACACCTGACGTTGCAGGTTTTGGTTATTGGAAAGATATACTTGAAAACAAGGGTTTTCCGCTCACCCAAGTCGCTAACGAATTCTTGAACAGCACCGAGTCAAAATCATTGTATGGCACTGATAGCGATGATACGACTTTTGTCGAACGGCTGTACCAGAATGTACTACATCGCAAGCCAGACGCAGCAGGGGCAAACTTCTGGATAGGTACACTACGCTCTGGAACGAAACGAACTGACGTTCTAATATCCTTTTCCGAGTCACCAGAAAACCAGACTGCGACTGCAGTGGCCATCATGAAAGGCATGGCTTTTGCAGAACCTGGCATATCCTATATTCCAGTATCGAATGCTGTTGCGCCTGCCGATGTGCCGGTGGGCGTATTTTTCGAAGTCGACGGTTCGACTTCGACCGATGCCAATGGCGATCAACTCCAGTACAACTGGTCCGTTTCCAGCAGACCGAATGGAAGTGTTTCCGAATTCACGAGTTCGAACACCGTCAAACCGAAAATTGTACTTGATAAGCCTGGCAAGTACGAGTTGAGCTTGTGGGTAAACGATGCGACATCAAAAAGCTACTCGCCAGCCAAAATCATGGTAACAGCTCACGCCATCGTTGCGGACTCCGGGATTTATACATGTTCGACTATCGACTCAACCAAAGCGCAGGCTTTATATTTTTCCGGACATACTTATCTTGATCGAGACAAAGACGGTTTGGCATGCAGTGCATCGGATATTGCATATGAAAGATCTCCATCCGTACCAAGCATTGCAGATACAGGAACGTATAAATGTTCGACCCTTTCACCTGCGAACGCCATCTTGCTCTACTTGCAGGGCCATACCTATCTCGATCGAGATCATGACGGCAAGCCGTGCGAGGCCTCGGATGTCAATCTGGAAAAGACGATTTATACGCCACCCTCAACTTCCCCATCGAGCGGCATGTGCTGGGTGAATGGTTATACGAGGAAAGACGGAACTCGTGTGAGCGGCTATTACCGCCATTGCTGAGGAATGGTACGTAGGCACTGCAAAGGAAGGCTGCAATAGAAAAACGGCCGGCGCCCATAGAACGCCGGCCGTTGGATTGCGCATCGCCGGGTATCCTCATACAAGTTGGATTAGTTTCGCGCTAGCGCTAAAGGGCAAGCGTTTCACCCAGCCAGATACGGATAGGTAAAGCACACGAAGTGCACCGCATTCAGCGCGAAGTGCGTCAGGATCGCGCCTTCGATGCGCGCCGACCTGGCATACGCCGCCGCATAGTGCAGCCCGGCGATCGTCGCCAGCAGCACCAGCGTCATGCCGCCCCTGGCATGCGCGGCACCGAACAGCAGCGCCGACACGATGGCGGCGGCGGCCGGTCCGAAGCGCCAGGCCGCCATCCGCCGCGCCAGGGCGGCGAAGATGACACCGCGGAAGAAGGCTTCCTCGGTCACGCAGGTAAACAGCAGGTTCCCGCACAGGAAGGCCAGCGAATACGGCGTCCATTTCGGGTCGGGGCGTACATAGCCGAGCAGCAGGCCAAGGCCCAGCACCACGATCAGCGTCGACAGCGTGATCGGCCAGGTGCGGCGCAGCATACCGGTCCAGTCGGCCACGGTGCGCGCCCGCGGGCAGAACACGCCCATCAGGATGACGCCGACCGCCGCCATGTCGAAGTTGACGTGCAGGTTGAACGGCGGCGCGCCGGGCGAGAACTGCAGCCCGCTGGCCAGCACCGGGTTGTGGAAGCCGGGGAAGCGGTGCGCGGCGAACAGCAGCGGCGCGATGCAGGTCGCCAGCAGCAGGGGAATGCGCAGCCAGGTTTGCCGCGTGTCGCGCGCCAGCACGGCGAGCGCCGCGAACAGCAGCAGCCAGAGCGGCGCTTGCCACTCCAGGAAGCCGTTGGCGACGCCGAGCAGCGCGGCCAGGGCCAGCAGGGGTGCCCACAGCCAGTCGTTTTTTCCGCGCAGCGCGGGGGCCGGCAACCACAGGGATAGCACCGCCGCCGCCAGGGTGCCGAAGGTGAGGATGAAAGGCGTATCGAACGACATCGCTGCTCCCAATAGCTATGTGCACTGCTGCGCCACTGCAGCCATGCATCCTTATCCATCACGCAAACGTAAAAACAGCGTCGTCCCCGCGAAGGCGGGGACCCATGCTGAGTATCCAAAGCTAGTATCTTTGAACCATTTGGATAGCTCTTGAAGTACCGAATTCTGTTGCTCAGTATGGGTCCCCGCCTGCGCGGGGACGACGTGCCGATGGCTTACGCCGCCTTGGCCGCCGGCGCCTCCCCCGCCGCCCGCCGCTGCAGCACGAAGATCGGCTGCGCCCACTGCACATCCTTCTTCTTCTTGCTGGTGATGAGCGTCAGCTCGGACGGGTCGTACACGTCGGTATTGTGCGTCAGCGGCGTGGTCATCAGGTATTGCGCGTCGGTGTTTTTCAAGAACTCGCCCACCAGCTGGATGTTGCGGATGTCCAGGTGGGCGAACGGTTCGTCGATGAACACGAAGCCGCCGGAACCCTCTTCCGACTTCAGCAGGCCGATCAGGAGCACCAGCGACTTCATGACCTGCTGGCCGCCGGAGGCTTCGCCGTCGTTCATGCCGATCTGGTCCTTGCCGTCGAACTTGAAGCGCACGTGCAGGCCGGCCTGGGCCAGCAGCACGTCGTCGTTTTCCAGGCGCACCGGGTCGGCGTTGACCTCGATGTTGGCCAGTTCTCCCAGCTCCTTGATGTTCTTCGAGTAGGTCTTGATCGTGTAGCGCAGGCGCTCGATGTAGGCGCCACGCGCGTTACCCGTGGCTTCGATGGCGCGGTTGTTCTGGTAGCGGCGTTCCTCGGTCTCGACTTGGCGGCCCTGCAGCTGCTCGTTCAGGCGGCCGTACTGGTCGATCACGGTGGCGTCCTGTTCCCAGTCGGCGCGCGCCAGAGAATGGTCGAGCGAGCCGACGCGCAACTTGACCTGGTGGGTGTTCTGGTGGCTGGCCACCAGCGCCGCGCGCTGCTGCACCTGGCGCCAGCTCTGCGGCACGTGGCGCCAGTTGCGGCGCAGCGTCAGCAGGTCGCGCGCGTGTTCGCTGCGCTGCTCGATCTGGCGGCGGTTGTTCAGGCGCATGCCGGCTTCGGCTTCGGACAGCGCCATGCGCGCGTTCTGCCACACGGTGTCGGCGCGGGTGCGCGTCACCGTCGCGCTCTTGGTCAGGACCTGCAGCTCGCCCAGGCGCGCGCCCACCTGCAGGCGCTCGGCCTTCAAGGGCTCCAGCGCGCGCACGGCTTCCTCGAACTCGGCCTGGCGCGCCGCCAGTTCCTTGGCCGCGTCCACGCCGGCGATGCGCACGCGCAGGCTCGATACGTCGGCCGCCAGCTTGCTGATCGCCAGCGTCAGCGTGTCTTCCTGCGCCTCCAGCCCCGGCAGCGATTTCTGGATCGCTTCCAGGCGCTGGGTCTTGCCGGCCGCGCCGAAGCGGTAGCGCGACGGTTCGACGAACAGCGAGCGGCCGCCGCGGCGTTCGCGGTGATAGGCGTCCGGCGTGATCCATTCGTCCGAATCGCTCTGGAAGCCGGCGTCGACCGACTCGACGCGTTCGATGCGTTCCAGCTGGTCGATCAGCCAGCCCGGCGCCGCGCTGGAAAAGCGCACCACCGACAAGAGCGTATCGTCGCGCACCACCGGCGCCGCCACGCAATCCGGCACGATGAAGTGGCGATATCGCTCCTTTTCCGCCAGCTTATAGGCGGCCGGCGCATCCTTGGCGCGTTCCAGCAGCACCACCGAGGCGTAGCCGCCCAGCACGCCCTCGACCGCGCCCTGCCACTTCGGATTGGTCACCTCGACGATGTCCGACAGCATGGCGTGGGCGATGCCGGCATCGCGCAGCGCGCGCCGCATCTGGCGCTGGGCTTCCGGTTCCGGCATCGTGCTCTTGCCCTGCAGCGCCGAGATGGTCGCCATCTCGCCGGCGATCTTCGCCGACACCGCGTCGCGCTCCTGGCGCTTGCGCTGCAGCTCCGCTTCCTTGGCTTCCAGCTGGGTCGCCACCTCGGCGATGTCGGCGCCCTCGTTCGCCGCCAGCTTGTGCAGTCGTTCCTTTTGCTCCAGCAGGCTTTCCAGCGGTTTCAGCTTGCCGTTGACCTGCGTGAGGCGGCCGGCCAGGCCGGTCGCTTCCTGTTCCAGCTGGGTTTCCTGCTGCTGCGCTTCGCTCAAGGCGCGCTGCTGCGCCGCCAGCGCATTCCTCCGTTCGGTCAGGATCGAATCGGCCTGCAGCAGCGGCTTCCTCGCCTCGCGCAACTGGCGGCCGACGGCGGCCGCCTTTTCGCGCGCCTCGTGGTATTCGAGGCTGGGCAGCACTTCCTCGACCAGCGTCTGCCGTTCCTTGTTCAGGTCTTCCCACTGGTGGTAGTTGGCCACGCGCAGCCGCAGACCTTCCAGGTTCAGGCGCGAGGTTTCCAGTTCGGCCTCGAAGCGTTTCAGTTCAAGCTCGGTATCCTTCTGGTGGCGCTTGGCTTCGTCGTAGGCGTCCAGCACTTCCTTGTCGCCGAACACCTGGAACACCAGGTCCAGCAACTGGCGCGGCGCGTATTCGCACAGCTTGTCGGTCTCGCCCTGCTCCAGCGCCAGCACCTTCGACATCGCCGGCGACAGCCCGGCCGCGGCCAGGCGCTTGCGGTAGTTTTCCACGCCCAGCCAGTCGGTGGCGTCGGTGACTTCCTCGATCTCGACGTTCCCGGGCCGCATCAGGTACTGGCGCTTCCAGTCGCCGCCGTTCTTCTGCACCTGGCAGAACAGCGTGACCTCGTCGTCGCTGAAAAAGCCGGAATGACGGAACGGACGGTTCGACAACTGGCGCCCGACCGGCTTGTTGTCGACCACGGCGCGCAGCCAGGCGCTCTGCTGGCCCGAGTGGCGGGCGTAATGCTTGTAGGTGCGCCCCATCGAGCAATCCAGGCCGAACAGGGTGCGCAGCGCATCCAGCAGCGTGGTCTTGCCGGAGCCGTTCTGGCCGGCGATGGTGATGATCTTGGCGTCCAGCGGGATGTTCTTGATGCGCTGCCAGTAATCCCAGTGGACCAGTTCGAGTGATTTGATGTGGAACATGCGTCTTAAGCTTGGTTGTCCGGGGTGGCGGCGGGTTCGGCCAATGCGTCGGCGGATGCGTCCGCCGGCTGCGCTTGCGCCTCGGCCGCCTGCGGCTCGGCGTCGTTGGCCGCGTCGTTGACGGGGCGGCGCGCGCTCACGGACAGCGGCGCGCGCTTGAATACCTCGGCCAGGGCGCCGTTGATGATGCGTTCCTTGAGCAGGTCGGTGTCCATCAGCAGGTCCAGCAGCGGACCTTCCACGATCACGTCGCCACGCCGCTCGATGAAGCCGAGCTTCGACAGCAGGCCCAGGTTCATGTCCATGCGCGTCTTCTTGCCGAGCTTTTCGCCGAAATCCGCCAGCAGCGCGCTGTACGAGATGCCGATCGAGGTGTCCTCGGCGCGCGGGATCGGCGCGTCCTTGTCGAACATGTCGGACTGGTCGACGTCGATCGCCTGGTGGGTTTCCTGGCGCTGGCGCTTGGGCAGGATGATCTGCGCCCACAGCACCACCAGCAGCGCCACGCCGTCGCGCGTGAGGCCGAAATTGTTGTTCTGCCAGATGTCCTTGGCGCCGAAGATCTTCGGCTCGACGTTGCGGTGCAGCGCCAGCGTCACGTGGTCGGCGTACACGTTGTCGAGCAGTTTCAAGCCGGATTCCAGCAAGCGCTTGTCGATCTCGGCGCGGAACTGGTCGTCCGACAGCGCGCGCTTGACCATCTTGTCGTCGCGGCGCAGGGTCTGGTGCGTGAGCAGGCGCGCGATCAGGATTTGGGCGTCGTCATTCATGGGCATCTTCTTCCGAATTGGGGTCCTGGCCCAGCTCCAGATTGAAATCCAGGCCGAGGTCGAGCGAGAGCGAGGCGCGCGACATCGCCGCCACGTGCGGGTCGTCCAGCTGCACCATCTCGTCTTCCGATGTAAAACGTACCGGCAGGCGCGCCAGCTCGGCGGTGGCGCCCTGCAGGCTGGCCTCGGCGGCGTCGCCCAGCAGCGGCAGCAGCGAGGCGCGGTAGGACGCCACGGCGAAGTTGGCCGGCAGCAGCGAATCCTGGATCGGCACGCTGCGCGGGCCGGCCTCGGAAAACTCCGGGAAGTTGCCGAGGTTGGCGAAGTCGGACAGGCGCTTCAGCCAGTCGTCCAGCTCGACCTGCATGGCCGGGTTGTCGTTGACGGTCAGCGGCGCGTCCTGCCCGCTCGGCAGGCTGGTGGGACCGGTGTAGGCCGCGCGTTCCAGCAGCAGCTCGGTCTCGGCCACGTCGATCATCTCGGCCGGCGTGACGAACAGCGGCACCACCGGGCGGTCGATGGCACCCTCGGCCAGGCTGGCCAGGTCCTCGTGCGCCAGCAGCCAGCGTTTCACGTCCGTGGTCGACAGGCCGGACTGGCCCAGGTGCACGCGCTGGCGCTCGATCTGGTTCAGGGCACGCGAGAACATGCCCTGCATGTTCAGCAGTTGCGACTGGGCGCGCCCGATCGCCTGCGCCGCGCGGTGGGTGGCCGAGTCGGCGCGCTCGTCCGAGGTGATGGCGCGCAGGATCACCGAACCCTTCTCGACCCAGTCGCAGGCCATGTGCCATTTCGCCTGCGAGGTGCGCAGGCGGAACTCGGAGCCGGAGGCGATGGCGTCGCGGAATTCCTCGGTCAGCTCGACCAGGCGGCCCAGCAGGTGCTTCAGCTGTTCCACCGTGACGCCGCCGACCGCCTGGGCGCCGGCCACCTGCGACAGCAGGAAGCCCATCTCGGCCTCGTCCTGTTCCGGACGCGCCAGCGCCAGCAGCGTGTCCAGCGCGGCCAGCACGTTGCGCGCCAGCGGCGTGATGCGGTACACCGCCGCCGGGTTGTCCCAGGCCAGCAGGCCGTGGCCGCGCAGGCGGCCCAGCACCGTTTCCAGGCTTTCCGGGATCAGGTAGGCGAACTTCTGGTTGATGTCGGCGCGCGAAAACGCCGAGTCGGCCGGGTCGGCCGCCAGTTCGCGCAGCACCAGCAGGCGCACGATGACGCCGTCCTGCGCGCCGTGGAACAGCGCGGTGAACGCCTGCAGCATCGGCTGCGCGCGCTTGAGGAGGTAGACCTGTTCGATCTCGTCGGGCGCCACGCCTTCCTGGAAGTGGGCCTGCAAGGGGTCGAACTCGTCCTGAACCGGTATGGGGGAGTCGGCGGCGATGGCGCCAGCCAGATTGTCGATCATCGTAGAGCTAGGCAGTTGTGCATGTCGCGCGCGGCCGAGGCGGCAGCGGGTTCGTCAGTATAACAGTTAGGGATGAGCAACTAACAGGAATAGGCGGCCGCCTTTTCGATGCTGGCGGATATGCAACGGGCGACGGTTGCCGCTTGACGGGCTCGGCAGGCGCGCGCCCCTCGTCGCCCGGCGCAGCCATAATGCCATTGTCATATTGATATCGATAGGAGAACGCCATGCAACGACCCTTTACGAGCGCCGTCCTGGCCCTGGCCATCGGCCTGGCTTCCACCGCCGCGCTGGCGGCGCCCACCGAAAAGCAACAGAACGGCATCGCCTACGTCAACGGCGGCGTCGGCCAGGAAGAACAGACCGCCATGCGCGCCGTGCGCGCCGACTACAACCTGCAGCTGACCTTCGCCAACGCCCAGAGCGGCGAATACCGCTCCGACGTCCGCGTCGACATCATGGACGCCAAGGGCGCCAGCCTGCTGAGCGCCGCCAATGCCGGCCCGATGTTCTTTGCCAAGCTGCAGCCGGGCACCTACCGCATCAGCGCGGCGGCGCAGGACAAGACCTTCAAGCGTACCGTCAAGGTCGGCGGCGCGCCGAAGGCAATGACGCTACATTGGGACAAGGATAGCCAGGAAGATCCGGGCGAAGCGGCGCAGTAGACCGGTTGGGCGAGCGGCGTGCCGTGCGTGGCGGCGCGGCGATCTGGACGGAGAGACCGGTGCGGCTCGCCGTGACAGTGCGTGATTTTTCCAGCCTGACCTGCTGGTATGCTGCGGTGAACGACCTGGCTTGGTAGCAATCCGAGCCTGGAAACAAGCTTGCGAAACGTGCTGCCGGACGAAGGCCCCCATGTACATGTGCCCGCATTGCCGTCATTTTTCCATCTCCTGGCGTGCCCAGCTTTCGCCCCCTTTCGACGGCCGGACCACGTGTCCATGCTGCGGCGCGCGATTGAAGATCAAGCTCAAGGTTTCCAATTTTCTCATTCCGATCTATCTCTTCGGGCGCGCGACATTGGGGATGTTCTTCCATCTCCGGTTCGATGCGGGATTTGTTGGTGAGACGGCGATTGCGATTATCCTGTGCGTTCTGCAAATACGTCTGATGGCTTATGAGGAGGTGGGCAGTATGGGCAAGTAATCGAACCGATTCGGTTGCGGCTAATAGCAATCTAAATAAAACAGTCAATGAGCCGCTAACTATGAACGCTAAGTTTCCTCTAGTACATTTCATTTGATGTTCAATACCTGGATTCGGCCAAGAGCGGCCGTTGGCGTGGAACAGTTTGGAGAGAGGTGTCGTGTTATTTGAAGTAGAGAAGAAGGCTCCCAAGCAAGATCCGACTGAGGCACAGGTAAGCGCTGCGATCACGAAGTTGCGGTCTTATGGCCCGTCATCTTTTGCGTCACTTACCGATGAGCACGGGAATTTCCTGCAGGTGGCTGGTGGGGGACTAACCTGTCTGCTTGAAAGGAGAGCTCTGGCAGGTGGGAAGCACTTTCGGGCATATCTGGAAACGCCGAGCGGCATACATCCGGACGGTACTATCCTCGCCTTCAGCGGTGGTCAAGTAAAGCTCCAAGCCGACGAGTGGATATCTGCTCCGCTTGTCATTGAAGCTTTTACTGCATTCTTGCGAGGTCACGAGCTACCTCAGGCCATCCAATGGCGAGACGTCACGTCCGTACTCGGCAGTTGAAGGGCCACTCCGGGTCGGTTCCTGCCTGTCGTGACAGCCCGTGAATTTTCGAGCCGGGCACACTGCTAAGCTTGGCGGACCGGCCGAGATCGGCCACAAGCGGACCTATAAAGTACCGGCAGCTAATTCGATACACCAGCTACAGCGCACAGTAAAAGGACCTTACTCATGCGGCGAAGGCGGTCCTGTAAAGCGGCCATAATTTTCGCGCTAATCGTTCGAAAGAAAGCTGACTGGCATGAGTTCTCCTAAGAAACTGCACGAAACTATTTGGTCAGAGGTCGGCGTATCGTGGCAGCAAGTCCTGGTCCACCAATCGGATTTCGATGGCGTTAGCGATCTTGACGTGCTCCGGATTCTCATCGGAGAATGGCTCGTCCGTTACAGTGACAACGATGGTGCCGATCTGCTTCTTGTCTGCTCCCAACACCGGAACCAGCGCGCGTGCCTCGGGCACCTGCTGGGCGGTGAGAACCTTTGGCAGGTAAAGCATCCAGCCAATTCCGGGGCGGTCTTTGAATACTTTCTTGTCAAAGTAGCCTGCCGAATCGAGCGTCACGACGGTGGGATGCAATAGTCCGATGGAACTTCGAAGCAGATCAGCGGCCGCTTCCCATTCATTCGTGAAAGCGCCAGGTTTTGCGCGTAGTACCAGCATACTTGTTTCCGGTGCCGGTCGACCAACATACTGCACCGATGCGCCTTCGCTGCCTTCGCGACCGTTCCACATGCTGACAATGCGCGGATCAACATCGTGCTTCAATGATTCAGTCAGGACCGCGATGGCGGAAGCGGTCGGGCCCGAGGGACCAAACACATCGTAAAGTAAAGCCTCTGCCTTCGTATTGCCTTTGAGAAGCCACCCATCCAACATCGGTGAACAAGCGAGGAGATCTGGCACTAAGCCATATAGCTCATCAAGCATCGTCATGACATTAAGGTCGATTGCATGACGGAATATAGCTGTGAGTTCGTATGGACGTTTCATGGATAGAACACCGTTTCGATTGGAAGCCGCATGGACGCAAGCGCTTTTGAGAAAAACCGATAACTCATAGGCTGCATGAAGTACCAACGCAGCTGGACCGGTGGTATCGGCTTTGCAACGGCAGATTGCCGAGATGCTTCTGCCAGCAGTGGCTCATCCCCCTTCCACCACTCTTGCGGATCGCCGTAATCGTCAAAGAACTGATCGTACTTCGCCTTCGCTTCCTTAAGGGTACACTGACTTGAGTCGAAACCGTCGAAAGTCACGCCACCAAACATCCATTCAGTGATAAAGCCCGAACCGACCGGTAGGCCGGCGATCCGCGCCTGGTAGGCAATCGATGTTTCTGACCAACCGGCTGTGGAACGGTTGAAGGGCGTGCCGGCGTCCGGTGGACATTCCTTGCATTTCTCCTTGGCCTTGGTCTGCGCATCGGTACGCGCGATCGGTGTCGACTTGGCTTTATCGGCTTCTTTCTGCTGTTTGCGCGCTGCGTCGCCAGCGGCGCCGGCGACCGCGCCGACACCCATTACCACGAGCACGCGCGCGACCACCGCCTCAATCGCCGGAATTACAAGAGCTGCCATCAGTGCTCCCTTTCGAGTTTCTTGTTCAACACCGCAAGCATGTCATCCACCCGTTGTTCCGGCGTGGCGCCGGGTTTGCGCAGGTAAGCATCGATGAGCGGGTCGTCGTGTATGCCCGGTGCGTCTGCCGCGAGGTACAGCAAGCGCACGATATGCGGCGTCGACGTGAAGCCGATACGCACCGCGTAATCATGTGCGGCCTGCATACGGTCTTGAACCGCGGTTCGGCCAGGACTATCCAGCATGTCGAGACGTTTGGCCAAGAACTGATCGCTCACGGCGGCCACGAACTGGTGCGTGTCGCGCACCTGCAGTTGGTCCCACTGCGTTTGGCTAAGCTTGAGCATGCTGCCTTCCTATCCAGACCCGCTGCCCCTTGTGCAGCAGATGCCATTCGTGAATGTGGGTGAAGAACTTTTCTCGCTGGACCGGTTCCAGCACCTCGGCCAAGTTCACCAGTACACGCGGGTCCCAAAAGCGCAGCAGCGCAGTGCGCCCGTCAGGTAGTTCTATGTCCAGGTTCAGTTGCAGCAGTTGTGCCAAGCCTTCAAGTGTTTGTGCGGCGATCAGCCAGCTGACTGCGGGGACGGCTTGCTCCATTGCCGCCAGCGTATCGACGAGCCTCGCGCCGACGTGCTCGGCATCGATCAGCCACGGCCCGGCATGGGCCAAGGCCGCGTCCGG
The DNA here is from genome assembly GCF_012849555.1 of Massilia forsythiae. NCBI lineage: Bacteria > Pseudomonadati > Pseudomonadota > Betaproteobacteria > Burkholderiales > Oxalobacteraceae > Massilia > Massilia forsythiae. The sequence continues at coordinate 1,301,381 of NZ_CP051685.1, forward strand.
AGTGCCGGCGAACAGTGAATGGAAACCCTCGCGCGCCGTACACGGTTCGCCGCACTGCGCGCGGTACTGAACACCATCAACCAGCGCGTACAACCGCAGTGCGGCCGTGCTCTGCTGCAATAGCGCGAGCCGCGTCACTACATCGGGTGGGGCGCTCAATCGCGCACCACGGTCGCGCTGCCGGTCGCCGCCGCCTTGAGCAGGCAATCCAGGCAGATACCCGATGTCGTGCTTGCTGCGATCAGCGATGTGGCCGCCAGTGCTTCGGCCTTGTCCTCGGCGGCCGGGTCGCCCAGCGACGATTGATCCGACCAGATCGTCGTTATTTGACCGGAAATCAATTTTGCCCCGCAAGCGGTCGAATCCATGTGGCGCGCGTAGCCGTTGCCGTCACTGTCGACCAAGTCGCTTGGCCCAGACGTGATCGGGAAAGTCCCCTTGCATTTTGGGCATACGGTCATGTCGCCGACGCGCGCAACGTACTTGCCATGGATGTCGAAGGTGAGATCGGCACTTATGACTGTGCCGCCATGACTGGTCTTGTCGCCCAAGACAATAAGTGGTCTGCTCAAATGCCGCTCCTTGTTGAATTTTCAGATTCCCATAATTGTTTTCACGAGAGCGCTATTTCTAGCACGAAATTAATATACAAGGAACTTTTCCAGCCGACTAGAAGTAAAAGCTGCTGTGCCACGAAATGTTTCACAAGCGAATATCAGGTTAGCCGTCAAGACCCACCTGCTTATACACGCGCTTTCTGAACAATTCATGGCGTTTTTCGTACCAGTCCTTGAGTGCCTGAATAAGTGTGCAAGACAGCAGTCTATGTGACCAATTACTGCACTACATAAGGCCACCTCGAATAACCCAGTTTTGAACGCCAGCAGGCAATCTGAAGCACGATTCAGCGTACCGCGACGCTCCGACAACGCGATTTTTGATCGCGACACGTATATGAACAGGCTGGTTTGGCAGCCGCAGGCTGCCAAACCGTGGGTTTAGAACGGTGCCAGACCGCGTTCTTTCAAGAATACGAGACGCTTGAGGTTGTAGCTGGCAGCCTTCAACTGCAGGACGAAGGTCGTGCGCACGATGCCAAGGCAGCGCACCAGTTTTCCACCCATTTGAGCCAGGGCGCCGAATACATGCTCAACACGGGCTCGCGGGATAGCGATCGCGCGGTTGCGCCGTTTCTGCGTCTCGGAAATGCCTTTGGTCGCATGGCCGCGTCGCTGAATATGCACGCGCCATCCGGCTTGTTTCAATCTGGCTTCGCGTTCGATGCTGGGATAGCCACGGTCGGCATAGACATCCCGGCTCGTGTTGCTCAGGTCGAGCAACTCCTCGAAGACCGTGGTATCGGCCACAGCGGCATGGGTGATGGCGATCTTGCGGATCAGCTTGCAACGCTTGTCGACGCTGGCGTGCAGCTTGTACCCAAAATGATTCTTGCCGTGCTTTTTGGTCCATTTGGCATCGACGTCCTTTTGCGCGCGCTTGTGCGGTTTCCAGCCCAACGGCATCGTGCCTTCCTTGACCGTCTCGGCCTCCTCGCGCTTGTTGCGCTGGATCGGGGCTTGTACCAGCGATGCGTCGACGATCTGGCCGCAGCGCGCAAGATAGCCCTGCGACAGTAACTGCTGCTGGACTTGCTCGAATACCTGATTGCCTACGCCAGCCTGCGCGAGGCGGTCACGGAACAGCCAGATCGTCTTGGCGTCCGGGATGCTGCTGCTTTCCGTCAGGTCCAGGAAACGCAGGAAGCTGCGCCGGTCCAGCAACTGATATTCCAGCGCGTCGTCGGCCAGGTTGTAGAGCTGTTGCAGCACCAAGATCTTGATCATCAATACTGTCGGGTATGGCGGACGGCCGCCCTTGGCACGCGACGGACGCGGCGCGGCGGCATCGATGCTCCCCGCCAGCGCCTCGAAATCCACATGCTCGGCCAGGCCCACCAGCGGATCGCCCAGCTTCGCGCGCCGGTCCTCGCGCTCCTGCTCGGCAAATAGACTGATCCTGGGCTTCATCACGGCGACACTCGCTGGCTTGGTTCGATCTCAAGATTTTACCCAGCCAGGGCCAGGTCAGCCGAGGTTTTTCGAGGTTCCCATAATGTAGCTACGCAGAATACAATCGCATGAAAAATTCGGTCGGATTTTCAACCAGCATGTCTGCTTTTAAAATAAAGCTTACTGTCACTCTTTATGAGAAATTATTTCATCTATCAATAGCCGCGTGCTCCTGACCGGTCGCGCTTTCCGTCTCAGCCATCGCTTGCGCACCCTGACGATCTACCTTTTGCCAGCCTCGTATGCCGCCAGGTGCACCACCGCCGCCAGCCGCTTCACCAGCGCGTCGATCTCCTCCACCGGCACCTGCGCATAACCCAGCACCAGCCCGTTCCACGGCGCACCTTCGCTAGTCGCATGCGCCGACAATGGATTGACCACGATCCCTTCTTCACGCGCGCGGCGCACGATCGCGGCATCGTCCAGGCGCGTTTCCAGCAGCAGCGACAAGTGCATGCCCGCCGACGCGCCCTGCACCGTCACGGCCCGCCCCAGGTGCCGCTCGACGGCCTCGACCAGCGCGTCGCGCCGCTGGCGGTACAGGCGACGCATGCGCCGCAGGTGGGCCAGAAAGTCGCCGCTGTGCAGGAAGGCGGCCAGCGCCAGCTGCTCGGCCGCGCGGCCGGCGGCGGACGACTGGGCGCGCATCGCCGCCAGCTGGCGCGCCAGTCCGGGCGGCGCCACCAGGTAGCCGATGCGCAGGCCGGGAAACATGGTCTTGCTGAAGGTGCCGCAGTACAGCACGGGCGCGTCCGGCGCCAGGCCTTGCATCGCCGCCAGCGGCGGTCCCTCGTGGCGGAATTCGCTGTCGTAGTCGTCCTCGACGACCAGTGCGCCGGCGCTGCGCGCACCCTCGATCAGCGCCAGCCGGCGCGCCAGCGACATCACCACGCCGACCGGAAACTGGTGCGAGGGCGTCACGTAGACCAACCTGGGCGGGCGTGCCTGCCAGTCGCGCGTGCTCGGGGCCATGCCTTCGGCGTCGATGCCGATGCCTTGCACGTCCAGGCCGGCGCCGCGGAAGGCGGCCAGCGCGCCGCCGTAGCCCGGGTCTTCGATCCAGACGGTGTCGCCTTCGTCGGCGCAGGCGCGCGCGCACAGGTCGAGGCTGCCCTGGGCGCCGTCGGTGATGAATACCTGGTCCGCTTCGCACACCACGCCGCGCGAGGCGCGCAGGTAGTCCGCGATCGCCGCGCGCAGCGCCGGCTCGCCGGCCGGGTCGCCGTAGTTCAGCTGCGCCGGATCCAGGCCGCGCCAGGCGCGCTCCAGCAGGCGCCGCCATGGCGCCAGCGGAAACGCCTGCAAGTCCGGCACGCCGGGCGTGAACGGCAGGCCGCCGCCCGCCGGTCCGTTCAGGCTGCGCAGGTCGCGCGCGCGCCGCGCCAGGCCGGCCTGGGGCGCCGGCCCCTGGGTACGCTGCGCCGCCACTGCCGCTCCCGCCAGCGCGGCCACCACCGTGCCGCGCCGGTCCGGCAGCACGTAGCCTTCGCTGGCCAACTGCTCGTAGGCGTACAGCACGGTATTGCGGGCCAGCTGTAATTCCTCGGCCAGTGCGCGCGTGGACGCCAGGCGCGTGCCGGCGGCCAAAATGCCGTCGCGGATCGCCGTGCGCAGGCAGGCGTGCAGCAGGCGCTGGCGCGGCCAGGCGTGGGTTCCATTGGCCTGCCGGAATGTATCGAACAGCAGCGCGTAGTCCATCCCGTCCTTTCGTGGCTCCATGAAATCGATCGATGCTGGACCTGTTCATGGGACCAGCACCCTGATTATAGTTGGCGTTCCACCAACCCAGAGAGACCATGGACACCGCCCCTTCCCTTCGCACCCAGGTGCGCCGCATCGCCAAGAACGCTTCCTACGACAGCGCGCTCCTGCACGCCATCGTCGACGCCGCCTACCTGTGCCACGTCGCCTTCGGCGACGCCCACGGCACCCATTGCATCCCGACCGCCTGCTGGCGCATCGGCGGCCATTTGTACATCCATGGATCGAACGGCAGCCGCATGCTCAAGCGCCTGACGGAACAGGAATGCTGCGTGACGATCACGCACCTGGACGGCCTGGTGCTGGCGCGCGCCGCCTTCAACCATTCGATGAACTACCGCAGCGCGATGATCTACGGCCGTTTTACCGTGGTGGAGGAAGCGGACAAGGAAGCGGCGCTGGAAGCCTTCATGGAACACCTGGCGCCTGGCCGCCTGCCGCTGGTGCGCCCGGGGAACGCGCAGGAGTACGCCGCCACCACGATCATGCGCATCGCGCTGGACGAAGCGGCGTGCAAGGTGCGCAGCGGGCCGCCGAACGACGACGAGGACGATCTGCACATCGCAACCTGGGCCGGCGTGCTGCCGCTGGGGGTGGCGCGCGGCGCGCCGGTGCCGGACGCGCGCTGTGCGGCGGCGCTGGCGAAGGCGCCGGATCAGTCATCCGCGCCGTTGCCGGACCACGTGGCCGGCTGGCAGGATCGCTAGCGTCCGATGGTGAGGTTTATTTGCGCGTGATACGCTCCAGCGTCTGTTCGACGTAGTCGCGGTCGTTGTCGGTGAAGCGCAGCTTGACCGGATACCACTCCTTCGACGGCGCCAGCCACAAGTCGAGGGTCTGGTCCTTGGAGCCGGGCGGCACCGCGCGCACCACGTGCACCGCCTCGACCTCGCCGATGGCGGCGCCGGCCTGGATCTTTTCGCGCCCCACCACGCGGAAGGTCCAGGGGTCGGCATCGTGCGGGCCGACCACGAAGAACTGCCATTCCGAACCCGGCTTGAACTTGTCCTTGGCGGCGCGCGCCACCGCCGCCAATTGCCACGACACCGAGACCCGGTCCTGTTCTCCGCCCTTGATCTGGTACGTCTGCTTGCCGTCGGTGAAGCCGATCGACTTCTTGTCGCGGTCGAAGGTGGCCGTCACCGGCTCCTTGCGGAAGCGCTTTTCGTAGAACTCGGCCGGCGCCAGGCCGTAGATGTCGACCGTGCCCTGGCTGCGGTTCTCGGTCAGCTTGCCCACCAGCGCCACGCGCGACTCGGCGTTGATGGCGTACTTGTTGTCCCCGGCGCGCCAGGTCAGCGTGGCGTCGCCGTTCAGGTTGAAGCCGCGCTGGCGCGCGCTGATCGAATACGCCAGGTCGGCCGAGGGCGGCAGTTCGAAGGCGCGCTTGATGGCCGGATGCGATTCCTCGGCGGCCGGCGCATCCGCCCCATTCGCCGGGCTCGCCGCATGCGCCGCATGGATCGGATTCGCCAGCATCACGGCCAGCACCAGTCCGGCTGCTGCCGGCGTCAAATTATTCTTTTTCATTCGCTCCCTGCCTCTTTCATTGCAATATTGCTGACCGTCTGCGTGGTGACCGCGCCGTTGGCTTCCGTGTTGCGGATCTGGACCGGATACCAGCCGTAGCCCGGCGCCAGCCACAGTTCCAGGCGCGAGTGGTACGAACCCGGCTTGGGCGGACGCACCAGGTGCCAGGTGGCGATGCGGCCCATGCGCGTCGCGATCTCTTCCTGGCCGGCCACCGTAAACGTGAACACGCTGGCGTCGCGGTCTTCGCCGACCAGCACGTCGATCGTGCCCGACAACTGTTTCGGATCGCCGCGCGCGATCGCCGCCAGCTGCAGCGGCAGGCTGGCCTTGTCCTGGGCGCCGCCCGACAGCGCATACTTCGCCTGCGACGCCGAAAAGGTCAAGGTGCCGTCCTTGCGGTTGAAATGCGTCGCCGTCAAGGAACGCCCGCGGCGCTTCTCTGTGGTCAAGGTGGGGACGAATCCCTGTTCTCCAACCGTTCCTTCGCTGGTCAGCTCGAGCAGGTTAACGCGCGCGAACACGACGCGGATGCCGGCCTCGACCCGGACCCGGTAGCTCGACGGCGCCACGCGCCACGACAGCAGCGCCTCGCCGTTCCAGCGGCGGCCGTCGGCGTCGGTGCGCGCGACGTCGAGCGTGATGTCGGCCGAGGGCGGCAGGTCGACCTTGTAGCGGCGCGGATTCGGCAGCAGGTCGGGCGGCGCACCGGGTGCGGACGTGGGCGCCGGTGCGGCGTCCTGCGCCGGCGGCGTTGCCGTGGCAGCGGCGGCAACGGGGTTCTCGTGCGCGGCGGCGGGCGCCGGCGATGCCGGTGCAGCGTCCGGCGGCGGCACGGCGCCGGGCGGCACCGGCGTGCCTGCTGCCGCGCCGGCATCCTGCGCACCGCCTGCGACGGCACCGGCGGCCGCGTCCGTTTGTGCAGGCGCGCCTTCATCCGCCGGCACCGGATCGGGAACGATCTGCGGCAAGGGCGGCGGCGGCGCAGGCGGCCCCAGCACGATCGGCGCTGCGGGCGCGGCGGCAGGATCGGGCGACGGCGACGCGGACGCGATCAAGCGCGCCGTCATCGGCGCCTCGGCCTGCGGCAGCGCTTCGCCGCGCCGCTGTCCGAGCTGGCCGCCGAACCAGTCGAACACGACCAGGTGCAGCAGGATCGTGACTGCCACCAGGGCCAGTTGCCGGCGCCGCCGCATCAGGCCTTCCCTCAAAGCGGTAGCGAAACTCATGGCGCTAGTCTATCCGTTCCACGCAGACGCTGCCGGACGCCAGCCGCGCCCATCTTCAAGCGCTGTTGGTTATCTGTTACGCTAGACCGCACCAACGAGGAGACGATCATGCTGAAACCATCTTCACCTGCAGCAACAGTTCCCGGGATGACCGATACGCTGGATTTTGTCAAGAACCTGTGGGGCTCGATGAGCATTCCCGGCACCAACATGTCCGGCATTCCCGGCATGTCCGCCATGTCCGGCCTGGCCAGCCCGGCCCTGTCGGCCGACGAGCTCGAGAAACGCATCGCCGACCTGAAGGCGGTGGAATCCTGGCTGAACATGAACCTGACCATGCTGCGCGGCACCATCCAGGGCATGGAAGTCCAGCGCAGCACCCTCGTCACGCTCAAGACGATGGGCGCCTCGATGGCCGAGGCGATGCGCCAGTCCGGCGTGAGCGCCGACAAGATGGCGGCCATGCCGTTCGCCTCGTTCTTCGGGCAACCGGCGGCGGCGGCGCCATCCGCAGCAGCGGGCGCGCCGGCAGGCAAGCCGCACACCGCAAGCGGCGGCGGCAATGCCCAGCCCGGCGCGGGAGCGCCACAAGGCGATGCGTCCCAGGCCGGAGCGGCGGACAAATCGCCGGGTGCGGAGGCGGCGTCGGCCGCCAGCATGGGCATGCCGGCTGCAATGGCTTGGTGGAATCTGCTGCAAGAACAATTTACGCAGGCGGTGACGACGGCGATGACGCCGGCGAGTGGCGCGGCTGGTTCTTCAGCCGCGCCGGCCGCCGCTGCATCCGACCTGGGCAAGGCAGCGCCGCCGCCCGAGGCGAAGACTGGCGGCGCGGCGCCGGAAGGCGGCAGCGTCAACGGCAATGGCGGGGCTGCCGGCAGCAACGGCAAGGGGCGAGGCGGCAGGCCGAAGGCGGACAAGGCATAACGGTTGCCGGCATCGCATCCCCCGTCGTCCCCGGCCTCGGCGGCCCCCTTGGCGGGGACCCATGCTGAGTGTCCAAAGTCGGTATCTTGAAGTGTCTGAGCTGCTTCTGATGTACTGAATTTTGTTGCTCACTATGTGGACGGCGGTACGCCTGCGCGGGGAGTCGTTGCAGGCAATGCCCGAAACGACGGACTCATTTCCCTTCAGCCGTGTCGTCCGGCGCCGTTACGACGCCGTCCTCCCGCCCGGCCGCTTCCCCACCCTCCTCCCGCCCCGGCTGCAGCCTGCCCAGCTGCTCCATCAACTGCGCAAAGCGCTGCTGCCCCGGCAGCAGGCTGTCGACGTGGTGCAGGATGGCGTACGCCTCGGCGGACAGCGCCGCATCGTGGCCGCGCTGCTGCAGTTGCGATACCAGGATCTGGGCGGCGTTGAACAGGATGCGCTGGTTGTTCGGCACGGCCTGGCGCGCGTTTCTCGTCCAGGCGACCGCCTCGTCCAGCTTGCCGGTCTTCCACAGCAGCACGCCCTGGTTCATCAGGTCGGCCGCTTCCTTGCGAGCGCCGCGGATCTGGACGATGCCCTCGTCGGCCAGGTGCGCCTTGTCGAAGATGCGCTGCACCTCGTCCAGCAGCAGCGGATTGTCGTGGTTGTTGCGCACCACGTAGCACAGCAACTCCACCGGCGTGTCCTTGCCGCCCGCCGCGAACAGCAGCGTGGCCAGTTCCAGGCAGGTCGGCACGTCCGGGCGCTCGGGCGCGGCGCGCAGCATGTCTTCCAGCTCGTCGGCGCTCAGGCGCGCGCGCCGGTGGTCGCCGCTCTCGTGGTAGACCAGGCCCTCGGTGATCTTGGCGCGCAGGCGCACGTCGGGGCGCTCCTGGCCGAAGTCGCGCTGCGCCGCCAGCAGCAGTTGCAGCGCTTCCTTCTGGTCGTTCTTCTGGCCGCACACGCGCGCCAGGCCGAGGTAGGCGTCGGCCGTCTTCATGACCGAATATTCGCCCACCGCGATGCACTTGCGGAACGCCTTTTCGGCCAGCGCCACGTTGCCCAGCTTGAGGGCCAGGCGGCCCAGGTTGCGCTGGCGCGCCACCGAGTTCGGCGACAGCCGCGCCGCGCTTTCCAGCACGGCGCAGGCTTCTTCCGGCTTGCCCAGGTGCTGCCAGGCCACGGCCAGCTGGTCGTAGGCGTCGATGTAGTAGCGGTTTTCCGCGATCACGCCCTGGAACACCTGCCGCGCCTGCTCGAACTCGCCGTTGGCCATGCGGATCTTGGCCAGGCCGGCGCGCGCCCACTGGTATTCGCGCTGCGCCAGCACCTGTTCGTAGATCTCGCGCGCGCGCGTGGGTTCGCCGCTTCTCTCCATCAGGCGCGCCTTCATGCGCAGCAGGTCGAGTTCGTGCAGGCGGGCGGCGGCGATGGCGGCGTCGCACAGGCGCGCCGCGCGCAGGTACTCCTTGTCGGCGCAGGCCTGGTCGATCGGCCGGAACACCTGCTTCTTGTGCCAGACGCGGTTCAGGCGCGTCAGCAGCATGCCTTCGGTGATCGGCTTGATCAGGTAGGCGTCCGGCTGGTGCTCGGCGGCGCCCATCACCGATTCCACGCTCTTTTCGGCCGACACCACCAGCCATACCGTGCTCGGGTTGACCAGGTTGCGCACGCGCGCCTCTTCCAGCACCTGCTGGCCGTTCTTGCCGTCGCCCAGGTTGTAGTCGCATAGCACCACGTCGTAGCGCGTGCGCGCCAGCAGGCCGATCGCCTCGCCGCCGGACGAGGCCTGGTCGATGTTCCTGGCGCCCAGGCTGCGCAGGCTTTCGCGCAGCAGTTGGCGCACGCCGATGAAATCGTCGACGATCAGGTAGTGCTTGGCGGCCCAGTCGACCTGGGCGGATTTGGCGGGCACGGCGGACAGCAGCGGCACCGGCGCGCTTGCCGGGGGCGGCACGGCGGCCGATGCTGGCGCAGCCGGTACTGGAGCAGCAGATGCAGCGGCAACCGGCGCGGCCGCCGCCGGCGCCACGGCCTCAGCCGGCGCCGCCGTCACGGCAGCCTCAGCACGAAGCAGCCGCCGCCCAGCCGGCCGCCGTTTTCCAGGCGCACCGCGCCGTGGCAGCCGCGATGGCGGTGCATGCGCGCCACCTCGGCCGAAAAATACAGGCCCAGGCCGGTGCTGTTGGTGAGGAAGTTGACGCCGCCGGCGCTGGCGCGCCCGGCGATCGCGCCCGCCTCCAGCATCGCCGCCGGAAAGCCGCGGCCGTTGTCTTCCACGCGCAATTCTAGCCAGCCGTCCAGCTCGTGCATGGCCAGGCGCACCGTGTCGCGCGTGTAGTGGATGGCGTTGTTGATCGCATGCGAGAGCACGCCGACGACCAGGTCTTCGTCGAGGTGCCAGACCAGCTCGGGATCGACGTCGAGTTCGAGACGGATGCCGCGCGCCGCCAGCAGCACGCGCTCCAGCTCGACCACCTGCTCGGCCAGCTGGCCCAGCGGCAGCGGCTGCACGTCGAACGGATACGCCGGCTGGCCGACCTGTTTATACAGGGCCAGCAACTGCATCAGGTTGTCGTTCAGGCGCCGCGTCTGGTACAGCATGTGCGCCATCTGCGGCAGGTGCGCCGCGGCCGGCGCCTCGTCAGCCGATGCCGGCTGTGCCGTGGCGGCGTCCGCCAGCAGGCGCTCCAGCGTGCCCGACAGGACGCTGATCGAGTTCTTCATGTCGTGCGCGGTCGACGCCAGGAACAGGGACAGCGCATGCGAATGGGGCGTGTCGTCCATGGCCGGCTCCATAAAATGGTCCACTGAGGGTCCACTGAGATCCATTGAGAATGTTGCACTGCATAAATTATACAGTTGCCAGCCGAAGTTCCCTCATGGAAATCAAATGTCGGCCGCTTGCGGCCCGCGTGGACTGCGGCGCGCGCGCAACACGAAGCGTGCCGGATCGAGCGCATCGACCAGCGCCGTCTCCAGCGGCAGCGGTTCTCCCTCGATCTGTGCGGCCAGCAGTTCGGCGCCCAGGCCGGCCCAGATCAGCCCGCGCGAAGCGTAGCCGAGCAACGCATACAGGCCCGGATGGCGCGGCACGTCGCGCAGGCGCTCGGTGCCGCCGGCCGCGGCGGCGTCGGGCACGCGCCCCACCAGCGGCAGGCGGTCCGGGGCGATGCAGCGGAAGCCCACGCGGCCCTGCAGCGGCGCACCCTCGGCCGCGTGCGGATCGGCCAGCAGGCCGCGCAGGCGCGCCAGGTTTTCCCGGTGGCTCGCCAGCGACAGCACCGGGTCCGGGTCGAGGTCGTAGGTGGCGCCGGCGCTGCATATGCCGTGCGCGGCCGGGGTCAGGTAGGCTTCGCGGCACAGCACCAGCGGCAGGCGCGGCAGCATCTGCGCCGGGATGTGCGAGACCTGGCCGCGCATTGCGCTGAGCGGCAGCGGCGCCGTCTCCGCCATCCCGGCCGCGCCGGCGCCGTTGGCCAGGATCAGGTTGGGCGCGTGCGCGATCGGGATGCCGTGCGCGTCCAGCACATGCCACTGCCCGTCGTCGTGTTCGACGGTCACGCTGCCCACGCCGAAGCGCCGTTCCAGGCGCTCGCCGCAGGCGGCCAGCAAGGCATCGCACACGCTGCCGGGGCGCGCCCAGCCGCCGCGGCGGAACAGCCAGCCGCCATCCGGCGCGCTCGAGCCCAGCAGTGCCTCGGCCTGCGGCCGCTCCAGCCACTCGGCAAAGTCGGGCGGGTACGGACGCCCGCCCACGCCGCCGGCGGCGAGCGCGCGCTGCACTGCGGCATGGCCGGCGTCGCGCGCCAGCTGCAGCACGCCGCAAGCCTGGCCCTCGATCGCGTGGCCGATGCCGCCCAGCCGTTCCCAGTGGCGCAGCGTGAACAGGTAGGCGGCGCGCGTCAGGCGGGTCGGGATATTGTCGTCGCGCGACAGCAGCGGCATGAAGATGCCGGCGCGGTTGCCGGAGGCTTCCAGCGCCGGCCCCGCGTGGCGCTCCACCAGCGTCACCTGCCAGCCGCGCGCGCACAGGCGCTCGCAGGCCGCTGAGCCGGCGATGCCGGCTCCCAGCACGATCGCCTGCCGCTGCGGGTCCGGCGGCAACGGCGGGCGCGGCTTGCGGCCGGCGAAGCGCGCGCGCTTTCCCCCTTCTTCGAACACGAAGCCGTGCGCCGCCAGGGCCGCCGCCGCGGCCGCGCCCAGGGCCGGCGCCGACATCGCATCCGCTCCTTCCAGCACCAGGCAGGCATCCCTGGCCGCCAGGCGCGCCATGGCGCGCGCCGTGTCATCGTCGATCATGGCGTCGATGACGGCGTCGCCGCCGTCCAGGCGGAACAGGTCGATGCGCGCCGCCAACTGCGCCAGCGTGACACCGAACGGCGCGCCGGGCGCGGCGCCGAGCAGGTCCAGCGTCAGGCCCGGCTCGGCCTGCGGCACGCGCCGGAAACCCGGCAGCGCCGCGTCGATCAAGGCGATCACGTGTAGGTGCGGCGGGCGCTCCGGGTCGGCGCGCCAGGCGTCGATCATCGCGCCGAGGCGCGCCTCGTCATGCCGGTTCGTGAACACGGTATGGCGCGCCCGCCCGCGCCACGCTGCACGGTAATCCATCGCCCCGCCTCCTCAGCGCCGCCGTCGGCAGAAGCAGTCGCGGTCGTGGTCGTCGACCATGCCGATGCCCTGCATGTAGGCATACACGATGGTCGAGCCGACGAACTTGAAGCCGCGCTTGCCCAATGCCTTCGAGATGCGGTCGGACAGGTCCGTCCTGGCCGGGCGCGCGCCGTCCGGCCAGTCGTTGACGATCGGCGTGCCGTCGACGAAATCCCACAGCCACTGGTCCAGGCTCGACCCCTCTTCGCGCAGCGCCAGATAGGCGCGCGCATTGTTGACGGCCGCCGCCACCTTCAGGCGGTTGCGCACGATGCCGGGGTCGGCCAGCAGCGATGCCACCTTGGCCTCGTCGTAGCGCGCGATCCTTCCCGCATCCCAGCCGTCGAAGGCGGCGCGGTAGGTCTCCCGCTTGTTGAGGATGGTTTCCCACGACAGCCCGGCCTGCGCCCCTTCCAGGTTGAGCATCTCGAACAGCGTGGTCTCGTCATGGCAGGGCACGCCCCACTCGTGGTCGTGGTAGGCGAGGTAGCGCGGGTTGGCCGGATTGGCCCAGGTGCAACGGATCGGGTTCATGGCGCAAGTATAAACAAACGGTTGCCTGGGCTGGAAAGCAACAAGAATCTATCCAATTGTTGCTTCATATCAATGACTGTGGCACCTTGGAATCTGTCGCCACCGGATAAAACCAGCGCTGCCTGTCCGGTATTGCCGTATCTGCCACAGCCGTTTCACCGTCATTGCTGCGGTATTCCATCACCGTCGTGCCTGCCCGAGAGAGATCCATGCTCACCCGTTTCGATATCCGTACCCGCCTCGTTGCCACGCTGGCGATCCTGGGCCTGCTGGTGGCCGCCGCCGGTGCGCTCGGCGTCTACGGCATGCAATCGGTCAACGCCGCACTGGAAGATACCTACCGCAATCAGCTGGCGTCGGGACTGGCCATCGGCGCCTCGAAGAATGCGCTCAGCCGGGCGCGCCTGGTGCAGGACCGCGCGGTGCTGCACCCCGACTCGCCGCAACTGGCGGCGCTGCTCGAACGCGCCGACGGCTTCCTGGCCAAGTCGGACGAGACCTGGAAGCGTTATTTGTCGCTGCCGCAGGATGCCGACGAAAAGGCGCTCTCCGACGCCACCGCCGCGGCGCGCAAGGCCTTCGTCGAGAATGGCCTGGGCGCCATGGCGCAGGCGCTGCGCGACCAGGACGCCGCGCGCATCGACCGCGTGGCGATGAAGGAAATACAGCCGCTGTTCGCTGCCTACAGCGATGCTTCCGACAAGCTCGAGGATTACCAGATGGCGAGCGCCCAGCGCTCGTTCGACGCCAGCCAGCAGCTGTACCGGCGCATCCTGATGCTGTCGGTCGCCGCCGCGGCCGGCGCCCTGCTGCTGGCCGCCGCCGCCGGCATTGCGCTGGTGCGCGCGATCGTGCGTCCGCTGGACGACGCGGTGCGCCATTTCGACGCGATGGCGGCGGGCGACCTGTCGCATCCGATCGGCACCGGCGGCACCGACGAAATGGGACGGCTGATGCGGGCCCTGGCACGCATGCAGGCGCAACTGGCCGGCACCGTGCGCGGCGTGCGCGACGGCAGCGCCGCCATCGTCGTGGCCAGCGACGAGATCGCGCAGGGCAACCTGGACCTGTCGCGCCGCACCGAGCAGCAGGCGGCCAGCCTGGAAGAAACCGCGTCCTCGCTGGAGGAACTGACTTCCACCGTGCGCCAGAACGCGGACAACGCGCGCCTGGCCGACGACATGGTCGGCTCGGCCGCCCAGCTGGCGCAGGAAGGCGGCCGCATCGTGGCCAGGGTGGTCGACACCATGGGCGAGATCGCCGCTTCCTCGGGCAAGATTTCCGAAATCACCGCCACGGTCGAAGGCATTGCCTTCCAGACCAATATCCTGGCGCTGAACGCGGCCGTCGAGGCGGCGCGCGCCGGCGAGCAGGGCCGCGGCTTCGCCGTGGTGGCCAGCGAGGTGCGCACGCTGGCGCAGCGCTCGGCGCTGGCGGCCCGCGACATCAAGGCGCTGGTCGGCAGCGCGGTGGCCAGTGTGGACAGCGGCGCCGTGCTGGCCGGCCAGGCCGGCGCCGCCATGGACGGCATCGTGACCAGCGTGGTGAATGCGGCCGGCACCATGAACCAGATCATGCTCGCCACCACCGAGCAAAGCACCGGCATCGACCTGATCAACCAGGCCATCGTGCAGATGGACCAGGTCACGCAGCAGAACGCGGCGCTGGTCGAGCAGGCGGCGGCCGCGGCGGGCGCCCTGAACGAACAGGCGGTGACGCTGGAGCGCACGGTCGGCATGTTCCGCGTCGATGCCGGAACGGCCGCGCCGCGCCAGCCCGCCCCCGCCGCGCCGCGGGCGCTGCTGGCGCAGCCGGCCTGATCGCGTCTGGCATAGGTGATTGTAGGCAGAGGCCGACATGAACATGCGCCTCGGATAACCCGAATCGCCGCTTGCGGCGCGCTGAATTACCTTACACTAGTGTCATGTTTTCCGGCCCGGTGCCGGTCACCCTTGTCTCCTCCAAGTCCCTGACTTGGATTCACGCCTGCAGCAGCGATGCGCGGGCGTTTTTTTTTTGGCGCTTCAAAAATGTTGGGCGCGCCGGACATCAGGCGCAGCCGGCCACCAGCAGCACCGGCACGCCGTTCCAGGCCACCGCCACCGTGGCCAGCAAGGCCCCCAGGAAAGCCGCCCAGTCGAGCAGGCCGCCGTCCTCGCGCCGCAGCACCCCGCGCGCGCGCCAGGCCAGCCATGCGCAGGCGGCCAGCGCCGCCAGCGTGGCCAGGCCCAGCGTCAGGCGATCCGGACCGCCCGCACGCGCGGCGGCCGGCGTGCATTGCGCCGCCGCCAGGCCGTAGCAAAAGGCGAAGTGCGCGATCCAGACCAGCAATGGCAGGATGCCGCGCAGCAGGCGCGAGAAAAAATGTTCGTCGGTCCGCGCCACGTTCGGCGCGGCGGCGTTCGGGTTCGGTTCGGTCGCCATTCCACTCACTCCATCAGCAGCGGCACCAGCCGCACCGCCGCCAGCCAGGCCATACCCTGCAGTGTGGTGTAGTGCCAGATCAGGGCGATGTTGTCGAGCGTGGCACGGCTGCGTTCGGTCAGGTGGCGGCGCCAGGCGCGCAGCGCCAGGTAGGGCGCCAGCAGCACCAGCAGCACGATGTGCAGGCCCTGGTAGGCCGCCAGCGCCGCCACCGCCGCGGCCCAGCCGTTGGCGCTGCCGTCCAGCCCGGCCTGGCGCAAGCCATGCTGGTCGACCACGAACGAGGCCAGCGCGCAGCCCAGCGCCGCCAGCACCAGCCAGGGCAGGCGCCGCTTGCCGATGGCGCGCGTGGCCAGCCACACCAGCACCGACCCCAGCGCCAGGAGGCCGGCCGACAGCCATGCCAGCGATACCGGCGGCAGCGTGCTGCCCGGCGGCGGGCACACCTGCAAACGCATCGACAGGTGCAGGTAGGCGAATGCGAACGAAGCGAAGATGCTGGCGTCCACCACCAGCATGATGATCGTGGCCCACCACGAGTGCGAGCCGGTGCGGACGGCGCCCACCGGCAGGCGCAGTCCGCCGCCGATGTCGACGCCGGCGTGCCGGTCCAGCGGTGCCGGGCGGTCGGATTGCCACAACCAGGCGATGGTGGACGCCACCGCGACCGCGCCGCCGGTCCAGGCCAGCACGTTCGCCTTCACCGTCAGCAGCAAAAAGAAGGCGGCGGTGCCGAACGCGGCCAGCACCGGCAGCCAGCTGTCGCCGGGCAGCACCAGCAGGTAGCGCGGAGACGCCGCGACCGGGCTGGTGGCGATGGTCTCGCGCGCCCCCAGGGCGCTCTGCGGCAGGTAGTGCGCGCCCTGCCCGACCTCGCGCGCCAGCGCCGGCTGGTCCCATAAAGGCTCGGCGGAGGCGATGCGGGGGATACTGCGGTTGCCGTAGTCCTCGGACGGCAGCCACTCCAGCGTGGCCGCGTTCCACGGGTTGCCGACCTCGCGTTCGGGACGGCGCAGGGTACGCATCGCATCGTAGAAGAACAGCAGCACGCCGGCGGCGAAGGCGTAGGCGCCGGCCGTGGACAGCAGGTTCAGGCCATTCCAGCCCAGGTCCGCGGCGTAGGTGTAGACGCGGCGCGGCATGCCCAGCAGCCCGGTCACGTGCATCGGGAAGAAGGACACGTTGAAACCGCCGAACATCAGCCAGAACACCGGGCGCGCCAGCTGTTCCGAGAGGCGGTTGCCGTTGATGAGCGGCATCCAGTAATACATGGCCGCGAACACCGGGAACACCATCCCGCCGATCAGCACGTAGTGAAAATGGGCGACGATGAAATAGGTGTCGTGCACCTGCCAGTCGAACGGGATCACCGCCACCATCACGCCGGTGAGGCCGCCCAGCACGAAGATGAACATGAAGCCGAGCAGGAACAGCGTCGGCGCGCCGCGCTGCACGTTGCCCTTCCATAGCGTGGCGATCCAGGCGAATACCTGGATCGCGGTCGGCACCGCCACCGCCATGCTGGCGGCCGAGACGAAGCTCATCTCCAGCACGCCCAGGCCGGCGGTGAACATGTGGTGCGCCCACAGGCCGAAGCTGAACACGCCCACGCCGACCAGCGCGGCGACGATGGCGCGCCGCCCGACCAGCGGCGTGCCGGCGATGGTCGGGATCATGGTCGAGACCATGCCCGCCGCCGGCAGGAAGATGATGTACACCTCGGGGTGGCCGAAGAACCAGAACAGGTGCTGCCACAACAGCGGATCGCCGCCGCGCTCGGGGATGAAGAACGGCCAGTCGAAGGCGCGTTCCAGTTCCAGCAGCGCGGTGCCGGCGATCACCGCCGGGAAGGCGAACACGATCATCACGCCCACCACCAGCATGGCCCAGGCGTACACCGGCATGCGGCCCAGCGTCATGCCCGGCGCCCGTGTAAACAGGATGCCGACGATCAGTTCGATGGCGCCGGCGATGGCGGAAATCTCGATGAAGCCGATCCCCAGCAGCCAGAAATCGGCATTCAGGCCGGGCGAATACTTCATGCCGGTCAGCGGCGGGTACATGAACCAGCCGCCGTCCGGCGCCAGGCCGACGAACAGCGTGCAAAAGAACGCCAGGCCGCCGAAGGCGTAGGCCCAGAAGGCGTACGCGGACAGGCGCGGGAACGGCAAATCGCGCGCGCCCAGCATGTTGGGCAGCAGGTAGACGGCGATGGCTTCCACCACCGGAATCGCGAACAGGAACATCATCACCGTGCCGTGCATGGTGAACACCTGGTTGTAGGTGCCGGCGCCCAGCAGCGTGTTCTCCGGCACGGCCAGCTGGGTGCGGATCAACAGGCCGAGCACGCCGGCCAGCAGGAAGAACAGCAGCGCGGTGCCGATGTACAGCAGGCCGATGTTGGTGTTGTTGACCGAGGTGATGAAGCGCCAGCCGCGCGGCGTGCGCCAGACCGCTTCCAGTTTTTCGAGCTCGCCGGCAGGACGCGGCAAGGGATTCGGCAGCGCATCGGACGATGCGCCGGCGCCGGTATCGATATCGTGCGTCTGCGGACCCGCGGCGGTGGCGGCCGGCTTGGCGGTGGGCTGCGTCATTTCAGTTGTTCCAGGTAGGCCGCCAGCGCGCGCAGCGAGGCGCCGTCGATGCCGGACGCGGGCGGCATGAACACGCCGGGCTTGATGGCTTGCGGGTCGGCGATCCAGCCGGCCAGCGTGCCGCGGTGGTTGATCAGGGTGCCGGCGCCGATCTGCATGCGGCTGCCGACGTGGGTCAGGTCGGGGCCGAGCTGCGCGCTCTCGGCCACGCCGCGGATCGTGTGGCACGACTGGCAGCGCTGCTCCAGGAACACCGCGCGCCCGCGCAGCGCCAGTTCGTCCGCCGGCTGCACGGCCGGCCGCGCCTGGCGCGCCAGCCAGGCGTCGTAGTCCGGCTGCGCCAGGGCGACCACGTGCAGCGCCATGCGCGCATGCTGGGCGCCGCAGTACTCGGCGCACTGGCCGCGGTAGATGCCCGGCTTGTCGGCGCGCAGGCGCAGGCCGGTGACGCGGCCGGGAATCGTATCGCGCTTGCCGGCCAGCGCCGGCACCCACAGGCTGTGGATCACGTCAGCGCTGTTCAGGCCGACGTACACGTCCTGGCCGACCGGGATGTGAATCTCGTTGGCAGCGGCGATCTCGGGGCCGCCGCCCGGGCCGGCGTAGCGCACGTCCCACCACCACATCCTGGCGGTCACCGACAGCGCCATGGCGCCGTTCGAGGTCTGCGGACGCAGCTCGGCGCTGCGCCAGGTGCTCCATACCAGCAGGGCGCTCAGCACCACCACCGGGAACGCCACGCCGGCACCGAGGATCCAGGCCCTGGCCGGCAGGGGCCGCGCATGGCGGCGCAGGCTGGCCAGCAGCAGCGCCATCACCGCCAGCAAGATCACGGCGCCGGCGCCGAACAGCACCCAGGCGAACTGGCCGATGACGGCGGCGTCGGCCCCGGCCGGGTGCAGCACCGATTGCAGCGTGCCCTGCCCCGCGGCCAGCGGCACCTCCGCCGCAGCGTGCATACGGTCCGTCATTTCAACGCTCATTTCAAAGTGCGCAGGTAGGCCGCCATGTGGCGCGCCTCCTGTTCCGACAAGCCCAGCGCCGGCATCGGCGTGCCGGGTTTTAGTGCCGGCGGATCGCGCAGCCAGGCCACCATATTGCCGCCGTTGTTGGGGATGCGCCCGGCGATGTAGCTGAGGCTGCCCATGTGCTCCAGCGAAGGACCGGCGCCGCCGCCCGCCCCCTGCACGCCCGGAATGGCGTGGCAGGCGCCGCACTGGTATTGCGCCATCAGGCGTTTTCCGGTCGCTGCGTCGCCCAACGCCGTGCCCGCCTGGACAGTGGCGGCGCCGCCGGGCGCGGCGTTGCCGGGCTGCGCGCCAGGCTCCTTGCAGGCGGCCAGCAGGAAGGCGCACGCCAGGACAGACGGCAGGACGGCATGGTGCGTGAGGGCGGCGAACGGGCGGCGGACGGCAGAGGCGGTGAGGCTGGGCACGGTTGGAATCACGATAAGCGGATGACTTTTATAATACAGGACGTAATGACACTTTTTTAACACGATACGTTTTTGCCAACCTCCATGCTTTCATCGCGCACCCGCCTGGTCGTCAAGACCGCCGCCTTCACCCTGCTCGGCGCAGGCGTGCTCGGCGCGGCCGCCGGCCTGGTGGTGCTGCGCGCCGGCTGGTACGACATCAGCGCCACCACCCAGCACTGGCAGCCGGTCTACACGCTGCTGGAACAGGGCATGCACTATTCGGTGCGGCGCTACGCCCGCGACGTGGCCGAACCGGACCTGCGCCAGCCGCAGCAGATCCTGCGCGGCGCCGCCCTGTACCGCGACAACTGCGCCCAGTGCCACGGCGGCCCCGGCTTCGCGCAGGCGCAGCACGGCATGAGCATGCAACCGGTGCCGGGTCCGCTGGTCGACGCCAGTTCGCGCTGGCGCGCGCGCGAGCTGTACTGGATCACGCGCCACGGCATCAAGATGAGCGGCATGCCGGCCTGGGACCTGCACCTGAGCGAAGCGGAAACCTGGGCCGTGGTCGCCTTCGTGGCGGCCATGCCGACGCTGGACGCGCGGCAGTACCGCGCGCTGACGGCCTTTGCCGCCGACGGCGCCCCGGCCCGGCGCGGCGACGCCCGCGGGCAGGCGCAGGAGCAGGAATTGAAACGCTCGCCCCAGTACATGAAACCGCAGCCGGAACCACGGCCGGGTTTGCAGCAGGAATCGCAGCCGGCGCCACAGCGGCAGCCACCGCAGGAGCGCAAATGATGGGCGCCACCACCATGCGCCTGCTGGGCGCCGCCGCGGCGCTGGCCTTGCTGGCCGCCTGCGACGGCGGCGCCCGTGCGCCGGCCGGCGTGCAGGGCGATCCGCTGCGCGGCAAGCTGGCGCTCAACCAGTACGCGTGCCGCGCCTGCCACATGATCCCGGGCATCACCGGCTCCAGCGTGTATGTCGGGCGGCCGCTGGACGACCTGGCCAAGCGGCGCTTCATCAACGGGACGCTGCCCAACGACCAGGCCAACCTGGTGCGCTGGATCCGCGATCCGCAGGGGGTCGATCCGCACACGACCATGCCGAACATGGGAGTGAGCGAGAAGGATGCGCTGGATATCAGTGCGTATCTGTTGAGCCGGTAGCTTTAAAGCACAGCGGTCCGCTGCTTCGACATAAGCAGCGGACCGCTGATTGACTGACTTCCGATGCCGAGCTTGGGTCCCCGCCTTTGCGCACTGCTATCCAAGATAATCGTTATCTCTGCTTCAACCCATAGCTCGTCGTCCCCGCGCAGGGTAAAGAATGCCACTGCATTCTTTACCCCATACTGAGTAATAGAATTCATTACCATTGAAGCAACTGGGATATTTTAGAAATACCAACTGTGGATGCTCAGCATGGGTCCCCGCCTTCGCGGGGACGACGCAGCTACTTTCTTACATGGCTGCCGAAACCGGCATCATTTTCTGCTTTGCACTACGGCTTACTTGCCGGCCGTGGTACCCGACTTGGCCATCGGCATTTGTTGTGCCGACTTCAGGTGCTGGGCGACCACCGGTTCGGTCTTGTCGACCAGGGCCTTCAGTTCCGGATCCTTGGCTTGCTTGGAGGCGGTCACCAGCTTGGCGTGGACGGTCTTGTGGTCCTGCACGCCGGCCTGGGTCATGTAGGCCTTGTCGAAGGCGGCGCCGTCCATTTTTTCCAGCTTGGCGGCCATCTGCTTGTGCTTGGCGTCCGGTTCGGTTGGCAGGGTCACGCCGCGCGCGTCGGCCAGGGCCTTGACTTCGGTCAGGTTGGCGCTGTGGTCGTCGATCATCTGCTGGCCGAAGGCTTTCACCTCGGCGCTCTGGCCTTTGCTCTGGGCCAGCTTGCCGCCCTCGACTTCGGCCATGTCGGCGATCGCCATGTCCTTCAGGATTTTCTGGTCGCCCGCGCTCAGCTTGGTGCCGCCCGAAGCGGTCTGGCCGGCCGCGCCGCTGGCGCCGCTCGAACGGCTGGCGCCGGTGCGGTTTTCCATGCCCTGGCTATTGGTGTTGCCGACGGCGCCGTCCTTGGTGGTCTTGCCCGACATGTTGGTCGAACCGGTGTCGTTCATCGACTGGCCCGAGGACATGCTGCCCGAGCCGCTCGATCCGCTCATGTTCGATGCGCGGTTCGGCACGTCGCGGTTTTCCATGCCGGTGCTGTTGGTGTTGTCGATGGCGCCGTTCGTCGTGACCTTGCCGGCCATGTTCTGCTTGCCCTGGCTGGTGGTGGTCGGCGACGTGGTCGAGGTCGCGGTTTGCGCCTGGACGCCGAATGCGCTGAACATGGCGGCCACGGCCGACACGGCCAGCAGTCCCTTCAAGGTTTTATTGTTTTGCATTTTGTTCTCCTGATCGAACTACGAATAATGAAATATGAATGTGGGCGCTTGACGGCCTGGCCATGCGCAAGCTCGTATTCAAATGACAACGGCCATGACGCAGTGTATCGCCGTGTTCGAGAAACCCGCGCGCGTTAGCCGATAGGAAACTTTTTATGCGAAATCAAACTATGCAAATAAAAAAAGCGACCTGTGCAGGTCGCTTGATGTGACGATGCGGCATGGCGCGCCGCTGTTTCGTTGCGCTGCCCCGGATCAGCGGAAACTGAGCGTTCCGGTCAGGTCGCCCGGCCCGCGTGCGCCGCGCTCGGCGAAGGCGGCGTTGCGCGCGGCCAGGCCTTCCAGCAGGGGCAGGTCGTGCAGGCGCGTGATGAAGCGCATGATCGAGGTCGTATCGTAGAAATTGTGGTCCACCGCGCCCTTCTTGGCGAACGGCGACACGACGATCGCCGGAATGCGCGTGCCCGGTCCCCAGCGGTCGCCCTTGGGCGGGGCCACGTGGTCCCACCAGCCGCCGTTCTCGTCGAAGGTGATGACGACCACCATGTCCTTCCACTGCGGCGATTTCTTCAGGTGCTCGATCACGTTGGCGACGTGGGCGTCGCCGCTCTCGATGTCCGAATAACCGGCGTGCAGGTTGAGGTTGCCTTGCGGCTTGTAGAAAGCGACCGGCGGCAGCTTGCCGGCGACCGCGTCGGCGATGAACTTGTTCGAGATCGGGCTGTCGCCCAGGCCGCCGTCGCGGATGTGTTCGGCGCGCGCGGCGGTGCCCGGCGCAAACTGCTTGAAGTAATTGAAGGGCTGGTGGTGGTGCTGGAAGTTCGGGCGCGCGCCCTCGCCGCGGCCGTCCAGCGCCGCCTGCCAGGCGCCGCCATACCAGGCCCAGCCGATGCCGCGCTCGCTCAGCAGGTCGCCGATCGTATGGTAGGTCTGCGGCGGCAGCACCGACGGATCCTGCGGATCGGCGGTGGCGGCGTCGTCGCCCGGCGCCGGGCGCACCCAGCTCGGCTGGTACGGCGGCGCCATGGTGTTCACCGCGTAGCCGTCCGGCGTGATGGCGCCGGCGTTGACGAACTTCGGCTTGCCCTCCAATGCCGATTTGGGAGAATCGGGGGCCAGCGCCAGGCGGTGGCCGGTGGGACCGTCTTCCAGCACCGCGATCTTCTTTTTCGCCGGGGTCGCGGCCGCGTCGAAGTATTCCGGCACCCGTCCGCTGATCAGGAATTGGTGGTTCAGGTAGGAACCGCCGAAGGCCGCCATGAAAAAATTGTCGCACAGCGTGAACTCGCGCGCGATCTGCCACAAGCCCAGGTTCTTCGACGTGTCGCCGTAGCGGCCCATGACCAGGCCGCCGCTGTCGGCCCAGGCGACGAAACCGTCGTTCTTGCCGCCGTTGATCTGCATCTGGTTGTGGTAGAACAGGTGGCACAGGTCGCGCGTGACGATGCCTTCCGGCAGCGGCTTGCCGTCGGTATCGGCCAGCTTGAACGGCGCATTCGGCAGGCCGTGGACCTGCTCTTCCTTGATCAGGTAATCCTTGCCGCCCAGGTTCTGGCGTGCCGGCACCATGCCGCCCCAGATCTTCGGCAGTTCGGACAAGGGCGTGCCGTCGCGGTCCTTTTGTACCGCGGCCGAGGCCGGCAGCGCCGCCAACGGCTGCGCCAGCCCCGGGAAATCGGCGAACAGGTTGTTGAAGCTGCGGTTTTCCAGGTAGATCACGACCACGTTCTTGACGTTGGCCTTGAGCTTGGCGTCCAGCGAACCGGGCGCCGGCTTGTGCGCCTTGGCGGCGCCCGGCTTGGCGGCGGCGGCGTCCGCCTGGCCGGCACCGGCGGACAGGCCGACCGCCGCCGCGGCCTGGAACATCCGGCGGCGCGACGGGCTGGCGGGTTCGCCGGCCTGTGCAGCCTGCTGGCTGCGCTCGTGATCTCGTTCGTGGTCTTGCACTGACATCTCCTGTCTGGCGGCAGCGTGCGGCCGCAAAGGAAGGATTATCGGTGCTTTTTGCCATGGGGAACAAGCGAAAGCGGCCCGCCGGCTGTCGGGTACAACACGTCCCTACGAACGTGATTGGCAATTTGTTACCGTCCATTTACCTACATTTACCGTCCCCTACCCCGCTTAACAGGCGTCCGCGCCAGAATGGCCGCAAGTACAAGGAGCCACGATGACAAGCACGACCAAACACCTCATGCAGCGCCGCCACGGATGGCAGCGCGCCGCCGCCGCCGCCCTGGCCGCCGGCGCCACCCTGCTCATCGCCGGCATGCCGGCGCAGGCCGAAGACACACCGCCCACGCGCGGCGCGGCTGAGCCACCCGCCGCTACTGTACAAACCCTGAGCGCGCCGCTGGCGCTGCCGCAGGCGGAAGTGGAAAAGCTGCTGTCGGCCTATGCGCTCATCAAGCGCAACTACGTCGGCCAGGCCGACGACAACAAGCTGTTCGACGGCGCCATCGCCGGCATGCTGGCCTCGCTGGACGCGCACTCGCAATACCTGAACAAGGACGACATGCGCGAGCTCGACCGCACCAACACCGGCCGCTACGTCGGCGTCGGCATCGAGGTCGAGGTCGACCGCGACCGCATGCGCGTGGTGTCGAGCGCCGAGGACAGCCCGGCCGAGCGCGCCGGCATCGCCGCCGGCGACATCCTGGTGGCGATCGACGGCAAGGCCATCGCCGGCTTGTCGAATACCGAGGTGGCGCGGCGCATGCACGGCGCGCCCGGCTCGGTGGTGGCGCTCGGGGTAGCGCGCGGCAACCGCCTGCGCACGCTGCGCCTGACGCGCGCGGCGCTGAACAACGCCACCGTGCGCGTGAGCATGGCGGCGCCCGGCCTGGCCTGGATCCGCGTGGCCGAATTCGGCGGCGCCACCGGCGCCGAGCTGGCGGCGGCGCTGAAAAAACTGGACGCCGCCAAGGAAGCGCCGCGCGGCCTGATCCTCGACCTGCGCAACGATCCGGGTGGC
This sequence comes from Massilia forsythiae, assembly GCF_012849555.1. Classification (NCBI taxonomy): domain Bacteria; kingdom Pseudomonadati; phylum Pseudomonadota; class Betaproteobacteria; order Burkholderiales; family Oxalobacteraceae; genus Massilia; species Massilia forsythiae. The sequence continues at coordinate 1,325,864 of NZ_CP051685.1, forward strand.
CTGGTGTCGGCCGGCGTGGCGGTGGCCGGCGCCTTCCTCGAACCCGGCACCGAACTGTTTTCGGCGCGCGGCCAGGTCGCCGGGGCCAACGCCACCGTCACCGTCGACCAGCGCTACTACCAGGAACCCGGCGAAGCCGACGTGCTGGCCGGCCTGCCCGCCTGGACCCGCAGCGTGCCGCTCACGGTGCTGGTCAACGGCGCCTCGGCCTCGGCCGCGGAACTGGTAGCCGGCGCGCTGCAGGACCAGCGCCGCGCCACCGTGGTCGGCACCCAGACCTTCGGCAAGGGCTCGATCCAATCGGTGATCCCGCTGGGGCCGGACAGCGGCATCAAGTTCACCGTAGCGCGCTACTTCACGCCGAAGGGCCGCGAGATCCAGGCGCAAGGCGTGACGCCCGACATCGTAGTCGCGCCCAAGGCAGGCGCGCAGGACGACCTGCTGCTGCGCGAATCGGACTTGGCCAACCACCTGCCGGCGTCCACCGGCGCAAGCGCGGCGCCCACCGCGGTCGGCCACAATCCGGTCGAGAGCACGCGCATGTTCGGCACCCGCGACGACAAGGCGCTGCAGGCCGCGGTGGCCCTGCTGGCGCCGCAGACCCGCAGCACGCCGACGCTGGCCGGCCTGCTGCGCAAGTGGGGAGAAGAACTCAAGCCGGGCAACGCCGGCGGCGCGCCCTGACGCGGCGCCCTCACTGACGCGCCATCCCGACACGTCGTCCCCGCGAAGGCGGGGACCCATACTGAGCAACAAAATTCGGTATTTCAAGAACTACCCAGATCGTTCCAAGATTCTAATTTTGGACACGCCGCATGGACCACCGCCAAGGGGCCGTCAAGGCCGGGAACGACGGTGGCGAGGTCACGCACGTGTCACCCGCGCGTCAAACGCGCGTCACATTCCACCGTCAGAATCCGTCTCGCTCCCTGAGCACGGCGGCATGGCCGCCCTACCGGCGCCGGCGGTCGGGAAACATACCGGCACCATCTTCGAACGGCCGCCCAGCCACCGGCGGCCGGCTGTTGTGGCACCATGTACGGTCCAACGTTCACCACAGGAGACCGCCGTGCACCCCAGCCTCACCACCCTGCTCGACGAACTCGCCGCCTTCGGCGACGCCCACGACGGCGACGCCGCCAACCGCGCCACCCGCATGCTCAACATCACCCCGGACACCGGCGCATTCCTGGCGCTGCTGGTCAAGGCGACCGGCGCGCGCCGCATCCTCGAGATCGGCACCTCGAACGCTTATTCCACACTGTGGCTGGCCGACGCCGCTACCGCCACCGGCGGTATGGTGACCACGGTGGAACTGGCGCCCGCCAAGGTCGCCATGGCGCGCAACAACGTCGCGCGCGCCGGCCTGCAGGCGGTCGTGGACCAGCGCGAAGGCGATGCCGGCGCACTGCTGGCGAACCTGGACGACGGCGCCTTCGACCTGCTGTTCCTCGACTCGCAGCGCAGCGCCTACCTGGCCTGGTGGCCGCACATCAAGCGCGTGCTGCGCGCCGGCGGGCTGCTGGTGGTCGATAACGCCACCTCGCATGCGCACGAGATGGCGGAATTCATGGATGCGGTGCGTGGCGACGCGGGGTTCACGGTTAGCCTGGTGCCGGTGGGGAAAGGCGAGTTTTTAGCGGTGAAGGCGTGACACTGCTGCAAGCGCAGTGCTGTCCGAGCGGATTTCGATAACGGATAACCCGCAGAGATACCGTCGTCCCCGCCTTCGCGGGGACGACGTGACGGAGTTCACTCATCGATGTCATGCCGCGGGCTCGCCAGCAGCCCGGCGCGACAATCCAGCCAACTCAGAATCCGGCACGTCCGCGCAGGCGGCCTTTCACGTGCTTGCGCGCCAGCGGCAGCGCCTGCGCCGCGCGCGCCGCCAGCACGCCGTCGATGAAGCCGAGCAGCGCCGGTTCCTGCGGCAGCCGTGCGCGCAACTGCTCCACCAGGCCGCGCGCGACGAAGCTGTCGTTGATCAGGCCGAGCTCGTCCTGCATGCCGGCCAGCAGGTCGTGCCGGCGCGCCGCCTTCTTGCCGTGGTCGAGCGCATCGAAGAACTCGCGCGCATAGCGTTCCTTCTTGGCGGCGATGCGCACCTTGTGAAGGCATTCCGGCCGGCCCAGGTCGTGGCCGCGGGCGCGCTTGCGCACGCGCGCGGAGGCGTGCTGCACCAGCTGCGGCGCCGCCTTCGACACCTTGCGCGCCAGCGCCTCGGCATCGAGCCCGTCCTGCTCCCAGCCCTTGCCGGCCAGCCAGGCGCCCAGTCCCAGCAGCAGGCCGGTGTAGCGCGCGCTGCTCACCGCCGAGCGCACCTTGCCGTGATGGCGCTGGGCTTCCTCGCGCGCCGCCACCCGTACCCGCTCCATGGCGCCTTGATGTTCGTCCGGCAGCGGCAGTCCCGGCAGCACCGACTCGATGAACACGTCCCAGTTGCGCGCGTCGCCGAGTTCGCCGGCCAGCCATTCGATGTCGTCGCGCAGCAGCTGCGGCAGCTGCACCATCCTGTCCACCATCGCCAGCGCGGCGCGCAGGCGGCGCAGGCCGACGCGCATCTGGTGCAGGCCCTCGACGTCGCCGGCCAGCACGCCGCGTTCGTTGGCCTGCATCTGCTGCAGGCAGTTGGCCAGGATCGCCGCCAGCGCTTGCGCCATGCTGGCCTTGCGCTTGACGCGCACCTTGGCCGCCTTGACCGCCTGCGGCGCCACCGCGCCGGCCAGCTGGTAGCCGCGTTCGGCCTTGCTGGCATGCTCGATGCGCACCGGCGTCGCCGCGTGCACCTGGCGCGCCAGCTCGTACAGGCGGGCCGGGTCGCCTTCCTTGATCTCCAGTTCCAGCTCGCGCACCGGCGCGCTCTTGTCGCCGCGCCGCAGTTCTCCGCTGTCGAACGCGCATTCGACCCGGGTACCGTCCGCCAGCGCCAGCATCCAGCTGGTGCGCTTGCTGCGGTTGACGAACACCGTGTCCAGCGCCAGACCCTGTCCGTCGAGGTGCCTGGCCAGGTCCGGCAGCGCCTGGCGCAGCTGTTCGTGCAGCACGGCCTGGTCCGGCGTCTCGGACGCGATCTCGCTTTCCAGCTCGGTACGGCGGTGCAGGCCGGCCAGCGCGTCGCCGCCGCCCTTCAGGGTCTGCACGTGGCGGCCGCCGCTGCTGCGCACGCGCAGCGCGAAGCCGTGCTGCCACAGGTCGAAGGCGGCGCTGTCGAAATAACGGTCGACGTGTTCCTGTTCCTGCGGCTTGGAAGCGCCGTCGGTGCGTAGTACCGGGCTTTTCTTGATCTGGCTGGCACTGGCGGCGTCGACCGCCAGCTTGATTTCGGATTCCATTGTTTTTCTCCTTTTGATGGCGACCACTCTACCGTGTCGGCGCCGGACGAGGCACACATGACGGCGGCGCTGCGCGTGGCGCGAAGCGGAGACGATACCAACGTCGCATGACGGGCGTGCGACAAGGGTCAATGGGACGGCGATGGCCGCGTCCACCGGACATTCTCGCCAAATGTCACAATTGACAGGCGGCATGCGCGGCCAGCTCGCCGGTAAAAATCCTTGCCCGATAGAGCGGCCGACTCTACCGAGCATAGCGAATCCTGTGTTGGCACAACAAGCAATATTGACAGTTATTTACCTATTTACAACGCTCACCAGTTAACAATTGTTCATATCGATGCTGCCTCGTAGACTCCTTGCGTCCTGCATAACAATCAAGAGAGAACGCCATGACGAGACAAGCCGCCGCACCGGGTTTCACCTTCACCTTCCTCGCTTCCGCCCTGCTGCTGGCCTTCGCGCCGGCGCATGCCCAGCAAGCCCAACAAGCCCAGCAAGCCCAGTCCAGCGCCGCCGACGCGCGTCCGGCCGACGATCCGGCCATGGCCTCGGTGGTGGTGCTCGGCTCGCGCGGCGCGGCGCGCACGGCGCTCGATGCCGCCGCGCCGGTCGGCCTGATCGGCGCCAAGGACTTGCAGACGGCCGGACCGCTGGAACTGGGCAAGCTGCTGCAGACGCTCGACCCGTCGTTCAACTTTTCCTCGACCTTCATCAGCGACGGCACCGACATCATCCGCCCCGCCACCCTGCGCTCGCTGGGGCCCGACCAGATCCTGGTGCTGGTCAACGGCAAGCGCCGCCACCAGCAAGCGCTGGTCAACGTGCAGCAGACCATCGGGCGCGGCTCGGCCGGCACCGACATCAACGCGATCCCGATGTCGGCGATCCAGCGCATCGAGGTGCTGCGCGACGGCGCCGCCGCCCAGTACGGGTCGGACGCGATCGCCGGCGTGATCAACATCGTGCTCAAGCAGCAGACGAGTGAAACACAGCTGTCCGCGACCGGCGGCGGTACCAGCGAGGGCGGCGGCGCGCTGGTCTCGGCCAGCGCCAACCAGGGTTTTAAGATCGGCAACGACGGCGGCTACCTGAATCTCACCGCCGAGGGCCGCCGCCGCGGCGAAACCAACCGCGCCGGCGTGGACACGCTGCGCGTGAACCCGCCGCGCGTCACCCAGCGCATCGGCGACAGCCTGGCCAAGGACAAGTACTTCTGGTACAACGCGGCGCTGCCGGTGGCGGCCGAGGGCGAGTTCTACGCGTTCGGCGGCGTCTCGCACCGCACCGGCGACTCGGCCGGCTTCTTCCGCTCGGCCGGCGACGGCCGTACCGTGCCCGCCGTGTATCCGAACGGCTTCCTGCCCAACATCCGCACGACCGTCAAGGATGCTTCGCTGGCCATCGGCTACCGGCGCGACCTGGCCGACGGCTGGAAAGCCGACCTGTCCGTCAACCACGGCCGCAGCGAACTCGATTTCCACGAAAAGGAGACCATCAACGTCAGCTACTGGTACGAGCCGAAGCCGGGCGGCGGCATCTACGCCGCCTCGCCCCTGGAAGCCGACACCGGCGCCCTGAAATTCCGCCAGACCACGGTCAATGCCGACCTGCGCGGCCCAGTGACGCTGGCCGGACGCCAGCTGTCGTTCGCGACCGGCTTCGAGTACCGGCGCGACGGCTATGCGATCGAGGCCGGCGACCCGGTCTCCTACCAGTACGGCCGTACCAACAATCCGGCCATCGTCATCCGCGACCAGGTCGGCGGCGCCGCGGCCTCGGGCACCCAGGGCTTCCCCGGCTACACCCCTGCCACCGCGGTCGACGACAGCCGCCACAACATCGCGCTGTACGCCGACCTCGAACACAATCTGACCAAGGAACTGCTGCTGGGCGCGGCCGTGCGCTGGGAAAAATACTCGGACTTCGGCAGCACCACCACCGGCAAGCTGAGCCTGCGCTACGACCCCAGTAAGACCGTGGGCCTGCGCGGCACCGTGTCCACCGGTTTCCGCGCGCCCAGCGTGCAGCAGAAGTTCTACAGCTCGGTCTCGACCAACCTGAACGGCGCCGGCGTGCTGACCGAGACGCTCACGGCGCGCGAAGGCAGCGCCGTCACGCGCGCCTTCGGCATCCCGAACCTGAAGGAAGAGACCTCGAAGAACGCCAGCGTCGGCCTGGTGCTGCGCCCGCTGCCGAATTTCTCGCTGACCGCCGACCTGTGGGGCATCGACATCGACGACCGCATCGTGTTCTCCTCGAACATCGCACCCGAGAGCGGCGCCTGCATCACCGCCGCGGCCTGCCCGGTCAAGGCCATCCTCGACCCGTTGAAAGTCGGCCAGGCGCAGTTCTTCACCAACGCCATCGACACGCGCACGCGCGGCCTGGACATCGTGGCCGAGCACACCACGCGCTGGACCGGTTCGACGCTGGTGCTGTCCGGCCAGTTCGATTTCAACCGCACGAAGGTCAAGAACCGCCACTCGCTGTCGCCGGTGCTGAGCGGCGCCCAGCTGTTCGACGACGCCCAGGTGACGCTGATCGAACGCGGCCAGCCGCGCCAGCACCACGTGCTGTCGGCCGACTACACCACCGGCCCGTGGAACGGCAACCTGCGCGCCAACTACTACGGCGAAGTCCAGGGACAGGGTTTCACCGCGCCGTTCGTGCAGACCTGGGGCGCCAAGTGGATCCTCGACGCCACCGCGCGCTACAGTTTTAGCAAGTCGACCAGCGTCAGCGTCGGCGCCAACAACCTTTTCAACACCTTCCCGACCAAATGGGACCCGGTGCGCGCCGCGCCCTTCCCGCAGCTGGGTTTTACGTATTGCTGGGAGACCTGCCCGTTCGGCATCAATGGGCGCTCGTTCTATGCGCGGGTGGATGTGAGCCTATAGACCGTCGTTCCAGGCACTGCCTGAAACGACTCCCCGCGCAGGTGCACTGCTGTCCGGAATAATTTTTGCTGCCTTAAATAGACCCGTCATAGGGGAAAACCGTCGTCCCCGCGAAGGCGGGGACCCATAGAAACTAAAAGAATTCGATAATTTGTTACTAACTCGGTGACTCAGATCGATGAAGTTAGCACACTCAGTATGGATTCCCGCCTGCGCGGGAACGACGATTCTATTTATAGAGTCTTTATGGAATTAATATCCCGGACACTAGTGCGCGCAGGCGGGGATCCATGCTGAGCATCCCGAGTCGCGACATTTGAAGCACTCGATGTACTCCCGATGATCGAACATCGTTAATCAGCATGGGTCCCGCCTTCGCGGGGACGACGAGTTGTTGGCGACATCAAGCAGCCACGTGCCGCCCGCCGTACAGCGCATCGTAGCCCGCCACCATCGCGTCCACGCTGAAGCGCTGCTCGACGAAGGCGCGCCCGGCGGCGCCGTGGCGGCTGCGCAGCGTGGGATCGATGACGTAGGCCGCCAGCGCATCGGCCAGCGCCTGCGCGTCGGTGGGCGGCACCAGCATGCCGGTCTGCCCCTCCTGCACCAGCTGCGGCACGCCGCCGACGCGGCTGGCCACCACCGGCAGCCCGGTCGCCATCGCTTCCAGGATCGTCACCGGGGTCGCCTCGGACAGCGAGGGCAGCACGAACACGGAAAAGCCGCGCATCACCTCGGCCACGTCGGCGCGCGCGCCCGGCAGCCAGACGCGCTCGGCCCAGCTTTCCCGCGCCACCCGCTCGCGCAGCGTCTGCAGCAGCGGACCGTCGCCGACGATCGCCAGGCGCAAGTCGTACTGCGGCGCCGGAAAGCGTTGCAGCAGCAGCGCGAACGCGTCCAGCAGTCCGGCGTGGTTCTTGATGCGGTCGCTGCGTCCGACGGTGCCGATGCACACCGTCTGTGCCTGCTCTTGCGCCGCCGGCCCCGGGGAATAACGCACGGTATCGACGCCGTTCGGCACCATCGCGATCTTGCGCGCCGGGACGCCGATGGTCTGGCGCAGCCAGTCGGCGATGTCGGCCGACACCGGTACATAGGCGTGGATGGCCGGGGTCAGCAGGCGTCGCAGCAGGTTGTATTTACTGTGCTTGCCGTCCATCTCGACGCTGTCGCGCCCGTGTTCGGCGTGGATGCGCAGCGGCACCCCGGCCAGCAGCGCGGTGGCGTTGTATTCGATGGTGCCGACGTTATACGTGTGCATCACCGCCGGCCGCAACCTGCGCAGCAGCGCCCACAGCTTGCGGTGCGTGGCCAGGCTGTTCCCCGGCGGCTTGTGCAGCGCATACAGTTCGACGCCGGGCCGGCTGATCTTTTCCGCGTACTCGGTGTAGTTGGTGAGGCAGACCACCGCATGGCGGTAATGCTGTGCCGGCATGCGGTTGATGCACTCGGCGATCAGCGTCTGCAAACCGCCGCATTCGAAGCTGTACACCAGATGCACGACCAGCGGCGCGTCTGCGCGCGGCACGGCGCGCTCCACGACGGCCGCCATCAGGATGCCGACGCGGTGGCGCGCGCCTTGGCTTGCATCGGCTGCTGCGCCGCCCGGCGGAACAGGTCGATCTGGCCGCGCGTCGTGTCGTCCCAGCTGTACAGCTCGGCATAGGCGCGCGTGGCGGCGTGGTCCGGGTAGTTGGCGCGCAGCTGCTGCACGCCGGCGGCGACGCCGGCCGCATCGCGGCTCGGCATCAGCACGCCGGATTCCGGCACGCGCACCACTTCCGGCGTGCCCCACACATTACTTGCCACCACCGGCGTGCCGCAGGCCATCGCCTCCAGCAGCACGTTGGCCCAGCCTTCGCGGCTGGACGCCAGCACCAGCGCATCGGCGGCGCCGTAGTACTGGCGCAATTTGTCCTGCGGCAGCGGGCCGAGGAAGGTCACGCGCTCGGCCACGCCGGCGGCCGTCGCCACCGCTTCCAGCTTGGCCTTGTCCGGCCCGCTGCCGGCGATCAGCAGGCGCACGCCCGGCAGTTGCGGCAGCGCGCCGATGATGTGTTCGTGGCCCTTGCGCGGGTCCAGGTAGCCGACCGACAGCAGCGTGAAGTCGGTCATGCCGAGTTCCTTGCGCGCGGCCGCGCGGTCGATCGGATGGAACAGTTCCAGGTCGACGCCGTTGCGCAGCGTGGTGATGCGGCTGCCGTCCATGCCGAAGCCGATCATCTCGCGGCGCAGCGCCTCGCACACGGTGATCGAATGCGTCGCCTGCTCGCCGGCCCACTTGATCATGCTGCGCGCGCGCGGATACTGCGGGATCAAATTGATGTCGGTGCCCAGCGCCGAGATGATCAGCGGCTTGCGGAAGTACTTCGCCAGCATGGCCGCGGCCACGCCGTCCGGGAAAAAATAATGGGCGTCGATGACGTCGAAGTCGTAGCCCTCGTCGATCATGCGCGCGATGACCGGCTTGGCGGCGCGCGCGATGCCGGCCGGCTGCAGGTACATGCCGACCTTCGGGATTACCGTGTAGCGCGGGTGGAACACCTCCACGCCGACGCGGGTTTCCACCTTGGGCGCCCTGGCCATCACGCCGTACTGGCCGAACGCCTTGTGGGTGAACGGGAACCACGGCACCGGCGCCACCACCTTGGCCTGTATCTCTCCGGTGGCCAGCTGGTGGCGCAGCGTGGTCTCGGTGAAGATGCCGTGGTGCGGCTTGGCGGCATTCGGGAACAGGGTGGAAAAGGTGAGGATTTTCATGGCGGCGTGGCAGTGCGGTGGCAGTGGACGCGCTGGGGCGCGTCCGTCGTAATCCGCGATATTAACACTGAATAAACAATGCACTATTCGCTGAGGATGTTTCCACAGTCAAATTTCACATGCCTGCAACAACATGCGCGCCTGCCGTATCAATCGAATTTGCTGAAGTCCGGCTTGCGCTTTTCGAAGAAGGCGGTGAACGCTTCCTTGGCCTCGTCGCCGTTCAACATGGCGCCGAAGCGCTCGTTCTCGGCCGCGATGGTTTCCTGCACCAGCGCCGCGCGCGCGCGCCGCATCAGCGCCTTGGTGGTGCGCACCGAGGCCGGCGGCAGCTTGGCCAGCTTGGCGGCCTGGCCCCGGGCGAAGTCTGCCAGCTCGGCCGCCGGCAGCACCCTGGCCACGATGCCCATCCCGAGCGCTTCCTGGGCGTCGAAGGCTTCGCCCAGCAGCAGCTTTTCGGCGGCCCGGGTATAGCCGGCCGATTGCGCCACCAGCAGCGACGAGGCGAATTCCGGGCACAGGCCGAGCTGGGTGAACGGCATCGAGAATTTCGCATTCTCGGCGGCGTAGACCAGGTCACAATGCATCAGCAGCGTGGTGCCGATGCCGACCGCCAGGCCGGCCACGGCCGCTACCACCGGCTTGGTGCAGCTTTCCAGGGCGCGCATGAACTGGAACACCGGGCGGTCGTCGTCCAGGGCGCCTGCGCCCGCGTTGTTGAGGAAATCGTCCAGGTCGTTGCCGGCGGTGAAAATGTCGGGCTTGCCGGTGATGAGGATGGCGCGGATGGCCGGGTCGGCGTCGGCGGCGCGCAAGGCTTCGGCCAGCGCGGTGTACATGGCGCCGGTGATGGCGTTCTTGCGCTGGGGACGATTGAATTCGAGGGTGAGGATGTGGTCGGCGGCGGTGGCGAGGATGTCCATCAGGTGCTCCTTTGTTGTTCGTATGCCTTGGTGCGAGCGATGTCTCTCCGATACGCTCAGCTTGGGTTCCCGCTTTCGCGGGAACGACGTTCGTTAAAAAAGGGCGCTGGGGTGTTCCCGCAGCGCCCTTTTCGACAGCGATCAAGCCGGCATCACACGCGCTCGATGATGCCCGCCGCGCCCATGCCGGCGCCGACGCACATGGTCACCATGCCGTACTTCAGGCTGTTGCGGCGCAGCGCGTGCACCACGGTGGCGGCGCGGATGGCGCCGGTAGCGCCGAGCGGGTGGCCGAGAGCGATGGCGCCGCCCAGCGGGTTCACCTTCGACGGGTCCAGGCCGAGGTCGCGGATCACCGCCAGCGCCTGCGCGGCGAAGGCTTCGTTCAGCTCGATCCAGTCCAGTTGATCCTGGGTGATGCCGGCCGCGGCTAGCGCCACCGGAATCGCCGCCTTCGGGCCGATGCCCATGACTTCCGGCGGCACGCCGCGCACGGCGAACGAGGAGAACTTGGCCAGCGGCGTCAGGTTGTGCTCCTTGAGGATCTTTTCGCTGACCACGATCAGGGCGCCGGCGCCGTCCGACATCTGCGACGAGGTGGCGGCGGTGACCGAGCCCTTGGCCGCGAACACCGGCTTCAGCTTGGCCATCGACTCGATGCTGGCGTCGGCGCGCGGGCCTTCGTCCTGGTCGACGGTGCGGCGCTGCACGTCGACCTGGCCGCTGGCCAGGTTGGGCGTGCGGGTCACGATCTCGACCGGCGTGATCTCGTCCTTGAACTGGCCGGCCTGCTGGGCGGCGATCGCCTTGCGGTGCGATTCCAGGCCGAACGCGTCCTGGTCTTCGCGCGAGACCTTCCACTGGGTGGCGACCTTTTCGGCGGTCAGGCCCATGCCGTAGGCCAGGCCGACGTTCTCGTCCTCGAACACGCGCATGTTGATCGACGGATGATGGCCCATCATCGGCACCATCGACATCGATTCCACGCCGCCGGCGATCATCACGTCGGCCTCGCCCACGCGGATGCGGTCGGCCGCCATCGCCAGCGCGGTGATGCCGGAGGCACAGTAGCGGTTGACGGTGACGCCGCCCACGGTGTTCGGCAGGCCGGCCATGACCACCGCCTGGCGCGCGATGTTGAAGCCCTGCTCCGCTTCCGGAAACGAGCAGCCGATCACGGCGTCGACGATCAGCGCCGGATCGAGGTCCGGCACGGCGGCTATGGCGCCCCGGATCGCGGCGATCAGCAGGTCGTCCGGGCGGGTCTTGTTGAACATGCCGCGCGGCGCCTTGCCGATCGGGGTGCGGGTGGCGGCGACGATGTAGGCGTCTTGAAGTTGTTTGCTCATGTCATTGGTCCTTGTTGTCCGCGACGGGGTCAGTTACGCACCGCTTAGTTGCGTACAGGCTTCCCGGTCTGCATCATGCCCATGATGCGTTCCTGGGTCTTCGGGTTGTTCAGCAGGGAGATAAACGCCTTGCGCTCCATGTCCAGCAGCCACTGCTCGCTCACCATGCTGCCCTGGTCGATGTCGCCGCCGGTGACGATCTCGGCGATAGTGTCGCCCAGGTGGTAGTCGTAGGCCGAGATGAAACCGCCGTCGCGCATGTTGACCAGCTGGCCGCGGATGGTCGCCCAGCCGTAGCGGCCGGTGACCGGTACCTGGCGGCGCGCCGGGGCGCGGTAGCCGGCGTCGAACATGGCGCGCGCCGTGACCTTGGCCACGTGCAGCAGTTCGTACGGATTGAACACGATGACGTCGTCGTCCTTCAGGTAGCCCATCGCACGTGCTTCAAGCGCCGACTTGGACACCTGCGCGGTGGCGGCATTGGTGAAGCCGACCTTCAGGAATTGCAGGATGTCGTTGCCCTTGGCCTCCTTGGCCGCGCGCAGCGCCGCTTCCTTCAGGCCGCCGCCGGCCGGCACCAGGCCGACGCCGACTTCGACCAGGCCGATGTAGGATTCGATCGAGGCCACGCGCTTCGACGCGTGCAGCGCCAGTTCGCAGCCGCCGCCCAGCGCCAGGCCGGCCACGGCCGCCACCACCGGCACGTTCGAATACTTCATCGCCATGAAGGTATCCTGCAGCTCGCGCACGATCGGTTCCATCGCCTTGGCGCCGCCGGTCATGAATGCCGGCAGGGCCGACTGCAGGTCGGCGCCGGCCGAGAACGCGCCGCCTTCGGCCGCGTCGGTATTCCAGATCACCAGGCCCTTGTAGCCGCCCGCCGCCTCTTCCAGGCCGCGCTTGATGCCCTTGATGACGCCGTCGCCGATCACGTGCATCTTGGTCTTCAGCGAGATCACCAGGACCTCGTCGTCCGAATGCCACAGGCGCACCGATTCGTCCTCGAACACGGTGGTGCCGAATTTTTTCGCATCCAGGCCGCCCGCGCCCGCCACCGGCGCGCGGAATTGCTGGCGGGCGTAAACCGGCAGATCCGACAACGGAACATACGCGTTCTTCGCCGCCGAGTACGAACCTTCCGGCGTGTGCACGCCCTGCTCCGCCACCGGCGCGTCGAACACCCAGGCCGGCAACGGTGCGCTGCTCAATGCCTTGCCGGCGTCGATGTCTTCCTTGACCCAGTTGGCGATCTGCGTCCAGCCGGCCGACTGCCAGGTCTCGAACGGGCCGACGCTCCAGCCGAAGCCCCAGCGCATGGCGAAGTCGATGTCACGCGCATTGTCGGCGATCGATTCCAGGTGCACGGCGATGTAGTGGAAGGCGTCGCGGAAGATCGCCCACAGGAACTGCGCCTGCGGGTTGCTCGATTCGCGCATGGCCTTGAATTTCTTGACCGGGTCTTTCTCTTTCAAGATGCGGCCGACGATGTCGGCCGCCTTGGCGCCGCCCGCCACATAATCTCCGGTGGCGAAGTCGAGGCGCTGGATGTCCTTGCCGACCTTTTTATAGAAACCGGCGCCGGATTTCTGGCCCAGCGTGCCCTTCTCGATCAGCTTGGCAAGGATGTCCGGTGTCTTGTAGACGGCAAAGAACGGATCGTCCTGCAGGTTGTCCTGCATGGTCTTGATCACGTGGCCCATGGTGTCCAGGCCGACCACGTCCGCGGTGCGGAAGGTGCCGGACTTGGCGCGGCCCAGCTTGGCGCCGGTGAGGTCGTCGACCACGTCCACGGACAGGCCGAATTTCTCGGCTTCGACCATCGTCGCCAGCATGCCGAAGATGCCGACACGGTTGGCGATGAAGTTCGGCGTGTCCTTGGCGCGCACCACGCCCTTGCCCAGGGTCGAGGTGAGGAAGGTTTCCAGCTGGTCCAGGATGTCCGGGCGGGTCGCGGCGGTCGGGATCAGTTCGACCAGGTGCATGTAGCGCGGCGGATTGAAGAAGTGCACGCCGCAGAAGCGCGCCTTGAGTTCATCATCGAAACCGTCGGCCAGCTTCTCGATCGACAGGCCCGAGGTATTCGAGGCGAAGATGGCGTTCGGGGCGATGTGCGGCGCGACCTTCTTGTACAGGTCGTGCTTCCAGTCCATGCGCTCGGCGATGGCTTCGATGATCAGGTCGCAGCCGCCCAGCACGTCGAGGTTGTCCTCGTAGTTGGCGACTTCGATCAGGGCGGCGTCGTCCTTGTTGCCCAGCGGAGCGGGCGACAGCTTCTTGAGGTTCTCGATGGCTTTCAGGACGATGCCATTCTTGTTGCCGTCCTTGGCCGGCAGGTCGAACAGCACCACCGGTACCTTGGCGTTGACGCAATGCGCGGCGATCTGCGCGCCCATCACGCCGGCGCCGAGCACGGCGACTTTCTTGACGATGAAATTGGACATATCGTTTATCCTTTTATGTGCGTCGTTCCCGCGCAGGCGGGAACCCATACTGAGTTTCGGAACCCGGTGACGGCTGCATGACGCAGCGTCTTCGACTTCGGCGGCTCGGCATGGGTCCCCGCCTTCGCGGGGACGACGGGTCAGCGGGTGTACTTGCTTGTCGTGACGGTGCGTCTTAGAACAGATCCGCGTCCAGCGCCAGCAGGTTGCTCGCACCCGAACGCGCCTGGCGGATCAGCATCGCGGTTTCCGGGTACAGGCGGGCAAAGTAGAAGCGCGCGGTGGCCAGCTTCGATTCGTAGAACTTGTCGCCCGAATCCTGCTTCTCCAGCGCGATCTTGGCCATCTGCGCGAAGAAGTAGCTGAACACCAGGTGGCCCATCACGCGCAGGTAAGGCACGGCGGCGGCGCCGACTTCGTCCGGGCTCTGGAAGGCCTTCATGCCGATTTCCATGGTCAGCTTGGTGACCTTGTCGCCCAGCTCTCCCAGCGGCGTGACGAATTCGGACAGCGACTCGTCCAGGCCGTTGTCTTCGACGAACGCCTTGATCTTTTCGCCGAACTTGCGCAGCTTGGCGCCGTTGTCCATCAGGATCTTGCGGCCCAGCAGGTCGAGCGATTGCACGGTGTTCGTGCCTTCGTAGATCATGTTGATGCGCGCGTCGCGCACGTACTGCTCCATGCCCCACTCGCTGATGTAGCCGTGGCCGCCGTACACCTGCAGCGCTTCCGAGGTGGCGATCCAGGCGTTATCCGTCAGGAAGGCCTTGATGACCGGGGTCAGCAGCGCGACTTCGTCGGCGGCGTCCTTGCGCACGTCCTCGTCCGGGTGGTGCAGCTCGCGGTCGATCTGCAGCGCCACGTACGACGAGAACGCGCGCGCCGCTTCGGCGTAGGCCTTGCCGGTGAGGAGCATGCGGCGCACGTCCGGGTGCACGATGATCGGGTCGGCCGGCTTGTCCGGCGCCTTCGGGCCCGACAGGCTGCGCATCTGGATGCGGTCCTTCGCATACACCAGCGCGTTCTGGTAGGCGACTTCGGTCAGGCCGAGCGACTGCATGCCCACACCCAGGCGCGCCGCGTTCATGAACACGAACATCGCATTCAAGCCCTTGTGGGGCTGGCCGATCAGCGTGCCGCGCGCGCCGTCCAGGTTCATCTGGCAGGTCGAGTTGCCGTGGATGCCCATCTTTTCCTCGATGGCGCCGCAGAAGATCGGGTTGCGCTCGCCGACCGAACCGTCGGCGTTGGGCAGGAACTTCGGCACCAGGAACAGCGAGATGCCCTTCGAGCCTTCGGGCGCGTCCGGCAGCCGCGCCAGCACCAGGTGGACGATGTTCTCGGCGCAATCGTGTTCGCCGGCCGAGATGAAGATCTTCGAGCCGCTGATCAGGTAGGTGCCGTCGCCCTGCGGCTCGGCCTTCGAGCGCAGCAGGCCCAGGTCGGTGCCGCAATGCGCTTCGGTCAGGCACATGGTGCCGGTCCATTCGCCCGAGACCAGCTTCGGCAGGTACAGCGCCTTCTGCTCGTCGGTGCCGTGCTCCTTCAGGCACTCGTAGGCGCCGTGCGACAGGCCCGGGTACATGGTCCAGGCCTGGTTCGACGAGTTCAGCATCTCGTAGAAGGAATTGTTCAGCACCACCGGCAAGCCCTGGCCACCGTATTCCGGATCGCAGGCCAGCGCCGCCCAGCCGCCTTCGACATACTGTTTATACGCTTCCTTGAAGCCCTTCGGCGTGGTCACGCTCTTGGTGGCGGCATCGTAGTGGCAGCCTTCGCGGTCGCCGCTGTGGTTCAGCGGGAACAGGACTTCCTGGGTGAACTTGGCGCCCTCTTCCAGGACCTGGTTGATGATGTCGGCATCGACGTCCTGGTAACGGGGCATGCCCTTGTATTCTTCCGAGACGTTCAGGAACTCGTGCAGAACGAACTGCATATCCCGAAGTGGCGCGACGTACTGACCCATGTTGATCTCCTGACGAGGTAAAGAGTGAAGAGCTAAATAAGTGATGGAATAGCGATACCGGGCTACGCGGCGCCCACGGCGTTGGCCGCTTCCTGGCCGCCGCGCTGCGCGTTGCGGTAATCCCTGACCAGGCGCGCGAAGCCGCGGTGGGCGCGGTCCACCGCGCCCGGCAGGCGCAGGAAGCGCGCATCGTGGTGCACCGCCAGCACCAGGCCATACATTTCGTACACCATCTGCGCGGCGTCGGTATCCGCCTTGAGGTCGCCGCAATCGATGGCTTGCTGGGCGCAGCGCACCAGCGCGCTCTGCCAGATGCGCACCATGCCGACCAGCGCCTCGCGGATCGGACCGGGGCGGTCGTCATACTCGACCGCGCCGCTGATATAGATGCAGCCGGACGCGATCTCGACCGAGACGCGCCCCAGCCAGCGGTTGAACATGCCTTCCAGGCGCGGCAGGCCGCGCGTTTCCTGCAGACTCGGGAAGAACACTTCCTGCTCGAAGCGGCTGTGGTACAGCTTGAGCACTTCGATCTGCAGGTCTTCGCGCGAACCGAAGTGGGCGAACACGCCCGACTTGCTCATGTTCATGCGGTCGGCCAGCAAGCCGATGGTCAAGCCTTCGAGACCGTCGCGGCTGGCGAGCTCGAGCGCGACGTCGAGGATCGCGGCCCGCGTCATCTCGCCCTTGCGCATGCTCATGGATTTGGCTGAAGTGTTGATAAGTGCCTCTGCGTGAACGAAGCGGAATACTGCCCCGCTTCCCGAATCGAAAAAATCCGAACGCTCGTACTATTATCTACCAGCCGTGAAATGTCAAACGGGAACTTAGAGGTCGTGTTCTAGTCACCGGCGCGGGTGATGGCTCGGCGATCGCGCTTGGTGGGACGGCCCTTGATGCCCAGGCTGGGCTCGGGGAACAGGCGCCGCGCTTCCTGGTCGTTTTCGCGCTTGACCACGCTTTCCGCGGTCTCGCGGTACAACGCCTGCGCCACCGGCGCCGGGCCGCGCTTGTCGGACAGGCCCAGCACTTGCACTTCCCAGCTGGTGGAACCGTTGTCGACATAAATCTTGTCGTTGAGCTTGACCGGGCGCGCCGCCTTGACCGCCACCCCGCCGATCTTTACGCGGCCGCGCTCGACCGCGTCCGCGGCCAGCGAGCGCGTCTTGAAGAAGCGCGCCGCCCACAGCCATTTGTCGATCCGTACGTTGTCGTTTTCCATCGCGTTTTCCATCGTTGACTCATCCTTCCCGTGACGATTGCATGCGGTGCTTCCGCTCACGCATAGCCGATCGAAAAGATCCGCATCGTGAGTTTATACAGGAAGAACGCCGCCCCATGGCTGAAGCGCCGTACCCAGCCGAGCCGCCGCAAGTCTTCCAGCTGCACCGGCACGCCGGCGGCGATGCCCTTTTCGATCTTGTCGGCCATGCCGGCGGCAAAGCCGGCATCGCGCACCACCACGTTCGCCTCCTGGTTGACGAACAGCGACAGCGCGTCGCAATTGCTGGAGCCGACCGTGGCCCAGTCGTCGTCCACCACCGCCACCTTGGCGTGCAGTTGGGTCGAGCGGTATTCGACGATGCGCACCCCGCAGGCCAGCAACTGCGGATAGAACGAATACGCCACCGCATCCTGCATGCGGAATTCGCCGACGCCGATCAGGAGGCACACGTCGACCCCGCGCCGCGCCGCCTGGCACATGGCGTCGCGCAGCTTGCGCCCCGGTGCGAAGTACGGCGTCGCCATCAGCACGCGCTTGCGCGCGCGGCCGAACGCCTGCAGGTAGGCGCGCTGGATGGTGCGCCGGTTGCGCAGGTTGTCGCGCACCACCAGGGCGGCGCGCATCGGCCCGTCGCCGTGCGGGGCCGGCTTCTTGCGCATCTCGCGGAACAGTTTTACGCGCCGCACCACGTCCAGGTGGCCGACGCGCATCCATTGCGCCTGCGCCTCGCGGTGGATCTCGTGCACCAGCGGCCCGCGCACCGCCACCGCGAAATCCCAGCGCGGTCCCGGCAGCGGCTCGTAGGGCGCGTAGTCGCACAGCAGGTCGTCGTTGGTATTGATGCCGCCGACGAAGGCGACCTCGTTGTCGACCACGCAGATCTTGCGATGGCTGCGCGCCACCCCGCGCTTGAACCACGGATTGAACATGCGGTAGTGCACGCCGGCCGCATGGAATTCCTCGCCCAGGCGGCGCGCGGTGCGGCTGCCGGTACCGAACCAGTCGACCACGACGCGCACCTTGACGCCGCGCCCCGCCGCCTCGGCCAGCGCCTTGGTGACCGCGTGCGCCGTCTTGTCTTCCGAATAGATATAGGTTTCGTACAGGATCTCGAGGCGCGCCGCGCCGATCGCCGCCAGCAGCGCCGGCAGGTAGGAACAGCCGCTTTCGAGGAGGACGACGTCGTTGTTGGCGATGTAGCCGACCGGACGCATGCCGCTACGCCAGCTGCAGGCTGGCCACGATCGGCGCGTGGTCGGACAGCTTCGCCCACTGCGGCCCGTGCAGCACCTCGGCGTGCTCGACGCTGAAGCCGCGCACGTAGATGCGGTCCAGGCGGAACCACGGCATCGCCGCCGGGAAGGTACGCGCCGGCACCAGGCGGCGTTCGCGGCCCGCCACGCCGCGCACCATGTCGCCGATGCCGCCGATGCGCGACGGCTTGGCCAGTTCGTCGAACACTTCCACCACGCCGAGTTTCAGGCGCAGGCAATCGCTGAGGGTGTTGCGCCAGTCGTTGAAGTCGCCGGCGATGATGACCGGCTCGCCGTTCGGCGCCGAATCCTGCACCGCGTTGATCAGGGCGTCGGTCTGGCGCCGGCGGCTGCCTTCGAACAAACCGAGATGGACAACATAGCAATGGATATTGCAGCTTGGCGTTTCCAATATGCAATGCAGGATGCCGCGTTGCTCATACGCATGATCGGACACGTCGTGGTTGTGCATATTGGCGATCGGATAGGCCGACAACAGCGCATTGCCGTGGTGCCCGTGATCGTAGACGGCATTCATGCCGTAGGCGGAATGCAGGTCTTCGCCAGCCAGGAACTCGTGCTGCGAGCCTTCCGGCCAATGGTGATGAGGCTTGCGCACCTTTTCGCCGTAGCGCGCCTGGTGGCGATCGTGCCGTCCCTGCACTTCCTGCAGGAACACGACGTTCGCATCGAACAGGCCGATGGCTTTTTTCAGGGCCAGGACACGCGGCGTGCTACGGAACGAGGACACGCCCTTGTGGATATTGTAGGTCGCAACACGAATTTTCATGGGGACATTTTAACCCCATCATTCCGTGTTCTTGCCGAACGGCGTGCAATCGTGCGGCGGGTGCCGTCCCGGACCAGTCGGCGCGGACGGCCATGGCAGTGCAGATTCAGGGAGCGATGGCCGACACGGCGAACTCGGCAGCCGGCAGCGGGCGAACTTCGGGCGGGATTACCGGATCGCGGTAGACCGGACGGGTGCGCATCGGCCCCATCAGCCGCAGTCCGTTCAACAATTCGATGCAGATGCAATCGTTGTCGACACCAACATCTTTTACCTTTTGCTCGTGCTTGCGTTCGCTCATGGTCTCTCCAGTGTCCTCGTTAAAGATTGCACAACATAAAATCGCTGTTAGCGATAAATTGACGGTAATCAAATCAATAATGCTTGTCAAGCCAGCCAAGCAAGGAACATTGGCCCATCTTTTTCAAATCCGAGGCTGTTTTCGTGATTTTTCACTCATGAAGCATCAATACACCAGTGTGAGATTTGGCAAGGAATCGTTTTCCTGTACGTGATTTCTACGCAACACCCGGCCCAGCACTTCTTGCTCAAGAGCACCGAATTCGGGACTGCCGCGGCGCCGCGGACGCACCAGGCCGACTGCCCGGTCGAGCGCCAGCCGTCCCTCTTCCACCAGCAAGATGCGGTCGGCCAGCACCACCGCTTCCTGCACGTCGTGCGTGACCAGTACCGCCGTGAAGCCGCGCTGCTGCCACAGCGATTCGATCAATTGCTGCATCTCGATGCGGGTCAGTGCGTCGAGCGCGCCCAGCGGTTCGTCCAGCAGCAGCAGTTGCGGCTCGTGGACCAGCGCGCGCGCCAGGGCGACGCGCTGGCGCTGGCCGCCAGACAATTGCGCCGGCCAATCGCCGGCGCGCTCCAGCAAGCCGACGCTGGCGAGCGCCGCGCGCGCGCGTTCCACGCCGCCGGCCAGGCCCAGCGCCACGTTCTGCTGCACCGTCTTCCAGGGCAGCAGGCGCGCGTCCTGGAACATCATGCGCACTTCCGGCCTGCCGCCGCCACCACCACCGCCACCGCCGATCCTGACCTGGCCGGCATCCGGCCGCTCCAGTCCGGCGATCGCGCGCAACAAGGTACTCTTGCCGCAGCCGCTGCGGCCGACCACGGCGACGAATTCGCCGGGCATGATCTCGAGGTCGACGGCGTCCAGCACGGTACGGCCGGCATAGCGCTTGGTCAGCCGCTGCAGGTGCAGGTGCGCGCCCTGGCGTTTGCCTGCGCCGGCCTGGCTGCTGCGCGAATGGTCGATAAGATCGGTTTGCATGAAAAAATTCCTCGATAGCGGTGGCGCTCAGCGATATGCCGGATTCCAGCGCAGCAGGCGCCGTTCCAGGGCCCGCGCCAGCAGGTCGGCCGCCTTGCCCAGCAGCGCGTACAGCAGGATGCCGACCAGCACCACGTCGGTCTGCAGGAACTCGCGCGCGTTCATGGTCATGTAGCCGATGCCGGCCTGGGCCGAGATGGTTTCGGCGACGATCAGGAGCACCCACACCAGGCCCAGGGAGAAGCGCACGCCGACCAGGATCGACGGCAGCGCGCCCGGCAGGATCACCTCGCGGTACAGCGCCCAGCCGGACAGGCCGTAGCTGCGCGCCATCTCGACCAGGCCGGCGTCGACCGAGCGGATGCCGTGGAAGGTGTTCAGGTACATCGGAAAGAACACGCCCACCGACAGCAGGAACAGCTTGGCCGCCTCGTCGATGCCGAACCACAGGATCACCAGCGGGATCAGCGCCAGCGCCGGGATGTTGCGCACCATTTGCAGGGTGGTGTCGAGCAGCACCTCGGCGCGCCGGCTGCCGCCGTTGAGCAGGCCCAGCGCCAGCCCCAGGCCGGCGCCCAGGCCGAAGCCGGCCGTGGCGCGCCACAGGCTCACGCGCAGGTGGGTCCACAGCTCGCCGGAGCGCGCCAGTTCGTAGAAGGCGGTGGCCACCGCCCACGGTTCCGGCAGGATGCGGCTGGACAGCAGGCTGCTCCGCGCCGCCGCTTCCCAGGCGACGACCAGCAGCAGCGGCAGTACCCACGCGGCCAGCGGCGCCAGCCAGGCGGCCGGACGGCCGTGCTGGCGCGGGTCGGCCGCATCGATGCGCGTGGATGCACGCCGCGCAGCCGGCGGCCGCGCCCGTCCCCGCCCCCACGAGAACAGGCGCGGCGCCGGCGCCGGCGTCGATGGGCGCGTCATCACGCCACCTTTTTCGGCGTTTCCTGCTGCGCAACGGCGCCCGGCGCGGCGGCGCCCGGCACGCTGTTCGGGACGCCGGGTTTCGGGACGCCGGGTTTAGGAACGATATCGCTGGCCATCACCTCGCCGAACGGCCCGGTCAGCGAATGCTGGCCGCCCTGCTTTCCTTTACCCAGCAGCGGGAACACCAGCTCGGCGAAGCGGTACGACTCTTCCAGGTGCGGGTAGCCGGACAGGATGAAGGTCTCTATACCGAGTTCCTGGTATTCGCGCATGCGCGCCGCCACCGTGTCCGGATCGCCCACCAGCGCGGTGCCGGCACCGCCGCGCACCAGGCCCACGCCGGCCCACAGGTTGGGCGACACCTCCAGCTGGTCGCGCCGGCCGCCGTGCAGGGCCGCCATGCGGCGCTGGCCGACCGAATCCATCTTGGCGAACGCGGCCTGGGCCTTGGCGATCACCTCGTCGTCCAGGTGGCTGATCAATTCGTCGGCGGCGCGCCAGGCGGCGTCATTGGTTTCGCGCACGATCACGTGCAGGCGGATGCCGAAGCGCACCGTGCGCCCGAAGCGGGCGGCGCGCGCGCGGATGTCGGCCAGCTTTTCCGCCACCGCGGCCGGCGGTTCGCCCCAGGTCAGGTAGACATCCATCTGCTCTGCCGCCAGCTCGTGCGCCGCCGCCGACGAACCGCCGAAATACAGCGGCGGCGACGGCTTCTGCAGCGGCGGATACAGCGTGCGCGCGCCCTTGACGGTCAGGTGCTTGCCGCTGAAATCGAAGCCCTTGTCCGCGTTTTCCGGCGCCAGCGCGCCGCGCCAGACGCGGAAGAACTCGTCCGAGATTTCGTAGCGCTCGGCATGGCTGGCGAACAGGCCGTCGGCTTCCAGTTCGCCGGGGTCGCCGCCGGTGACCACGTTGATCAGCAATCGTCCGCGGGACAGGCGGTCGAAGGTGGACGCCATGCGCAGCGCCAGCCCCGGCGTGGACAGGCCCGGCCGCACCGCCACCAGGAATTTCAGCTTGTTCGTTTCATGGATCAGCGAGGAAGCCACGATCCAGGCGTCCTCGCACGAACGCCCGGTCGGCAGCAGCACGCCGTCGTAGCCGAGGGTGTCGGCGGCCACCGCGACCTGGCGCAGGTAATCGCCGTCGACGGTGCGCGCGCCGCGGCTGGTGCCGAGGTAGCGGCTGTCGCCGTGGGTGGGCAGGAACCAGAACACGTCGGGCGATGCCGGCGTTTCCTGCACTGCGTCCTGCGGAAGATGTTGCGAAGTCATGCGATTACTCCTTGGCCAACAAGGCGGCGGGTGGCTGCGCGTCGCGCACCACGATCGGTTTCGGGATCAGTTTCAGGCCGTGGAACGCGTCGGCGATCTTCTGCTGCTCGGCCAGCACCTGCGGCGTCACCGGCTGCACGCCGTAGGCATAGCGCTGCGCCGCCAGGCCGACCACGTCGGGCGGCAGGCCGGTCTGCGCCGCCAGGATCGCGGCCACTTCCTGCGGATGGCCGCGGCCCCACTCGTCGACCCTGGCCAGTTCATCGATCAGGATGCGCACCACGTCCGGGTGCCGCTCGGCGAAGCCGCGCGAGGACAGATAAAACTGGTGGTTGGCGACCAGGCCGCGACCATCGGCCAGCACGCGCGCCCCCAGCTGCTTCTCGGCCGCGGCCAGGAACGGATCCCAGATCGCCCAGGCGTCCACCGCGCCGCGCTCGAAGGCGGCGCGGGCGTCGGCCGGGGCCAGGTACACCGGCTGGATGTCGCGGTAGGCGATGCCGGCCTTTTCCAGCGCCTTCACCAGCAGGTAGTGCACGTTCGAGCCCTTGTTCAGGGCGATCTTCCTGCCCTTCAGATCGGCCAGCGAACGCAGCGCGGAGGTCTTGGGCACCACGATCGCCTCGGCGCCCGGCGCCGGCGGCTCGTTGCCGACGTAGACCAGCGCCGCGCCGGCGGCCTGGGCGAAGATCGGCGGCGCCTCGCCGACGGTGCCGAAGTCGATGCTGCCGACGTTCAGGCCCTCCAGCAGCGCCGGACCGGCCGGGAACTCGGTCCATTTCACCGCGATGCCGGCGGCGGCCAAGCGCGGCTCGAGCGTGGCGCGGCCCTTCAGCAGGGTCAGCGTGCCATATTTCTGGTAGCCGATGCGCAGCTCGCGCAAGGCCGCGGCCTGGGCGGCGCGCGCCTGCGGCAGCGCGGCCGGCAGCGACGCACCGAGGACGGCGGCGGACAGCAGGCCGAGCGTGCGCCTGCGCTGGCGCCCGTGGTGGGAACGGTCAGTCATGGAAATCCCTCATGTTTTTATGGAAGAAGAGGTGGCGCGGATGTGTCCCCGCACACGGCGCCGGGCCGCTCACGCCGCCAGCACCGCCGCCGGCGCGCTCGCCGGCACGCCGGCCGCCGCAGCCGGGCCGGCGCCGTTGGCGCGCCGCACCGCGCCATGGCGCAGCTCCAGCTCGTGCGCCAGCTGCTCGACGCCGGCGTCGATGCGCGCGGCGATCGCCGCCACCGGCGCCGGCGCCCCGCTGTCCGGGTCCCACGGCAGTTGCGCGGCGGTGGCGTAGATGCCGGGCAGGATGTGGCGCGGCCCCAGCGAGGCCAGCACCGGCCGCAAGGCGTAGTCGAGCGCCAGCATGTGCGACTGGCTGCCGCCGGTGGCCAGCGGCAGCACCAGCTTGCCGGCCAGGCCGTCCTGCGGCAGCAGGTCGAGGAAGGTCTTCAGCACGCCGCTGAACGAGGCCTTGTAGACGGGGGTGCCGACCACGATCGCATCGGCGGCGGCGACCTGCGCCACCGCCTCGGCGACGACGGGATCGTCGAGATCGGCGCGCAGCAGCGCGTGCGCCGGCAGCTCGCGCACCTGCAGCGCGGTGGTGCGGTGGCCCAGCGCCGCCAGGCGTTCGCCGACCAGCCGCAGCAGGCGCCAGGTGGTCGATGGCGCGGATGGGCTTCCGCCCAGCAGTAACACATTCATGGTCGATTCCGGTCAAGAGGATCGGAACAGACTACCCGTCGCCACGCCGTGCCGGAACGAATGGTTTTGTCCTTGAATATACTATTTTTGTTAAAAGATTTGCCGCATATCGATGCATGCTGCGTGCGCATTGCGGCACGCCGCCGGCGTCATCGATCTTCGGCGCCGGCCACGGTCACCCGGTTGCGGCCCTGCTGCTTGGCGCGGTACAGCGCCTTGTCGGCGGCCCAGAACAGCGCGTCGGCGCCGTCGCCCTGGTCCGGCCAGGCGGCCACCCCGATCGAGGCGGTGACCTGCTCCGGCCCGCCGCCGCCGGGGCTTGCCGTCATCGACTCGATCGCCCGGCGCAGGGCGTCGGCGCGCACCGCGGCCGCCTCGACGGCGCATTCCGGCAGCAGCATCACGAATTCCTCGCCGCCGTAGCGGCAGGCGACGTCCCCTTCGCGGCCCCAGGCGCGGATGCGCTGGGCGATGGTACGCAGCACGGCGTCGCCGGCGGCGTGGCCATGGCGGTCGTTGACCTGCTTGAAATGGTCGATGTCCAGCACCAGCAGCGACAGCGGCGCCGCCTTGCGCCGCGCGCGCGCCAGTTCGCGCGCCAGGGTCTCGTCGAAATGGCGCCGGTTGTACAGGCCCGTAAGCGGGTCCAGCACCGATTGCCGGCGCAGCGATTCGCGCAGCTTGGCATTGCCCAGCGCCAGCGCCAGCTGCTCGGCCACCGCCTGCGCCAGGCGCTCCTGCTGCTCCTGCTGGCGCGGGTCGGACGACAGGCCCTGCACCACCATCATGCCGACCAGCTCCTCGTGCGACACCAGCGGCAGGCAGGTGCGCCCGCCAAGCTCGTCTTCCGCGCCATTGCATCCATCGTGGCATGCGCTTGGGCTCGGGTCGGGGGCCGTGTCCCGGCGCAGCGCACGGCAGGCATCCAGCGCCATCTCGGCCGGGTGCGCCGGTCCATCTCCCCATTGGGCATGGCGGCGCAGGGCGCCATCCTCGCGCAGCAGGTACAGGCTGCCGCTCAATCCCGGCATCAGCCGGGCGGCGTAGCGGCCGACCAGCGGTGCGGCCGCGGTGCTGGACGGCGCCGCGTCCACCGCGCGCAGCATGGCGGCGATCAGCTTCAGTTCGCGGTTGCGCCTGGCCGCCAGGTCGGCGGCCGCGCCCAGCTGCGCCGCCCTGGCTTCGAGTGCGCGCACGCCCTGCGCGCGCACGCGCAGCATGCGCAGCAGGATCGGCAGCAAGCCGCCCAGCAGGCCGGCGGCGAGCAGCACGGCGGCGGCGCCCATGCAGGCCGAGCGCTGCGAGTCCGCCACCAGGCCGGCATATCCCGCGTCGCGGTCCTGCGCCATGCGCGCGGTTTCCAGCGCGACCAGGCGGCGCAGCTCTTCCATGTGGTCACGCCCGCGCATCGCACCGACCATGGCCCGGGCCGCCGCTTCGTCCTGGCGGCGCACCGCGATCACGCCGTCGATCTCGGCCTGCTTCAGCTCGGCCAGCCGGGCGATGCGCCAGGCAGCCACGCGCGCGCTGCCGGAGCGCGATCCGTCCTTGATCTGCTGCAGCGCCGGCGCCAGTGCCTGGCGCGCCTGCAGCGAGGACGCCAGGAAGGCATCCTTGCCGGTGATGACATAAGCGCGCTCGCTGGATTCGGCGTCGCGCAGCAGGTCCAGCATGCGCTCCAGGCGCTGCTGCTGGCGCCCTTCCCGCTGCGCCGCGTCGAGCAGCGCCTGGTTGGACCGGTTCAGCCAGAATGGCAGTGCCGCCGCCAGCGCCAGGATGGCGAACACGACCGCAGCAAGAAGCTTGACTTGTTTTTCATTGCGCATTCAGCAGGTTTTTATGCAATATGATTTCTCGACCGCGCACAAAATAGCATAAATTTTGCAATAAAAACCAAAAGTCGGCATGATTGCAACACGCCGTATCGATAAATCCGGAAACCGCGGCGGCGTCCGCCAAGCGGGCAGGATGCGCAGCCTGCACTGCGGAGCGGGCTGCCGGCGAGCGGGCAGCCGCGCGCGATCAGGCGCCGCGCGGCGGGTAGTGGCGCGGCAGGTGCAGGATCGCTTCCGCGTTGGAGCTGGAAAAGCAGCGGTCGGCCGCTTCCAGCAACGGCAGCCAGGCGTACCGCAGGTGCTCGCGCGGCGCCAGCACGACCGGAATGTCGCGCGGCACGCACACCGAGAACACGTGCTCGGTATTCCGGGTGACGCCGGGCGCGTAGCGGTGGCGCCAGGTGGGATAGATCTCGTAGACGTTGGAAAGGTGCCAGTCGTGCAGGCTGATATGTGCGCCGTCGACGGCGATCCCGGTTTCCTCGAACAGTTCGCGCGCCGCCGTCTGCAGCGGCGGCTCGTCGAGGGCATCCAGCGACCCGGTGACCGATTGCCAGAAACCGGGGCGGTCGGCGCGTTCGATCAGGAGGACTTCCAGGTCGGCGCTGTGGATGACGACCAGGACGGATTCGGGGATCTTGTGGGGCATGACGCTATTGTAGCGCCAGCCGGCGGGGCGGGTTGACTCGTGCTGAAATCGTCAAGGGCGATATCGTAGAACCGCCAAATACGTCGTCCCCGCGCAGGCGGGGACCCAAGCTGACGGTAATGTAGTCGAAACGCGCACGTATCGGCTCAAGTTACTCAGTATGGGGTAAAGAATGCCAGTGGCATTCTTTACCATGCGCGGGGAGTCGTTTCCGGCAATGCCGGGAACGACGGTATTTGGGCTTGTGGCTCAAGCCACCTTAGGCTGCTCGTTACGCAAGCGAATATGCAGTTCCTTCAGCTGCTTCTCGTCGACTTCCGACGGCGCATTGGTCAGCAGATCCTGCGCGCGCTGCGTCTTCGGGAAGGCGATCACGTCGCGGATCGACTCGGAGCCGGTCATCAGCGTGATCAGGCGATCCAGGCCGAACGCCAGGCCGCCGTGCGGCGGGGCGCCGTACTGCAGCGCGTCCAGCAGGAAGCCGAATTTCAGCTGGGCTTCCTCGGCGTCGATCTTCAGCGCGCGGAACACCTTGCTCTGCACTTCCTCGCGGTGGATACGGATCGAGCCGCCGCCCAGTTCCCAGCCGTTCAAGACCATGTCGTAGGCCTTGGCGATGCAGGCGCCCGGATCGGTTTCCAGCATGTCCTCGTGGCCATCCTTGGGCGCGGTGAACGGGTGGTGGGTGGCGTTCCAGCGGTCGCCGTCCTCGTCGTACTCGAACATCGGGAAGTCGATCACCCACAGCGGCGCCCAGCGGTCCTCGAACAGGCCGGCCTTCTTGGCGAATTCCGAGTGGCCGATCTTCACGCGCAGCGCGCCGATGGCGTCGTTGACGACCTTGGCCTTGTCCGCGCCGAAGAAGATGATGTCGCCGTCTTCTGCGCCGGTGAGTTCCAGCACCTTGGCCAGCACCTCGTCGGACAGGTTCTTGACGATCGGCGACTTCAGGCCGTCACGGCCTTTCGCCTTCTCGTTGACCTTGATGTAGGCCAGGCCCTTGGCGCCGTAGATGCCGACGAACTGGGTGTAGGCGTCGATTTCCGAACGCGCCATCGAACCGCCCTGCGGCACGCGCAGGCCGACCACGCGGCCGCCGGCCATGTTGGCGGCGCTGTTGAACACCTTGAACTCGACCGACTTCATCAGCTCGGTCAGCTCGGTGAACTGCAATTTGACGCGCATGTCCGGCTTGTCCGAACCGTAGGAACCCATGGCGGTGGCGAAGTCCATGACCGGGAACGGGTTCGGCAGGTCGACGCCGGCCGCGTTCTTGAACACGACGCGCATCATGTCTTCGAACAGGTCACGGATTTCCTGCTCGGTCAGGAACGAGGTCTCGCAGTCGATCTGCGTGAATTCCGGCTGGCGGTCGGCGCGCAGGTCTTCGTCGCGGAAGCACTTGGTGATCTGGTAGTAGCGGTCGAAGTTGGACACCATCAGCAGTTGCTTGAACAGCTGCGGCGACTGCGGCAGCGCGAAGAAGTTACCCGGGTTGACGCGCGATGGCACCAGGTAGTCGCGCGCGCCTTCCGGGGTCGACTTGGTCAGCATCGGGGTCTCGATGTCGATGAAGCCCAGGTTGTCCAGGTACTTGCGCACTTCCATCGACACCTTGTAGCGCAGGCGCAGGTTGTGCTGCATCTGCTGGCGGCGCAGGTCGAGCACGCGGTGCGTCAGGCGCGTGGTTTCCGACAAGTTGTCGTCGTCCAGCTGGAACGGTACCGGCACCGAGGCGTTCAGCACTTCCAGGCTGGTGGTGTTGATTTCGATCTTGCCCGACTTCAGGTTGGCGTTGGCGGTGCCTTCCAGGCGGTTGACCACGGTGCCGACGATGCGCAGGCAGTATTCGTTGCGCACGTGCTCGGCGGCCTTGAAGACCTCGGCATTGTCGGGGTGGCAGACCACCTGCACCAGGCCCTCGCGGTCGCGCAGGTCGATGAAGATCACGCCGCCGTGGTCGCGGCGACGGTGCACCCAGCCGCACAGGCTGACGGTTTGGCCCAGCAGTTCCTCGGTGACGAGGCCGCAGTAGTGAGTACGCATGGAAGACATGGTTTTTCGATCCAGGTTGGTTGTTCGGTCGCGCCTGATGGCAGGCGGGAATCTCTATCGTTTGTTTTCTTCTTGGTTTGCTTCGTCCGGTTCAGCCGGTGTGCGCGGCGATGCGCGCCGCGGCCGCCTGCGGCGTCGGGTCCGCCGGCGCCACCACGCCCATCGAGACGATGTACTTGAGCGCCGCGTCGACGCTCATGTCCAGTTCGACCACCCGGCTGCGCTCCAGCATCAGGAAAAAACCGGAAGTCGGATTGGGGGTGGTCGGCACGTACACGCTGACGTAGTCGCCCACCAGGTAATTCTTGACGTCGCCGCCCGGCACGCCGGTCAAGAAGGCGATCGTATAGCAGTTTTCGTGCGGGTACGGGATCAGCACCGCCTTGCGGAACGCGTTGCCCGAGGACGAGAACAGCGTGTCCGACACCTGCTTGACGCTGCCGTAGATCGAATTGACCACCGGGATGCGGTGCAGCAGGCGCTCCCACAGGCGCACCACGTAGTTGCCGACCAGGTTGTTCGCCAGCAGGCCGGTCACGAACACGATCGCCAGCGTGATGATGGCGCCCAGGCCGGGGATGTGCGTGCTCGGCTGCCAGCCTTTCGGCACCAGCAGCAGCGACTGGTCGAGCGTGCCGATCACCAGGTTCAATACCCAGGCGGTGATCGCCAGCGGGACCAGTACCAGCAGGCCGGTGATGAAATATTTACGCATCGGTGTCTCGTCCAGGGTCGTGTCGTGCGACGCCGGCCGCGCGGCCGGCGCGGCCATTCAGGTGCCGCCGCCTTCTTTCGAAGGGGTGGTGGCGGCCGGCGCCGCAGCGGCCGCCGGTGCGGCCGCCGGCGTGCCCGTTTCCTTGGCACCGTCGCCGCCGCCGGATGCCCCGTTCGCCGCCGGTGCGGCGCCGGTCGCCGGCGCGCTGCCGCCGCGGAAGTCGGTCACGTACCAGCCGGTGCCCTTCAACTGGAAGCCGGCTGCGGTGACTTGCTTCTTGAACGATGACTTGCCGCATGACGGGCACACGGTCAGCACCGGGTCGGACATCTTTTGCAGCACATCCTTGGCAAAACCGCATTCATCGCAGCGGTAGGCGTAAATCGGCATCTGAATACTCCGCAAAAATCATCAAAACCCTGAATTATAAAGCTTTTGCAAAAGCTGTTGCCCTTTGGCGGTGCATGGTATCCCGCGTCTGATGCTTGGCAGGCGCTGCATTCAAGAAACAGTGTTGTTTTTCGTCAGCGCTGAGTTCGGTTCCGTTTGCCGAACATCAACTTACCTGATTAAATAGCATCCTCGAACGCGACGGCTCGACCGGCGCGAAAGATTCAAGAAACAGAAGTTTGCGCGAGTGCTCATGCTACTGCGCCGCAATGCCATAAAAGAACGACTTCAAATCAGGCCCGCTTGCGGGCCTTTCTTTTTTCCGCTCGGTTGCTGTCTTTTTTGTTTCGATCTTATTTCCTGCGCCACACCATCCAGCGCTCCTTGCCGGCAAACACCGAAATCGAATCGTCGACAGCGTCATCGGCGATACAGTCGAAATGCGGCGCCAGCAGCGCATCCAGCGCGGTGCGCACGATGCCGAACGGCGGCCCCTTTTCCTTGTCGTCGAAATAGAAGTAACCCGCCAGCAGCCCGCCCGGCGCCAGCAATTGCGCCCAGCGCGCGGCGACCGCCGGCCATTGCGCACGCGGCAGCGCGCACAGGAAGGCTTGCTCGTAGACGAGGTCGAGCGGCCGCGCCGGTTGCCAAGTAAAAAAATCGGCCTGGGCGATGCGTCCGGCCCACCGTTCGGCTTGCATCCGGGCCTGCGCCACCGCCACCGGAGAAAAGTCGATCCCCTGCACGTCCCAGCCGGCGTCGGCCATCAGGGCCAGTTCATGGGCGGCGCCGCAGCCGGGGATCAATACTGCCGGTACGGTGGGTGATGCGGCCGGTGCGCAGGACAATGTCGCCGGCGCCGCGACGAAGGCGCGCAGCGCGTGTGGCGCGGCGCCGCGGTCCCAGGGCGTGAAGCGCCGTTCGAAACGCTCGTCCCAGAAGGCTGCGCTCAACGGATCGCGGCTCTGGAATGAAAGGACACCGGCTTGCGGCGCGTCCTTGACCGGCATGTCCGTGACCGGCACGTCCGCGACCGGCATGTCCGAAGCCGGCGCGCTCGCAGCCGGATCATCCTGCGCCGGACCGTGCGCGGCGCGCATGCTAGATGACGCCGCCGAGCACCATCAGCGCCGCCCCGCCCAGCGCCGCGCCCGTCACGCACGCCAGGAACACCAGCAGCCGGTTGGTGCGGCGCTGTTCCATCAGCACCATCGCCAGCAGCTCGCCGTGGTCGGTGGTGGACTGCGCCTGGTGCTGCAATACCTGGTGCGCCAGGCGCGGCAGTTGCGGGAAGATCTGGGCGTAGCGCGGCGCCTCGGCGCGCAGGCGGTCGACCAGGCCGCGCCAGCCAACCTGCTCGCCCATCCAGCGCTCCAGGTAGGGCTTGGCGGTCTTCCACAGGTCGAGGTCGGGGTCCAGCTGGCGTCCCAGTCCTTCGATATTCAGCATGGTCTTTTGCAGCAGCACCAGTTGCGGCTGCACCTCGACATTGAAGCGGCGCGAGGTCTGGAACAGGCGCAGCAGCACCTGGCCGAACGAGATGTGCTTCAACGGGCGGTCGAAGATCGGCTCGCAGGTGGCGCGCACCGCCGCTTCCAGTTCGTCCACGCGGGTGTCGCGCGGCACCCAGCCGGACTCGATGTGCGCCTCGGCCACGCGTTTATAATCGCGCCGGAAGAAGGCCAGGAAATTCTGCGACAGGTAATCCTTGTCGAAGTCGTTCAGCGTGCCGACGATGCCGAAGTCGAGCGCGATGTAGCGCCCGAAGGTAGCCTCGTCCACCGACACCAGGATGTTACCGGGGTGCATGTCCGCATGAAAGAAGCCGTCGCGGAACACCTGCGTAAAAAAGATCTCGACGCCGTCGCTCGACAATTTCTTGAGGTCGACACCGGCCGCGGCCAGGCGGTCGATCTGCGAGATCGGGATGCCGTTCATGCGCTCCATCACGATTACATTGCTGGAGCAATAGTCCCAGTACATTTCCGGCACCATCAACAGCGTCGAATTGGCGAAATTGCGGCGCAACTGACTGGCGTTGGCCGCCTCGCGCATCAGGTCGAGCTCGTCGTGCAGGTACTTGTCGAACTCGGCCACCACTTCCTTCGGCTTCAGGCGGCGGCTGTCCGGCCACACCCGCTCGACCAGGCCGGCGGCCATCTGCATCAGCGCGATGTCTTCGTCGATGGTGCTCTTCATGCTCGGGCGCAGCACCTTGACCGCCACCTGCTTGCCATCCTTCAGCGTGGCGAAGTGCACCTGGGCGATCGAGGCCGAGGCCACCGGCACCGGGTCGAAGGTGGCGAACAGTTGTTCCGGCGCGGCGCCGAGCGAGCGCGTGATCTGGGCGATGGCCAAGTCGGAACCGAAGGGCGGCACCCGGTCCTGCAGGCGCGACAGTTCGGCCACGATATCGGGCGGCATCAGGTCGGGCCGGGTCGACAGCACCTGGCCGAATTTCACGAAGATCGGGCCCAGCTCTTCCAGCGCCATGCGCAGGCGCACCGCGCGCGGCGAGGTGATACGGCGCCAGAAGAACATCGCGCTCATCAGGCGCGCGGTGCGCGGCACGTGCAGGCCCGACATCGCGATTTCATCGAGGCCGTAGCGGGTGGCAACCGTCAGGATTTTCAGCAGTCGCAGGAATTTCAGGATCATCGGCTGTCGCGATTCGTGTCGGGGAGTGCGGAAGAAGAGGCAGCAGCCGCGGCCGATTCGGCCGGGGGCGTCGGATCGGCTGCCGGCTGCGCTGCAGCCGTGGCTGGCGCATCCGCTGCAGCGGCGGACGGTGCATCCGGTGCAGGGGGCGCCGCGGCGGCCGGGACGCCAGTGCCTGCGGGTGCGGGCTGGATGGTGCGCACCGCGGGCGACAGCAGCGCGGCGCGCGCCGGGGCCGGCGCCGGCACGGTAAGCGGTGCATCCGGAATGGCAGCGGCCGGCGCGGCAGGCACACCCGGCACGGCTGGATCGATCGCCGGTGCGGCGCCCGGCACGGCGGCAGCCGCGCGTGCCGGCTGCGCATCAGCGCTCGACTGCGCATCGGCGGCCGGCTGGGCGGCAGCGGCCTGCCGCGCATCGGCGGTCCGTTGCATGGGATGGGCCGGTAGCGCGGCCGCGCTTGCCGCCGACGCCTGCTGCGCCAGCTTCTGCTCCAGCCGGGCGATGCGCTTGGCGCTGCGCTCGACGTCGTCGCGCAGGCGGCCGACCTCGTCGCCGAAACCGGCCACGCTGGCCGGCCGCACCAGCACCTGCCGCTCTTCCAGCAGGAATTCGGCCACGTTCTCGGCCAGCCGGCGTCCGCCGCTGGCGGCGCCCTGCAGCACGCTGCGCGCGCCGCCGGCCACGCGCACCGCGCCGATCGGCCCGAGGAAGCGCTCCAGGTCGTGCTCGGCATCCCAGCGCAAGCCTTTCGACAGCTGCGAGATCGTGTTGGCGAATTCGGCGTCGCCATCGATGCGCACATACGAAAACGCGCGCTCGCGGTTCTGCAGGATCAGCGGCAGGTCGCTGGCCTTGACGTGGATGGTGACGGCGGCGGCATCGCTGCCGCGCGCGCTTTCCAGCATGCCGTCGCGCGCCACGCGCATGCACAGGCGCAGGTGGCCGCCCAGTTGTCCGACATCGATGCAGGCGACCTTGTCCGCATGGCGGCGCAAGGTGTCGCGCGCCCAGGCTTCCTGGGCCAGCAAGTGATTGATCGTCGCGACCGCGGAGGCCGCCAGGGCATGCTGCGGCGAAGGGAGAGAAGGAATCAATGACATGGGATGCGCACTTCCGAAAAAGAAAACCGCCCGGCGTGGCGGGCGGTTTGCGGCCGCCCCCGGTCGGGCGGTGTCGATCTTACCAGTTCACCGGGGTATGAGCCCGGCAGCACGAACTTGCAACCACAATATTTACGTGATCTGCTGGATGCCCGCCAGTACCCAGCCGCCCTGCCCCTGCAGCGGCTTGGACAGGTTCCACACCTCGACGAAGGGTTCGGCCGGTGCATTCTGGGCATTGCGGATCATGCCGTTGAACTGGACGCTGGCCAGGTAGTCGCGCTCGGTGGTCTCGATGCCCAGCAGCTGGGCATCGATCGAGACGACCTCGGTAAAGTCCGGATTGCCGCCGCGCTCCTGGATCTGCAGCGACAGCTCGGCGTACACCTCGGGCGAAGTGAATTCGCGCAGGTCGGCCAGGTCGCTGCGGTCCCAGGCGGCCTGCATGCGGATGAACGATGCCTTGGCATGGCGCAGGAAGGATTCGGCATCGAAATCGGCCGGCACGCCCCACTGCTGGTGCGCGCGCTGGCCGCCCTTGTCGAGCGACACGTTGGACGTCGGCTGCATGTAGCCGCCCTGGTAGGCGCTCGGTGGCGCCGTATCCGGCTGGGCCGAACCGAAGCCGGGCGCTGCGCCGGCCGGCAGCGGGTCGCGGTTGAAGGCGCCGCTGGCGGGCGCGGACTTGCGGCGGAACATGCGTACGATGAACATCACGGCCAGCGCCAGCAGTACCAGCATCAGGATGGTCGACAGGGCGCTGGCCATGGCGCCGCCGATGCCCAGGTGCGAGAACAGCGCGCCCAGGCCGAGGCCGAGCAGTGCGCCGCCGAGGATGCCCTTCCACATGCCGGAGCGTTGCGGTGCCGGCGCGCGCGCCGGTACCGGCGCCGGCTGGGGCGCCTGGCGCTGCTGCTGCTGGTAGCTCGGCGTGGGAGCCGGGGCCGGCGTGCGCATCTGGCGCACCGCCTGCGACTGGCGCCCGATGGAGCGGCCGCCGCCGACCGGGCGGGCAAACGCTTCCGCCACCGTCGAGAACATGGTGAGCGCGATCATGGAGGTGGCTAACAATTTTTTAGCGGCCAGGGTTTTTTTCATGGTCGTCATCCTAGAGTTTGATACCGGTGTGCAAAGCAGCCACGCCCGCCGTCAGGTTGAAATACTGGACCCGTTCCAGGCCCGCCGTTTCCATCATCGACTTTAGCGTGTCCTGGTCCGGGTGCATGCGGATCGATTCGGCCAGGTAGCGGTAGCTTTCGGCATCGCCCGCGATGCGCTGGCCCAGCCACGGCAGCACCGAGAACGAGTACACGTCGTACGGCTTCTGCAGCGGCGTGGCGACCTTCGAGAATTCCAGCACCAGCAGCTTGCCGCCCGGCTTCAGCACGCGCCGCATCTCGGCCAGCGCCTGGTCCTTGTGCGTCATGTTGCGCAGGCCGAAGGCGACGCTGACGCGGTCGAAATAATTGTCCGGAAACGGCAGCTTTTCGGCGTCGCACAACAAGGTGGGGGTCACCAGGCCCTTGTTCAATAGACGGTCGCGCCCCACACGCAGCATCGACTCGTTGATGTCGGTGAGCCAGACCTCGCCGCTCGGCCCGGCCTGCTTGGCGAAGGCCTTGGACAGGTCGCCGGTGCCACCGGCGATATCGAGCACCTTGAAGCCGGGACGGATGCCGGCCTGGGCAATGGTGAACGCCTTCCAGATGCGGTGCAGGCCGCCCGACATCAGGTCGTTCATCACGTCGTACTTGGACGCGACCGAGTGGAATACCTTGGCGACTTCGTGGACCTTGTCGTCCTCGGAAACGGTCTTGTAGCCGAAATGGGTGGTGTTGGTCATGGTTGGGAGCCGGATTGATGTTGACGCATTATACAAGCCGGGTGTAGTCAATACTTAACCGTGCCTTATCGTCATCCCGCCCGTCCCATCCGGACCAGCCCGGCTAGAATGGCCCGGTCGCCGCCCTCCCTTCCATCATGCGCCTGCCCGTCCCTGCCTCGCCCCTCGTCCGCGGCTTCTACATCGTGTGCCTCGCGGGCGCCGCCTTCAACCATGTACGCATCCTGGCGGAGCATGGACTATGGTGGGATTACGGCGGCATCCATCCTTTCATTGCCGGCTTCTGGACTGCGCTGAACCTGTTCGACAGCCTTGCCATCGTCCTGCTGCTGCTTGCCCCGCGTGCCGGCCTGGCGCTGACGACGGCGATCATCGTCGCCGACGTCGCCGTGAACGCCTGCGCGGGCCTGGCCTACGGCTTCGACTGGCGCGCCTTCGGCGCCCAGGCGCTGTTCATGGTTATCGTCCTGGCGACGGTGGGACCGGCCTGGCGCGACCTGGGCCGCCGCAATCGCGCTGTCCAACCGCCCATTACCCTGCGGTGACAGGCTTTTACTTTTGGTTGTTGGACTTAAGTTACACTGTAAATATTTATATTAATTGTGCTCTGCTGTGTTCAAAAGCTCTCTATAATTGCCTGACTTTGCTAGCCCCGGCACCTTGCCAGGGATTGCCCGGCATAGGGAGCAAGGTATCAAAACTAATTACTTGTGAGAGATTAAAATGGCGACTGGTATTGTTAAATGGTTCAATGATGCAAAGGGCTTCGGCTTCATCACCCCGGACGGCGGTGGCGAAGACCTGTTCGCGCACTTTTCGGCGATCAATGCACAAGGCTTCAAATCGCTGTCGGAGAACCAGCGCGTCACCTTCGACGTGACCACTGGCCCGAAAGGCAAGCAGGCATCGAACATCCAGCCGCAGTAAACCCCGCGAGGGAGCAATCCCTACCGCCGCCGGTCGCGTAACCGGCCATCGAAGGAGTGCCAGGCATCATGCGCCGGCGCTCCTTTCTCATTTGCGGCGTGCGCTTTTTGCCGGCCGGCCAGATCAGCGGCAACCGCAGCTGCCGCTGCCGCATCCACCGCCGCCGCTGGCCTGCTTGATGCCCAGGTCGGGGATCGGCTCGCGGCCGCTGTCGCCGAAGAAGCCGGCGGCGTGCAGGCGGCCGACGTAGTCGTGCCACAATTCCTTCTGTTCCTTACCCAGTTTGTACAAATAATCCCAGGTGTAGATGCCGGATTCGTGGCCGTCGCTGAACAGCGGCTTGACGCCGTAGTTGCCGACCGGCTCGATACCCTTGATGCCGACGTGGCGCTTGCCGACCTGCAGGGTTTCCTGGCCGGGGCCATGGCCCTGCACGGCGGCCGAAGGGGAGTAGACGCGCAGCAGTTCGAACGGAATGGAAAAGGCGGCGCCGTCGTCGTAGGCGATATCGAGCAGCTTGGACTGCTGGTGGACGGTGAGTTCGGTGGGGGTAGGCATGGTCGTGGTGTGTTGGGCGCTACATGAGGAGGCACGTATACCGTCGTCCCCGCGCAGGCGGGGACCCATGCTTAGCGACCGAAGCCGTATCGTCAGCAGAGCGGCTTCGGCATGTCCGGCATGGGTTCCCGCCTGCGCGGGAACGACGTGGGTAGCGTATTTTAACGGCTTGCGAACTTGCGCGTGATCGCCTCTGCCAATTGCGGCAATAGCGCCCTTCTTTCATCGAGCACCGCCGGCGGGGGCAGGCTCGCCGCCGGCGCCCATACCGGCGCCGGGAAATGCGCATCGTCCGCATAGCGTGGAATCACGTGCCAGTGCAGGTGCGGCACCAGGTTGCCCAAGCTGGCCAGGTTGACCTTCAGCGGTTGCATCACTTCGCGCAGCGCCTGCTCCACCTTCCACACCGCATCGTTGAGCAGCAGGCGGTCTTCGTCGGCCAGGTCGCTCATCTCGCGCACGTGGTCGTTCCAGATCACGCGTGCAAAACCGGGGTAGGCGGGGTCGTCCACCAGGATCACGATGAATTTCTCATGGCGCAGCACGACCGGCGCCAGCACGCCCTGCGCCTGCGTGGCCGACAGCACCGGCAGCGCCGGCACGCCCGTGGCGGCCGCCACCGCCGTCAATTCGCACAGTTCGCAACCGGCCAGCTTGCCCGGTTCGACCGGCGCATCGACCAGCTCCAGGGCGGACGTCATACCAGCACCCGCTCGATGCCGCCGTTGTTAGCCTTGGCCACGTAGTCCGGCATCCAGTTCTCGCCCAGCAGATGGCGCGCCATCTCGACCACGATGTAGTCGGCACTGGTGCCCGAATCCTCGTTGTAGCGCGACAAGCCCTGCAGGCAGGACGGGCAGCTGGTCAGGATCTTGACCTTGCCGTCGAAGCCGTCGGCGCGCAATTTATCCGCGCCCTTGTCCATTTCCTGCTCCTTGCGGAAACGCACCTGGGTCGAGATATCCGGGCGCGACACGGCGAAGGTGCCGGACTCGCCGCAGCAGCGGTCGTTCTTCTCGATCTTGACGTTGTCCACGGTCTGCACCAACGCATTCACCGTCTTGGTGGCGTCCTGCAGCTTCATCGGCGTGTGGCAGGGGTCGTGGTACATGTAGCGCGTGCCGGTCACGCCTTCCAGTTTGACGCCCTTTTCCAGCAGGTATTCGTGGATGTCCATGATGCGGCAGCCGGGGAAGATCTTGTCGAACTCGTAGGTCGCCAGCTGGTCGTAGCAGGTGCCGCAGGAAACCAGCACCGTCTTGATGTCCAGGTAATTGAGCGTGTTCGCCATGCGGTGGAACAGCACGCGGTTGTCGGTCATCATCTTGTCGGCCTTGTCGTACTGGCCGGCGCCGCGTTGCGGATAGCCGCAGCACAGGTAGCCCGGCGGCAGCACGGTCTGGACGCCGGTTTCCCATAGCATCGCCTGGGTCGCCAGGCCGACCTGCGAGAACAGGCGCTCGGAGCCGCAGCCGGGGAAGTAGAACACGGCCTCGGTGTCGGCGTTCGTCAGCTTCGGGTTGCGGATGATCGGGATGACCTTGTCGTCCTCGATGTCGAGCAGGGCGCGCGCCGTCTTCTTCGGCAGATTGCCCGGCATCTTCTTGTTAATAAAATGGATCACCTGCTCGCGCACCGGCGCTTTCCCCGTGGTCGGCGGCGGCGCCTTGGTCTGCTCCTTGGCCAGGCCTTTCAATAACGCGTTGCCGAGGCGCTGTGCCTTGAAGCCGACCCCGACCATCGCCTTGCGGGTGGCGTTGATGGTGGTCGGGTCGGTCGCGTTCAGGAAGAACATGGCGGCGCGGTTGCCGGGCTTGAAGCTGCGCTTGTCCATCTTGCGCAGCAGGTTGCGCATGTTCATCGACACGTCGCCGAAGTCGATGTTCACCGGACATGGCGTCACGCACTTGTGACACACGGTGCAATGGTCGGACACGTCCTCGAACTCTTCCCAGTGGCGGATCGACACGCCGCGCCGGGTCTGCTCCTCGTACAAAAAGGCTTCGATCAGCGCCGAGGTCGCCAGGATCTTGTCGCGCGGCGAGTACAGCAGGTTCGATTGCGGCACGTGGGTGGTACACACCGGCTTGCACTTGCCGCAGCGCAGGCAATCCTTGATGCTGTTGGCGATTTCGCCGATGTCGCTCTGCTGCATGATCAGCGACTCGTGCCCCATCAGCCCGAACGACGGCGTATAGGCATTGCGCAGGTCGGCCGCCACCGCTTCGGTATCGAGCAGCTTGCCCTTGTTGAAACGCCCTTCCGGATCG
Source organism: Massilia forsythiae (assembly GCF_012849555.1). Classification (NCBI taxonomy): domain Bacteria; kingdom Pseudomonadati; phylum Pseudomonadota; class Betaproteobacteria; order Burkholderiales; family Oxalobacteraceae; genus Massilia; species Massilia forsythiae. The sequence continues at coordinate 1,364,982 of NZ_CP051685.1, forward strand.
ACGCGCTGTTTGTATTCGCGGAATTCGCGGATCTCTTCGTCGGTCAGGAATTCCAGCTTGGTGATGCCGATGCCGTGCTCGCCCGAGATCACGCCGTCCAGCGACCGCGCCAGCTTCATGATGCGCTCGACCGCTTTATGGGCGTCCTGCAGCATGGCGTAGTCGTCCGAGTTGACCGGCAAATTCGTGTGCACGTTGCCGTCGCCGGCGTGCATGTGCAGCGCCACGAACACGCGCGAACGCAAGATCCGCTTGTGGATGGCGGTGGCCTCGTCCAGGATCGGCTTGTAGGAGGCGCCGTTGAAGAGTTGGCGCAGCGGCGCGCGGATGTCGTTCTTCCACGACACGCGCACCGTGTGGTCCTGCACCACGTCGAACAGGGTGGCGTCCGGCTGGCGCCCGATGCGCTCCTCGAAGGCGGCCAATAAACCGTCCAGGCCGACGTCGGCCAGCTTGTTGCGCGCCTCGCTCAAGGGCATGTCCAGGTTGGCCATCAGCCAGCCCCAGCGCGCCGCCACCTGGGCCAGCAGCGCCTCGGCCTGCTGCGGACGGTCGCCCAGCAACTCTTCCACCGGCACGCCTTCGCCATTGGCGTCGTCGCTCTTGGCCAGTTCCAGGTTGCCGGCCGCGAAATAGGCGTGCAGCGCCTCGACCAGTTGCAGCTTGTTCTTGACCGACAACTCGACGTTGATGCGCTCGATGCCATCGGTGTACTCGCCCATGCGGTTCAAAGGAATGACGACGTCTTCGTTGATCTTAAAAGCGTTGGTATGGCGCGCGATGGCCGCGGTGCGCGAGCGGTCGAGCCAGAATTTCTTCCTCGCTTCCGGGCTGACGGCAACGAAGCCCTCGCCCACGCGGGTGTTTGCCAGGCGCACCACTTCCGAGGCGGCCAGCGCCACGGCGTTCTCGTCGTCGCCGACGATGTCGCCGAACAGCGCCATCTTGGGCATGGTGCCGCGCTTGGACTTGGTGGCGTAGCCGACCGCGCGCAGGTAGCGCTCGTCGAGGTGTTCCAGGCCGGCCAGGCGCAGGCTGGCGAATTCCGGCTTGCCGCTTTTCGGCAACTGGTCCAGGTAATCCTTGATCTCGACGATCGACGGGATGGCGTCGCGCGCCTGGCCGAAGAATTCCAGCGCCACCGTGCGCGTGAACTTCGGCATCTTGTGCAGGATCCAGCGCGCCGAGGTGATCAAGCCGTCGGTACCCTCCTTCTGCACGCCCGGCAAGCCGGCCAGGAACTTGTCGGTCACGTCCTTGCCGAGACCCTCCTTGCGGAAGCGGCGGCCTTCGATCGACAGGGTCTCGGTGCGGAACGGTTGCGCGCGCTCGCTGCCCTTGGGCACCGGATGGCGCCATTCCAAGGTAAACGTGGCGACCGGCACGTCGTGGATCTTGCCCAGGTTGTGGTCGACGCGGGTGACGTCGAGCCAGTCGCCGTTGGGGTCGACCATGCGCCAGGAAGCGAGATTGTCCAGCGCCGTGCCCCACAGCACCGCCTTCTTGCCGCCGGCGTTCATGGCGACGTTGCCGCCGACGCAGGAGGCGTGCGCCGAGGTCGGGTCGACCGCGAACACGAAGCCCGCCTTTTCGGCAGCCTGCGAGACGCGCTGGGTGACCACGCCGGCGCCGGTGTAGACGGTCGCGTACTCGCGCTCCACGCCCGGCAGGCGGGTCAGCTCGACCTCGCTCATCTGGATCAGCTTTTCGGTGTTGATCACCGCCGACAAGGGCGACAGCGGGATCGCGCCGCCGGTATAGCCGGTGCCGCCGCCACGCGGGATGATGGTCAGGCCGAGTTCGATGCAGCCCTTGACCAGGCCGGCCATCTCGTCTTCGCTGTCCGGCACCAGCACCAGGAACGGGTACTCGACGCGCCAGTCGGTGGCGTCGGTCACGTGCGACGTACGGTGCATGCCGTCGAAACGGATGTTGCGCTTGTCGGTATAACGGCCCAGCACGGCGCGTGCGCGCTTGCGCAGGTCGTACATGTCGGAGAATTCGCGGCCGAAATCGTCGACCGCCTTGCGCGCCGCTGCCAGCAATTGCTCCACCGCGCTGCTGCGGGTCGTCGATGCGGCCGCCGCGGCCGCATCGACGCCTTCTCCCGCATCGACCGTCAGGCGCCGCTTGTCGACTTCGCCCAGGCGGTGGTGCAGCGCCTCGATCAGCTTGGCGCGCCGCTTGGGATTGTCCAGCATGTCGTCCTGCAGATACGGGTTGCGGCGCACCACCCAGATGTCGCCCAGCACCTCGTACAGCATGCGCGCCGAGCGGCCGGTCTGGCGCGCGCCGCGCAATTCGTCGAGCAGTTTCCAGGACGATTCGCCCAGCAGGCGGATCACGATCTCGCGGTCGGAAAACGAGGTGTAGTTATAGGGGATTTCGCGCAAACGGGTCGGCGCGTTGTCTTCGAGCAGGGCGTGGATGTTGGCAGGAGCGTTCATGAGATCGGCTGACGTACTGACGCGTAGGACAGCCATTCTAGCCCATTGCGCTGCAACACGCTGGGCAGGGAACGATTTACAAGGGGCGCAAAAAGCAGGAAGCCGCGGAAAAACCCCCTTTCGATTAAATTTCTTTTTGGAAAATCGCCGATTTACCACAGAAAACTTGGCGCGCTAGACAAGCAGGCAACTTATCCATACCGGGTGCCGCAGGCGCCGTCCGGGTGCGATCAACCGTCACGATGCGGCCTGTTCAGCCGATCAGGCGGCTGGTCGTTTCCCCGATCCACTTCCACCAGCCATCCGGCACGTACAGCAGCGTCACCGTCATGAACACATAGCGGCCGAACTTGCCGATCATCATGTACATGACGCTCGGCCAGAACGGCAGATGCAGCCAGCCGGCCAGCGTGCACAGCGGGTCGCCGATGCCCGGCACCCACGACAGCAGCATGGTCTTCGCACCATATTTCGCCAGCCAGTGGAACCAGCGCGATTTGCGCTCCTTGGCAAAAGCGACCTTGGCCCGATAACCGATCCAGTAGTCGACCGCGCCGCCGATCGTGTTGCCGAGGGTGGCGACCAGGATCACCGGCCAGAACATGGCGGGATTGGCCTTGACCACCGCGAACACGGCCGGTTCGGACCCGAGCGGCACCAGGGTGGCAGACACGAAGCTGATCAGGAACACCGACGTCAGGCCGACGCTCGGCACGGCAAGGAATTTCAGCAGCCAGAGGACGGCGGATTCGATCATCGATGGGAAGGAGGTTGGCGGCGGAGCGGTCCATTATAATGAGGAGCAACCCATCGTAACGACACGGTTGGCCACGCTCACCCGGCGCCGCCCGCCGCACTGCACGCCGCGGTTACCCACCCCGCAGGACAGTCCCGCCGCTACCTGGAACGGCACGCGCATCCACGCCGGCGCTCGTCTCGCCGCCGTGCCGCCGCGTCCGCCCGTTCCACGTCACCGGCACGTCGCCCCGGAATCCGGAAGGGCATCTCGACAACTCGCAGCCTGCATCCGAACATGACCATCGATTACCTCAAGAAAATCCTGACCGCGCGCGTCTACGACGTGGCCCAAGAAACGCCGCTGGAACTGGCCCCCACCCTGTCGCAGCGCATGGACAACCGCATCTATTTCAAGCGCGAAGACATGCAGAGCGTGTTCAGCTTCAAGCTGCGCGGCGCCTACAACAAGATGGCCCACCTGTCGCCGGAACAATTGAAGCGCGGCGTGATCTGCGCCTCGGCCGGCAACCACGCGCAGGGCGTGGCGCTGTCGGCCTGCCGCCTCGGCTGCCGCGCGCTGATCGTGATGCCGACCACCACCCCGCCGGTAAAAATCAATGCCGTCAAGGCGCGCGGCGGCGCCAGCGTCGAAATCGTGCTGCACGGCGATTCGTACACCGATGCCTACAACCACGCCCTGACGCTGGAACGCGAACAGCGCCTGACCTTCGTGCACCCGTTCGACGACCCGGACGTGATCGCCGGCCAGGGCACGATCGGCATGGAAATCCTGCGCCAGCATGCCGGCCCGATCCATGCGATCTTCGTGGCCATCGGCGGCGGCGGGCTGGTGTCCGGCATCGGCGCCTATGTGAAAGCGGTGCGGCCGGACATCAAGATCGTCGGCGTGCAGACCGTCGATTCGGATGCGATGGCAAAAAGCCTGCGCGCCGGCCAGCGCGTGACGCTGCCCGACGTCGGCCTGTTCTCGGACGGCACCGCGGTGCGCCTGGTGGGCGAGGAAACTTTTCGTTTGGCCAAGGAAGTCGTGGACGAGATCATCATCGTCGACACCGACGCCATCTGCGCCGCGATCCAGGACGTGTTCCAGGACACCAGGAGCATCCTGGAACCGGCCGGCGCACTGGCGGTGGCCGGCGCCAAGGCCTATGTCGAACGGTCCCAGATGGCGCGCCAGCCGGTGAAGAACGAAACCCTGGTCGCGGTGGCCTGCGGCGCCAACATGAACTTCGATCGCCTGCGCTTCGTGGCCGAACGCGCCGAGGTCGGCGAAGACCGCGAGGCGGTGTTCGCCGTGACGATTCCCGAGCAGCGCGGCAGCTTCAAGCGTTTTTGTTCGCTGGTCGGGCCGCGCAACGTCACGGAATTCAATTACCGCATCAGCGACGAGCGCGAGGCGCACGTGTTCGTCGGCGTGCAGGTGGGCAACCGCAGCGAGTCGGGTGCGCTGGCGCGCACCTTCGAGGAACACGGGTTCCGCACGCTCGACCTGACGCACGACGAGCTGGCGAAACTGCACATCCGGCACCTGGTGGGCGGCAAGAGTACATTGGCGCGGCACGAGTTGCTGTACCGGTTCGAGTTCCCGGAGCGTCCGGGGGCACTGATGCGCTTCCTCGACAGCATGGCGCCGAACTGGAATATTTCGTTGTTCCACTACCGCAACCAGGGCGGTGACGTCGGGCGGATCCTGGTCGGCTTGCAGGTGCCGGGCGGGGAAATGGACGAGTTCCGGGAATTCCTGGCGAGCCTGGGCTACCGCCATTGGGACGAGAGCGCGAATCCGGTGTACAAGTTGTTTTTGTGAACGCGTGGGATGGCGCATACGCCGCGTCGATGCATGATGCCGGGTGGAGCCATCCACCCTACGGCGATTCGTGCGATGACCTTGCATCGCTCTCCGTTCCCGCGCCCCGCATTGCCGAGAAAGGTGTACGATACGCCGCTTTGCCGCCGCCGGGCCGGCATGTCGATCTCTTCACCGGCATTGCGAGACAAGACCATGAACAATACCCCTGATCAATCTCCATTGGGCAAAACCTCGGCCTACCAGACCCAGTACGCGCCCGAATTGCTGTTCCCGATTCCGCGCCAGCAAAAGCGCGACGAACTCGGCTTGACCGGCACCCTGCCCTTCTTCGGCGTCGACATCTGGAACGCCTACGAATTGTCGTGGCTGAACATGCGCGGCAAGCCGCAGGTGGCGCTGGCGACCATCACCGCGCCGGCCGATTCGCCGAATATCGTCGAGTCGAAATCCTTCAAGCTGTATTTGAACTCCTTCAACCAGACGCGCCTGGCCAACGGCGATGCGCTGCTGGCGCTGCTGCGCGAAGACTTGTCGAACGCCTTTGGTGCGCCGGTGCATGTGAGCGTGACCATGCCGGAAGAGTTCGGCAAGTGCAAGATGGGCGAACTGGACGGCCTGCTGCTGGACCGCCTCGACGTCGAGATCGACAGCTACACCCCGTCGCCGCAATGGTTGAAGGCGAACCACGAGGAAGCGGCGGTCGAGGAAGTCCTGGTGTCGCACCTGCTGAAATCGAATTGCCTGGTGACGGGCCAGCCGGACTGGGCCAGCGTGCAGATCCATTACGCCGGTCCGCAGATCGACCAGGAAGCCCTGCTGAAATACCTGATCGGCTTCCGCGAACACAACGAATTCCATGAGCAATGTGTCGAGCGAATCTTCACCGACATCTTGCGCGAGTGTAAACCGAACAAGCTGGCGGTGTATGCCCGCTACACCCGGCGCGGCGGGCTCGACATCAACCCGTGGCGCGCCAATTTCAGCACGGGAAAACCGCCGAATTTGCGCACGGCGCGTCAATAAGGATGGCACCGGATGGGCGAGGCCGCGTGAAATGCGGCAGTTCGTCCCCATCTGCTGTCCGTTTCAGGCGACAAGGGCCGGGTGCCGTGATCGATCCGGCAATGATTCCGCTGCCTATGCGCTACGCATGGACGGCGCGGCGCCTGCCAGAAAAATCGGCGCAGGCGCCTTGCCGACGCGTTTTCATGCGTAAAATCTTTGATTTCGCATAGGAAATTGCGCATTGCCTTTCGTGGCTTGTAAAGCGTGCGGCAACCCGTTTGCAGCAGAGACGAAACACCCTGTCCGGTGTATGCGAAATCGAATGTCACGGCCATGAAACGGGCCTATAATTCCCGCTCGCAAGCACTGGTGGTGCTTCGCAATATCGAAGCGTGTTATGACAAATTTAAGCAAAATCCTCTCGCTCGAGAATGTCCAGCTCGACCTGGAAGTCTCGAGCAAGAAGCGCGCCTTTGAACAGGCCGGCCTGATTTTCGAAAACAACTGCGGCATTGCCCGCTCGACCGTGTCGGACAACCTGTTCGCGCGCGAGCGCCTCGGGTCGACCGGCCTGGGCCACGGCGTGGCGGTGCCGCACGGGCGCATCAAGGGCAGCAAGAGTTTAAAGGCGCCGCTGGCCGCGTTCGTGCGGCTGGTCGAGCCGATCCCGTTCGAATCGCCGGACGGGCAGCCGGTCAAACTGCTGTTCTTCCTCCTGATTCCGGACCATGTGACCCAGCAGCACCTGGAAATCCTGTCCGAGATCGCGGAACTGTTCTCGGACGAAGCGATCCGCACGGCGCTGGCCACCGATCCCGATCCGAAATCAGTGCACGAGCGCATCATCAATTGGCAGCCCAGCCTGCAAGCCCTGGGTTGATGGCGCCGCCATGCTGCAGACTCCGCTGACCATCCAACGGCTGTACGACGACAACCGCGACAGCCTGCAACTGGGCTGGTTCGCCGGCTTTCCCGGCGGCGAACGCCTGATCTCGGGCGACGCGGTCTCGGCCGCCGACCAGGTCGGCCACCTGAACCTGATCCACCCGGGCCGCATCCAGGTGTTCGGGCACCAGGAATTGAATTATTACCAGCGCCTGAAGTCGGGGTCGCGCAGCCACGTGATCGGCGAACTGATCGGCGGCGGTCCGCCGGCGCTGATCATCGCCCAAGGCCTCGACACCCCGCCCGACATCCTCGCCATCTGCGACGAGCAGAACATTCCGCTGTTCTCGACGCCGCTGCCGGCGGCGCAGGTGATCGACTTCCTGCGCGTGTACCTGTCGAAGAAGCTGGCGCAGCGCGTCATCATGCACGGCGTGTTCATGGACGTGCTCGGCGTAGGCGTCTTGATCACCGGCGATTCCGGCCTGGGCAAGAGCGAACTGGGCCTGGAACTGATCTCGCGCTCGCACGGCCTGGTGGCGGACGATGCGGTCGAATTCTCGCGCATCGCGCCCAACATGATCGAGGGGCGCTGCCCGCCGCTGCTGCAAAACCTGCTCGAAGTGCGCGGCCTGGGCCTGCTCGACATCAAGGCGATCTTCGGCGAGACCGCGGTGCGCCGCAAGATGCGCCTGAAACTGATCGTGCACCTGGTCAAGCGCGGAGCGCTCGACGAAGAAGTGGAACGCCTGCCCTTCCACTTCCCGACCGAGGACGTGCTCGGCCTGCCGATCCGCAAGGTCGTCATTCCGGTCGCGGCCGGCCGCAACATCGCGGTGCTGCTGGAGGCGGCGGTGCGCAACACGATCCTGCAACTGCGCGGCATCGATACCTTGCAGGAATTCATGGAACGCCAGCGCCAGGCGATGAGCAGCGATTGACGGCGATCAGGGCCTGCGTCGATGCCGCGCCGATGCTATCATCGCCGCATGCGCATCCTTCTCATTACCGGTATCTCGGGCTCCGGTAAATCCGTTGCCCTGAACGTCCTCGAAGACGCAGGTTATTATTGCGTCGACAATCTCCCGCCGCCGCTGCTGCCGGCCCTGGTCCGCACCGTCGACGGCGAACACACCCGGTGCGTCGCCGTGGCGGTCGATGCGCGCAGCGCCCAGTCGCTGGCCGAGCTGCCGCACACCGTGGCTGCGCTGCGCGAAGAAGGCCATCACGTCAAGGTGATCTACCTGACCGCCAGCACCCATTCGCTGGTGGCGCGCTTTTCCGAGACGCGGCGCAGCCACCCGCTGTCGCACGAGCTGCGCCCGGGAGAAAATCCGGCCTCGCGCCGCACGCTGATCGAATGCATCCTGGAAGAGCGCGAGCGCCTGCTGCCGATCGAAAAGCTGGGCCACGTGATCGATACCTCGGAACTGTCGGCGAATAAACTGCGCGCCTGGGTCAAGGAACTGGCCGAGGTCGAGTACGCGCCGCTGACGCTGTTCTTCGAATCCTTCGCCTTCAAGCACGGCGTGCCGCTCGACGCCGACTTCGTGTTCGACGTGCGCGCCGTCCCGAACCCGTACTACGACGTGACGCTGCGCCCGCTGAACGGCAGGGATGCGCCGGTGATCGCCTTCCTCGACGCCCAGCCGCAGGCGATCGAGCTGCTGGCCGACGTGCGCGCCTTCGTCGCCAAGTGGCTGCCTTCGTTCAAGAAGGACAACCGCAGCTACCTGACGGTGGCGGTCGGCTGCACCGGCGGCCAGCACCGCTCGGTGTACATGGCGGAACGCCTGGGCGCCTACTTCAGCGACAGCGAGCGGGTAGTGGTGCGGCACCGCGAACAGCCCTGACCTGAACGGCGCGGCGTTTCAAAAGAATTCGTCGAGCAAGCGGTAGAACCCATTGCGCGCCGGGTCCGGTGCGGCGCCGTAGGCGCGCAGGAAGGGCGCGACCCATTCTTCTCCCCAGGTGTCGCCGATGTCGCGCGTGGCCAGCGCCAGGTCTTGCCAGCGGTCGGCCACGCCCAGCCTGCCGCAATCGATCCAGCCGTTGAAGCGGCCCTCGTTCACGATCGCGTTCGCCAGGCAGGCATCGCCGTGCGCGACCACCGGCTCTTCGCGCAGCGGCGCCTGCGCGCGCAGGCGCGCCAACGGCTCGACCGGCGCCAGGCCACGGTGACCCTGGTCCAGGTCGTCCGTGTCGACCAGGCCCGCCTGCAGGCGCGCATCGGCGCGTTCGATGCGCAGCGCGGCGCGGTGGTCGAACGGACAGCCGGCCGGATCGAGCGCGTGCAGCGCGCGCAGCGCTCCGGCCAGCAGCGCGACGCCGGCACCGGGATCGATGCCGCTCGCTTCCAGGTCGCTGCCGGGCACGGCGCCCAGCAGCAGCCAGTCGTGGCCGGCGTGGTGCGCCTCGCCACGCACCGGCGCGCAGGGAATGCCGCTTGCGCCCAGCCAGCGCAGGCGCGCCGCCTCGTCGGCCAGTTCCGACAGCGGACCCGCGGGTTCGGCCTTGACGAACAGCGCGGGACGGCCGGGCGCATCCAGGCGCCACACCTGCGCCTCCGAGCAACCGGTTTCCTGGCGCGTCCAGCGGCAGCCGGCCAGGGATGCCCGCCATGACTGTGGTATCGACTGCGGCGGTATCGACTCGGCGTCCATGCATCCTCCCAGGGATCGATGAAACGGTTCAGAGATGGCGCAGCGGATGCGCGTACGGCGGCCATACCGGTGCGAAGAAGCGTTCGATCATTTCCGGCGTCACCTGTTCCAGCGCCGGCGGGTTCCAGCGCGGCGCATTGTCCTTGTCGACCGCCAGCGCGCGCACGCCTTCCAGGATCTCGCCGTGCTCGAACGCACGCCGCACCAGGCTGCGCTCCATGCGCAGGCAATCGGCAAAGTCCATGCCGGCGGCGCGCGCCAGCATCGCGTGCGTCACGCACATCATCAAGGGCGAGCGGCGCCGCATCGCGGCCAGGGCGGCCTGGGCGAACGGGTCCGGGTCGCCGGCCAGCGACGCCACGATGTCCGCCACCGAGGCAGCGCCGAAATGGCGGTCGATCGACGCGCGCTGCGCGCTCAGCTCGCTGTCTCCGGCCTGCGCTGCGAACGGCGCGGCGAAGGCGCGCATCGCTTCGGGCAGTGCGGCGCCGGGCACGCTGCCGACCAGTGCGCGCAAGCCGTCCAGCCGGGCGGCGGGCACGAACAGGTCGGCCAGGCCGGCATACAGCGCGTCGGCGGCGCCGATGGTGGCGCCGCTCACGCCCAGGTAGACGCCGAGCCGGCCCGGCGCATGCGCCAGGAAATGGCTGCCGCCGACGTCCGGGAACATGCCGATGTTCACCTCCGGCATCGCCATCCTGGTGCGCTCGGTCACGATGCGCAGGCCGCAGCCGGGGCCGCCCTGGGCGATGCCCATGCCGCCGCCCATCACCACGCCGTCCATCAACGATATATACGGTTTACCATGAAAATGCACGAGGTGGTTCAGCGTGTATTCTTCGGTGAAGAAATCTTCCAGCAGCGCGCTGCCGGTGCCGGGCGTGGCGCCGCCGGCCTGGTGGAAAAAGCGGATGTCGCCGCCGGCGCACAAGGCTTTGTCGCTGGTGCTGCCGATGACGACGGCATCGACGCCATCGTCCGCGCGCCACGCCAGCAGCGCCGCGGTGAGCGCACGCACCATGTCGAGCGACAGGGAATTGAGGGCCTTGGGACGGTCCAGCGTCAGGATGCCGGTGCGGTTGACGACGCGGGCGTGCACGTGTTGGTTCATGGTATTTTGCGGACGTCCATCAAGCAAAAAGGGCGCCGATGCGCCCTTCGTTGTCGTTGCTGCAGCCGGCTTATGCCGTGGCGGGAACGTCGTCGGCATCGCCCGCATCGGACAGATGCTTGAGCGCCGTGCGACTGTGATTTTGCAGCATCTGCTTGTACTTCTGCACTTGCCGGTCGAGACGGTCCATCAGCATGTCGATCGCTGCGTACAGGTCGTGGGCCGCGCTGGCGACGTGCACGATCTTGCCCGCGACACGCAGGTTGATCTCGGCCTTCTGGCGTTTTTCTTTCTCGGTGAGGTTGTCGATGCAGAGGATGACGTGGGAGTCGATCACTTGATCGAAATGGCGGGTGATGCGCTCGAGCTTGTTCTGTACGTATTCTCGGATGGCGGGGGTTACATCCAGGTGATGTCCACTGATGGTGAGATTCATACACACTCCTTTGAAGATACGCAGCTGTCCGGGCTTTGGGGAAAATGCGGCGAACAGCGCTTGATACGAAGGCCGGCTACAAGGATTTGCGGAGGCTGACGGGTGGAATCTTCAAGGCTTCACGGTACTTGGCGACCGTGCGGCGCGCAATCACCATGCCCTGCTCCCCCAGCATGTCCGCAATCTTGCTATCCGATAAGGGATTCTTGGGGTCTTCCGCTCCTGTAAGTTGCACGATCAGAGCCCGGATTGCCGTCGAGGACGCTTCACCGCCCGCCTCGGTCGCAACGTGGCTCCCAAAAAAGTACTTCAACTCGAACATGCCATGCGGCGTCAGCATGTATTTTTGAGTTGTAACCCGAGAAATTGTGCTCTCGTGTAGGCCTAGTGTATCAGCTATCTCGCGTAAAACAAGGGGACGCATGGCAACCGCGCCATGGGAGAAAAAGTTGCGCTGGCGATCGACGATGGCTTGCGCCACGCGCAGGATCGTGTCGAAACGCTGGCGCATGTTCTTGATCAGCCACTTCGCTTCCTGCAATTGCGCGCTCAATTGGCTCTCGCTCTTGCCCTGTTTCAGCAGCGACGCGTACACGCTGTTCACGCGCAGGCGCGGCATCACTTCCGGATTCAATTGCACGCTCCAGCCGTCCTTGGCGCGGCGCACGATCACGTCCGGCACCACGTAGTCGGACACGTCCGCTGCGAATGCCGCACCCGGATGCGGATTGCACTGGCGGATCACCGCCTGCGCCTCGCGCAGGTCTTCGTCGTCGCAGTCGAGCGCCTTTTTCAGCTTGTTGAATTCGCGCTGCGCGAACCAGCTCAGGTAGCGCTCGACGATGACCAGGGCCATGCGCCGCGTCACCAGCGGCACGCCGTGCATGCGCCGGATCTGCAGCGCCAGGCACTCGGCCGCGCTGCGCGCCCCGACGCCGGGCGGGTCCATGCTCTGCACCAGCGCCAGCGCGGTGCGCAGCTCGTCGAACTCGACTTCCAGCTCTTGCGGCAGGCGCGCGTGGATGTCGTCCAACGGCTCTTCCAGGTAACCGTTGTCGTCGAGCGCGTCGATCACCAGTTCCACCAGCGCGCAATCGCGCGCGGCGAAGCAGGTCAGGCGCAACTGCTCCATCAAATGCTCGCGCAGCGAGACCGGACTGGCTTCCAGCTGCGGGCGGCCGTCCTCGTCGTCGCCATTGCCGCTGGCGCGTCCCGTCTCTCCCCAGTCGGCATCCGCGCCTTCGGCTGCGCCGCCGCCCTCGTCGCCACTGGCTTCGCCGCCTTCGCCGTTCTCGGCAGCGGCGCCGCCTTCCTGGCCGTTGGCTTCCGCGTTGGGCGCCTCGTTCGACGGGGTCGTCGACGTGCCGGCGTTGTTGTTGATGGCGCCGTCGGCCAGCAGGCGCACCGAGCGGTCGAGCGGATCGTCCAGGCGTTCCAGCAGCGGGTTATCGCTCAGCACCTGTTCGATTTCCTGGTGCAGTTCGAGCGTGGACAGCTGCAGCAGCCGGATCGACTGCTGCAGCTGCGGGGTCAGTGCCAGGTGTTGCGAGGTCTTGAGTTGCAGCGACTGTTTCATGACTACATGCGGAAGTGTTCGCCGAGATAGACGCGGCGCACCGACTCGTCGGCGATGATGTCGTCGGGACGCCCGGATGCCAGCACCGCGCCCTGGTTGATGATGTAGGCGCGGTCGCAGATGCCGAGCGTCTCGCGCACGTTGTGGTCGGTGATCAGCACGCCGATGCCGCGCTCCTTCAGGAAGCGCACGATGCGCTGGATCTCGATCACGGCGATCGGGTCGACGCCGGCGAACGGTTCGTCCAGCAGCACGAAGCGCGGATTGGTGGCCAGCGCGCGCGCGATCTCCACGCGCCGCCGCTCGCCGCCCGACAGCGACAGCGCCGGGCTCTCGCGCAGCTTCTCGATCTGCAGTTCGGCCAGCAGTTCGTCGAGCCGCTCGCGGATGCGCTCCTTGCCCAGGCGCTTGCCGTTCTCGCGCTGCAGCTCCAGCACGGCGCGGATGTTCTCTTCCACCGTCAGCTTGCGGAACACCGAGGCTTCCTGCGGCAGGTACGACAGTCCCAGCAATGCGCGCCGGTGGATCGGCATGCTCGTCACGTCGGTGCCGTTGATGTCGATGCTGCCGGCGTCCGACGGCACCAGGCCGACGATCATGTAGAACGAGGTGGTCTTGCCGGCGCCGTTCGGGCCGAGCAAGCCCACCACTTCGCCGCAGGCGACCTGCAGCGAGACGTCGCGCACCACCAGGCGCTTGCCGTAGCTCTTTTGCAGGCCCTTGACGACCAGGGTGCTGCCGCCGCTGCATTCGACCACGGCGGCTTCGGGGCGGACGTCCATCATCGGCTGCCCTCGGCCGCAGGCGCAGCCACGGCAGGTGCGGCGGCGGCCGGCGCGGCGGCCGCATTCGCATTGCGGCGCGGCGCGATGATGATGGTGTTGCGGCCCTGCCCCGCCTTGGTCTGGCCGCTGGCGTCGTTGCGCACGTTGGCCACCTCGGTGCGGTTGTCGTAGGAAATGAAGGCGCCGTTGACTTCGCTCGACAGCTTGCCGTTTTCCAGCTGGCGCACCACCGCGTTCGAGAACAGCTTGACCAGTTCGGTGCGCTCGTCGTACTCGATGCGCTGGGCCTGCCCTTCCATCCACAGGTCGGGGCCGCCGTCGCGCTTCTGGCGGAAGCTGGCGACCTTGCCCGGCGCCGCGGTCAGCGTCACCAGCATGTAGCCCTCGGGCGATTCCTTGAGCACGGCCTTGTCCGACTTCAGCGTCAGCGTGCCGCGCTCCACCACCACGTTGCCGGTCAGCGTGCGGGTCTGCCTGACCTCGTCGACGTCGCCGGTATCGAACTTGATCACGGCCTGCTTGAGCGAGTCCGCCTTTTCGGCCCAGGCGGTGAGCGTTGCCAGCGACAGGGCAACGACGGCGAATAGTTTTTTCATTGGTTACGGGTCCTTGTGATGGGCGCTTCAGCGCTTGCCGCGCGGCGGATAGACGATCTGGCCGCGCCCGCCCAGGTGGATCTGCTGGGTGGCGTTGTTGGCGATCATGCCGGTGCCGGTGACGGCGGTGGCGCCGAGCGTCATGTCGATCTTGCGGTCGGTCTTGGCGATGTCCTCGTCCGGCAGCAGGGTCAATGCCTCGGTGCGGATCTGCATCGGCTGCGTGGTGGCGTTGCCGGGACGGTGGATGTCGACGTTGCCGGCCAGGTCGATCTGGTTCTGGTCCTGGTTGATGTGCGCGGTATTCGCGGTCATGGTCATGCGCGGGTGCTCGACCGTCATGCTCTGCACCACCGGCTTGTCGATCACCGAGGTGTTGTCGGCCGGGCGGTGGGTCAGGCGCGCGCCCGAGATCACGTACTTCGGCTTGCCGGTTTCCGACATGCGCACGAAGCTGAAGTTCTCGATGATGTAGTCGGGCGCGTCGCCGAGGTTGACGTCGGGGTTGCCGTCGCCGCCGCGCTGCATGATCTGCACCAGCCAGAAGCTGCCGAACGCGAAGAACACGCCGGTCAGCATCAGGGCCAGCAAACGCCAGCGGTGGGCGGTGCGTTTATAGTTCGCCGGTGCCATCGCGTTACCCGAAATACGGCGCCAGCGCCTGGTCGTAGGTGCCCTGCGCGCGCATCACCAGGTCGCACACTTCGCGCACCGCGCCGCGCCCGCCCGGGTTTTTCGTCACGTAATGCACGCGGTGCTGCACTTCCGGATGGCCGCTCGGCACCGCCACCGCGAAGCCGACGCGCGACAGCAACGGCAGGTCGATCACGTCGTCGCCGATGTAGCCGCACTCCTCGGCCGCGACGCCCGTTTCCTGCAGCAGCGAGGCAAAGGCCAGGCGCTTGTCGTGCTGGCCCTGGAACACGTGGTCGATGCCGAGGTCGGCCGCGCGCCGCACCACGATCGGCGAATTGCGCGCGCTGATGATGGCGGTGCGCACGCCGGTGCGCCGCAGCAGCTGGATGCCGAGGCCGTCCAGCACGAAGAAGGTCTTGGTGGCCTCGCCGTCGGCGTTGTAGGTCAGGCTGCCGTCGGTGAGCACGCCGTCGACGTCGAAGATCATGACCTTGACGCGCGCGGCGCGGCGGATGTGCTCGAGTTGCGAGTCCAAGGTGTTCGTCATCAGATCACCTTGGCGCGCGTGAGGTCGTGGATGTGCAGCGCGCCCACCAGCTTGCCGTCGTCGCCGGTCACCAGCATCTGGTTGATGCGGAATTCCTCCATCACCGCCACCGCGTCGACCGCCAGCCGGTCCGGATGGATGCGGCGCGGCTCCAGGTGCATCACGTCGCGGATGCGCAGCTGGCCGAAATGCTGGCCCTTCTCGATCAGGCGGCGCAGGTCGCCGTCGGTGAACACGCCGACCGGGCGCCCATCCGCATCGACGATGGCGGTCATGCCCATGCCCTTGTGCGAGATTTCCAGCAGCGCGTCGGTGAGCAGCGCATCGGGCGCCACCTGCGGCACCGCGGCGCCGCTGCGCATCACGTCGCGCACGTGGGTCAGCAGGCGCCGGCCCAGCGCACCGCCCGGATGCGAGCGCGCGAAATCGTCCGGCTTGAAGCCGCGCAGTTCCAGCAGCGCCACCGCGAGGGCGTCGCCCAGCGCCAGCGTGACCGTGGTGCTGGTGGTCGGCGCCAGGTTCAGCGGGCAGGCTTCCTTGTCGACCGAGACGTCAAGGTGCACGTCGGCCACCTGCGCCAGGCGCGAGGCCGGCTTGCCGGTCATGGCGATCACGGGCACGCCCATGCGTTTTACCGCCGGCAGCACCACCGCCAGCTCGCTGCTCTCTCCGGAATACGAGATCGCGACCAACACGTCCTGCGCGGTCACCATGCCGAGGTCGCCGTGCGCGGCTTCGGCCGGGTGCAGGAACAGCGCCGGGGTGCCGGTGGAAGCCAGCGTGGCGGCGATCTTGCGTGCGATGTGGCCGGACTTGCCCATGCCGGACACCACCACGCGGCCGCGGCAGGCCAGCATCAGCGCCACCGCGCGCGGCACGCTGTCGTCCCGGCCGAGGCGCGCGTGCAGCTTGCGGATCGCGTCGGCCTCGATCTCCAGCGCCTCGCCGGCCAGCGCCAGGGCGCGCCGGGCGCTGGCCTCGTCAAAACTTGTCAGCATTATTTGTTCATGGGTTACACTCATAGTCAAAGTATAGCCGAATTGGGAAAGCAAGAAACTTGCCAGTGGTAACAAAACACATGACGGCCCCGGATCACGGCCGCACGCAGCCGGAGGCGTATCGCACCACATGACATCCGGCCTCGAACTCACCCTCCTCCTCCTCGGCAGCGCCGTCCTCGGCGTGGTCGCATTCCGCATGCTGCACCTGCCGCCCATGCTGGGCTACCTGGCGGTGGGCGTGCTGATCGGCCCGAACGCCCTGAACCTGGCCGACAACGGCCCTTCCACCCACGCGCTGGCCGAATTCGGCGTGGTGTTCCTGATGTTCTCGATCGGCCTCGAATTCTCGCTGGCGCAGCTGAAGGCGATGCGGCGCATCGTGTTCGGCCTGGGCCTGGCGCAGGTGAGCCTGACCGTCGTGGTGACGGTGCTGGGCGCGCTCGTCATGCGCAACCTGCCGTTCCGGATCGGCTGGCAGGCCGGCCTGGCGCTGGGCGGCGCGCTGGCGATGTCGTCCACCGCGATCGTCTCGAAGCTGCTGACCGAGCGCCTGGAACTGGAAAGCGAGCATGGACGGCGCATCATCGGCATCCTGCTGTTCCAGGACCTGGCCGTGGTGCCGCTCTTGATCCTGATCCCGTCGCTGGCCAAGCCGGCGGAAGAGCTGGCGATGACGCTGGCCTGGGCCGCCGTCAAGGCCGCCGCCGTGCTGGCGCTGCTGCTGTTCTTCGGCCAGAAGCTGATGCGCTGGTGGTTCACGGTGGTGGTCAAGCGCCGCTCGCAGGAACTGTTCATGCTGAACCTGCTGCTGGTGACGCTGGGCGCGGCCTGGATTACCGAGCACGCCGGCCTGTCGATGGCGCTGGGCGCGTTCGTGGCCGGCATGCTGATCTCCGAGACCCAATACAAACACCAGGTGGAAGAAGACATCAAGCCGTTCCGCGACGTGCTGCTCGGGCTGTTCTTCATCACCATCGGCATGCTGCTCAACGTCCAGCTGGTGCTGGCCAACTGGTGGATCGTGCTGCTCCTGCTCTTGCTGCCGGTGCTGCTGAAATTCGCGCTGATCGCGGCACTGGCCAAGGCCTTCGGCTCGTCGGACGGCGTGGCCATGCGCACCGGCCTGGCGCTGGCGCAGGCCGGCGAATTCGGCTTCGTGCTGCTGAGCCTGGCTTCCGGCTCGAAGCTGATCGACCCGTTCCTGATCCAATTGGTACTGGCCTCGATGGTGCTGTCGATGCTGATCGCGCCGTTCGTCATCGCCAACATGGACAAGATCGCCATGAAGGTGGCGTCCAACGAATGGATGCTGCAGTCGCTGCAATTGACCCAGCTGGCCAGCCGCACGATGGCGGCGCAGAAGCACGTGATCATCGCCGGCTTCGGGCGCAGCGGCCAGAGCCTGGCCACCCTGCTGTCCGAGGAAAAGCTGCCGTGGTACGCGCTCGACCTCGATCCGGAACGGGTGCAGGAGGCGCGCAGCGGCGGCGCCAACGTCTCGTACGGCGACTGCACCCGGCGCGAAAGCCTGATCGCGGCCGGCATCAACCGCGCCAGCGCGCTGGTGATCACCTTCGCCGACACGCGCTTGGCGATCAAGGTACTGCATCTGGTGCACGAGCTGGCGCCCAAGCTGCCGGTGATCGTGCGCGCCCACGACGATACCGAACTGGACGTGCTGAAAAAGGCGGGCGCCACCGAGGTGGTGCCGGAAGCGCTGGAATCGAGCCTGATGCTGGCCTCGCACGCGCTGGTCGTGATGGGCGTGCCGCTGCGCCGGGTGGTGCACCGGGTGCAGGCCGCGCGCGACGAGCGCTACGCCTCGCTGCGCGGCTTCTTCCACGGCGCCAGCGACGTCAGCGACGACCCGGCGCACAGCTACGTGCGCCTGCATTCGGTGACGCTGAAGGAGGATGCCGCCGCGGTCGGACGCTGCATCGCGGAGCTGGGGCTGGACGAATTCGGCGCCGAGGTGACGGCGGTGCGGCGCGGCATCAACCGCATCGAGCCGGGGCCGGAAACGGAACTGCTGGGCGGCGACGTGGTGGTGTTGCGCGGGACCGGCGCGGCGGTGACGCGCGCGGAAGGAAAATTGTTGCGGTAGGGTGGACGGCAAAGCCGCCTCGCCGGCCACGTCCACCCTACCGCGCCACCACCCTGTTCCGTCCGCTTTCCTTGGCTTCGTATAACGCCTGGTCGGCCTGCGCCACCAACTGCTGCGCCACGCCCTCGATCGCATGGTCGCGCTCGAAATCGTCGAGCGTGGCCACCCCGATCGACACCGACACCGACAGCATCGTCCCGTCCGCCAGCAGGAACGGCTGGTCGGCCACGCCGGCGCGGATGCGCCCGGCCACCAGGCTCGCGCTGTCGAGGTCGGCGTCGATCAGCAGCACCACGAATTCCTCGCCGCCGAAGCGCCCCAGCGCATCCGACATGCGCAGCTCCGCCTTGATGCGCGCCGCAACTTCGCGCAGCACCTCGTCGCCGGCGCCGTGTCCGTGGACATCGTTGACCTGCTTGAAATGATCGATGTCGATGTACATGCACGAGACGCGGTAAGTCTGGCGGCGCGCACGGCCGATCTCCTCGACCAGGCGGCGGTCCATGTAGCGGCGGTTATAGACGCCGGTCAGCGCATCGGTCAGGCCGATGTACTTCAACATCTCGTTGCTGATCACGTTTTCCAGGCAGATCGCGATGATCGAACCCATGTGCTCGACGAAGTCGGTGCCGAGCAGCGGCGTGAAGCGCGCGGGATCGCGGCTGCCCAGGTTCAGGCTGCCCAGCAGGCGCTTGTTGCGTAGCAGCGGCACCAGGGCGACGCTGGCCAGGCCGGCCGGCGGCTGCGGGAAGGCCATGCGGTGCAGCGCCGGGTCGTGCGGACCGAGCAGCGGTTTCGGGGCGTCCTGCGCCAGGTCGTGGCCGAGCGCCCCGGCATGCTCGTGGAACAGCAGGTTGGGCAGCGCCTCGAAATCCACGCCCAGCTTGTGCATGACGGTATAGATGTCGGCGCCGGCATCGACCAGCGACAGGGTCACGACGTCGAGGTCGGAAATCACCGGCAGCTGGCGGAAGATGGTGGCGACCAGTTCCTGGAAACCGGCGGCGCCCACGATCTCGAGGTCGAATGCCTGGTGCCGCATCATGATCGCGTAGTTGTTCTCGGCCTGCTCGATGAGACTGGCGAGCTGCCCGCGCAGCGCTTCGTTCTCGGCCTTCAGTTCGCGCACACCGGCGCCGCCCTCATGCATTAATCATTCCTTTCAGCAAGAACCATAACGGTACGCCAAGTACGCCGCCTTGCAAACGAAAAAACGCGCGGCGCGATGTAAAACGTTGTGAGGATGCCCGTCGGACAGGTATATGCGGGAATAAAAAAATCCACTGCCGCAGGCGGCAGTGGATTTCATGGACGACGCGTCGGCGAGGCGCACCCTAGCGGGCGCGCGCCCGATCAGGACTTGCGGCGGCGCGCGAAGCCCAGGCCCAGCAGGCCCAGGCCGAGCAGGGCCAGCGAAGCCGGTTCCGGCACGTCGGTGCTCTGGTTGAACACCACGTCCAGCGAACCGTTGATGAGCTGGGTGCCGGTCGGGCTGAAGTTGTTCAGGTGGCTCGACTGGAACGACAGGCTGTAGAACGGGTTCGGCGCCACGAAGAAGGTCTTGCCGACTTCGGTCAGTTCGAAGGTGGTGGTGGAACCCACGCTGCCGCAGTTGATGCCGTTGCTGCCGCAGGTGCTCAGGTTCGGATCCAGGGTGCCCAGGCCCGAGATCGGGTCGCCGCTGGCCAGCAGGACATCGGTCTCGTTGCCGGTGAAGGTGAATGCGCTCGAGCCGTTCGACGGCGTGGCGCCAACCGCGGTGACGGCGCCGAGGTCCAGGTACAGCGACAGGTTGCCGGTACCCGGCACGAAAGTGAAGGTGGTGGCGCCGTTCACGGTGTTGACGGTGCCCGACGCGGTGTACACGGCATACAGGCCGTAGTCGGTGCCCAGGCCGGTAGTGCGGGCAGCCAAGCCGATGTTGCCGCCATTGGTGACGAACTGGCCGGCATCCCAGTACAGCGACACGTTGAAGGTGCCGTCGCCGTTGAAGGTAGCGACTTCGCTGTAGTTACCGGTGATCTTATCGGCGGTAAAGGCGGCCTTGGTACCAACCGGCTGGACGGTGAACTGGTTGAATTCGGCCGCGCCGGCGCTGGCGCCAGCGAACAGGAAGGCGGCGGTGGCGGTGCAGGCCAGGACGGTTTTCGAAACTGCGTTCATCTTGATATCCATTAAGTAGTGTGACAAAGCCAGATACACGGATATAAGCAACTACTGTGCCAGAACAAAGATATATTTAAAATTCAAAGGCTTATCCAACACGCATGAAAAATGCCGAGCTCGACTGTAAAAAATTCCAACACTAACCAGCTTCTTGGAATAATTTTTCCAAACTTGGTCGATGGCTGAAATTAACTGACTAGCGTCTTCGACCAATATCGAATGTCGACTCTTCGAGCACAGCATGGACCGCCGGCGCCAGCAGCGCCGGCGTCAGCATATGGATCCCGCGCGGCACCAGTTGCAGGCGTACGTCGGCGCCGAGTTCGGCCAGGCGCGCCGCGGCCAGTTCGCTGTGTGCCACCGGCATCACGCCATCCATGCGGCCGTGCACCAGGCTGACCACGGTGCGCCGTTCCCAGCACACCGGAAGCGGCGCGAAGCGCCCGGCGATGGCGACCACATGGTGCGCCAGCCAGTGTTGCGCGCAGGCTGCCAGCGCCATGATCGCGCCTTGCGAAAAGCCGACCAGCACGGTGTCCGCCGGACCTGCCCCGTGGGCGCGCTGGAGCGCTTCGACGGTGGCGACAAAGGCGTCCAGCGCAGCGGCGATGCGCCCCGGCCGCACGGCCTCGTCGATGTCGTCCACCGAAAACCACTGGAAACCGTGCGGGCCGAGGTCGTAGGGCAGCGCGGCCGGCGGCGCGGCGATGCGCGCCCGCGGCAGGGCCGTCTCGACCAGCGCGGCGAGCGGCGCCATGTCGGCTGGCGTACCGCCGACGCCGTGCAGCAGGATCACCAGTGGCGATACCTGCGCCGGCGTGTCGTCGGCCGCCGGATCGCCGGCCGCCGGATTGCCGGGCCCCGGATCGCCGGGCGCGGCATGCCGCATCAGAACGCGATTTCGCCGTCGAGCGCCTGGCCCACGCGCAATTCGCCGCCGGCGCCTTCGGTCACGATGCAATTCATGCCCATGCACACCGCCCCTTCCAGGCGCGCATTGGCGCGGAACGATTGCATGATGACCAGCGGATCGGGGCCGGGGATGCCGGTGGCCTGGTCGATCGACGGGATCGGGCAGCGCGCGCACGGCTTCACCGGCTTGAACTCGACCACCTCGCCTGCCGGCGCAATGGTGCGCAGCGCGCCCACGTAATCCTCTTCGAAGGCTTCCAGGCCGTCGATCACGATGTTGGGCCGGAAGCGGTCCATCGGCAGCGCAGCGCGGCCGGCGGCGCGCATGCGCAGGTTGACGTCGTCCAGCGACGGCTGGCCGATCAGCAGCAGCGGATAACCGTCGGCGAAGCGCGTCTGCGACGGCACCCCATTCGTCCACTTGACGCTGGTCGGGCGCACCACGTCGCGCCGGAAGCGCGCCAGGCGGCACGGGGTGATGCCTTCCAGGCCGAGCGCACGGGTGAACCAGGCGCCGGCGGCGGCGCCACAATCGGCGGCCTCGACCTCGTCGTCCCAGACGCGCACGCGGCTGGACGGGGCGTCGTCGCGCCAGGCCAGCGGCAGCACCAGGTCGTCCATGCCGGGCGCGCTCACGCGCAGCGTGTCGCCGTCGGGGCGCGGACGGATCAATGCCATGCGCGGATGTTCGCGCTGGGTCAGGAACTGGCCGGTTTCCGTCACCACCATCCACTCGCGGTCGTGCACGCCCTGCGCGGCCAGGCCGGATTCGTGCAGCACGGCGGCATCGACCGAGATGCCGGCGCAGGATTTGATCGGGTACAGCAGCAGCTGGGAGACGGTGGGCATGGTAGAGCGGAGGCGATTGCGGGAGCGGCGATAGTATCGCATCCAATTGCCAACCTCACCAATCGCGCGTACACTCGCGCCGTCGCCCCATCGCGGGGCGGCAACAACGCTAGGGGTCCTGCGCCGTCACGGGCGCGGGTGAGAAATACCCTCCGAACCTGATCTGGATAATGCCAGCGAAGGGAAGCTACAGAGCAGCGCGTGCGCGTCCACCGGCGCCGCAACATGCCTCGCTCCGCACTCCTCCCGCTGGATCGCCGATCTTCACAGTGACAGGGAGTGCACTTGAACGCCGATCCGAAATTCCTTTCCACCCACGCCACGGTCGATGCCGCGGCCGTCGCACCGCTGCCGAATTCGCGCAAGGTCTACGTTGCCGGCAGCCGGCCCGACCTGCGCGTGCCGATGCGCGAGATCCACCAGTCCGATACGCCCGCCTCGTTCGGCTTCGAACCGAATCCGCCGGTGTGGGTCTACGACACCTCCGGCCCGTACACCGATCCGCAAGCCAGCATCGACATCCGTTCCGGCCTGGCCTGCCCGCGCGCCGGATGGATCCGCGAGCGCGGCGACACCGAAGCGCTGGCCGGCCCGACGTCGGCCTACGGCCTCGAACGGCTGAACGATCCGAAGCTGGCCGAATTGCGCTTCCAGCTGCACCGCAAGCCGCGCCGCGCCCTGCCCGGCCGTAACGTCACGCAGATGCACTACGCGCGCCAGGGCATCGTCACGCCCGAGATGGAATTCGTGGCGATCCGCGAAAACCTGCGCCGCCAGGAATACCTGCGCACGCTGGCCGATGCCGGTCCCACCGGCCAGCGCATGGCGGCGCTGCTGGGCCGCCAGCATCCGGGCCAGTCGTTCGGCGCCAGCATTCCGGCCGAGATCACGCCGGAATTCGTGCGCGACGAAATCGCGCGCGGGCGCGCCATCCTGCCGGCCAACATCAACCACCCGGAATCGGAACCGATGATCATCGGCCGCAACTTCCTCGTCAAGATCAACGCCAACATCGGCAACTCGGCGGTCACCTCGTCGATCGGCGAGGAAGTCGAAAAGATGACCTGGGCGATCCGCTGGGGCGGCGATACCGTGATGGACCTGTCGACCGGCAAGCACATCCACGAAACGCGCGAATGGATCATCCGTAACAGTCCGGTTCCGATCGGCACCGTGCCGCTGTACCAGGCGCTGGAAAAGGTCCATGGCAAGGCCGAGGAACTCACCTGGGAAATCTATCGCGACACCCTGATCGAACAGGCCGAGCAAGGCGTCGACTACTTCACCATCCACGCCGGCGTGCGCCTGCCCTTCGTGCCGATGACGGCGAACCGCCTGACCGGCATCGTCTCGCGCGGCGGCTCGATCATGGCCAAGTGGTGCCTGGCACATCACAAGGAATCCTTCCTGTACACGCGTTTCGACGAGATCTGCGAAATCATGAAGGCCTACGACGTCGCCTTCAGCCTGGGCGACGGCCTGCGCCCCGGCTCGATCTACGACGCCAACGACGAAGCGCAGCTGGCCGAGCTGAAGACGCTGGGCGAACTCACGCAAATCGCCTGGCGCCACGACGTGCAGACCATGATCGAAGGGCCGGGCCACGTACCGCTGCACATGGTCAAGGAAAACATGGACCTGCAGCTGGAGCAGTGCCACGAAGCGCCCTTCTACACGCTGGGACCGCTGACCACCGACATCGCGCCCGGCTACGACCACATCACCTCCGGCATCGGCGCCGCCAACATCGGCTGGTACGGCACAGCCATGCTGTGCTACGTGACGCCCAAGGAACACCTCGGCCTGCCCGACAAGAACGACGTCAAGGACGGCATCATCACGTACAAGATAGCGGCGCACGCGGCCGACCTGGCCAAGGGCCATCCGGGCGCGCAGATCCGCGACAACGCGCTGTCGAAGGCGCGCTTCGAGTTCCGTTGGGCCGACCAGTTCAACCTGGGACTGGACCCGGACAAGGCGCGCGCCTTCCACGACGAGACGCTGCCCAAGGAGTCGAGCAAGGTGGCGCACTTCTGCTCGATGTGCGGCCCGCATTTCTGCTCGATGAAGATCACGCAGGAGGTGCGCGACTACGCCGCCAGGCAGGGCATCGCCGAACCCGGCGCCGCGCTGGCGCAGGGCATGCAAGTGAAAGCGGTGGAATTCATGCGCCGCGGCGCCGAGCTGTATCACAAGGAGTAATCGTGCCGGACATCGAACTGAACGGCGCGCCGCACGCGCTGCCCGATGGCGCCAGCCTGCACGACCTGGTGGCCGCGCTCGGCCTGGCCGGCCAGGCGCTGGCCCTGGCCGTCAACCGGCGCGTGGTGCCGCGCGAACGCTGGGCCGAGACCATCCCCGCGCCGCGCGACCGCGTGGACGTGGTGCGCGCCATCGGCGGCGGCTGAACGCCGCCCCTTCGAAAACAAGGATAAACGGACATCATGAATGCAAACACGAATGCAACGACCAGCGCCGCGCGCGCGGACAAGCCGCTCGTCATCGCCGGCAAGCAGTACCGTTCGCGCCTGCTGGTGGGCAGCGGCAAGTACCGCGACCTGGACCAGACCCGCGCCGCCACCGAGGCGGCCGGCGCGGACATCGTCACCGTGGCGATCCGCCGCGTGAACATCGGCCAGGACCCGCACGCGCCCAACCTGCTGGAGGCGCTGCCCCCCGCGCGCTACACCATCCTGCCCAACACCGCCGGCTGCTACGACGCGAAGGATGCCGTGTACACGCTGCAGCTGGCGCGCGAACTGCTGAACGGGCACAAGCTCGTGAAATTGGAAGTGCTGGGCGACGACAAGACCCTGTTCCCCAACATGCCGGAAACCCTGCGCGCCGCCGAGGAACTGGTGCGCGACGGCTTCGACGTGATGGTCTACTGCAGCGACGACCCGATCCAGGCGCGCATGCTGGAAGACATCGGCTGCGTGGCGGTGATGCCGCTGGCCTCGCTGATCGGCTCGGGCATGGGCATCCTGAATCCGTGGAACCTGTCGCTGATCATCGAGCAGGCCAAGGTGCCGGTGCTGGTCGATGCCGGGGTCGGTACCGCTTCCGACGCGGCCATCGCGATGGAGCTCGGCTGCGACGGCGTGCTGATGAACAGCGCCATCGCCTTGGCGCACGATCCGGTACGGATGGCGCGCGCGATGCGCCTGGCGGTGGAGGCCGGGCGCGAAGCCTGGCTGGCCGGGCGCATGGCGCGCCGTTTCGCGGCCTCTCCGTCGTCGCCGATGGCGGGACGGGTCTGATGGGGGCGCCGCGGGAAGCTGAAGCAGCGCGCGCCGCCGCGCACGAATCTGCGCGCCCGTGCGTGCTGGTGTTCGCCGGGCTTGACCCGTCCGGCGGCGCCGGCATCGGCGCCGACATCGAAGCCATCGCCGCCCAGGGCGCGCACGCGCTGCCGGTGGTCACCGCGCTCACGGTGCAGGACAACAACCGCGTGCGCGAGGTGGTACCGGTGGACGCCGCCCTGCTGGCGCGCCAGGCGCTGCTGCTGGCCGAGGGCATCCCGGTGGGCGCGGTCAAGATCGGCATTGTCGGCAGCCGCGACAATGCCGAGGCGATCGCCGCGCTGGTCGGCACGCTGCGCGCGCGCTGGCCGGCGCTGCCGGTGGTGCTCGATCCGGTGCTGGCCAGCGGCCGCGGCGACGCCCTCGGGCGCGACGACGCGCTGGCCAGCCTGCTGCCGCTGCTGCCGCTGGCCACGCTGCTGACGCCGAACGGGCCGGAAGCCGCGCGCATCGGCGACCTGGCGCGCGCCTGCGCGCACGTGCTGCTGACCGGCGGCCACGATGCCGACCACCGTGCCGACGGCGCCGAGGTGGTCAACCGCTGGATCGGGCCCGAGGGCGCGCGCGCCTGGCGCTGGCCGCGCCTGCCCGGCGAATTCCACGGCAGCGGCTGCACGCTGGCGTCCAGCATCGCGGCGCGCCTGGCGCTGGGCGAACCGATGTCGCAAGCGCTGGAAAACGGCCAGCGCTACTGCAACCAGGCGCTGGCCGATTCCTACGTGATCGCCCCCGGCCAGCGCATTCCGCGCCGCATCCAGCATCGAGGAGCATGAGCATGGGACTGAACATGAAGGGTTTGTACCTGGTGACGCCCGACTGGGACGACACCGAACGCCTGCTGGACGCCACCCACGCCGCGCTGGAAGCCGGCGCCGCATTGGTACAGTACCGCCACAAGACGGCGTCGACTCCACTGCGCGAGGAACAGGCGGCGGCCCTGCTGGCGCTGTGCCGCCGCCACGGCCGGCCGCTGGTGATCAACGACCACGTGCACCTGTGCCGGCGCCTGGACGCCGACGGCGTGCACGTCGGCGGGACCGATGCGGCGGTGGCGTCGGTGCGCGACGCGCTCGGACCGGGCAAGATCGTCGGCGCGTCCTGCTACGGCAACTTCGCGCTGGCGCTGGCGGCACAGGAAAACGGCGCCAGCTACGTCGCCTTCGGCGGCTTTTATCCGTCGCTGGTAAAACAGTATCCGGTGACCACGCCGCCGGCGCTCGTGGCGCGCGCGAAGGCAGTGTTGCGCCTGCCGGTGGTGGTCATCGGCGGCATGACGGCGGAGCGGGCGCAGCCGCTGGTGGCGCTCGGCGCCGACATGGCGGCGGCGATCAGCAGCGTGTATGCGGCGCCGGACCCGGGCGCGGCGGCAGCCGAATTCGTGCGCCTGTTTCAGAACGGATAATTGCGTTGTGACGCAGGGTGGACGTGGCCGGCGAGGCGGGTATTCCCGTCCACGCGTTCAATATACGCATGCACACCGGCACCGCCCCACGAGCGTTACGCCTTGGCCAGCTTGAACTGCGCCAGCTCCCCGGTCAGGTAGCCCACCGCCGCCCCGAACTTGTCCTTGTAGTTGGCGCGGATCAGCGGATCGAGCGTGGTCTTCACCCCGGCATGGATGCCGCCCCAATCCCCGGCGTGCTGGAAGTTGCTCATGATGTAGGTCCAGCCATTGATGTCGTCCACCGCGTGCAGGCCGGTCGATTCGCCGCCGGCCGGCACCGACAGGATGCGCGACAACTGCTTGCTGTCGACGTTGTATGCCCACAGGAAATTGTTGACGTGCTGGCTGCTGTCCTCGCCGATGAACAGGGTGCGCATCTTTTCCGAGAATTTCAGGTTGTCCGGATTGGCGACCCGGTCCGGATTGCCGGTGTTGCCGAGCGCGTCGGCGGCGATGTCCTCGCCGGTCAGCAGCGCCTTGGTATCGGCCGGCATCCAGTCGCTGTCGATGGCGTTGCCGGCGGTGTCCTTCTGGCCGCCCTTCAGGTTCAGCATCATCACCGCGCCGGCGTTCAGCGCCTTCGGGATCGAGATGCCGTTGCCCGCCACGTTGAGCGCATTCCCCGCCACCATCGAGCTCTGGCAGTTCTGCAGCGCCGAATAGGCGATCTTGTCCTTCAGGTTGACGGTGGTGCCTTCCATTTTCGTGAACCCCATCGAGGCGCCGACCAGCGCCGCGTAGCGGTGCGTCTCCAGGAAGGCGGCCGCCTTTTCCATGCCCGGCATCAGTTTCAACCACTCGATGCGGCCGTTGGCGGCAACTTTGGTGTAGCTGGCATCCTGCGGGTCGGCCGTCCTGACGTCCATGATGTCGGCCGGCTTGACCGAGGCCGCCAGCGCGCGGATTTCGGCGCTGCTTGCGGCGCCGAGCTTGATCCAGGTGAGCGGCGCGCTAGCAGCGGCCGGGTCCAGCGAAAAGCCGCTGCCGACCCTGGCGACGTACAGCGTGCCCGCCGACAGGTCTTTTTCCTTGTCGGCGACGAACACGAAGTAGCCGCTGTTGGTGGCGTCGTCGCCCATCAGCACGGTGCGGTTGTCGCCCAGTACCTGCACCAGCTCGTGCGAGATGCGGCCCATGCAGTAGTGCTTCTTGATGCTGGCCGTGCCGTCGGTATTGACCGTGATTTCGGGCAGGTGGCCGTAGTTGTACGGATTCGCCTTCGTCTCGTCGCCGTACAGGTTCTTGCTGTAGGCGCGGAATTGGGCGTCGGTGGCGGCGGTGAAAGCGTTCGGCTCGTACTCCTCGCTCGACAGGTGGGTGCCCCACGGCGACAGGCTGGCGCCGCAGGTGATCCACAGGCCGTTCACGCTGGAAGTATCGACGTTGTGGTACTTCACCAGGCTGAGTTTGCCGGTGGTCTTGTCCTGGTCCAGCGTCAGCACCGCGATCGGCGCCGGCAGCTTGCCGTACATGTCGGTCTTGCCGTCCTGCGCCCAGGTGGTGTACTCGAACTGCACCACGGCGAACACGGTATTGCCCTTGACGCCGGCGACGCTGGCGTTCGGCACGGTCAGCAGCGAGGTGCCGTCCGGTGAGTCCGAGAAGAACTGGCGCTCTTTACCAGCGACGCTGGTGTCGACGATCGGCTTGTTGTTGATGTCGTAGTAGCCGCCGGCCAGGATGGTGCCGCCGCTGCCGTTCGGGACCTGGTCGCCGGTGATGAAGAACGGTTGATAGGAAAGCTTGAAATCGAGCTTGCTGCTGTCGCTGAAGGTGGCCGTCATGGTCGATGCCACCGAGGTCGTGGCCATCGCCGCGGCGTTGGCCATGGTCGGCGCGGTCATCGCGCCGAAGCTGACGCTGGCCAGCGTGACGGCCGGCGTGGCCGGCGTGGTGGCCACCGGGCCGGTACCGGCATCATGGTCGCTGCCGCCGCACGCGGCCAGCAGCGCGCCCATGCCGCCGGCACTCAGCGGCAGCATCGGCGAGGCGCCCAGGAAGCCCAGCAGGCGGCGGCGGGACAGGTCGGTGTTGGCATTCATTGTCATTGCTCCAGATTCGGGGATGGGGCCGCGTGGGGGCGGTCGATCCCGGGGAGCATAGCCAACACGTATGTCAGCTTGATGACGAAAATTTAACGGTTCAATGACATGCGCTTGCGCACTACCGTCGTCCCCGCGAAGGCGGGGGACCCATGCCGGGTGTCCGAAGTCGGTACGTTGAAGTGTTCGAAATCGTCCAAGGTACCGGCTGTTGTTGCTTTGTATGGGCCCCCGCCTGCGCGGGGGCGACGGTGGCTTTACTTCGCCGCCTTTTCCTGCGCCAGGCGCTTGTCGAGCGCCTTGTCGGCCGCATTCGCGTAGGCCTTGCAGCCGTTCGGCACCGTGAAGACGGTGCCGGCAGCGGCCTTGGCGGCGGCACCCTTGCGCGGCGCCGCCTTCTTGCCGGTTTCCTTGGTTTCCGGATGGGCCGGAATCATGATGTCGCACGACAGCGCACGCACCTTGGCGATGCTGGCCTTGAACGCCGCCGACTGGTCGGGGTGCGTCGCGTCGCCCGAGAAGCGGTAACCCTCGTCCGCCACCGGCGTCAGGCTGTCGGCGAACACCATGTCGCGGCACGCATCCTTGTCGCAGGACGTCCAGGTCCAGCTGGCGCTGTCCGGGGAATGGCCCGGCGTCAGGCGGGTGGTCACGCGCAGCGAGCCGACGCCGAGCGTCTCTTCGTTGCGCACGGCGCGCACGTTCTTCACTTTGGGGAAGGCCATGTCCTTCAAGCTGTCGTATTGCGCATCCTCGCGCGCCACCGCGCCGCTTTCCAGCACGCGCGCGCCCTCGGCGCTGGCCACCACGCGGGCGCCGCTCTTGCCCTGCAGGTAGGCGATGCCGCCGGCATGGTCGAAGTGGGCGTGCGAACTGAGGATCATGCGGACGTCCTCGATCTTGAAACCGGCCGCCTTGATGTTGGCTTCGATCAGCGGCCCGGATTGCGGCAGGCCGCCGTCGATCAGGATGTGGCCTTCCGGCGAGGTGATCAATACCGAAGACAGGCCGGCCGTGCCGACGTACCAGGTATTACCGTAGATTTTGAAAGGTTTTTGCGCTTTGTTCCAGGCGGCGCAGGAATCGCATTGGATCGGTTTCTGGTCGTCTGGCGCTTCCTGGGCGTGCAGGGTGGCGAAGGGCAAGGTCAGCAGGGCGACGGCGGCAAGCCATTTCATGAGGTGGTTCTCGGATGAAAAATTGTGGGGAGGCCAGTGTACATGAGCGACCCGGCATGAGTCGACGGGCGCACGCAACAGCGGCGCCGCCAGCGGATATTGACGTAGACATCGAAGGGTCTTTGTTCTTGGCTGCGCGCTGCAATCACTGCCTGCGCAGGGTTGCAGGTCGTCCGGCAACCGGCTGGCATGGGCGCCGGTGCGGGACAAGGTCATCGGGTTAGCGAAAAGCCATTTGATTGTTCCAGCCCAGCCCCGGCCGCACCGATCGAGGCACCGGCTCACCCGAACGCCTCCCGCCGCACAGCGTGCAATCGCCCTCCCCTCGAAATACTGATGACAGCCTTCCAATAATATGAATAGTTTTGGTTTTGCAATATAGGTAAAGTGATTTCCAGGGAAGTCCTATAAACCAAAAGGAGTCGCAATGAATATCGAAGCACCAGAACACAGTGCACATTCCGAGACACCGCTGGCAAATGCACTAATAAATCTTTCCAAATCAAACATCAATAGTTTCCATACGCTTCCATTATCCCAGGGGCGCTCGATCAACACCTCGCCATTGAACCGCAAATATCAGCAGTTATTGGGAGAACATTATTTGCGCTCGGATCTGACGATTACCGGCGACAATTTCGATTCCTTCTTTTTCGGAAAACAGGCGATACACGAAGCCGAATGCCTCGCGGCCGAATTGTTCGGCGCCGATGGCACGTTCTTCGTGACGTCCGGCACCACCGTATCCAATCAGATCGCCATCGACGCGCTGTGCGAGAAAAACGGGCGCGTACTGCTGGATAAGACCTGCCATCAGTCGCTGCATTTCAGCCTGCGCCGGCATGATGCGAAAATCGATTACCTGCAACCGGCCTGGTCGTGCAGCGTATCGGAAAAACACATGTGGGAGCCCGCGGAACTGCTGCGCATGGTGCTGGCTGCCGAAAAGGAACGCGATCCGTACCGGCTGATCGTGCTGACTGCACATTCCTATGAAGGCGTGGTCTACGACGTTCCCGGCCTGATTCGCTACCTGCTGGAAAACGGCGCCACGACGACCAGCTTTCTGATCGACGAGGCCTGGGGCGCCGCCAACTACTTCCAGCAGGACTTGAAGGCGCTGACGGCCGTGCGCGCCGGACGCCTGCGCGAACACTGGCCGGACCTGAAGATCGTGGTCACCCAATCGGCCCATAAGTCGATGAGCTGCCTGCGCCAGGCATCGATGATCCATTACTGCGGCGATGCCAACCTGGCGGCGCGCTTGCGGGTGTCGCGCTTCCGCCTGCATACCACCTCGCCGAGCTATCCGCTGCTTGCCTCGCTCGATCTGGCGCGTGCCCAGATGGCACTCGAAGGCGAAGTGTTGATGGCGCGTTCCACCCAACTCGCTGCGCAGTTCTGCCGGCAAGTCGGTGAGTTGCTGGGACCGAATTCGGTGAATGCCGGCCAGTATTCATCCGCCACGTTTCCTTATTCGCATGCCGACCCGACCAAGGTATCGGTAAATATCGAGAATCTCGGCATGGCAGCGCGCGAATTCAAGGAATTCCTGTTTTCTGAATTCAATGTGTATGTCAACCGGATCACGGAAACCGCTGTTCTTTTCAATTTCCACATCGGGATCGACGAAAGCGCTGCCCACCATTTATTCGCCGCGATTCAATCCATCGTCGCAAAGCGGAAAATCGTCGCGGCGCCGTCGTGCTCCGAAGGTTTCATCATTCCCTATCCGCCCGGCGTACCGCTGGTAGTGCCGGGCCAGCAGATCACCCATGCCATCCGCAAGAAAATCGAAACCATCCAGCGCAGCGGTGTACATGTTTTCTACGCATGACGCGCATTCCACCAATTATTAAATATTAAAACAAAAGAGGTATCGACATGATTCATCTCGAATTGATCAAGAAATACGAAGGCACCGCGCCGGACACGATCGTGTTCAAGAGCAAGGATGCATGCATGAATTGGAACGAGTTTCGCCGGGAAACCGAGAAAAAAATCCTGTTCCTGCTGAAGCATTACGAGCGCAACCTGCCGCGCCAGGCATCCTACATCGCCGGCAACCGCATCGACTTGCTGCCATGGCTGTCGGCGCTGGCGACACTGGGCGTCCCCGTGACCGGTCTCGACTATACGCTGGCGCCGGGCCAGTTGAAGGCCATGAACGTCGCCATCGGCTCCGAACTAGTGCTGGTGAGCAGCCGCACCGTGTGCACCAACAACGTGGCGACCCTGGCGCAGTCGAGCACGATGCTGATCGACCTGGATTCGCTCACCACCGAGTTCATCGGCGTATGCGGCGACCACGTCGATGTCCAGGCCTGCATCGCCGACGCCGGCTTGCCCAAGCGCCCCTACCGCGCGGTCGGCTTCACGTCCGGCACCAGCGGCGCGCCCAAGCCGGTGCTGCGCGACACACCGTTCGACCAGCGGCGTTTTGCCTACTTCACCGAGCGCTATCGCTTCAGCGACACAGACCGCTTCCTGTCAATCATGCCGATCTACCATGCGGCGGGAAATGGCTGGGTGCGTTTGTTCCTGTCGCTCGGGGCAAGCATCTACATCGATACCTTCGATTCCCCGGTCCAAGCCAGGAAAGTGCTGGAGGACGAGCGCATCACCGCGAGCGTAATGACGCCGGTCATGCTCGGCGGCCTCCTGGAGAGCTTCCCCGCCGATGCGCGCGCCGCCCTGCCTTCGCTGCGCTGGTTGCTCATCGGCGGCAAGCACCTGACCGCACGCCTGAAGCTGCGTGCGCTGACGTCGCTCGGACCTTGCCTGCACGAGTACTACGGCACCACCGAGACCGGCGTGAATACCTTGGCCGACCCGGCCGACTTGCTTGCCCATCCCGACAGCGTCGGCCGCGCCTACGACGGCAATTCGGTGCGCGTCGTGGGGCCGGATGGCCGGGCGGTCGCGCCGGGGACGCCCGGCACGGTCGTGGTCGACAGCTACATGAACATGCTGTCCTACGCTGACGGCAACGCAGCCGAGCTGCGCATCGACGGACGGCGCTACCTGGTCACGCCGGAACAGGGCTATCTCGACCAGGACCAGCGCTTGTACCTGCTGAACCGCACCCAGGAGCCGGGCAACGCCACCAACCTGTACCGGCTGGAAGACACCATCCGCGCCCTGCCCAATGTGGGCGACGTCGCCATCCTGCCGTTCAAGGGCGGACCGGCGCCGGGCCTGGCATGCGCCTTGTCGCTCAAGAAAGCGTGCAACGACGAACCGATCCTGATCGAAAAGATCCGCACGCTAGCCGCCCTGGAATCGGTCACCTTCGAAAAGTGCGCCGTCCTTCCGGCCATTCCGTATAGCCCCAGCGGCAAGGTCAGGGTGACCGACGTCGGTGCGTTTCTGATGTAACGGCCGGCATATCGGCAAACCCATTTTCAACATGAAAGGAAAAACCATGAAACAGAATTACCTGAGTGGCGTCATATTCTGCTTGATCGCCACCTTGTCTTGGGGCGCAATGTTCCCGGTCATGACTTCGGCTCTGGCGCACGTCGATCCATTCCACTTCACGGCGGCGCGCTACACGATCGCCGGCCTGGCGTTCGCCATCCTGTTGCTGTACAAGGAAGGCATCCACGCCTTCCACCTGAAAGGCGAACGCGTCGTCCTGGCATGGCTGCTGGGCACCGCGGGCTTTGCCGGGTTCGGCTTTCTGGTCTTTCTCGGACAGCAACTGGCGGGGCCGAGCGGCGCGCTGACCGCATCCATCGTCATGGCCACGATGCCCCTGCTGGGCGTGCTCGCCAATTGGGTGATCCGCGGCGTCAAGCCGGCCAGGGCCACCCTGGGCTTCATCTCGATGTCCTTCGTCGGCGTCCTGCTCGTCATCACGGAAGGCAATTTTAATGCGCTGCTGAACCGCCCGTCGTCGTTCGCAGCCTACCTGCCGCTGCTCGCGGGCGCCCTGTGCTGGGTCGTATACACGATCGGTGCGGGCTTCTTCCCGGGCTGGTCCGCCTACCGCTACACCACCCTGACCACCCTGCTGGGGCTGACGAGCGTGTTCGCCGTCACCCTGGTACTGGACCTGACCCATGCGATCCAGCCGCCGAGCGTCGCCGATACGGTGACGGTGCTGCCCCACCTGCTGTACATGGCCTTGATAGCGGGCATGGTCGGCGTCCTCTGCTGGAACATGGGCAACAAGATCGTCACGCCGCTGAACGGCGTGCTGTTCATGGACGTGGTGCCGGTGACCGCATTCATCATCTCGGCCCTGACCGGCGTGGTGCCGCATCAGGTGCAGGTGTGCGGCGCCGTGGTCACGGCCACCGCCCTGGTCCTGAACAACCTGTACCAGCGCCGCCAGCTGGCGCTCCATGCGCGCCTGGCCACGCGTCCGGCCTAAGCAGCGTCGAGCGACCAGATGCGCCGTATCAGCGGCACGATCGCCCGCATCAGGTCGCTGTCCTTGCAGGCGTCCAGGTAGACGAAGTACAGGTTGTCCAGTTCCATGCCCGGCGACCAGATGGTGATCTTGCCCTCGGCTTCTCCTGCGATGGCGACGTCTTCGCGCAGCAGGGTCAGGCCGATGCCCTGGGTGACCAGATCGCTCAGGATCGATTCCTGGTCGGCTTCGATGACGGTTCGGGGCAACACGTTGTGGCGCGCGAACATGCGTGCAGCGATCGAGCGGAACGAGCATTTGCCGGGGGTCGACAGCCAGGGCAGCTGGACGATGTCGTGCCAGGACGCGTCGGCGATCCGGTCGCGCCAGGAATACGGGGCGACGACACGCAACACGATAGGAGCGATCTTGATGAACCGGAGGCGCTCGTCCGTCGGTTCGCCGATGACGTAGCCGGCATTGATCTCGCGTTCGGCGATGCGCGTGATGACGTCTCCGGAAATGCCCTGGCTGAATGAAACCTGAACATGAGGATACTTTTCCGACAACATCGAGATCAAGGTTGCCAGTCTCAGCATCCTCGGCTCGAAGATGGTGCCGAGCCGGAATTCGCCGCTCAGGCCCTGCGTCACGAATTTCCTGGCCAGCGCCGAGACGTTGTCGGCGGCCGCCAGGACCCGGCCGGTCTCTTCCAGCATGACCTGGCCGGCGGCGGTGATCTGCATGCCGCGCGAAGTGCGGTCGAACAGCTTGATCTTGAGAGATTCCTCCAGGGCTTTTAGTTGGGCACTGACAGCCGGTTGGCTGAGACACAGGACCGATGAGGCGCGGGCAAGCGTCCGTTCTTGCGCGATGACCGAAAAAATGCGTAGTTGATTTAAGTCCATTTCTACATTTCACAGTACGAGCAGCACTGCGACATCCCATTATCGTTAAAGGAGAAACAAAATGCAGTCATCTATCCCCGCCCATGTTCCTTTTGCCCCGTTCATCGGCAAATGGGAAGGTCTCAGTAAAACGTTCGATATCAACGGAAATTTTCTCGAATCGACCAAAGTGAGTATGGCGATATCGTGGGTGGACAACGAAACCTTTCAGCAGATCGAGCATATTGAAAACCTGTACCAGGTGGGCGAAGTCCGCCTGGTCTCGCAGATCACCGTGAGCGGCAAGACTGCGTTCGCGGAAACGTCTCACCTGCACCTCCAGGCAACCGAGCTGACGCCGGACACGTATCTGTTCCGCGTCAAGAGCGCCGCCAGCCATACCACCTTGCACAATACCCACCAGTTCCTGAGCCCCAACCGGCGCCGCGTCGTCACCCACAAGTTCAAGGACGGCGATACCTTCGTCTTCCAGGTCCAGGACTTCGACCGTATCGCCTGAACGGCAGCGCCGCGCGCCCGGACACGCCGGTGCATGGGGGACGCGTACGTCCGCCTCGTCGGGCTGCTTGATCAGACGGCCCGGTCGAGGTTACCAGAGTTTTTTTGCGGAAAGTACGTGCTTTCCCACAGCCGGCATCCGGCAAGGAAAGGGCAAGCATGGGTACCAAGGACCACACGATGAAAAAAAACCTGACCGCCATCCTGCTGGCCGTTTGCACGGCCAGCGCGCATGGGCAAACCACGATTGCCGTGTACGGTCTGGTGGACGTTGGCTTGACGCATGAAAGCGGCGGCATGGCAGGCGGCGTCACCAAGCTCACCAGCGGGGTCGATGCCGGCTCGCGCCTCGGTATCAAAGGGCAGGAAGCGCTCGGCGGCGGCCTCGCCGCGCTGTTCTTGCTCGAAAACGGGTTCCAGGCCGACACCGGCGCCCTGGGCCAGGGCGGCTTGCTGTTCGGACGCCAGGCCTGGGTCGGTCTGCAGGGACGATACGGCACCGTGACCGCGGGCCGCCAGTACACACCGCAATACCTGAGCGTGGTACTCGCCGATCCCTTCGCTTCCGGAGGAGCGGGCGATACCAAAAACCTGATGGCGCCGACCGGCAATGCGGCAAGCCGCATGGACAATACGCTCAAATACGTGTCGCCCACGGTCGCCGGTTGGCACGCCGAACTGGCATACGGCGCCGGCGAAGGAAGCGACGGCAGCGCGGCGGGACGCCAGGCGGGCGCCGCGCTCGATTACGGGGCTGGCCCGCTGCGCATCCGGATCGGCCACCACAACCGCGACAACGACACGGCGAGCGCGAAAGGCATGGGCCGTGCCGCCAATACGGTGGTCGCGGCCGTCTACGACTTCGGTTTCGCCAAGGCATACTGTGCCTATGGTATTAACAAGGGGACGAACAGCTCGCTTTTGCGCAACAACGCGAACCCGTACGGCCTCGCCGTCGTGCCGGTGCCGTCCCGCGACAGCCGCGACCTGCTGCTCGGGACCAGCGTGCCGATCGGAGCGCATACGCTGATGGCATCGTATATCCACAAGGACGACCGCAGCGTTCCGGACCGGGACGCCAGCCAATTCGCTCTGGGCTACCGCTATGCCCTCTCGAAGCGCAGCCTCCTGTATGCGTCGGCCGCCCATATCGCCAACCGGCATGGCGCCGGGTACACCGTCGGCAGCGCCATCGAAGGCGGCAGCGGCAACCGGGCGATCGACCTCGGCATCCAGCATGCCTTCTGAAGCCCCGCCACCGGACATGCGGCGCGGCGGCTCCTTCCATCCATTCACACAAGGAAAATACATGGACATCAATGGCGAGATGATCGTTGGCCGCTGCATCGTACGCGGGCGCGAAGGCAGCCTGCACGCGGTCGACCCGGCACTCGGCGCCGAGATCGCGCCTGCTTTCGGCCTGGCCACGCTGGCCGATGCCGATACCGCCTGCCGCCTGTCGGAGCAAGCCTTCGACGACTACCGCGCCCTGCCGCTCGCGCAGCGCGCAGGCTTTCTGGACACCATCGCCGACCGCATCGTGGACCTGGGGGCGCCGCTCATCGAGCGCGCCCACCGGGAATCACGGCTGCCGCTGGCGCGCCTGGAAGCCGAACGTGGCCGGACCGTCAACCAGCTGCGCCTGTTCGCCAGCGTCGTACGCGATGGACTGTTCCTGGCGCCGACGCTGGATCAGGCGCTGCCGCAACGCACGCCGGCGCGTCCGGATTTACGCCTGCGCAAGATTCCACTCGGCCCGGTCGCCGTATTCGGCGCCTCCAACTTCCCGCTCGCATTCTCGGTCGCCGGCGGCGACACCGCGTCCGCGCTGGCCGCAGGCTGCCCGGTCGTGGTCAAGGCGCATGCCGCCCACCCTGGCACGTCGGAACTGGTCGGCAAGGCGCTGCGCCAGGCAGCCGAAGAATGCGGA
This sequence comes from Massilia forsythiae, assembly GCF_012849555.1. Taxonomy (NCBI): domain Bacteria; kingdom Pseudomonadati; phylum Pseudomonadota; class Betaproteobacteria; order Burkholderiales; family Oxalobacteraceae; genus Massilia; species Massilia forsythiae. The sequence continues at coordinate 1,402,929 of NZ_CP051685.1, forward strand.
ATGCCGGCTGGCGTGTTTTCGATGTTGTACGACAACGGCCACCGCATAGGCCAGGCCCTGGTCGCTCATCCGGCCATCAAGGCCGTGGGATTCACCGGCTCGCGCCGCGGCGGCCTATCCTTGGCGGGCATCGCGCAGGCGCGCCGTGAGCCGATTCCCGTCTATGCCGAAATGAGCAGCATCAATCCGTTGTTCCTACTGCCTGGCGCGCTGGCCGCGGACGGCGCCCGGCTGGCGCACGGGTTCGTGGAATCGCTGACGCTGGGTACAGGGCAATTCTGCACCAATCCGGGCCTGGTGATCGGACTCGCAGGGAAGGATCTGGACGCCTTCCGCACCGCCGCCGGCAGGGCGCTGGCGGCAAAGGATGCCGGCACCATGCTGAGCGCGGACATCCAGCGGGCCTATGCCGGCGCGGTGGCCCGCCACGCCGGAGTACCTGGCGTGACGGTGGTTGCCCGAGGCAAGGCTGAAGGCGCCGGCAGCGCCGCCCAGGCCGCGCTGTACGCATGCGATGCCGCCACCTATCTCACCACGCCCGCGCTGGAAGAAGAGATTTTTGGGCCCGCATCGCTGGTGGTCGCGTGCAACGACGTCGGGCAGATGCTCGAGATGGCGCGCCGTCTGGAAGGCCAGCTGACCGCCACCGTGCATGCCACACCCGGCGACCAGGCGCTGGCCGCGCGCCTGCTGCCGACCCTGGAGCGCAAGGCCGGCCGCATCCTGTTCAACGGTTTTCCGACCAGCGTCGAAGTCTGCCATGCAATGGTACATGGGGGACCTTTCCCCGCCACCACGGATGGCCGCAGCACCTCGGTCGGCGCCAGCGCGATCGAACGATTCCTGCGTCCCGTGTGCTACCAGGACCTGCCGGCCGACCTGCTGGCGCCGGAACTGCGCGAGGATAATCCGCTCGGCCTGACCCGCCTGGTCGACGGGCGCCTGCGCGTGGCGGGCTGAGACCACGCAGGTGCAGCGTGGAGGACGATGGCGTCCGCCCGGTAGCCAAGTTGCGATGCACGCCGGGCGGCGTACCCGGCGTGCACGTGATCAGACGTTGAACAAGAAGTTCAACACATCCCCATCCTTGACCACGTATTCCTTGCCCTCGGCGCGCATCTTGCCCGCTTCCTTGGCGCCGCTCTCGCCCTTCAGCGCGATGAAGTCGTCGAACGCAATCGTCTGCGCACGGATGAAGCCGCGCTCGAAGTCGGTGTGGATCACGCCGGCCGCCTGCGGCGCGGTGGCGCCGATCGGCACGGTCCAGGCGCGCACTTCCTTGACACCGGCGGTGAAGTAGGTCTGCAGGCCGAGCAGCTTGAAGGCGGCGCGGATCAGGCGGTCCAGGCCCGGCTCTTCCATGCCCAGGTCGGCCAGGAACTCGGTCTTGTCGGCGTCGTCCAGGTTGGCGATCTCGGCTTCGATGGCGGCGGAAATCGCCACGATCGGGGCGTTCTGCTTGGCGGCGAATTCGGTCAGCTGGTCCAGCAGCGGGTTGTCGGTGAAGCCGCTTTCCGACACGTTGGCCACGTACATGGCCGGCTTGGCGGTGATCAGGTGCAGCGGGTAGATCAGCGCCAACTGGTCGGCGTCCAGGCCCATGGTACGGACCGGCAAGCCTTCGTTCAGGTGCGGCAGCACCTGCTCCAGGATGGCGACCAGCTTGATCGCGTCCTTGTCGCCGGCGCGCGATTTCTTTTGCTCGCGGTGGATCGCCTTTTCGACGGTGCCGAGGTCGGCCAGCGCCAGTTCGGTCTGGATCACGATGATGTCGTCGATCGGGCTGACCTTGCCGGCCACGTGGATGACGTTCGGGTCTTCGAAGCAGCGCACCACGTTGACGATGGCGTCGGTCTCGCGGATGTGCGACAGGAACTGGTTGCCCAGGCCCTCGCCCTTCGACGCGCCGGCCACCAGGCCCGCGATGTCGACGAACTCGACGATCGCTTTCACGACACGCTCGGGCTTGACGATCTCGGACAGCTGGTCGATGCGCGGGTCCGGCACCTCGACCACGCCGACGTTCGGCTCGATGGTGCAGAACGGGTAGTTTTCAGCCGGGATGCCGGCCTTGGTCAGGGCGTTGAACAGGGTGGACTTGCCGACGTTGGGCAGGCCGACGATGCCGCATTGGAGACTCATGGGAAGCTTTCTGGGGTCGAATGACGAAACCGCATATTGTAACGCCGATGGCTGCGGATGGCCGCAACCTGAGCGCAAAACGGGGGAAAAGTGCGGCTTTTCGAGGCAACGCCAGGCGCGTTAAAATTTGGTCAACGAGTTTCTATTGGTGCTGGCGTCGAATCGCGGTCGGCGTCCTCGATTAGCGACGTATGGGTCCCCGCCTTCGCGGGGACGACGGGGTTGCCGGCCTTATAGCGGACGGACTAGCGCCACGTCCGGGTTTTGAACGAAGGCCGCGAACTCGTCGCGCAAGCGCTCGCCCTCTTCCATCGCCCGTCCCCACGCGCGGATGCGCGCGTCGTGGTCCAGGCCGTAGAACTGGAAATCGCTGCGGTCGATGAGCTTCCCGCGCGGCAGGCGGCCCAGGAACGACGGGCTGGGCGCCACGATCAGCACGTTGTCGAGCCAGCCGCGGTTGGGCCCGCGCGCGGTGCGGCGCCAGCGCATCGACTTGTCGAGCCAGCCGGGAATCACGTGCTCGCTGAAGTGCGGGTACAGCACCAGCGCGTCCGGCGCCTGCCGTTCCATGCGCGCATAGGGCAGCGCCAGGTGATAGTCGATCAGGCCGCCGTCCCAGTAGTGGCCGGGTGGCGCCCCGGGCAGGTCGCGCACCGGCGGCATCAACAGCGGCAGCGTGCCGGACGCCAGCAGGCCGGGCGCCAGGTTGGCCGCCGTCAGCGGCGTGAAATGGGTGGTGAAGCGGTCGAAGCGCTCGCGCAGCCAGGGCGCTTCGACGCGGGCGTCGCCGATCACCACGCGCTCCATCAGGTGCGCCAGGCGTTCGCGCGAGACGGCGTTGCGCAGGGCCGCCAGGGCAAAGCCGCGCAGTTCGGCGCGCCGGCCCGCGGGCGCTTCCAGCGCGCGCCGGCCGCGCACCGTCAGCAGGTGCAGGCGGTAGTGCGGGTGGTTGACGATATCGTCCTCGTGGCCGCGTACGAAGGCGCGCAGCAGCTCCTGCACCACCTCGTCGATTTGCCGCTGGGTCGGCTTGGTGCTGGCGTAGCGCTGGCCGCTGTACAGCTCGCCCAGGCGCGCGAAGGCCTGTACCGGATCGCGCTGGCAGGCGGCGGCCATGCGCCAGGCGCCGATCGAGGAACCGATCAACAGGCGCTCGCGCGGGGCGCTTGGCAACCAGCTGCCGAACAGGAACTGGTCGAGTGCGCGGAAGATCAGGCCCTTGGGTCCGCCGGCCGCGGCCGGCACCACGGCGATGTCGGCGGCGCGCAGGCCGTATTTGCGGATGCGGGCCAGCGCGCGCGGGCCGGCGTGGAAGGTCAGTGCGCTCATCCGGGGATTATCGCAGGAAGCGTGCGGCGGCGCCGTCCGGTGCCGGCTGGAAGTCCGGGCCGGTGCAGACGGGCACGCTTGCGCTGCCTCAAGCGTTCAAGCTTGCGCTTTCGTAACATGGTCCGGTTGCCCTGAGGGCCGATCGATCCGGAGCATGCATGCTTTACAGATATTGCGCGCTGCTATTCCTGGGCTGCCTGTTCGCCTGCGCGCAGGCGCTGGCGTTCGACACCGGCACCGATCCGTCGGTGGTCATCGAACGCCACATCCAGCATTACGTGGTCGAACCGAGCGGCGCCTACCTGCTCACCGTGGAGCAGGCCAAGACCATCGTCGAGCAGCGCGCGGTACAGGCGCACGGCCAGTTCTCCATCGTCTACAACCAGACGCTCGACCAGGTGCTATCGGTCGAGGCGTACACGCAAAAGCCGGATGGGCGGCGCGTGGCGGTGCAGCCGGGCCAGGTCAAGGACCAGCAGGAACCGGCCTCGCTGGAAGCGCCGATGTTCCAGGACACGCGCCTGAAGATCGTGGTGTTTCCCGAGGTGGCGGTGGGCGACCGCCTGGTGGTACGCTACGCGCTGCGGCGCGCCACGCCGCTGTTTCCCGGCCATTTCGAAGACCTGTCCTCTTCTCCCTTCCACCTGCAGCGCAACTACGTGCTCGTCTACGACATGCCGGCCGCGATGCCGCTGTACGCCGATGCCGCCGGCTTCGTTGCCGAGACGCCGGACGAAGCGCCGCCACCGGGCCGCAAGCGCTACCAGTGGCGCTACGTCAACGGCGACAACGACCGCATCGAGGCCGATTCGGTCAGCTACCTCGACTACGGCAAGCGCCTGGCCGTGTCGACCTTCCCCGACTACCCCGCCTTTGCCGCCGCCTTCCGCCGCGCCGCCGCCGGCGCCGCCAGGCCTTCCCCGGCGGTCGCGGCGCTGGCGCGCCAATTGAGTGCCGGCCTGCCGGACGCGCGCACGCGCGCCCAGGCGCTGTCCGACTGGGTGCGCCGCAACATCCGCTACGTCGGCGTCTACATCGGGCCGGGCGGCGTGGTGCCGCACCCGGCCGCCACCGTGCTCGCCAACCGCTACGGCGACTGCAAGGACCACGCCGCGCTGCTGCAGGCGTTGCTGGCGGCCGTCGGCATCGACGCCACCGGCGTGCTGGTCAACAGCGGCAACGCCTACCGCCTGCCGCAAGCGCCCACGCTGGGCGTGTTCGACCACATGATCGTCTATGTACCGTCGCTGGGCCTGTACCTCGATCCGACCGCCGATGCGCTCAGCGCCGGCTACCTGCCGGCGACGGTCCTCGGCAAGCCGGCGCTGCTGCTGAACGACGGTTCCTTCGCGATGACGCCGATCCTGCAGCCGGAAACCAGCCGCACCAGCGCCTTTTTTACCATCCGCCGAGACGGCCGCAGCAGCTTCAAGGTGAGCAAGACCGCCACCGGCGCCATCGCCGAGCCCTACCGCAAGACCGTGCGCGACACCCGTCCGGCCGAGCGCGACCAGCTGGTGCGGCGCATGCTGCAGGGCGTCGGCCAGAAGAGCCGCGGCGTGTTCGACGCCGGCCTGCTGGACGGCAGCGGCGACGAGTACAGCATGTCGTTCTCGGGCAGCGCCGACGGCTTTGCCGCCTTGCCCGGGCCGAGCGCGCTGCCGACCAGCTACGATGTATGGGGCGGCCTGGGCGATGCGGTGGCGGCGCTGGCGCAGGAAAAGACGCGGCGCCAGGAATTCGTCTGCCCGGCCGTCGACAACGAGGAGCAGACCGGCTTTCGCTTGCCGAAGGGCGTGCGCATCCTGGCGCTGCCGAAGGCCACCAGCCTGATGGACGGCGGCATGTATTACCGCGCCACCTATGCGCGCCAGGGCAGCACCATCCTGGTCAAGCGGCGCTTCACGTTCCGCCACGGCCGCGCCACCTGCTCGCCCGACGACTACCGCGCCATGCAGCCGGCGCTGGAGCGGATCATGCGCGACCTGCGCAGCCAGATCGTGATCGCGGGTTGACCGCCGTCCTCCCCACGAAGGCGGGAACCCATACACAGGATCTACAATCGATCCTGCATGCATTGCGCATCCGGTCCAACGATCGATTTTGCTTGCGCGGCATGGGTCCCCGCCTGCGCGGGGACGACGAGCCATAGGATGCATCGCAGAAGCGGCAATTACACCGATGCCCCGCGCCGCACTTGTAATCCAGCCACCGCCTCGTCGCTCAAGTCGAAGCGCAGATCGACCCGGTCGCGCCCCGAACGGTAGCCGCCCGGCCAGCGCGCGATCTCGACGAAGCCGCAGCGCGCGAAAAAGCCGGCGGTGTGCGGGTGCGTGTCGACGGTCACGTAGCGCGGACGCTGGCGGCTGGCCGCCATGTGCAGCAGGCGGAATTCCAGCAGCATGCGGCCGACGCCGGTGCCGTGGCGGTCGGCGCGCACCAGGCCGAACACCAGCGTGCCGAGATTGTAGAAATCGGACAGCTCGTAGCCGCCGAAGGCGACCACCTCTCTACCGTCCACCACCACGAACAGCGGTCCGTCCGGCTCGTCCAGGCAGGAACGCAGCCAGGCTTCTTCCGACGCCGGAAAATGGTCCGGCACGTTGCTGCGGAAGGCGGCCAGCACCGCCTTGCGGTCGTCCCTGCGGTAGGGCCGGATGCGCAGCCCGGCAGGCCGCAGCCGCTTTCCCGCGCCGCCCGCCCTGGCCTGCCGCGCGCTGGCCGCGCCATCGTTCATATCGTCCTGCAACTCATCCTTCATGCGTGCTCCTTGTCCATGCGTGCATTGCCCGCTACATTATGCCCATGCAAGGCGAAGAAACCATCACCGTCGAAGATGCCGTGCAGGTGCTGGCCCTGGTCGGCGACCTCAGCATGGGCTTGCCGCCGGATCACTCGATCCGCACGGCGCGCCTGGCCGCGCGCCTGGCGCAGGAAAACGGCGATGCGGTGGATGCCTGCAGCGCCACGCGCCTGGTGGCGCTGCTGCGCTGGTCGGGCAGCACCGCCACGGCGAGCGGCTTCGCCAACCTGCTGGGCGACGACGTCGCCGGGCGCCTGGCGATGGTCACGCGCGCCCTGCCCGGCAATCCCAACCTGACCTTGCCGAACGTGCTGCCGCTGGCGCACACGCAGTGCGAGGTGGCGGGCGACATCGCGGTATCGCTGCAGCTGCCGCCCGCGGTCGAGGAAAGCCTGCGCCACCTGTTCGGCGGCGCCCGCCGCGGCGACATGCAGGACGTGCTGTTCGCGCCGAACATCCCGCGCTCGGTGTTCTACGTGCGCCTGGCCGGCGACCTGGAAATGCTGGCGCCCGCACACGGCACCGGCGGCGCCCTGCGCCTGATCGGCGAGCGCGCCGGCGTCAAGTATCCGGTATCGCTGGTACAGCGCCTGGCGCCGCATGCGCAGGCCTGGCTGGACGAACTCGGCGAGCCGACCTGCGCCGCCGACTATTCCGGCCACGACCGCCTGGTCGCACTGAGCATCGTGGCCGACGTGATCGAACTGAAGCTGCCCTGGCTGGCCGGCTACTCGCGCCGCGTGGCCGCGCTGGCGCGCCGCAGCGCGGGATTGGCCGGGATGCTGGCGCTCGAGGAGCGGCCGCTGGTGCGCGCCGCGCTGCTGCACGGCATCGGCCGGGTGACGGTGCCGAACCCGGTGTGGACGCGGCCCGGCAAGCTGGCGCCGGCCGACTGGCTGAAGGTGCGCCAGGTGCCGTTCTGGACCGCGCGCGCCGGCGCCCAGCTGCCGGCGATCGGCGCCGACGCCGCGCTCGGCTCGCTGGTCTACGAACGCCTGGACGGCAGCGGCTACTACCGCAAGCTGCGCGCGGATCGCCTCGGCATGCAGGAGCGCTTGCTGGCCACGGCAGCCGCCTGGACTGCGCTGCGCGCGCCGCGGCCGTGGCGCGCGGCGCATGGCGAGGCGGCGGCGGCGACCCTGCTGACGGCGCAGGCGGCCGCCGGACGCTTCGACCGCCATGCGGTGGCGGCGGTGATCGCGGCGGCGCAGGCGGCGCGCAGCCCGGCGCCGGTACGCGATGCGCTGCTGTCCGAGCGCGAGATCGAAGTGCTGCGCCACATCAGCCTGGGCGAAACCAGCCGCGAAGCGGCGCGCGCCATGCGCATCAGTCCGGCCAGCGTGCACAGCCACGTCGAGACCATCTTCGAGAAACTGCGATCGAGATCGCGTCCGGCGATGACGCTCAAGGCCTTGGCGCGCGGGTTGATTTGATCGGGTGCGGCGGCCGCGTCAATCGGTATGCAGCTGCGTCGTGGCCGCGTTCATCTTGCCTTCGCAAACCATCGGGACGATGCGCAGCGCCTTGTCGATGGCTTCCTCGATCAGCGACTGCTCTTCGCGGCGCGGGCGGTGCAGCACGAAGTCGGCCACGTTCTGCTGCAGGTTCAGGGTGCGCGGGTGGCCGATGCCCAGGCGCAGGCGCCAGTAATCCTGGGTGCCGAGGCTTGACGTGATGTCCTTCAGCCCGTTGTGTCCACCGGAAGAACCGCCGCGCTTGAGCTTGGCCGCGCCGGGCGGCAGGTCGAGTTCGTCGTGCACCACCAGGATTTCTTCCGGCGCCACCTTGAAGAAGCGCGCCAGCGCGCCCACCGACTGGCCGGAACGGTTCATGAAGGTCAGCGGTTCCAGCAGCCACACGTCCTTGCCGGCAATCGAGGTCTTGGCGACCATGGCGTTGAAGCGCGACTCGCGTTGCAGGTGGCAGCCGGGCAAAGAATGGGCGAGGTTGTCGACCAGCCAGAAGCCGGCGTTGTGGCGGGTTTGTTCGTATTCCGGGCCGGGGTTGCCGAGGCCGACGATCAGGCGGATGTGCATGAATGGGTTTGATCTGCGTATAAAACCCGATTATCGCGGAAAACCGCCGGCGCCAGATGCCAAAAAACCCGCCGGACGCGCGTCGGGCGGGTTTTTCTTGTCGCCGGCATCGCCACCGCGCGAGGCGGCGGCGTCATGCAGGTCGATTACTCGGCAGCCGGGGTGTCGGCTGCATCGGCCGACACCACGCCGGCCGGGATGGCGGCGGTAGCGACGGTCAGGTTCTGGCCGTGGGTCAGCGCGGTCACGCCTTCCGGCAGGGACAGGTCGTTCACGTGGATCGAGCCGCCGGCTTCCAGGTTGCTCAGGTCGACGTTGATGAATTCCGGCAGTTGGCCCGGCAGGCAGGACACTTCCAGTTCGTTCAGCACGTGCGACACGACGGCGCCGCTCAGCTTGACGGCCGGCGAGGTCTCGGCGTTGACGAAGTGCAGGGCCACCTTGGTGTGAACCGGCTGCGATGCGTCGACGCGCTGGAAGTCGATGTGCAGGACCAGTTGCTTGTATGCGTGCATCTGGAAGTCGCGCAGCAGGACTTGCTGGGCTTGACCGTCGATTTCCAGGTCCAGCACGGCGCCGTGGAAGGCTTCTTTCTTCAGTGCGTGCCAGATGGCGTTGCCGTCGACGGCGATCAGTTGCGGGGCAGCGGCGCCACCGTAGATGATGCCCGGGGTCTGGCCGGCTTTACGCAGGCGGCGGCTCGCTCCGGTCCCCTGCTGTTCGCGGGTAAATGCGACTACTTTCATGTGAAACTCCAGTGGTATGGGTCCGAATGCCGGTTCGTGCCGGCCCGGTAACCCGGTTGTGGACGCCCCCGCGACCAGGGGCTTCCGTGGATGAGCGCATATGCGCTCGAGAATTCTCTAGCCGTCGTCCCCGCGAAGGCGGGGACCCAAGCTGACGCTGCGTGGTTGCCGGCGTTGGCGGTTTCGTTCAGCTCAGCATGGGTCCCCGCCTGCGCGGGGACGACGGGGTAACTTGCCGGCTTACTTAGTCGACGAACAGCGAAATGACCGAGTCGCCCTTGACGATGCGCTTGAAGGTCTCCGCCAGCAGCGGCGCGCACGACACCTGGCGGATCTTGCCGCAGGCCTGGCCGGCCGCGCTCAGCGGAATGGTGTCGGTCACGACCAGCTCGTCCAGCGGCGAATTGGTGATGCGGTCGATCGCCGGGCCGGACAGGACCGGGTGCGTGCAGTACGCCACCACCTTCTTGGCGCCGCGTTCCTTCAGCACTTCGGCGGCCTTGGTCAGCGTGCCGGCGGTGTCGACCATGTCGTCCATGATCACGCAGTTGCGGCCTTCGACCTCGCCGATGATGTTCATGACTTCCGACACGTTCGCCTTCGGGCGGCGCTTGTCGATGATCGCCAGGTCGCAGCCGAGGCGCTTGGCCAGCGCACGGGCGCGCACCACGCCGCCGACGTCCGGCGACACGACCAGCAGGTCGTCGTAGTTGCGCTTCTGCAGGTCGCCCAGCAGCAGCGGCGATGCGTAGATGTTATCGACCGGAATATCGAAGAAGCCCTGGATCTGGTCGGCGTGCAGGTCCATGATCAGGACGCGCTCGACGCCGGCCTCTTCCAGCATGTTGGCCACCACCTTGGCCGAGATCGCCACGCGCGCCGAACGCGGGCGGCGGTCCTGGCGGGCATAACCGAAGTACGGAATCGCCGCGGTGATGCGGCCCGCCGATGCGCGCTTGAGAGCGTCGACCATCAGCATGATTTCCATGAGGCTGTCGTTGGTGGGAGCGCAGGTCGATTGCAGCACGAAGACATCCTTGCCGCGGACGTTCTCGTTGATTTCGACCATGACTTCGCCGTCGGAGAACTTCGACACCACGGCTTTACCGAGGGGAATACCGAGGCTTTTTGCGACCCCTTCTGCTAGCGCCGGATTGGCATTGCCGGTAAAAACCATCAGGTTTTCGTAAGCCATGGGAGTCCCAGAAGTGTGTGCGTTGAAAGAACTTTGAAAAGACGCCAATCGCGCGATGCTGATTAACGCTATACCACAAAAAAAATGGGCCGCAAGAGCGGCGCCATTTTATTTTTACCTGACCGCGCTCAAGGTCGACAGGTCGGTAAAAGAAACTTTGGCAGGGGAACAAGGATTCGAACCTTGGTATGCCGGAATCAAAATCCGGTGCCTTAACCAGCTTGGCGATTCCCCTACACTGAAACTGACAGCTTGTTGCTGCATTCGATCATTATATCGTCTAACGCTGCAACAGGCAAAATTTTATTCTACAACTCGTTGATTTGCAAGAGCGATTTCATCGGATGTTGGTTCAGCGCCTTGGCTTTCCACGCTTTCCACCGCGCCGGCACCTGCTTCCGTACCCGCTCGGCTTCTTGCTCACTGGAAAACGCGCAAAACACACACGCTCCGGAACCAGTCATCCTGGCCGCTCCATAGCCACTCAACCATTCGACCGCCTCGGCTACCGGCGGGAACAGGCGGGTCGCCACGTCCTGCAAATCATTCTTTCCGAACCCGCTCAGAGTATCTTGCTCATCCTGTGTTCTGGAAAAGTCCGATATTGTGATGGGTTTCGTGTTTCTTGTCAAATCCGGCGCGGTAAAAATTGCGGCGGTGGGCACCGACACCCCCGGCTCCACCACGACATACCAGCAATCCGGCCCATCCACGGCGCGCAGCGCCTCCCCTACCCCTTCGGCGAATGCGGTCCGGCCGAACAGGAAGAACGGGATGTCGGCGCCGAGCGGCAAGCCCAGCACCATCAGTTCGGCATCGCTCAACCCGGCCTGCCACAGGTGGTTGGCCGCCATCAAGGCGGTGGCCGCGTCGGACGAGCCGCCGCCCAGGCCGCCGCCCATCGGCAGACGCTTGTCGATGGCGACGTCGATGCCGGGCGGCGGGCGGCCGTGGCGGCGTTCGTATTCACCACGCAGCGCGTGCAGCGCGCGCACGATCAGGTCCGACTCGGCCGGCACCCCGGGTACGTCGCTGGTGCGCACGATGCGGCCGTCGCCGCGCAGGTCGAAGTGCAGGGTGTCGCCGTGGTCGATCAGCTGGAACACCGACTGCAGCAGGTGGTAGCCGTCCGCACGGCGGCCGGTCACGTGCAGGAACAGGTTCAATTTGGCCGGTGCCGGGCAATGGTGCAGGCGCGCGCGCGCCTGCGGATCGATCGGGGCGCCCATGCTCAATTCACCGGATCGATGACGATGCGTATCGCCAGCTCGTCGCTCGTGACGGTGGCGCTGCGGTCGGCACTGACGATGCGCGGCATGGCCCCCCCGATCCCCTGGCGCCGTCCTGCCATTCGACGAAGCGCAGGTTCCAGCCGTCGCTGGTGAACACGGTATTGTTGGCCGGCGAGGCGGTAAAACGCTTGCCGCCGGCATCGGTGGCGTAACCCTGCAGCCAGTCGCTCAGGCCGGCCACCGGCAGCGACCAGCCGAGCGCCTGCCGCGTCAGGCCATCGATGTCCTTGGCCACGCGCGGTTCGCGGCCGGATTGCGTCAGGGTGGCCGTTTGCGGCGTCACGTTGATCCGGGCGAGCGTCTGGCCGAGTTGCGACATCAGCGCGACATCGATGTTGCCGGGGCGCTGCGCCCAGGTGAAATTGCCGATGATGCGTTGTGGCTGGCCATCCTTCTGGTAAGTCACGGTGATGCGGCCGCCCAGGTCGATGGTGTCGCGGTAGGCGCCGGCCACGGCGGCCGGATTCGACAGGCGCGCCGTGCCGGTGGCGCAGCCGGCCAGCGTCATGCCCAGCATGGCGGCCACGGCCAGGGCGGGGAGGACACGGCGCGAACGAGGAAGAAGAATACGGATCGGCATCGGCAAACGGTCGTCGTAACGATAAAGTGGAATCAAGGCGTGATCTTAGCCGCAGCGGCGGCCGGGCGGCGGCGCGTTGCCCGCGCCGCCGGGGCGATCGATCCCGTTACAGGCTGGCGCCCAGGCGCGTCAGCGTGGTTTTCAAGGCATCGTTGTTCGGGTCCTTGGCCTGCGCTTCCTTCCACAGCTTGCGCGCCTCGCCCTGGTCGCCCTTCTTCCACAGCACTTCTCCCAGGTGCACGGCGATTTCCGGGTCGCTGCGCAGCGTGTAGGCCTGGCGCAGCTGCGCTTCGGCCGCGCTCAGGTTACCGAGGCGGTACTGCACCCAGCCCATGCTGTCCATGATGAACGGGTCGCCCGGCGCCATTTTCATGGCCTTGTCGATCAGGCCATAGGCTTCCTGCAGGCGCACGCCGCGCTCGGCCAGCGAATAGCCGAGGGCGTTGTAGGCATGCTGGTTGTCGGGCGCCTTGGCGATCACCTGGCGCAGCGTCTTTTCCATCACGTCGACCTTGCCCAGCTTTTCCGCCATCAAGGCGTAGTCGTACAGGAAGTCGGTGTTTTCCGGGAAGCGCCTGGTGCCCTGTTCCATCAGCTGGAACGCTTCCTGCGGCTTGCCGGCATCGCGCAGCAGCTGCGCCTCGACCAGCACGATCTGCGCCTGCTCGCCCTTGTCCTCGGTCTTGATGCCGGCCAGCTGCTTGCGCGCGCCGGGAACGTCGCCGCCCTTGGCGGTCAGCTGGGCGCGCCGCAGCGCCACGCTCAGCTGGATCTTCGGGTCTTCGCTGTCCAGGCGGTCGAGCCAGGCGATCGCGGCCGGCACGTCGCCGCGCTCCTCGGCCAGCTGCGACAGGATCAGCAATGCCTTGGCCGGATCGCGTTCGTCTTCCGGGCTCTTGTCCATCACGTCGACGAAGCGCGTGAAATAGCGCTCGGCGTCGCGCGGCTGGTTCATCTGCATCGCCAGGATGCCGAGCGCGTACAGGGTGGTCGGATTGTCCGGCTGGGCCTTGTCCAGCACCAGGAATTCCTGGCGCGCGGCCTCGAACTGCTTGTTGTTGACCAGCAGGCGCGCGTACGCCGCGCGCACTTCGCGCGCGTCCGCGTGCGCCGCCAGGAAGTCGCGCAGGATGACGGTGGCGCGCGCATCGTCCTCGCTCACCTGGGCCAGGGTCAGCACGGCGATCTCGGAATCCGGCTTGATGCGCAGCGCGGCCTGGGCTTCCTGCTGCGCCTGCGCCTTGGCGCCGCGCGCCAGCGCTGCCTGGGCCAGCACCACGTGGCTTTCCATCATGTTGCCGTAGGGCGCCACCAGGCGGGCGATGGCGGCCCCAGCCGCTTCCTTGTCGCGCGCGCGCAGCAGCAACTGCTGCATCTGGAACATCACCAGCCCGCGCGCCGCCGGGGTGGCCTCGGCCAGGCGCTGGGACAGCACTTTTTCCGCTTCCGGGAGGTTGTCGGACAGGATCACCAGCCCCAGATAGTACTGGTTGGCCTCGTCGGACGCCGGCGCCAGCTGGCGCCACAGGCGCACCGCGGCCAGCGCGTCGTCGGGCTGCTTGGCCGACAGCGCCATCTCGGTGGCGCGCTTGGCCAGGCGCGGGTCCTTGGTCTGCTGGGCCAGGCTCAACAGGGTGAGATACGGCCCTTGCCAGTCGCCGTTCTTGAAAGCCATCTCGGCCTTCATGAGCTGGTACATCATGGCGCTGGTCATGTTCACGTTCGGCAGTTTCTCGTCCGGCTGGGCGGCGTCGGACGCGCCGTTCTGCGCCGCTGCGCCAGCCTGGCCTGCGCCGGCCGGCGTACCGGCGGCGCCCTGCCGGCCGTCGGCGGCGAGCGGCTGGTTGAAGCCGTCCGAAGCCGGCTTCTGGCCGGGCGCCACGGCGCACGCCGACATCAATGCGGAGAGAGTTACAATGGCGAAAGCGTTTTTCAAGGCAAATCCCACGTCAATTAGGTTGTCCGATTCTACGCCCTTCGCCTGGTGCGCGTGCGCCGCTGCAACACGAATTTACATCGTTCCCCATTCTATCCATGCCTGAACTCCCGGAAGTCGAAGTCACCCGGCGCGGCGTCGCGCCGCACCTGGAACAGCGTATCGTCGAAGACGTCGTATTGCGTCGCGAAGGCTTGCGCTGGCCGTTTCCGCCCAACCTGCGCGAACTGCTGGTGGGGCGGCAGATCCTGTCCACCGGCCGGCGCGGCAAGTACCTGCTGATCCATTTCGAGCACGGCGTGCTGGTGGTCCACCTGGGCATGTCCGGCCACCTGCGCGTGCTGCCCGAAGGCACGCCCCTGAAAACTCACGACCACTTCGACCTGGTGGTCAACGGCCCGGAGGGACGGCAGGTATTGCGCCTGCACGACCCGCGCCGCTTCGGCGCCGTGCTGTGGCACGGCCACGACGACGGCGAACTGGCCCAGCACGCGCTGCTGCGCGGCCTGGGCGTGGAACCGCTGGAAGACGGTTTCGACGGAGCGCTGCTGTATGAGGCCACGCGCAACCGCAACGCGCCGATCAAGCAGGTGCTGCTGAGCGGCGACATCGTGGTCGGCGTCGGCAACATCTACGCCTGCGAAAGCCTGTTCCGCGCCGGCATCAACCCGAAGACCCCGGCCGGGCGCATCGGCCGCGCGCGCTACGACAAGCTGGCCGAGGCCATCCGCGTCATCCTGGCCGACGCCATCGTGTTGGGCGGCAGCACGCTGCGTGACTTTATTGCAGTAAATGGTCAATCGGGGTATTTCCAGGATACGTATTTCGTCTATGATCGTGCGGGAGTGCCTTGCCGCAACTGTGGGGCGCCGGTCCGCCAGATCAAGCAGGGCCAGCGCTCCACGTTTTATTGCGCGACCTGCCAAAAATAAGGCGGCGCGGCGGCGAGGAGAGAGAAAAGACATCGAGCGCCTCGCGCGCCAAGCGACCATGCAAGAGCTACAACACTACAGCGCCTGGCGCGCCGGCGTCGTCCGGGCGCTCGAGCACTACCGCGCCGCGGCGCAAGCCGCCGACCTGCTGGACGGCGCCGCCGAACAGCGCTTGTCTCGCGCGCTGGCGCGGGTGCGCGACGACCGTTTGTCGGTCGCCTTCGTCGCCGAGTTCTCGCGCGGCAAATCCGAGCTGATCAATGCGATCTTCTTCGCCGACTACGGCCAGCGCATCGTGCCGTCCAGCCCCGGCCGCACCACCATGTGCCCGACCGAGCTGGGCTGGGATGCGGCGCTGCCGCCCTGCATCCGCCTGCTGCCGATCGCCACCCGCGCCGAGCGCCTGCCGACCGGGGACTACCGCAACACCGGCGACTACCGCGAGGATGCCGGCGCCTGGACCGTACTGCCGCTCGACCTGGATTCGCCCGAGCGCATGCACGACACCTTCCGCCAGGTCAGCCTGACCCGCCGCGTACCCCAGGACGAAGCCTACCGCTACGGCCTGTTCGACGCCGACGATCCCGACCTGGCCGCGAGCGTGGATGCCGAGGGCCTGGTCGAGATCCCGCAATGGCGCCACGCGCTGATCAATTTCCCGCATCCGCTGCTGAAGCAAGGCCTGGTGATCCTGGACACGCCCGGCCTGAACGCCATCGGCACCGAGCCGGAGCTGACGCTGAACCTGATCCCCAACGCGCATGCGGTGCTGTTCATCCTGGCGGCCGAGACCGGCGTCACCAAGAGCGACATCGAGGTCTGGCGCAAGCACATCGGCGCGGCGTCGGAAAACGATGCGAGCCGCATCGTGGTGCTCAACAAGATCGACGCCATGTGGGACGAGCTGCAGAGCGAGCAAGCCAACGATGCCGCCATCGCGCGCCAGCAGGCGGTGGTGGCGCAGCTGCTCGGCGTGGGCGAACGCCAGGTATTCCCGGTGTCGGCCCAGAAGGGCCTGGTCGGCAAGATCAACGGCGACATGGCGCTGTTCGAGAAGAGCCGCATCGGCCAGCTGGAATCGGCGCTGTTCGACGGCCTGGTGCCGGCGCGGCGCGCCATCCTGCGCGCCGGCCTGCAGCAGGATGCCGAGGCGCTGGCGGCGGCGCGTCAGGCGCTCCTGGGCACGCGCCTGCGCGACCTGGTCGAGCAGGCGCAGGAACTGGAAAGCCTGCGCGGCAAGAACCAGGGCGTGATCGCCCACATGATGCGCCGCGTCGAACTGGAAAAGAAGGAATTCGACGCCAGCCTGTTCAAGCTGCAGGGCA
The DNA here is from genome assembly GCF_012849555.1 of Massilia forsythiae. Taxonomy (NCBI): domain Bacteria; kingdom Pseudomonadati; phylum Pseudomonadota; class Betaproteobacteria; order Burkholderiales; family Oxalobacteraceae; genus Massilia; species Massilia forsythiae. Next base: position 1,419,245 of record NZ_CP051685.1, read on the forward strand.
CGCGCGCGGTGTTCACCACCCTCTCCACGGAGCTGTACAGCACGGTCGGCATGGACGTGGCGCAGGCCCGCATCGATGCGGTGCGCGCGGCCATGCGGGCGGCGCGCTTCGCCACCGGCACGCGCGCGCCGGTGCGCGCCTTTTTCGATGCGGTGCGCGCAGACCTGGACGCCTCCGGCGCCAAGATCGGCGAAATCGGCGCCATGATGGACAGCATGTACCGCAAGTTCTCCGCCGAGCACGGGCTGGCGCTGGCGGTGCCGATGGCGCTGTCGCTGGCGCGCTACCGTGCCGAGATCGACGCCATCGAGGCGATCTACGTCAAGCAGTTCGGCGCGGCGACGCTGTTGATGAGCAGCCGCGGCGCCCTGCTGGAGCGCTTCGTCGATTCGATCGCCTCGCGCGTCAAACACAGTTTTCAAGCAGCCAACGCCGACGTCGAGGCCTGGCTGAAGGTGATCATGGCGCCGCTGGAGACGCAGATCCGCCAGCACCGCGAGCAGCTGCGCCACCGGCAGGCGTCGATCGGGCGCATCCACGACGCTACCGAGAGCCTGGAGCAGAAGATCGCCGCATTCGGGACCGCGCGGCACGCGCTGGAAGACGTCCAGGCGGGCCTGGATGCGGCCGGGGATGCGCTGGCGCGGGCGCTGGCGGCGGAACTGGGACCGGCTGCGGACGCGGCGGCCGCCGGCGTGTCCGCGCCCGCGCCTGAACACGCGCTGGCTGCCTTGTAGAAGCCACTCGGTGTACCCATTTGGCACGATGCCTGCGTATCGCTATCCGGCTAAATTTTGATAGCAGCAAGGCCGTCGTTCCCGCGCAGGCGGGAACCCATACGAAGCGTCCGAAGTCGCCATGCTCGACGCGTTTACCTTACTTCTGTTGCATCGTCCCTTGTTGCTCAGTATGGGGTAAAGAATGCCAGTGGCATTCTTTACCCTGCGCGGGGACGACGGATGACTCGAGAGATTTGATTTACACGACATGAAGCGATTCAACGAATCCGACATCGGCTCCCCTCACCGTGCCAGCCCGCCGCACGTGCACGACGACCTGGCAGACCCCGGCTTCTCGCGCGCCGTGATCGACTGGCAGCGCAGCCACGGCCGCCACGCCCTGCCCTGGCAGAACACGCACGACGCCTACCGCATCTGGCTGTCCGAGATCATGCTGCAGCAGACGCAGGTCGCCGCCGTGCTCGGCTACTACGCGCGCTTCCTGGAACGTTTTCCGACGGTGCAGGACCTGGCCGCGGCGCCGCAGGAAGACGTGATGCCGCACTGGAGCGGCCTGGGCTACTACACCCGCGCGCGCAATCTGCACGCCTGCGCCAGGCGCGTGGTGGCCGAGTACGGCGGCGTGTTCCCGAGCGATCCGGCGCTGCTGGCCGACCTGCCCGGCATCGGCCGTTCCACCGCCGCCGCGATCGCCGCCTTTTCCGCCGGCGTGCGCGCCGCCATCATGGACGGCAACGTCAAGCGCGTGTTCGCGCGCGTGTTCGGCATCGACCAGTATCCGGGCATCAAACCGGTCGAGGATGCGCTGTGGCGCCGCGCCGACGCCCTGCTGCCGCCCGGCGGGGACGGCATCGGCGCGTACACGCAGGGCTTGATGGACCTGGGCGCGACCCTGTGCACGCGTTCGCGTCCGGAGTGCGGGCGCTGCCCGCTGCAGGACCGCTGCGTGGCCTATGCTACCGGCCGCACCGCCGAACTGCCGGTGCGCAAGCCGAAAAAGGCGACGCCCGAAAAGCATGCGCAGATGCTGGTGGTGGTGGACGGCGGCCAGGTGTTGCTGGAGCAGCGCCCCGACAACGGCATCTGGGGCGGCTTGCTGTCGCTGCCGGAAGTCGGCGGGCACGTGGCCTTCGACGAGGAAGACGGCGGTCCCGACGCCGACGACGCCCTGCGCGGCGCGGCGCGCTTCGGCCAGGTCGACGAGATCGAGACCCTGCTGCCGCTGCAGCACGGCTTTACCCACTACCGCCTGCACATCCACCCCTACCGCGTCGCCCTGCGCGCGCGCGCCGCCACGCCGCCGCGCTGCCTGTGGTGGAGCCTGGCCGAGATCGACGCCGCGCCCTTGCCGGCGCCGATCAAGAAACTGCTGGGCCAGTTGGCGCGGCCCGGCCTGTTCGACTGACGGCCGGCCCGCCATGACGCGCGCGCAGCGCCTGCTCGCCCTGCTCCAAGCCCTGCGGCGGCGCCGTCTCGCGGTCAAGGGCGAGCAGCTGGCGGCGGAACTCGGCGTCAGCCTGCGCACCCTGTACCGCGACATCGCCACCCTGCGCGAGCAAGGCGCCCGCATCGAGGGCGAGCCCGGGCTCGGCTACGTGCTGCAGCCCGGCTTCCTGCTGCCGCCGCTGATGTTCACGCAGGACGAGATCGAAGCGCTGGTGCTGGGCGGGCGCTGGGTGGCCAGGCATGGCGACGCCCAGATCGCCGCGGCGGCGCGCGAGGCCGTCGCCAAGATCGCGGCGGTGCTGCCGCCGGCGGCGCGGCGCACGCTCGACACCACCGCCCTGCTGGTGGCCGGCGCCCGTGACCCGGTCCCCGAGGCGGACATGGCGCCGATCCGCGCCGCCATCCGCGCCGGGGTCAAGCTCGACTTTGCCTATTGCGCGGGCGACGGCGAAACCTCGCGGCGCACGGTGTGGCCGCTCGCGCTCGGCTTCATGGAACGCGTGCGCATGCTGGTCGCCTGGTGCGAACTGCGCCAGGATTACCGCCATTTCCGGCTCGACCGCATCGGCGACCTGCAGGTGAGCGGCGAGCGCTATCCGGGCGACCGCCACGCCATGCTGCGCGACTGGCATGCCAGCCAGGGCATTCCCGAGCAGGCTGCTGACGGAAGCTGACAGTGGCGCCGCCTAGACTGGTTCCATTCTCAACCACCGAAGGAGCCTGTCATGCCGCACCCGAGCTATTCCATTTTGTACGTCGCCGATCCCCAGGCCAGCGCGCCCCTGTACGCCGAGCTGCTGGATGCGCAGCCGGTCGACGCCTCTCCCACCTTCGTGCTGTTCGCGCTCGAGGGCGGCAAGATGCTGGGCCTGTGGACGCGCGCCGCCGTCCAGCCGCCCGTCGCGCAGGATGCCGCCAGCACCAGCGAACTCGCGTTCCGCGTGGCGGACACCGGCGCCGTCGATGCCCTGCACGACGCCTGGCGCGCACGCGGCCTGGCCATCCTGCAGGCGCCGCAGCAGGTGGATTTCGGCTACACCTTCCTGGCGGCCGATCCGGACGGCCACCGCCTGCGTGCCTTTGCCCGCAACGAATGAAATTCGGGGTCAGAGCACAAATTGTGCTCTGACCCCGAATTCGAATTGCATTTCGGATCTTGCCAAAAACCGGGCTCTGACCCCGGTTTGAGGGAGATCAAAGTTCGTCGAGGGAGTAGATGCGCCGGTGTTCCTTGATGGCGTAGCGGTCGGTCATGCCGGCGATGTAGTCGGCGATCTTGCGCGCTTGCTTGACCGGGTCGGCGGAGGCCACCTGGTAGTCGGGCGGCAGCAGCGCCGCTTCCTGCAGGAAGGCGTCGAACAGTTCGCGGATCACGCGGCTGGCCTTCACACGCATGCGGTTGACCTTGAAGTGGCGGTACAGGTTGGCGTGCAGGAAGCGCTTGAGGGCCGTGGTTTCGTCGCGCATGGCCTGCGAGAAGCGGATCAGGGGCGGGCCGGCGCGCACGTCGTCGATCGATTGCGGCGCGGCCGCGGCGATCAGCGCGGCCGAGGTCTCGACCAGGTCGGCCGTCATCGCCGTGATCATCAGGCGGATCACCTCGTACACTTCGCGCCGGCCCGGCAGGCCGGGATACTCGCGCACCACCTGGCGGCGCAGGCGCGCGAACAGGTCGACCTCTTCCATCTGCTGCATGGTGAGGAATCCGGAGCGCAGGCCGTCGTCGATGTCGTGGTTGTTGTAGGCGATTTCGTCGGCCAGGTTGGTTAGTTGCGCTTCGAGGCTGGGGCGCGTCCTGTCGATGAAGCGCTGGCCGAGCTCGCCCAGCTGGCGCGCATTCGCCAGCGAACAGTGCTTCAGGATGCCTTCGCGTGTCTCGAAAGTCAGGTTCAGGCCGTCGAAGGCGCCGTAATGCTCTTCCAGGTGGTCGACCACGCGCAGGCTCTGCAGGTTGTGCTCGAAGCCGCCGTAGTCCTGCATGCATTCGTTGAGCACGTCCTGGCCGACGTGGCCGAAGGGCGTGTGGCCGAGGTCGTGCGCCAGCGCGGTGGACTCGACCAGGTCTTCGTTCAGGCGCAGGCTGCGCGCCAGCGTGCGCGCGATCTGCGCCACCTCGATCGAGTGCGTCAGGCGGGTGCGGAACAGGTCGCCCTCGTGGTTGAGGAACACCTGCGTCTTGTATTCCAGGCGGCGGAATGCGGTCGAGTGGACGATGCGGTCGCGGTCGCGCTGGAATTCGCTTCTCGTGCCGGCCGCGGCTTCCGCGAAGCGGCGCCCGCGGCTCCTCGACGAGTGCGCCGCGTACGGCGCCAGGTGGGCGTCGAAGTCGATCATCACGCCGCCGCTCCCGGCACGGCGCCCGCGGCCGGCCCGACCGTCGCCGCCAGCGTCGCTTCCAGCAGGTCGCGCGGCGCGCCGGCGATGCTCGGGCTGCCCAGCGGTTTGAGCAGGATGAACTTGATCGCCCCGCCCTCGTTCTTCTTGTCGACTTCCATCAGCTCGATCCAGCGCGCCGCGCCCAGGTCGGGCGCCACGACCGGCAGTCCGGCCGCCTGCACCAGCGTGCGGATGCGCTCGACGGCGGCGTCGTCGACCAGGCCGAGGCGGCGCGACAAATCGGCCGCCATCACCATGCCGCAGCCGACCGCCTCGCCATGCAGCCAGACACCATATCCCATGCCGGCCTCGATCGCGTGGCCGAAGGTGTGGCCGAAGTTGAGCACGGCGCGCAGGCCGCCCTCGCGTTCGTCGCGGCGCACCACGTCGGCCTTGATCTCGCACGAGCGCGCGATCGCGTGCGCCAGCGCGGCGTGGTCGCGCGCTACCAGCTTGCCGATGTTGTGCTCGATCCAGTCGAAGAAGCCGGCGTCGAGGATGGCGCCGTGCTTGATCACCTCGGCCAGGCCGGCCGACAGTTCGCGCGCCGGCAGCGTGTCCAGCGTGGCGGTATCGGCGATCACGGCGCGCGGTTGATAAAAGGCGCCGATCATGTTCTTGCCGAGCGGGTGGTTGATGCCGGTCTTGCCGCCCACCGAGGAATCGACCTGCGCCAGCAGCGTGGTCGGGATCTGCACGAAGGGTACGCCGCGCATGTAGCTGGCGGCGGCGTAGCCGGTCAGGTCGCCGATCACGCCGCCGCCCAGCGCGACCAGCGTGGTCTTGCGGTCGCATTTATGCGCCAGCAGTGCGTCGAACACCAGGTTCAGGCTTTCCCAGTTTTTATACGCCTCGCCGTCGGGCAGGACGATCTCCACCACCTCGCGTCCGGCCGCGCGCAGCGGCGCCGCCACCTTGTCCAGGTACAGCGGGGCCACGGTGGTGTTGGTGACGATCGCCACCTTGGCATTGCCGCCGCCGATGTGGCGCGCCAGCAGTACATCGTCGTCGAGCAGGCCGCGGCCGATCACGATCGGGTAGCTGCGCTCGCCCAGGTCGACGTCGAGGGAAATGGATGCGTGTTCGTTCATGGTGATTCTTGCCTTGCGTGCGTGCGCCGCGTGCAGCGCCTCGATCTGGTCCAGGATGGTTTGCACCATCGATTGTACGTTAGGGCGGCCGGTGTCGATGACCAGGTCGGCGATCTCGCGGTACAGCGGCTCGCGCTGCGCGGTCAGGTCTTCCAGCTTCTTGCGCGGGTCGGCGGTCTGCAGCAGTGGCCGGTTGCGGTCGTGCGCGGTGCGCAGCAGGATGCTGTGCACGCTGGCGCGCAGGTAGACCACGGTGCCGCGGCCGGCCAGCAGCGCGCGGCTGCCCGGGTCGAGCACGGCGCCGCCGCCGGTGGCCAGCACGATGCCCTGGCGCGCCGTCAGTTCGCGGATGACGTCGGCCTCGCGCCGGCGGAAGCTGGCCTCGCCCTCGATCTCGAAGATCCACGGGATCGTGGCGCCGGTGCGCGCTTCGATTTCATGGTCGGAGTCGACGAACGTCATCCCCAGCCGCCGCGCCAGCAGGCGGCCGATGGTGGTCTTGCCGGCGCCCATCAGGCCGACCAGGAAAATATTGTTATTCTTGCATTCAGGCACTGTTTTCCGTCGCTCAAAATGCGGACGGCCAGGATAACCTGGCCGCCGCGTGTCATTCGGTCGCCCCGCGCGGGGCTGGCTCGTTATTTACGGGCAGATGAACGACAGTTTAAACGGAATACTGATTCCAATCCCGCTTGGCGAAGTGACATTCACGTTGAACGTGGTCGACTTGGCCACGCAGGTCGTGGTATTGCCGCTCGAAATGCTGAACGTGTGGGTATAGCCCTGCGACGCGGCCAGGTTGGCGCCGCTCACGTCGTCGACACCGCTGGCGGTGTGCGGCGCCACGCTCGGGACGGTGGCCGGGAATACGGCGCCGGCATTGCCGTTGACCACGTTCGTGACCTCGACCTTGGTGCCGGCCGGCATCGGGTTGTTGTTCAAGTCCTCGAAGCGCAGCGTGAAGTTCTTGGTCGACAGGCCATTGATCGAGCCGAGGTCGATGCCGCCGCTGAATGCGGTGGCGGTGCCGTCCAGGTACAGATAGGTGAGGTGGCCGTCGCTGAAGAAGATGCCGGTCTTGGCGAACACGGTGTTGGTGCCGTCGGTCGAGCTGGCGCAGATGGTGGCCAGGCCGCGGCGCGTGCTGTCCGGGCTGGAACCCGATCCGGTGTTGCACGGCGTGACCGGCGTGTTGGCCGCCGGCAGGCGCGGATTCTGCGCGCGGAAGTCGACCGAGCAACCGCCGTTGACGGTGTTGCAGCCGCCCTTGTCGGCCGAACCGACCGAGCCCATGTTGGTCTGGAACACCACCGGGGTGCCGTCCGGCACCGGGTTGCCGAAGGCGTCGGCCAGCAGCACCTGCAGGCGGGTGGCCGGCACGGTCGGGCTGCTGTCGATGCTCCAGCCCTCGACGTTGAAGGAACCCGTGCTCAGCGAGAACGAGCGCTGTACCGGCAGGCCGGTGGTGACGACGATCGAGTCGGACAGGGTCGAGATGTCGGCGCCGCCGCCCGTGGCGGTGCCCGGCAGGGTCGCCTGCACGCGGAACGAGGTCGGCGTGCTGCCCGAATTGACGGTGGTGACCACGCTGCCGGTGGCGTCGGTGGTGTCGCTGGCCTTGTTGATGGTGACGTACGGCGAGGCGGTGCTGAAGTTGACCGCCTTGCCGGCCAGGGCGTTGCCGAAGATGTCGACCACCTTGAAGCTCAGGGTCGCGGTTTCGGTGCGGCCGTTGCCGCCCTGGCCCTTGATCACGATCGACTGGTTGGTCGGGGTGGCGCTCACGAACTGCACCGAGGCGGCGCTCGGCGGCGCGATGGTCAGGGCGGCGGTGGCGGCCTTCGACACGCCGTCGGCCGAGACCGTGATGGTGTCGTTGTTGGCGCAGCCCTTGTCGCGGTAGACGGTCTGGGCGGTGCCGTTGTTGGTGGCCACCACGGCCGACAGCGTGGCCTTGCCCGCGGTGACGCAGGCCGAGCTGAAGTTGACGTTGACCTGCTGGTCGGTGTACTTGGCGGAACCGGCCAGCACGTCCACCGACAGCACGGTGGAGCCGTAGGCCTGCAGGCTGGCCGGGGATGCCGACAGCGTGCCGAACGACAGCGTGGTGGCGCCGACCGAATAGTTGCCGGTGCCGGTGACGGCGCTGCCGGCCACGCTGCTGCTGGCGGTGACAGTGCCGGCGCCGCCGGCGCCCAGGCTGGCGGCGCGCAGGGTGACGCTGGCCACGCCGCTGGCGTCGGTCAGCGCGGTGCCGGCGCTGGGCGTGAAGGTGGCCAACGTGGCGTCGGTGGCGAAGGTGACGATCGCGTTCGGCACCGGTTTCTTGTCCTTGTCCAGCACGGTCGCCTTGACCGTCAGCGGGGTGGGGCCGGTGAGCGCGTTGCTGGCGCTGCCGCCGGCATTGGTGAAGGCCACGCTGACGGTCGGGGCCGCGGTCACGGCGGTGCCGGTGCCGCTGGAGCCGCTGCCGCTGCTGCCGGTCACGCTGCCGGGATTGCCGCCGCCGCCGCCGCAGGCGCTCAGCAGCAGCGCTGCCATGAGCGCAGTGACTTGTACGGTAACGCGGGCGCCGCGACGGCGCGTGGACTGTTGGTTGACGTTTTTCATCTCATTACTTGTTGTTGGTTATTCTTGAAACCGCCGCCCTGGCCGGGCGCCGGCACATCCATCGTTCAGTGCGCGCCCTGCACCCGCTCGGCCACGATCTTCGGCGTGATGAACACCAGCAGCTCGGTCTTGCTGTTGGCGCGCGAGGTGGTCTTGAACAGGTTGCCGACCACCGGGATGCTGCCCAGCACCGGCACCTGGGTCGCGTTGTTGGTCTCGCTCTGTTGGTAGATACCGCCCAGCACCACGGTGCCGCCGTTTTCCACCATCACCTTGGTCTTCACGTGCTGGGTGTTGATGGCGAAGCCGGCGGTGGTGCTTTCTCCCTTCGAATCCTTGGCCACGTCGACGTCCAGCACCACGTTGCCGTCCGGGGTCACCTGCGGCGTGACTTCCAGGCGCAGGTTGGCCTTCTTGAAGGTGATGGACGTCGCGCCGCTGCTGGTGGCCTGCTGGTACGGCAGCTCGACGCCCTGCTCGATCACGGCCGGGACGTTGTCCTCGGTGACCACGCGCGGGCTGGAAATGATCTTGCCCTTGCCGTCCGCTTCCAGCGCCGACAGTTCCAGGTTCAGGAAGCGGTTGGCCGCCGACGAGAACAGGGAAAAGGCGATGCTGCTCGGGTTGGAACCGTTGATGGCGGCGGCCGGCAGGTTGACCAGCGTGCTGTTGGTATAGCCGTCGCCGTTGTCCGGCGTCTGGCCGGTCACCTGGCCGATGCCGGTCAGGTTGCCGCCCACCGCCACGCGCTGGTTGCCGTTGATGGCGTAGCCGCTGTCGCCGCCGCGCAGGGTGCGCAGGTCGGCGAAGCCCAGCTTGGCGCCGAGGTTGCGCGAAAAGCCGTCGTTGGCCTCGACCAGGCGCGCCTCCACCAGCACCTGCTTGGTGGCGATGTCGACCTTGGTGATCAGCTTGCGGATGTCTTCCAGGCGCGCCGCGATGTCGGTCACGAACAGCTGGTTGGTGCGCGGATCGATGATGGCGCTGCCGCGCTTGGACAGCACGCGGTTGCGGCTGCCGTCGCCGGTCGCGGCGCCGTTCTGGTCCAGGCCGAACACGGTGCGGAATGCCTCCGCCTTCTGGTAGTTCAGCTGGAAGATCTCGGAGCGCAGCGGTTCCAGGTCGGCGATCTGCGCCTTCTGTTCCAGCTCCAGCTTTTCCTTGGTCAGCAATTCCTCGCGCGGCGCGATCCACAGCACGCTGCCGTTCTTGCGCATGTCCAGGCCCTTGGCCTGCAGCACCACGTCGAGCGCCTGGTCCCACGGCACGTCCTTCAGGCGCAGCGTCAGGTTGCCGCTGACGGAATCGCTGGTGATGATGTTCAGGCTCGAGATGTCGGCGATCGCCTGCAGCGCCGCGCGCACCTCGACGTTCTGGAAGTTGAACGACAGCTTTTCGCCGCGGTAGCCCTGGCCGCCGCCGCCGCCCGGGCGGTTCGGGTCTTCCTTGACCGGCTTGACGTCGATGACCAGCTGGGTGTCGCTCTGGTAGACGCTCTGCTCCCAGTTGCCTTGCGTGTCGATCGCCATGCGCACCGTGTCGCCCTGGGACGTGGTGGTGATGCGCGACACCGGGGTGCCGAAGTCGGTCACGTCCAGGCGCCGGCGCAGCGTGGCCGGCACGCCACTCTTGAGGAAGTCGACCAGGATCCGGTTGCCGGCCTGGCGCACGTCGACCGCCACCTGGTTGTTGGGCAGGCCGACCACGATGCGTCCTTCCCCGTTGCTGCCGCGGCGGAAGTCGAGGTCGCGCAGCAGCGCCGGCGCGGCCGGCGCGCCGGTGAAGTCTGGCGCAGCCTTGACGGCGGGCGCACCCGCGGCGGCGCCGCTGCCTTCCACGGTGACGACCACCGACTTGCCGTCGATCGCGGCGCTGTAGTTCAGCGGCCGCTTGAGGTTCAGCACCAGGCGCGTGCGCTCGCCGGCCTGCACCACGTTCACGCCGCGCACGTCGCCCAGGTTGATGTCCTCGGCGTTCCTGCCGGTGGCGTTGCCGGTGGCGCCGAAGTCGAGCGCGATGCGCGACGGATTGGTGATCGCAAAGCCGATCGGCAGCGCCTTCGGTGCTTCCTTCATCGCCACGTTGATGACGACGTTGCCGCCCTGCTGGTTGGCGCGGATCGATTCGATCGCATTTTCCAGTGCCAGGGCATTGCCTGCGGCGCCCAGCGCCAGCAACAGCGCGCACGCCGTCGGTCCGAATCGGGTCATTGTCCTGTCTCCTTGCTCTGCAGCTCCAGCTTCGCCATGCGCTCGGTCCACTCGCCGGCGGCGTCCTGCACCACTTCACGGATGTTCACGGCATCGTCCGTCACGCGGGTGACGACGCCGAAGTTCTGGCCGATCCTCTGGCCGGCGCGCACCTGGTACAGCGCGCGGTCGATCTGCACCAGCGCATAGCCGGCGCCGCCCTTCTGCATGGTGCCGACCATGCGCATGGTGTCGAGCGGGAAGGTCTCCAGCAGTTCGCGCGGGCGGCGCGTGTCCGGCTGGTTGGGGTTGGTCGAGGCGGCGGCCGCCTTGGCCAGTTCGCCCAGCAGCTTGTTCTGGCTGAACGGATCGACCGCTTCCTTGGCGCCGTAGGCGTAAGGGATGAAATCCTTCGGCTCGGGCAGCGGCTTGACCTTGGGATGGGTGTCGCGCTGGACCTGCGTCATCCATTCGCGCACTTCCTGCACGTCACTGTCGCCGCAGCCGACCAGCAGCAGCGCGGCCAGTGCGGCCGCGCCCATGGTATGCGCGCGCATCATGCCTGGCCTCCGTTGGCGCCGGCGGCACCCTTCTTCTTGGCCGCCTTGCGCGCCTTGGACTGGGCGTCCAGTTCGTCCTGGTCGAGGTAGCGGAAGGTCTTGGCGACCGCGTCCAGCGACAGGCCGCCATCCTTGCCGGTGGTGAGCGACAGATTGTTCAGGGTGACGATGCGCGGCATCTTCGCCATGTCGGCGGCGAACTCGCCGATGTCGTGGTAGCTGCCGCTGACCTTGATGTCGATCGGCAGCTCGGCATAGTAATCCTTGACCACCACCTGGCCCGGCTTGAACAGCTCGAACTGCAGGCCGCGCCCGAGGCCGGCCTGGTTGATGTCGGACAGCAGCGCGGCCATCTCGGCCTTGCTGGGCAACTGCTTTTCCAGGCGCTCGACGTAGCGGTTGACCTGCTGCTGCTGGGCTTCCAGCGCGTCCAGGTTGATCGCCTGCGCCATCTTGCCCTTGTAGTCCTCGCGCAGCTTGACTTCTTGCTGCGCCAGGGTTTCCTGCTCCTCGAACTGGCCGCTCCAGTAAAAGAAATAGCCGAGGCCGAGCACCGCCGCCATCACGCCGGCCGCGCACAGCAGGCGCGGCGCCAGCGGCCACAGGCCCGGATGGCGTCCCTGCAAGCCCTCGAACTGGACCGCCAGGTCGGCGCCCCACTGTTTCAGGTCGATGTTCATGGATGCGCTCCCGCCGCGGCCACCTTGGCGCCGTCCGCCGCCGCGGCGCCCGGCTTGCCGTTCTCGTCCTTCTCGCGGGCGCGCTTGATCGCCACGCCCAGGGTGAATTCCACGACCTTGCGGCCGGTCTTGCTCTGCGCCAGCGGCACCGCGCGCACCTCGGTCAGGTCGGGGCGCTCCAGCCACGGCGAATTGCCGGACAGGTTGCGCAGCAGTTCCGCCACCCGCTCCTGCGACTGGGCATAGCCGTTCAGCAGCACCTTCTGCCCTTCCTGTTTAAAACCTTTCAGGTACACGCCTTCCGGGGTCTGGCGCACCAGTTCATCGAGCAGGTAGACCGGCTGGTTGCGGTCGCCCTGCAGGTCCTCGACCGCCTGCTGGCGCGCCTTGAGCGCCTCGATCTCGGACTTCAGGGTGGCGATCTTGGCGATCTTCTTGTCGAGTTCGGCATTCGCGTTGCGCAGCACCAGGTTGCGCTCGTTCTGGATCGCGATGCGGCTGGCGTTGTAGCCGCCGATCATCAGCACCAGCGCGGCGCCGGCCAGCGCGCCCAGCGCCATCAGCGCCACGAAGGCGGTGCGCTTCTGCTTGCGCTTGGCTTCCCGGTGGGGAAGCAGGTTAATCCGGATCATCAGCCGAACCTCCGCAGCGCCAGGCCGCAGGCGACCAGGTAGCCGGGCGCCTCGGTGCGCAGCTGCTGTTCGCGCACGGCCGGCCCCATCTGCATGCCGGCGAACGGCGACACCAGCGCGCTGGCGATGCGGGTGCGGCCGGCGATGATGTCGAGCAGGCCGGGCAAGGCGGCGCAGCCGCCGGCCAGGTAGAGCTGGTCGATGCGGGTGTACGGGGTCGAGGTATAGAAGAACTGGATCGCGCGCGTGACTTCCAGCGCGGCGTTTTCCAGGAACGGCGCCAGCACCTCGGCGCCGTAGCTGTCGGGCAGGTCGTGCGCCTTCTTGCGCGCTTCGGCTTCCTCGAAGGACATGCCGTAGGCGCGCACGATGTCCTGGGTCAGCTGGACGCCGCCGAACGGCTGCTCGCGCTCGTAGACGGTGTCGCCGTCCTGCAGCACCGAGATGTGGGTCGACTGCGCGCCGATCTGGAACAGCGCCACGATGCGCTGCCCGGCGCCGGCCTTGGCGTCCGCGCCCTCGGTGGCGCGGTGCATGGCGGCGCGCGCCGCGTACGATTCGATGTCCATCACGGTGGCCGTCAAGCCGGCCGCTTCGGCGATGGCGACGCGGTCCTCGACCTTTTCGCGGCGCGCCGCCGCCAGCATCACTTCCATGTCGTCGAGCGAGTTGGCGGCCGGGCCGATCACGTCGAAGTCCAGGCTGACCTCGTCCAGCGCGAACGGGATGTACTGGCTGGCCTCGGACTCGACCTGCACTTCGAGCTGGTCTTCCTGCAGGCCGGCCGGCAGGATGATCTTCTTGGTGATGACGGCCGCCGGCGGCATGCCGAGCGCGACCTGCCGGATCTTGCTGCCGCTTTTCTTCCACACGCGCAGCAGCGCATCCGATACCGCCTCGATGTTCTCGATATTGCCGTCGACCACGGCGCCGCGCGGCAGCGGCTCGGCCGCATAGCGCTCCAGGCGCAGCACGCCCTTGCCGGCGTCGGCCAGTTCCACCAGGCGGACGCCGGACGTGCTGATGTCGACCCCGATCAACGGCGGGCTGGACTGTCCGAACAAGGAACCTAGACTGATCACGAGCGCACTCCTGGTTGCTGCTGCCGCGTTCCCTGCGGAACGGCTCTGGAAAACATCGAACACCGCGCGGCCACGCTGCCGTACACTCGGTGGTCCGGGTTCACGATTGAAGGCCCGCGAGGGGAAGTTGAAAAACCGTTATCAAACAACGGTCCGGGTGAATTGGGTTAAGGCAATACGTTGGATCGTAGCAATAGTGATGACTACAGACAAGAAATTTCTATACGGGAACATCAGTAAACGAAGCGGGAAAACGACACAGTTTCACTCTGTGCCACAACTGTCTTGCCGCTCTTTCCACACCTGTTGTGCAGGTGTCATGCATGTGAATCCACACTGGGTGTGACATATAATCGGCTGATCCATAAAGCGATTATCACGAATGAAATCTTCCCGACCCGGGGCGTCCGCGTCCGCGCCGCCGCCCGAACCGCGCAACCGCAAACAACGTCCTCAGCACACGCCGCAACGCATCCTCCTGACCCTGCTCGCCGGCCTGGTCGGCCTGGGGGCGTGCGGCGTGCTGGTGGTGGTGTTCGCGCTGGCGATGGCCTATCCGAACCTGCCGGCGCTGGACACGCTCACCGATTACCGCCCCAAGATGCCGCTGCGGATCTTCACCGCGGACAACGTGCTGATCGGCGAATTCGGCGAGGAACGGCGCACGCTGGTGCACTTCAAGGACATCCCGGACGTCATGAAGAAGGCGGTGCTGTCGATCGAGGACGACCGTTTCTACGAGCACGGCGGCGTCGACTACTGGGGCATCCTGCGCGCGGCCGTGCACAACGCCGGCGGCGGCGCGCGCCAGGGCGCCTCCACCATCACCCAGCAGGTGGCGCGCAACTTCTTCCTGTCGAGCGAGCAGACCCTCAAGCGCAAGGCCTACGAAGCGCTGCTGGCCTGGAAGATCGAGAAGAACCTCACCAAGGACCAGATCCTCGAGGTCTACATGAACCAGATCTACCTGGGCCAGCGCGCCTTCGGCTTCTCGTCGGCGGCCCAGATCTACTTCGGCAAGGACCTGCGCGACATCAGCGTGGCGGAAGCGGCCATGCTGGCCGGCCTGCCCAAGGCGCCCTCGGCCTACAACCCGGTGGTCAACCCGAAGCGCGCGCGCCAGCGCCAGCAGTACATCCTGCAGCGCATGCATTCGCTCGGCTACATCACCGACGCCCAGTACGCCCAGGCCAAGGACGAGGAACTCAAGATCAAGACCGACAGCACCGCGTTCGGCGTACATGCCGAGTACGTGGCCGAGATGGCGCGCCAGCTGGTCTACGAGCAGTTCAAGGAAGACACCTATACGCGCGGCCTGAACGTGTTCACCACCATTACCAAGGCCGACCAGGACGCCGCCTACCTGGCGCTGCGCCGCGGCGTGATGGACTACGAACGCCGCCATACCTACCGCGGCCCGGAAAAATACATCGAGATCCCGAAGGCCAAGGGCGAAGCCGACGAAGCCATCGAGGCCGAGCTGGCCGAACACCCGGACTCGGACGACATCGTGGCCGCCATCGTGCTGCAGGCCGCGCCCAGCGCCGTGACGGCGGTGCTGGCCTCGGGCGAGGAAATCCGCATCACGGGTTCCGGCCTGTCGTTCGCCCAGGGCTGGCTGTCGCCCAAGGCGGCGGAAACGCGGCGCATCCGGCGCGGCGCGGTGATCCGCGTCAGTCAGGACGGCGGCTCCTCGTGGAGCATCACCCAGCTGCCGGAAGTCGAATCGGCCTTCGTCGCGGTCGACCCTAGCGACGGCAAGATCCGCGCGCTGATCGGCGGCTTCGACTTCAACCGCAACAAGTTCAACCACGTGACGCAGGCCTGGCGCCAGCCCGGCTCCTCGTTCAAGCCGTTCATCTATTCGGCCTCGCTGGAGCGCGGCTTTTCGCCGGCCACCGTGATCAACGACGCCCCGATCTCGTTCGACGCCGGCGCCACCGGCGGCCAGGCCTGGGAGCCGAAGAACTACGACAACAAGTACGAAGGCCCGATGACGATGCGGCGCGGCCTGACCAAGTCGAAGAACATGATCTCGATCCGCATCCTCAACAAGATCGGCGCGCGCTACGGCCAGGAATACGCGACCCGCTTCGGCTTCGATTCCGAGCGCAACCCGCCCTACCTGACGCTGGCGCTGGGCGCCGGCTCGACCAACCCGCTGCAGATGGCCGGCGCCTATTCGGTGTTCGCCAACGGCGGCTACCGCGTCAGCCCGTACGTGATCTCGAAGGTGACCGATGCCGACGGCAAGATCCTGTCCGAGGCGCGCCCCGAGCGCGCCGGCGTCGAGGCCAACCGCGTGATCGACGAGCGCAACGCCTTTTTGATGGACAGCATGCTCAAGGACGTGGTGCGCTACGGCACCGCGGTGAAGGCGGCTCAGACCCTGAAGCGCCCCGACCTGTCCGGCAAGACCGGCACCACCAACGATTCCTTCGACGCCTGGTTCGCCGGCTACCAGCCGCACCTGGTCGGCATCGCCTGGATCGGCTACGACCAGCCGCGCAACCTGGGCAACAAGGAAACCGGCGGCGGCCTGGCGCTGCCGATCTGGATCGGCTTCATGCAAAAGGCGCTGAAGAACGAGCCGGTGGTCGAGCGACCGGTGCCGGCGGGCCTGGTGCAGTTCGGCGACGAGTATTACTATGCCGAGAACCCGCCGGGCACCGGGGTGCAGTCGCTCGACGTCGGCGTGCCGCCGCCGGCCGAGCAAAAGACGCGCGACGCGGTGCGCAACGACCTGTTCTGACGCGGCCGGTCGCGTAGGGTGGACGTGGCCGGCGCGGCGGCTTTGCCGGCCACGCGTTCACGCATCGTTCGCACAGCGGCGACGCACGCGCCGGCCGCTACGGCCTCAATCCAGTTTGACCGGCGCCCCGCCCTGCTCGGTCGCGTACTGGGACAGCGAGGCGAACAGCTCGCTGTCGTCGCGCGTGTTGCGCCATTCGTCGCCGACGCGCTTGTAGTGGAACCCGCCGGAGCGCGCCGCGATCCACATTTCCTGCAGCGGCGCCTGGCTGTTGACGATGATTTTCGAACCGTTGTCGACGAATTCGATCTCCAGCACATTCCCGCTGCGCTTGCATTCGACGTCGACCACATCCTGCTCGAACAGGCGGTCGAAGGCGCTTTCGATACGGTCCAGGGTGGACTCGGCCAGGTCCAAAAATTCGCTTTCGGTCATGCTACACTCCAAGGTCTGCTAATCAAACCGTGATTCTAATCGTGAAGTCCCCATTTGCGCTTCCTTCCGCCCTGGCGACGCTGATGCTGCTGTCCGCCTGCGGCCAGACCGGACCGCTGACTATGCCGAAGCCGCCGCACCGCGGCGCCGCGGCAGCGCCGGTACAGCCGGCATCGGGCACGGCGACCGCCGCGCCGGCCGACGCCAATACCGCGACGGCGCCGATCGGCACCACGGTCACGCCGCCCGCGCCCGGCGCCGGCGTGGTCGGGCCGTCCGCCGGTTCAAGTTCCAACAACACGCAAGCCACCACCCCGCCGCCCGCTTCCCAACAACAGTAATCAACAACAATCACCCTGCCGCATCCATGTCGAATTTCCCGCTCCAGAACGGCGTCCTGCACGCCGAAGGCGTTCCCCTGCCCCAGATCGCCGCGCAGTTCGGCACCCCGACCTACGTCTATTCGAAAGCCCAGCTGCTGGACAACTTCGCCGGCTACGCCCGACCCTGCGCCGGACGCGACGCCCTGGTCTGCTATGCGATGAAGGCGAATTCGAACCTGGCCATCCTCGACCTGCTGGCACGCCAGGGCGCCGGCTTCGACATCGTCTCGGGCGGCGAATTGCTGCGCGTGATCGCCGCCGGCGGCGATCCGGGCAAGGTCATCTTTTCCGGCGTGGGCAAGACCGTCAGGGAAATCGAGCTGGCGCTGGACAAGGGTATCCTGTGCTTCAACGTCGAGTCGATTCCGGAACTGCACCGCATCAACGAGGTGGCCGGCCGCCTCGGCAAGCGCGCACCGGTATCGCTGCGCGTGAACCCGAACGTCGACGCCAAGACCCACCCGTACATCGCCACCGGCCTCAAGGCGAGCAAGTTCGGCGTGGCGTTCTCGGACGCGCTGGCCACCTACCGCAGCGCCGCCGCGCTGCCGCACCTGGACGTGGTCGGCATCGATTGCCACATCGGCTCGCAATTGCTGGACGACGCGCCGCTGCTGGAAGCGCTGGACAAGCTGATCGAGCTGATCGACACGCTGGCGAGCGAGGGCATCGTGCTGCACCACCTCGACGTCGGCGGCGGCCTGGGCATCGACTACGGCGCCGGCGATGCCGCTCCGGTGCCGATCGCCAGCTACGTCGAGCGCGTGTTCGCGCGCGTGGACGCCTGGCGCGCCGACAAATACGACGGCCGCCCGATCAAGGTGATCTTCGAGCCGGGCCGCTCGATCGTCGGCAACACCGGCGTGCTCTTGATGAACGTCGAGTTCATCAAGCCGGGCGAGGAAAAGAACTTCTGCGTGATCGACGCTGCCATGAACGACATGGCCCGTCCGACCCTGTACCAGGCCTGGATGGATGTGCAGCCGGTAACGCCGCGCCAGGGCGAGGCGGTGACCTACGACCTGGTCGGCCCGGTGTGCGAATCGGGCGACTGGCTGGCGCGCGACCGCGCGCTGGTGGTCGAGCCGGGCGACCTGCTGGCGATGATGGCGGCCGGCGCCTACGGCTTTACCATGTCTTCCAACTACAACACGCGCGGACGCGCGGCCGAGGTGCTGGTCGACGGAGAGAACGTCCACCTGATCCGCCGCCGCGAAGAGCCGGCCGAGCTGTTCGCGCTGGAATCGCTGGTCGGATAAGGTTGAACGGGGCCTGGGCCCCGTCCGGGTCGCGCTGCGCTAGCCGTTGGCTTCCAGCCTGTTCGCTTTACTCCCGCCCGCGCGAACGATCCTCCGGCCAGGCCTGCGACGCGCACGCCGCCGCCTGCTCGTTCCAGCGCCCATCCAGGCGCAGGCAGCGCTCGGCGGTCGGCGCATACCTGCCGCGCGAACCCGTCAGCACCAGCACGAGGACCAGTACCACCAGCAGGATGATCGCTCCGGGCAATTTCATCACGTTAAGATCTCACCGAGCCGGCAGCGGCCGTCGTGCGCGCGCGACTCCAGCTCCAATATACGCGCAAGGCGAGCAGCACGGCCACCACGCTGCCCCACACGATCGGTTGTTCGAAGTTGTGTTTGCCGGCCTTCATCCACCAGTAATGCAGGATCGCCAGCGGGGCGATGAGATAGATCAGCTTGTGCAATTGCGCCCAGCGCCGCCCGAGCTTGCGGATCATGGCCTGCGTGCTGGTGGCCGCCAGCGGGACCAGCAGCACGAAGGCGATGAAGCCGACCGTGATGAAGGGCCGCTTGAGCACGTCGCGCCACATGGCGGCGACGTCGAAGCCATGGTCGAACCAGAGGAAGGCCAGGAAGTGGATGAAGGCATAGAAAAAGGCGAACAGCCCGACCATGCGGCGCAGCCGGATCACCCAGTTCCAGCCGGTAAAGCGGCGTAGCGGCGTGACCGCCAGCGTGGCGCACAGGATATACAGCGCCCAGTCGCCGCTGCCGTGGGTGATGAATTCGACCGGATCGACCGGCACCCCCATGGCGACCAGATAAGCGATGCGCAGGAACGGCAGCAGCGCCAGCACGAACACCACGGCCTTGACGGCCGTGAGCTGTTTCGGGGAAGGATTGATCGCCATGCGCGGGCTGCCTTCAGAAAAACTTCTTGAGGTCCATGCCGGCGTACAGCGGGGCGACTTCGTCGTAGCCGTTGAACATCAGCGTCTTGCGCTTGGGCGCGAACAAGCCGCCTTCGCCGATGCGGCGCTCGCTGGCCTGCGACCAGCGCGGGTGGTCGACGTTCGGGTTCACGTTCGAGTAAAAACCGTATTCGTTGGAGGCGATGCCGTTCCAGGCGGTCTTCGGCTGGTCGCGCACGAAGCGGATCTTGACGATCGACTTGGCCGACTTGAAGCCGTACTTCCAGGGTAGGACGATGCGCACCGGGGCGCCGTTCTGGTTCGGCAGCACCTGGCCGTACATGCCGACCGTCAGCAGCGCCAGCGGGTGCATGGCTTCGTCCATGCGCAAGCCTTCCACATACGGCCAGTCGAGCACGCGGCTTTTCACGCCCGGCATCTGCGAGCGATCGGCCAGGCTGATGAATTCGACGTACCTGGCGTTGCCGGTCGGCTCGACCTGCTTGATCAGGCTGGACAGCGAATAGCCGACCCAGGGAATCACCATCGACCAGCCCTCGACGCAGCGCAGGCGGTAGATGCGCTCTTCCAGCGGCGCCAGCTTGGTCAGCCGGTCGATGTCGATCGTCATCGGCTTTTTGACCTCGCCCTCGATCTGCACCGTCCACGGGCGGGTGCGCAGCGTGTGGGCGTTCTCGGCCGGGTCGGCCTTGTCGGTGCCGAACTCGTAGAAATTATTGTAGTGGGTGGCGTCCTGGAACGAGGTCTGTTTTTCGTTGGTAGACAGGGCGGCGTTGCGGGTGGCGGCCAGCTTGGCCAGTGGCGCGGCCTGGGCGAAGGCTTCGCGGTTGGCCATTTCCCACAGGCCCGAACCGACGGCAGCCGTGGCCGCCATTTTGGCAATGAAGGCGCGCCGCTCCAGGTAGACTTCCTGCGGCGTGATTTCGGAAGGGAACGGCAAATTGCTACCGTTCGAAGGACGTTTGATCAGCATGACGGCTCCGGCTGGACAACAATGACGCATTTCGCGCCTGACATGTCCAACCTTACACTATCTGCTGCGAATCAGCCGGACAGCCAGATTTTCCCGTGTTCATGGGCGCGCGTCGGTGGGCGAGTTCACGCAAGCGCTTCTTAGAACCTATCCCAGCAGGGATAGGTTCTTATAGCTTGCCGTACGAGTGCAGTCCGGACAGGAACATGTTCACGCCGAGGAAGGCGAAGGTCGTCACCAGCAGGCCGCCCAGCGCCCACCAGGCCGCCACGCGTCCGCGCAGGCCGGACATCAGGCGCATGTGCAGCCAGGCCGCGTAGTTGAGCCAGACGATCAGCGCCCAGGTTTCCTTCGGGTCCCACGACCAGTAGCCGCCCCAGGCTTCCGCCGCCCACAGCGCGCCCAGGATGGTGGCGACGGTGAAGAAGGCGAAGCCGACCGAGATCGCCTTGTACATCACGTCGTCCAGCACTTCCAACGGCGGCAGGCGGTCGGCCAGGATGCCGTGCGACTTCAGCAGGTAGGCCGAGCCGACCATGGCGGCCAGCGCGAAGGTGCCGTAGCCGATGAAGTTGGCCGGCACGTGGATCTTCATCCACCAGCTCTGCAGGGCCGGCACCAGCGGCTGGATCTCGGCGGCGTCGCGCGCCACCGTGTACCACAGCAGGAAGCCGACCGCGGCCGAGATCACCAGCAGCACGAAGGGGCCGAGCTGGCGGGTGGCGTAGCGCTGCTCGTAATACAGGTAGAACAGCGCGGTGATCATGGCGAACAGGATGAACACTTCGTACAGGTTCGACACCGGGATGTGCCCGACATCCGGCCCGACCAGGTAGGACTCGTACCAGCGCACCATCATGCCCGTAAAACCCAGCACCACCGCGGTCCAGCACAGCTTGGAGCCGACGCTGGCGCCGAACGGCGAACGCGCCAGCAACCCACCCCAATAGAACACGGTCGAAAACACGAACATGGTGCTCATCCACAGGATCGCCGACTGGCTCGACAGCATGTATTTCAAGAAAAATTTCTGGTTGGCCGCTTCCAGCGAACCGCCGTACAGCGAGACCGACCACAGCGCCAGCACGGCGATCAGGGGCATCAGCCAGCGCACTGGCTTCCAGTGCCAGCCGAGCAGCGCGAAGGTGGGTGCGGCCAGCACCAGGATCGCCTGTTCGTAGGCATCCATGTAGGCGCCGTAGCGCTGCAGCGCGAACAGCGCCGCCGCCAGCAGGCCGGCGCCGAACAGCCAGTCGACGACGTTCAAGCGCTTGAAGAAGCCCGGCGGGCGGGCGTAGATGTCGGTGCCGGCATTCTTGCCGAGCGGGGGATGTTGCGATGCCTGCGGCATGTCCATGATGTTCTCCAGCCGGCGCCGGGCGCCGATCGATCGATGCTGTTGGGGCTGCTACCCTATTTGACGACGCAACTCACTCCTGGCGAGCCGACTGCGGCAATACCGTCTTCAATTCCTCGAACTCGCGTTCGAAATCCAGCGTCTTGCGCTGCGTGCTCATCGCCATCAGCGCCTGCGCCCCGTTACCGGCGCCGTCGGCGCCTGCCGGCTTGACCCAGACCCAGACGCGGCGCTCGCGCACGTAGAACATGGCAAAGATGCCCAGCACCAGCAGCAGGCAGCCGAGATACACCACTTTCTTGCCCGGCGAGCGCGTCACCTGCAGCACCGAGGCTTTGACCTCGGTGAATTCGTCGAGCGCCAGGTACACCGGCGCGTCGTAGAAAAAGCTGTCCGACAGCGCGTTGGTGGCCAGCTGCAGGAAACGGCCGTGCGCTTCGGTCGCCTGCACCGGCGCCTCGCCGGCGCGCGCGCGCGCCGCCTGCCACAGCTCCCACAGGGTGCCGTTCAACATCTTCATGAATACCGCCGCCGCCTTTTCCTGTTCGGCCGCCGGGATGCGCTCCAGGAACTTCGACGCCGCCAGGTAGCCGCCATTCACCGGGTTGCCGCCGGCCGCATTGATGCCTGGCGCCTGCATGCCGTCGCCGGCGAAGATCGCCAGCGTCTTGGCAGCCGATTCGCGCAATTGCCCGGCCAATACCGCATTCTCCTCGCCCGCGCCGGGCGGCAGCGCACGCGCGGCATAGCGGCGCGCCGCTTCCTCGCGCAGAACTGGGTCGGCCAGCGCGGCGCGCAGGCGCATCCATTCGCGCACGCCGTGGTTGTCGTCGGCCGGAATGCGCAGGAAGCTGAACGGCGCCGCCGGATCGCTGCGCACGCCGGCCAGGTAGACCTGCGCGCCTTCCAGCGTCACCGGCTGCATGTAGTTCAGGAATTCGCGCGCCTGGCCGGTCTTGTCGCGCAGCTTGTATTGCACGCTGGGGCCGACATTCTTGAGGTCCTTGTTGTCGGCGTTCTTGGCGGCCGATCCGGAATGTTTTGATAACGTGCGCGCGAACTGCTCCTCGAAGGAAGCGTCCTTGCTCACCGCGCGCGCATCGTTGCCGCCGTTCGTTCCCGTGTTTTCCACGTTGAACGGCCGGAAACCCGACCATTCGATCGCATACTGTTCGCCACCCTTGTCATTCCCGCTATGCAGCGCGGTGGTGTTGCCGACCTCGCCCTCGATGGCGAACGATCCGCCGGCCTTGCCCTGCATCGGATAGCCGGTCAGTTTCAGCTTGCTGCCGCCATCCTCGAAGCTGGACTGGTACACCGCCACGCCGCGGTAGATCAGCGGCTGGTTGACCTTGATCGTCGCCGGAAAGCTTTTACCGGTTTCGTGGTCGCGCACCACGACTTCGCTGGCGAACAGCTTGGGCATGCCGGTCGAATAGAAATCGATGACGAACTTGTTCAGGTGGATCGTGAACGGCAGTTCCTGCACCAGCACGCCATTGCCCTGCGGGATCATGGCGGTGTTGCTGCTCTGCCCTTCCGGGATCATGGTGTTGCCGCGGAAGGTCGGATTGCCCAGCCCGAGGCGGTGTTGCGCGGGAATCCGGGCGATGATGCCGCTGCCCATGAAGGGCGTCTTGCCCAGGAACCACTCCTGGAACTGGATCGGCAAGCCCGAATCCAGCAGGCCGCCCAGCAGGATCACGATGATGGCGCTGTGCGCGAAGATATAGCCGAACTTGTTGCCGGCCCCCTTCCTGGCGGCCACCAGGATGCCGCCGGCCTTGTCGACCAGTTTGACCTTGTAGCCGGCATTCGCGAGGCGCTGCGCGCTCTGCTGCGCCAGCGGCAGCGGCAGCAGCGGCGCGGTCCACGCCGCCTTGTGGTGGAAATTGCGCAGCGACTCCTCGCGCACGCTTTCGCGCCAGCTGCGCATGTCGCGCAGCATGCGCGGCGCGTTGCGCGCGATGCACAGGCTGGTGGAAACGATCAGGAAGGCCAGGATCAGCAGGAACCACCAGGCCGAGTACACCGCGTACAGGCCGAGCTTGTCGAACACGGCGAACCAGAACGGGCCGAACTGGTTGACGTAGTTCGGCATCGGCTGGTTCTGCTGCATGACGGTGCCGATGATGGCGGCGATGGCGATGATGACCAGCAGGCTGATCGCAAAGCGCATCGACGATACCAGTTCGACCGCCTCGGCCAGGCCGCGGCGCCGCGTCTTGATTTCCATTCCGGTGGTACTCATCGATTCATCTTCTCATGCGCGGCGCGGATTGCTCGGGACAACGAGCGAGCATACAACAAAAAGGGCAGCCTGCTGACGCGGCCGCCCTCTCCTATCGGTGTCATTGTAGACGGTTTTTGCGGCGGCCGCGCCGTGCGCCTATTTCAAGCCGGCGATGTAGTCGGAGACAGCCTTCATTTCATCGTCCGACATGCGCTTGGCCAGCGCGCCCATTTGCACGCTGTTGCTGCGCGTGCCTGCCTTGAAGGCCTGCAGCTGGGCCACGGTGTAATCCTGGTGCTGGCCGGCCAGGCGCGGGTACTGGGCCGGAATGCCGGCGCCGGTGGCGCCATGGCAGCCGGCGCAGGCGGCCACGCCGCGCTCGGCGATGCCGCCGCGGTAGATCTTGCGGCCGAGCTCCACGGTCTCCTTGTTGCGCGCCGCGCCCTGCTTCGGTTGCTGGGTGGCGAGCCAGGCGGCGATGTCGCGCTTCTCGGTGTCCGACAGCATCTTGGCGTACAGCGTCATCACCGGCTGGTTGCGGTTCGGCGTGGTGAAATCGACCAGCTGCTTGTGGAGATAAGTGTCGGCCTGGCCGGCCAGCCTGGGATTGGCGACGATGGTCGAATTGCCGCCGGCGCCATGGCAGGACACGCAGGCCGGCAAGCCGCGCGCATTGTCGCCGCCGTCGTACAGGGTGCCGCCCTTGGCCGGGTCCGCCTTGGCCGCCGTGGTCGCGCCGTGGACCGCATCGGCGGCGCTGGCGGCGGCGCCGGACAGGGCCGCGCCGGCGACGAGCAGGCACGATGCGAGGGATTGTACGATCGCCGCACGCGCGGCCGGTAGGAACACACGATTCATTCAAGCACCCTGAAAAAGTCAAAGGAATCTTGCAGTTACAGTGCAGCGACCATGTTCGACTCCCCGGCGGACGGCGTGCATGCCGCAGCATGGGATGACCCGGTATTGTACAATGGCTTTCTTTCCGGATTGCTTTTTCCGTTGTCTTTTTCGCCTCTTCCCCATGTCCAAACTCTGGCAAGCCCGTTTCTTTACGACCGTTAACCAACTGCGCGATCTGCCGCGCACGCAGGTGCCGGAAATCGCCTTCGCCGGCCGGTCCAATGCGGGCAAATCGACGGCGATCAACATCCTCACCAACCAGAAGGGCCTGGCCTTCGCCTCCAAGACGCCCGGCCGCACCCAGCACATCAATTTCTTTTCGATCGGCGGCGCCCACGTGGCCATGCACCGCAAAGACCCGACCAAGGTCGACGAGATCCGCGCGCTGCTGGTCGACCTGCCCGGCTACGGCTACGCCGAAGTCTCGGGCGACGCCAAGCTGCACTGGCAGCGCCTGCTGGGCGACTACGTCCAGCGCCGCGACCAGCTGGCCGCGCTGGTGCTGATCATGGATGCGCGCCGCCCGTTCACCGAGCTCGACGTGCAGATGCTGGAATGGTTCGCCCCCACCGGCAAGCCGATCCACTGCATCCTGACCAAGGTCGATAAACTCAACCGCAACGAGTCGGTCAACGTACTGCGCCAGGCGCGCCAAGTGCTGGACAGCTACGTCGACGAGGATGGCGAAGGGTTTCCGTTCACGGTGCAACTGTTCTCGGCCCTCAAGCGAGTCGGCATCGAGGAAGCCGACGACAAGATCATCGAGCTGCTCGGCCTGGACCAGCAGTTCGACGAGCAAGAAGCCGATGCGGCGGTCGACACCGCGGCGGTCGATACCGCGGCGGTCGACACCGCCGCCGCCGGCAGCGCGCCCTCCGGCGCCGCCGTCGCCGATGCGGTGGACGCCACCGAGCCCGGCGCCGGTCCCGGCAGCGGCGCGGACGACGTCAACCGGACCGACAAGGACATCCACCCGGCCGCCCCGGAACAGCGTTCCGGCCCGGCCGCCTGAGACCAGCGCCCGGCCTGCCTGCCGCTCGCCGGCGGCGGGTCCGGACCGGCCTCCCCACCAGCACAGCAGGAATCGCCATGCCGATCATCACGCCATCCCAATACCCCGCCGTCCGCCTGCGCCGCATGCGCCGCGACCCGTTTTCGCGCGCCCTGATGCGCGAAAACACCGTCACCCCGTCCGACCTGATCTACCCGGTCTTCATCCTCGACGGCCAGAACCAGCGCCAGCAGGTCGCTTCGATGCCGGGCGTGGAGCGCGTCTCGGTCGATCTGCTGCTGAAGGTGGCCGAGGAAGCCGTCGCCCTGGGCATCCCGGTGCTGGCCCTGTTCCCGGTGGTCGACGCCGCGCTGAAGACCTACGACGGCATCGAAGCGACCAACCCGGAAGGCCTGGTGCCGCGCGCGGTGCGCGAACTGAAGCGCCATTTCCCGCAGCTGGGCCTGATGACCGACGTCGCCCTGGACCCGTACACCACCCACGGCCAGGACGGCCTGCCGGACGAAAACGGCTACATCGTCAACGAAAAGACCATCGCCATGCTGACGCGCCAGGCGCTGGCCCAGGCCGAGGCCGGCGTCGACATCGTGGCGCCGTCGGACATGATGGACGGCCGCATCGGCGCGATCCGCATGGCGCTGGAAGACAAGGAACTGATCCATACCCGCATCATGGCCTACTCGGCCAAGTACGCCTCCGGCTATTACGGCCCGTTCCGCGAAGCGGTCGGCTCGGCCGCCAACCTGGGCAAGGCCGACAAGAACACCTACCAGATGGACCCCGCCAACAGCGACGAAGCGCTGCGCGAAGTGGCGCTGGACATCGCCGAAGGCGCCGACATGGTGATGGTCAAGCCGGGCATGCCCTACCTGGACGTGGTGCGGCGCGTAAAGGACGAGTTCAAGGTGCCGACCTTCGCCTACCAGGTCAGCGGAGAATATGCCATGCTGCAGGCGGCGTTCCAGAACGGCTGGCTGGATCCGGACAAGGTGATCATGGAAACGATGATGTCGTTCAAGCGCGCCGGGGCGGATGGGGTGTTGACCTATTTCGCGATGGATGTGGCGCGCAGGCTCAAGGCGGCTGCTTGATTGCTGGTCATCTGCAAACAAAAAACCACGCTGCGGCGTGGTTTTTTGTTTGTGTCACTTCGATATCATGGAAGGGCGATGCCTGCTCTTCCTATGTTGCTGCTCAGCATGGGTCCCCGTCTGCGCGGGGACGACGTGCCGAGTGCACAGGCCGGACATCACTAGCGGTTACCCATCGTCGTCCCCGCGAAGGCGGGGACCCAAGCCGACGGAACAAGAAGCGCAACAGCGTCCTGCGCTGACGCGCTGATCGACATCAGCAACGCCAACCACACTCAAGAACGCGGCGGCCTGTACTCCGGGAACATTTCCTTGAACAGGAACGCGGTCAATTCCTGCGTATCCTGCGGCCGCGCACTGAGCGTCACCACGCGGTTGAGGCGGTGCGAATCCCACTCGAAATCGCCGTTCTTTTCCTTGCGGATCAGCTCGATCATCTTCTTGACGATCGCGGTCTCGATGTCCGGATCGCTGCCGCGCTCGACCGTCACGGCGGTCAGCCAGCGGCGCTTGAAGTTCGGGTTCCAGCCGCGGAATTTCAGGTCCGCCGAGCTGAACGATTTATTCGTGACGCTGAACACGCCGCCGGTCTCGTTCGGGTCCTGGCCGCCGCGGCCGTTGATGGCGGCGATATTCGCCAGCGCGTTGCGGGTGCCGCGCGCGGCTTCGCTTTCCTCGGCCGGCTGGTCGGACTGCGCTCCGGCCCCGCGCGCGCGCCGGCGCGCGTCGATGTAGGCCTGCATGTCGACCGCCTGCGGTGCTTCCTCCTTCGGCTGCGGGGTCGGCTTGGGCGCCACCTCGGCCGGCTTTTCCTGCGGCAGCGTGATGGTGTTCGGCAAGCGCTGCACCTGCGTCACCCTGGGCGGCGCCGACTTGGTCGGCGTCGGCTTCGACTGCCTGGCGGGCGTGCGCTCCGCCTTGGGCGTCGGCGTCGGCTTGGGGGTGGGCTTCACCTGCTGTTCCGGCGGCAACCAGACGATCGCCGCTTCTTCCCGGCCCGCCTTGGCCGGCGCGCTGGTATGGGAGTTCGGCTGGTACAGCCAGACCGCCACCAGCAGCACGTGCAGCAGGATGGTGAGGGCCAGGCCGGTACGGTTCGGCCCCTGGCGGCCATATGGGGTGACGACATTCCGTCCAGGCAGCGGCTGGCCGCAATGCGCACAGACATCGCTGTCTACCTCCAGGGGGATGTGGGAATGGTCACGCAAGATGGTTGTACGGCTTTCCAGGGGCGGCACCGGATTGCATCCGCTGCCGCGGTATATAAGGGTTGGGTTCGTCCGTGCACGTATATTGGACAGTCGCCGACAGCTTACCCTCTGACGAAATTGATGGTTGTTACAGTGTGTATCAAAGATTGCGCAGAGAGACGGTCGCTGCAACGAAAGCGTGCAACGTCCGTACAGGATACCTTGTTGTGGCGGAGCCTGCATGACGGCGGCCCGATTTGCCCATCGTTGCGCACGTATGCGCCACGAACGGCCCGCCCCAGCGCCGGGCGGACCGCTTCACACGGGTCCGGCGTTTCAGGCGACCTTGGCCAGCGCCACCGCCGCGGGACGCTGCTGCGTGTGCGTACCTTCCTGCTCGGCCAGGTGGGCGTCGGTCATCGGCCCCTTGCCGCTGTACTTGTCCAGGTACAGGTAGATCACCGGCGTGATGTACAGCGTGATCACTTGCGAGAAGATCAGGCCGCCGCACACCGCCAGGCCGAGCGGCTGGCGCAGCTCGGCGCCGGCGCCCAGGCCGAGGGCGATCGGCAGCGCGCCCATCAGCGCCGCCAGCGTCGTCATCATGATCGGGCGGAAGCGCAGGATGCAGGCTTCGCGGATCGCCCGTTCCGGCTTCATGCCCTGGTTGCGCTGGGCGTCGAGGGCGAAGTCGATCATCATGATGGCGTTCTTTTTCACGATGCCGATCAGCATCAGGATGCCGATCATGGCGATCATGGTCAAGTCCATGTTGAACAGGCGCAGCGTCAGCAGCGCGCCCACCGCCGCCGACGGCAGGCCGGCCAGGATCGTGATCGGGTGGATGAAGCTTTCGTACAGCACGCCCAGCAGCACGTAGATCACGCCCACCGCGGCGACGATCAGGATCAGCTGGCTCGACTGCGAATCCTGGAACACCGCGGCGTCGCCGCCATATTTCGTGATGATCGAGGACGGCAGCTTCATGTCGTTGCCCATCCGCTCGATCGCGGCGGTGGCCTCGCCCAGCGGCGCATCCGGCGCCAGGTTGAACGACAGTGTAATCGCCTGCAATTGCCCCTGGTGGTTGACGGCGATCGGGCCGACCGTGCGCTTGACGCTGGCCACGCTCGACAGCTGCACCAGCTGGCCGCTCTTGCTGCGCACCGACAGGCGCGACAGCGCATCCTCGAACTGGCGGTCCTCGGTGGCGGTTTCCAGGATCACGTAATAGCTGGCCGCGGTCGAATAGATGGTCGAGACCTGGCGCTCGCCGAAGGCGGCGTACAGCGCGGTGCGGATGTCGCCCAACTGCACGCCCAGCAGGTTGGCCTTGTCGCGGTCGATGTCGAGGGTGGCCTGCAAGCCCTTTTCCTGGGTGTCGCTGGTGACGTCGCGGAACAGCGGGTCGTTGCGCATGCGCTCCATGAACTCGTTGGCCCAACGGCTGATGTCGGCGCCCGACACGCTCTGCAGCGTGTACTGGTAACGGCTCTTGCTCTGGCGTCCGCCCAGCTGCAGGTTCTGCACCGGTGCCAGGTAGACGTTGATGCCGGCGACCTTGCGGGTCGACTTGCGCAGGCGCTCCAGCACCTGCGGCATCTTGTCGCGCCCTTCGCGCGGCTTCAAGACCACGAACATGCGCCCGCCATTGCCGCCGCCCGAGAACGAGGTCACGTCCTGCACCGCCGGGTCGGCCTGGATCGCGGCGGCGACCTGAGTCTGCAGGGTCACCATGGCGCTCGACGAGATGTCTTCCGATGCCTCGGTGGTCACGCGCAGCTGGCCGATGTCTTCCTCGGGAAAAAAGCCTTTGGGGATGGTCGTGTACAGCAACGCCGTCAGCGCAAAGGTGCCGAAGGCAACCACCAGCACCACGAAGCGGTGGCGCAGCGCCACGTCCAGGGTCTTTTCGTAGCCGTCGCGCAGCCAGGTGAAGCCGGCCTCGAAGTGGCGGCCGATGAAGCTCTTTTCTTCGGTGTGGTCGTGGCCGTGCTCAGGCAGCAGGCGCGACGCCAGCATCGGCACCAGCGTCAGCGACACCACCGCCGACACCAGGATCGCCAGGCCGACGATCACCGCGAATTCGTGGAACAGCAGGCCGATCACGCCCGGCATGAAGAAGATCGGGATGAACACCGCGATCAGCGACACCGAGATCGAGATGATGGTGAACCCCATCTCGCCGGCGCCGTCGAGCGCGGCGCGCAGCGGCTTCTTGCCCATCTCGATGTGGCGCACGATGTTTTCCAGCACCACGATGGCGTCGTCGACCACCAGGCCGACGGCGAGGGTGATGCCGAGCAGCGAGATGTTGTCCAGGCTGTAGCCCAGCCAGTACAGCAGCGACAGTGCGCCCAGCAGCGAGATCGGCATCGTGACGGCCGGGATGAAGGTGGCCGAGACGCGGTGCAGGAACAGGAAGATCACCATCACCACCAGTCCCACGGTCAGCGCCAGCGTGAAATTCACGTCGTGCAGCGCTTCGCGGATCGACACCGAGCGGTCGTTGACCAGGTTGATCTTGATGGAAGCCGGCAGTTGCGACTGGAAGCGCGGCAGCAGGTGGCGCACGCGGTCGACCACCTCGACCGTGTTGGCGTCCGGCTGGCGCTGCACCAGCAGCACGATCGAGCGCTCGCCGTTGTAGGCGCCGTAGGCCTTGGTCGACTGGTAGCTGTCCTCGACCTCGGCCACGTCCTTCAGGTGCACCGGCTGGCCGTCGCGGGTGGCGACGATCAGGTCGGCGAAGTCGGCCGCCTTCATCATCTGCGGCGGGCCCTGGATGGTCAAGGTCTGTTGCGGGCCGTCCAGCACGCCCAGCGCCGAGTTCGAATTGGCCGAGCGCAGCGCGGTGGCCAGTTCGTCCATGGTGAGGTTGCGCGCGTTCATGAGCTCGGTCTTGGCGCGCACGCGCACGGCGAATTTCTTGCCGCCGTTCACCTGCACCTGCGCCACGCCCGGCAGCGTCGAGATCGCCGGCGAAACCAGGTTCTCGGCGTAGTCGTTGAGTTCCGACAGGTTCATCGACGGCGAGTTCATGGTCATGAACAGCACCGGCGCGTCGGCCGGGTTGACCTTGCGGTAGGACGGCAAGTCCGTCATTTCCTGCGGCAATTGGCGCTGCGCCGCCAGCAGCGCGGCCTGCACGTCGACCGCGGCGGCGTTGATGTTGATTGACGTGTCGAATTCCAGCGTCAGCGAGGTATTGCCCTGCGTACTGGTCGAGGTGATCAGGTTGATGCCGGGGATGGTCGAGAACTGCTTTTCGAGCGGCAGCGCCACCGACGAGGCCATGGTTTCCGGGCTGGCGCCGGACAGGTTGGCATTGACGTTGATGACCGGCGTGTTATAGCTGGGCAGCGCCGCCACCGGGATGTGAGAATACGCCAGGATGCCGACCAGGATCAGGCTGATCGACAGCAGCACGACCATGATCGGGCGGCGGATGCACAGTTCGGACAGGTTCATGCCGTTCAGCCCTTGCTGGCGACGTCGGCGTCGCCATGGTTGCCGCCGTGGCCGGTGCCCTTGCCCCCCTCCGAGGCCAGGCGCACCCGGGCGCCGGGGCGCACGTTCTGCTTGCCTTCGGTAATGATGCGCTCGCTGCCCGACAGGCCGCTCACGGCGGCGTCCACGCCGAAGCTGTGCAGGCGCTGCACCGGCACCGGATGCGCCGCCTGGTCTTTATCCAATACGTAGACGAAGGTGCCCTGCACGCTGGTGATGATGGCGCTTTGCGGCACCACCACGGCATCCTTGATGGTCTGCACGGTGACCTTGGTGTTGACGTACTGGCCGGGCCACAGCGTGGTCTCGCGGTTGCCGAACTCCGCCTTCACCTTGATCGTGCCGGCGCCCGGGTCGACCGTGTTGTCCACGAAACTGAGCACGCCGTCCACCGGCGCGAGGCCGGCGCCCGGCAGTACCTGCACGGCGACCTTGCCGCGCTTTTGCGCCGCCAGCAGGGCCGCCAGGCTCGATTCGGGCAAGGTGAAGGCGACGTCGATCGGATCGAGCTGGGTGACGGTGGTGAGCGAAGTCGCCGGCTGCACCAGGCTGCCCGGATACACGCCGATGCCGCCCACGCGTCCGCTCATCGGCGCGCGGATCGCGGTGTAGCTGGTGGCGACGCCGCTGGCGCGGGCGGCGGCGCTGTCGGCCTGCAGCGTGGCGCGCGCCTGGTCGACCTGGGCGCGCAGCGTGTCCACCGCGCTCTGGGCGATGAATTTTTGCGCGAACAGATCCTGGCTGCGCTTGTATTGGCGCTCGAGGTCGGCCACCTGGGCGCGGTCGCGCTCCACCTGCGCCTGCGCCTTGTCCTGGTTGGCGCGGTCGGCGCGGTCGTCCAGCGAGAACATCAATTGCCCTTCCTTGACGAACTGGCCTTCCTTGATGTGCACTTGGCGGATGGTGGCGGTGGTCTGCGGATGCAGGTCGACCGTGCGGATCGGAGTCACGGTGCCGTTGGCGACCTGAAGCACCGGCACGTCTTGCCGTTGCGGCGATACCACATTCACCACCGCCGGCGGCTGCGCCCCGCCGTTCTTGCCGCCGCCCTGGCCCTCGGCCGCGGCGCCGGCCGCGCCTTCGGCATGGGCGCCATGGTGTTGGTTCACATACCATCCGCCCACGCCCACGGCGATGAGCGCAGCGGCAACGATGCCGGCATTCTTCTTGTTCATTCCACTCCCTGTGCCCCGGAGGTGCGAGGCTTGTCGTCATGCCGCTGGATAAGCGGCTTTTATTCTAATAACGGCGATTCAAAACATGTAACCGGCGATTGTCGCACAGCCTTGTGACAAGGATGCGTCATTTTCCTGGGTAATATTCCGGAAGTATCAGCGTGACTTCGAGTCCGCCTTCCGGATGATTCGCCAGCGTAATGGTGCCGCCGTGCTGCTCGGCGATGTTGCGGGCGATGGTCAGGCCCAGGCCGGTGCCGCCGGATTCGCGCGAGCGCGAACTTTCGATGCGGTAGAACGGATCGAACACCCGGCCCAGTTCCGCGGGCGGGATGCCGGGGCCGGCATCGTGGATGCGGATGCGCGCCGCGCCTTTGACCCGGTCGACCGCGACCTCGGCCGCGTGGCCGTACTTGACCGCGTTGTCGATCAGGTTGACCAGGCAGCGGCGCAGGTCGAGCGGGCGGCCCAGCAGCGCCATGCCGGCGTGGCCGCTCAACATCACCTGCTGGCCGGCGTCGGTGGCGTCGGCGCACACCGAGTCCAGCAGCGAATCCAGGTCGAGCCGCTGCATGGTCTCGCTGGTGTCCATGCTGCGCGCCAGGTCGAGGCCTTCCTTGACCATCGCCTGCATCGCCGAGAGGTCGCCGATCAGGCGTTCCTGCAGCTCGGGCTCGCCCACCTTTTCCAGGCGCAGGCGCAGGCGCGTGAGCGGCGTCTGCAGGTCGTGCGTGATCGCCGCCAGCATCTGGGTGCGCTGGAAGATGTACTGGCGGATGCGCGCCTGCATGGCGTTGAAGGCGGCGCTGGCTTGCCGGATCTCGTCGGCGCCGGCCAGGTCCAGCGGCGGGTGGTTGATGTCGTTGCCCAGGTCCTTGGCAGCCTGCGCCAGCTGTTTCAACGGCCGCGTGGTCATGCGCGCCACCAGGTAGGCCAGGCTGGCGATGCTGACCAGGAACAGCACGATCGTCAGCGTGAAATCGGTGCGTTCGGGCGAGGTGGCCGAGCGCGGCGGCAGCACCGACAGCACCAGGTCGTTACCGTCGCGCAGCTTGACGCTGACGCTCTCGCAGGTGCCGCGCCACTTCAGGCGCAGCAGGCCGAACACTACCGGCAGCTCGCGTGCGGTCTCGCAGGAAGGCGGACGCTCGGCCAGCGAGCTGAGCACGTAGGTCGGCCCCAGCCGCGCCGCCAGGGCGCGCGTAAATTCGGTCTGGGCCGGCGCCAGCACCGGCGGGTGGCCGTCGACTTCCATCAGCGCCACGCCGGGGCGGTTGGCGACCTTCAGGTAGGCATTGCGCGCCGATTGCGGCACGATCTCGGTGGCCATGATCAGCTGCTCGGCGCGATCCAGCCAGGCCAGTTCGCGGAACTGGTCGATCACGCGCTGGCGCTCGGCATCGGCCAGCAGTTGCGTCAATGCGGCGGTCAGGATGATACCCAACAGCAAAGTGGCGAACACGCGGCCCGTCATCGAGCCGAGGAAGGCTTTCACGCGGCCGGCTCCACGCTCACCTGGCCGGCCAGCACGTAGCCGCCGTTGCGCACGGTCTTGATGATCTGCGGCATGCGCGCGTCTTCGCCGAGCTTCTGGCGCAGGCGGCTGATCTGGATGTCAATCGAGCGGTCGAACGGGTCGGCGTCGCGGCCCTGCGTCAGGTTCAGCAGCTGGTCGCGGTTGAGCACGCGGTTCGGGTGCTCCAGGAACACGCGCAGCAGGCGGAACTCGGCGCCCGACAGCATGATGACCACGCCCTGCGGATTGACCAGGTGGCGCGCGGTCAGGTCCAGCGTCCAGCCCGAGAATTTCATCTGCTGCACGTTCTCGGTCTGCGAGTTCGGCGGCATCGCGTGGCTGCGGCGCAGCACGCTGCGGATGCGCGCCAGCAGTTCGCGCGGCTCGAACGGTTTCGGCAGGTAGTCGTCGGCGCCCATCTCCAGGCCGAGGATGCGATCCAGCGGTTCATTCCTCGCGGTCAGCATGATCACCGGCAGCGTCGAGTGCGCACGCAGCTTGCGGCACAGCGTCAGGCCGTCGTCGCCCGGCAGGTTCAGGTCGAGCACGATCAGGTCGGGCCGTGTCTCGTCCAGTGTCTTCCACATCGCGGTGCCGTCGGCGGCGGCCAGCGCCCGATAACCGTTCGCTTCCAGGTAATCGGCCAGCAGGGAGCGGATGTCGCGGTCGTCGTCGACGATGAGAATGGTAGATGCGGTGTCCATGCCGTCATTATCCCGGCTTGGCGCGCCCCTGAACAGCCACTTTGTATCGGCTTGTATAAGGATGTGCAGAGGAAACAAATTGATACAAAGCGTCGGACAGCCGACATGCGGCGCTTACACCTTTGCCCGATGATGGAAGCCATGCAGCACGCTATGCGCTGCACCGACGGCGGCACAGTGCTGCCCAACCTGACTAGGAAAAAAGAGATGAAAACCGCAAACTCGACGACCCTGCGCAAATCCCTGTTCGTGGCCCTGGCCGCCCTGTCGATGGGCACGGCCGCGCTCGGCGCCCAGGCGCAAACCGCTTCGGCCGCCACGGCGCAAGGCGCGCCGCAGGCCGGCCGCTACGCCCATGCCGCCAACCAGGAACAACGCGCCGCCCGCGCTGCCGCGCGCACCGCCAGGCTGCACGACGACCTCAAGATCACGCCGGCCCAGGAAAACGCCTGGAACGCTTTTGTGGCGTCGATGAAGCCCCTCGCAAGGACTGGCAAAGGCGCCGCGCAGGGCGCCCGCCCCGACCGCACTGCCTGGGCCGGCCTGAGTGCGCCGCAGCGCATGGCGAAGCACATCGACATGCAGAAACAGCGTACCGCGGCGATGGAACAGCGCCTGGCGTCGCTCAACAGCTTTTATGCGGTGCTGACGCCGGAGCAGAAGAAAACCTTCGACGACAAGGCGGGGCATTTCAAAGGCCGCGGCATGCGCCATGGCGGCTGGCAGCGCGGCGGCGATACCGCGCGGGGTTGAATGCCGTAGGGTGGACGGGAAGACCCGTCCACCCTACCTTAGCTTGCCGAGCGAACCCAAAAACTTGGCGCTGTCCTGGTAGCCGACCACGCGGCTGTCGGCGATTTCCTGGCCATCGCGGCCGAACAGGATGATGCCCGGCGGCCCGAACAGGCCGAAGCGCTTGAGCATGGCGCGGTCGTCGAGGTCATTGGCGGTCACGTCCACCTGCAGCAGCAGGCTGTCGGCCAATCGCGCCTTGACCGCCGGGTCGACGAAGGTCAGCTTTTCCATCTCCTTGCAGGACACGCACCAGTCCGCATAAAAATCCAGCATCGCGGTCTTGCCGCCGCCTTGCGCCAGGGCGGCGTCGAGCTGCGCCACGGTCTTGATGCGGGTAAAGGCCAGCGGCTGCACCGGCGCGCCGCCGCGGCCCAGGTGCGCCAGCGGCGCCAGCGGGTCGCGCCCGCCGGCCGCCACGCCCACCAGCTGGGTCGCGCCCAGCACGGCGAAGGCGACGCCGAACGCGGTCGCGGCCCAGTGGCCATGGCTGCGCAACAGGAAGCAACCGTAGCCGATCAGCAGCGCGGCCCACAGCAGCATCTGCGCCAGCCCCGGCAGCACCGGCGCCGCCATCCACAGCGCCATGGCCAGCATCAGCACGCCGAAGAAGCGTTTCACGGATTCCATCCACATGCCGGCGCGCGGCAGCAGCGAACCGGCCGACAGGCCGACCAGCAGCAGCGGAATGCTCATGCCGAGCGCCATCGCGAACAGGGCGGCGCCGCCGATCACGACGTCGCGCGTCTGGCTGATGTACACCAGGGCGCCGGCCAGCGGCGCCGCCACGCAGGGGCCGACGATCAAGGCCGAGATCGCGCCCATGACGAAAGCGCCGGCCAGCTTGCCCGACGATTGGCGCCCGGACGCCCCGGCCAGGCGCGTCTGCAGCGCGGCCGGCACTTGCAACTGGTACACGCCGAACATGGACAGGGCCATGGCCGCGATCAGCAGCGCGAACGCGGACAGCACCCACGGATTCTGCAGCGCCGCCGCCAGGCCTTCACCCAGCAGGCCGGCGGCCACGCCCAGCGAGGTGTAGACGATCGCCATGCCGAGCGAATACGCCAGCGACAGGACGAAGCCGCGCGCGCGACCGGCCTGGCTGCCTTCGCCGACGATGATGGACGACAGGATCGGCACCATCGGCAGCACGCACGGCGTGAACGCCAGGCCCAGGCCGAGCAGCATGAAGGCGGGCACGATGGCCAGCAGACGGCCGCCCTGCAACAGGGTGGCGATGCCGCCCAGTTCGGACGGCGCGGCGGCCGGTGCGGCGGCGGCCGACACGGTACCGGCAGTTGCCGGCGTGCCGGTTGCCGCGCTCGCTGCCGCCTCGGCCGGCGCCGCCTGGCTGGCAGAGGACGACTGGCTGCGTGGCAGCGACTGTCCGGCCTCAGCGCCGGCTTGCGGCGCCGCCTGGCCAGGCAGCGAAAATGCCGGATTGCCGCCCTGCGCGCCCGGCAGGACGATGTGCGGCCCGGTGGCGCCGCCCGCGCCTGCCACCAGCTGGACCGAGGTATCCTGCGGCGGATAGCACAAGCCCTTGTCGGCGCAGCCCTGGCCGGTGGCGTTCAGCGTAAACGGCCCATTGCCGGTGACGGGAATGTGGATCTCGACGCCTTTGTGGTAGGTCTCGACCTCCTTCTGGAAGGTCTCGTCGAATTTCACCTTGCCCGGCGGGATCTGCGGGGCACCCAGCTGCGCGCCGGTGGCCGTGAACTTGAAGCGCTCGCGGTACATGTAGTAACCGTCGGCGATGGCATAGTTCACGACCGCGGTATGCGGGTCGAGCATACGCGCCGAAAACTTGAACGCCTGTTCCGGCGGCAGGAAATCGTCGTCGGCGCGGGCGGGTGCGCACAGCACGCCCCAGGCCAGCAGCAGGAGGCTGGCGAAACGGAACAAACGAAAAATCAGTTCGGAAAAGCGCATCGAAGAAGATCGCATCGGGAACAAGCGGGGCATGGGATTGTGGTTGTTGGTTTGGCGCAGCAGCATGGTACACCGTGCCCCGCCGCGTTGCACACGGGCGCGCTTGGGCGAAAAAAAACCAGGCGCACGGCCTGGTTTTTTCGACTTGCTCGGCGCAACCGGTCGATTACTCGGCGGTCGGTGCGCTTTCGTCGACGCCGACTTCCGGACGGTCGACCAGCTCGACGTAGGCCATCGGCGCATTGTCGCCAACGCGGAAGCCCATTTTCAGGATGCGGGTGTAGCCGCCGTTGCGGTTCGCGAAACGCGGACCGATTTCGGCGAACAGCTTCTGGACGATTTCGCGGTCACGCAGGCGGGCGAACGCCAGGCGCTTGTTGGCCAGGTTGTCGTTCTTGCCCAGGGTGATGATCGGCTCGACGACCTTGCGCAGTTCCTTGGCTTTCGGAACGGTGGTCTTGATCGCTTCGTGACGCAGCAGCGAAACGGTCATGTTGCGCAGCATGGCCAGGCGGTGGGACGAGGTACGGTTCAGCTTACGGAGGCCGTGACGGTGACGCATGGTAAATCCTTTCGAGAGTTTTACAATCCAGTTCTTCGATCGTTCACGTGCTCGTGCACGTGAACGCGGACCGGTTCTACATGGTTGAAAGCCGCCCATGCGACATTGCACGGGCGGCGGGTACTGCGAATTACTTTTCCAGACCTGCCGGCGGCCAGTTCTCGAGCTTCATGCCCAGGGTCAGGCCACGGGAAGCCAGGACTTCCTTGATCTCGTTGAGCGACTTGCG
This sequence comes from Massilia forsythiae, assembly GCF_012849555.1. NCBI lineage: Bacteria > Pseudomonadati > Pseudomonadota > Betaproteobacteria > Burkholderiales > Oxalobacteraceae > Massilia > Massilia forsythiae. The sequence goes on from NZ_CP051685.1 coordinate 1,457,573, forward strand.
GCCCAGGTTCGGCGTCTTGAGCAATTCGTTTTCCGAACGCTGGATCAGGTCGCCGATGTAATAGATGTTCTCGGCCTTCAGGCAGTTCGCCGAACGGACGGTCAGTTCCAGGTCGTCCACCGGACGCAGCAGGATCGGATCGACCAGCGGCGCGCGCGACGGCGCTTCGGCAGCGGCCTCGGTGCCTTCCAGGGCGGCGAACACGTTCAGCTGGTCGACTAGCACGCGGGCCGACTGGCGGATCGCTTCTTCCGGGGTGATGACGCCGTTGGTCTCGATGTTGATGATCAGCTTGTCCAGGTCGGTACGCTGCTCGACACGGGCCGATTCCACGGCATACGACACGCGGCGCACCGGCGAGAACGAGGCGTCCAGGATGATGCGGCCGATGGTTTTATTCGTGTCTTCCGACAGGCGGCGCACGTTGCCCGGCACGTAGCCGCGGCCCTTCTCGACCTTGATCTGCATGTCCAGCTTGCCGCCGGCGGTCAGGTGAGCGATCACGTGATCCGGGTTGATCAGTTCGACGTCGTGCGGCAGGTCGATGTCCGACGCCAGCACCGCGCCCTCGCCTTCCTTCTTGAGGGTCAGGGTGACGGAATCGCGGTTGTGCACCTTGAACACGACGCCCTTCAGGTTCAGCAGCAGGTCGACCACGTCTTCCTGCACGCCGTCCAGCGACGAGTATTCGTGCACGACGCCGGCGATCGTCACTTCGGTCGGCGCGTAGCCGATCATCGACGACAGCAGCACGCGGCGCAGGGCGTTACCCAGCGTGTGGCCATAACCACGTTCGAACGGCTCCATCACGACCTTTGCATGGCCGGCGCCGAGCGCTTCGACATCGATAATACGTGGCTTCAACAAACTATTTTGCATGGGTGTCCTCTTCAATACCCTCGGCTCGTTACACCGATAAGGCTGATGGCATCAGTGAAAACGCCTGCTACGGGGAGCAGGCGGTACGGCGAATTCGGTGTAGGTGGAACGCATCGGAACGGATCGGACCGCGCCCCGCCACGTCGTTCCCGCGTAGGCGGGAACCCATACGATGCCAGCCGTGGCCAGCGATGCATGGGTACCCGCCTGCGCGGGTACGACGATCGGGACAGGCCCGATCGCCGGCGTTCATCAACGCGAGTACAGTTCGACGATCAGCGCTTCGTTGACGTCGGCAGCGATCTCGTTACGCTCCGGGAACGAACGGAAGGTGCCTTCCATCTTCTTCGAATCGACCGACACCCAGCTCGGCATGCCGACTTGTTCCGCCAGCGACAGCGCTTCGATGATGCGGGTCTGCTTCTTGGCCTTTTCGCGCACGGCGATCACGTCGCCGGTCTTGACCTGGTACGAAGCGATGTTCACGACCTGGCCGTTGACAGTGAAGGCCTTGTGGCTCACCAGCTGGCGTGCTTCCGAACGGGTCGAACCGAAGCCCATGCGGTAGGCGACGTTGTCGAGGCGGCCTTCCAGCAGCTTCAGCAGGGTTTCACCAGTGTTGCCCTTGCGGCGCGACGCTTCGGCGAAGTAGCGGCGGAACTGGCGCTCCAGCACGCCGTAGATGCGCTTGACCTTCTGCTTTTCGCGCAGCTGGTTACCGTAGTCCGAGGTACGCTGGCCCGACTTGACGCCGTGCTGGCCCGGCTTGACGTCCAGTTTGCACTTCGAATCGAGCGAGCGGCGTGCGCTCTTCAGGAACAGGTCGGTGCCTTCACGGCGAGCCAGTTTTGCTTTTGGTCCGATATAACGTGCCACGTTAAACTTCCTTTATTTGAATGATCACGCCCCGGATGCGGACGACCCATCGAACATGACGAGGCCGCAACAGGCGCTAGTCCGGTTCTGCGACGAGACCGGACGTGGCTTACAAAACCCCGAATCGCGAAGATCCGGGGCGACAATAGCCGGGCAGTATAACCCATTTCTGGGCTCACTGCACCGGCGATTCTTTCACGACGAATGCGTGGCGTAACTACCACAGGCGGGCGAACCCGCCATGCGGCTCAGTTCAGCTTAGATACGACGACGCTTCGGCGGACGGCAACCGTTGTGCGGTACCGGCGTCACGTCCTGGATCTCGGTGATCTTGATGCCCAGGTTGTTCAGCGCGCGCACAGCCGACTCACGGCCAGGGCCCGGGCCCTTGATGCGCACTTCCAGGTTCTTCACGCCGTATTCCTGGGCGACCTTGCCGGCTGCCTCGGCTGCGACCTGCGCCGCAAACGGGGTCGACTTGCGCGAGCCCTTGAAGCCGGCGCCACCGGAGGTTGCCCACGACAGGGCGTTGCCCTGGCGATCGGTGATCGTGATGATCGTGTTGTTGAACGAAGCGTGGACGTGTGCGATGCCTTCGGCGACGTTCTTTTTGACTTTCTTGCGGATGCGTGCAGCTGCCGCAGAGCTTTGTTGCTTGGCCATGGTCGGTTCCTAGATTATTTCTTGAGCGATTGAGCTGCCTTGCGCGGGCCCTTGCGGGTACGTGCATTGGTACGGGTACGCTGACCGCGGACCGGCAGGCCCTTGCGGTGGCGCATGCCTCGGTAGCAGCCCAGGTCCATCAGACGCTTAATGTTCATGGACAGCTCACGGCGCAGATCGCCCTCGACCACGAACTTGCCGACTGCGTCACGCAGCTTTTCCAGTTCGTTGTCGTCCAGATCCTTGACCTTCTTGTTGGTTGCAACGCCAGTCGAAGCGCAGATCTGCTGCGAGCGGGTGCGACCGATACCGTAGATCGCCGTCAGGCCGATGACGGTGTGCTGATGATTGGGGACGTTGACCCCTGCAATACGTGCCATTCGTTATTCCTCGAAATTAACCTTGACGCTGCTTGTGACGCGGCTCGACGCAGATCACACGGACCACGCCCTTGCGCTTGATGATCTTGCAGTTGCGGCAGATCCGCTTGACTGAAGCGTTAACTTTCATTTTTGGACTCTCTTCCAGATTCGATTACTTCAATGTTTTACTTGGTGCGGAACACGATCCGGGCCCGCGACAAGTCATAAGGGGTCAGTTCCACCGTTACCTTGTCGCCCGGCAGAATGCGAATGTAATTCATGCGCATTTTACCCGAGATGTGTCCGAGCACCACGTGCCCGTTTTCCAGCTTCACGCGAAAGGTCGCGTTCGGGAGATTCTCGAGAATCTCCCCCTGCATTTGGATGACGTCGTCTTTTGCCATTCGGTCTGCTCACTCCTGGTCCCTGGCGCGTTCAACGCGACGGGATGCCGCCCTTGAAATTTGCCTTGCGCAACAGCGAATCGTATTGCTGCGACATGACGTAGTTCTGCACCTGCGCCATGAAGTCCATCGTGACGACCACGATGATCAGCAGCGAGGTTCCGCCGAAGTAGAAAGGCACTTTCCACTGGCTCTGCATGAACTCCGGCAGTAGGCACACCAGCGTGATATAGACCGCACCAGCCAGGGTCAGGCGCATCAGGATCTTGTCGATGTAGCGCGCAGTCTGCTCGCCCGGACGGATGCCCGGAACGAATGCGCCGCTCTTCTTCAAGTTGTCCGCCGTTTCCTTGCTGTTGAATACCAGCGCGGTATAGAAGAAGCAGAAGAACACGATCGCCACCGCATACAGCAACGCATGGATCGGCTCGCCTGCGCTCAGCGACGCGGCCAGGTCCTTCAGGAACCCGATGAACGGGTTCGAAGTATCCTTGCCACGGGTGAACCAATCGACGATCGTGGCCGGGAACAAGATGATCGACGAAGCGAAGATCGGCGGAATCACGCCGGCCATGTTCAACTTCAGCGGCAGGTGGCTGGTCTGGCCACCGTAGATCTTGTTGCCGACCTGGCGTTTCGCGTAATTCACCAGGATCTTGCGCTGGCCGCGTTCGACGAACACGACAGCGTAGGTCACCAGTGCCACCAGAATCACGATGAAGATCGCGGCGAAGCTGCTGATCGAACCGTTCGACACCAGGGTAAACAAGCTACCCAGCGCGTTCGGCAGACCGGCTGCGATACCGGCGAAAATGATGATCGAGATACCGTTGCCGAGACCGCGCTCGGTGATCTGCTCGCCCAGCCACATCAGGAACATGGTGCCGGTCAGCAGGGTCACGACGGTCACGAAGCGGAAAGCCAGGCCCGGATCGAGCACGAGGCCCGGCTGCCCTTCCATCATGGCCGCGATGCCGAACGCCTGGAACAACGCCAGGAACACCGTGAAATAGCGGGTGTACTGGGTGATCTTGCGACGGCCGGCCTCGCCTTCCTTCTTCAGTGCCTCCATCTGCGGCGAGACGATCGACACCAGCTGCATGATGATCGAAGCCGAAATGTACGGCGTGATGCCAAGCGCGAACACGGCAAAGCGGGAGACGGCGCCGCCCGAGAACATGTTGAGCATGCCCAGGATGCCGCCTTCGTTCTGCTTGAACAGCTGCGCCAGGGCGACCGGATCGATCCCGGGGACCGGGATGTGCGCGCCGATACGGTACACGACCAATGCGCCGAGCAAGAACCACAACCGGCCCCAGGGGAAACCGGATGCGGCGCTTTTACCAAGTTGTGAATTAGTCGCCAATTTTTGCTCCGATCAGGCAGCGGCCGCGTTTAGGCGACCGAACCGCCAGCTGCTTCGATCGCTGCTTTCGCGCCAGCGGTCGCCTTGATGCCCTTCAGGTTCACCGCGGTGGTGATGTCACCCGACAGGATCACGCGCACGTCGCGGGCGACGACCGGCAGCACGCCGGCTTGCTTGAGCACCAGGATGTCGATGTCGCTGACGCCCAGGGTGTTCAGGTCGGACAGGCGCACTTCGGCCTTGAAGGTAGCGTTCAGCGACTTGAAGCCACGCTTCGGCAGGCGGCGCTGCAGCGGCATCTGGCCGCCTTCAAAACCGACCTTGTGGAAGCCGCCCGAACGCGACTTCTGGCCTTTGTGGCCACGGCCGGCAGTCTTGCCCAGGCCCGAGCCGATACCGCGACCGACGCGACGCTTAGCGTGCTTGGCGCCGTCTGCTGGTTGAATGGTATTGAGTTGCATTGATTTTCTCCGTTCGACTGGGCCGGGGCTCAGTCGACAACTTTCACGAGGTAGCTGACCTTGTTGATCATGCCGCGGACCGATGGGGTGTCCTGGAGCTCGGAGACCGAGTTCACACGACGCAGACCCAGGCCGCGCACGGTGGCGCGGTGATCCTGACGGGTACCGATCAGGCCTTTGACCAGCTTGACTTTAACGGTGTTTGCCATGGTAATTCCCCTTAACCCAGGATCTCTTCCACCGACTTGCCGCGCTTGGCAGCGATGTCAGCCGGAGTACTCATTTTCGCCAGACCGTCGAGGGTCGCGCGCACCAGGTTGTACGGGTTCGACGAACCGGTCGACTTGGCGACCACGTCGGTCACGCCCATCACTTCGAAGATGGCGCGCATGGCGCCACCGGCGATCACGCCGGTACCCGGCTTGGCCGGCGACATCAGGACGCGCGAGGCGCCGTGGCGGCCGGTGACGGTGTGCTGCAGCGTACCGTTCTTGAGGGGCACCTTGATCAGGTTGCGGCGGGCTTCTTCCATCGCTTTCTGCACGCCGACCGGAACTTCCTTCGACTTGCCCTTGCCCATGCCGATGCGGCCATCGCCGTCACCGACAACGGTCAGCGCTGCAAAACCCATGATACGACCACCCTTGACCACCTTGGTCACGCGGTTGATCGCGATCATTTTCTCGCGCATGCCATCATCCGGCTTGTCGCTTGCCATTTTCGCTTGCATTTTTGCCATGACGATTCTTCCTTAGAACTTCAGACCGGCTTCACGCGCGGCTTCCGCCAGCGCCTTCACACGGCCGTGATAACGGAAACCCGAACGGTCGAATGCGACCTCGGTGATCCCTGCTTGCAGTGCCTTCTCTGCGACGCGCTTGCCAACCAGGGCAGCGGCGGCGGCGTTGCCGCCCGCGCCGGTCTTGCCAGCCAGTTCGGCGCGCACTTCTGCTTCCAGCGTCGAAGCCGAAACCAGGACCTTCGCATCCGGGCTGATCAGGTTCGCATAGATATGCAGGTTGGTGCGGTGCACCGACAGGCGGTTCACGCCCAACTGCGCGATCTTGATGCGGGTTTGGCGTCCGCGACGCAGACGCGATTCTTTCTTGTCCATCGTCAGCTCCGATTATTTCTTCTTGGTTTCTTTAAGCTTCACCACTTCGTCCGCATAACGGACACCCTTGCCCTTGTAAGGCTCAGGCGAGCGGTAAGCACGCACTTCGGCGGCGACCTGGCCGACCTTCTGGCGATCGATACCCTTGATCAGGATCTCGGTCGGGGTCGGGGTGGTCGCGGTGACGCCTTCCGGCATCGCATGCAGCACCGGGTGCGAGAAGCCCAGCGACAGGTTCAGGGCGCCGTTCTGCAGGGCGGCCTTGTAACCCACGCCGACCAGGGTCAGGCGCTTTTCGAAACCTTTGGTGACGCCAACAACCATGTTGTTGACCAGTGCACGCAGGGTGCCCGACATCGCGTTCGATTCGCGCGAATCGTCGATGACGTCGAACGACAGCGTGCCGTTGTTGTTTTCCACTTTGACCAGGCCGTTCAGCGGCTGGGTCAGGGTGCCCAGCGGGCCCTTGACGGTGATCGACGACGCGTTGATCGCGACATCGGTACCGGCCGGGACGGCGATCGGCATCTTAGCTACTCGAGACATCGTCTACTCCTTAAGCCACGTAGCAAATCACTTCGCCACCGACACCGGTAGCACGTGCTTTGCGGTCGGTCATCACGCCCTGCGGGGTCGAGACGATTGCCACGCCCAGGCCGTTCATGACCTGCGGGATGTCGTTCTTGCCCTTGTAGATGCGCAGGCCAGGACGGGATACGCGCTCGAGGCGCTCGATGACCGGACGGCCAACGTAATATTTCAAACCGATTTGCAGTTCCGACTTGCCACCTTCGGTGGACACGGCGAAATCTTCGATGTAACCCTCGTCCTTCAGGACGTTGGCGATCGCAACTTTCACTTTCGAGGACGGCATCGACACGTTGGTCTTCTGCACGCCTTGTGCGTTGCGGATGCGGGTCAGCATATCGGCGATAGGATCGCTCATACTCATTGCTTAGTCTCCTATTACCAGCTAGCTTTGGTCATACCCGGGATCTCGCCACGCATGGCGAATTCGCGGAGTTTAATACGGGCCAGACCGAATTTACGGAAAGTGCCACGCGGACGGCCGGTCATTGCGCAACGGTTGCGCTGACGGGTCGGTGCCGAGTTGCGCGGCAGGGCCTGCAGCTTCAGACGCGCTTCGTAGCGCTCCTCTTCCGTCTTCGATTGATCGTCGATGATCGCTTTCAGAGCTGCACGCTTTGCGGCGAATTTCTCCACCAGGTCTGCACGCTTCTGTTCGCGGTTAATCAGTGCAAGTTTTGCCATGCTCTTAGTTCCTGAACGGGAATTTGAAGGCGGCGAGCAGCGCTTTGGCTTCTTCGTCGCTCTTAGCGGTGGTGGTGATCGAGATGTTCATGCCACGCAGCGCATCGATCTTGTCGTAATCGATTTCCGGGAAAATGATCTGTTCCTTGACGCCGATGTTGTAGTTGCCACGGCCATCGAACGATTTCCCGCTGACACCGCGGAAGTCACGCACGCGCGGCAGGGCCACGGTGATGAAGCGGTCCAGGAATTCGTACATGCGGTTGCCGCGCAGGGTCACCATGGTACCGATCGGGTAGCCTTCGCGGATCTTGAAACCTGCGATTGCCTTGCGGGCCTTGGTCACGACCGGCTTCTGGCCGGCGATCTTGGTCAGGTCGCCGGTAGCGTGCTCGATGATCTTCTTGTCGGCGACAGCTTCCGACAGACCCATGTTCAGGGTGATCTTGGTCAGGCGCGGGACTTCCATCACCGACTTGTAACCGAATTTCTCGGTCAGTTCGGAGACGACTTTGTCTTTATACAGTTGTTGGAGACGTGCCATTCTCTATTACCCCTTCACCACTTCGCCGTTCGACTTGAAGACGCGGACTTTTTTGCCGTCCACATCCTTGTAGCCCACGCGGTCGGCCTTGCCGGTCGCTGCATTGAACAGCGCGACGTTCGACACGTGAATCGGCATGGTCTTGTCGACGATGCCACCAGTGACACCGGTCATCGGGTTCGGCTTGACGGCCTTCTTGGCGACATTGACGCCTTCGACGATGACGTGCTCGGCGTCCACGCGCTGCTGGACCACGCCGCGCTTGCCCTTGTCTTTACCGGCCAGAACGATGACTTCGTCGTTTTTACGAATCTTAGACATTACGAATCCCCTTACAGAACTTCAGGTGCCAGGGACACGATCTTCATGAACTTTTCGGTACGCAGCTCGCGCGTCACCGGTCCGAAGATACGGGTGCCGATCGGCTCCAGCTTGGCGTTCAGCAGGACGGCGGCGTTGCCGTCGAACTTCACCAGGGAACCGTCCTGGCGGCGCACACCCTTGGCGGTGCGCACGACCACGGCATTGTAGATTTCACCTTTCTTGACGCGGCCGCGCGGAGCGGCTTGCTTCACGGTGACCTTGATCACGTCGCCAATGCTGGCGTAACGGCGCTTGGAGCCGCCCAATACCTTGATGCACAGAACTTCTTTTGCACCGGTATTGTCGGCCACTTCGAGCCGGCTTTCGGTTTGAATCATGATATTTTCTTTCCCAACTTAAGCCGTAGTAATCCCCACGGAAACCGTGGGCCTGCGGTCAGTCTTGGTCCCGCCGCACCGCCCCTGCTGGAGCAATACGTTTGGGTGATTGGACTTTCCAATGTACTTCATACAGGCCGCCGCAAACGCGGAGACACACTGCGGCAACACATGAACGAAGCCCGCTAGTATCGCAGATACCAGCGGGCCTCGCAAGACAAATTTTAAGACGTTACAGGACCTGTGCTACCTGTACAACGCGGGTCAGCGTCCAAGCCTTCGTCTTCGAGATCGGGCGACCTTCCGAGATCTCGACCGTGTCACCGATCTTGGCCTGGTTGGTCTCGTCGTGCGCGTGATACTTGTTCGAACGCACGATGATCTTGCCGTACAGCGGGTGCTTGACGTGACGCTCGATCAGTACGGTCACCGTCTTGTCCATCTTGTCGGACACGACCTTGCCGACCAGCGTACGCTTCAGCGCCGTTTTAGTGGTGTCGTTCATTTGGCGGCTTCCTTCTGGTTCATCACGGTCTTGACACGCGCGATATCGCGGCGCACCTTCTTGAGCTGGGCGGTGTTGGTCAGCTGCTGCGTTGCGACTTGCATGCGCAGACCGAACTGGGCCTTCAGCAGCTCATTCAGCTCTTGTTGCAGAGCTGCCTGGTCCTTGCCGCGGAGTTCTGTTGCTTTCATTCTTAACTCCTGTTATTGGCCGACTTGGCGCACCACGAAGGTGGTTGCCAGCGGCAGTTTGGCAGCGGCCAGGCGGAATGCTTCGCGCGCCAGTTCTTCGTCGACGCCGTCCATCTCGTACAGGACCTTGCCTGGCTGGATTTCAGCGACGTAGTACTCCGGATTACCCTTGCCGTTACCCATACGGACTTCGGCCGGCTTGTTCGAGATCGGCTTGTCCGGGAAGATACGGATCCAGATACGGCCGCCACGCTTGATGTGACGGGTCATGGCGCGACGTGCCGCCTCGATCTGGCGTGCGGTGATACGGCCGCGGGCAACCGCCTTCAGGCCGAATTCGCCGAACGACACCGCGGTGCCGCGGGTGTGCGAAATGCCGGTGTTGCGGCCTTTCTGCTCTTTACGATACTTTCTGCGGGATGGCTGCAGCATGCTTATTCTCCTGCTTTCTCAGCTGCGGCCGGCTTGGCTGCAGCGCGGCGGCCGGCTGGAGCGGCACCTGGTTTCGCGCCTGGGCGCGGACGGCCGCCCGGCTTGCCGTCGTCACGACGCGGGCCGCGTGGCTTCTTGTCGTCCGGCGGGACGTCGATCACCGGCGCTTCGCCGGTCGGCGAACGGTCGCCCTTGTAGACCCAGACCTTGACACCGATGATGCCGTAGGTGGTCGAGGCTTCGCTGGTGCCGTAGTCGATGTCGGCGCGCAGGGTGTGCAGCGGCACGCGGCCTTCGCGGTACCATTCGGTACGGGCGATCTCGATGCCGTTCAGGCGGCCCGACGACATGATCTTGATGCCGACGGCGCCCAGGCGCATGGCGTTCTGCATCGCGCGCTTCATGGCGCGGCGGAACATGATGCGCTTTTCCAGCTGCTGCGAGATCGAATCGGCGATCAGCTGCGAGTCGATTTCCGGCTTGCGGATCTCTTCGATATTGACGTGCACCGGCACGCCCATGATCTTGGCCAGCGAGGTCTTCAGGACTTCGATGTCCTCGCCTTTCTTGCCGATGACCACGCCCGGACGCGACGAGTAGATCGTGAAGCGCGCGTTCTTGGCAGGACGCTCGATGACGATGCGGCCGACCGAAGCGTTCTTCAGCTTCTTCTTCAGGAAAGCGCGGGCTTCCAGGTCTTCCTTGAGCATGTCGGCGAAATTGCCGTTGCCTGCGTACCAGCGCGACGCCCAGTTACGGGTGACCGCCAGGCGGAAGCCGGTTGGGTGGATTTTCTGACCCATCGTGTGACTCCTTAGTTACCGACAGTCACGTAGATGTGACAGGATTGTTTCGAAATGCGATCACCGCGGCCTTTGGCGCGAGCCGTAAAGCGCTTCAGGATCGGGCCCTTTTCGACGTAGATCTGGACGACCTTCAGCTCGTCGATGTCGGCACCGTCGTTGTGCTCGGCGTTCGCGATCGCGGACTCCAGCACCTTCTTGATGATGGTGGCGCCCTTCTTCGGGCTGAATTGCAGGATGTTCAGCGCAGCATCGACTTTCTTGCCGCGGATCAGGTCAGCAACCAGGCGACCCTTTTGTTCCGACAGGCGTACGCCTTTGAGGATAGCTTTGGTTTCCATTATTTCTTCGCCTTCTTGTCAGCGGCGTGGCCCTTGAACGTGCGGGTCAGGGCGAATTCGCCCAGCTTGTGACCGACCATGTTCTCGGAGACGTACACCGGCACGTGCACCTTGCCGTTGTGGACGGCGATCGTCAGGCCGATGAAGTCCGGGCTGATCGTCGAGCGGCGCGACCAGGTTTTGACTGGCTTCTTGTCTTTGGTCGCTTGCGCGGTCTCGACTTTTTTCACCAGGTGGGCATCGATGAACGGCCCTTTTTTCAATGAACGAGTCATTTAATTACCCCTTATTTCTTGCCGCGGCGCGAGACGATCATCGAAGAAGTGCGCTTGTTCGAACGCGTCTTCTTACCCTTCGTCTGCTGGCCCCAAGGCGACACTGGATGACGACCAGCTGCGGTCTTGCCCTCACCACCACCGTGCGGGTGGTCGACCGGGTTCATGACCACACCACGGACGGTCGGACGCACACCGCGCCAGCGCATGGCACCGGCTTTACCGATCTTGCGCAGGCTGTGTTCGGCATTGCCGACTTCGCCGACGGTGGCGCGGCACTCGATGTGCACGCGGCGCACTTCACCCGAACGCAGGCGAACCTGGGCGTAGGTGCCTTCGCGGGCCATCAGCACGACGGCGGCGCCGGCGGTGCGGGCCATCTGGGCGCCTTTGCCCGGCAGCATTTCGACGCAGTGCATCACGGTACCGACCGGGATGTTGCGGATCGGCAGGCAGTTGCCCGACTTGATCGACGCTTCCGAACCGTTCATGACGGTGTCGCCCACAGCCATGCCCTTGGTGGCGATGATGTACGCGCGATGGCCGTCCGCGTAGCACAGCAGAGCGATGTGCGCGGTACGGTTCGGGTCGTATTCGATACGCTCGACCTTGGCCGGAATACCGTCCTTGTTGCGCTTGAAGTCAACCAGGCGGTAGTGCTGCTTGTGGCCACCGCCGATGTGGCGGGTGGTGATGTGACCGTTGTTGTTACGGCCGGCGGTCTTCGATTTTTTCTCAACCAGGGCTGCGAACGGACGACCTTTGTACAGGTCGCTGTTCACAACCTTCACCATGCCGCGGCGGCCTGGGGAGGTTGGCTTCATCTTAACGAGTGCCATTATTTAGCCTCCTCGACAAAATTGATTTCCTGGCCCGGCTTGAGGGCCACGAAAGCACGCTTGGTGTGGTTGCGACGGCCGGTGAAACGGCCCGAGCGCTTTTGCTTGCCTTCGCGGTTGACGGTCTGCACCGACTCCACTTCGACCTTGAACAGCAGTTCGACGGCAGCCTTGATTTCCGGCTTGGTCGCGTCCGGCAGGACCTTGAACACGATCTGTTCGTTCTTTTCCGCGACGAAGGTCGCCTTTTCGGAAATGACCGGAGCAAGCAGCACCTTCATCAGGCGCTCTTCGCTGAATTTGATTGCGGCGCTCATGCGTACATCTCCTCGATCTTGGCCAGAGCAGCTTTGGTGACCAGGACTTTCTTGTAGAACACCAGCGACATCGGGTCAGCGTGCTTCGGCTCGACAACCAGCACGTTCGGCAGGTTGCGCGAGGCCAGCAGCAGGTTCTCGTCGATGGTGTCGGTGATCACCAGGACCGATTCCAGGCCCATGCCCTGCAGCTTTTGCGACAGCAGCTTGGTCTTCGGGGCTTCGATCGACAGGTTCTCGACGACGCTCAGGCGGTCTTCGCGGGCCAGTTGCGAGAAGATCGAGCAGATACCTGCGCGATACATCTTCTTGTTGACCTTGTGCGAGAAGTTCTCGTCCGGGGTGTTCGGGAAGATACGGCCACCGCCGCGCCACAGCGGCGACGACGACATACCGGCACGAGCGCGGCCGGTGCCCTTCTGGCGCCACGGCTTCTTGGTCGTGTGGCTGACTTCTTCACGATCCTTCTGCTTGCGGTTGCCGCTGCGCGCATTGGCGGCATAGGCGACCACGACCTGGTGGATCAGTGCTTCGTTGTAGTCGCGGCCGAAGACTTCGTCGTTGGCGTTGACGTTCGAGCCGGCTTGGCCTTGCTCATTCAGGAGCTTCAGTTCCATCGTTTACGCTCCCTTGGCTTTGGTCTTGACGGCCGGCTTGACAACCACTTGGCCGTTCTTGGCGCCAGGAACGGCACCCTTGACCAGCAGCAGTTGACGATCGGCGTCGATACGGGCGATTTCCAGGTTCTGGGTGGTGACAGTGACGTCACCCAGGTGACCGGTCATCCGCTTGCCCGGGAACACGCGGCCCGGATCCTGCGCCATACCGATCGAACCCGGAACGTTGTGCGAACGCGAGTTACCGTGGGTCTGGCGACCCGAGGCGAAGTTGTGACGCTTGATGGTACCGGCGTAGCCCTTACCGATCGAGGTGCCTTGCACGTCGATTTTCTGGCCGACTTCGAACAGGGAAACATTGACTGCGTCGCCGGCCTTGAATTCAGCGGCTTGTGCGGCGTCGATGCGGAATTCCTTCAATTGCGTACCGGCTTCCACGCCAGCTTTGGCGTAGTGGCCCGCAGCGGCCTTGTTCACGCGCGAGGCGCGACGTTGACCGAATACGACCTGAACAGCGGAGTAACCGTCGGTTTCAGGGGTTTTGATTTGCGCAACACGGTTGTTCGACACGTCCAGCACGGTGACGGGAATCGAATCGCCGTCGTCCGTGAAGATGCGCATCATGCCAACCTTGCGACCGAGGAGGCCCAGGCTCATTTTTTCTCCATTCCCACCTGCGATTGGGCGGGGGTAATTTAACTACCAAAAAGTGCAGACCAAAAAAGACAGGTCCACACCGAAGCCGGCTAGTATAGCCCGCGCAACGAATGGACGCAACAAGAGAATATCGCGTTGACGAATCCTGTTGCGTTTTACGCAGTAGTCATGGAGAAGAAAGGAATCTGACCAAGCTGGTCAGCACAGAAAAGGCACACTGCGGCGCCTTTTCTCTACGGCGCCATGCGGCGCCGCGATCTGGAATGTTGGTGGGCGGTGCAGGATTCGAACCTGCGACCCCTTGGATGTCGACCAAGTATTCTAACCAACTGAACTAACCGCCCGAGGAGCCGCATTATACGAGGCGGATTGAGCAAAGCGCAAGACCCGATTGCAGATTCTTTCCGGCGCGTGCTGCAGAGGCTGGCGCCGGCAATCGGGACGGCGGTTGTCGATGCATTTTTGCAATGCTAGACTTTTGCGCGCCACCGGGGCCGCCGGCGCTCGCCGCCAGCCCCCTTCCCTCGCCGGCGGCCGGCCTTTCCCGCCCGCCGGTCTCGGCCCCGCTGCCCGGGCGCGCGTGCGCCGCAGCAGGGCGCATCCGCACCTGGAAAGGACGACACATGAATCTGGTAATTCTCGACAACCCGGTACTGGCCTGGGTGATCGCCCTCGGCGTCGCGCTCGGCGTGACGCTGGCGCTGTACCTGGTCAAGGTCGTCTCCGTGCACCACCTAGGCCGGATCGCTGCCCGTACCGAGACCAAGCTGGACGACGTCGCCGTGTCCGCGCTGGCCTCGACCAGGCTGCTGAGCATGGCGATCGTCGGCCTTTACGCGGGCAGCACGGTGCTGGCCTTGACCCCGCACGCCACCCTGCTGGCGACGCGCACGGTGATCACCGCCTGCCTGTTCCAGGCGGCCATCTGGGGCAACCACGCACTGCGCGCCTGGCTGGTGCAGTACTACGCCAACCGCGCCACCGAGCCGGGCCGCGCCACCTCGGCGGCGGCAGTGGGCTTCATCCTGCGCATGGTGCTGTGGATCGTGGTGTTCCTGATGATCCTGGAAAACCTGGGCGTCAACATCACCACGCTGGTGGCCAGCCTGGGCATCGGCGGTATCGCGGTGGCGCTGGCGGTGCAGAACATCCTGGGCGACCTGTTCGCCTCGCTCTCCATCGTGCTCGACAAGCCGTTCGTGATCGGCGACTTCGTGATCGTCGACAAGTACCTGGGCACCATCGAATACGTGGGCCTGAAAACCACGCGCATCCGCAGCCTGAGCGGAGAACAGCTGGTGTTCTCGAACGCCGACCTGCTGAAAAGCCGCCTGCAGAACATGACGCGCATGCAGAGAAGGCGCGCGCTGTTCAACCTGAGCGTACCCTACGACACGCCGGCGGCGACGCTGCGCGCCATTCCCGTCATGCTCACCGAGATCGTCAAGGCGCGCCCGCTGGCGACCTTCGACCGCGCCCATTTCAGCGGCATCGGTCCGTCGACCATGAACTTCGAGGTGGTGTACTTCGTCGAATCGCCGGACTACATCCAGTTCATGGACATCCAGCAGGACATCCTGCTGGAGATCGTGGAGCGCTTCGGCGAGCAAGGCATCGAGTTCGCGCTGCCAGGGCAGACCCTGCACCTGCACGATGCGCGCCGCGCGCCGGCCGCCGGCGACCACGCCGGCAACGGCGAGGCGCACCACGCCGCGATCGAGCGGCGCCTGGGCGAACGCGGCGAACGGGGCCTGGCGCCGCGCCGGTGAGTCAGTGAAAAGGCGCGGTGGGGGCACGCACGACCAGGGTGCCGGCCAGCGCCGTGCTGCGCAGCGGCGCCGGCGCCCCCTTGATGCGCTCGATCAGCTGCTCGACCGCCAGCCTGGCCATGTCCTGCTTGGGCGGCGCGATCGTGGTCAGCGGCGGGCTGGCAAAACCGGCGCCGCCGATGTCGTCGTAGCCGATCACCGATACCTGGCCGGGCACGCGCACCCCGGCGGCGCCGGCCGCGCACAGGCAACCGAGGGCCATCAAGTCGCTGGCGACGAACACGGCGCTGGGCGGCTGTTTCCTGGCCAGCAGCATGTTGAAGGCCGCATGGCCGCCGGCGCTGGTGAATTCCGCGTGCACCACGCTCTCCGGCGCCACGGCAATCCCCGCCTCGCGCATCGCGCGCAGGAAACCGCCGACGCGTTCGCGCGTGCGCGGCAGGTCGGCCGGTCCGCACACGCAGGCAATGGCGCGGTGGCCCAGCTCGATCAGGTGGCGCGTGGCCTGGTAGCCGCCCTCTTCCTGGCCGCCCAGGATCAGGTCGGCGTCCAGGCCGGGCAAGGCGCGCTCCAGTTGCACGATCGGCACCCCTTCATCGTGCGGCAGCAGGCCGTGGTCGTCGTCGGCGCCGCTGGCCACCAGCAGCAGGCCGTCGATGCGCTTCTCCATCAGCAGGCGCAGGTAGGCGCTCTGGCGGCGCGGGCCGCCATGGGCATTGCACAGGATGATGTGGTAGCCGAGCTGGAACGCGGTTTCCTCGATCCAGCGGATCAGTTCGGCGAAATACGGGTTCGAGCTGTTCGGCACCAGCACGCCGATGGTATTCGTCTTGTCGTTCTTCAGACTGCGCGCGACCGCGCTCGGGACGTAGCGCATCTCGTCGATGACGCCCTGCACGCGATCGCGCACGTCGGCGCTGACGATGCGCGTGTTGTTGATCACATGCGAGACCGTCGAGATCGACACCCCGGCGCGCTGCGCTACCTGCTTCATTGTCGCCATCGCGATCTCCTTCCAGCGCGATTATGCGCGCTGGGTTTCTATTTTTGCAACAAGCGCTTGCGCCAGCGCTTCCGGCCGGTCCAGGTACAGGAACACGCATGCCAGGTCGCCGCGCTCGATGCCCATGTGGTGCAGGCGTACCGTGTTTTCACTGTGAAGGATCAGGACGGCATTCGGTTTGTCGAAGGGCGAGGCCAGCAGGCTGGCCCGATGGTCGATACCGTGGCGCCGGCGCCAGGCGGCCGCAGTCTCGTCGATGCGGCGGCAGGCGGCGATCGCCGCCAGCGGGACGCTGCCGTGCGTGCGTGCGCCCACGCGCAGCAGCAGCGCGTCGCCGGTCAGCACGTGGCAGCCGCGCCCGACCAGCCAGCGGTCGCCCAGCACCCAGACCAGGCTCGACAGGCCGCCTCCCAGCATCAGCCAGTGGAGCGCCTGCAGCCTGGCCGGGTCCGCCGCCAGGCGCGCGCCCAGCAGTTGCACCAGCACGCCATCCAGTGGGAATTCGACCAGGACGGCCAGCAGCACGAGCGCGAACGCGGTGCGGTAGGAACCGCGCTCCAGATAAGTCAATACCTGGCCGTCGGGCAAGGCCGCATGCGGGCGGCGGCGCAGCCAGTTCCAGCAGCCCCGGCGCATCGCCCGGTCCAGCCGAAACAGGCCAAGCAGTTCAGGCGGCAGGCAGGCCAGCGGCAGGCGCCACCAGGCGCGCGTGCCGGCCGCCAGCACGGCGCGCACCCGGCGCCGCGCATCCGGCCAGTGCGCCAGGTCCTTGGCGAGGAAGGGCAGCAGCGGCGCCGCCAAGATCAGCGGGCGCAGGCCAGCGCGCACGGACGGCGCCAGGCGCAGGATCAGGCCGACGATCGTGGCGCAAATGAAGATGAGCCAGGCAGATTTGGCGATGTCGGTCCAGGACAGGCGACGCAATTGCGCGGCGTAAGCGGGTAGCGGGAGTGTGGGCACGTTGGGCTTTCATGGCAGTCGATGGTATTCACGAAAAATGATACCAACGATTGCCGCAAAGCCAATATATGCATTTCGGACAGGTAGTGCCTGTCCATTAAATCATTGCGCCTGCAAGGAAAATCGAAAGAGTCGAAAAAGAAGAAGGAAAAGACAAAGGGCCGGTCCGCATGGCGGTACCGGCCCTTTTTCATCGCCGGCGAACGGGGTTCGCCGCGACAGCGACAGGATTACTGCAGCTTGATTTCGACGTCGACGCCAGCCGGCAGGTCCAGCTTCATCAGTGCGTCGACGGTCTTGTCGGTCGGGTCCACGATATCCATCAGGCGCTGGTGCGTGCGGATTTCGAACTGGTCGCGCGAGGTCTTGTTGACGTGCGGGGAACGCAGCACGTCGAAACGCTGGATGCGGGTCGGCAGCGGGACCGGGCCCTTGACGACGGCACCGGTACGCTTGGCGGTGTCGACGATTTCCAGGGCGGACTGGTCGATCAGTTTGTAGTCGAACGCTTTCAGGCGGATACGGATTTTCTGGTTCGGAGCGGACATGCTAATTCCTTAAAAAAGAACGAACCGGCAACGGGGCCGGCAATCATGTAAAGATACTGCGGGTGCTACGGTACTGCGGAAGGGACGGCAGTATAACATCGAAACGGCGCCCGTTACCGCCATGCTTGCGGTATTTCGGCTGCTGTCATAAAAAAGGGACAGAATCGCTTCTGTCCCTTTCCAGGCGGTCACCGGAGCGAGGCAGTGCCTCGCTCCGGCTTCCCGATATCGCTATCAGGCGATGATCTTGGCAACCACGCCGGCGCCGACGGTACGGCCGCCTTCACGGATCGCGAAACGCAGGCCTTCTTCCATCGCGATCGGGCTGATCAGCTTGACGGTGATCGACACGTTGTCGCCCGGCATGACCATTTCCTTGTCGGCCGGCAGTTCGATCGAACCGGTCACGTCAGTCGTACGGAAGTAGAACTGCGGACGGTAGTTGTTGAAGAACGGGGTGTGACGGCCGCCTTCGTCTTTCGACAGAACGTAGATCTCGCCGGTGAAGTGGTTGTGCGGCTTGATCGAGCCCGGCTTGGCCAGGACCTGGCCGCGCTGGACGTCTTCACGCTTGGTGCCGCGCAGCAGCAGACCGACGTTGTCGCCGGCTTGGCCCTGGTCCAGCAGCTTGCGGAACATTTCCACGCCGGTGCAGGTGGTCTTGACGGTGTCGACGATACCGACGATCTCGATCTCTTCACCGACCTTGATCACGCCACGCTCGACACGGCCGGTCACCACGGTACCGCGGCCCGAGATCGAGAACACGTCTTCCACCGGCATCAGGAAGGTACCGTCGACGGCACGTTCCGGGGTCGGGATGTAGGTGTCCAGTGCTTCGGCCAGGCGGATGATGCACTCTTCGCCCATTTCGCCGGCTGCGCCTTCCAGCGCCATACGTGCCGAACCCTTGATGATCGGCAGGTCGTCGCCCGGGAACTCGTACTTCGAGAGCAGCTCGCGCACTTCCATTTCGACCAGTTCCAGCAGTTCTGCGTCGTCGACCAGGTCGCACTTGTTCAGGAACACGATGATGTACGGAACGCCAACCTGACGCGCCAGCAGGATGTGCTCGCGGGTCTGCGGCATCGGGCCGTCGGCGGCCGAGCACACCAGGATCGCGCCGTCCATCTGGGCGGCACCGGTGATCATGTTCTTGATGTAGTCGGCGTGGCCCGGGCAATCGACGTGCGCGTAGTGGCGGTTCGCGGTTTCGTACTCGACGTGCGCGGTGTTGATGGTGATGCCGCGTGCTTTTTCTTCCGGAGCCGCGTCGATCTGGTCGTAGGCCTTGGCTTCGCCGCCGAATTTCTTCGCCAGGACGGTCGCGATTGCCGCCGTCAGGGTGGTTTTGCCGTGGTCAACGTGACCGATGGTGCCGACGTTCACGTGCGGCTTGGTCCGTTCGAATTTTTCCTTTGCCATTTCATTCTTCCTTTAAGAGACAGCAGTTTCAATATTTGCGGGACAGAGCAGAAGTCATCGCCTTTGCTCTGTCCTCAACTGACTAAGTATTACTTGGCTTTCGCAGTGACGATCGCGTCCATCACGTGCTTCGGCGCTTCAGCATAGTGCTTGAATTCCATCGTGTAGGTCGCGCGGCCCTGGGTTGCCGAACGCAGCACGGTCGAGTAACCGAACATTTCCGACAGCGGGACTTCGGCCTTGATGATCTTGCCGCCGCCGCCCGGGATTTCGTCCATGCCCTGCACCATGCCGCGGCGGGACGACAGGTCGCCCATCACGGTACCGGCGTAGTCTTCCGGCGTTTCCACTTCCACGGCCATCATCGGCTCCAGGATGACCGGGTTGGCCTTGCGGCAGCCGTCCTTGAATGCCATCGAACCGGCCATGCGGAACGCGTTCTCGTTCGAGTCCACGTCGTGGTACGAACCGAAGGTCAGCGTCACCTTGACGTCGACCACCGGGTAGCCGGCCATCACGCCGCTCGACAGGGTCTCGCGCACACCCTTCTCGACCGCCGGGATGAATTCGCGCGGGATCACGCCGCCCTTGATGGCGTCGATGAACTCGAAGCCCTTGCCCGGTTCCTGCGGTTCGATCGACAGCACGGCGTGGCCGTACTGGCCGCGGCCGCCCGACTGCTTGACGAACTTGCCTTCGACGTCCGACACCGACTTGCGGATGGTCTCGCGGTAGGCCACCTGCGGCTTGCCGACGGTCGCTTCCACGCCGAATTCACGCTTCATGCGGTCGACGATGATCTCCAGGTGCAGCTCGCCCATACCACCGATGATGGTCTGGCCCGATTCTTCGTCGGTACGCACGCGGAACGACGGATCTTCCTGCGCCAGGCGGTTCAGCGCCAGGCCCATCTTTTCCTGGTCGGCCTTGGTCTTCGGCTCGACTGCCTGCTGGATCACCGGCTCCGGGAACACCATCTTTTCCAGGGTGATGATCGAGGCCGGATCGCACAGGGTTTCGCCGGTGGTCGCGTCCTTCAGGCCGACGGCGGCGGCGATGTCGCCGGCGCGCACTTCCTTGATCTCTTCACGCTGGTTGGCGTGCATCTGCAGGATACGGCCGAGACGTTCCTTCTTGTTCTTGACCGGGTTGTAGACGGTATCGCCCGACTTGATCATGCCCGAGTACACACGGAAGAAGATCAGCTGGCCGACGAACGGGTCGGTCATGATCTTGAATGCCAGCGCCGAGAATTTCTCGTCGTCCGAAGCCTGGCGGGTGACCGGCTGGTCGTCCTCGTCGGTACCGCTGACCGGCGGAATGTCGACCGGCGACGGCAGGTACTCGATGACCGCGTCCAGCATGGCCTGCACGCCCTTGTTCTTGAAGGCGGTGCCGCACATCATCGGGACGATTTCCGACGCGATGGTACGCTGGCGCAGGGCCGACTTGATCTCTTCTTCCGAGAGGTCGCCTTCTTCCAGGTACTTGTTCATCAGGTCTTCGTTCGCTTCGGCAGCGGTCTCGACCAGCTTCTCGCGCCACTCGTTGGCGGTGTCCACCAGCTCGGCCGGGATGTCGCGGTAGTCGAACTTCATGCCCTGCGACGCGTCGTCCCAGATGATCGCCTTCATCTTGACCAGGTCGACCACGCCCAGGAAGTTCTCTTCGGCGCCGATCGGGATCTGCAGCGGGATCGGGTTGGCCTTCAGGCGCGCGCGCATCTGCTCGTAGACCTTGAAGAAGTTGGCACCGGTACGGTCCATCTTGTTCACGAAGGCCAGACGCGGCACCTTGTACTTGTTGGCCTGGCGCCACACGGTTTCCGACTGCGGCTGCACGCCGCCCACGGCGCAGTAGACCATGCAAGCGCCGTCCAGCACGCGCATCGAACGCTCCACCTCGATGGTGAAGTCGACGTGGCCCGGGGTGTCGATGATGTTGATGTGGTGCGGCTCGAAGTTGTTGGCCATACCCTTCCAGAAGCAGGTCGTCGCTGCCGAGGTAATGGTAATGCCGCGTTCCTGCTCCTGCTCCATCCAGTCCATCGTCGCGGCGCCATCGTGCACTTCGCCGATCTTGTGGTTCACACCGGTGTAGAACAGGACGCGTTCGGTGGTGGTGGTCTTACCGGCGTCGATGTGAGCGGAGATACCGATGTTGCGGTAGCGCTCAATGGGGGTCTTGCGTGCCATAATTTTTCCTAAACTTTGAATGGACAAAACCGAGCAGCATTTTGGATATGAAAATCAAAATGAGCCCGGCCTGAACAACGGATACTGCTGGGACATGCCCACGCAGGGGGAACGCTCCCCCTGGGGTCTGTCCACTTATTAGAAGCGGAAGTGCGAGAACGCCTTGTTCGCTTCAGCCATACGGTGCACCTCGTCACGACGCTTCATCGCGCCGCCGCGGCCTTCCGCCGCTTCCAGCAGCTCGCCACCCAGACGTTGCGGCATGGACTTTTCGCTACGCTTGTTTGCGGCTTCGCGCAACCAACGCATAGACAGGGCCATACGACGGACCGGACGCACTTCCACTGGCACCTGGTAGTTGGCGCCACCGACGCGGCGGGACTTCACCTCGACCATCGGCTTGCAGTTGTTGATCGCGGTCGTGAACACTTCCAGCGGGTCCTTGCCCGACTTCGATTGGATGTGTTCGAACGCACCGTAGATGATGTTCTCTGCGACCGACTTCTTGCCGGACAGCATCAGAACGTTGACGAACTTGGCGACATCGGTGTTGCCGAATTTCGGATCCGGCAGAATCTCGCGCTTGGGTACTTCACGACGACGTGGCATTTCAATTCCTTCCTGTCTTCAGTTGAGTGCGCTTTCCGCACTCGCGAAAGGCCCTCATGGCCCTTCACTTACTCGGCCTTGCGGCCGGCTCAACTCGTTTATCAAGCCAACAATGGCAAATTACTTCTTGGCGGCCTTGGCGCGCTTGGCACCGTACTTCGAACGCGCCTGCTTACGATCCTTGACGCCCTGGGTATCCAGTGCACCGCGGACCATGTGGTAACGCACACCCGGCAAGTCCTTCACACGGCCGCCGCGGATCAGCACGACCGAGTGTTCCTGCAGGTTGTGGCCTTCGCCGCCGATGTACGAAATGACTTCGAAACCGTTGGTCAGGCGAACCTTGGCGACCTTACGCAGCGCCGAGTTCGGCTTCTTCGGGGTCGTCGTGTAGACACGGGTGCAAACACCGCGCTTTTGCGGGCAGTTTTCCAGTGCCGGCGACTTGCTCTTCACAACCGCGGCTTCACGCGGCTTGCGAATCAGTTGATTGATGGTTGGCATCGTTCTTAATCCAACAAAGTTACTACGTTGATGACCCGGCTTTCTACCTTCCGGGGACTGAAACTGGGACTCGCGTCAGTCACATGACAGGCGCCAAAAGCCGCTCACCGATTGGAGCGGCCGATTTGACGTATACGATGTGCAGAATAAATCGAGAACTCGAAAGTATAGACCTGAAGCGCAACTCGGTCAACCGCCATGCCAATCGTGGCGCCCGCCAGCAGCGAAATCATGGTAAACCGCCATGGATTGTGGCAGTGGCGACACAAACCGCCGTCGCCCTATCGTTCCCGTTGTGCATAGGCAATAGCGCTCGACCTAGCAAACCCTGGATAATAGCTGGCCTGCATCCGCCTGCGCCATTCCACCGCCCGATCCGATGTCCCTCCTGCTGCGTCCACGCAATGTCACCGTGCTGCTGAGCTATGTGCTGCTCTCGTGCATGCCTTTCGCCGGCCGCCTGTTCGGCATCGCGGTGGCGCATCCGGGCCAGGTCGCCGGCATCGAACTGCTGGCATGGACCGCCATCTGGGCGTTGTGCAAGCGGCCCGCGTATTTCCACGTGCTGCTGCTGCCGGCCTTCCTGGCGCTGCCGGTCGAGCTGTACCTATACGCCTTCTACGGCCAGGGCATCTCGACCCACCACCTCGGCATCATCGCCGAGACCAGCCCGGCCGAGGCGCTGGAATTTTTGGGCAGCAAGGTATGGCTGATGGCGGCCGCGGCCGCCGGCGTGCTCGGCTGGTTTGCCGCCACCTGGGCCGCGGCATGGCGAACGCGCGACCTGGACTGGGGCGACGTGTCGCGTCCGGTGGTACTGGGTGTGCTCGGTGCGGCGGCGGCGGTGTTCGCCTATGGACTGGCATTCGGCATCGCGCCGCCCTCCCTGGACGCACCGGCCGCGCGCACGGGGGCGCCGGCGCGTGCGTTGCTGGTCAAGGCCCCGGTCGCACCGCCGGCCGCCGGCGTGGCGCAGGCAAGGCTGGCGGCGAGCGCCCCGGTTCCGGCGCCGCCGCGCCCGGCCCTGCCGCCACTGCCGCACTGGGCGCAGTTGCCGTTCGACCTGGATGCGTTCGCCCACTCCTGGCCGTTCGGCCTGATGGCGCGCGGCGTCGACTTCTACAAGGAGCGCGCTTATCTGGCCGACCTGAACCGGCGCAGCGCCGATTTCCGCTTCCACGCCACCTCCGCCCTGCCCGCCGGCGCGCCGCAGGTCGTGGTGATGGTCATCGGCGAATCCTCGCGCTACGACCGCTGGCGCCTGAACGGCTACGCACGCGACACCAACCCGCTGCTGTCGCGCCAGGCCAACCTGGTGCCCTTGTCCGACGTGATCACCTCGGTCTCGGCCACGCGCCTGTCGGTGCCGGTGATCATCTCGCGCAAGCCGGCCACGCAAAGCCTGAAGGATGGCTTTTCCGAAAAATCCTTCATCACCGCCTTCAAGGAGGCCGGCTACAAAACCTTCTGGCTGTCGAACCAGATTTCGTTCGGCAAGTTCGATACGCCGGTCTCCGTGTTCGCCAAGGAAGCCGACGTGGTCGACTTCCTCAACCTGGGCGGCTTCGCCGGCGGCTCGACCTACGACGACGTGCTGTTCCAGCCGCTCGGGCACGCGCTGGCCGACCCGGCGCGCAAGAAACTGATCGTGCTGCACACGCTGGGCAGCCACTGGAACTACAGCCACCGCTACCCGAAGCAGTTCGATACCTGGCTGCCGTCGCTGTACGGTGTCGACAAGCCGGACCAGACCGACCTGCGCATCAAGGTGCCGATGAACAACAGCTACGACAGCGCGATCCTGTACACCGACTGGTTCCTCGACCATGTGGTGGAAACGCTGAAGGCCACGTCCGAGCCGGCGGCGATGCTGTACGTGGCCGACCACGGCCAGACCCTGTACGACGGCAGTTGCAAGCTGGCCTTCCACGGCCACAACACCCAGTACGAATTCCACGTGCCCGCCTTCGCCTGGTATTCGGACGCGTACGCCGCACAGCATCCGGACAAGGTCGAGCAGCTGCGCCGCCACCGCCGCGCCCGGCTCTCCACCGAAAACATGTTCCACACCCTGCTCGACCTGGCCGCCATCCGCCTCCCCGACGAGCGCCCGTCCTGGAGCTTCGCCAACCCCGCCTTCAAGCCCCATAAACGCTACGTCGACAGCTACGGCTGGACCGACTACGACAACGCCGTCGTCAAGGGCGACTGCCACGAAATCATCGCCAAAGGCAAACCCCTCCCGCGCCGCTGACGATCCCCATCAAACCGGGGTCAGAGCCCGATTTTTGGAAAAAGCTTGCGGGCATGTGGCCTCGGCCCAAGTTGGTGTGTTATTCAACAGACATTACTGCACGCTTCTGGGAAGCTGGACCGGTCACCCCTCCACCGATTCCCTTTACCGAAAGCGAGCACGCGATGAAGCGCCCCATCAGCATGACCCTGCTGTGCCTGGCCGTCGGTTGCGCCTGGGCCCAGCAAGGCGACGGCAGCCAGGCCAGCATCCAGGCCAACATCTTCAAGCCGAACAAGGTCGAGCCGACCCCCGAGCGCATGGCCGGCATCAAGGCGCCGGCCGGCTTCACGGTGACGCCGTTCGCCACCGGCCTCAAAAATGCCCGCATCATCGCGGTCGCGCCCAATGGCAACGTCTACGTCAGCCGGCGCGACCAGGGCGACGTGCTGCTGCTGCGCGACGCCAATGGCGACGGCCGCGCCGACGGCGCGCCGGAAATCGTCGCCACCCGCCCCGGCGCGCACGGCCTGGCGATCAGGGACAACAAGCTGTACCTGGCGACGGTGCGCGAACTGTTCGTGGCCGACATCCAGGCCGACGGCCGCCTGGGCGAGCTGAAGCTGCTGGCCGGCGACCTGCCCGACGCCGGCCAGCACGCCAACCGCACCATCGCCTTCGGTCCGGACGGCATGCTGTACATGAGCGTCGGCAGCACCTGCAATACCTGCAACGAGACCAACCAGGAAAACGCCACCATCCTGCGCATAAAACCGGACGGCAGCAGCCGCAGCATCGTCGCCACCGGCCTGCGCAACACCATCGGCTTCGACTGGCAGCCGCAGACCGGGGAATTGTGGGGCTTCGACCACGGCATCGACTTCCTCGGCGACGACGACCAGCCGGAAGAGCTCAACAAGATCGAGACCGGCAAGCAGTACGGCTGGCCGCACGTGTATGCCGACGGCAAGATCTACCCGCAGAGCACCCCGGTCGGCGAGATCAAGAAAGAGGATTGGAAGGCGCACAGCACGCCGATGGTGCTGGGCTACACCGCGCACGCGGCGCCGATGCAGTTCGTGTTCTACCGCAGCGGCGGCACGGCCGGCGCCTTCCCGGCCGACTACCAGGGCGACGCCTTCGTCACCATGCGCGGCTCGTGGAACCGCAAGAAGGCGTCCGGCTACGAGATCGTGCGCGTGCGGTTCCAGGGCGGGCAGGCGAAGTCGATCGAACCCTTCGTCACCGGTTTCCTCACCGAAGGCGGCCAGACCCACATCGCGCGCCCGGTCGGCCTGGCGACGGCGAAGGATGGCGCGCTGCTGATGGCGGACGACGCCAACGGCGTGATCTACCGCATTGCCTATACGGGCAACGCGCGCCGCGCCGCCAGCGAACTGAAGGCGCCGGCCGGCCCGATGCAGCAGCAGGCCAACAAGGGCAGCGGCGTGCCGGTCGCGTTCACCCGCCCGCAGACGCAGTCGCCGGGCAAGCTGACCGTCAGCTCGGCCGGCTTCCGCCAGAACGGCGCGATGCCGGCCAAGTACAGCGAATATGCCGACGGCATCGCGCCGCCGCTGTCCTGGACGGCGGTGGCGAACGCCAAGTCCTACGCCGTGATCATGGAAGACCCGGACGCCAAGCCGATCACGCCGGTGGTGCACTGGCTGGCCTGGAACGTCCCGGCCGCCGTCACCAGCCTGCCCGAGGGCCTGCAGGAGCAGCCGCGCCTGACCGAGCCGGACGGCGTGCTGCAGGGCCGTAACACGCACGGCTCGACCGGCTGGAGCGGCCCGCAGCCGCCGGTGGGCGATGCGCCGCACCACTATCACTTCCAGGTGTATGCGCTCGACAGGATGCTGGACGTGCCCTGGGGCGCGGACCGCGACCAGCTGCTGGAAGCGATGCAGGGGCACGTGCTGGCCAAGGGGGAATTGGTCGGGACGTATGCGCAAAAGCAGAAGCCGCAGAAGTGACAATCGTCGTCCCCGAGCAGGCACACTACTGTCCAAGATAATATTACTGGCCTAAAAACCGTCGTCCCCGCGCAGGCGGGGACCCATGCCGAGCAAAAGAATCCGGTATCCCAGAATTCGGACACTTTGTATGGGTCCGCGCCTGCGCGGGGACGACGGATTCACATGGGGTGACAAATTAGGCTGTATCGAATATTCAGCCACACCTACGCCGCCAAGCCATTCCCCTTCCCACTTGCCCGGGCCAGCAGATCGGCTCCGACCTCCGCATGCCGTTGCCCCGCCATCCACCCGGCCACGCTTGCCGCCTTGGCGCACACTGCCGCCGCAAAGCCATGGTCGGCCAGCAGTGCGACGCCATTGGTCCGCCCCAGCACGCCGGGTGCCAATCGCAGCGCGCCGCCGGCATCGCGCGCCACCCGCCACGGCGCCAGCCGGTGCGCCAGCAGCGGTCCCAGCACCAGGTTGTGCGACGACACCACCACCAGCGCGTGCTGCGACAGTTCGTCCAGCACCGCCGCCGCGGCCGAGACCGATTCCTCGTAGTTGGTGCCGCGGAAAATCTCGTCGACCAGGCAGACCACCGGCCGGCCATCCTGCGCCGCCGCCAGCAGCGCGCGGGCGCGCGCCAGTTCGGCGATGTACAGGCTCTGCCCGCCCAGCAGCGAATCCTCGTTCTGCATGCTGGCAAAGACCGGTAGGGCCGGCAGGCTGGCGCGGCGCGCGTAGCAGAAGCCGAAGGCGCGCGCCGCCGCCAGGTTCAGGCCCAGCATGCGCAGCAAGGTGCTTTTACCCACGCCGTTCTGGCCGGAGATGAAGGCGCCCTTGCCGTCCAGCGCGATCGACAGGCCCATGCCGCCGTCGATCAGCGGATGCACGCCGTCTTCCAGCGCCAGCGCGCGCGCGCCGCTGCGCTGCGCCCAGCACCAGGCGCGGCCGCCCAGGCCGCGCAGGTGCCGCACCAGCGCCAGGTCGGCCTCCAGGTCGGCGCACAGCGAATAGCACTCGCCCAGGAAGTCGCGCCAGGCGAACACGATCCCCAGCGTCTTGTAGAAATGGCGCACGTTGGCCAGCAAGAACCAGTCGCCGTATTCGCGCATGCCCGGCACCTGGCCGCCCAGCATGGACGGCGGCAGGCTGCGGTTGATGCGTCCCGCCGTGGCGCCGCGTCCGTCGAACCCTGCCGTCAGGGAAGGCGCGAAGCCGCCCTGCCCGGCATCCAGCAGCGAGCAGGTGCGCAGCAGCATCTGCAGGGACAGGGTCTTGCGCTGCCATGCGCCGATCGCATCCCCGTGGCGCATCTGGGCCGACACCAGCACGGCCATCACCGCCGCCGTCGACAGCCAGGCCGCCGGCGACACCAGCAGCGCCGCCGCGATCGAGGCGAGCAGGCCCAAGGGCAGCAAGAACCACCAGCGCAGCCACGCGGGCGGCGCCGGCATGCGCTCGCCTGGGTCGAACAGCAGACCCGCCACCTCGCTGTCCGCATGGCGCAGCGAACGCAGCATGCGCTGCAGGCGCGCCGCCGCATCCGGGTCGGCCAGCAGCGCCTCGATGCGCGCGCGCCGGGTGGCGAGGTCCGCTTCGCTGCTGCCGATACGCAGGCGCCGGTACAGCGCCTGGCGCCCGAAGATGCTGACCTCCTCGAACAGGATGGCGCCGTAGCGGTCCAGCAGCAGGTCGCGCCAGGTCTGGTCGTCGAGGCCATCGGCGTCCTGCGCACCGAGGCCGTACAGCCGGGCGATGTCCGCCTCGGAAAACGGCACATCCTGCGGCTCGGGCTCGGCCGGCTTGAGCCAGCCGGCAAGACGGGACAGCACGGGACGCCACGCGCCCAACAAGCGGAAGACGGTCGAACTCATGCGGTGTTCCCGACGCAAGATAATGATGGCAGGAAATGATGTTCGATTTCCAGAATATCAAGCCCCGGACGCGGCCGAATGATGCGTGCCCATCATGCCCATGCCCTCCGCCCGCACCTGTCCGCACCTGTCCGCCCGTGTCCGCACATGCGTTCGCGGACAGGGGAGGACAGCACGTCCACCGCCCATATGCGTGAAAAATCAGGCACTTGGCAATCTGGCACGCTTCCTGCAAATACCGCTGTGTCCACAACCCGACCTTCCCGCCATGATCCGCGACACTTCCCACCAAGACACGGCCATCGCCGCACCGCCGAACGGGCGCTTGAAACGCCACGCTGCCTGGGTCGGCGCCGCCGTCCTGGTGGCCGCGCTGGCCGCCGCACTGCTGTCGAACTGGCGCAGCAGCGACGCCTCGGTCAGCGCCGCGCGCCTGCGCATCGCCGAGGTCACGCGCGGCACGCTGGTGCGCGACGCTTCGGTCAACGGCCGCGTGGTCGCCGCCGTCAGCCCGACGCTGTACGCCAAGGCCGCCGCCACCGTCAATCTGCAGGTGGCCGCCGGCGACACCGTCAAACGGGGCCAGGCGCTGGCGGTGCTGGAATCGCCCGACCTGTCCGACGCCCTCAAGCGCGAGACCTCGACCTACGAGCAATTGAAAGCCGAGGTGGCGCGCCAGCAGATCCTGGCCAGGAAACAGAAGCTGCTGGCGCAGAAGGATGCGGACACCGCCGAGATCGACCGCCTGTCGGCGCAGCGCACGCTGGAGCGCTACGACAGCGTGGCGCAGGTCGGCGTGATCGCCAAGATCGACTACCAGAAGGCGCGCGACGCGCTGCAGTCGGCCGAGATCCGCGCGCGCCACGCGGCCCAGGCGGCGGCGCTGGAAGGCGACGACGTGCAGCTGGCCTTGAAGACCAAGACCAGCGAGCTGGAACGCGCGCGCCTGTCGATGGGCGAGGCCCGGCGCCGCGTCGACGAACTGACGGTGCGCGCGCCGGTGGACGGCTTCATCGGCACCCTGAACGTGCAGAACCGCATGGTGGTGGCCGCCAACGCGCCGCTGATGACGCTGGTCGACCTGTCGAAGCTGGAGGTCGAGCTGGAAGTGCCGGAGACCTACGTGGCCGACATGGGGCTGGGTATGCATGCCGAGATCCAGCTGCCGACCGGCACGGCCACCGGCAAGCTGTCGGCGCTGTCGCCGGAAGTGGTGAAGAACATGGTGCTGGCGCGGGTGCGTTTCGACGGCGAACAGCCGACCGGCCTGCGCCAGAGCCAGCGCCTGACGGCGCGTCTCTTGATCGAGGAAAAGCCGAACGTGCTGATGCTGCAGCGCGGCTCCTTCGTCGAGAACGAAGGCGGACGCTATGCCTACGTGGTGCGCGACGGCATCGCCACCAGAACGCCGGTCCGGCTGGGCGCCACCAGCATCGCCGCGGTGGAGATCCTGTCCGGCCTGAAGGCGGGCGACCGGGTCGTGGTGTCCGGCACCGACGCCTTCGACAAGGCCGAGCGCGTCTCGATCAACCAATAAATCAACTGAAAGGACCGACCATGCTGCGCATGACCAACCTGAGCAAGGTGTACCGCACCCACATGATCGAGACGCACGCGCTGCGCGGCTTCGAGATCGCCGTCGCCCCGGGCGAATTCGTCACCGTCACCGGCCCGTCCGGCTCGGGCAAGACCAGCTTCCTCAACATCGCCGGACTGCTGGAGGAATTCACCGCGGGCGAGTACGTGCTGGACGGCGTCAACGTGAAAGGCCTGGACGACGACGCGCGCTCGCGCCTGCGCAACGAAAAGATCGGCTTCATCTTCCAGGGTTTCAATCTGATCCCGGATTTGAACCTGTTCGACAACGTCGACGTGCCGCTGCGCTACCGCGGCTTCAACGCCGCCGAGCGCCGCGAACGCATCGAGGATGCGCTGGCGCGCGTCGGCCTGGCCTCGCGCATGAAGCATTACCCGGCCGAGCTGTCCGGCGGCCAGCAGCAGCGCGTGGCGATCGCGCGCGCGCTGGCCGGCTCGCCGCGCCTGCTGCTGGCGGACGAACCGACCGGCAACCTGGACACGCAGATGGCGCGCGGCGTGATGGAGCTGCTGGAACAGATCAACGCTGCCGGCACCACGATCCTGATGGTGACCCACGACCCGGAACTGGCGGTGCGCACCACGCGCAACGTCCACATCATCGATGGCCAGGTGTCGGACCTGGTGCGCAAGGGTCCGTCGCTGGCCACCGCCACCGCCACCGTCTGAGGCTGCCGTCATGTTCGCCTACTACTTCAAGCTCGGCGTGCGCAGCCTGCGCCGCAACCGCTTTCTCACCGCGCTGATGGTGCTGACGCTGGCCGTCGGCGTGGCCGCCAGCGTGTCGACGCTGACCATCCTGCACATGATGTCGGGCGATCCGATCCCCGACAAGAGCAGCCGCCTGCTGGTGCCGCAGTTCGACAACGGACCGCTGCAGGACTATACGCCGGGCGTAGACCCGGGCGACATGCAGATGAGCTACATCGACGCATCCAACCTGCTGAAAAGCGGCCAGGGCGAACGGCGCACGGTGGTGTATGGGGTAGCGGCGCCGCTGGAACCGGCGCGCAAGGACCTGCCCGCCCTGAATACCACCGGCATGGGCGTCACGCGCGATTTCTTCGCCATGTTCAACGTGCCGCTGATGCACGGCCAGGCCTGGAGCGAGGCCGACGATGCGCGCGGGGCCGATGTGATGGTGCTCGGCCGCGCGATGGCGGAAAAGCTGTTCGGGAATAGCAACCCCATCGGACAGCGCCTACGCATGATGGGCGCGCCGTTCACCGTGGTCGGCGTGGCCGACAAATGGAATCCACGCCCGCGCTACTACAAGCTGGTCGGCGGCGACACATTCGGCGACGCCGACGATTTCTATATTCCATTTGCCACCGCGATCCGCCACGAAGCCGACCTGAATGGCGGCATCAGCTGCAGCAGCAAGCGCGATCCCGGCTTCGCCAGCCTGCTCGCCTCGGAATGTACCTGGCTGCAATTCTGGTTCGAGACCAGTTCGGCCGACCGCAGCGAACTGCAGTCCTGGCTGGACGGCTATACCGGCGAGCAGCGCAAGCTGGGCCGTTTCAAGCGCAACGCGCCGAACAAGCTGTACGACGTGATGGAGTGGATGGAAAAGCTCAAAATCGTCGGCAACGACAGCAAGCTGTCGGTCTGGCTGGCCTTCGGCTTCCTGGCGCTGTGCCTGGTGAATACCATCGGCCTGTTGCTGGCCAAGTTTTCGGCGCGCGCCGCCGAGATCGGCGTACGGCGCGCACTGGGCGCCTCGCGCCGCGAGATCTTCCGCCAGTTCCTGGTCGAGACCGCCGTGGTGGGCCTGGCCGGCGGCGTGCTCGGCCTGGTCTTGTCGTTCGGTGCGCTGGCGCTGCTCGGCATGCAGGGCAGCAGTACCGCGGCGCTCGCCCGCATGGACTGGCAGATGCTGGGCATGACTTTCGTGCTGTCGGTAGCGGCGGCGCTGCTGGCCGGCCTGCTGCCGACCTGGCGCGCCTGCCAGGTGACGCCGGCCATCCAACTCAAATCGCAATGATCCGTCGAAAGAGAGAACCGTCATGAGCATGGAAATCCGTCCCATCCTGTCGGCGCTGCTGCGCAACAAGACCGGCCCGCTGCTGGTGGCGCTGCAGGTCGCGCTCAGCCTGGCGATCCTGGCCAATGCCCTGTACATCGTCAACGAGCGGCGCGCCGTGGTCGCACGGCCGTCCGGCCTGTCCGACGAACACGCCACCTTCTACATCACCGCACGCACCTTGGACAGCGATGGCCCCGAACAGCGCCTGGCGGCCATCAAGCGCGAGACCGCCATGCTGCGTGCCGTGCCGGGCGTGGCGTCGGTGGCGCAAGTGTCGCAGATGCCGTTGTCGCGGCGTGGCTGGAACAGCAGCGTCATGCTCGACCGCCGCCAGGAACGCCAGAGCGCACTGGCCTCGATGTACATCTCGGGCGATTCCGTCATCGAGACCTTCGGCCTGCGCCTTGTCGAAGGACGCGATTTCCTGCCGCAGGAACGGGTCGACATCAACGAGCTGGCGGACCGCGACCAGCCTCCGCAGGTCATCGTTACCAAGGTGCTGGCCGACAAACTCTGGCCCGGGGCGTCCGCAATCGGCAAGGCCATGTATTTCGGCCGCGGCGAGGAAGCCACCCCCATGCGGGTGGTCGGCGTGATAGAACGCCTGCAGACGCAAAGTGCCCAGATAGACGAGAACGGCGAGCTGTCGGTCCTGATCCCGGCGCGCCTGTACGGCGGCAACACCACCCTGTATGCGATCCGCACCGAGCCGGGCCAACGCGAGCGCGTGATGAAGGAAGCGGAAAGAACATTGCGCGCTGCTTCGGCCACGCCGATGATCCTGGAATCCACCACCGTCGACCGCGACCGCAAGGACCGCTACCGCAGCGACGTCGCACTGCAATGGATGCTGGTCGCCGTCAGCCTGCTGCTGCTCCTGATCACCTGCTCGGGCATCGTCGGCATGGCCAGCCTGTGGGTCACGCAGCGCCGCAAGCAGATCGGCGTGCGGCGCGCGCTCGGTGCGCGCAAGATCGATATCCTGCGCTACTTCATCGCCGAGAACCTCGTCATCACCAGCGCCGGCGTGTTCGGCGGCGCTGCCCTCGGGCTGGCGCTGAACCAGCTGTTGGTCAGCAAGCTGGAAATGGCGCGCCTGCCGGCCGGCTACCTCATCGGCGGCGCCCTGCTGTTCTGGCTGCTGGGCGTGCTGGCCGCCTGGGGGCCGGCGGCGCGCGCCGCCGCCATCTCGCCGGCCACGGCCACGCGCAGCGTCTGAATACGGTGTTAAGCTATTGTCATGCCCACCGTACTGATCATCGATGACAACGCCGCCGTCGGGCTCGCGCTCGACGTGCTGTTCTCGCTGCACGACATCGCCGCCCTGCACGCGGCCTCGCCCGACGAAGGCCTGGCGCTGCTGGAACGCGAGGACGTCGACCTGGTGATCCAGGACATGAATTTTACGGCGGATACGACCTCGGGCGAGGAAGGGGTGGCGCTGTTCCGCGCCATCCGCGCGCGTCACCCGGACTTGCCGGTGATCCTGCTGACCGCCTGGACCCACCTGGACGCGGCCGTCGATTTGATCAAGGCCGGGGCCGCCGACTATCTGCCCAAGCCGTGGAACGACGAGCGGCTGCTGTCGACGGTAACCAACCTGATCGAGCTGGGCCAGGCCAACCGCGCGCTGAACCGGCGCCTGCGCCAGGAACGGCGCGCGCGGCGCGAACTGGAGCAGGGTTTCGACCTGCGCGGCCTGGTGTGGGCCGACCCGGCCACCGAGCGCGTGTTGCACCTGGCCTGCCAGGTGGCGCGCGCCGACGTGCCGGTCCTGATCACCGGGCCCAACGGCAGCGGCAAGGAGCGCATCGCCGAGATCATCCAGGCCAATTCGGCGGTGGCGAACGGCCCCTTCGTGGTGCTCAACTGCGGCGCCCTGCCCTCGGAACTGATCGAGGCGGAACTGTTCGGCGCCGAGGCCGGCGCCTACACCGGCGCCATCCGCGCGCGCGAGGGCAAGTTCGAGGCGGCCGATGGCGGCACCCTGTTCCTCGACGAGATCGGCAACCTGCCGCCGGCCGGGCAGATGAAGCTGCTGCGCGTGCTGGAAACCGGCCGCTTCGAGCGGCTCGGCGCGAACCGCGAGCGGCAGGTGAAGGTGCGCGTGATCAGCGCCACCAACGCCGACCTGCACGCCATGATCCGCAGCGGCGGCTTCCGCGAAGATTTGTTCTATCGCCTGAACGTGATCGAGCTGAAGCTGCCGGCGCTGGCGGCGCGCCCGGGCGACATCCTGCCGCTGGCGCAGGCCCTGCTGGCGCCGGATAAAACCCTGCATGCGGACGCCGAACGCGCACTGCTGGCACATGCCTGGCCCGGCAACGTGCGCGAATTGAAAAACGTGATGGCGCGCGCCGGCCTGCTGGCGCAGGGCGCCGTGATCCGCGCGGCCGACCTCGGGCTGCCGCCGGCGGCCGGCGCGGCGCCCGCCACCGCCGGATCCGGCGCGGGCGGCTCCACTGCCGGCGCCGGGCTGGATGCCGAACCCGACCGCGAAGCCATCGCGGCGGCGCTGGCGCGCGCCGGCGGCGTGGTGGCGCAGGCCGCGGCCGAACTGGGCCTGTCGCGCCAGGCGCTGTACCGGCGCATGGAACGGCTCGGCATCGCACGCGCGGCATGAACGCGCGCCGCGACGCTGGCGACAGCGAACCTGCGGGCGGCGACAGGGAAACAGGCGCCGGCGCACGCGCAAGCGCCAACGCCCGGTCGAGCGATAGCGGGACCACGAACCGCGCCGGAAACGCGGGCGACGATAGCAGCCTGCCACCGGGCGGCTCGCAAGCAGGCAGCCCGCAGCGCGACGCCGGGCGGCGCAAGGGTCTGCGCCTTTCCCTGGCCACGCGCTGGTCGGCCCTGGTCGGCACGCTGCTCGCGCTCGGCATCGTCATCGCCTTGACGCTCGACCGCCTGCTGCCGGGACGCACGCCGCTAGTGCTCGGCCTCTCGCTGCTGTGCGTGGTGCCGATCGCGCTGATCACGCTGCGCGCCCAGATCCAGCCGATCCTGTCGCTGCTGCGCGCGCTGGAAGGCACCGTGGCCAGCTACCGCGACGGCGATTTCTCGTTCGGCCTGCACTGGCCGCAGAACGACGAACTGGCCGACCTGGTGCGCGCCCACAATGCGCTCGGCGACGTGCTGCGCGCGCAGCGCCTCGACCTGGTCCAGCGCGAATTGCTGCTCGACACCATGGTGCAGAACACGCCGGTGGCCATGCTGCTGGTGGCCGAACCTGTCGGCGAACGTACCCAGCGCACCATCGTCTACGCCAACCTGGCGGCGCGCCAGCTGCTCTCGCACGGCGCCAGGCTGGAGGGATACGCGCTGCAGGAAGTGCTGCAGGGCGCGGCGCCGGCCCTGGTCGAGGCGCTGGCGCGCGGCGGCGACGGCCTGTTCTCGGCCGGAGAGGGAGAAGACGAAGAGGTGTACCACCTGGCGCGCCGCCAGTTCAGCCTGAACGGCCGGCGCCACGAACTGCTGCTGCTGCGCCAGCTGACCGCGGAGTTGCGGCGCCAGGAAGTGCAGACCTGGAAAAAGGTCATCCGCGTGATCAGCCACGAGTTGAACAATTCGCTGGCGCCGCTGGCCTCGCTCGCCCATTCCGGCGCCCAGCTGGTGCAGCGCGGCCAGACCGAACGCTTGCCGCAGATCCTGGCCACCATCGGCGAGCGCACGCGCCACCTGGAGAGTTTCATTCTCGGCTATGCGCGCTTCGCCAAGCTGCCGGCGCCGCGCCTGGAAGCCTGCCGCTGGGACGCGCTGGTGGCGCGCCTGGCGGCCCAGGTGGACTTCCGGCTGGCGGCGCCGCTGCCGGACGAAGCGGCGCGCATCGACGTCGCCCAGATGGAGCAGGCGCTATTGAACCTGCTGAAGAACGCCCACGAATCCGGCTCGCGTCCCGAAGACATCGAACTGCAGGTGCGGCGCGTGCCCGATCCGCTCAAGGAGATCACGCGCATCGACGTGCTCGACCGCGGCAGCGGCATGAGCGAAGCGGTGCTGACCAATGCGCTGGTGCCGTTCTATTCCACCAAGCGCAGCGGCACCGGCCTGGGACTGGCGCTGGCGCGCGAGATCGCCGAGGCGCATGGGGGGCGCATCATGCTGTCCAACCGCGAGGGCGGCGGATTGGCGGTCACGCTGATTTTGTAGGGTGGACGGCTTCGCCGTCCACGCGTTCAACGCACGCATGCATCGGTTGGACGCGTGGAGTGAGTCGGGCTAGATGCCCGACGAACGAGCCGTCCACCCTACCGCCGATCGAGAATTACCCCATCAACTTGTCGAGCGTGATCGGCAGGTCGCGCACCCGCTTGCCGCAGGCGTTGTAGATGGCGTTGGCGATCGCCGCGGCGGTGCCGGTGATGCCGATCTCGCCGATGCCGTGCGCCCCCATTGGCGCGTGCGGGTCGGGGATGTCGGTCCAGAGTACCTCGATCTCGGGCACGTCCAGGTGTACCGGCACGTGGTACTCGGCCAGGCTCGGGTTCATGATGCGGCCGTTGCGCTCGTCGAACTGCGTCTCTTCCATCAGCGCCATGCCCATGCCCATGATCATGCCGCCGCGGAACTGGCTCGTCGCCGTCTTCGGGTTGATGATGCGCCCGCAATCGTAGGAGCCCAGCAGGCGCGTCACGCGCGGCTCGCCGGTGACGGCGTTCACGCGCGCCTCGCAGAAGATGGCGCCGAACGAGTGCATCGACCAGTGCTGGGTTTCCAGCGGCGGCGGCGCGCTGCCCTCGGCCGCCAGTTCGTCGCGCCCGGCGCGCGCCAGCAGCGCCGTGTAGCTGTCGAAACGCTGCGGGTCGTCGATGCCGGCCAGGCCGCCGTCGCGCGCGCGCACCTGGTCCGGCTTCAAGCCGTGCAGCGGCGATCCCTTGTCCGCCAGCTTCAGCAGCTCGGCCACCAGTTCACGGTGCGCCGCCATCACCGACATGCCGACCGAGGCCGTCTGCTGCGAGCCGCCGGCCAGGATCACGCCGGGCAGGGACGAATCGCCATAGGCCACGCTGACTTGTTCCGGCGCCAGGCCGAGGCGGTCCGCCACCACGATCACGTGGGTGGTGGCGGTGCCCATGCCCATCTCGTGGGCCGCCACGTCGACATGGGCGCGGCCGTCCCGGTGCAGGGTGATGCGCGCGGCGCCGCCCGGCATGCGGTAGTACGGATAGGTTGCGGTGGCGCAGCCGACGCCGACCAGCCACTCCTCGCCATCCTCGACCACGGTGCGCGTGCCCGGCCGGGCGGCGCGTTCCTTCCAGCCGAAGCGCTCGGCGCCGGCGCGGTAGGCCTCGACCAGGTGGCGCGACGAGAACGGCGTGCCGGTGGTCGGGTCCTTGGACGGCTCGTTGCGCACGCGCAGCTCGACCGGATCGGCACCCAGCTGCGTCGCCAGCTCGTCCACCGCCGATTCCAGCGCGAAGGTGCCGACCGCTTCGCCCGGCGCGCGCATGAAGGTGTTGGCCAGCATGTCCATCTGCGCCGTCTCCACGTCCAGCTTGAAGCTGCCGGCGGCGTAGGTACAGCGCGCCGGCATGACGAAGGGTTCCGGCATGGCGTTGTTAGGGCTCATGATCGACAAGCCGGTATGGATCAGCGCCTCGAAGCGCCCGTCCGCACGGGCGCCGATGGCCACGCGCTGCTCGGTCAGCGTGCGTCCGCCCACCACGCGGTACACGCCCTCGCGCGACAGCATGATGCGCACCGGGCGCCCGGCCAGTTTCGATGCCGCCGCCGCCAGCACCTGGTGCTGCCACAGCGCCTTGCCGCCGAAGCCGCCGCCGACGAAGGGCGAGGTCACGTGCACCTGTTCCTCCTCGATGCCGAACGCCTGCGCCATCGACCAGGCCGTGTGCGCCACCGCCTGGGTGGCGTCGTGCAGGCGCAGCATGTCGCCGTCCCAGAACACGGTGGCGGCGTGCGGCTCGATCGCGTTGTGGTTGTAGCGCGGGGTGCGGTAGACGGCGTCGACCCGGTACGGCGCCGCCGCCAGCGCCGCCTCGGCGTCGCCGATTTCCAGCTTGAGCGGCTCGCCCTGGAAGCTGCCTGGCTCGGTACCCTGCGCCCTGGCGGCGGCCAGCGAAGTCACCGCCGGCGCGGCCTCGTAGGCGGCGTCGACCAGCGAGGCGGCGTGGTCGGCCTGCTCCTGGGTCTCGGCCAGCACCAGCGCGATCGGCTGGCCGTTCCAGTGGACGGCGTCGTCCTGGAACACCGGCAGATTGTCGCCCCCGGCCGCCTTCGGCTTGGTGAGGAACATCGGCACCGGCTTCATCTTCGGCGCGTTGCGGTGGCTCATCACCAGCACCACGCCGGGCGCGCCTTCCGCCGCCGCGGTATCGAGGCTGGCGATGCGCCCTTTGGGCACGGTGGCGTAGGCCAGCGCCGCGTACACCATGCGCTCCAGCGGGATCTCGGCGGCGAAGCGCGCCTGGCCCTTTACCTTGTCGGCGCCGTCGACACGCGCGCGCGGCGTGCCGATCGCGCCGTCGCGCCGTTCGACCAGCGGGTCCGGCGTGCCGCCCGGCACCCAGGCGTCGGGCGCCAGCTCGGCCACCTTCTTCATGACTTTCTGTGCTGTTTCCTGGACGATGTTCATGGCTGCTCTCCCTTGTTTGCTGCCTTCGCTGCCGCGCCGGCCAGGCCGCGCACGACCGCGACCATGGTGCGCTGCGCCAGTTCGATCTTGAAGCCGTTGTCGCGCAGCGCCTGCGCCCCGGCCAGCTCGGCCGCGGCGGCGGCGCGCAGGGCGTCGTCGGTGAGCGGCTTGCCCTTGAGCGCGGCTTCCGCCTTCCAGGCGCGCCACGGTTTATGGGCGACCCCGCCCAGCGCCAGGCGCACGTCCTTGACGATGCCGTCCTCGAGGTCGAGCGCGGCCGCCACCGACACCAGCGCGAACGCATAGCTGGAACGGTCGCGCACCTTGCGGTAGGTGGAGTGCGCGGCGAACGGCAGCGCCGGCAGCTCGACGGCGGTGATCAGCTCACCCGGCGCCAGCACCGTGTCGCGTTCCGGATGGTCTTCCGGCAGGCGGTGCAGGTCGGTGAGCGGCAGCGTGCGCGTGCCGCCCGCGCCCTGCAGGTGCACGATCGCATCCAGCGCGGCCAGCGCCACGCACATGTCGGACGGATGGGTGGCCACGCAGGAAGGCGACGCGCCCAGCACCGCGTGGATGCGGTTGAAACCGTCGACGGCGTCGCAGCCCTGCCCCGGCGTGCGCTTGTTGCAGCGGGAACCGTCGTTGTCGTAGAAATAGGTGCAGCGGGTGCGCTGCAGGATGTTGCCGCCGACCGTCGCCATGTTGCGGATCTGGCCCGAGGCGCCGGCCATGATGGCGCGCGCCAGCAGCGGATAGCGGGTGCGCACCGCACGGTGCTCGGCCAGCGCGGTGTTGGTGGCGGCGGCGCCGACCAGCAGGCTGCCGTCCGCACGCTCCTCGATGTCTCTGCTCAAGCCGCTGACGTCGACCAGCGCGCTCGGGCGCGCCACGGTCTCGCGCAGCAAATCGACCAGGTTGGTGCCGCCGCCCAGGTAGGCCGCCTGCGCCTGGGCGCCGAGGCG
Source organism: Massilia forsythiae (assembly GCF_012849555.1). NCBI lineage: Bacteria > Pseudomonadati > Pseudomonadota > Betaproteobacteria > Burkholderiales > Oxalobacteraceae > Massilia > Massilia forsythiae. Next base: position 1,497,458 of record NZ_CP051685.1, read on the forward strand.
CACCGCTTCCAGCGCATCCTGGGCGCGCGCATAGGTGAACGGAATCATGGCGCCTCCTTGCCGTGGTGTTCGACGATCGCGGCGGCGATGCCGTTATAGGCGCCGCAGCGGCACAGGTTGCCGCTCATGCGCTCGCGCAGCTCGTCGTGGCTGAGGGCGATCGATGGCGCAGCCAGGTCGCCGGTGACGTAGCTGGGCACGCCGCGCCGCAGCTCGGCCTGCATGCCGATGGCGGAACAGATCTGCCCCGGCGTGCAGTAGCCGCACTGGAAGCCGTCGTGCTCGACGAAGGCTTGCTGCAACGGATGCAATGCGCCGTCCGCCGCCAGGCCTTCGACCGTGGTGACGGCGTGGCCGGCGTACTGCACCGCCAGCGCCATGCACGACAGGATGCGGCGGTCGCCGTCCACCAGCACGGTGCAGGCGCCGCAGGCGCCCTGGTTGCAGCCCTTCTTGGTGCCGGACAGGTGCAGGTGTTCGCGCAGCAGGTCGAGCAGGGAGACGCGCGGGTCTGCCGGCACGGGCGTGTCGGCGCCGTTGATGTTGATGGTCATGGACATGAAGGACATCCTTTCTGGGGATTCATGGGGTGGCCGTCCCGGATACGGTTGGACCATGCGCGGCGCAGGAAGTCGCGGCGGCGGCGCCCGGGTTGGCGTTCGATCAAGTCTGCCATCATCCGCGCCACGGCTGCGCGCGTTTGGTAAGATGCCGCCATGTCCGCACCGCCCGATCCCCGCTTTTCCCAGCCCGGCCACCCGCCCGCCACCATCACCGAATTCGAGGGCGTGCGCTCGCTCCACCTCGGCACCTCCTGGGTGCAGGGCGCGATGCGCCTGGCGCGCCCGGACGCGATCGAGCTGGAGTACGTGCAGATGATGATGATGTGGATGCTGTTCGTGCGCGCGCCGCGCCGCATCGTCCAGCTCGGCCTGGGCAGCGCCGCGCTGACCAAGTTCTGCTACCGGCGCTTTCCGGACGCGCATGTGACGGCGGCCGAGCTGAACCCGAACGTGATCGCGATCTGCCGCGAGCGCTTCGGCCTGCCGCCCGACGACGCGCGCCTGCAGGTGCGCGAGATGGATGCGCTCGACTTCGTGATGGACCCGCTCAACCACGGCACGGTCGACGTGCTGCAGGTGGATTTGTATGACGAGGAGGCGCGCGGCCCGGTGCTGGACACCCCCGAGTTTTACCGGGCCTGCGCCGACTGCCTGGCAGACGGCGGCGTGATGACCGCCAATGTGTTCGGCGAGTTCGGCAACTACGACAAGAACCTGCAGGCGATGGAGGAAGCCTTCGACGCCGTGGTGTGGCTGCCCGAGGTGCACGACGCCAACATCGTCGTGGTCGCCTTCAAGGAAGCGCCGCAACTGGATTTTTCCGAGCTGTACGAGCGCGCCGCCGACATCCGGCGGCGCCACAACCTGCCGGCCAAGAACTGGGTCAACGGGCTGAAGGAATGGATGCGCGACCACGCGGGGTGACGGCGTCGGCGGGCGCCGCTTCGCCTTGTGTCCCTTCCTCCTGCGTGCCTTCTTCCTGCGCCGTGCGTTCGGCGGCATCGGCGGCGGCCAGCGCCGTATCGACGTCCTGCATCGCCTGGACGATGGCTTGCTGCTGCGCGCGCTGCTGGTACCCCTTGTAGGCGGGAATCGCGACCGCCGCGAACAAGGCGATGACGAACACCGGCACCACCGCGCCGGCGCCGCCGCCGACGCCCATGCGCGGCACGCACAGCGCCAGCAGGCCGGCCAGCTTGTTGCGCGCCGGCTGGCGCAGTTCGTGTCCGGCCGCCAGCGCGCGCACCGCCGCCATGCGCTTGACCAGCCACGGGTAATCGTTCACCAGTTCGTGGAAGGACATCCAGAAGCCCTCGGTCTGGCGCGCCTGCTCGACGTAGGCGCGGTGGTTCATCGCCCGGGCGCGCTTGCCGCCGGCCGCCAGCACCGCCAGGCCGTGTTCGGCGTTGCGCGGATCGTCGCAGGCCGCCAGGCCGTGGCGGTCGCAGGTGTACTCGCGGGCGCGCGCATAGGCCGCGCCGATCAGCGGCAGCGCGGTGGCCGGCATCAGCACCGTGGCCCAGTGCAGGTGCTTGCGCTTGATGTGGCCGATCTCGTGGCCGATATAGAAATTCAGCGCGTCCGGATTGTCCGCCAGGCCATCGACCACGTCCGAATACAGCACCAGGAAATCGCGTCCGAGGAAGCGGGTGGCGAAGGCGTTCAGCATGCCGCCCATCTGCAGCAGGTAGGCTTGCGGTTCCTCGTCCAGGCCGAGCTTGCGGCAGCAGCCCGCGATCTGGCGCTTCAGGTCGGGGAACTGTTCTTCGGTGATGCGCACGCCGTTGCCCTTGATGTAGGAGATCAGCGCCGATTGCACGAAGCAGTAGAGCAGGAAGGCGAACAGCGCATAGACCAGGGCCAGGCCGACGGTCAGGACCAGTACCGCGCCCCAGACCAGCAACGACCACGCCAGCATCAGCTTGAACAGTTTTCTTTCGTTGTCGTACACCAGGTTCATGACCGTCCGCTCCATTGTTGTCAGGGAAGACTGCACATATACATGCACTTTCCTGATAGCAACAACAGCACTGCCTGGGTTTCCGTCGCCGTCCTGGCACAGCGCAAGTGCGCGATTGGGAACGATCAATCGCGCGGTTCGGCGCCACTCAGCGCCGTTCGCGCCACCATAGTCCGAGCATGGCCAGCGCGAAGGCCACGCCGAACGGCCACGCCGGCAGCGGGCGGGTGGCGCTGGTGGCAGGGGCCGGCGTGCGCGCGGCATAGGCCAGCGTGGCGTCGCGGCGCTGGGCGCGCTGCCACAGTGGCCAGTCGCCGTCGCGGTACACATAGACCGCATGCGCCTCGGGCGCTGACTGTCCGGCGCCCTCCCGTGCCGCCTGCACCGCGGCGCTTTGCGGCACGCGCCGCGCCTGTACGGCCAGCCAGCCGCTCCGGCGCGGCCACAGCGCCACGCAGGCGGCGTCCACCAGGTCCGCACGGCGCTGCCAGGGCAATGCCTGCCCCAGGGCCGGGAACGCCACCGCATCCGTCCGCGCCAGTCCGTCGCCGCGCGCGCACAGCGCCAGGCGCTGGCGCGGCAACGGCATCTCGTCCGGATCGAGCCAGGCCAGGTCCTGGCGGCGCCGTACGTCAAGGCGGTCGAGCACGTCCTGCCACCACAGCGCCAGCCGGCGCGGCTCGCTGATCGAAAGGCGGTGCCAGCCGCCCACGCCGAGCCAGCCGATGCGGCCTTGGCGCCAGCCGCGCGTCCAGATGCCGCCGGCGCCCGACCAGGCGGCCGCAGCGCCGGCGGAGGTGCCGGTCTCGTTCGGATTCCAGGCGGCGGAGGCCAGCGCCAGCGCGCCGACGGTCCTGTCGGCCGGCTGCGGGCGCAGCGGCAATCCGACGCTGCGCGACCACAGGCCGGCATCGGCCGCATTCGCGCCCAGCACCAGCAGGCGCCCGCCCTCGGCCACGCGCGCCAGCACGGCGGCGCGGGCGGCGTCGCCGGCATGCTCGAACCAGGCGGCGTCGACGATCTCCAGGTCGGGTTGCGTCATCGGCGCGCGCGCGGTCTCGCTGCGCGACAACGCCTTGCCGAGCGCCACCTGCCAGTCGATGACGGCGCCGCTGCCGGCCAGCAGGTCGTCCAGCGCGCGCAGGTCGAAGGATGGCGCGCCGAAGCGCCCGCGCACCTGCAGCGGCAGCGGCGCCGTCACGCGCAGCGGCACCGGCCCCTCGTCCACGATCTTGCCGGCGCCGTCGAACAGGCGCGCCCGCAGCACCACGTTCTCGGCCAGCGGCGGCAGCCACTGCACGGCCAGCGGGCCGCTGCCCTTGTCCTCGGCCAGCACCTGCCCGTTCTCGGCCAGCAGCTGCAGCCTGCCCGGCGCCTGCCAGCTGCGCTCCAGGCGCAGGGTAAAGATGCGGCCGAGCGCGACGGCGGACGGGAAATCGAGACGCAGCGCCGGCGTATCCGGCGGTTTCCAGTCGAGCGGCAGCGCCGGCAGGTCGCGCCACTGGGCGGCGCGCAAGCCGTCGCCCTGCAGGCGCAGGCGAGTGACGCCGTTCAGGTCGGGCGGCGTGCCGGCATCCCACGCCGCCGGCGCCAGCGTCAGCGTGCCGGCGGCATCGGCCGCCGTGCGCGGCAGCGTGACGAGGTCGGCGCCGGCGAGGCCGGCCAGCGCCAGCGCCGCCACGGCGGCCAGCAGCGCATCGATCCAGCGCCGCCGCCGCGCGTAGGCAACCATGCTGAGCACGCCGATGGCGAGCGCGCCGATGGCGGTCCACATCGTCATCGTCGTCATCGGCTGTCTCCGCGCATGGCCCTGTCGAACGGCGTGTCGGTCGCCGGCCGCGCCTGCAACAGGACCGGCGCCTCGCCTACGCCGGCGCGCAGCCAGGCGCGCAGCACCGGGCGGCAGGCCGCGCAGCCGTCGGCCACGTCCTGGATCGCGCGCTGCGCTGCCAGGCGCTGGGCGTCATCCCTGATCCGTTCGCGCACCCAGTCGTGCGCGGTGCGCGTCCACAGCGCCGGCAGGGGGCCGTCGCCGGCCAGCGCCGCCGCCAGCGCGCGCAAGCTCGCCGGCACGGCATCGTCCGCTGCCGCCTGTTCGCGCCGGACGCTGGCGGTGCCGGCCATGTCGCCGCTGAGGCGCTTGTCTTCCTTGATCGGCGGCGGCGCGAACGCGGTCTTGTGCAGGTAGATACGCTCGGACTGCTGCAATTGCTTGATCGCGTCCAGCGCCTTGTGCTCGGGCGGCAATGCGCCGGCCGGCGCGATCGCGCGCAGCGCCTTTTCGGCCTCCCACATCGCGCCCAGGGCGCGGCGCAGGATCTTCTTGGTGGCGTCGTCGAACAGGGTGGCATTCTCGGCCTGGTCGTGGGCGTGGCCGAATTCGTGCAGCACGTCCTGCTTGCCGTGCCCGCCATGGTCGTCGTGCTCGTCGTGTTCTCCGGCGCCGAACAGCGTCGATTCCTCGCCCAGGAACTGGCCGTAGCGGCGCCGCAGCACCGCCTGGTCGGACGCGATCGATTCGCTGCGCTCGCGCACCTCGGCCGCGCCCATTTTTTTGGCGCGCATGTCCGCCACCAGTTGTTCGGTATCGATGATCACCTGGCGCTGGCTGCGCAGGCTTTCCGGCTTGACCAGCATCGGCAGCGCCGACGTGTCCTGTTCGTCCTCCGACGGCGGCGCCGGCAGGCGCAGCGTGTAGGTCGGCGACTGCACCGCATGCGGCTTCATTGCGTTGTCGGCGGCGCGCACGAAGAAATACAACTCGTCGCCCGGTTCCATCCCGAGTTCGGCGATCGACCAGGTTTTCGACCAGTCGCGCCGGCGCGGGTCGCTCGACGCCGGCAGCGGCATTTCGCGGTCGGTGAAGCGGATATTCTCTCCGCTGCCGCGCGCCAGCGTCAGGTGCAGGGTGGCGCGCACGATGCGGTAGTCGTCGCGCACCGACACGGCCAGCGCCGCGCCGGCGGCATCGCGCGCCAGTTCCTTGACCATCTCGTTCGGCTGCGTGACGACGATCTCGGGCGCGGTGTCGGGCACCACCTTGACGGTGTAGCGCGCGCCGCGCCAGCGCCAGAATACCGATTCGGCGGCGGTCCAGCGCGCGCAGGCGGCGCCGGGGTGCAGCACCCGGCCGTCGCTCAGTTCGACGGTTTCCGGCGCGGCGCCGGCATCGTTCGAGCACCACTCGACCACGGTCTGCTCCGGCACCTGCACGTCGCGCGGCGCCGAGGACGACGGCGCCACGCCGGTGTAGGCCGGCGGCGCCAGTTTCACGACCAGCTGCGCCGGCGCCGGCGCGGCGGCCACCGCTGCCCTGGCCGGCTGCATATGCCTTCCCGCGCCGGCGGGTGCGCCCGCGCCGGGCAGCAGTGCCGCGCCCCAGGCCAGCGCCGCCAGCGCCAGATCAAACGCCAGCCACGGCAGGGCCGCGCGCAGCGGCATGTGCACGCGCACGATGGCGCGCACCCGCTGCGGCGTGAGCGCCGCCTGCACCCGTTCCAGCAGGCGCCGCCGCTGCAGGCGCGCCAGCGGTGGCAGCGCCTCCTCGTCCGCTTGCGCCAGCAGGCCGGCGCTGTCCTCCATCTCCGGCAGGGCGGCGTCGATCCAGGCCGGCCAGCCCAGCATCACTTTTCTCTGCAGGCGCAGGCCGTCCCAGGCGCAGAAGGCCGACCACGCCAGCAGGCCCGGCCCCGAGCGCAGCAACAGCCAGGGCAGGCTGCCGGCCACCCACAGGCCGGCGCGGCGCAGCTGCGCGGCGCGCAACAGCTTCGCCGCCAGCGTGCGCGCGACGTCAACGCCGGCGGACATGGGTCGCCATCCTTTCCAGCGCAAACAGCACGACCAGCGCCAGCGCCAGCATGGTGCGCAGCGCGCCGGACGCCGCGTTTGCCGATATGCCGGCCGGCGCGGCGGCGTCGGCCCGCAGCAGTTGCGGCGGCGCGGTGAACGGCGGCGGCGCCAGGTGCAGGCGCGCGTAGCGTTCCAGCAGCGTGCGTGCGCCGCCGGCATCCGCCAGCGGCCAGGCATCCATGCTCCACAAGCGGCCGCGCGCGCTGTCGGCGTAGCGCAAGGCGCCCAGCGTGGCCGCCTTGGCCAGCTCGGGGAAGACGGGCGCGTTGCCCGCGGTGTCGCTGACCCACCACAGCGGTGCGCGCAGTCCGGGCGGGGGCGCTTGCGGCAGTTCCCACACGATCAGATCGGCAGCAGCCTGCGCGCCGGCATGCCGGCCGGAGGCGGCCGGGGAAGCGGAGGCGGCGCCCTCGTCCACCACGTAGCGGTGCGCGCCGCCAGCCGCGGCGAACAGGCGGCGCCAGTCGGTGGCGCGCGCGCTGTACACGGCGACGTGGATGGCGGTAGCGGCCGGCGCCGCAGTCCGCGCCGGCGTTTGCGGCGTATCCGCCCTGCCCGCCTGCGCATCCGGCTGCACTATCTGCTGCACTACCTGCTGCGGACGCAGTTCGACCTGGCGCCGGAAGCGCGGCAGCGTGGCCGGCATGGCGACCTCGCCGACCACCAACACGCGCGCGTCCGGCTTGAATTCGCGCTCGTGCGCGTGCAGCCAGGCGGCGGCATCGCGGTCGGGCAAGGCGACGCGCCGCGCCTGCGCGAAACCCGCCATGCCGTTTGCCGCGCCGCCGGGCACGACGAGCACCGTATCGCCGCGCCACGCCGGCACCGGATCGGCCAGCAGCGCGACCAGCGCCAGCAAGAGCAAACAGCGCAGCAGCAGGAGCGGCAAGTCGTCCAGCCGCCAGCTGCGCAGCTGCCTCGGCTGCGCCGCCGGCAGGAAGCGCGCCGTGGCCAGCAGCGCCATGCGGTCCTGCTCGCGCTTCCTGCGGTGCCACAGCACCGGCAGCAGCAATACCGGCAGCGCCCACCACCACGATGCGTTCATGCGCGTCCCGTCCGGCGTTGCGCCGTGCGCAGCCACTCGCGCAGGATGGCGCCCGGCGCGCGCTCGATGCAGGCCGCCAGCAGCGGTACATCGTTGCGTCGGCACTCGGCGTTTACCGTGCCGAAATGCGCTTCCCGGTTGCGCAGGTAGGCCGCGCGCACGTCGCGCCCGAAGCGGAACACGCCGTCCGGCCGTTCCGGGTCGCGGTAGGCCGGCGCCGCATCGAAGCCGCCCGCCACTTCGGCCTCGGTCTGCAGGCACAGCAGGCGTACGTCGTGGCGCATGCGGCGCAGGCGAACGAGGGCTTCCGACAGCGGCGACGGCCAGTCCAGCCAGTCGCCGGCCGCGCACACCAGGCCGGACGCGTGCGTGAAGTGCAGCGCAGCGCGCAGCGCGGCGGCATCGGGCAACGCACCGCCGGCCGTGACGCCGTCCAGGCGCGCCAGCACGCGCTGCAAATGGCGCGGTCCGCGCGCGGCCGGCAGCACCTCGGCGCGCTCGCCCTGGCAGACCACCAGGCCGAAGGCGTCGCCCTGGCGCTGCGCCAGCGCCGCCACGCAGGCCAGCAGCAGGCGCGCGCAGCCCAGCTTGGTGAGACCGTCGACGCTGCGACTCGGTTCATCCATCGAAACGCTGGCGTCCAGCACCAGCCACGCCGCCACGTGGCTGTCGCGCTCGGCCTCGCGCACATAGTAGCGGTCGGCGCGCGCCAGCAGTTTCCAGTCGACGCGGCGCCACTCGTCGCCGGGAACATAGGCGCGGTATTCCGAGAACTCGACGCCGGCGCCGCGCTCGCGCCCGGCGTGGATGCCGTGCCCCAGGCCGGCCAGCACGTGGCGCACCGCCAGGTCGAGCTTGCCGGTATGCGCGCCCAGCGCGGAAGCTGCCGCCACCGCTTACTCGACGCGCACGCCGGCGCGCAGCGCGGCCAGGATGTCGGCGATGGCGACGCCGTCCGCCTCTGCCTCGAAGTTGCGCAGCACGCGGTGGGCCAGCACCGGCAGCAGCATCGCACCGAGGTCGTCGCGCGTGACCGCCAGGCGGCCCTGCATCAGCGCGCGCGCCTTGGACGCCAGCACCAGCGCCTGGCCGGCGCGCGGGCCGGCGCCCCAGCCGATGTGCTTGCGGATCGCTTCCACCGGCGAATCCGCCGGGCGCGTCGCGCGCACCAGGCGCGTGGCGTAGCGCAGCATCGCCTCCGAGATCTCGATGTCGCGCACCAGCTGCTGCAGGCGCAGCAGGTCGTGCACGTCCAGCGCCGGCGGCGCGTCGCCCAGGCCGGCGCGGGTGGTGGCGCCCACCATGGCGATTTCCTCGTCTTCGCTCGGGTAGCCGACGTCGATGCGCAGCAGGAAGCGGTCCAGCTGCGCTTCCGGCAGCGGGTAGGTGCCGGCCTGCTCGATCGGGTTCTGCGTGGCCAGCACGAAGAACGGCTGCGGCAGGCGGTGCGTGGTGCCGGCGAAGGTGACGGCGCGCTCCTGCATCGCTTCCAGCAGCGCAGATTGCGTCTTGGGCGGTGCGCGGTTGATCTCGTCGGCCAGCAGCACCTGCGTGAACACCGGTCCCTGCTGGAAGCGGAACACGCGCTGGCGCGTGGCGGCGTCTTCTTCCAGGATCTCGGTGCCGACGATATCGGTCGGCATCAGGTCGGGCGTGAACTGCACGCGGCGGAACGCCATGTTCGTCGCCTGCGCCAGCGATTTCACCAGCAGCGTCTTGCCGAGGCCGGGCACGCCCTCGACCAGGGCGTGCCCGCCGGCCAGCAGGCAGGTCACCAGCAGCTCGACCACCTCCTTCTGGCCGATGATCACGCGGCCCATGCTCGCCTTGAGCGCGTCGACCTTCGCCGCCAGGTCAGTAACGTCGTTTTCGGTCCATGCCACTTCTCGTTCAGCCACTGCCACTCCTAAGCGCCCAGCGCGTATTGGATGATGTTGATTGCAAAGCGCGTGTTGTCGACCGCCAGGAAACGCTTGTTGCGGAAGTCGTAGTCCCACTCGCAGCCGTAGTCCTTGTTCGAATACAGCACGCCGATGCGCCCTTTCACCTCGATCGCGCGCAGGTATTCGTGCACCAGGTCGTCGCCCCAGCCGTTCAGTTCCACGCCGGTGTTCGGCGGCCCGTCGAACTTGAAGAAGCTGGAATACAGGCGGTGCGTGTTGGGGATTTTCTTCATGGCGGACGCGCCGAAGATGCGCGCCATCTCGGCCTCGAAGGATTTCGCGAACAGGCCGTCGATGTCGTGGTTGCAGTCGTCCACGAACACGAAGCCGCCGCCTTTGACGTAGCGCTCGAAGTTCTTGCGCTCCGCGGACGTGAACTGCACCAGCCGGTGCCCGGCCAGGTAGCAGAACGGCGCTTCCAGCATCTTCGGGTCGGACAGGGCGATCACACGTTCGGTCTTATCGACGCGCAGCGTGGTGTACTCGACCAGGGAATTGAGCACATTGCTGGGCATGCGGATGTCCACGTCCCAGTCGCCGGAGTCGTACATCAGGCGTGTGAAATAAAAGTCGTACGTGGACATCGACAGCCGGCCCTTACACCGCGTCCGACAGCGAGGTGAAGTTGAAATCGCGGATGCGCATCGGCGGAATCACCATCTGGAACGGCACCTCGTCGCCGCCGATGACGACCGGCTTGCCGAGCGCGTCGACGTTGTTGAGCATCGTGACCGGGCTTTCGTTGAAGCGGAAATTCTTGATCGGGTACTTGATCTTTCCGTTCTCGACATAGAAGGTGCCGTCGCGCGTGAGGCCGGTCAGCAGCAGCGATTGCGGATCCACCATGCGGATGTACCAGGTGCGGGTGACGATCACGCCCTTTTTCGTTTCCGCGACCAGCTCTTCCAGCGACTTGGTCCCGCCGGCCATGATCATGTTGCCGTGGCGCGCAGTCGGCGCCGCGCCGTTCTTCTGCGCCCAGTAGCGCGAGTAATCCAGCGCGGCGACCTTGCCGTTCCTGATGATGTCGGTGCGCCGGCGCGCCAGCATCGATTGCGCATCCCATGGGCTGACCGGCACGTCCTTGTCCCACGGGTCGGCCCAGACGTTCACCTGCGGGTCGAACAACTGCTCGCCCAGGCGATTGCCGCCGCCCTTTTTCGCCAGGAAGCTGCGGCCTTCGTCGGCCTGGCGTGCGCCGAAGGCGCCGAACATGCGCCCGACGATCTCGGACGTCGCCGCCGGCTCCAGGATCACGGTGTAGCGGCCCGGCTCGATCGCCTTCGCATCCACCGAGCGCAGCGCTTTCTCTATCGCGACGGCGGCCGCCTCGCGCGCGTCGAAGCGCTGCGCATCGACCGCCGAGCGCGTCACCCAGCCCGAGCCGCGGCCATCCTCGGTGCGCGCGGTGCAGGTGAAGCCGAGGTTCGTATAGGCGCGATGGCCGAACACGCCCTTCGAATTGGCGATGGCTTCGTAGCCGGTGACGTCGGTGAAGAAGCCGGCGGTAATCAACTTGTTCTGGCGGCCGGCCAGGATCGCGTGCGACGCCGCTTCGGCGCGGTAGTCCGGGTCGATGGCGGCGGTGGCGGCCACGTATTCCGCGCTCGCCTTGAAGTCCTGCCTGCCCGGCAGCGGCACGTATTCCGGGTTTTCCGGCGCCAGCCGCGCGATGTCCTCGGCGCGGCGCACCGCCTGCGCCAAGGACTTGTCGTCGAATTCGTTGACGGTGGCGGTGCCCTGGCGTTTGCCGAAGGCGACCGTGACACTCAAGCGTCGGTCCTCGTTCAGGCCGGCGGTGGAAACGCCGCTGCGGGCGAAGCGGATGTTGCCCTGCCGGCTGCCGGCGATGGCCACGCTGCATTCGTCGGCCTTGGAAAAGCCGAGCACGCGCTCGCAGATGCGGCGCGATTGGTCTTCATCGAGTTGCTGCATGCTGCGCCCCCTATGCGATCTTGCGGCCGGTGTTGATGACGTTGATGCCGTTGAAGCGCGTGGTGCTCGACCCGTGCGACACCGCGCTGACCTGGCTCGGCTGGCCCTTGCCGTCGAAGAAGGAGCCGCTCATGCGCCAGTCGCGCTCGTCGCAGATCGCCGTGCAGGCGTTCCAGAAATCCTGGGTGTTCGACTGGTAGGCCACGTCTTCCAGCATCTGGCCGATCTTGCCGTCCTTGATCTCGAAGTACAGCTGGCCGCCGAACTGGAAATTGTAGCGCTGCTGGTCGATCGAATAGGAGCCGCGTCCGAGGATATAAATACCCTTCTTGACGTCCTTGACCATCTCGTCCGGCGTCAAGGGTGCCTTTCCCGCCGCCAGCGACACGTTGGGCATGCGCTGGAACTGCACGTTGCTCCAGCTGTCCGCGTACGAGCAGCCGTGCGATTCCTTTTCGCCGATGATGTGGGCCTGGTCGCGCGTGGCCTGGTAGTTGACCAGCACGCCGTCCCTGACGATGTCCCAGCGTTTCGTGGGCACGCCCTCGTCGTCGTAGCCGACCGCACCGAGCGAACCCGGCGTGGTCTTTTCGCCGCTGAAGTTGACGATGAGCGATCCGAACTTGAACGTCTTCGATTCCCACTTGTCCAGCGTGCAGAAGCTGGTGCCGGCGTAGTTGGCCTCGTAGCCGAGCACGCGATCCAGCTCGGTCGGGTGTCCCACCGATTCGTGGATCGTCAGGAACAGGTTTTCCGGCGCCAGCACCAGGTCGTACTTGCCCGGATCGACGCTCTTCGCGCTCAGCTTGGCGCGCGCCTGGCGGCCGGCGTTCCTTGCCTCCTCGACGATGTCGTAGCCGCCCCGGTACAGCGTGGCGACGCCGCCGGCGGCGCGCACCTTGTGCTCGGGTTTCACGTCGAACCACTCGTAGCCCATGCCCACCGGCGGCGCCAGGCCGGCGCGCGAGCGGAACTTGCCGCTGGCCTTGTCCACGGCGGTGGCGTTGATCGGCGCCCACAGGCGGTGGATGTCCTGGTCGATGTAGGAACCGTCGGTGGAAGCAAAATACTTTTGCTGGTTGATCTGGAAGAGGTTCGCCGTCATGAAGCTGGCGCCGGCATCCAGGCCCGCCTTGTTGGCGGCGATCAGCATCTCGGCCTTGTCCTTGACCGGCACGCTGCGCCAGTCGCGCTTGAACGGGGTGGCCCAGGCCACTTCTCCCACGCCTTTCACGGGGGCCAGCACCACCGGCTCGGTCTGCAGCCTGGCATTGGCCTTGGCGATCGCCACTGCCTGGCGCGCCGCGTTGGCGACCGCATCCGGCGTCATGGCGTTGGTGGCGGCGAAGCCGTAGGCGCCGGCGGCGATCACGCGCACGCCGACGCCGCTCGATTCGGTGTTGGTCACGCCTTGCACGTTCAGGTCGCGCGTGGTGATGTACTGGTTCAGGTAGCGGCCGATGCGCACGTCGCAGTAGGAGGCGCCGGCTTTCCTGGCGGCGTCCATGGCGGTGTCGGCCAGCGCCTTCTTGGCGCTGGTAGCCATCGGGTTGAGCAGTTCCTCGGCGGCGATGGCGTTGCCGAAGACCGGGACCAGCATGGCGCCGGCGGTGCCGGCGCCGATCTTGATGAAGGTGCGACGTTCCATGGGGAGTGTCCAATAATCGGTGTTGCCTGCACGTTGGCTACGTCAGCAAACCCGTCGTCCCCGCCTGCGCGGGGACGACGGCTTTAGGGTACGCAACCAAGCTCTGAGCCGACATTTTTCAAGCGTCTTTTCACACCGCATCCGACAACGACGTGAAGTTGAAATCGCGTACCTTCATCGGCGGAATCGCCATCTGGTACGCCACCTCGTCGCCGCCGATGATCACCGGCTTGCCGATTTCCTCGATGTTGTTGAGCATCGTGACCGGGCTTTCGTTGAAGCGGAAATTCTTGATCGGGTACTTGATCTTGCCGTTCTCGATATAGAAGGTGCCGTCGCGCGTGAGGCCGGTCAGCAGCACCGATTGCGGGTCCACCAGGCGGATGTACCAGGTGCGCGTGACCAGGATGCCCTTCTTGGTGTTGGCGATCAGCTCGGCGGTCGACTTGTTCGTGCCGGCCATGATCAGGTTGCCCGGCGTGGCGGTCGGCTTCACGCCCTTCTTCTTGGCCCAATACTGCGAGTAATCCAGCGCGTTGACCTTGCCGTCCTTGATGATGTCCACGCGCTCGCGCGCGATCAGGGACTGGGCGTCCCACGGCAGCACCGGCACGTCCGGGTTCCACGGGTCGGTCCAGATGTTCACCTGCTGGTCGAACAGTTTATCGCCCAGGCGCGAGGCGCCGCCCTTCTTCGACAGGAAGCTGCGGCCCTCGTCGGTCTGGCGCGCATCGAAGCCGGACATCATGAAGCCGATCAGTTCGGAGGTCGCCGCCGGCTCCAGGATCACGGTGTAGCGGCCCGGCTCGATCGCTTTCGCATCCACGGAACGCAGCGCCTTTTCGATGGCCACGTCGGCCGCCTCGCGCGCGTCGAAGCGGCTGGCGTCCAGCGCCGAGCGCTTGACCCAGCCCGAACCGCGCCCGTCCTCGGTGCGCACGGTGCAGGTGAAATCGAGGCCGGTCTGCTGCTGGTGGCCGAACACGCCGTTCGAGTTGGCCACGGTGCTGAACGCCGTGCTGTCGGTGAAGAAGCCGGCGGCCACCAGCTTGTTCTTGCGGCAGGCCTCGATCGCGTAGGCCGCCGCTTGCGCGCGGAATTCCGGATCGATGGCGGCGGTTTTCGCGCTGAAGGTGGCCGATTCCTTGTAGGCTTGCTTGGCCACGGCCGGCATGAATTCCGGGTTTTCCGGCGCCAGGCGCGCCAGGTCCTCGGCGCGGCGCACCACTTTTTCCAGCGACTTGTCGTCGTACTCGTTGATGCTGGCGGTGCCCTGGCGCTTGCCGAAGGCCACCTGCACGGTCACGGCGGTGTTCTCGGCCAGGCCGGCGGTGGAAACGGCGTTGCGGGCGAAGCGGATGTTGCCTTCCCGGCTGCCGCCGACGCTGACGATGCACTCGTCGGCTTTGCTCAAGGCGAGGACGCGCTCGCAGATGCGCTTGGTCTGTTCCTGGTTCAGGATGGTCATGTCGTGGTTCCTGCCTTAGCCGATCTTGCGGGCGGTGTTGATGACGTTGATGCCGTTGAAGCGCGCGGTGGAAGAACCGTGCGAGACGATGCTGATCTGCGGCGGCTGTCCCTTGCCGTCGAAGAAGGAGCCGCCCATGCGCCAGTCGCGCTCGTCGCAGATCGCCGTGCAGGCGTTCCAGAAATCCTGGGTGTTCGACTGGTAGGCGACGTCTTCCAGCATTTGCCCGATCTTGCCGTTGTTGATCTCGTAGAACAGCTGGCCGCCGAATTGGAAATTGTAGCGCTGCTGGTCGATCGAGAACGAGCCGTCGCCGACGATGTAGATACCCTTCTTGATGTCCTTGACCATCTCGTCCGGGCTGAGCGCCTTCTTGCCGGCCTGGAGCGACACGTTGGGCATGCGCTGGAACTGCACGTTGCTCCAGCTGTCTGCGTACGAGCAGCCGTGCGATTCCTTTTCGCCGATGATGTGGGCCTGGTCGCGCGTGGCCTGGTAGTTGACCAGGATGCCGTCCTTGATGATGTCCCAGCGCTTGCACTTGACGCCTTCGTCGTCGTAGCCGACGTTGCCGAGCGAGCCGGGCGTGGTCTTGTCGGCGACGATGTTCACCAGGGGCGAGCCGTACTTGAAATTCTTGCTCTGCCATTTGTCGAGCGTGGCGAAGCTGGTGCCGGCGTAGTTGGCTTCGTAGCCGAGCACGCGATCCAGTTCGGTCGGGTGGCCCACCGACTCGTGGATGGTCAGGAACAGGTGCTCGGGCGAGAGCATCAGGTCGTACTTGCCCGGCGCGACCGACTTCGCGGTCAGCTTGCGTTTGGCGTCGCGCCCGGCGGCGCGTGCATCCTCGACGATGTCGTAGGACTTGGTGTACAGCGTGGCGACGCCGCCGGCGGCCTTGATCTTGTCCTGGGCGCGCGCGTCCAGGTATTCGTAGCCCATGCCCACCGGCGTCGACAGGCCGCTGCGCGAACGGAACTTGCCGCTGGCCTTGTCGACCGCGGTGGCCGACAGCGGCGCCCACAGGCGCTGCAAGTCCTGGTCGATGTAGGAACCGTCGGTGGAGGCGAAGTACTTTTGCTGGTTCACCTGGAACAGCATCGACTGCATGAAGTTGGCGCCGGCGTCCATGCCGGCCTTGTTGGCGGCGATCAGCAGCTCGGCCTTGTCCTTGATCGGCACCGCGCGCCAGTCCTTGACCACTGGCGTGGCCCAGGCCACCTCGCCCGCGCCTTTCACGGGCGCCAGCTGCACCGGTTCCGACTGCAGCCGGGCGTTGGCCTTGGCGATCGCCACCGCCTGGCGCGCCGCGCCGGCGATGCCGTCCGCACTCATGTCGCTGGTGGCGGCGAAGCCGTAGGCGCCGTTGCAGATCACGCGCACGCCGACGCCGGCCGATTCGGTATTCGTCACGTTCTCGACGTTGAGGTCGCGCGTGATGATGTACTGGTTGAGGTAGCGGCCGATGCGCACGTCGCAGTACGAGGCGCCGGCCTTGGTGGCGGCGTTCATGGCGACGTCGGCCAGTGCCTTCTTCGCAGTCACCGCCATCGGGGCGAGCAGTTCTTCGGCGGCGATCGCGCGCCCGAACACGGGAACCAGCAGCGACCCGAAGGCCAGGCTGCCGACGTTGAGGAAGGTACGGCGTTCCATGCTATCTCCTGAACAACATCACATCATCGGACGTTGGCGCGCCGGCCCGCATGGCTGCGGCGCCGGCGCGCCCGTTTGGACTGCGGCCCGGCGCCTCGGCCTGTCATTTTTTACTGCGGCGCACCGTCGAGCGATAACAACTGCACAAGAAAACGGTTGAACAGTAACAGCAAGTTGAAGTTTTGGATAGGCAATTTTTATGCTGTATGCAACAGCGGCGCCGGGTGGCGCGCACGGCGCACCGTGCTGATGCGGCTGCCCCATCGCAGTGCTGGATGCACCAGGTAAACGGTGAGAATGTGGGGTTTGCCGGCGGTACCGGGGTGCCATGCGGTGGCGGGCGAGCGGGCTTGCGGATGGCGGACGCCGCCAATATCCGAAGCCTGGAAGAAGCTCAGCGAAGCTGGGCCTGGCCGGCCGGCTGCATCATCGCGCGCACCGTGGCGTCTTTTTGCAGCACGAAGTCATGGCCCGCCAACACGAAGTTGGTGGTTGGCTGGATGACCTTGACGTTGACGAACACGGCATCGGGCGTCTCGGCGTAGGAACCGACGACCACGGCCTGTGCGTCGTGGGTGTGCGCTACCTCGCCGATCTCGCGCGTGAGCATCAATTCGCCCTGGTTGCGTTTCAGGTACACGCTGTTGCGCAGCTTCATTTCAAGCATTTTCAGCCCGCCTTGCGCGAGCCGGGTCGAGACTTGCTCCGACACCAGCCGCCCGAGCGTCGAGGTCTGCTCGAGCGCATCGATGTTGACGATGGTCGCCATGATCAGCGGCTTGTCGGCGGACAGCTTGCCTTTCAATTGCGCCAGCAAGGCATCGGCCGCGCCGTAGTTGGCATCGACGACCAGATTGGCTGGCTGCACCGGAGCGTAGTCGCCATCGGCCGGCCTCTCGTAGGCGCAGGCCGCCAGCATCGCGGGGACGAGCAACACGGCAAGCGCTTTCTTGACACAGTTCATTTCGCCTCCCCGGTGACCGCGAACGTCTTCACCGGCTGCGCTGGCCGCAGGGGCGCCGTTTCATACAGCCGGCGGTCGCTGTCGACCGTATAGTAAACCGACGTCTGGCGCGCGTAGTAGCGCTGGTCGTCGGACACGGCGACGGTGACGATGATCTCGGTTTTCGGCGTGTCGCCGGACGAGAACTGGGACCGGAACCAGGCATAGGCATCGTCGGCGAAAATGGCGGCCGTGGCAAGCCCGAGGGCGGTGTGGTGCACTTCCGTCAGCGCCCATACGCCAGCAACGAGGGCGGAGCGCTCGCCATGGTACTTGTATTGCGGGCGATCGCCGGAGAACGCCACCACCTGCGTGTCGACCTCGACCTTCAGGGCATCGCGCGGCGTCTTCGCCACGACGTAGCCGTCGTTGACGAGCGAGGTCATCAGTTGGCCTGCGACCGCGCGCGTAAAGGGCGTGCCCTGCAGCGGCTGCACGTATAGCGCCACGCGCGGGCCGTTGTTCAGCGCCGGCAGCAACTGCTTTTCGATGTGTCCGGTAATTGCCGTCCAGTGCGCGCCAGCCTGCAATTTCTGCTGCTCGCTGGTCGGGAAATGGGTCGCGACCGGGACTGGGCTGTAAGGGGTGGCGCATCCCGTGGCGAGCACGGTCACACCGACCATCGCCGCGATGCGGCTGAGCTGTTCTCTCATCTTCTGCGATCTCGTTGCCGCACCCGGCAAGCCTGGTGCCTGAAGCCAAAACTCTAGCATGTCAATTTCCCCAATGCAATTTTTTGCAAAAAGGTGAGGATGGGGTACAACATCAACCCTGCGCGCGCCGGACAGCCAACGCCGCTACACTGGCCATTGCCATTCACGGCAAGCCTGCCGGTACCCTTGCAGGCAGCGACTTCTTACGGAAACCGATCATGCACCGCACCCGCTCGCGCAATTGCCGCACCTCACCCGCTCACCGTACGCACCCCATCCTGCTGGCCTGCCTGTCGGCTGTGATGCTGTTGTCATCCGCTAGCTTCGATGCCGCGGCACAGGCAGCGGCCCCCGATACGCGCTATGAACGCGTGGCGCCCAGCCCGGATGGCATCGGCAAGCGCTACATGGGCCGCGAAATCGCCGGCGTGATGGGATGGGAGGGCGCGCAATGGCTCGAGCGCGAAAGCCGCGCGCACGAGGAGCGGCCGGAACTGCTTCTGCGGGAACTGGCGCTGGTGCCCGGCATGACGGTGGCCGACATCGGCGCCGGCACCGGCTACTACACCTGGCAGCTGGCGAAACGGGTCGGGCCCGGCGGGCGGGTGTATGCAGTGGACGTGCAGCCGGAAATGATCAGGCTGCTCGACAGCCAGATGGCAAAGCGCGGCGTGCGCAACGTGGTCTCGGTGCTGGGCAGCGAAACCACCGTCAAACTGCCGCCCGCCAGCGTCGACGTGGCGATCATGGTCGATGTCTACCACGAGCTCGCCTATCCCTCGGAAGTCCTCGACAGCATCGTCGAGGCCCTGAAGCCGGGCGGGCGCGTCGTCTTCGTCGAATACCGGGCCGAGGATCCGGCAGTCGCGATCAAGCCGCTGCACAAGATGAGCGCGCCGCAGGTACGGCGTGAAGCCACGGCGCATGGCCTGAAGTGGGAACGCAGCATCGAATCGTTGCCGATCCAGCATGCGATCGTGTTTCGCAAGCCCTGATGCAGATTGCTTGCCGTTGCTATCGATGCGTAGCGGGCAGAGGGCTGAAGTGGTCCTGTGACGAATTCCATTAGAGAGAGCCCCACAGTGACGGCCCGTGAGTGCGCCGTTCGTGTGCTTGGGCTCGCGGGGCAATCGGTCAAACAGCCGACCGTCTACCGAGAACGGCAAGGTTTTGCGACAGCCGTTCATGGAGTATCTTTTTCCACGCCGGGTCGAGACACTGTGTCGCCATGGCGAAGCTGGCCGCGATACGCCCGAGCAAAGCGTCAAGATAGTCCGCCGCATCCACTGGCCCTGCAAATCCAAAGCGATGCGCGTCAGCCAGTACCGCCTCCCTGGAAATGTCGAAGCGTCCCAGCGCCAGCTGCATGTAAAGCCGCGTCGGCGTTTCGACCGGGTTGGGCACGACATCGAAAGCCGGCGCGAGCCGCCAGCGGCGCTCGTCCGAACGGTAGACGATCGCGTGATTGCGCACGTGGTCATCGTCGTTGCCGCACACCGCATTGAATACCATGCGGCCGAACAGTTCCACGCGGTCTTCCATTGGCAGCCCCGCCAGCTTCAGCTCGTCGGCCAGGCGCGGATAACTGCAGCGATCGGTCTGTGGAATGCCTGGATATTCCGCCTGCAGCAAGGAGGCGGCGCTCACGCACATGTGGCGCTGCAGATGGGTGCGGTCGAACCGCAGGACACGTACGGCACTGCGACCACCCGACGTCCCTTCCTGTAGCGTCCAACCGTTACCCAATCGCCGGTATCGGGCCGTTGCAGGTACACATACAAAGGCTTAGAAGTATTCATCCTCGTCGCCCTTTTCTTGCCGGGTCAACTTGACGCGGTGGCCGACCTCACCCTGCCACAGTTCCACAGGCAATACCGGCACCGCGCGATCGGCGATTCCCAATGCAAGAAAGGCCGTCACATAAGCGCCTGCCCCCGCGCCCGGATCGCCTTTTTCGAGGCGCAGCAAGGTGGCGCGCGACACGCCCAGCCGCGCGGACAAGTCGGCGACGGTGATGCGCTGGCGCAGGCGCTGGGTGCGAATACATCTGCCCCATATGATGAGCCGCTCTAAAACGAGTGTTGGCCAGGTTTGCGTGTTGGTGAGCTTCTTGGGCATGATCGGCTTGCTGCATAGTTGAGTCGTTATGAAGCCTAACGTATCATCTATGAACATTCTCAGCAATAGATCAGCATCATAGATGTTTCTTTATATCGCATAAAGAAGCATCTATAAAGCACAAACTATCTGGAATCCAATCGATTCGAACTGGTAATGTTCAACGCTTCACCGGCGTGAAATTCAAATCCTGGAAGTCGTAGCTGAAATCGGTCTCGGTGGAAATCGGCTGCATGCGCATGCGCTCGATGCTGCCGTCCGGGTTGAGCGAGAACGTCACGTAGGCGTCGGCATTGAAATTCCTCTCCTTCCAGCGCACGATGAAGGTGTCGTGCTGGAAGTGCTCCAGCTCGCCGGTGAGATCCGGCGTGCGCGTAAAGGTCAGCAGTTGCTTGCCGCCGCTGTGGCGGATGGTGGCGAGGCCGTACCACGGGTCCTGGTAGTCGCCGTCGTAGGCCGTGCGCGCCAGCGAGGGCTGCGACCTGGCGGCGCGCGCCGACCTGGTCTTGCCCAGTCGCGCCTGCTCCTTCTCGTGGTTTTCCTGGTCCACAGCCGCCACCGCGCCGATCCAGTCCGGGCCGCCGGTCACGCCCAGGTAGCGGTCGAGCAGCTGGTACTGCAGCGCGTTGAGCGAGCCGCCGCTTTCGGCGTTGGTGAGAATCGCGATGCCGAGTTTCGCTTCCGGCACCAGCACCACCTTCGAATAAAAGCCCTGCAGCGCGCCGCTGTGCAGCGCCAGCAGTTTTCCTTGCCAGTCGCGCAGCTGGAAGCCCAGGCCGTAGGCGGCGAAGTTGGGGCGGGTGCCGGCCAGTTTCGGATTTGGCTCGGCGATGCGCATCGGCGTCTGCGCGGTCCACAGTTCGCGCGCCTGCTTGTCGCTGAACAGGCGGCGTTCCTTGCCGTCCGCATTCTTGCCCAGGCTGCCGCCGGCCAGCAGCACGTTCATCCAGCGCGCGATGTCCTCGGCATTGGTGTTGATGCCGACCGCGCCCACCGCGTTCGCCACCGGCATCGATTTCACGGCGGCGATCTTGCCGTCGATCTTGCTGTGCGGGCTGGCCAGGTCCGGGTTGCCGGCGTTTTCCGCCAGGCTGGTGGTCGTGGTCGCCATGCCGACCGGGGTCAGGATGCGCTCGCGGATCGTTTCTCCCCAGGTCTTGCCGGACTTCGCGGCGACGATCTTGCCGGCCACGATGTACAGCAAATTGTCGTAGGCATAGCTGCTGCGAAAGCTGGTGCTGGGCGCGATGAAGCGCAGCTTGTGGATGATCTCGTCGGTCGAGAAATTCGTGGTCGGCCACCACAGCAGGTCGCCCGCGCCCAGGCCCAGGCCGCTGCGGTGGGTGAGCAGGTCGCGCACCGTCATCTCGTGGGTGACGTAGGCGTCGTACATCTGGAAATCGGGCAAATGCTTGGTGACCGGATCGTCCCAGGCCAGCTTGCCCTCGTCGACCAGCATCGCCAGCGCGGCGGCGGTGAACGCCTTCGAGTTCGACGCGACCTCGAACAGCGTCTTGCCGTCCACCCTGGCCGGCTCGCCCAGCTTGCGCACGCCGAAGCCCTGGGCTGCCACGACGTTACCGTCCTTGACCACGGCAATGGCGATGCCCGGCACGTCGAACAGCTGCATGGTGCGGGTGACGTCGGCGGCCAGGGTGGCGTCGGCAACCGGGGCCGATGCGGCGGCGGACTGCATGGCCGGCGCCGCTTGGGGCCGGGCGAATGCGGTGCTGGCGAGGGGGGCGGCGGCGGCGGAATAGGCGATCAGGACTGCTGCGGCGATGCGTTTCATGGAATGCGCTCTCGGATGTCTCGTGGGGCGGGCACGCCGGACGGCGCGCGATGGGCGAGCGCAGGATAGCACTTAAGCTGATGCGGGGAAAGGAAGGATGCCGCCTACACCTTGGCACCCAGCCTGGCAGTCATCTCGCCAATAACGATGTGGATAATGCAGCGCAGCAGCCGCAATTCCCCGGCAAGGGACGCTCGCGCCCCTTCCGGCAAACAGCTGTTCTTGATCTCGATGGCCTCGTACAGCGCCTGGGCTTGCGGTTTGATCTGCTCGACCATCCGAGTCAGTTCACGCATGACCGTCGCCTTGCCCAGGCCCAGCCGGACGCCGGATTCCAGCAACATCGCTCGGGTGATGTCGCCAAAATACCTGGCGCCTTGCGGCGGTAGCGCCATCTCGACCTGCGGCCAGGCCGCCCTCTCCCCTGCCATCGCCGCCGTGGCATACACGGCGGTGCTGAGCAGGTCGTAGCTCGGCGCGATTTCGATACCGGCAGACGACACCAGGAATGAAACGTTCTTGAGATGGTTGTCGCCGTTGCCGACCAGTCCGGTCGAAACGATCGATCAGGTAGACGGGTTGCGGACAGTAGTGCCGATGCACCTTCGGCACGGGCAACCCGAGGCTGTCGGCCAGGCGCATCACGAAATACTCGTTGATGACAGACGCCGGATAATCTCCCGTCGGATGATCCGGTTTGAGGATATGCGTCGAAACGTCGCCCGGCAGCGGTTCGTACAGCCGGCCATTGCGATACACGACGGGAAGCTTGTGCTGGGCACCGGCCAAGGACATGTGCTTGGGGGCGTCGTGGCTCAGCGGCACCCGCGGCAGATTGCGAACCCGATCGGACAGCGTTTGATCCGTCAATGGCCGCAAGCCGGTCAGGGCCGCGGCAGGCTGTTGCGGATCTCGCAGCACCAGGGAGCCGGCCGATTCGGCGCCGTAGTAGGCGAGCAAACCGAACGCGTCCGCTTCCGGAATGGCGGCGTCCTTGGCCAGCACGCTGCGCAATGCTTCTTCCGGTAACAGATTATCGAAATACCATTGGACAGGACGATTACTCGCGCCGTCCCGATGCGTCGCCGCCATACGCGGCAAGGCCGGCGACAAATCGAATCCGTCCGCTGCCTGGACCCACGCCGGGTCGTAGTCGAAGGCCCACAGGTCGTTCTCTTCCCGCAAACGTCCTACCTGGACGTCGTTGATGAACACGTCCAGCACGCGCGCATCCATCATTCGCCTTCGGCTGGCGATGAGCGGCGCCGGCGGGACGGCGGACGCACCCCTTTTGCACGCAGCTTTTCCAGTTCCTCCATGGCAGCCGGAGGCACGTCCAACGCCACCTGGATGCCCAGTTCTTCCAGCAACCGCAGGACACGCCCCAGCTGGACGGTTTCCTTGCCGCGCTCGACGTCGCCGACGAATACCGCACCCAGGTTGGCGCTGCCGGCGACATCGTCCAGCCGCAGTCGGTGGGCGCGGCGGGTGGCGCGAATCAAGAGGCCGAGTTCCGCTACGGAATTAACAGGGAGGATCATTTGGGCACGTAACGATCTATGTGATGGCATATATTTTATTCCTACTCAGGCTGCCCATCCACAGAATGTATGCAATGACATATATTTTTTTAGGAGACAGTCTCACAAACAAAAAATCCATGCGATCGCATGTTTTTATCGCTGACAATGTTCAGCAGTATTCGCCATGATCTTCAAGTTCCTGGCAGGTCTCGTGCAAGCAATCAGGGCTGGTGCTGGTCCACCCACACCGGCGCCGACCACAGGATGGCGCCATCGTCCTGCGTCACCTTGGCATAGTAGAAATGCGGCCCCGGCGTGGGCGTAAAGGTGGTGTCGGGGTTCTTGGCGAACGGGGTAACGGTGCCGTTACGCCCCGGCACGCCTTGCATGAGCGCGACCGAGGCGGCGCGGCGGCCGTTGTCGCTGGCGTAGTGCACCTGCAGCGACAGCGGGCCGCTGTTGTCGAAGCGCTCGCCCATCAGGCGGCCGTTGGCGGTGAGCACCAATTGCGCGTGCTTGTCCATGGTGGCGAACACGCGCCGCGCGCGCAGCGCGTCGAGGAAACTGGCGCGCGTGAGCGGCACGCCGTTCGGGACCAGCACGGCGCTGCGGTTCGAATACGAGGCGCCCCAGTTGGCGCAGTGGTTGTCCTGGTTGCTGCTGAAGGCGACGTGGTAGCCTGCTTCCAGCAGCTTGTTGCAGGCCTGCTCGAAGTTGCTGCGCCGGGTTTCGGATTCGTCGTCGCGGTTGGAAAAGGCGGCGCTGTTCATCACTTCGCACAGGGCCATGGCGGCGTCGCCATCTGCGGTGTAGGCCAGCGGCTTGCCGTCGATGACGAACTGGCCGCCCGTGGCCGGGTGGTTGAACTGGCCGACCCAGCCGCGCTGGCGCATCAGCGTGTACAGGGCGGCGTAGTCGCCGCGTGCGGTGGCGGTGTCGGCCAGCAGGTCGCCCTTGGCGGTCTGTTCCCAGCCGAGCAGTTCGTCGGTGTTGAAGATGTTCAGGTGGCCGCCCTTGCTGATCACGCCCCACTCCAGGCCGTACAGGGCCAAGAAGCCGGGGTTGGCGGCGCTGAAGTCGCGCGCGGTCTGCAGGCCGGCGTGGTACAGGCGTTTTGCTTTGGCCGGGTCGGCGTCGCTCTTGGTGCCGTCCGAGCCGTCGTACATGTGGTTGTGCTCGGACACCATCAGGAAATCCAGGCCGCGATCGCGCGCGTACGGGTAGGCGGCGGCCGGGCCGTAGGGCGCGCTCTGTGGCTCCTGCGCGCCCTTGCACTCGCTTAATGGCGCGCCGCCGTCGCTGTCGCCGGTCTGGCTGTGCAGGTTGCCGTAATAGACGGTGTACGGCAGCGCGGACGGCGCCGGTGCGGCATCGGGAGATTGCACCGTATGGCCGGTCGGCAGCGGCTGGAAGGCCGGCAACGCTGGCGCCGGGATGGCGCCGACGCCGATGTCCCAGGATTGCTCGACGTCCTCGGCGGCGTCGCCGCTGCCGGTGGATGCCCCCATGCGCACGCGGTAGATGCCGGGCGCCGCCGGGCGGCCGTCGACCAGGCCGGGCCAGCGCACCGTCACGTCGAGCGGCTGGCCGGTCAGTGTCAGTGCGCCCTGCCAGGTGGCGACCACGCGGCCGCTAGGTGCCAGCAGGTCGAGCTGCCAGCGCGCGACGCGTGGTGCGGCCAGGCCGGGGTACTCGAAGGACAAGGTGAAGGTGCGCGCATCCGGCTGGGCGCGGCTGGTGGCGTCGCCGGCATACGGCGCGAGCAGGGTGGCTTCGAATTCGCTGTGTTCGTGCTGGACGACCGCAGCCGGCCCGCTGGAGGAACCGGCGCTGGCGCCGGGCACTACCGGGGCGGCGCCGGCGGCAAGGGTGAGCAGGCTGGCCGCAGCCAGCAGCGCTGGCCGGGACAGGAAGAAAGCGAACAGGAATGAGGTTTTCATGATGCAATTTTTACAATTGCATCGATTTCCACGTTGATGCGTGGATCATTCCTAAATTAAATAATTACTAATTAGTTGACAAAAATGAATATCTTTCGAAACGGCTGCGCCTGCGATGGCGGACGGTATAGGAAATGGTGTTCCGCCCACCGCCGCCCGTCCAGGCTCACCTCATCACGACGGTTCCATCATTTCGCCACCGTGATGTCGCTTCCCTGCGGCGCGGTAGCCGCCAAGGACGCGCCGCCATCCGCCACCACCAGCACCACCTCGTGCCGGCGGCCGTCGTCCACCAGCGCGATCGACGCGCCTTCCTGCGCCACGCCGTCCACGCTCAGCGACGCCGCGCTGCCCCTGCGCACGTCGATGGCGTAGGTACTGCCGCGGTAGCGGTACTGCAGCTTGAATCCGGTCCAGTCCGCGGGCATTTGTGGCGCCAGCGCCAGGCGTTCGCCGGTGCGCTCCACGCCCAGCAGCGATTCCACCACCAGGCGGTACATCCAGCCGGCCGAGCCGGTGTACCAGCTCCAGCCGCCGCGGCCCACGTGCGGCGTCACCGCGTACACGTCGGCCGTCATCACGTACGGCTCCGCCTTGTACACGGCGCAGGCTTCGCGGCTGGCGGCGTGGTTGACCGGATTGATCATGTCGAACAGTTCCCAGGCGCGCTCGGTCTGGCCCAGGCGAGCAAAAGCCATCGCGGTCCAGATGGCGGCGTGGGTGTACTGGCCGCCGTTCTCGCGCACGCCCGGCACGTAGCCGCGGATGTAGCCGGGGTTCAGCACACCCTTGTCGAACGGCGGGTCGAGCAGCTGGATCAGGCCTGCGTCACGGCGCACCAGGCGCGCATCCACCGCCGCCATCGCGCCTTTGACGCGCTCGGGGTCGGCGGCGCCGGACAGCACACCCCAGCTCTGCGAGATCGAGTCGATCTGGCACTCGTCGTTCTGCTGCGAGCCGAGCGGCGTGCCGTCGTCGAAGTAGGCGCGCCGGTACCATTCGCCGTCCCAGGCGTTTTCCTCGATGTTATGCGACAGCACCTGGGCGGCGCTGCGGCAGGTGGTGGCAAAGCCGTAGTCGGCGCGGCGGTCGGCCAGTTCGGCAAAGCGCTGCAAGACTTCATACAGGAAGAAGCCGAGCCACACGCTTTCCCCCTTCCCTTCGTTGCCGACCCGGTCCATGCCGTCGTTCCAGTCGCAGGTGCCGATCAGCGGCAGGCCGTGCGCGCCGAAGTCCAGCGCGTGGCGGATCGCGCGCACGCAGTGCTCGTACAGGCTGGCCTGCTCGTTCGATTGCGCCGGCAGGTCGTACAGCGATTCCTCTTCCTGCTTCAACTGGCGCGATTCGATGAAGGGCGCGACTTCGTCCAGCAGCGCCCAATCGCCGGTGACGGTGACGTAGCGGTGCGCCGCCAGCGGCAGCCACAGGTAGTCGTCCGAGCAGTGGGTGCGCACGCCGCGCCCGGTGGGCGGGTGCCACCAGTGCTGCACGTCGCCCTCGACGAACTGGTGGCCGGCGAACAGCAGC
This sequence comes from Massilia forsythiae, assembly GCF_012849555.1. Taxonomy (NCBI): domain Bacteria; kingdom Pseudomonadati; phylum Pseudomonadota; class Betaproteobacteria; order Burkholderiales; family Oxalobacteraceae; genus Massilia; species Massilia forsythiae. The sequence goes on from NZ_CP051685.1 coordinate 1,524,078, forward strand.
AGGTGGTCGCGCAGCAGTTCCGGGCGGGTGTGCACGGTGGCCATCGCATCCTGCAGCTGGTCGCGGAAGCCGTAGGCGCCGCCCGACTGGTAGTAGCCGCTGCGCGCCCACATGCGGCAGGCGATGGTCTGGTACATCAGCCAGCCGTTGGCGATGGCGTCCAGCGCCGGTTCCGGCGTCTCGACGCGGATCGCGCCCAGGGTCTCGTCCCACCAGTCGCGCACCTTGGCGAGATCCGCCGCCGGCACGCCGGCGCCGCCGTGGCGCTGGACCATGCCGGTCGCGTCCAGGTTGCGGCGGCCGCCCACGCCCAGCATGAACACCAGTTCCTGCTCTTCGCCCGGCTGCAGTTCGATGGCCGCCTGCAGCGCGGCGCACGGGTCGAGCGCGGCGCCGCTGCGGCCCGAGAGGCCGGCGCGTTCCAGCGCGGCCGGATTCGCCAGGCTGCGGTTGCGGCCGATGAACTCGGTGCGGTCGCAGGTAAAGGCCACGTGCTCGGCGTCCAGGTGGAAGAACGCCACCCGGCCCGAGAAATCGGCGTTGTAGGCATTACGGGCGAACAGTGCGCCGCTGACCGGGTCTTGCTCCGTCACCACGTGCATCGCGGACTTGTCGCGCAGGTCGCCCAGCACCCACTCGACGTAGCCGGTCACGGACAGCTTGCGGCGCGCGGCGCTGTCGTTGCGCAGCTTGATCACCACGTATTTCAGCGGGTCGTCCAGCGCCACGTAGGTCAGCAGTTCGCTGCGGATGCCGTGCGCCGTGTGCTCGAAGGCGCTGTAGCCGAAGCCGTGGCGCGTGAGGTAGTCGCCGCCGGACGGCGCCGGCAGCGCGGTCGGCGACCAATAGGTGCCGGTCTGCTCGTCGCGTATATAGAATGCTTCGCCGCCGCGATCGGCCACCGGGTCGTTTTCCCAGGGCGTCAGGCGGAATTCATGGGCGTTCTGGTTCCAGCTGTAGGCCTGCCCCGCTTCCGAGACGATGCTGCCGAACAGCGGGCTGGCCAGCACGTTGACCCAGGGCGCCGGGGTGCGCTGCTCGGCGCCGGTGCGGATCACGTATTCGCGGCCGTCGGCGCTGAAGCCGCCGATGCCGTTGTCCAGCACCAGGCTCGGCGCCGGCTGCGGCACGGGAATATGCACGGGAGTGGGCGCCGGCGTCGTCGAGGATGCCGTGCCCGGCATCGCCGGCAGCGGCGGCTCGATCGCCAGCAGCGGCGGCAACGCCACTTTCTGCAGCGCCGCGCGGCGCAGTTGCTCGGCCAGGCTGCCGCGCTCGTCGGACAGCACCAGGCGCGCCACCGACTGCATCAGCACGCGGTCTTCGTTCGGGATCTGGTCGACGATGCGCACGAACACGCCGCCCGGGCGGTCCACCGATTGCGCGTCCAGGCCGGAGGCGATCATGCTCATGATCTGGTCGTGCAGCGCCTGGCGGTAGCCGCTGGCGTCCTCGCACCAGATCACCAGATCGACCACCAGCCCCTTCAGGCGCCAGTAGCCGTGCGCCTGCACCACCTGGCGCGCCAGCTCGATGTTGGCGGCGTCGCGGATCTGCAGCAGCACGATCGGCAGGTCGCCCGAAATGGAATACGCCCACAGGCCGGACTGGCCGCGCCCGTTGCGCGCGATGACGGCCGGCTCGGCACGCAGCGCGGCGTTCGGGTAGATCACGCCGGAGGCCAGGCGCCCGTACAGCTGGGCGTCGGCTTCGCTGGCGTTCAGCTGGCGCAGCACCACCTGGCTGTGGGTCCAGGCCAGCTCGAACACGCGGTCGGTGAGGTGGCGGTCCTGGTACTTGTCGACCAGGTGCAGCGCCTGCTCGCGGGTGTCGGTGGCGCCCAGGATGACGTCGACGCTGATTTCCTGGTCCGGCGCCAGCGTGAAGCTGCGGCGGATCGCCGCCACCGGGTCGAGCACCGAGCCGTGCGCGCCCTGCAGTTGGTCGCGCCCGGTCAATGCCTGCGGCAGCACGTTGCGGTTGCCGCGGCCGATGAACTGGGCGCGGCTGGTCTCGAAGGCCGGTGCGGACGGCGCATCGACGCCATGCACCGTCATCAGGTTGAACAGGAACGGCGGCTGCTCTTCCTTGTGGCGCGGGCGGCGCGAGCACAGGATGGCGCCGCGGCCGGCCAGGATCTCGGTCTGCACGAACAGCTTGGAGAACGCCGGGTGCGCCGCGTCGGCGGCCGGCGGCGCCATCACCACTTCGGCGTAGCTGGTCAGCTCGATGGTGCGCTCGACCTGCGAGGTGTTCTTGATGCGCGTGCGGCGCAGCTCGATGTCGTCCTCGGGCGAGACCACGATCTCGGTGTGCAGCTCGATGCCATGGTCGCGGCGGCGGAATTCGGCGCGGCCTTCCGAGAAGATGACTTCGTAGTGCTCGGGCTGGGCCAGGGTCGGCTGGTAGGCGGTCGACCAGACGGCGCCGCTGTCCAGGTCGCGCACGTAGCAGAAGTTGCCCCAGTCGTCGGCGGTGGCGTCTTCGCGCCAGCGCGTCACGGCCAGGTCCTTCCAGCGGCTATAGCCGGCGCCGCTGCTGGTCACCATCACGTGGTAGCGGCCGTTGGACAGCAGCTGCACCTCGGGGTGCGCGGTGTTCGGCTGGGCCACCACGCGGGTGGCGCTGTCGGTTTCCGGCGCCGGCTGGCGCATGCCCTCGGCCTCGGCGCTGGCCAGCTCGATCGCGCCCGACTTCGGCACGCGCTCCTGCAGCAGCAGCAGCGTGGCCTGGAATTGCGGGTCGGCCTCGAAGCGGCGCTGCATCGGGCGGTCGTGCAGCAGGTAGGACAGGGCCAGGAAGCCCATGCCCTGGTGGTGCACCATGAAGGACCGCACGACGGCGAATTCCTGGCCGCGCGGCAGGCGCGCCGCAGTGTAGTCGACCGCTTCGTAAAAACCGTACTGGCCGGTGAAGCCGAGCTTGGCCATGCGCTCCAGGTTTTCGCAGGCCAGTTCCGGTTCGACCATCAGGCCCATCATGGTGGCGTACGGCGCGATCACCAGGTCCTCGCCCAGGCCGCGCTTGGCACCGGTGCCGGGCACGCCGAAGGCGCGGTACTGGTAGTTCATCGAGGCGTCGACGGTGTTGTAGCCCGATTCCGAGATGCCCCACGGCGTGTTGCGGCGGCGGCCGTAGTCGATCTGGGCGTGGATGATGCCGTGGTAGGTCTGGTCGAGCAGCGTGTCGCGGTAGCTCGGCATCACCAAGAGCGGCATCAGGTACTCGAACATCGAGCCGCTCCAGGACAGCAGCACCTGCTCGCCGCCCACCAGGGACAGCTGGCGGCCGAGCGCGAACCAGTGCTCCTGCGGGAACTGGCCCTGGGCGATGCCGACGAAGCTGGCCAGGCGCGCCTCCGACGCCAGCAAATCGTAGCTGCCGCTGTCCAGGCGGCGCTCGCTGACGTTGTAGCCGATCGCCAGCAGATCGCTGTCGTCGTTGTACATGAAGGTGAAGTCCATGGCGGCGAACTCGCGCGCCATGCGCGCCAGGCGCGCGATTTCTTCCAGGCGGGCACGCGCGTTGGCGCTGCCCTCATCGACCATCCTGGCCAGCAGCAGCAGGCGCGCGCGCTCGTCCGGCGCCAGGTCCTCGCTTGGGGCGCTCATGCCGAACGCGGCCAGCTCGCGCAGCGTCGGGATGCGGGTCAGGCTGGAATCGATCACGTGTTCCTGCACCGCGCGCATCCACGGCGCGATGTGCAGCAGGTCGGCGTAGGCGGCGCGGCATTGCGCGGCCAGCTTGCCGGTCCAGGTGCGCAGGGCATCGTCTGCATCGGCCGGCACGGCGTTGGCCAGTTCGCCGGCGTCGCGCGCCAGGGCGGCCAGGCAATCGCCCAGGCCCGGCAGCGTGTCGACGTTGCGGCACTGTTCGGGCGACAGGTCGCGCCACAGGACGGCGATCGCGTCCTTCACCGCCGGGGCGGCGTCGCCTGCATGTTCCTCGACCACGCGCAGGGTGTCGCGCACGCCGTGCAAGGGCTGGCTGGACACGACCGGGCGCGCCGCCAGTTGCTCCAGGCCGGCGGCCAGGGTCAGCAGGTGGCCGGCCAGGTTGCCGCTGTCCACCGCCGACACGTACACCGGCTGCAGCGGCGCCAGCGTCTGCGTGTCGTACCAGTTGTAGAAATGGCCGCGGTAGCGCTCCAGGCGGCCCATGGTGCCGAGGGTGGCGCGGGTGCGCAGCAGCAGTTCGCCGCCGGCGAGGTAGCCGAAGTCCCAGGCGGTGAAGTTGGCCAGCAGCGCCAGGCCGAGGTTGGTCGGCGAGGTGCGCTGGGCAACGCGCTGCACCGGGTGTTCCTGCATGTTGTCGGGCGGGAGCCAGTTTTCCTCGGCGGTCACGTGGTCTTCGAAGAAGGCCCAGGTGCGGCGCGCCAGCTTGTGCAGGAATTCCTGCTGGCCGGCGCCGAGCTGCGGCGCCGGGCGCTCGACCGGCAGGCTGACCCACCACGCCACCACCGGCGACAGGAACCACAGCAGCAGCAGTGGCGCGGCGGCCCACAGCGCCAGCGGGTTGGCGAAGGTCAGCAGCAGTGCGCTGCCGACGGCAAACGCCGGCGCGAACCACATGCTGCGCCAGTTGCTTTCCATGTCGGTGCTGGAGCGCGACGTGCCCGAGGCGCGCCATTCCAGCAGCTTGCGTTTCGAGACCAGCATGCGCCAGCCGGTGCGCGCGATTGCATCCACGCTGTAGTACGCCTCGTGCGGCAGGAAGGTCATGTTCAGCACCGCGTGGGCGAGGCCGGCGCGCGCGCCCTGCGACCAGTTCTGCCCGTGCTGGCCGAAGCCCATGTCGTGCGGCTTGTCGGCCAGGCCGATCAGCGCGCCCAGGGCGAACGGCAGGAAGAACACCGACAGGATCGCCGCGCTCCAGAATGCCGGCGCCGGCAGCAGCGCCCAGCACAGCAGCAGCAGGCCAGTCAGCACCGGCGCCACCAGGCTGCGGCGCAGGTTGTCGAACAGCTTCCAGCGCGCCAGCGCGCCCAGCGGGTTCGGCACGCGCCGTCCGCCAGGGGCGGGCGCACGGCCGCCGATCCAGCCGAGCAGCTGCCAGTCGCCGCGGATCCAGCGGTGGCGGCGGCCGACGTCGTCGCTGTAGCGCGGCGGGTAGGCTTCCACCACCTGCGCGTCGCTCAGCAGGCCGGAACGGATGTAGGAACCCTCCAGCAGGTCGTGCGACAGCACCTTGTTGTCCGGCAGGGCGCCGTGCAGCACGCGCTCGAACACGTCCAGGTCGTAGATGCCCTTGCCGGTGAACGAGCCTTCGCCGAACAGGTCCTGGTAGACGTCGGACACGGCGCGCGTGTACGGGTCGATGCCCGGCTCGCCGCTGCACAGGCGCTCGTAGCGCGAGGCGTTTTCCAGCGGCAGCGAGGTGGTCACGCGCGGCTGCAGCAGGCCGTAGCCTTCGATCACGCGGCGGCCGGACGGGTCCAGCACCGCGTGGTTCAAGGGGTGTGCCATCGCCGCCACGAACTGGCGCGCGGCATCGCGCGGCAATTGCGTATCGGCGTCCAGCGTGATCACGTAGCGGGTCTCGTCCAGGCCCTCCAGGGCGCCCTCGACCACGGCGAAGCGGTCCTGCGCGCCGCCGCGCAGGAAGGCATTCAGGTCTTCCAGCTTGCCGCGCTTTCTCTCGCGCCCGATCCAGGCGCCCTCGCTCGCGTTCCACATGCGCGGGCGGTGCAGCAGCAGGAAGGGTTCGATGCGCACGCTTTCTTCGACCTCGCTGCCGTCGGCGCCGTGCAGCACGATGGCATGGTCGTGGCCGTACTTGGCGTTGAGCGCGGCGATGGCGGCACGCGCCTGCTCGACCAGCGCGGCGTCGGCGGGCATGTCCTGTTGCGGCGCATCGGCCAGGTCGGTCAAGAGGCAGAAGCGCAGGTTGGCGTCGCGGTTGGCCAGGTAGCGCACCTCGAGGGCGTCGCACAGCGTGGCCACGTTGTCGCGGCTGTACAGCAGCGACGGCACCACCACCACCGCGCGCGCGTCCGGCGGAATGCCGTCGCTGAAGTCCATGCGTGCCAGCGGCTTCGGCGACACCAGGCGCGTCGACAACAGGTTGACCAGCGCCAGCGCCAGCTGGCTGGAACCGATGGCGGTGAGCACGCCGATGGTCCACAGCAGGCCGGCAGCGGCGCCGCCCTGCGCCGCGTGCACCACGGCGGCGCCGGTGAACAGCGCGGTAAAGGCGCCGATCGCGCCCAGGTAGGCCAGCAAGGGGCGGCGGCGGCCGGCGCGGCGCAGCGCGCCCACGAAGCCGGACTGCAGGTTCAGGCGCCGCTCCAGGCGCGCCAGGCCGGCGCCGGCCAGGTAGTAACCGACGTGGCGCAGCCGCAGGCCGCCCAGGGCGGCGGCCGATGATGCGGCGGCCGATGATGCGCCGGCCGATGCCGCGGCGGCTGCCGATCCGTCGGCCGGCGCCGCATCCGCAGCGCCCTCCACGGCGGCGGCGGCGCGCCCTTCCCCGGCCAGCGCCACCGCCTCGGCGGCCACTTCCATCTCGCTCTTGCGCGTGGCGCGCGCCAGCTGCTCCACCACGTGGCGGTAATGGTCGCGCGTGCCGAAATCCATCTTGCCGTAGACGCCGGCCGGGTCCATGCGCAGGGTCTGCTCGACCGTGCTCAGGGTCTCGACGAACTCGCGCCAGTCGGTCTTGTCCAGCAGGCGCTGGCTGCCGATGCTGTTGGCCACCGACACCTGGTCGGCGGCCTGCTGGCCGATATCCGCCTGCACCGCTTGCTCGATGGTGCGGCCCTCGTCGGCCAGGCGCGTGCCGATCCATTGCAGCGCCTGGGTCAGCGGACCGCTGCGACCCTGCAGGCGGCGCGTCAGCTCGGCCACGAAGCTGGAGCCCATCGGCTGCACCGCGCGCGCCATGTCGGCCACCAGCAGGATCAAATCGCCCGGCTTGTCGTCGGACTTGTCGACCATGCGGTCGGCCCAGCCGTTGGCCAGCTCGCGCTCGCGCCTTGCGAGGTCCTGGCGCGCGGCGATGCGGCGCAGGTTTTCGATCAGCGCCAGGCGCAGCATGATCGGGATCGCCCACAGCTCGCCCATCGTCAGCGGCGCGCCTTCCTGGTAGGCGGCCACGAAGCGCGCCAGGCTTTCCGGCTCCAGGCGGCCGTCGCCGTGCGCGATGACTTCCAGCGCCAGCTGGTACACGCGCGGATGGCCGCAGGCATCGGCGTCGGCCAGGCAGGGCAGCTCGCGGCTGTAGTCCTTGGGCAGGTGGCTGCGCGCCAGGCGCACCTGTTCTTCGATCAGGTAATAGTTATCGAGGAGCCAGTCGGCCGCCGGTGTCAACAGGGCGCCAGCCTTGGACGCCTTGGTCAAGCCGATGCAGGCATCGGCGATGATCCGTTCGTTCTCGTCCAGGCGTTCCAGCAAGCGGTCGCTGCCGGCCTGCGTGGTCAACTGGTGGCGCGCCGCCAGCTTGCGGCCGTGGACCGCCATCTGGGCGGCGGAAAACAGTTCGGCGCGCAGCGGCGCGGCGTCGTCGGCCATGCCGCGCGGGACGTGAGGAGCGGGCTGGGTGGGTTGCCCCGCGCGCGGCGCGTCGGGCAGAGTGTGGTTTTGTGCGTTCAACAGGAACCTCGATGGTGGCGTGCGCAGCCGGACCGCCGAGTGGCGCAAGACAGCCAGGGAGAGGAACGTCGGGGAAACGAGGGCGCACGGATGATTCCATGCTAAAAGAACATCAGATTCCGGACTGTGCGCTAACGTACATAGTTATGCGATGCGGAAATTTACCTGCTGGCTAGACGCCGCGTAGGGTGGACGTTTGCGTCCACCCTACGTCAGTCATTCAACAGTCATCGGCCAACGCAATCCCGCCCACCAGCGTCCACGCGTTTGCGTGCCCGGCACGCTGCAGGCACAGCGCCGCCCTGGCGCTGCGGTTGCCGCTGCGGCAGAACAGCACCAGCGGACGCTGCGGCGCCGCCAGCAAGTGGTGCAGGTGCTCGGCCAGGCGCGACAGCGGCAGCGCGCTTGCCCGGCGTCCGTACAGGGTGGCGGCGCCGGCTTCGCTCTCGATCGCTTCGCGCACGTCGATCAGCAGTGCATCGCCGTGCCGCGCCAAAAAGGCGGCCAGGTCTACCGGCTGCAGCGCCGGCGGCGCCGGATCGCCGGTGGCGCCTTCGGCTGCGGCCGGCCGGCAATCCGGTGCTGCGGCCGATGCCGCCGATGCCGCCGCAGCGGCCAGGCGTGTGCAGGCGCTGCCGCCGGCATCGGCGCCATGGCATACGATCACGCCATCCATTGCGCGCGCCGGCCCGATGCCGTCCAGGGCAGCCGCGCCGCCCAGGCCGACGAAGGCCATGCGCAGCGCCGCGGCCGGCAGGCGGTCCTTGCCGGCGTCGACGTCACGCTGCGCGCTGCCCAGCAGGTAGCAGGTACGACCGGTGCCGGCGCTGCCGTCGATGCCGGCCGCTTGCGCGGCGCCAGGGCCGGCGTCGCCACGATCCACGCGCGCCAGCACCTGGGCGCCGAGGGCGATGCAGGGCACGCGGCGCCCATCCGCCAGCGCCACTGCGGCGCTCTCCTCCGGCCAGCCGAACGGCCCGGCGCTTGCATCCAGCCCGAGCGCCGCGCGCAGGGCCGCGCGTCCAGCCCTGCCGGCGGCATCGTCCGCCGTGCCCAGCACCGCCGCCACCCGCAAGCCGGCGCCGCGCACCAGGCCGGCGATGCGCGCTTCCTGGCCCGCGGGCGCATCGATCGCCACGCAGGCGCCGGCATCGTGGTCGAACAGCAGCCAGCCGTGCCGCCCTTCCCCGCTCAATTGCAGCACGCCGTGGCGCTGGCCCGACAGGCTCGAGGGCGCCAGCGCCGCGCCGTGCGCCGCCGCTTGGGCGACCTGGCCGCAGCGGCGGATGCGCGCGCAGGCGGCATCGATAAAGGCGTCGTCCGCCAGCGGCCCGAAGGACAGGCGCACGGCGCCGCTGCTGCGCCACGGCGGCAAGCCCATCGCTTCCAGCACGTAGCTGGGCGCGGCCTTGGCCGCCGAGCAGGCCGAGCCCGCGCTGACGCGCACGCCGGCGGCGTCGAACAGGTCGAGCAGGTCGCGCGACTGCATGCCCGCCACGGCGAAGTTCAGCGTGGTCGGCAGCGCGTGCTCGTCCGGGGTGTTGAAGACGATGCCGGGAAATGCCTTGCGCAGCGCCTGCACCAGGCGCGCGCGCATGGCCGCCATGGCGGCGTGGCTGCGGAAGGTGCTTCCTTCTTCGAGCGCCGCGAGCACCGCGCCCAGGGCGGCGATGCCGGCCATGTTCTCGGTGCCGGAGCGCTGCGCGGCTTCCTGGCCGCCGCCGGTGAGCAGCGGCGTGAACGGCGCGCCCTCGCGCACGTACAGCATGCCGATGCCCTTCGGCGCATGCAGCTTGTGGCCGGAAAACGGCGCATAGTCGATGCGGCCGGCGGACAAGGCCAGCGGCAGCTTGCCGAGCGCCTGCACGCAATCGACCATCCACAGGGCGCGCGAACCGCTCTCTTCCAGCACGCGCGCGATGCCGTCCAGGTCGGACACCGCGCCGGTCTCGTTGTTGGCGGCCATGGTGCAGACCATCGCCGCGCGCGGCGCCAGTTCGCGCAGCGCGGCCAGGTCGTGGCGGCCGTCGGCACCGACCGGGATGGCTTGCAGCGCCAGGCCGGCGCCGAGCACGCGGTTCCAGTGCGCCAGGCTTTCCGGCACCGCCTTGTGCTCGGTGGCGCCGTACAGCAGCAGCTCGCCGCATGCTTCTCCGGCCAGGCGCCGCTCGCGCAGCGCGCACAGGGCCGACAGCACGGCGGTCTGGATGCCTTCGGTGGCGCCGCTGTTGAACAGCACCCGGCCGAACGGCGCCCCTAGTACCCGGCGCGCACGCTCACGCGCGCTGTCGAGGATGCGGCGCGCGCGCAGGCCGCCGGCGTGGCTGCTGCTGGGATTGCCGAAGCAGCTTGCCATCGCGTCGATAGCGGCGTCGATGGCGGCCGGCAGCACGGGAGAAGTCGCGTTGGCGTCGAGATAGATGTCCTGCATGGTGAAATAATTGCCAAAAGTCCAAAAAATATGCGCCGCAGCGGCGATAGTTGAGTAATATGTTACGGACTCAACCCGAACAAGACGTACTAAAGTTATGTGCATCTTGTTCTCGCGTGGAACGAATATTTTCATATTTGCAGGGAATAAAAATGAATTCACTCGACAAATACGATTGTGCGATTCTGGCGGCATTGCAGGCGGACGCCACGCTGTCGATTTCCGGGTTGAGCGAAAAGGTGGGCTTGTCCAGCACGCCCTGCTGGAAGCGCGTCAAGCGCCTCGAGGAAGAAGGCTACATCGAGAGCCGGGTCAGCATCGTGAACCGCCAGAAGGTCGGCCTGCCGGTGACCGTGTTTGTTAGCGTGCGCACCAAGGAACACGACGAAAAATGGCTGGAGCGCTTCGCCTCGGCCGTGGTGGCGCTGCCCGAGGTGCTGGAATTCCACCGCATGAGCGGCGACGTCGATTACCTGCTGAAGGTGGTCACCACCGACATCGGCGGCTACGACCGCTTTTATAAAAAACTGATCAAGACCGCGCAGCTGGCCGGCGTCTCCTCGGCGTTCTCGATGGAGCAGATCAAGTACACCACCGCGCTGCCGCTCGACCTGATCTCGCACGGCCTCCCCGCCTGACGCTGCTGCCGGCACCGGCTGGCCGGCGATCTATTTCCACCTCCCGGCAATCGTGCGATGATGGCGCCCGTTCGAACCTAACGGAGACAAGGCAATGCCATCGACCATCACCACCGCCCCGCTGCTCCTCGCCGCCGCCCTGCTGTCGCACGCCGCGCTGGCCCAGGAGCAGCCGGTGCGCATCGGCTTGAGCGGCCCGCTGACCGGCGCCAACGCCTTTGCCGGCAAGGACAACGAGAATGGCGTGCGCCTCGCGGTCGAGGACCTCAACGCGCAGAAGATCAAGGCGGGCGGCAAGGTATTACGCTTCGAACTGCAGTCGGAAGACGACCAGGGCGACCCCAAGGCCGGCGTCAACGTGGCGCAGAAATTCGCCGACGCCGGCGTCAAGTTCGTGCTGGGACCGTACAACTCGGGCGTGGCGATCCCGGCCTCGCGCGTGTACGACAGCGCCGGCATCCTGATGTCGACGGTCGGCACCAACCCGAAGATCACGCAGTCGCGCTACCCGAACGTGTTCCGCATCGTCGCCAGCGACACCCAGGTCGGCGCCTCGATGGCGTCCTACGCCGCCAGGGAATTGAAAATCAAGACCGTCGCCGTGATCGACGACCGCTCCGCCTTCGGCCAGGGCATCGCCGACGAATTCGCACGCCAGGCGCGCGCCTCCGGCCTGAGCGTGGCCGGACGCGAATTCACCAGCGACAAGAGCAGCGACTTCGCCACGATTCTCACCACGCTGCGCGCCAAGAAGGTCGACGCCATCTTCTTCGGCGGCTATGCGCCGCAGGGCGCCCCGATGGCGCGCCAGATGATCCAGCTCGGCATGTCCGGCGTGCGCCTGCTCGGCGGCGACACCCTGTGCAGCCCGGAGATGGCCAATCTGGGCGGCGACGCGGTCGGCGCCAACGTCCTGTGCGCCCAGGCCGGCGCTATGCTGGACAAGCAGGCCGGCGGCGCCGCCTTCAAGGCGAAATACAAGGCGCGCTTCAAGCGCGACCCGGACGTGTACGCCCCGGCATTCTATGACCAGACCATGTTCATCGGCCAGGCCATCAAGAACGCCGGCGCGGTCGACGCCGCCGCCGTCGGCCGCGCGCTGCACGGCACCAGCTACCAGGGCGTGGCCGGCACCTACGGCTACGACCCGAGCGGCAACCTGAAAAAGACCGCGGTGACGGTGTATACCTTCAAGGGCGGGCAACTGGCGCCGCTGGCGAGCTACTGAAACCCATCGTAAAGACTGGGCGGCGGGCGACCCCAGGGGTATCCTTGGGCCGCCCGCATTTTTTCATCCGATGGACGACACATGAACCACATCATCAAGCTGGGCGCGCTCGCCGCCGCCTGCCTCATCGCCTGCGCGCCGGCCGGCGCCGCAGCGCAATCCCCCGCAAAGGCCAGCACTGCCGCCAGCGCCGCCGCGCAGCAACTGAACCGGCTGGGCGACGAATACTGGGACGCGCAGGCGCGTTTCAACCCGATCGCCGCCAGCGAAGCCGGCGACCCGCGCTTTTCCGACCAGATCGGCATGGCGATCGACCCCAAGGTGCGCGCGCGCCAGTTCGCCTTGTACAAGGAATTCGTCAAGCGCCTGCACGCGATCCCGCGCGAAGGCTTGTCACAGCGCGACCGGACCAGCTGGGACATCCTCGACTTCGACCTCGCCAGCACGCTGCGCTTCGAAGCCTTTCCGGAACACCTGCTGCCGCTGGACCAGATGGAAAGCATCCCGGTCGACCTGGCCAACTATGCCAGCGGCCAGGGCGCGCAGCCGCTGGCCACGCCCAAGGATTATCAGGCCTACCTGCGCCGCCTGGAACAGCTCGGCCCGTGGATCGACCAGGCCATCGCCGACATGCGCGAGGGAGTGAAACGCGGCGTGACGCTGCCGAAGGCGGTGATGACCTCGGCCCTGCCCCAGTTCAAGCAGCTGGTCGCGGCCAGCGCCGAAGACAGCATCTATTACACGCCGGTCAAGCACTTCCCGGGCGCCTTCACGGCGGCGGACAAGGCGCGCCTGGGCGCCGCCTACCGCAACACCATCGGCAACAAGGTCAACCCGGCCATCAAGCGCCTGGCCGACTTCCTGGAACACGAGTACCTGCCGGCCTGCCGTACCAGCACCGGCTGGAGCGCGCTGCCGCAGGGGATGGACTGGTACCTGGCGCGCGTGGCCAGCCAGACCACGACCAGCCTGCAGCCGGAACAGATCCACCAGATCGGCCTGGAGGAAGTGGCGCGCATCCAGGGAGAGTACGCGCGCATCGGCCCGCAGATGGGCTACACCGGTCCGGCGGCCGGGCTGCCGACCTGGGTGTCGGAACAGGCGAAATACAAGCCGTTCAAGACCGAGGGCGAGATCGTCGACGTGTTCCGCAAGCTGAACACGACGCTCAACGCCAAGCTGCCGGCGCTGTTCTCGCTGCGGCCGAAGACCCCGCTCGACATCCGCCTGGAACCGGAACTGACGCGCGCCACCGCGTCCGACCACTACACGCCGCCGGCCGTCGACGGCTCGCGTCCGGGCGTGTTCTGGTCGGTGGTGAACGACCCGGCGCAGTATGGCGACACCGGCATGGTCACGCTGTTCCTGCACGAGGGCCAGCCGGGCCACCACTTCCACATCGCGCTGACGCAGGAACTGGGCTTGCCGACCTTCCGCAAGTTCTACTTCAATAACGCCTTCACCGAAGGCTGGGCGCTGTATGCCGAGACGCTCGGCAAGGAGATGGGCCTGTTCGACAAGCCGGAGGATTACTTCGGCCACCTGAACGACGAGATGCTGCGCGCGGTGCGCCTGGTGGTCGACACCGGCATGCATGCGAAGGGCTGGACGCGCGAGCAATCGATCCAGTACATGCGCACGACGCTGGGCTATCCGGAAGCGACCGGGCGCAGCGAGACCGAGCGCTACATGGCGTGGCCGGGCCAGGCGCTGGGCTACAAGGTCGGCGCCCTGAAAATCCAGGAACTGCGCCGCCGCGCCGAGGCCGCGCTGGGACCGAAGTTCAGCCTGCCCAAGTTCCACGAGATCGTGCTGGGCGAAGGGACACTGCCGCTGGCGCTGCTGGAAAAGAAGGTCGACCGCTGGATCGCCGAAAGCAAATGACCAAGCAGGGCACGCTCAGGAAAACGACGTCGTCCCCGCGGAGGCATACTGCTGTCCAAGATAAGCGTTATCTCTGCCTTAAGCGGGTTTTGTTGCTAGCAGTAACGTAAAAATCATTCCTAGCTAACAACTCGTCGTCCCCGCGAAGGCGGGGATAATGCCACTGGCATTATCCCCTCCATGCCGAGCTAGAGAATTTGGTACCCAGAAGCAACCAGAATGCTTTAAAAATACCAACTTTTGGCACTCAGCATGGGTCCCCGCCTTCGCGGGGACGACGGTCTTTAGGCCAGCAATATTATCTTGTACAGCAGTGCGCGGAGGCGGGGACCCATGCTGAGTATCCAGTTCGAATTGACGCGAGTGACTGCCGACACATGATGCATCACCGATCCGGCGCGATCCGCCACACCACGCCGCCGGCATCGTCGACCACCAGCAACGCGCCGTCGGCCGCCACCGTCACCGCCGCCGGGCGGCCCCAGACGTCGCGGTCGCTCAGCACCATGCCGGTCATGAAGTCCTGGTACTGGCCGGTCGGCACGCCGTTCTTCATCGTCACGCGCACCACCTTGTAGCCGGTGCGGATGCCGCGGTTCCACGAGCCGTGCAAGGCCACGAAGATGTCGCCCTCGTACTCCTTCGGGAATGCATTTTTGGCGCCGGCCGGGGCCTGGTAGACCGTCATGCCCAGCGGCGCCGAGTGCGCCTGGATCAGCGTGTCCGGCACGGTCACCTTGTCGCGCAAATCCGGACGGATGCCCTTCAAACGCGGGTCTTCGTGCGCGCCCAGGTAGTACCACGGCCAGCCATAGAAACCGCCCTGTTTCACGCGCGTGACGTAGTCGGGCGGCAGGTTGTCGCCTAGTTCGTCGCGCTCGTTGACGTTGCAGAACAGGTCGCCGGTGCCGGGGTGCACCAGCATGCCGACGCAGTTGCGCAAGCCGTTGGCGAACGGGCGGCGGTTCTTGCCGTCCGGGTCGAAGGCCAGCACGGCGGCGCGGCTGGTTTCCTCTCCCCAGGCGGCGCCCAGGCCGTGCCGGGCTTCCCACTGCGCCAGCGGCTGCGGCGGCTTGGGGCCGATGCCGGCGGCGACGTTGGTGGCCGAGCCGACCGACAGGAACAGCGTCTTGTCGTCCTTCGAGAACGCCAGCGTGCGCGTGACGTGGCCGCCGCCGGTATCGGCGATCTTCTCGACGATGGTCTCCGGCGCGCCCTGCGCTTTCAGGTCGCCCACGCCGTACGGGATGCGCACCACCGAGTTCACGTTGGCCACGTACAGGTACTTCGGATTGGCGCCGGACGGCCACAACGCCAGGCCGTAGGGGCGCGACAGGCCGCTCGCGAACACGCTGGTGCTGGCGGCCTTGCTGCCGTCCTGGGACGGGCGCAGGATGCGCACTTCGCCGCTGGCGGCTTCGGACAGGATGATGTCGCCGTTGGGCGCGCGCAGCGCCAGGCGCGCCTTGCCGGTATCGCCGGCGAACACGCTCACCTTGAAGCCCCTGGGCACGGCCGGCAGCGCGCCGTCGGGCCGCCTGGCCACCTTCGGGCCGTTGCCGGCGCTGTCGCTGGCGTACGGCTGCAGCAGGTCGTCGACGGTGATGCGGTGCAGGTCGCCCGGCTTGTCGTCGGTCCAGGCGCCGCTCCTGGCGCCGTTGCCGGCAGTCGCGCCGGCCGCCGCGCTCTTCGCCGGCGCCGCGCCCTTCCCGCTTTGCGCCGCCAGGTAGTCGATCACGGCCGCGCGCGGTGCGGCGTCGGCGATCCCGATCGGCATCGCGGTGCCCGGCACGTCCTTGTTGGGGTCGCGCAGGAACACGTCGAGCTGTTCGCGCGTCCAGGTCTTGCCGGCGGCGCCGGCCTTGGCCAGCGCGTCGGTGTAGTTGTAGCCGGCCAGCGAGCCGGCGCGGCGGCCGACCACGTTGTACAGGCCGGGACCGGCGCGCGAGCCCATGCCGGCGTCCACGGTGTGGCAGCTGGCGCAGTTCTGCGCGAAATAGGCTTGGCCGTCGACCGGCGCCGCGTGCGCCGGCACGTTGGCCGCCAGCGCCAGCCAGCCGCAGGCGGCCAGTTGCGCCGCGATGATCTTGTTATGCATTGTCTCCCCTTCTCCTGAATG
This sequence comes from Massilia forsythiae, assembly GCF_012849555.1. NCBI lineage: Bacteria > Pseudomonadati > Pseudomonadota > Betaproteobacteria > Burkholderiales > Oxalobacteraceae > Massilia > Massilia forsythiae. The sequence continues at coordinate 1,539,967 of NZ_CP051685.1, forward strand.
ATTTCAGTGATGCGCTCAGTAGTGCGATCAGTCGAGCATGAACACCGGATAGCGGCGCCACTCCGGCTCGCGGTAGCGCGTGCAGTTGGCGAAGATGAAGTCGAGCACCGCGCCCTGCTCCTTCAGCAGTGCCGGGTTGGCCGCCTTCCATGCGGCGAATTGCGCCGCCAGTTCCGGCTCGGACGCCAAGAGGCGGCTCGCCTCGTCCTCGAACACGTAGTCCGAATACGCTTCCTTCTTTTCCAGTACGCTGTTGAAGAAACCCCAGCGAAACAGGCTGTCGTGTGCCAGCGGTTCCAGCGTCTCGACCGCGTAGCGCGCGTTGTCCTGGTCCAGCGGTACGATCCAGTCGCCGGCGCGCAGCGTCGCCACGGCGCGGCGCTTTTCCAGACGGACGTCGTCGTGGAACATGTGGCCCTCGTAGGCGTTCCCGCGCGGCGTTACGGACGCCACGTGGTAGCAGCCCACTTCCTGCTCGCGCTCGTTTTCCACGCGCTCCAGTCGCACGCCGTTCCACTGCAGGCGCTCGACGACCTCGCGCCACTGCTGCGGCACCACGTAGGCGCGCGGCGCCGGCACCACGATGTCGGCCGGGAAGCGGTTGAAGTACGGGATGTCGCGCTCGAACGGCGCGCTGCGGTCGTACCACAGGCGCTGGTAGTCGCCCAGCAGGCTCGGTTTGTACCTGGCTTCGTAACCCTTGAAGCGGAAGCTGGACGGATTCGCTTCGTCCATCGCCCAGTGGATCGGCCACTGGGCGCGCATGCGGCCGGACTGCTTGGCGGCGCGCCGCAGCGCCACGATCCGGTCGCCGTGCGCCACCGTGAAATCGAGCGCGGTCTCGACCAGCGCGCGCATCGAGTGATAGCGGTCGGCGAAGGGTTTCAGCATGTGCGTCTCGGGCATGAAGCCGATGGTGTCGTGCAGGGCGGCGTAGCCGGTCGAGAAGCGCGCGGTTTCCAGGAACTCGGCGATGCCCTGGTCCGGACTGTCCTTGACAGGATTCACGTACGGGCAGGTCGGCCAGCCGCGCGCGTCCATGCCGGCGTACATGGCCGGCAGCATGGTGTCGCGCAAAAAGGCGCCGAGCTCTCCGCCCAGCTTGTCGGCCTGGGTGTGGATCAGCGTCATGGTGTAGGCGTAGTCGGCGCCGTTGGAGGTGTGGGTGTCGACCATCACGTCCGGGCTCCAGGCCGCGAACAGCTTGTTGAAGACTTGGGCGGCGAGCGTGTCGCACTTGACGAAGTCGCGGTTCAGGTCGAGGTGGCGGCTGTTGCCGCGGAAGCCGAACCGTTCCGGGCCGTCCTGGTTCACGCGCGAGGTGTCATTCCGGTTGAAGGCGCCGTCGACGTTGTACAGCGGGACGAACAGGAACACCGTCTTGCCCAGCGCGGCCAGGCGTTGCGGCTCCAGGCAGAAGTCGCGTACCAGCGCCATGCAGGCGTCCACGCCTTCCGGTTCGCCCGGGTGGATGCCGTTATTGTTGAAGAACACCGGCCGCGCGGCGGCCTTGATGGCGTCGCGCTCGAACACGCCGTCCGCGGAGACCACGCCGGCATGGATCGGCACGCCGGCGTCGGAGGTGCCGACCTGGGCGAAGCGCAGCACGCCCGGAAAATCGCGCGCGAGCGTTTCGTACCAGGCGATGCAGTCGGCCCAGGTGGTGGTCTGGTTCTGGTTGCCCCGCTCGAAGGGGGTGGTCATTTCGGTGGACATGGTGTGTGCTGTGAGAGGGTGAGGCCAAGGCCGCTAATGTAGCGCACTTTGGGCGCGGCGTCGGCATGGTATCGGCGCCGCGCCGCCGTGTCTACGCCGCGTCCGGCGCCGTCAACGGCAGCGCGATCGCCACCAGCGTGCCGGCGCCGGGACGCGATTCCACGTGCAGGCTGCCGTCCAGCGCGAACACGCGCTCGCGCATGCCGATGATGCCGATGCCCTCGGAGGCCACGGCCGGATCGAAGCCCTCGCCGTCGTCCTGCACCTCGATCTGCAGCGCGTGGTCGCGCTCGGACAGCACCAGGCTGACGCGCGCGAAACCGGCGCCGGCATGCTTCATGATGTTCGACAGCGCTTCCTGCACGATGCGGTAGGCGGAGATGGCCAGCTCGTTGCCGATCCTGGAGAAATCGCCCTCGGAATGGAACTCGAAATGCACGCCGGCGCTGCGGTAGTGGTTGACCATCTCCTCGACCGCGCCGTGCAGGCCGAGCATGTCCAGCACCTCGGGCCGCAGGCGCCGCACCAGGCGGCGGCCGTTGGCGTACAGGTCGAGCGCCAGCCTGGTGATGGCCTGGGCCTTGGCGCCGATCTGCTCGACTTCCTGGCCCGGCTGGGCGCGCGCGGCCAGGTGCTGGATGGTCTGCGATTCCAGCCGCACCGCGATCAAGGACGCGTTCAGCTCGTCGTGGATCTCGATGGCGATGCTCTTCCTTTCATCCTCGATGATGCTGTTGACCTTCTGGATCAATTTTCTCTTGTCGGCGTCGGCGCGCAGCGCCTCGTTGCGCGAGGCCAGCAGGTCGCGCGTGCGCTCGGCCACCTTGTTTTCCAGGTCTTGCGTGGAACGGTCGAGCGCCACCGACATCTCGCCGATCGACGCTTGCAGTTCGCCGATCTCGCCGCCGCTGGTGACCGGCAGCTGCACCCGCACGTTGCCGCCGCGGATGCGGCGCAGCACCGCGATCGCCTCGCGCAGCGGCACCGTCAGGCTGCGCGCCAGGATGAAGCCGAGCGCGCCGCTGGCGGCCAGCGCCAGCGCCGCCAGCGCCAGCTCGACGCGGAAGCGCCGCAGCTGCTTGGCCAGCATGTTGGTGGGCGACATGGTCACGCGCACGCTGCCGACCACCTCGGTGGTTAAGGTCGGCGGGCGGGTGTCGCTGGAGGCCGAGACGTGCGGCGTGCCGTTGTCCGAGAACAGGTTGATCCACACCACCTGCTTGCGGATCGGCGCCTCGTAGCGCTTCGGCTCGGCCTCGATCGGGTGCTCGGACAACGCGCTGACCGCGTTGCGGCCGTTGGCGTCGACCACGTCGATGCGGTAGATGCTGCGGTCCGACTGCACCAGGCCGTTGATGGTCAGGCGCAAATCCGCCAGGTTGCCGGAGATGACATTGTATTCGCTGGTCTCGGCCAGCGCGCGCGCCAGGATGCGCCCGCGCTCGGCCAGTTCCTCGTCGACTTGCGCGCGGTGCGAATACCAGGAATAGCCGACGAAGGCAGAAAACAGCAGCGTCACCGGCAGCATGGTAATGAAGGCCATGCGCAGGCCGATGCTCCAGTTGCGCCAGAAGCGCAGCCAGGCCCAGGAGATGCGCGACGGCGTCATGGCTGGTGCGGCGCCGGCTGCCCGGGCGCAGGCGAGTTGGCTTGGCGATCCGGCGCAGAAAGATCGGCACGGCTGGCCGGCGCCGTGTGCGCAAAGCGGCGTGCGGCGGCGTCCACCGTCACGTCGAGCGAGCGCGCCACGCCGTCGTTGACCACGGTACGGAAATAGCGCGGGAATTGCGGCGGCGCCAGCTCGCCGCCGGCCACGTAGGCGCCCGCGATCTCGGCCACTTGCGCGTTGATGTCCTCGACCTCGGAATAGGTGCTGGCCAGCGCGCCGGCGCGCACCATGTCGGCCGAGAAGCCGATCACGCCCTGCTTGTGGCGGTAGGTCGAGAGCAGGATGTTGCGGAAGTTCTCGGCGTTGTAGACCGCCGCGTCGGGCAGCGCCAGCAGCACTTCGGTCTGGGCGATCTGGTTGAGCATGCGGTTGATGTCGCCGTCCGGTTCCGCGTCCAGCACGACGACCTTGTCCGCCGCCAGTTGCGGTTTCAAGAAGGCGGTGTCGGCGCCGAGGATGGCGGCCACGCGCACCGGACGGCGGTACAGCAGCGCGGCCAGGCGCAGCTGGTCGCCGGGGGCCGGTTCGGCGTAGACGGCGGTCATGACGGGGAGCTGCGCCGGCGTCTGCGCCGCCGCAGACGCCGGTGCCGCCCCCGCGGCGATCGCGCGAAACACCTGGCTCGACGTAAAGGCGGAAATCACCACGCAATCGCAGCGGCGCGCGGCCACGTCGCGCAGCGCGGCCGGGCCGATCGCCACGTACAGCATGCGCCGGCGCTGGGCCAGCTCGGTGCGGAACACGGTGAAGATCGGCGCCAGGCGTTTATATAAATCCTCGGCGATGCGGCGCGTGAGGGCGCTGTCGTCGGCGGTGACGATCTGGAAGCGGAAGCCTTGCACGGGTTCGGGCCTGGCGGCGTGGGCCGACAAGCCGGTGGTGGCCAGGATCAGTGCGGTGGCTGCCAATCGATGCATGGCGGCGCTGCAGGCACGCATGCACTGCATGGGTCCCCGCCTGCGCGGGGACGACGGGGTTGGTGCGCGTCCCACGGATGCGCTATCGGCCTGCGAGGCTCAAGGCTGGATCAACCCGTGTTTCACCGCCAGCTTGGTGATGTACGCCTGCCGGTGCACCCCCAGCTTTTCCTTCACTGCCTGGCTGACGTTGCTGATCGTCTTGGTCGACAGGTTCAGGCGCTCGGCGATCTCGTTGTTGGTCAGGCCCTCGGCCATCAGCCTGAAGATTTCCAGGCTGCGCTCGTCGAGCTGCGATTGCGGCGAGACGTCACCGCGCACCGCGAGGCTGGCCAGGCGCTCGGCGATCTGCGGCAGGAAGTACAGCTTGCCCACGTGCGCCTGGCGCACCGCCTCGGCCAGGTCGGCCGGGTCGCAATCCTTGGTGACGAAGGCGTGCGCGCCCAGGCGGTAGGTTTCCTTGATCAGGCTGTCCTGGTCGAACTGGCTGAGGAACACGATCTTCGCCTGCGGATCGGCTTTCATGATGTTGTTCGCCGCGTCCAGCCCGGTCAGCTCGGTACCGAAGCGGATGTCGAGCACCGCCACGTCGGGCTTCTGTTCGGCGTACATGGCCACCGCTTCGTCCGGGGTCTTGGCCTGCCCCACCACTTCCAGCCCTTGCGCGCCCAGCGACATGGCGAAGCCGGTCATCACGATCGGGTGGTCGTCCGCCAGCATCACGCGGATCGGTTTTTGCTGTTTCTGCACTATGTTCTCCAATATAAACCGGCATCGCTTGCCACTGCTTGGTAACGCGGCATACCAATGCACCGACCTTGTCGAGGGTATATCGGGATTATTTCATACAACCCGCCGGGAAGCGAGCAGGCCGGCGCCATGCACGCATACCCACCGCCATCGTCGATGGCTCGTGGTGGAATCATTGAATACCATGAAATAGCTTTACTAATTGCTAGGCAATAGCATATATTGATTCCAGCGAATTTCAGAATCGTATCCCTTCACGACCAACAGGAGGATGGCCATGCAGTTCTCACACACCCGACGCGATGGCGGCGGCAAGTTCGGCAAGTTCACCGTGGTCGCCGCACTGCACGTGGCGGTCGGCGCGCTGCTGATCCACAACCTGAACACGCGCTCGATCTCGGTCCAGAAGATCGTCGATTCGATCCCGGTGGACATCCGACCCGAACCGAGAATACCGCCGCCGCCACCGCCCGAACCGCCGCAACCGGCGCAACAACTGGCGCCGCCCCAGATCTTCGTGCCGAAGATCGAGACCGACGTCGTGCCCCCGCCCGAGCCGGCGCCGATGCAGACCACGCAGGTGGCCGAACCGCTGCCGCCGCCGGCCACGCCGGTCCAATCGGCAGCGCCCACGCCGCCGGTCGCCGCCGCCAGGCCGGACGCCGACGCCGGCCGCATCCGCACGGCGGTGCTGGCCGACGCCAACAGCTGCGCCCTGCCCGCCTACCCGGCGCGCGCCGTGCGCGAAGGCGCCAGCGGCACCACCACGCTGGCGCTGCTGGTCGGCACCGACGGCCGCGTGAGCTCGGCGCGCGTGGAGCACGGCAGCGGCTCGCGCGACCTCGACCGCGCCGCGCTGGCCGCGCTCAGCCTGTGCCGCTTCAAGCCGGCCACCAGCAACGGCGTGCCGGAAGCGGGATGGGCGCAGTTGGCCTACGTCTGGACGCTCGACTGATCGCACGGCCGTACCTGGAGCCCTCTCCGGGGATGCCGTACCCGTTTTGCCCGCTTTTCCCTCCTCGGCCAGGCGGGCTTTTTTTCGTCCGCGCCGGCCGCGGCATCCATCGACAGGAACACCATGCGCCTTCTATCCTCCCTGCGCGTCGCGCCCGCGCTGGCCGGCTGCGCCGCTTACCTGGTGCTGGCCGCCCTGCTGGCCTGGCCGGCCCTGCAGCCGCGCGCGGCGCCGGCTGCCGGCAGCGCGCCCGTTTCCGGCTTTTCCGGCGCGCGCGCCTTCGCCCATGTAAATGCCCTGGCGCAGGCGCCGCGCCCGGTCGGCAGCGACGCCAACGCCGCCGCGCGCGCCTACCTGGTCGCGCAGATCCGCGCGCTCGGCCTGGAGCCGGAGATCCAGACCGAGACCGTGCAGGCGTCGTCGGTGAACATGATGGCGCACGTCAGCATCACGCTGGCCGAAGTGCACAACGTGCTGGTGCGCAAACCGGGCGTGGTGCGGCGCCACGGCGCGGCCGGCGCCAGCCAGCGCCACCATGAACGCGATGCGGTCCTGATCGCGGCGCGCTACGATTCCGGCAAGGACACCCTGGGCGCGGCCGACGGCGCCCTGTCCGCCGCCGCCATGCTGGAAGCGCTGCGCGTGCTGCAGGCCGGCCCGCCGATCGACAACGACCTGCTGTTCGTGTTCACCGACGGCGACGGCGCCGAGGCGCTGGGCACGCGCGGCCTGGTGCAGTCGCACCCGTGGGCGCGGCGCGCGCGCGTGGCGCTGCGCTTCGACAATCCCGGCAACCGCGGCCCGCTGCAACTGATCGACGCTTCCCACGCCGACGGGTTCAGCATGGATGCCTGGGCGCGACTGGGCTCGGGCGCGGCCTCCGGCAACGCCTTCATGGCCGCGCTGTACCAGGCCTTGCCGCAGCGCGCCGCGGGGGATACCCTGGCCGCATCCGGCGCCTCGGTGCTGCAATTCGCCACCACCGGCGGGCCGCTCGGCGACGCCTACGGCAACGTGTTCGGCGGCCCCGGCCACGACATCCCGCAGCGTCTGTCCCGGACTACCCTGCAGCAGGAGGGGGATGCCATGCTGGCCCTGCTGCGCCACTTCGGCAATGCCGCCCTGCCGTCTTCGCCGGCTCCAGCGGTGCGCGGCCAGGTATTCTTTACCGTGCCGGTACTGGGCACGCTCCACTATCCGCTCGCGCTGGCGTGGCCGCTGGCGCTGCTGGCGACGCTGCTGACGGCCCTGGCCTGCCACCGCGCCGTGCGGCGCCAAGGCATTGCCGGCACGGACATCGTGCACGGCGCCTTCGGCTTCCTGTTCATGGCCGCGCTGGCGGTATTCCTCACTTTCCTGTGCCGCGACGCGATGGCCGGACTGCGCGCGCGCTACGACGTCGGCGTGCTGGTGGCGGACGACGGCGTGCGCTGGCAACTGCTGGCCTTCCTGTCGATGCCGGCGGCGCTGTTCCTGCTGCTGCAGCGCCGGATGCAGGCGCGCTTGACAGCGGCGGTGACGGCGCTGGGCGCGATCGTCGTCGCCAACCTGTTCCTGCTGCTGTGCTGCCGGTTCGCGCCGGGTGCCAGTTACGTGCTGGCCTGGCCGCTGCTGGCGGCGCAGGCGGCCTGGCTGGTGCCGGCATCGCGGCGCGTGCAGGCCTGGCCGCCGCGGTGGGTCCGGACGGCGCGTGTGGCGTTGCCGGCGGCGGCCGCGCTGCCGGCCTTGGCCCTGATCCTGCCGGCGGCCTACGAGGGCATCGCTTACCTGTCGCCGCAATGGCTGGTGGTGCCGTGCGTGCTGCTGTGCTTCGCGCCGGCGCTGTGCGGCCCGCTGCTGGCCGAGCTGGATGCGCGCCTGCGCGCCGGCGCCCCGCTTCTGGCCGGCCCGCTGCTGGCCGGCCCGCTGCTGCTGGGCAGCGCCGCCTGCATCGGCATGGCGTATGCGGCCAGCCCGGCCTGGCCGGCGCTGCCGGCGCCGAACAAGCTGCTGTACCTGAAGGATGCGCTCACCTGGCGCGCGTTCTGGCTGCATCCGCCGCAGGCGCTGGACGCCTGGACGAAACAGGTGTTCCCGACCTCGCGCGCGCCGCTGCCGATGCCCTATACCTTCGCCGGCGGCTCGCCACTGTGGCAGGCGGCGGCGCCGCGCATCGATGCCATCGCCTACCCCTGCCTGACGATCGAGAAGGACCAGCGCCCCGGCGCGCTGCGCCACGTGGAGTTCCTGCTGCGCTCGAAGAACGGCGCGCCGGAACTGACGCTGACGCTGATCGGCGCCGACACGCTGCGCAGCAGCGTCAACGGCCGCCTGTTGACCGACCGCCGCCACCGCGGCTGGAAGATGACGCTGCACGGCATGGGCGAGCGCGAGCTGCGTTTCGCCTTCGACCTGCTGGGCGATCCGGCGTTCACGGTGTACGTCCAGGAGCATATCCCGGGCTTGCCGATGCGGTACTTGCCGGCGCGCGCCGCCGACCTGCCGGCGCTGCTGCCGCAAACAGGCACCACGGTGGCGGCCGACATACTGGCGTTTCGCGGCCAGTAATCCCGCGAGGGATGCAATACAATGCTCGCGCATCCGGGCGGCCACCGCCCGCTTCCGATTACTCCCTAGCGCAGCAGGACTCCATGTACAAGATCGTTTCCTCGACCATCGCCGCCAGCCTGGCGATGGCCTTCGCCGCCATGCCCGCCGCAACCGGCGCCGCCCCTCGCTCCGCTTCCGCCCACGATGCCGGCCAGGCCATCGTCCAGGAGACGCCGCTGCGCGCCCACATGGCGATGCTGTCGTCCGACCTGTTCGAGGGCCGCGGCACCGGCCAGCGCGGCGCCGACCTCACCGTCGCCTACCTGGAAAACCAGGCGCTGGCGATCGGCCTGCGTCCCGCCAACGGCAGCAGCTACCGCCAGAGCGTCAAGATCGCCGGCGTCAAGGCGCAGCCGCAGGACAGCTCGGTGGCCGTGGTCGCCGGTGGCCAGGCACTGCCGCTGGCCTTCGGCAAGGACTGGGTGTGGGCGCCGGGCGATGCGCAAGCGGTGCACGACATGGATGCGCAACTGGTCTTCGTCGGCTACGGCATCGCGGCGCCGGAAGAAGGCGGCTGGGACGACTACAAGGGTGTCGACGTCAAGGGCAAGGTGCTGGTCATGCTGGTCAACGACCCGATGCCGACCGCGGCCGAGCCGAACCGTTTCAATGGCAAGGGCTTGACCTACTATGGCCGCTGGACCTACAAATTCGAGGAAGCCGCACGCCGCGGCGCCGCCGGCGTGCTGCTGGTCCATACCGACGCCTCGGCCTCGTACGGCTGGAGCGTGGTCTACAACAGCTGGACCGCCGAGCGTTTTCAATTGGCCGACGCCGACCTCGGCACCGGCATGCAGGGCTGGATGACCGAGGCCAGCGCGCGCGCCCTGTTCGCCGCCGGCGGCCAGGACCTCGATCGCCTGCGCGCCGCCGCCGAGGACAAGTCGTTCAAACCCGTGGCGCTGAATGCGCGCGTAAAAGGGCAGACCCGCGCCGCGGTGCGCGCCATCGAGCAATTCAACGTGGCCGGCGTGGTGCCCGGCACCGACCCGGCACTGAAGGACGAAGCGGTGATCTACAGCGCGCACTGGGACCACCTCGGCAAGCAGGACGATGGCGGCAAGGGCGGCGATACGATCTTCAACGGCGCCGTCGACAACGCCTCCGGCAGCGCCGGCCTGCTGGCGATGGCGCAGGAAGCGGTGCGCCATCCGGCCAAGCGCAGCCAGTTGTTCCTGTGGGTGGCGGCCGAGGAGCAGGGCTTGCTGGGCAGCGCGGCCTACGCGGCGAAACCGCTGTGGCCGCTGGACAAGACGGCGGCCGCGCTGAACCTGGACAGCCTGAACTTCGTCGCCGCCGCGCGCGACATCGGCGTACAGGGCAGCGAGCGCACCGGCCTGGGCGCGATGGCCGCCACCACCGCGCAAGCGATGCACCTGGCGGTGGCGCCGATGCGCCCGGACCTCTCCGGCGGCTACTTCCGCAGCGACCACTTCAGCTTCGCCAAGGCCGGCGTGCCGGCGTTCTCGATCGAGGGCGGCCACGATTGGGCCAAGGATAAAGCCGCCAACGACGCCAAGGCGCGCGCCTACAACGACCGCTATCACCAGGTCAGCGACGAATACGACCCGAGCTGGGACCTGGCCGGGATGGTGCAGCAGGCGCAGTTCACGCTGAACCTGGGCCGCATGGTGGCGGATGCGCCGGCGATGCCGGCATGGAAGGCGGGCGACCAGTTCGGCAAGGTACGCGCAGCGAAATAAATTTGTTCATCGCCTGATACGCAAGCACCGGCGCCCCCGCGCAGGGTAAAGAATGCCACTGGCATTCTTTACCCCATGCCGAGTGTCCGAAGTCGGTATTTGAAGCGTTCGAGCTGCTTCCCATGTATCGAATCCTGATGCTGCGTATGGGTCCCCGCCTTCGCGGGGACGACGGCTTTTCGACGTCTATTCCTGCCTCACCTCTTCCAGGATCTGCGTCAGCTTGCCGATCTCCACCGGCTTGACCAGGTGATACCCGAACCCCGCCTGGCGCGACAACTCGCGGTCGCGCGGCTGGCCGTAGCCGGTCAGCGCCACCAGCACCGCGTTCGCATGCGCCGGCTGGCGGTGCAGGCGGCGCGCCAGTTCGTAGCCGGTCATGTCGGGCAGGCCGATGTCGAGGATGAACACTTGCGTACCGCCGTCGACCGCCGCCAGCGTCGACGCCCCGTCCTCGTACACGTGCACGGTGTGCCCGTGCGCGCGCAGCAGCACCGCCAGCGACTGGCCGGCATCGGCATTGTCGTCGACGACGGTGACGACCAGCGGCCGCACACCACCGGCGCCCTCGCCCGAACGCGCCACCTGTCCCACCTCGGCATCCGCCAGCGGCAGCACCACCGTCATCGTCGTGCCCTGGCGCGCGCCGTCGCTGTGCGCCGTTACCTGCCCCTTGTGCATGCGCACGATGCTTTTGACCAGCGCCAGCCCGATGCCGAGGCCGCCCTGCGAGCGGTCCGGCGTGCGCTCGGCCTGGGTGAACAGGTCGAACACGTGCGGCAGCAGGTGCGGGTCGATGCCGCTGCCGTTGTCGCGCACCGCCAGCGCCGCCATGGCGCCGTCGCAGGTCAGGCTGAGCGACACCTGGCCACCGGCCGGGGTGTACTTGGCCGAATTGTTGAGCAGGTTGACCAGCACCTGCACCAGGCGCGTGCGGTCACCCTCGACCGGCACCGGGCTAGGCGCCAGCGCCACCGACAGCGTGTGGCGGCGCTCCTCCAGGTGCGGGCGCGCCTGTTCCATCGCGGCGATGGCGATCTTGTTCAGGTCGAGGATCTCGCTGTCCAGTTTCACCAGGCCGCGCGTCACGCGCGACACGTCGAGCAGGTCGTCGACCAGTTCCGTCATGTGGCGCACCTGGCGCGAGATGATGTTGCTGGCCTTGACGCGCAAGGACTCGTTCAGCTCCGGCAGGCGCAGCAACTGGGCCGCGCTGGTGATCGGCGCCAGCGGGTTGCGCAGCTCGTGCGCCAGCATGGCCAGGAACTCGTCCTTCATCTTGTTGTGGCGCTCGGCCTCGGCGCGCGCGGCGCGTTCGCTCGACAGGATCTGTTCGCGCTCGTGCACCGCGCGCTGGGCGATGTCGTACAGGCGCGCGTTGTCGATGGCGATCGCGGCCTGCACGGCAAAGGCGCCGACCAGCTCCTCGGTGCGCGCGCCGAACATGGCCGGCTGCGCGTGGCCGAACAGCAGTCCGCCGATCACCTCGCCCGAACGCGATACCACCGGCGCCGCCAGGCAGCTGCGCACCGGCAGGTGCCCGAACCGTAGACGATGCAGGGGCGCGTGCTGCAGCGGCAGGCCGCGGCGCAGCGCGGTGCCGGCGAAGCGCGCGTCGCAGCCGATGTCGCTGCTGCGCACCGGCGCCCCGCCGGCGAACAGGGACGCGAACAATGCGCTCATGCGCGGCTGGTCGAGGTCGGCGAAGGCCTCGCGCGGCGCGCCGGACAGCATGTACAGCAGGTAGTCGTCGCCGTCGTCGTCCTTGCCGTTGTAAAAAAAGGCGCCGAATTCGGCGCCGGCCAGTTCGGTGGCGGCGTCGCTGACGCGACCCAAGAGCTGGTCCAGCTCGAGCGTCGAGGCCAGCGGTTCGCAGGCGCGCTTCATGCGTTCCAGCACCCGCGTTTCCTCGCGCAGCGCCTGCTCGGCGCGCACCTTTTCCGTGGTCTCGACCAGTGTCACCAGGATGCCGCCGACCCGGCCGGCATCGTCGTACAGCGGGCTGTGCGAAAAGGAGAAATAGCCGGTCTCGTTGGCGCCGTGGCGGTCGATCACCAGGGCCATGTCGTCGCGCCGGATCGATTCGCCGTCCCATACCTGCGTCAACAGCGGTTCGACCTGGCGCCAGATGCCGTTCGCGGTGGCGCACAGGCCGGCACCGAGCGCGCGCTCCTGCTTGTCGCCCAGGATCGGCACGAAGGCATCGTTGAACAACTGGGTGTATTCCCGCCCCCACAGCAGCAGCATCGGCATGCGGCAATCGAGCAGCAGGCGCAGCGCCGCTTTCAGGCCGTGCGGCCAGTCCTGGACGGGTCCGAGGCCGGTGGTCTCCCATGGATGCGAGCGCATCCGCCGTTCCATGTCGCCCGCGGGCGGCATCGATGCGGCATCAAGCGCAGGGAGATCGAAGGGCCAGGGCATGGTGTCGTGTGGAAGTTGAACAATGGTTGTTCAACTACACATGATAGCGCACCTCATTATGATCAAACGGAAATATCTTGCCGTCATTACACACGATGTGGCAAAAACAACCACCCCGATCGCAGGAATCGGGGTATGGATCGCATGCCATGCAGGCAGCGCATTGCCTGAGGACAAGCGGCAGCCACGGCATTCATTCAGCCGCCGCGGCTGCCGCTCGACCGGCCTGGACGCGCCGGCAGCGGCGCTTACTGGATGATGCCGCAGGCGATGCGCGCCCCGCCACCGCCGAGCGGCGCCGGCTTGTCGGAGAAATTGTCGCCGCCGGCATGCACCATCAGCGCCTTGCCCTTCACGTCGGCCAGCTTGGTCATGCGCGGCGCCGTCACTGCCGTGCCCGCGCCGCCATTTTCCGCCACCATCAGCGGCGGCAGGTCGCCCAGGTGGCCGTCACCGGTCGGCGAGCCGTGGTGCTTGGTGGCTTGCGGATCGTAGTGGCCGCCGGCCGCGCCGGCCGCGACCGGCTTGCCATCCTTTTCGTTGGCGCCGCAATTGCCGGTCTCATGCACGTGGAAACCGTGCGGACCCGGCGGCAGGTCGCGCAGCGATGGCGTGAACACCAAGCCGGTCTTCGATTCGGTGATCGTGACCGTGCCGATCATCTTACCGGTGCCCTTGGCGTCGACCAGGGTCATCGGGGCTTGCAGCTTGTCGGTGGAGGGCGTGGTGGATTGCGTGGCAGTCTGTGCCGAGGCGCCGGCGGTGGCGCAGATGCAGGCGAGCAGTGCGGCGGTGGTACGGAGTTTCATGGCATCTCCTTTCAGGGTGGAATAGTCAAGCCGGGTCAGTGTATTACATGACAACGGATGAGGGCGAACGGGATGCGATGGCAAAAAAAACGGCACCCCGCAGGGTGCCGTTTTCGTCAGCCGGTCAGGCTACGAGCTTCAGCGATTACTCGCCATCGCCATGATGCTGCTCGGCATGCGCCGCCTGCTGCTGGTCTTCCATCGCCTGCAGTTCGGCAGCCATGTTGGCCTTTTCCTGCTGCAGCAGGTTCTGGCGCTCTTCCGCTTCCCACGCCTCTTTTTCCTTGCGCGCGCGGTGGAATGCCAGGCCGGTGCCGCCCGGGATTAGGCGGCCGACGATGACGTTTTCCTTCAGGCCGCGCAGGCCGTCGCGCTTGCCCATGATCGCCGCTTCGGTCAGCACGCGGGTGGTTTCCTGGAACGATGCGGCCGAGATGAACGAGTCGGTCGACAGCGATGCCTTGGTAATACCCAGCAGCACGTTTTCGTACTGTGCCGGCAGTTTCGCGACGGCGTTCATGCGGTCGTTCTCTTCCAGCAGTTCCGAACGCTCCACCTGCTCGCCGACGATGTAGTCGGTGTCGCCGGCGTCGACGATCTGCACGCGGCGCAGCATCTGGCGCACGATCACCTCGATGTGCTTGTCGTTGATCTTCACGCCCTGCAAGCGGTACACGTCCTGCACTTCGTCGACGATGTAGCGGGCCAGCGCTTCAATGCCCAGCAGGCGCAGGATGTCTTGCGGATCGGCCGGGCCGTCCACGATCATCTCGCCCTTGTTCACCACCTGGCCGTCGTGCACCAGCACTTGCTTGTCCTTGGTGATCAGGAACTCGTGCTTGTTGCCGTCCATGTCGGTGATTTCCAGGCGCTGCTTACCCTTGGTCTCCTTGCCGAACGCCACCGTACCGGTGACTTCCGCCAGCATGCCGGCATCCTTCGGCGAACGGGCTTCGAACAGCTCGGCCACGCGCGGCAGACCGCCGGTAATATCGCGGGTCTTCTGCGATTCGGTCGGGATACGTGCCAGCACTTCACCCACCGATGCCTGCTGGCCGTCCTTGACCATGATCAGCGCGCCGACCTGGAAGCCGATCGTCACGGCGTGCTCGGTGCCGGCGATCTTGACTTCCTGGCCCTCTTCGTTCAGCAGCTTGACCTGCGGACGCAGGGTCTTGCCCGAACCGCGGCGCTTCGGATCGATCGCCACCAGCGTCGACAGGCCGGTCACGTCGTCCACCTGGCGAGCGACGGTCACGCCCTCTTCCACGTTTTCGAAGCGGATGGTGCCGCCGTATTCGGTGATGATCGGACGGGTCAGCGGGTCCCAGGTCGCCAGGGCGGTGCCGGCCTTGACCGACATGCCATCCTTGACGATCAGGGTCGCGCCGTACGGCACCTTATGGCGCTCGCGCTCGCGGCCGTGGTCGTCGGTGATCAGCACTTCGCCCGAACGCGAGATCACGATCTGCGCGCCCTTGCCGTTGGTCACGTAACGCATGGTCGCGGTAAAGCGCACCGTGCCGTTCGACTTGGCTTCCACCGACGAGGCCACCGCCGCACGCGACGCCGCACCACCGATGTGGAAGGTACGCATGGTCAGCTGGGTGCCCGGCTCGCCGATCGACTGCGCCGCCACCACACCGACCGCCTCGCCGCTGTTGACCAGCATGCCGCGGCCCAGGTCGCGGCCGTAGCACTTGGCGCACAGGCCGTAGCGGGTGTCACAGTTCAGCGGGGTACGTACCTTCACCTCGTCGATGCCGACGCGCTCGATTTCCTCGACCATGTCTTCGTCCAGCAGCGTGCCGGCTTCGTACAGGGTCTCCTGCGTTTCCGGATTGACGATGTCGGTGCCGGCCACGCGGCCCAGGATACGGTCGCGCAGCGGCTCGATGACTTCGCCACCCTCGACCATCGCCTTCATGTGGGTACCGTTGCTGGTGCCGCAATCGTCTTCGGTCACCACCAGGTCCTGGGTCACGTCGACCAGGCGGCGGGTCAGGTAACCCGAGTTCGCGGTCTTCAGCGCGGTGTCGGCCAGACCCTTACGGGCGCCGTGCGTCGAGATGAAGTACTGCAACACGTTCAGGCCTTCGCGGAAGTTCGCGGTGATCGGCGTTTCGATGATCGAGCCGTCCGGCTTGGCCATCAGGCCGCGCATACCGGCCAGCTGGCGGATCTGGGCGGCCGAACCGCGCGCGCCCGAGTCGGCCATCATGTAAATCGCGTTGAACGATTCCTGGGTGCCTTGCGTGCCGTCGCGCTTGGTGACCGGCTCGACTTTCAGCTGGTCCATCATCGCCTTGCCGACTTCGTCCGAGGTCTTGCCCCAGATGTCGACGACCTTGTTGTAGCGCTCGCCGGCGGTGACCAGGCCCGAGGAGTACTGCTGCTCGATCTGCTTCACTTCCGCTTCGGCGGTCGCGATCATGGTCTTCTTGACGTCCGGGATCAGCATGTCGTCCACGGCGATCGAGATGCCGGCGCGGGTCGCCAGGCGGAAGCCCGACTGCATCAGTTTATCCGCGAACACGACGGTCGCACGCAGGCCGCACTTGCGGAACGACGTGTTGATCAGCTTCGAGATTTCCTTCTTCTTCAGCGAGCGGTTCAGCACCGAGAACGGCAAGCCTTTCGGCAGGATCTCGGACAGGATCGCACGGCCGACGGTGGTCTCGTAGCGCGTCACGGTGCGGTCGAAGCCGCCTTGTTCGTTCTTCGGATGCTCGACGATACGCACGGTGATGCGGGTCGCCAGCTCGACTTCCTTGTTGTCGTACGCGCGGATGACTTCCGACACGTCCGGGAACAGCATGCCCTCGCCCTTGGCGTTGATCGCCTCGCGCGATGCGTAGTACAGGCCCAGCACGATATCCTGGGACGGCACGATCGACGGTTCGCCGTTCGACGGGAACAGGATGTTGTTCGATGCCAGCATCAGGGTGCGGGCTTCCATCTGCGCTTCGATCGACAGCGGCACGTGGACGGCCATCTGGTCGCCGTCGAAGTCGGCGTTGAACGCCGCGCACACCAGCGGGTGCAGCTGGATCGCCTTGCCCTCGATCAGGACCGGCTCGAACGCCTGGATACCGAGACGGTGCAGGGTCGGTGCACGGTTCAGCATGACCGGGTGTTCCTTGATGACTTCTTCCAGGATGTCCCAGACCACCGGTTCCTGCTGCTCGACCAGTTTCTTGGCCGCCTTAATGGTGGTAGCCAGACCCATCAGTTCCAGCTTGTTGAAGATGAACGGCTTGAACAGTTCCAGGGCCATCAGCTTCGGCAAGCCGCACTGGTGCAGTTTCAGCTGCGGACCGACCACGATGACCGAACGGCCCGAGTAGTCGACGCGCTTGCCCAGCAGGTTCTGGCGGAAACGACCGCCTTTACCCTTGATCATCTCAGCCAGCGACTTCAGCGGACGCTTGTTGGCGCCGGTCATCGCCTTGCCGCGACGGCCGTTGTCCAGCAGCGAGTCGACCGCTTCCTGCAGCATGCGCTTTTCGTTGCGCGTGATGATTTCCGGCGCGCGCAGTTCCATCAGGCGCTTCAGGCGGTTGTTACGGTTGATGACGCGGCGGTACAGGTCGTTCAGGTCGGACGTGGCGAAACGGCCGCCGTCCAGCGGGACCAGCGGACGCAGTTCCGGCGGCAGCACCGGCAGCACTTCCATGATCATCCAGTCCGGCTTGATGCCCGAGCGCTGGAACGCCTCCAGCACCTTCAGGCGCTTGGCGTACTTCTTGATCTTGGCTTCCGACTTCGATTCCTTCAGCTCGACGCGCAGGGCTTCGGCTTCGCGGTCGATGTCGATCGAGCGCAGCAGTTCACGGATGCCCTCGGCGCCCATGAAGGCGGTGAAGTCGTCGCCGTACTCTTCGTACTTGGCGGCGTAGTCGTCTTCCGACATGATCTGCGACTTCTTGAGCGGGGTCATGCCCGGGTCGGTGACCACGTACGCTTCAAAGTACAGCACGCGCTCGATGTCGCGCAGGGTCATGTCCAGGACCATGCCCAGGCGCGACGGCAGCGACTTCAGGAACCAGATGTGGGCGACCGGCGAGGCCAGCTCGATGTGGCCCATGCGCTCGCGGCGCACCTTGGCCAGCGTGACTTCGACGCCGCACTTTTCGCAGATCACGCCGCGGTGCTTCAGGCGCTTGTACTTGCCGCACAGGCATTCGTAGTCCTTGATCGGACCGAAGATCTTGGCGCAGAACAGGCCGTCACGCTCCGGCTTGAAGGTGCGGTAGTTGATGGTTTCCGGCTTCTTGACTTCGCCGAACGACCACGAACGGATTTTTTCGGGCGACGCCAGGCCGATCTTGATGGCGTCGAAGCTCTCGTTTTGCTGAACTTGCTTGAATAGATCGAGCAGTGCTTTCATTTATCACTCCGGGTGATTGAATTCTTTATTTCTACTACCGCCGCCGGCTTCTCACCGATTTTCGCCGGTGCTTGCTGAACCGTATCCCTAGAAAAACGTCATCCCCGCGCAGGCGGGGATCCAGGTGTTTCGGCGATTCCACCGAAATTGGGCTCCCGCCTGCGCGGGAGCGACGTCGTCGAGGTCACGGACCGGCCCGAAGGCCGGCGGTCCTGCCATTTTACCGATTTGCCGTCTTAGCTGCGCTCGAGGTCGATATCGATACCCAGCGAACGGATTTCCTTGACCAGCACGTTGAACGATTCCGGCATGCCGGCGTCGATCACGTGGTCGCCCTTGACCAGGTTCTCGTACACCTTGGTACGGCCATTCACGTCGTCCGACTTCACGGTCAGCATTTCCTGCAGCACGTAGGACGCGCCGTAGGCTTCAAGTGCCCACACCTCCATCTCACCGAAGCGCTGGCCGCCGAACTGGGCTTTACCGCCCAGCGGCTGCTGCGTCACCAGCGAGTACGGGCCGGTCGAACGCGCGTGCATCTTGTCGTCGACCAGGTGGTGCAGCTTCAGCATGTGCATGTAGCCTACCGTGACCTTGCGCTCGAAGGCTTCGCCGGTGCGGCCGTCGTGCATGGTCACCTGGTTCTTCGACGGGGTCATGCCCAGGTGGGTCGCGATCGGGTCGGGGAAGGCCAGGTCCAGCATGCGGCGGATTTCCTGCTCGTGCGCACCGTCGAACACCGGGGTCGCGAACGGCACGCCGTTCTTGAGGTTGTTCGCCAGCGAGACGATTTCCTCGTCGCTGAAGTTGTCCAGGTCTTCCTTCTTGCCGGTCTCGTTGTAGATCTTGCCCAGGAAGGCGCGCAGCTGTTCGGTCTCGGCCTTGGCCTTGATCATCTCGCCCAGGCGCAGGCCCAGGCCCTTCGCTGCCCAACCCAGGTGGGTTTCCAGGATCTGACCGACGTTCATACGCGACGGCACGCCCAGCGGGTTCAGCACCACGTCGGCCGGGGTACCGTCGGCCATGAACGGCATGTCTTCCACCGGCACGATACGCGAGACCACACCCTTGTTGCCGTGGCGGCCCGCCATCTTGTCGCCCGACTGCAGGCGGCGCTTGACGGCCAGGTAGACCTTGACCATCTTCTGCACGCCCGGCTGCAGCTCGTCGCCCTGCGTCAGCTTCTTGCGCTTCTCTTCGAAGGCCAGGTCGAACTGGTGGCGCTTCTCGTTGATCGACTCCTTCATGCCTTCCAGCGCGTTGGCGGTCTCGTCGTCGGCCGGGCGGATGTCGAACCAGTGGAACTTGTCCAGGTCGGCCAGGTACTCGGCGGTGATCGCGGCGCCCTTCGACAGCTTCTTCGGACCGCCGTTGACGACTTTACCGACCAGCAGACGCTCCAGGCGCTGGAACGCGTCGCCTTCGACGATGCGCAGCTGGTCGTTCAGGTCCAGGCGGAAGCGCTTCAGCTCGTCGTCGATGATCTGCTGGGCGCGCTTGTCGCGCACGATGCCTTCGCGGGTGAACACTTGCACGTCGATCACGGTACCGACCATGCCCGACGGCACGCGCAGCGAGGTGTCTTTCACGTCCGAGGCTTTTTCGCCGAAGATCGCGCGCAGCAGCTTCTCTTCCGGAGTCAGCTGGGTTTCGCCCTTCGGGGTGACCTTACCGACCAGCACGTCGCCGGCCTGCACTTCGGCGCCGATGTAGACGATGCCCGACTCGTCCAGGCGCGCCAGCTGGTTTTCCGCCAGGTTCGAGATGTCGCGGGTGATTTCTTCCGGTCCCAGCTTGGTGTCGCGTGCCACCACCGACAGTTCCTCGATGTGGATCGAGGTATAGCGGTCGTCCTTGACGACATTTTCCGAGATGAGGATCGAGTCCTCGAAGTTCAAGCCGTTCCACGGCATGAACGCCACCAGCATGTTCTGGCCCAGGGCCAGTTCGCCCAGGTCGGTCGATGCGCCGTCGGCGATGACGTCGCCGCGTGCGACGCGGTCGCCCACCTGCACGATCGGACGCTGGTTGATGTTGGTGTTCTGGTTGGAACGGGTGTACTTGATCAGGTTGTAGATGTCGACGCCGACTTCACCGGCTTGCGCCTCGTCGTCGTTGACACGGATCACCACACGGCCGGCATCGACGTAGTCGACCAGGCCGCCACGGGTAGCTTGCACGGTGGTGCCCGAGTCGACCGCGACGGTGCGCTCGATGCCGGTACCGACGAAGGCTTTTTCCGGACGCAGGCAAGGCACCGCCTGGCGCTGCATGTTGGCGCCCATCAGTGCACGGTTCGCGTCGTCGTGCTCGAGGAACGGGATCAGCGACGCTGCCACCGACACCACCTGGCCCGGGGCCACGTCCATGTACTGGATGCGCTCCGGCGATACCAGGATCGTTTCGCCGGCTTCGCGCGCCGACACCAGTTCGTCGCTCAGCTGGCCTTCCGCGTTGATGGTCGCGTTCGCCTGGGCGATGATGTAGCGGCCCTCTTCGATCGCCGAGAGGTATTCGATCTTGTCGGTGACCTTGGAATCGTCGACCTTGCGGTACGGGGTTTCCAGGAAGCCGTATTCGTTCAGGCGGGCATACAGTGCCAGCGAGTTGATCAGGCCGATGTTCGGGCCTTCCGGCGTTTCGATCGGGCACACGCGGCCGTAGTGGGTCGGGTGCACGTCACGGACTTCGAAGCCGGCGCGTTCGCGCGTCAGGCCGCCCGGGCCCAGGGCCGAAACACGGCGCTTGTGGGTGATTTCCGACAGCGGGTTGGTCTGGTCCATGAACTGCGACAGCTGCGACGAACCGAAGAATTCGCGGATCGCTGCCGAGATCGGCTTCGAATTGATCAAATCGTGCGGCATCAGGTTGTCGGCTTCGGCCTGGCCCAGGCGTTCCTTGACAGCGCGCTCGACGCGCACCAGGCCGGCGCGGAACTGGTTTTCGGCCAGTTCGCCCACGCAACGCACGCGGCGGTTGCCCAGGTGGTCGATGTCGTCGACTTCGCCGCGGCCATTGCGCAGCTCGACCAGGATCTTGATCACGGCCAGGATGTCTTCGTTCGACAGGGTCATGTCGCCGGTCAGTTCGTCACGGCCGATGCGGCGGTTGAACTTCATGCGGCCGACTGCCGACAGGTCGTAGCGTTCCGGCATGTAGAACAGGCCGTTGAACAGCGCTTCCACCGACTCTTCGGTCGGCGGCTCGCCAGGACGCATCATGCGGTAGATCGCCACGCGCGCGGCGGTCTGGTCGGCGGTGTCGTCGGTGCGCAGGGTCTGCGAGATATAGGCGCCCTGGTCCAGGTCGTTGGTGTACAGGGTCTGGATGGCGTCGATGCTGGCATCGCGCAGCTTGCCCAGCAGCTCGTCGGTCAGCTCGTCGTTGGCGTTGGCGATGATCTCGCCGGTGTCGGTATCGACCACGTTGGTGGCCAGCACGCGGCCGACCAGGTAGTCTTCCGGTACCGAAATATAGGTGATGCCGGCGCTTTCGATGTCACGCACGTTCTTGGCGTTGACGCGCTTGTCCTTGGTGACGATGGTCTTGCCCGACTTCGGATCGACGATGTCGAAGCGCGCGACTTCGCCGCGCAGGCGCTCGGCCACGAATTCCAGTTCCGCGCCTTCGTTGCGCAGGTTGAAATTGTCGAACACAAAGAAGTTCGCCAGGATCTGTTCCGGCGTCATGCCGATGGCCTTCAGCAAGATCGTCACCGGCATCTTGCGGCGGCGGTCGACGCGGAAGAACAGCACGTCCTTCGGGTCGAACTCGAAGTCCAGCCACGAGCCGCGGTAAGGAATGATACGTGCCGAGAACAGCAGCTTGCCCGACGAGTGCGTCTTGCCGCGGTCGTGCTCGAAGAACACGCCCGGCGAACGGTGCAGCTGGGACACGATCACGCGCTCGGTGCCGTTGATGACGAACGAGCCGTTGGCGGTCATGAGCGGCAGTTCGCCCATGTACACTTCCTGCTCTTTCATTTCCTTGACGACCGGCTTGGTCGGCGATTCCTTGTCCAGGATCACCAGGCGCACCTTGGCGCGCAGCGGCGACGCGAAGGTCAGGCCGCGCAGTTGGCATTCCTTGACGTCAAACGCGGGGTCGCCCAGCACGTACGAGAGGAACTCGAGGCGCGCAAAGCCATTGTGCGACACGATCGGGAAAATCGAGGAGAAAGCGGATTGCAGGCCTTCGTTCTTGCGGACGGTGGGACCCGCGTCCGCCTGCAGGAAGTTCTCGTAGGACTCGAGCTGAGTGGCCAGGAGATAGGGAACGTTGTGAACGTTGGCGCGCTTCGCGAAGGACTTGCGAATGCGCTTCTTCTCAGTAAATGAGTAGTGCATGGACACTCCGTGAGTGACAGAAAGGATGAGAATTCAGGGATTGCTAGTGGTACCGCCACCACATGCAAGGCCTCAACACTCGCCGCTCTCCGACGATGTGAAAAGAACAAATGATATTGCTGTGTTACGATAAAGCCGTACTGCGTGCTGTACTGCGACTGCGGCTACTGCTGCAGGGATGGTGCCGATTGTGTTGCAGGGACGACAAAAGAGCCAAAGCCGCATACCCCACCCTGCGGCGGGGATTTGCAAGCTTTGACTCCGGCGCGGAGCACCGTTGCCGGCGCCCGTTGCATATGTATTACTTGAGCTCGGCCTTGGCGCCAGCGTCTTCCAGCTTCTTCTTGGCAGCTTCTGCGTCGGCTTTCGGCAGGGCTTCCTTGACGGTCTTCGGTGCGCCGTCGACGACGTCTTTGGCTTCCTTCAGGCCCAGGCCGGTGATTTCGCGGACGGCCTTGATGACGCCGACCTTGTTGGCGCCGACTTCGGTCAGGACCACGTTGAACTCGGTCTGCTCTTCAGCGGCCGGAGCGGCAGCGCCGCCACCGGCTGCCGGTGCCGACATTGCAGCTGCCGACACGCCGAACTTTTCTTCGAATGCCTTGACCAGGTCGTTCAGTTCCATGACCGACATTGCGCCAACTGCGTCCAGGAACTCTTCTTTGCTAATTGCCATTTGAAACTCCAGATATTTGTATATGTAGATTAGTTCTTGAAAAAAAAGGCTGCAGCTTATTCAGCTGCGGCGGTTTCTTCAGCCGGAGCTGCCGAACCTTCGCCTTTTTGTGCTGCGACTGCAGCCAGAACACGTGCAAAGCCGGAAACCGGCGCCTGCATGACACCCAGCAGCTGGGCGATGAGGACTTCGCGGCTCGGGATGCTTGCCAGGGCGGTAACGCCGGCGACATCCAGGTTCTTGCCTGCGTAGTTACCACCCTTCACCACCAACTTGTCGTTGGTCTTGGCGAAGTCGGCGATCACTTTGGCGGCAGCCACGGCGTCGTCCGAGATCGAGTAGATCAGCGGACCAACCATGGTGTCGGCCAGCGGCGCGAACTGGGTGCCTTCCACAGCGCGACGTGCCAGCGTGTTCTTCAGAACACGCAGGTAGACGCCCTGCGAACGAGCGGTTGCACGGAGTTTCGTCAAGTTACTAACCTGGATGCCACGGTACTCGGCGACGACGATGGTTTGCGCAGTTGCTACTTTTGCGGAAACTTCTTCGACGACGACCTTTTTGTCATTCAGATTAAGACCCACGGTCAATCTCCTTAAATGATGGGAAGGAAATCCTCCACATCGGTTCGAACACGGCGTCCGAAGTCAAGAAGTCAACTGATTAAACTACGCAGCATCGACTACAAAACTTGTGCGGGTTCGCCATCTGCGTTGGGTGTGATCTATTAACCTCGTGCCCAACCTCTGCACTCGGCCCAACGGTCTTTGATTGCCTGGCAGCCGAGGCTGCCAGCCCAAAGATCTGCCCTGCTATAAAACAGGGACTTTAATTACATCAAGCAGCCAGGGTACCCTGGTCGACGCGGACGCCGGCGCCCATGGTCGACGACAGAGCGACCTTGCGCAGGTACACGCCCTTCGAGGTGGCCGGTTTGGCCTTGTTCAGGGCGTCGATCAGCGCGACCAGGTTGGTCTTGAGCTGTTCGTCCGAGAACGACTTGCGGCCGATGGTGGCGTGCACGATACCGGCCTTGTCGGTGCGGTACTGGACCTGACCGGCCTTGGCGTTCTTGACGGCGCCAGCCACGTCCGGGGTCACGGTGCCGACCTTCGGGTTCGGCATCAGGCCGCGCGGGCCCAGGATCTGGCCCAGGGTACCGACGATACGCATGGTGTCCGGCGAAGCGATCACGATGTCGAACGGCATGTCGCCGGCCTTGACGCGCTCTGCCAGGTCTTCCATGCCGACGATGTCGGCGCCGGCGGCTTTCGCCTGCTCGGCCTTGTCGCCCTGGGCGAACACGGCGACGCGCACGGTCTTGCCGGTACCGGCCGGCAGCACCACGGAGCCGCGCACGACCTGGTCCGACTTCTTCGGATCCACGCCCAGCTGCACGGCGACGTCGATCGACTCGTTGAACTTGGCGGTGGCGAATTCCTTGACGATCGACACGGCGTTGTCGAAGGCGTAGACCTTGTTACGGTCCACTTTGGCTTTCATTTCTTTGACGCGCTTGGACAGCTTGGCCATGATTAGATGCCCTCCACGGTGATGCCCATCGAACGAGCCGAGCCGGCGATGACGCGCACGGCGGCATCCATGTCGGCAGCGGTCAGGTCAGGCTGCTTGGTTTTTGCGATTTCTTCAGCCTGGGCACGGGTCAGGGTGCCGACCTTGTCGGTATGCGGCTTCGGCGAACCCTTGGTCACGCCAGCCAGCTTCTTGATCAGGTAGGTTGCCGGCGGGGTCTTCATCTCGAAGGTGAAGGACTTGTCCGCGAAGGCGGTGATCACCACCGGAATCGGCATGCCCGGTTCCATGCCCTGGGTCTTGGCGTTGAACGCCTTGCAGAATTCCATGATGTTCAGACCGCGCTGGCCGAGTGCCGGGCCGATCGGAGGGGAAGGATTTGCTTTACCAGCCGCCACTTGCAGCTTGATAAAACCGACGATTTTCTTTGCCATGTCTGGCTCCTAATCTCGATTGAGTGGTAGCGCCCCGCCCGATAGTGCCATCACTCTCCCGGCGGGGCTCCTCTTGCCGGATTCCGCCTTGCTGCTGCGACGCTCCGATCGGGCGTTTTAGACTTTTTCCACCTGCCCGAACTCCAGTTCCACCGGAGTCGCGCGGCCGAAGATGGTGACTGAAACACGCACCTTCGATTTTTCGTAGTTCACTTCCTCGACGCTGCCGTTGAAGTCGGTGAACGGGCCTTCCTTGATCCGCACCTGCTCGCCCACTTCGTACAGCACCTTGGGACGCGGCTTTTCGACGCCTTCCTGGACTTGCTGCATGATCTTGTCGATCTCGCGCGCCGGGATCGGGGTCGGCTTGTTGCTCTTGCCGCCGATGAAACCGGTGACTTTCGGCGTGTTCTTCACGAGGTGCCAGGTCTCGTCGGTCATTTCCATCTCGACCAGCACATAACCCGGGAAGAAACGGCGCTCGGTGACCGATTTGCTGCCATTCTTGACTTCGACCACTTCTTCGGTCGGGACCAGGATCTTGCCGAACTGCTCTTGCATGCCGCCGCGTTCGATGCGGTCGGTCAGGCCGCGCATCACACTCTTTTCCATGCCCGAGTAGACATGCACGACGTACCAGCGCTTGTTGCTGACCGGGACACTCAGGGGCGCACCAGCGTCTTGTGCCGGAGCATCGCCCGGCACGTTATCTTGTACGTTATCGCTCATTATTGTTTCCACCCCAGGATCACGTCGTACATCAGGAATTCGAGAATCTTATCCGTGCCCCACAGGAAAATTGCCATCACCAGAACGAACACGAACACCACGGCGGTGATCTGGGTCGCTTCCTTGCGGGTGGGCCAAACAACCTTCTTCGTCTCGCGCACCGACTCTTTCGCGAAGCTCAGGAAGTCACGCCCGGTCGTGGAATTCCACAGCAGCAGGACGGCAATGACCAAACCAGCCACGAGTGCGCCTGCGCACATCAGTGTTGGTTTGTTCTGGCTTTTCAGGATGAAAAAGCCGACCACGCCTGCAATCGTGGCGACCACTGCCAGCGCGACCTTGAACTTGTCGTTCGAGGTGCTGACGGTCTGCACGGATTGATTAGACATACTTATTTTACTTTCGGGTGCCTGGCACCGAATTCGATGGCAGGGGAGGAGGGAATCGAACCCGCGACCTTCGGTTTTGGAGACCGACGCTCTGCCAATTGAGCTACTCCCCTACAACAACTACTAGTTGAATCGAGCATTATACGCCAGGTGTGCACCTCGCGCAATACTTGATGTTGGGCAGAACAGAATCGCTCCACCCGGAGCGGCCCATCCTTGGCAGGACGGGCCGGGTACTACTTATTAGGCGATGATCTTGGCAACCACGCCGGCGCCGACGGTACGGCCGCCTTCACGGATCGCGAAACGCAGGCCTTCTTCCATCGCGATCGGGCTGATCAGCTTGACGGTGATCGACACGTTGTCGCCCGGCATGACCATTTCCTTGTCGGCCGGCAGTTCGATCGAACCGGTCACGTCAGTCGTACGGAAGTAGAACTGCGGACGGTAGTTGTTGAAGAACGGGGTGTGACGGCCGCCTTCGTCTTTCGACAGAACGTAGATCTCGCCGGTGAAGTGGTTGTGTGGCTTGATCGAGCCCGGCTTGGCCAGGACCTGGCCGCGCTGGACGTCTTCACGCTTGGTGCCGCGCAGCAGCAGACCGACGTTGTCGCCGGCTTGGCCCTGGTCCAGCAGCTTGCGGAACATTTCCACGCCGGTGCAGGTGGTCTTGACGGTGTCGACGATACCGACGATCTCGATCTCTTCGCCGACCTTGATCACGCCACGCTCGACACGGCCGGTCACCACGGTGCCGCGGCCCGAGATCGAGAACACGTCTTCCACCGGCATCAGGAAGGTACCGTCGACGGCACGTTCCGGGGTCGGGATGTAGGTGTCCAGTGCTTCGGCCAGGCGGATGATGCACTCTTCGCCCATTTCGCCGGCTGCGCCTTCCAGCGCCATACGTGCCGAACCCTTGATGATCGGCAGGTCGTCGCCCGGGAACTCGTACTTCGAGAGCAGCTCGCGCACTTCCATTTCGACCAGTTCCAGCAGTTCCGCGTCGTCGACCAGGTCGCACTTGTTCAGGAACACGATGATGTACGGAACGCCAACCTGACGCGCCAGCAGGATGTGCTCGCGGGTCTGCGGCATCGGGCCGTCGGCGGCCGAGCACACCAGGATCGCGCCGTCCATCTGGGCGGCACCGGTGATCATGTTCTTGATGTAGTCGGCGTGGCCCGGGCAGTCGACGTGCGCGTAGTGGCGCGCTGCGGTCTCGTACTCGACGTGGGCGGTATTGATGGTGATGCCGCGTGCTTTTTCTTCCGGAGCCGCGTCGATCTGGTCGTAGGCCTTGGCTTCGCCGCCGAATTTCTTCGACAGGACGGTAGCGATCGCCGCCGTCAGGGTGGTTTTGCCGTGGTCAACGTGACCGATGGTGCCGACGTTGACGTGCGGCTTGGTCCGTTCGAATTTACCTTTTGCCATTCTTGACTCCTAAGAACCTAACGATGTTTGAAATTACCAGGCACGCCTGACGGTCAAGTGCTGCGACTGCCGTTTTGAATTCTGGTGCCCTTGACGTGGATTGAACACGTGGCCTCTCCCTTACCAAGGGAGTGCTCTACCACTGAGCTACAAGGGCTGATGTGAAACTGGAGCGGGTGAAGGGAATCGAACCCTCGTCATAAGCTTGGAAGGCTTCAGCTCTACCATTGAGCTACACCCGCACGAGGCACTTCTTCAACTCACTTCTATTCGATTCGACTTCACGATCCACGCTAATTGGTGGTGGGGGCTGGATTCGAACCAGCGTACTCAGAGAGGGCAGATTTACAGTCTGCTGCCTTTAACCACTCGGCCACCCCACCCGCGAAGAACCGCAGAGTGTGAAGCAGGAACAAACTTCTGTCAACTAGATCCGCTATTACTACTTGCTTGCTGATCTAGATCACATTGTGTCGTTGCTTCGGGGCGTGATTGTAGCGACCCGACTGCAAGTCCGCAAGGGCGTTTTTTCAGGAACTGCAAGAAATTTAAAAAAGATCCGCAAAAAGCGCGATTGGCGCGAACGGGCCAGTCCGCGTCCTGCCCTGCCGCCGCCGTATGGAAGCGTCAGCTCCCGCTACGCAGCGCCGCCAGCACCTGCCCCTTGAGCGCCTTGATCAGGGCGGTCTCGTCCGGCGGCACGCCCTCCGGCGCCGTCTCGGTGCGGTCGGCATAGAACAGACCCAGTTGCACCTTGCCCAGCACCAGCGGCAGCACGATGAAACTCCTGGCATCCGGCAGCAGTTCGCGGTGCCATGCCGGCAGCAGGTCGCGGATCTTGGGACCGGCGGCATCGGCGATCATCAGGTCGGCGTCGTTTTCCATGGCCAGGTGGAACAGGTCGCGCCGCGACGGTAGCGGGAAGGCGAAGCCGGCCTGGCGCCGCGCCTGGTCGGCGCCGAAGGCCGCGCGGGCGCGGTACTGGCCGCCCTTGACGTCTTTCAGCGCCACCGTGGCGAAACGGAAACCCAGCGCCGTGTACAGCGTTTCCAGCACGGCGCGCACCAGGTCGTTACCTGCCCCTGGTGCGCACCGCCCTGGTGGGCGGCGCGCATCTGGGTCACGTCCTGCACCCCTGCCAGCAGCAATGCGCGCGCGTTGCGCGGCTTGCCGCTCGGCCAGGCGCCCTGCTCTTCCCCGGCGCCGAGCGCGGCCAGCAGCAGCACGCCGGGCAGGCCGCCCGTTTCTTGCTCCGCCGCTGCCGGCTGCGGGCGCGCCAGCGGCGCCAGGTTCATGCTCTGCAACAGGCCGGCCAGTTCGCGTGCCGCTACCCCCAGCAACTCGTCGAGCTGGCCGCCATCCAGGTTCAGCGCGCCGCCGTAGCGCGCCAGCAAGGCCTGGACTGCCGCGCCGCCGGCGGCAGCGGCGCCGTGCGCCAGCAGGCGCGCCGCATCCAGGCTGAACGAGGCCACCTGGCGCATCCACTCGGCGCGGTTCAGCGCCAGCTTCAACGGCCCCTCCGGCATTGGCCGCTGGGCGCGCGCGATCACGTCCGGGATCTTCCATTCGTCCAGCACCGCTTCCGACAGGGCGTCGTAGCTGCAGCCGAGGATCATCTGCGCCGACTGCGCCAGCGTGTGCTTGCCGCTGGCGGCCAGCGCCGCGATCTCGCGGTAGCGCTCGTGCTCGTGGGACGCCACCAGCAACGGCCCCAGGTTCTTGAACAGCGCCCCGATCGCCGCTTCCTCGGCGCCCTGATAAAAGCTGTGGCGCGCCATCTCGCGGCCAACCAGGCTGGCGCACAGGGCGATTTCCAGTTCAGCGCGCACGCTGTAGACGTGCTCGCTGCAGCCCAGGGTGTCGACCAGCAGCATCGCCAACGCCGTGGTCTTGACGTTGTCGAAGCCGAGCAGCGCAATGGCGCGCGAAATGGTCGTGACCGCGGTGCCGGACCCGGCACGGTACTTGACGGTATTCGCCAGGCGCAGGATGCGCTGGGTCAGCGCCACGTCGGACAGCACGTAATAGGCCAGATCGTGGGTGCCCTGGTCGTCCGACGACGCCATGCTGACCACGCGCGCGACCGCGCTGCCGAGGGCGAACATGTCTTCTTCGCCGCACACCTTGTTCAGCAGCGCGGTGCGCACGCGCCGGCCTTCCGGAGCGGCGCCCGGCGCAGCGAAACCCGGCGTGGCGACGCCCGGCGTGGCGACGCCCGGCGTGGCGACGCCCGGCGTAGCGCCCGGCATGAACGGCAGGGCCGCGCTCATCGCGCCGCACCGGCGACGATAGCGAAGGCGCCGCCCGGGAGCGCGCCGTGCACGCGGCGCGGTCCCTTGCCGTACTTGTCGAGGATCTGCCGGTGCAGCGCCGCCAGCGCCGGCAGCTTGGCGTTGACCGGGTCCAGGCGCCGCACCCCGGCGATATACCCGAGCGCCTGCTGGCCGAGGCGCTCGTCCCAGCCGCCGTGGTCCAGGCATTTCAGCACCGCCAGGGCGGCGTTGAACACCACCTGCGGGTTGTCCGGCAATTGATTCGCCGCTTCCTGCATCAGCGTTACCGCGCCCTTGAAATCGCCTTCGCGCGCGCGCGCGGCGCCGCCGGCGACCAGGTCGACCACCTGCTGGCGGCTCTCCACGGCCAGCTTCTGCGCCAGTTCCTTGTGCCCGGCGTTTTCGAACACCGCCATCGCGCGCGCCATGGCCGCGTTGTTGCCGGCATTGCGCATGACTTCGCGCACCACCTCGGCGGCGCCCTCTTCCATGCGGTTCTCGATCGCCACCCGCGCCAGCTCCAGCTTGAGTTCGGCGCGCAGCTCGGGCGCGTCGCGGCTGCCGGCCAGTGCCGTGCTCAAGGCTTCGTTCAGGCGCGCCTCGTTGCCGGTGTACTCATGCACCATGCTGGAGGCGATCGCGCTGCACACGCCGGTGTGCTTCTGGAACGCCATCGATTTGTCGAGGTCGCGGATCACGGCCGCGGCCTGCACCGGATCGCCCTTGCGTACCAGGCTCTGCACCAGGCGCACGTGGTCTTGCGGATCGCGGAACTCCGAGTATTTGGCCTTGCTCACGACCTGCTTCAGGATCTTTTCGGCGGTGTCGTTGTCGCCCGCTTCGAGCGCGGTTTCTCCCAGCTTGCGCAGGCGCCGCACCGCGTGCGGCGACACGCCCACCGCCTCGGTCAGCACCGCCTGCGCCTTGTCCAGCGCGCCGACCGCCTCGTGGGTGCGCGCCAGCCAGTCGTAGGCGTCGACGAAGTTTTTATTCGTGTCGACCAGGTTTTCCAGGATGTCCTGGGCGTCGCCGTAGCGCTCGCGCAGGAACAGCGTCTTGGCCAATCCCAGGCGCGCCCAGGCGATGGCCTTGGTCTCGATCAGCTTGCGGTAGATCGGCTCGGCCTGCTCCGGTTCGCCCAGGAACATGTGCAACTCGGCGCGCAGGCGCATGAAGTCGGTCAGGTAGCGCACATGGCGCGCTTCCCCGTCCAGGCAGGCATCGATGGCGTCGCGCTGGTTGCCGGCTTCCATCAACTGGTACACCGGCAGGAACACGCTTCTCTTGTCGAGCGCACGCGCGATGCGCTCGAGCAGGCGGTCGGCCGTGAACGGTTTCAGGATATAGTCGGTGGGACCGAGTTCTGCGGCGCTGACGACCTTGCCGTAATCGCCTTCGGCCGTGACCATGAAGAACATGGTCGACAGGCGCATCAGCTTGTGGTGGCGCACGTCTTCCAGCAATTGCTGGCCGTCCTGGCCACCTTCGAGCGCGTATTCGCACAGGATCAGGTCGTAGTGTTTGCCGCCGATGTGCTTGACCGCCTGGTTGGAACTGCCGGCATGGTCGACCCTGGTCAAGCCGCACATCGCCAGCATGTTGTGGATCATCGCGCGCATGCCGGCGTGCGGCTCGACGATCAGTGCGTTGAGTCCCTCGAGTTCGTTCATATCCCGGTGCGCCTTTTCTGCCTGCGTTGGCTCCGCGGGCTGCATCGGCCCGCAATGTCTTCCGAGTATATTACGCCCAGCGAACAAAATACTTGATTGCCGGAAACTGTTTTTCAGCAAATTGTCGCGAAAAACCACACCGGTTTCGCGCCGGTGCATGCCAGTGCGATTCAGCCGCCGGCGTCGTGCGCCGCAGTCTCGTTCAGCGACAAATGGCGGCCGCCGGTGCAGTCGGCGCGGGCGCCGCCGACCAGGATGTTTTGGTAGCGCACCTCGTACTTGCCGGCCGCCAGGCGGTCGATCAGGAACTTGGTACGGCCGGACACGTAGGCGTGACGGACGTTGGAGTGCCGGTCGAGGTCGTAGAGCTTGACCAGCACCGGAGAAGGATTGCCGCTGTTGTCGACCAGCACCTGCATCTCTTCGCCCTGGTTGCCGATCGGATAACCGTCGATGTAGCCGGACTGGGCCGGCCACGGATCGCCGTTCGGCGACAGCTGGCTCTGCAGGTCGGTATCGCAATCCGGGGCGCGCTGCGGCACCACCAGCTGGGTCACGGCCAGCGCTTTGACATCCGGCGGCGCGTCGGATTGGCCGGCCGGGCGCGCCCAGCCGTCGGCGCCGGCATCGACGCGCTGGCCGGCCGGTGCCTGGCTGGCGCGGTCGGTACTCTCGCTGATCGATGCGGCCGGCGGCTTGCCGCCCCAGGCCAGCGCCGACGGCAATACCCTGGGCGGATCGAGCAGGAAGAATACCAGCGCCGCGCCGCCGGCGAAAC
Organism: Massilia forsythiae; assembly: GCF_012849555.1. Lineage (NCBI taxonomy): Bacteria > Pseudomonadati > Pseudomonadota > Betaproteobacteria > Burkholderiales > Oxalobacteraceae > Massilia > Massilia forsythiae. The sequence continues at coordinate 1,572,148 of NZ_CP051685.1, forward strand.
AGGCCAGCATGCCGCCCCACCATTGCGGCTGGCGAATGAAACGCCAGCGCGGCGGCGGCGCCACCTGGCGCGGTTCCCATTGCGCATCGGCGCGCGTGCGTTCGCGCCCCTCGTCGCCATGGGTGCTTTCCAGCCATTCGACTTCCCACTCTTCCGAGGCGATCCAGTCGTCGTGTTCCTTGCGTCGTACCGGGTCCGACAGGATGTTGTAGGCGGTGTTGACGATCGCCATGATGCGCGCCGCCCGCTCGTCGCCCTGGTTTTTATCCGGATGGTATTTCTGGCTCAAGGCCTTGTAGGCCGCGCGAATGACTTCCTGCGGCGCGTGGCGCGACACTTTCAGGTTGTCATAGTGGGTGTGGATCTTGGCCATGGGGGATGCAGTCTGTCAGCGCGGATTGCCGGCGTGGCCCAGGGCGCCGCCGGCTTGTCGATCACTCAATAGTAGCGCAATCGCGACGCGTGGATGCCCTGTCCCGACAGCCTTTCCATGCGCCATGCCGGATACAGCATAGCCGGGTTTGTATCCTGGATGCAAGATGCCAATATGCTACAGACGGTGGCTGCGGTCCGCTTGTCCGATGGCCGGATCGAGCGCGACGCCGCGTCCGACCACCAGCACCTTGAACAATTCTCCCATCTCGGCCGGCGACACCAGTTTTTGCACGGCCTTCGATTGCGGCAGGTAGCGCAGCGCATCCTCGGGGTCGGTTTCCAGCAGCAGGCTGCCGATGCCGGCCGCTAGCAGGAAGTGGGCCTGGCTCATGTAGGCCAGCACGTCCAGCCCGGCGCCCTGGGCGGCCAACGCCATCGCGGTGAAGTCGACGTGCGCGGTGATGTCCTGCAAGCCGGGCAGATAGAACGGATCGGGGTGCGCATGGTGGCGGTAATGGCACATCAGGGTGCCGCCGCTGCGCTCGTCGAAATAGTATTCGTGCGCCGGAAAACCGTAGTCGACCAGAATGGCGGCGCCCTTGCCGCCATCGAACACGCCGGCCAGCGAGCGCATGAAGCCGGACGCGACCGGGTGCAACTCGGTCAGGTAGCCATCCTGCAAATCGTCCGCGCCCGGCACCTGGCGCGCCACCTGTTCCAGCAGCGCGGCATCCGCTTCGCGGTCGACGAAGGCGAAGGCGCCGTCGGCGACGGTGACCATGCGCCGGCGCCATTGCGTGCCGTCCTTGACCGCCAGTTCGACCGGCATCGCGTCCAGCACTTCGTTGGCCAGCACCACGCCGCGAAAGCCGTTCGGCAAGGCGTCGACCCAGCGCACCTGCGGGAAGGCGGCCAGCGCCTGCTGCTGGCGCGCGCGCAATTCGCCCGACAATTCGATGATGGTATAACTCTCGACCGCGACGCCCAGGGCGTCCAGCGCGCCCAGCACGTCGTGCGCCAGCTTGCCGGTGCCGGCCCCGAATTCGATGATGTCGGGACCACTTTGCGCCATAATAGCGGCGGCCGCGCGCGCCAGCGTGGCGCCGTACAGCGGGCTGATCTCGGGCGCGGTGGTGAAATCGCCATCCTTGCCGAGCTTGGCCGCGCCGCCGCTGTAGTAGCCCAGGCCGGGCGCATACAGCGCCAGCTCCATGAAGCGCGAGAAAGGAATGGCGCCGCCTTGTTCGGCGATCTCGGCAGCGATGAGGCGCTGCAGGGCAGTGGACGCGGCCAGCGCGTCGCTGTTCGGTGCGGGTAGGGACATCCGGCCATTGTAGCGAAGATTGGCGCCGCTCCCGGCCCAGGCGCAACCCAGACGACATGACAGACACGACTTCGACCCATCATCCACAAGGCGCGCGGGTGGCGCTGGTGACCGGCGCCGGCCGCCGTATCGGCCGCGCCATCGCGCTCGGCATGGCGCAGGCCGGCTGGGACGTCGCCGTCCATTACCGCCGTTCCGAGCAGGAAGCGCACGAGGTGGCGGATGCCATCCACGCGCTGGGCCGGCGCGCCGTGGCCGTGCACGCCGACCTGTCCGACGGCGCCGCGGTGCGCGCCATGCCGGCGCGCGTGCTGCAGTCGTTGGGCCGCCTGGATTGCATCGTCAACAACGCCTCGTTGTTCGAATACGACAAGCCCGACGATTTTTCACCGGGCCTGCTGGCGACGCACATGCAGTGCAACGTGGCGGCGCCGCTGCTGCTTGCGCAGGAACTGCACGCCCTGACCGCACCGGATGGCCGGGCCGTGGTCGTCAACCTGCTGGACCAGAAACTGTACAATTTGAACCCGGATTTTTTGTCGTACACGCTGTCGAAGGCGGCGCTGCACACCGCCACCACGCTGCTGGCCCAGGCGCTGGCGCCGCGGCTGCGCGTGGTCGGCGTGGCGCCCGGCATCACCATGGTCTCGGGCGACCAGACCGAGGACGGCTTTGCACAGGCGCACACGGCGACGCCGCTGGGCCGCTCGTCCACCCCGCAGGACATCGTCGATGCGGTCTGCTACGCGGCCGGCGCCACGGCGCTGACCGGCACCACGCTGCTGGTCGACGGCGGCCAGCACCTGGTGCCGCTGCGGCGCGACGTGATGTTTTTAACCAATCAGTAGTCTCCTGGAGTTTCCTATGTTGTCCGCCCTGTCCCACCCGCAGCTGCGCGATTGCCGCCGGCTGTTCCTGCGCAATTACGAAGTCATGATCAACATCGGCGTGCACGACTTCGAGAAGAAGGGCGAGCAACGCGTCCTGATCAATGTCGACCTGTACATTCCGCTGGCGCAGTCGACCCCCAAGGACGACCAGTTGCACGAAGTGGTCGACTACGACTTCATGCGCGACACCATCGCCAGGCGCATGGCGCAGGGCCACGTGCAGCTGCAGGAAACCCTGTGCGACGACGTGGTCAAGGCGATGCTGGCGCACCCGCGCGTGCGCGCCGCGAGCGTGTCGACCATGAAGCCGGACGTGTATCCCGACTGCGAAGGCGTCGGCGTCGAAGTATTCCAGATCAAGGATGAAGCATGAACGAAGTGACGATGGCGCGCGCCGATGCGCTGGACGAGGTTGCAGTGGCCGCCTCGGCCGGATCGGGCGACAAGCAAGGCGACAAGCGCGCCTACGAGAACAACAAGCTCCATAAACGCCTGTGCCGCCTGGTCGGCCAGGCGATCGGCGATTTCAACATGATCGAGGATGGCGACAAGGTGATGGTCTGCCTGTCCGGCGGCAAGGACAGCTACGCCCTGCTCGACATCCTGATGACGCTGCGCGAGCGCGCACCGATCGGGTTCGAGCTGGTGGCCGTCAACCTCGACCAGAAGCAGCCGAATTTCCCGCCCGAGGTATTGCCGGCCTACCTGGACAAGCTGGGCGTGCCCTACCACATCGAGAACCAGGACACCTACAGCATCGTCAAGCGCCTGATCCCGGAAGGCAAGACCACGTGCTCGCTCTGCTCCAGGCTGCGGCGCGGCATCCTGTACCGCGTTGCCGACGAGCTCGGCTGCAACAAGATCGCCCTCGGCCACCACCGCGACGATATTCTCGAAACCTTTTTCCTGAACATGTTCTTCGGCGCGAAGATCAAGGGCATGCCGGCCAAGCTGGTGTCCGACGACGGCAAGCACATGGTGATCCGCCCGCTCGCCTACGTGAAGGAAGCGGACACCGAGCGCTACGCCGAAGTGAAAGGCTTCCCGATCATTCCGTGCGACCTGTGCGGCTCGCAGGAAAACCTGCAGAGAAAACAGATCAAGGCCTTGATGCGCGACTGGGAAAAGAAGCACCCGGGCCGCGTCGAGAACATCTTTTCCGCCCTGTCGACGGTGGTGCCGTCGCACCTGATGGACCGCGACCTGTTCGGTTTCACGGGCTTGACCACCGACGGCATCGCCAACCCGGACGGCGACATCGCCTTCGACGAGGAACCGTGCTCGACGCCGTCCACGCCATCGGGCACGATTCCGCTGCAAGCCGTGTAAGCACGGGCTTTTCCGGCAGGCGCCGCGCATGCAAGGTGCGCCTGCCGGTAACAGCGCACGACTTTTTGTAGTTCAGTTTCATCGACGCAATGGAAACGATTCCATTTTTCGTGTCGAGCCCGGCACCAGCTGCCTTTTTCCAGGTAAACCGATGTAATATTGCTACTTGACTCGGCAGTTCGCCTGGCCGGGCCGACTCATCGCGTCACTTACCTGGACCTTTCATGCAAATCGGCCAATCCGCCGCCCCTGCCGGCGCCGCCTCTTCCACGCCCGCGAACGTCGCCAGCCTGCGCGTGTTCGTGTTCGCGCTGTTCTTCATCTTCGGCGGCATCACCAGCCTGAACGACGTGATCATTCCCAAGCTGAAGGATCTGTTCACCCTCAGCTATGCCCAGGCCATGCTGGTGCAATCGGCCTTCTTCGCTGCCTATTTCATCGTCTCGCTGCCGGCCGCCGCCATCGTGCGCCGCTTCGGCTACATGCGCACCGCCGTGGCCGGTTTGCTGACCATGACGCTCGGCTGCCTGCTGTTCATCCCGGCCTCGTCGTCCGGCATGTTCGCCACCTTCCTGCTGGCGCTGTTCGTGCTGGCCGCCGGCATCACCATCGTGCAGGTGGTGGCCAACCCGCTGATCTCGATGCTGGGTGCGCCCGCCACCGCGTCCAGCCGCCTGACCTTCGCGCAAGCCTTCAATTCGCTCGGCACCACGGTGTTCCCCTACGTCGGCGCGATCCTGATCCTGGGCTCGCTCGCCCACGTCGACCAGACTGCCTTGAACGCGGCCGAGCTGGCCGCCTACCGCGCCGCCGAGAGCCAAGTGGTGGTGCATACCTATATCGGCCTGGCGATCGCGCTGGCCATCGTCGCCGGCCTGGTCTGGATGAACCGCAACCGCCTGGCCGAACACACCGGCGGCCAGGGCGATTTGCTGGACGCCCTGCAACTGCTGCGCCAGCCGCGCTTCGCCTTCGGCGCACTGTGCATCTTCCTGTACGTCGGCGCCGAAGTCGCGGTCGGCTCGCTGATCGTGAACTACCTGATGCAATCGGACGTGCTGGGACTGGGCGCGGAAGCTGCCGGCAAGCACGTGCCGCTGTACTGGGGCGGCGCCATGGTCGGGCGCTTCCTGGGCGCCTACGTGCTGCGCGTGTGCTCGCCGGGCAAGGTGCTGGCCGCGGTCGGCGCCATCGCCGCGCTGCTGCTGCTGGTCGCCGGCACCGGCAGCGGCGCCGTCTCGGGCTGGAGCTTGCTGGCCATTGGCCTGGTCAATTCCATCATGTTTCCCACCATTTTCACGCTGGCCTCGGAAGGCCTGGGCGAGCGCGCCGCCGACGGCTCGGGCCTGATCTGCATGGCCATCGTCGGCGGCGCCATCGTGCCGCTGCTGACCGGCTACGTGGCCGACGCTTCCGGCCTGCGCATTTCCCTGGCGGTGCCGGCCGTGTGCTACCTGCTGATCCTGCTGTTCGGCTGGTACGCGCGCCGTCCGCTGCAGCGCTGCTGACACTGCGCATGGGGCCGCTCATGGCGCCAAATCGGTGCCGGGCGCGCCGGCGCCCTGCGCCCGGCCGCGCGCCTGGTCGTAGGCGCGCAGCGCCTGCGCATTGATGCGGTCGCGCTCCTCGTCGCGCAGCCAGCCCCACTTGTTGAAATAGCGCGCGGCCGACACCAGGTGGTGCCAGAACAGGCGCCAGCTGCGGTACGAACCGCGCGCGTCGTCGTGCACGATGGCCACGTGCGGCACGAACACGGTGCGCGCGATGCGCCCGATGCGGCGCGACAGGTCGACATCCTCGAAGTACAGGAAGAAGCGCTCGTCGAACAGGCCGGCGCGCAGCACCGTCTCGACCCGCATCAGCATGCAGCAGCCGGACAAGGCCGGCACCTCCATCACCCGGCTGTAACCGCTGCCGTGCAGTTCGTAGCGTGCCCGCCGCCCGCTGGAGCGGTGCAGCAGCGGAAAGAAACGGCGCACCAGCAGTTCGAGCGGATGCGGCAGCAGCTTGCACAGCGGCTGCAGGCTGCCGTCCGGATAATGCACGCGCGGCGCCACCAGGCCCGCCTCGGGATGCTGCTCCATGTAGGCCAGCAGCTTGCCGATGCCGTCCAGCGGCAGCTGGATGTCCGGATTGAGCACCAGGTGGTAGCTGCTGCCGGCGTCCGCCGCGGCGCGCAAGGCGCCGTTGTGCGCGCGCGCATAGCCGGGATTGTCCGGCTGGTGCCGGTACAGCGCGCCGAAGCGCTGCGCCAGCGAACGCAGGGCATCGGTGCGCGAATTGTCGATCACATACACCAGCATGCCCGGCCTGCCGGTGGTGACGCTGGCCAGCAGCCGTTCGATCCGTTCCGGCCGGTCGTGATAGCAGACGACGCAGCAGCTGCTGCGCGCGCCGGCGGCCGCATTCATGATGCCGGCCGGCGCACGTGGCGCCGGTCCGGGTATCGTTCCGGATATCGCTCTGGATATTGCGCCGGATATCGCTTCGCCTGTCCGTTCATCGCTGTCCTCGCGCTGCTGCACATGAACTCAGAGCCGCCGCGCTGCTCGGCGGTTGCAGCGCAATCGCGCGGGGTTGTGCAAGATCAGTTGGTACGCCGCTTAGAACCTATCCCAGTAGGGAGAGGGAAGTTGATGACGACATGCGCGTAGGCGATGCTTGGCAAGCGCGGGCAAGGCACGAGGAGGCGCATGGCGAGCCATGCAACGACGAGCAACGCAGCACCCGCTTGTCAAGCGCGTCAGCAACGACCGGTTCCCTACTGAGATAGGTTCTTAGCGCCGGCGTGCCGTCGGCGGCGCCGTGCGCAGGCCCGCACCCCGGACGCGCGCCGCAGCGCCCTCGTCCGGCGCCGGATGGACGTATTCGCTGCTCAGGCACCAGCCCATCAGCAGGAATACCGTCAATGCGTAGAACAGGCTGGCCTGCATCGACCGGAAAATCGCCTCCGCCAGGCTGAAACCGGCGTAGGCCAGCACCAGCGACAGCCCGGCCACAGCCGCCGCCCGCTGCGCGCCGCCCCTGCGCGTCCGGCGCAGCCGTCCCGCGAAAAAAGCCAGCGGCGCCAGCAGGGTCGCGCTCCAGGCCAGCAGCCCCGGCACGCCGCGCGTGACCAGCGCCTGCAGCGCGTCGTTGTGCAGGTGCGTCGGCGCCGGACTGGCGGCCAGCGCCGGCCGCGCGTCGCCGCTGCCGGCCAGCAGCGACGCCGCCAGCCCGGCCGCCACGCCGGCCATGGCGATGCGGCGCAGCAGCGGCGTGCCGGCATGGGCGGCGCCGGCCAGCGCCAGCAGGGCCAGGCACAGCGACAGGTCGCCGAACATGCTCGGATCCATCAGGCCGCCGGGCTGCGCCCAGCCGGGCGCGAAGCGTTGCCAGCCGGCGAAGGCCAGGCCGCCCAGCGCGCCGCCGGCCGCGCCCAGCCACAGCGCGCGCAGCGCCGGGCGCGCCACCTGCACCACCAGCATGGCGGCCGCCATCAGGCACATGCGCGCCGGCGTCTCCAGCGCCGCGGCGCCCTCGCCGCGGGCGAGCGCCAGCAGCGCGGCCAGGGCGAAATGGACCAGGAAAGCCAGCAGCACCCAGCGCGTGCGTGGCCAGTGCGCGCGCAGCAGGCGCCAGCCGGCGCGCCACCAGCACAGGGCGGTGGCGAGGAACAGGAAGCCGGCCAGGCCGATCCCGAAGCCGGACACCAGGCTCGGCAACGGAAACAGCAGCACCAGCGCCGCCGCCCAGGCTTGCCGGACATCCCGGACATATTCGCTGCGCCAATCGGCAAGACGATGCATGGGAAGAGGTGACGCTGCGCCATCGATGCGTCGAAGCGACGCGGCCGCGCCGGCCATCCGCGGCATGCCGTCGATGCGGCATGCACGCGGCGCCGGCGCACCATGGACACAGTCTAGCGCCGCCCTGGGCGGCTGCGCAGCGGAACCGATGCGGGTTTGCGATGGCGCGATCCGGCGCCGCCGCCGTGCTGTGCGGCGTTGCAGCCATCGGACGCCGGCGCGGACCAGACGCGCGGCGCCAGGCGATCAGAATGCCGTGTTGGCGCGCATCACCGGATACAGGTTGAGGCGCTCGTCCCACGAAGCATGGCGGCGCGCAAAGAATTCCAGGCGCGCATGCGGGTTCTTGGCGAACGCGGCGTCGGTCTCGACCTTGCGGCGGAACTCGGCGGCCAGCGCCGGATCGCGCGCCATCTGCGCGCGCGCGACATCCTCGGCCACGTACTCTTCCATGTACTCCTTGCGCTCGAAGGCGTTGTTGAATTCGCCCCAGGCCAGCAGCGAATCCGGCGCCTGCGGCTCGAACAGCGCCATCACCAGGCGCGCCTTGGGTTGCGCGATCGGCACGAACAGCGCGCCCTTGGCCAGCGCCCGCGCTTCCTGTTTCCAGCTGCCCTGTACCGTCAGGCGCTGGTGCGATTCGAAGGAACCAGGCGCGAACGTCGCCTTGTCGGCGCGGAAGGTTTCGACATCGGCGGCGCCGACCGCCTTGTCCAGCGTGCGGTAGGCGATGCCGTGCTGGACCAGCTTGGCGGACACCATCTGCGCATAGGCCGCCGGCACCACGTAGCCGGCGCCCGGCGCGTTCACGCGCAGGTCTTCCACGACCTCGTCGCGCAGCGGCACGTGCCACACCTGCGGCTTGCTTTCGTCGTAGCGCGTCATCAGCATGCCGGACACGTCGGACAGGGTGCGCGTATAGGCATAGCCCTGGAAATCGACCATCGTGGTCTTGTCCGTGGTGCGATAGGTCAGCGCCACCGGCTGGCCGGCCAAATGCCGGGCCCGGTCGTCGGCGTCGCGCGCCGCCTGCTGCCATTGCTGGCCGTGCCGGGCCACCTGCTGCAGCACCGACACCACGGCATTGTGGGTCACGCGCACGCGGGTCGGGTAATCCTTCCAGGAATGGGTCTCGACCAGCATCGCCATGCGGTTGCGCAATTGAAAATAGCCGGTCGAGAAGCGCGGCTCGGACACGCTGTCGACGAAGCCGGAGGCCGGATCGTCGGTCTCCTTGAACGACATGTAATAGGACTGCGGCGACGAACCCTGCTTGGTGATGTCGCCGATCACGCCGGCGCGCAGCGCCAGGCCGGCCTGGCGGAATGCCGCATCGCCCGAATACACCGGCTCGACCTGGATCGAGACGTCGTGCTGGAACATGGCGCCGTCGGTGACGTGCAGGTCGACGTAGGTGAGCGGGTCCCAGGCGTTGACCAGGGCCAGCATCGCCTGCATCTCGGGCGCGTCGGCTTTCACGTAGTCGCGGTTCAGGTTGAAATTCTGGGCGGTGGTGCGCCAGCCCATCTCGACCGGGCCGCGCTGGTTGGGACGGTTCCACTTGGCGAAGCGCTCGTGGCCGTCGACGTTGAACACCGGCACGAACAGGAAGACCTGCTTGCCCAGCACGCCCGGCGCCACGCGGCCTTCCAGCATTTCGCGCAGCGCCAGGAAGCCGGCATCCTTGCCGTCGATCTCGCCGGCGTGGATGCCGCCCTGGATCAGCGTCACCGGCAGGCCGCGCCTGGCCGCCTGCGCGGGCGTGAACACGCCGTCGGCGTTCACCGCCAGCGCCAGCATCGGCCGCCCTTCCGGGGTCGTGCCGAACTGGAAGCATTTCACCTGCTTCGGATAGGCTTGCTGGAAAGCGCCGCACAGCTTGACGACTTCGTCGTAGCGGCCGGTGGCGGTGAAGCCGGAGCGCTCCGACGCGGTGACCAGGTCGGGGGCGGCGTGCGACAGGGGAATGGCGGACAGCAGGGCCAGCAGTAACGCAGAACGAATCATCGGGGAAGCTCCGGCAGGTGGGGAAGATACGAGCCGGAAATTATAGACTGCAGGTGAAAAGAATCCGTCGTTCCCGCGCAGGCGGGAACCCATGTTGAGGATCCAGGGTCAGCGTCTTGAAGGCATTCACGTTGCTTTCGACGTATTGGCTTTTGATGCTCAGCATGGGTCCCCGCCTGCGCGGGGACGACGGCTATACGCATGCGCCGTTCACATGGTAACGCACTGCTACTGCAACATTACTGGCGCACCCGCGGCAGCACCGCGATTTCCTTCGCCTGCGAGCGCACCAGTTCCATCGGCACGGCGCGCGCGCGCGAGGTCGGGCAGGTGTTGCCGGTGCGGTAGGCCAGCGCCGCGGCCAGCAAGCCCTCGCCGGTGTCGCCGATCGCGTGCGACAAATCGTCGGCCACGGTGCAGGTCGGCGCGAAACCGTCGGCGTAGTCGCCGAAGCCCTTGGCGTTGACGCCCTGGAACTCGATCGAGAAATAGGTGGTGCCGCAATTGTCGACCGGCGTGAAACCGTAGGGCTTGCCGCAGGTGGCGGCGCCGATGATGGTGACGTCGACGTCGATGCCGCGCAGGCCGTTGATCACCGCTTCGCTGGCCGAGCAGGTGCCCGCCGTGGTCAGCACGGTGACGTGCTTCAGGTTCAGGTAAGGCAGCGCCTGCCCTGCCGGTACCGGGTTCGGCGAGGCGAAACCGTAGGCCGTGTTGCGGAACGGGATCGCCGACTGCGGCGCGGTCTTGCTGTTGTACACCGGACGCTCGAACGTCTTGCTGGCCGACGACGGGCCGGCGATCATGTAGCCCAGCTCGCTGGCGATGTAGAGCAGGCCGCCGCCGTTGTAGCGCATGTCGAGCACCAGGTCGGTCACGCCCTGGTTGCGGAACGTCGTGAACGTGTCGATCAGCTGTTTCTCGGCCACCGCGTTGTGGTCTTCGAAACTCAGGTAGCCGATCTTGCCGGTGGCGGTGTCGATCACCTTGGCGCTCTTTACCGAGGCGCTGCTGACCACGCTGGCGTTGATGGTGACGTCGAAGGTGGCGCCGGCGCGCTGGATGCTCAATTTGTGGGTCTCGCCGGCGTGCTCGGGGAACAGGCCGGCGTTGATCGCGGCCACGCCCGGCTTGTCGCTGGTGTTGACGAAGTCGATGCCGTCCACCGCGGTCAGCATGTCGCCGCGCCGGATGCCGGCGGCAGCGGCCGGCGAACCCGGCTCGACGATCGTCGCCAGCCAGGTACGCGGGGCGGTGGTGCTGCTGCGCGACCAGGTGACGCCATAGCCGACTTCCTCGCCGGCCGTGCTGAGCGCGTTCCACTCGGCCGTGGTGTAGGTGAAATGGAACTGGTCCTTGGGCTTGCCGGACGCGGTCAGGGCCGGGGTCTTCAGCTTGGCGAAATAATCCAGCGTATTGGTGAAATCCGCCATATAGAAATCGTTCGGGATTTCGTTGTACCAGAGGTAGTAGCGGTCGGCCCAGCCGCGCAGGAATTTCAGCTCGTCCAGCAGCGTGCCCTGGCGGTCCGGGTAGGTCAGGCCATTGCTGTCGACACCGGTGCGCGGCGCCGCGCACAGGTTCTGGTAATTCGTGAAATCGGTCGGGATGATGTCCGGGGTGCGCGTGGTGGTGCCCGGCGTGCTGGGTGTGGCCGGCGTGGTCGTGGCGACCGGCGTGGTGCCGACGGCGGACGCACTGCCGGACGAGCCGCCCCCACCGCCGCCACAGGCGCTCAGCAGGACGGCGGCGGCGCAGGCGGCCAGGCGGGAAACGGCGGTCGCACGACCGCTGGCGAACGGCGAGATGGCGAATGGCGAGGTCATGCAATCGATTATAGACCTCGCCTTGGCCCGAAATGCAACCAACTGTAACAGTTGGAACGGCGCGACAGGGGCGCCGTCAGGCGGCGTGCGGCGTCGCTCCCGGCGCGTGGAAGGCGGCCAATAAATCCGCTTCCTTGCGCTTGGCCGCCGCCAGGTGGCGTTCCTTCACATGGCCGTAGCCGCGGATGTCTTCCGGGATGCTGGCGATCGCCACCGCCTGCGCCAGCCGGTCCGCGCTCAGGCCCGGCAGCAGCGACTCGACCGTACGGCGGTATTCGCCGATCAATGCGCGTTCGGTCTTGCGCTCGGCGCTGTGGCCGAACGGATCGAACGCGGTGCCGCGCAAGCCCTTCATTTTGGCCAGCACCTTGAAGGCCTTCATCATCCACGGGCCGAATTCCTGCTTCACCAGGTGGCCGTCCTTGTCCTTCCTGGCGAACAGCGGCGGCGCCAGGTGGAACTTGATGGTGGTGTCGCCTTCGAACATGGCGTCGATCTTGTCCATGAAGGCCGGATCGGTGTACAGGCGCGCCACTTCGTATTCGTCCTTGTAGGCCATCAGCTTGTACAGGTAGTGCGCCACCGCCTCGGTCAGGCGCGTGCCCTGGCCGAGCCGGCCTTCCATGGCGCGCACCCCGTCGACGAAGCGGCGGTAATCGGCGGCGTAATCCGCATTCTGATAAGCGCTCAACAGTTCCACGCGGCGCTTGATCAGGTCGTCCAGTCCTTGCGGCCGCTTGAACTCGATCACCTTGGCCGGCGTGGTCAGGCGCGCCACCGCGGCCGGGTCGTGCGCCGCCGTGCGGCCCCACTCGAAGGCGGCCTTGTTGAAGGCCACCGACACCGCGTTCAACTCGATCGCCTTCATGATCGAGGCTTCCCGCAGCGGCACGTGGCCCTTCTGGAACGCATAGCCCAGCATGAACATGTTGGTGGCGATGGCGTCGCCCATCAGGCCGGTGGCGATCTGGCCGGCGTCGATGAAGTCGACGTTGCCGGCACCGCAGGCCTGCACGATGGCGCCGCGCGAGCCTTCGGCCGGGAATTGCCAGTCCGGGTTCTTGATGAAGGCGGCGGTGGTGGCGCCGCTGGCGTTCACCACGGCCCAGGTGCGCCCTTCTCCCATGCGCGACAGCGCGTCGCGGCTGGCGGTGACGATCTGGTCGCAGCCGATCACCAGGTCGGCGCTGCCGGTGCCGACGCGGGTCGAGTGCAGGTCTTGCTGCCTGTCCGCCAGGCGCACGTGCGACATCACCGGGCCGCCCTTCTGCGCCAGGCCGCTCATGTCCAGTACCAGCGCGCCCTTGCCTTCGACGTGGGCGGCCACCGCCAGGATCTGGCCGACCGTCACCACGCCGGTGCCGCCGATGCCGGTCACCAGGATGCCGAACGGTTCCATCGTCGCCGGGATGCGCGGCATCGGCAGCGCCGGCGGCGCGGCTTGCGTGGCAGCCGGTTTCTTCGGCTTCTTGAGCGCGCCGCCCTCGACCGTGACGAAGCTCGGGCAAAACCCGCTGACGCAGGAAAAATCCTTGTTGCAGGACGACTGGTTGATCTGGCGCTTGCGTCCCAGTTCCGTTTCCAGCGGTTCCACCGACAGGCAGTTCGATTGCTTGGAGCAATCGCCGCAGCCCTCGCACACGGCCTCGTTGATCACGGCGCGCTTGGCCGGGTCGGGATATCCGCCGGCAAGCGCTCCGTTCGCGCTCGCCTTACGACGGCGGCGCTTCTCGGAGGCGCAGGTCTGGTCGTAGATCATGGCCGACACGCCGGAGACCTCGCGCAGCTCCCTCTGCACGTCCATCAGGTCGGCGCGGTGGCGCACGGTCACGCCCTCGGCCCACGGATAATCGGCCGGATATTTATCCGGTTCGTCGGTGACGACGACGATGGGCTTGACGCCCTCGGCCGCCAGCTGGCGGCTGATTTTGCCCGGATCGAGCGGACCGTCGTGGGTCTGGCCGCCGGTCATCGCGACGGCATCGTTGTACAGGATTTTATAGGTGATGTTGACCCTGGCCGCCACCGAGGCGCGGATCGCCAGCACGCCGGAATGGAAATAGGTGCCGTCGCCCAGGTTGGCGAACACGTGCTTTTCGTCGGTGAACGGCGCTTGCCCGATCCAGGTCGTGCCTTCCGCGCCCATGTGGGTAAAGGTCGAGGTCTCGCGGTCCATCCACAGCACCATGTAATGGCAGCCGATGCCGGCCAGCGCGCGCGAGCCTTCCGGCACCTTGGTCGAGCTGTTGTGCGGGCAACCGGAGCAAAAATAGGGGATGCGGTCGGTGTCCGGATTGGCCTTGGCCGGAATGCTCTTCAGCACCAGTTCCTTGGCTTCGAGGAAGGCGATGCGTTCGCGCACGCGTTCGGCCACCGGATGGCCGGCGCAGTAATGCGAGATGCGCGAGGCGATGGCCCGCGCGATCTGGGCCGGGTTCAGTTCGTAGGTGCCGGGCAGCAGCCAGTCGCCCTGGCCGGAACGGCTCTTGACGCTCCATTCGCCGCTGTCGTCGAATTTACCGACCACGCGCGGGCGCTCGCCGTCCGGCAGGTTGTACAGCTCTTCCTTGAGCGCGTATTCCAGCACCTGCCGCTTTTCCTCGACCACCAGGATCTCGTCCAGGCCGCGCGCGAATTCGTGCACGCCGACCGAGTCCAGCGGCCAGGTCATGCCGACTTTATAGACACGCAAGCCGATCTCGCGCGCCGCCTGCTCGTCGATGCCGAGGTCGGCCAGCGCCTGGCGCGTGTCGAGATAACTCTTGCCGGCGGTGATGATGCCGATCTTGGGCGCCGGGCTGTCCCAGATGATCTTGTTCAGCTTGTTGGCGCGCGCGTAGGCCAGCGCCGCGTACCATTTATAGTTGTTCATCCGCACTTCCTGGTCCAGCACGGCGTCCGGCCAGCGGATGTTCAGGCCGCCCGGCGGCATCTCGAAGTCGGCCGGGATGATCGTCTGCACCCGGTCCGGGTCGAGGTCGACCACGGCGCCGGATTCGATGATGTCGGTGACGCACTTCATCGATACCCACAGGCCGCTGTAGCGGCTCATGGCCCAGGCGTGCAGGCCGTAGTCGATGTATTCCTGCACCGACGACGGGAACAGCACCGGCATGCCGACGTGGTGCAGGATGTGGTCCGACTGGTGCGCGGTGGACGAGGACTTGGCGGCATGGTCGTCGCCGGCCAGCACGATCACGCCACCATGCTTGGCGGAACCCGCATTGTTGCCGTGCTTGAACACATCGCCGCAACGGTCCACGCCCGGCCCCTTGCCGTACCACATGGCGAACACGCCGTCGTATTTGGCGTCCTTGAACAAATTGGTCTGCTGGGTGCCCCACACCGCGGTGGCGGCCAGATCTTCGTTCATGCCTGGGTGAAAGTGCACGTGGTGCGCTTCCAGGTGCTTTTTCGCTTTCCAGGCGGTCTGGTCGACCTGCGTGACCGGCGAGCCGCGGTAGCCGCTGATGTAGCCGGCGGTGTTCAGGCCGGCCTTGACATCGCGCTCGCGCTGCAGCATCGGCAGGCGGATCAGCGCCTGCGTGCCGGTCATGAAGGCGCGGCCGCGCTCGAGCGTCCATTTGTCGTCGAGGGTGATGTCGTGCTGCGGCTGTGCCGGTTCCAGCTGGCTCGGGTCCAGGGGTGCGTTCATTGCATGTCTCCGTTGTCTTATCTTGCGCGTATCGCGTCGTTATGCGAGCCAGTATAGACCTCCCCACCAAGCAGTAAATTTCAATCAATTCCCCACACGTCGCGATTTGCGCAATAAAATTGCGGCACACCGGATCGTCAAGAGGAATTCATGTCAAAAATCGAACTGGACAAAACCGACCGCAAAATCCTGTCCATCCTGCAATCGGATGGGCGCCTGTCCAACCAGGACGTGGCCGAACGCGTCAGCCTGTCTCCTTCTCCCTGCCTGCGCCGCATCAAGCGGCTCGAGGAAGCCGGCGTCATCCGCCAGTACGTGGCGCTGCTCGACCCCGACAAGCTCGGTCTCGGCCTGCTGGCCTATGTGAACGTACGCCTGGAAAAGCACAGCGAAGGCGCGCCGAACGCGCGCGTGCCGGCGACCTCGCCGCGCTTCGAGTTCGCGCAAGCGGTATCGGCCTGGCCCGAAGTCGTGGCCTGCTATGCGATGACCGGAGAAATGGATTTCCTGCTGCGCGTGCATGTGGAAGACATGGAACATTTCTCGCGCTTCATGATGAGCACGCTGCTGCGCCATCCGGCAGTGCTGGACGTGAAGTCGAGCTTCGCCCTGCAGCGCATCAAGGAAACCACGGCGCTGCCGCTGGTGTGAGGACATCCGCCGGCAAGCGCAGCGCTTGGCCGATAGCCGGATGCCGCCCACTGATGCACGGCCGACACCCCGGCGCGATGGCCGCGCCGGGGTGTTTTTTATTGTTTATACCGTTTACCAGCCGGCCAGGCGGCGCAGGTGCGGCGCCAGTTCGCGCGCCATGGCCGCGTGCTGGGGCGTGGTCGGATGCGCATCCTGCGCATCGCCCGGATGGTGCAGCGACGGGATCGCGTGCACGCGCGCGTCCGCCACCCGTTCCACCGTCTCGCGCAGGTAGGCAGTGAGCGCCGCCTTTTTTTCGCCGTCCAGGATGGCGCCTTCGGTGAGCGCGACCTGCGCCTGCGGATGGTCGCGCAGCAGGCGGCGCACGAAGGCGGCGTAGGCGCCGACCCAGGCTTCGCGCTCGGGAATGCCCTGGTTGAAATCGTTGGTACCGATCGCCACCAGGATCAGATCGGCCCGGTCATCGGCTTGTTGCCACGGCGCCGGTGCGGCGGCGTCGGCAATCGCCAGTTCGTAAAAGGCCGGCAACTGGTATTCGTCGGTGTTGCCGTTCCAGCTGCGCAGCAGCCCGCGCCCGCCATGGCACACCAGCTGCACCCGGGCGCCCAGGGCGTGTCCAAGCAGCATGCCGTAGGAAGCGCCGGCGTTCCACCAGCTCGGGTCGTTCTTGTCGCCCGGGCCGCGCTCCATGTCGGCGCCGCAGGTGACGGAGTCGCCCAGCACCAGCATGCTGCGCGCGGGCAGCGGCGGCGGTGCGTGAAAGCGGCCGTCGGTGGCGAAGCGCGCCACCGTCACCACGCCGAGCCAGGTCTCGGTGCGGTGCAGCAGCTCGACCCGGTGCCGTCCCGGCGCCGCATGTTCGACCAGCGCCACGCTGCGCCGCCGGGTGCCGGGACGCAGCGTGAACGGGGTGCCGCCGTCGACGCGCACGTCGAGCAGGCTGCCGGCGCCGCCGGCGAGATCGGCCGCCAGGCGGGTGCCCTCGAATTCGACGGTCAGCGTCACGCCGGGATAGCCGAAGCGCAACGCGCCATCCCCGGCGGCGACAGTGCGGCCCATGCGCAGCACGCGCGCGTCGTCGGCGCGCATGCTGGCCATGGCGGCGCTTGGCGCAGCGGCATCGGCTGCTGCAGCAAGGGCCGCAGCGGCTGCCGCCATGGCGGCCGCGCCGGCCAGCAGCGCCAGCGCCGCGCGCGCCAAACGCCGTCCGGACGGTAAGCGGGCGCCTGCGGCGTGGCGTTTGCCGGTACTCATTCCGCTATGCCTTTTTGAGGCGCAACAGCACCACGCCGTGCGCCGGCACCGTCACGTCCAGGCGCTTATCCGTATCGCCGCGCTTGCCGGTCCAGGCATCCTGCCAGCGCCAGGTGTCTTTATTGAAATCGACCTCGCGCTTGCTCAGATCGTCGCTGATGCGGTGCTGCTTCCAGTCCCAGCGGTACGGCAGCGGCGCCTCGCCGCGGTTCAGGATCATCACGGCCCACTCGTCGCCCGCCAGCGGCTTGGCCCACAGCTCGACCTGCCCCTGGTTATAAAAGCGCAGCGCCTGCACCCCGAGCGGGTCCTGGTTGATGGCGATGACCTCGCGCCGGCCGATGATGCCCTGTACCGGGGCCGGCATCGAACGCAGATCGTTGCCGAGGATGAGCGGGGAATTCAGCATGGCCCACAGCGAGAAGTGGGCGCGGTCCTCGTCTTCGGTCATGCCCATGCCGACTTCGAGCATGTCCATATCGTTCCAGTGGCCGGGACCGGCGTACTTGCGCAGGCCGGCCTGCTTGTCGAGGATGCGCAGCACCCCCAAGGCGGACCAGGAACCATGGTTCATCTCGCAATCCCAGCATGGGTAGATGTCGCCGGTGGTGCGCCACGACTGGCCCACGTCCTGCGCCCATTCCCACGGCTTGTTCTCGCCCCATTCGCAGATGCTGAGCAGCATCGGGCGGCCGGACGCCTTGATGGCGTCGCGCATGGTGGTGTAGGCGCCGACCGCATTCAAGCCCTTGCTGTCGCACCAGTCGTACTTGACGTAGTCGATGCCCCAGGCGGCGTAGCTGCGCGCATCCTGGTATTCGTGGCCGCGGCTGCCGGGCCGGCCGCCGCAGGTGGTGGCACCGACGTCCGAATAGATGCCGAGCTTCAGGCCGCGCGCGTGCACGTAGTCGGCCAGCGCTTTCATGCCGGACGGGAAGCGCTGCGGGTCCGGGCGCATGTTGCCGTCGGCATCGCGGCTGCCGTGCCAGCAATCGTCGATGTTGATGTACTGGTAGCCCACATCCTTGAGGCCGAGCTTGACCATGGCGTCGGCGGTCTCGCGGATCAGCTTCTCGTCGATGTTGCAGGCGAATTTGTTCCAGCTGTTCCAGCCCATCTGCGGCGTGGCGGCCAGGCCGCCGGCCTGTTGCGCCCAGGCGGCGCCGGGGGCGGCCAGGCCGATGCAGGCCAGCTGTGCGGCGGCCAGCGCCCCGGCCAGAGCGCCGTGCAGCCTGCGTTTCGCCGTCATGGCTTGCCTCCGATGGCGCGCAGGCGCTGGGCCGATGCCTGGATCAGTTTGAGGGTGCTGGCGTCGCTGTCGAACACCGAATACAGGCCCTGCTCTTCCTGCGGCGGATCGCCGACGAAGTCGTTGCCCGGCTTCCACCAGTAATCGGCATTCGCCGCACGCCCGGCGCCGCCCCAGGCCCAGAAATTCCAGCCGGCGATCGGGTCGCCGGCGGCGGCGCGCTGCTGCACCAGCTTGAAGACTTCGCCGTAGAAGCGGTCGCGCACCGTGGTCGGCGCGGCGATGTCGAACGAGGCGCCGTCGCGGTCCATGCCGAATTCTTCCAGCACGATCGGCTTGCCCAGGGTCTTGGCGTAGTCGACGTGGACGTTCAGGTAGCGCAGGCTCTTGTCCATCATGCCGGCCCAGGTTTTATCGGGCTGCTTCGAATCGAACCAGCCCCAGTTCTTCGGCCACAGGTGGTACGTGAGGTAGGCGATGTTCGGCGTGCGGTGCGCGTCCAGGTACAGCTGGCCATCCTCGGCCGAACCGGCCAGGCCTTCGCTGCCGCTGCTGACCATGTGCTTGCCATCGAGCGAGCGGATATAGCCGGCGGTCTCGGCGATCCAGCGCACGTAGGCCGCCTTTTGCTCCTTGCCGGCCTTGGCGTTGCCGGGACGCGGCTCGTTGGCCAGCTGCCAGGCCATCAGCGCCGGGTCGTCGCGGTAAGCCTTGCCGGTGACGCTGTTGACGCGCTTGACGATGCGCGCGATCACGCGCCGGTACTCGGACTGGGCATTCGCATTGCCGTAGAAGCGCGCATTCTCCGCCATGAAGCGCTCGTAGTCCTTGCTCACGTTGGGGTCGTGCGCCGCGCTGCCCGTGAACCAGTTCAGGTACTGGGTCATGCCACCCGACCACTGCCAGAAGTTGTTCAGGTATAGCACCGCGGTCATGTCGCGCTTGCCCAGTTCGGCCAGCAGGAAATCCAGCCCTTTCAGTAATTCCTCGTCGTACTGGCCGGGCGCACTCGTCGTGGCCGGGCTGACCGCGCTCTTCATGTCGGTCTTTTCGGACACCGCCAGCACGCGCACGTTGTTGATGCCGAGCGCCTGCAGGCGGTCCAGTTCCTTGACCAGGCGCGCGCGCTGGCCGACGCCGCTCGGCGCGCCCAGGTAGCCGCCGTACCAGAGGTTAGTGCCGGCCACGTAGTAGCGCTGGCCGTTGCGCACGAAATGCGTGCCTTGCACGACGACGAAGGCGGCGTCGGGCGCGGCGGCCATGCCTTGCGGCGCGCTTTGCGCCGCACCGGCGCTGCCCGCCGCCAGCGCGCCCGCCATGACGGCCGCCGCCAGCGCGATCGCCGGCTTGAAGGCGGCAGGTTTCACAGCAGAGGTTACAGCAGGTTTTACAGCAGGGGTTACAGCGAAAACGATCCCGTGTTTCATGTTCGCTCCAGAATAAAAGGATGGATCAGCGGCCGGCCTGCAGGCGTCCGCGCGCATCGAGGGTGGCGGCCGGCACGTCGACCGTCACGCTGCTGGCGTTGGTGCCGGCGGCGTCCTCGGCCAGCATCAGCTTGACCTTGCCTTTGGTAATGCGCCAGGTGCGCGAGGCTTCGTCGAACATGCCCAGCACGCGCGGCTCGACCGTCACCTCGACTTCCTTCGATTCGCCCGGCTGCAGCGCGACCTTGTCCCAGCCGGCCAGGCGCTTCGGCGCTTCCCACCTGGCGCCCAGCGGCGACGCGTACACCTGCGGCACGTCCTTGCCGGCCACGCTGCCGGTGTTGGTCACCTTGAAACGCACGTGCAGGCGGCCATCCTTCATCTGCGCGCCCAGGCCGGAATAGGCAAACGTCGTGTACGACAGGCCGTGGCCGAACGCGAACAGCGGCTTGATGCCCTTCTGGTCGAACCATTTGTAGCCGACCGTGGCGCCCTCGGTGTAGTCGATGGCGAACTGCATTTCCGGCTGCTTGGGGTCGCCGTCCAGCTTCGGCCGCGGCAGCTGCTGCTCCGAGACCGGGAACGTGGCCGGCAGGTGGCCGGACGGGTTCACCGCGCCGAACAGGATGTTGGCGATGGCGTCGCCGCCGCCGCTGCCCGGGTACCAGGCTTCCAGCACCGCCGGCACCTTGTTCAGCCACGGCATGGCCACCGGGCTGCCGTTTTCCAGCACCACCACGGTTTTCGCGTTGGCGCCGGCCACCTGCGCGATCAGGTCGTCCTGGCGGTCCGGCAGCGCCAGCGATTCGGCATCGTTGGCTTCGCCGATCCACTGGGTGGCGAACACCAGCGCCACGTCGGCCTGGGCCGCCACGCGTGCGGCGCGCGCTTTATCCGTGCCGTCGTCGTAGACCACTTTCGCGTTCGGCGCCAGCGCCTGGATCGCGCGCAGCGGCGAGGACGGGTGGTACACCACCGGGCCCGGCCAGGTCGCCGGCAGCAAGCCCTTCACCGCCATGCCGCCCACCGGATACACCTGCGAGGAACCGCCGCCGGACAGCACGCCGACGTCCGCATGGCCACCGATGACGGCGATGGTGCGCACCGTCTTCGCCAGCGGCAGCACGCGGCCGTCGTTCTTCAGCAGCACCATGCCCTCTTCCGCGGTGGCGCGGCTGACCGCGACGTTCCTGGCGGCGTCGATGGCGCCGCCCTCCTTGACCGGGTGGTCGACCACGCCCTTGGCGAACATGGTGCGCACGATGCGCGTGACCATGTCGTCCAGGCGCGCCTGCGATACCGCGCCGGTTTTGACCGCTTCCTGCAGCGCGCCGCCGAAGTACGGCGACTTGTCGAACTCATGGCCGGACTGCTGGTCCAGGCCGTTGTTCGCGGCAGCCACGGTGCTGTGGGTGGCGCCCCAGTCGGACATCACGAAACCCTTGAAACCCCAGTCGCGCTTCAGCACGTCGTTGAGCAGGTAGCCGTTCTCGCAGGCGTAGGGACCATTCACCCGGTTGTACGAGCACATCACCGAACCGGCGTCCGACTGCTCCAGTGCGATTTCCATCGCCAGCAGGTCGGACATGCGGTGCGCCGCCTTGTCGATGCGCGCATCGAGTTCGTTGCGGCCGGTTTCCTGGTCGTTCAGCGCGAAGTGCTTCAGGGTCGAGATCACGTGGTTCGACTCGATGCCCTTGATGGCATTGCCGACCATGGTGCCGGCCAGCAGCGGGTCTTCGCCGGCGTATTCGAAGTTGCGGCCGTTGCGCGGTTCGCGCAGCAGGTTGACGCCGCCGGCCAGCATCACGTTGAAGCCGGAGGCGCGCGCCTCGGCACCGATCATGGCGCCGCCGGCGTAGGCCACCTTCGGGTCCCAGCTCGACGCCGTCATCAGGCCCGACGGCAGCGAGGTGCGCTCGCGCACCTTGGGACCGCCCTGCGAGGCCACGCCCAGGCCGGCGTCGGTCTCGAACAGCGCCGGCAGGCCCAGGCGCGGGGTGCCGGGGATGTAGCCGGCCGATTGCGGCAGCGCTTCCGCGATCTTTGCCTTGCCGTTGAAGTCGTGGCCGAAGTAGGCGAATACCCAGCGCAGCTTTTCTTCCTGGGTCATGGCCTTGACGGCCAGCTGGGCGCGCTGGTCGGCGCCCAGGGCGCGGTCGAGCCAGGGTTTCTGCGCCGGTTCCGGCGGGGTGGCGGGCGCGGCGGCGGCGAGCAGGGGGAAGGCCATGGCGATGGCGGCGGCGGCGGAAGTCAGGACGTGCTGGTGGCGGAAACGCATGGAACGGTGCCTCTCTCTATCGAGTTCTGGGATGGTGGTGGCGGTATGGCGTGGAACCGCCGCGCGGCCGGCATGGCCCGAGCGCGGCGGCGTTGAAACGGTCAGGCGGCCGGGCCGTGCGAGTACAGGCGCGCATACCTGGCGCCGAAGTACAGCACGAAGGCGTAGCACGCGGCCGGTACCAGGAACGACGGCTGCAGGCCGAGCGCATCGGCCAGCGCGCCCTGCACGAACGGCACGATGGCGCCGCCGACGATGGCCATGCACAGCACGCCGGACGCCTGGCCGGTCAGCGGACCGAGGCGGTGCAGCGCCATGCTGAAGATGGTCGGGAACATGATCGAATTGCACAGGCCGACCGCCAGCAGCGCCCACATGGCGGTGCGGCCGCTGCCGAAGGTGGCGGTGAGCACCAGCAGGATCGCCAGCGCGGCGTTGCAGGCCAGCGCGCGGCCCGGGCTGACGCGGCGCATCACCAGCGAGCCGACGAAGCGGCCGATCATGGCGCCGCCCCAGTAGTAGCTGACGTACAGGGCGGCGTCGGCGTGCGCCAGGCCGGCGATGCGCGCCTCGCCCAGGAAGTTGATCAGGAAGCTGCCGATGCTGACCTCGGCGCCCACGTAGACGAAGATGCAGACCGCGCCCAGCACCAGGTGCTTGTGCTGCAACAGCGAACCGGCCGCCGCGGCCGCGCCGGCGGCGCCGTCGCGGATCGCCGGCAGGCGCACCAGCGCGAACAGCACGGCCAGGCCCAGCAGCGCCGCCGCCAGGACCAGGTACGGCCCCTGCACCGCCGCCGCCTGGTGCGCCTGGTAGACCACTTGTTGCGCGGCCGGCAGGCGCGCCAGTTCGTCGGCGCCGAGCACGGTGCCGGACAGGATCAAGAGGCCGCCCAGCGCCGGCGCCAGCGTGGTGCCGAGCGAATTGAAGGCTTGCGTCAGGTTCAGGCGGCTGGACGCGGTGGCCGGCGCACCCAGCACCGTCACGTACGGGTTGGCCGCCACCTGCAGGATGGTGATGCCGCCGGCCAGCACGAAGAAGGCGAACAGGAACAGGCCGTAGCCGCTGGTGGCCGCCGGATAGAACAGCGCGCAGCCGCCCGCGGCGATGGCGAGACCCGTCACGGCGCCGTGCTTGTAGCCGATGCGCCGGATCAGCATGCCGGCCGGCAGCGACACGATGGCGTAGGCGCCGAAGAAACAGAACTGCACCAGCATCGCCTGCACGTAGGTCAGCGTGTAGATCGACTTCAGGTGCGGGATCAGCACGTCGTTCAGCGAAGTCAGCAGACCCCACATGAAGAACAGGATGGTGACGACGGTCAGCGGAAAGGCGGTGTTGGCCGGCTGGGCATGGTCGAGCGGCGCGAGCGCCGGCGATGAAACGCGTTCCATGGTGTCTCCTGATAATTTTTGTGTAATTACAACTTTTTTATTCGAAATATTGTGCATAAGCAGTTTGACAGGGTCAAATGGAGGATTGTTTCCTGGCCAAGTTTAGCGAGCGCCACTAAACAGTTGCCATCCTCATCCGTCCTGCTCATGAAATCGATTTCGTGGCACTCTGGACAATACCCGTAATAAGCTGTTTAGTAAAGCCGGCTAAACTTGCTCGAAAGTGCAAACACGGGTTTGACCGTTGTCATGGCGATATGCAAGACTGCACAATAAAAAGGCGGCAACGACCGCCTGCCATGCGCCGACAGCACTGACGATGCGCATCGACCACAACAATATCGGAGACAGCGTGAATCCCGACTACCCTGCGCCGGTCACCATCCGCGACCTGGCCAAGCACGCCGGCGTGTCCACCGGCACCATCTCGCGCGCCCTCAAGAACGAGCCCGGCCTCACCGAACACACGCGCCAGATGGTGCTGAGCGCCGCACGCGAGCTCGGCTACGACTTTTGCAAGCTGCGCCGCAAGCGCATCCGCCGCCTGGCCTTTCTGCTGCACCGCCAGCACAACACCGCCGCCAGCAGCCCGTTCTATTCGCCGGTGCTGCACGGCGCCGAGGAAGCCTGCCGCAAGCAGGGCATCGTGCTGTCGTTCATGGCGGTGGGGCCGGCCGACGGCGTCAACGACCAGCTGCGCATGCATGCGCCGGATGCGATCGTGTGCGCCGGCTTCTTCGAACCGGAACTGCTGGCCGCGCTGCGCGCCAGCGGCAAGCCGCTGGTGCTGATCGACATGAAGCTGCGCGGCTACAGTTCCGTCAATCCGGACAACCACATGGGCGGCTACCTCGCCACCCGGCACCTGGTCCAACTGGGACGCGAGCGCATCGCCATGATCTCCGGCTCGCTCAGCCACTACAGCGTGCGCGAGCGCAACCGCGGCTACCGCCAGGCGCTGTTCGAGGCCGGCATGCTGGCCGATCCGAGACTGGACGTCAGCCTGCCCGACGGCGTCGACTTCGAGACCGGCGCCCAGGAAGCGATGCAGTCGCTGCTGTCGCTGCCCCATCCGCCGGACGCGGTGTTCTGCTACAACGACGCCGCCGCCCTGGTGGCGATGCGCTGCGCGCTGGCAGCCGGCCTGAGCGTGCCGTACGACCTGTCCATCGCCGGCTTCGACGACATCGCCAGCGCGGTGCTGGGCCACCGCCCCCTGACCACGCTGCGCGTCGACAAGAAGCAACTGGGCGCGCTCGGCGTCGAGCTGCTGCTGCGCGGCGCCCAGGAGCCGGCGCTGGAAAAGGTGGCGCCGGTCGAGCTGGTGGTGCGCGCCAGCACCGTGTGCGAGGATTTCCGGCCGCGCAAATGAGTTTTTAACGACGCCGCTCCCATCGAGGCCGGCGACAACCCTACAGAGACGTTGAACATGCTTCCAGATTTCCGATCGCGCGACTTCCTGCTGCGCCACATCCGCCATACCCGCGCCTTCTACGACCCGCGCTGCGTCGACCCCAGCGGCGGCTTCTATCACTTCTACAAGGACGACGGCAGCGTCTACGACGCCCGCACGCGCCACCTGGTCAGCAGCACGCGCTTCGTGTTCAACTTCGCCATGGCCTGGCGCCAATTCGGTGAACAGGCCGACCGCGAACGCATGCTGCACGGCCTGCGCTTCCTGCGCGAAGCGCACCGCGACCCGTCCAGCGGCGGCTACGCCTGGCTGCTGGATTGGCCGCAAGGCGAAAAGCGCGTGCTGGACGCCACCAACCACTGCTACGGCCTGGCCTTCGTGCTGCTGGCCTACGCGCATGCGCTGATGGCCGGCGTGGACGAGGCGCGCGCCTGGATCGACGAAACAGTCGACCTGATGGAACGCCATTTCTGGGAAGCGCAGCATGGCCTGTACGCCGACGAGGCCAGCGCCGACTGGTCGCAGTTGTCGTCCTACCGCGGCCAGAACGCCAACATGCACGCCTGCGAAGCCTTGCTGGCCGCCTTCGAGGCGACCGCCGACGTGCGCTACCTGCAGCGCGCCGAGACGCTGGCGCACAACATCACGGTGCGCCAGGCCGCCCTGTACGGCAACCTGGTGTGGGAACACTACCACGCCGACTGGTCGGTCGACCCCGACTACAACCGCGACGACAAGACCAACATCTTCCGCCCCTGGGGCTACCAGCCGGGCCACCTGACCGAATGGGCCAAGCTGCTCCTGATCATGGAGCGCCACAAGGACCATCTGCAGAACGATGCCGGCTGGCTGCTGCCGCGTGCACGCGCATTGTTCGACGCGGCCTTGTCCAGCGCCTGGGACGAGCGCCACGGCGGCATCCACTACGGCTTCGCGCCGGATGGCAGCATCTGCGACGCCGACAAGTATTTCTGGGTGCAGGCCGAAAGCCTGGCGGCGGCCGCCCTGCTGGGCGCGCGCACCGGAGACAAGGCGTACTGGGACTGGTACGACCGGCTGTGGACCTACAGCTGGAACCACTTCGTCGACCACGATCATGGCGCCTGGTACCGCATCCTGGCGCCGGACAATGCCAAGCTGACCGACGAAAAAAGCCCGGCCGGCAAGGTCGACTACCACACGATGGGCGCCTGCTACGAGGTGCTGAACGTGATCGACCAGTGAACGTATCCATGAACGCGAGTGATCGATGGACGAGGCAATGATGGAGCAAGCAGCAGGCAGCGGCGCGCCGGAGAACGGCGCCGCCGGCGAATTTCCGGCGTTCGTGGCGGCCGGCGAGGCGCTGACCGACATGATCGTCGACCCCGGCGCGGCGGGTGCAGGCGCGACGCGCTGGACCAGCCTGGTCGGCGGCTCGACCTGGAACGTGGCGCGCGCCATGGCGAGATTGGGCACGCCGAGCGGCTTCGCCGGCGCGGTCAGCCGCGACGTGTTCGGCGACCAGTTGTGGCAGGCAAGCCGCGCCGCCGGCCTCGACCTGCGCCTGCTGCAGCGCGTGGACAAATCGCCGCTGCTGGCGATCGTGCACCGGCTCGATCCGCCCAGCTATTTCTTCATCGGCGACGACAGCGCCGACCTGCATTTCGACGCGCATACCCTGCCGGACGGCTGGCGCGCGGCCTGCCGCTGGGCGCACTTCGGCGGCATCAGCCTGGCGCGCCAGCCGCTGGCCGGCAAGCTGGTGGCCCTGGCCGAATCGCTCAAGGCGCAGGGCGTGCGCATCAGCTACGACCCGAATTTCCGCAATTTGATGGACGAGCGCTACGACGCCACGCTGCGCTGCATGACGGCGCTGGCCGACGTGATCAAGGTATCGGAAGAAGACTTGACCGGCCTGTTCCGCACGGATGACGCCGATGCCGCCTTCGCCCGCCTGCGCGCCTGGAACCCGGATGCCTGCTACCTGTACACCAAGGGCGCGGCCGGCGCTTCGCTGCACCTGGCACGGGAAAGCTGGTCGGTGGCGGCGCCGCGCATCGAGGTGGCCGACACGGTCGGCGCCGGCGACGCCAGCATAGCGGCGCTGGCCTGGAGCATGCTGCATGCGCCCGGGCGCGACGGCCTGGCGCACCTGCGCTTCGCGGTCGCAGCCGGCGCGGCGGCCTGCCTGGCCGCCGGCGCGACGCCGCCGGGGCTGGAGACGATCGAAGCACTGCTGGCGCGCATGCCCTAGCGTCGTCCCCGCGCAGGCGGGGACCCATGCATGGTCACTGTAGCGGAATGCTCAGCGTTACCACTGCGTTTTACTCAGCATGGGTCCCCGCCTTCGCGGGGACGACGGCGCGCATGTTTTCGCGGAACGTCACTTCTTCGTCGAAAACAACTTGAACGCCGCCCGCGCATTCGCCTTGACCGTGTAGTCGATCTTGGCGATCTGCTCTTCCAGCGCCTCGGCCAGCACGCTCGACGGGCTGGGCGGCGGCAGGTGCAGGTGGGCGTCGGCTTCGCCGTATTCGCGCTTGATTTCCATGCCGGCCTTGCGGGCGATATGCATCATGGTGCGATTCGAGGCCAGGCATTGCATGTACAGGGTATCGACGTCGACATTGCGGCAGTGGATCGCGGCGCGCTCGAACAGGCGCGTGCCGACGCCCTGCCCGCGCGCGCTCTTCGACACCGACACGCCGAACTCCGCGACCTTTTCCTTGTCGGTATCGCGCACGCTGCCGGGATGGGCATCGCGCGCGCTGAAGGCGAGATGGCCGACGCCGACCAGGTGAAATGGCCGGTCGATCACGCCGAACACGATGTCGTTGGCGAAATCGAGCTTGGCCACATAGGCTTCGACCTGGGCGTCGGGCAGCATGCTGCCGAAGCGCAGCAGGCGATCGCTGGTGTCGAGCGCCATGAAGTGGCGCAGCACGCGGCGCCGGTCGCGCTCGCCCAGTACCTTGACCAGGACCGGCTGGCGTCCGTTCTTGCCGGCCAGGTTGTGCAGCCAGCGGCGGAGTGGATTGTCCTGCGTCATTTGCGAACCTGTTTTGTGCACTGCACCAATCGCGTCATTGTAATGGATTACCCGGATGACGGCTGTGCTTGATCGGATATGCGTGCAGGTTGCGGCGAAAGCGTCTTTTTTGCGCAATCATTGGATGACATGGTGCCCGCCGAGCCGGTAGAAAGCACCAGGTAGGCGAGTCAAAGCGCTCACGGACCGCTTTCAGTCGCGGATGGCGTCCAGGATAGCCTCGACCGCCGCCACCCGCGCCGCATGCACGGCGTGTGGGATCTTCGCCTTGTCGTCGGCGCAACGGGCCGCCACCTCGCCGGCATTCACGGCGCGCGCCGCGTCCAGGGCGCGCAGCAGGTACGACCCTTGCGGATAGGCATGCGCGTGCGACGGCTGCGCCGCCTCACATGCGGCGGCCAGCAGCATCTGCGCAAAACGTTCCGGCTTGCGGAAGCCGTCGCAGCGTTCGAACAGGGTAACCAGGTTCTCCGCAGGCAATGCCAGCGCGTTCGCCAGCGTGTCGCGTTCGCGCGCCGTCATCACGGCGAGATCGCGGCAATCGCTGGGCACGCGCAGGCGCTTGCAGGCGGCCTGGATCGGCTCGGCATCCAGGGCCTGCATCAGCGCGGCGAAACGCGTCGGCAAGGACAGCTCACGTGCGGCGGCCCGGTCGATCACGCCCGCCATGCGGGCGCCAGCCACATGGGTGCCGCCGGCGATGTGCGCATGCCGCGGCGCGTCCGACGACGCATCCAGCTCGGGCAGGATGCGCGCCAGCGCGCCGCAATCGCGCAGCACCGCCAGCATGCGCGACGGCGTGCGTTCCATCAAGCCGCGCGCCAGTTCCTGCCATACCCGTTCCGGCACCAGCGCGTCGACCTCTCCCGCCTCGACCATCGCGCGCATCAGCGCCATGGTCGGCGCGGCGACCGTGAATTCGGCGAAGCGCGCGGCGAAGCGCGCCAGGCGCAGGATACGCACCGGGTCTTCGGCAAATGCCTCGGAGACGTGACGGAAAACCTTGTCCTGCAGATCCCGCAAGCCGCCGTACGGGTCGACGATGCCGCCGTCCTCGGCGCGCGCCATGGCGTTGATGGTCAGGTCGCGCCGCACCAGGTCGTCTTCCAGCGTGACCTCGGGCGCGGTATGGAACACGAAGCCGTGGTAGCCGGGCGCGGTCTTGCGCTCGGTGCGTGCCAGTGCATACTCTTCCTGCGTGTGCGGATGCAGGAACACCGGAAAATCCTTGCCGACCGGACGAAAACCCTGCGCGACCATCTGCTCGGGCGTGGCGCCGACCACGACCCAGTCACGGTCCTTGACCGGCAATCCCAGCAAGTCGTCGCGGACCGCGCCGCCGACGATGTACGATCGCATCGCTGCCACGCGCGTCAGTCCGGCATCTGGTCTTCGTGGCCGGCGGCGATCTCGGTTTCCTGCATCGCTTCGTCGACCCAGCGCGCCACCGCCGGGTGCGCCAGCACGCGCTCGCAATACGCCTGCAGTGCCGGCGCCAGCGCCACGCCATAGGTTTTAAAGCGCGTCACCACCGGCGCGAAATAGGCGTCGGCGATGCAAAAGTCGCCGAACAGGAAGTTGTGGTGGCCGAAGCGCGCCAGGCACTCTTCCCAGACCTCGCAGATGCGGCCGATGTCGGCCTGGGCGCCCGGCGTGCGCCCGCGGCCCGGCAGGCGCGCCTTGATGTTCATCGACATCGCGGTGCGCAGGTCCGGATAGCCGGAATGCATCTCGGCCACCACCGAACGCGCCAGCGCGCGCGCAGCCACGTCCTGCGGCCACAGGTGTTTATCCGGGAATTGCTCGGCCAGGTACTCGCAGATCGCCAGGCTGTCCCAGATCGTCATCTCACCGGCCAGCAGCACCGGCACCCGGCCGGCGGCCGAGTAGCGCGCGATGTTGGCCGAGGTTTCCGGCTGATCCAGCAGCACGCGCACCTCGGTGAACGGGATGCCGGACGCCACCGCCGCCACCCACGGCCGCATCGACCACGACGAATAATTCTTGTTGCCGATGACCAGGGTCAGGCCGGCCTGGCGCGCCTGGTCGAGGGTCTGGGTGAGCGTCGGGTCGAGTTCGATTGTCTGCATGGCGTGGCTAGGGTGGCAAGTAGGTGGACGATGGCGTGGGCAAAGGGATGCGCGGCTCAGCGTCCGGCGCGTGCGCGCAGGACATCGAGGCCGCCGGGCGGCGCCAGGTATTGCGGCGCCACCGCTTCGAGCGCCGTGAGCTTGATTCCGAGCGCTTCCGCTGTCAAGGCTTGATGCGCCGGATCGGCTGATTGTGTCGGATTGACAACATTATCCACACGCATCGAGTCGAGGTTGTCGCGGCTGATCAGCGGCGTGCCGGGCAACAGCTCGAAGAACATGGCCTGCAAGCGCGCCAGGGCATCCGGCAAGGGAAGCACGCGCCGCTCGTGGCCGCTGTAGCGTCCGGCCAATTGCACCAGTTCGCCCAGCGTATAGGTGCGCGGGCCGCCCAGTTCATACGTCTTGCCGCGCGTGTGGGGATCCAGCAGCGCACGTACGAAGGCCTCGGCGACATCGCCGACGTACACCGGCTGGAAGCGCGCACCGGCGCTGGCCAGCGGCACCAGCGGCAGGTGGCGCTGCAGGCGCGCGAACATGTTCAAGAAATTGTCGTCTTCGCCGAACACCACCGAAGGACGGAAGATGGTGGCCGCGACCTCGGGCCGGCTGCGTGCCGCCGCTTCGCCGTCGGCCTTGGAGCGCTGGTACATCGACGGTCCGGCGGCATCGGCGCCCAGCGCGCTCATGTGCAGGGTGCGCGGGATGCCGGCGGCGGCGCAGGCGGCCGCGATGCGGCGCGGCAGCTCGACGTGGGCGCGCCGGAATTCCGGGCCGTAGGGGCTGGCGCGGCGCGCATACAGGACGCCGACCAGGTTGATGACGGCGTCGATGCCGGGCCGCGCCAGCAGTCGCCGCAGCGCTTCGTCGTCGTGGACGTCGGCCTGGACGATGTCGATACCGGGCAGCGGCATCAGGTGCATGGCGCGCTCCTGGTGGCGCGCCGCCACCACGACGTTCACCGAATGCTGTGACAGGCGCGCCGCCAGGTGGCTGCCGATGAAGCCGGTTCCCCCGATCAGGACCACGGTCGGTTCGTGCATGCTCGCTCTCCTCAAGGCAGGCCAGTGGCGCTGGCGCGCGGCGTGATCGTCCCCAGGCGGGCCTTGAGCGACTGCGGACGCTTGTCGAACAACGCGGCATAGTTCGTCGCGTTCGACATCACGTTGCGCACGTAGTTGCGGGTTTCCTCGAACGGAATGGTCTCGACGAACACGGCGCCCTCCATGGGCGCGTTGAGCAAGCCGCGCCAGGTACGCGAGCGGCCCGGGCCGGCATTGTAGGCGGCCGTGGCCAGCACCTGCGAGCCCTCGGCATTGTTCAGCACCATGTTCAGGTAATTGGTGCCGAGCAGGATGTTGGTGCGGATATCGTTGAGCATGCCGTGTCCGTAGTCGACCAGGCCGATCTTTTCCGCCACCCACTTGCCGGTGGACGGCATCACCTGCATCAGGCCGGACGCCCCGACCCCGGAGCGGGCGTCGGTGATGAAGCGCGATTCCTGGCGGATCAGGCCATACACCCAGGCCCGGTCCAGCCCGAGGCTTTGCGCGGTCGGGTGCAGGATGTCGTTGTGCGGCGCCGGGAAGCGCTGGGTATAGTCGAACTCGGTGCGCGTGCGCTCCGAGGTGTTCACCATGCGGTCGAGGATGTCGTTCTGGCGCGCGTACTCGGCGGCCGCCAGCAACTGGCGCTCGGACAAGTCGCGCAGCGCCCAGTTCCACTCGCGCGTGCCTTCGAAGCGCATGCGCATGGAAAAGAATTTCAGGGCGCGCTTGAAACCCGGGTCGGCCGCCGCTCCCGCCAGTTCGGCCGGATTCGGCGCCGCGGCGCTGGCGGGAATGCTGATCTGCATGCCCAGCTCTTCCATCGCCAGCTGTCCATAAAAACTGTTCTGGCTGGCGATGCGGCGGAACAGCGCTTGCGCATCTTCCTGGCGGCCCTCGGCCTGCAGCGCGCGTCCCATCCAGTACAGCCAGGCCGGCGCCTCGCGCTGGGCCGGACGCATGGCGTCGATGGTGGCGCGCACCGTTTTCCAGTCGCCGCGGCGCAGCGCGATGCGGGTCTTCCATTCGGCCTGGAACGGCGACAGGGGCGCCCCGGCGGCGCGCTGCCAGTAATCCCAGGCGTCCGGCGCCAGCGTCAGGGATGCGGCCAGCGCCACGTTCGACCAGCCGATCGCCTGTTCTTCGGCGGACAGCTTGGACAGGTTCTTGTTCAGCGCCACCGTCGCCAGCTTCATGCTGGTGCGCGCCATGCGGCCGATCGCCACCAGGTAGATTTCATGCTCGGCACGGCTGTCGCCCAGGCCGCGCGCCATCGCCACCGCCGGCACGTCGACGGCCTGGGCGGCGCGCGTGTCGGACGCGCCCAGCAGCAGCGCAGAGCGCTTGGCCGGACCGGTGGCGTGCATTTCGCCTGCCAGGCGCAGCTGCGCCAACGTATCGGCATTGTTGAACTGCCCGGACTGCACCAGCTGGCCTACCAGGGCGTTGCAGGCTTCGCCGTACTGCGGCGGGTTGTCGAGCAGGACGCGCGCCTCGGCCGCCACGTTCTGGCCCCTGCTGGCGCGCGACAGCAATGCGTAGCATTTCACCTGGTAATCGTCGTTGAGGACGAATTGCGGCAGTTCGCGGTCGAAATTGAACCAGTCGCGCTTTCTCCCGAGTTCGAGCAGCCAGTCGTTGCGCAGGCGGTCGGCGATGGCGCTGCCCTGGTAGCGCTTCAGGAAGGCCAGCACTTCCTCGTTGGTGGCGTCGCCCAGGCGCGGTTTCAGCCGATAATAGTCGACATACGAGGCGATCGCGTAGTTCGGCAGGCGGTCGGCCAGCGCGATGGCGCGGCTGGCATCGTTCTGGCGCGCTGCCTCGCGCAGTTGCGCAAACAAGTCGTCCTGCTCGCGCAGGATGTCGCTGGGCGTCGCAGCCAGAACGGCGACGCCGGACGCGGTGACTGGCGCTGCGGCGACGGCGGCGGGAACGCCGGCAGTGGCGGCATTTACGGGGACGGCGGCAGCGGCGGGGGTCGCAGCGGCGGGGGCAGCAGCGGCGGGAACCACGGCCGACGCCGGCTGGGCGGCAACGCCGGGTGCGGCGCCGATCGCCAGCAGGCTGGCGGCCATGCCGGTGACGACCCGGCCGGCGCCGGCAAACAATTTCGATGGGAACATCAAACCAACTTTCAATGTACGCTTCATATCATCCATGACCGGCGAATCAAGAATACCATGCGGTCCCGACGGCCTGCCAGACTCCAGGGCAAGCGTGGCGGGCGCGAAACAATTGTCACAGGAAGCCGGCGCCGATGCCGCCAGCCGGCAAGCGGCCAAGGCGGCGCTGCGCAAGGCGCTCAAGTCGGCACGTGGGGTGCTCGAGCCCGCAATCAAGGTCCAATGGGATGCGCATATCGGCGCCCAGGTGCTGGCCTGGTGGCGGCTGCGCCAGGTCGACGGCCTCGGCGTGTACTGGCCGCTGGCCGGCGAACCGGACTTGCGCGCCGCCTATGCCGAACTGCACCGGGCCGGCCTGCGCCTGTGCCTGCCGGTGGTGATGGAGCGCGATGCGCCGCTGGCGTTCGTGGAATGGACGCCCGGCGAAGCGATGATCCCGGACCGGATGGGGGTGCAGGTGCCGGCCGCGCTGCGCTTCGTCGGGCGCCCCCCTGCCCTCTTGATCCCGTGCCTGGGATTCAATGCGGAAAACTACCGGCTCGGTTATGGCGGCGGCTATTACGACCGCACGCTGGAGACCACGCCGCGGCCGCATACGCTCGGGATTGCCTACAGCAACCAGCAGGCGGTGTTCACGCACGGGACGCACGATGTGCCGCTGGACGTGATCGTGACGGAAACCAGTTCCGTCACCTGAACCGCGCCGCTTGATGCAGCAACGCGGCCGGATGCGTCAGGCACCCTGCAGGCGCCGGCAGATGGCGGTGGTGGCCGCCGCCTGGTTCATGCTGTAGAAATGCAGGCCCGGCGCGCCGCCCGCCAGCAGGCGTTCGCACAGGCTGCTGACCACGTCCAGGCCGAAGGCCTTGATCGAGGCGCTGTCGTCGCCGAAGCTGGCCAGTTTCAGGCGGATCCAGCGCGGGATTTCGGCGCCGCACATCTCGGAAAAGCGCATCAGCTGCGTGTAGTTGGTGATCGGCATGATGCCGGCCACGACCGGCACGTCCACGCCCATCCTGGCCGCGTTGTCCAGAAACTGGAAATAGGCGTCCGGGTTG
Organism: Massilia forsythiae; assembly: GCF_012849555.1. Taxonomy (NCBI): domain Bacteria; kingdom Pseudomonadati; phylum Pseudomonadota; class Betaproteobacteria; order Burkholderiales; family Oxalobacteraceae; genus Massilia; species Massilia forsythiae. Next base: position 1,606,363 of record NZ_CP051685.1, read on the forward strand.
TAGAAGTACTGGGTAATGGCGGCATTCGCGCCGGCCTGCACCTTGCGCGCGAAGTTCTGCAGGTCGTCCTGCGGCGAGCGCGCCTGCGGATGCATTTCCGGGTAAGCCGCGACCTCGATATGGAACCAGTCGCCGGTTTCCAAGCGGATGAATTCGACCAGGTCGCTGGCATAGCGCAATTCGCCGGCGCCGCCATAGCCGCTGGGTAGATCGCCGCGCAGGGCGACGATGCGGCGGATGCCGTGCGCATGCAGTTCGCGCAGAATGGCACGGATCGAGTCGCGGGTGGCGCCCACGCACGACAGGTGCGGCGCCCCCTGGAAACCTTCGGCCTGGATGTCGAGCACGGTGGACAGCGTGCCCTGCTGGGTGCTGCCGCCGGCGCCGAAGGTCACCGAAAAATACTTGGGATTGAGCGTCGCCAGCTGCTGGCGCGCCGTGCGTAATTTTTCCGCGCCCTCGGGCGTCTTGGGCGGGAAAAACTCGATGCTGATGTCAGGAGTCGCCATCTTTTTTCAGTATTAAGGTGGAAAGCGCCCACGAAATGATGCTGTACAGGATGGCCGCCAGGAAGGCCGACCAGAATCCGGCGACGTGGAAACCCGCGACCAGTTGGGCCACCAGCCAGAACAGCAGCGCATTGATCACCAGGATGAACAGTCCGAGCGACACCACCGTCACCGGCAGGGTCAGCACGACCAGCAGCGGACGGATCAGGGTGTTCACCAGGCCGAGCACCAGCGCCGCGACCAGGGCGGCGCCGACATTGGTGACGGTAACGGAATGCATCAGGTAAGGCAGCGCCATCAGGGCGACGGCATTGATCAACCAGGTAACGAGCAAGCGCATGTGGATCTTTCGTGAAGGCGAGCCGGTCCGGCGGCCCTCACGGCGGCGTCCCGGGCGGAACGCCGGCTCAGGCCGGCTGGACCGGACCGCGCAAGATGGTCCGGAACGGCAGCGCAAGGCGGACGCGATGCCGCCGCCTTGCGCTGCCAACGAACCGAAAATATTACCAGATTAATAACGGTAATGATCCGGCTTATACGGACCGGCCTTGCTCACCGAAATATAGGCGGCTTGCTCGTCGGTCAGCTCGGTCAGCTTGGCGTTCAGCTTCTTGAGCTGCAGGCGCGCCACTTTTTCGTCCAGGTGCTTCGGCAGCGTGTACACGCCGACCGGGTAGTTGCCGGTATTGGCGAACAGTTCGATCTGGGCGATGGTCTGGTTCGCGAACGACGAGCTCATCACGTACGACGGGTGGCCGGTACCGCAACCCAGGTTCACCAAGCGGCCTTCAGCCAGCAGGATGATGCGCTTGCCATCCGGGAAGATCACGTGGTCGACCTGCGGCTTGATGTTTTCCCACTCGTACTTCTTGAGCGCGGCGACTTCGATTTCGTTGTCGAAGTGGCCGATGTTGCACACGATCGCCTGGTCCTTCATGCGCTTCATGTGCTCTTCGGTGATCACGTGGTAGTTGCCGGTGCAGGTGACGAAGATGTCGCCATGCTCGGCCGCGTAATCCATGGTCACCACGCGGTAGCCTTCCATGGCCGCCTGCAGTGCGCAGATCGGGTCGATCTCGGTGACCCAGACTTGCGCCGACAGCGCGCGCATCGCCTGCGCCGAACCCTTGCCGACGTCGCCGTAGCCGGCGATGACGGCGATCTTGCCGGCCACCATGACGTCGGTGGCGCGCTTGATGCCGTCCACCAGCGATTCGCGGCAGCCGTACAGGTTGTCGAACTTCGACTTGGTGACGGAGTCGTTGACGTTGATCGCCGGGAAGGCCAGCTTGCCGTCCTGGTGCATCTGGTACAGGCGGTGCACGCCGGTGGTGGTTTCCTCGGTCACGCCCTTGATTTCCGGCAGGCGCTTCGAATACCACTGCGGATCGACGGCCAGGCGGCCCTTGATCGCGTTGAACAGGCAGATCTCTTCTTCCGAACCCGGCTTGTCCAGAACGGCGATGTCCTTCTCGGCACGCACACCCAGGTGCAGCAGCAGGGTCGCATCGCCGCCGTCGTCCAGGATCATGTTGGCATGCTCATTACCCGGCCATTCGAAGATGCGGTGGGTATATTCCCAGTACTCGTCCAGGGTCTCGCCCTTGATCGCGAACACCGGCGTGCCGACCGCGGCGATGGCGGCGGCGGCGTGGTCCTGGGTCGAATAGATGTTGCACGACGCCCAGCGCACCTGCGCGCCCAGCGCTTCCAGGGTGCGGATCAGGACCGCGGTCTGGATCGTCATGTGCAGCGAACCGGCGATGCGCGCGCCCTTCAGCGGCTGGCTGGCGGCGTATTCCTCGCGGATGGCCATCAGGCCCGGCATTTCGGTTTCGGCGATGCGGATTTCCTTTTCGCCCCATGCGGCGAGGCCGATGTCGGCAACGAGGAAGTCCTGGGTGGTGGTGTCTTTGAGTACGGCGCTCATCACGCCCTCCTTTCAAGTTAAGAAAAAAGTAACGTGAGCGCGGTGTTGATGATCCGAGCCTGGCGAAAGAAGACTCTTTCGTCGCAACGCTCCTCGGAATTCAGTAGTGTAGCACGAGTGCCGTGCTGCCGCTGCTGGCCCCGGCAGGTAGAAGATGCGCATCGGCGGCCGTTGTCGCACCCTCGCCACGGACAGACAGGTGAACGTGGCCGGCGAGGCGGCCATGCCGCCCACGCGGTAATCGGCGCCATCGGCGTAACTCGCATGCGTGAGTTGCACACGGTGAGTTGCACGCGTGGACGGCAAAGCCGTCCACGCTACGCTGCGTTGCCCTCGCAGCCTTTGTGGGATCAGGCCAGGCCGGCTTCGGCGCGCAGCAGGGCCGCCTTGTCGGTGCGCTCCCAGCTGAATTCCGGCTCTTCGCGGCCGAAGTGGCCGTAGGCGGCGCTCTTCTGGTAGATCGGGCGCAGCAGGTCGAGCATCTGCACGATGCCTTTCGGGCGCAGGTCGAAATGTTCCATCACCAACTGCGCGATCTTCTCGTCGGAGATCACGCCGGTGCCTTCGGTGTACACGGTGATATTGATCGGACGCGCCACGCCGATCGCGTAGCTGACCTGCACCTGGCACTGGCGCGCCAGGCCGGCGGCGACCACGTTCTTGGCGACGTAGCGGGCGGCGTAGGCGGCCGAACGATCGACCTTGGACGGGTCCTTGCCGGAGAAGGCGCCGCCGCCGTGCGGCGCCGCGCCGCCGTAGGTGTCGACGATGATCTTGCGGCCGGTCAGGCCGCAATCGCCCTGCGGGCCGCCGATGACGAAGCGGCCGGTCGGGTTGACCAGGTAGCGGGTATCCTGCAGCCATTCGCGCGGCAGTACCGGCTTGATGATCTCTTCGATCACCGCCTCTTCGATCTGGTTGTGGCCGATTTCCGGCGCGTGCTGGGTCGACAGCACGACGGTGTTCACCGACACCGGACGGCCGTCGACGTAGCGCAGCGTGACCTGCGACTTGGCGTCCGGACGCAGCCACGGCAGGCGGCCATCCTTGCGCAGCTGCGACTGGCGCTCGACCAGGCGGTGCGCGTAATAGATCGCGGCCGGCATCAGTTCCGGGGTTTCGTCGCAGGCATAGCCGAACATCAGGCCCTGGTCGCCGGCGCCCTGGTCGAGATCGATGCCGGCGCCTTCGTCGACGCCCTGGGCGATGTCGGGCGACTGCTTGTCGTAGCAGACCATGACGGCGCAGCCCTTGTAGTCGATGCCGAAATCGGTATTGTCGTAGCCGATGCGCTTGATGGTGTTGCGCGCGACTTGAATATAATCCACGTTCGCGTGCGTGGTGATCTCCCCGGCCAGCACCACCAGGCCCGTGTTGCACAGGGTTTCGGCAGCCACGCGCGCGGTCGGATCCTGCTCCAGGATGGCGTCGAGAATGGCGTCGGAAATCTGGTCGGCGACCTTGTCCGGGTGGCCTTCCGAAACGGATTCGGAAGTGAAGAGGAAGTCGTTCGAAGACATTGATAAGGCTCCTGATACTGTTTGAAAATGCCGCAGTACGGAAGCCTGCGACGCTTTAGCGATATTTATATTCCGCTTCGCAAGTTGTCATTAACTCCGCGGATACTGCCCAAAGTGTTATTTTACGCTCCTTAAAAGAATTTTGGTGCGGCAAGACGTGCCGCCTCAACCTCGATCAATCATGCTTGTCCTTTTGCTTCGATAATGCTTGTCCTTTTGTTTCGTTTCCTGGCAGTGTTTCCGCTGCCGGTATTGCATGCGCTCGGCGCGCTGCTCGGCTGGCTGGTCTACCTGCTGTCCCCGTCCCACCGCCGGCGCCTGCGCGCCAACCTGGAGCGCGCCGGGTACGGCGCATCCCTGGGCGCTGCCATTGCCGAATCCGGCAAGGCGCTGGCCGAGCTGCCGTTCGTCTGGTGCGCGCCGCAGGAACGCGTCACCCGCCACGTGACCATGGAAAACTGGGAACTGGTGCAGCGCCGGCTCGACAGTGGCAAGGGTATCGTGTTCCTCACCCCGCACCTGGGCTGCTTCGAACTGACCGCCCAGCAAGTGTCGCTGCGCGTCGAACTGACCGTCATGTACCGCCCGCCGCGCCAGAGCGCGCTCAAGCCACTGGTCGAAGGCGCGCGCGCGCGCCAGCACATGCACCTGGCGCCGGCCAATTTGTCCGGCGTGCGCATGCTGGCCAAGGCGCTCAAGGCGGGCCAGCCGGTCGGCGTGCTGCCCGACCAGGTGCCGCAGGAGGGAGAAGGCGTGTGGGCGCCGTTCTTCGGCCAGGATGCCTACACGATGACGCTGCCGGCCAAGCTGGCTCAGCTGGGCAAGGCCGACATCCTGCTGGTGTACGCCGAACGCCTGCCGCGCGGGCGCGGCTATGCGATCCGCTTCGTGCCGTTCGAAGGTAGCATGGCCGGCACGGCAGTGGCCGCCACGGCGATGGCCGCCACGGCAATGGCCGCCACCCCGGTCGAACAGGCGGCCGCCATCAACCGAGCGATGGAACAATTGATCGCTCGTTGCCCATCCCAGTATTTCTGGAGCTACAACCGCTACAAACGTCCGCAAGGCGTGGCGGCGCCGGAAAGCGGGGCGGTCGCATGAGGCTCCTGATTGCCCTGCTGTGGCTGCTGCACTGGCTGCCGCTGCCGATCCTCGGCCGCATCGGCAACGCCATCGGCTGGATGATGTATTACGCCATTCCGAAACGGCGCAAGATCGCCCTGATCAACCTGCGCCTGTGCATGCCGGAACTGAGCGAGGCCGAGCGCGTCGCCATCGCCAAGCGCCATTTCCAGGGCTATTCGCGCAGCATCCTGGAGCGCTCGCTGATCTGGTGGGCGTCGTTCGAACGCATCCACGGCTTGATCGAGGTGGTGCCGGCAGTGCCGCAGGAACAAATGGAAAGCGGTCCCACCATCCTGCTGTGTCCGCACTTCGTGTGCCTGGACGTGGCCGGCGTGGCGGCGCGCGTGATTCCGCTCTCGACCATGTACTCGCCGCAAAAGAACAAGGCCTTCGACGATCTGCTGCGCTACGGCCGCGAGCGCTACGGCCCGGTACGCTTGTTCACGCGCGACGACGGCATCAAGCCGATCCTGCGCGCGCTGCGCGACGGCCTGCCCTATTTCATGTTGCCGGACATGGATTTCGGCGAAAAGGATGCTGCCTTCGTCCCCTTCTTCGGCATTCCGGCCGCTACCCTGACCGCCCTCGGCCGTCTGTCGGCCGCGACCGGCGCCAAGGTGATTCCGATCGTGGCGACGTTCTTGCCGAACTACAAAGGTTATCGCGTGACGTTCTACCCGGCATGGGAAGATTACCCCGGCGGCGACATGGTCGCCGCCACCCGCCGCATGAATGCCTTCATCGAGGAGCGCGTGCGCGAACACCCCGCCGAATACTTCTGGACGCATAAGCGCTTCAAGACGCGGCCGCCGGGCGAGCCGTCGTTCTACGATTAGCACTCGCACCTATATTAGCGTTCACCATGAAACTGAAATTCACCAAGATGCACGGCGCCGGCAACGACTTCATCGTCATCGACGCCATCAACCAGCACATCGACTTCGGACCGGACCAGTGGCGGCGCCTGGCCGACCGCCGCTTCGGCATCGGCGCCGACCAGATCCTGGTGGTCGAGCGCCCGACCGCCCCGGACTGCGATTTCCGCTACCGCATTTTTAATAACGATGGCGGCGAGGTCGAGCAGTGCGGCAACGGCTCGCGCGCCTTCGTGCGCTTCGTGAGCGAGCAGGGCCTGACGCCAAAGCGCAGCATCCGGGTGCAGACCATGGCCGGCATCATCACCCCCCGCCTGGAAGACGATGGCAGCGTCACGGTCGACATGGGCGCGCCGGTGCTGGAACCGGCGCGGGTGCCGTTTGACGCCGGCGGCCTGAAGGGTGTGGCGCAAGGACGCGATACCCTGTGGCCGATCGCGGTCCATGGCCAGGAAATCCTGGTGTCGGTGGTCTCGATGGGCAATCCGCATGCGGTGCAGGTGGTCGACGACGTCGACACTGCCCCGGTGGCGGACACCGGTCCCGCCATCGAACACCACCCGCGCTTTCCGAAGCGGGTCAATGCCGGCTATCTGCAGGTGCTGGACCGCGGCCATGTGAAACTGCGCGTGTTCGAGCGCGGCGCGGGCGAGACACTGGCCTGCGGCACCGGCGCCTGCGCCGCGGTGGTGGCGGGCATCCGCCGTGGCTTGCTGGATTCGCCGGTACAGGTCGAGGCGCGCGGCGGCGCGCTGACGATCGGCTGGGCCGGCGAAGGCGAGCCGGTATTCCTGAGCGGTCCGGCCGTTAGCGTGTTCGAAGGCGAGATCGACCTGTGATCACGGTACCGTCGCCGTGCCTTCCCTACCGCTGTCCTCAGGCGGCGATGCCGTAATCGAGGTCGCCCCCGGCGCCTTCCGCTTCCGGCAGCAGGGTGCGCAAGCGGTACAGGCGCTGCCGGTAATTCCCTTCCGACCCGCCCGGGCCGCAATCGACGCTGTCGAACAGTTCGGCGGCGCGATCGAGCAGCTGGCGCTCCTGCGCCGTTTCCACCAGTACCAGGCGGCGCCGGCTGCGGCCGTAGCTGGCGCGGATGTCGACCACCAGGCAATGCCCCTGATCGGCTTGCTTAACGTCAAGCAATAGTGTTTCGGCACGGCTCAGTCCGAAGACCAGCGCCAGTTCGAGGCGCGCCGCCAGCAGCGGATGCGCCGACAGGTCGTGCCCGGCAAGCAGCGGCGCCAGCCCGGGCCAGGCTTCTGGCGTGCGCGGCGCGATCTTGCGCAACGCTGCAGCCGCCTTGGGACAAGCCTGGACCGCCGCCTTTTGCAGCCAGAACACGGCGCGCACATCGTTGCTCTCGTTTTCGCGGCGCGCGCGCCAGGCGGCGTTGCCGCACTCCAGCTGGGCGTCGCGATGGCCCATCTCGGCGGCGCGCTCCAGGTAGCGCTGCGCTTCCACGACGTTACGCTGCGAATATTCGGGTTTGATATAGATGCGCGACAAGGCATACCAGGCTTCGGCCAGTCCCTGCTCGCCTGCCAGCACCAGCCAGCGCACCGCCTTCTTGAAATTGGCCGCGCCGCCGCCGGCATCGATGCGCTTGCCGTCCACGCGCATGCGCGCGCACCACAGGCCGAGCGAAAACTGGGCGTGCCGGTCCTGTTCCGCCGCCGCCAGTTCCCAGAACGCATGCAATTCGCCGGGGGCGACGTCGTGCGCCACGGCGGCGCCGGCAACCAGGCGCGCGCAGCGCGACAGCAACGTCACCTCGTCCGGCGCCAGGCGCGCGCAGCTGCCGTCGCGGGCAGCGTCGGAGCCGGCCATGGCGCGCGCCAGCGGCAACGCGCGCGCCAGATAGGCAGCGTGGTCGCCGGCTTTCCAGTCCTGTTCCAGCAGAGCGAACTGTGCCGGCGCGACGCCGCTGTCGGCCGCCTCGCGCAGCCAGCGTTGCCCGGATCGAGCGGCATCCTCGCCGCTGCCGCCCTTGCCCGGGCGCGTATCGGGCAGGTCGACGCCGTGTTCGCGCGCCAGCAGCCATTGCGCCTGGGCGAAGCCGGCCCGGCCGGCATCCTCCAGCGCGCGCAGGGCCTTGGCGCGCTGCTGTGGCGCCATGGACGCTTCGCGCGCTTCGAGGACGAGCTGGGCATACACCAGCCCTGCACGCACCAGGCCGCCATCATAGGCACGCTCATACCAGCGGCTGACCGGTTGCGGGCTTTGTTGGGCCAGTTCAAGGGGAATATGGTTACCAATCAGCTGCCAGGCTTCGGTGCACCCTTGTTGTGCAGCACGGTCGAGCCAATGCAGGGCGGTGGGCAAGCTCTTCGGTAAACCGTTGCTGCCAAATAAATACAAACGGCCCAGCGCCAACTGGGAATCGCTGCGGCCGGCACGAGCACCGCGGATGATCGCTAATTCTTCACGATTTGCCATCGCTCATTTTCTGAAAATTAAAGACGCCTGTGAAATACGTGCAGAAGAAGCACGTTGGCGTCCGATAAGCCTGATCGGCATGTCATTCCGGCACCACAAACCGGATGGGCCAGAGTCTAAAGCCTTGCCGGGGCAATTCGATTGCGATGTTCAAAGGGTTTGAGGCCGGACAAATGCCTATATCACGGACCCTCAGGATGATGACTAGAGGAAACTTAAACAATGCTTAAGTTTGGTGCAGAGGACCAGCTCAGCCGTTTCGAAAATACAACAGCACGATTCGATTTATTGGCTTTCCACCAAGTCGAACGGTCATAATTGACAAATACGGCAATCTTGACGCATTAAGCATTTAAGGTTCACACATCCGAGTGTTCAGAAACTACAACAAATCTCAATGCTCTCTGGATTCCTGCGATTCATTTTATAAGGAAAGAACTAGATGAAAAAATCACTCGTGGCAGTCGCTCTGCTGGGCGCCTTCGCTGGCGTGGCGCACGCGCAGACCGCCGTGCAGATCTACGGTACCGTCGACGCCGGCGTCGTCAAGCGTACCGACCAGACTGTTGCCATCGGCAAGCGCGCCGCCAACACCCTGGGCTTCAAAGGTACCGAAGACCTAGGCAATGGCCTGAAAGCTCTGTTCCAGCTGGAAATTCGTTACGAGCCGGATACCGGCACCGTCGAAAACAATACCCGTCCGCTGTTCCAGGGCCAGAGCCGCGTCGGCCTGCAGGGTGATTTCGGTATGGTCCGCCTGGGCCGTGGCCTGACCCCGTTCCAGGAAGTCGTCGGTTCGTTCGAGCCGTTCCACGGCCTGCCGACCCCGGCCGGTTTCTATACCGACATCAGTGTCGCCGGCTTCAACTCGGCTCCGCTGGATTCGGGCGCCAACGCCGCCGGTTCGGGTGCCAACACCAACCGTATCTCGAACGCGATCTTCTATAACTCGCCGGTCACCAGCGGTTTCCAGGTCAATGCTTCGTGGGCAACCAAGGAAGCTGTCTCGAACGGCACCGCCATCACCGGCATCGGCGCCGGCTCGACCTCGTACGCTGCAGGCGCACAGGCATCGGCCAACCCGTTCTCGGTCGCTGCGACCTACAACAACGGTCCGGCTGCAGCCATGCTGGCTTACGAGCGTAACGCCGTCGAAAGCAAGGTCTGGTCGGGCGCCGGTTCGTTCGCCGTCAACGACAACCTGAAGCTGATGGCGACCTACTCGCACCAGAACCTGGAGCACACCAACACCCTGCGTCCGGAAATCCGCGCATGGCTGGTCGGCGCCACCTACGGCATGGGTCCGGGCAAGTTCCTGGCTGGTTATGGTCAGAAGCACCAGGAAAACACCGCCAAGACCAAGCAGCTGTCGCTGGGCTACGAGTACAACCTGTCGAAGCGTACCTACCTGTACGTCGACGCAGCCCGCAAGAAGAACATCGTCAACGCCATCACCGGCAACCTGGCGACCACCCCGACGGTCAACCACTACGACGTCGGCGTGAACCACTCGTTCTAAGCTGAAGCGGGATTCGTCCCGCTGCCGCTTGCGCAAGGGCGGACCCGGGCAACCGGGTCCGCCCTTGCTGCATCTGGCGCCCGTTTCGCTGCCTGGCGCGGATGCAGTCGGTTAAAATGCATCTTCCGAGCCACTTCGCACGACCGTTCATGACTTCACCGCTGGACTCCGCCGCCGTTGCCCGCTACCTGGCCGACCATCCGCAGTTTTTCGAGGAGCACGTCGAGCTGCTGGGCGAAGTGAAACTGTCGAGTCCGCTGACCGGCCGCGCCATCTCGCTGCAGGAACGCCAGATGGAAGTCATGCGCGCCAAGTACAAGGCGCTCGAACTGCGCATGGCGGAATTGATGCGGCGCGGCGAGGAAAACACGGCGATCGCCAACCGTTTCCATGGCTGGACCCAGCAATTGCTGCGCACGGCGGCGCAGGCCGATACCTCGGCCCCTGTAGCGGCGCCGGCGGCCATGCCGGACGCCGTGGTCGATGGCCTGGTCACGCATTTCATCGTGCCGCGCGCCAGCCTGCGCCTGTGGAACCTGGCCGCGCCGTACGCCGGCGCCTGGTTCGGCGCCGGCGTCAGCGACGACGTGCGCCTGTTCGCCAACAGCCTGCGCGCGCCGTATTGCGGCCCCAACAAGGATTTCGAAGCGGTGCGCTGGCTCGACGACGCCGCCACGGTGCGCTCGACCGCGCTGATGCCGCTGCGCGCCGGCGGCAGCGCCTTCGGCTTGCTGGTGCTGGGATCGCCCGATCCGGAACGCTTCAGCGCCGCCATGGCCACCGACTTCCTGGTCCATATCAGCGAGACCGCCAGCACTGCGCTGGCGCCGCTGCGCAAATAGGCATGGAAATACGCGCCGCCACCGGGGATATTGCCGCCGTCGACTGGCCCGGCCGCTACCTGCTCGAGCTGGCCACGCAGCGCCAGTTGTCGGCGCATACGATCGGCGCCTACCGGCGCGACCTGGCCGAACTGGCCAAACTGGCCGATGCCGGTCCCTCTCCCGACTGGCTGCGCATTTCCCACTTCGATATCCGGCGCTGCGCTGCGCGCCTGCATGCGGAGGGCCAGAGCCCGGCCTCGATCGCGCGCAAGCTGTCCGGCTGGCGCGGCTTTTTCGACTGGCTGTCGCGCCAGTTGCCGCTGGAAGCGAATCCGGTCGAGGGTATCCGCGCGCCGCGCCGCGCGCGCCGCCTGCCCAAGGCGCTGGCGGTGGACGATGCTGTCCAGCTGATGGAAGGCAATGCGCACGGCCATCCGGACGCGGCGCAATTGTGCAACCGCGCCATGTTCGAACTGCTGTATTCGAGCGGCCTGCGCGTATCCGAACTGGCCGGCCTCGACGTTCACCATGTGGCGGCGCGCGATGGTGCACCGGCCTCGCTCGGCTGGCTGGAGCTGGCAGCGCAGGAAGTGGTCGTCACCGGCAAGGGCAGCAAAATGCGCCGCGTTCCGGTCGGTGCGCCGGCATGCGACGCCTTGACGGCCTGGCTGGGGGTGCGTCCGCCGGCGCGCGACGGCAGCCAGGCGCTGTTCCTGTCCGAGCGCGGCACCCGGGTCAGCCCGCGCGTGGTGCAATTGCGCCTCAAAGCCCATGCGCTCAAGGCCGGCACCCCGGTCCACGTGCACCCGCACGTGCTGAGGCACTCATTCGCGTCGCACCTGCTGCAATCCTCGGGCGACCTGCGCGCGGTACAGGAACTGCTCGGCCACGCCAGCATCACCTCGACCCAGATCTATACCTCGCTCGACTTCCAGCACCTGGCCGCGGTCTACGACCGCACCCATCCGCGCGCCAAGAAACGGGATTGACGCCGAGGCGCGATGCGCCGGCGCGTCCTGGCCCGGATGGCAACCCGGACCCGGCCGGTGGTGAGCTTCGGTAAATTCCGGCATAATCGTCCGATTCTCCGCGGTGGACGCGGCATCCAGATCGAAGAGCGACATATGGAATTGATTCCCAGCACCATCCTGACCGGCTTCCTCGGCGCCGGCAAAACCACGCTGCTCAACCGCATCCTGCAGGAAGAACACGGCCTCAAAATCGCCGTCATCGAAAACGAATTCGGCCAGGAAAACATCGACAACGAGATCCTGGTGCAGGATGCCGGCGAACAGATCGTCGAGATGAACAACGGCTGCATCTGCTGCACCGTGCGCGGCGACCTGATCGTGGCGCTGACGAACCTGGCGCGCAAGCGCGACGCCGGCGAGATCCGGTTCGACCGCGTGGTGATCGAAACCACCGGCCTGGCCAATCCAGGGCCGGTGGCGCAGACCTTCTTCGTCGACGAGGAAGTCGGCGCCCATTACCTGCTGGACGCGGTGGTGACCGTGGTCGATGCGCGCCATGCGATGGACCAGCTCGACCGCCATGAGGAAGCCCAGCGCCAGGTCGGGTTCGCCGACAAGATCCTGTTGTCCAAGACCGACCTGGTCGATGTCGCCGCCCTGGAGGCGCTCAAGGCGCGCATCCGCCGCATCAATCCGCGCGCCCCGATCAGCACCTCGGATTTCGGCCGCGCGCCGATCGGCGACGTGCTCGACCTGCGCGGGTTCAACCTGAACGACAAGCTGGAACTGGACCCGGATTTCCTCGCCACCGACGACGGGCACGGGCATGCGCACGGCCATGGACACGACGGCGATCACGCACACTGCGACGAGGAAGGACACGTGCACACCGAAGCCTGCCATCATGGACACGACCACCACCATTCGCACCACAGCGACGATATCGCCGCCTTCGTGTTCAAGAGCGAGCGGGCATTCGATCCCGAGCGTCTGGATCAATTCCTCGGCAGCATAGTACAAGTGTTCGGGCCCAGCATGCTGCGCTATAAAGGTGTGCTGTCGATGGAGGGCGCGGATCGCAAGGTCGTATTTCAAGGCGTGCATCAAATTATGGGCAGCGACCTCGGTGCAAAGTGGGCGGATGGCGAAGCACGCGGCAGCAAGATGGTGTTTATTGGTAAAAATTTACCAAAAGATGTGTTTATCCGCGGACTGGAACAGTGTTTGGTATAAACTACTGCGGTTCTGCATGACCGCTTCGACAACTCGGCGATCGTCGACGGGCGCTGTTTTGGCGGGCGCTGGCAGCACGTACAAACATGTATGATTCAGGTCGCAATACTTTCTTTAAAGCACAACCAGTTCTGCTCAGAGCCTCCACCCGGAGCCGAGGCGGGACCGGCGGGGTGAGGTCGACGCCCGCCATTACGGCAGCCTGCCGGTGCATGCCGCAAACCGTGGCGAGTGCCGAGTTAGCTGATAAAATGGAAACTCTGTCGTATCAAAGGTAAGTGAAGTCATGACTAAAACAACGAAACCGAATACCGTTGCGCAGCCCGAAGAACGCCTCCTGACGGAAGAAGAAATTCGGGCGATGAGCGACGAGGATTACATGAACCCGGCCCAGCTGGCGTTCTTCAAGAACCGCCTGCAGGAGCTCGAAAAGGAGCTGCTGAAAAATGCCGGCGAGACCACCGAGCACCTGCGCGAAACGGTGCTGGTGCCCGATCCGGCCGACCGCGCCACCATCGAAGAAGAACACGCGCTCGAACTGCGCACGCGCGACCGCGAACGCAAGCTGCTCAAGAAGGTCCAGCAATCGCTGGCCTCGATCGAGTCCGGCGAATACGGCTGGTGCGAGGAAACCGGCGAGCCGATCGGCATCCCGCGCCTGATCGCCCGTCCGACCGCGACCCTGTCGCTGGAAGCCCAGCAGCGCCGCGAACTGAAGCAGAAGCTGTACGGCGACTGAGCGCCGCCAAGCGCAGCAGCCCACGCGATCCGCGTCAGCATACAGGTGAAGCAACGAGAGAGCATGTGCATCGCACATGCTCTTTTTGTTTGCACCGCATGCTATGCAATACGCAAAATAATTTCCCATGGGATACACTGTGATCAGCTTGGCGGATGCTTGATGCAGCGCAGGCGTGCGCAGGGCCTACCCCGCGCCGCCATGCTACTGTCTCGACCGGCGAACGAGGGTAGACGAGGAGCGACGTGGGGCTTTTTTCCTTCCTGAAAAAAAAGCAGAATCCGTCCGTGCAGGCGGCGGCACACGCACGCCCGGCCGATGCCGGCGCACGCCCGGCCCTGCCCGGTAATCCGGTCACCCGTATGCCGCTCGACACCGAAGCCGAGCGCGAACGCCAGCGCGAGATCGCACGCGCCACTGCCGCCAAGATCGACGCGATCGAGCTGGAGATGACATCCGACATCTTCGACGACGAGCCGTGGACGTTGCCGCGCCGTGCCCCGGCGGCGGTACCGGCTGCGGCGGCAGACGCGCCCGTGTCGGTCATTCCGGACGGCGCCGCCGGCCCCGACACCGATGCCCTGTTCGGCGCCGCAGGCATGCCGGACAGCGTCGTCCAGCCGTCGAGCGCGCCGGCGGTCGAGGAAGCTGCGATCCTGTATGCCAACGGCCAGGCCGATGCCGCCGAGCACTCCCTGCGTGCCATCCTGTCAGGTACGAGGCATGACCGCCTGCCCTGGTGGATGCTGTTCGACCTGTACCAGGCCGGCGCCCGTGAAGAAGCGTTCGAGAGCATCGCGATCGACTACGCCAGCCGTTTCGAGACTTCGCCGCCGACTTACCAGCCGCCGTTCATGGCGAACACGGCGGCCAGTGCCGGGACGCTTGGCAATGCCGGCGCCCGCAGCGGCTTTTCCGGCGTCGCCCCGACCGCCAGCCTGGGCGGCCGGCTCGATGCCGGCATCGGCGCGCAACTGGCGCGCGTGCTGGCCCCCTCTTCCGCGGCCGTGGTGCGCTTCGAATTCGGCGCCATCGCCTCGGCCACCCCCGAAGGCTGCGCGCTGCTGCTCGATGCTCTGCAGACCCTGCGCCGCGCCGGGCGCGAGCTGGTGCCGGCCGGCGCCGAACACCTGGCCGGTGTTTTGCGCCCGATGCTGGCGATCGGCGAGCGCGGCGCCGGCCAGGCGCCCTGGCTGCTGCTGCTCGAACTACTGCTCCTGATGAACCGCGAAAAGGATTTCGAAGAGACGGCGATGGATTACTGCGTCACCTTCGAAGTCTCGCCGCCCTCGTTCGAAGCGCCGCTGCGCAGCGCGCCCAGGGTCGGCGCCGCGCCGTTGCCGCCGGCTGCCGGCGACCGCTTCATGTTGCCCGGCATCGTCGAAGGCGACAGTACGGCGCTGCTGGACGCGATCGATGCCTATGCCGGCGTACCGGACGAGGAGGCCGCCATCGCGGATGCCGCCGACATGCCGGCACCGCCGCCGCGCCCGCCGCTTGTACTGGACTGTTCCCGCCTCGCGCGTATCGATTACCACGCCGCCGGCGCCCTGCTGGCACGGCTGCGCCGCCATGCCGGCGGCGGCCGCGCAGTCGAACTGCGCGACGTGAATCACCTGGTGGCGGCGTTGCTGCGGCTGCTGGGCAGCGGTGCGCAAGTGCGCTTGTATGCGCACCGCTATTGAGCGCCTGTCATGGCAGACCGGATGAACAAAGGCGGCTGTGCCGGGACCGGCGCCGGCGCGGCTATCCATGTGCCCGATATTACCGCATGGAGCGAGCCGGGCTGAACGCCCGGCGAACAAGCCGCCGCGCCGGTCACGTCCGCCCTGCCCGTTCCAGTCGCTCATCCTTATCGTCTTGCAATTTGTTGTGCGATCCCCACTTGCGGAGAGCAGATCAATCACGAGGCAAATATGGAACAATTTCACGGCACGACGATCCTGAGCGTCCGGCGCGGCAACCAGGTTGCGCTGGGTGGCGATGGACAAGTCACCCTGGGCAACGTCGTCATGAAGGGCTCGGCGCGCAAGGTGCGCAAGCTCTACCAGAACAAGGTGTTATGCGGCTTTGCCGGCGGCACCGCCGACGCGTTCACCCTGCTCGACCGCTTCGAGGCGAAGCTGGAAAAGCACCAGGGCAATCTGCTGCGCGCCTCGGTCGAACTGGCCAAGGATTGGCGCACCGACCGCGTGCTGCGCCGCCTGGAAGCGATGCTGCTGGTGGCCGACCGCGAAAAGACCCTGATCATCACCGGCAACGGCGACGTGCTTGAACCCGAAGACGGCGTCGGTGCCATCGGTTCGGGCGGCATCTATGCCCAATCGGCCGCCAAGGCGCTGCAGGAAAACACGGAACTGCCCCCGGCGGACGTGGTCAAGAAGGCGCTGACCATCGCCGGCGAGCTGTGCATCTACACCAACATGTCCCACATCATCGAAACCCTGGAGTAAGCGGCGTGAGCAAGAACATGAACAGCATGACCCCTTCGGAAATCGTTTCCGAACTGGACAAGCACGTGGTCGGCCAGGGCAAGGCCAAGCGCGCGGTATCGATCGCGCTGCGCAACCGCTGGCGCCGCCAGCAGGTGGACGAGCCGCTGCGCCACGAGATCACGCCGAAGAACATCCTTATGATCGGTCCGACCGGCGTCGGCAAGACCGAGATCGCGCGCCGCCTGGCCAAGCTGGCCGACGCGCCCTTCATCAAAGTCGAGGCGACCAAGTTCACCGAGGTCGGCTATGTCGGCCGCGATGTCGACACCATCATCCGCGACCTGATCGACATCGGCGTCAAGCAGACCCGCGCCAGCGAAATGAAGAAGATGCGCCAGCGCGCCGAAGACGCCGCCGAGGACCGCGTGATCGACATCCTGGTGCCGCCGGCGCGCGATTTCGGCTTCAACGTCAGCGCCCCGGCCGGCGATGCCAAGGAAGGCAGCGGCGGCGACACCACGCGCCAGACCTTCCGCAAGCGCCTGCGCGAAGGCGCCCTCGACGACAAGGAAATCGAGATCGAGGTGGCGGAATCGGCGCCGCAGATGGAAATCATGGCGCCGCCGGGCATGGAAGAGATGACGGAGCAGATCAAGTCGATGTTCTCCGGCGTCGGCGGCGCACGCAAGAAGGCGCGCAAGATGAAGATCAAGGACGCCCTGAAGATCCTGGTCGACGAGGAAGCCGCCAAGCTGGTCAACGAAGACGAGATGAAGCAGAAGGCGATTGCCAACGTCGAGCAGAACGGCATCGTCTTCCTCGACGAAGTCGACAAGATCGCGTCGCGCTCGGAACACGGCGGCGCCGACGTCTCGCGCGCCGGGGTGCAGCGCGACCTGCTGCCGCTGGTCGAGGGCACGACGGTGAACACGAAATATGGCATGATCAAGACCGACCACATCCTGTTCATCGCCTCGGGCGCCTTCCACCTGTCCAAGCCGTCGGACCTGATTCCGGAACTACAGGGCCGCTTCCCGATCCGGGTCGAGCTGGAATCGCTGTCGATCGAGGATTTCAAGAGCATCCTGACTTCCACCGACGCCAGCCTGACCAAGCAGTACGAAGCGCTGCTGGCGACCGAGGGCGTGACGCTGTCGTTCGTGGAAGAAGGCATCCATCGCCTGGCCGAGATCGCCTACTCCGTCAACGAACGCACCGAGAATATCGGCGCGCGCCGCCTGTACACGGTGATGGAAAAGCTGCTGGAAGAAATCTCGTACTCGGCCAGCGACAAGTCGGGCAATACCCTGGTGATCGACAGCGCCTACGTCAACGAACGGCTCGACAAGCTGGCGGAGAACGAGGATCTGTCGCGCTATGTCCTGTAAGCGTCACGTGTTGTAACGGAAAGGAAGCGGCAATGGCAAACAAGGCGCTGGCGACCCGCCAGAAAATGCGGCTGCGCGTGGAGCCGGCGCCGCCCCTGAAACCGCGCAACCCGTTCGCGGGCTTCGCCAAGCAGCGTGTGGCCGGGGCGCACGCGAAACCCGAGGCCAGCGAACGGCTGGCGGCCAAGCGGGCCTTGAAAAAGGCCGGGCTGGCGCCGGAAGACGACTGAACGCCTGCCGGCGCCCGTGCACGCCGTCCGCGTGTGCGGCGGCGTGCCACCGCCGGCCGCACCGGTCTCCGCCCCGCCACACCGGCGGCGGCATCATCAAGCCAGGATCAAGGCATGCCGCATGCCTTGAACACGCTTCCACTCTTCTGTACATTCGTTATCTCCAGTAACGAACCCATACGCCATGAGCTCTCCAGACATGCTGCTGGACATCCTACGCGCCGAACTGCGCGCCACCGGCATCACCTATAAAATGCTGGCCGAGCGCATCGCGATGAGCGAGTCGAGCATCAAGCGCATGTTCGGCCAGAAGGACATGACCCTGTCGCGCCTGGCGCAGATCTGCCAGGCGGCCGGCATCGCCCTGGAAGACGTGCTGCGCCGCGCCGCCGATGCGCGTCCCCGGGCCGCTACCCTCACCCTGCTCCAGGAAAACGCGCTGGTCGCCAATCCGCGCCTGCTGCTGATGGCGATCTGCTGCCTCGGCCACTGGACGCTGGAACAAGTACTGGAAACCTATCGTTTGACGCAGGCCGAATGCATCGGCCTGCTGGTGGAACTCGACCGGCTCGGCGTGATCGAACTGAAACCGCTGAACCGCTACACGCTGCGTGTCTCGAACGCCTTCCGCTGGCTGCCGGACGGCCCCGTACAGCGCTTTTTCGGACAGCATGTCATCGGCGATTATTTCAACGGACGCTTCGACGGCGCCGGCGAAACCCTGATGTGCCTGCCGGCACGCCTGTCGCTGGCCAGCGCTGCCGAAGTGGCCGAACGCATCCACCAGTTGGCGGCCGACCTGGCGAGATTGCACCGCAACGACCGCCGCCTGGCGCCGCAGGAGCGCGACGGTTTTACCTTGCTGGTCGGTTTTCGTTCATGGGAGCTGGCGGCGTTCACCGCGCTGCGGCGCCAGCCTGAGGCCGCAAGCGCGGCAGCGGCGCCGCTGAACGGCTCGCCAAGCAGCGAAACGGCGAGCAGCGGAACGACGACTATCGGGCCTGCGGTCAGCGGATAAACCGCTACCGGGCGATTACTGGGGGCTACTGGGGGCTACTGGGTCGGCGGCACCTGGCTGACCGGACTGTTGCCCGAGCGGCTCGGCGGCGCCATCTGCACCGGCGCGCCTTGCTGGTTGTTGCCACCCTGCGCCGGCGCCTGCCCTGAAGGACCGATCTGGCCGCTGCCCGGCAATTGCTGCGACACCGCACCCGGCGACAGCGGCGGCTGCGGTTGCCCGCCGCCGACATTGGCCGGCGCGGCGTCCGCCGGCACCGGCGCGCCCAATGCCGGACTGGCTTCGGTACCGGCGGGGGTCACCGGCGTGACCGACGGCGCCTGCATCGCCATGCCCGGATTGGGTACCGCGGCGCCGGGTGCGCCGCCCATCGGCGCCGCCGCCTTGGCGTCCGGCGCCAGGTCGACCCGCTTGACGATGCCGTTATCCGACAGCATCACGTAGCGCGGATGGACTTCCTTCAAGGTGATCCCGGGCGACAGTTCGCGCCCCAGGCGCAAGGCCTTCGGCGGCGCATTGTCGGCCACCAGGATCGCCACGCTGTCGCGGCCGGCCGAAACCACGCCGGTGAGCTGGTAATTGGTTGCGCTGGCCACCGCGATCTGGCCGCCGAACAGGGTAGCGGCGGCATCCATCGGCGGGTCCGGCATGGCCGCCAGCGGCACCGCGGCGATCGGGCGCTGCGGCGGCTGGACCAATTGCATGATCCAGTAGGCGAGCGAGGCCGCCAGCACGAGCATGGCGAGCAAGCTCATAAGTAAAGGCAAACGCTTGTTCATGGGTGTCCTTCAGCGCACCAGCTGGTTGATTTCAATGATCGGCATCAGCACCGCCAGCACGATCAGCAGCACGACCAGGCCCATGGCCAGGATCAGCACCGGCTCCAGCAGGCCGGCGATGGTCAGCGTGCGCCGCTCCAGGTCGGCCTGCTGCGAACTGGCGGCGCGTTCCAGCATCGCCGGCAATTCGCCGGTGATTTCGCCGGCGCGGATCATGTGCACCAGCATCGGCGGAAAATATTTTTGCGCCGACAAGGCGCGCGCCAGGCTGGCCCCTTCGCGCACGCTGCCGGTGGCCTGCTCCACCAGTTCCTTCATGGCCACGTTGGACAGCGTCTCGCGGCTGGTATCCAGCGCGCGCAGGATCGGCACCCCGGAGCCGGTGGTGATCGCCAGCGTGCTGGCGAAGCGCGCGGTGTTCAGGCTGCGCTCGAACTTGCCGTACACCGGCGCATTCAGCAGCCAGGCATGCCAGCGCCGTTTCAGTACCGGATTCTGCAGCGCGCGCCGCCACATGAACCAGGCCGCGATGACCGCCAATCCGACATAGATGCCGTAAGCGCGCGTAAAGTTCGAGACGCCCAGCATGATCACGGTCAGCACCGGCAATTTCTGCTTGGTGTTGGCAAATACCGAGACGATCTGCGGCACCACATAGGTCAGCAGGAAGATCACGATCGCGAACGCCACCACGGTCACGATCGCCGGATAAGTAAAGGCCAGGCGTACCCGCTGCACCAGTGCGTTGCGGCGCTCGATGTAGTCCGCCAGGCGCGACAGCACGCGCGCCAGCTGGCCGATCTGCTCGCCGGAAGTCACCAGCGCGCGGTAGATCTCGGCGAAGTCGCGCGGGTGACGCGACAGCGCACTCGAGAACGAGGCGCCGCCCATGACTTCCGAGCGAATCGAGGCGATCAAATCGCGCACGTAGGGGCGCTCGGCCTGCTCCAGCAAGGCGGTGAACGCCTGTTCCAGCGGCAGGCCCGCTTCCAGCAGGCTGGCCAGCTGGCGCGTGAACAGGGCCAGCTCGACCTGCGACAGGCGCTCGCCAAAGCTGCGCGCGCGTGCCGCGCCGCTGTCGTCGACCTGGGCCGCGATGGCTTCCACGTTCAGCGGCGTCAAGCCCTGCAGGCGCAGGTCGGCGCGCGCCGCGCGCGGGCTGTCGGCGTTGAGCACGCCCTTGCGGGTCACGCCGCCGTTGTCGACGGCTTCGTAGCGAAAGGCCGGCATGCGTCAGTCCGCCTTGGTCACGCGGACCAGCTCGGCTTCAGTGGTGACGCCCTCACTGACCCAGCGCTCGCCGTCGTCGCGCATGGTATGCATGCCGGACGCCAGGGCGGCATCGCGGATCTCGGCTTCGGACACGCGGTTGTGGATCTGGGCGCGGATCTGCTCGTTGGTTTCCAGCAGCTCGTACACGCCCACGCGGCCCTGGTAGCCGGTGTGGCCGCAGCGCTCGCAGCCGACCGCGATCCAGTGGCCGCCTTCCTGCTTCTTGCAGTACGGGCACAGCTTGCGCACCAGGCGCTGCGCCATCACCCCCAGCAGCGAGGACGACAGCAGGAACGGCTCGATGCCCATGTCCAGCAGACGGGTCACGGCGGAAGCGGCGTCGTTGGTGTGCAGCGTGGCCAGCACCAGGTGGCCGGTCAGCGACGCCTGCACCGCGATCTGCGCCGTTTCCAGGTCGCGGATCTCGCCGATCATGATCACGTCCGGGTCCTGGCGCAGGATCGCGCGCAGCGCCTTGGCGAAGGTCATGTCGATGCGCGCGTTCACCTGGGTCTGGCCGATGCCGCCCAGGTCGTACTCGATCGGGTCTTCCACCGTCATGATGTTGGTGGTCGAGGCATTCAGGCGCGACAGCGCCGCGTACAAGGTCGTGGTCTTGCCCGAACCGGTCGGGCCGGTCACCAGCACGATGCCGTGCGGCTGGTTGATCAATTTGTCGAAGCGCGGCAGCAGGCGCCCGCTCATGCCCAGGTGACCGAGGTCGAGCCGCCCCGCTTCCTTGTCCAGCAGGCGCAGCACGGCGCGCTCGCCGTGGCCGGTCGGCAGCGTCGAGACGCGCACGTCGACCGGCTTGCCGCCGATGCGCAGCGTGATGCGGCCGTCCTGCGGCAGGCGCTTCTCGGCAATGTCCAGCTGCGACATGATTTTTATACGCGAGATCAAGGAAGCGTGGATCGCTTTACGCGGGCGCACGATGTCGCGCAGCGCGCCGTCGATGCGGAAACGCACCACCGAGGTCTGCTCGAACGGTTCGATGTGGATGTCGGACGCGCCTTCGCGCAGCGATTGCGTCAGCAGCGCGTTGATCATGCGGATCACCGGGGCGTCGTCGGACGATTCCAGCAAATCCTCGATCGCCGGCACGTCCTGCAGCAGCCGGGTCAGGTCGAGGTCGGCATCGAATTCATCCGCCACCTGCGAGGCGTCGCCGCCGCCGCCCTGGTAGGCGGAAGCGATCGCCGCTTCCAGTTCCGCGCGTTCCATGCGGCGCAGCGCGATGCGGCCGAAGCGGCGCGAGACTTCCGCGATCGCGGCCGGCTTCGTGGCATTCGAGACCAGCACTTCGACGGCTTGCGCCGGGTCGCCGTTGGAACGCGCCAGCACGCCGTAGTCGCGTGCGAATGCGTAGGGCAACAGGTTATTCATGGTTCCTCAATTCTGCTGGACCGGCGTGGCCGGGCGGTATTCGTTGCCGCTCGGCGCGATGACCGTCGGCACGTTCTGGGCCGGCGCCGGGCTGCCCGCCTGCCCCGGACGGTAGCCGCCGTCGGCTTGCGGGCGCGCCGGCTGGCGCGCGCCGGCGCCGGTGGCCTGGCCCGGACGCGCCGCCACCGGCGCCGGCGGCGGGACGTTCGCCATGAGCCCGTTGTCCACCGGCGGCTGGCCGTTGGTCAGCGCCGGCAGCACCGGCGCGCCCAGGTTGCGTACCAGCACGCTGTTGTCGACCGGCTGGGCCTGCTGGCCGGCGGCGCGCATGTAGTCGTAGCGGTCCATCGACAGGCTGTTGTTCTGCTCTTTGCTGCGCACCACCACCGGACGCAGGAATACCATCAGGTTGCGCTTGTTGCGGGTGCGCGTGCGGTACTTGAACAGGTTGCCGATCACCGGGATGTCGCCCAGGCCGCGCACGCGCTCTTCGTTGTGGTTCTCGTCGTCCGAGATCAGGCCGCCCAGCACGATGATCTGGCCGTCGTCGGCGATGATGTTGTTCTCGATCGCGCGCACCGTGGTGACGATGCCCGAGGTCGAGGCGACCGAATTGTCGATGCCCGAGTTCTCGTGGTAGATCGACAGCTTGATCGTACCCCCTTCGGAAATCTGCGGGCGCACTTTCAGCAGCAGGCCGATGTCCTTGCGGTCGATGGTCTGGAACGGGTTGCTGGAACCGCTCGATGCCGTGGTGAAGGAACCGGTCAGGATCGGGATGTTCTGGCCGACCTTGATGGTCGCCAGCTCGTTGTCGAGCGTGATGATGTTCGGCGTCGACAGGATGTTGGTGTCGCCGTCGGTTTCCAGCGCGCTGGCGACCGCGCCCAGGCCGAGCGCGCCGTTGATCTGGCGGAACAGGCCGATCGACAGGCCGCTCGGCAGGGTCGACGAGCTGATCGCGCTGCTGGTGCTGCTGATCCCGGAACTCGCCGCCACCGCCAGGTTGACGATGTTGCTGGTGCCGCTGCCGAACGATTGCAGGCCGCCGACGCGGTAGTTGCTGGTATCGCTGCCGGACAGGCCCACCCACTGCACGCCGAACTGGGACGCCTTGGCGGCGTTGACCTCGACCACCAGGGCCTCGATGTAGACCTGGGCACGGCGCACGTCGAGCTGGTCGATGACGGCGCGCAGGTTGCGGTACAGCGCATCCGGCGCGGTGATGATCAGGCTGTTGGTGGAAGCGTCGGCCTGGATGAAGCCGGAACCCTGGCCGCCGCCGGCGCCGCCGGACGTGGCCTGGCTCTGCTGGGCGAAGGTGCCGCCGGTGCCGCCGGCGCCGATGCTGCTCTGCTGGTTGTTGCTGTTCAGGCCGCCCGTATTGGTGCCGGTGCCCGTGGTGCCGGACTGGATCGAGCCGCCGGCGGTGCCCTGCTGCTGCACCGCCACCGCCGAGGCGTCCTGCGACACCACCGCGCGCAGCGTCTGCGCGACCTTGCTGGCGTCGGCGTTCTTCAGGTACACCACGTGGATATTGCCGAGCTCCGAGGTCGGCTGGTCCAGCTTGGCGATCAGGCTCTTCGCCATGTTGGCGCGCGCGGCCGAGGGCGCGCGCACCACCACCGAATTGGTGCGGGCATCGGCCAGCACCGTGACGCGGCCGGAATCGCCGCCCGGGCTCGGCTCCATCAGGCGCGTGACCAGGGTCGCCACGTCGCTGGCGATGCCGTTGCGGATCGGCACCACGTCGAGGTCGCCGGTCGACGGCGCGTCGAGCGCGGCGATGATGCGCGACAGGCGGCGCAGGTTGTCGGCGTAGTCGGTGATCACCAGGCTGTTGTTGCCCGGATCGGCCATGATCGAGTTGTTGGGCGAGATCAGCGGACGCAGCACGGCGGTGAGGTTGGCCGCGGATTCGTGCTGCAGGCGGTACACCTGGGTGGCGACCTGGTCGCCGCGCACGCGCGAAGCGCCGCTGCCGACCTGGGTCGGCGACGATTGCAGCTTGGCTTCCGCCTCCGGCACCACCTTGGCGTAGCCGTCGGCGGTGACCACCGCATACCCTTGCAGGCGCAGCGCCGAGGTCAGCAGCTGGAAGGCCTGGGCCTTGCTCAGGGTCTTTTCGGACACCAGCGTCAGCGTGCCTTTTACGCGCGGGTCGATCACGAAGGTCATGCCTGTGTAGTGGCCGACCGCCTTGATCACCGATTCCATGTCGGCATTGACGAAATTCAGCGCGGCGCCGCTGCCGTCCTGGGCCAGCGCGGGCAGCGGCGGGATGGCGGTGGCGACCGTGCAGCACAGCATGGCGCCGGCCACGATACGGCGCAACGCCGGCAGTTGCCGCTTGCGGGGATGGGAAACTGCGTGGGTATTTTTCATCATCTGAACTCGAGTGCGATTATGTTCTTGCCGTTCACCATTCGGCGCTGGCCCAGCAGGTTGAGCAGGTTGCCCAGCGTGTCTTCGTATCCGTCGGCCGCCGACGCCTGGCCCGCGAAGCGCAGGCGGCCATTTTCCAGTGCTCCACTACCGGTCAGCACCAGGGCGCCGCGTACCGTGCGCAGGGTCAGGTCGGCCTGCTGGCCGCGCCAATCCATCGCCATCTCGTAGCTGCCCAGCGGTTTGATCGGGCTCATGCGCGAACCCATGTCGGTCATCGACAGCACCGTACGCCCGCTCACCGCCACTGCGGGGCCCTGGCGCGCGATGTCGAGCAGGTTCCACGACAGGCGGATGACGCCCGACGGCGCCAGCGTGTTGAGCGGCGCGCCCAGGCCGGACAAGCCTTCGGCCGGCAGCAGCAGTTCGCCGGCGCTGACCTGCCATTGCGACCAGCTGCCGCCGACGTGCACCGGCTGCGCCAGGGCTTGCGCGTTGGCCAGGTCGACGCTCACCGACCCGGCCAGTACCAGCGGCGACAGGCGCCAGGTGAACCGTCCCGGCAGCAGCGGCGTAACTGCGCCGCCTTCTCCCGGCGCACCGCCGATAAAGGCTGAGCCGCGCCACAGCGTACCCTGCGCATCCCCCAGAGTCAAACGGCCGCCGGTCTGCCGTTCGACCAGCGGCGCCAGCCAGGCCGCCGGCAGGAAGGCGAGAATGGTCAGCAGCACCGCCAGCACGACCAGCGTGCCCCACGCCAATAAACGCTTCATCGGGGCGCGCCGGTGTTCTGGCGCAGCGTCAGGCTGGCGTCGACCTGGCCGGCGGTCGGCAACGCATTGACCACGACGTCCTGCGCCAGCACGCGGTTGGCGCGGCGCTGCTCGTCGAGCCAGGCAGTGAGCCCCGAGAACGGCACGTTGTTCAACTGCAGCTTGATGTAGTCGCCGCTGACGGACAAGGATTGCGGATTCAGGCCGCGGCCCGTCAGGCTGCTGCTGACCGATTCGCGCGTGAGCGGCGCCACCTGGCTGGCAGGGGCGTGCGCCAGGCTGGCCGCTTCCTGCGCCAGGGCCTGCAGCTCGGCGGCCTGCTGGCGCAGCTGCGGCAGCTGGCGGCGCAGCTGGGTGCGGCCCTCGACGGCCGGGTCGACCAGCAGCAGGTACAGGATGGCCAGCAGCACGACGGCGCCGCCGACGGCCAGGAAGCGGCGCTCCTGCTCGGTGCGCGCGAGCCACAGCGCGTTGGCGCGCTCGCGGTACTGGGCGATGGTGGTGGCGAGGCTCATGGCTTGACTCCCGTGCTGCGGATGACCCAGGTGCCGGGCGTGGCTTCTTCCAGGCTCAGATGGCGCGCACCCAGGGCCGTGCGCAGTTGCGCGGTCAGACCGGGGTCGACCGTTTCGGGTTTGACTTTGACCGACAGGGCGCGTTCGCGGTATTCGATTGACGCAATGCCGGGTTGGCGCGGGCCGTTGCGCGCCGCTTCGCCGAAGGCCGCCGCCAGGTAGGTGAACTCGTCCGGCGCCACCTCGCCGCTGTTGGCGCGCGCGCCGGCGATGTTCTGGCGCATCTGCAGCACCGGGTCGAGGATCGCGGTCTGGTTCGGATAGACTTGCCGGAAGGTCTGGTTCATCGACTGGCGCACCGCGATCGATTCGCGCCGCAGGCGCAGCCAGTCGAGGTTCAGGCCGATCAGGTTGACGGCCACCGCCAGCAGCGCCAGGCGCAGCGGCCAGCGCCAGCGGCGCCAGTCGCGCGCCGGACTGCCGGCCGCGCCCAGGCCGCTCACCAGGTCGAGCGCGGTGCTCTTCGAGCCGGAAATCCAGTGCGCCCAATCGTCGGCTTCCAGCGTGACCGCGGCGCCGCCGTCTTCCTGCAGCAGCGCCTGGTACTCCCCCAGCTGTGCGCGCGGCACGTACAGCACCAGCGGCGCATCGCCGCCGAAGGCGCGCGCGTTCTGCAATACCACCGCCGGCGTGGCTTCCAGCGCCAGGCCGAAACCCTGGAACAGGCCCTGGCGCAGGGTCAGCCCGGCGCCGTCGACGGCGGCGCCGACGCTGCCCGGCTGCAGCGGCAGGCACAGTTGCGCGGGCAGCGCGGCCACCGCGCGCGCGCCCTGCGCCAGCAGCGCGCGCACGATGCCTTCCAGCCAGTCGCGCTCGACCACGGCGATGGGACGCGCCCCGTCCGGCTGCTCGGGCGCGGCCACCAGCACCGATTCGGCCGGGTCGCCCAGGATGTGTTCCTCGACCAGCCCCGGCAACGCCGCCTTCAAGCGCGCGCCCGACAGCGGCGGCGCCTGCACCGACAGCAGGTTGACGTCGGCGCCGGCCAGCAGCAATACCACGCGCCGGCTGGTGCCGACCAGGTCGCCCAGGTTGCGTAGCGGGCCTTCCCCCTGCTGCTCGATGACGCCGCCGTCGTTCACCAGGGCGAAGCGGCTCAGCGCATGCTCGCCGTCGGCCCTGGCCGGGTGCCGGATATACAGTGTAGTCAAACCGTCTCGCTTTCTTGTTTAGTTCTGGCGGATCCATACCACGTGGGTGCGGTTGCCCGGCCCCACCCCGGCCCCGCGCTGCAGCAGCGCCTCGGCGTCCAGCGCGGCCCGGTCCAGGCGGATGCGGCTGCTGACCAGGAACCAGTTGCTGGTCACGTCTGCTTCCACACTCGGCATCATCGTATGCCCGTTCAATTGGCTAGTGAATTTCCCGTAATCGTTCCATGGCGCCTGCTTGCGCCGCACCACCAGCGCGCTCGCCTCCGATACCGACATGTTCTGCACCAGCGCCGCCAGCACTTCCGGTGGTGCCGTGTTCACGTTGACCTTCGTACCGCGCTGCGGCAGCACGATCACGAACGGGCGCAGGCGCTCGACCAGTTCCGGCGTAAAACCCTGGATCGCCAACAGGTCGTCAACCTGCAGCAGTTGCATCGGCTTGCCGCTGACGGTACTGATCCTGGAGGTGGCGGTCGTGCCGCCATTGCCGTCGTTCGGGTTGGTCGTCGCCACCGGCGGCTGGGCGGCATCGACATAGGCGGCCACCTTGGCCGCCAGTGTGTCGGGTATGTTCACATTGCGCAATAAATTCCTGAAAATATCGATTTGCTTGGTATCAGGGCCGGTAGTGGGATCGGCCAAGTTGCGCAGGTTGTAGCGCGAGCACGCATCTGTGATGCCGCCGGACAGGCTGGCATCGAAATTCTCGCCCTGCACCCGCTCGCGCTCGATGTACTGGTCCAGGCGCGTGTCCGCCAGCGGCGTGGCCCAAGGCTGGTCCAGGCTGATATAGGGCGAGCTCTGCGCCATGGAATCGAGCACCAGCGTCGACCAGTCGAGCGCGCCGCGCAGGATCCACTTGGTCTGCAGGTGCAGCCGCTGGTTTTCCAGCGAGCGCACCTGCACCTGCTGCTGCCAGAACAGGCTGGCCACGATCGATACCGCCAGCGTGGTCAGCAGCAGCGCGGTGATGACGGCCACGCCGCGCTCGCGGCGCACGGGAAGTAAACGCCTTTTCATTGCGAACCCAGCAGGAAGAATTTGCTCAAGGGGACCTTCTGACCCACCTGCAGCAGCGCCACCTGCAGGCCGGTCGCTTCCAGCGATTGCGTGTTGCCGGCCGCTTGCCCCGGCTGTATTCCGGTACTGCTGACAGTGCTCACCGCCTGGCGCCAGCCGCCGCCCTGCCAGACCAGCACCTGCATGCCGGTCACGCCGCCCTGCAGCGTGATGGCGCCGCCGGTGTCGGCATCGGTGACGGCGTTCTGCCACAGCGCGTCGAGCTGCGCCAGGTCGCGCGTGGCGCCGGTTTCGCGCCGCACCACGGTGCCGTTGATGATGCGGTAGGCCACCACCTGCAATTGCGCCGGCTGGTTTTCGACGAACACGTCGCGCACCAGGGTGATGCGGTCGGTGCCGATCAGCAGGCGCGGCCGCTGGACCAGCACGTCGCTGTCGGCGATGTGCTCGCAATCGCTCTGCAGTTGGGCGAAGGCCAGCTGCATGCCGCGCGTGACTTCCATCTGGTCGGTCAGCGTGCCGCGGGCGCGCATGATGCCGTCCAGCCCGCGCCAGCCGAGCACGGCGACGATGGCCAGGATGCTGATCGCCACCAGCAGCTCGACCAGGGTAAAACCGCGTTGTTCTGGAACGGGGCGCATCAGGTTTTCCTCAACACCAGCTGGATCAGCTTGACGATGCGCCGGTTCGGATTCTCGATGTCGAACACGGATACCTCGACCCGGCGCAGGCGCGGGTTCGGGCTGACCAGCACTTCTTCCTGGCACACCAGCTTCAGGTCGCCCTGCGGGCAATCGAAGCTGCGCTTGCCGACTTCCGGGAATTCGTTGGCCAGGCGGATCTGGATCAGGCGGTTCTCGGCCGACCAGGTGGCCATCATCGACGTGCGCAGGCCGGCGCTGTTGGCGCTCAGGCTGCCAACCGCGCGCAGGCCGGCGCCGAGCGCGGTGCCGACGATGACCAGCGCCACCAGCACTTCGAGCAGGGTGAAGCCGCGCTGGCGGGCGCGGCAAGGGCGGCGACGACTATGAAAAATGCGGCGCATGTTCATTCGACCGTGAAGTGGCCGACGCCGTCGGCGCGCACGGCGACGTGGTAATTGCCGCTGGCCAGGGTCAGCAGGAACGGCTTGTCGACCGGTTCGCGGCCGAAGGTGATGCGCAGCGGATTGGCGGTGCCGGCGCTGGACGGTTCCAGCAGCAGGCTCACGGGCGCGTTGCGGAAAGGACGTTCGCGCAGCATGTCGTCGCCCGGAAGCGGTTCCCAGCGGGTTTCGTTGCGCACCAGGAAACGATAGCGCTCGCCATTGGCCTCGAAGGTGACCGGCCGGTTGCGCACGATGGCTTCGTCGCGCGCCAGCTGCAGCAGCAGAGATAAACGGCGCGCCTCGTCCTGCAGGTCCTGGCGCGGGCTCGGGATCACGTTGAGCGACACCATGCCCACCGTGATGCCGATGATGACCATGACGACCATGATCTCCACCAGCGTGAAGCCGGCGGTGTCGCGCCGTGCAGCGGCAGAAGTGGCAGTGCCGGGCGGACGGTTCATCGCGGTGCCACTCCTCGGGCCGGTATGCGCAGGGTTATCCGCTCGGTTGCCGGTGCGCCGGATTACTTGGTGGTATCCCAGGAACCGATGTCCGCATCTTCGCCGGTGCCGCCGGGCTGGCCGTCGGCGCCGAGCGAGAAGATGTCGAATTCGCCGTGCAAGCCGGGCGACAGGTATTGGTAGGCATTGCCCCACGGGTCTTTCGGCAGGCGCTCGATGTAGCCGCCTTCCTTCCAGCCGTTGGCGGCCGGGCCGCTGGTCGGCTTCTGCGTCAGCGCCGTCAGGCCCTGCTCGGTGGTCGGATAGCGCTGGTTGTCCAGCTTGTACAGGTTGAGCGCGGCCTTCAGGGTATTGATGTCGACCTTGGCGGCGGCCACGCGCGACTCGCCGGTGCGGCCCAGCAGCTTCGGCACGACCAGTGCGCCGAGAATGCCGATGATGACCACGACGACCATGATCTCGACCAGGGTGAAACCGCGTTGACGCTGCTGCTTCATGCGATGCGAAACGTTGTGCATAAGCTCTTAATTTGGTAGATGGTCGGAACAGCCGCTTGGGAGGCGATGCACATCGATCGGTCCATCGATCCCGGCAAGCGGTCAAGTATAAGGTGCAACCGTAAAGCAGGCTACCTTACAAGGTTTTCCAATTGTAAGGCAACCGCCGATTGTAAATCAGAAGCCGAGCCCGTGCCCCTTCTCAGGGGGCGGCGCGTGCGGCGCACACCGGACAGCAGGGATTGCGCGCCACTTTCATCTCGGTCCACGCCATCGCGCGGCCATCGAGCATCAGCAAGCGTCCCGCCAGCGACTGGCCGATACCGGCCAGCAGTTTCATCGCCTCGGCCGCCTGCATGGCGCCAACCACGCCGACCAGCGGCGCGAACACGCCCATGCTGCTGCAGGCGGCGTCCTCGAAGCGGCTGTCTTCGGGGAACAGGCAGGCGTAGCAGGGCGAAGCGGGATCGCGCATGTCGAACACGGATAATTGGCCGTCGAAACGGATCACGGCGCCGGCCACCAGCGGCACGCCGGCCGCGACGCAGGCGCGGTTGACGGCGTGGCGGGTGGCGAAATTGTCGCTGCAGTCGAGTACGACATCGGCCTCACGCACGAGTTCCGCAAGACGTGCAGGTCCGGCGCGCTCGCGCAAGGCGGCCACGTCGATCTCGGGATTGATCTGCAACAGCGCCTCGCGCCCGGACGCGACCTTGGGCTGGCCGATGCGCGCCGTGGCGTGCATCACCTGGCGCTGCAGGTTGGTGAGGTCGACCTCGTCGTTGTCGACCAGCGTGATGCGCCCGATACCGGCGGCGGCCAGGTACAGCGCGGCCGGCGAACCCAGCCCGCCGGCGCCGATCAGCAGCGCGCGCGCATGCAGCCAGCGCTGCTGGCCTTCGATGCCGACTTCGTCGAGCAGGATGTGGCGCGAATAGCGCAGCAATTGCTGGTCGTTCATGTCGATCTTGCGTACGCCGGATGCTACTGCGGCTACCTGCCGGGTGTCTGTCAACGGGTTGTCCATCACTTCTTCGGCGGTCCCTTGAGTTCCGGCGGTTTCTGCTCTTCGCCCGGCAACCGGGCGGGCGCCGGCTTGTCCTGGTCCGGGTCGGCCTTGGCCAGGTGCACCGGCAAGCCCTTGAAGTGGTTGATCGCCTGCGCCAACTGGAAATCGTCCTTGCCGCCGAATTCGAGCGGCGGGCTGTCCTTCAGCATGGCCAGCGCGCGCTGTTCCTCTTCCAGCTCGTCGCGCCGCTCGGCATTCTTGGCCGCGACCTTGGCGCTCGGTGCGCTCTTATCGGCCTCGTTGTCCAGGTGACGGTCGAGGTCGGCCTCGCGCACGCGCAGCGCGTTCAAGCCGTCGCCTTGCAGGGTTTCGTCGACCTTCAGGTCGGGCACGATGCCCAGCGCCTGGATCGAGCGCCCCTTCGGCGTGTAGTAGCGCGCCGTGGTCAGTTTCACGGCAGTGTCGGCGCTCAACTGGCGCAGCGTCTGCACCGACCCCTTGCCGAAGGTCTGGCTGCCCATCACGATGGCGCGCTTGTAATCTTGCAGCGCGCCGGCGACGATTTCGGAGGCCGAAGCCGAACCGGTGTTCACCAGCACCACCATCGGCACCTTTTTCAGCGCGGCCGGCAGCCTGGCCAGCGGATCGGCGCCGGCACGGGTCGCATAGAATTCGCGCCGGCCATAGAAGGTGGCGTTCGAGTCCGGCAATTGCCCCTTGGTCGATACGATCACCTCGTTCTGCGGCAAAAAGGCGGCGGAGACGCCGATCGCACTCGGCAGCAGGCCGCCGGGGTCGTTGCGCAAGTCCAGCACCAGGCCCTTGATGTCGGGGTTCTTGCCATACAGTTCCTGGATCTTGGCCACCATCTCGTCCAGGGTTTCTTCCTGAAACTGGCTGACGCGCAGCCAGGCATAGCCGGGCTCGATGATCTTGCCCTTCACGCTGGCCACGCGGATTTCCTCGCGCGCCACCGGCACCACCCAGGGTACGTCGGCGCCGCGGCGGGCGATGGTCAGCAACACCTTGCTGTGCGGTTCGCCGCGCATGCGCTTGATCGCCTCGTCCAGCGACAAGCCCTTGACGGGAACGTTGTCGATGCGCGTGATCAGGTCGCCCGCCTTGATGCCGGCGCGATAGGCGGGCGTGTCCTCGATCGGCGAGACGATCTTGACGTAGCCGTCTTCCATCGCGACTTCCACCCCGACGCCGACGAATTTGCCCTGCACCGACTCGCGCATCTCGGCGAAATCCTTCTGGTCCAGGTAGACCGAATGCGGGTCGAGCGAGGACACCATGCCGGCAATGGCTTCCGACAGCAATTTCTTGTCGTCGACCTTTTCCACGTAGTCGCTCTTGATCAAGCCATACACGTCGGCCAGCTGGCGCAGTTCGTCCAGGGGCAGCGGCGCAGCGGCGCCCGGCGCGCCGGCGCCCTGCTGCGCGAGCGCGGACAACTGCACGGTGGCGGCGGCGCCGGCGACCATGCCGATGCCGATCAGGCCGATGCTCTTGAGTTTATTGCCCATTAACTTATTCCTGAAAGGAAGGGAACCCCGCATGCCAGCGTCATGCGGGGTTCCCTGCTTCGCGATCTGAATTCGAGTGCTCGGGCTAGAAGCGGACCCAGCCTGCCGGATCGAAGGCCTTGCCCAGATGCCTGAGTTCGAAGTATAGCCCCGATTCCTCGTTGCCGCCGGTGTTGCCGGCGCTGGCCACGACCTCGCCCGGCTTGACCGCATCGCCGACGCGTTTCACCAGGGTCTGGTTGTTGCCGTAGATGGAGAGGTATTCGCCGCCATGGTTGACGATGATCAGGTTACCGTAGCCGCGCATCCAGTTCGCGAACACCACGCGCCCGGCGGCGATGGCGCGCACGTCGGTGCCTTCCGGCGCCTTGATGAACATGCCGCGCCAGGTCGGACCGTCGCCGCGCTTGGCGCCGAAGCGGGCCGCGATCTTGCCGCCGATCGGGGCCGGCATGCGTCCGCGCTGGCTCTCGAACGCGCCGCTCGGTGCTTCCGATGCCAGCGCGGTGTCGGGCGAGCGCGCCGGCGGCTGCGGCCTGGGTTCGACCTGCGCCACTTGCGGCTCTTCGCGCACCGGCGCCGGCGCGGGCACCGGCGCCGGCTTGACCGGCTTGCCGGTGCGCGCCGCCTCGCGCGCCGCGGCCTTGGCGGCTTCGCGCGCCAGCGCGGCCAGGCGTTCGCGCTCGGCCTGCTCGGCTTTGGCGCGCGCCAGCGCGCGCGCCTTCGCTTCGGCTTCGGCCTTGGCGCGCGCCGCGGCCAGCGCTTCCTGGCGCTTGCGCTCGGCGGCAGCGGCGGCTTCCTGTTCGCGGATCAATTGGGTCAGGCGATCGACCAGGCCGCTCATGCGTTGTTCGTCGCGCTCCAGGCTGGACGCTTCCTTGCGCTGGGTAACCAGCTTGCTCGACAGGTTCGCCAGCAGCGAGGCGCGTTTCGCCTTTTCCTGCTCCAGCAGCGTTTTCTGGTCGCGCTGTTCGCCGGCGATTTCCTCGAGTTCGTCCTTGGCGTTCTGGGTCTTGGCGTGGTTCGCCTCCACGGCCGCCAGGTTGCCGCGCAAGCCATCCAGCAATGTCGCCTGCGCTTGGGACACGTAGGACATCATCTGCAGGTCGCGGTTGATGCGGTTCGGGTTGTCGCCCGACAGCAGCAGCTTGATGCGGTCTTCGTTGCCAGACACATAATGCTCACGCAACAGCTTGGCCAATTGGCGCTTTTGCGCCGCGATCGTGCCTTCCAGCCGCGCCTGCTCGTTATTCAATTCCTTGAGCTTGTCGTTGGTGGCGCTCTGCTCGTCCGCCAGTTCGCGCAGCGCGCGGTTGGCGTTCGAGATCGACTCTTCCGATTCGGCCAGCTCGTCGGCGGCGTCTTCCTTTGCGCTCTCGGTGCGCGTGATGTCCTTCTTGAGGGCGCCCAGCTTTTGCTGGATGCCGGCGCGCTCCGCTTCGGCGGCCGCCTTCTGCTTGCTGCGCTCGGTGATGCGCGGCGCGGCCGCACGCATGGCGTCCTGCTTCGGCGTGTTCTGCTTGGCTGCGCTTTGCTTCGCGCCATTGTGCCGCGGCTCGTTCTGATGCGCCTCGGCCGCGTGCGGCGCCGCCTGCGCGCCGCCGCCGATGAACGCCAGGGCCAGCGCCAGCAGGCCACGCAGCAGCGTGCCGGCGGCGCCCTGCCCGGCGCCGCCGGCCGACTTCATTGCAAGTACACGCAAAACTTACTTTGCCTTCCCTTGGTTGGCCACGGCGGCCATCTTGGCGGCGATCGCTTCCTGGTCGCCCAGGTAGTAATGGCGGATCGGTTTCAGGTCGGCATCCAGTTCATAGACCAGCGGCGTGCCGTTGGGGATGTTCAGGCTGACGATGTCGTCGTCGCTGATATTGTCGAGCATCTTGATCAGGGCGCGCAGGCTGTTGCCGTGGGCCGAGATCAGGATTTGCTTGCCGGCGCGGATGGCCGGGGCGATTTCCTCGTCCCAGCACGGCATCACGCGCGCCACGGTGTCCTTCAGGCATTCGGTCAGCGGGATGCTGCCCTGGTCCAGGCCGGCATAGCGCGGATCGGCGAACGAGGTGCGCGGATCGTCCGCTTCCAGGCTCGGGGGCGGGGTATCGTAGCTGCGGCGCCAGACCAGCACCTGCTCGTCGCCGAACTTGGCGGCGGTTTCTCCCTTGTCCAGGCCCTGCAGCGCGCCGTAGTGGCGCTCGTTCAGGCGCCAGTCGTTCTTGATCGGCAGCCACATCATGTCCATCTCGTCCATGGCCAGCCACAGCGTGCGGATGGCGCGCGTCAGCACCGAGGTGTAGGCCAGGTCGAAGGCGAAGCCGGCTTCGCGCAGCTGGCGGCCGGCGGTCTTCGCTTCGCCGATGCCCTTTTCCGTCAAGTCGACGTCGGT
Source organism: Massilia forsythiae (assembly GCF_012849555.1). Taxonomy (NCBI): domain Bacteria; kingdom Pseudomonadati; phylum Pseudomonadota; class Betaproteobacteria; order Burkholderiales; family Oxalobacteraceae; genus Massilia; species Massilia forsythiae. The sequence goes on from NZ_CP051685.1 coordinate 1,641,422, forward strand.
CCAGCCCGTGAAGCGGTTTTCCAGGTTCCAGGTGGATTCGCCGTGACGCATGAATACGATTTTGTACATAAGCTCTTCGAGAAAAAAGTGTGCAAAAAGACGCCCGGAACAAGCTGCCGCATGTTGCCATGGCGGTTTTTCCAGGCGCCCGAAATACCGGCCTCGCTTCTATTTTATAATGCGATGATTCAGTTCAACCAACGGAACCTTCGTGAAATTCATCCTCGACCATCTTCTTACTGTTGCAATTGCCGTGATTTCCGGGGGCGCCCTGCTGTGGCCCGCCCTGGTGCCGCGCGCGCGGCGCGCTTCTCCACTGCAGGCAACCCAGATGATGAACCGCGGCAGAAGCACCGCCGTGATCGATGTGCGCAGCGCTGAGGAATTTGCCGCCGGCCATTTGCGCGACGCGAAACACATTCCGCTGGCAGACTTGGCCAACCGTACCGGCGAACTCGACAAGGTGAAAGTCAAGACCGTGATCGTCGTCGACCAGGCGGGCAACCGCGCCGACAAGGCCGCGCGCCAGTTGAAAACGGCCGGGTTCGAAGACATCTATTGCCTGGAAGGCGGTGTCACGGCCTGGACCGCCGCCGGCATGCCTCTGACCAAATGATTCAAGTGAAAGGAATTACCATGACTGCCCACGTCGTCCTCTACCATACTGCTGCCTGCCCTTACTGCGTGCGCGCCGAGCGCCTGCTGGAAGCCAAGGGCGTGACCGAGATCGAGCGCATCCGCGTCGACCTGGACCCGCAGCAGCGCGTCACCATGATGGAACGCACTGGCCGCCGCACCGTGCCCCAGATCTACGTGGGCGATACGCACGTGGGCGGCTTCGACGACCTGTACGCGCTCGACCAGGCCGGGCGCCTCGATCCGCTGCTAAAGGGCGAAGCCGCCTGAGGCAAGCGCGGCAACGGCAGCGCGAATGCTGTCCGGGCCGCGCTGCGCCTTGTCGAACCGGCGCCGGAGAATGCTATTTAATCCGAATTGGTTTTGATACAATTACCGACGCCTTGAAGGAACCTCGAACGATCGTGGCCGGCTCGGCTGCAGGTTGGTCGAGGTTTCCTACATTCGGACATCAAAAACCGGTGCGCGGTAGAAATCCTGCGACGCGGGTTGGAGACTCCCCTGCATGCATCTGGAACGGACATCACCGTTCTTCTTACAATTAAATGAAAGCGTTCCATGGCTGACGAAAACCTGCAACCCGTATTCCAAATCCAGCGTATTTACCTGAAGGATATGTCGCTGGAACAACCGAATTCCCCGGCAATCTTCCTCGAGCAGGAAGCCCCGACCATCGAGGTGTCGCTGGACGTCGGCGCCGAAGCCATCGCCGATGGCATCTACGAATCCACCGTGACCATCACCGTGACCGCCAAGGTCAAGGACAAGGTCGCTTTCCTGGTCGAAGGCAAGCAGGGCGGCATCTTCGAAGCCCGCAACATCCCGGCCGACCAGATGGATCCGCTGCTCGGCATCGGCTGCCCGAACATCATCTATCCTTACCTGCGCAGCAACATCGCCGACCTGATCACCCGCGCCGGCTTCCCGCCCGTGCACCTGGCCGAGATCAACTTCGAGGTGTTCTACCAACAGCGCCGCCAGGCCCTGGCCGAGCAGGCAGCCACCGCCGGCCAGCCGATCGGCAACCAGTAAACCGCTCCTTGCGGGCGCCTGGAACCGGCGCAGCGCGCATCGCCCATCGGCGTCTCCGGCGCCGCTGCAGCGCGCAGCACGGTCACGAGGCGTCCGCGCCAGGCGTTCCGCCCGTGTCATGGACGGGACGCCGGTCCTGCCTTTTGGCGTTCGTCGTTTCCAAAGGCCTCGTCATGCATCGTTCCCATCCTTTTCGTTTCGGTCGCCTGCTGACCGGCAGCGCATTGCTGCTGTACTCGCTTGGCGCGCACGCGTTCGACTTCAAGACGGTCGGCGCGCGTCCGGTGATCCTGTACGACGCACCCTCGCTCAAGGGCGCCAGGCTGTACGTCGCGCCCAGCGGCATGCCGGTCGAGATCGTCCTCGGCTACGGCGACTGGGTCAAGGTGCGCGACGCCGGCGGCGACGTGGCCTGGACCGAAGCCAAGGGCCTGTCCGCCAGGCGCAACGTGATCGTGCGCAGCGCCGCGGCCAAGGTCCGCGCCACGCCGGACGAGGCCGCGCCGGTCCTGATGACGGCCGACAAGAACGTCCTGCTCGAACTGGTCGATCCGGACGCAGGCCCGTGGGTGCGCGTGCGCCATCGCGACGGCATCAGCGGCTACGTCAAAACGTCCGACGTCTGGGGCCTCTAGCCAATTATTCCATGCAAGAATCCAAACAAGCTCAAGCCATCACCGTCCTCGGCGCCGGCGCCTGGGGTACGGCGGTGGCGATTTCGCTGGCCGCGCGCCACGACGTCCTGCTGTGGGGGCGCAATCCCGCCCAGATGGCGGCGGCGGCGGCCGCGCGCGAAAACGTCGACTACCTGCCCGGCCATCCGTTGCCGGCGACGCTGCGCGTGGGCGCCGATGTCGAGGCCGCCATCGATCACGTGACCGGCGCCGCCGCCGCCGCTGCCGGCGCCACGCCGCTGCTGATCGCGGCCTGCCCGGTGGCCGGACTGCGGCCGCTGCTGCAACAGCTGAAGGGTAAGCGCATTCCCAACATCGTCTGGCTGTGCAAAGGCTTCGAGTACGACACCGGCCTGCTGCCGCACCAGGTGGTGCGCGAGGTGCTGGGGGACGAGATCGAGGGCGCTGCGCTGTCCGGCCCTTCGTTCGCCCAGGAAGTGGCGCGCGGCCTGCCCTGTGCGCTGACCGTGGCTTCCACCTCGGCCGCCTTGCGCGAGCGCGTGGTCGGCCTGGTGCATGGCGGCAGCACGCGCGTGTATGCCTGCGACGACCTGGTCGGCGTGGAAGTCGGCGGCGCCGTCAAGAATATCCTGGCGATCGCCACCGGTACCGCCGACGGGCTCGGCCTGGGCCTGAATGCGCGCGCGGCGCTGATCACCCGCGGCCTGGCCGAGATCACGCGCCTGGGCACGGCCCTGGGCGGGCATGCCGGCACCTTCATGGGCCTGACCGGGATGGGAGATTTGATCCTGACCTGCACCGGGGACCTGTCACGCAACCGCCGCGTGGGCCTGGCACTGGCGCAGGGCAAGCCGCTGGATGCCATCGTGCGCGAACTGGGTCACGTGGCCGAGGGTGTGCCGTGCGCCAAGGCGGTACGCGAACTGGCGCACAAGCTGGGGGTGGACATGCCGATCACCGATGCGGTGGCGGGGGTCTTGTTCGATGGCGATTCGGCGGTGGATATGGTCGGCAAGCTGCTCGCGCGCGATCCGCGCAACGAATTGGCGTGAAAACGATTTTGCCGGGAGAGATGGCGTGACGGCGGCCGAGCCGCCCACCCTACGCCGATCGCATCGTCCGCAGGGTCCGGCCAGATTACCGGGCCGGTCGGACATGCCGGCGCAGGGCCGGCATCGGATCAGGCGCTTGGAACGGTGCGCGCGTCGGTGCGGGTCGGGCCGCCATTGTTGTCGCCGGGGTGCAGCAGGATGGTCATCAGCGCCACCGCGTCTTGGTTGGCGCGGATCGCGTGCGGCTCGCCGCCGGCCAGGTAGACCATTTCGTTCGGCGCCAGGATGGTGGTGCGGCCGTGGGCGCTGAAAGCGATCTCGCCTTCCAGGCACAACAGCGTCATCTCGCCTTCGACCCAATGTTCCGGCATCGGTTTTTCCTTGGGCAGCACGAGCCGGATCAATTCCATGTGGTCAGTCTTGATCAGCGCGATCGATGTGAAATTCGCGATGTCGTCTTCGTCGCGCTCGAGTGCGATCCGTTCGCCCGATACTGCATGTTGTAAGGCCATCTTGCTCTCCTATTCCGAAACCCGTCAGGCGCCGTGCGCTACGCCGGCCGGGAATCCCTGTCATTCATGAGTTTGCGGTACGCCGCGCAGCCAGGTCACCAGCGCGGTGGCGTCCTTGAATCCCTGCGCGAGCCGCGGCACCAGTTGTTCCGGTTTGTCCAGGTCCAGCTTGACCTCGATCCAGACGAAATAACTTTTCAACTTCAGGTACTCGACCAGCGGGTGCGTTGCATCGAAGCCCTTCGGTGGGCGCTGCAGCTTGTCTTCCGGGTTGAGGTCGCCATACGTCTCGCGCAGATGTTTATTCTTCAACATTTTCGCAAATCCTGTCGCATCGTTGACCACGTGCTCGCGGATCGCTTTCAGGCGCGCTGCCGGCGGCAGGTACTCGCCGGCGCCGAACAACAGCGTGCCGTCGGCTTCGATGTGGAAATAATAGGTCGGGCCGCCGCCTTCGCTGGGACGGCGCTTATTGCCCGGCGCAATGCCCGCCGAAAAATGCGTTTTATAGGGGGTCTTGTCGTGCGCGAAACGGGTATCGCGCTGGAAGCGGAACATCGCCTTTTTCGGATCGCAGGCGGCAACTTGCCGGTCGAACTTGCCGAGCTCGCGAATCAGTTCGGTGAGCACCTCCGCGAATTCGGTGCGCAGGATATCGTAGCGAGGCTTGTTCCAGAGGAACCAGGGACGGTTGTTGTTTTCCTTGAGTTCGGCGAGAAATCGGGTCAGGTCGTGCAGGTGCATGGGTTATCCGGTGGAGTCGGTCGATAAATGGGGCAAAGTCCAGATGTCAAGGCGATTGGCGCGGCCGGCGTCCGACCGTCACGGCCAGCGTGGCTTCGCGGTTCTTGCGCATTACCGTCATGGGCGTCTTTTCGCCCGGCGGCAGGTCGGCGATCCGGTTCATCATGTCGTTGGTGTTGGCGATCTTTTTGCCATTGATCGCCAGCAGGATGTCGCCCGGCTGCATGCCGGCGCGGTCGGCCGGGCCACCGCGCACGATGCCGGCGATGATGGCGCCGCGGTCGCGGCCCAGCCCGAAACTGTCGGCCAGTTCGGGCGTGATGTCCTGCGATTCGATGCCGATCCAGCCGCGCACCACCTGCCCGTGCTTGACGATGGCGTCCAGCACGTTCTTGGCGGTCGACACGGGAATGGCGAAGCCGATGCCGACCGAGCCGCCGGTCTGCGAATAGATCGCCGAATTGATCCCGAGCAGGTTGCCGCGGCTGTCGACCAGCGCCCCGCCCGAGTTGCCGAAGTTGATCGCGGCGTCGGTCTGGATGAAATTCTCGAAATGGTTGATGTGCAGGTTGTTGCGCCCCAGCGCCGAAATGATGCCGAGGGTGACGGTCTGGCCGACGCCGAACGGGTTGCCGATCGCCAGCACCACGTCGCCCACGCGCGCCTGGCCCGGCTCGCCCAGCACGATCACCGGCAGCTTGTCTTCCTTGATGCGGATGACGGCGAGGTCCGTTTCCGGATCGGTGCCGACGATGCTGGCCGCCGCCTTCCTGCCGTCGGCCAGCCCGACCTCGATCTCGTCGGCGCCATCGATGACATGGAAATTGGTCAGGATATAACCGTCGCTGCTGACGATCACGCCCGAGCCCAGGCTGGCCATCTGTTCTTGCGGCGGCAACTTGTCGCCGAAGAAGCGGCGGAACAGCGGATCCTTCAACAGCGGATGGCCGCCGCGCAGCGCCTTGCTGGTCAAAATGTTGACCACCGCCGGCATCGCCTTCCCCGCCGCCTCGCGGTAGCTGCCGGGCGCGCTGCCGAGTGCGCCCGGCGCCTGCAGTACCGGCACGGCGCGGCCGGGCGCGCCGAGGCCGACCCGGGTCGGCGCGCGCTCGATCCAGGCCGGGCGCACCGCCGCCAGCACGGCGTAGATGCCGAGCGCGATGGTGACGGTTTGCGCGAACAGGAGCCAGGTGCGGCGCATCAGGGAATCCGGTGGCGCGGCGTCAGCGGCCGTTCTTCAGCGCGTCGCGGATTTCGCGCAGAAGCAGCACGTCTTCGGGCGTCGGCGCCACGGCCGGCTTGGCCTCTTCCGGCGTATGGAACTGGTTGCGCAGGCGGTTCATCAGGCGCACCATCTGGAAGATGACAAAGGCCAGGATCAGGAAGTTCAGCAGGATGGTGAGGAAGTTACCGTATGCCAGCACCGCGCCCGCCTTTTTCGCTTCCGCCAGCGGCAAGCCATAACCCTGGTGGTTCAAGGGAATGTAGTAGTTGGCGAAATCCAGGCCGCCGAACAGCTTGCCGATCGGCGGCATGATCACGTCCTGCACCAGCGAATCGACGATGCGGCCGAAGGCGCCGCCGATGATGACGCCGACCGCCAGGTCGACCACGTTGCCCTTGATTGCGAACTTCCTGAATTCTTCCAGCATCGCCATCCGTTTCTCCTTGTCGTTGTTGCATGCGTCCTAGGGATGATACAGGATGCGGCGCCCGGCCGAAGCCGGCCACTATTGCGCGGCGGACCGGCCGTATGCAGCAGGAATAACTTGATGAAACGCGCTTGGCGGGGGCGTATACCACAAAATCGGTTTTTCTTTAGTTTGTAAAAGTGTTCACATATAATCGATTGTTGCAAGTAAGGTCTTTACCTGGCTGCAACGTATTGCAGCGCAACATTTCGCATTTGACGAATGGAGTTGGTATGAGTAATGAGAAGCAGGTCGATTCAGGCCGGCGAGGCTTGCTCGTGGCTACATGCGCGGCGGGTGGTGTCGTCGGAGTGTCAACGGCGGGTGTACTGGTCAGTACGCTGCAGCCGTCCGAGCGGGCGAAAGCGGCCGGTGCACCGGTCGAAGTCGATATCTCCGACGTCAAACCCGGCGAAATGAAGGTTGCCGAGTGGCGCGGCAAGCCGGTGTGGATCTTGCGGCGCACTCCCGAAATGCTGGCCACGCTGAAGCAGAACGACAGCCTGGTCGCCGATCCCGATTCCGACAAGAGTTTCCAGCTCGACGTCCCCAAATACGCCAAGAACGAATTCCGCGCCTACGCAAAGCACAAGGAAGTGCTGGTAGTGGTCGGCATCTGCTCCCACCTGGGCTGCTCGCCCTCTTCCCGCTTCACCGAAGGTCCGCAACCGAATTTGCCCGATGACTGGCACGGCGGTTTCCTGTGCCCCTGTCACGGCTCCACCTTCGACTTGTCCGGCCGCGTGTTCAAGAACAAGCCGGCGCCAAGCAACCTCGATGTCCCCCCGTACATGTACCTGTCCGATAACAAGCTTCTGATCGGTAAAGACGACGAAAAAGGCGAGGCATAACATGGGCGCTGCATTCAAGGAAACCAAACTGCCGGCGGATGCGCCGAAGGGGCGCAAGGCCCTGGCCTGGGTCGACGACCGTTTTCCGCTGTCGAAATTGTGGAACGACCAATGGGGCCGTTACTACGCGCCAAAGAATTTCAACGTCTGGTACCTGTTCGGCTCGCTGGCCATGCTGGTGCTGGTGCTGCAGATCGTCACCGGCATCTTCTTGACCATGTACTACAAGCCGGACTCGAACCTGGCGTTCGGCTCGGTCGAATACATCATGAAGGAAGTGTCGTGGGGCTGGCTGGTGCGCTACATGCACTCGACCGGCGCCTCGGCCTTCTTCATCGTGGTCTACCTGCACATGACGCGCGGATTGCTGTACGGATCGTATCGCAAGCCGCGCGAACTGATCTGGCTGTTCGGCTTCGCCATCTTCCTGTGCCTGATGGCCGAAGCCTTCTTCGGCTACCTGCTGCCGTGGGGACAGATGTCGTACTGGGGCGCGCAGGTGATCGTCAACCTGTTCGGCGCGATTCCCTTCATCGGCAACGATCTATCTCTGTGGATCCGCGGCGACTACGTGGTGTCGGACGCCACCCTGAACCGCTTCTTCGCCTTCCACGTGATCGCCATCCCGCTGGTCTTGCTGGGACTGGTGGCAGCGCACCTGATCGCGCTGCACGAAGTCGGCTCCAACAATCCGGACGGCATCGAGGTCAAGGACAACATCGGGCCGGACGGCCATCCTGTGGATGCGATTCCCTCGCACCCGTACTACAGCACCAAGGATTTCTTCGGCGTCTCGGTATTCCTGCTGATCTATAGCTCGGTGGTATTCTTCGCGCCGGAAATGGGCGGCTACTTCCTCGAGTACAACAACTTCCTGCCGGCCGATTCCCTCAAGACGCCGCCGCACATCGCGCCGACCTGGTACTTCACGCCGTTTTACTCGGTCCTGCGCGCCACCACGTCCGACTTCATGTGGGTGGTGATGGCCGGCCTGGCCGCCTACGTCGTATTCATCTGGCTGCGTTCGCGCCTGTCGTATAAAACCAAGATCGCGGTGACGGTGCTGGCGGTGGTGATCGAGATCGGCATGCTGCCGCAGGTGCTGGATGCGAAATTCTGGGGGGTGGTGCTGTTCGGCTCAGCGGTGGTGATTTTGTCGCTGCTGCCCTGGCTGGATCACTCGCCGGTACGCTCGATCCGCTACCGTCCGGACTGGCACAAGGCGGTGTACGCCGTGTTCTTCGTGGCCTTCGTGACGCTGGGCTACCTCGGCACGCAACTGCCGACGCCGGCCTACACGCTGATCGCCCAGATCGCGACCTTGCTGTACTTTGGCTTTTTCCTCCTGATGCCGTGGTGGAGCACGATGGGCCGCTTCAAGCCCTTGCCCAAGCGCCTCACCTTCACGCCGCATTGACTTCCGGACCCCGAGCCAAAGGACAACCATGAACTTGTCGAAAAAAATCCTCGCGGTCCTTGCCTTCGTGACCCTGCTCCCGGGCATGTCGCTGGCCAACGAAGGCGGCGCCCAGCTCGACCGCGCGCCGGACCGCACCGACATCGCCTCGCTGCAGAATGGCGCCAAGCTGTTCGTCAACTATTGCCTGAACTGCCATTCGGCATCGTCGATGCGCTACAACCGCCTGCGCGACCTGGGCTTGAGCGAAGACCAGATCAAGAACAACCTGTTGTTTTCCGGCGAAAAGGTCGGTGACATGATGACGGTCGCGCTGCGCCCGGCAGATGCGAAAGCCTGGTTCGGCGCGGTGCCTCCGGACTTGACCATCATCGCGCGCGCACGCGCTTCCGCTGCCGGCAGCGGCGGCGACTACCTGTACACCTATTTGCGCACCTTCTACAAGGACGACACCCGCCCCACCGGCTGGAACAACCTGGTGGTGCCGAACGTGGCGATGCCGCACGTGCTGTGGCAATTGCAGGGCGTGCGCACCATCAAGATGGTGGAGGAAGCCGACCCGCACGAAAAGGGCAAGACCGTGCACCGCTTTGCCGGTTTCGAGCAGGTCAGCAAGGGCAGCATGACACCCCAGGAATTCGATACGCAGATCGCCGACCTGGTCGCCTACATGGAATGGATGGCCGAACCGAGCCGCGACCTGCGCAAGCGCCTGGGTGCGATTGTGGTCCTGTTCCTGGCCGCATTCGCGTTTCTTGCCTGGCGTCTGAATGCTTCATATTGGAAAGACGTAAAGTGACTTGATTGCCCGGTTATAATGCAGGCATTCTATTTTGGGGTGAGCCTTTCGGCTTTCACCCCTTTGTTCTTGAAGGAACTGTAAACCATGATGGTTCTCTACTCCGGCACGACGTGCCCGTTCTCCCAACGTTGCCGCCTGGTCCTGTTCGAAAAAGGCATGGACTTCGAAGTGCGCGACGTGGACCTGTTTAACAAGCCCGAAGACATCTCGACCATGAACCCGTACGGCCAGGTGCCGATCCTGGTCGAGCGCGAGCTGATCCTGTACGAATCGAACATCATCAACGAGTACATCGACGAGCGCTTTCCGCATCCGCAACTGATGCCGGCCGACCCGCTGATGCGCGCGCGCGCGCGCCTGATGCTGTTCAACTTCGAAAAAGAATTGTTCGTGCACGTGAACACGCTCGAAAACGAGCGCAACAAGGTGACCGACAAGAGCCACGACAAGGCGCGCGCCGAAATCCGCGACCGCCTGACCACGCTGGCTCCGCTGTTCCTGAAGAACAAGTACATGCTGGGCGACGAGTTCTCGATGCTGGACGTGGCGATCGCTCCGCTGCTGTGGCGCCTGGACCACTACGGCATCGAACTGTCGAAGACCGCGGCCCCGCTGATGAAGTACGCCGAGCGCATCTTCTCGCGCCCGGCCTACATCGAAGCGCTGACCCCATCCGAAAAGGTGATGCGCCGCTAAGGCGGCTGCGCCGAACCGGCCCGGCGGCGTGGGCGCCGCCGGATCCCGTCGCGTGCCGGTTTGTTTCGACGCTACCTGCGAATCGAAGTACACTGCACGCGACATCTGTTTCTTTTGATTGCGAACATGTCCGATATTTCCACCAAACCGTACCTGCTGCGCGCCATCTACGAATGGTGCACGGACAGCGGCTTCACGCCCTACCTGGCGGTCAAGGTCGACGCCGCGACCACGGTGCCGATGGAATACGTCAAAAAGGGCGAGATCATCCTGAACATCAGCTTCGGCGCGACCTCGGGCCTCAAGATGGACAACGATGCCATCGCCTTCCGCGCCCGCTTCAACGGCATCTCGCGCGAGCTGTACATCCCGGTGCACAACGTCTTGGCGATCTATGCCAACGAGAACGGGCAAGGGATGGCGTTCGACGTTTCGGCCAGCGCGGCCGAGCTGGAACCGGCGCCCGCTTCCGCACCGACCGCGGTGCCGTCGGAGCCTGCTTCCATTCCTGCTTCCGTGCCGGGACTGGCGGCAGTGCCGGCCAAGAACAGCGATGCGCCGGCTGCCGAGGCGCCGTCGTCGCCGGACGACAACGACGAGCCGCCGAAAAAAGGCGGGCGTCCTACGTTGACCCGGATCAAATGAGGGTATAATCCTGGCCACATCGCCGGCTTAGCTCATCAGGTAGAGCAGTTGATTTGTAATCATCAGGTGGCGGGTTCGAGTCCTGCAGCCGGCACCAATATAATCAAGCACTTAGCCCAGCCTTCGTGGTTGGGCTTTTGCTTTCAGGGGTTCATGTAACCGCTGTATAACCCGTTTGCGTCAGGAAATGGGTTGATCGGCTAACAACGCCGTTATCGCGGCCCACAGCGCAGAAGGTCACGCCCCAACCTTTCGCCTTCCTGCAATATCTTCGCCTGGATCGCCTTGGCATTAGTCAGGTCGGCAGGCTCAAGCTGTCGACTGGCGGCATCCGAATAACAGTAGCCGCCTTCGACACTCGGGTTCGACAAATAAATAGCTGGTACCTCAGCATTACCTGGATAGCAGTGCGACTTTACTTCGGTCGCGAACACCACATCGTCTACCCCGTCTCCATTCAGTTCCACATAGACGGGGTCAGAAGTCCGTGCGCAGTTATCGTAGTTCGCCTGAGACGGAACTTTTATCAATACAGAGTCTTTCAGATCCGCAGACAAAGTCAAAAGTCGGCCATAGGTAGTCGCGACGCCTGAAAACCGAACATGGAGAAGCGCAAGTAGTCGCTTGTCAGGCAGCGCCGAGTTCCAGCGCAAAAACGTCTCTTTTTGCTTGAGAACTGGTGCATTCTCAGCCAAATCGTCCTGGCGCTCGTCGTTTTCCTTTTCAGCACCACAGGATTACTAATATCCCCAAGGAATACGATACGTTTTTTCGCCATCAGCGCTTGAGAAATCGCCTGCTTGCTCGTCAGTACGGAAACAAATGTGGGATACCTGTTGATTATCCTTGCACACCGTCCAATTTACGCGAGCGCCCCGCCGATCGAGATCGTTCACTTTGCGTTGCTTGGATTTGATTTGCCGGTCCAGGTCAGCCACCTGTCCTTGCAAATCCACCGTTTGATGCCTTAATTGCTGCACTATTTGGCGACGGTCCGCAATTTCGTCTTCCGATGGCAGCGTCCGGCCCAAGATCAGCCATCCGGCCACGAAGAGCAGGAGTTGCAGTAGTGCGGCCAAACCGAAGAGGCGCCATCCAAATCCCTGTGCAGCTTGGACATAGCGGGCACGCGCCCGTTCAGCGGCGGCGTCCGCTTCCGAAAATTTATGTTGCAGTAACTCCGCCGCCTTTTTCGCGGTAGTGTCGGACGCGCCTTCAATCAGCAGGACCGTGTCGCGCGACAGCGTGCTGATCTTCTGCTCTACCGCGATGCGAAGCTGCTCCAGCGCCGTGATCGCCCGGTGAGTCCTCTGCTCGTCCTCGTACGTGGCCTCCAATACCTTCCCGGCCGCGTCCAGCAGGCGTTCGACCGTTTTCTCATGCGTTTCCTGAGATGGTTTCATCGTGTGATTTCCTGTTCAGGTCCGTCGATGGACCTTTCACGGGCCCGCCCCAAGCGATGCCCCAGTTCCCGTTCCAGTAAAAGTTCACGCTGCATGCGCTGCTGATGAAGTGCGATCCACTGTCGATGGCTGAGGCGCAACTCAAGCATGTCGAGCAACTGGGCGTAGCGTAGCGAGCCATTTGCATGCGCGACCAGGATCAATCCCCCGGACCCTACCATACCGCCGTCCTGAGTCTGCTTTACCCACCGTAAGTAAGCGGCCTCGCGATCCGAGCGTGTGGCGGGGCGATCCTCCGCGACCTCTCGGGCAAGTCGCTCGATAAACACCTCCAGACGGTCGCGCTTGCCTCGCTCGCGTGGAAACGCGTCCAGATAGGGCACAGTCCGCGCAATGACACCGTGCTCGGCTGACGGCGCCGTTTCGACATACCAGTGCACATCACGAGAGATCGCTTGGAACTCCGGATTGTCGACCAAGCCGGCAGACAACTTCCGATGCCGACTGCGCTCTTTTGAATCACGGTTGTCTTCCGCCTTGAACTCAATCAAGCGAACGACACCCGGGAATTCCAACAACAGGTCGCCCAACAGCGTATCGGCCGGGGTTTGCTGGAGCAAATTGACCACGCTAGTGGTCATGCCTGACGAACGATGCGCACGAACCGCAAACCCGAGCCCATATAGAAATTTCCAATGATGATATTTTCGTAAAGTTTCATACCTTGGCTGTTACTGCTGGAATAGTTCTAAGTAGTAACATGAATCGCCCCGGATTTTGAGGAGGCTCCATTGTTTGAGAGAATGGAGCTATGAAGAAGCAACCGAAGTATTCACCTGAAGTTATCGAGCGCGCTGTGCGCATGGTCAGCGAAGCTGGCAGCGAGTATCCGTCGCAGTGGGCAGCGATCACATCCATCGCAGCCAAGATCGGCTGTACGCCTGAAACGCTGCGTCGTTGGATACGCCAGCAAGAAACCGATACCGGCCAGCGTCCTGGTGTCACTACCGCCGAGCAGGAGCGTATGAAGGCATTGGAGCGGGAGAATCGGGAGCTGCGCAAGGCGAACGAGATCCTACGCCTGGCGAGCGCTTTTTTCGCCCAGGCGGAGCTCGACCGCCGCTTCAAATCGTAAGAGCGTTCATCGACAAGCACCGCCATGCCTACGGCGTCGAGCCGATTTGCAGTGTCATGCAGGTCGCGCCGTCGGGCTACTGGCGTTACGCAGCGAGACGGCGTAACCCGGCATTGCAGTGTCCACGGGCGCAGCGTGATGAAGTCCTGAGCGCCGAGATCGAGCGTGTCTGGCAGGCGAACTTGCAAGTCTATGGGGTCGACAAGGTTTGGCGCCAGCTGAAACGTGAAGGTACTGACGTAGCCCGCTGTACCGTGGAGCGCCTGATGCGTCGCGCCGGCCTGCGTGGCGTTATACGTGGCAAGGTGGTACGCACCACCGTCCCCGATGCGAAAGCGCCGTGCCCACTCGACCGGGTCAACCGTCAATTCAAGGCACAGCGACCGAATCAGTTGTGGGTCAGCGATTTCACGTACGTGTCGACGTGGCAGGGTTTCGTCTACGTAGCCTTCGTTATTGATGTCTTTGCGCGCCGTATCGTAGGCTGGCGCGTCAGCAGTTCGATGCGAACCGACTTCGTGCTCGAAGCCCTGGAGCAGGCGTTGTACGACCGCCAGCCAGAACGCAGCGATGCCTTGGTCCACCATAGCGACAGGGGCTCGCAATACGTCAGCATTCGGTACAGCGAGCGCCTTGCAGAGGCTGGTGTAGAACCTTCCGTGGGCAGCAAGGGCGACAGCTATGACAACGCCCTGGCCGAAACCATCAACGGTTTGTACAAGGCTGAGCTGATCCATCGCCGCGCTCCCTGGAAGACGCGCGAGGCCGTCGAGCTGGCAACCCTGGAATGGGTTGCCTGGTTCAACCATCACCGTCTGCTGGAACCACTCGGCTATATACCGCCGGCGGAAGCTGAGGCAAACTATTACGAGCAGTTGAGCAGTCAAGCCATTCCGGCCTGACTCACATAAACCGGCCTCTACGAAAGCCGGGGCGATTCAACATGCCTGCGTTTTCTTTCTTTGACAACGGACCAGAGCACTGGATCGCCATTGCTCATCCGTACAGCAACCCACGTCATCATCAAGCATTTCTACCGCAGCCTCTTTGGCACGCATCCGGAACTGAAAAACATGTTTAATATGCGCCGCCAGCAGCAGGAGGCGTGGCGCGGGCGGTGCATGCGTACGCGACCAACATCGAGGACCCGGGCTCCCTAGCGGCGGTGCTGGAAGGGATCGCCAACAAACACGCCAGCCTGGGCGTGAAGCCCGAGCAGTACCCGATCGTCGGCGAGTACCTGCTGGCCTCGATCAGGGCCGTACTTGGCGAGGTTGCGACCGAGGACATCATCTCGTCCCGGGCACAGGCCTATGGCAACCTAGCCGACATCCTGATTGGGCGCGAAAGCGAGTTGCGCGAGCAGCGCGCGGATGCGTCGGGCGGCTAGGTTGGGTGGCGCGAATTCGTTGTCGAGGCCAGGCAGCTCAGTGCGTTGCCTGGGCCATTTTCCCTCAGGGGCAAATGGAGCGCCCGACGCATGCAGACCGTGCGAGATCTGTAATGGTCTAATGTCCCCGGACACCTGGATAGGTGGATAACTCACCTTCAGAGGAGTGTACATGACCAGGAAACGTCGCAATAAGGCCAAACAATAAGAACGAATCTATAGAAATGGCGATAGTGACACCTATTCCGAATAAAAAAATACCAGTCACGCGCACTAAATAAAAATTTTCTGCCTTTGATTTGTCTCGATGCTTGGGCGAACCAATAGGCCAATGTATTCTTGCTCGATTAATAGTGAGTCCCAACAAAATAATTCCTGGAAATCCGACAATTGCATGAAATTTCCATGACCCATTCATCTGTGCTACGCCATCTTATGTTAACAGCAATCCTAATACTGCTAAGAAAACAGAAGGAAAAATGCTATCAGCAGCAAACCGCTTCGTTTTTTCATCGGTCATCAGATTCTCCTTTATGCGGTCTTTTGGTTGCTCAACAGAATGGGATCTTAATATAACTGTGGGGTATATAGATTGTACAAGTAAGTTGCAAACCGGAATTTTTTAACACATATCAATACTATTGATATGCTAACAAATTGTACGCAAATCATTGAATTTTGCGATTTGTCAAAGATGCTAACAGGCAATATATTACGATTCTAAACTGCAATTCCTAGATAGACCTGGTCAAACATGTGCAGGAGAATGGCCATCGTGTTTAAGAGAATACCGCCGCACATTTTGCAATCATTGGGTACAAGACAAATCCTAGTGTTGCAGCGGAAAAAATCCGAAGATGGGGTCATTGCGATAATGACTGCTTTTGTCATTGTCATTATGATTGCGATGTTCGGCTTTGCTCTCGATCTCAGCCGATCATATAACCGGAAGATGGAACTACAAAGCGTCGTTGATGCGACTGCCCTAGCGGCGGCCAGTCCACTGGACGGGACATCAGAAGGTATCGACAACGCGGTAAGGGCAGCCGCCGATACTGCCTCCGTCCATAGCTTTTCCTATAATAATGGAATTGTTACATGGTCACCCGATGCACTTACTTTTAGTACTGCCCCTGACGGTGGCACAGTGGGATGGATGGACAGCAACTCAGCCAAAGCCAATGCAGGAAAGGTTTTGTTTGCTCGCGTGGACACTTCCAAGCTCGACCCCAACCATGGACGAGTCGAAAATATATTGATACCTGTTTTGTCATTGCGCTTCGCGGTAACGGACGTAGGGGCCACTGCAATAGCAGGCCGAGATTCACTGAATGTTCTGCCGCTAGCAATCTGTGCAAATTCAGCTACGCCAGCATCGTCTCTATCATCCGGGGAGCTAATTGAATACGGTTTCAGACGCGGTATCAGCTATGACCTGATAAAACCTAATCCAGCGAGCACTGCGCCTCAAAGTTTTCTGGTGAACCCGATCGCCCCTGCGGGTACCATCGGCGCCTCCATGAAAGCACATCTTGATCTCGTCGCCGCCTACGTCTGCACCGGAAAAATAGCCATACCTACACTACAAGGTGGTGATATTACGGTCGAGCAGAATTTTCCGATCGATACGCTTTACAATCACCTTAACTCTCGGTTTGGTACCTATGTTACTCCCTGCGAACCCTCTTCTGCATCCACAGATGCAAGTGTCAAGAGTTTCGACCTTGCGAGCGCAACTTGGATAAAGGCGCAACCCTCTGGCTTGTCTGTCGGACCGTTATGGTCATATGCCAAAGCAGTTAAATACTCATCTTATACGACAAATAGGGGAATCGAACCTACGGCAGGATATACCACGTATTCCGCTACCGTAACTGATTGGGGAACGCTGTATCCTGGACCGCCCGCAGCACAGCCACAATCTTATCCGTCTACCACTCCGTATCAAACAAATGGCGGTACAGGCGCATATAAGACTGCCAAAAACACGCGGGTACTTCGTGTTCCATTGTTGCAGTGCCCTATCACGTCTGGCACACCAACTACAGCGAAGGTGCTAGGAGTTGGGAGATTCTTTATGATGGTACCTGCAAGTACTTCAGCAGTATATGCTGAGTTCGCCGGAATAGAAACTTGGGCTGCTATACGTAGCAATACGAGGCTTTACCGATGAGAGAGAAATACCAAATAGTCAAACAGCGTTTCCAGCGTGGCGTAGCAGCAGTCGAAATGGCCATTGTTTTACCTCTATTGGCGATATTCGTTCTGTCTCCATCAATATTTTGGTCTCTGTATTTTTATCAGTATTCAGTTGTACAAAAAGCGATACATGATGCAGCAATATATCTTTCGACAGCGCCAATGTTGGAAATGACGACAGCAGGCGCTGACGGTAACCCAGTTGCCTTAACAATTGCGAAAAAAATTATTGCGAAAGAATTGGCTGGCATGATTGGCCCTGACCTTAGTATCGTTTGTAGCTATCGGCAAGCGTCTGGGGCTATCATACCCAAGACGTGCAGTGTTTCAGATAATCAGGACTATAGACAATTTTTGGTTCAAATTTATATGTCCAGCAATTTAACCTACATTGATCCATTTACAGGAAATGATAGTGATGTAACAATTTCTCCATACATATCCGTGTCTTATGTGGGAAATTAACATGAAAAAAATTAGACTAAAAATTAAAATTCGACAGGCGGGTGTAGCAGCTGTTGAATTCTCAATCGTTGTGGCGATCTTTCTTATGATAGTTTTTGCTACACTCGAACTAGCACGTGTTCAATATTTGCTGAATACACTAATGGAAGTCACCCGACGTGCTGCCGCTATGGCAGCAGATGCTAACTTCAAGGATCCTGCAGTCCTCCAAACTATTCAGGCAGACGCCGTTTTCCGTAGCTCCGCTGGTGCGCTTGCGCTTGGTACGCCGGTTACTTCGGCCAATGTCACGATAGACTACTTATCGATATCAAAAACCACTCTCGATTTTCAGCATATAACTTCGCTACCGTCATGTCCTGCTCGCAACCGGTGGATTTGCATGAATGATCAGAATGCCGATAATTGCATTCGTTTTGTACGAGCCAGAATCTGCGCGTCGATGGATAACACGGGTAACTGCCAACCCGTCTCATACCAAAAAATTTTTCCATTCCTTGATTTTTCTAATTGGAAGATACCAATTGCCGAGACAATTGTTCCTGCAGGCAGCCTCGGACATATTGTCGGGTCCATGCCTTGTCCTTAACGACATCTGAAATGCTTTTAATCAAAGCTTTTTTAGTATTTTCACCCTTGCCCTTAATTCTTGAATGCGAACAGCATGTCCGCCAATTTCACACCCGAAGCGATGTTATGGATCATCAAAGGTGTATCGTTTGACGACATCCGCTCCGATATGATGCCGATGTGTGGCAAACTATATGGCAACTGCCAGACAACGATATCGCCTGCATGAAAATCAACTGTTTTGTCGGATAGTGCAATCACGGTACCGTGCCGCCGGAAAAAGGTCTCCAGGTTAGGCACACGGCGATGATCGATATTGCGGTCGGTAGACTTCAATCCCATTGTGCGGGATGCGGGTAAGCATTCCACGCAACCCGCATGTCCTTGTGCACCCGCTCCTGCAAGTCGATGCCGAGTTGCCGGTAGGCGCGGATCACGACGTCGGTGCAGACGCCCCGGTCGCTCGGCACGTCGCCATTCGGATACGCGATCCTCTGATAGCTGCCGTCGTAGCGTACCGTAACACCGATCTGCGAATGCGCAGCAGCGACCAGGTCATCTGCCGCACCTGCCGTGGCGACCGATGCCACAAGGAGGGCAGACAGCGGAATGAAACGCAATAAGCGCGTCATGCGGTACTCCAGCAAACCGCAAGACCCAGGGTGCCCGATTCGCACTGACGATCATTTGCGCCTTGTCGCATGTGATCAGCCGGTAAGTGGGGCTGCCTCTATTCGATGACCAGCTCCCGCGTCGCACGAGGCAAGCATCAAGTCAACGCGGCTCGACGGTGCAGCGCGCGACCTCGCCACATGTATCGAACCGGAACCGTACCGGCAAGAACCGCTCGATTACCTGCGCATTGGTGCGCGCATGCATCGATATCTCATCCACGGTGAACCCGCCGCCACCGGCCAGCGCCAAGGGCAGCATCAACTGGTCGCCCAGGTATTCCCCCACGGCGGCGCCGCTGACCAGGTAGCGGCGGGCCTGGTCCACGGCCTGGCGCGCCACCGTTTCGGCGGACACCGATTTCTCGCCGAAGGCGGTGAACACTTCGGTCACGTGCTCGTGTTCGAAAGTCAGCATCAGGGCATTGCCCGGTCCCTGCCCATCCGGCAGGCGGCGCGCCAGCAATTGGTCTTCGCTCCAGTTCATCAACTTGCCGACGCATTCCAGCTCGCGTGCGGCAACACGCGCTGGAATGCCTGCCGTAAAACTTTCCGCATAGGCGGCGCTGCGCGCACCGCGTGCCATCCAGCTACGCGCCAGCAAACGGGCGCACGGCCGCACCTTTGCGATCACTTCACCGCCGCCGGCGGGATAGAAACCGAAGCGCTCCAGGTGGATGTCGATATCGGCACCCATCTCGGCCAGCGCGCGTATCCAGGCACGCTGCAGGAACTGCACCGGCGGCGCCATCGGGTTGTGGGTGCCGCCGGACAGGTGCAGGATCGACGGCGTATCCGCCTCCAACAGCGCCGGCAGTACTGTCTGCAGCACCAGCATGCAGCTGCCGGCGCTGCCGATGGCGAAGCGGTACTCGCCGCCGCGCAGGGCGCCGGGAATGAATTCCAGGTCCTGGCTGCCGAGCGCGGCGCCGCTCACTTGGGCGCCGCAGATTTCGGCGGCGGCCTGCACCGCCACCAGGTGCTGGCGCATCAGGCCGGGTTTCACCCGGTTGGCGCGGATGCGCCGGATGTGGAACGGTTGCCGGGTGATCATCGACAGCGTCATGGCGCTGCGCAGGATCTGCCCGCCGCCCTCCCCGCTTGCCCCATCCAGTTCGATCATGATGTTTCCATTTTGATGATTATCCCTTGACGCACACGATCTGCTTGAGCGTGTGCACCACTTCGACTAGGTCGTCCTGCGCCTGCATCACCGCATCGATGTCCTTGTACGCCATCGGAATCTCGTCGATCACGCCTTCGTCCTTGCGGCATTCGACGCCTTCGGTGGCGCGCACCTGGTCGTCGACCGAGTAGCGGCGCTTGGCTTCGGTGCGGCTCATGGTGCGGCCGGCGCCGTGGCTGCAGCTGTTGAAACTCTCGGGGTTGCCCTTGCCGCGCACGATGAAGCTTTTCGCGCCCATCGAGCCGGGAATGATGCCGAGTTCGCCCTTCTGCGCCGACACTGCCCCCTTGCGCGTGACCAGCACGTCGCGGCCGAAATGGTTTTCCTTCTGCACGTAATTGTGGTGGCAATTTACCGCTTCCAGGTGCGTCTCGAACGGCTTCCTGATCACCGTGCGTACTGCCGCGATCAGGTTGCGCATCATGACTTCGCGGTTCATGCGCGCGAACTTCTGCGCCCAGCCGACCGCTTCCACGTAGTCATCATAATGCTGGGTGCCTTCGGTCAGGTAGGCCAGGTCCTTGTCCGGCAGGTTGGCGATATGGCTGCGCATGTCGTGCTTGGCCAGTTCGATGAAGTGCGAACCGATCGCGTTGCCGACGCCGCGCGAACCGGAATGCAGCATGAACCACACAAAACCCTGCTCGTCGAGGCAGATCTCGATGAAGTGGTTGCCGGTGCTTTCCCGGATTGACAAGATGTTGTCAACTCGTAATAATTGCTATAATTTCTTTGCTAATCAACCACATACATGCCACCCATAGAGGCGCCACCCAACAAATCAAAGCTGACAATTATCAGCCACAACCTGCTTCGGACTTCTTCCGCAGACTGGAAAGAGCCAACACATCTGTTCAAACGCATACAGGGGACGGCACTGACAGCAGTCATTGCTGAAGCGAACAGAGCAGGGTCTACGAGTGCGACGTACAGCCGTCGACGCTCCTTGCTCATGTTCGACTGCATGCTTCGCGTCATCGACGAGCCGGCAAAAACTTCAGTGCTAGAGCTCGGGACAAAGAGATTCGGAGAGCTTCAAGACATTTTCTACGGCGCCCTTGCTTCCGACAACTTTAACGCCTTAACCTCAGCTTCGCGCATGGACTTTGCGCGGGCGTTCTATAACGTTTTCAAAGGCTTAAAAGAACATAACCTTCAGGTTTGTCCAGCATCATTTATACCCAATTCAAACAAGAGTTTGCCTGCAGAGCTTGCTCACTTATTCGACAATATAGCCCTCAATAGTGAAGAAGTCTTAGAACTGCAACCATTTCTTCTGGAGTCAAAAGCTGGCAAGGAATATAACGTCCTGTTAGCACCAATGGTCCCACATTTGGGTCTCGCGTTCACCCGACGGTTTCATAATGCGCTTCGTAGTATCGCAATAGCAAAGGCCAAGGATGCCGCGCTACGTGATTTCGGCACGACATTCGCAAAATTCGTAGAGATCCAATCTTCAAAAGAAAATACGGTGACGGAAAGTAAACTCAACGATCCTGGGCTCGTCCATGAAGTACTTGTTGATTTTATGACGCATCATTTTATGAAGAAATACAGCATGAAACAGGGCGCTCAAAAAAGCACGCTAGCCAATCTGCAAAAGCTGTGGACTCGATACAGTATTTACTGGTCCGAATTAGCACGTGAAGCGGTCGTAACGGTACCCCTATCCGGCTTCCCAATAGGTAAGCGAAGCCTCAGTTATATACCTGGGGTTCTGCACAACCGGAAAAAACGCAATGACGACTCCGCAAATCATGGCGAAAGCAATACCAATTTAAAACCAGATCCTAATGGTGAGACAATAACCGACAGTGTAACTTATAAGCTCCTAACGCCCGTGCCTCTACATTTGAGTGACGAGGCAACGACACAACTTATTTTTAAACAGATTAACAAGGACTTCGAAACCGCTCAAACATGGCTTGATTCTCATGCAGAACAGATGTGGCAGAATTATCAAGTTGGTCTGAAAATGGCAGGGTCCGAGCCTTATGTATTCTTGAGTGATACGCAACTCGTTGAAACACTTGATCCGACGAGGAACCCAAATGCCCTAATCGAAGCGCTTCGATATTTTAAGCATCAGCACGATGGATATGTTGATACAACTCGAGTTGTGACCCCAGCTTATCCGAGGAGAGTGGCTCGAGACGGCGTAAGTAAGAATAAAATCGGTCCTCTTCTTGGAATCCCTAATCGTGAAGACGCGATGGCGATAATCGGCTATTTAGCTAGTGCGGACGGGCGCTTTTCAGAGGCGGCATTAGCAACGGCCGAGATTTATGACCGCGATAATAGGCGAATAAATGCCGTCAATAGTGGGAATAATACATTAACTCTCAGCGTACTCAAAGAACGAGCGGGGAACTCGGGATGGCATGATGTCGTCATCTCTGGACGAGCTTATGAACATGTCCGACGCTGGCTGGTGCTGACGGCGCCACTGCGTGCCTACATGCGAAAGAATGAAATCAAAGGCTGGCAAAACCTTTTCATTTACGCTAGCACGCCACTTGGCAAGCCAACCTGCTTCGATCGAACAAGTAATATAAATTCGGCATTCCGCAAGTTCGCGAAGCGAAACTCTATCATTCTAGGCGCGCTCACTGAAATTGTGAGTATTTCTCGTATTCGATCTCAGAAAGGGATCATTGCTTTTCTTAAAAACTTTGACATTAAGGCAATGGCACGTGAGCTCGGCAACGACGAGGAAACCTCCATGCGTCACTATCTCCCGGATGCGATCTGGGACTATTTCGCTGTTCGTTGGATTCGCATCTTTCAAAATCTTCTCATCGTGGAGGCTACTAGAGAGACCCCTTATATGGCACGGGCCTTGATGTTTGAAACTGCTACCGAGCTAGATGAGTTTCTCAAAACTCATGCACTTCAACCCTTGATACAAATCCAGGACGAAGACAAGTCGCTTTCCGAGCTGCGTGTCGATGTTATAGAAGAAACTGAGGCACAGTCCAAACCAAAAGTTCAAGAGCTCATGGTGGCCGCAAGCCACGAGATCTTTGTGGCTTTACTTTCCGTGAAATCTGCAGTGAACCACGCATTAGAAAGCGGTCAGAAGGTACATGACAAAGCTCTCTATTGGTACGAATTCACGAAACGACTACAAACTCACATCGAAAGTGATGCGTTTTTTGACCGCGGCATTAAGAAACTCTTTGCGAATGCAGCGAATAATCTGTGTTCCGATAACTACGCTAAGGCAATCCGTGCTTAATCCACTACCTGATGAACTTTCTTTCATCAACGAGCATCGTCTCACAAAGGCCACTATCGCCAAACCAAAATGGCTGCTTAACGAAGTCGAAGAGAACCTTTGGTATTGCATTTTTGGAAACTCCGTCATTTATATAGATTTCTCGATTGCATTAGCGAATGGATCACTTCTAACGCATTGCGCAAATTCGACGTTGCTTGATGCAATTAAACAGTACCTTTGCGCACTAACTCACCCCTCAGCTGTCGGAACCGTAGTCCGAGCGGAAAACACCGGGAAACAATTGCTTCGCAGGGCACTCCATGTTTTAGACCATTTTCTTATTTGTGGAAGCTTCGTCAGCGTCCATGGAACTGAGTATCGTCAGCTCTCAAAGAACGATATCCATCATTTTATTGCAACAATATCGGCTAGTCGATCAATCAAGACTAATATATACGAGCCCGAGCGACGGATTACCGATTTCGTACGAACTTTAAAAGTCACGCCGGGGGAGATAGCGTCAGCAAAGAAGCGCGTGCCCGGCATTTTCCGCACCGAGTCATGTGATCTCCCGGAAGGAGTCTCGGAAGAACAACTTAAGATTGCCCGCGTCTGGCTCTACGTTAATAAATTCTACATACCGGGATCGCGCGACGACCTATTCAAATATGAGGTATCGGCAACTCGACTTCTCAACTACCTCATCGGAAAAAAAGTACTTTCGAATCTCAAGTTCGATAATCTGGAACTTGATTACTTATGCTTCGAGCCACGTGAACAGTTTGTACGTGAGTTCCAGTCTATTTCTGTTGCGCCAGGCTCCGAAGACGAGCGGGCAGGCATTGAATATGTGCAAAGTTATCTACAGATTCTGAGCATCATGGGACACGAAATTACTGCTGACCACGCCTTATTAACTTATGATGCATTGACGGCGCTGGATGAGAAGGAGGTACTTAAGCACGGCCAGTTAAAGGCTAAACAACGGTTTGCCACCCTGCCATTTGAGATTGCCAACCTCAGCCTTAGGCGCGCCATTGAGTTCTACCTTGAGTACGGCGAGGATCTTGTCAACTATTATCTGACATTAGCAGAGAAAAATTGGCAGGGTGAATGGCTCGAGAATGTTCCATTGTCATTAATGAAGCTTGGTGTCCGAAGGTTCAAAAACACCCAAGTCTCGGCTAAAGATTTTTTCGCCGAACTTCGCAATGGGGTGAGCTTGTATCAAATGCTACAGGTCTTACTCGGCGCGATTATCGTGATCGTAAATACTTTAATGGCAAGGCGCGACGCGGAATTACGCGGCTTGACGAGCTCAAGTATTGTACCAGACGGGCCCTATTTCTTTCTAGCCTTTGATTTAGGTAAGGCCAACCTTGGTGAAGTTAGAGAAAGAGTTTTACGTCCTATTCCCCCCCTCGGCGCCGAGGCGCTGGGCTTGCTTGCGAGGCTAAGCGAACAACTCAATAGCATGGGATATCAATCTTCTCATACCTTATTTCAGCGTTTTAAATATGGAAATCTCGCAGATTCAACGCCTTACGGCACTACAGAAGGGACAAGGATATGGTTAAGATTATGTCTTAACCGCTTTTGTGACTACATCGAAATCCCAACTGATGAAAATAGCTGCAGGCACTATATTCGGCCTCATCAACTGCGGCGAAATTTCGCAATGATCTTCTTTTGGCAGGGCAGCTTCGGCGGTATTGAAGTGCTTCGTTACTTCCTTGGTCATCAGAGGCCTTCCGAGACCTATCGTTATGTTACCGAGTCATTAAAAGGATCTGTTTTGCGCCGAGTAAAAGCTAAAGTGGCAGCGGAACTCATAAAAGCTGACAGCAGCGCCACAGACTCTTTAGCTCAATTTATCTGCGAACGCCATGGCATTACGTTGGATGATCTTCACGTGTTGCCCGAGACAGATGTAATTGACTATATCGAAGACCTCTTGAGTTCGAAAGAAGCGGAAATCGAGCCGGAGTTCGTCGATGGTCCCAATGGGGAAGAATATAAAATCTTGTATAAAATTTGCGCCGTAAGGTCGCTGTCTGGAGAATTCAATGGCTGACAAAGATTACGACGTTGTATTTGGTGCCGAGTACACGTCGCCGGCAAGACGCTCGGTTGTTGCCGAGTTGCAGTTATTGAAGGAATGCTGTAATAATTTATCGGGCATTGAAGAACCATTGCGCGCATTACTCTTGGACAAGCTTAAAAGCCAAGGGGGCTTAGCTTCACTGGAGTGGAAGGAAAGAAGCATTGTGAACATGTCCCTAAATACCCATAAGAGCGCCGCAGGAGATGTCATCGTAGGCGGCTTTAAAACGATAGATGTATACCGTAAGGCTGCGCTAGAAAAACTTCAAGAGCATCTTGTTCTCTCCACGAGGCCTACCCGGGGCACCATTGCTTGGCACAAAACAGAAAGTCAGGCAAAGTCAGATGAGAACGATCTTTTAATTGACGAAATAATGCTTCTGACAGGTCGCCTCGGAAGTGTGATGGATTACGCTCGCGAACTCGCATCTAAAGCCAACAAGTCAGAAGAATTTCTTGCTCTACAGAGTGAGCTGTTGAGAAGGTTTCCGATTCGTTCAAAATAATGGATATTTCTAAGAAGCTCTATCGGCTTACCTCGGACGGATTTCGCTATCCATGGTCAGTCTGGAAAGAAGAGGTTAACTTTAAGCCCGGGGAAAATATCCCGTTGTTGTTTTGGCCCGATGGTTCAGTATGTTGGCTTGCTAATCTTTACCTACTCAAGGGATATAAAGATGGCAAGTCAAGGCGGAACAATGGCGGAACCCTTCTTACCTACGCAAAAAATTTAAGTCCTTTCATCCGATGGTGCTACGAGAACGAATTAGACTTTTTCGATCTAGAAGAACCGGACTTCGTTTCGTTTGTTACCGATCTCAGAGATGAGACCGCGAAAAATGCGCCGACAAAAAGCGTGCGTGGACTCAAACAAGTCAACACTATTGCGGGGGCTGTCATGAACTTCCTTGCATTCGTTGACGGCATTATGCCTGGACTTGGATTGCTGGGTTCTAACGGTAAGATCAAGGCCGAGCTTAAGAGTATAGAGTTGAAGAAGCGCGGAAAAACAATTTATGTAAAAAAATGGACACACCATTGTCTGCCAAGGGATAACCCCACAAGAAGACGTCAACCTATTTCAACCGATGCCATCGATAAACTTCACAACGCCAATGATTCTTCAAGTGAATCGGGGTTCGTTAAGCGGCGGCGATACGTTATGCTACGGCTTTTCGAAATTACCGGTGGACGTCGAATTGAGGCCTCTCTGGTAAAAATTAACGATTTGCTAGAGGCCGAAAGGACTGGACTGCTCCGCATCTTTAGCGCAAAACAAGGGGACGACGAAGCAGTACGATTTGTACCTGTTCCGAAAGTGGATCTAAAAGACATCCTATCCTTCGTCAAGATTTACCGCAATCCAATTGTTAGAAAAACTATTGGCATAGCAAATGATCATGGCTATTTATTTATAAATTCTAAGAATGGTAAGCATTTACAAGTCGATACGCTCGGGTCCGAATTGTATGAAATCCGGATTGCTGCTGGCATCGATGATGAAGAGGTATGCCTTCATGCCTTTCGTCATCGCTACGTTACTGAACAGCTGCGTCGGCTGATTCGCACTCAGCGCTGTGAATCCGTGAGTGATCTTAAGAAAGCTTTGCTTTCAATGGAGTCGTTAAAACAGCAACTCATGGAGTGGACCGGGCACTCTAATATGGAGTCGCTGGACTGGTACATTCACCATGCATTTGAAACTGAAACGGGCTTCAGGGAGTCGCTTGACATCCTCCAAGCGAGCAAAGTAGTCGAGTCATTGCATTTCATTATCAAAGACTATCAGAATCAAGCGCAGGCAGGTGGTTGGTCGCCTCAACTATTCAAAGAGTTCGAGAGCGTGGTCGCGACAGCCGCGCTCGAGCTATCACAGCTTTTTGCTGCTCAACGTGTGGGTGAGGTAACGCCCTTAAAAGTGTATGAATCTTAGATTATTCGACTGGCAGCCTCTAGCGACAGGTTAGCATTTCCAACGAGGTACGATAGCAATAGGCCATAATACCTATGCAACACGGACGAAACGCTTACTTGTAGATTCGTTATGCCGATCTCGCAGGCTGTGCATTCGACAAAAATGCCGAGAATACATACCTTGGACATTCTTCTGGCTGCCGACCCACTCATCCATTGGTGATATGTAGCATGTAGAACTAGTTGTTAGGCGCCTTTGATCTCTCGACATTAAGAGCTTGTTAGGTTTTGGAGAAAGACTGAAAAGCTATGCGATGTACGTCCCACTTTGACTGCGAGCAGCTTTGATGACGTCACTGCCCCGGTCAAGCGCATCTCTTGGGGCCACAGGCATTGCGTCGTCGTCGCCCACTTGTTTCGCGATCCAGCCGTTGGGAAAGTGAAACCATATTGCAAGTGACCAGGTATCCGCGCATTCGCCGTATGCCTTTAAAATGTCGCCGATGATTGACAGAGGTTGATACATCGAGTCGAATTGGTAACGAGGATAGTACTCTTTCCCGTCGTATGAGACGCTAAAAATGCGCCTTTGGCGCTTCCAATGGCTCGCCGGAAGCGAATTTTTCGTTGGAGGATTCTTCTGCAGCTTGTTAATATCTTCTGCTGTCAGCCAGTCACCTTCTTCGAACACTTTTGTAACGGTAGCCATCTGACCGAAAATTTCTTTTTGCATGCCAATATTCGGAAGTATGCTGATGGGAGTCTGTATCATAAACGCTCGCTACATATAAACACCGTATTCCAGTCGAATGAGGCAATCTCGTAACAATTCGATATTTCCCTCAGCAACCAAATCCAGCGGTCGCATTCCGTTAAACGCGATCGCCGGTTCATTAAGCCAATGCTGTGCTATCGAAAGATTGCCTCCAAACATTCGCATTAGAATTTGTCCGATCTCATCCAAAGCTCTAGCAGCGTTACCAGTTCTCAGCCTCCTCATTAGCCTTTTATGAGTATGCCTTTTGGCCAGAATCCGGTAGATTTCTTTTTTACGCAATCTGATACTTATGCTCATGCTATCCTCCGAAGTTTGCTGATGCTTTTACATACAAATTTCAACAAACTATGGATCTATCTCGTCCAATGACTGAATCGGCCACTCTAAAATTGCGGCCACACGTTGGATTACCCACCAAGCTTCAGCTTTAGAGGTTAAATTTGTTCGAATTAACCTCGACAAGTATTGCGCAAGTATCTCAGCCTCGCTCATTTGCGAACGCTTGCCCTCTTTAGCTTCTCGTAATTTGATTGTTAATTGCTGGGCAATTTCTTCACAGATCTGCCATCTCTCATATATCTCGGGAGGCGTGCATCCCGGCATGTAAAATCTGCCTCCATAATTCATTACTGAGAATTTTGGCTGAGTTCCTGGAATCGCACCTTCAGCAACAGTTCGAGGAAAATCCACGGGAACTTTTAGATATTCGAGCTCGTCATCTTCATTCATGTGCGCATCCGTACGAACATCTGTGCCCGTTCAATTTTCATGAGCAGCCCATCGCATCCTTGGTGTCGGTCGTGAAGGTCCAAGTCTTGTCGATCGTCAGACCTTTTGCGCTACCGGTGGCCGTGCCGGTAGCGGTGCCGACGAAGTGGACGGTGTACTTCGTGCCCGGCGTGAACGGTGCCTTGCCGACGATGTAAGCGACGTTGGCGCCCAGGTACTGTAAGTTCTGGTCGGTGCTGTCGCGGACCATCAGGCGAACGTCTAGCGGGGTGCTCTGCCCTTCCGGCGTCACGGTGAACGTAGTCACTTTCAGGATGGTGCTGGTTTCGGTGGCGATGCTGATCGGGTAGCTGGTCTTGGCGCACACGTTCGCCTGCGTCATCTCGAATTCCTTGTAGAACGGATTCGGCGACTCGGTGTGGTGCGTCATCGGCACGCCGGTCTGCTTGTCGTACGGGAACACGCCCACGTAGTCACCAGCGTTCTTCTGCTGCTTGATGTAGCCAGCATTGATGTAGGTCGGGCCGCTGTCGTTGCCCGGCGCGATGCCGACGTCCGTCAGGCCTTGCACCATCATCGCGTTGCGGTGGAACACCGTGCTCAGCAGTGCTTGCACCGAAGTCTGCTGGATGCCCTCGAAAGCGATGACTTCGGTGGTGTAGGCGCTCGCATAGCCGGCCGCGATCACGCGATCACCCGGCTCTGCACCGGTGAAGCCAGGGTTGCCCGCGATTTCGTGGTGCGCGTCGCCGCCGCTCATGTTGGTCTGGACGTAGGCAGCATGGTTCTTTGCTGCGATGTCGATGTTGGTGTTCTGGCGCACCGGGCCGAGGCCTTCGATGGCGCGGAAGGCATTAAACTCGGCGAAGGCGTTCGCTTGTACGCTACCGGCCGGGTATGCTGCCGGCGCAGCGGTTTGCAGCTCAGCCGCCTGCACGGTGCTGACCGGGGGTGTTGGGGTGGGATTGGTCGGCGTGGTGGCAACAGGGGTGCTGGTGGCCGGGGATGAGCTGCCGCCGCCGCAACCAGTTAAACCAGATGTAAATACCACTGCAACTAACAATTTAATCTCGTAGCGCTGCTTATATCTTTTAATCATTATAAATCAATCCCTTTTCAATATTGCCAACTCATTCCGTATGTAATTCGGATAACCTCGCTTATGAAATCAATGCTTCTTCATACGTGGTTTATTTTAATTTTAGGGACGAAGACGTTTTCGCAACGGTGGCAATAGAATCCCAGATCCCACTGCGCTTTCTCGTTTTGATAATCTAGCTTGTTGTATTTTGCATTGCGTCTTGCGCAGTCGCGGTAGTGCTTCATGCAGTGTAAAAATATACATGTCCCAGCGATAATCGCAAAAATAGCGCCAACAGCCGAATTAAATATCGCTACGCCAAGAAATCCAACTATTGCGCCACCTAACCAAGCAAACCCAACTCCAAAAAACAAACCGTAGAATATCCAGCTCTCGGTACGCTTGGTTGGCATCGCTAGCTTTTGCGCTAGCGCAGTTTTAACGGTAGTATTCGTCGAAGTTTTCGTGCCAGCAACAGCTAAGCTCCCGTCAACCATGCCTACGGTCGTCCCGCGAGACGTTGAATTCCCGTGGCTGGTCCCACCACTAACAATCGCCGAAATTTTTTGCGTATTCTCACTTCCACATTTGTTGCAGTTATACTCCACTATTCGCTCCTATCAAAATTTTTGAGGGGTTTTTCAAAGCCACCCTAAACTTCGCCTATCTAATTCGGCTCCTTCCATAACCTTGATGTTTTCACAATATCGACCAGCGTCAGGTCGTTAAACCCGCTAATCTCAATCGAACCGTTAGCACATGCAAACATATATGCTCGTTCACCGGTAAGTGCGTATCCCTCTGAAATTTCAACTACACGCTTCAATTCATAATCGCTATCAGATTCCCGTCTGGTTTGGATGTGAAGGCGATATTCTTTTAATTCTTCAATTGAAATAAAATCAAAAATATTTTCAAAATTATCGAAGATAAAGCGTTGCCACCTGCTCTCGTCGGTGAACGGAGCAATATCAAGATGAAATAAATGAGTGTTGAGAGGTATCTCGACGAAAGGATAACTATGCAGTCCTGGCTGATTGAATAACGCACGAAGCGCTTCCATTCCTTCGTCATCCTCCGAATTTTCGTAAGCGTGAAACACGTTAGTCCTTGAGCGAAATGGTGAGAGACGCATCGTTTGCCAAGCCAGCGATCTGTCCATTGAATCGGTGCTGAGCAGGCATGGAACCAAGTCCGGCGCGCCACGACTTGTTGACTATACACGACAAGTAATTGTTGTGTATAGTCAGTCGCAAGAAGTGAGGGTGACGTGCATCATCGTGAGCATGACAACAGCGCCCGCAAAAGCTACGGAGGCAAGAAATCTAGTAAGCTTGGCTGTTGGCGACAGGCTGAAGGAGTCTCGAATCCGCGCGAACATAAGTCAGCTGAAGCTGGCGGCAGAAGCACACGTAGACCGAGTGTTCATATCTAACATCGAACGCGGCGTAGCTAACCCGTCAGTTATCGTTTTGGCAAACATATGTCACGTCTTAGGCATGACATTGGCTGAATTCTTCAGTGAGCTCGACATAGCACTGCCGCCGCAAGAAGACGAGCCGCGCAGAACGAACGCGGCACAGCCAAAAGTAAAACCCCCGGGAAGCCGTCTGCGCTAATGGTGCCAAGGCAGTGACAGTGGCTCGCGTATCTGCGCGACTGTCTAAAGCAGGACGAGGCCCCTGCAGAAAACTGACTTAGAGCGCCTAACAAAACCGTTCGACATACCGCCAACAGATGAGCGAACAGGCAAGTGAAAGGAACGCCTGGTGGATGTCTGCTCGCCTCTCGTGCCGTATGCGCAGTCTGCGAAAGCGGTGAAGCCAACCCAAGGTACGCTCGACGACCCACCGCCATCGGCCAAGCCTTTCGCGCGACTCCACGTCATAGCGGGCAATTCGAGCGGCAATACCCCGACGGCGCAGCCAGGCCCGATGGGCTCTCGAAGCATACGCTCGATCGGCATGCAGCTTACCTGGGCGTTTTCGGGCACGGCCTGCCAAACCTTTCACTGCCGGGATGGACTCTACTAGCGGGATGAGGAAACGCGAGTCGTGTACCTGCGCACCCGAGATTTGGGCTACTAGTGGAAGTCCACGCTCATCTACCAGCAAGTGGTGTTTGCAGCCGAGCTTGCCGCGATCGGTAGGGTTCCGGCCTGTATGCTCGCCGCCAGCAGGTGCCGGCACGCTTGCAGCGTCCACGCAAGCTCGATCCCACATGATCTGATCGTACTCGCGGACCTTTCTATTACCGGCGCCTCCCCCGCGGTGCTTGCGGCCATTGCTGCGGGCAAGCCAGGTAAAAAAGCCAGTAGAGCAACGACGCCACAGATTGCTACAACAATGGAGATCGCGAGCAGTTGCCCGTGAGAATCTACCAGCTTGTGCATGAATGTCTTTTTCCAGACGGGACCGATCCGGTTCAAACCGACTTTAAGCGACCAAAGCTTGCAGGTCTGTGCTTCATCTCTCGTATCACCGGCATAAGTATTTAGTAAGAGGAAAAACCGGGAACTGATGCATCAACCAGTTCCCGGGCCAAATTACAGTTTTTTACTTTGATGAGCCCAGGTGTAGAGCGCCGGCAAGATAAGCAGCGTCAATGCCGTAGACGACAAAATGCCGCCAATAACCACCGTTGCCAATGGCCGCTGCACCTCAGCGCCGGTACTTGTCGCCAGGGCCATCGGCAGGAAGCCCAGCGAAGCGACGAGCGCGGTCATCAGGACAGCCCGCAACCGCACCTGCGCACCCTCACGAATTGCCTGCTCGGGCGCATACCCTTGATCCCGCAGCGAACGCACGAACGAGATCATGACCAGCCCGTTCAGCACCGCCACACCGGATAAGGCAATGAAGCCGATCGCCGCCGAGATCGACAGCGGCAAGCCTCGCAACCACAGTGCCAGCACACCGCCCGTCATGGCAAACGGAATGCCGCTGAAGACCAACAGCCCATCCTTGATGCTGTTGAACATCAGGTAGAGCAGCATGAACACGATCGCCAGCGCTGCAGGAATGACCAGGCCTAAGCGCTGGCTGGCCGCCTGCAGGTTTTCGAACTGTCCGCCCAGGTTCAGCCAGATTCCCGCCGGCAGCTTCAGTTTGCCGAGGCTCGCCTGCAGTTCGCTGACGAAGGAGCCCAGGTCGCGTCCCCGCACGTTGGCCGTGACGACGATCCTGCGTTTGCCGTTCTCGCGGCTGATCTGGTTCGCCTCCGGCACGAAGGTCAGCGTGGCAATCTCCGACAGCGGAATGCTGACCGCGTGACCGTCCTGGGCAGGTAGCGAGATCGGCAACAGGCGCAAAGCGTCGATGTCGTTGCGCGGCCCTTCCGGCAGGCGCACGGTGATTGCAAAGCGGCGGTCGCCCTCGAACACCATACCGACGTCGCGGCCGCCTACGAGCGTCCCGAACGCTTCCTGGACATCGGCTACGTTCAGTCCATAGCGCGCAGCCTTGATGCGATCCACTGACAGCGTCAACGCCGGCAGTCCTTCGGTCTGCTCGACCTTGATCTCCGCGGCCCCCTGGACCTTGCCCAGCACTTGGGCGATATGCTGCGCGGTCGCCATCATGGTCTCGGTATCGTCGCCGAACACCTTAACGGCGATATCGCTGCGCACGCCTGAAATGAGTTCGTTGAAACGAAGCTGGATCGGCTGCGAAAACTCGTAGTTGTTGCCCGGGACTTTGTTGGCCGCCTCGGTGATTGCGGCGACGAGTTCCGCATGCGACTTGCGCGGCGCCGGCCATTGGTTCTCCGGCCGAAGGATGATGTAGCTGTCCGCGGCATTAGGCGGCATCGGGTCCGTTGCCACCTCGGCCGTGCCGACACGCGCGAACATCCGCTCGATCTCGGGGAATTGCTTCAGGAGCGTCGTTTCGAGGTGCTGCTGCATCGTTACCGACTGCTGCAGGCTGGTCCCGGGAATCCGCATCGTCATCACAGCCAGGTCGCCTTCGTTCAGGTTAGGGGCGAACTCGGTACCCAGCCGGGTCGCAAGCAACCCGGACAGCAGTATGCTCAGTGCCGCGAACGTCAGCGCGACTGGCCGGTTGCGCAAGACCCAGTCAAGCAGGGGTCGGTACAGATCCTTAGCTTTATCCATCAGCTTGTTTTCATGCTCGGCCACTCCCTTGCTGACGAAGAGCGCGACCGCGGCCGGCACGAAGGTGACGGACAGGAGCATCGCCGCAGCGAGTGCCATCACCACGGTGATTGCCATTGGATGGAACATCTTCCCCTCGACGCCCGACAGGGCAAAGATCGGCAGGTAGACCGTCATGATGATCAGCTGACCGAACAGCAAGGGGCGGCGTGCCTCCGCTGCTGCGGCTGCGACTTCGGCGAAGCGCTCCTCACGGCTCAAGAGCCGGCCGGCTGCGGTCTGGGCCAGGCCAAGACGGCGGATGCAGTTCTCGACGATGACGACCGCACCGTCGACGATGATGCCGAAATCGAGTGCGCCAAGGCTCATCAGGTTCGCACTCACGCCTGCCTTGACCATCCCGGTGAAGACCATGAGCATGGACAAGGGAATGATCAGGGCCGTGATCAGGGCAGCTCGCAGGTTGCCGAGGAAGAGGAAGAGGATCGCGATGACGAGCAGGGCGCCTTCGAGCAGGTTCTTGCGCACGGTGGCGATTGCCTTGTTCACCAGGACCGAGCGGTCGTAGACCGCCAGGGCCTGTATGCCTGGAGGCAGCGAACGGTTCACATCCTCCAGCTTGCGGCGTGCTGCTTCCGCGACAGCACGGCTGTTTTCCCCGATGAGCATGAAGACGGCGCCGAGCACGACCTCGCGACCGTTTTCCGTCGCGGCGCCGGTGCGCAGCTCGCGCCCGGGTTCGACATCGGCCACGTCCCGCACACGGATCGGCGCGCCCTGCACGACGTCGAGCACGATGTTGCGGATCTCTTCCAGCGACTTGACCTGGCCCGGAGTGCGCACGACGAACTGTTCCCCGCCGCGCTCGATGTAGCCCGCACCCGCGTTGACGTTATTGCGGTCGATCGCATTGACGAGCGTGGCGAGCGATAGGCCGTGGGCCGACAGCTTGACCATGTCGGGCGCGACCTGGTATTCCTTCAGGTAGCCGCCAATGGTGTTGACCTCGGTGACGCCGGCGACGCCGCGCAGTTGCGGCGCCACGATCCAGTCCTGGATTTCGCGCAGGTCGGCCGGTGTGTAAGGGCTGCCGTCCGGCTTTCGCGCGCCTTCCTTCGCTTCCACCGTCCAGTAGAAGATTTCGCCGAGGCCGGTCGCGGTTGGCCCCATGGACGGCTCCACGCCAGCGGGCAGCCTCGCTTTCGCTTCCTGCAGCCGTTCGCTCACGAGCTGGCGCGCGAAATAGATGTCCGTGCCTTCCTTGAAGACGACAGTGACCTGAGACAGCCCGTACTTGGACAGCGAGCGCGTCTGCTCGAGCCTGGGCAGGCCGTTCATCACGGTCTCGATCGGGAAGGTGATGCGCTGTTCGACTTCGAGCGGCGAGTAGCCCGCCGCGCTCGTGTTGATTTGCACCTGGACATTCGTGATGTCGGGGACGGCGTCGATCGGCAGACGCTGGTAACTGTAGACGCCCAGGACCGCAAGGCAGAAGACGGCGACGATGATGAGCCAGCGCCGCGCGATGGCAAGTTCGATGAGTTTCTGGAACATGTTCATCCCGCTCAGTCGTCGTGCTCGGCTTCCGCCTTGCCGAGGTCGGCTTTGAGAAGGAAGCTGCCACCAGCCGCATAGCTAGTCCCAGCGTTCAACCCTTTCACGATCTCGGTGCGCTTGCCATCGGAACGTCCGATCGTGACGTTCTGGGCCCGGAATCCGGTTTCAGTCCGTACGAACACGACATTGTGCTCATGGATGGTCTGGATGGCATCGCTGGCAACCGTCACCGGGACGTTTGTCTGCGGGCCCATCAGGTCGACCGTGGCCAGCATGCCCGGACGGAGCCGCAGTTCCGGATTTGGAAGCGTGATCCTGGCCGTGGCCATGCGCGTAGCTTCTCCGAGGACCGGGCCGACGAACGATACCGTGCCATTGAGCTCATGCGGCAAAGTGTTGACGCTGATCTTCGCGGGCATGCCCAGACCAATCTGTCCCAGGCTGTCGGCAGGAACGGCTGCCTCGATCCATACATGGGACAAATCCGCGACGGTGAGCAGCGGCTTGGTCGCATCGACGGCCTGGCCGGCGACGGCTGGCTTCTCGACCACGACCCCATCCAGCGGAGCGCGAACAGTTACGATGCTCGAGACGCCATCGCTGCCTGCAATGCCCAGGGCACTCAGCCGCTGCCGCGCCGCCTGCGCAGCAATCTCGGCTTCCTTCAATGCGGCTTGCGCAACATCGAAGTCCTGGCGCGCGGAGATGTGCTCTTCCCAAAGCGTTTTCTCGCGTTGATAGGTTGTCCTTGCCAGATTCACGCGCTGCTGGGCGCTGCTCAGGTCAGCCCGCCATTGAGCCACTGTGGGACTTTGAATGGTGACGAGCGCTTGTCCCTTTTTGACAGCCGCGCCGGGCGATACCAGTACCAACTGGATGAGACCTTCTGAAGGAGCAGCAATCGCAACGGTTCGCTCGGCGTTCACCTTGATCTGTGCAGGCAGGTGCAGCCGTTCCTGGATCAAGGAAGGCTTGGCGGCGTCTAGAGCGATTCCGTTAGTCTTGATTTGTGCATCGGTCATCGCGATCATGCCATCCTCGGCAGCCTTGGCCTGCCCCTCGTTCTCTTCGGCATGGCGATCGTCATGACCATGGGAGTCCAGATGGCTTGCGTGCTCTTCGCTGCCCTGTGCGCCCGGTGAAGACGGTTTCCACCACAGCATGAGGGCGGCAAGGATTGCGGCGATCACGCACATCAGCGCGATCGACATCTTTTGTTTCTTTGTCATGTTTTTTCTCAGTTATTCGGTTCAGCAGGACCGGCAATACGTTCGATGTCGGCAAATGCTCGCCATGCTTCGAGCGTGCTGTTCCACTGGCGTGACTGAGCCTGGAACCAAGTGCGCTGCGCGTCGAGGACCTCGAGGAAGGAGAACTTGCCGTACTCGAAGCCTTTCAGCGTCAAGTCGTATGCGGATCTGGCATTCGGAACGACGTCCTGCCGCAGCAGCGTAGCTTCGTTCCTGGCGACTTCGTAGCGGGTATAGGCGGTGGCCAGCTCCGATGCGGTGCTGATCTCGGTGGCTGCCAGTTCGTCCCTGGCTTTGTCCGTTCGCCGCATTGCAGCCCGAAGCGCGTCGGAGTTACGGTTGAACAGCGGAAGCGGCACGGACAGTCCGAGGACAGTCTGGCGACGTCCAACCTGATCGTCGCGCTGGGTGCCGACGGAAAGGGTGAGATCCGGGATACGCGCTGCGCGCTCCACGTCGACCTGGGCTTCCTGAGCCGAGACCTGACTGCGGACGCGCCGGATAATCGCCGCGTTCTTGGCCCTAGCCTGGAGCGCATCGAGCGGTCTGACGTCCGGTAGCGCGTCGGGCTGCTCGACAAGAACGAGGGCGCCGGCTGGTTGGCCGATCAATGCGGCCAGCTTCGTTCTGGCGATGGCAAGTGCCGCCGCAGCCTGGTTCAGTTCGGTAGATGCGTCTACTGCAGCCAGGCGGGCCTTGGTTTCGTCGATTGGAGAGACCTTCCCGGCTATGACCCGCTTGCTCGCCACTTCGACGCTCTTGCGTGCAAGCTCGGTCAGGGCGCGTGCAAGCTCCTGCCTCCGTTGCGCAACGAGGACTTCGTAAAAGACGGCTATGACGTCGGAACGAACATCCTGGCGCCGTGCCATGAGTTCGCTGTTTGCGAGGTCGACTGCGCTTTGTGCGGCCGCGACGCGGGCGCCGCGTTTGCCTCCCAGTTCGATCGGCTGGTTGATCTGGACGGTGGTCGTCCTCGTTCCAGTCTGCTGCCCCTCGCGAAGATACTGCAGTTCGGGATTGGGAAAGCGGTTTGCCTGGTCGACCAACGCTTCGCTGGCAGCCACATCATGGGCTGCAGCGCGTGGCCCAGGCTGGTCGAGAGCGAGCCGGATCGCGGTCGGTAAGTCGAGTGGTGGATTGCCCGCCGTCGTACCGTGCAATGGTTCGGCAGCGCCGCAGCGCCACGCCAATGCGGATACGACGACCAGCACCGATAGTCGTTTAGATAGGGTGTGCATTCGTGCTCCTGAAAATAAATCAAATCAGGCGCGCGGGGGCTGGAGCCAGCGGCTCGCTTGCTTGGAGGTCCGCGCGCTAACTAGCGGCGGCAGACCACTTGGGCCGTTCGAAACGGACCACGGGTGGGGCTGTCAGGAGTGGGGGAACGAATGCGATCCTAAATGTCGGGTGACGCTCAGCCGACATCGCAACCGAATCAGATGGAAGGTAGAAGCTATGCCCGAAGGTACAGGCCGGGCAGTGTAGGTCCACAAGGGCTGACTGGCCGTCGCTGGCCAGGAAAACGGGTTCGCTGACGGATATACCGGACCCTTGGTCGACAGTGTGATGCGTGACGCCAGCAGGGGTCGTCACGCAGCACCTGTCTGCCACGGCCAGGACAACCTGGAATGGATAGACCAGCAGCAGAATGATGAGTACCCAGCGGCTCATGTGATCAGGAAGTTGAAGTGCTCAGGCTGCGCATTTCGGAACGGGCGCGACCGATGATGTCGCGTGCTGCGGAGAGCCCAAGGAACGCCATGATACTTGCTACAGCGATATCAGGCCAGCCTGCCTTCGTGCCGAACACCCCGACCGCGGCGAGCAAGACAGCCAAATTGGCGATCATGTCATTGCGGGTGCAGAGCCACACGGAACGCATGTTCGCGTCCCCATTGCGGAAGGCGTACAGCAACAACGCGACCAGGCCGTTCGCTGCGAAGGCAACGATACTGACCAGGCCCATTGTCTCGGCTTCCGGCACGCGGCTACCCATGCCAATCCAGAGCACTCGAACCAGCACGAGTACCCCGAACATGCCCATGACAACACCTTTGACATAGGCGGCGCGCGATCGCCAAATGGTGGCCATCCCAAGCACGAATAGCGACACGGCATAGTTGCCGGCGTCGCTGAGGAAGTCGACCGAATCGGCCAACAGGGAAACGGAGCCGGACCTCATACTGCTGACCAACTCGACACCAAACATCAGGACGTTGATGAGCAGTGCCACCCAAAGCACCTTGCGATAGCGGTTATCTGGCGGCGACGGTTGGGAACTGAATGAGCCTGAACAGCAAGACGACATAGGAACCTCTACGAGTAATAGTCGTATTAGAATCCCTGTAGCTACTACAAGGTCAAGCACGAGGTGCAAATGAACATGCGAATTGGTGAGTTGGGGAAGTTGACAGCGTGCCAGCCGGAGACGATCCGGTTCTATGAGCAGAAGGGTCTGTTGCCGCCCCCAGTCCGGTCGGATGCAAACTACCGGCTGTACGACGCCGCTCACGCGGAACGTTTGCACTTCATCCGCCGCTGCCGGGCATTGGGGATGTCGCTGGACGAAGTGCAGATCCTGCTCGATTTTCACGACGAGCCAGATCGGCCTTGCGGCGGGGTGAACGAGCTGGTCGATCAGCACCTTGATCAGGTTGATCGGCAGATTGCTGAGCTAACTACGCTGCGTACCGAACTTTCACAGCTGCGGGCGAAATGCGGCTCGACACGCCCCGCGGCTTCTTGCGAGATACTGAAGCAGCTTAGTGAACCGGCCGCGGTTCAAGAAACCGCTGATTCGTCGAGGTGAGCGCAGTATGGTCAAATTCGGCTGATTTGCCGATCGATCGCCTTCTTCGCCCGTTCGTTACGCTCGCTGTAGCGGTCCGTCAGGTAATCAGTGCGCCCACGCATCAGCAGCGTAATCTTGACGAGCTCTTCCATCACGTCGACCACCCGATCGTAGTAAGCGGAAGGTCGCATGCGTCCCTCGTCGTCGAATTCCTTGTAGGCCATCGGCACAGACGACTGGTTCGGAATCGTGAACATGCGCATCCAGCGCCCCAGCAGGCGCAGGGTGTTCACCACATTGAAGGACTGCGAACCGCCGCAAACCTGCATCACGGCTAGCGTGCGTCCCTGGCTCGGCCGGATCGCGCCCATTTCCAGCGGAATCCAGTCGATCTGGTTCTTCATGACGGCCGTGATCGCGCCATGCCGCTCGGGGCTGCACCACACCTGGCCTTCCGACCACAGGCACAGCTCGCGCAGCTCGACCACCTTTGGATGGGTCTCGGGCACGCTGCCGACCATCGGCAGTTCCATCGGATCGAAAATCTTCACCTCGGCGCCGAAGTGCTCCAGGATGCGCGCGGCTTCCTCGGTGAGAAAGCGGCTGAAGGAGCGTTCGCGCAACGAGCCGTACAGCATCAGGATGCGCGGCGGGTGGCTCAGGTCGCCTACCGGTTCGAGTTTCTCGATGGTCGGCAGGTCCAGCAGCTCCGGCTTGATGTTTGGGAGATTCGGAATATTGGTCATTTGATTCGCTTTCCTTCTGCGTCGACAACAGGTTCGCCGTCCTCTTTCGTAAAGGCGCCGCGCTGCGGTACGGGCAGGATATCCAGCACGACCTCGGACGGGCGGCACAGCCGCACGCCGGCTGGCGTGACCACGATTGGGCGGTTGATCAGGATTGGGTGTGCAAGCATGGCATCAATCAACTGCTCATCCGTGGTCGCTGGATTGTCCAGGCCTAGCTCGAGGTAGGGCGTGCCTTTCTCGCGCACTGCGCTGCGCACTGACAGGCCAGAGCGCTGAATCAGATCGGCCAGCGTGGCGCGGTCCGGCGGCTGCTTCAGGTATTCGATGATGGTCGGTTCGATACCGGCATTGCGGATCAGCCCGAGCGTATTGCGCGACGTGCCGCACTCGGGGTTATGGTAGATCGTGACTTCCATGTTGGGTCCTTTCTTAGCTCAGGCGCACGGCCAGTGCGCTCAGGGTCACCAGGAGAATCGGCAGCGTCAGCAGGATACCGATTCGGAAGTAGTAGCCCCAGGAGATCTGGATGTTCTTGGCCGACAGCACATGCAACCACAACAGGGTGGCGAGACTACCGATCGGCGTGATCTTCGGGCCGAGGTCCGCACCAATGACGTTCGCGTACACCATCGCCTCACGGACAACGCCTTGGGCCGATGTAGCATCGATGGCCAGGGCGCCGACCAGCACGGTCGGCATGTTGTTCATGATGCACGATAGGATGGCCGTGATGAAGCCGGTGCCCAGTGCTGCGCCCCAAATGCCGTGCTCCGCGCAGCGGTTGAGCAAGGCGGTCAGGTAATCGGTCAGGCCGGCGTTACGCAGGCCATAGACCACCAGGTACATGCCCAGAGAGAATACAACCACCTGCCACGGTGCCCCGCGCAGCACTTCACGGGTCGAGATCCGGTGGCCGCGTGCCGCGACCGCGAGCAGGAGCACGGCGCCTACTGCGGCAACGGCGCTGATCGGGATACCGACGTCGTCAAGCCAGAAGAAGCCAATGAGCAGCATTGCCAGCACCCACCAGCCGGT
Source organism: Massilia forsythiae (assembly GCF_012849555.1). NCBI lineage: Bacteria > Pseudomonadati > Pseudomonadota > Betaproteobacteria > Burkholderiales > Oxalobacteraceae > Massilia > Massilia forsythiae. The sequence continues at coordinate 1,682,475 of NZ_CP051685.1, forward strand.
GATAAATGTCGCCCGGTCATGGACCGCCTCTTCCGGCCGCTTGAGCTGGGCCAGGTCGTAGTCGGCGGGGATGTCCTTCTTGAAGAACCAGACCAGCGCAGCCAGCGTGGCTGCCACCGACACCAGGTTCACCGGCACCATCACCGCCGCGTAGCGCGCGAAGCCGATATCGAAGTAGTCGGCCGAGACGATGTTGACGAGGTTCGACACGACAAGCGGCAGGCTGGCGGTGTCAGCGATGAAGCCGGCCGCCATTACGAAAGCGAGCGTCGCCTTGGGCGAGAAACGCAGGGCCGCCAGCATGGCGATGACGATGGGCGTCAGGATCAGCGCGGCGCCGTCGTTCGCGAATAGCGCGGCGACTGCGGCTCCCAGCAGAACCAGCATCACAAACAGGCGCCGACCGTTGCCGCCGCCCCAGCGCGCCACGTGCAACGCGGCCCATTCGAAGAAGCCGGCCTTGTCAAGCAGCAGGCTGATGATGATCACGGCGACGAAGGCGCCGGTGGCGTTCCAGACGATGTGCCAGACGATCGGGATGTCGCTGACGTGGATGACGCCGGCGAGCAGGGCAACAATGGCGCCGGCCGATGCGCTCCAGCCGATGCCCAGCCCACGCGGCTGCCAGATGACGAAAGTAAGGGTGGCCAGGAAGATGAGAAAAGCGGTAAGCACGAAAATCCTTCAGGCTGCCGTGGCCAGGGGCTCACGAAAAAGGCCGGGATTGTCGCCCGGCCGTCGAGGGGAATGTGGCGGTAGGTCAGGCTTCGATGTGGCCGATGCGGTCGAGCTCTGCCTTGAGCTTCGCGCGGTCGCCTTTCAGCTCGTCCAGCGGCAGGGCCAGGAAGGCTTCGATGCGTGCGCGCAGGATCGCGTAGGCCTTCTCGAAAGCGGCGCTGATCTCCTCTTCGGTGCCGACGACATGGCTCGGATCCTCGACACCCCAGTGCGTGCGCAGGACGGGACCAAGATAGGCGGGGCAGGTTTCGCCCGCGGCACTGGCGCAGACCGTGACCACGATGTCCGGCGTCACCGGCAGGTTGTCCCAGGACTTGCTGTAGTAGCCCTCGGTCGAAATGCCTTTACTGGCCAGCAGGGCCAGCGCGCGGTCGTTCAGTTTGCCGGTGGGCTGGCTGCCTGCGCTGATGGCATGCCAGCCGTTTGGGGCCAGGTGGTTGAAAACGGCTTCGCTGATCAGGGAACGGCACGAGTTGCCGGTGCACAGAAAAAGTACGTTCACAGTAATCCTTAAGTGGTTCGAGACAAAGTAATTGAGTCGTTCAGGCAGCCGAACTGGCTGTGGTGGTGCCGCAGGCCGAGCCAATGACGGGCGAACAAGTGTTGCCACCGCAGCAGTTTTCGGTGAGGAAGCCGATCAGGGAATTCATCGTGTCAAAGTTCGCTGCATAGATGACGAAGCGTCCTTCCTGACGTGGTATGACGAGGTTCGCGTGGGTCAGCTCTTTCAGATGAAAGGAAAGCGACGACGGCGGCACGCTTAATGCCTCTGCAATCTTGCTGGCCGAAAGACCTGCGGGGCCGGCTTGCACGAGCAAGCGGAAGGTTGCCAGCCGCGATTCTTGGGATAGTGCGGCAAGGGCGGCAAGAGCCGGTTTCGTGTCCATGTGAAGTTTCCAAGTATTTGATAATTCCAGTATAGTCGAATGGATATTCATGCAGCAAGCTCGGCATGGCGATCGACAGGGACGCTTGGGAAGTCCCTTTATAGTTTCATTGCAGCGAACGCCCTGACTATTTCGGTCTTGGTATCGTGATCGTCCATCCATTCCAAGAGAAGCATGACAAGCTGATCGACACGCTTGCGGATCTACAGGAAGGTCTGGGCAAAGGCAGCGCATTTCTCATCGCCCGTTCCTTTCACCTAGACGACGCCAGCTACGTCAACTTTCTTTCCTGGGGTTGGGTCGCCAGATATTCAGAGCCAGCAGCACGACAAAGGAGAAGATCAGCATCACCGCCGCAAGCCGGTGCGCCGCCACATATTCAAACGCTTCGACATGGTCATAGATTTGAACGGAAGCCACTCTGGTCAAGCCAGGCAGGTTACCTCCGATCATCAAGACAACGCCGAATTCGCCGACCGTGTGGGCGAAGGTCAGGATCGAGGCGGTCAGGAAGCCAGGCGCAGCCAGCGGCGAGGCCACGCGAAAGAAGGTATCGAAGGGCGAGGCGCCTAGCGTGGCCGCAGCTTCCAGCGGCTGATTGCCAATCGCTTCAAAGGCCGTTTGCAAAGGCTGCACCATGAAGGGCATGGAATAGAACACGGAGGCGAGTGCCAGCCCCCAGAAAGTGAACGGCAGCGAGCTCACACCCAGCGCCTGGGTGAACTGTCCCACTGGGCCGCTCGGGCCCATTGCCAGCAGCATGTAAAACCCCAGCACTGACGGCGGTAACACGAGAGGTAGGGCGACCACCGCACCGACCAGGCCTTTCCACCAGCTCCGCGTGCGGGCAAGCCACCAGGCGATGGGTGTCCCGACCAGCAGCAGAACGAAAGTCACGACTGCAGCCAGGCGCGCGGTCAACCACAAGGCCTGCAGGTCGCTGGGCGTCAGCATTCCATTTCTCAGTCCGCCTTACTTGCCTGCGATTTCGCCGGGAAGAACGAAACCGTATCTGGTCATTACAGCCCGTGCAGGCTTGCTGTTCATGTAGTCAGCGAATCGTCGGGCCGCGGCGTTCCTCTCTGCGCGCTTGGTGATGATGAAGCCTTGTTCCAGCGGCTCGTGCAGGTTGTCAGGGATCAGCGAATAGCGGTATGTTGTGAGAGTTTTGTTCATCCGCACATCAATGGTAAGAACTACAGATGTATGTCTCTAGTGATAATTTTTCCAGCTTTTCTTGATGTTCAAGTACTTGCTGAATCAATGACTTACGTTGATAACGAGTGAAGCTTTTTTTCATCCACTACACGTGGCCACCGCGCACGGTATGTTCGACCAGATGTTGTTCTTCGCCTCGCAGCACGTCCGTACCGGCGCGTTGCAGTGGTGGAGCGAGTTCGTGGCCACCTTCGGCCTGATCGGCTTCATCATTGGCTGCTCGCGCAGTCGGCCCGCCGTCACGCCGTTCGCCAACCCGGCCGTGACGTTGGCGCGCGCCGCGACCGATACCTTTGCCGGTATTCGTCCGGGCGCCCCCCTGGCTTCATCCTAGCCCAGTTGGCCGGCGCCATGACCGCGACGCTTGGTGTTCTGCTGGTTGTATCCGGCCGCGCCTAAGGGGGCGACGGTGGCCGGCACTATGCCGCCTGGCGACTTCGCCGACGCCAACATCGAGAAAGTGAGGATCTGATGACGCTGCCAAATTCTACCCAACGTCCACGACGCGCTGTTGGACACGCCCACCCTGGAAAAGCTCGCCCCCGTTGGTGACCTGAACCATCCGCCGCGCATCCTGCTGCTGTATGGCTCGCTGCGCGAGCGCTCCTTCAGCCACTTTCTGACGGAAGAGGCGGCCCGCATCCTCGAGCAATTCGGCGCCGAGGTGCGGATCTTTAACCTGATGGAGTTGCCGATGGCCGGCAGCGTACGGAGACACATCCGAAGGTGGTAGAGCTCCGCGAATTGTCCCTGTAATCCGAGGGTCAAGTGTGGTGTAGCCCCGAACGCCACGGCGCCGTCACGGCGGGGATGAAGAACCAGATCGACTGGACCCCGCTGGAACAGGGCGCACTGCGGCCGAGCCAGCGCCGCACGCTGGTCGTGATGCAGGTATGCGGCGGTTCGCAGTCCTTCAACGTGGTCAATACCCTGCGCCTGTTGGGACGCTGGATGCGCATGCTCACCATCCCAAATCAGTCGTCGGTGCCGATGGCCCACAAGGAGTTCGACGACGCCGTGCGTATGCGCCCGTCCGCATACTACGATCGGGGAGTGGACGTGATGGAAGAACTGTTCAAAATGACGCGGCTGCTACGCGGACGTATCGACTATCTCACCAATCGCTACAGCGAGCGCAATGAGCGACAAGTTAAATTGATCTCGTCGTTGGTCGCCAAGATCTAGCGCTTCCGCTCGGTGCCGCGCCGCTCGCTGCTTTCCGAAACCGAACGCGCCAGCTTGTTGGCATTGCCGGAAAGCAAGGATGACTTGGCCCGGCAATACGGCTTCACTGACGCGGATCCCGCCTCGATCCGGCAGCGGCGAGGCGCGGCCAACCGCCTTGGCGTCGCAGTTCAACTGCGCCTCCTGCGTTACCCGGGCTACGCGCTGGCTAGTGACACCAGGTTGTCCGATCCGGTCATCCATTGGATCGCCAAGCAGGTACAAAGCGACGCCACGGCGTTCTCCGAGTTCGGTGGTCGGGAGAAGGCGCGCAACGAGCACCTGCACGAGCTGCGCGCTTAACGTCGTTTTTAATGTGATCTCGGCGTCGGGCCACCACAACTCCTTCGGGCTGCGCAACAGCATACGTGCTCATGAAATGCAGTAAATGCGTGCTCGCCGCGCGAACGCTTCTTTTGCCCCCTCAAGGATTTTGCAAGCAGCGTCTCTCGCCATTGTGTCATCGATAGAGCCCCGGGCGACGATCTGGCTGCGGTCGCGATTGGTCTTGAGGACGATGAGCTGCTCCGCATCTCCCAATACGGCAATGTTGGCATTATGAGTGACGATAATGACTTGGCGCCGTTCCTTCGCTCTGCGCAGTACAGGAACGAAAGTATGAAAAATGAACTCGCTGTCGAGATTGTCCTCTGGCTGGTCGATAATCAGGGGCTGCTTGCTATCCGAGGACAGGATAAGGGCAAGCAAGACCGATTGTTGCTGCCCGAGAGAGAGTTGCGAAAACTCGCGCTTTACTACGGCGGCACTGTCCCCACCGCCAGTATGGCGTGACACAGTCAGCTTTGGAAAATCGTCGACATGACATTGTTCGAGCGAAGCCTTCACAGACGGTTCGGACAGCTTGGCAATGATTTCCTCGGCTTCAACCTTACCAAACTGATTTGTGCCATCTTCGGTGAGAATTGCGGTGAGCGTTGCTATGCGTTTTTTCGCAACTGCTTCTAACAGACCAGGCACTGTAAGACTAGAGATGAGAAGTTTAGCCTTCGCGTGACTGACTGTTTTCCATCCTAACGCTGATGCCACAATGGTTACTGCTTCTTGGGCAAAGCCGCTTTGGATATATTGCAGCTTTACCCGGAGGTCGGTTAATACCTCCCCTAGCGCTCTCGTCGCTTTAGCCGCGTAATGCTGTCGGAGCGTTGCCACGCGAGTGCGCGCAGCCCAGCGTTGTGACAGCAACTCGGCGTACTGAGCTTGCAGAAGCTGAAGATGTGGCTCCCATGTTTTTAACATAGTTAGTGTCTGCTTGTGCTTCGCCTCATCCGCGGTAAGCTTGTTAACATGGGCCATGTTCAGCTTTACTCCTTGCTGCTCGAGTGCACCGCGCCTAGTTTCGATATTTTCTCGAATAGGACGTTCTTTTAATGTCCACGCCTCCATCTGACGAACAGCGTTGCTCTTAAAAGATTTGAAAGCTTCACTCAACTGTTGTTCGAGATCCTCTGCGCGTTCCTTGAATTCGTCAGCGAACGCAGCGATTGCGTCCGCCTCTACGTTCCCTGTAGTGATGTCGTCCCCCACAACAAATGCCCTTGCGTCGTCGACCATGGTCACAACTGAATAGTTGGCAATCTCACGTCCAATGTCCGTAATACTTTGGGTAAGGGAGTCGCGTCGACCTTTTTCGTTTGCCAAGCTGCGTTGCAACTGCATGATCTCGGCCCCTTTAGCCGCTTCAAACGCAATGAGCTGCTGTTGGACGGTACTTAGCGACCGCTGAACCTGAGGGATCGATGCGACCTGCTGTTCAGCTTTGAGAATATCTTTATGCTTGTCGCGTAAGGATTGCAATATGTTTGCCTCCTCGCCAAGTGCATCATCCACGCCGGTGAATGTGTCCAAGTACTTCATCAACGCCAGTGGATCTGCCTTCGCCTGCTCCCGCACGCGCGCTGCCTCCCCTTGGCCAAAACAGTCAATTCCGAAGGCAATGGGGCCGTCTTGAGCGTTGTCTAAATTCTCGATCTGACACCCGATTGATCGTGACAAACTGTGCTCCTGCCCAGCTTCGTCTTTCCAAAAGAGATGTAACTGGTTGGGCCATACTTCAGAGTTAACTACTTCAGCTTCGCTCTCTGAACCTACAAGACATCGGATGGCCTCAAAAGTTGTTGATTTCCCAGTTCCCCTGCCGCCAATGATGCAGTTGAGGTTTCGACTAAAATGAACCATTTGCCCGTCCAGGAAGCCGCCGCCAAACGCGGCTCCGAGGACGAACGGTGTTGTCTCTGGCACTTCGTCTTCCAGACGGACTCGCGAGTCGCACTCCTCCAGAGCGTGTCGCAAACTAAGGAATGAGGGCGCTGTCATTTTGTAGCGCGTTAGCTTTCTATCTTGTCGCGCATTGCGTCCTAAAGCATTTAAAGTGTGCGAGTCTGAATTCAGGATACGAGCAAGATACTGCCTCTCGCCGAGGCCTAACTTTGCGATCCGTTGCTTTCCGATTCCAACGCGAACTGAATCCACGTCGTCCTTCGTGTATGACACAGGAGAAAGCGCAGTATTTAGTTCGATTCCTAACAGCGCACGATGACATAGGATGTCGAGCTTGTGAGGCGACGCGCCAGGATGGTTGGTTTCTAGACCATTTCCTCCATCGATGTGAGCCAATACTCCAAAGCCACCCTGCTCCTCAATCAAGTCGAGGCAGCGGCTCATGTTTGTCCTACAACGGCTATTCTGTGTGCCCCGCTCAGAGAGATCGAGACGGCCGTGAAATTGCTCGAGCGCCTCCAGCGATGGGAAATAACATAGCAAATGGCCTTCTGGAGTGGATAATTCGACAGCAGGTATTACTAATATTCCGGCGGCTTCGCCAGCGGCAAGCGCATCGCGTACGTTTCGAATCTCGTTGTGGTCCGCGATAGCAATGAGGTCGAGCTTTTCGATCACTGCAGTGTCGATGATTGACTGCGCCGTCATCGCTGCATCCTTCACATCGTGCGACGCACTGTACGAATGGATGTGTAGATCACCTCGATAAAAGTGCGCCCCGTTTGGAAGGGCAGTGCATTCCGCCAGTTTTCCTGTCATGTCATTTTCCAAATAGCGCCGCAAGCGCACGTTATAGAACTATGCCATGACCTAAACTTAGTCGGTCAATTTAGTTAAAAAAATAACGAAACTGGCGACCTACTTGTGCACTCTCGAACGCGAGAGTGCAGATCTCAAGGCGGACCTAGGACCGTTGCTTCGACCGATTAGCGCGTCACAAAACAGTTCTACATACCTCCAATAGACAAGCGAACAGGCAAGCGATAGGAACGCTTGCTGGATGTCTGCTCGTCGCTCATGTGAGATGCGCAAGCTGTAAAAACGTTGTAGCATCCTGGGGCGCGCTCAACAACCCAAGCACAATGCGCATGTGAAGCGTAGGCTGGACTGGTATGCAGCTTACCTAGATGTCTGCGTGCACACCGGAAGGCTCTATAGCCGTCAAAATGACTTCTACGAGCGGGATAAGGAAGCGGGTCGAACACCTTTGCGCCCTAGATCTTGGCTACCAGCCGTAACTCACGTTGATCCATGAGCAGCTGGTGCTTGCAGCCGCGCTTGCCATGATCGGTCGGGTTTCTGCCTGTATATTCGCCGCTGGCAGGGGGCAGCTACAATGGCAGTGTCAATGCTAGCTCGAGGCACATTATCTTGGTTGCCACTGACCAAATCTCGATAGGCTCCGTTGGCTTCACACAACAACTGGAATGGTTCTAAGGACTGACAACTTTAGACAGAATTCTTATCAATCAGGGAAACGGTGCCCAGGGTTCCCAGGTGCTTATAGTTGTTCGTGTTCTTCAGCTTCGGGGTCTTCTGGCAGATGACGTCGAATTCGTCCTTCAGCGCCAGCCAGGCCGTGTCGACCGCGTCGGGCGGCGCATCCCACGAACCCTTGTCGCGGCCCTTGAAGCCGCGCGTCTTGGGCGACATGCCGTGCGGCACGGCGCGTTCGATGGCGCTGCGCAGCGGTCCCAGGTTGTCGGGCAGGTCGTTGGCACTGAGCGTGGTCTTGGCCGCCATCATGCCGCAGCCGATGTCGACGCCGACCGCGGCCGGGATCACCGCGCCCAGGGTCGGGATCACGCTGCCGATGGTCGATCCTTTACCCAGGTGCACGTCGGGCATGGCCGCCATGTGTTTATAGATGAATGGCATGCGCGCGGTGTTGGCGAGCTGCTGGCGCGCTTCGTCTTCGACCGGCACGCCGCGGGTCCACATCTTGACCGGGCGGCCGCCGTTCACGTCCATCACGTCGTAGTGCTGGGCAGCTTGTTGTGCCTTGTGCTGGATTGCCATGATTGTCTCTTTCCTTCAGTTGGGTTCGACCAGGGTCGACAGGATGGTGCGCCAGACGCGCTGGGCCTGCCGGGCCGTCAACGCGGTTTCGCCGTGGCTGGCGCTCGGATCATCGTTCGCGAATACCTGGACGCGGACCGATACGCCGCGTACATCGGCATCCACCGACAACAAACGCGTGCCCGCTGTTCTGCCTGGTACGCCGGCCTTGCCGACGCTGATGATCCATCCCATATCGTTCTCCCTGTCGTGATCGGCCTGGATTGGCCACATGCGTTCTCTTTGCTTGCCTGTCTCTATTTGCAAGGCATGTGCCAGGAATGGGCGATGGCATGGAGTCTAATTATAAGTAGTTGATTGAAATAGAAAATTTTTCGAAGTCATCAACCTGTGCTACCGCCATTACAAGCTAAATTTCATGGTAAATTTATACCTAAATATAAATTTTTATAAATATGAAAAACAAGAAAAAGGTCGTCATCGGTTTTATCGGTACTCAGCTCGACAGTGGAAAAGGTAGCGCACGTTGGGAAAAATGGCGGCCGACGGTGGCGCTGGCACAGCACGAAGACGTGATCATCGACCGTATCGACTTGCTGTTCAGCGGCCACCACGATGCGCTGGTGAAGCAGGTGACAATCGATATCGGGGCGGTTTGCCCGCAAACCGAGGTCGTGCCGCGCCAGGTCGCCATCGACGACCCATGGGATTTCGAGCAGGTGTATGGCGCGCTTTACGATTTCGCCAGGGACTATCCATTCGACCTGGAACGTGAGGAATACTGGATCCACATCACGACTGGTACGCACGTGGTGCAGATCTGCCTGTTCCTGATGACCGAAGCGCATTACTTTCCGGGCCGGCTATTGCAGACTTCGCCACCGCGGCGCCACACCCCGGGCGCGCCGGGCTCCCTGGCGCTGATCGACCTCGATCTGTCGAAATACAACCAGATCGCGCAGCGTTTTACGCGCGAGCAGCAGGAAGGCGTGGCATTCCTGAAATCCGGCATCGCCACCCGCAACCCGCGCTTCAATGCAATGATCGACGAGATCGAACGGGTCGCCATCAAGTCGCGCGCGCCGATGCTGTTGATGGGGCCGACCGGCGCCGGCAAATCCTTCCTGGCGCGCCGCTTGTACGAACTAAAAAAGGCGCGTCGCCAGATCGATGGCAGATTTGTCGAGATCAATTGCGCCACGCTGCATGGCGATGGCGCCGGTTCTACCCTGTTCGGGCACGTCAAGGGGGCCTTCACCGGGGCCGCCGCCGAGCGCGCCGGTTTGCTGCGCAGCGCCGCCAAGGGGCTGTTGTTCCTCGACGAGATCGGTGAACTGGGATTGGACGAGCAAGCCATGCTGCTCAAGGCGATCGAGGATAAACGCTTCTTGCCGGTCGGTGCCGACCAGGAAGTACACAGCGATTTTCAACTGATCGCCGGCACCAACCGCGACCTGGCACAGGACGTGCGACATGGCCGCTTCCGTGAAGATCTGTTCGCTCGCATCAATTTATGGACCTATGAATTGCCGGGCCTGGCCGAACGGCGCGAAGACATCGAACCGAACATCGATTACCTGCTGCGCGCGTTCGGCGCCGAGCATGGGCAGATGGTCCGTTTCAACAAGGAGGCGCGCGACCGCTACATGCGTTATGCGCTGTCGCCGCAGGCGCGCTGGACCGGCAACTTCCGCGACCTGTCCGCTTCCGTGATGCGCATGGCGACGCTGGCCGAAGCGGGCCGCGTGACCAGCGACATCGTCGATGGCGAGATACTGCGCCTGCGCCGCCTGTGGCAGCACGACGCCGAAGCGCCGCTGCCATCTGCAAGCACCCCTCAAGATCGTGCTCTGAAGCGACTGCTGGGCGGCGAGGCGGCACAGCTCGACCACTTCGATGCGGTGCAACTGCAGGCGGTGATCGACGTGTGCTGCCGCTCGGCTTCGCTGTCGGAGGCGGGGCGCAGCCTGTTCGCGGTCTCGCGCCAGGCCAAGCGCCAGCCGAACGATGCGGACCGGCTCAAGAAATACCTGGCCCGCTTCGGGCTGTCGTGGGAGGCGATACGGCATTTTGACGCTTCATGACGCCGATGGCGCAGTCTGTCGCAATCCCGGCGTTGGTGCATGTTCGCCGGCCTATAGTGGGTTCATCAACCCTGTATCGGAGAACATGACATGAAAAAATTGCTCAGCACCGCCCTCCTCGCCAGCACCATGGCGCTCGCTGCCAATACCGCCTGGGCCGAGGACGTGCGCGAAAACCGTCCGGTGGACGCCGCAGTATCGAAAGTGCGCCTGGGCGGCATCGTGCGCTTGACGCTGCGCCAGGGGCCGCCGTCGCTGGTGCTGTCGGGCGAACGCCGTTGGGTGGCAAAGATCACGACCACGCAACGCGGCGACACCCTGGTGATCGACATGGACAATGCTACCCGCATGGAAAACAACAAGGGCGAGTTGCGCGCCGACCTGACGGTACCGAATCTGCAGGAATTCGTGTCGCAAGGCGTCGGTTCGAGCGAGGTGTCCGGCTTCAGCGGCAATAAGGTAAGGTTGTCGCTGGACGGTGCGGGTGCGGTGAAATTTACCGGGCAGTATCGCGAAGTCGATGCGCGCCTGGGCGGTGTGGGCGGCTTGACGCTGGACCCGGGACAGGCCGACCGGGTAGAGGTGCGCCTTGGCGGCGCTGGCCATATCACGGTGAGCGGCCAGACCAAGCTGCTGCGTGCCCACCTGGGCGGCGTCGGTGGACTCGACGCTCAACAATTACGTGCCGATACGGTCGACCTGGACATGTCGGGCCTGGGCGGCGCCAGCGTGTTCGCCAGGACCGCTGCCAACGTCAACATGAGCGGTATGGGATCGGCCACCGTCTATGGCAAGCCGGCGACGCGCCATGCGACGACCAACGGTTTTGGAAAAGTCAGCTGGCAATGACACGCCGTTCAGGCGGGTACGATCGATGGCGCGCGGCCAGCATGCCGGCATGTGGCGCAGGCCGCCATGCCGGCCATGAGCATTAGCGGATGACCGTGTCGTTCTTTACCGAGGTCACGCCTTTGATGTTGCGCGCCAGTTCGACGGCGCGCTGAGAGCTTTCGCGCGAGTCGACGAAGCCGCTCAGCTGGACCGTGCCCTTGAAGGTTTCAACCTTCACCTGAGTTGCCTTGACCGTCGGGTCGGCGGCGAAGGCGGCTTTCACCTTGCTGGTGATCACGGCATCATCGACGTATTCGCCGGTGCCTTCACGGGTTGCGGTAGGAGCGCATGCTGCAAGCGACACCAGCAGGGTACCGGCGATGACGGATTGGGCGATGGCGGACTGGAAACGGCGAGTAAAGGTCATGGCAATTCTCCGAATTTATTGAGCTTTTATTATTCCCAATTTCGGTTTAGCCTGTCGCCCGATACTGTTGCGAAAACGCGACCGCGATCGATCACGGCGCCGCGACCGCACCTGCATGGCCACCCGAAGCGTTATCTAAACGTACGGCAATGCGTTGTGGCGGTAAGTCATGGCCGAGCACCAGGCGCACGTCGGCGCGGCTAGCCAAGGCAACTTCGACCGCTATATTGGCGCCGAAGCGTTGCGCCAAGCGTTCGGCCACCCCACGGAACGCCGGCTGATATTCGATGCGGGTCTGGCGTACCGCGAAGCCCTTCTCGTTACTCAAGCGCACGATCTTGACGCCAGGCTCCTGGATCTGGCGCGACAGCCTGCGTGCCATGCCTTGGCGGCCATTACCGTTGCTGATTTCGAGGGCGGCAAGCACGAGAGGCTGCGATTGCTCTCCTTCCTTCTTGGCCGTCTCCTTGTGCGCCACGCTGGCGGAAGCGACGCGGCGCAGTTCGAGTAATCCGTTGCCCTTGTCAATCACCTCCGTGAACGCCCATTCCTGGTCCGGTTGCCGGACACGTTGTACTGCTTGCTCAATTGCAGGCAATTTATGCCCACCGGTTGCGGTAGCGTAATCCACTTGGAAATCATGTTCGCGCAGCGCGCTGGCCTGGCGCAGCATTTGCCGGGCGCGTTCATCCTGGCCGAGTTTCTGCAGCGTCTCGCCCAGATATTGCCAGGCGCGTTGGTTGAGCGGATCGAGCAGGCAGGCTTTTTCTAGCGCCGGCAAGGCATCGTTGAAGTCGCCCTGGAGGTAATGAGCATAGCCGAGGTTACCGAACAGGAAAGCGTAAGCCGGGCCAGAATCCATCGTTGCTCCACGGGTAAGCTCGCGCCAGATCGGGATTGCCTTGGCGTAATCGCCCTGCTCGGCATAGGCGATCGCCAAGCCGTTTCTGGCATTGACGTGGGCGCCATCGGCTTGCAGCGCAGCCTGGTAAGCGGCGATCGCTTCGGCGGGGCGCCGCGCCAGATGCAACATGCGGCCGCGCTGGTAATGTTCATCTGCAGGATTGGCGTGGGCAATGGCCGACGCCGTCTGCGGGGAAAAACCGCCGCAGCCCAGCAGCGCGCCGCTGCATAGCAAAGGCAGTGCGACAAGCGCGGCACGAAGATGGATTCGGACTGGCATGGTGATCTCCCAAGATATCAATCACTGCTGAGGACGGTACCGAACATGGCCATGAGCTGCAGCGCAGCCGGGCCGAGCAACACCATCAGCAAGGTCGGAAAAATGCAGAAAATGAGCGGGAACAGCAGCTTGAGGCCGATCTTGGCGGCGGCTTCCTCGGCAATCATGCGGCGCTTGGTACGCAGGTTTTCCGAATACACCCGCAAGGCATCGCCGATGCTGGTGCCGAAGCGTTCCGACTGGATCAGCATGGCTACCAGCGAATCGACGTCGTCGACACCGACACGTAACGCGAAATTGCGCAGTGCTTTTTCCTTACTGAAGCCAGCGCGCATTTCCATCAAAACCAGTTGAAGTTCCTGCGCGAGCATCACGCTTTTGATATGAATTTCTGCAGCCACCTTGACCATCGCTCGTTCCAGGCTAAGACCCGCTTCCACGCATACGGTAAGCAGATCGAGCGCATCCGGAATCGTCTCGAATATCTCGCGTTTGCGGAATTTGACGAAGCGATCCAGCACCATGTTCGGCAGGTAATAACCGAGAGATGCAGCCAGCAGAAGCACGAGCAGTATCGCGGTACCGCCGAGTTTTGCCGACGGTACCAGCGCCAGCGTGATGCCGCATACAGCCGGCATGAGCAGCGCGAGCACGGTCTTCGATGCAAAGTACAGTGCCGGTGCAGCCGGATTGCGCCAGCCGGCATTCATGAACCGGGTACGCAATGCCGATTTTTCCCATCCCTCTTCCGGCACCGAAAGCTTGCCCAGTGGCCGCACGGCGCGCGCCATGCGGTCGACCCAGCGGCTGCCATCCGCTTTGTTGCTTTCGGAGCGCGCGCCCATGAAGCTGGCGAGCCGGGCCCGCAGGGTGGCCGGAGCGAACAGAATCATTCCGAGCCAGGCCAAGCCGCAGACGATCGAAAACACGAGCAAGAGAAACAGCAATTGTGCGCTAGTCATGCAATGGCTCCTCAGATGCGGATGCGGATCAGCTTGCGCAGCCAGAGCACGCCGATGACGATCATTACCAGTGCTGTCCACAACAGCCGGATGCCGGGCGGCGTGGTCCAGAGCGGTTTGATGTAGTCGAGGTTGGTCAGTGCCAGTACGCCGGCAACGCCGAACGGCAACAGACCCAGGATCCAAGCGGACATCCGTCCTTCCGCCGACAGCACGCGTACTTGCGCCGCCAATTTCAGGCGGCTGCGGATGATGTGGCTGATGCTGCTCAGGATCTCGGCAAGGTTGCCACCGGTCTCGCGCTGGATCAGGATCGCAATGATCAGGTAGCGCAGGTCGGTCAGCGGAATGCGCGCGGCCATATTGTGCAGCGCTTCGCTCATCGGCACGCCATAGTTGATTTCCTCACGGGCAATACGGAATTCGCCGCTCAACGGTTCGGACAGTTCGTTGCCGACGATCTGCAGCACGTTGGTGAACGAGTGCCCGGCGCGTAACGCCCGAGCGATGAAGTCGGCTGCATCCGGCAACTGCTGCTCGATATAGGCCAGGCGCCGCGCCCGTGCACGTCGCACCAGCGCCAGCGGCACCAAGGCGCACAGCAGCATCACGCCGGCGCGGATCGCCAGTGGCATCGGCCACTGCACCACCACGGTAGCGCCGGCCAGTAATGCGCCCGCGGACCAAAGCAGGAACATCTCGACCGACCATTGCTTCCCCGACTGGATCAGCAGACGGTCGAGCCAATGCGCGATCGCGAGGCGATGCAGCAGCCGGTCGACCGCTTCATGCCGGCCGAAGCGGCGCTGCTTCAGGATCGAGACGCGCTCTCCGGCACGGCCCGGGCTGCCGGACATGAGTTGCAGGCGACGCGCCACGCGTTGCGCCGCGGCGCCGTGGACATTCACCCACCACAGGTAGATGCCTTCGATGGCAAGGATGATGGCGGCAAACAGGAAGACCGCAAAACCGTAAAAAAAGATGTCCATGCGAGACTCCGCGGCGGGCGCCGGCTAGGTAAAGATGCGATCCGGATCGAAGGTGTCTTCCGGCACCGGCGCGCCGAACATCCTGAGGCGCTCGGCGAAACGCGGACGTACGCCGGTCGCGCAAAAATGTCCCTGCACTTTGCCCTCGGCGTCGACGCCGGTCTGCTCGAAACGAAAAATCTCTTGCATCGAGATGATGTCGCCCTCCATGCCGGTGACTTCCTGGATGCTGACCACCTTGCGCGTACCGTCGGTCAGGCGCGTGGCTTGCAGGATCACGGTGATGGCCGAACAGATCTGCTGGCGGATCGCGCGCGGGGTCAGGCTGACGCCGGCCATGCCCACCATGTTTTCCAGTCGCGCGAGCGCGTCGCGCGGCGTGTTCGCATGGATCGTCGCCAGCGAGCCTTCATGACCGGTGTTCATCGCCTGCAGCATGTCCATCGCTTCGGCACCGCGCACTTCGCCCAGGATGATGCGGTCCGGACGCATACGCAATGAGTTGCGCACCAACGCACGCTGCGTGACTTCCCCCTTGCCTTCGATGTTGGCCGGCCGTGTCTCGAGGCGCACCACATGGGGCTGGCGTAACTGCAGTTCGGCTGCATCTTCGATCGTCACGATGCGCTCGTTGGACGGGATAAATCCCGAGATCAGGTTCAGCATCGTGGTCTTGCCACTGCCGGTACCGCCGGAAATCAGGATGTTGATTTTGGCAATTCCAAGACTTTCGAGCACCTTGACCATCGGCGGCGTCACACTCTTGTAGTCGAGAAGGTTCTGCACCGTCAGCGGCGTCGCGCCGAAGCGCCGGATCGATACCAGGGGGCCGTCGACTGCGAGCGGAGGAATGATCGCATTCACGCGCGAACCGTCCGGCAGGCGTGCATCCACCATCGGACTGGATTCATCGACGCGCCGGCCCACGCGCGAAACGATCTTCTCGATGATCTTCATCAGGTGCGCATTGTCATGGAAGGTAATATTCGTGAGCTCCAGGCGGCCGCGCCGCTCGACATACACTTTGCTGTGGGTATTGACCAGGATGTCGGACACGCTCGGATCGTTCAGCAAAGGTTCCAATGGCCCGAACCCCAGCATCTCGTGCTGGATGTCGAGTACCAGGTTGTGTCGTTCCTGCTGGTTCAGCACGATCCGTTCTTCTTCGATGATGCGTTGCACCAGCAATGCCAGCTCGTGCTTGAACTGTTCGCCGGTCAGTCGCTTGAGGCGTTCCAGGTCGATCCGGTCAAGGACCATCTGGTGCATTGTCTTTTTCAGCTCTCGGTAAGCTTGTTGCGCCACCGCCGGTACCGGCTGATGCTGGCGTTCCTCGTCGGTTCCGGACAAGCGCTCGCGCAAGGACATGGAATGCTCCTTCTGATTAATAATCGACTTCACTACGTCCGAACAGGCGATCGAACAGGCCGCTCTTGGTTTCGATGATACGGCGCGCCGTCACGATTTCGACCAAGTCGGCCAGGCTGCGCGCCGCCGGACTGCCGCGCGCCAACTGCAGTACCGGGATTCCCTGGTTGACCGAGTCGGTGACCGCGATGTAATCGTTGGGGATGGTATGCAGTACTTCCGCGCCCAGGGCCGCGTGCAGGTCTTGCAGGCGCAGCTTGCCGCCTTTTTCGTAGCGGTTGACGATCAGGCGGATATGGTCGGTGAGGTAGCCGAGCGAGCGGAAGATGTCGAGCAGCCGGCGCGCGTCGCGGATGTCGGGCAAGGCCAGCTGCAGCACTGGGTAGATGGCATCGGTCGTATCCAGTGCACGCAGCGAGACGGCGTCGATCTGGCGGCCGACGTCGAGCAAGATATAGTCATAGTGCTGACGCGCCACGCGCAGGATGATGTCGATGTGCTCCGGCTTGGTTTCCACCGACTGGCTGGGATCGTCGGCGGCGGCCAGCACGCCGAAGCCCGGCGCGACGTGGACCAGGCAGGATTCGAGAAAGGGACCGTCGATACGCGCGATCTGCTGGCAGACGTCGGACAGCGTCATCGCCGGTTTCTGGTCCGAGACATACAGCGTGGCGTCGCCGAACTGGCGATGCAGGTCGATCAATAACACCTTCTTGTCGGCCAGGGTCGCCAGCGCGTAGCCGAAATTGGTCGAGATGAAGGTCGCGCCGCTGCCGCCTTTGCAAGCGATGAAGGCGAGTACCTTGCCGTCGTGGACCGATGCCACGCCGGCGCTGGCGGCGATGCGGTCGATCGCCTCGTGCAGGGCGCGATGCACCAGCGGCAGTTGCAGCACTTCGCGCACGCCGACGCGCATGGCGCGGATCAGGATGTCCGGGTGATGGTTATCGGTCAGCAGCATGAAGTGCGCCGACGCATAATGGCGCGTCAGGCGCTCCAGCAAGTCGCCATCGGCGGTGTCGGCATCGCTGATGTCGACGATGACCATCCCGGGGCTGTCCGCCAGTGGACGGTCGAGGGCGTCACGCAGGCTGTCGCGGGTAGTGGCAACGTTCAATGGCGGCACGCGCGCCGCGCCTTGGGAGGAGATCTCCGCGTAAAGCTGGGTGTCGCGGCTGATCAAAAGGGCTTTCATCTGTTTCCTCGGAACGGCATTCGATCAAGTCCATACAGGAGTCGTATGACGCTGCGCCTTCATGCCAGATCGGCGCGAGCTGTCTCATTTGATGCCGCCTCCATTGACCAGCGATTGGTTGGCTCTGGTATCGGTGTCGATAAAGGAGCGCAGGTAGCGTGTCTGGGCTGCGCCGGCAGCGGCGCCATCGATGCCGGCGGCCGGATTCGTGTTCATTGCAGCGGCCGGACTGATCGTCTGCGCGGAAAGGTTGGCGCGCACTGCAGTGCCGAAGCTGTCATCGAAGTGGGGAGTTGAAGCGCATCCTGCCAGCGCGGCGCCCAGCAACGCCACGAGTGTCGAGCGGTTACATCTGATAGCCATCGCTTCCTCCTATTTCAGTTCGAAGCCGGTGCTGCTCTGCGATGAGCGTGGCGTCGACACGGGCGTGGAACCGGATGCCGTCGTGACGTCCGGTGCAGGACCATCCAGCTGGCCGCCGAGCAGGATCGTGCCGCGCGAGGGAATACCGACCTTGTCGGTCGGCAGTTGGTAACCCGGGCCGGCCAACGGCTTGACCAGGCGCGCAGTGATCACGAATACCAGTTCGGTACGGTCCTGCTGGTAGTCGGTGCTGCGAAACAGTGCCCCCAGTATCGGCACCTCGCCAAGCACCGGCAATCCCTTCAGATTGGCCGCCAGGTTGTTCTTGATCAGTCCGCCGATCGCAAAACTCTGGCCGTCATACAGCTGAACGGTGGTACTGGCCCGGCGCGTGGTGACGACTGGAAGGATTGCCGTGCCCGAGGTGCCCGAGGCAGACACACCGATCCCGTCGCGCGACAATTCCGATACTTCGGGTGCGACCTGCAGGTTGATGCGTCCACCCGACAGGACGGTCGGCATGAAACGCAAGCCGACCCCGAATTCTTTCTCGGCCAGGGTGACGCGGTTATTTTCCTGAGCGACCGGTATGTAAAACTTCCCTCCCGCCAGGAACGTGCCTTCCTGGCCACTGATTGCCAGGACATTGGGCTCGGCTAGCACGCGCACCAGACTATCCTGCTTCTCGGCACCGCCGACAAAGTTCTTGTCGAGAGATTTGCCCGCAACGTAATTGCCTTGCGCTTTCCCGGTAACGAAATTCGTCACCAGAGCCGCTGCCCAACTGCCGTGACTGAACGTCCAACTGGCGTTGGTTTCCAGGCGTTCGAGCAGGGTCTTCGAAACCTCCGCGACCTTCACCTCCAGCAGCACCTGCTGCGGCGCAGTCACCGCCAGCAGATTGACGATACGCGCACCAGGGGGATTGCCACCCGCATTAGATTGGTCGGACGTGGATTTGTCGTCCTTGTCCGGCACACTGAGTGCGCGCAGCGGACGACGCACATAGGCATTCGCCAGCTCTACCACGCGGGCCACCGCACTGGCATCGCTGACGGCGCCGCTCAGGATCAGCGTGTCGGCAGCCGCGGTCACCTTGATGTCGCGCTCATCGGGCATGACTGCCGCCAGGGTGGCCTGCAGCGGTGCCGGATCGATCGCCACCGTGATGTCCAGCACACTGCACAGGCCGCTCCTGCCCTGCACGATCATGTTGGTGGTGCCGACATCGACACCGGCGATGTACAGGGTATCCGGCGCAACCAGCAATGCCTGCACCACTGACGGGTTACCGACACTGCGATGCTGCACCGCTTCGGGCAGGCGCATCAGACTCGATTTGCCGACCTGCAGCGCCAGTTGAGCCGGTTTGGCTGCCTCACCGCGGCAATTCGGTCCGATCTCGGCACGTAGCGGCGCGGCCTGATCCGGATTTTCTCCACTCTGCGCCTTGGACTTGGCGGCGAATGCAGGGTCAGCCAAGGCCAGGGCCAGGCCAGCGACAAACAGGCTACGCACCATCGGCGTATGCATTAGACATCCGTTCATGGCATTACCCCGGTATGAATTCAGAAGCATTCCTGCGTCATGCGCAGGCCATTGAGCACACTGACGCAGTCACGTTTGACCGGCGCCGCCACCTTGACCACCACCGGCGCCAGGCGTGGGGGAGGAACCGGTTTGGGCGCCGGTTTTGGCACCACCGGCGGTTTCGCTTGCGGCAGCAGCGTGAGCTTGGTCGCGCCCTCGGTGGATGCCGACTGCGGATCGACTTGATTACGCAATGCCAGCGACAACGAGCCGACGCTGCGTGCCAGGTCGAGCGTTTCAGCCTGTTGCGGTGTCACCTCGAGCGTGACCGCATTGACGACCTTTGGTTTGGTCTCGTCGCGGTTGACCTCCTGCGCGATCGCCAGCACCAGAATTCGCTCTAGCACGATCTTCGAGATGTTCTGTTCGCGGCTGTCGGCGCCGGGCGCTGCATCCTTCTGGGTGCTGACGATGATGTCGACATAATTACCAGGCAGTGCAAACCCGGCAACGCCGACCACGTCATTGACGCGCACCGTGATGGCGCGCTTGCCTTCCGCGATCAGTGCCGACAGGCCGCCTAACGTGCCTTTCGGCGCCAGCTTGGCTTCACTGATCGGTTCGCCCATCACGAGATTATTCTTGAGGACACGGCCATTCAATTGCTGCGGATCGGTGAACGCATCCTTCGGCATGCTGCCGACCGGCCATTCCGCCAGCTTGAACATGTCGGGCGCCAGGCGCTGGCCGAGGCTGATGTCGGCGCCGGCAACGACGATCTGCCCATTGCCGCTACCCGGCTGTTTCAGCAGCCAGCGCGACGCGAACACCACGGCAGCCAGTCCGAACAGGATGGCGACTGCCATCACGATGAAAGCGCGCTTGTTTTTCACTTAGGCCTCCGCGTCGTCAGCGATGAACATGCTGTGCCAGGCTTGCTCGACCGCCGCCATGGTCAAGCGTGCGTCGCTTCCGGCAAAGCCGGCGAAGTCTGCGATCCGGTCGAGCAGCTCGCCTGGATAGCAGGCCAGAAGGGCACGCCTGGATTGCGGATGCAGGCGCTCGATCAGGTGGGCGGCCGCGCCGTCGTCATATTCGATCCCGCGCATCAGGCACTGACGGCGCAGCAGGGAACGGTAGGCGCCTGCCGGCCAGGCGCCGATTTCGGCCTTGTAGCCGATGCGGCGCAACGCGGCATCGTCGAACACGGCGGTCGGACGCAGATTGGTGGCGAATACGATGGCGGCATCGAACGGCATCGACTCCGTCTGGCCGCCCGGCAGCGTCAGCTGGTCGATACCGGTATCGAGCGGCCCGATGAAACGATTGAGCAGTTCAGCCGCCGGCATGCGCTGGCGTCCGATATCATCGATCACCAGCATGCCATTGTTGGCCTGCAGGTGGGGTGGTGCATGATAGACGCCCTCCTCTGCGTCATAGCGCAGTTCGAGCATGTCGCGTCCGAGCTCGGCACCGACATGGACCAGGGGCCGCTGTGCGATGATCCAACGTGCGTCGCAGCTGCGGCGTTCTTCCTGCTGGCGTGCCAGCTGCAATGGAGCGGCGTGCAGCGCCGGATCATAAAGGCGGATGACATGGCGCCCGGCCATCAAGGCATATGGCACGGCGATCGGTCCTGGCAGCAGCCGGCCGAGCTTGTGCGCCAACTGCGTCTTGCCGCTGCCGGACGGGCCATGCAGCAACAAGGAACGGCGCGCGTAGAGTGCTGCGCCGAGCGTGTCGCGGGTGGCCTGCGCAAGCCCGTCTTCACCGAGCGCTGCGGCGAACACGGCCGGCGTAGTCCGTTCTGCATCTACATTGCGCAGTGCCTGGCGTTCGACCATGGCGCGGTAGGACGCCAGCGTGACCGGTGCCGGACCGCCGTAGCGGCAACGCGTCAGCGCATCTGCGGCGCCGCGCTGACCAATGGGCGTCAGTTGGTACTGCATGTCGATGTCGGATTCGCCGCACCAGGCGACTTCCACTTGCTGCTCGGCGATCAGGGGATTCAGTACTTCGCGCAGGATGCTGATCGACAAACGCAGCTTGCCGGCCAATACCGGTAGCGGTGCCTTGCCGCTGGCCTGGATCGCCTTGAGCACCAGGTCGGTGACGAAGCGCGGTTCAAGACCGGTGTCGCGCACCGTCTTGGCCTGGCGCGGCAGGATCGGCACAATATCAGTCTCGGCTGGCACGGCCGCTGGCGCGGCGCGGTGCATGATCACGGTATTGCCTGTCGATAGTGCTTCAAACATCGGAATCCCCTACGAGACGTCATGTTTTCTGAAACAGGGTCGGATTGATTCTAAAGACCGGCTTTTTGATCACCTTGAGGTTCGCCAAAGGCGGACTCAGCCGTGATGGTCGAGCAGGACGATGATGGTACCGATCGCCATTGCCAATCCATAGGGGATGGCCCCGGCACTCGTTTGCGGCGCCACCGCAGCGGCGTCAACACCCGGCGTCAGCACGCCATATAAAATTTGTTTTATGTTGCGTAGCGCCAGCCACAATCGGCCACGCCACAACACCATCGCCAGCGCCATGACACCCCCAATGCACCAGGACAGAATGGCTATTTCAAGCGCTTCATCCGGTCCGCTGAAAGCGCCGATCGTCATCATCATCTTGACGTCCCCGGCAGCCATGCCACGCATAATGTAAAAAGGCAGAAATAATCCCAGGCCGGTCGCCATGCCTCCCAATGCTGACAGCAGCGATGTACCGGGAGCGACGGACAGGCAATACAGGATAAATGCGCTGGACAGACCAGCCAGCAGCAGCAGATTGGGAATCCGGCGTGTCGCCAGATCGTTGATGGCGGCGGCGCTCACCAGTAGAAGCAGGACCACGTCAAGATACTGTTCGATTGGCATGGCTTCCTCCAAAACAGAACCTCCAGGCACGAGACCTGGAGGGGCATCGAACTTACGCAATGGCTGCTTGCAATTTTTCGCTGATTTTGCCGAACACGTTCGAAATATCGGCGCCCAGCACTTTGGCGGTCGCAGCGACTGCGATACCGACCAATGCTGCAATCAGGCCGTATTCGATAGCGGTCACACCATTTTCGTCAGCGACAAACGCTTTGAAAGCCGAGATCACGTTACTCATTACATACTCCTACTGTTCGATTGACAGGCTTCCTAAAAACAAAAACCCTCCAAGTACGAGACCTGGAGGGTTTGCCGGACTTACTTGATTGCGTCTTTCAGTTTGCCGCTGACGTTGCCGAACACGGCCGACAGGTCGCCGCCCAGCGTTTTGGCGGTAGCCGCGACTGCGACACCGACCAATGCTGCGATCAGGCCGTACTCGATGGCGGTCACACCACCCTCATCAGCTGCGAAAGCCTTGAAAGCCGAGATCACGTTGCTCATGAAATGCTCCTGTATGGTAGGTTGATAAACACGACACTGATCGGAAGGGCACTACTTCGACCACTACGCTTCTGACGGTCAACTACACCGTGTTTCCGTATCAGTGAGCTCACTATAAAAGGCGATGCTTTTGAGCAAGTTGACTACACGCAACTTTTTATTTTGAACTATTAACTTCTTTTAAGAATTTTCTGCTGTGGTGTTGTAAGTCGAACGAAAGCTTTTAAGCCGGAATCAAACAGCCTCAACAAAATCGAACTCGCATAATTGCTCAAGAAATAAAAAACAGATATTCTGTTTCGCTTGCTCTTCTTGAAACGCCAGCATCCTGCGGACGGTTTTGTCGATATCGACGCAGGTTATCCGGTTACACTGCCGAGAACGATATGGATTCGCTCCTGAAACACATGGTGGACATGACTGGCCACCGCGATCATGCGATGCTGGACATTTCAGTGATCTCGGCAGTACAGGAATTGGCTGGCGCCGCCCAGGCACGCATCATGAGCATTGTCAGCGTCTCCGGCCAACAGTACCTGCGCGCACGTGCCTCCATCGAAAAGGGTTGCGAGGCGCGTTTGGAAGACGTCGTCGATGGCGGTCCAGGTGAACCGCTGGCAATTCATCCGGAATTGATAAGCTGCCTGGCCGAACACCGCAGTCATGCCGAAGCCTGCGGCGCCGACGGCATGCGCCTGCTATGGTTGCCGATCTGGTTCGGCGATAAGGCCTCGACCTGCCTGGAAATCCGCAACGACCAGCCCTTTTGCAACGATGCGATCCACACCGTCAGCGGCATCGTGGGCGTATACCGCAATTTCCAGAATCTGCTCGACTACAGCGAACGCGATTCCCTGACCGGCCTGCTGAACCGCAAGACCTTCGACGACCAGATGAAGCGCATGCTGCACAGCGCGCACGAACAGGACCTGCGCCTGCCCGGTCAGATGGAGCGGCGCCAGTTGCATGGCACGGAAAAACAATGGCTGGCGGTGGTCGACGTCGATCACTTCAAGGCCGTCAACGACAAGTTCGGCCACCTGTACGGCGACGAAGTGTTGATTTTGATTGCCAACTTGATGCAAACCTCGTTCCGCTCCCAAGACCGGGTCTTCCGTTTCGGCGGCGAGGAATTTGTCGTACTGCTGCGTTCGACCACGCCGGAAAACGCCTGGAAGATCATCGAGCGTTTTCGTACCAACGTCGAGAATCACGATTTCCCCCAGGTCGGCCGGGTCACGGTGAGTGTCGGCTTCGTCAGCATCAACGCCTACGAATCGCCTGTGGTAACCCTCGGCCATGCCGATCAGGCCCTGTACTATGCCAAGAGCAGCGGCCGCAACCGCGCCTGCCACTACGACGACCTGGTCTCGCATGGTGTGCTGAAAAAAGTGACGTCGAACGACATCGCCGAATTTTTCTGATCGTTTTCGCCGCCGGCATGCCGCGATCGACGTTATTTGCCTGCACACCGGCATGATTGTGCAGCGCCACAATTGCTTTCCCACTATTTGATCTGCATCAATAACTTTTCCAAATTGAAAAGATAACCTTGCGTCATCGTTTCGCTAGCAGACTTTGATGGGTGCACTTTGCGTTACCTCAAGTTCTAGCGATGAATTTGAAGACGCTGACATGACTACCGTTTTATCCCGCGTTTCCGCACAAGCCGATTCTCCGACACGTCATCAGGAAAATCGCCACCAGCCGCGCAGCCAACGCCTGGCATTGACGCTGTGCGTCACCATCGCCATCAAATGCCTGCTGTTGTATGGCCTCTGGTATGCCTGTTTTTCACATCCGCAAACCAAGCACATGCTGCTGCCGGCGGACCAGGTGCAACGCCACCTGTTCTCCACACCGGCCGCGCACGGCTTTTCTTCCCACCCTTCCCGATAACATAACCAGCAGGTCTCATCATGCCTCCGCTCGACGATGTCGTAGCCCTGTCGCGGCTACAGTTCGCAGCCACCGCGCTGTACCACTTCCTGTTCGTCCCCCTCACCCTGGGCCTGGCCTGGATCCTGTTCATCATGGAATCCGTGTACGTCATGACCGGGCGCCAGATCTATAAAGACATGACCCAGTTCTGGGGCAAGCTGTTCGGCATTAATTTCGCGATGGGTGTCACCACCGGTATCACGATGGAATTCCAGTTCGGCACCAACTGGGCGTATTACTCGCACTACGTCGGCGACATCTTCGGCGCGCCGCTGGCGATCGAAGGCTTGATGGCTTTTTTCCTCGAATCGACCATGGTCGGCCTGTTCTTCCTCGGCTGGAACCGTCTGTCGAAAGGCAAGCATTTATTTGTCACCTTTTGCGTGGCGCTCGGCTCCAGCCTGTCGGCCCTGTGGATCCTGATCGCCAACGGCTGGATGAACCACCCGGTCGGCGCCGAGTTCAACTTCGATACCATGCGCATGGAACTGGTCTCGATCGGCGAGGTCATCCTGAATCCGGTGGCGCAGGTCAAATTCGTGCATACCGCGGCCGCCGGCTACGTCACCGCATCGATGTTCGTGCTCGGTATCTCGTCGTTGTACCTGCTGAAAGCGCGCGACGTGCAGTTCGCGCTGCGCTCGTTCGCCATCGCCGCCGCTTTCGGCCTGGCCTCGACCCTGTCGGTGATCGTGCTGGGCGACGAATCCGGCTACACCGCCGGCGAAGTCAACAAGGTAAAACTGGCGGCCATCGAAGCCGCCTGGGAAACCCAGCAGGCGCCGGCCGGGCTGACGCTGCTCGGCTTTCCGGATGACGACAAGCAGACCACCGAATATTCGGTCGAGCTGCCTTATGTGCTGGGCCTGATCGCCACCCGCTCGTTCGACGGCAAGGTGACCGGCCTGCGTGAACTGCGCAGCGAGAACGAGGCGCGCATCCGCACCGGCATGCAAGCCTATGCCGCCCTGCTGCGCCTGAAGGGCGGCGACAAATCGCCGCAAGCCAAAGCCGCGTTCGACGGCCTCAAGGCAGACCTCGGCTACGGCCTGCTGCTGAAGAAATACACGCCCAACGTGACCGATGCCACCGAAGCGCAGATCAAGCAGGCTGCCGCCGACACCATTCCCAAGGTTGCCCCGCTGTTCTGGTCGTTCCGCGGCATGGTATTCCTCGGTTTCCTGTTCCTGTTCATCTTCAGCGCCGCGGTCTGGTTCATGGTGCGCCGCAATCTGGCGCCGCAGCGCTGGCTGCTGAAACTGTGCGTGATCTCGATCCCGCTGCCCTGGGTCGCCGCCGAGCTCGGCTGGGTGGTGGCCGAATACGGCCGCCAGCCCTGGACCATCGCCGGCGTGCTGCCCACCCATTTGTCGGCCTCCAGCCTGAGCCCGGGCAGCCTGTGGTTCAGCCTGATCGGCTTCCTCGGTTTCTATACGCTGCTGCTGGTGGTCGAGATGGGCCTGATGATCAAGTACGCCAAGCTCGGTCCGGCCAGCCTGCATACCGGCCGCTACCACGGCGAGGATGCCGTCACCGCTCAGGCCGACGACACCGTGGCCGCCTGAAGACAAACAAGGAATCATCATGCTGTTCGACTACGAAACCTATAAACTGATCTGGTGGTGCTTCGTCGGCGTGCTGCTGCTCGGCTTCGCCCTCACCGACGGCTTCGACTTCGGGGTCGGCATCGGCCTGCCCTTCCTCGGCCGCACCGATACCGAACGCCGCATCATCATCAATGCCATCGGCCCCACCTGGGAAGGCAACCAGACCTGGCTGGTCACCGCCGGCGGCGCGCTGTTCGCCGCCTGGCCGCTGGTGTACGCCGCCGCCTTTTCCGGCTTTTACGTAGCAATGCTGCTGTGCCTGTTCGCCTTGTTCTTCCGTCCAGTCGGCTTCGATTACCGCAACAAGATCGCCGACCCGCGCTGGAGAAATACCTGGGACTGGGCGCTGTTCGTCGGCGGGTTCGTGCCGCCGATCATCTTCGGCGTCGCCTTCGGCAACCTGCTGCAGGGCGTACCGTTCCGCTACGACGACATGCTGCGCCTGGAATACATGGGCAACTTCTTCCAGCTGCTGAATCCCTTCGGCCTGCTGTGCGGCGTGCTGTCGCTGAGCATGCTGTCCATGCATGGCGCCACGTATTTGCTGCACAAGACCGAAGGCGCGGTGGCCGAGCGCGCGCGCCGCATGGCGATCGGATCGGCGCTGCTGGCCGTGCTGCTGTTCGTGCTAGGCGGCGTGTGGATCGCCAACGGCATCGAAGGGTATCGCATCGTTTCCATGCCGGACGCAAACAGCGTGTTCCTGCCGGCCGCCAAGGACGTCACCCGCGCCAGCGGCGCCTGGATGGACAATTTCAATCGCTGGCCATTGCTGTGGAGTCTGCCGGCCATGGGCGTGGCCGGCGGCCTGATGGCCGGGCTGTTCAGCGCCGCGCGCCGCTCGCTGCCCGCCTTCCTGAGCAGCGGCGTGGCGGTTTCCGGCGTGGTGCTGACCGCCGGCGCCGCGATGTTCCCGTTCGTGATGCCCTCGTCGCTGCTGCCGGCGCATAGCCTGACTGCATGGGATGCCGTCTCCAGCCACCGCACCCTGTCCGTGATGTTCTGGGTCGTGATCGTGATGCTGCCGATCGTGATCTTGTACACCGGCTGGGTCTACCGCGTCATGCGCGGCAAGGTGACGCACCAGCACATCCACGACAACCAGCACACCGCGTACTGACAACGCACTCAACGCAAAGGACAACATCATGTGGTATTTCTCCTGGATCCTCGGCCTCGGCTTCGCCCTCACGGTCGCCATCATCAACGCGATCTGGCTCGAAACCAACTATGCCTTCGGCCAGCGCACCGAGGACACGACCATGGCGCGCTTCGAGGATGCGCGCCGCACGAAGAAACAGCGCTGATCCAGGCTAGGCAGGCATGGCGCGCGCTTGCGCAAGGCGGCGGTCCGTTCTTGACGTTTACGTTAACGTCATATACCGTACCGTGAAACCTGTTCGTTTCCGCCATCCCAAGGAACACCATGAACGACATCACCCCCGCCGCCCAACTCGCGCTGCCGGAACAAGCCAAGCTGTCCAACAAAGTCCGTTTCGTCACTGCCGCCTCGCTGTTCGACGGACACGATGCCTCGATCAACATCATGCGCCGCATCCTGCAGTCGAACGGCGCCGAGGTCGTGCACCTGGGCCACAACCGCTCGGTCGACGAGGTCGTCACCGCGGCATTGGCCGAGGACGTGCAGGGCATCGCCATTTCCAGCTACCAGGGTGGCCACGTCGAATATTTCAAGTACATGATCGACCTGCTGCGCCAGCGCGGCGGCGCCCACATCAAGGTGTTCGGCGGCGGCGGCGGCGTGATCGTGCCGAGCGAGATCGCCGAGTTGCACGAGTACGGCGTCACCCGCATCTTCAGCCCGGAAGACGGCCAGCGTATGGGCCTGGTCGGCATGATCCGCTCGATGCTGGAAGCGTGCGACGTCGACTTGTCGCCGTATGCGCCGGCCACCATCGAGCCGCTCGTCGGCGGCGCCATCGAAGCGCGCCACCGCCCGCTGGCGCAGCTGATCACCGCGCTGGAAAACAATCAAGCGGACGCCGGCCTGCGCCGCCAGATCATGGAGCGTGCCGACGGCCTGCGGGTGCCGGTGCTCGGCATCACCGGCACCGGCGGCGCCGGCAAGTCTTCGCTGACCGACGAACTGATCCGCCGCATCCGCCTCGACCAGGGAGACAGGCTGAACATCGCGGTGGTGTCGATCGATCCGTCGCGCCGCAAGTCGGGCGGCGCCCTGCTGGGCGACCGCATCCGCATGAATGCGATCAATCCGTGGAACGGGCAAGCGCGCGTGTTCATGCGCTCGCTCGCCACGCGCGAAGCCGGTTCCGAAATCTCGCAGGCGCTGCCGGACGTGATCGCCGCCTGCAAGGTAACGGGTTTCGACCTGGTGATCGTCGAGACCTCGGGCATCGGCCAGGGCGACGCCGCCATCGTGCCGCACGTCGATCTGTCGATGTACGTCATGACCCCGGAATTCGGCGCCGCCTCGCAGCTGGAAAAGATCGACATGCTCGATTTCTCCGACTTCATCGCGATCAACAAGTTCGACCGCAAGGGCGCGCGCGATGCCTTGCGCGACGTGGCCAAGCAGTACCAGCGCAACCGCGAATTGTGGAGCCTGGAGCCGGACCGGATGCCGGTCTATGGCACCCAGGCATCGCGCTTCAACGACGACGGCGTCACCGCGCTGTACCACGGTTTATTGCCGGCGCTGGCGCAACGCGGCCTGCACGTCGAAGCGTCGAAACTGGCGACGCCCGAGCAGAAATTCTCGGGTGGCAAGCACGTGATCGTGCCCTCGAGCCGCACGCGCTACCTGGCCGAGATCGCGGATACCGTACGCGGCTACCACCGTAACACCGGCAAGCAGGTGACGCTGGCGCGCGAGCGCCAGCAGCTCACGGAAACCGGGCGCATGCTGGCCGCCGCCGGGCGTGAAGTGGTCCTCGACGACCTGATCGCCGAACGCGACGGCGCTATGGACGGCGACGCAAAAAAACTGCTGGCGGCCTGGCCGCAACTGCAGGCCACCTATGCCGGCGACGAACACGTGGTGACAATCCGCGACAAGGAACTGCGCACGCGCCTGGTGCAGACCACGCTGTCTGGCACCAGGGTGCGCAAGGTAGCGTTGCCGCGCTTCGAGGACCACGGCGAGATCCTGCGCTTCCTGATGCTGGAAAACGTGCCCGGCGCCTTTCCCTACACCGCCGGCGTGTTCCCGTTCAAGCGCGAAGGAGAAGATCCGACCCGCATGTTCGCCGGAGAAGGCGACGCCTTCCGCACCAACCGCCGCTTCAAGCTGGTCTCGACCGGCATGGATGCCAAGCGCCTGTCGACCGCCTTCGATTCGGTCACGCTGTACGGCGCCGATCCGGCGCTGCGCCCGGACATCTACGGCAAAGTCGGCAACTCCGGCGTCTCGATCGCGACCCTGGACGACATGAAGGTGCTGTACGACGGTTTTGATCTGTGCAGCCCGAGTACCTCGGTCTCGATGACCATCAACGGTCCGGCCCCGACCATCCTGGCGATGTTCATGAATACCGCCATCGACCAGCAGATCGACAAGTTCAACGCCGACAAGGGCCGTGCGCCGGACGCCGAGGAAGCGGCGCAAATCCGCGCCTGGGTGCTGGCCAACGTGCGCGGCACCGTGCAGGCCGACATCCTCAAGGAAGATCAGGGCCAGAACACCTGCATCTTCTCGACCGAGTTTTCGCTGAAAGTGATGGGCGACATCCAGGCGTATTTCGTCCAGAACCAGGTGCGCAACTTCTATTCGGTGTCGATCTCGGGTTACCACATCGCAGAAGCGGGCGCCAATCCGATCTCGCAGCTGGCGTTCACCCTGTCCAACGGTTTTACTTTCGTCGAAGCGTACCTGGCGCGCGGCATGCACATCGACGATTTCGCGCCGAACTTGTCCTTCTTCTTCAGCAACGGCATGGACCCGGAATACACGGTGCTGGGGCGCGTCGCTCGCCGTATCTGGGCAGTGTCGATGCGCGACAAGTACGGCGCCAACGACCGCTCGCAAAAGCTGAAGTACCACGTGCAGACCTCGGGCCGCTCGCTGCACGCCCAGGAGATCGACTTCAACGACATCCGCACCACGCTGCAGGCGCTGATCGCGATCTACGACAACTGCAACTCGCTGCACACCAATGCCTACGACGAAGCGATCACCACGCCCACCGACGAATCGGTGCGGCGCGCGCTGGCCATCCAGCTGATCATCAACCGCGAATGGGGCCTGGCCAAGAATGAAAATCCGAACCAGGGTTCGTACATCCTCGAGGAGCTGACCGACCTGGTCGAAGAGGCCGTGCTGCAGGAATTCGAGCGCATCGCCGAGCGCGGCGGCGTGCTGGGCGCCATGGAGACGGGCTACCAGCGCGGCAAGATCCAGGAAGAGTCGATGCTGTACGAGCACCGCAAGCACGATGGCTCCCTGCCGATTATCGGCGTCAACACCTTCCGTAATCCGAAGGGTGCGCAAGCCCCCGCGACCATTGAGCTGGCGCGCTCCACCGACGACGAAAAGCAATCGCAGCTGGCGCGCCTGGAAGATTTTCATCGGCGCCACGCCGGCAGCGCGCCCGCTGCCCTGGCGGCCTTGCAGCAAGCTGCGATCGACAACGACAACGTGTTCGCGCGCCTGATGGATGCGGTGCGCGTCTGTTCGCTCGGCCAGGTCACGACCGCGCTGTTCGAAGTCGGCGGCCAGTACCGGCGCAACATGTAAGCGGCAAGGCAAGCCGTGTCCTGCATTGACCGCTCGCAAACCGGGGTCAGAGCCCGAAATTTGGCAATATCTGCCAGGATGTTTCCAAAATCAGGGCTCTGACCCCGGTTTGATGTTGAACAAATGGTGACGTAGCGCTGCTAGTGACACTGCCCTAGAATGGCTCCAGAACGATCCCAGGAGCCATGCATGCCGATCAAGCCGGAAGACCTTGCCGCCCTGATACGCGAAGTCGAGCAGGAAGACCCCATCGATTTCGCCGATCTGCCCTTTCCCGAAGACGAGCTGCGCCAGCTGATCGCCAACCACCTGTGCGAGATGGCGGCGGCGATGGAGAATTTCAGTACCGAAGACCGCTTGATGACCCTGCTGGCGGTGGCTGCCAAGCTGGTACTGGAAAACCTGGTGCTGCACGTGCAACTGCTGCGCCGTCATGGCTTGCCGGTCGGAGACAACGTCGCAGCCTTGCTCGGTCGCCTGCGCAAGGGCGACGCACCGGATGCGCCTTGACGATCTGCATGCCATGGCATCGGCAGCGCGCACGATTGCCTCATATAGATAAAGTGCACATTGCACTTAGCTACCGTTAATTTCTATAGAACAAATTTCTTTGATTTTCGCTGCCGTTATGGCGAAGATTTGCAACAATCGCGCCACTTATGGGTTTGGTTGACTATTCCTTCAGGTATTATTGTTGCTGAGTAAATTCGCCAAAAAGCGAAATGCTAGCCAACCCACAAGGAATCCAGATGTCGCGTCACGCCTCCAAGCTCAAACTTACCGCTGCCCTCGTGTCGGGTGCTTTACTGATGGCGGGCCTGTCCGCCTGCGGCAAGAGCGAATCGACGGCCACCCTGATGGCCGAAGCCAAGCAGTACCAGCAGAAGGGCGACCTCAAATCGGCCCTGATCCAGTTGAAGAACGCCGTCGAAAAGAGCCCGGAAGATGGCGAGGCGCGTATGCAGCTGGCAATGATGGAACTGGACATGGGCGACGCCGTCTCGGCCGACAAGGAACTGCGCAAGGCGCGCTCGCTCGGCATTGCCGCTGACCGGGTGCTGCCGTTGCTGGGCAAGACCGACATGTTGCAGGGCAAGGCCAAGGAATTGCTGGACGATATCAGCGCGGAACAGGCGGCCCGTTCGGCGCCACTGTTGACGCTGCGTGGCGACGCCCTGCTGGTGACCGGCAAGGGCGATGACGCCAAGACTGCCTACGAACAGGCGCTCGCGGTCAACCCGAACGCCGGCGATGCCTTGCTGGGACTGGCGCGCCTGGCGGCGTCGAAGCAGGACCGCGAAGGCGCCGAGCGTTATGTGAACGATGCGGTCGCCAAGGATCCGAAGAATCCGGAAGTCTGGATGGCGCGCGGCGCCCTGCTGCGCGCCACCGGTAAGGCCGACGAGGCGCTGGCGGCGTACGACGAAACGCTGAAGCTCAAGCCGGACCACCGCAGCGCCCACATCGAGAAGGCCTATCTGCAGATCACCCGCGGCAAGTTCCCCGAGGCCAAAGTAGAAATCGATGCCGCCGAAAAGGCATCGCCGGGCAACTTGTTGGTTACCTATACGCGCGCGCTCTACGAGTTCGCACAGGGCAAGTACGCTGCCTCCCAAGACGCATTGCAGAAAGTGCTCAAGAGCGCGCCGGACCACATGCCCAGCGTCCTGCTGGCCGGCGCGTCGGAACTGAACCTGGGCGCGACCCAGCAGGCCGAGCAGCACCTGCGCCGTTACCTGGAGGCCAATCCGAACGATGTCTACGCACGCAAGCTGCTGGCCCAGACGCTGCTCAAGCGCGCCCAGCCGGCCGATGCCGCCGCCGCGCTGGCGCCGGTGCTGAACGAATCGACCCAGGACCCGCAGTTGCTGGCCCTGGCCGGCGAATCCTACATGCAGGTGCGCGATTTCGGCAAAGCCAGCGCCTACCTGGAAAAGGCATCCACGCTGGCGCCCAAGGCGGCTGCCGTGCGCACCTCGCTCGGCCTGTCGAAGCTGGCGCAGGGTGACCAGGCGCGCGGCCTGAGCGAACTGGAACTGGCCACCGCGCTCGATCCGAAGTCGACCCAGGCCGCGGTGGCGCTGGTACAGACCGAAATGCAGCTGAAGCATTTCGACAAGGCACTGGCCGCGGTGCAGTCGCTGGAAAAACAGCAGCCCGACAATCCGCAGGTGCAGAACCTGAAAGGCGGCGTCTACATGATCAAAGGCGACCCGGCCAATGCCCGCGCCGCCTTCGAAAAGGCGGTGGCGCTGCAGCCGACCTTCCTGCCGGCCGTGACCAACCTGGCGCGCCTGGACCTGCAGGACAAGAAACCCGACGCCGCCAAGGGGCGCTTCGAGAAAGTCCTGGAAAAGGACAAGAACAACGCCGACGCCATGGGCGCACTGGGCGAACTGGCGCTGGTGCAGAAGCACACCGACGAAGCCACCTCGTGGTTCGAAAAGGCCAGCAACGCCAACCCCGACGCGGTGGCGCCGGCCCTCAAGCTGGGCGCGCATTACCTGCGCACCAACCAGCCGCAAAAGGCGCTGACGCTGGCGCGCAAGTTCCAGACCGCCAATCCGACCAATCCGGAACTGCTGGACATGCTGGGCCAGGCCCAGGTGGCCACCAAGGACACCAACGGCGCGCTGGAAACCTACAGTAAGCTGGTCAACGCGGCGCCGAAATCGCCCCAGGCACAGCTGCGCCTGGCCGGCGTGCACCTCATGATGAAGAACGACAGCGCCGCCAGCGCCGACCTCAAGCGCGCGGTCGAGCTGCAGCCGAACTTCATTCCGGCGCGCCTGGTACAGGTCGACATGGCGATGCGTGCCGGCCGCAGCGACGAGGCGCTCGACATCGCGCGCCAGCTGCAGAAGCTCGATCCGAAATCGGCCGCCGGATACGTCATCGAAGGCGATGTCATGATGTCGCAGAACAAGCCGGCCCAGGCCCTGCCTTCCTACGAGAAGGGTCTGGCGATCTCGAATGCGCCGGAACTGTTCGTCAAGACCATGCAGGCGCTGGGCGCATCCGGCAAGACCAAGGAAGTCAGGTCGCGCGCCCAGCAATGGCTGGTCCAGCATCCGGACGACGTGCGCATCGCGCTGATGCTGGCCGAGACCAACCTGGCAGCCAAGGAATACAAGCCGGCGATCGCGGTGCTGGAAGACACGCTCAAGCGCGTCCCCAACAATCCCCTGGTATTGAACAACCTGGCCTGGGCCTACCAGCAGGAAAAGGATCCGCGCGCACTGGCGACCGCCGAGCAGGCCTATAAACTGGCCGGCGACAATCCGGGCGTGATGGATACCCTGGGCTGGATGCTGGTCGAGCAAGGCAACGCCGGGCGCGGCCTGCCGCTGCTGCAAAAGGCCAGCGGCCTGGCGCCGAACGCCGTCGAGATCCGCTATCACCTGGCGGTCGCCCTGAGCAAGAACGGCGACAAGCAGGGCGCGCGCAAGGAGCTCGACAAGGTGCTGGCGCAGAACACGCCCTTCCCCCAGATCGACGAGGCGCGCGCGTTGCTCAAGACGCTATAAATTGTTAATATAATTTTACTTTTATATCCGTCCATGGCCATCGAACGATCCGCCGCATGCAGCGCCTCCCTTGCCAGGCAGGTGCTGGGCGCAGGGCAGTTCTCCGGCCAGGACCTCCGCGCCCAGGGTGGCAAGGACGCGGCAAGCCCGGGACCGGACGGCGCGCGCTTCCGGTCCGGGAATCCCGAGGGCGAGTCTGCCGCATCCCTATCGGACGCTCATGTTCGCGGTGATCGCGATAATATGGCGCCCTCCCAATTTGAGGATGTTCTATCGTGAACCACGATTCGTACGGAATCCGGCTTACCGATACCCCGGAAGGCCGTAATTCGGCCAGCATGCTGATCAACAAGATGTACGCGTGGCGCGGCTACGGCAGCGCGCACCAGTTCACCGACGATCCGAACCGGATCACCCTGACCGCCACCGACAAGGGAGAGGTGGTGGGCACGCTCAGTATCGGCATCGATTCCCCGATAGGGCTGATGGCGGACCAGGTTTTCAAGGAGGAGCTGGATGCGCACCGCAACAACGGTGCGCGCCTGTGCGAATTCACCAAGTTCGCCTTCGATCCGTCGGTGCGCTCGAAGGTCTCGCTGGCCAACCTGTTTCACCTTGCCGTGATCTACGCGCGCGACATCCACAACTGCACCGACATCATCATCGAAGTGAACCCGCGCCACCGGCGCTTCTACGAGCGCATGCTCGGGTTCGTGCAGGAGGGAGAACTGAAGGTCAATCCGCGCGTCGACGCCCCGGCCTACCTGCTGCGCGTGAACCTGGCCTACGTGACCGAACAGATCGAACAGTACGGCGGCACCTATACCGAAAACAGCGAAGTCACCGAACGCTCGTTCTACCCCTATTTCTTCTCGCCGCGCGAGGAGCTCGGCATCATCCACCGTCTGCAGCGCATGGATGAGCAGGACGTCGCCTGAGCGCTTCCGCTTCGGCGCATCACGCCGTGCCCGCCGCGTGCCGGCGCCATGCACGCATCGCCTCCGCTAGATCATCTCCAACCCGTTTTTCGCTTTCCGCGCGCTTATGAGCACTCCGTTCCAATATGAACAAGCGTTTTCACGCAATATCGGCTGGGTCACGGCCCAGGAACAATCGAGCCTGCGCGGCAAACGCGTCGCGATCGCCGGCGGCGGCGGCGTTGGCGGCGTCCACCTGCTGACCCTGGCGCGCCTGGGCGTGTCGCAGTTCCACATCGCCGATTTCGACACCTTCGACATCGTCAACTTCAACCGCCAGGTCGGCGCCACCATGTCGACCCTGGGTCAGCCCAAGGCCGAGGTGCTGGCGCGCATGGCCAGGGAGATCAATCCGGAAATCGACATCCGCATTTTCCCCGAGGGCGTCAACCAGGACAACCTGCCTGAATTCCTGAAAGGCGTCGACCTGTACGTCGATGCCCTCGACTTCTTCGCCTTCGACGCGCGCCAGCAGACCTTCGCCATGTGCGCCCGCCTTGGCGTACCGGCGACGACAGCGGCGCCGCTGGGAATGGGCGCCGCCCTGCTCAACTTCCTGCCGGGACAGATGACCTTCGAAGACTATTTCCAGTGGGGCGAGCTTCCGGTGCTGGACAAGGCGATCCGCTTCGTGGTCGGCCTGGCGCCGGCCGGCCTGCATCGCCCCTACCTGGTGGTGCCGGAATCGGTCAGCTTCGCCGAACAACGCGGCCCGTCCACGTTCATGGCATGCCAGCTGTGCGCCGGCATCGTCGCCACCGAAGCCCTGAAAATCCTGCTGGGGCGCGGCAAGGTGCTGGCGGCGCCGCACGGCATGCAGTTCGATGCCTACCGCAACAAGCTGAGCAGGACCTGGCGTCCGGGCGGCAATCGTCACCCGATCCAGAAGCTGGCGATCGCCATCGGCAAGCGCCAGTTCGCGCGCAAGGCTGGCTGATTCTTCGCCGGCCGGCTCGTTCGGCCTTGGCTGGCGACGAACGGCATGACATCGCAAGACAAAAAAAAACCACTGCCGCGGCAGTGGTTTCTTTCATGGTGGGCCCGGCATACCGGGCCGGTAGCCGGTTACTTCTGCTTGCGGCGGGCGAAGCCCAGACCCAACAGGCCCAGGCCCAGCAGGCCCAACGATGCCGGTTCAGGCACTTCGTTGGCGAACACGACGTCCAACGAACCGTTGATGAGTTGGGTACCGGTCGGGGTGAAGTTGTTCAGCTGGCCCGACTGGAACGACAGGTTATAGAACGGGTTCGGCGACACGAAGAATGCCGAACCAGCAGTGGTCAGGGCGAACGTGGTTTCCGAACCGAAGCTGCCGCAGTTGATGCCGTTGCTGCCGCAGGTGCTCAGGCTCGGGTCCAGGGTACCCAGGCCCGATACCGGGTTGCCAGACGCCAACAGCACGTCGGTGCTGTTACCGGTAAAGCTGAACGTGCCGGTACCGGTGGTCGGGTTGGCGGCAACATTGGTCTCGTCGCCGAGATCCAGGTACAGCGACAGGGAACCGGTACCTGGCTGGAAGGTGAACGAGGTCACGCCGTTGGTGGTGGTGGTGGTGCCCGAAGCGGTATAGACAGCATACAGGCCATAATCGTTGCCCAGGCCGGTGGTGCGTGCGCTCAGGCCGGTGTTGCCGCCGTTGGTGACAAACTGGCCAGCGTTCCAGTACAGCGACACGTTGAAGGTGCCGTCGTTGTTGAAGGTAGCAACTTCAGTGTAATTACCGGTGATCTTGTCGGCAGTGAACGAAGCAGTGGCGTTTGGACCGGTCGGGGTCACGGTGAACGGATTGAAGTTTGCTGCGCTGGCAGTGGCGCTGGCGAACATGGCGGCGGCTGCTACGGAGCAAGCCAGAATGGTTTTCGAAACTGCTTTCATCGTGATCTCCTGGGGGTAAAGGGTGATGCTTACGAAAGCTTATATAGCAACTACCGTGCCAGAATAAAAATTTCTTTTAAATTCAAACACTTGAATTCGAAGAACAAAGTTTCAAAAGGCAATTGTAAAAAAAACCGACAGCAAGTTGAAATTTAGAAATAATTTTGGCGCATTTTTAATGCGCCAAAGAAATTAATCTAATGAAGCAATGTTTCCGATGCTTGCGATGCTCATCGGGTGAAGCAGAGCTGTTATCTCATTTGCAAGGGTTTGCGTGCAATAACATTCCAGGTGTTACCCGACTTGAATTCGCTGGCGATTTCATAGCCTGCAGCCAGCATCTTGCTGCAGATCTGGCTCTGCTCGAAGGGGCTGTACAAGATACCTTTGCGGATACCCCAGTCGTTGATCTTCTGGGCAATCCAGCGCAGTGGCGCAAAGCCGCTTGGATAGAGCAGCACGTTGGCCGCCAGTGTGCCGCCCGGCTTCAACACGCGGCGGATGTCGCGCAAGGCACCGTCGACGGTCGGAAAGCAGTGGATCGAGTTGGCGATGTTGGCGGTATCGAAGGTATTGTCGGCGAATGGCAGGTCGGCTGCGTCGGCATGCTGTACATGGACCTGCGGATCCTTGGCGAAACGCTTTTTTGCGCCCGCCAGCATCGACGGCGCATAATCGATGCCGGTCACTTTTACTTGTGGCAGTTTCCTGCGGCGGCGCCAGCCCAACACCATTTCCAGCAAGGTGCCGGTGCCGCAGGCGACTTCCAGGTGCTCGGGACCGAAATTCGGTCCGAAGAAACGCATCTGCGTGCCGATCGTGCTGTTGTAGGCAAACGTGAGAATGAAGAAACCACGAATGTCATACCACCATGGCTCGGATGAATAGGCTTCCGCAATTTCATCCCTTGTCTTACCGATCGTCATTGGCATTCCTTGTCGTTGAATAATGGAAGGGTGGAAGCAGCGAATATAGGTGCTTATTGCGGTGCAGGCAAGATGCGGAGCGAGCCGGCGGGTGTGGCCGGCAACGAACAGATGTCGTGGATGGGGGATTGCACATCGGCAGCCGGCGTGGCTGCCGGCACCATCAGCCGATGTCGCGCAGACGGTTCAGGATGCCCTCTTCTTCGCGTTGCGAAAAGAAGAAGGGGAACAACGAACGGTCGTCGCCGGGATTGTCGCTGCGGCCACCGCGCTGGGCGATCTGGTCGGCGCCATAGTCGGTATTCGCACGCAGCAGCACGGCAGGCGCCTGCACACGCGGATTATCGCGGGTTTCCGCTTCCACGCTGAAGTTGAGCATGGACTGATAGAAACGCCGGTGCCGCGGATTGACCTCGATAAAGATTTCACTGCAATCGTGCAGGTTCCTGGCATACAGGAAGGCCACGTGGAACAGCGATGCGAGCACCGCTTTCGATTTCACGGAAGGATCGATGGCCAGTTTGGTGATTTCGCATACCCGGCGCGAGCCATGGCGATAGCGGTCGACGCAATCCCTGAATACCTGATCCGCCAGCAGGCCGACACTGGAATCGATCCCCAGGCTGAGGGTGCCGATGGTCTGGCCATTCTTTTCCGATGCCGTCAGCGTGATGCGGTTCGGGTCGCAGCCTACCTGGTGGTTGCCGGTATAGCCGCGCCACGCATACATCTTGCTGATGAGCATACTAGCCGAATTGCGGTGCTCGGCGATGTCCGCTGCCCGGATACCGAATGTCCGTTCATTGATGGTACGCTCGGCGATACTTGGACTTCCCACCTCCGCATCCGCGCGGTAGGTCGCGCCGATGTCGGCCAGCTCAGGCGCTAACATGTCGGTCATTTCCATTCTCCAGGCAGGACAGGTGACGCATGCACCGCTCACCCTGCAATGCATCATAGCACCCAATGTTTCATACAATCAATAAATTGACTTGGAGAATGCCTATTGGATCAAATCTATCTCGCTGTTCGTTGCATGGCAACCATACTTTTGTGACAGATTGAAACAGGCCAGCGCATTATTTCTTCAAATACTTTTTGATTTGGATTGATGCAGATGCAAATTTAATTGATCGATCAGCTCCGAGGCAGCACCGACGATGTGCGTCGATTCGAACCCTGCCCTGGTCAGTTTACGATAGAAAGAACGCGCAAGAAAGCGCGCCACTTCCTGCGGAGCAGGCGGCCATGGCGCACCACCACGCTCATGCGCGTTTCCTCGCCAGCGGCGCTGCCCAGCAACATCATCGAGCAACTGGCCGCGCCAGCCACGAAACGATGTGGTTCTGCAACCGCAACAGCAGATCGCGCTTCGGCCACGCCAGCCTGGTCATCCATGGATTGCATTAATTTTAATAGCGGAAATGCACGGTATGCAATTCGGGGGCGCGTGACCAGCACGGTCCACCACTCAATCTGCAGTGCGCGGCGTCAGGAAGGCTTTATGGAACAGGTGGCGCGCCAGCAGCAGTGGCGGCATGCGCAGCCAGTTGCCGCGTACGTACAGCGCGAAGCGCGCCGGCGCGGTGAGCGCATCCTGGCAACTGGCGTGCGCCGGCAGCAAGGCGCGCCCGAACAGGCGGTCCATCAGCCACAGCAGTGCCGGGTTGGGACGGAACGCCTGCACCGCCTGCTGTACCGCCGGCGGCACCGGCGTGCCGAGCAGGAGAGCGGCGTAGCGCAGCGCATAGAACAGCGGCCGCCCCAGCTCCAGCTCGGCGGCGCGCACCGGCAGCGTTTCCCAGAATCCCGGCTGCGCGCCGAACTCCCCGAGCAGGCGGTGCAGGTCGAGCAGGTCGCGCAATCCCTTGTCGAATTCGCCATCGAAGAACAGGTGCACGGCGCTGTGCAGCACCATGTCGCACGGCGCCAGGGTGGCCAGGCCGGGATGGTCCGCCACCGGGCGGGCGGCGGCGCGCAAGCGTTGCGGATCCGGACGCACCGCCATCGTTTCCGGCACGATCGCGTGGTGCACGTCGATGCTGCTGCCGCGCCGCATGTTCTGCATCGGCGGCAATTCGTGCATCCACTGGCGATAGTAACGCTGGTCGTAGGCGTCGTGGTGGGTGCTGACCCAGCCGTGCAGCATCAGCGCCGATTCGACGTCGTCCAGGCGCGCCTTGGGCACCATGATGTCGATATCGGAAAACAGGCGCCCTGCCCCGGCGCGCAGGCCGGCCATCGTGTAGGCCGCGCCTTTCAGCAGCAGCAGCGGCACGCCGGTCGGCTGCAGCGCTTCCAGGATGCAGGCGACTTCGAAACGCACCGCCTGGCGGTGGCGCGTGGCCAGGATGCGCACCCATTCGAAGTGGGCGCGCGCCTGCTGCGGCACCTGCGCCAGCAACCCATGCTCTTCGATCAGTGCCAGCAGCATCGGCGTCAGGTTGGCGCTGGTGGCCTGGCGCAGCACCAGGTCCCAGTCGGCCAGCGTGAACCCGGCGGTCTGCGCCGGATCGCGCAGGGCGCGCACCAGCAGCGGCAAATGCGTCATCGCGGCGGCTCCAGCGCCGCGAACGCTTCCATCGCCTGGTCGAGGTCGCTGTAGCGGAAATCGTAGCTGTCGCATTGTTCGATGATGCCGGCCAGCGTGTCGAAACCGAGCGCCCCCAGCTGGCTGTAATTGAAAGCGTTGTCGGCCACACGCAGGAAGGCGCGCGCGCGCGCGATCGGCGTCAGCTCGGTGGCGGCGCCGGCTTCGTACTTGGGAAACACGATCCAGGCGGCGCGCGTGGTCTCGTGCGCGCGCGCCACGCTGGCGGACGGCGCCTTCAAATGCGCCACCGTGCCCTTGGTGGTATTGCTGACCGGCTGGCTGAGCACGGCGTCCGGGGCAAAGTCGCGGATCACCTCGATCGAGCGGTTTTTCAGGCTGACCGGACGCGGTACCGGCACCAGCGCGCCGTCATGCGGGCGGAACAGCGCCAGTTCGTCGGACAGCAGGCGCCAACCGCGGCTGACCAGCGCCGCGCACAGCGTGCTCTTGCCGGAACCCGGCGGCGCCGGCAGCATCACCGCCAGGCCGTTGCGCTCGACCACGGCGGCGTGGATCATCAAAAAGGCGTGGGCGCGCGTGGAGATACACCAGTTCAAGGCCCATTCGAGCATCGGGAACGCGTGGGCTTCCGGCAAGGGCTCGAACGGCACCAGGCCGTCGACGTCGAAATGGACTTGCGGCCGGTACCAGCGGCGCACCCCGCCGGAACGGCGCAGGTGCACGTGGAAATCGGCGAACCCTTGCGCATCCTCGAGCGGATAATCGCCGTACAGCAGGGCGATGCCATCGGCGATGTACGCGATGGGCGAACGGATCAGGCTGGTGAAGGGACCGGTACGCACGGCCAGTCCGTGACCCGCCAGGCGCGTTTGCAGCTGGCTGCGGGTGAGCGATGCAACCGTCAGCATGCCAGCGTTTCGATCAGGTACAAGTGATTCATGTGCTGCAGCAGGGCGGCGGTTTCAGCGGCCAGTTCGTCGTCGGCGATGTCGAATTGCGCCTTCAGGACAGCGGCCAGCATCGCCTCGGTGGTGGGACCGTGTTGCAGCGTTAGCAACAGTTCGAGGGCGGCATCGCCGAGCAGGTGGGTGTCGCCGGACAGGTCGTTGTACAGCACGCATTCCTCGTCCCAGTGCCGGTACCGCACGGCCTGGCCCGGCCGCAGACGCCACGTATCCCCGGCCGACACAGATTAGTCCATGGTTCCGTACAGATAGCCGACGATGTCGTTGGCGTACCAGCGTTGCCCGGCCATCGGGGCGTAATAGCCCTTGGTGACCCACTCGCTCCAGACGCTGCGCAGGTTTTCGATGTTCAGGAAGTCGACGCGCCTGGACAGCACGTTCAGGTAGGCGGCCAGCATGTATTGCGCCATCTTGGTCGAATCGCACGATGCGCCTTCCAGGATGTTGCGGCAGGTAACACTTGCATAAGCGCTGCCGCGTACGCACGGGAAATGGCTGCTGAACAAATCGGTCGGCTTGCAGCCGCTCGGCCAGTTCGAGGTCGAGCACCAGCGGTCCGGCGGCAAGCCCATGCAGACCGCGTTCTGGGCGCGGTGGCTCATCTGGGTGACGGTCTTGTTCTGGCCATAGGCCGACAGTGCGGCCGACGGCGAAATGCCGCAATAGGTACAGGCCATGCCCGGCTGGCTGTGCAGGGTCAGCAGCACACCGGTGGCGCCGGCGCCGGCCCGTGCGAAGCGGCGCCGCGACCGGCCCTTGGCCGACAGCGCGGGCGCCACGGGCGCTTGCCCGTCGTTGCCGGGGACAGGATGTTCAGTTTGTTGTGCGTCGCGCTCGTCGTTTGCCACTTGAATCCTCACTCGGTTCTTTAAACAGTCGGGCAATGGACAATGCCAGATCCTGCTGAAGCAAGCAATCCTTGTGCCAACGATAAGATATTCAAGAGCAACTCTTTAAAATCAAGCGCTTAGCTGAATTGCACTTATCGTTTCGACATTACAACTGTCGTTGCTGTAAAAAAACCTGACAAAAATCAAAAGAAAGTTTCGGGAATGATCAATACGTCACCCGGACGCATCGGCACATTTGCCGAAATGTCGCCATCCTTGATCAGGTCGTCCAAACGTACATTGTACTTCTGCTGCTTGCCTTCGATGTTACGCACCAGGCTGGCGCGATTGCCGGCCGCGAACTCCGTGGTGCCGCCGACGGCGATCATGACGTCCATCAGGCTCATGTCGCGGCGATACGGCAGCGATTGCGGCTTGGCGGCCTGGCCGATCACGCGGATCTGCTCGTCGTAGGTGCCGACGAAATTCGATACCACGACGGTGACCACCGGCTGCTGGATGAACTTCGCCAGTGCCTTTTCGATGTCGCGCGCCAGTTCGGTCGAGGTCTTGCCGGATGCCGGCAAGTCTTCGACCAGCGGCGTGGTGATCTTGCCATCCGGGCGCACCGGCACCGCCATCGACACTTCCGGATTGCGCCAGACGATGATGTTGATGCTGTCGCCCGGGCCGATCAGGTAATCCGGATTGCTGGCCTGCACAGCCGGCGGCGCCGGCAGGCGCGTCGCACAACCGCCCAGCGCCAGCGTGCTCGCGGCGACCAGTGCGATTGCCGAATATTTGATCAGGTTCGCCTTGTACTTGCCCACGTCAGATCCCTTTCGTCCAGCCGCAGCCTCGATGGCGCCACGTGCCGACATCCCTAAATAAGTGTTATTAAGCCATCAACAGGCAGCTATTGTATCTCATCTGCCTATTTAGCAGACAGCGCACGATAGAAATTGTTTCTTGGTACTTATTTTTGTTGCAAAATTTCACGTACATATTTCACCGGAATCGCATAGGTGATGCCGCTGGGCGTACTGATCGCATTTTCCTTCAATCCTTTGACGAACACGGCGTTGATCACGCCGATCACCTTGCCGCTGTCCGGATCATACAAAGGGCTGCCGCTGTTGCCCGGATAGGCCGTCGCGTCGAGCTGGAAGATATTGAAGGGGGAGCGCTGCAACTGGGCGATCTGGCGCGCATCGAGCTTGTTCGATCCGAGCGCCGGCATGACCACCGGCGTGATCGCCGCCAGCGTGGCGCGGTGGGTGGCGGCATGCAGGCCCAGCACCATCCCCAGCGGATAGCCGGTAAAGGCCAGCGATTGTCCTTCGCGCCCGGCGTCGGCGTCGCCAAGGTCGAGCGCCGGCAACGGCGTCCCGGTCAAGCGCAGGTGCGCCAGGTCGTGCTGGGTATCGCGCGCCACCAGCTGGGCCTGGCGGAAGCGCACCATGTCGCCATCCGCGGTGACGATGCCGAGCTGCTCGATGTTGACGCCGTCCGGCTTGTCCTGGATTACGTGGGCATTGGTGATGACGCTGAGGCCGTCGCCCACCACGAAACCGGTGCCGACGAAGACGGTGGAGGGACTGCGGGTGCGCTCGAAGGTGCCGATGCCGACCACCGAGCGTTTGACGGCCGGGATCAGCGTGGTCAAGTCGGCCGCTTGCGGCACCGCCGGCACGACCAGCGCCAGCAGGCAGGACACCAGTAGGCACGAAACAACCCGCTTGGAGCGGCTTGCGCAACTCATGCCCTACCCTCTTCGGCAGAAACCGATGTTTCGATCAGGCACCAACCGTGCACCCCAGTCTTTGTTTTAAACATTACAATAAGCATTTGATCTTACGCATATAATTGCCGACGCAAGTCTACGCCAGAAAGCCCACGATTGCATGCTCCATGCATTGATTTTCTGCAACAAAGTAAGCAAACTCTATGGATTCAGCACAAAAAATTGCTGAAAACTAATGCCAAATATCCACGTTTCCGTTTAAACCATGGATGAAGTGTTGTAGGCAGGGCACGCCTGGCCACACTGCTCATATTTTTCTCGTGCGTAATTGCAATTGCTTCCAGTACAAGCGATCATGCGAGGTATTTGATTATTTATTGACCCAATTCAAAATGATTTGGGTCGCTTTATTGGCGAGACTGACGAGATGGCAGAAATCACAGCCGCACTTCTTAACTTCCTGAAAGCTATCG
This sequence comes from Massilia forsythiae, assembly GCF_012849555.1. Classification (NCBI taxonomy): domain Bacteria; kingdom Pseudomonadati; phylum Pseudomonadota; class Betaproteobacteria; order Burkholderiales; family Oxalobacteraceae; genus Massilia; species Massilia forsythiae. The sequence goes on from NZ_CP051685.1 coordinate 1,727,304, forward strand.
GCAAATATCGCTGGTACGCGATCGTGATCACCTGGACCGTGGCCGTCATCGGCTGGGCCGTCGTGTTGCGTCTTCCCAACCAATACGAAGCATCGGCGCGGGTATATGTCGATACCCAGAGCATCCTCAAGCCACTGCTGTCGGGCATGACGACGATGCCGAACCTGGACCAGCAGGTGATGTTCATGCGCCGCACCCTGATCAGCCGCCCGAACGTCGAGCGCCTGATGCGCATGGTCGACCTGGACGTGAAGGCCAAGGACAGCAAGCAGCACGAAAAGATCGTGGATGACCTGATGTCGCAGATCCGCATCGGCGGCACCGAGCGCGACGACATCTATACCATCACCTACGTGTCCGACAATCCGAAGCTGGGCAAGGACGTGGTGCAGTCGCTGCTGACCATCTTTTTCGAAGGCAGCTACGGCGGCAAGAAGCAGGATTCGGAAAAGGCGGTGCAATTCATCGACGACCAGATCAAGAATTACGAAGAGAAGCTGGCTGCGGCCGAGAACACCCTCAAGGAATTCAAGATCAAGAACATGGGCATGCTGCCGCGCGGCGACGGCGGCGATTTCGGCGGCCAGCTGATGGGTGCGGGCGACGCCCTCAACCAGGCGCGCCTGGAACTGTCGGAAGCCGAGCAGGCGCGCAACGCCATCAAGCGCCAGATCGCCGGCGAGCCGGCCAAGCCGGGCGCCAAGAAGATCGATCCGGCCATGCTCGACCCGGAACTGGAAGCGCGCATCGGCGCCGCCCAGAAGAACCTGGATACGCTGCGCCTGCAATACACCGAACAGCATCCGGACATCATCGCCAACCGCCGCCTGCTCGACCAGTTGCTGGCGCAGCGCGCCGACCTGGCCAAGAACGGCACCCGCAGCCTGGACCCGGGCGCCGGCTACAGCCCGATGCTGCAGCAGATGAACGTGGCGCTGTCGCAGGCCGAGGCGCGCGTGGCGTCGATGCGCGCCCGCGTCGGCGAGTATGAAACCCGCGTGGCGCGCCTGCGCGCCCAGAGCACCGAAGCGCCCGAGATCGAAGCCCAGCTGGCCCAGCTGAACCGCGACTACCAGGTCAACCGCGACAACTACCAGAAGCTGGTCGAGCGCCGCGAATCGGCGCGCCTGTCGGGCGACCTGTCGTCGGCCACCGACATGCTGAGCTTCCGCATCATCGATCCGCCGACCGTGCCCGGCCAGCCGAGCGGCCCGAACCGCCTGCGCCTGTTCTCGCTGGTGTTTGCCGGCGCGCTGGTGGCCGGCATCGCCGCGGCTTTCCTGATGAGCCAGGTGCGTCCGACCTTCATGAGCCAGGTCGCGCTGCGCGACGTCACCGGCCTGCCGGTGCTGGGCGCGATCGGCATGAACTGGACCAACGAACAAACCGTCCGCCGCAAGCGTCGCCTGATTGCCGTCGGGGTCTCGGTGCTGCTGCTGTTCGGCGCCTATGGCGCCGGCGTGGCCGCGATCCTGGTCCGCCCCACGCTTTGACCAACGCGACGATCACAAGGAGTACACCGTGAGCATTATCGAAAAAGCGGCCAGCCGGATCGAGCGCAACGCCACCGCCCTGCCCAACAGCGACACTGCGCGTGCGCTCGCGGACGCCGACAACGTGCGCGCCATCCCTGCCCATCCCGAGGCATCCGTCAGCGCTGCCCCGGCAGCCGCGCACGCGGCGCCGGCCGCCCCGGCGGCCATCCATGCCGAACGCGCGCCGCAGAAATCCTCGACCCGGCGCATCGAACTGGACCTGGCGCGCATGCGCGACCAGGGTATGGTCACCGCCGCCGGCGGCCGCACCCGCCTGCTGGAAGACTTCCGCGTCATCAAGCGCCCGCTGCTGCAGCGCGCGTTCGTCAAGCGCGCCCCCGGCGACAAGCCGGCCAACCTGATCATGGTCACCAGCTCGCTGCCGGGCGAAGGCAAGACCTACACGTCGATCAACCTGGCGATGAGCATCGCCATGGAACTGGACCACACCGTGCTGCTGGTCGACGCCGACGTCGCCCGCCCCTCGGTGCTGCGCACGCTCGGCCTGCCGCAGCAGCGCGGCCTGATGGACATGCTGGTGGACGACTCGGTCGACATGGCCGACGTCATGCTGCGTACCAACGTCGACACCCTGACCATCCTGCCGGCCGGCACCAGCACGCCGCACGCCACCGAATTCCTGGCCAGCTCCGCCATGACCAACCTGGTCCACGAGATCGCCAACCGCTATTCGGACCGTATCGTGATCTTCGATTCGCCGCCGCTGCTGCTGACCAGCGAATCGCGCGTGCTGGCTTCGCACATGGGCCAGATCGTGATGGTGGTCGAGGCGCAAACCACGACCCAGCATGCGGTCAAGGAAGCGCTGCAGCGCCTGGAAGGTTTCCCCAACGTGAATCTGATCTATAACAAGACCAGGGAATTCCCGGGCATCGAAGAAACGTATGACTATCACTACGGCTAAGACGCCGGAGGCCGTACCCTCGCGCCGGCCGTTCCTGCGGCTGGCGCCGCTGGCCGTGGCCGCCATGCTGCTGTCGGCAGAGTGCCATGCGGACTGGAAGGTCACGCCCTCGATCGACCTGCGCGAAACCTATTCCGACAACCTGGGCCTGCAGAACGACGACCTGGCCCACGGCGGCTTCGTCAGCGAAGCGGCGCCGCGCATCTCGGTGCTGGTCAACGGCCCGCGCCTGAAACTGACCGGCGAGGCACAGTGGCGCCAGTTCGCCTTCAGCGACAGCAACGACGGCAACGACGGCAACAACGGCAACGCCAACCTGCACAACAGCGAACGCCGCTACAACGTCGACGCGCAATCGGTGCTGGTCGACCAGCTGCTGTACCTGGACGGCAGCGCCAGCCGTTCGCGCCAGTCGGTGTCGGCCTTCGGCCAATTGACCGACAACGGCTATTCGGCGGCCAACAACGCCGACATCAACATCTGGCGCATCAGCCCCTACCTGCGCCACCGCTTCGGTTCCAACGCGGTGGCGACGCTGCGCCTGACGCGCGACTCGGTGGACGGCAACGTCAACGGCTACGGCGACAGCAAGGCCACCACCAAGAGCGCCGACGTGGTCAGCGGCAGCGCCTTCACCACGCTCGCCTGGAACGCCTCGTACGTACGCCAGGACCTGAGCATGACCCAGGACACCGGCGCCGGCGCGGTCGGCTCGATCGGCGACTCCTCGTACGAGACCGCCACCCTGGGCGGACGCTGGAACATCATCCCGCGCTTCGGCCTGACCGCGACCGTCGGCTACGACGACTACGAATACCCGTCGCTCAACGAAAGCACCAGCGGCAAGAGCTGGACCGGCGGCTTCGTCTGGACCCCGTCCGCGCGCACCAGCCTGCAGGCCTCGTTCGGCCGCCGCTACTTCGGCAAGACCGGTTCGCTGGCATTCAGCCACCGCATGCGGCGCAGCGTCTGGACCGCCGACTACACCGACGCGGTCACCACCACCCGCTCGCAATTCCTGTTGCCGGCCACGGTCAACACCGCGGCCATGCTGGACAACCTGTTTTCCTCGAGCTACCCGGACCCGGTGCAGCGCCAGCAGGCGGTACAGGCCTACATCGCTTCCGCCGGCCTGCCGGCCAGCCTGGCCAACAGCATCAACTACCTGACCAACCGCTACATCCGTGTAAAGCGCCTGCAGGGCGCGGTCGCGTTCCGCGGCGCCCACAGCGACCTGGTGCTGACCGTGTTTCGCGACGAGCGCACCGCGCTGTCGCTGCAGGAAAGCGACAGCCCGCTGACCGGCAACCAGCTGTCCTCGCTGAACGACAACACGCGCCAGCGCGGCGCCACCGCCAACTTCGCCTACCGCCTGTCGTCGCGCACCCAGGCCAGCGCCAACCTGTCCGCGATCAACGTGGAATCGCTGACCACCGGCCTGACCAGCAACAACCGCGAGGCGCGCCTGAGCCTGACGCGCCGCTTCGACGCCCACACGCGCGGCAGCATCGACCTGCGCCGCAGCACCGGGCGCCAGGACCTGATCAACAACGACAGCTACCACGAGAACGCGATCATCGCGACGCTGTCCTTCGTGTATTGAGCGGAGCCATTCAGATGTACGAGACCTATTACGGATTGTCCGCCAAGCCGTTCCAGCTGCGCCCGGACCCGCACTTCTTCTTCGGCAGCAAGGGCCACAAGCGCGCCATGGCCTACCTCGAATACGGCCTGTCGCAAGGCGAGGGCTTCATCGTCATCACCGGCGACGTCGGCGCCGGCAAGACCACGCTGGTGCGCAACTTGTTCAACAAGCTGCCGTCCGACCAGATCGTCGCCGCCCACATCGTCAACACCCACCTGGATCCGGACGACACGCTGCGCATGGTGGTGTCGGCCTTCGGCCTGCCGTACGGAGGCGCCAGCAAGACCGACCTGCTGACGCGCCTGGAGCGCTTCCTGTGCGACGTCGACCTGCAGGGCAAGCGCGCCCTGCTGGTCATCGACGAGGCGCAGAACCTGTCGGCGCGCACCGTGGAAGAATTGCGCATGCTGTCCAACTTCCAGACCGACGACAAATCGCTGCTGCAGACCTTCCTGCTCGGCCAGCCGGAATTCCGCGCCACCCTGCACAGCCCCGGCATGCAGCAGCTGCGCCAGCGCGTGATCGCCAGCTACCACCTGGGCCCGATGGATGCGCAGGAAACCCGCGCCTACATCGAGCACCGCCTGGCAACGGTCGGCTGGCAGGGCGACCCGGCCTTCGACGACGGCGCCCATGCCGCCATCTACGCCTACAGCGGCGGCATCCCGCGCAAGGTCAACACGCTGATGGACCGCGTGCTGCTGATGGGTTACCTGGAAGAGCTGCATGCGCTCGGCGAGCAGGACATCAACACCGTCATCCACGACATCAACGACGAATACACGCTGCCGGAAGGCGGCGTCCAGCCCGGCGCGCCGGCACTGGACACGCAGCCGGCGGTGCCGGGCCTGGAAGGCGAACTGCGCACCGGCGGCATGCGCACCATCGACCAGCGCACCGGAGACCGGCGCGCCAGCAGCGTCGAAATGCTCGACGAGCGTATGATGCGCCTGGAAAAATCGATCGTCTCCGTGCTGTCGATCCTCAAGAAGATCGTCGCCACGCCGCAGGGCGCAGCGACCCATCCCGTGGACAACCAAGAATGAACATGTACGAACTCGCCCCGCGGCCGGCGCCGGCCCCGGGACAACGCATCGCCAACGCGATGACCTGCGACGTCGAGGACTACTTCCAGGTCTCGGCCTTCGCGCCCTACATCGACCGCGCCAGCTGGCCGACGCGCGAATGCCGCGTCGAAGCCAACATGGACCGCATCCTGGCGCTGTTCGAGCGCCACGGCGTGCGCGCGACCTTCTTCACCCTGGGCTGGATCGCCGAGCGCTACCCGAACGTGGTGAAACGCATCGTCGCCGGCGGCCACGAACTGGCCAGCCACGGCTACGGCCACCTGCGCGCCTCGGACCAGAGCCGCGCCGAATTCGCCAACGACGTGCGTTCCTCGAAAGCGCTGCTGGAAGACATCGGCGGCCAGGCCGTGCTGGGCTACCGGGCGCCGAGCTTTTCGATCGGCCGCGACAACCTGTGGGCGCTGGACGTGCTGCTGGAAGCCGGCTACCGCTACAGCTCCAGCATCTACCCGGTGGCGCACGACCACTACGGCATGCCGGAAGCGCCGCGCTTCGCCTTTTATCCGAACGGCACCGACGGCTTGCTCGAAGTGCCGATCACCACGGTGCACATGATGGGCCGTAACCTGCCGGCCGGCGGCGGCGGCTATTTCCGCCTGCTGCCGTACGCGCTGTCGCGCTGGATGATGGCCAAGGTGAATAAGGACGACTGCCAGCCGGCGCTGTTCTACTTCCCCCCCTGGGAAATCGACCCGGACCAGCCGCGTCCCGAAGGCGTGGGCGCCAAGTCGCGCTTCCGCCACTACGTCAACATCGACCGCATGGAAGGTCGCATCGAAGCCCTGGCGCGCGATTTCGCGTGGGACCGCATGGACCGCATCTTCCTGAACAAGTAACCAAGCATGAATTCGATCATCGAAGCGGCGCAAGCCAGGCGCGCCGGCGCCGACAAGACGGCCGGTGCGCCGGTGGACGGCGCGCCCGTCGCCGTACCCGCCAACGCACCGGCACCAGCCGGAACGGCGCCTGCCGTCCTCGACGCGGCGCCAGCCGGCGCCGACGCGGTACATGCCGACATCGTCGACGCAGTGCCGGTCGCCGCCGCAGTCGTAGCAGCGCCGGTGCAAGCCGCCGCAGCGCCGGTCGAGGCCGTGGCAACGCCTGTCGAAGCCGTGGCCACGCCGGCCGCACAGCCGGCCGCGCCGGCCGCAGCCGCTCCTGCTCCTACGGCGCCCGCGCGCGCCGCCGGTCCTTTGACCCTGCACCTGCTGCAGCCGCAGGACTACGCGCGCTGGGACGCCTTCGTGCGCGCCCTGCCCGAGGCCACCTTCTTCCACCTGTCCGGCTGGCAGCCGGTGATCGAGCGCTCGTTCGGCATCAAGACCTGGTTTTATTATGTCGAGCAGGACGGGCAAATCCAGGGCGTGCTGCCGCTGGCCCAAGTGAAAAGCCGGCTGTTCGGCCACTCGCTGGGCGCGATGCCGTTCTGCGTGTACGGCGGCCCGGCCGCGACCAGCCCGGCCGCGCAGGCGCTGCTGGACGAAGCGGCCGATAAACTGGCGCGCGAACTCGGCGCCGGCCACCTCGAATACCGCGGCATGCAGCGCGCACACCCGGACGACGCCAGCTGGCACACCAAGGAACTGTACGTCACCTTCCGCAAGGAGATCTCCGGCGACGACGAAATCAACCTGAACGCGATCCCGCGCAAGCAGCGCGCGATGGTCCGCAAGGGCATCAAGCTCGGCCTGCGCGGCGAGGTGGACGACAACGTCGACCGCATGTTCGAGGCCTATGCCAACAGCGTGCACCGTTTGGGCACCCCGGTATTCCCGAAAAAGTATTTCGCCCTGCTGCAGCAGACCTTCGGCGACGAATGCGAGGTGCGCACCATCGTTACCGAGGACGGCAAGCTGGTGGCGGCGGTGCTGTCGTTCTACTGGCGCGACGAGGTGGTGCCCTATTACGGCGGCGGCATGGACCTGGCGCGCAGCGTGGCCGGCAACGACTTCATGTACTGGAACCTGATGCAGGCCGCCGCGGCGCGCGGCTGCCGCCTGTTCGACTTCGGCCGCAGCAAGCTGGGCACCGGCGCCTACGACTTCAAGAAGAACTGGGGTTTCACCGCCCAGCACCTGCCCTACGAATACAAGCTGTACGCGGCCGACAGCCTGCCGGACAACAATCCGCTGAACCCGAAGTACCAGCTGTTCATCAAGATGTGGAAGAAGCTGCCGCTGCCGCTGGCGAACTTCATGGGACCGTACATCGTGCGCAACCTGGGCTGATGGCGGGGACCACATCGTGCAAGACTTGCTGCTGCTGATCCACCGTATCCCGTACCCGCCCAACAAGGGCGACAAGATCCGCTCGTACCACCTGCTGAAGCACCTGGCGCGCCACTACCGGGTGCACCTGGCGACCTTCGTCGACGATGCGGACGACTGGCAGTACGTGCCGCATGTCGAGGCGCTGTGCGCCAGCAGCCACTTCGCCGCCATGCAACCCCTGGTGGCGCGCGTAAAAAGCCTGACGGCGCTGCTGAAGAACGGCTCGCTGTCGCTGGCATACTATCGCGACGCCGGCCTGGCACGCTGGGTGCAGGACACCGTGGCCGCCAACAGGATCGAGCGCGTGCTGGTGTTTTCCTCGGCGATGGCGCAGTACGCCGACCCGTACCGCGGCGCCCGCCGCGTGGTCGATTTCGTCGACGTCGATTCCGACAAGTGGCGCCAGTACGCCGACAAGAAATCCTTTCCGATGAGCTGGCTGTACCGGTACGAGGCCGATCGGTTGCTGCGCTACGAGCGGCAGGTGGCGCGCGACTACGACGCTTCGCTGTTCGTGTCGGCCCCGGAAGCGCAGCTGTTCCGCAGCCTGGCGCCGGAAAGCAGCGCCAAGATCGGCCATTTCAGCAACGGCGTCGACACCGATTACTTTTCGCCGCACGAGGCGCACGCGAATCCGTTCGGCGCCGGGGAGCGTGCGCTGGTGTTCACCGGCGCCATGGATTACTGGCCCAACGTCGACGCGGTGCAGTGGTTCGCCGGCGCGGTGTTCCCGGCGCTGCGCCAACGCTTCACGGACCTGCGCTTCTACATCGTCGGCTCACGCCCTTCGCCTGCGGTGCAGGCGCTGGCCCAGCAGCCCGGCGTGGTGGTGACCGGCACCGTGCCCGACGTGCGTCCCTATATCGCGCATGCCGCGGTGGCGGTGGCGCCGCTGCGCATCGCGCGCGGCATCCAGAACAAGGTATTGGAAGCGATGGCGATGGCGACCCCGGTGGTGGTCACGCCGCAGGCGCTGGAAGGCATCGACGCGGTGCCGGACAGCGAACTGGTGCTGGCGGCCGATGACGCCGCGGCTTTCGCCGACGCGGTCGCCGCGCTGCTGGACGGGCACGCCGACGCCGCCGCCGCCATCGGCCGCGCGGCGCGCGCCAAGGTGCAAAGCCGCTACAGCTGGTCGAGCAACCTGGCTTGCATTGGAGAGAACCTGGAATGTTCCTGAAACCGCCTCCCGGCGTGGACGGCCCGGACGCCGTCGTGCCCGATGTCGCGCTGTCGCGCGGCGCCATCGCCCTGATGGCGCTGGCGCTGCTGGCGCCGTTCGTCCTGTACTTCGGCACGATGGATTCGATCGTCGCGATCTGGAACCGTTCCGAGACCTTCGCCCACGGCTACGTGATCCTGCCGATCAGCCTGTGGCTGATCTGGCGCGAGCGCACGCGCTTCAACCTGCATCCGGCCACGCCGTACGCGCCGGCGCTGGCGCTGCTGGCGCTGCTGGGCGCCGGCTGGCTGGCAGCCCAGCTGGGCGAGGTGCAGGTGGTGTCGCAGTATGCCTTCGTGGCGATGCTGCCGGCGATCGCCCTGGCCCTGTTCGGCCCGCGCCTGGCCGGTTCGCTCACCTTCCCGCTGCTGTTCGTGCTGTTCGCGGTGCCCTTCGGCGAAGTGTTCGTGGCGCCGCTGATCCAGTTCACCGCCGATTTCACGGTGTGGGCGGTGCGCGCCACCGGCATCCCGGTGCTGCGCAGCGGCACCCGCTTCGAACTGCCGACCGGTAACTGGTCGGTGGTGGAAGCCTGCAGCGGCGTGCGCTACCTGATTTCCTCGGTCACGCTGGGCTGCCTGTACGCCTACCTGACCTACCGCTCGAACCTGCGACGCCTGCTGTTCGTCGCCCTGGCGGTGATCGTGCCGATCATCGCCAACGGCTTGCGCGCCTACATGATCGTGATGATCGGCCACCTGTCCGGCATGGAGCTGGCCACCGGCGTCGACCACCTGATCTACGGCTGGCTGTTCTTCGGCCTGGTGATGTTCCTGATGTTCTGGGTCGGCAGCTACTGGCGCGAAGACAGCGCGGCGCCGGCCGCGGTGCCGGCTGCCGCGGGTACCGCCGGTGCTGCAGGTGCCGCCAGCACGGTGCCGATGCTGCACGCGCGCCGCTTCGCGCCGATGACGGCGGCCGTGCTGGCAGTGGCCGCACTGTGGCCGGCCGCGGCGCTGCTGGGCGAGCGCGCCAACCACAACCCGGCGCCGGTTCGCCTGGACGAAGTCGCGGTCGGCTGGCCGCAAGTTGCGCCCTTCGCCGACTGGAAGCCGGCCTACCTGACGCCGGATGCGCGTTTCGAACGCGTCTATCAGGACAGCGCCGCGCCCGCCGTGCCGGTGGCGCTGGACCTGCTGTACTACCGCAACCAGCACCGCGACAAATCGCTGATCAGCTCGGGCAACCGCCTGGCCGGCTACCAGGATGCATGGCATGAGACGTTCGCCGGCGCGCGCACCGAAACCTTCCTCGACCGTCCGCTGGCGCTGCGCGAGTCGCTGCTGCGCGGTCCGCGCGGCACGCTGCTGGTATGGTCCTTCAAGTGGGTCGGCGGCCATTACACCGACAGCGACATGAAGGGCAAGCTGTGGCAGGCCGGCGCCAAGGCCCTGCTGCGCGGTGACGACGGCGCCGCCGTGCTGCTGTCGGCGCCGTACGACGACGCGCCGGAAGCGGCGCGCGCCGCCCTGCGCCGCTTCCTGGCGCAGCAGGGTGCGGCGCTGGACGCGGCGCTGCAACGGGCGCACGCCGCGCCGGCGGCAGCGCACTGAGCGCAGCCAGCTGCGCCCGCGGCGCGCGGCGCCTTCCGGCGTCCGCGCGCGCATCGTCCCCCAGCCCTCCCGTGCATCCGCCCGGCTACCCCGGCAGGGCGATGGCGGGTGCCGTTTGTGGCGCAGCAGTCCCAGAAATTTTATTTTTTTAGAGTAATATCTACCTTTACATCAGACTCGCGGCCACACGACCGGCCGGCACGCGAGCAGTCACCCCACGCGGAGCAATCCCCTTGCGCATCCTCTATCACCACCGCACCCGTTCCAAGGACGGCCAATACGTCCACATCGAAGAAATGATCCATGCGCTGCGTGCGCAAGGCCACGAGATCGTGATCGTGGCGCCGCCCAGCGCCGAGACCGAATCGTTCGGGTCCGACGCCGGCGCGGTCGCCCTGCTCAAGCGCTGGCTGCCGAAATGGTTCTACGAACTGATGGAGCTGGGGTATTCGCTGGTCGCCTACCGGCGCATGGCCAAGGCGATCCGCGCACACAAGCCGGATTGCATCTACGAGCGCTACAACCTGTTCCTGCCGGCCGGCATCTGGGCGGCGCGCCGCTTCAAGCTGCCGCTGCTGCTGGAAGTGAACGCGCCGATCCTGGAAGAGCGCACCCGCTACGACGGCCTGTCGCTGACGCGGCTGGCGCGCTGGTCGCAAGCCTACGCCTGGCGCAACGCCGACGGCGTGCTGCCGGTCACCGAGGTGCTGGCCGACATCGTGGCCTCGTACGGCGTGCGGCGCGAACGCATTACAGTGATCCACAACGGCATCAACGGCGAGCGCTTCGACCGCGCCCCGGACGTCGACGCCGCCAAGCGCGCGCTCGGGCTGGAAGGCCGCCTGGTGCTCGGCTTCACCGGCTTCGTGCGCGAATGGCACGGTCTCGACAAGGTCCTCACGCTGATCGCCGCCGATCCGCCGGCATCGCGCCGCCATTTGCTGGTGGTGGGCGACGGCCCGGCGCGCGCTCCGCTGGAAAAGCAGGCGCGCGAACTCGGCATCGAGAACCGCGTCACCTTCACCGGCATCGTCGGCCGCGACGACGTGGCGCGCCACGTGGCCGCGTTCGACATCGCGCTGCAGCCGGCGGTGGTGGCCTACGCCTCGCCCTTGAAGCTGTTCGAATACCTGGCGCTGGGCAAGGCCATTGTCGGCCCCGCGCAACCGAACATCGAAGAGATCCTGCGCCAGGACGACAACGCGGTGCTGTTCGACCCGGCCGATCCGAACGGCCTGGCCGGCGCCGTCAGCCGCCTGTGCGACGATGCGGCGCTGCGCACCAAGGTGGCCGCCAACGCCCAGCGCACCATCGACGAGCTGCAACTGACCTGGGGCGCCAACGCGCGCAAGGTCGTCAACCTGTTCGGAGCCCTGCGCGCACATGCGTGACGTCATCATCACCCTGGTCATCTTCGGCCTGCTGTCGCTGTCGTTCAAGCGGCCGGTGATCGGCGCCCTGCTGTTCACCTGGGTCAGCCTGATGAATCCGCACCGGCTGACCTACGGCTTCGCCTACAACTTCCCGTTCGCGGCCGCGATCGCCGGCCTGACCACGCTGTTCATGTTCACCAGCCGCGAGCCGAAGAAATTCCCGCTGACGCCGGTGACGGCGACGATGCTGATCTTCGCCGCCTGGATGACATTGACCAGTTTCTTCGCGCTCGAGCCGAACATCGTCTGGCTCGAGTGGAACCGGGTGATGAAGACCTTCTTCATGGTGCTGGTGACCATGACCCTGATCCAGAAGCCGAAAGACCTCAAGATCTTCGTCTGGATCGTCGCCCTGTCGCTGGGCGTGTTCGGCCTGAAGGGCGGCCTGTTTACGCTGGCCTCCGGCGGCCATTTCCGCGTCTACGGGCCGGACGGCAGCTACATCTCGGAAAACAACGGCATGGCGCTGGCGCTGGTCACGGTGCTGCCGCTGATCTGGTACCTGCGCACCCAGGCCACCAACAAATGGGTCAGCCGCGGCCTGACGCTGATGCTGGCCATGACGGCGGTGTCGGCGGTGGCCTCGTATTCGCGCGGCGCGCTGGTCGGCGGCATGGCGATGATGGGTTTCCTGTGGTTCCACAGCCGCAAGAAGGCGCAGACGGCGGTGGTGCTGATCGGCGTGGCGATCCTGATCGCGGCGGTGATGCCGTCCGCCTGGTTCGAGCGCATGGACAGCATCAACGAATACCACCAGGACGACTCGGCGCAAGGCCGCTTCAACGCCTGGCGCTTCGCCATCAACATCGCCTCCACCTTCCCGCTGGGCGGCGGCTACAACGTGTTCACCCCGCGCATGTTCCTGATGTACGCGCCGGACCCGCTCGGCTACCACGTGGCCCACAGCATCTGGTTCCAGGTACTCGGCGACCATGGCTGGATCGGCCTGTTCATGTTCATCACGCTGATGGTCTGCGCCTGGCGCACCGGCACCCGGGTGCGTAAATATTGCATGACCCGGCCCGACCTGAAATGGGCGGAAGACTTGTCACGCATGTGCCAAGTGTGCATCATCGGCTACGCCATCAGCGGCAGCTTCCTGTCGCTGGCCTATTTCGACCTGTACTACGACATCATCATCATCCTGGTATGCCTGGAAAAGATCCTGCTTCCCTCGAAACGCACGGTGCCCATCCCTTCGCAGGCGCAGACGCCACCGCAGACGGTGCCATGAACGCGCCGCGCATGCGCCCGGCCGGCGGCGGCCTGCTGAAACCGGCCATCATGCGCGGCGCGCTGTCGATGCTGTCGCCGGCCGGCCCGTCGGCGCGCCTGTCGCTGCTGCTGTTCCACAAGGTGCCGACGCTGGCCGATCCGCTCGCCTCCAGCGAACTGAACCTGGAACGTTTCGAGCACATGCTGGACGTGGTGGCCGCCAACGCCAACGTGCTGCCGCTGTCGGAAGCCAGCGCCGCCCTCAAGCGCGGCACGCTGCCGGCGCGCGCGGTGGCGCTGACCTTCGACGACGGCTACGCCGAATGGATCGACAACGTGGCGCCCGCGCTGTTGCGGCGCAAGCTGCCGGCCACCTTCTTCGTCACCACCGGCCACATCGAGGGCGGCGTGCTGTGGCACGAGCGCATCCTGGCCGCGGTGCGCGCGCTGCCGGCGCACGGCGCGCACTTGCCGAAGGTGCTCGGTCCCTACCCGGACCTGGACGCGCCCGGCTGCCGCGAACGCCTGGTCGAGCGCCTGCAGGCGCACCTGAAATACGCGCCGCTGGGCCAGCGCCTGGACGCGATCGAACAGCTGGAAAGCCAGGCCTGCCGCCCGCTGATCCTGCCGCCCGGCTTCGACGCCGCCTCGGTGCGCACCCTGCACGGCCAAGGCTTCGAGATCGGCGCCCACACGGTGCACCATCCGATCCTGAACGAATGCACGGCCGCGCAGGCGCGCGCCGAGATCGGCGACTGCAAGGCGCAGCTGGAAGCCATCATCGGCGGCGCCGTGCATTCCTTCGCCTACCCGAACGGCCGGCCGAACCAGGACTTCCACCGCGACCACGTGCAGATGGTCAAGGCGGCCGGCTACCACACCGCGGTCACGACCAGCATCGGCGTTGCCAGCGCCGCCACCGATCCCTTGCAGTTGCCGCGCTTTACCCCCTGGGGCCTCAGCGAGGAACGCATCACCTTCCAACTGGCGCGCAACATGCTCACCAAACCGACTCCCTTGACCCCTTCCCGCCGCACCGCTGCCGCCAATGGCGCCGATGCCGATGCCCATGCCGGCACCGACCTGCGCTGCCTGATGGTGGCCAGCGTGTTCGCCCCGATCCACGGCGGCTCGGCGGTGGTGTATGAAAACCTGTGCCGCCACATGCCGCCCGGCAGCATCCGCGTGCTGACCGCCAGCACCAACTACCACACGCGCGAGGACATCCCGGGCTGGCGCGAACACGACGCCCGGCAAAACTTCCCGGTCGACCGCATCCGCCTGCTGCGCCCGGCGAGCATGCCGCCGCCGGCGAATAAACTGGTGTCGCTGTGGCGCATGCTGACCTGCGACCTGCCGCTGTACGCCAAGGTGCTGTACAAGGCCGCCCAGCTGGTGCGCAAGCACGACATCAACCTGGTCTGCATCGGCGAACTGGTGACCGGCAGCTGGCTCGGCATCGCGCTCAAGAAGATGTTCGGCTGCAAGCTGATCATCTACGTGCACGGCGAGGAAATCACCACCCGCACCGATGGCCGCCTGGGCCAGAAGCGCAAGCAGTTCCTGATGGCGGCCGACCGCATCGTCTCGGTCAGCTCGTTCACCTGCGACGCCATGCGCACGCTGGGGGTGCCGTCCGAATCGATGGTGCTGATCCAGAACGGGGTCGACATCGATTACTTCACGCCCGGCGAACGCGACCCGGAACTGGTCGCGCGCCACGGCCTGCAGGGCAAGCAGATCGTGCTGACCGTGGGCCGCCTGGTGGCGCGCAAGGGCGCCGACATGGCGGTGCGCGCCATGAAGCAGGTGGTGGCGCGCCGCCCCGGCGTGCATTACCTGATCGTCGGCGACGGCGAACTGCGCCCCGAGCTGGAACGCCTGATCGCCGCCGAAGGCCTGGAACGGTCGGTGACCCTGGTCGGCAAGGTGTCGGACGCCGACCTGCTGCGCTACCTGCGCCTGTGCGATCTGTTCCTGATGCCGAACCGCACCCTGCCCGACGGCGACACCGAAGGTTTCGGCCTGGTCTTCCGCGAAGCCAACGCCTGCCGCAAGCCGGTGATCGGCGGACGCGCCGGCGGCGTGGTGGAAGCGGTGGAAGACGGCGTCAGCGGCCTGCTGGTGGACGGCACCCAGCCGGACCAGATCGCCGCCGCGGTCGAGCGCATCCTGGGCGACCCGGCCCTGGCGCAGCAGCTCAGCGAAGGCGGCCTGGCGCTGGCGCGCCGGCACAGCACGGCGGCGGTCGCCAGCCAGTTCCTGCGCACCTGCGAACGCCTGCTCGGCGTGCGCGGTTGATCTTATTCCCCTATCAAGCCTCCATGTCCGCTCCCACCTTCAGCCTCGTCATCCCGTCCTACAACCGCGCCGACCTGATCGGCGCCACCCTCGACAGCGCACTGGCCCAGCACCTGCCTTTCCTGGAAATCATCGTGGTCGACGACGGCTCGACCGACCATACGGCCGACGTCCTGGCGCGCTACGCCGGCCGCATCACGGTCATGACGCTGGCCAACGCCGGCGTGCAGAACGCCCGCAACACCGGCGTGGCGGCGGCGCGCGGCGACTACATCGTGCTGTGCGATTCGGACGACCTGCTGGAACCGGATTTCGCCGCCACCATGGCGGCCTGGCTGGCGGCGCACCCGGACTATGATGCGGTGTACAGCAACTTCGTGACCTTCGACGAGCGCGGCGTCCATGCCGACAAATTTTCCCTGGCGCCGCCCGGCTTCTTCGACGGCGCCGTGCTGGACGACGGCTTCTGGCGCGACGTGCCGGACCTGTACCGGCGCACCGTGGATTACCAGCCGCTGTTCCCATCGGGCAGCGTGATCCGCAAGGCGTTTTATGAGCGCATCGGCGGCTACGACGTGCGTTTCAACGGCGTCGGCGGCGAGGACTGGGAATTCACCTTGCGTTTGGTGGCGCAGGCGAAGATGGCGCTGTGCGCCAGGCCGCTGGTGCGCATCCGCAAGCACGCCAGCAACGACTCGGGCGACACCATCCGTACCGTCAGCGGCTGCGTGCGTATCCTCGAATTCGCGTTGCGGGAACACCCGTTCGCCGCGCCGCACCGCGAGGCGATCCTGCGCAGCATCGACGAGCGCCGCCTGGACGTGTTCAACGGCGCCTTTGCGCGCGGCAGTTTTACTACTGCGCTCGAGATGCACAAGCACATGCGCCAACGCCCGGCCGGCCGCGGGTTCCAACTGAAAGTGTTGATCGCCTCGCTGCCGGCGCCCTTGCGCTGGCCCCTGTGGCGCCTGACCCAGCGCTGACGCTGTTCAAGGGCCGGCGCGGCGCCGGCGCCACGCGTGCAGGCGCCCCAGCAGCGTCCAGCGATAATGGTTCAGGTGGTACATGGTGCGTACCTCGTCGGTCCAGCGCGTGTGCCATTCCATCACCCGCCCGTAGAATTCGATGCGGCGGATGGCACCGCCTTCGAACAGCTGGCGGCAGGCTTCCTCACGCATCAAAAAGGCCGGCGAATACTGTTTCGGCACGGTCTCGTCGTAGGCCGTCTTGAGGATCACGATGCAGTCGCCTTCCTCGATGCACAGGTCCATCGCCACCAGCTCGTCGCCGAAATAGTAGCGATACACGCTGCCGCGTCCCGCGCCGCAAAAGGCTTCCAGCATGCGCCGGTAGAATTCGCCCTGTTCGTTGTTTGCAGCCACCGCGGTGCCGGCGCGGCCCTTCCAGCCGGTGCTTTCCAGGCGCCCGTAGTCCGCCACCGCCTGCGCCATCCGTCCGGCATCGCGCCAGACTTCCATGCGCGTGGCGGTGCCGGCGCCGGCCAGGCGATTGCGCTGCTTCTTCAGGTTGCTTTTGAGGTTCTTGCCGCGCCCTTCCCACCAGGCGTCGAAGCTGCCTTCGACGCTGATGCGCGCGGTATCGATGTAGTCGGCGCCGGCCTGCTTGTCCGCATCCGGCGGGCGCGGCAGCAGGAACGGGTCGCATTGGGTCAGCCCCACCAGCAGCGCCAGACCTGGCAGCGCGCGCGCCAGGCCGTCCAGCAGCGCGCCCGTATCGAGGCCGGTTTGCTGGACCCACGCACCGACCGGCGCCTGCGCCGGCTGGAAGGTGGCCCAGCGCGCGCGGCCCTGCGGCACCAGCACGGCCGCGGCCAGCAGCGCGCCGTCCTGCTCGCACAGCGCCAGCAGCTCGTCGCCGGCGCCGAACGTTTCCAGCAGCGCGCCGATGAAGAGCGGGTCGAGCACTGGCGCCGCCGGACCCAGCGCGCGCAGCGCATTCCAGCGCGCCGCTTGGGCTTCGAGATTGTCGGCGGCCGGCAGCAGGGTCCACTTCATGCGGCCAGCGCCTTGACGATGTGGCTGCACATCCACGCGAATTCGGACTCGCGCAACTCCTGGTGGCAGGGAAAGGCCAGCACGTGGCGCGACAGGTAGGCGCTGTGCGGACAGCGCGCCGCGTCCACGCCCGGCCATAGCGTTTCGGCGAAGCGCACCACAGGCACGCCGAGCGCTTTAATCCGCTCGAACACGGCGTCGGCATCATCGACCAGCAACGGGAACAGCCACGGGCAGACGCCGTCCGGCAAGCGCTCGAACAGCGGGCGGCAACCGGGCTGGCCGGCCAGCGCTTCCTGCAGGCGCAGGTAGTGGCGGCGGCGCAGCGCGACGATGCGCGCGTGAGAAACCCGTTTCAGCAGCTGGCGCGCGAACAGCGACGAGCGTTTATCGAGCCAGCGCGTATCGAAGCTGGCGTCGCTGTCGGACGAGCCGGGCGCCAGCGCCGTCGCGGCAGTGGCCGGACGCGCGGCCTTGATGCGGCGCCAGACGGCATCCTTGGCGCGCATCGGCAACGCCAATAACGCCTGGATCGGCGCCAGGCGGCCGTAGCGGAAACTGTATTCGAGCGTCGCCAGCACCGCCTTGGCCTCGAAGCCTTTACCGGCCGAGCGCAGCGCCACCCCATCCAGCGCATGCCGGTTCGACACCAGCGCGCCGCCCTCGTACATCGGGAAGAACTTCATGCTGCTGGCGATGGCGTAGTCGCCGTGGCTGCCGAGCGGCTTGCCGGCGGATTCCCCGAAAAACGCATGCGCGCAATCCTCGACCAGGGTGATCCCGCGCGCATCGCAAAAGGCGCGCAACGCGCTCACGTCTTGCGGGAAGCCGAAGTAATGGGTGGCCACCAGTACCTTGACGCTGGGGTCGCACAGCGCCGCCACATCAACCAGATCGATGCGCGCCTGCGCGTCGACGCGGTAGAAGCGCGGCGTGGCCCCGCGCCACAGCACCGGCGGCACCATCGACAGGCTGTGGTAGGCCGGCAACAGCACGCTGTCGCCTTCGCGCACGCCGAGTTCGCGCAGCGCCAGACCAATTGCGATACGTCCGCTGGTCACCAGGCGCACGTGGGCCGCGTCCAGCACGGAGGGCGGATGGCGGTCCACCGCGCCGCCATGGCGCAAGGAAGCGCCCGACAGCGGCGGCACCAGCGGCACGCGTGGACCGGACTGCGTCACCGGCAAGATAGGCGATACGGGCGTGTTGGACATCGTTCGGGTGGGGCTTCCTGCTGGCTGTCGTACGGAATAAAGCGGAATGGTAACATTGCGCTTTGTTTTTCCCGAGCATGACGTTCGGCACAGCCTTCCGATGAGCGACCTGATCCACGATTTCATCTTCAGTTCGGCGCAGCGCGCGCCGGCGGCGCCGGCCCTCGTCCATGGCGCGGCCCGCTTCGACTATGCCGCGCTGGCGGACCTGGTGCGGCGCGCGGCGCAGGCGCTGCTGGGCGCCGGCCTGGGGCGCGGCGAACGGGTCGCGGTGTACCTGGAAAAACGCGTGGAGAACGTGGCCGCCCTGTTCGGCGCATCGCTGGCCGGCGGCGTGTTCGTGCCGGTCAATCCACTGTTGAAGCCGGAGCAGGTGGCGCACATCCTGGCCGACTGCGACGTGCGCGTGCTGGTCACCTCGCCCGAGCGCTTGAAGCAACTGGCGCCGCAGCTGGCGCACTGTCCCGGCCTGCGCCTGGTGCTGGCGACCGGCCAGGCGGATGCCGATGCGGCCGCATCGCTCGTGCCGGCACCGGCGCCGGCACCGGCGCTGCTGGCCTGGGACGCGGCGCTGGCCGCCGCCGACATGAGCCTGCCGCCGCACCGGCGCATCGACACCGACGTCTCCGCCATCCTGTACACCTCGGGTAGCACCGGCAAGCCGAAGGGCGTGGTGCTGTCGCACCGCAACATGGTGGCCGGCGCGCGCAGCGTGGCCAGCTACCTCGAACTGGCGCCATCCGACCGCCTGCTGGCGGTGCTGCCGCTCAGCTTCGACTATGGCCTGAGCCAGCTGACCTGCGCGTTTCTCGCCGGCGCCAGCGCGGTGCTGCTGAACCACCTGTTCGCGCGCGACGTGCTCGACGCGGTGGTAAAACACGGCGTCACCGGCCTGGCGGCCGTGCCGCCGCTGTGGAACCAGCTGGCGCGCCTGCCCTGGCCGGCCGATTGTCCGCTGCGCTATATCACCAATTCCGGCGGCGCCCTGCCCGGCGCCACCCTGGCGGCGCTGCGGCGCGCGCTGCCGCGCGTCCAGCCTTTCCTGATGTACGGCTTGACCGAGGCGTTCCGCTCGACTTACCTGCCGCCGGCCGAGATCGACCGCCGCCCCGGCTCGATGGGGCGCGCCATCCCGAACGCCGAGATCCTGGTGGTGCGCCCCGACGGCAGCCTGTGCGATGCCGACGAACCGGGCGAGCTGGTGCACCGCGGCGCCCTGGTGGCGCTCGGCTACTGGAACGATCCCGTTAAGACCGCGGAACGCTTCAAGCCGGCGCCGGGGCAGGACCCGGCGCTGCCGCTGGTCGAGATGGCGGTGTGGTCGGGCGACACCGTGCGCCGCGATGCCGACGGCTACCTGTACTTTATCGGCCGCGGCGACGATCTCATCAAGGTGTCCGGCTACCGCGTCAGCCCGACCGAGCTGGAGGAAGCGGTGTACGCCAGCGGCGCGGTCGACGAGGCGGTCGCCTTCGGCGTGCCGCACCCGGAACTGGGCCAGGCGATCGTGCTCTTGGTAACGGGCTCCAGCCTGGACGCCGCCGCGCTGCGCAAGGCTTGCCAGCAGCGCCTGCCGGCCTACATGGTGCCGGCCCACGTCGACCTGCACGCCGAACCCTTCCCGCGCAACCCGAACGGCAAGATCGACCGCAAGCGCCTGGCGCTGCCCTTCCTCACCCTGTTCACCGACGCGAGCACCGCACCATGAGCACCACCAAGCCCGTCCACGCCGGCATGGACCAGTTCGCCGTCGCCGGCGGCGAACTCCTAGTCGGCACGATTCCCCTGTCGCGTCTGGCGCAGCGCGTCGGCAGCACGCCCTTCTATGCCTACGACCGCGCGCTGCTGACGCAGCGCGTGCGCCACGTGCGCGCCTGCATGCCGCCGGATTTGCGCCTGCACTATTCTATCAAGGCCAATCCGATGCCGGCGCTGGTGCAGCACATGGCGGGGCTGGTCGACGGCCTCGACGTCGCTTCCGCCGGCGAACTCGCCACCGCGCTCGACACCGGTTTCAATCCCGCCCACATCAGCTTCGCCGGACCGGGCAAGACCGACGCCGAACTGACCCGGGCGATCGCCGCCGGCGTCTCGCTGAACGTCGAGTCGGAAGGCGAGATCGAACGCGCCGCACGCATCGCCGACCGGATTGGCATCGCGCCGCGCGTGGTGGTGCGGGTCAACCCGGATTTTGAACTGAAGGGATCCGGCATGCGCATGGGCGGCGGCGCCAAGCCGTTCGGCATCGACGCCGAACGCGTGCCGGATTGCTTGCGCCGCCTGCAGGCGCTGGGCATGGCGGCGCAGGGGCTGCACATCTTCAGCGGTTCGCAGAGCCTGAAAGCCGAGGCGATCGCCGAATCGCATACGCGCAGCGTCGAGCTGGCGCTGCGCCTGGCCGACGCAGCGCAGCAAACGCTCCCCGGCCTGTACCTGGGCGCCGGCTTCGGCATCCCGTATTTCGCCGGCGAGCAGAGACTGGACCTGGCGCCGATCGGCGACAACCTGGCAGACTGCCTGCGCCGGTTCGACGCTGCCCTGCCCGGCACGCGGGTGTCGGTGGAATCGGGCCGCTACCTGGTCGGCGAAGCCGGCGTGTACGTGGCGCGCGTCATCGACCGCAAGGTCTCGCGCGGCCAGGTGTTCCTCGTCACCGACGGCGGCCTGCACCACCATTTGGCGGCGTCCGGCAATTTCGGCCAGGTGATCCGCAAGAACTACCCGGCCGCGGTGGGAAACCGCATGGGCGGCGAGGACAGGGAAAACGTGTCGGTGGTGGGGCCGCTGTGCACGCCGCTGGACGTGCTGGCCGAGCGCATGGACCTCGTACGCGCCGAGGTCGGCGACCTGGTCGTGGTGTTCCAGTCGGGTGCCTACGGGCTGTCGGCCAGCCCGACCGCCTTTCTCGGGCATCCGGCGCCGGCCGAAGTGCTGGTCTGAAGCAGGTTTAAGCCTGATCTTTGTGACGGCGCGGGCGCGCCGTCACAAGGATCAAGCGCTCGGACGCAGGAACGGCACGCGCGCTCGCAACGACACCGCCAGGCGGTGCACTTCTTCCACCAGCGCGTGTTTGGTCAGGCGGATCATGACGTACCAGACGGCGGCCAGCGGCAGCAGCATGATCAGCAGGCGCGCCAGCGGCGGCAGCGAGGACGGCAGCAGGAAGTCGAAGGCGATGCCGGCCGCGGCGGTGCCGGCCGTCACGATGGCGCTCGGGACCATGGCGCGCAGCATGGTGCCGGTGCCGTAGCCCAGGTGGCGCTTCTGCTGGATGCTGATGAACGGGGTGGTGGCGATGGTGGCCAGGCACAGCGCCCAGGCGAAGCGGCTCAGGCTGCCGTCGAACAGCAGCACGCCGAAGCCGATGCGGGTCAGCGCCGAGATCAGGATCGGCACCGCGCTCAGGTAGGGCCGGCCGATCGCCGTGACCGCCATCGGGATGTAGTGGAACAGCATCGACACCGCCGCGGCCAGCGCCAGCGGCGCGATCGCCGGCACCGATGCCAGCCAGGTCGGGCCGTACAGGGCCAGGATGATCTGCTTGCCCAGCACGACGGTCATCGCCAGCGCCGGCCAGCCGAGACCGGTCAGCAGCGAGGTGGCGCGCGACAGCGTCGGCACCAGCGATTCGCCGCGGTGGTGCGCCTGCGCCAGGTAGGACACCGCGCCGTAGCTGACGGTGGCGCCGGCGATGTAGCTGAAGATGCCGACGGTCGAGTTGGCGCGGCTGAGCAGGCCGACGTGGCGCGCCGAGCCGAGTTTACCCAGCAACATGTCCGGGATCGCATTGTTGATCGACGCAGTGCAGCTCGAGACCAGCGAGCCGACGCCGAAGCTGGTCACGTCGCGCCAGTGGCGGAACGACGGCAACCACGGCAGGCTCTTCGGACGCATCGGAATGCAGGCCAGGCCGCAAACGATGATGTTGACCAGGTTGGCGTAGGCCAGCGCCATGCTGCCCAGGCCCATCTTGGCGAACACGATGCAGCTGATGCAGAAGCTGGAGGTGCCGACCGCGTACAGCACGGCTTCCTTTTCCGCTTCGAAGTTACGCACCAGCAGGGCGTTGGTGATGGCGCCGAACGGGATGAAGAAGAAGCCGATGCCCAGCACGCGGATCACCGGCACCAGCTTCGGCTCCTTGAACCAGACGCCGATCCACGAACTGGCCGCCAGCAGCAGGATGGCGATCAGCCACGAGGTGGCGATCGCCACGCCGTTGACCGAGCGGATCTTGTCGGACGTGAGTTCCTTTTCGCGCTGGATATACGAGGTGACGCCGAAATCACGGAATACGTGCGCCAGGTTGACCAGTACCACCGTCATCGAATAGATACCGATTTCGCTGGGCGTCAGGATGCGCGCCAGGATCACGCTGACGATGAATTGCAGGAACGACGCACCGGAGGTGGAGAAAAAATTGATGACCAGCGAGCGACGTAGATCTGCCATGTGCGACGAATAGGAAAGTGGAACGTTACGCCGCGGCGCCGTTGATCAGGCCGAGGGCATGGCGCGTGGCCATTTCATAACGATTGTTATTGAAGCGCATCGATCCGATGAAGTGATAGAACGCGGTGTCGGCGGTCGCATCGTCCGGCGTGCCGTATTTCGGGAACGGCAGCGGGCGCGTGCCCGGCATGTTACTGATCAGGTAGTTCGAGGTCACCTGCTCGGTACCCCAGCGTTTCCAGCCCTCGCCCAGCTTGGCGGTCATGCGGCGCGAATAATCGGTCATGGTGTCGCGCATGCCGCTACCGCGCGGAAAACCCGTGAACCCCGAGCACCCGCGGATGTAGCGCGCCGTGTCCGGCAGACCCGCATGCACCATGTTGAATTCGGCCAGCGCCTGGATGTGGGGAGACGACTCGCCCATCCACTGCTTGGCGTTTTCGTGGGTCGCCTGCAGCGTGCGCGCCGGCGCGTCCGCCATTTCGCTGATCACGAAGCCGGCGTTGGCGCGCACCGCATCCAGCACTTCCGGAATCGCATGCACGGTCACCGTGTCGGCGTCGAGCTGGATCACGTAGCTTTCTTCGGCGTAGCCGCTGATGGCGAACAGGCGTTCCCAGGTGCCGCCGCGCGGGATGTCCTGGTGGGTGAACTCGTGCGCGTCGCGCAGCTCGATGTGCGGCACGTGGCGCTTGAACATGGCGCGGTCTTCCTGGTCGATCGACGGATCGCAGACGACCACGACGCGTGCCGGATTGACGAAGTGGGCGAACGACTTCAATGCCACCAGGTAAGGAGCGACGTCGCGCTTCTGCACCATCGACAGCAGGATGAAAGGCAGGGTGCCGCGCGCGAGCGGACGCGTCGCCAGGACGCGGCGCGCGACGCGGTTGTATTTCCATCGGAAATAGTCTCGCTCGGCGCGATACCTAATCCTGTGAACTAACGACATCCTGAATGACTCCCTATCACGATCCGTGTTGCGCTGTGTCGATCGCCACATCGAACGATGCAAGCTTGGCTACAATTTGCTGTAACTCATTATTATATGCTGCAAGATGCAGCACACGAATACATTGTTTCTTTCTTGTAGTCAAAATCGAGGGATTTTGTCAAACATTCGCTGAAGAAACGTTCCCTTGGTAGTAGCTCAGCGTAGCCAAAGCACGCAGGTATAATGACCCGACCGTGCCCTTTTCATGAAGACCGAACCATGTATCTCGAAGAAGTAAAAACGATCCTGATTGACGTGCTGGGCCTGGGCGAGGCCGGCCGCGCCCTGGAGGCGGATTCGCCTTTGCTGGGCAGCCTGCCGGAACTCGATTCGATGGCGGTGGTCACCCTGATCGGCGCGCTCGAGACGCATTTCGACATCGAGATCGGCGACGACGACCTCAGCGCCAGCACCTTCGCCACGCTGGGCAGCCTGGCCGCCTTCGTCGCCGAAAAACAGGCCGGATGAGCAGCGCGCCGGTGCGCCCCGCTGCGCAGGCCGAGCCGTTCTTCCTGGACGGCGCACCGGGCCGGCGCTTCTGCCTGTTCCACCCGCCCGCCGGCACCTGCCGCGGCGCGCTGCTGTACGTGCACCCGTTTGCCGAGGAAATGAACCGCTCGCGCCGCATGGCGGCGCTGCAGGCGCGTGCGCTGGCGCAGCAAGGCTACGGCGTGCTGCAGATCGACCTGTATGGCTGCGGCGACAGCAGCGGCGACTTCGGCGATGCGCGCTGGGACATCTGGAAGGATGACCTGGCGCGCGGCGCCGCCTGGCTGGCGGCGCACTGCGGCCAGCCCTTGACCCTGTGGGGCCTGCGCCTGGGCGCCCTGCTGGCGCTCGACTATGCGCGCGCCGCGGCGCATCCGGTCGCGCACCCCATCGCGCACCCTATCACTTCCATGCTGCTGTGGCAGCCGGTCACCAAGGGCACGTCCTACCTGACCCAGTTCCTACGCCTGCGCCTGGCCGGCGAATTGCTTGACAGTGGCGCCGCGCAGGGCGGCACCGATGCCTTGCGCCAGGCGCTGCGCGCCGGGGAAACGGTCGAGATCGCCGGCTACGACCTGGCGCCGCAACTGGCGGCCGCCCTCGACGGCCTGCCCGCGCTCGAAGCAATGGCGCCGTCCTGCCCAGTGCATTGGTTCGAGGCCGTGAGCGCCGCCGGCGGCGCATCTGCGACCGGTGGCGCCGG
Organism: Massilia forsythiae; assembly: GCF_012849555.1. Taxonomy (NCBI): domain Bacteria; kingdom Pseudomonadati; phylum Pseudomonadota; class Betaproteobacteria; order Burkholderiales; family Oxalobacteraceae; genus Massilia; species Massilia forsythiae. Next base: position 1,752,358 of record NZ_CP051685.1, read on the forward strand.
CGGTGCGCTGCCGGCCGGCGCCGCGCGCGTTGCCGCGGCCTGGCGCGAACGCGGCGTCGACCTGCACCTGCATGCGCTGCCCGGCGCGCCGTTCTGGGCCACGCCCGAAACCACCGTCAACGCCGACTGGCTGGCCGCGACCTGCGCCGCGATGGAACGCCGCGAAACGGAGCAGCACGATGGCGTCTGACGACCGTGCCCTGGCCTTCGACTGCGGCACCGACCGCCTGTACGGCATCCTCAGCCTGCCGCAGCAGGCCTGCGCGCGCGGCGTGCTGGTCGTGGTCGGCGGGCCGCAGTACCGGGCCGGCAGCCACCGCCAGTTCACGCTGCTGGCGCGCCACCTGGCCGACGACGGCGCCGCCGTCCTGCGCTTCGACTACCGCGGCATGGGCGACAGCGAGGGAGAAGCGCGCGACTTCGAGGCGGTCGCCGACGATTTGCGCGCCGCCATCGATGCCTTCATGAACGCCGTTCCCGGCCTGCGCGAAGTGGTGCTGTGGGGTTTGTGCGACGCCGCCTCGGCGATCGCCATGTATGCCGCCACCGATGCGCGCGTGGCCGGCGTGGTGCTGCTCAATCCCTGGGTGCGCAGCGACGACGGCATGGCGCGCGCCACCCTCAAGCATTACTACCGGGCGCGCCTGCTGGACCCCGCCTTCTGGCGCAAGCTGCTGCGCGGCCGCTTCGATGTTGCCGCGTCCCTGAGATCGATGCTCGGCCTGGCCCGCACCGCCCTGCGCGGACGCGCCAGGCCGGCCGCCGGCGCCGCTGCACCTGCCGCCTTTCCCGAACGCATGCGCAGCGGCATGCAATCCTTCCGCGGCCCGGTGCTGCTGATCTTCAGCGGCGCCGACCTGGTCGCCCGCGAATTCTGCGACCTGGCCGGCGCCGATCCGGCCTGGCAGCGCCTGCTGGCAGCGTCGCACGTGACCCGCCGCCAGCTCGACCAGGCCGACCACACCTTCTCGCGCCGTGCCTGGCGCGACCAGGTCGCCGACTGGACCGGCACCTGGCTGCGTTCCTGGTAACCCATCCCTGATTTCCATCAAACCGGGGTCAGAGCCCGATTTTTGGAAATATCCCAATTGAAAGACCGTAGGATGGACGGGTCGCCCGTCCACGCGTCCTGCCCGATGCCGCTTTGCCGCAGTGCTTCCATTCTCTAGCCCCTGCACAGCAACCCGTCAGCCACACCTTCATTCATCGCATTGAAGGTCTGTTTCACAATATCAACTGATGTAGCCACAAGAACAGTTTTTGCGTAAAGCTTGAGCACTTTGTCACGCACACAGGCGTATCAGCCAATATTCTTCGTATCTTTTCTTTAACATCCAATCGTGCAAGGATTTGTTTGATGTTAAGCTGATTATAAAATTTTTTTCTATTTATTGCTCTGACATCAACATTGTTGCATTCGATGCCGTCGTGAGCGTTTTCTCCCTAAAGCCTATGTCGATCAAAGCCCTGCTGATTCCTTCCCTGAACCGCCCGCCTGAGCAGGTTCGACTGCCCGAGTTCGAGCAGGGCGCGGCCATCCCGCGCATCATCCACCAGACCTTTTATGACCGGAACCTGCCGGGTCCCCTGAAGGCGAACGTGGAACGCATGAAGGCGCTGAATCCGGGCTGGGAATACCGTTTCTACGACGATGCCGATATCGAAGCCTTCATCAAGCAGAACTATCCGGCCTTCGTGTGGGATTACTACGAACGCATCGACAAGCGCTACGGCGCCGCGCGCGCCGACTTTTTCCGCTACCTGCTGATGTACAAGGTCGGCGGTGTGTATCTCGACATCAAGAGCGGCGCCCTGCGCCCGCTGGATTCGGTGCTGAAGCCGGACGACTGTTTCATTTTGTCCAAATGGCACAGCGAAGATGGCGGCTTCGAGCACTGGGGACTGGTGTTCGACCTGCGCCACCTGCACGGCGGCGAATACCAGCAATGGCACATCGTGTGCTCGCCCGGCCATCCTTTCCTGAAAGCGGTGCTGGAACAAGTGTTCTTCAACATCGACCACTACGACCCGCACCTGCACCAGACCGGCAAGCGCGGCACCCTGCGCGTGACGGGCCCGGTGCCGTACACGCTGGCGATCGAACGCATCCGCGAACGCTATCCGCACCGCGTGGTCGATTCGCGCGCCGCGCTCGGCCTCGAATACAACGTGATCGACGGCGACCAGGGCCACGTCAAGGTGTTCAAGGGCCACTATTCGCTGCAGACCGCCTCGATCATCCGCCTGACCCCGCTCAAGCGCCAGCTGAGCCACCTGTACGGCTTTGCCCAATGGCTGAACGACCGCCTGCTGCGCAGCCGCGCCGACGCCAAGCTGACGCCGATCGAAAAACCGGCGGCGGTCCTCGAACGCGAGCGCCTGCGCGACGAACGCGTGCGCGCCGAGCTGGCGCGCAGTTCGACCTAAGACGGGTTCTGGTGTGCCCTGCCGGAAGCGGCAGGCATGTTGTGGAGGGTTCCAGGCGCGCTGCGGCGCGCCTGCTCGTTCATGGCCCTGGTCAAGCGTTAACCTTGATCGCGTGCCGGTTCATCAGGTCGTACATGGTTGGACGGCTGATGCCCAGCATTTCCGACGCCTTGACGATGTTGCCGTCGACGCGCGCCAGCGCCTTCACGATGGCCTTGTATTCGGCTTCGTCGCGCACCTGGCGCAGGTTCAGCGGTGATTCCTCGGCGCCGGTCTCGGGCAGGCCGAGATCGTCAGCGACGATGGTGTTGCCGTCCGCCATGATGACGGCGCGCTTGATGCAGTTTTCCATCTCGCGCACGTTGCCCGGCCAGGCATAGGCCTCGATCGCCGCCAGCGCGTCCGGGGCGAAGTGCAGCGACGAGCGCGATTCCTGCGCGCAGAATTTATTCTTGAAGTGATGCGCCAGCAACGCCGCATCGCCCTCGCGCAGGCGCATCGGCGGGATGTTGACCACGATTTCCGACAGGCGGTAATACAAGTCTTCGCGGAAGCGGCCTTGGGTGCACAATTCCTTCAGCTTCTGGTGGGTCGCGCAGACGATGCGCACATCGACCGGAATCTCTTCATGGCCGCCGATGCGTTCGATCACGCGCTCCTGCAGGAAGCGCAGCAGTTTCGCTTGCAGCGCCATCGGCAGGTCGCCGACCTCGTCCAGGAAGAAGGTGCCGCCGTGCGCCAACTCGACCTTACCCTTGGTCTGCTTGGCGGCGCCGGTAAAGGCGCCCTTCTCGTAGCCGAACAGCTCGCTTTCCAGCAGGTTTTCCGGGATCGCCGCGCAATTGATCGCCATGAAGCGTTCCTTGGCGCGCGGCGACAGCGCGTGCACCGCGCGCGCCAGCACTTCCTTGCCGGTGCCGGATTCCCCCAGCAGCATCACCGAGGCCGAGGTCGGCGCGACTTTTTCCACGGTGCGGCACACCTTCAGCATGCCGGGGTCGCGCGAGATCACGCCGGACAACGGGGAATCGGCCTGCGACTGCTGCATGCGGCGGTTTTGCTGCTGCAGGTCGTGCAAGTAAAAGGCGCGCTGGATCACCAGGTTCAGCACTTCGGCGTCGACCGGCTTCTGGTGGAAATCGTAGGCGCCCATGCCGATCGCCTTGACGGCGTTGGCATGGTCCTGGTTGCCGGTCAGGACGATCACGCGCGTGTCCGGCGCCAGCGCCAGGATCTGCTGCAGCGTGGCCAGTCCCTCGGTCGAGCCGTCCGGATCGGGCGGCAGGCCCAGGTCCATCGTGCACACGGCCGGCTCGTGGCGGCGCACTTGCGCCAGCGCCGCCTCGCGGTCGCCGGCCACGACCACGTCGTAGGCATCCAGGCTCCAGCGCAGCTGCTTCTGCAGGCCCGGATCGTCTTCGATGATGAGCAGTTTCGGTTTGCTTTGGGTCACGGGTTTCCTCTGTCGCTCAGGTGTCGCTCAGGTATGTCTCAAGTGGCTGCGACTGCCGCCTCGCGGTGCGGCGGCAGCACGACCTTGAAGGTGGTGCCGAGCGCAGGACGGCTGGCCACTTCCAGCATGCCGCCCAGCTCGGTGATGTATTCGCGGCTTTCGAACACGCCGATGCCCATGCCGGCCGACTTGGTCGAATCGAACGGCTTGAACAGGCGCTCGCGGATGAATTCCTCGGTCATGCCCTCGCCGGTATCGGTGATCTCGATCTCGACCGCATCGTCCTCCAGCGCGGCGCCGGCGCGGCGTCCGACCCGTATCATGACATGGCCGTCGCGCGGCGTGGCCTCGATCGCGTTCTGGATCAGGTGGCCGACCACGCGCTCCAGGCGTTCGCGGTCGGCCACCACGGTCAGGCCGGACTCCTCGACCAGCAATTGCGGATGCGGCTCGAAGGCGCTCTTGAGAGCCATGGCCTGGCGCACCACCTGGTCGATCGCCAGCGGCAAGGGGTTGGCGGCGTTTTCAGTGCGACTGAGCTTTTGCAGCAAGAGCTTCATCTTCTGTACCGAATGGTTCAGGGTTTCCAGCATGTCTTTCTGGAATTCCGGATTGTCCTTGTGCTTCTCGGCATTGGCGTTCATCAGCGACAGCTGCGCCACCAGATTCTTGAGGTCGTGCACGACGAAGGTCGACATGCGGTTGAACGACTCGAATTGGCGCGCCACCATCAGCGCGTTGGCGGCGTCTTCCTGGGCCAGGTAGCTGGCCGCCTGGCTGCCGGCGATTTCCAGCAAATCGTACACTTCCCAGTTCAGCTTGAGCGGACTGCGCGGACGCTGCAGCACCACGAAGCCGAACAGCTTTTCGTGCAGCATCAGCGGCACCACCAGCCAGCGGCGCGGGTAATCGAGCAGCCAGTCGGGCACGGCCAGGCCCTCGTACTTGTCGGGGCTGGCGACGTATTCGTCGAGGTCGACCACCCATTGCGTACTTTCCAGGAACTGGCAGAACGGCGAACGCTGCGGCTCGGCCGCGCCGGCGCCGGGCGCCTGCCAACGGGCGTGCGATTCGAACTTGCCGCCCTCGCTGCGCTGCCACAGCACGCCGCCCGGGCTTTCGACCAGCACCGCCAGTGCCTGGATGGTGCGCTCGCCCAGGCCCGGGCCGCGCTCGGACAGGGTGCGCGTAAAGCGCATCCATTCCTCGCGGTAGTCGTAGTTGTAGCGATAGAAATGCTTGCTGATGGTGACCTTCAGCCACGAGCGCGCGGTACCGGAAAACAGGATGACGCCCAGCAGGCACACCGCACCGAACAGGAACGCCGTCTGCAGCACCGTGCCCCAGCGCCCGCCGACGTAGCGCAGGTAATAGCCGACCGAGCCCATGGCCAGCAGGTAGACCGCCGAGCCGAACAGCGCCGCCGAGTGGAATACCACGCGGCGCGACACGGAAAAGGAAGTGCTCCAGGCGCCGCGCCGTGCCAGCGACGCGCCCAGCAGTGGCACCGTCACCGCATTCACGACGCCGCGCGCGATCCACAGATCGGGATTCAGTTCGCGGAACAGCATCGTGTTGCTGTACATATAAAAATCGTAGGCGAAGATGGCGCCCACGCCGAGGCAGGCGAACTTGATCGCCCAGCGTTCCTCGATGGTCTTGTTGCGGTACACCTGTTCCACCAGCAGCATGCCGTACACCGGCATGCCGACGAAGGCGAACAGGATCGACAGGCTGGCGAAGGCCGACGGCATGCCGGCCAGGTGGCAGGCCAGCATCACGCCCATCAGACAGGCATAGGCGCTGGCGGCGGCCACCAGCGAACGCCGGGGGCGCCCGTTCTCGCCCTGCCAGTGGCCCAGCAGCGCGACCAGGAACAGCGACCAGGCGCCGTCGCGCGCCACTTCGAACAAGCCGGCCAGCGGCGTCAACAAGACATGGCTGGAGGCTTCCCAGGCCAGCGCCGCGGCCCAGGCGGCCGAGGTCAGGCAAGCCAGGGAAAGGGGAACGCGCTGGGCGCGCCCGCGCCAACCCGACAGCACCGGCAGTCCGAGCGCCAGGAAGCCGGCGGCGGCCAGCGCGTAACTAGTGGCGGCGATATTGATCACGAAGCTGGACTGGCGTGAAAGAACGCCGCTCCATGCGGCGTCCGGCGCATCCTGCGGCGGCGCTCGGGCATCAGCGGCCGCTGCGGAACAGGACGACTTTCAGGGTATCGATCAGGATCAGGACGTCCAGGAACAGGCTGTTGTTCTTCACGTAGTACAGGTCGTACTGCAGCTTTTGCAGCGCGTCCTCGGCCGAGGAACCGTAGCCGTAGCGCACCTGCGCCCAACCGGTGATGCCCGGCTTGACGCTGTGACGCACGTTGTAATACGGCACCACTTCGATCAGCTGCTCGACGAAGTACTGGCGCTCCGGACGCGGGCCGACGAACGACATCTCGCCCTTGAACACGTTGAGGATCTGCGGCAGTTCGTCGATACGGGTCTTGCGCATGAAGTTGCCGACGCGGGTGATGCGCGGGTCGTTCTGCTGTGCCCACTGCGGCTTGCCGCTCTTTTCGGCGTCGGTGCGCATGCTGCGGAATTTGTGCACGCGGAAGATCTTGCCGTCTTCGCCGACCCGTTCCTGCGAGTAGAACACCGGGCCGCGGTCGCCCAGCCAGACCGCCAGCGCGGCGCCTAGCATCAGCGGGAAGGTCAGCGCCAGGATGATGGTGCTGCAGATGATGTCGAAGGCGCGCTTCATGAAGGAGCGCACGAAGCTCTGGTCGAAACCGCCGCCGAACACCAGCCACGACGGCTGCAGCGAGTCGACCCGGATCTGGTAGGTTTCGCGCTCGAAGAAGGTATTCGCGTCGGTGACCTTCAAGCCCTGCAGCTTGCAGTCGAGCAATTCCTTGATCGGGAAGCCGCCGCGCCGGTTCTGCACCGACACCACGATTTCCTGGACGCCGTGCTTTCTCGCCACCGACAGCAGCGACTCGCCTTCGCGCGACGCCATCAGCTTGTTCGAAGGCACGCACAGTTCCTCGGTCGGCGACGGGATGAAGCCGGCGATGTTGTAGCGGTGGTAGCTGACGTTGTTTTGCGCCAGGTCGCTGCACTCCTTGGCCAGCGGACCGCTGCCGACGAACAGCACGCGGGTTTCCAGGAAGCGCAGCTCCGAGGTCTTGAAGAACACCATGCGCGCGGTAAAGATGCCGGCGCCGGCGATGGCGAACACCAGCGCCAGGATGCCGCGGCCGAAATACAGGTCCGGAGCGATGTAGAACACCAGGGTCAGGATCAGGAAGCCCATCACGAACGAGGGCATCAGCTTCATGAAGAACGGATTGCGCAAGCCTTCGTTGAAGTTGAGCTGGTACATGCCCATCGCGCTCATGCTGAAGATGATGGCGGCGGCAAAGGCGATGGCCGAGGTGAGGAAGTGGTCCGGATGTTCCATGCTGGCGAACGACGCCGGCTGGCCCAGCTCCATGAAGCGCACCGCCGCGCCGGCGTAGGCGGCGCCGATCAGCACCAACACTTCGACGAACAGCAGGACGAACACGATCTTCGACACATAGTGGTTAGAAATTCTAAACACGATAGCTCCCGGTACTCTTCTTGATCATTTGGAAAACGTGGTTTGCACTTGCGTGCGGCAGGTCGGAGATGCGGCGGGCCGACGCGCACCGCCATGAAATGTCGGCCTGCAAGAGGCCTGTGGACAAGGGCACGCCCATAATACCGTAGAGGCTGCTGTCGATGATACGATCCCTGGCTGCGATGTTGCGGACTTGGTTCACGGCGTCGCCCTCAGCCAACGTCGTCGGCTTCCTGCTTTTTGCAAATTATTTAACATTTAATATACCACGGAAACATATTACTTACCCAGCAAAAGCATCTGGTTGTCAAGCAGAAACAACAGATTACAATCGGGCGTAACCGCTGGTTTGAACTTTTTGCATCGTTACGGCAGGCGGCATGCGGTACCTCTTGTATCAAGAAATCACCGTGATGTTGCGGAACTCTGCAATTACCGTAACCAACAGGCAATTTCTATGCATGAGTCCGCAATACTATCACTTTCGAAGTTGCCAACTCCGACAGGTATCTATCGTGCGCGACATTTCTTCTAAACATGTTCTAAAGCGCGAGGTGGCACTTTGGGGCACGGCATGTCACTCCGAAGAGCAACCGGCAAGTAAAAGGCGGTGCTGAAGCCGCGCTTATCGGCGGCCAACACGGGGGGACGGTATGGCCGGTAAGGGCCGCGCGTACGAACGATAGGGAGACAAAAAAACGGGGAATGGCGCGGCTGGCTGGGATCGAACCAGCGACCCTTGGCTTCGGAGGCCAATACTCTATCCACTGAGCTACAGCCGCGCTGGGAAGATGCCGAAGCATACAGTCTTTCACGAGCGTCGTCCATGGGAACGACGCGTGCCGGCAAGGAATTGCGTTTCCACTAACGATTTTTGGGTCTATAATCGGGCGCTAGTCCGTTGCAATTGAGCATTGCAAACGAACTTCGCCAGCGCAGCGCCAAGGACGGGTTTTTTTAATTGTATTAAGGAAATCATGAGCGACGCACACAATCAGCAGCAATCCCTGATTCAGACTCCCAAACAATTGATCGCTGCGGTCGCCGGTTTCTTCCTGGTGATCGTCATCGGCATCATCCTGCTGGTCATCTTCGTCACCAATAAACCCCTTCAAGGTGCCGGCGCGCAAACGAGCGAAGAAGCCGTTGCCGTGCGCGTGCGGCCGGTGGCCGAAGAAGGATTCGTGCTGAAGGACATCAATGCGCCCAAGGTGCTGCAGGCCGGTAACGCGGTGTTCACCGCCGTGTGCGCGGCCTGCCATGGCGCCGGCATCGCCGGCGCGCCCAAGGTGGGCGACAACGGCGCCTGGGGTGCGCGCCTGGCGCAAGGCTACGACACGCTGGTGCAGCATGCGGTCCAGGGCATCCGCGCCATGCCGGCCAAGGGCGGCAATCCGGACCTCGACGACGTCGAAGTAGCGCGGGCGGTGGTCTACATGGCCAACCAGTCTGGCGCCAAATTCAAGGAACCGGAAGTGCCGGCCGCCGGTGCTGCAGCCGCAGGTACCACGGAGGCAGGCGCGGCGCCCGCCGGCGCTGCGCCGGCCCAGGCTGCGGCGCCATCCGCCCCGGCGCTGGCCGCGGCCACGCCCACCTCCCCAACGGTGACGCCGCCAGCCACCAATGTCGCCGCCACGACGCCGGCCGCGGTGCCGGCCGCAGGCGCCGCGACCGGCAAGGCCTTGTACAGCTCCGCCTGCATCGCCTGCCATGGCGCCGGCATCGCGGGTGCGCCGAAGTTCGGCGACAAGGGCGCGTGGGCGGCGCGCATCGCCCAGGGCAGCAACGTGCTGTACGAGCATGCCATCAAGGGTTTCCAGGGCAAGAACGGCGTCATGCCGCCCAAGGGCGGCTCGTCGGCACCGGATGGCGACGTCCGCGCCGCCGTCGATTACATGGTGGCGGCCGCCAAATAGACGCATGGCCAGGGCGGCGTGTCCTGCGCCGCTTCAGACCGCCGGTCAAGAAGGCTGGCGGTTTCCCGTAAACACGGCGCGCTTGGAAATGGCGAAGTTGAACAGCATCGCCACCGCGGATCCCGCCGCCACCCCCAGGAACAGGTTCAAGGTGCGGTGGTCCGTCAGCCACAGCCAGGTTTGATATACCGCCACGTTGATGGCGCCGCCGACGCTGGTGAGCAGCAGATAGCTGAGCCACTCGCGCACCGATCCCCTGCCCTGCTGCACGAACGTGAAATGGCGGTTGACCTTCCAGGTGACGGTCGCCGCGATCACGAAGGACAGCACGCGGCCGGCCACCGTCCCCAGTCCGAGCCAGGTGACGGCCGCGTACAGCATGCCGAAGTCGGTGACGAAGCCGAGCGCGCCGACCAGCCCGAAGCGCAGGAACTGTTTCAAGCGCGTTTACCCAGCATGGCGCCCACCGACGGCACCGTCAGGTAGGCCAGGCGTTTCATTTCGCGCCGGCCGTGGGTGACGGTGTCCAGGACCAGGCCGCAGGTCAGCGCCAGGCAGGCCAGCAGCATGGTGCTGGCCGCCAGCACGGCGGTAGGCAGGCGCGGCACCAGGCCGGTCTCCAGGTAGGTCATCACCACCGGCACCGACAAGCCCAGCGACACCAGTGCCAGCAGCGCGAAGATGATCGAGTAGAAGAACAGCGGGCGCTCGTCCTTGAACAGCCTGGTGATCATGCGCAGGATGCGCCAGCCGTCGCGGTAGGTCGACAGCTTGCTCTGCGAACCTTCCAGGCGCGCGCCGTACGGCGTGTTCAGTTCGCCGATCGGCATGCGCAGCTGCAGCGCATGCACCGTCAGTTCGGTCTCGATCTCGAAACCGTTCGACAGCGCCGGAAAGGATTTCACGTAGCGCCGCGAAAACACGCGGTAGCCGGACAGGATGTCGGTGAAGCGGTTGCCGAACAGGTTGGCGACGAAGCCGGTGAACAGGGCGTTGCCGAAGCGGTGGCCGGCGCGGTAGGCGGCCACCTCGGAATCGACCCGGCAACCCACCACCATGTCCAGGTTGTCGTCGATCAGCTTGGCGATCAGCGCCGGCGCGCTGGCGGCGTCGTACGTGATGTCGCCGTCGCACATCAGGTAGATGTCGGCATCGACGTCGGCGAACATGCGGCGCACCACGTTGCCCTTGCCCTGCAGGGTTTCGCTGCGCACGATGGCGCCGGCGGCGGCGGCCACCGCCGAGGTGCGGTCCTTCGAGTTGTTGTCGTAGACGTAGATGCGGGCTTGCGGTAATTCCTTGCGGAACCCCTCGACCACGGCGCCGATCGCCGCCTCTTCGTTGTAACACGGCAAAATCACGGCGATGTCGACGCCGGCGAACATGGGGTTGGCCACGCCGATCGGCATGACCTTTCCCGGCGTCCTGGAGATGGATTCCATGCTGTTCCTAACTACTGTAATTTGGTGAGAGAAGTGACCTTGGCGGGAATGCCGAGGCTGCGCACGGCGGCGAGGTCGGGAACCGCCCTGGCGCTGGCCGCGTAGACTTCGGTGGTGCCGGCGCGGTACTGGTGCGCCAGGCGCTGCTGCAGGGTGAAACCGGAGCCGGCGGCGGCCAGCGCATCGCGCAGCTGCGCACTGTGCGGATAGGCAGGGCGGTCGTGTTCGCGCACCACCACCACGTATTGCACGCCGAGCCGGCGCAGTTCGGCCAGCACCTGTTCGCGCTCGGCGTACTTGAGCGCATAGCTGCTGCCCATGAAATTCGAGTCGGCCAGCAGTTTCGAAGCGCGCACCACGTAGCCTCGCAAATGGCGGTCGCGCACCGCGCTCTGGGCGATGAAGGCGCCCTCGGCGCTGGCCGGACCGTCGATGACGGTCACCACCGGCGCATCGTGCGCGGCCAGCCGTGCCGACAGCATGGCGATGCCGGTATCGGCCTTGGGTTCGCGCTGCGCCAGGTGCAGCACGCCCGGCACCGCCATCACGGCCGCCAGCACGGCGCCCAGGATGGCGGCCGTACGCGCCGTTGCGCCCGCCGGCAGCAGCGCCGGCAGGCGCCAGGCGCCGAGCAGTGCCAGCACCACGACCGCCGGCAGCGCCGGCGCCATGTAGCGGTCGACGATGTCCACCGGCACCAGCGACTGCAGGGTCAGCGTGGCGAGCACCAGGCTGATCAGGCCGCTGACGATGGCCCAGCGCCGGGCCGACTGGCCGCGCTCGCGGTATTCGGCCGCCACCGCGAACACGGCCAGCAGCACGCCGACCGGCGTCAGGTTGTGCCACAGAGTGGCGAGGTTGGCGGCCAGCGCCTTCATCGCATAGGCGGGGCCGGCCTGGTAATTGAAGCCGTCGGCGGCGATTTTCGCGGTCAGCATGTACCACGGCACCACCAGCACGGCAGCCAGCAGCGCGGCAACGACCAGGCGCACCGACAGCAGCAGGCGCCAGCGGCCCGTCAACGCGATGTGAAACACGGGGATGAAGACCGCCAGCCAGCCATTGCCCTTCATGAGCACGGCCAGCGCCGCCAGCAGCGCGAAGCCGAACGCCCTGCCCCAGCCCGGCTGTTCCGCATAGGCGATCCACACCGCGGTGGCGGCGACCAGGCAGGCGGCCAGGGGCTGGTCGACCATGAACATCAGGTTGCCCTCGATGACCAGCGGCGTCAGCACGTAGACCAGTATCCCGGCGATCGCGGTGCGGCGGTTGCACAGCATGGCCAGCGCGGCGGCGATGCCCAGCGCCGGCAGGGCCGACACCAGCACGTTGATCGCGAACGCCACCGGCATGGTCGGCGGCAGCACTAGGAACAGCAAACCCAGGAAGCCGTAGTAGGCGGGCGGCCAGTGGCCGATCGAAATCTTCGGATAGTGGATATAGAACTCGGTTGCCGCGCCCATCGGATTGGCGCCCAGGTGATGCCGCAGGTAATCGGCGATGAAATAGCCGTTCAAGAAATGGGAGGGTTCATCGGCGCCGGAAAATCCCGACTGGTATGAACGCGCCAGCACCATCGTCAGGGTGCCGAACAAAAGGGCGCACAGGTAAGCCGCGAAAAGGAAGGAAAAGGAAGGGCGCTGCGCGGGTGCTTGCATCGAATTCGTCAGGTAGCAATTACATTTAAGCAACGACGTTGCTAAATATTAAATTCTATACGCATTCCATGAATTTTATGCACGCACGATGTCTGATTGTTGTACGCATGTAAGGAATATTTGAAGGCAACGCACACAACCTTCCAAAAGGCAACTCAATTACACAATATTACATATTTTGCAATAAATTCCTTGAATGATTCCAGGAAGAAGGTATTTCTGCCATCCCATCGTGCCATCGTTAGTTCGAAAAGCTTGTAAAAAAATTACTATAAGTAACTGTGTGAAATAATCTCTGAAATATTTGACAAATATTTGACGTTAAAATACAACGAAATACAAATCGATAGAATTTTTTTCTTGCCTGTTTGGTCCGAATAACAGCTAAAAACATTGACTTAAAACTATTTTCTTAATCAAACCATGTTCATAAAGCATGATCGGTGGCCCCTATCCCGCTCACCGGCACCAAGACCACTTATCCTCCTTGCATACTGTTCAGTTCAGGATTTTCATAGAGAAAGCTACCGTATATGTTACATATGAATTAACAAATATCAGTGCCTTTCAGCCCTGTTTTATTTATCAAATATTCATTTTTACTAGCATAAGTCTATGATTTATTGACAGATTCTCACTATTAACTGTTCAGTATTCGCTGTTACAAATACTTACAAAGAGCGTGTCTAAAATCTCGTAAGCTTCAAACTTTCCAGCAGGAATAACTTCCACCAAGAATTTGCTCGAGAGGAAAGACATGCACCAGCTGTCCCATATCGCATCGCTCAACGGACAATTTGCCTTGACGCGTTTTGCTCCAGTCATGCTGCTTTCGCTCCTCGCCGCAGGCAGCGTTTCGGCAGCAACCTTGTCGGCTGGTCCCGGCAAGACCTATGCCACGCCCTGCGCAGCCATCGGTGCCGCCAAGGATGGCGATACCGTCGAAATCACTGGTAACAATACTTACAGTGGCGACGTGTGCAAAATTCAGCGCAACAACCTGACCGTGCGCGGCGTGAATGGCCGCGCCAAGATCAATGCCAATGGCGCCAATGCGATGGGCAAGGCGATCTGGGTCGTCACCGGCGACAACGTCACCATCGACAACGTCGAAATGTACGGCGCCAAAGTGCCGGACCGTAACGGCGCAGCCCTGCGCCTGGAAGGCACCGGCTTCACGCTGCGTAACAGCTTCCTGCACGACAATGAAAACGGCATCCTGAGCGGCGCCAACACCAACAGCGACGTGCTGATCGAGTACACCGAATTCGGCCACAACGGCTATGGCGACGGTTACTCCCACAACCTGTACATCGGTAACGTCAAGAGCCTGACCTTCCGCTACAACTTCTCGCACGATGCCAACATCGGCCACAACCTGAAGTCGCGCGCCCAGGTCAACACCATCTACAACAACCGCTTCTCCAGCCTAGCGCCGGGCCAGGCCGGCACCACCGCCCTGGGCCAGCCGAGCTACGAGATCGACCTGCCGAACGCCGGCACCGCCTACGTCATCGGCAACGTCATCGAGCAGCCGGCCGCCAACCAGAACCCGAACATGCTGGCGTTCGGCGAGGAAGGCGCGTCCAATCCGACCCAGGACCTGTACGTGGTCAACAACACCTTCCTGAACGATGCCGGCTCCGGTACCTTCGTGATGGTCGGTTCCGCCGTGACCACCCCGGTCCTGCTGCAAAACAATATTTTTGCAGGCAACGGCACCATGACCACCCAGGCCAAGGCCATCGACAAGACCAACTTTCGTTCGCTCGTGCCGGCGTTCGTGGATCGTCTTAACTATGACCTGCACCCTGTCCTCAACGCGGCAGTGATCAACGCCGGCTCGGCGCCGGGTTCCACCGCCAACGGCTTCTCGCTGGCCCCGATCGCCCAGTACAAGCACCTGGCCGCCGGCGAAAACCGCACCAACGTCGGCCAGATCGACATCGGCGCCTACGAGGCCGGCAGCATTAACACGGCGTCCGTGCTGCCGATCGTGAACTGGACCGTGTGCGCCGCCGAAAACGGCACCTGCTCGTTCAGCGGCACCCATGAAGTGCGCTACGGCTCGGGCATCACCTTCGTGTCGAAGATCGTCACCGGCTCGGTGTCCTGCTCGAACGCGGTGTTCGGCGACCCGACCCCGAACGAGGCCAAGTCGTGCAGCGTGTCCAGCGAAGACGCGAGCGGCGCCGCGCAGCCGGCGGCAACCTGGCTGGGCTGCGCCGACGAAGGCGGCACCTGCTCCTTCAGCGGCACCCACGAAGTGCGCTACGGTTCGGGCACCAGCTTCGTGTCGAAGATCGTGAGCGGCTCGGTATCGTGCTCGAACGCAGTGTTCGGCGACCCGACCCCGAACGTGTTCAAGTCGTGCAGCTATTCGACCGCGGACGCGACCGCCACCACCGAAACCTGGCAGAGCTGCGCCAGCGAAGGCGGGACCTGCGCCTTCAGCGGCACCCGTGAAGTGCGCTACGGCGCCGGCACCACCTTCGTCAGCAAGGTGGTCAGCGGTTCGACCGCCTGCACCAACGACGTGTTCGGCGACCCGGTCTACGGCACCGCCAAGTCGTGCAGCTACTCCAGCATCACGCGCTAAGGCGCATGCATCTCCGCTCCTGGACTACCGGGAGCGGGCGCAAAAAAAGGCCGCGACGTTCGCGGCCTTTTTTCATCTCGTCACCGTAGCGACGATCGGATGCGCATTACCAGATGATCACGCGCTCCTTCGGCGCCAGGTACATCTTGTCGCCCTGCTTCACCTTGAAGGCGTCGTAGAAGCCCGGCTGGTTCTTCAGCGTGCCGTTGGCGCGGAACTGGCCCGGCGAGTGCGGATCGGTCTTCACCTGCACGATCTGCTGCTGCTCGCGCATCTTGGTGCGCCATACCTGCGCCCAGCCCATGTACAGGCGCTGTTCGCCGCTGAGGCCGTCGATCACCGGCGCCTTCTTGCCGTTCAACGAGATTTTATAGGCCTTGTAGGCGATCGCCAGGCCCGAGTTGTCGGCGATGTTCTCGCCCAGGGTCAGCTCGCCGTTGACGTTGTAGCCCGGCAGCGGGCTGAACGCGTTGTACTGCTCGACCAGCATCTTGGTCTTGGCCTTGAAGTTCTTGTGGTCGCTGGCGGTCCACCAGTCGCGCAGGTTGCCGTTGCCGTCGTACTGCGCGCCCTGGTCGTCGAAGCCGTGGCTGATCTCGTGGCCGATCACGGCGCCGATGCCGCCGTAGTTGACCGCATCGTCCGCCTTGGCATCGAAGAACGGCGGCTGCAGGATCGCGGCCGGGAACACGATCTCGTTCATCTCCGGGTTGTAGTAGGCGTTGATGGTCTGCGGCGTCATGCCCCACTCGTCGCGGTCGATCGGACGGCCCAGCTTGTCCAGCTCGCGGTCGGCCTCGACCACGCGCGAACGCATCACGTTGCCGACCAGGTCGTCACGCTTGACGACCAGCTTCGAGTAATCCTTCCACTTGTTCGGATAGCCGATCTTCGGGGTGAACTTGGCCAGCTTGGCTTGCGCTTCCTTCTTGGTCGCCGGGCTCATCCAGTCCAGCTTGTCGATGCTCTGTTTATAAGCGGTCAACAGGTTCTGCACCAGCGCTTCCATGCGCGCCTTTTTCTCCGGCGAGAAGTACTCGGCCACGTACAGCTTGCCCAGCGCCTCGCCCTGCGAACGCTCGACGATGCCGACGCCGCGCTTCCAGCGCGGTTCGATTTCCTTCACGCCCGACAGGGTCTTGCCGTAGAAGTCGAAACGCTCGTCGACGAAGGCTTTCGACAGGTAGCTGGCATAGCCGTCCACCAGGTGCAGCGACAGGTAGGCCTTCCAGGTATTCAGCGGGGTCTTGTCGGAGACCGCGACGAAGGACTTCAGGTAGGTCGGCTGGCCGACGATCACATAACTCGTCTTGGCGGCGATGCCGGACGCCTGCAGCCAGGTCTTCCAGTCGTAGCCCGGCGCCAGCTTGTCCATGTCGGCCAGGTCGACCTTGTTGTAGGCCTTGATCGGGTCGCGCAGCTCGACCTTGGTCCACTGGATCTTGGCCAGCTCGGTCTCGAAGTCGACGATCGCCTTGGCATTGGCGGCGGCGTTCTTGTCGCCGGCCATGGCGAGGGTCTTCTGCACGTGCGCCATGTACTTGGCCTTCGCATCGGCCAGCTTGGCGTCGTCCGCCTTGAGGTAGTAGTCGCGGTCCGGCATGCCCAGGCCGCCCTGGCCGATGTCCGGCACGTACTTGGTCGAATCCTTGTTGTCCTGGTGGATGCCGAAGTCGTACGGCACGTTGACGCCGATCTTGCCCAGGTGCGCCAGCAGCGCCGGCAGTTCCGACTTGTCCTTCAGCGCGGCGATCTTGTCCAGTTCCGCGCGCAGCGGGGTCACACCCAGCTGCTCCAGGCGCGCCTCGTCCATGAAGCTGGCGTAGAAGTCACCGATACGTTGGGCATCGGTGGCGCTGCTCGGATTGCCGGCGGACGCCTTTTCGATGATGCCGCGCAGTTGCGGCAGCGTGTTCTCGCGCAGTTCCATGAACGAGCCCCAGCTCGATTTGTCGGCCGGGATCTCGACCGTCTTGAGCCACTTGCCGTTCAGGTACTCGAAGAAATCGTCCTGCGCCCGCACGGACGGTTCGATGTACTGGGTGGCGATGCCGGACGCCAGGGTCTGGCCGTTCTTGGCGCTGCTGCTCTTGGCGGCGGCGCCGGCACCGCCGGTGGCGTCGGCGGCATGGCCCAGGCTGGCGATCAGGGCCAGCGTCAGGGCGCTCAACAGGTACTGCTTCTTCATCTCTTCTCCCTTGGATAGTCTTGGATGAACACGGTCGGCGCAATGGCGCCGGCCGTTACCGCTTGTGGCGATTTTGCTAAATGCCCGAGATTACCAGATCGTGACGCGCTCTTCCGGCTTCAGGTACATCTTGTCGCCTTCCTTGATGCCGAACGCCTCGTAGAACGCGGCCTGGTTGCGCAGCGTGCCGTTGGCGCGGAACTGGCCCGGCGAGTGCGGGTCGGTCTTCACCTGCTGGATCTGGGCGGCGTCGCGCATCTTCGAGCGCCATACCTGGGCGAAGCCCATGAAGAAGCGCTGGTCGCCGGTGAGGCCGTCGATCACCGGGGCCGGCTGGCCGTGCAGCGAAATCTTGTACGCCTTGTAGGCGATCGCCAGGCCGGAGTTGTCGCCGATGTTTTCTCCCAGGGTCAATGCGCCGTTGACGTTGTAGCCCTCCAGCGGGCTGAACGCGTCGTACTGCTTGACCAGCATGTCGGTCTTGGCCTTGAAGCGGGTTTGATCCTGCTCGGTCCACCAGTTGCGCAGGTTGCCTTCGCCATCCGACTGGCTGCCCTTGTCGTCGAAGCCGTGGCCGATCTCGTGGCCGATCACGGCGCCGATCGCGCCGTAGTTGACGGCGTCGTCGGCCTGCGCATTGAAGAACGGCGGCTGCAGGATCGCGGCCGGGAACACGATCTCGTTCATGCGCGAGTTGTAGTAGGCGTTCACGGTCTGCGGCGTCATGCCCCACTCGACGCGGTCGATCGGCTTGCCCAGCTTGTTGAGGTTGCGGTTGTAGGCGAAGGTGGCGGCGCGCTCGACGTTGCCGACCAGGTCATCCCGCTTGATCGCCAGCTTCGTATAGTCGCGCCACTGGCTCGGATAGCCGATCTTCGGCGTGAAGCGCGCCAGCTTGGCCTGCGCTTCCTTCTTGGTGTCGGCGCCCATCCAGTCGAGGCCGTCGATCGATTCCTTATAGGCGGCCAGCACGTTCTTGACCAGCTCTTCCATGCGCGCCTTGCGCTCCGGCGGGAAATACTGGGCCACGTATTCGCGGCCCAGCGCCTCGCCCAGCGCGCCCTCGACGACCGACACGCCGATCTTCCAGCGCGGACGGTTCTCGGTGACGCCGGTCAGGGTCTTGCCGTAGAAATCGAAGTTCTCGTCGACGAAGGCCTTCGACAGGTACGGCGCGTATTCGCGCAGCAGCTGCCACTCGAAGTAGGACTTGATGGTGGCGAGGTCGGTGTCCGCCAGGATCCGGTCCAGGCCGCTCAGGTAGCTCGGCTGGCCGACGATCACGTAGTCGACCTTGTTGCCGACGCCGGCGGCGGCCAGGGCCGCCTTCATGTCGTAGCCCGGGGTCAGTTCGCCCAGCCTGGCGACCGCGGTCTTGTTGTAGCTCTTGTTCGGATCGCGCAGCTCGACCTTGGTCCACTGCGCCTTGGCCAGTTCGGTTTCGAAGGCAACGATGGCGCGCGCCTTGGCGGCGGCATCCTTGTCGCCGGCCAGGCCCAGGATGTTGGCCACGTGCCGCTCGTACTTGGCGCGGGTGTCGGCCATGCGCTTGTCGTCGAGCTTGAGGTAATAGTCGCGGTCCGGCATGCCCAGGCCGCCCTGGCGCACGTAGGCTGCATATTTCGTCGATTCCTTGGCGTCCTGCGCCACGCCGATGCCGTACGGCGTCGCCACGCCGATCATCGACAGGTGCGCCACCAGGGCGGGAATGCCCTTCTTGTCCTTCAGCGCGCGGATGCGCTGCAGTTCGCCGGCCAGCGGCCGGGTGCCGAGCGCCTCGACCTTCTTCTCGTCCATGAAGCTGGTGTACAGGTCGCCGATCTTCTGGGCATCGCTGCCGGCCTTTTTATGCGTGTCCTTCTGGTCGGCCTCGATGATGCCGCGCAGCTGCGGCGTGGTGTCTTCGCGCAGCTTGATGAAGGTGCCCCAGCTCGAACGGTCCGACGGGATCTCGGTCGTCTTGAGCCACTTGCCGTTCAGGTAAGTGAAGAAGTCGTCCTGCGCGCGTACGCTCTGGTCGATGTACTGCGTGTCGATGCCGGACACCGGATGCGCGGGTGCGCCCGGTGTCGCGGCATTGTCCGCGGCGCCGGCGACGGACGTCAGCAGGGACAGGATCAAGGTGCTCAGGAGGGTTCGTTTCACGAGGAAGTCCTTAGTTGCAGGGAATAAAGTGGCTTGTGGCCATCGGCGAATGTAACATAGCGCGGCGGGCCGGCACCATGCCGTGGCTGGGCAGTGGCAAGGCCGTCATCGGACAGTACCAACCGGGCAAACGGCAACGGAAAAACGGGACAGCCGCGGAGAAACAGTGGTGGAGCGAGACCGCGGCAGGCTTGCCGGGAAAGAGATCGGCGTGGCGCCGGGACGGCCCGCGAGGGCCCATGCGGATACCGCCGTGCCCAGGGGTGCCGGGCCGGCGGTCGGGATCGGTTTGCTCATGGCTTGTCGTCGTTGTCGCTTGCTCGGCAGCGGAGAAGCAAACTTGCCGCCCAGATCAACAAATTCTAGCGGGTACAGACAGCCATCGAGGCAAGGAATGGCACTTTTTTACTTTTCGATACATGCCCATCCGCTGCCGGATGGGGTAAAACAACGGGTTCATGCCGCGTGGACGCGGACCGTATCAGCCGCCGATATTGATGGAACCGCCGCCCGGTCCCATGCCGCCGCCGCCCATGCCGCCGGCGCCGCGCCCGTGGCCGCCGCCAGGGCGTCCGCCGCCGTTGCCGCGCTCGCCGCCGTGGTCGGCGCCGCCCGGGCGCCCTTCCGGCACCACCCGCATCAATTGCTCGCCCAATAAAGTCGCCACCTGGGCGCGCTGCTTGTCGTCCAACGCATCGTTCAGGCCCAGCCACAGTTCGCGCAATTGCTTGTCTTCCGCATTGGCGGCGGCGGTTTCGGCGTCGACCAGGGCGTTCAGTTCGCGCAACTCGGCGTTCGGCGCCGCCAGCAGGGCCTTGCTTCTTTCCTGCAGCGCCTCGCGCCGGCGCTGGCGCTCGCGCAGGATGCTGCGCGAACGGCTTTCCACCTGCGTCCACAGCGTCTGCTGGTTGGCGTTCAGGTTCATCGACTTCTTGAATTCCGATGCCATCGGCAGCAGGTCTTCGGCGCGCATGTCCATCAGCGGCACGGCGAACGAGGGTGCAGCGGCACCGACGGCAAGCGCCAGCAAGGAAGCACGAACAAGGCGGGACATGATCCGGGTGGTCGTCATCTGAATATCCTGGACATGGGCAGCTTGAAAAACCGTCGCGAGCGGCAGGCATGGTGGTCGAGAAGCGCAGCTGTACGACGAGTACAGGGAGCATCGCAGACCGCCAGGGCAACGCGCAGTCGGTTTTTCAAGCTGCCCATAAAAAAGCCCACGGTGGGTACCGTGGGCAAAGACCACTTCAAGAGTGGAGAGAGAGAAAAACTGAGATGGACTATAGGCCCGCGCCGCCCGCCTGTCCGCGCTCTTTACAATTACTTACCCCAGGATCAAAGCGGGATACACGGATTTACAGGAACCGGGAACTTGTAAAGACCGGCGGAAGGCAAACCGGATGGCCCGGCCTGCCGTCGATGGCGGAACACCTGCGCGTTCACTTCAGGTACGACACGTTTTCGCGCACCGCGAGCTCGTACCAGCGGGCAAACGCCGCCAATCCCGCTTCGAGCGAGGTGCCCGGCTTGTAGCCGATCCAGGCCTGCAGCTTGCCGGTATCGGCATGGGTGGCCGGCACGTCGCCCGGCTGCATCGGCTGGAAATCGAGCGCGGCGCGCACGCCGAACGCGTGTTCCAGCGCATGAATGAAATCCAGCACCCGCACCGGCTGGTCGTGGCCGATGTTGAACAGCGCGTGCGCCGGCTGGTTCGACGCCGGCGGCGGCTTGAACAGCAGGCGCACCACCCCTTCGACGATGTCGTCGATATAGGTAAAGTCACGCAACAGCTTGCCTTCCGCGAACACGGGAATATGCTGCCCCGCCAACATTTTTCTCGCAAAGATGAAATACGCCATGTCCGGGCGGCCCCATGGCCCGTACACGGTGAAGAAACGCAGCCCGGTGGCGGGCAGGCCGTACAAATGGCTGTAGCTGTACGCCATCACCTCGTTGGCCTTCTTGGTGGCCGCGTACAGCGACAGCGGCGCATCGGTCTGGTCGTGCTCGCTGAACGGGGTGCGGGCGCTGGCCCCGTATACGCTGCTGCTGCTGGCGTACAGCAGGTGCGCCACCCGGTGCCGGCGGCAGGATTCCAGCACGTGGGCGAAGCCGACCAGGTTGGCCTGCACGTAGGCGCCCGGGTGCTGCAGCGAATGGCGCACCCCGGCCTGGGCCGCCAGGTGCACCACCAGGGCCGGCGCGACGCGCTCGAACAGCGCCGCCGTCTGCCCGGCGTCGCTCAGCTCGACCGCCTGGCAGGCGACCCCGGCCGGCTCCAGCAACGCCGCGGCGCGGTGGCGCTTCAGGGCCGGGTCGTAGTAATCGTTGAAATTGTCGCAGCCGACCACGCGCTGCCCCATGGCGGCCAGGCGCGCCGCGACCGCGCTGCCGACGAAGCCGGCGGCGCCGGTGACCAGCACCGGCCCGCGGCCGCCATCTGCCGCGCTGCCTGCAAGGTCTGCGATACCGCTGGCCGCGCCGCCCATGGTGGCATCAACGCTACATGGCGGCGGCGCGCCGGCCGATGCCTTCATACACCAGGCCGGCGGCGGCGAACGCGGCCGGGTCGTAGAGGTTGCGGCCGTCGAACACGGCCTTGTGCCGCAGCGACGCCGCCAGCAGCGGCAAGTCGGGCGCGCGGAATTCCTTCCACTCGGTGACCAGCACCAGTACGTCGGCGCCCTCGAGCGCAGCGTGCGCCGACGGCGCCAGCGCCAGGCGTTCATCGCACAGCCGCTCGCCGTGTTCCGCCGCCAGCACGCGCCGCGCCTCGCCGGCCGCCACCGGATCGTAGGCGGTCACGCGCGCGCCGGCGGCGAACAGGGCGCGGATCAGGATGCGGCTGGGCGCTTCACGCATATCGTCGGTGTCCGGCTTGAACGACAGGCCCCACAAGGCGATGTTCTTGCCGTGCAAGCCTTCGACGCCGCCGAAGAAGCGTACGAGCTTGCTGAATAACACGTTTTTTTGAGCATCATTGACCATGTCGGTTGCACTCAACAGGTGTAGATGCTGGCCATTGTCGCTGGCGGTTTTGACCAGCGCTTTGACGTCCTTCGGAAAACAGGAGCCGCCGTAGCCCATTCCCGCATAGAGAAAATCCGGGCCGATGCGCGGATCCATGCCGATTCCCAGGCGCACCGCCTCGATGTCGGCACCCAGCA
The DNA here is from genome assembly GCF_012849555.1 of Massilia forsythiae. Classification (NCBI taxonomy): domain Bacteria; kingdom Pseudomonadati; phylum Pseudomonadota; class Betaproteobacteria; order Burkholderiales; family Oxalobacteraceae; genus Massilia; species Massilia forsythiae. The sequence goes on from NZ_CP051685.1 coordinate 1,774,947, forward strand.
CTTCGGACAGGTTGGCCAGTTCGTTCATGAAGCTGATGCGCGTGGCCAGCATGGCGTTGGCGGCATATTTCGTCAGTTCCGCGCTGCGCACGTCCATCTCGACGAATTTCTCGTGGTTGCGGCTGAACGGCGCATACAGTTTGCGCATCTGCTGCGCGGCATCGGGATCGTCGCTGCCCACCACGATGCGGTCGGGACGCATGAAGTCCTCGATCGCCGCGCCTTCCTTGAGGAATTCCGGGTTGCTGACCACGCTGAAGGCGACCTCGACGCCGCGCCGGGCCAGTTCCGCGGCGATCGCCGCGCGCACCTTGTCGGCGGTGCCGACCGGCACGGTCGACTTGTCGACGATCACCGCCGGCTTCACCAGGCGCTGGCCGATGCTGCGCGCCGCCGACAGGATATGGGTCAAATCGGCGCTGCCGTCCTCGTCCGGCGGCGTGCCGACGGCCAGGAAGATGATGTCGGCGTCGGCCACCGCATCGTCGTAGTCCGAGGAAAACAGCAAGCGGCCGGCCTCGGCATTGCGCTGCACCAGGCTGTCCAGGCCGGGCTCGTGGATCGGGATCGCGCCCGCCTCGAGCATGGCGATCTTGCGCCGGTCGACGTCCAGGCACAGGACGGTGTTGCCGACTTCGGCAAAGCAGGCGCCGGACACCAGGCCGACGTAGCCGGTGCCGATAACTGAAATGTTCATCATGTAGCGTCAAATTGGCATGGAACGGAGACAGGACCATTCCATGTGGTGAAGCCCAACGGGTCTTTCCGCAAGGCTAGGAAATAGACAAATTTACCACATTGTTGCCGGTTGTCCTCACACGCCAGACACCAACCCGGGCCGGATCGCCGCACCGCGACACGGCGCGTCGACGCTGCGGTTATACTGGACCCCTTCCATACCGATCGCACATGCGCGCCAATTACAAGAATGCCGGCCTCGTCACCCTCGGCGTGATCCTCGGGGTCGCAGTCACCATGCAGTTCTCGGCGCTGGCGCACAAGCCGGTCGAGGACGCCATGCCCATCGACAGCCTGCACCAGCTGGCGCACGCCTACGACGTGGTGCGCGCCGACTACGTCGAGCCGGTCGACGAGCGCAAGCTGCTCACCAACGCCGTGTCCGGCATGGTGGCCTCGCTCGACCCGCACTCGGCCTACCTCGACCGCGCCGCCTACCGCGAACTGCGCGAAGGCACCGAAGGCAAGTTCGTCGGCATCGGCATCGAGATCGGGCAAAGCGACGAGGGCTACGTGAAAATCGTCGCCCCGATCGAGGATTCGCCGGCCTGGCGCGCCGGCATCAAGCCGGGCGACTTGATCGCCCGCATCGACGGCGCCGCCGTACGCGACATGGACCTCGACGCCGCGATCAAGCGCATGCGCGGCGAACCGGACAGCAAGGTGGTGCTGACCATCGTCCGCGCCGGGGCGCCGGCGCCGCTGGAAGTGACGATCACGCGCGCCGAGATCGTGCAGAAAAGCGTCAAGGGCAAGATCGTGGCGCCCGGCTATGCCTGGGTGCGCATCGCCCAGTTCCAGGAAATGACGGTGCCGGACCTGGCCAATCGGCTGGCGGCGCTGGCCCGCGCCGAACCGCAACTGAAGGGGCTGGTGCTGGACCTGCGCAACGATCCCGGCGGCCTGCTGCAAAGCGCGATCGGCGTGGCCGCCGCCTTTTTGCCGAAGGGGACGGAAGTGGTGGCCACCGACGGCCAGCTCGAGGAATCCAAGGCGCACTACTACGGCATTCCGGAACACTACATGATGGGGCGGGGCATCGACCCGCTGGGCAAGCTGCCGGCTTTATATAAAACCCTGCCGCTGGTGGTGCTGGTGAATACCGGCTCGGCCTCGGCCTCGGAAATCGTGGCCGGCGCGCTGCAGGACACGCACCGCGCAGCGATCGTCGGCAGCCCGACCTTCGGCAAGGGTTCGGTGCAGACCATCCGCCCGCTCGGCGGCGGCAGCGCCGTGAAACTCACCACCGCGCGTTACTACACCCCGAACGGGCGCTCGATCCAGGCGCGCGGCATCGTGCCCGACTTTCCTGTCGACGAGAATGCGCAAGACGACGGCTGGAACGCGCTGCGCATGCGCGAAGCCGACCTGCAGCGCCACCTGTCGAACGACCGCAGCGGCGAGGAAGCGGCGCACCAGGACGATTTCGCCGAGCAGATGCGCATCCTGGCGCGCGCCCGTACCCGCAAGCCGCTCGACTTCGGCAGCAGCGACGATTTTCAATTGGCGCAGGCGCTGCGCCGGCTGCAGGGCTTGCCCTTGCAACTGTCGAAACGCGCCGGGCCGCCGGCGCCGCTGGCACAGCAGGCGCATCGAGAGCGACCCTGACGCAGGCGCTGGCGCGACGTTTCGCCGCCACGGCGCGCCTGCTTCGACGCATCGCTTGATACACTGCCCCGTTCCATTTCCAGCCCCTTGCAGCGATTCCCACGCCCGGTACGATTGTGTAGAATCGCCTGACCCTGCGGGGGTTGCTTCCCGTTATTACCATTGAAAGTCACACCATGAAACCTGTCGTCATCAGCGGCACCGGCCTGTTCACGCCTCCCCATGCCATTTCGAACGATGAGCTGGTGACGGCGTTCAACGCCTACGTCGAACTGTTCAACGCCGAGCACGCCGAGCGCATCGCCGCCGGCGCCGTCGCCGCGCTGGAGCCGTCCAGCAGCGCCTTCATCGAAAAGGCATCGGGCATCAAGTCGCGCTACGTGATGGAAAAGACGGGCATCCTGGACGCGACGCACATGACGCCGCGCATCAATGAGCGCGCCGACGAAGAACTGTCGCTGCAGGCGGAGATCTGCGTGGCGGCGGCGCGCCAGGCGCTGGCGCGCGCCAACCGCACCCCGGCCGACATCGACATGGTGCTGGTCGCGGCCAGCAACATGCAGCGCGCCTACCCGGCCATGGCGGTCGAGGTGCAGGACGCACTCGGCATCGAGGGCTTCGGTTTCGACATGAACGTGGCGTGCTCGTCGGCCACCTTCGCGATCCAGACCGCGGCCGGCGCGGTGCAGACCGGGCAGGCGCGCGCGGTGCTGGTGCTGAACCCGGAAATCACCAGCGCCCACCTGAATTTCCGCGACCGCGACAGCCATTTCATCTTCGGCGACGCCTGCACTGCGATGGTCATCGAAGCGGCCGACACGGCCGTCGGCGAGCACCAGTTCGAGATCCTCGACTCGAAGCTCAAGACCAAGTTCTCGAACAATATCCGCAACAACTTCGGTTTCATGAACCGCTTCGACGAAGCCGGCATCGGCCAGGCCGACAAACTGTTCCGCCAGCAAGGCCGCAAGGTGTTCAAGGAAGTCTGCCCGATGGCTGCCGAGATGATCCGCGACACCGTGGCCGGCGCCGGCCTGGCGGTGACCGACGTGTCGCGCTTCTGGCTGCACCAGGCCAACCTGAGCATGAACCAATTGATCATGCGTACCCTGCTGGGCCGCGACGCCGTCGCGGGCGAGGCGCCGGTGATCCTGGACACCTATGCCAACACTTCGTCGGCCGGTTCCATCATCGCCTTCCACTCGTACCAGGACGATTTGCCCAGCGGCGCCAAGGGCGTCATCTGTTCGTTCGGCGCCGGCTATTCGATCGGCTGCGTGGTGGTACGCAAGAAGTAAAAGATACGAATAGCTAATTATGGTTTCTCTTACTTGGTAGTTCCACTCCTACAGCGCCGTGCTCCGTATTCCTCTGGAATACCGGCTTCCCGCGGCGCATGATCTTCCTGTCAGCGCTCCAGCGAGCGCAGCTTTGCAGGGAGGAACATCATGTCCAAGCAAAAAGGCCCGAACGGCACGCGCGCACGCGGCAAGGAAACAACGATGACCGTGGCCGAAGGCAGCCAGCAACCGCGGGCGCCCGGCTGGGTCGCTCCGGGCGGCGCCAACGTGCAATCGGCCAACGTCGAACAGCAAGGCGCTGCGCTGCGCGCGCGCGGTTCGCTGCAAGGGGGCATCGACAGCCCGGCTATCGATCGCCAGCGCGGCGGCGCCGCGGCCCAGCAGGCCGGCTGGAGTGCGCGCCAGAGCGCCCAGCGCATGCAGGCGCGCGGCGAGGAAGACCGTTTGAATGCGTCGCGCCAGTCCGGCGACGGCGGCAGCGAGCAGGATCCGAGCGCGCAGCCGGTATCGGACAGCGCCAGCCGGCCGGGCAGGAAGGACCCTGGCGCCGGACGATCGTAAGATCGTTCTCTGCGATAGAAAAACCAGTTTGTGTTGTGGTGGTAGCCGGGTAGAGCCCCCTCCTCTACCCGGCTTTTTTGCGCCGCCGACACGAGCTTCATGACTAGGTTGCGTCGTCTCGCCGTACCAGCGTCCTGTCTTCGGCGACGCGTGGGCGGCCGCATCCTTTGTCCGGGAACGCGCGCCGGCGGCTTTTCGCTGCGCGTTTATACCGGATAACTTTCCGGCGAGCGCAGTTCGGCGAATTGTTCGATGTTGCCGATGCGGACCGTCACCGGATTCATGCTGGCCTGCGGCGACAGCGAGCGCCAGGCGAACTTCCATTCCTGTTCGCGGCCCTGGTCCGCGGTGGCCGTAAAGGCCTGGCCCAGGCGCGAACGCACGCCGTATTCGACCGGACCGTCGATGCCGGCCCAGTTCGGCAGCGTGCGCTGCACGGCGCGGTGCAGGCGCTCGCCGAATTCCTCGGTGTTGTGGATGACCAGGCAGCAGTCCGCCGGGCCGAGCACGTCGAACAGGCGCTTGTCCCAGGCTTGCGAAAAGGAGAGCGTCAGGAAGCCGTTGGCGGGCGTCAGGCGGAACTGGCCGGCGGCGAGCGCCTGTTCCAGGTCGGTGCGCATGCCGTAGCGGTGCAGCGTGGGGGGGCGTTGGTAATCGTGCATGGTAAGACTCGGCTTCGTTTCGGTTTTATGTCGGATAAGTGGCGTCAGCAGGAGCGTCCGGACGGGTCGTGCAGGTGCAGGCGCATGTAGCGGAACGAGACCAGCACTTCGCGCAGCAGGAAGATGAAGCTGGCGATCAGGGCGATCATCGCCACCACGAACATGCCGGCGATGTACCGGTCGAGCGGCAGGCCGGCAGTGTCGCCCAGGAACAGGCAAGCGATGATCACGCAGATCAGGAAGCCGCAGGCGGTGCTGGACGTGATCGCGTAGTTGATCAACTGCCAGCGCTGGTACAGCACGTCCAGCTCTTCGTGGATGTCCCGGTCCGGCCCCTGCTGCAGCCGCAATTTGAGGTCGCGGGTGCGGTCGATGATGCGCGCCAGGCGGTTGGTCAGCACCGTCAACTTGGTGGCGACGCCGGTCAGCAGGAACACCGGTGCGATCGCCAGCTGGATCACGTGGCCGATGTCGTTGGTCTGGATATTCATTCGGGTTCGCTTATCGCTTGTCGTTATTCTGGGTATGCCGGACAAGTGTAACAGGCCGCCCCGCATGCGGCCCGGGCTTCATTCGAAGCGGCCGTGGCGCTTGAACTGCTCGGTGGCGGCCACCAGCGCACGCGCGATGCCGGTCTCGAGGGCGCCGTGGCCGGCGTCGGCGATCATGTGCAGGCGCGAGCCGGGCCAGGCCTGGTGCAGGCGGTAGGCGGACAGGGGCGGGCAGATCACGTCGTAGCGGCCCTGCACGATCACCGCCGGCAGATGGGCGATGCGCGGCAAGTCGCGCAGCAGCTGCCCCTCGTCCAAGAAGGCGCCGTGGGCCATGTAGTGCGCCTCGAGGCGGCCCACGCCCAGGTCGAGGGTGTCGGACGAACCCTCCTCTTCCTGCGGCAGCAGGAACACGCGGCGTCCCTCGAAGCGGCTCCAGGCGCGCGCCGCCGGCCAGTACTGGCGCGGATCGTCGCACAGCAGCCGGCGCGCGTACGCCTGCAGCAGGTCGCCGCGTTCCTCGGGCGGGATCGGAGAAACGAAATCGTCGTACAGCTCGGGATAGAACCACTGCACGCCGTACAGGAAGAATTCGACCTCGGCCCGGGTGCACAGGAAGATCCCGCGCAGCACGAAGCCGAGGCAGCGTTCCGGATGCGCCTGCCCATAGGCGAGCGCCAGCGTGGAGCCCCAGGAACCGCCGAACACCAGCCAGCGCTCGACGTGGAACATGACGCGCAGGCGCTCGATGTCGTCGATCAGCAATTGCGTGGTGTTGTTCTTCCACTCGCCCAGCGGCGTCGATTTGCCGGCGCCGCGCTGGTCGAACAGGATCACGCGGTAGACCGCCGGATCGAAGAAGCGGCGGTGCTGCGGCGACAGGCCCGCACCCGGTCCGCCGTGCAGGAAGATGACCGGAATGCCGTTCGGATTGCCCACCTCTTCCCAGTAGATCGTGTGCAGCGCGTCGACCGCCAGCATGCCGTGGCGGATGGGCAGGATCGGCGGGAACAGGAACGGCGGAGTGGCGGGCATGGCGTTTCGCAGGAAGAGGACGACAGCCGATTGTAGCCTACTTGGCCTTGCCTGAAACCGCCGCCGCCCTGGCCTTCCGGCCTGCTTCAGAAGAAGGTGTTGAAGGCGCCGCGGACGGCGTAGTCGTCGTCCACGCCGAGCAGCAGCGGCCAGCGGTCGAAGGTGGTGCACGGGTGCGAAATGCCGCAGCCGACCAGGTCGCCGACCTGGAGCGCGGCGCGCACCGGACCTTCCGGCAGGCGCAGGTAGGCATGCTGGTCGTTCAGCTTGACGATCTCGCAGCCGGCCGGCAGCGCCGTGGGCAGCCCCGGGCCGGGCCGGTGGCACAGCAATGGCTGCGGCAGGCCGGCGTCGTGCGAGGCGTCGCGCTTGCCCATGCCGAGGATCGCCAGGTCCGGCTCGGGACGCGACTGCACCACGCTCCAGATTTCCAGTGCCGGCCGCAAGCCGTCCGCGGACGCGGCGCCTGCGGAGACGGCGCCTTCGCGCGCGTCCAGTTGCGCCAGCGCGGCGCGGTACAGGCCGTGGTCGCTGGTGACGTAGCAACCGCTGCGCAGGATCGGGCGCAGCGGCCGCGACAGCTCGGGCATGCTTGCGAAACCGCGCGCCACCAGGTCGAAATAGGCGGAGCCGCCGGCCGACACCATGATCTCGCCGCCCTGGAACAGCCCCTCGTCGTCGGCCGCCGGCACCAGCGCGCACAGGGCGTCGACGAAGGCGCGCACCGCACCCAGGTCGGCCTCGTGGTCGTGCGACACCAGCAGGCCCTCGTAGCCCTCGAAGCCGGCCAGCACCAGCCCGGGCGACCCGGCCAGTGCGCGCGCCACCGTCAGCGCGGCTTCCGGCGTGCGGCAACCGGCGCGCTTGCCTTGCAAACCCAGTTCGACCAGCACCGGCAGCGGGCGCGCGACGGCGGCGGATGCGGTAGCAGTCAGCGGCTGCGCCGCCACCGCCTCCGCCAGGCGCGCCACGCCGGCCAGGGAATCGGCCAGCACCACGCAGTCGAATTCCGGGTCGTCGCGCAGCAGCGCCAGCACGATGCGCAGGTCGCCGGGCGCGACCAGCTGGTTGGCCAGCAGCACGCGCCGTACGCCGAAGCGGTGCGCCACCTGCACCTGCGCAGGCGTCGCCAGCGTGATGCCCCAGGCGCCGTGCGCCAGTTGGGCGCCGAACAGTTGCGGACACATGGTGGTCTTGCCGTGCGGCGCCAGCGAGGCGCCGTGGCGCGCGCAAAAGTCGCGCATCCATGCCAGGTTGTGGCGCAGGGCCGCCGTCTTCAGCACCGCCACCGGCAGCCCGGTATCGCCGCGCAGCACGTTCCACCCCTGCACGCCGATGGCGCCCTGGCGCAGCGGCGCGCCGATCGCCAGGCCCTTGGTGCCGGGCGGCAGGCGCTGTTCTTCCAGTTCGGACAGGGACAATACGCCGGGCAGCAGGCTCATGGCGCGTCTCCCTGCGCGCCGGGGCCGCGCTCGCGCTCGCGGCTGCGCACCGCATCGGCCAGGTCGGCGCGCAGCAGGCCGGCGCCGGGCATCACGTCGCGCGCGCCCGGGGTGTGGAACACGCCGGTGACGATGCCGTCCTGCGCCAGCTGCGGCAGCAGTTCGTCCTGGAGTTCGGCGAGCGTAAAGGATTGCGGCCGGTAGCCGGTCCATTCGTAGTCGGCGCAGATGGCGGCGAACTCGCTGTCCGGCCACAGGGGAAAGATCAGGGTGCCGTCCTCCTTCTTCGCCAGCGCCCAGCCCTGGCGGTACAGGCCCCACACCACGCCGCTCTCGGCCACGCGGCGGATGAAATAGTCGTAGCGCTGCGGTCCGGACAGCATCACCAGCGCCGCCACCTGTCTTGCATCGATCGTCATCGTCGTCCTCGTCAGTGCCGCAGCAGCCGGGCCGGGCGTCGCGTTCAGGATACGCCGGTTTGCCGCCGCGACGGCGCCGCCCAGCGCCACCGCCAGGCCTGCCGCCGCGTCCCTACTCGTCGCCCAATAGCTGCTCCAGGCGGCGCGGATAGTGGTTGAGGAAATCGCGCGTGATGGCGTAGTGCCCGGTGTCCTCGTAGGCGACTTCTGTGATGCCACCGGCGTCGAAGCTGAGGATCCTGGCATTCGGATAGGCCAGCAGGATCGGCGAGTGGGTGGCGATGATGAACTGGCAGCCCTGCCTGGCCAGGCGGTCGATCACGCCCAGCGCCGCCAGCTGGCGGTTGGGAGCCCGAGCTCGCGCACGGCGGGAATGGTGAACGGATACGTATCGAGGTCGATCTCGGCCCTGGGGTCGAGCGTGACCGAGCGCAGGTAGGGTTTGGCGGCGAGCGGCGGCATGGCGTCTCCGGACGTGAAAACACCGCCCGTGGGCGGTGTCGTGCAGGTCAATCGATCCGCAGGATTACTGCATGTGCTGGCCGCCGTTGATGGCGATGTTGGCGCCGGTAACGAAGGCGGCTTCGTCCGACGACAGGTACGCCACCAGGCCGGCGACTTCTTCCGGCTTGCCCAGGCGGTTCATCGGAATTTGCGGCAGGATCTTGGTTTCCAGGACTTCGGTCGGGATGTCGGTGACCATCTTGGTGCCGATGTAGCCCGGAGAAATCGTGTTCACGGTGACGCCCTTGCGCGCCACTTCCAGCGCCAGTGCCTTGGTGAAGCCGTGGATGCCGGCCTTGGCCGCCGAGTAATTGGTCTGGCCGAAGGCGCCCTTCTGGCCGTTCACCGACGAAATATTGATGATGCGGCCCCAGCCGCGCTCGACCATGCCGTCGGCGACCGGCTTGGTCATGTTGAACACGGAATCCAGGTTGGTCTTCATGACCGCGTCCCAATTCACTTTATCCATCTTCTTGAACGTCATGTCGCGCGTGATGCCGGCATTGTTGACCAGCACGTCGACCGGGCCGACTTCCTGCACCACCTTGCTCACGCAGGCCTGGGCCGACTCGTAGTCGGCCACGTCGCACTCGTAGGCCTTGAAATCCTGGCCCTGCTCGCGCATCGACGCCAGCCAGCCTTCGGCCTTCTTGCTACCCGGGGAATAGGTGGTCACGACCGTATAGCCGAGCGCCGCCAGCTTGATGCAGATCGCCTCGCCCAGACCGCCCATGCCGCCGGTTACCAATGCCACTCTGTTCGTCATTGTCTTCTCCTGTTTTTCGTAATCTTTATTATGGAAACATCGTCACTGCGTCATGCATCTGACTGCTTCATGCGCTTTCGATCCGCCGTTCCACTGCCCATACCGCGCCGCATGCGCTCGTGCGCTCATGTCCTCATGCGCTGCGGCGCTTGCTTCATCGTCGGTTCAACGCTCGACCGCGAGCGCCACGCCCATGCCGCCGCCGATGCACAGGCTGGCCAGACCCTTCTTGGCGTCGCGCCGCACCATTTCGTGCAGCAGGGTCACCAGCACGCGCGCGCCGGAAGCGCCGATCGGGTGGCCCAGCGCGATGGCGCCGCCGTTGACGTTGATCTTCGCCGTATCCCAGCCCATTTCCTTGTTGACCGCCACGGCCTGGGCGGCGAACGCCTCGTTGATTTCCATCAGGTCCACGTCTTCGTGCGACCATCCCGCCTTTTCCAGGCACTTGCGCACCGCCGGCACCGGGCCCATGCCCATGATGGCCGGATCGAGGCCGGACAAGGCATAGGCCTTGATGCGCGCCAGCGGCGTCAGGCCGAGTTCCTTGGCCTTGGCCGCCGACATCATGATCACGGCGGCGGCGCCGTCATTCAGGCCGGAAGCGTTGCCGGCGGTAACGGAGCCTTCCTTGTTGAAGGCCGGGCGCAGGCTGGCCAGGGCTTCCACGGTGGCGCCGTGCTTCGGATACTCGTCGGTATCGAAGATGGTGGCGCCCTTCTTCGACGGGATCTCGATCGGGATGATCTCGTCCTTGAAGCGGCCGGCGTTTTGCGCGGCTTCGGCCTTGGCCTGCGACTGCTGCGCGAATTCGTCCTGCTCGGCGCGCGAGATCTCGTACTTGCGCGCGACGTTCTCGGCGGTCACGCCCATGTGGTACTGGTTGTAGACGTCCCACAGGCCGTCCACGATCATGGTGTCGGTGAGCTTGGCGTCGCCCATGCGGAAACCGTCGCGCGAACCGTTCAGCACGTGCGGCGAGGCGCTCATGTTTTCCTGGCCGCCGGCGATGACGATCTCGGCGTCGCCGCAGGCGATCGCCTGGGCCGCCAGGTGGGTGGCGCGCAAACCGCTGCCGCATACCACGTTCAGGGTCGATGCCGGCACGCCTTCCGGCAGGCCCGCCTTCAGGGTCGCCTGGCGCGCCGGGTTCTGGCCGGCGCCCGCGGTCAGCACTTGCCCCATGATGACTTCGCTGACCGCCGCCGGATCGATGCCGGTCTTGGCCAGCAATTGCTTGATCACCTGGGCACCGAGTTCCGTCGCCGGAATTTTGGCGAGCGTACCGCCGAACTTGCCGATTGCGGTACGGCCGGCGGCCACGATAACGACGTCTTCCATATCAATCTCCGAAAGTATTACGGATCGATCCGGCACCTGGAGCGGTGCGCGGACATTCCCTGTTCACTGTTATTCTCGACACGGCTCCCCCACTGGCTTGGACAACAAAGCCGGCAGTATTGGAGAGCCTGCGGATGGTTTGTTTACGCGAAATCAATCTTAGCAGCTTATTCACCGTCACCCACGGCCGATTCACGAAAACCTGTCCCTCCGGAGGAGCATTTTGTCGCCCGGATTTTTATCGGGAAATATTCATTTCCCTGGATAAGCAAAACGCCAAAAAGCCTTTTCCGTTCCACGAAATTTCACAGTAGAATGCTCGGTTAGTGCCAACCAGAACGATCCATGTCCAAGAGCCCGACTTCCTTGCCCATCGAAATCAAGATCTCCACGGTCGTGGCGATTTCGACCATCCTGCATTCGGCCGATCCGCTGGCGATCGATGCCGCCTTGAAGCAGATGACGGGCGGCGTGTCGGACTTCTTCGAGGATGAATTCGCCGTGATCGACGTCGGCGGCATCGCCGAAGAAGCCGGGCAAATCGACTGGGAAGCGTTGGTGAAGCTGCTCAAGCGCTACCGCCTGAATGCGGTGGCGGTGCGCGGCGCGCCGGCCTCGCTGCACGAGATCATCCGCGCCCACGACCTGTTCCTCGACGACGGCTCCAGTGGCGCGCGCACCAGCGCCGACGCCGCACGCGACAATGCAGCGGCGGCCCCGGTGGCCGTCCCGGTGCCGGCGCCGCCCGCACCGGCAGCGGTACCTGCGTCCGCCGCGCCCGCTGCTCCGCCGGCCGCGCCCGCGATGATCATCGACACCCCGGTGCGCGCCGGCCAGCGCATCTATGCGCGCGGCGCCGACCTGATCATCACCGCCGTGGTCAACAACGGCGCCGAAATCATCGCCGACGGCAGCATCCACGTGTATGCGCCGCTGTACGGGCGCGCGCTGGCCGGCGCTTCCGGCAATGCCGGGGCGCGCATCTTCGCCTTGCAGCTGGAGCCGGAACTGGTGTCGATCGCGGGCGTCTACCGTACCTTCGACGAAGGATTGCCGGCCGACATGTCGCGCCAACCGGTACAAATCCGTTTGGTCGGCGACCGAATCGATATATCATCGCTGGGTCCGGCGAATCGCCACTGAGCACCCCGCCACCCGGCACCGACCAGAACTGAAAAGGATTTATATTTTTCATGGCAAGAATTATCGTTGTGACGTCCGGCAAGGGCGGCGTGGGCAAGACCACTTCCAGCGCGAGCTTCTCGACCGGCCTGGCCCTGCGCGGCCACAAGACCGTGGTGATCGACTTCGACGTCGGCTTGCGTAACCTCGACCTGATCATGGGTTGCGAACGGCGCGTGGTATACGACCTGATCAACGTCATCAACAAGGAAGCCACGCTGACCCAGGCGCTGATCAAGGACAAGCACTGCGACAACCTGTTCATCCTGCCGGCTTCGCAGACGCGCGACAAGGACGCCCTCAGCGAAGACGGCGTCGAGCGCGTGCTGAACGACCTGGTGCAGATGGACTTCGAATACATCGTCTGCGATTCGCCGGCCGGCATCGAGCACGGCGCCCTGATGGCGCTGACCTTCGCCGACGACGCCATCATCGTCACCAACCCGGAAGTGTCGTCGGTGCGCGATTCCGACCGCATCCTCGGCATCCTGCAGGCCAAGTCGCGCCGCGCCCAGAGCGGCGGCGAACCGGTCAAGGAACACCTGCTCATCACGCGCTATTCGCCGCGCCGCGTCGAGGCCGACGAGATGCTGTCGTACCAGGACGTGCAGGAAATCCTGCGCATTCCGCTGATCGGCATCATCCCGGAATCGGAAGCCGTGCTGCACGCCTCCAACCAGGGCAACCCGGCGATCCACTTCAAGGAAACCGACGTCGCGCGCGCCTACCAGGACGTGGTCGCGCGTTTCCTGGGCGAAGAAATTCCGCTGCGCTACATCAGCTACGAAAAGCCGGGCCTGCTGCAGCGCCTGTTTGGAGCCAAGTGACATGGCCTTGCTTTCATTCCTGTTTCCGCAGAAACCGAAAAGCGCGAATGCGGCCAAGGAACGGCTGCAGATCATCATCGCGCGCGAGCGCACCAACCGCGCCGGCCCGGATTTCCTGCCGGCCCTGCACCAGGAGTTGATCGAGGTGATCTCGAAGTACACCAAGGTCAACGCCGAGGACATCAAGATTTCGCTCGACCGCCAGGGCAACCTGGAAGTGCTCGACGTGAACGTGGTGCTGCCGGACGCCTGAGCGCCGGCGCGCGTTGCCTGCGGCGCTGCGGCGCCACGGTTCCAGTGCGGCGCTGCGGCGCCGCAGTTCATTGCGCCGCGGTGTTCGCCGCGCCATGCCGGCCGCCCCCTGGCGCGCCGCTAGTCTTTTCCTGCTTCCAGCACCACTTCCTGCGCCACCCGCGTGCAGGCTTCCACGTGCTGGTAGCCCATCTGCCGGAACAGCGCGAAACCGATCGCCGCCGAGGCGATCTGCCCCGCCAGCGGCACCACTCTGGCGGCCGACTTGGCGACCAGCCTGGCGCCCGACTTCTGCAACAGTTTCAGGACCAGTTCCTTGGTCACCAGCTTGCCCACCAGCGTCCCACCCAGCGCCGCCACCGCCTGGTAGGCGGCCACCCGCATGCGCGGCTGCAGGCGCTCGATCTGGTCCGGCGTCAGGCCGAAGGCGTGGTTGATCTCTTCCACCATCATCGCGAAGCTGGACAGGTCGGACACCACATCGATGCCCGGCAGCGGAATTGCCGACACCCCGGCGGCGATCGCGGCGCGCTTGCGCACCATGGCGCGGCAATGCTCGCGCACTTTCTCCAGGTCCGCGCTCGATACCGGCAGCAAGACCAGTTCGCCGCCTTTCGCCTTTTTCTTGAACATGTAAACGCTCCCGACCACGATTGATTGAAGTTGCCATGATTAAGTTGGCAATTTGACACGAGTGTGACGTAATTTGCCAACGAAAATGTGAATTTCCGTAAGGCTCAGTCGCCTTATTTTAAAAGTCTGCTATATTTCGATCATAATTGTAGGAGGCATCCTACAGTTCTACCTCTAAAAATCCCACTACGGCGAGACCCGTTTGATCATGCGAATTTCAGTACTGGACAACGATAACGTACAAGCAGACCTGATTTGCCAAGTCCTGAATGGCGCGGGGCACAATTGCCAGGCATTCGACAATGGCAAGGATATGTTGGGGCAATTGCGCAAGGACAGTACCGATCTCTTGATCATGGATTGGCAGGTGAACGACGTGCCGGCACAGGAAGTCCTGCGCCGCGCCAAGGAAAAGATGGCGCCGAACACGCCGACCATGTTCCTGGCCGGCAGCGCCGCCGAGGACGACATCGTGGCCGGCGTCACCGCGGGCGCCGACGACTACCTGGTCAAGCCGCTGCGCCGCGGCGAGCTGGTGGCGCGCGTGCAGGCGCTGCTGCGCCGCGCCTACCCGTCGCAGAACGGCGCCGAGCAACTGCAGTTCGGCCCCTACGTGTTCGAGACCCGCCCGGGCCGCCTGATGATGGATGGCGAGCAGATCGACGTCACCCACAAGGAATTCAACCTGGCCCTGCTGTTTTTCCGCAACCTGGGGCGCCCGCTGTCGCGCGCCTACATCCACGAATCGATCTGGGTGCGCGAGACCGCGGTGCCGTCGCGCACCATGGATACCCACGTCTCGCGCGTGCGCAACAAGCTGCGCTTGCGCCCGGAAAACGGTTTCCGGCTGGTGCCGGTGTACAGCTACGGCTACCGCCTGGAGCGGCTGGGCGCCTGACAACCTGTCCGAGCCGTCGCATGAAACCCTGCGGGCATCAGGGTATAATGCATCGACTGCCCGATTTTTGATCACCCATGCAACTGCTTGCCGTCGGCCTCAACCACACCACCGCACCGGTCTCGCTCCGCGAGCAACTGGCGATGCCGCCCGACCGGCTGGGCGAGGCGGTGCGCGCGGCGCGCGGCTGGTTTGCACGCTGCGACACGCACGGCCGCGGCGGCGACGAGGCGGCCCTGCTCTCGACCTGTAACCGCACCGAACTGTATGCCGCCAGCGGCGCTCCCGATCCGCTCGACGCCTCGGCACGCTTCCTGGCCGACTACCACCGCCTGAACTTCGGTGAACTACGCCCGCACCTGTACATGCTGCCCCAGCACGACGCCGTGCGCCACGCCTTCCGCGTCGCTTCCGGGCTCGATTCGATGGTGCTGGGAGAGGCGCAGATCCTGGGGCAGATGAAGGATGCGGTGCGCCTGGCCGACGAAGCCGGCGGCCTCGGCACCTACCTGCACCAGCTGTTCCAGCGCAGTTTCGCGGTCGCCAAGGAAGTGCGCAGCACCACCGAGATCGGCGCCCACAGCGTGTCGATGGCGGCCGCCGCGGTGCGCCTGTCGGAGCGCATCTTCGATCGCGTCGGCGACCAGAACGTGCTGTTCATCGGCGCCGGCGAAATGATCGAGCTGTGCGCCACCCACTTCGCGGCCCAGAACCCGAAGTCGATCACCATCGCCAACCGCACGCTGGAACGCGGCGAAGCGCTGGCCGCGCGCTTCAACGGCCGCGCCATCCGCCTGGCGGACCTGCCCGAGCAGCTGCCGCAGTTCGACATCGTGATCTCCTCGACCGCCTCCACCCTGCCGCTGATCGGCAAGGGCCTGGTCGAGCGCGCGCTCAAGGCGCGCCGCCACCGTCCGATCTTCATGGTCGACCTGGCGGTGCCGCGCGACATCGAGCCCGAGGTCGCGCGCCTGAACGACGCCTTCCTGTACACCGTGGACGACCTGGCCGACGTGGTGCGCAGCGGCGTCGAAAGCCGCCAAGCCGCGGTGGCGCAAGCCGAGGCGATCATCGAGACGCGCGTGCAATCCTTCATGCACTGGATCGGCGACCGCGCCGTGGTGCCGGTGATCCGCGACCTGCACGAGTCCAGCGAAACCCTGCGCCTGGCCGAGCTGGAACGGGCGCGCAAGCTGCTGGCCAAGGGAGAGGACATCGACACCGTGCTGGAAGCCCTGTCGAAGGGTCTCACCGCCAAGTTCCTGCACGGCCCGCAGCAGGCGCTGCACCGCGCCCAGGGCGACGAGCGCGCGCGCCTGGCCAGCCTGCTGCCGCAGCTGTTCCGCAGCCGCCGTTAGCGGCGTCGCTCATCTCCCGGCCTGCGTCCGCAGCGCCCAGGCCGTTTCTTGCCGCCGTTGACACTTTTGCCGCCCTGCGGCGCGTTCCACTTTCCGATCGAGCATTCCATGAAACCATCCATGCTGGCCAAGCTGGACCAACTGGCCAACCGCCTCGTCGAACTCGACGAACTCCTGATGTCCGAAGGCGCCACCGCCGACATGGATAGTTTCCGCAAGATGAACCGCGAGCATGCCGAACTGGGGCCGCTGGTGGGCGTCTACCACCAGTACCAGACGGCGCAAGGCGACATCGCCGCGGCCCAGGACATGCTGGCGGACCCCGAGATGAAGGAATTCGCCCAGGACGAGATCGAGGCCGCCAAGATGCGCCTGGCCGAACTCGATCTGGCGCTGCAGACCATGCTGTTGCCGAAGGACGCCAACGACGAGCGCAACATTTTCCTGGAAATCCGCGCCGGCACCGGCGGCGACGAATCGGCGCTTTTCGCCGGCGATTTATTACGCATGTACACCCGCTATGCCGAGCGCAACCGCTGGCAAGTCGAGGTGGTATCGGAATCGGCATCCGACCTGGGCGGCTACCGCGAAGTCATCGTGCGCGTGGTCGGCAACGGCGTGTATTCGAAGCTGAAATTCGAGTCGGGCGGGCACCGTGTGCAGCGCGTGCCGGCCACCGAGACGCAGGGCCGCATCCACACCTCGGCCTGCACCGTCGCCGTGATGCCGGAAGCGGACGAGGTCGAGGACGTGCAGATCAACCCGGCCGACCTGCGCATCGACACCTTCCGTGCGTCCGGCGCCGGCGGCCAGCACATCAACAAGACCGATTCCGCGGTGCGCCTGACCCACCTGCCGACCGGCATCGTGGTCGAGTGCCAGGACGACCGCAGCCAGCACAAGAACAAGGCGCAGGCGATGAAAGTGCTGGCGGCGCGCATCAAGGACGTGCAGTTGCGCGAACAGCAGAGCAAGGAAGCGGCGACGCGTAAAAGCCTGATCGGCTCGGGCGACCGCAGCGAGCGCATCCGCACCTACAACTTCCCGCAGGGGCGACTCACCGACCACCGCATCAACCTGACGCTGTATAAACTCGACATGATCATGGACGGCGACCTGGCCGAGCTGACCACGGCCCTGTCCGCCGAACACCAGGCCGAACTCCTCGCCGCCCTCGGCGATTGATCATATGGTTTCGCAATGTGCGAAAATCGCCTACTCGACATTGCCACCACAGGACCGCCCAGATGCCCACGTCTTCCACCCTGTCGCCTACCCTGGCCGCCTCTGCCGCCGCCTCGCGCCGCATCCTGCTCGCGATCGGCCTGGCCGCCATTGCGCTGGTCGGCGCCGCCTTGTACCTGCAGCACGCCAGGGACATGCTGCCCTGCCCGCTGTGCGTGATCCAGCGCTACCTGTTCCTGGGCATCGCGCTGTTCAGCCTGATCGGCGCGTTTGCCGGGCGCATCAAGGTGCTGGCGGGCCTGGCACTGCTGTGCGGCCTGGGCGGCCTGGGCGTGGTGGCCAAGCATCTGTACGTGCTGGCGCATCCCGGCTTTTCGTGCGGCATCGATCCGATGGAAACCATGCTCAACAAGATTCCTACCGCCACCGCGCTGCCCTGGCTGTTCCGCGCCGACGGCTTGTGCGAGGCGGCGCAGGACACGGTCCTCGGCCTGTCGGTGCCGCAATGGTCGGCGCTGTGGTTCGCGCTGCTGACGCTCAGCCTGGCCTGGGTGCTGGTGCGCCGCGCGCGCTGACGGTGTATCCATGGACATCGCCGCCGGCACCTCCATCGGTGCGGTACGAGCCGCGCTGCCGCTCGATCCGCTGGAAAACCGCATCCTGCTGTGCCATGCGACCGGCCTGTCGCGCACCCAGCTGATCACCCGGGCCGACGATCCGCTCGACGCCGCGCAGGCGGCGCGCCTGGCCGCGCTGGTGCGGCGCCGCCTGGACGGCGAACCGATCGCCTACATCGTCGGCCGGCGCGAATTCTTCGGCCTCGATTTCCAGGTCAGCGACGCCGTGCTGATTCCGCGCCCGGACACGGAGCTGATCGTGGAACTGGCGCTCGAACGCCTGCCGCCGGGCGGGCGCCTGCTCGACATGGGCACCGGCAGCGGCGCGATCGCGGTCGCCATCGCGCATACGCGCCCGGACGCCCTGGTCACCGCGCTCGACGTCAGCGCGGCGGCGCTGGCGGTGGCGCAGGCGAATGCGGCCGCCAACGGCGCGCGCGTGCGCTTCCTGCGCAGCGACTGGTTCCAGGCGCTGGCGGACGGCGGCGTTGCGGACCAGCCGGTGTTCGACCTGATCGCCTCCAATCCGCCCTACATCGCCGCCGGCGACGCCCACCTGGCGCAGGGCGACTTGCGCTTCGAGCCGGCCGGCGCGCTGACCGATCACGCCGACGGCTTGTCGGCGCTGCGCCGCATCGTCGCCGGCGCGCCCGCGTACCTGGCGCCGGGGGGCTGGCTGTTGCTGGAACACGGTTACGACCAGGCGGCGGCGGTGCGCGCGCTGCTGCAGGAAGGCGGTTTCGGCGAGGTGCGGAGCTGGCGCGACCTGGGAGCAAACGAGCGGGTCAGCGGGGGAAGGTTCGGCGGATAGCGGGGACGCGGATGGACGCGTGGACAGCGTGGGCGCGGTCGGCGGCGGCTGTTTGTTACAATTATCGGCCCACTTCCCGGAGCCGCCGATGCGTCGACTGTCCGCGCCCAGTCGGTGCGCGATCCTGATCTTGCTGGCGCTGCCCGCCCTGGCGCCGGCCCAGGCCATTGCCGCCACGCCGGCCGCCTTGGCGGCGGCCTTGCCCCCATCGGAACAGGCGCGCGCACTCTTCGAACGCGACTGGCAATGGCGCCTGCGCACTCATCCCGAATTCGCCACCGCGGTCGGCGAGCACCGCTACGATGCGCTGTTGTCGGACACCTCGCTGGCCGGCGCCGCCAAGGCGCTGGAGCACGAGCGCCGCATGCTGGAACTGGCGCGCCTGATCGACCGCGAACAACTGAGCGACCAGGAGCGCCTGTCGCTCGACCTGTTCGTCGACGACAAGGAGCGGCTGCTGGCCGGCGCCGCCTTCGTCCCCTTCGACCCGCAGCCGATCAGCGCCCAGGACGGCTTGCAGTGGCGATTCCCGCAGCTGGTGGCGCAGATGCCGTTCTACAGCGAAGAGGACTACCGCAATTACCTGTCCCGCCTGCAGGCGCTGCCGCATCACATCGATGGCGTGATCGAGCAGTTGCGCGAAGGGATGCGTACCGGCTGGACGGCGCCGAAGGCGATCGTGGCGCCGCTGCCGGCGCAGCTGCGCGCGCTGCGCGAGCACTTGTCCGACGGCGCCCTGGCGGCACCCTTCCGGCGCCTGCCCGCCACCATCGCGCCGGAGGTGCGCGAACGCCTGGCAGCCGACGGCGCGGGCGCGCTGCAGGCGCTGGCGCCGGCGCTGCAAAAGCTGGAAGATGTCATCCGCACCGATTACCTGCCGGCGGCGCGCACCGCCATCGCGGCCTCCAGCCAGCCCGGCGGCGCCGCCTGGTATGCCTTCCTGGCCAGGAACGCCACCACGGGCAACCTGTCCCCGGCCGAGATCCACGCGCTCGGCCTGAAGGAAGTGGCGCGCATCCGCGACGAGATGACGCCGATCGTCAGGCGCACCGGCTTTCGCGGCACGCTGCCCCAGTTCTTCGCGTTCGCGCGCAGCGATGCGCGCCTGTTCTATACCGATCCGGAAGCGCTGCTGGGCCGCTACCGCCGGACCGTGGCGCGCGCCACGTCGCGCTTGCCGCTGCTGGTGAACACGGTGCCGCCGGACGAACTCGCAGTCAAGCCGGTGCAGGACGCCGGCGCCGTCGACCAGGGCGCCGCCTATTACGAAGCCGGTTCGGCCAGCCGCGCGGCGGCGCTGGTGGTGAACACCTCGCGCCTGAACACGCGGCCGATGTGGCAGGTCGACACGCTGGCGCTGCACGAGGGCGTGCCCGGCCACCATTTACAGGTGGCGCGCGCGCAGGCGATTGCCGATCTGCCGGCGTTCCAGCGCCACGCCTGGTACGGCGCCTTCGGCGAGGGCTGGGCGCTGTACGCGGAAGGACTGGGCGCCGAGCTCGGGTTCTTCCGCGATCCGTTTTCCGACTTCGGGCGCCTGTCCGAGGAACTGCTGCGCGCCGCGCGCCTGGTGATCGATACCGGCATCCACGCCAAGGGCTGGTCGCGCCGGCAGGCGCTCGACTACCTGAACGCCAACACCGCCAATCCGCCGTCCGACAACGAACTCGAAGTCGAGCGCGTCATCGCCCAGCCGGGCCAGGTGCTGGCCTACAAGATCGGCCAGTTGCGCATCCTGGCGCTGCGGCGCAAGGCGGAAAGCGCGCTCGGGGAACGCTTCGACGAGCGCGCTTTCCACGACGCCGTGCTGGAAAACGGCGCCCTGCCGCTCGACGTCCTGGAACAGCAGATCAAGCGCTGGATCGCCGCGCGCAGCGTGCCGCCCGCGCCGCCGGCGCCGGCCACGGCCCCCGCTGTGGCGGCGCCGGCCGCAACCGCCGCGCCCTCCGGGCCGGCCGCGCCGGCGGGATCGGCCGCGCCCGCAGGATCCGCCGTGGGGCCTGGATCGGCCGTGCCGGCGGGAACGGCGACGCCGCCCGCACCGGCCATGCCGCCGCCGGCGGCAGCGCCGAAAGCGGCATTCAAACCGCCGCTGAAATGACCGCCGCGGCGAGGCGGTACCTGCGGCCGGCGCACGCCGGCGGCGCCCGCCGGGCCGGTGCCGCGCCGGCCGCCCGCCTGTATTTTTCATGTAAGACTGGCCGGGTAACATGGCCCCGTACGGCTGCAGCCGTGCGCCGCTTTTTATAAAATTGCCATATTCGGGGTGCTCCGGCGCGCTTGGCCGTTTTCGGTTACTCTCTGCACCTTCATGCAGTATTAGAAAGTTAGAAAGGAATTCCCGTGTCGAACCAACTGACCCGCCGCCTGGCCCTGCTGGACGACGATGCGCACCGCGGCCTGCTGCTGCAGGGCTTGCGCGGCATCGAGCGCGAGACCCTGCGCGTGGACGCGCACGGCCATCTGGCGCGCACGCCGCATCCGGCCGCACTCGGCTCGGCCCTGACGCACTCGCAGATCACCACCGACTACGCGGAAGCCCTGCTCGAATTCATCACGCCGGCCGAGCACGACATCGGCCTGGCCCTGAACCGCCTGGATGCGGTCCACCGCTACGCCTACACCAAGCTGGACGGCGAGATGCTGTGGAGCCAGTCGATGCCGTGCGCGCTGCCGCCGGAAGACGAGATCCAGATAGGCTGGTACGGCAACTCCAACATCGGCATGCTCAAGCACGTGTACCGGCGCGGCCTGGCGCTACGCTACGGCAAGGCGATGCAGTGCATCGCCGGCATCCACTACAATTATTCGCTGCCGGAAGCGTTCTGGCAGCTGCTGGCCCGAAGCGAAGGCATCGCCGAGGAACGCCGCAACGCGCTGCGCGACTTCCAGTCCGAGAGCTACATTGCGATGATCCGCAATTTCCGCCGCTACAGCTGGCTGCTGATGTACCTGTTCGGCGCTTCTCCGGTGCTGGCCAGCGCCTTCCTGGAAGGCCGCGAGCACAACCTGGAAGCGCTGTCGGACGACACCTTGTACCTGCCCTACGCCACCAGCCTGCGCATGAGCGACCTGGGTTACCAGAACGATGCGCAAGCCGGCCTGCGCCCGCACGAAAACAGCCTGGAAAGCTACGTCACCTCGCTGATGGACGCGGTCAACCGCCCCTATCCGCCGTACGAGGAAGTCGGCACCAAGAAGGATGGCGAGTGGGTGCAGCTGTCGACCAATATCCTGCAGATCGAGAACGAATACTATTCGACCATCCGCCCCAAGCGCGTGATCCGCACCGGCGAGCGCCCGGTACAGGCGCTGTGCAACCGCGGCGTGCAGTACATCGAGGTGCGCTGCCTCGACATCGATCCGTTCGAGCCGGTCGGCGTGTCGCTGGAAACCGGGCGCTTCCTGGACGCCTTCTTGCTGTTCTGCGCGCTCGAGGAAAGCCCGCTGATCAATGCGATGGAGGGGCAAGTCCACGCCCGCAACTTCGCCCGCACGGTCAAGGAAGGCCGCCGTCCCGGCTTGACCCTGACCCGCGACGACGCCGAGGTGCCGCTCACGGAATGGGCGGCCGAACTGATCGAACGCATCCGTCCGCTGGCCGAGCTGCTGGACAGCGAACACAACTACAAGGGCGTGCACCTCGAGTCGCTCGAGGCGCAGCGCGCCAAGGTCGCCGACCCGGACAAGACGCCGTCGGCGCGCGTGCTGGCCGACGTGCGCGCCCTCGGTTCGTTCGCCCGCTTCGGCCTGCAGCAGAGCGAACTGCATGCGCGCACCCTGCGCGGCGAGCCGCTGATGCCGGCCGAGGCAGCGCTGTTCGACGAGATGGCGCGCGCGTCGCTGGACGAGCAGGCGGCGATCGAACGCAGCGACAGCGGCAGCTTCGACGACTTCGTCGCGGCCTACAACAGCAGCACGCTGTGCGGGAATAACTGAGTTTCAGGCGGCGTGGCGGCCGCCGGCACGGGATGGCGGCGCCGCGCCGGCCACATGCGCCGACTGCGTTTTCCGCGCCGCCCGCCTGCCCGCATCGAGGATGCCTTGCTGACCTTTTATAACGAGCACCACGCCCAGCACGAAGGCCGCTTCGCGATTCTGGGCGGCGAGGCCGTCGCCTGCGCCGACACGCCGGGACGCCTCGACGCCGTGCTGGCCGAACTGGCGCGGCGCGGCCTGGGACGCATCGTCACGCCGCACGGCGTGCCGCTGGTGTCGCTGGAACGCATCCACGCACCGCGCTACCTGCACTTCCTGCGCAGCGCCTGGAGCGCCTGGCTGGCGCTCGACGCGCGCCACGGCGGGCGCGACATCCTGCCCTGGATCTGGCCGCGGACCGTCACCCGGCGCGGCGACGCCACGTCCTTCCCCGAACCGGACGACTTCGGCGCCCGCCTCGGCTGCTACGCCGGCGACAGCGCCAGCCCGCTCACGGCCGGCACCTGGACCGCCGCCAAGACCGGCGCCGATTGCGCGGTCAACGCGGCGCACGCGCTGCGCCTGGGCGAACCCGTCACCTTCGCCCTCACCCGTCCGCCGGGCCAGCATGCGGGCGCCGACTATTTTCGCGGCGCCTGCTTCCTCAACAACGCCGCGCTGGCGGCCCAGCACCTGCTCGACGACGGCCTGCAGCGGGTCGCCATCCTGGACCTCGCCTATTCGCACGGCAGCGGCACGCAAGACATCTTCTATGAACGCGGCGACGTGCCGTTCGTCTCGATCCATGCCGATCCGCACACCAGCTATCCGTTCTATGCCGGCCATGCCGGCGAGACCGGCGCCGGCGCGGGGCTCGGCTGCACCCTGAACCTGCCGCTGGCGCGCGACGCCGGTCCGGCGCACTGGTTCGCGGCGCTGGAAACCGCCTGCCTCAGGTTGGCCGCTTTCGCGCCGCAGGCGCTGGTGGTGTCGCTCGGGGTGGATACCGCCGGCGCGGCGCAGCCGTTCGCGCAGCCATCCGCATCGTCGTGCGTTTCACCGCCGGCGGGCGCGCTGCCGCCGGGACGGATTGCGCCGCACTTCGGCTTGTCCGGCGCGGACTTCCTGCGCGCCGGCGAGCGCCTCGCCTATCTCGGCTTGCCGACCGTGTTCGTACTGGAAGGCGGCGGCGCCGGCGCGGAACTCGGCATCGCCGTGGTCAACGTGCTCGAAGGTTTCGAGACGGCGGCGTGAAAGCGGATGTCTTTTTAGCGCGCTTGTCTTTTTGCCGCGGCTTTCCTTTTATCGCGGCTTTCCTCTCATTTCATCGCAATGGAAACGACAATGATTGAATGGCAATGGCGCAGTTTCGCCGACCTGACCGCGGCGCAACTGCACGACATGCTGGCACTGCGCCAGCAGGTATTCGTGCTGGAACAGACCTGCCTGTATCCGGACATCGACGGACTCGATCCGGGCGCGCACCACCTGCTCGGCTGGCGGGTTGCCGACGGCAGGCGCGAACTGGCGGCAACGCTGCGCTGCCTGGCGCCGGGCGCCAAGTACGAGGAGATGTCGATCGGCCGCGTCACCACCAGCGCCGGCGCGCGCGGCACCGGACTCGGGCGCGAACTGGTGGCGCAGGGCCTCGCCCATGCCGACCGTTTGCATCCGGGCCACGCGATCCGCATCGGCGCCCAGGCGCACCTGGAGCGCTTCTATGCCGGCTTCGGCTTCGTCACCGTCTCTGCCCCGTACGACGAGGATGGCATCCTGCACATCGACATGCTGCGCCCGGCGCAGCCGGATGCAGGCTGAGAGCTGCCGCCACGAGCCCATGACGGCGTGGCATCGCCCTGCCCCGGCACGTGTACGGGTGCGAGTGCGGGCTACTTGAGCAACCCGGACTTGGTCGGATCCGGCATGCGGATCGCCACGATGCAGGCCAGCAGGCACATGAAGCTGACGTACCAGTAGAAATACGGTTCGTGGCCGGCCTGCTTGAACCACAGCGCCACGTATTCCGCGCTGCCGCCGAAAATGGCGTTGGCCACCGCGTATGACAGCCCCACGCCCAGCGCGCGCACCTCGACCGGGAACATTTCCGCCTTGATCAAACCGCCGATCGAGGTGTACAGGCTGACGATCGCCAGCGCGCAGGTGATCAGCACGCCGGCCATCAGCGGACTGCCGGCCGAGCGCAGCGCGAACATCACCGGCG
The DNA here is from genome assembly GCF_012849555.1 of Massilia forsythiae. NCBI lineage: Bacteria > Pseudomonadati > Pseudomonadota > Betaproteobacteria > Burkholderiales > Oxalobacteraceae > Massilia > Massilia forsythiae. Next base: position 1,799,717 of record NZ_CP051685.1, read on the forward strand.
CCGTGAAAATCGCCGCCAGCAGGCCGAAGGCGATCATCGAGGTGCGCCGGCCGATGCGGTCGGACAGCGCGCCGAACAGCGGCTGCAGCGCCATGTAGATCAGCAGGCACACGGTCATGACGCCGCTCGCGGTCTTGGCACTCATGCCGACCGTGTTGACCAGGTACTTCTGCATGTAGGTGGTGAAGGCGTAGAAGATCAGCGAGCCGCCCGCCGTGAAGCCGAGCACGGTGACGAAGGCGCGCCGGTGCTCGCGCAGCAGCGTCAGCACGCTGCCGGCGGCCTCGCTGGTGCGCCCGGCCGCGGTGGTGGTCTCGTGCAGCGAACGGCGCAGGTACAGCGAGACCAGCGCCGAGGCCGCACCCACCACGAACGGGATGCGCCAGCCCCAGGCCACCAGTTCCTCGTGCGACAGGAACAGTTGCAGCACGCCTAGCACCAGCAGCGCCGCCAGCTGGCCGCCGATCAGGGTCACGTACTGGAACGAGGCGAAGAAGCCGCGCCGGCCCGGTTCGGCCACCTCGCTCATGTAGGTGGCGCTGGTGCCGTATTCACCGCCCACGGATAACCCCTGGAACAAACGCGCCACCAGCAGCAGCACCGGCGCCGCCGTGCCGATCGTCGCATAGGTCGGCAGCGCCGCGATCATGAGGGAACCGCCGCACATCATGAGCACCGAGATCATCATCGCGTTGCGGCGGCCGTAGCGGTCGGCGATGCGGCCGAACAGCCAGCCGCCGATGGGACGCATCAGGAAGCCGGCGGCGAAGATGCCGGCGGTGTTCAGCAGCTGGGTGGTGGCGTCCCCTTTCGGGAAGAACTGCGACGAGAAGTACAGCGCGCAAAACGAATAGATATAGAAGTCGAACCACTCGACCAGGTTGCCGGACGAGGCCCCGACGATGGCGACGATGCGCTGGCGCGGCGTCAAATCGTGAATCGCTTGCGCTTGCACGCTGTCCGTCGTTGCCATTGCCGTCCTCCGGGATGTGCCCTGGCCGGCATGGCCAGGCGGACCTCAGCATAGCACCGCGTGCGTTTTCAGGCCGTACGCACGAGCGGATAGCGCGGCGCGCTCAGGAGCGCCAGCACCAGCAGCCCCGCCAGCAGCAGCGGCACCGAGGCCGGCTCGGGCACCGGCGTGAGCAGCACCGGCGCGCAATAACCGAATTCGGTGCAGCCGTTCGCCGCGATCTGTCCGAGGTCGTCGATGCCGACCGCGTCGGTCAGCGTGAAGATGCCGAGGCCGCCGACCAGCGCATTCAGGTCGAGCAGTTCGCCATCGGCATACACGAACGCATGGGAAAAGCCGAAGCCCGGCAGGCTGGAGGCGCCGACCACCAGGCCGGCCGCATTGATGCCGTGCGCCTCTCCCCAGTCGCCGCCGAAGGAACCGAGGTCGCGCATCACGCCGTCGCTGTACAGGAACGGACGCCAGGCGGCGTCGCCCGCGGTCAGGCTGTAGCCGGCCACCTGCCCCGCATCGTTGAGCGCATTGGCCCAGCTGAAGCCGCCGCCCAGCGTCCCGAGATCGGACATGACGCCATCGCGGTACAAAAAGGCATGGGCGCCGTCGTCCGGGAAGGCGGCGCCCGGCCGCGAGCCGCCGGCGATGACGCCGGCCTCGTTGATGGCGCGCGCACGCGCGTCGCCGCCGCCCAGGTCGCCGATATCGAGCAGCGTGCCGCCGCTGTACAAAAAGGCGCGGCTGGTGCCGGACATGTCGGTGGATTCGCCGACCGCCTGGCCGGCCGCGTTCACGCCGTAGGCATAGCTGTCGCCGCCGTACAGGGTGCCGATCGCCTGGATCGCGCCGCCGGCATACACGAAGCCGCGGGCGGCGTCACCCGAGGCCGAGGCGCCGGCCACCACGCCGCCGGCGATCGACGTGGCGAACGCCGTGGGGCCGCCCAGCGTGGGCAGGAACGCCGTGGCGCCGCCCTCCCAGACAAAGGCGCGCGTATAGGTGCCGTTGTTGCCCCAGCCGGCGATGCGCCCGCCGTTGTCGATGCCGTAGGCTTGCAGGCCCTCAGGCAGGAAGGTGGCGCCGTAGAGCGGCGCCGCCAGCGCGGCCGGGCTGATGACGGCGGCACTGGCCGCCAGCGCCGCCGCCACGGCGGCGCCGGTGCTACGCAGGGCGCGCGCGCCGCGGCGCCGCCCGCGCCCTGCCAGCAGGCCGAGTCCGCCCAGCAGCAGCGCCCAGGCGCCCGGCTCCGGCACTGCCGGCACCAGGTCGAGACGCACCGCCACGCAATCGCCCGCGCGGCAGGCGCGGCCCAGGATCTGGCCGGCATCGTTGATGTCGGAGGCGTCCACCAGTTCCCACCCGCCCGCATCCGCCAGCAGCGTGTTCAGGTCGATCATGGCGCCGTCGCGGTACAGGAAGGCGTGCGAACCCCAGCCGGTGTCGGTGACGAGGTCGGATTCGCCGACCACCACGCCGGCATTGTTGATTCCGCGCGCGTAACCGTAGTAGCCGCCCAGCGACCCCAGGTCGCGCATGGCGCCGTCGCGGTACAGGAAAGGGCGCGACAAGGGCGGATTGTCGGGATCGACCGTGGTCTCCGACCACCCGACCACCAGGCCGGCGTCGTTGATGTCGTAGGCTTCGCTGTTCACGCCGCCCAGCGTGCCCAGGTCGAGCGTGCCGGCGGCATTGTCGAGGTAGGCGTGCCGCAGGGGGGTCAGGGCGCCCCCGCCCGGCAGCGTCGAGAGGCCGACCACGGCGCCGGACGCATTGATGGCGGCCGCGTTGCTCCAGTCGCCGCCGAAGGTCGGAATGAAGCGGAAGCCGGCGCCGTCGTAGACGTAGCCGCGCGCCGCTTCGCCGATGGGCGGCTGGGCATTGCCGATGATGATGCCGGCATCGTTGATGCCGGTGGCGTTGGAATAGCCGTAGGATGACGGCAGGCGCTCGCCGAGCGACACCAGCCTGCCGTCGACATACGAGAAGGCGATGCCGCTGTACGAGGAATCGAAGGCGCCGACGATGCCGCCATGGTCGTTGATGCCCAGGCCGAAGCTGCCGGACCTGGCGCCCGGCAAGGTGGCGATGCCGCCCTCTCCCAGCACCGCCGCCATGCCCTGGTAGGTGCCGACGATCTGGCCGCTGCCGTTGATGGCGGACGGGGCAAAGCCGTCCGGCAAGAAATTGATGGAATATGCCCAGGCGGCGCTGTCGGCGGGCGCGGCGTGCGCGGCCCAGGACAGGCAGCCCAGCCCCAGCGCCAGCCACGCGGCAAGAGAACGCCGCACGGCGTGGAGCAGCATCCGGGTGACGGGAAACGACGAGTAAAAAGACATGGCGGGCTCCGGACGTTGAACGGACACGACCACGATACGGCCGCGCCGCCCGGTACGGCCTGAGCCAGATCAGGCGTATGCAAGTGCGATGTCTTTAATATCCATCAAGAAATTGCCACTTTAAAAGCTGCTGGCACGGACTGCAGGGCAAGGGATGCGGCCGCCGACGCATGCAGCGCCGCCATGCGGTTCGTGCCGGCGGCTTCAGAAGGTGATGATGAAGCGGGCGCCGCGCCCCACCGGCCTGGCATGGCGCACGGTGCCGCCGTTTTCGTGGATCAGGTGGCGCACCAGCGCCAGGCCGATGCCGCCGCCCTGCTTCCTGGTGGTGAAGAAGGGCGTGAAGATGTGGGCCGCCAAACCTTCGGGAATGCCGGGACCGTCGTCGCTGACCTCGATGCGCAGGCGGCTGCCGCGCACCAGGCGCGCCGCCACGCGTGCCTGGCCGGGGCTGCCGGCGGTGGCCTCGAAGGCGTTCTTGAGCAGGTTGATCAGGGCTTGCTCCAGCTGGCCGGGATCGACCACCAGTTCCAGCGAGCCCGGCTCCACCGAAAACGCGACGGCGCCGCCGCGCGCGCGCCAGTGCGGTCCCACCAGCGCCGCCACCCGTTCGAACAGCGCGCCCAGCGCCACCCGCTGCGGCTGCGCGGCCGGCACAGCAGCCGAGCGTGTTCTACCTGCACGAGCGGGTCGGCTTTTTCACGGTGCGCTGCAGCGGCGACCTGGAATCCGTCCGGCGCGCCATCGAAGCGCTGTGGCCGCGCTATTTTCCCAACGAAGCGCTGGGCATCACGCGCATGCCGGCATTGATGGCCGACCTGTTCTATGCCGACGACCTGCGCCTGGCCAGGCTGCTGGCCGTGGCCAGCGTGGTCGCCACCGGCATCGCCGCCTTCGGCATCTACGTGCTGGCGGCCTACAACGTGCAACGGCGCGCAAAGGAGATCGTGCTGCGCAAGCTGTACGGCGCCGGCGGCGCCGCGGTCGGCCGGCTGGTACTGCGCGAATTCGCCCTGCTGGTCGGCGCCGGTGCGCTGGTCGGGCTGCCGCTGGCGTACGTCGCGCTTCAGCGCTACCTGGGCGGCTTCGCCGAACGGGCGCCGGTCGGCATCTGGACCATCGCCGCGGCGCTGCTGGTGGCCCTGGCCGTGGCGCTGGGCGCGACCCTGCGCCACACGCTGGCGGCGGTGCGCATGCGGCCGCTGCTGGCGCTGCGCGAATAATGGTTTTATTTGACGGCGGTGAGCTCGATGTCGAACACCAGGCCGGCATTCGCCGGGATGGCGCCCGAACCGCCGGTGCCGTAGCCCAGGCTCGATGGAATCAGCACGGTGCGCTTGCCGCCCACCTTCATGCCGGTCACGCCGCGGTCGAAGCCGGGGATCACCGAACTGCCGCCGACCACGTACGAGAACGAGCCGCTGTCGAACTGGGTGCCCTTGTTGTTGGTGGCCGTGGTGCTGTACAGCCAGCCGGTGTAGGTGACGGTGGCGGTCTTGCCGGCGGTGGCTTCGGCGCCGGTGCCGACGGTGGTGTCGGTGGCGCTGAAGGCGGCCGGATTGGCGACGACGACGCTGGTGCTGCCGGAACTGCTGCCGCCGCCGCACGCGCTCAAGCCGAGGGCGGTGATGGAAGCGGCGACGAGGACGGCGGCGAAGGACGGCTTCAGTTTCATGGAACTCCTGCGGGTAAAGTTTAGGTTAGGAAACTATCAACCTTACCCCAACCCGCAGAGCATGGCTTTCGGCCATTTGTGTCCATTTGTAACAGCTTGTCGCCGCCGGCTCAGATCTCCACCTGGGTACCGAGTTCGATCACCCGGTTGGCTGGAATCTGGTAATAGTCGGCGGCGGTACGGGCATTGCGCTGCATCGCCACATACAGATGTTCGCGCCAGGGGGCCATGCCGCGGCCCGGCACCGAGATCACGGTCTGGCGCGCGATGAAGAACGAGGTCTCCATCATCTCGAAGCTCAAGCCCTGGGCGGCGCACAATTGCATGATGTCGGGGATATTGGGCTCGTCCTTGAAGCCGTAGGTGATGTTCAGCTGGTAGCAGTTGTGGCCGAGGGCGACGACTTCCACCTGTTCGCTGGACGGCACGTACGGTTCTTCGCGGATGCGCACCGTCAAGAAGGTCACGCGCTCGTGCAGCACCTTGTTGTGCAGCAGGTTGTGCAACAGCGCGTGCGGCACGCCGTCGGTCTCGCCGCGCAGGAAGATGGCGGTGCCGGCCACGCGCGCCGGCGGCGCCACGAACAGCGATTGCAGGAAGTCTTCGAGCGGGATCGCGTGCTTTTCCAGGTTCTCGAACACCAGTTCGCGGCCGCGCTTCCAGGTCAGCATGATGGTCAGCAGGATGGCGCCGAGCAGCAGCGGGAACCAGCCGCCGTGCAGCAATTTCAAGGTACTGGCCGAGAACAGCATCACGTCCATCGCCATGAAAAAGCCGGTAGCGCCCAGGCACACCGCCAGCGGCAGGTGCCAGCGGTAGCGCGTGACGAAGAAGGTCAAAAAAGTGGTCGCGAACATGGTAGCGGTGACGGCGATGCCGTAGGCGCCGGCCAGGCGGTCCGAGGAACCGAAGCCGACCACCGCGATCAGGACCACGGTCAGCTGCAGCCAGTTCACCGCCGGCACGTAGATCTGGCCGATCTCGCTCTCCGAGGTGTGCATCACGCGCATGCGCGGCAGCAGGCCGAGCGCGATCGCCTGCTTGGTCATCGAAAAGGTGCCGGAAATCGTCGCCTGCGAGGCGATCACCGCGGCCATGGTCGACAGCACCACCAGCGGCAGCACGCTCCAGCTGCCGAGCTGGTGGAAGAACGGGTTGTCGATGGCGTCCGGGCGCGTGATCAAGAGGCCGCCCTGCCCCAGGTAGTTCAGCGCCAGCGCCGGGAACACCACCATGAACCAGGCTTGCCGGATCGGCGTCTTGCCGAAGTGGCCCATGTCGGCGTACAGCGCCTCGGCGCCCGTAAAGGCCAGCACCACCGCGCCCAGCGCGACGAAGGCGACGAAGCGGTTGCGCAGCATGAATTCGAGGGCGTGCCAGGGATTGAGCGCCTGCAGGATCACCGGCGCCTGCACGATATTGATGATGCCCATGATCGCCAGCGCCAGGAACCAGATCATCATCACCGGCGCGAACCAGCGGCCGATCCCCGCGGTGCCGTGGCGCTGCACGCTGTACAGGATCACCAGCACGACGATGGTCAGCGGCACCACGTAGTGCGCCAGCGCCGGCGTTGCCACCTCCAGGCCCTCGATCGCGCCCAGCACCGAGATCGCCGGCGTGATCACGCTGTCGCCGTAGAACATGGTGGCGCCGAACACGCCGATCAGCATCAAGGGAAAATGCCAGCGCGAGTGGCGCGTGACCGAATTCAGGGCCAGCGCCATCAGCGCCATGATGCCGCCTTCGCCGCGGTTATCGGCGCGCAGCACCAGGGTCACATACTTGAGGGAGACGATCATCGTCAAGCCCCAGAAGATCAGCGACACGATACCGAGCAAGTTGGGCGTATTTAACGGCAAGCCATGGGCCGGGTCGAAGATGGTCTTCAGGGTGTACAGCGGGCTCGTGCCGATGTCGCCGTAGACGATGCCGACCGCCGCCAGGGTCAGCGCCGCCAGGCTGCTTTTATTGTGTTGCGACGTCAAGATGTCACCATTTGTTGTTCTGGTGCGAAGCACCATAGGATAGGCGCCGGAAAAGACGCGCGTTCGTCTCCCGGCAGTCCGGCTATTTTCTCAGAGTTTTTTGCTAAATTAAAAATTCGCGTGGTCAGTCTGCATCATCGGGGCACGCTCGAGCGCACGTTAATACAGGACGCCAGCAAGAAATGCCGAGCCACCGGCAAGGATGGTCTAGTTCGGGGATAATGTCTGCCCGTCAATACTTTTAGTCCACCATGCGCACCGGCACCCTGTCCGCCGCCCTCGCCTTCCTGTGCTGGGGTTTGTTTCCGCTGTATTTTCACGCGATCCAGGAAGTACCGCCGCTGCAGATCCTGGCGCACCGCATGCTGTGGTCGCTGCTGTTCCTGTTGATCGTGCTGACCCTGCGCCGCCAGTGGGCCTGGCTGACCCAGGTGCGCCAGCCGCGCGTGCTGGGCAGCTTCATCGCCTCCGCCCTGCTGCTCAGCATCAACTGGCTGATCTATATCTGGGCGGTGAACAACGGCCACGTGATCGAGGCCAGCCTCGGCTACTTCATCAACCCGCTGGTGAACATCATGTTCGGCTATGTCCTGCTGCACGAGCGCCTGCGCCGCACCCAATGGATGGCGATCGGGGTGGCGGCGCTCGGCGTCGCCTGGCTGACCTGGCAGGCCGGCACCGTGCCCTGGATCGCGCTGGCGCTGGCCGCCTCCTTCGGCGGCTACGGCCTGCTGCGCAAGACTGCCAGGCTGGGCGCCCTGGAGGGCTTGTCGTTCGAGACCATGGTGCTGTTCCCGCTGGCGGCCGCCTACGTCACCTGGCTGACGCTGCACGGCCAGAACGCCTTCGTCAATACCGGCTCGAACACGACCCGGCTGCTGCTGATCGCCGCCGGGCCGATCACCGCCATCCCGCTACTGCTGTTCGCTTCGGGCGCGCGCCAGATTCCACTATCCGTGCTGGGCCTGCTGCAATATCTGTCGCCGACGCTACAATTCCTGCTCGGCGTCTGGCTGTTCCACGAAGCGTTTACGCGTGAGCGCCTGGTCGGCTTCGTCTTGATCTGGCTGGCCCTGGCCCTGTTCGCCGCCGAAGGTTTATGGAAGCGCCCGCAAGCTACCGTCACCAAGCAGGCTTGAGCAATTCGGGGTCAGAGCACAATTCGGGGTCGGACCCCGAATTGTGCTCTGACCCCGAATTTTTACAGTATCCTGTCGTCCTTATTTCTCACCGAGTCACTGACATCACATGGCCAATTACGTCTATACCATGAACCGCGTGGGCAAGATCGTCCCACCGAAACGGCAGATTTTGAAGGATATTTCGCTGTCGTTCTTCCCGGGCGCCAAGATCGGCGTGCTGGGCCTGAACGGCTCGGGCAAGTCGACGCTGCTGAAGATCATGGCCGGCATCGATACCGACATCCAGGGCGAAGCGCGGCCGATGCCGGGCCTGAACATCGGCTACCTGCCGCAGGAACCGCAGCTCGATCCGGACAAGACCGTGCGCCAGGAAGTGGAAAGCGGCCTGGGCGAAGCCTTCGAGGCGCAAGCCAAGCTGGAAGCGGTGTACGCCGCCTACGCGGAAGAAGACGCCGATTTCGATGCGCTGGCCAAGGAGCAGGAGCGCCTGGAATCGATCATCGCCGCAGCCGACGGCGGCAACCTGAACCTGCAGCTGGAAATGGCGGCCGATGCGCTGCGCCTGCCGCCGTGGGATGCCAAGGTCGGCGTACTGTCCGGCGGCGAAAAGCGCCGCGTGGCGCTGTGCAAGCTGCTGCTCAGCAAACCGGACATGCTGTTGCTGGACGAACCCACCAACCACCTGGACGCCGAATCGGTCGAGTGGCTGGAACAGTTCCTGCTGCGCTTCCCGGGCACCGTGGTCGGCATCACCCACGACCGCTACTTCCTCGACAATGCCGCCGAATGGATCCTGGAACTGGACCGCGGCTCGGGCATCCCGTGGAAGGGCAATTATTCGTCCTGGCTGGACCAGAAGCAGGCGCGCCTGAAACAGGAAGAAGCGACCGAATCGGCGCGCCAGAAGGCGCTGGCCAAGGAACTCGAGTGGGCGCGCCAGAATCCGAAGGCGCGGCAGGCGAAATCGAAGGCGCGCCTGGCCCGCTTCAACGAACTGAGCGAATACGAATACCAGAAGCGCAACGAGACCCAGGAAATTTTCATTCCGGTGGCGGAACGCCTGGGCAACGAAGTCATCGAGTTCAAGAACGTCAGCAAAGCGTTCGGTGACCGCCTGCTGCTCGACGATGTCTCGTTCACCGTACCGCCGGGCGCGATCGTCGGCATCATCGGTCCGAACGGCGCCGGCAAGTCGACCCTGTTCAAGATGATCGCCGGCCTCGAGCAGCCGGACAGCGGTGAAGTCGTGATCGGCCAGACCGCGAAAGTGTCGCTGGTCGGCCAGACCCGTGAAGACCTCAGCAACGGCAAGACCGTGTTCGAGGACGTTACCGGCGGCGCCGACATGCTCAGCGTCGGCCGCTTCGAGATGCCGTCGCGTGCCTATCTCGGCCGCTTCAATTTCAAGGGCGCCGACCAGCAAAAGATCGTCGGTAACCTGTCGGGCGGCGAACGCGGCCGCCTGCACCTGGCCAAAACCCTGCTGATGGGCGGCAACGTGCTGCTGCTGGACGAACCGTCGAACGACCTCGACGTCGAAACCCTGCGCGCCCTCGAAGACGCGCTGCTGGAATTTGCCGGCAGCGTGATGGTGATCTCGCACGACCGCTGGTTCCTGGACCGTATCGCCACCCACATCCTGGCGTTCGAGGGCAACTCGCAAGTCACCTTCTTCAACGGCAATTACCAGGAATACGAGGCCGACAAGAAGAAGCGCCTGGGCGAAGAAGGCGCCAAGCCGAAGCGTATCCGCTACAAGCCGCTGTCCGCCTGAGTCGCTGGCGCGCGACACGCGCGCAGACGCCGCTGCCTGCAACCCTGCCAGCCCATCCAGGCTGGCAGGGTTTTTTATCGTAAAAACAGTCACTTGCCGTTTTTACAGATCCGTTTTTGCGCGGAAATGAAAACTCATCGATGACGAAACGTGTTTAAAATCGCCCATCGTTGAGTTGTTGATGCCCGGCCGGCATGCGTCGCATTGGCGCCCCTGCCCTACCGCCCGGCAGACCGGATTCATGACACATTACCGCGATAACCGCGTACCGGGTGGAACCTTCTTTTTCACGGTACGACTGCTGGACCGCCACAGCACTTTGTTGACCGACCATTTTTCGGCCTTCGGCGAAGCCATGCGCCAGGCCAGGATCCGCAAACCTTTCCACGTCGATGCCTGGGTCGTGCTGCCCAGCCACGCGCACGCGATCTGGACCCTGCCACCGGGCGACCACGATTGCGCCATGCGCTGGCGCGCCGTCAAGATCGCGTTTTCGAAGGCCTTGAACAAATCCTGCGCTCCCGGCGCGCGCCTGGGGGGACTCGGCGAGGCGATCTGGGAACGCCATTACCGCGATTACCGCATCGGTGACGACCAGGAATATACGGCGCTGATCGACTACGTCCACGGCAATCCGGTGCGGCATGGCCTGTGCGGGAATGCGGCCGAGTGGCCTTGGTCGTCGCTGCACCGTTTCGTCGCGGCCGGTTTCCGCGCGCCCACGACGCCGCCACCCTTGCCGCCCTGGATACCGCCGCAGAACGGCCACGAACACGTGCTGCGTTGATACGGTCGTTAACGAAAAAAGGACCCGCAGGTCCTTTTGCTTCGCGGTACTGCAGCGCGCAGCTTAGAAAGCGTAATGGGCGCCCACGGTCCAGACGTCGGCCTTGGCACCGAAATCCTTGCTCTTGCCGTAGCGCTCGTACTCGGCGGTCAGCGCAACCTGCTGGTTGATGTTGTACTGCAGACCCAGCGCACCGTAGGCACCGGTATCGTCATCCTTCAGGTTGTAGGCAACGCTGCGCAGTTCGCGCTGGCTGTGCTGCACGCCCAGCTTGCCGTAGACCGAGAACTGGTCGTTGATCGGTGCGCTAGCCTTGGCGGCCAGGTAGTAGCCGTAGCCCTTGGTGTCGCCGTTGATGGTGGTGGCAGCCGAGCTGTAGTTGAAGTTCGACTTGCGGAAATCGGTATAGCCGGCTTCAACCGCCCACATCGGGTTGATCTCGTACCCGCCATAGATCTTGCCGGAGGCTTTGTAGCCATCGCTGTTGAAGCTGCTCAGGCCCGAGTATGAATCCTCATGGTCGGCGGTAGCGATGCCCACGCCGACGTACGCGCGCGGCGCGGTGGTGGTCTGGGCCTGGGCGGCGGAGATGGCGGCGGCGCTGGCCAGCAGGGCGACGATCAGCTTTTTCATGGTGATTCCTTTGTTTGACTGGTTCGCCATTCAACATGAATGGCGATGCAGTCAAGATATCAGCCAGCCCTCTTCATGTCCGTGCCGAATCGGTAAGAACTGTAATCAGATGTAACTTAATGACCGGTTGTTCATTAGTATTTAAAAGTCATTGGAGAAATTAAGTAGGAATTAGCCGACGTAGCGGAAAGTTAAATTGATACGCGGACCGGTTACGCGTACGGATTTATTTATTCCATGCAACCAATTTTTCTGCAGATCACCTGCCATCAATAACAAACCGCCATCCGTCAAATCCAGCTTGACGGTCCGCTTGATGGTCTTGTGACGCAAGATGAACGTGCGCGCGGCCCCCAGGCTGAGCGAGGCGATGACGGGACGCAGTCCCAGTTCCGGTTCGTCGTCGCTGTGCATGCCCATGCTGTCCTTACCGTCGCGATAATAATTCAACAGCACGCTGTTGTAGCGATGACCCGTAACGTCCTCGACCGTGGTGCGCAACTGCGCCAGCAGCGGTGACATGGGCGCAGGCTGCAGCGTCAAGCCGGAATAGGTATAAGCGGCTTCGCCATACCACGCCGTCAGGCGCGGCTGCAGGTAGCGCTTGCCGTACACGACGATCGTGTCGGCGCGCCAGTGGGTATCGCGGATGAGTTGCGCCAGCACCTCGGCACTGCTGCACGGCAGCGGGAACCGGGCCATGTATGCCAGTACGCCATCCTCGATCGGAATCGGCAGCAGGCTGGCGCCATCGGAAAAGAGATCCATTCAGACAATCGGACAGGCTGAAATATCCATTATCGTCCAATCCGCGCTGCGCCGCGCCGATGCCGCCACGCATGCAGCCGGCATCTGCTGACGGCTCGTCAGGCGTAGGCTTCGGCTAGGCTCATCACGCGCGGCGCGATCTTGATGCCGACATGGCCGAACAGGCGGCCGATGGCAGCCAGGTTGCCGGCGCACTCGTCGGCCTTCCAGCCTTTGAACAAGTCGCTGCCCTCCTTGTGAAAATGCAGGTCGCAGACCTTGCCCTTGTCCTTGTGGACATAGTGTTGCTGGTAGGTGTTCTGGAAGCCGAGCTCGGCCAGCGCCATCAGCACCGCACTGGGCGGATTGTCGGGATCGGTCGCCATGAAGATGCCGAAGGTTTTACCGGGCGGCTTGGCGGCGACGTCGACGTCATAGATGCCGGGCGCCTTGGTGACGCTGGTGCTTTTCAAAAACAGCATGTCGTTCTCCTTGTGTTTGCCATTCCGCAGCGATTGCACAAGGAAAACTGTATCGACGCCCCGCTTCTGCCGTTTTGCTTTACTGCAATTAAGGCTGGTGCAGCAACAAACCGGCGGCACTGGCCGCGACCAGCGCGCCGCAGGCCAGCATGCCGATCACGAAACCGGTCTCGCGCCTGGCCGGATCGCGGTAGTAGCCGAGCGCATACAGGATGCGGCCGACGCACCACAGCAAGCCGCCGGCGGCCGCCCAGGTATCGCCCAGGTAATGGCTGCACAGCCACAGCGGCACCAATACCAGCGGCAGCTGTTCCAACGTATTGATGTGCACCCGTTGCGCGTTCTGGAACGGCAGCGGTCCGTCCATCGACGGCGCCGCCACCTGGTATTTGTTCCTCGCCCAGCCGGCCATCACGCCGGTCCAGAAATACACACCCAGGATGGCCAGGGTAGTCCATGCGGTCAAGCGCATCGTCGTCTCCATCGATGAATCAATGATCTGCATTCGCGCCGTGCTTGCGGCGCGCCAGGTCGCGCGTGGCCTCGGCCAGGGCGGCGTACAGGGCGCCGGTGGGCGCATCCCAGGCGCCGACGGCGGCCTGCTGGCGCGCCACGGTGACGGTATCGCCGCGCGCGATCGGCCCGGACAAGGCGCCTTCCGCGCCCAGGCGCAGCACGTTGGCCAGGGTTTCGCCGGCCAGGGGCGCGGCCAGCTCGCGCGCCACGTCCTCCGGGATGCCGGCGGCGCGGTAGGCGCGCAGCGCCGCGTCCAGCACCGTCACCAGGTAGTTCGAGGCGAACACCGAGGCGGCGTGGTACACGGTCTTGGCGGCGGCGTCGATCGCCACGCTGCGCGCGCCGGCGCGCGCAAGAAGCGGCGCCAGCAACGCCAGCGCCGCCCCGTCTCCCTCGACGCCGCAGAAGGTGCCGGCGAAGGCCTGCGCCACCGCCTGCGGATCGGCGAAGCTGCGAATCGGGTGCACGCTGGCGACATGGGCACCGGCGGCGGCCAGCGGCGCCAGTTCGCCGGACGCCTTGGCGCCGCTGCAGTGGAACACCACGGCCCCGCGCAGCGACAACGGTCGAGCCAGGTCCGCCAGCATGGCGGCGGCCGGTGCGATGCGGTCGTCCGGCACCGCCAGCATCCACAGCGGCGCCGGACGCAGGTCGCGCGCGGCGGCGATGGCGCGCCCGCCGCCGATGAAGGCGATGGCGTCTGCGGCGCTGGCCATCGAGCGGGTCAGCACGTCCTGCACGGTCACGCCGCCCCGGTCTGCCAGCACGTGCCCGAGCGCGCGCCCGACATGGCCGGCGCCGACGATGTTCAAGACGATCTTCACGTCCGGGACCACGTCAGAAGCGCGAACCGGGCTGGCGCAGGAAGTCGGTCTCGTCCGCGGTCGAGTCGCGCCCCAGGATTTCGTTACGGTGCGGGAAGCGGCCGAAGCGCGCGATCACGTCGCGGTGGCGGCGCGCATAATCGAGCATCTCGTCGAAGCCGGGGCTCGACGTCGCCAGCGCCGCGAACAGCGCCACCGCGCGCTCCTGCATGGCGCTATCCTCGGCATGCTCGAACGGCAGGTAGACGAAGGCGCGCTGCAGCGGCGCCAGCGCCTGGTCGAGGCCGCTATCCACCATGCGGCGCGCCGCCGCCAGCGCCCGCGCATCGCCGGCGAAGGCTTGCGGCGTGCCGCGCAACACGTTGCGGGTGAACTGGTCGAGCACCAGGATGCGCGCCAGTTGCGCCTGCGCGCTGCCTTGCTCCCAGTCGTCCAGCCCGCCGTCCAGGGCGGTGGCGATGAGCTCACCGAAGCGCGTGCGGATCAGGGCATCGAACGCATCGCTTTTGATGAACCATTCGCGGCGTGCCTGGCCGGCCTCGGCGCTGCCGGGGGCGCCGAACCAGAACTCGAGCACTTCTTGCGCCCATGCCGGTACCGCCTGCGCGGGGCCGTCCTGCGGCTGGGTCGCCGTACGCTGGTCTTGCATGTCGGGGGTTCCTTATCGGTTGAATGGGTGCCGGGAAACGTTCCCGGCGACGATGCGCGTCAATTGCGCGCGTGCGACAGCTGGAAACCTTCGACGCCGTCGAAGTTGGCCAGCTCGGCCGCCAGCGCGGACAGCGGCGCGCCGCTCTGGCCGGCCAGCGCCAGCGCCACGAAGCGCCATTCCTGGCGCCCGCCCGTACTGCCGATGGTCAGCGTGGCACCGGCGATCTCGTAGCCGCGTTCCAGCGCCACGCGGCGCAGCACGGCTTCCTGCGGACGCATGCCCTGCCTGAACTGCAGCGTGATCGCCACCGCGTGGCGCGACGGCAGCAGCCCGACCAGGCGGTTCAGGTAGATCATGATCATGGCCGAAAAAAAGGCCAGGCCCATCGCCGCCAGGTAGAAGCCGACGCCGACCATGATGCCGATCACCGACGAGGCCCAGATCGAGGCCGCCGTCGTCAAGCCGCTGATGGTGAAGCCGGAGCGCATGATGACGCCGGCGCCGAGGAAGCCGATGCCGGTCACCACGCCCTGGATCACGCGGGTCGGGTCGACCAGCGCCACCGTGGCGCCGTGGCCGCCGTACCAGAAGTTCGGGTAGCCGGCGATGATGGTCAGGCCCGCCGAGGCCATGCACACCAGGCCGTAGGTGCGCATGCCGGCGGCGCGGCCGTGGTACGAGCGCTCGTAGCCGACCATCAGGCCGAGCAGCAGCGCGCCGGCCAGGTGCAGCAGGATCAGGCCGTTGGTCACCAGTTCGCCGTTCGACCAGTAGGTCTCCAGCAGTTCCGGGATCGACGGCGCCACCTCGCGCACGGCCGGCGCAGCCATCATTACGGTTTTTTCCTGACCAGCTGTTTTTCGAAGGCGGCGTCGTTCTTGGTGATGCGCTTTTCGGGTTGCGGGCCGAGGCCGTCGACGAAGACCACGAAGTCGTCCAGCTCGAGCGGCGCGCACAGCGGCGGCGCACCGGGGCGCTCGGATAGGAAAAAGGCGCCGTCGCCGGTGCGCGCCATCGAATACGAGGTGACGCCGGTGCGGCGTTTCAGGCGCTCGACGGCGGCGCTGGCGCGGGTGGAACGGGCGCTGGCCATCTCAGATCTCCTTCGTGCGCAGTTCGAGCCAGGCGCGCGCGGCGCCGTCCACGTGCGGCAGCAGGCGTGCGCGCACTTGCCGGTGATAGTCGTTCAGCCAGGCCGCCTCGTCGCCGCGCAACAGGGACGTGTCGATGCAGCGGGTATCGATCGGGCACAGGGTCAAGGTCTCGAAGCCGAGGAAGTCGCCGAATCCGGCACCAGCGGCGGCGGCGGCGGGCACGTTCAGCACCAGGTTCTCGATGCGAATGCCCCAGTGGCCCGGGCGGTAGATGCCCGGCTCGATCGAGGTGATCATGCCCTCTTCCATCGCCGTGTGCGGGTCCGGCGGCGCCACCGGAGAAATCACCTGCGGGCCTTCGTGCACGTTGAGGAAATAGCCGACGCCGTGGCCGGTGCCGTGGCCGTAGTCGATGCCGGCGGCCCAGATCGGCGCGCGCGCCAGCGCATCGAGCATCGGCCCGCGGGTGCCGACCGGGAAGCGCGCGCCCGAGAGCGCAATCAGGCCTTTCAGCACCAGCGTGAAGTCGCGCTTGTGTTCGTTCGCCGGCGTGCCCACCGGGATCACGCGCGTGATGTCGGTGGTGCCGCCCAGGTACTGGCCGCCGGAATCGATCAGCAGCAAGCCATCGCCTTCGATGACGGCATGCTGTTCTGGCGTGGCGCGGTAGTGCATGATGGCGCCGTTGGCATTGAAGCCGGCGATGGTGCCGAAGCTGGCGCTGACGAAACCGGGGCGGCGCGCACGGGCGGCGGTGATGCGTTCGTCGATCGTCAGTTCGGTGAGCGGCGCGCGCGCGGCGTTTTCCAGTTCCGGTTCGAGCCAGGCAAAGAATTCACACAGGGCCGCGCCATCCTGCTCCATGGTGGCGCGCACGTGGCCGGCTTCCTGCGCCAGCTTGCGCGACTTGGCGAAGGTGGTGGGGTTCACCGCTTCGACGATGCGCACGCCGTCCTGTACCTGGTCGCGCATGCCGGCGGTAACGCGGCGCGGGTCGAGCAGCAGTGCGCTGCCGGGTTCGATCGTGCGCAGCGCGCCAGCCGCGTCGTCGTAGGGCGCCACCCGGATGCCGTCGCGCTGCAGGCGCGCACGCAGATTGTCATCGATCTTGCCGTCGGCGACGAACAGCGTGGCGCGCTCCGGTTCGACTAGCGCGTGCGCCAAAAACACCGGGTTGAAACTGACGTCGGCGCCGCGCAGGTTGAACAGGTAGGCGATGTCGTCCAGCGTCGACATGAAGTGGCGCTGGGCGCCGGCCTTGGCCATCGCAGCGCGCACGGCGTGCAGTTTATCGGCGCGCGGCAGCACGGCATACGGCGGCTCGTACTCGAACACCGCTTCCGGCGGCAGCGCCGGACGCTCGGGCCAGACCGCGTCCAGCAGGTCGAGGTCGGTGCGCAGTGTAATGCCGCGCGCGCGCAGGGCATCGGCCAGCAGGCGCGCCACGGCCAGGCCGAGTACGCGTGCATCCACCGCCACGGTCTGCCCTGCCTTCATCGTCTCGGCCAGCCAGTCGATGTGCAGCAGGCTGGCGCCGGACGGGATTTTCATCAGCCGGATGTCGGTGCCGGCCAGTTCCTGTTCGGCCTGCGTGTAGTAGCGGCCGTCGGTCCAGACGCCGGCGAAATCGGCGGTGGCGATGAAGGTGCCGACCGAGCCGGTAAAGCCGGACAGCCAGGCGCGGCCCTGCCAGCGGCCGGGCAGGTATTCGGACAGGTGCGGGTCGCTGGACGGGACGATATAGGCGTCGACGCCGTGTTGCGCCATGGCGGCGCGCAGTCGGGCAAGGCGGTCGGCGCGCACGCCGGTGGTGTCGGGGGCTGGCATGGTCTGGTGCGTGGTCGAGTGTTGTTCCAGGATTCGTATCATACGCTGCCGGCGCGCCCTTGGGGTGGCATGGCCGGGAGCGGTCTCGGGTGATGCCAAACGGAACGCATTCCTGCGCGTTCTGACGCATAATCGCGCCGTATCCGTTCACTCACACATGCCATGCAAGATTTTCACTATACCCGCGCACGCGCGCTGCTGTCGAATGCCGAGGAAATCGTCAGCGCCGAGACCGTCACCGCCGCCGTCAAGAACGTCGCCGCGGTGCTGAACCAGCGTTTCGACAACGACGAGACCGGCGCCTTCCCGCTGGTGCTCGGCGTGATGGGCGGCGCCGTGGTTTTTACGGGCAACCTGCTACCGCAATTGAATTTCCCGCTCGAATTCGACTACATCCACGTGACCCGCTACGGCGACCTCGACCGTGGTGGAGAGATCGTCTGGAAAGTGATCCCGCGCCAGGACGTCACCGGGCGCACGATCATCGTGGTCGACGACATCCTCGACGAGGGAGAGACGCTGGCGCACGTCAAGCAGCGCCTGCTCGACATGGGCGCCGCCGAGGTGATCCTGGCGGTGTTCGCCGACAAGGACCTGGGCCGCGCGAAACCGGTGCAGGCCGATATCGTCGGCCTGAGCATCCCGAACCGGTTCGTGGTCGGCTTCGGCATGGATGCGCACGGGTACTGGCGCAACTTGCCGGGCTTGTGGGTGATCCGGGATACGGACAAGCAGGTCGAGGCGCCCGCGGCTTGAACGGCGCGGCTCGCAAGGTCGTGCCGTCGAAGCCGCAGCATGATTCGTCAGGTCAAGTCCATCGGCGTCTTCCCCGCGCAGGCGGGGACCCATGCTGAGCTCGATGTAACCGCAATGCCGGCATAGCGATTTCAGTTGCTGTGTATGGGTCCCCGCCTTGAAGTGACCTAAGAAAGTTGGACAGGGGGATTATGCGGTCTTGGCGTGTGCTAGTCTATATTGAACAGGACTCATGCCGCCAAGGCCGATCCTGATCCGGTCTTGATTGTAATACTGCACGTAATCCACGATGGTCTTCTTTAGGTCATCGATGCTGGCAAATTTGTGATTGTGGAAACACTCTGACTTCAAGATGCCGAAGAAGCTTTCCATGGACGCGTTGTCGTAGCAGTTACCTTTGTTGGACATGCTTTGCTCCATGCCGGCGTCGCTCAGCATCTTGCGGTATTGAGTCATCTGGTAATGCCAGCCCTGGTCCGAATGAAGCATTGGTTTTTCATTGATGCCCAGCTTTTGCTGTGCCTTCGTGAGCATTGAAGTTACCAGGGTGAACACTGGCCGTGTATCGAATGAATACGCAACGATTTCCCCGTTAAACAAATCCTTGATTGGTGAGAAGTACAGCTTGTCTTGCCCTACTTTGAACTCGGTGACGTCAGTGACCCATTTCTGGTTAGGTTCGCCTGCAGTAAACTCCCGCTTGAGCACATTTGGCGCGACTATGCCTACTTGACCTTTATACGATTTATATCGTTTAACTCGTTGTGACGACTTCAATCCTTCTGCCTGCATCAGCCGTTGGACGGTATTGGCATGAATTTTTTTACCTGCCTGTACCAAGGCGCTTGCTACGCGGCGGTAGCCGTAACGCCCTTTGTGCGCATCAAACGTCATCTTGATAAGCTGTTTGATGCCTTCGTGTCTATCTGGCCTTTGCCTGGCCTTGTCCCAATAGTAAAAATTGCTCTTGGGAAGATTGACGATCTTGAGCAGGGTAACAATTGGGTATTTTTGCCTTAATTCATGCATTACCTGCGCTTTTTGGGCGCGGGCTGCTTTTGTGCTTGAGCTAAGGCTTGCAGCTTTTTTAGAACCTCTACCTCCATACGCAAGTACTCGTTTTCCTTGAGCACCTCATCAAGCGTACGTTCGGCATCAGGTTTGGCGGCAGGTTTTTTCGTAGGTGCTTTCATTTGGCGAGCGTGATTGTGCGGCTTGGCCAATGCCTCCAAGCCACCGCTGCTATAGCGGCTCTCCCATATCCCAATACTGGTCGGGTTGCGAACATTGAAGATGGCTGCCGTCTGTTTCATCGACAATCCATTGTCCCACATGTACTGTAGTGCCGACAGCTTAAACTGGGCATCATAGCGCGTTACCTTGCGGCTGATTCCTTCCATCCCATGCAAACGATAAGCCGCTACCCATCGTTTGACCGATCCAATATTTACCTCGTGATGCGCCGACAAACGGCGGAAACCCATGGTACCGCTGAAGTACTCCAGCACTACCTTGTGCTTGAATTCGTCTAGATACTTGAACATCTGATCCTTCGAAAGTTGAACGGTTTTCCTGTCCAACTTCCTTAGGGCAGTTCACCTTCGCGGGGACGACGGCGGGGCACCGGCGCGGATCAACCCTTGATTCCCAGCCGCTCACGCGCCGCATCGTACTGCGCCTTCAGGCGCAGTACCATTTCTTCCACCGCCGGCACGTCCTCCATCAGGCCGACGCCCTGCCCGGCGCCCCAGATATCGCGCCAGGCCTTGGCGCTGCCGGACCCAAAACTCATCTTGCTCTTGTCCGACACCGGCAGGTTGTCCGGATCCAGGCCGGCCGCCACGATCGATTTCTTCAGGTAGTTGCCGTGCACGCCCGTGAACAGGTTGGTGTACACCACGTCGGCCGCGCTCGACGCGACGATGGCGTCGCGGTAGGCGTCGCTGACGTTCGATTCGCGCGTGGCCAGCCAGCGCGAGCCGACGTACGCGAAGTCGGCGCCCATCGCCTGCGCCGCCAGGATGGCGTCGCCGCTGGCGATGGCGCCGGACAGCGCGACCGGGCCGTCGAAGAACTTGCGCACTTCTCCCACCAGCGCGAACGGCGACAGTGCGCCCGCATGCCCGCCGGCCCCGGCCGCCACCAGGATCAAGCCGTCCACGCCCGCTTCCAGCGCCTTTTCGGCATGGCGGATCGAGACCACGTCGTGCAGCACGATGCCGCCGTAGGCGTGCACCGCATCCAGCATTTCCTTCGGCGGCGCGCGCAGCGAGGAAATGATGACCGGCACCCGGTGTTTCACGCAGACCTCGACGTCGTGCGCCAGGCGGTCGTTCGACTGATGCACGATCTGGTTGACGGCGATCGGCCCGACCTTGCGCTCGGGGTGCGCCGCCTGGAAATCGGCGAGCTCGCGCTGCAGGTCGGTCAGCCACACGTCCAGCTGCTCGGCCGGGCGCGCGTTCAGCGCCGGGAACGCGCCGACGATGCCCGCCTTGCACTGCGCGGCCACCAGCGCGGGACCGCTGGCGATGAACATCGGCGCGGCGATGACGGGTAAGGACAGGTCTTGCAGGACAGTGGGCAGCGCCATGTAAATTCTTTCGCGGTGGATTGATCGGGCCAGCCGGACGATTATAGGACCATAAAAGCACGATCGTGCTAGACCACCGGCTCTAATTCATCGTCAACCGAAATCGATCGCCTGCTCGCGCCGGCGGATGGCGGCCCACACCGCGCGTTTATAGTCGTCGTCGGCCTGGCTCCAGGCCATGATCTCGTCGATGGTGCGCATGCAGCCTTCGCACAGGCCGGTATCGGGCGACATCTTGCAAAGGCTGACGCAGGGAGAAGGAACGGGGGTTTGTTGTTCCGGCTTCATGGAAAGGCATCCGGCAAAGGAAAAGAGGCGCGCAGGTTACCTCATCGGCCCGCATCGCGCTGGCCGAAACGTCGCGTTCACGCATCTTTCTGTAAGGCTGACGCAAGCTTGGGCACCAAGACTAGGCCTATCCGCACAAGAGCCGATCCAAAGGAAGGCTAATGACCTTGAGCAATAAGTTGATCGCGCAGTTACGCAACGCCACCCGTTCGCTGTTGCGGCGTCCGCCCTCGGCGCGGGGCGCCATGCGCGAAGCCATCGAACCCGCCGCCGCGTCGCCCCCGGCGGACACCGGAACAACCAACAACATGCACAACCATCCCCCCGTCGGTCGGCCTACGACCCTTTTTCGAGCATGCTGGCCGATCTCGGCCGCCTCGGCCAGCTCGGCGCCAATCCCTTCGTATTCCCTGCTTTCGGCGCCGCCCCCAGCCTGCCCGGCCATTTCATCGACGCCGCCTACGCCAACGATGCCGGCAGCCGCGACTACAAACTGTACGTGCCGAGCGGCCATGCCGGCCAGCCGGCGCCGCTGCTGGTGATGCTGCACGGCTGCGCCCAGAGCGCCGACGATTTCGCCATCGGCACCGGCATGAACGCGCTGGCCGAGGAGTGCGGCTGCCTGGTCGCCTATCCGGCCCAGTCGCAGCACGCCAACGCTTCGCGTTGCTGGAACTGGTTCAATGCGGTTGACCAGCAGCACGGCCAGGGCGAACCGTCGATCATCGCCGGCCTCACGCGCGATGTCATGGCACGCTATGCCGTCGACCCGCGCCGGGTCTACGTGGCCGGCTTGTCGGCGGGCGGCGCGATGGCCGCCATCATGGGCACGCTGTATCCGGAACTGTACGCGGCGGTGGGCGTGCACTCCGGCCTGCCGTTCGCCGCCGCGCACGACCTGCCCTCCGCCTTCGCCGCGATGAAGGGAGAATTCCAGCGCCGGCAAGCGCCCGGACGCGCCGTGCCCATCATCGTGTTCCACGGCGACCGCGACACCACCGTGCACCCGGCCAACGGCGACGAATTGATGCAGCGGCGCCGCCGCCATCCGCTGGAGGCGACCGTGATCGAGCCGGGCCAGGTGCCGGACGGCCACGCCTACACGCGCACCGTGCACCACCGCCCCGACGGCAGCATCCATGCCGAGCACTGGCTGGTGCACGGTTCCGGCCACGCCTGGTCGGGCGGCGATGCGCGCGGCAGCTACACCGATATCAAGGGACCCAGCGCCAGCCAGGAAATGATGCGCTTCTTCCGCACCGCGCGTTGAGCGGCGGCGCCATCGGAACGCGTCAGGACGCGCGCGGCGCGGCGGCGGCCTGCTGCGCGATATGCCGGGCCAGGCAGGACGGGCACCAGCAGCCCGGCGCCACCGCGCCGCCCGCGGCCGGCGCGGGCGGCAGCGCGGCCAGCGGCGGCAGCGCCATGCACCAGCACGGGCCGCTATCGCCGTCGGCCACGGCGCAGCTAAAGTGGGCGCCGCAACGCGTGCAGGTGCTCATGGCGCTTTTCTCGCATAATCGGTGAAGGGCTGTGGAACAGGCATACAGCCCACCTTAATGCGGCCGCCGGGAAAATACAACAAGCTGCCCTTATAATGCGCACTGCGACCGGCCAATGCCCTGTAAAATCCCGCAACTTCTTTTTGGACCCCCCATGAACGCTACGCTGTCTGCCTTGGGCGACGACCAGAACAACGACCTGACTGCGGTCTCGCCGCAGATCAAGGCGCAGATCCTGGCCGAAGCACTCCCCTACATCCGCAACTTCCACGGCAAAACCATCGTCATCAAATACGGCGGCAACGCCATGACCGACGAGCGCCTGAAACACGGTTTTGCGCGCGACGTCATCCTGCTCAAACTGGTCGGCATGAACCCGGTCGTGGTGCACGGCGGCGGTCCGCAGATCGACAACGCGCTCAAGAAGATCGGCAAGCAGGGCACCTTCGTGCAGGGCATGCGCATCACCGACGAAGAAACCATGGAAGTGGTCGAGTGGGTGCTGGGCGGCGAGGTCCAGCAAGACATCGTCATGCTGATCAACCACTACGGCGGCCAGGCGGTCGGCCTGACCGGCAAGGACGGCGGCCTGATCCGCGCGCGCCGCATGGCGATGCCGGACCGCGAAAAACCGGGCGAGTTCCTCGACATCGGTTTCGTCGGTGAGATCGAGGCGATCAACCCGGCGGTAGTCAAAGCCCTGCAGGACGACGCCTTCATTCCGATCATCTCGCCGATCGGCTTCGGCCAGGACGGGCAAGCCTACAACATCAATGCCGACGTCGTCGCCGGCAAGATCGCGGAAATCCTGAAAGCCGAAAAGCTGATCATGATGACCAACATCGCCGGCGTGCAGGACAAGAACGGCAACCTGGTCACCGACCTGTCGGCGCGCGAGATCGACGAGATGTTCGCGGACGGCACGATTTCGGGCGGCATGCTGCCGAAAATCTCGTCGGCGCTCGACGCCGCCAAGTCGGGCGTGAACACCGTGCACATCATCGACGGCCGTATCGAGCACTCTTTATTGCTGGAGGTCTTGACCGAACAGGCCTTTGGCACTATGATCCGGTCTCACTGAAATTTTGCAGCGGCAAATTGCCTCAGCAAAGTGAATTGATGCCCTTGTAGCTCAGTGGTAGAGCACTCCCTTGGTAAGGGAGAGGCCACGTGTTCAATCCACGTCAAGGGCACCACCTGGAGCGGTAGTTCAGTTGGTTAGAATACCGGCCTGTCACGCCGGGGGTCGCGGGTTCGAGTCCCGTCCGCTCCGCCAGGATTCAAATAAAAAATGCTCCCTCGTGGAGCATTTTTTATTTGTACGTTCCGAGTGGTTTCGTTCAGCTGAGTATGGGTCCCCGCCTGCGCGGGGACGACGATGAGATGGCTGTTCCTTCACTCCATGACCGTGTCCAAGCTCCCTTCCCCCGTCTGGCTGTTCGACCTCGACAACACCCTGCACGACGCCTCGCACGCGATCTTCCCGGCGATCAGCGCCAACATGAACACGTACATCGCGCGCGTGCTGGGCGACGGCACCACGCCGGCCAGCCAGGATGCCGTCAACGCAGCGCGCGTCGGCTACTGGAAGCGCTACGGCGCCACCCTGCTCGGCATGATCCGCCACCACCAGGTCGACGCCGCCGACTTCCTGCGCCGCACCCACGACCTGGGCGCCCTGTCCGAGCTGGTGCGCTTCGAGCGCGGCCTCTCGCGCCTGCTGCGCCGCCTGCCCGGCCAGAAAATCCTGCTGACCAACGCGCCCACCGTGTATTCAGGCGGCGTGGTGCGCCACCTCGGCCTGCAGCGCCATTTCGCCCATCACATCGCGATCGAGGACATGCGCGTGCATGGCCGTCTGCGTCCCAAGCCATCGAAACTGATGCTGCGCCGCCTGCTGCGCAAGCACGGCCTGGTGCCGCGCCGCTGCATCCTGGTCGAGGACACGCTGGTCAACCTGAAGCACGCCAAGCAGCTCGGCCTGCGCACCGCCTGGGTCACGCAATACCTGCGCTATGCCGACCCGATCGGCAAAGCCCCGCTGCCGAAGATGGTCAAGCGCCCCGCCTATGTCGATGTCAAAGTAAAATCCGTGCTGCAGTTGCCGCTGCGCCTGCAGCGGCTGCGCTGATCATTCATTTCACTACGGAGCATCGCCGATCCATGGGTAGTAGCAAGCCGGGCCAGAGAAAGCAGCAGATCCTGTCCGCCCTGGCGGCCATGCTCGAGCACCCGAAAGGCGACCGCATCACCACCGCCGCGCTGGCCGCCCGCATGGCCGTGTCGGAGGCGGCGCTGTACCGCCATTTCGCCAGCAAGGCGCAGATGTTCGAGGGCTTGATCGATACCATCGAAGCGAGCGTGTTCGGCGCCACGCGCCAGATCGCCGAGCGCGAGCCGGACGGCGTCAAGCAGGCGCACGCGATGCTGTTGATGCTGCTGGCCTTTGCTGCCGACAACCAGGGCATGACGCGCGTGCTGATCGGCGAAGCCCTGGTCGGCGAGGACGAGCGCCTGCAGCTGCGCATGAGCGGCTTCTACGAGCGCGTCGAGCAGGCTTTCATGCAATCGCTCAGCACTGCCGCCGGCCAGGGCCATGGCCGCATCGAGGATGTGGCGGCGCGCGCCGCCATGCTGGTGTCCTACGTGACCGGGCGCTGGCACCGCTTCGCCAAGAGCGGCTTCCGCCAGCATCCGGCCGACCACAGCCCGGTGCACCTGGCGCTGCTGCTGGCGGCGTGACGGCGCAT
Source organism: Massilia forsythiae (assembly GCF_012849555.1). NCBI lineage: Bacteria > Pseudomonadati > Pseudomonadota > Betaproteobacteria > Burkholderiales > Oxalobacteraceae > Massilia > Massilia forsythiae. Next base: position 1,825,050 of record NZ_CP051685.1, read on the forward strand.
ATGCAAGGCCCCGTATTCGCCCTGCTCGACGACGCCGGCGCCGATGGCCGCGCGCAGGCGCGCTCGCGCCTGTACCGCGATCACGCCGGCACGCTGGCCTGCCACGACATCCACGCCTGGCCGCAATTGCTGGCGCAGCTGGAAGCGGCGCTGGCGCGCGGCCTGTACGCGGTGCCGGTGCTGGCCTACGAACTCGGAGAAGGCCTGTTCGGCATGGCTGCCCGGTCCGCGTCTGCCGACCCGGCGCACCCGCCGACGCCGCCGGCGCCGCTGGCGCAGGTGCTGCTGTTCGAACGCTACGAAGCGCTCGATGCCGACGGCGTCGCGGCCTGGCTGCGCGAACGCGCCGCTGCCGTGGACCAAGCGGCCGGTGCGCAGGGCAGCGCACCGGCCGGTATCGCCGCGCTGCGCGCCAACGTGGGTGAAACCGCGTTCACGCGCGCCATCGACGCCATCCGCGCCTGGATCGCCGCCGGCGACACCTACCAGGTGAACTACACTTACCGCCTGCGCTTCGACGCCTTCGGCTCGGTATTCGCCTTGTACGAGCGCCTGCGCGCGCGCCAGCCGGTGCCGTACGGCGCGCTGATCGGCCTGCCGGACGGACGCACCGTGCTGTCCCTGTCGCCGGAACTGTTCGTGCGCCACACGGGTGGACGATTGCTGGCGCGGCCGATGAAGGGCACCGCTCCTGCGGCGCCCGACGCATCGCCCGATGCTGCCGCGATCGATGCCGAGCGCGCCCGGGCGCTGGCCGCCGATACCAAGAACCGCGCCGAAAACCTCATGATCGTCGACCTGCTGCGCAACGACCTGGGGAAGATCGCCGTCACCGGCAGCGTGGCCGTGCCGGCGCTGTTCGAGGTCAATCGCCACGGCAAGGTGCTGCAGATGACGTCCACCGTGCACGCGCAACTACGCCCCGGCGTCACGCTGGCTTCTCTATTCGACGCGCTGTACCCGTGCGGCTCGATCACCGGGGCGCCCAAGCGCCGCACCATGGAAATCATCCGCGAATTGGAGCCGGACGCGCGCGGCATTTACACGGGCGCGATCGGCTGGATCGATCCGCCCGCGTGCGCAGGCACGGATGCCGGCGCGGACCCTGACGGCGCCGCCACGCAGATGGCGGGCGCCGTTCCGGTGGCCGCTGCCCGCTTCGGCGACTTCTGCCTGTCGGTGCCGATCCGCACACTGGTGCTGCAGGCGCCGCGGGACGGCGTACGCGAAGGTGAACTCGGCGTCGGCGCCGGCATCGTCCACGACAGCGACGCCGCCGCCGAATTCGCCGAGTGCCGCCTGAAGGCCGGTTTTCTCACCGGTCTCGCCAACACGTTCGAACTGTTCGAGACCATGTTCGCCACGCGCGAGGATGGTTGCCGGCACTTGCAGCGGCACTTGTCTCGCCTGCAGGCCTCGAGCGCCTATTTCGGCTACCCGTTCGACGCGGACCGCACGCGCGCCGCCGTGCTGGATGCCTGCGCCGCCCTGGCGCCCGGTTTGCCGCACCGCCTGCGCCTGGCGCTGCGCCCCGATGGCGTGCTCGACCTGCAAAGCGCCGTGCTGGCGCCGCTGCCGGCCGCGCAGGACCAGCCGGTGCGCCTGCTGCTGGCGTCAGAAACGACCCGATCGGGCGACCTGCTCCTGCGCCACAAGACCAGCGTGCGCAGCCGCTACGATGCCGCCTGGCGCGCCGCGGAAAGCGCCGGCGCCTTCGACACCCTGTTCTTCAACGAGCGCGGCGAGTTGACGGAGGGCGGGCGCAGCAACGTGTTCGTGCATGTCGACGGCCGCTGGATCACGCCGGCGCTGGCGTGCGGCGTGCTGCCCGGCGTGCTGCGCGCCGTGCTGCTGGACGATCCGGGCTGGGATGCGGTCGAGGGTGTGATCACGCGCGCCATGCTGCAACGTGCCGACGCGATCGTGGTGTGCAATGCGCTGCGCGGCCCGCTGCAAGCGGTGCTGGCCGGCTGAATCAAAAAAGCCGGCGCGAGGCCGGCGTGAAAGCCGGCGTGGCCGGCGCGCTTTGGAGAAAGCGGTAACTCTTCAGAAACGGTAGCCGAGACCGACGCCCAGCAATACCGGATCGACCTTTACGCGCGTGACGCGCGCGCCGGCGATCTCGACGTCGCTGCGGATCTGCACCTTCTTGACGTCCAGGTTGACCGACCAGCGATCGTCGATCCTGACATCGACGCCGGCCTGCAGCGCCAGCCCGACGCTGTCGTGTTCCAGGCGCGCCGCGCCGTTCAGCAGGTTCACCTTCGACATCAGCGTGTAGTTGACGCCGGCGCCGACGTAGGGGTCGATGCCCGCGCCCGGCAGGAAGTGGTATTGCGCGGTCAAGGTCGGCGGCAGGTGTTTGAAGGTGCCGATCGCCGCGCCGTCCAGGGTGACGGTATGCTTTTGCGGATAGGTGAGGATCAGTTCGGCGGCCCAGTTGGGCGTCAGGAAGTAGGCGATGTCGACTTCGGGAATCCACTTGTCGCTGACGTGCAGGCGGTCGCCGGCGCCGGTGCCGCCGAGCGGGTCGGACTTGTCGGCCGGATCGATGTGCAGCGCACGCACGCGCACCAGCCACGGCGACTCTTGCGCCAGCGCGGGCGCGGAAACGGCGGCCATGCCGGCACAGACACCCAGCGCGGCAATCATCCCTTTCAGCATCGACTTGTTCATGGTGTGACCTTTCTTCGTGTTGTTGTTCAGCGAAGAGAAGTTTATTGATGCGGCACAACAAAATCATTGATGTGCATCAAAACAACCATGAAGCAGTGATGGTCATTAAAGCATCTGCGTCGTCCCCGCGAAGGCGGGGACCCATCGGGCGCCGATCGAAGTCGCTCAGCATGGGTCCCCGCCTTCGCGGGGAAGACGGGAAAATTGGCAGCGTGTTTTTTATCCGCCCAGCGCCTGCTCGATCTTGCCCACCAGCGCCGCATCTTCCGGCGTCACCTTGCTCGGGAAGTAATCCAGCACCTTGCCGTCGCGGCCGATCAGGTATTTGTTGAAATTCCACTTCGGCTGGTTGCCGGTGGCCTTGATCAGTTCCGCATACAGCGGATTGGCGCCGTTGCCGCTCACCGCGGTGGTGGCGAACATCGGGAATTTCACGCCGTAGGTGTTGTAGCACAGGTCGGCGATCTTCTTGGCGTCGGCGTCTTCCTGCTTGAAGTCGTTGGACGGGAAGCCCAGCACCACCAGGCCGCGCGGCGCGTATTTCGAATACAGCTTTTCCAGGCCGTCGTACTGCTTGGTGTAGCCGCAATAGCTGGCGGTGTTCACCACCAGCACCACCTTGCCGGCGTACTGGCACAGGTCCTGCGGCGCCTCATCCTGCAGGCGCTTGAAGCTGTGCTGCAGCACGGCCGGGCAGGAAGCCGGCGCCTTGTTCACGGCCGGCGCAGCCGCCGCGTTTTGCGCGAGTGCGGGCGCCGGCACGGCGGTGGCGATGGCGGCGGCGCCGGCGAGGGACAGCAGGAAAGCGGTGGTCTTGGACATGGAGGAAGTCGCGCAAATAAAATGGTTGGAGGGAGCCATTCTATGCCAAATCGGACGCGTATCGGTGCCGCCCCGGCGCCCGTTTCGCCAGACCGCACGGCGCTGTCGCCCCCCCTACTCCACCTTCACCTGCGACAGGTCCGCCTGCGGCGCCGGCCAGTCCAGCTTCATGCCCTGCATCGTTTCCAGCAGCAGGTTGGCGATGATCAGGTTGCGATGGGTTTTCGAATCGGCCGGCACCACGTACCAGGGCGCGTGGTCGGTATCGGTGGCGCGCAGCGCATCCTCGTAGGCGTGCCGGTAAGCGTCCCAGTGCTTTCTCTGCACCAGGTCGTTCGGATCGAATTTCCAGTGCTTCTCCGGGTCGTCCAGGCGCTCCTCCAGGCGCTTCTTCTGTTCGTCCTTCGAGATATGCAGGAACACCTTCATGATCGTGGTGCCGGATTCCGCCAGCATGCGCTCGAAGTCGCGGATCTGGTTCAGGCGCCGCTTGACTTCCTTGCCGTCGATGTCGCCGGCCACGCGCGGCACCAGCACGTCTTCGTAATGGCTGCGGTTGAAGATCGCGATCTCTCCGCTGCCCGGCACGTGCGGATGCACGCGCCACAGGAAGTCGTGGGCGCGCTCGCGCGTGCTCGGCGCCGTGAAACCGGTGGCGCGCAAGCCCATCGGATTGATGTGCGAGAACAGCTTGCGGATGGTGCCGTCCTTGCCCGAGGTATCCATCCCCTGCAGCACCAGCAGCAGTTTGCGCTGGCGTCCGGCGTACAGCTTTTCCTGCAGCTTGCCGGCTTCCGCGGCCAGCTCGTCCGTCAGCGCGCGCTCCTTCGCCTTGATGGCGCCGTTGCGCAGCTTGCCGCCCTCGTCGTCGCGCAGCGGGGTGGCGCCGGCATCTTCTTCGCGCAGTTCGAGGCCGCCGCGTACGCGGAAACGTTCCAGCAACTTCATGCGGAGGCTCCCAGCTTGCGGTGCTCGATCAGCATGCAGTGGTCCATGACCACGTCCAGGCCGGCGGCGCGCGCCAGGTCGGCCGCTTGCTGGTTCTCGATCCCGAGCTGCATCCACAGGGTGCCGGCGCGCACCGCGATGGCATCCCGGGCGATCGGCAGCATGTCTTCCGGTTTGCGGAAGCAGTCGACCACGTCGATGCGCTGTCCCTCGTGCGCCAGGGCGTCGGCCGCTTCCTGCAGGGTGGCGTAGGCCTTTTCACCGAGGATCTCCTTGCCGGCATAGGCCGGGTTGACCGGGACGATCCGGTAACCGTGCCGCTGCAGGTAGCCGGCCACCTCGAGGCTGGCGCGGTCCGGCTTGTCGGACAGGCCGACGACCGCCACGGTCCTGGCGCTATGGAGAATTTGTTCGATGGTTTTCATGATTGTCTGTCGCTGGTTCGATGGGCGCCACCCTGGCGCTGCGCCAGGGTGCATTGAAATCCAGCTTATCAGGTTTGCATGGGTGGGCGGCGCAAGCGTGCCCGGCCGTGCAGCGCCAATGAAAAAGGCAGCCCGCAGGCTGCCTTCATTGTATGCATCGCCAGACGACAGCGATCAGCGTCCTTTATGACGCAGCTTGTGGATCGCCGCCAGTTGTGCGATCGCCGCCGCCAGTTCGGCTTGCGCCTTGGCGTAGTCGATCTGCGTGTCCTTGTGCAGCATCAGCTCTTCGGCCTTGCGCTTGGCTTCCTGGGCTTTCGCTTCGTCCAGATCGGCGCCGCGGATCGCGGTGTCGGCCAGCACGGTCACGCCTTTCGGCTGGACTTCCAGGATGCCGCCGGCGACGAACACGAATTCTTCGTCGCTGCGGCCGGCCACCTTGATGCGCACGGCGCCCGGACGGATGCGCGTGATCAGAGGGGTGTGCATCGGGTAGATACCCAGCTCGCCCGATTCACCCGGCAACGCGACGAATTCCGCCTGGCCCGAAAAGATCTGCTCTTCGGCCGAGACGACGTCAACTTGGATGGTGTTTGCCATGTGTGTCCTTTGAAGAGGCGCGGATTAAGCGGCCAGCTTCTTGGCCTTCTCGATGGCTTCCTCGATCGTGCCGACCATGTAGAACGCCTGCTCCGGCAGGTGGTCCAGCTCGCCCGATGCGATCATCTTGAAGCCCTTGATCGTGTCCTTCAGCGAGACGTACTTGCCCGGCGCGCCGGTGAACACTTCGGCGACGTGGAACGGCTGCGACAGGAAACGCTGCATCTTGCGGGCGCGCGCCACCACCAGCTTGTCTTCCGGCGCCAGTTCGTCCATGCCGAGAATCGCGATGATGTCGCGCAGTTCCTTGTAGCGCTGCAGGGTACCCTGCACGGCGCGCGCGGTCTCGTAGTGCTCCTGGCCGACCACCAGCGGGTCCAGCTGGCGCGAGGTCGAATCCAGCGGGTCGACTGCCGGGTAGATACCCAGCGAAGCGATGTCACGCGACAGCACGACGGTCGAGTCCAGGTGGGCGAAGGTGGTTGCCGGCGACGGGTCGGTCAAGTCGTCCGCAGGGACGTACACGGCCTGGATCGAGGTGATCGAACCGGTCTTGGTCGAGGTGATGCGCTCCTGCAGGCGGCCCATCTCTTCGGCCAGCGTCGGCTGGTAGCCCACCGCGGACGGCATACGGCCCAGCAGCGCCGAGACTTCGGTACCGGCCAGGGTGTAGCGGTAGATGTTGTCGACGAAGAACAGCACGTCCTTGCCTTCGTCGCGGAAGGCTTCCGCCATGGTCAGGCCGGTCAGCGCCACGCGCAGGCGGTTGCCCGGCGGTTCGTTCATCTGGCCATAGACCATCGCCACTTTCGAGTTGGCCGGGTTTTCCAGGTCGACCACCTTGGCATCGGCCATCTCGTGGTAGAAGTCGTTACCTTCGCGGGTACGCTCGCCCACGCCGGCGAACACGGACAGACCCGAGTGCGCCTTGGCGATGTTGTTGATCAGTTCCATCATGTTGACGGTTTTACCGACGCCGGCGCCGCCGAACAGGCCGACCTTGCCGCCCTTGGCGAACGGGCACACCAGGTCGATCACCTTGATGCCGGTTTCCAGCAGGTCGGTCGACGGCGACAGCTCGTCGTACACCGGCGCCGAACGGTGGATCGAGGCGGTGCGGTCGGCATTGACCGGGCCGCATTCGTCGATCGGGTTGCCCAGCACGTCCATGATGCGGCCCAGGGTCGCGGTGCCGACCGGCACCATGATCGGGTTGCCGGTGTTCTGGATCATCATGCCGCGACGCAGGCCTTCCGAGCTGCCCAGCGCGATGGTACGGACGATGCCGTCGCCCAGCTGTTGCTGGACTTCCAGGGTCAGTTCGGAGCCTGCCATTTTCAGTGCGTCGAAAACCTTCGGCATTGCGTTGCGCGGGAATTCCACGTCAACCACGGCGCCGATACACTGAACGATTTTGCCATCAGCCATGTTCGTTCCTTCAGATAATGTTGTAAGCTTTTATCGATCGCACCGGGCGCATTGCGACACCGGTGCAAATCTTGAAATCAGTTGTTGGACCGCGGCGTTTACACTGCCGCCGCGCCGGCCACGATCTCGGACAGTTCCTTGGTGATCGCCGCCTGGCGGGTCTTGTTGTAGACCAGCTTCAGTTCGCCGATGACGCTGCCCGCGTTGTCGCTCGCGGCCTTCATCGCCACCATGCGCGCCGATTGCTCGGACGCCAGGTTTTCCGCCACCGCCTGGTAGATCAGCGCCTCGACGTAGCGCACCAGCAGCTCGTCGATGACCACTTGCGCGTCCGGCTCGTAGATGTAATCCCACGCGTGCGCGCCGGCTTGCGCCTGCAGGTGCTGGGCCGGCAGCGGCAGCAGCTGCTCGAGCACCGGTTCCTGGCGCATGGTGTTGATGAACTTGGTGTAGCACAGGTACACCGCATCCAATTGTCCATCCTGGTAGGCGTCGAGCATCACCTTGATCGGGCCGATCAGCTTTTCCAGGTGCGGCGTGTCGCCGATCTGGGTCACGCTCGACACCACCTTCACGCCGATGCGGTTCAGGAAGCCCAGACCCTTGTTGCCGATCGCAACGACTTCAATGCGCTTGCCCGCGGCTTCCAGCTCGCGGGTCTTCTGCGTCACCTGGCGCAGCACGTTGGTGTTCATGCCGCCGCACAGACCCTTGTCGGTCGTGACGACGATGAAGCCGACGGCCTTCGCCTCGACGTCCCTGGCTTGCGCCATGAACGCGTGGGTGTATTCCGGGTTCGCAGTGGCGAGGTTGGCCGTGATGTTACGGACTTTCTCGCTGTAGGGACGGGCGGCGCGCATCCGGTCCTGCGCCTTGCGCATCTTGGACGCGGCGACCATTTCCATCGCCTTGGTGATCTTCTTCGTATTTTCTACGCTCTTGATCTTGCCACGTATCTCTTTGCCTGCTGCCATGAGCCCTTACTCCTCATGACCGGAGCCGAACCCCGGTCATATCACGTTGAGGATGGAAGTGTTCTCCCACCCCGCGCTTCGATGATGAAACGCTTAGAACGATTTCTTGAAATCGCCGACAGCTGCCGCCAGGGCGGCTTCGCCATCCTTGTCGAGCGCCTTGGCTTGCTCGATCTTCGACAGCAGCGCGCCGTGGCTCGACTTCAGGTGGTTGTGCAGGCCGTGTTCGAAGTCCAGCACGCGCTTGACTTCGACGTCGTCCATGTAGCCCTTGTTGACGGCGAACAGCGACGCGGCCATCAGCGAGATCGGCAGCGGCGAGTACTGCTTCTGCTTCAGCAGTTCGGTCACGCGCGCACCGCGGTCCAGCTGCTTGCGGGTCGATTCGTCCAGGTCCGAGGCGAATTGCGCGAACGCGGCCAGTTCACGGTACTGCGCCAGGTCGGTACGGATACCGCCGGACAGGTTCTTGATGACCTTGGTCTGGGCGGCGCCGCCAACGCGCGACACCGAGATACCGGCGTTGATCGCAGGACGGATGCCGGCGTTGAACAGCGAGGTCTCTAGGAAGATCTGGCCGTCGGTAATCGAGATCACGTTGGTCGGCACGAAGGCCGAGACGTCGCCCGCTTGCGTTTCGATGATCGGCAGCGCGGTCAGCGAACCGGTTTTACCGGTCACGGCGCCGTTGGTGAATTTCTCGACGTAGTCGGCGTTCACGCGTGCGGCGCGCTCCAGCAGGCGGCTGTGCAGGTAGAACACGTCGCCCGGGTAGGCTTCGCGGCCCGGCGGACGGCGCAGCAGCAGCGAGATCTGGCGGTAGGCCACGGCCTGCTTCGACAGGTCGTCGTACACGATCAGGGCGTCCTGGCCGCGGTCACGGAAGTATTCGCCCATCGCGCAGCCGGAGTATGCCGAGATGTACTGCATGGCGGCCGATTCCGACGCGGAGGCGGCGACCACGATCGTGTAGTCCATCGCGCCGTGCTCTTCCAGCGAGCGCACGATGTTCTTGATGGTCGATGCCTTCTGGCCGATCGCGACGTACACGCAGGTGACGTCCTGCCCCTTCTGGTTGATGATCGCGTCGACGGCCACGGCCGACTTGCCGGTCTGGCGGTCGCCGATGATCAGCTCGCGCTGGCCGCGGCCGATCGGCACCATCGCGTCGATCGACTTGATGCCGGTCTGCATCGGCTGCGACACCGATTCACGCGCGATCACGCCCGGCGCGATCTTCTCGATCGGGGCGGTCAGGGCGGTAGTGACCGGACCCTTGCCGTCGATCGGCTGGCCCAGCGCATTCACCACGCGGCCGCGCAGTTCCGGACCGATCGGCACTTCCAGGATGCGGCCGGTGGTTTTGACCACGTCGCCTTCCGAGATGTGCTCGTAGCCGCCCAGGATCACGGAACCGACCGAGTCGCGCTCGAGGTTCATGGCGAGGCCGAAGGTATTGCCCGGGAATTCCAGCATCTCGCCCTGCATCACGTCCGACAGACCATGGATGCGGCAGATACCGTCGGCGACGGAGATCACCGTGCCTTGGTTGCGTACGTCAGCCTGACCTTCCAGGCCCTGGATGCGGCTCTTGATCAGTTCGCTGATTTCAGACGAATTAAGTTGCATGAGTGCTAACTCCTAATAGTTTCTTGATGCGTTGGGCAAGACTGGACGCGGGACGGTGCGAATGGGCGTCCTCAGGCCACCAGCGCGGCGTGCATCTGCTGCAGCTTGGCGCGGACCGAGGTATCGAGCACTTCGTCGCCGACGACCACGCGCACGCCGCCGATCAGGGACGGGTCCAGTGCGACCGTGGGATTCAGCTTGCGGCCAAATTTCTTTTCCAGCGTGGCGACCAGCGCGGACACTTGATCGGCCGACATGTCGAACGCGCTGTGGATAGTCGCGTCGGCAGCGCCTTCGTGTGCATTCTTGAGCACGACGAACTGGGCGCCGATTTCCGGCAACAGGGCGATGCGGCCGTTTTCGGCCAGCATCGCCATGAAGTTGTTCGCTTCCGCGGACATGGGCGACTTGACCAGCGACGCAATCGTCTCGGCCAGCTGCGCGGGCGTCACGTTCGGATTGCTGGCGAAAGCCTGCACGTCCGGGTTGGCGCCGATATGCGCCAGTTCGGCGACGAGGGCCGACCAGGTCGCCATGTCGCCGTTCTGGGCGACACGGAACAGGGCTTCGGCGTAGGGACGGGCGACGGTTGCGAATTCAGCCATGATCAGAGCTCGGTCGCCAGTTTCGACAGCAGGTCGGCGTGCGCCGCTGCATTGACTTCGCGCTGCAGGATCTGCTCGGCGCCCTTGACGGCCAGGGTCGCCACCTGGGCGCGCAGTTCGTCGCGCACGCGGTTGATCTGCTGGGTCGCATCGGCTTCGGCTTCGGCGCGGATGCGCGCGGCTTCGACGCCGGCGGTCTGCTTGGCGTCGTCGATGATCGCCTGGGCACGCTTTTCGGCGTCGGCGATGCGCTTGGCGCTTTCGTCACGGGTAGCGGACAGCTCGCTGGCGATGCGCTTTTCGGCGGCGGCCATTTCTGCCTTGCCACGGTCAGCCGCGGCCAGGCCACTCGCGATCCTCTCGGCGCGCTCGTCGAGCGCTTTCATCAGTGGCGGCCACACGAATTTCATCGTGAAGGCGACCAGGATGAAGAAGACCACGAACTGGGCAAACAAAGTTGCGTTTAAGTTCACGGTAAATTCCTTCTCACAAAAACGGATGCCGAACCGGGTCGGTTCGGCTGTTCAGAACCGAATACTGCTTCGATTAGCCGTGGAACGGATTTGCGAACGCGAACAGCATGGCGATACCAACACCGATCAGGAATGCCGCGTCGATCAGGCCGGCCAGCAGGAACATCTTGGTTTGCAGGGTGTTCATCAGCTCAGGCTGACGTGCCGAAGCTTCCAGGTACTTGCCGCCCATGATCGCGATACCGATACATGCGCCGATAGCACCCAGGCCGATGATCAGACCGCAAGCCAGTGCAACAAAAGAAACGTCAGTCATGAGATTTACTCCAAAAAGTTAAAAATTTAAAAAAACTAGAGAATTACAACTTCTTTACTACCACTATCTTGTTCGTTCTTGCGATCGCGTCGGTCAGTGGCTCTCGTGGGCCTGACCGATGTAAACCAGCGTCAGCATCATGAAGATGAATGCCTGCAGGATAACGATCAGGATGTGGAAGATCGCCCAGATCGAGCCGGCAACCACGTGGCCGATAAAGCCGAAAGCAGTGGCCATGGAGCCGAGCAGAGCAATCAACAGGAACAGCAGCTCGCCGGCATACATATTGCCGAACAGTCGCATGCCGAGCGACACGGTGCGGGCTGCGTATTCGATCAGGTTCAGCAGGAAGTTGGCGGGTGCCAGCCAGATGCCGAACGGCGCGGCGAACAGCTCGTGGATCCAGCCGCCGACGCCCTTGATTTTCAGGTTGTAGTACAGGACCACCGCCAGCACGCCCAGGGCCATGCCCATGGTGCCATTCAGGTCGGCGGTCGGTACCACACGGTGGGTCGGGAACAAGTGTTCGACGCCCAGTACCCGGAACAGCGCCGAGAACAGGTCGACCGGCAGGAAGTCCAGCGAGTTCATCAGGGCGACCCAGACGAACACGGTCAGCGCCAGGGGGGCGATAAAGCTGCGGTCACCGTGGATGATCGATTTCGACTGGTCTTCGACCATTTCGACGATCATTTCGACGGCAGCCTGGAAACGGCCCGGCACGCCCGAGGTGGCACGGCGCGCCGCCAGCCACATGATCAGGCAACCCACCACGCCCGCGAACACCGACCAGAAGATGGTATCGATGTTCCACACATGGAAATCGACCACGAAGCTCTGGTGGCCGGCAGTCAGGTGATGCAAGTGGTGCTGGATGTATTCGCCGGCGGTAGGCGCGTGGGCTGCTCCGCTTTCTACGGTTGGACTCGTCATTGTCAGTGCCTAAATAATAAGATGATGTAACTTTTCAGCGCCACGATGAACCCGCACAAGAGTGCCAGCCAGTTCAGACCGTGGTACAGCCGCGCCGTGAGGAACAACAGCGCCAGCGTTAAAGCAATCTTTACAAATTCCCAGATGAAAAATGTGGCGGGGTTCGCCCCGCCCATCTTTTGTGAACCGGCGAACAGGCGAAACGCCATGATGCCATTGGGAACAACACAACACATCCCGCCGAGTACCGCCGAAAACATCGCAGACCATCCCCCCAGCAGTGCGGCGATCACGCCGGCCACAAGTGTTGCCAGGATTTGCAGGGAGACCAAGCGCAGCATTGTTATTGTTCTTTCGCGCCAGCCGTGATGGAACCGAGTTACGGGATGGTAATTACATGAATCAGCGGGATTATAAGGGTTTATCGAAGCCGTCGTCAAACAGTTCCGTCTGCGGATGCACCAGGATGGGATGTAAAAACGACAAACAAAATACTGCTAAAACTGGTAAAAATCCGACGAAAATCGGTGTTTATGCCACAAGACCCCTGATAAAAGTCAGAGTTTGTAAGCATACATACATCTGCGCTGCCGGTTGTGCATGTCCCGCTGCGGCACGCCCCGCACAGGTGCGCTGCACCGACCCGCCGGCACCGTTCTGGCGCCTGGCAAGGCGCGCATATGCCGGCATCTCGTCAACAGGAATGTCGGTGACGGGTAGCCGGAATTGCTTGTGGCTGGCATTGCGGGGATGCGACGCGGCTGTCGTCGGTAAGCAGCGACCCGCTTACCGGTGCCTGCTTCCGAGGTAGCCGGAAACCCAGAATGCAATTGCCTCTGTGGAAAAGAAAGTAGTTTCCCACAGGCTTGCCTGCATCACGTGGCAAATGTGTGTCGATTGGCAGGGCCCTGGTCCGGGTACTCATTGCCACATCTGGCCAGGATTGCACCATGACGATGGAGATATATACGAATCCTTATAAGCATTTGAATCGTCGCGGCTTGGTATTTTCACGGATGTCGTTCGTCATGATCACGAAGTGGAGACGCGTTCTTCCACGCTCGCACGTTGTTATCAATAAATCGAATAACTTAATCGTCCCTGGCTTCGGTTGCAACGCGAACGTTCACCTACGCTTGAATCTGAATCGATAAAAACGATAATAATAAAAATAGTCCTTGTAACCATCAGTCATAAAAGGTATCTGGGTAGATGCCCGAGTAAACCAGGCAGCTTGCATGCCACGTCTTATACCCTGTGGATAACTTCTCGAACAGAGCCTGCTGTACGACCTGGAACATGGCCTACTGGGGGGATGATTCCCGACACCATCGACATCGTCCTCTATCCGATACACGGACTTCGGTTGCCGTTTTCGATAATCCAATACCTGCCCAATCCGATTCCAAGAATTTAGATAGCAACAAAAGTACGCTTAAATAGCAAATAATTTTCTTGTTGATTGCTCACTGTATTCGACATCTGCGATACTGTTCACGCGTTGGCAATCACCAAACGCCTGTTCATGACGGTTCGGTAGACAGGGATGACATGACGGAACCAGCACCGATGTTCCTGGACGATGCACCGCGGCCCGGCCATGCGCTGATCGGCAGCCTGCGGCGCCGTCGCTTCCTGTGCCTGTCGCTGCTGCTGCATGCCATGGCGCTCGCCGCGCTGGCATGCCTGGCCGGCCATCGCAACGTGCTCGACCAACGCGAGCGGCAACGGGAACTGATCGAGACGGGCAGCCGGCTGACGCAACAGGCGCGTCTCGAACGGCGCGTACAGGACATGGCGCGAATCAAATCCATGCTCGAACAAAGCGTAGCGGCGGGTGACGCACGCCAAGCGCCAGCCGCCGCCCAGGAAGGTGACGTGCGTTTCGATGCGCACGCCAAAACGCCGCAGGACTTGCTCCGGCAAGCCAGCGAACTGGCGCGCAAGATCGACAAGATCGAACACGACATCGAAGCGCAGCGCCTTGTGAAGCTGCTTGGCATTCCGAAGAACAAGGCACTGGAACAGATCGCGCAGGCGCGCAAGCTGCAGCAAGCACATGCCGGCAAAACCCTGCATGACGTCGATGCGGCGGCCCGCATCGCGCAACTCGAAGCGCAGGCGCGCGCCGTGCTGGAACGGCGCCGCCGGCAATTGACCGAACAGCGAGACGGCACGCGGCTGACGGCCAGCGCAGCGCGCGGCACCGGCGGCACGTCTCCAAGCGGCGCCGGCAGACATGGCGCTGCCTCCCATGGCGGGGCGGATGCGCAAGGCGGGCTGGTCGGTTCAGGTAATGGTCCAGGTAAAGGGCCGGGTAGCGGCCAGGGCAGCGGGCCGGGAAACGGCATCACCGGCAACATGCAAGGATCGTCACTGCTGGAGCGCATGGCCGGATTCGCCAACCCGGATCTGCCCGACCGGGCGACCGAGGCCTACACCGCCGGCGGCCTGCGCGCATTCTTCGACCGCGGCATCGGGCACATTCCCGACGTCGGCGCGGGTCCCGTGGTCAAGGGCGCGGGACGCATCCTCGGCCGTGGCGGGCCGTATGCGAACCGCATCCACGTGAATGCCTGGTACCTGATCGGGCCATTCGAGGGCAGGCACGGCGAGGGGCTGTTCACCAACGATCGCCATCCGCCCGAGCAGGCGGTGGCCCTGGACGCCGTGTATCGCGGCAAGGATGGCCGGCTATTGAAATGGGAATACATCGACGCGGTGAGCTACCCGCTGATCCCGCCCGACCGCGCCGAAGATGCCGTGTATTACGGGTATACCGAACTGATGGTCGACGCGGATCAGGACCTGACTGCGTGGATCGGCGCCGACGACGATGCGCAGCTGTGGCTCAACGACCTGCTGGTCTGGCGCGGCGGCAACGTCGACAAGCAATGGTTCTTCGGCCAAGTGTACGAGACGGTGAATACCGGGGTGCGCAATATGAACCTGAGCGAGGGCAAGCGCGTTCTGCATTTCAAGAAGGGGCGCAACAAGCTGTTCTTCAAGCTGTCGAACGGCCCGACCCGCTTGTTCTTTTCCCTGGTACTGACCAAATGACCTGGACCGCCGGCGCCGGGTCAGGCGCGCAATCGCGCCAGCACGCCGTCTAGCACGTCGAGGTCGGCGAAGTCGATGATCATCTGTCCCCTGCCCTTGTTGCCCATCTTGAAGGCGACCGGTGTCGCCAGGCGGTCGGACAGTTCTTCTTCCAGGCGCACGATATCTCCCGACTTGTCCTTCTGGCGTGCCGCGGCCGCCGGCGCGTTCTGCTCTTCGAGCGCGTGCGCCACCAGCTTTTCCGTTTCGCGCACCGACAGGCGCCTGGCGACCACCTGGCTGGCCAGCGTGATCTGGCCGGCGCTGTCGACCGCCAGCAGCGCGCGCGCATGGCCCATGTCGATATCGCCCGCCATCAGCATGGTCTGTACCGGCTGCGCCAGGTTCACCAGGCGCAGCAGGTTGGACACCGCGCTGCGCGAACGCCCCACCGCATGGGCCGCCTGCTCGTGCGTAAAATCGAATTCCGAGATCAGGCGCGCGATGCCCTGCGCCTCTTCCAGCGGATTCAGGTCCTCGCGCTGGATGTTCTCGATCAGCGCCATGGCGGCGGCGTTCTGGTCGTCGACCTCGCGCACCAGCACCGGAATCTCGTCCAGACCGGCCAGCTGGGCGGCGCGGAAACGCCGTTCGCCGGCGATGATCTCGTAGCGCGCGCCGCCGGCCGCATGCACGATCGGGCGCACCAGCACCGGCTGCATGATGCCCTGGTTCTTGATCGACGCCGCCAGGTCCGCCAGCGAGCCGTCGTCCATGCGGGTGCGCGGCTGGTATTTGCCGGCCTGGATCTGCGTCACCGCCAGTACCGACGGCGCGTTGGCGGACGCCGGCGCGGCATCGGACATATCGCCGCCGAGCAGCGCGTCGAGGCCGCGTCCCAGGCCCTTGAGTTTTTTGGTTGCCATGATGTGCGAAGTGGTCAGTTGGTTGGACTCGGTGGGATCACATCGTCTTGATGCGCTCGATCATCTCGGCGCCGAAGGCGATGTACGCCTGCGCGCCTTTCGACGAAGGATCGAAGGTCACGCCCGGGATGCCGTACGACGGCGCCTCGGCCAGGCGCACGTTGCGCGGGATGATGGTCTTGAAGACCTTGTCGCCGAAATGCTGCTCGAGCTGGGCCGATACCTGCTGCGACAGCGTCATGCGCGGATCGAACATCACGCGCAGCAGGCCGATGATGCGCAAATCCTGGTTCAGGTTGGCATGCACCTTCTTGATGGTGTTGACCAGGTCGGACAAGCCTTCCAGCGCGTAGTACTCGCACTGCATCGGGATGATGACGCCGTGCGCCGACACCAGGCCGTTCAGGGTCAGCAGCGACAGCGCCGGCGGGCAATCGATGAGGATGAAATCGTAGTCGCCGTCGACCTTGGCCAGCTCTTCCTTCAGGCGGCGCTCGCGGTGTTCCAGTTCCACCATCTCGACTTCGGCGCCGGCCAGTTCACGGTTGGCGGGCAGCACGTCGAAGCGCCCCGCTTCGCTGCGCAGGCGCGCCTCGGCCACGCCGGCTTCTCCCAGCAGCACCGGATAGATCGACGAGGCCAGGCCGGCCTTGTTGATGCCGGCGCCCATGGTGGCGTTGCCCTGCGGGTCGAGGTCGACCAGCAGCACGCGCTGGTCGAGCTTGGCGAGGCCTGCCGCCAGGTTGACGCTGGTGGTGGTCTTGCCGACGCCACCCTTCTGGTTTGCTACGCAAAAAATTTTCGCCATGTGCTCTCTTGTTGGCATGCATCTCCGCAATACGGAAGCTGCATGCATCGATAAAAACATACCGTTATTATCGTTAAAATGATTTATATGGTTTATTTAGTTAATACGATTAAAACCGTAAAAATCATTTATATCGTTTATTTTTTATTTCGTCATATGCCGTTTGTCGCGCTGCGATTGTCCTGCGGCGGTGCGCAGGGCATTGAAATCACGCCTGGCGCTCGATGAACACCAGGTGACGCTCGGCCTCCAACCTGGGCACCTGCAGCGCTTGCACCCCGGTCACCTTCCACTGCGCCGGCAGGCGCTGGCGCTCGTCCTCGGGCGCCACGCCTTTCAATGCGATGTAGCGCCCGCCCTCGGCCAGCAAGTGTCCGGACCAATCGACGAAGTCGGACAGGTCGGCAAACGCGCGCGAGGTGATGACGTCGAATTTTTCGCTCACCTGCAACTGTTCCACGCGCATCGTGTACACGGTGGCATTCATGAGGCCGAGTTCGGCCTTGACCTGGGTCAGGAAAGCGGTCTTCTTGTGCACGGTATCGATCATCGCCACCTTGACGTCCGGCCGGGTGATGGCGAGCACGATACCGGGCAGGCCGCCGCCAGAACCCACGTCCAATATATTGGATGCGCCGTCGAATGCCGGCACCGCTGCCAGCGAATCGAGCAGATGGTGCGTCACCATCTGCAGCGGATCGCGCAGCGAAGTCAGGTTGTACACCGAATTCCACTTGAACATCAGCGCCAGGTAATCCATCAGCTGGGTACGCTGGGCGGTCGATACCTGCAGATCCAGTTCGCCGATGCCCTCTTCCAGCAGCCGCTGCAGTGCTTCACGATCGAAATGCTTCATCCGGCCAGCTCCTCGGAAGCGGCATTGCTGCCGAATCCCTTGGCGCCGCGCTTTTTCAGGTGCACCAACAGCAGGGAAATCGCCGCCGGCGTGACGCCGGAAATGCGCGATGCCTGCCCCAGCGTTTCCGGGCGCTGCTTGTCGAGCTTCTGGCGCACCTCGATCGAGAGCGCCGCGATCTCGTGGTAGTTCAGGTTGTCGGGCAATTTCAGGTTTTCGTAGTGATCGTGACGCTCGACTTCACGCGCCTGGCGGTCGATATAGCCGGCGTATTTCAGCTGGATCTCGACCTGCTCCTTCACCGCCGGATCGGTCACACCTGGGCCACCCAGCGCCTGCCCTTCGCTGCCCTGCAGCGTCACCAGCTTGTCGTAATCGACGCCAGGCCGGCGCAGCAAGTCGGCCAGGTTGTATTCGCGTTCGATGGCCTGGCCGATCACGCGTTCGGACTCGGCAGCGGCCAGGATGCGCGGGTTGACCCAGGTCGAGCGCAGGCGCTCCAGTTCGCGCGCCACCGCCTCGCGCTTGCGTTCGAAGGCTTCCCATTGCGCATCGCCGACCACGCCCAGCTTGCGGCCGATCTCGGTCAGGCGCATGTCGGCGTTGTCTTCGCGCAGACTGAGGCGGTATTCGGCGCGGCTGGTGAACATCCGGTACGGCTCGGCCACACCTTGCGTGGTCAGATCGTCGACCAGCACACCCAGATAGGCTTCCGAACGGCCCGGGGTCCAGGCCTCGCGTCCCTGGGTCTGCAGCGCCGCGTTGATACCGGCCAGCATGCCCTGGGCTGCGGCTTCCTCGTAGCCGGTGGTGCCGTTGATCTGGCCGGCAAAGAACAAGCCGCCGATCGCCTTGGTCTCTAGCGACGCCTTCAATGCACGCGGGTCGAAATAATCGTATTCGATGGCATAGCCAGGACGCAAAATGAAGGCGTTTTCCAGGCCTTTCATCGAGCGCACCAGCGCCAATTGCACGTCGAACGGCAGGCTGGTGGAAATCCCGTTCGGATAGAACTCGTTGGTGGTGAGTCCTTCCGGCTCCAGGAAGATCTGGTGCGATTCCTTGGCGGCGAAGCGGTGGATCTTGTCCTCGATCGAGGGGCAGTAGCGCGGCCCGACGCCTTCGATCACGCCGGTGTACATCGGACTGCGATCGAGGCCGTTGCGGATGATGTCATGGGTTTGGGCATTGGTGTGGGTGACCCAGCACGGCACTTGTTTCGGGTGCATGGCAGCCGTGCCCATGGTCGAAAACACCGGTACCGGATCGAGGTCGCCCGGCTGTTCGGTCATCACGGAAAAATCGATGCTGCGGCCGTCGATGCGCGGCGGCGTGCCGGTTTTAAGGCGGCCTTGCGGCAAGTTCAGTTCCTTCAAACGGCTCGACAGCGAGATGGCCGGAGGATCGCCGGCGCGGCCGGCGGCGTAATGCTGCAGGCCGACGTGGATCTTTCCGTCGAGGAAAGTGCCGGCAGTCAAGACCACCGCGCGCGCACGGAATTGCAGCCCGACCTGGGTCACGGCGCCGACCACGCGTTCGCCTTCGATCAGCAGATCGTCGACGGCCTGCTGGAACAGCCACAGGTTCGGCTGGTTTTCCAGGCGCGAGCGGATCGCGTGCTTGTACAGGATGCGGTCGGCCTGGGCGCGGGTAGCGCGCACCGCCGGCCCTTTCGAGGAATTCAGGATACGGAACTGGATGCCGGCTTCGTCGGTGGCGATCGCCATCGCGCCGCCCATGGCGTCGACTTCCTTGACCAGGTGGCCCTTGCCGATACCGCCGATGGACGGATTGCAGGACATCGCACCCAGGGTTTCGATGTTATGTGTAAGCAACAGGGTGGTTTGCCCCATGCGTGCGGAAGCGAGCGCCGCTTCGGTACCGGCATGGCCGCCACCGACGACGATCACGTCGAATTCTGTGGGATATAGCATGATGGAATGTGTTGCGAGGAGAGTTAAGCTCGGATTATAGATTCTTTTTTCGGCATGGCTTCGGCCCTACCCTGAAAACCACAGATTTTGTTTCACGTGAAACCATGGTTGGAGCGTCGGTTTTCATTCATGCGCCGCTCAAATTTCCTCGGCATCTGACTCGGATAAACCGTTCTATTTTCACGGCATCGATAGCAAAACCTCGTTGTGCAGCCGCGTACGAATCGCGGCCATTGCAGCCGCGTTCGCCTACCCATGCTCGGATCGGTGGCTGCGAAGGATCGCATGTCATGATTGCAGGTCGCCAAACTTGGCAGTGCGCATTCGCCACACTCTCGTTTAGAACCTATCCCAGTAGGGAGAGGGAAGTTGCTGGCGACATGCGCGTAGGCGATGCATGGCGAGCCATGCAAGGACGAGCAACGCAGCACCCGCTTGCCAGGCGCGTCAGCAACGACCGGTTCCCTACTGGGATAGGTTCTTAGCATATGGAGGCCGAGATGCGATACCCGACAGATGACCTTGTACCGGAACCAATGATCAAAGCACGGTTGAAAATTGATTGGCCAAAGCGATGCCTCGGAGTGCAGATATCTGCCATCCCGCTGTCAGCCACATTGCCGGCATCGCTCGAAAATGGAAAAGTGTTTGTGGCACCAGCAGCAAGACTTGCTGCCTCTGCCCCACCCAATCTGTCTTAATGATCAGGATGGACTCGGGCCAGCGCAGCCCTGCTAGGCCCGCTCAAGGAAGCAAAACGAGAGCATGAGCGTTGATTGTTTCACGTGAAACGTCAGAACCCCAAACGGTGGATAGTGTCGTAAGCAGTCTTGACGATCAGGGCACCAACCACCAGCAGGAACAACTTGCGAACGAAACCACTGCCATGCTTGAGCGCCAGGCGGGTGCCGACTAACGAACCGCCGATCTGGCAGACTGCCATCAACAGGCCGAGTTGCCAGATCAGGTGGCCGCTGTAGCCGAACCAAATCAAGGCAGACACGTTGCAGGCGACATTGACGATCTTGGCGGCAGCGGACGCGCTGAGGAAGTCGAAACCGAAGAAGCGCACGAATAGGAAGATCAGGAAACTGCCGGTACCGGGACCGAAGAAGCCGTCATAAAAGCCGATGGCGGCGCCCACGCCGGTGGCCAGCAAGCGCTCTGTCATGCCGCTATGCAGCGGCGCATGGATTTCGCCGAGATCCTTCTTCTTGAACGTGTACACGGCCACTGCCAGCAAGATCAAGGGCAGCAGGCTGCGCACGAAATCCCCCGGCACCCGCGTTACGGTCCAGGCGCCGACAAAGGATAAAACAAACGCCGCCAATGCCGCCGGCGCCGCCGTGCTCCACGCCACCGTCACGCGGCGTGCGTACTTCACCGCCGCCACCGCGGTGCCGAACACGGCGGCCAGCTTGTTGGTGCCCAACAGCGTTGCCGGGACTTCCTTCGGGTACACCGCGAAAATGGCGGGAATCTGGATCAAGCCTCCGCCACCGACGACCGCATCAACCAGACCGGCAACAAAGGCCGCGCAGGCCAGCAAGACGAGATCGAACATGGAAAAGAGCGAGAGGGAGCGAAGCCGATATTTTACGGCAAGCAAGGATCTCCACCCCAGCCGCCGATGGCAGGCACGGCGGCGATGACCTGAACGCTGCGAACGCTATGCCGCTGCGGAATGCACGCTGGCGCGCGCTCCCAGAAAATCCAGCAATAAACGGTTGACCTGTTCGTGCGCGGTCAGTTGCAGCCAGTGATCGGCATCGCGCACGCGCTCGAAGCGGAATTCGCCTTCGACATAGTGGGCGGAATCGCGCATCTGCTTTTCGCCGAGGGCCGGATCATGTTCGCTCCAGATGCCCATCACCGGCACCCGCACACGCGGATAGCCGTGCGGCAGCGCCAGCCCGAGATTGGCGCGGTAATAATTCAAGGCCGCGCTCAGGCGGCCGGGCGCCGACAGCGCGCGCTTCCAATGCTCGGCCTGCCCAGGTTCTCCGGTGAACTGGCGCATCAGGAACCAGTCGCCGGCGCGCAGCGTGTGTTCGGCGATACCGGGCATCACGAAGCCGAGCACGTAGGTCATGCGCAGGCGCTGCAGCAGGCCGGCGCGCGCGATCGCCGTCGGGTGGCCGGTCGACAGCACCACCAGGCACTCGAGGCGCTGTGGCGCCAGCGCCGCCAGCTGCCAGGCGATGATGCCGCCCCAGTCATGCCCGACCAGGCGCACCTTGTCGATCTTCAACGCGTCGAGCAGCGCCAGCACGTCGGCGCGCAGTTTATCCAGCGTGTAGGCAGCCACGGCAGACGGCGCATCGGTGCGCCCGTAGCCGCGCAGGTCGGGCGCCAGCACGCGGTAGCCGGCGGCGGCCAGCACCCCGACCTGCTTGCGCCAGACCGCATGGGTGTCCGGAAAGCCATGCAACAGCAGTACCGCCGGACCCTGCCCGGTCGCCGTGACATGCATGCGGATACCGTTCACGTCCAGCATCAGCGATTCGTCGACCACGTCCACCTCCTCCGATTGCACCGCCTGGTTCACAGGGTATCGGCGCCGCGCCGTTTGCCCACCCGCGCGAGCGCCGCCGCGGCTTCGCCGACGATCCCGCGGCGGAACAGCAGGACGCAGGCGACGAAGATCAATCCGGTCACGATGCCTACCGATTCGCCCAGGCCCGCGAACCATTCTACCCGGGTCGCGCCGGCCAGCAGGTTGCCCCAATCCCCCAGCTTGTTTTCGAGAGACACGACGAGGAAAGCGCCGAGCACCGGTCCGGCCAGCGTGCCCATGCCGCCGACCAGCGTCATCAGGATGACCAGGCCGGACATGGTCCAGTGCACGTCGGTCAAGGTCTCGAAACCCAGCACCACCGTCTTGAGGGCGCCAGCCAATCCGGCCAGCGCCGCCGACAGGACGAACGCGAGCAATTTGTAGCGGTCGACGTCGTAACCGAGAGAAATCGCACGCGGCTCGTTTTCCTTGATCGCCTTCAGTATCTGGCCAAACGGCGAATGCACGATGCGCACGATCAAAGCGAAGCCGGCGAGGGTAAGCGCCAGCACCACGTAGTACGCGGCCAGGTCGTTCCCCAGATCCAGGACGCCCAGCAGCTTGCCGCGCGGTACCCCCTGTAAACCATCTTCGCCGTGGGTGAACGGCGCACGCAAGGCAGCGAAATACACCATCTGCGCCAATGCCAGCGTGATCATCGCAAAATAGATGCCTTGGCGGCGGATCGCCAGCGCGCCCATCACCAGGCCGATCGCCGCCGCCGCCAGCACGCCGAGGACGATGCCAGCCTCGAACGGCAAGCCGAGCTCGGTGAGCGCGTAGCCGGCGGCATAGCCGGCGCCGCCGAACATGGCGGCATGACCGAAGGAGAGCAAGCCGGTGTAGCCGATCAGCAGGTTGAAGGCGCAGGCGAACAGGCCGAAGCACAGCAGCTTCATCAGGAATACCGGATAGCCGACCAAGGGCGCGGCCAATGCGGCAACCAGTATCGCGAACGGGACCAGGATGGCGCGGATCGACTTGTTCATGGTTTTCCTCGATAACAACGACGCTTCATCGTTCCTTGCCGAACAGGCCGGCCGGGCGCAGCAGCAGCACAATCACCATCACCACGAACACGACCACCTCGGACGCTTCCGGATACAGTACGCGCGTCACACCCTCGATCACGCCCAGCGCCAGTCCGGTGAGGATGGCGCCGAGGATCGATCCCATGCCGCCGATCACGACCACTGCAAACACGACGATGATGAGGTTCGACCCCATCAAGGGCGTGACGTTGACCACCGGCGCCGCCAGCACGCCGGCGAAGGCGGCCAGTCCGACGCCGAAGCCATAGGTCAGGGTCACCATCAGCGGCACGTTGACGCCGAAGGCCTCGACCAGCTTCGGATTTTCGGTGCCGGCGCGCAGGTAGGCACCCAGCCGCGTCTTTTCGATCACGAACCAGGTCGCCAGGCACACCAGCAGCGAAGCCAGCACCACCCAGGCGCGGTAGTTCGGCAAGACCATGAAGCCGAGGTCGGTAGCGCCGGCCAGCAGTGCGGGCACGGGCAAGGTCTGGCCGGAGACGCCGTACACCGAGCGGAACGCGCCTTCCAGCAGCAGCGTCAGCCCGAAGGTCAGCAGCAGGCCATACAGGTGATCGAGCCGGTACAGGCGGCGCAGCATCGTGCGTTCCAGCAGCACGCCGAAGGCGCCCACCGCCAGCGGCGCCAGCACCAGCATCAGCCAGTAGTCCAGGCCGAAGCTGCTCACGCCGACATAGGCGGCGAAGGCGCCCATCATATACAGGGCGCCATGCGCAAAATTGATCACGTTCAGCAAGCCGAAGATGACGGCCAGGCCGAGCGACAGCATGGCATAGAAGGCGCCGTTGACCAGTCCCAGCAGCAACTGGCTCATCAGGGCTTGCAGCGGGATGCCGAACGATTCCATGGTCAGTCCCGCTCGATCACTTCCACAGTGCGCACTTGGTTTCTGCCCTGGTGGTGTAGGCTTGCGCGCCCGGAATGGTGGCCACGACCTTGTAGTAATCCCAGGGCGCTGTCGATTCGGCCGGCGTTTTGACCTGCATCAGGTACATGTCATGGACCAGCCGGCCATCCGGGCGGATCGGGGCATTCTTGGCGAACATGTCATTGACGCCGGTCTTTTTCATCTGCGCCATCACCCTGTCGGCATCGTCGCTGCCCAGCGCTTTCACTGCGTTCAGGTAGTTCATGGCGGCCGAGTAATCGGCGGCCTGCAGCATCGACGGCTGCTTCTTCATCTTGCCAAAATAACGCTTGGCCCAGGCGCGGGTGCCGTCGTTCAGGTTCCAGTACCAGCCGTCGGTCAGGTACAGGCCCTGCGTGGTGTTCAGGCCGAGCGTGTGGATGTCGTTGATGAACACCAGCAGCCCGGCCACCTTCATCTTGCGCGTCAACCCGAACTCGTTGGCAGCCTTGACGGCATTGATGAAATCGCCGCCGGCATTGGCCAGGCCCAGCACCTGGGCGCGCGAGGATTGGGCCTGCAGCAGGAACGAGGAAAAGTCGGCGGCGGACAAGGGATGCCTGACGCTGCCCAGCACGCTGCCGCCATTGGCTTTCACGACTGCCGTGGTGTCCTTTTCCAGCGATTGCCCGAAGGCGTAATCGGCAGTAAGAAAATACCAGGACTTGCCGCCCTGCTTGACCATCGTGGCGCCGCTGCCGCGCGCCAGCGCCACAGTGTCGTACGCATAATGCACGGTGTAGGGAGAACATTGTTCGTTGGTCAGCTGGGCAGTGCCGGAACCGATCGCGATGAACACCTTTTTCTTTTCTTGTGCGACCTTGGCCATCGCCAGGCTGGCGCCGGAATTGGTGCCGCCGATCAGCATGTCGACGCCCTGCTGGTCGAACCACTCGCGCGCGCGGCTGGCGGCGATGTCCGGCTTGTTCTGGTGATCGGCGACCAGGAACTGGATCTTCTTGCCGTTGACGGCACCGCCCGCGTCGGCAATCGCCATGCGCACCGCTTCGGCGCCGCCGTTGCCGTCGATGTCGGCGTACACGCCGGACAGGTCGGTGATCATGCCGATCCTGATGATGTCGCCCGATATTTGCGCTTCCGCCGGAAGGGACAGTGCGCCGATCATCGCCGCGGCGGCGGCAGCCATCGTCTTGCGTTGCATCGTATTGCGGTTCATTGCGGGTCTCCGTTTTGACATCACATGGGGGATAGCGCTGCTCGTTGTTTCATACGCCGAGCAATTCGGTCAGCGCCGGCATTTCGGCCTGCAACGCGGCGGCGCCGATGGTCTTGACGATGCGGCCGTGCTCCATCACGTGAAACCGGTCGGCCAGCGGTGCGGCGAAATGAAAATTCTGTTCGACCATGACGATCGTGTAGCCGCGCGCCTTGAGCGTCACGATCAGGCGCGCCAGCGCCTGCACGATCACCGGCGCCAGGCCCTCCGAAATTTCATCCAGCAACAGCAGGCGCGCGCCGCTGCGCAGGATGCGCGCCAGCGCCAGCATCTGCTGTTCGCCGCCGGACAGGCGCGTGCCCTGGCTGTGGCGGCGTTCGTACAGGTTGGGAAACAGCGCATACAGTTCCTCGAGCGACATGGCGCCATTCGCGCCGGCTTTGTTCCCCTTCAACAGCGGCGGCAGCAGCAGGTTTTCCTCGGTGCTCAAGGAAGAAAAGATGCCGCGCTCTTCCGGGCAATAGCCGATGCCGAGGTGGGCGATGCGGTGGGTGGGCAGGTGGATGGCTTCCACGCCATGCACCCTGACCGAGCCGCGCCGCGTACTCGTCAGGCCGAGGATCGCGCGCAGCGTGGTGGTGCGGCCGGCGCCGTTGCGGCCCAGCAAGGTCACGACTTCGCCCGGCTGCACCGCCAGGCTGACGTCGTGCAGGATGTGCGACTCGCCGTACCAGGCGTGCAGACGCTCGAGTTCGAGCGCGGCGCCGGTTGCCGTGTTCGTCGCCGCGCCCGTTGCCTCCTTCGCGGCACTCATTGGGGCGTCCCTTGCAGCGGCGCGGCGGCATCGCCGGCGCCCTCCGCGGCGCTGCCCATGTAGGCTTCCATCACCCGGCGGTCGGCCGCCACCTCAGCATAGCTGCCCTCGGCCAGGACGGCGCCGCGCTGCAGTACCGAGATGCGGTCGCACAGTCCCGCCACCACCTTCATGTTGTGCTCGACCATCAGGACCGTCCTTCCCTGCGCCACCGTGCGGATCAGTTCCATCACCCGGTGCACGTCTTCATGCCCCATGCCCTGCGTCGGTTCGTCGAGCAGCATGAGTTCCGGCTCCATCCCCAGCGTGGTGGCGATCTCGAGCGCCCGCTTGCGGCCGTACGGCAGGTCGGCGGTGAGCGACTGCGCCAGGCCGGCCAGGCCGACGGCCTCCAGCAAGGCCATGGCGCGCTCGTCGAGCCGGCGCAGCGAGCGCCCGCTGCGCCAGAAGTGGTAGCTGGTGCCGAGCCGGCGCTGCAGGCCGATGCGCACGTTCTGCAATACCGTCAAATGCGGAAACACGGCCGAGATCTGGAAAGAGCGGATGATGCCCAGGCGCGCCACCCGCGCCGGCGGCACGCGGGTGATGTCGGTGCCGTTGAACAGGATCTGCCCCGACGAGGGAGACAGGAAACGCGTCAGCAAATTGAAACAGGTGGTCTTGCCGGCGCCATTCGGACCGATCAGCGCATGGATGTGGCCGCGCTGCACGCGCAGGTCGACGCGGTCGACCGCGGTAAAACCCTTGAAATCCCTGGTCAGCTTGCGCGTTTCCAGAATGATGTCCGCCATCGCGTCTCCTTGTCCATGAGCGGTCCTGCCACCCTCACTGCCCTGCTTCCAGAATGCGCTGCGCCGCCTTTTCGGCGATCATGAGCGTCGGCGCATTGGTGTTGCCCGATGTGATGTGCGGCATCACGGACGCGTCGACCACGCGCAGGGCGCGCACGCCCTTTACGTTCAAGTCGGCGTCGACCACGGCCAGCGGATCGTCGGCGCGTCCCATGCGGCAGGTGCCGACCGGGTGGAAAATGGTGGTGCCGATCAGGCCGGCCGCCTCGGCCAGTTGTTCTTCGGTGCGGTAATCCGCTCCCGGTTTGACTTCCGTGGGTGCATAGTTGGCCAGCGCCGGCGCGGCGACGATGCGCCGTGTCAAGGCCAGCGCGGCAGCGGCCACTTGCCGGTCTTCCGGCGTGCTCAGGTAATTCAGCGTGATCCTGGGAGCCGCGTGGCCGTCGTGGCCGGCGATGCGCACATGGCCGCGCGACGTCGGACGGAGGTTGCAGACGCTGGCCGTGAACGCCGGAAAGCCGTGCAGCGGGTCGCCGAACTTGTCCAGCGACAGCGGCTGGATGTGGTATTGCAGGTTCGGCGTGGCCTGGTCCGGCCCGGAGTGCGCGAACGCACCCAGCTGCGACGGCGCCATCGACATCGGGCCGCTCTGGAACAACGCGTATTCCAGCCCGATTTTCATTTTTCCGCGCCAGGAAGCGGCGCTGGTGTTCAGCGAGCGCGCACCGTCGATGCGGTAGACCATGCGCAATTGCAGGTGGTCTTGCAGATTCTCGCCGACGCCGGGCAAGTCGACCAGGGGCGCGATGCCATGGCGGTACAGGTGCGGCGCCGACCCGATGCCGGACAATTGCAGGATGTGCGGCGAACCGATGGCGCCGGCCGCCAGCAGCGTATCGCGGCGCGCATGCGCGTACCAGGCATGCCGGCTTTCACCGGCACGGCGTTGCGACGTGAACAGCACGCCGCGGCAACGCTTTCCCGGCGCTGGTCCGCCCTCCTCCTCGCCGAGCAGCAGCTTTTCCACATGACAGCCGGTCATGACGGTCAGATTCGGGCGTTGCGCCGCCGGCCGCAAGAATGCCTTGGCGGTGTTCAAGCGGATGCCGCGCCGCTGGTTGACCTCGAAATATGCGCAGCCGAGGTTGTCGCCGCCATTGAAATCCTCGACCGCCGGAATACCGGTTTGTTCCGCCGCGATACGAAACGCATCCAGGATTTCCCACGACAGGCGCTGGCGCTCGACGCGCCACTCGCCGCCGCTGCCGTGCAGGGCGCTGGCGCCGCGATAGTGGTCTTCGCTGCGCTTGAACAGCGGCAGCACGTGTTCCCAGCGCCAGGAGTCATCGCCGCAGGCGGCGGCCCAACGGTCGTAGTCGGCGGCCTGGCCGCGCATGTAGATCATGCCGTTGATCGAGGAGCTGCCGCCCAGCACTTTCCCGCGCGGGTAGATCAGGCTGCGGCCCTGCAGGCCAGGATCGGCTTCGGTCCGGAACAGCCAGTCGGTGCGCGGATTGCCGATGCAGCGCAGGTAACCGACCGGGATGTGGATCCACAGGTAATCGTCCTTGCCGCCGGCCTCGATCAGCAAGACCCGGTTGGCGGGATCGCGGCTGAGGCGGTTGGCCAGCACGCAGCCGGCGCTGCCGGCGCCCACGATGATGTAGTCGTACTCTCCGGCGAATTCCATGGCGCCGCCGTCAAGCGTGCAATGGCTCGTCGACAGGGAAGATGGGCCACCGCTGCCTGCGATGGCAGGGCACTGGCGACGCCGGGGCGGCGCCGGAAGACAGGGGTTTCGACAGCGACGGGAACACCATGACGGCCTCGCGATGTGCTTCGATCAGGCAAGCTTACCAGAACATCAAGCCGGTACGCTGCCCAAAAACGCCGCTTATTCGATGTGGATAAGCTTTTGCATATCCACAGGTACGGAATGTGCGAAAAGCGCGATTTCTCGCAGGCAGAAATTGTTGTCCAATTTTTCCACTAGGCACATACAGCGCCAACCCACTGCCTTGTACGCGTGCTAAACGCTTGATCTTGTGGAAAAAACCGGGTTTATCCACAGAAGGATGGGACCGTTAACTATTACCACTATTCTGTATACAAGCTTTTGGTTGTAAACCTGAGCCACCGCTTCGAAAAACGGCGTTCAAAAAAAATCGGGCTGGCCATACGCCTGAATGGCGCCGCAAGGGCACCTCGAAAAACCGTCGCGAGCGGCAGCAGTTTCGGCTGAGACGCACAGCCGTACAAGCGTACGGCGAGCATCGCAAGCCGAAAATGCAACGCGCAGCAGGTTTTTCGCGGTGTCCTCAACGCGGCAATCGATTCGAATCCAGTTGGTGTGAAATAAATGGGTCGTCGGCCCGTCAACCTCAAAAGCCAGAACAGCGGACCGACAAGCCCGTGACGGCAAGGCGCCACCGGATACTCGTGGAAATCGGGTTGCAGGCCAGGGAACAAACCGGCCTCGTCCAGGAACCGGTACCGGCAACGGCGAACGCTCTGCCGACCGGCATCGATGCAACCGGTTGCCGACCGCGATCGGACTGGACTGGTGCGCCGGATGCCGAACAAAAACCGGGGGACGGCCGACGATCCCGGCACGCAACCGGTACATACCCTCGCCGGTGCCGGCATGGTTGCCGGCATCCCGACCGGCGCAGCGAATGGATTGTGGATAAAGCCCTGCATATCCACAGGAACGAATGTGCGAAACCCGCCAAGTTGACCGCGACGGTTTTTTTGTCCAGTTTACGTTCTATCCAGAACCAGCCCTTTTCCAGCCGTTTGTAAGACACGTAAACCCTTGAGCTTGTGAAGTAAACCGGCTTTATCCACAGCACGATGCGCGTTTACTACTACTACCAACTTAATATATTTCTTCAAGTTAACTAATACAGGCAACGCGCAGCCAATCGGGCAAGCCGGAAATACTGCAAGACCGCACCATGGCAACGCCGGCTGCATGCCAACGCCGGTTCGTCGACAGAAAAACACGATGCAAGCGATTCGCCCATCGTCGCTCTGCCATCCGGCAAACACAGCCAGGCCGATTTGCCGGCGACACCGTTGTCATGGGACGCATTCATGGCGCCAGCCTGGCTGCCAGGATCGATCGCCTGTCGCCGGCCGCTTGTTATCCACCGCATGCCGGCTGACCCATGTCGCTCACATGCGTCGCTGGCACCGTCAGCCATGGGAAGCCGGTGGGAATGCGCCGTTCGCCATGCGCTTTTGCTGTCGAGAACGCTAAAACCAGCGTGCATCCACGTTTTGGCGGCAGCCGCTGTGGACAAACGCCTGCATATCCACAGGATGGGATGTGTGAAAACCACGACTTTTGCCTGGCCGTTTTTTTTATCCCGGATCGGTGCAGGACCGATACAGGCGTTTTCCAGCGCCTGCAAAAGTGCGTAAACCGTTGAGGTTGTAGACAAATTCCCGTTTATCCACAGCTCGGCCATCGTTTACTATCTACTACCAGATTTATATATCTACTTTGGTTTACTAAAACAAAACGCCGGCAACGCGGTAAAACGCCGGCAGAACGACGAAGCGACCCGCTCCAGGACAACAAAAATGCGATTAGGAATCATCAGTGCCTTGCATGAAGAACAGCAGGGACTCGTGGAAGCCATGCAGAGCCCCACCAAGCTCACGCACGCCATGCGTGAGGTCTGGGTCGGACAACTGTGGGAAATCGACGCTGTGTGCGTTCTATCGCGAATTGGCAAGGTTGCCGCTGCCATGACCGCCACTTTGCTTGTGGAGAAGTTCGGTGTTACCCACATCGTCTTCACCGGCGTGGCCGGCAGTGCCGATCCCTCGGTGCGGGTGGGCGACATCGTGGTGGCCGAATCGCTGCTCCAGCACGACATGGATGCCAGTCCCCTGTTCCCGCGCTACGAGGTGCCCCTGACCGGCCTGACGCATTTCCCGTCCGACCGCCGCCTGGCGCTGCAGCTGGCCGAAGCGGGACAGGCGTTCCTGCAGCACGACCTGCAGCACGCCATCGATGGCGTGGAACGCAACGCATTCGCATTGCAGGCGCCGCGCCTGCACCGCGGGCTGATCGCCAGCGCCGACCAGTTCGTCGGCAGCCGGGAGCGCATCCGGGCCCTGTCCGGCGCCTTGCCGGGACTGCTGGCGGTGGAGATGGAAGGCGCCGCGGTGGCGCAGGTATGTGTCGAGCTGGGCGTGCCGTTCGGCGTGATCCGCACGATTTCCGACAATGCCAATGAAAACGCGGCCACCGACTTCATGCGTTTCGTGAAGTCGGTGGCCGCGCAGTATGCGTTCCACATCGTCCGCCGCCTGTGCCTGGCCGCCGGCATCGGCGCCGCCGTTCAGGCCAGCAGCGTCTCGGCCGCCACGTAGTCGTGGCCGAGGGCGGCGGCCACCGCCTGGTAGGTCACCTTGCCCTGGCATACGTTCAAGCCATGGCACAGGTGGACATCGTCGCGCAGCGCCCGGCGCCAGCCTTTATTTGCCAACGCCAGCGCGTGGCCGATGGTGGCGTTGTTCAGGGCAAAGGTCGAGGTCCGCGCCACTGCGCCCGGCATGTTGGCCACACAGTAATGCACCACGCCGTCGACGACGAAGGTCGGATCGGCGTGCGTGGTCGAACGCGACGTGGCGAAGCAGCCGCCCTGGTCGATCGCCACGTCCACCACCACGGCGCCCTTCTGCATGCGCGCTACCATGGCGCGCGTGACCAGTTTCGGCGCTGCCGCGCCCGGCACCAGCACGCCGCCGATGACCAGGTCGGCCGCCAGCACCGCTTCCTCGAGCGCGTGGGTGGTCGAATACAGGGTGGCGATACGGTTGCCGTACACCAGGTCGAGCTGGCGCAGGCGGTCGACGTTCTTGTCCAGCACCGTGACCCGGGCGCCGCTGCCGACCGCCATTTGAAGCGCATTGGTGCCGACCACGCCGGCGCCGATGACGACCACGTGGCCGGCCGCCACGCCCGGCACGCCGCCCAGCAGCAACCCCATGCCGCCCCTGGATTTTTCCAGGTGCGCGGCGCCGGCCTGGATCGCCATCCGTCCCGCCACCTCGCTCATCGGCGCCAGCAGCGGCAGGCCGCCGCCGGGACCGGTGATGGTCTCGTAGGCGATGCACACCGCGCCGGAAGCGACCAGGGCCGCGGTCTGTTCCGGGTCCGGCGCCAGGTGCAGGTAGGTGTACAGGATCTGTCCGGGACGCAGCATGGCGCATTCGGCGGCCTGCGGCTCCTTCACCTTGACGATCATTTCGGCGCGCTCGAAGATGTCGGCCGCCGTGGCGACCAGGTCGGCACCGGCGGCCAGGTAGTGCTCGTCGAGCAGGCCGATCCCGGCGCCGGCACCGGCCTGCACCAGCACCTGGTGGCCGTGGGCGACCAGTTCATGCACGCTGGCCGGCGTCAAGCCGACCCGGAACTCGTTGTTTTTGATTTCCTTGGGAACGCCTACTAACATGTCTTCCTCCAAGTCGTAGAACCACAAGTACTGCCAAGTACTGCCAAGTACGCCGAGGATGCCGCCGCCCGGTTGCGCAGCGGCTCCCTTCTTCTGCCTCTACTGCCCTTGCTGCCCGTACTGCATGCCGCCTGCGATGATCACAGGCCCAGCGTCATGAGGCTTGCGTTACCGCCAGCCGCGGTCGTGTTGACGCACAACGCGCGTTCCGCCACCAGCCGCCACAGGGCCACCGGCTCCCCGGCGCGGGTATCGACGATGCCGACGATGGCGCCGGGACGCGCCGCCAGCGTCGTGCGCAGCGTGCCCGGCAGGTCAACGTCCAGCAGCGCCATCGGGAAATCGACCTGCGCCAGCGCGGCCGCTTTGACCAGGCGCAGGCGCTCTTGCACCGCTGCCGGCAGCTTGGCTGGCAACAGACCGTTCTCTCCCTCCAACACCAGCGCCCGGTTGCCGGTGGCGAACGCCGCCGCCAGCTGGTTCAGCAGCGCCGCGCTGGAGCCGGCGGCGCACAGCAGCGTGCCGCGCGCCACGAAGTCGAGGCGGTTGCTTTCCCCGGTCGGGCCGGGCAGCGCCACGGCGATGCCGTCCAGCGTGCTCTGCAGGTAGCCTTGGCCCAAATTGGCGACCTGTTCGTGGCCGTTGGCGCGCGCCCAGCCCAACAGCGCCTCCAGCGCCGGGTCGGTGCGCCCGTGCGGGGCCGCGACCGGCAATGGCGCTGCCTGGCGCTGCAGGCGCTTCAGGTACAAAGGTCCGCCGGCCTTGGGACCGGTGCCGGATTTGCCTTCCCCGCCGAACGGTTGCACCCCGACCACGGCGCCGACGATGTTGCGGTTGACGTAGATGTTGCCGACGTGGGCGCGGCGGGTAATGAAATCGATGGTCTCGTCGATGCGCGAATGCACGCCCAGCGTCAGGCCATATCCCGTGGTGTTGATCGCATCGACCACCTGCGGCAAATCGGCGCGGCGGTAGCGCACGATGTGCAGCACCGGGCCGAACACTTCACGCTCGAGTTCGGCCAGCGAGCCGATCTCGAGCACGGTGGGCGCGACATAGGTGCCGCGCGCCGCCAGCTCCGCCGGCAGCGGCAGGCTGAAATGCTGTTTCGCGGTCTTCTTGAGGCGTTCGATGTGGGCCAGCAGGTTGTGCTGGGCTTCGGCATCGATCACCGGGCCGATGTCGGTGGCCAGGCGGTCCGGCACGCCGATGCGCAGTTCCTGCATCGCGCCCTTCAGCATGGTGATGGTTTTGTCGGCGATGTCTTCCTGCAGGAACAGCACGCGCAGCGCCGAGCAGCGCTGGCCGGCGCTGTCGAAGGCGGAATTCAGTACGTCCTGCACCACCTGCTCCGGCAGGGCCGAGGAATCGACGATCAGGGCGTTCTGGCCGCCGGTCTCGGCGATCAGTGGGATCTCCGCCCCCTCGCGTTCGGCGCGCGCCGCCAGCACGCGGTTGATCAGTTGCGCCACCTCGGTCGACCCGGTGAAGATCACGCCTTTTACGCGCGCATCGTTCGTCAAGGCGGCACCGACGGTCTCGCCGCGGCCGGGCAGCAATTGCAGCGCACCGGGCGGCACGCCGGCTTGCAGGAACAATTGTACGGCGCGCCAGGCGATCAGCGGCGTCTGCTCGGCCGGCTTGGCCAGCACCACGTTGCCGGCTGCCAGCGCCGCCGCCACTTGTCCCGTAAAGATCGCCAGCGGGAAATTCCACGGGCTGATGCACACCACAGGGCCGAGCGGACGCACCGCATCAAAGGTGTTGCGCAGCTCGGCCGCGTAATAGCGCAGGAAATCGACCGCTTCGCGGATCTCGGCGATCGCGTTCGGCAGCGATTTGCCGGCTTCGCGCACGGCCAGCGCCATCAGTTCGCCGAAATGCTGCTCGAACAGGTCGCCCACGCGGTCGATGATGGTGGCGCGCGCGCCGTTGCCGATGCCTTCCCAGCCGGGCGCCGCCGCCAGCGCCGCGGCCAGGGCGGCGTCGACGTCGGCCGTGCCCGCTTCGCTGATGCGGCCGACGATATCCAGCGATTGCGCCGGATTCACGACGTCGAGCGGCGCCGCCGGCTGCAGGAACGCAGCCACAAGCGCCGTCGCCTGGTACTGGCGCGGCATCGCCAGTTCGGTGGCCAGCGCGGCCAGCACGTCTTCGTTGGCCAGGTCGCGCCCGGCAGAATTCTTGCGGCCGTCCGGGAACAGTGCCAGCGGCAGCGGAATGCGCGGATGCGGCAGGCATTTGGCGGCGCGCGCGGCCACGAACGGGTCGGTCAGCAAGGTCTCGATCGGCACGTTCTCGTCGACGATCTGGTTCACGAACGAGGAATTGGCGCCGTTTTCCAGCAGGCGCCGCACCAGGTAGGCCAGCAGGGTCTCGTGCGAACCGACCGGCGCATAGATGCGGCAGGCCTTGCCCAGTTTATCCGCGCCGACGACCTGGTCGTACAGCGTTTCTCCCATGCCGTGCAGGCACTGGAATTCATAGTGCTGGATCCCGTCTGCCTTGGCCCAGGTATAGATCACGGACAAGGTGTGGGCATTGTGGGTGGCAAATTGCGGATAGACGACGTCGCTCGCCGCCAGCAGTTTACGGGCACAGGTGAGATACGACACGTCGGTGTACACCTTGCGCGTATACACCGGATAGCCCGGCAGGCCGTCGACCTGAGCACGCTTGATCTCGGCATCCCAGTACGCCCCTTTCACCAGGCGCACCATGAACTTGCGGCCGCTGCGCCTGGCCAGGTCGACCACGTAGTCGATCACGAACGGGCAGCGTTTCTGGTAGCCCTGCACCACCAGGCCGATGCCTTCGAAGCCGGCCAGTGCCGGGTCGAATGCCAGCGCTTCCAGCATGTCGAGCGAGATTTCCAGGCGGTCGGCTTCCTCGGCGTCGATGTTGATGCCGATGTCGTAGCCCTTGGCCAGCAGCACCAGCTGGCGCACGCGCGGCAGCAATTCGCCCATCACGCGCGCGTACTGGGCGCGGCTGTAGCGCGGGTGCAGCGCCGACAACTTGATGGAGATGCCCGGACCGTCCTTGATGCCGCGCCCGTTGGACGCCTTGCCGATCGCGTGGATCGCCGCCTCGTAGGACGCGTAGTAGTTGCGCGCGTCCGCTTCCGTCAGGGCGGCCTCGCCCAGCATGTCGTACGAATAGCGGTAGCCGCGCGCTTCGTTGGCGCGGCTGTTGGCCAGCGCCTCGTCGATGGTCTGGCCGGTCACGAACTGGTTGCCGAGCATGCGCATGGCCAGGTCGACGCCCTTGCGGATCAGCGGCTCGCCGCCCTTGGCGATCAGGCGCGTCAATGCGGCGCCCAGGCCGCGTTCGCTGTTCGACGACACCAGCTTCCCGGTAACCAATAAACCCCAGGTGGCGGCATTCACGAACAGCGACGGCGATTCGCCCAGGTGTTTTTTCCAGTCGCCGCGGCTGATTTTATCGGCGATCAGGCGGTCGGCGGTATCGCTGTCAGGAATGCGCAGCAGCGCTTCCGCCAGGCACATCAGGGCCACGCCCTCTTCCGACGACAGCGAGAATTCGTGCATCAGGGCATCCACGCCGGACGAGCGGGTGCGTTTTTCGCGCACCGCCGTCACCAGGCGCTGCGCCAGCGGATACGCCTCGGGATTGGCCCTGGCGCCCTGCGCCAGCAGCCATTCCACCGCCGTGGTCTCGTCGCGGCGGTAGGCGGCGGTGATCGCGGCGCGCAGCGTCGTCTGCGTGCGCTTGGCTTCGGCCTGCAGGGCGTCGAAGGGGACGAAGGTGGTGGCCGGGGCGGCGGCAATGTTCATGAAAGCTCTGGAAAAAGTAAGGGTCAAGGGTGCCGGCGCACAGGATGCGCAGGCGACAGCGGTCGCGCCGCATGGCAAAACGCGCCGCACCGTGGGGCACGGGCGGCGCGTATTCGAATGCGGTTCAATCATTCGATTGTAGAGACTAATCTTCTTGATTAATTCTGTTTTTGCAGAAGGCTAGCAATAGATAGTTTTTGGTGAGAGAATTTCACCAAATAATATTTATAGTGGAGAGAGAACCCCATGCTGGACAAGATCAGCAAGAAAATCCTGGCCGAGCTGCAGAGCGACGGACGCATCAGCAACGTCGAACTGGCAGCGCGCGTCAACCTGTCGCCGGCCGCCTGCCTGGAGCGCGTGCGCAAGCTGCACGAATCCGGCTACATCATGGGCTATACGGCCCAGTTGAACCCGCAACTGCTGGACGTGTCGCTGCTGGTGTTCATCGAGGTGGTGCTTGACCGCACCACACCCGAGGTGTTCGACGCCTTCAAGCAGAGCGTGCAGCTGATTCCCGAAGTACTGGAATGCCACATGGTGGCCGGCGGCTTCGATTACCTGGTCAAGGCACGTGTCAAGGACATGGCGGCTTACCGCGAGTTCCTGGGTAAAACGCTGCTGCAGAAGGGGGTGCGCGAGACGCACACCTATGCGGTGATGGAAGAGGTCAAGAACACGACCAGATTGCCGATCAAGTAAGCGGCATGCGCCGTCATTTCCGCCCTATCTGGGCGGTTTGGCGGGAATCTAAGCTGTGTATCCCAAACCAGCGTCATTTTGCTCGGCATGGATCCCCGCCTTCGCGGGGACGACGATTTAGGCGACCTTTTCCATGACTTCGGTGGTCTCGGATTTTTGCGGCAGGGTTTTTTGCGCCGCCGCCGACATGGCTTCCAGGTTGTTGCGCAGCCAGCGGTGGGCCGGGCTGCGGCCGTCGCGCTCGTGCCACAGCATGTCCAGGTGCACGGCCGGCAATTGGAACGGCAGTTCGCGCCAGACCAGGGTGTCGGCGGCGCCGGTCGAGGCGATCAGGTGCTTGGGCAGCACCGTCACCAGGTCGGAATTGGCGACCACCCGGCCGGCGGTGAAGAACTGGTTCACGGTCAGCAGGATGCGCCGTTCGCGGCCGATCTGCGCCAGCGCTTCGTCGACCAAGCCGTGGGCGCGGCCGGAAAAGCTCACCAGCAGGTGGTCCGCCTTGCAGTAATCGTCGAGCTGCAGCTTGCCCTGCGCCAGCGGGTGATGCTTGCGCATCACGGCCACGTATTCTCCCGAGTACAGGCGCTCGTGGCGGATCGGCGAACCGGTTTCGTACGACAATTGCGCTGCCACCCCGGGGAAGAAGCCGACCGCCAGGTCGATGTCCCCGCGCAGCAGCATCGGACGCGGCTCGCGCGTGGTCAGCGGCACCATGCGGATGTTGACGCCGGGCGCTTCCTTTTCGATCGAACGCACCAGCGAGGGCAGCCACAGGGCGGCAGTGGCGTCGGCCATCGCCAGGCGGAACGTGGCTTGCGCCTTGGAGACATCGAAGGTTTCCGGCATTACCGCCGCTTCCAGCGCCGCCAGCGCCTGGCGTACCGCCGGCCACAGCGCTTCCGCGCGCGGGGTCGGCTTCACGCCGTAGGCGGTGCGGATCAGCAATTCGTCGCCGAGGCTTTCGCGCAGCCGCTTGATGGCGTTCGATACCGCCGGCTGCGTCATCGCCAGGTGGCCGGCGGCGCGGGTCAGGTTTTGCTCGGTCATGACGGCGTCGAAGACGCGCAGCAGGTTCAGGTCAAGCGTGAGGAAGCTCATGGGAATCCAGTCAGGACAAGCAATTGGTTAGTGTTGCCAGTGTACCTGATTTCCATTCACGATCAGTATAAGCGCTATCAGTGAACGTGATTAGAATTATATATTGCGTTGCACTATAGTGACATGGAACCGATCCAACCCACAAGCGCGCCATGTCCTTTACCGATACCCTGATGCAAACCCCGATGACGGCCATGCCGTTCTCGCACCTGCTGGCCGTGATGGTCCAGTTGACCCTGCTCGGTGGCGTGCTGGTGTTCTTCCGTCCGCTCCTGGTCGGCATTGCCCGTGCGCTGGTGCTGGTCGTCCGCCCGCATCCGTCGCGCGACGAACTGGCGGCGCGTCGCAAGCAGCGCGATGCCAAGCTGGCCCAGCAACTCGCAAGCGCCGCTCCTGTCGTGACCGACACCGCCGAGGCGGCCGATGTACGGGTGATCGGCGCACGCAACTGATTCTCCCGACTTCTCCTTGAAACGGCGTCCGGCAACGGGCGCCGTTTTTTTTCGTCCCTATTCGTCGCTGTCCTTCTGCTCGGCTTCCTCTTCCGGAACCATCGACCCCAATCCCGGCCGTCGCTACCGCAGCATCATCAAATTAATGCATTTATGCAACTTTTAGAAATCCGTTGCCTGATTTATTTGACAATAAGTATCTAAGAAAAATATGTGAATAAAATCGATCTATCAAAAAACAGATGAACCGGGTTTATTCAAGAAGATGGGTAGTATTTAAAAGAAGTAAAAGAAATATCGATTGTGCACATAGTTGTTATTGAAGACCTGAAGAATCAACGTAGTAACAATTTAAGATGAATTTTGCTTGGTAGAATGATGAAGTTTGCTAAATATGAAAGAACTTCACGGTTAGTTATCCAGTAATGGTAAGTAGTGATAATTATCGACGATATCGACAATGGCACTCGCTGATGCGTGGCAGCTGTTGATTGCAGGGTGATGTCATCCCGAAAAAAACAAGCACGCAGTCAAACTTTCTGGTTTAACGGCGCAGGCTGCCACCTGGCGCCGTTGAAGCGTCTGGCTCGATGCGATTCAGGTAGAAAATAGGTTCCACGCTTCGAATGGCGTGGCAGACAACCGGCCTTGCAGCAGGGGACGAGATTGGGACGGCCGGTTCGAGGATGGATAGCGGCCAGCGAGGACCGGAGGCGGACGAGGAAAGCCTGGATGAGAAGGTGCAAGGCTGACCCACCGGCGCGAGCGGTCGAGACGCGACACGGCGGCGAGCGCGCCGGCGGCGAATCGCGCGGCAATGCCGGAGAGCCTGGAGAAAAGTGCCGCCGGCGCTTTCCTCCCGGAGGAATTACCTGGCCTGGCCCAGCAATGCCCGTTTGAGTGCGCCGTCGACCGGCTTGTCGCCCAGCCACAGCCGCAGGATGGCGTTATAGAAGGTGATGTCGGGCACGTTCTCGATCAATTTTTTGCCATTCAGTTCGACTTGCGTGCCCTTGGTGGGCAACCAGTCGATGTGCAGCACGTCGCCCTTTCTGAGACCGTCGAGCATGGCGAACACTTCGCCGAACTTGCCGACCTGGGACACGATCTTTGCCTTTTCCGCCTGGTCGACGTTGTCGCGCAAGCCATCCATGAAGGCCTTGCCGAAATCGTCCGACGAGATATCGCGCGCCATCAAGAGGGTGATGCGGCGCGGCCCATCCTGTTGCAGGATCTCGGCCAGCGTGGTTTTCTTTTCCGGCACATACAGGCCGGCCGCATAGACCTTGACCACGAATTTGGTGCGCATGCCGGCGCCGTTCAACTTCAATTCCTTGCCGGCGACCTTGCTGACGTCGTCGAACGCGTAACCGTTGACGTCGACCGCGGCGCCGGCCGGGATGCAGGATGCAAATGCGCAGGCGATGGCGGCGTGGACGGCAAAGCGCCCTACGCCCATCCTGGCGCTGCCGAATGAACTGGAAATCATGAATGTCTGTTCCGGAAAACGTGGTGGCCGGCGGCGCCCTTCCCTGCCGCCACGCCGCCGGCATCATGCCGGCGGCATGTCACTGTATCCCTGGAATCGCCGCTGGGCAACATTATTTGCTGCGAAGACGGGGTATTGCTTACTGGGCAGACGGCGCCGTGGTGCAAGCGTCTTATCGATGGTGTGCGGATCGCGATTGCCTGGCGCGGTTGCCGGCTTCCCCGTACGGCTCGTCCTGTTCCCGTTCGATCGCGCTGAGCACCGCTTCCGCGTCTGCCGGCTTGGCCAGTTCGCTGGCTTCGCTATCCGGCTGCTTGGCGACGCCCGGCATGTCGCGCCGCAGCGCTTCCAGCATGTCGATGATCTTGCTGGTCTTTTCCTCGGTCAGCAGATTCACCTGCAAGTCGAGGTGGGCATGGTGATCGGCCAGCTTCGACATGCGGTTCTGGCGGATCAGCACGGTGGTGGAAATGATGAAGGCGTTCAAGCCGATGATGCCTTGCAGCCAGAAGAACGGCGGTTCGTCGATCTGGTCCAGGTCGAAATCCGGTGCCAGCAGATTGGCGGCGATCCAGCACAGGATGAACAGGATGTTCGCCGCCACATACAACGGGCTGCCCAGGAACAACGCGACCTTTTCCACGACACGCTGGGTGGCCGACACCTCGTCTTCGTGGCGTGCGTAAAACGCGGAAATGGTGTCGATGTTCTCGCTGACCTTTTCCGGCAGCCCGCTGTCCTGATCTGAATGCTTGCCCATGAATCGAGCATAGCATGACGTTCCAAACGGGTCGCGCGGCCGGCGGCGCAAGCGGACAGCGGTAAACACGGCAGGCAGACCAAGAGGCGCCGATGCGGACCGTGGCGCGGTCCCGGCATCGGAAAAGGTCAGGCGGGCTTGGCGGCGGTCAGGCGTTCGTACTTGGCTTGCAGCTGTTCCGGGGTTTCACGCCAGTCCGGATCGAAGGGGATGCAGGACACCGGGCACAGCAACTGGCACTGCGGCTCGTCGTAGTGGCCGACGCATTCGGTGCATTTGTTGGGATCGATCTGGTAGAACTCCGCGCCCATCGAGATCGCGCCGTTCGGGCACTCGGGCTCGCACACGTCGCAATTGATGCATTCGTCGGTAATCAGCAAAGCCATGTTGCAACCTTTATCAACTCAACGCCGCTTCACGCTTTCGGCGCGGCGGCGAGGGCGGCGATTTTCTGCTGCAGCCAGCGGTCGACCGAAGGGAAGACGAACTTCGACACATCGCCGCCCAGCATCGCGATTTCACGGACGATGGTGCCGGAAATGAACTGGTACTGGTCCGACGGGGTCAGGAACAGGGTTTCGACATCCGGCAACAGATAGCGGTTCATGCCGGCCATCTGGAACTCGTATTCGAAATCGGACACTGCGCGCAAGCCGCGCACGATCACGCGCGCATCGTGCTTGCGCACGAAATCTTTTAATAGGCCGGAAAAACTCTCGACCTGCACGTTGGGATAATGGCCCAGCACTTCGTTGGCGATTTCCAGGCGTTCTTCCAGCGAAAAGAAGGGCTTCTTGTTCTTGCTGTCGGCAACACCCACCACCAGCGTATCGAACAGGCCCGATGCGCGGCGCACCAAATCCTCATGACCCCGGGTCAGCGGATCGAACGTTCCTGGATAAACGGCTACAACCATTGCGGCTCCCTCGAGAATGCACCTGAATAGACGCGCATTATGCCTGAAAATTCGGCAGTTGCCCCTGGTTTGGCGCCCGCATGCCCCTTACCCGCCCTGCATTGCACCGCGATGGCGCATGGCCCCGATCGATGTCAGCGCAGCTTGAGCAGGTGGAAGTGCACCATGCCCGCCTTGTCGGCGCGCACGAGCTGCCACGGCGACAGCCAGTCGGGGACGGTATCGGCCCGTTCTTCCTGGGCGTCGCCGAACGGCAATGGGGCGCCGGATTCGGCATACACCAGGCCGCCATCCTTGAGCAGATCGGCGCACAGCGGCAGCGCCTGGCTCAGGAAATCCTGCTGGTAGGGCGGATCCAGGAAGATCAGGTCGAAACGCTGGCCGCGACGGGCGGCATCGCGCGCCGTGCCCAAGGCGTCGGCGCGCATCACGCGGACATGTTCCGCCTGCAGTTTGGCCTTGACCGTTTCCAGCTGGCGTACGACGGCGCCGACGGTGTCGACCATGGTCACCGAACGCGCGCCGCGGCTGGCCGCTTCGAAGCCCAGGGCGCCGCTACCGGCGAACAGGTCGAGGCAATCGGCGGCGTCCCAGTCGGCCGCCATCTGGTGGCCGATCCAGTTGAACACGGTTTCACGGACGCGGTCCGGGGTCGGGCGCAGGCCGAACGCGTCGAGGACGGGGAGCGGAGTGCGTTTCCAGGCGCCGCCGATGATGC
Organism: Massilia forsythiae; assembly: GCF_012849555.1. Taxonomy (NCBI): domain Bacteria; kingdom Pseudomonadati; phylum Pseudomonadota; class Betaproteobacteria; order Burkholderiales; family Oxalobacteraceae; genus Massilia; species Massilia forsythiae. The sequence goes on from NZ_CP051685.1 coordinate 1,867,143, forward strand.
GGACTTGTTGCGGCGGGCCGGGGCGGCGCGGGAAAGAGGGGGACTTCTTTTGCATGCCGGGACTATAGCATGCGCGCACAAGCCTTCGTGGGATACGGAGGGAGGGCTTCGTGGGCCTGTGCGGGGATGCGGGTGGCGGCGATCACCGCGTGGATGGCGCATGCGTCGTCGATGCGCATGCGCCGGGGTGTAGCCATCCACCCCACCCTCTAGAGCGGCTTATTTGCCCTGGGACAGGGCGTTGAAGTCGCCGATCCAGCCCTGCATGCGCTTCTGGGCGTGGGCCTTCTGTTCCGGGGTGGCGATGCGGATCGCGGCCAGGATGAACTTGGTCGTGTTGTCGACATAGGCATCGAAGAAGGCCTTGCGATCGGGCGCATCCATGCGGTCGAAGAATTCACGCAACAAACCGTGGATGGCCGACATGGTCTGTTCCTTGTTCAATTTATCCTGTTGCACGCGGCGCAGCAGGGCCACGATCTTCTTCTGGCGCAGCACCCGTTCCTGCAGCCAGATCTCGTTGTCGAGCGGACGCGCGTCGGACGCCTTGCGCAATTGCGCTTCCTGGTCGCGGCTGAAGCTGCCGAACCACAGATCGAATTGCTCCATCGATTTCTTGAAACGCGCCTTTTGCTGGTCGTCGACGCTGCCGCTCATGAATTTCTTGCGGAAGTCGTTATTGTTCGACGCGAACTTCTTTTCCATTTGCGCGATCTGTTCCGGCTTCATCGACAACGCCAGGTCGGCCAGCTGCGGCAGCGCCTTGAAAGCCAGCAGTTCGGTGCGCGCCTTGATGTCGCGGTAGTCGGCCAGCAGGTCGGCCTGGGTCGGATTGCCGGCCAGCTGGCGCTGCATGTTGTTCATCAAGCCGGCATAGTCGCGCAGCTGCGTACTACGGTGCCATTGAAACAGGTTATCGATGTCTTTCTTGACGAGATCGGTTTGATCGCCGTCGATATCGATGTAAGCATTCAACCACCAGTACAGCAAGGTATCGCCATGGTTGTAGCTGAAGCGGATGGTGCTGCAGGCCGTCACGACGGCCATCAGGGCGACCAGGCACAGCAGGCGCACGCGCTGGGCCAGTTGGGGGTGCGTGTTAAACTTTTTCATATTTACTAACCACTTGAATTGATTGAAGAACGGCTTATGAACGTAGTCATCCTCGCCGCCGGCATGGGAAAGCGCATGCAATCCGCCTTGCCGAAAGTCCTGCATCCATTGGCTGGGAAGCCGCTGTTGCAGCATGTCATCCATACCGCGCGCAGCCTCGGTCCCGGTAAATTATGTGTGATTTACGGACACGGCGGCGCAGCGGTGCCGAGTGCGGTTCACGCCTGGGGAATAGAAGAAGGCGATGCGCCGGTCGATACCGCCCTGCAGCAGCCCCAACTGGGCACCGGCCACGCCGTGATGCAGGCGCTGCCGCTGATCGATCCGCAGGCGCCGACGCTGGTGCTGTACGGCGACGTGCCGCTGACGACGAGCGCCTCGCTGCAGCGCCTGGTCGAAGCCGCGGGTGACGACAAGCTGGCTATATTGACTGTCGAGCAAGACAATCCGTTCGGCCTGGGCCGCATCGTGCGCGAGAATGGCCACATCGTGCGCATCGTCGAGGAAAAGGATGCGAATGAGACCGAGCGCGCCATCAAGGAAATCAACAGCGGCATCATGGTGATCCCGACGCGCTACTTGGCCGGCTGGTTGAACGCGCTGCAAAACAACAATGCGCAGGGCGAGTACTACCTGACCGACATCGTCGCCCAGGCGGTGGCCCATGGCGTGCCGGTGGTATCGGCGCAGCCGGGCGCCGAGTGGGAAGTTGCGGGCGTCAACAGCAAGGTGCAACTGGCCGAGCTGGAACGCCGCCATCAACTGAACATCGCGAATACCCTGCTGGAGCGCGGCGTCACCCTGCTGGACCCGGCCCGCATCGACGTGCGCGGCGAACTGGTGTGCGGGCGCGACGTGAGCATCGATGTCGGCTGCGTGTTCGAGGGCCGCGTCGAACTGGGAGACGGCGTGACGGTCGGTGCCAACTGCGTGCTGGTCGACAGCGTGGTCGGCAGCGGCACCCAGGTCAAACCGTTCTGCCATCTCGAAGGCGCGAGCGTCGGCGCGCAATCGGCGATCGGACCGTACGCGCGCCTGCGTCCGGGCGCACAGCTGGGCCAGGATGTCCACATCGGCAACTTCGTCGAAGTCAAGAACAGCACGATCGCCGACCACAGCAAGGCCAACCATCTGGCCTATGTGGGCGACGCCGACGTCGGCTCGCGCGTGAACATTGGCGCCGGCGTGATTACCTGCAACTACGATGGCGCCAACAAATTCCGCACCACCATCGAAGACGACGCCTTCATCGGCAGCGACAGCCAGCTGGTGGCGCCGGTCACCGTCGGCAAGGGCGCGACCCTGGGCGCCGGCACGACCTTGACCAAGGATGCGCCGGCCGGCAAGTTGACCGTATCGCGTCCCAAGCAGTTGACCATCGAGAATTGGCAGCGTCCGGTCAAGACCAAGAAATAAGTCCGCATGCAGTCACGAGCGTGGCCGCCTGCACAACGGCCACGTCTTCTTCCGCTGCGTCATCCACAGCCTGGCCACAGGAAAGTCACAGCCTGTTCCACGGCCTGTACACAGGGTCATGCACATGCTGTGCACAGCGTTATCCCGCCTTTTTCCCGGCTCATCCACAAATTTATCCACAGTCTGGTGCTGCCCGCACAGATGCCGCGTTCATACCGCGATACGCGTCTCGAACTTGCTGCGGAAGGTCGAAAAGTACGCTTTGACGTTGCGCACGTTACTGTGCGTGGTGAACAGGCGGTGCGCCAGGGCGTGGTAGGCCGGCATGTCCGCGACTTGCACCACCAGCACGAAATCAGGGCCGGGAGACACGCGGTAACACTGCAGTACCGCCGCTTCATCGGCCACCACCTTTTCGAATTCCTGCATGCGATCGGCCGCCTGCACGTCCAGCGTGATTTCGACGATGGCGGTGAGCCGCGCACCGACTTGCTCCGGTGCGACGATCGCAACTTGCCGCTCAATAACACCGTCTTCCTGGAGCTGCTTGACGCGGCGCAGGCAAGTCGGAGGCGAAACGTGGACAAGAGTAGCCAGCTCAGCGTTGGTATGCGACGCGTCAACTTGCAGCGCATTCAGGATGCGACGATCGATTTCATCCAGGGAATCGCTGGTTTTCGGAATTTTCATAAAAATTTGAGATGCTTATGAAAGAATATTTCGTCGTCACCATATCATGAAATTTTGTTTCAAAAATGACTGAACTCAGAAAGCTTATTTCATAAGCTCTCGTCTACAGTAGTTACTTCCAGGAATCTTCACATTATCGTCGTCATTGCTGGCGGCGGTGGGGATTCACCCTTATCATTTTCCGGAGAATTGCCCATGTGCGGTATCGTCGGCGCTGTAGCCCAGCGCAATATCACCCCTGTCCTGATCGAAGGCCTGAAACGCCTCGAATACCGGGGCTACGATTCCTGCGGCGTCGCCCTGCACGTGGATGGGCGCCTGGCGCGTTCGCGCAGCACCTCGCGCGTGGCCGACCTCGAATCGCAGATCCAGGAAACCCACCTGCAGGGGTTCACCGGCATCGCTCACACGCGCTGGGCCACCCACGGCGCGCCGGCCACCAGGAATGCCCACCCGCACTTCTCGCCGAGCGAAGACAATGCGCGCATCGCCCTGGTCCACAACGGCATCATCGAAAACCACGACGAACTGCGCGCCGAACTGACCGGCCTGGGCTACGTGTTCCAGAGCCAGACCGACACCGAGGTGATTGCCCACCTGGTCGACCACATGTACGACGGCGACCTGTTCGCCACCGTCCAGCAAGCCGTGAAACGCCTGCACGGCGCCTATGCGATCGCCGTGTTCTGCCGTGAAGAGCCGCACCGCGTGGTAGCCGCGCGCCAGGGTTCGCCATTGATCGTCGGCATCGGCAAGGGAGAGAATTTCGTGGCATCGGATGCGATGGCGCTGGCTGGCACCACCGACCAGATCATCTACCTGGAAGAAGGTGATGTGGTCGACTTGCAACTGGCGCGCGTCTGGATCGTCGACGCCGAAGGCCGCGCGGCCGAGCGTGAAGTCAAGACCGTGCACGCCCACACCGGCGCCGCCGAACTGGGCCCGTACCGCCACTACATGCAGAAGGAAATCTTCGAACAGCCGCGCGTGGTCGGCGACACGCTCGAAGGCGTGACCGGCATCATGCCGGAACTGTTCGGCGACGAAGCGTATCGCGTGTTCAAGGAAATCGACCGCGTACTGATCCTGGCCTGCGGCACCAGTTACTATGCCGGCCTGACCGCCAAGTACTGGATCGAATCGGTGGCGCAGGTGCCGGTCAACGTCGAGATCGCCAGCGAATACCGTTACCGCGACAGCGTGCCGCACCCGAATACGCTGGTGGTAACGATTTCGCAATCGGGAGAAACCGCCGACACGCTGGCCGCTTTGAAACACGCGCGCAGCCTGGGCATGACCAATACGCTGACCATCTGCAACGTCGCCACCAGCGCCATGGTGCGCGAATGCAAGCTGGCCTACATCACCCGCGCCGGCGTCGAAGTCGGCGTCGCCTCCACCAAGGCATTTACGACGCAGCTGGCCGCGCTGTTCCTGCTGACGCTGACCCTGGCGCAAGTCAACGGCCGCCTGGACGACGAGCAGGAAGCGCGGTACCTGAAGCAGATGCGTCACCTGCCGGTGGCGCTGGGCGCGGTGCTGGCGCTGGAGCCGCAGATCATCGCCTGGGCCGAGGATTTCGCCCGCAAGGAAAACGCGCTGTTCCTGGGCCGCGGCATCCACTACCCGATCGCGCTGGAAGGCGCCCTGAAACTCAAGGAAATCTCGTACATCCACGCCGAAGCCTATCCGGCAGGCGAACTGAAGCACGGTCCGCTGGCGCTGGTGACCGAAGAGATGCCGGTGGTGACCATCGCCCCCAACGACGCCCTGCTGGAAAAGCTGAAGTCGAACATGCAGGAAGTGCGCGCGCGCGGCGGCCAGTTATATGTGTTCGCCGACGTCGATTCGCGCATCACTTCGGGCGATGGACTGCACGTGATCCGTTTGCCGGAGCACTATGGTTTGCTGTCTCCGATCCTGCACGTGGCGGCGCTGCAGTTGCTGGCGTATCACACGGCGCTGGCGCGCGGGACGGATGTGGACAAGCCGAGGAACTTGGCCAAGTCCGTGACGGTGGAGTAAAGCGATCCATCGTGGCCGGCTGCTGCTGTGGACAGACAATCAAGTCGGACACAAAACAATAAAGTCGGACACAAAACAATAAAGTCTGACACTAGTGTATGCAGAGCCGTCAACGTTCATTCGAGCGTAGGCGGCTCCTTTTATGTCACCGTAGCCAAGCACTTTAGGATGTAAGCGCCTGTCATCTCGTTGGCATCGCTTGAGATCCATGGCGCCACGCGCAACCGTATGGTGGCATGATACAATTATAGGTTTTTCTATGTCTGCCTAGCTGCACTCGCAGTCATACGAACCAAAAGGCAATTCAAGCTTTTATTGCTTGATTGAATCATGGCATTTTGGTAACCTCAATGTTGTCCGGACGTCTTTCTGCCGTTGAGACATGTTGGTTCGCTTCTCAACGTCGTCGCACTTTGGTGTTCGTACTTCGAACACACTAGGATTACCGGAGTTTCCCATGGCCCGTTCTGACCAAATGAAAGCGCTGTTGAAGGCGCATGCTAGCAACGATAACGACCATTTCTATGCCGTTGCAATGCAAGTGGCTGCGGACGAGGCGCTACGGGGGCATGTCAGGTTGGCGGCTGAGTTACGCGACCTGATCGACCGTGCCAAGATCGAAGCGACACAGGCGGCTGGCAAACCGATACCCCTGGCGCAACCGAAAGGCGAACTTTCGGAATTGCTGACGGTTCAGTACCCCCATGAGCACTTTAACCAGATGGTGCTGTCCGAGGGGGTCTCGGGAAAATTGCAGCGGGTGCTCAAGGAGCAGCGGCATGGCGCGCAACTGAAGGCGCATGGTCTCAGTCCGCGACGCAAGCTTCTCCTTGTAGGTCCACCCGGCACCGGTAAAACGATGACGGCGGCGGTATTGGCTGGAGAGCTGAGACTTCCCCTATTTACAGCCCGGTTCGACAGCTTGATCACCAAGTTCATGGGAGAAAGCGCCGCTAAACTTCGCCTCGTTTTCGACGCCCTCAAGTCGACCAAGGGCGTGTATTTTTTCGACGAGTTCGATTCGCTTGGCCTGCAGCGAGGAAGCCAGCATGACGTCGCCGAGATGCGTAGAACGCTCAACATGTTCCTCCAGCTGATCGAGCAAGACGGGTCCGACAGCCTAATTGTCGCCGCCACCAACCATGCGAAAGATCTGGACGTTGCCTTGTTCCGCCGTTTTGACGACATCATTCGCTACGATGCGCCTGACGAACGCCAGATCGAGGCTCTGTTACGGAATAAGCTCGCCTTATACGCGCCAGATACATTCGATTATCGCGAACTGGCCAAATACGGCCAAGGTGAGTCGCATGCGGACATCGTTCGCGCGTGCCAGGACGCGGTAAAGGACGCTGTCATCGCCGGCGACGAGCAAATATCGTTCGATAACGTCGTTCTACATCTGCAGGAAAGAGCTGCCAGCAAACCATTGTGATATCCACAAGGAAACCTGTAGAATTATCGAAGAGATAATTCGAAAGGCCTTGCATGGCAGAACAGAATCTTCCGCATATTGTGATTAACGGATTCGTTCAATCACAGGATTTTCAGTCCCCGCTTTCTGTTCGACGGCAAACCCCACCGCAGCGTGATCGGGAAGAGCACGGGCGCCAGTTGCTTGTCAAAGTCGCCGCCCTACAAGTCCACGAGCAGAACCTGAATGCGCAACGAGCGGAACTCGAACTTCCGCAGCAAAGTGGCCTAACGATTGCCGTCGACATTGTTCCGAAAAATTCGATCGATTATAAAACCTTCGAATGGAAGAAAGATGGCGTGGAGCTGCTTTCGGTGGTCGAAGGCAGCGCTGCGGATACGGTCACGCTTTTCGTCCCGGACGGAAAGCTGACGGCACTTGCCAGCCGCATCCAGGACTACCAGTCCAAGAATTATCGCGACACCGACAAGCCAGCCAATGCCAACCTGGTCAACGCAATCCACGATATCCGGCGCGCCGCGTTTGCCCAGCTCTGGACGGACACGTCGCCTATGCCCGCCGACGAGCCGACCTGGTGCCAGGTATGGTTGAGAAAGTCGAAGCTGTCATCCAGCGCCGTCAAGGACAGGTTCGCGGACTTGGCGGGGCGTCTTGGAATCGAGGTCGATCCGGGCTTCGTCACCTTCCCAGGAAGGGTCGTGGTGGCGGCCAAGGGCAACCGGCCGATGTTCGAGAACGCCCTGCAGCTGTTGGATCTGGTGGCTGAGGTACGCGCGGTGCGGCCGACCGCGGCGTTCTTCCTAGCCGACCTGAGTCCAGAAGAACAAGCCGGCTGGATTAAGGATTTGGCGGATCGCACCACGCATGAGAGGGAGGACGACGGACCTTTCGTGACGCTCCTCGACACGGGCGTGAACAACGGCCATCCTCTGTTACGGCCGGCGCTGCATACGGACGACTGTCACGCTGTCGAGCCGACCTGGGGTGTGTCTGATCACCATGGCCACGGCACCGGCATGGCCGGTCTCGCCCTTTATGGAGACCTGACCGAGCCGCTCGCCTCTGGCGAGCCGGTGACGATTCCGCACGGTCTCGAGTCGGTGAAAATCCTTCCACCAGAGGGCGAAAACCCTGTGCACCTGTATGGCGCGGTCACTGCCGTGGCAACCAACCGGGTTGAGATCCAGGCGCCCGGCAGAAGGCGGACCTTCGCTATGATGACCACCTCGTCCGGCGACATATTCGGTGCCCCGTCCGAATGGTCTGCGACGATCGACCAGCTCTCGTTCGGCAGGACGGCCCCCGAGATTGGCAGCGAGGACGACGACGAGCCGGAAGTTCGGAAGCAGCGTTTGTTCGTGCTATCCGCCGGGAATGTGCCATGGCAAGAGTGGAGTCAATACCCGCACGTGAACGCAGTGCGCACCGTCGAGAATCCGGCGCAATCCTGGAATGCAATCACCGTCGGCGCCATGACCGACCTGACGCATGTGGATGCGTCGACCTATCCCAACTACGTGGCAATTGCCGCGGCCGGCGCATTGAGTCCCTCGTCAAGGACGTCCACGGCATGGAGCGGCGCCTGGCCCTACAAGCCGGACGTCGTTGCGGAAGGAGGGAACGGCTGTCTGGAGCACGGCTTGCACGTGTCGGTCGGGCCGGAATCCGTGCGCCTGCTCACCACGTCGCCAGACCCGGTCGACGAGCCACTGACGGAATCCGGCGACACCAGCGCGGCCGCGGCGGAAGTGGCCCGCCTGTGCGCCCATATCAGCGCCGTATATCCGGCCTACTGGCCCGAGACGATCCGAGCACTTGTCGTCCACGGCGCACGGTATACGCCCGCCATGCGGGGGCTTCTGCCCGTTAACGTGCGAAAGCAAGACAAGATTAACCTGCTGCGCACGTTTGGTTATGGCTTGGTCAGTGCGGAGAACTCCCGGTCATCTACCCGGCGCCGCGCAACCATGGTCATCGAACGGGAATTTTATCCCTATCGTCTCGATGGTTCCAACGTCAAGCTCGGACAGATGCAGCTACATGACCTGCCTTGGCCCAGGGACGAGCTGCTCGCACTCGATGGCGAAGTCGCGATGCGAGTGACGCTGTCGTATTTCGTCGAGCCGAATCCGGCACGGCGGGGCTGGCAAAGCAAGTTCCGCTATCAGTCCTACGCCTTGCGCTTTGCCGTACGCGGCGCCACCGAATCCGAAGAGATGTTCCTCAAACGCATCAACAAGCTTGAACGCGACGAGGATGACACGGATACGCATGGGGATCCCGACAGTGAGAACTGGACCATGGGCGCGCAACTTCGCGCAAAGGGTTCGGTTCACTCAGATGTGTGGGTTGGCACTGCCGCGCAACTGGCAACCAAATCCCAGATTGCGGTCATCCCCGTCGGTGGCTGGTGGAAGGACTGGAAGGAGGCTGGTCAGTTCAGGACAACCGCGCGATATGCCCTTGTCGTCTCGCTGGAGGTGTCTGAAAGCGTCACGACGGCCGTCGACCTGTATGCGCCGATTGCGGTGAAAACGACGATCGCAGTGCCAGCGCAAGCGACGACGATTGATATCGCCTCCTAAAATCACACATTTACCTCAATTACGAGAATCAGGAGCGGCTACAGCAACTGAAACACGCTCTTGGCGAGCTTTGACGTATAGGAATCGTGTTTGTTCATCGAATGTTTATCGTGAATCGACGTGGTCTGTCACCTGCCTTGGAGGAGCGCGGCCAGGAGCTTTTCAACTTGAGGCGCCAAAGGACAGGTCAATCCGGCGGTGCGTAGAAGACGCCAGCGTACGAGAGGTTCACCCTTGGCTCGGCTCGCCTTTGCAATCGCTTGCAACCGTCGGCACTGATAGGCGTCTACAGTTTCTTCTAGTGCCTGGATAGCTTGTATCGTGAGCGGAAGCTTCGCTGAAAATTTTTCGATTAACGGTTTCCGGCCGGTGGCCCTGGCTAACTGCGCTGCCGAGACTCTTGTTCGGACATCAGATGCATAAAGCAGTGCAGCATGGTGCCGGACTTGTTCAGCATACTCGCGGTCTCGCACATGCCAAGCTACCTTGTTGCGTACTGTTGCACGTGGCTTTGCGCAACGTGAGATGGTTTCTCGAAGCCATTGCCTGTCGTGCTTGTAGAGCCACATGTAGTCATAGGCACGTCGTGCAGGGATACTACTGATCTGCTCCACAAATCGCTGTCGCCGGGCATTACAAGAAGCGCTGCTCAATTCGTTCTCAGGGGTTATCCCATGGTATGGGAGGATCCGGACGTTAGCGCTCTTGTCCAGGTTCTCGCAGTAAGCTTGCAACGCTCTCGGCGACGTTTGCAGCATGATCATCAAAACCAGGTGTTTTAGTGGATGCATCGTCGTGCGATGCTTGTACAGATGCCTGAATATCCAATCCGGTATCTGGCAGAATGCCAAGTCCAGTTCAGCGCTCTGCGCCAAACTGAAGCAGTTTGCAGCATGGGTGACTGCGGCATGTTCTATGCGACCGTTTCGATCAATCCAGCCTTGTCGGGCAGCTTGCTCGCGGTAGAAGCTTCGCAAAACCGATCGCGGTGTCGGAGGCAACTGCATGGCAAGAAGGTCCGCGCTCGCTTTGGCCAGCTCAAACAGGTCATCGCATAGCGTCTCCCTCATCGGGAGAATCGACGACGCCGTTTCGACCCAGCTATCGCTCGGTAAGAACAAGTTGTGCCGTCGCAATTCAACAAGGTCAGCTCGCACTTCCGCGAGCAGGCGCCCGTGCAGGTGACACAGCAAGACGCCTGGAAGACTATGCGCCCGGTGCCAATATGGGGAGCCGTATCGCATTTCGTCTTCGATACAACACTGGTCGCAGTATCGAAACACGTTGCGGCCACCAATGCGGCTCGCGACCAAGCCGATACCGATTTTCGTGCCGCCAGCGCTATGGCTGGTCATTGCCTGTAGGCAGGCTGTCGTCTGTTCGGGCCGAAGAAATGGTCTGAAGTATGGCAGTAATGTCCACTGGTCGATTAGCTCATCCAACGACTGTGCCGCGTTAACCGGTAATGCAGCACAAAGGTTCGGAAGGTGACTTGGAAGACTGGCTGTTGCTACAAGCGCGTGGGTGCCAAAGACGTCCTGTAACGTTTGGCGTTCGCGGGGATTGCCGGACAAGCGATGAAAACGGGAAATCAGGCTGTGCAGGCTTTCATCGGGCAGGAGCGTTGGAAAAAACGGCAGAGGATGCGAGGTGATCGTCTCCATGGCACTCTCGGTACAGCGCCGAGTAGACCTCGGCCTGAACTATGTGACGGCATGATAGGTGTCTGAAAACTCAAGGACGTCTTTCGCTAACCAACCCTGCTCAGCCAAAGCGACGTGCGGATCGGCGTCCGAAGCTATCTTGCGAGACACTTGGCTGACAGCATCCGGTTCTGGCCTTTCAGCACGAACTTGCGGCACTTCGGCGATCACATTGACAGCTTTGTTGATATGCAGCGCAGCAAGCTGGTTGATCGACACAGATGATTCATTTCTCATCAGCGCGTCCAACTGCTCATCTGGTGGAAGCAGATCTTCAAATCTTTTCATCGCCGCGGTATCGCCACTGCGCAGCGCAGCGATCGCCGGTTTCAGCAGCTTGAGCTTCGTGTCCGCGATGTGTCTGAACACGTGTTCGTTTAAGGTCTCAATATTGGCCTGCATCGCATAGCGCTGGCCCAGGATCATCAGTTTTGCCAGGAAGTCAGTAACACCTTGGGTAAGGTCATACAGTACCTTGCGTAGCTCCGGTGTCAGCGGCGCCGGCTTTTGAATCCATTGGTATCGCCAGATCACGTCGACCAGCATGTTCCATGCGGCGTCCGCCTCCGATGGCTGGCGGAAGTCGTACATGCCCTGACCACAAGCGCGACGTGCATTGCGCAGTACGTCGGCAAACAGGTTGATCATCGAGTTTGTTCCGGCGAACACGACCGGAATGCCAATGCTGTTGATTAGGTTGACGAAGAAATTGAGCAGGTTCTCCTTGCCGCCGGTCTTGGCGGCATTCAGGTGCTGCAGTTCGTCGATGACGAGAGCACCGATGAAGTAGGTGCTGGCCAACTGCTCCATGCTGTGGATCATTTCCATGATCCCGCCCTTGCTTCGGAAGCGCGCCGAATGCCGCCCCGGCTCGTCCAGCGCCTTGTCGAGCGCTTTGAAGAATGCATGGCACAAACCTGACAGCGACCCATCAAATGGACACTCGATCTTCAGCCAGACAATCTGCGTATGTAGAAATTCCCTGCCCTCGTAACGGCAATGAACGATCTTCTGGGGGTACAGGCTCAGCACCGCATTGAGTGCGGTCGTCTTGCCAATGCCGCTCAAGCCGACCAGACTAAAAGTTGAGGCCGAAGAGTGGAAAAGCGCAAGGTCACGGCGGTTGGTTGATAGTGTATGCAGATGGCGCCATGTGCCGGCGTTGACCGGATTCCGGCTGACATATCCCGTCCGCAGGATCGACGACACTGCGCTTTCCAGTTCGAGGTGAATGGGCAGCGGTTGAATCAAATCCTTGAGCCTGTCGACGCAGTGCAGGCGCAGTTCCTTGCTGAACAATCGCTCGTCGGGTGCAAGCGCTGGAAAGTGGGCAATGGCCCTTGCGGCATCCATTTCGGCCAGTACTGGCGGCAAGGCTTCGATCAACGGATTGCCCGCGTAGTCCGGTATCGGCGACGGGGTATATTGTGCGAGATTATTCATTGTCGTTTCGGCTGAGCCTACTGAGGATGCTGATCACCTCGCCGCTGCGCTCGCCGAAGATCTCAGCCGTTTGCTTCGTCGAGGTCGGTGTCGGCGCCGGTGTTATTTCGTGCGGGAGTTCTTTACCTGCCGCTCGCAAGCGTTCGGCATTGCGTTCAGCCGTCCGGTTTTGCCGAATGCCTGCTAAGCGGGCAGCCTTGGTCGAGGGGAAGTCGCCGTCACGCTTACTTGCGGTGGCGTCGGCGACTGTGGCCTGGATGTGTGCGTCGAGTCGTACCTTGCTCGCCATTGCCGAGTATTTTCGTTCTGGCGGTGTGTTCTTTGTCAGGACGAGCATGTCCTGAATTTCTTCCAATCGGCGACCAAAGTAGCGCTCTTCGGTATTGCGCAACACGTAGCGTTTCAGCGATTTGTCCACCGCGCGCAGCCAGACCGTCCCAGGGTCAGTCGGGTGGTACCAGACGTCAACTTTTTCCCTCCCCTTCGCACGCGCCCGGCTATACCGCGCCTCCTCGTTACCATCTACGCAAACGTAATACATGCCTTCGAAGTAAAGGCCGCCGGCTTGCATGGTTCCCGACGAGCGGGCCATCAGGTGCAGGTACACCAGTTCCCGCACCTGCTCATTCGGAGTGCCAAAACCATGATCGATCCCCCAGTTCCACATTGCTAGCGGGGTCGGCGCGATGCCGGATCGAATCATGTCTTGGTTGAGCAGGTCGGGTTGTTCCCGATGATGGTTGTGATGGATCACGCTCTTTATCATGATCTGGGTGAATTCGCCCAAGTCCAGCGTTGCATCTAGCCGGTAGTCCCTGTCGCCACGCTCCTTGACACGCTCGGCAACGCCGCCAGGTGTCCAGTGAATCTGGGAAAGTTGGTTCAATAACCGAAATCTGCTTTCCACGACGGCTTTCCAGTCCGGGCGGTATGGTGGTGCGATCGCCAGAGTAATGCCCAGGCCAGAGACAATACTTTCCGCGGCAAGCCCAAGCATTTCGCCACGGTCGGCGCAGAGCTCTTGCGGCAAATGGGCGCAGGGCCAATCATCGGGCTCGATGGATATTCCATGCGAAGCGCAGAAGGTGGTCTTGTCGCTGAATGCGTTGAGCAGTGCCTGGCGCGCTCCTTCCCAGCTAGGACCTTCTAGTCCGACATACAGACCAACGATCATTCGAGAGAACACATCAAGGACGACATAGACGACTGGTCGGCCAATAATCCAACTGGCGTTGTAGCGGCTTACCAAATAGATATCAGCAATCGTCGCATCGATTTCAAAGCGGTGACAGGGACCCAGGACGCCGTCGTCAGCGCGGCCCCGCAGGGCTCGATGATCTTTAGCCCATTTCCTCTCCCCCTTGCGGCTGCGCAGGACTGTGATGTCGTCAAAAGCCTTTTTCCCCCAGTAGTCGAACTGGCGTGGTGTCGGCAGCTCCGCAAGGGTTTGAGTAGTGGTTCGGTCTCGGGAAACTCAGGGGTGGCGATCGCTTCGCAGTAGTAGCGGCGCAGGGTGCGCGTATAGGCGTCTGTGATGGTTTTGACTTTGTTATCGCGGTACAAGGCATAGCCGATTCGAATAATCGACTTGTCATCCTCGGACAAGGATTTGGCCCTAGGTGGCTGTTCGGTACCGACAGCACGGGGCGGCCTACCTCGGGGTCCTGAGAACGTTCTCTCTTTTCCCTTGCCACCGCAGCTAACGTACTGAGGAAGTAACGCGTTGCGGATTGCGCCGAACATCCAGTAGCGGTAGAGCAGTCGATAGATAGTGCGGCGCTCCACGTTGATACGCTGTGCATGGGATTGAATTAACGCGCCCATGGTCCGAGGTTGAAATATGCTGCCGTCAGACAGTCCCTCCAACAATGGCCTGATGCGTTCCCAGTTCTCGTCCCGCATCGTCTTGTACTTTAGCGGGATCTCATCTTCCAATGCCATCATGAACTCGGGTACCTTCAACTCAACACGCGATACTTTCATCTCGCGCAGTAGTTGGGCCAGTGCCGATAGCTCAAATAGCCACGGCTGCCTAGGCACCTTCTCGATCGACATGAGTACCGCTACGTCAGCATCGGCGTTCAGCCAGATCACGCGGCAAGGCGAACTGAAGGGGGCGTCCTCGTGAGGCTTAAAGACATGATTGATGCGGATACTTAAGTCCATTTCATGCCGCCTTTTCGCTGGCCAGATCTATGAAAGTCAACGACGGGCAAGCCTTCGATAGTTGTAGCTCGACGCTGCGAACATCGAATACGACGGCCTTCTTCCATACCGCCTGTTTGAAGAGGAATATCCCATCGCTGTAAGGCAAGCGGACAGCATTGGCAACCGTTCGGATGACCGATGAGAGAGTGCGTTCGGTGCTGGCAAAGTAGGCAAGATGATCGAGAAAGCGCCGCTGGACATCGAGCTGTGCAAGATGCCTCTGAGCTGGTATGCCGCCTTGTCGAAGCCATTCCAAATTTCGTGCGAGTGTTCGACCGAGCATGCTTTGCGTGACAATTGCCCAGTCGTCGATCCCTTTACTGGCCCAAAGTTCTCGCTCCAGCTCGAACTTTTCCAACCGACGTTGCAAGTTTTTTGGTGACGTTAGCTCGTCGTCATACTTGAGTGTTCGTGCAGCGGTGTGTTGTTGCCCGCTCGCATCAGTAGCCGTGATAAGGAAGTCGGTCGTCAGAACGTAAGGAACGGTTGTGCCGGGATAGCGCGGATATGCGATGCCAAGCCGCGCCGCGATCTGCTGTGCTTCCTGCGTCGGGAAAAGTGGATATTGCTCGCGTATATCTACCACCCGTTCGGAGAACTCGAGCACCGTCAGATACTGGTATTCAAGGTCAGAAAGGACATGATAGGTCCGATTGACCGTCATGCCTGGCACCTTTCGCGAACGTCCTCGTGATGGGACGTCCTGAACACGCAGCCATGGTTTATAAGATTCGCCTTCACCGGCACCATATCCTTCGCCGATGTAGCGATCTACGTCTGCCTGCGTTTTGAACCGCCGTGCGCGCATCTTATCTTCCGATCATTACCGAAAACGGCCGCCTGGACTTCTTTGCTGGTGAACGAGATGTTTTAGAACCCGCGAAGGCTGTCGTCCTTGTTCGATTTCCGTGGCGTTATCTGCTTGTAAGAACGCCCACCAATTTCATGCCAAGATGCGGTTTCCGGACCCTGCCAAGTTAGACCTATTCCAACTCTTGCAAGTTCGTTCGGAATATTGATTGCCTTGCGATCGAAGTCTTCTAGGTCCCACTTAGCAAACTGTGCGATCCGTCGAAGTGCATAATACGATACCGATGCAATCGTAGCGATGTTTCCCCAAGCAATATTTAGACCAAGATGTTGTAGTTCACCGATAGCCCATAGAAGACGTCTAGCACTGAGGCTCCAAGACGACTCTCTCTATTTGAGTTAATTTTTTCAGATAATATTGGGTATCTATGAGAATTGAGCTTCAAATGGCTGCTGGATATCGGCAACGCTTCAAGAAGACGCTGTCGAGTTACGCGTACAGGTTTACCGCTTTGACTAACAAGTTGGCTTGCGCGTAATTCGACGGCTTTGGCGAAGCGGAGATCACGTAATTTGTCTTCTTCCGTCATTGACGTGTTTTCTGGTATGGTTTCGGTATGCAGTTCGTGCGTTAGAGCTGAGTTGAGCCATTTCTTGTCATGATCAAAGAGCCAAGCTGTCGGTCTGTAGGCTTTTCGCCAAAGCCCTTCTAGTGTAATGTTAGGGTCGATCTTAATTTCACGGACTATTCGTTGACGATGCTGATCGCGCATCGTCGTATGGGTGGAAGGATCATTTCGAGAACGTAAGCTAGGTGTGACAGGTAGGTCATGCTCCGTAGATGTCAAGACCCGCCTGGTTATACACGCGTTTCCTGAACAATTCGGGGCGTTTTTCGTGCCAGTCTTTGAGTGCTTGAACAGGTGTTTTATGGTCGAGGGCTCGCTGCGGAATGCAGTGGTTGTAAATCTTGACGTAATTACGCAGCGTCGATTCCAGTTCGGCGGCTGAGCCGAAACGTGTTTGATTGACGATGTCGCTGATACGGCCGTTGAAGCGCTCGACCATGCCATTGGTCTGCGGGTGACAAGGCGGAATAAGGCGGTGCTCGATGCCAAGCTGTTTGCACAGCCGGTCGAACGCGTGCGTGCCGCTGGGTTCCTTTTTCTTGCTGCCAGCGGTGAAGCGATCCGTGAACTGGCTGCCGTTGTCGGTCAGCAGCTTGATGATCTTGACGGGACAGGCCTGCTGCACCTTCGCCAGGAAATCGACGCTGCTGCTGTCGGTTTGGTCGGCGTACAGGCCGATGTAGACCCAGCGCGTGGCACGGTCGATGGCGACGAACAGGTAACGCCGTGACGTTTCGTCGGGCATTTGAGGCAGATACTTGATATCGATGTGTACGAAGCCTGGCTCGTAATCCTTGAAGGTCTTTTTCGTGACCGGCGCAGCGTTTTCCTGCTCGACCAGGTCGCGCAGGTCCGAGACCCCATAACGACGCAGGCAGCGTCCCAAACCAGCGCGGGAAACGGCAGGATTAACGAATTCACGCGTGATCGCCAGTAGGTCGTCGGTCGGTAACAGCAGCGTCTTGCGCAGCTCTACCACGATGAGTTCCTGTTCAGGTGAAAGTGTGGTGTACATCTTGACCGGAGCGTGCGACTTGTCTTCCGGCGAATCGCGGTTTTGCCACTTCCGGATAGTCTGGCGCGTAACGTTGTACAGCCTGGCCAGTTCGGCTTGCGGTAGCGTCGAGTTCCTAATTTCCTCGCGAATCAGGTGAGTAGTGCGGGCTTGGCTGTGCAGCGCTTGGGTCATTGAATTGTCGGCGAAAGATCAGATTGAAACAGTGTACGCAAAACGTTCCTGGCCTTGAAGAGCGGCCAGCTACGGGTGGGTACATGATCCCACGAGTCTAAACACGTAGAGACAATTTTTTGTTTGAAATGAATAACCGAATCGAATAACCGCATTATCAATAGAATATGCCTTTGCAGTGGCATGTCCATCACACCGCCGACTATCGAAAATCGCAGCCAAAATGTCGTACGGCCGGCTGCAAAGGCTGGATCGACTTGAGCGATGAAGTCGTGGCCAAGCTTCTCAATAAGGTCCTCAGTAAATGCGGTCATTGAAGTTGACTGCAATCTTTTGCCTGTATTGACTAACTTTTCGCCGCTATTTTTCTGGCCCCACACAAATCCGATTTTTTGAATGCGTTGGCGATATATCTTCGCGAGCAGATCCGGCGCTATTGGTTGCAACTCGGCGTGTAGCAAATCGTGAACAAATCGGGCGTATGCCACCGCAACCTTCGTTGCCGTCTGGGGTGGTGTGGCTGAGTCGAACTTGTGTTTGCACTGCGGGCATGGCTTCCATGGGAACTCAAGGAGCTGGAGTCGTCTCTGAAACGGAAGCTGGCAAACAGGGCAGCTCTTTAGAAGCAAAACTCCGTGCTTCCAACAAGTGGTCACACCAGGTGCCTGATGTGATCTTTGCCAGTAACCGAAGCCAAATTGATGCTCAGCTTCGGCCATACATTGAACGCACATGTATGCATCGCCATGTTTCCCTACTACATGGCGCGGCAGACGGTTTAAGCAGATGCTTTGGCCGTCACCCGGTTCACGCGTGCCGAGAAAAGGACGGAACAGAGGTAGCAAAGTATTCTGGGCCAGAAAATTATTCAGTGTGGCGTTTGGATCGCCTGGTAGTTGTGCGGCAAGTACATCAAGGTGTGGTGGTACGATCTGCGCCAACGAAAAGTTGTTGTGTTGAAAAAGTTCTTTGAAAGTTGTTGCGACGCTCCTATTGCCCGCGATAAGTTGATACCGTGCGATTCTTGAATTGAAAGTTTCGTTTGGAAGGCTAGGCGGGAAGAAGGAGATATTAGGCATATGACTGAGGAATTTGTTTGCCTCGGCAATGGACGAGTATCGGCGAGTATTGCCCGAAATTACCTACCCAGCTATATATTTGCATTAAATACATAGGATGAGTTTATGTGTCGCACAGTTGCATTCACGCGCTGCGGGTCGTGACAATCCGTGACTTTTTAACTCGGCAAGATGGTATGACCCCAACCGTTACAAAGTATGTCAAAATTGCATTAAAAATACCGTTGAGGAAATTTTATGGTTGAGGTTGTAGAGGTTGACTTGGGCGCGCTCGGCGTTCGCTTTCCGCGAGGAGAAGTCGCGATGGTCGTCGCGCAGCCTCATGTGGTCTTCGTACACCAAGAGCCCTTTACTTGGGCTCCTGAAGAGCGGCAACGAGCACTTGAGTGCATTGATGACACTTTAGCGGTTTCGCGCGGTTGCCCGCACGGAGCGGATAAGACGCACTTCACCATTTTCCCAGAGTGCACGCTTCCAGGATTGGAGGGCGTGGACCGGATTACGGCAGCCATGCAAGCAGCCGATTGGCCAACCGAAACAGTCGTAATCGGAGGAGTGGATGGGTTGACCAAGGCTCAGTTCACTGAACTAGTTCAAAGACCGAACACAACTTATGACGCTGTCGGTAACCGCCTTGATCGCGTGCAAGCCCATCAATGGGTGAACTGCGTGGTTACCTGGACGAAGCTGCCAACGGGCGACGTTTGCAGTTGGGTCCAGCCGAAGCTCTCCCCTGCTTGGGTTGAACTTAACGTCGAGTACATGTCAATGTACCAGGGCCGTTCAATCTACGTGTTCAAGGGAGTTCATTCAAACGCTGATGTTCCGTATCAGTTCGCCACCCTGCTTTGCTTTGACTGGATTGGTAAAGCTGACGCTAAGCGCATGTGGGAGTGGCTGCTCGAAGGGATTGGAGCACGCGCCGGGCAGTTTGGTGGAATGCTTCCGCTGACCTGGTTGTTCGTAGCGCAATGCAATCCGGCGCCATCCCATGTCTCATTCATGAGTCAGGTAGCGCCATTCTTTGACCCCGCTCAGTTTCCAAGAGTCACGCGGGACGATACGTGCTTGATAATGGCGAACGTCGCCGGTAAGGAGAAGCCCGGTAAGGCCGAGAAGTTCGGCCAGTCCGCCGTCATCGTTACGCAGAGCCGCTTTTCACGACCGGCTTGCATGCCAACTTACGGCAATGGCGGCGCGCCTCAACGGGGAGGAGATTTTCTGGAGACCTTCCGGGACGCCGTTTTTCGCGAGCGCGGAGCCTGCATTCACTCGTTCTTAGTCATTCACCCGTCGACGCTGCCTCCGGGCTCAGCAGGCCGTCGCATTGCCTTGCGCGAGCCTGCCGTGCACCCGTTTAATGGCGTGAATGACCCAAGGG
The DNA here is from genome assembly GCF_012849555.1 of Massilia forsythiae. Lineage (NCBI taxonomy): Bacteria > Pseudomonadati > Pseudomonadota > Betaproteobacteria > Burkholderiales > Oxalobacteraceae > Massilia > Massilia forsythiae. Next base: position 1,886,849 of record NZ_CP051685.1, read on the forward strand.
CACCTCGCGGCGCCGTACCCGCAGTCGTCAAGTGGGTGAATGACGAACTGGACGAACCTTCAAAGTCATTAGCTACAAAGTACACGCACCTACCCCTGAGGGCAATGGCCGGCGCAGCCCACCAACGAGCAGTCAGTGAGTTGCGGACGCTAAAGGCAGAAGCCCTCGGCAATACCGTGAACTTTGCGAGCCTTACAGCTAGGAAGAGCACTCCAGACGAATGGAAAGGCGGCGAAGGCCTTGCAGTACAGCATCTGCTACATACGTTCTCAATTCTCGAGGCCGCTCAGTATCCAGCGACATTCCATGGAAACGGCGCGCAGGCGACCATCATGAAGGATGAAATCAGTTTGGAGGTCATTGCCGTGATGGGGGCAGTCATGAGGACTGTGACAAGCATGTTCTCGACTGCCTGCCGGCTCACAAAGGGCAGCTAGTGGTTGTCAGTCGCGACGATGACAACACCTCATGGGATCCGCGCTTCAAGTCAATCTTTGACCAAGGCCAAGACGAGACGTCCAACGAGGCAAAATTTACGCAGCCAACCAGCGCCATTATTCGCATCGGGTACTGCGATTTGCTTGACGCGTACCGGAACGCGGCGAACGAAAACGAGTTGAAGGAGGCACTCGATGCAAAGCTCTGCTGAAACCGTAAGCTTGCCGCGAGAACTGCATTCCACTCTGGCGGACCTTATGAAGGGAGCAACGTTCTCCGAAGAGGTGCTTCGGAATGAGTGCTTGCCCGTGGTGATGATGTCGCGTCAGCATGCCTTGGCCGCTTTCGCAGTCGGCGACCAGACCGACTATCAGCCGCTGTATGAAGCCTTCAAGAAGTATTACTTGCAGAACACGGCACAGTGGTCGACGAAGGACATTGCCTTTGTGTATTGTCTCCCGGCGAGCGTCACTGTGGATCCGGACTTCTACTCACGCGTAGAGGTCGACGTGTACTTCTGCAGGAAGTACGTTATTCGTCTTGACGAGAACTTGGCCGAGAGCTTGGCCCGGCTGCCATTTCTTCCTCTGTCGCCTATCACCCCTGGCGTCCAGATGAGACCACCATCCGCTCAGACTTTGCTTCGCCAACGCAATCTGAAGGCGGATCTTGCTAAGGCGCTCGTAGTGCCGCTGACGAGCAGCGCATCAAAAATCCTGACTGGCTGTCTTGCTGGTACCTATGGGACTCCAGACACGCTTCAGTCGCCCGTTGGCCCCATCACGAGTACTACGGTCGGTGAAAACCGGGCGCAAGCCACTCTGAAGTCCATAGCAATCGAAAACTTCCGAGCCTACCGGACGAAGAAGGTGTTCGAACTGGGTTCAGCAGTGACTATCCTCTACGGTCCCAATGGTTTCGGAAAGACTTCGTTCTTCGATGCCCTCGACTTTGCAGTTACGGGTGGTGTCGGCCGCCTAGCCAAAGCCCCCGGCGGGTTAGCCCGGGTGGCGAAACATCTTGATAGCCAGAGCGATCCTACCGAAGTCACGCTAACGATTGAGCGGGAAGGCGAAACGCATGTCGTCACGCGCAATCTTGCTGACCACAACAACGCTCTGGTTGACGGCAAGGTTACGTCCCGCAAGGAAGTCCTTTCTCTGCTGACCGGCGGCACGGCCCCAGGTACCGTAAAGTGGACCCATCAGTCAAGACACTCAGCCGGCTAGTTTAAGCTGTGTCCGTTTCCACTTCAGCAGCTGCCCGGCGCTGCCCCGTACTGCCGATTTTTTCTTGCTCTAGGCCCGCGTCGCCGAACCTGTCGACGATCAGCGCACCGCCTCCGACACCGGCGCGGTAGACATGATCCGGCGTCTCATATCTCAACGCCTGATGCGGTCGCTCGGCGTTGTAGAACACAAAGTACTGCGCCAGGCCGACTGTTAGTTCGGGCATGTTGGCATAACCCTTCAGGTACACGTCTTCGTACTTCACGTTGCGCCACAAGCGCTCGACGAAGATGTTGTCCAGCGCCCGCCCGCGTCCGTCCATGCTGATCGCCACACCTTCGCGCTTGAGCACGCCGGTAAAGGCGTCGCTGGTGAACTGCGCGCCCTGGTCGCTGTTGAATACATCCGGCCTGCCGTGGTGGCGCAGCGCATCTTCCAGGCAGTCCACGCAGAACGACGCGTCCATGCTGTTGCTGATGCGCCAGGCCAGTACCCGGCGCGAGTACCAGTCGATGATCGCCACCAGGTAGGCAAAGCCACGCGCCAGGCGGATATAGGTCAGATCCGTACTCCACACCTGGTTCGGTCGCGTGACTGCTACCCCGCGCAACAGGTATGGATAGACCTTGTGCTGCGGATGCGGCTTGCTCGTCGCCGGCCCCGGCGCCATGCCCGCCAGACCCATTTCCCGCATCAAGCGCTGCACGCGCTTGCGATTGACCTGGTGCCCTCGACCTCGCAGGAACACCGCCATGCGCCGGCTACCGTAGAACGGCCGGCCGGTGTATTCCTCGTCGATCAGGGCGCGCAATCGGTCGTCTTCCTCGTTCATGCATGCCTGGCGTGTTACCGCTTCCAGCCGCCGATACACCGTCGAACGCGGCACGCCGGCCAGTTCGCACTGCATGGTCAGCGGCATCGCGTCTTCCCGCGCAATCCACCGTGCCCGCTCGGCAGGACTCATTCCCCAAGCTTTTTTTTGAGCCAATCCACCTGCATCTTCAACTTGCCGATCTCGCTGTACAGCTTGTCCTCGGGACTGCTTTCGTCCACCGGCTTCGGCCCGCGCTTGACGTCGAACAGCGCGCCGGCGTTCTCCAGAATCTCCTTCTTCCACTGCGTCACCAACTGCGGATGCACGTCGTGCTCCTGCGCGATCTCGTTGATCGTCTTCACCCCGCGCACCGCTTCCAGCCCGAGCTTGCCCTTGAACTCGGCACTGTGCACCCTGCGTTTTTTACCTTCACTCATTCGCTGTCATCCTTTCGCGGACGACAGCTTAAACCACTGTCTCAAATTCGGGGTCCACTATACCGATCGAGTAGACAGTTTGGTAGATCTCTTCCGGGCAACTCATCTCTTCAGCCAGGAGAATCAAGAACTTACGCAATACGTGGCATCGAAGTGCGAACTATCGTCAGAGCTGGTCTCACGAATGCTCGCCTTCGAGGACTATGCGAGCGGCCTAAAAAAGGCAGAGGAAGTGCTGAAGCTCGCAGCGCAGGAACACAGTAAGGCGACGACGGATATTGCCAACGCCCGCCAAGCTATCGCAAATGAGCGCAAGGAGCTGGAACGGCTGGAGGGACTTGCAGCCTCGGACACCTCCCCAGAAGCGCTGGACATCCGCTTCGCCGGTCTAGAGGACGCAATTACGACCGCCGGTTTCGACATCTCCGGAGTTGCTTCACGCGATACCAGAGGTTTGCGGGCAATGCTGGACGCCGTGGCGGCCGAGGCAGTCGCTCGGCGAGCAATTTTGTCGCGCGCTATTGAACAAGTCGGAACGTTGGACACCCTTCGCGGACAACTCGAACCGATGCGAGCGAAGCTGATCGAGCGTCAGGCCCAACTGCAACAGGCTGAAGCGCACGAGAGAGAGGAGTCGGAACGCCTCGCCGCCTTGTCTAGCCAGTTGGCCAAGTTGAAGACGCAGGAACAAGGCCTTCGACTTCGACGGGACTGGTTCACTTGGGCGGTATCGGTCAAGCCTGAGTATGACCAGCTGACAAGCCAGTTACAGAGTCTTGCAGCAGAGCTGACTGCACTATTTTCGCATTTGAATCAGCATCGGATGCCGTTAGAAAAAGCGCAAGCCGCTCAACGCGAAGCCGCGGCGTCGGTTCAACGAGCCGACGCCGCGAGTAAGGCTGCATCGGAGAAGCGAGTCCGGTTCCAAGAGGTCAAGGATGCCGCCGTAGCGTGGGAACAGGCGGCACCTACCCTCGTGGAGTTGCAGACCGCTGAGCTTCAAATACAGGCCTCCATCGACGAGCTGCGCAGGCAAGTGAGTGAATTCCAGTTGGCCGAACATGCGCAGGAGCTCTTGGTCGCGAAATCTGAGCGGGAGCTGGCAGAGGCTAGAAGCAGTGACTCAAGGCTCAAGGAGCTCATTTCCGAGCTACGCAATCATGTAGATGGGCCCCATTGCCAATTGTGCGGGCACGACCATGGAAAGACGGAAGACCTGGTGGCAGCCATCGACCGGAGAATGCAGCACGGTGATCGCGTTATCCAGCTGACCGAGGCTGCGGCTACACAGCGAGCGACACTCCAGACGCTTGTAGGTCAGCGGCTGGCACTCGCCGAGCGTATGAAGCAGGAGCAGCTGCGACTCACTCAGACACAGGTGCAACGGTCGCAATTGGAGCGACAGCGTGCGGGCCTTGAGGCATCGCTGAGCTTGGTTGGGATTTCGCTAACAGCGACACACTGCAGCAAATGCAGAGCCTCACTGTCCAGGTTCATGAAGATGAACTGAATGCCGCAGCGGCTCTCGGCTCAGCAAGGCAAGAGCTGCAAACGGCCCAAGCCTCGCTGGTATCCGCCCAGGCCGGCTATCAAGCGCTCGACAACCAAAGGCAAGCTATCGAGGCCGCGCAGAACGATATACAGAAGCGCCTGACCGAATTGCTCAATCAAGCAAGTCAAAGCTCCATCGACTTGACAAGCGGCTTACAAGCACTTACCGATACGGAGCGCGCCACCGAAGAACAGCGGGCAGCGACGAGCGCTGCCGCCCAATCGGCAAACGAGCAGGTCGACGGCCAGAAAGCAGTCCAGGCGGCCGCAAAAGCAGCTGTCACTGCGGCTCGCACGAGCCACCAGCAGGCGAATCAAGCTTGGACCGGGCATGAAGCGCGCATCCAGTCGGTCTTGTCGGAACTCACAGCTGCAAAGTTCGACAGCGCAGTATCACAGGAGCAGCTCCGTCAACAAGTAGAAGTCTCCGCGGCACGCGAGGCCTCGGCGTTAGGTCTGCGGGACCGCGTTGCAGAACTCGAGGTAGCCGTAGACACCGCTGCCACTTCCGCTGCCTTCGAGAACATCAGGCAGCGCATTCTTGCCAACGAGGCCGTAATTCAGGAAGCTACCGCTCGTGCTCAGAACGTTCAGCCTTGGATCGGATATTTTACTGAGGTCAAGAAGCTTCTCAGCACGCAGCAGACCCATGCGACGGAGCATTTTATCTCCGAGTATGGGCCGAGGACGGCCGTCATTCAGCAGCGACTCCGTCCTGTTTATGGCTTCGGAGAAGTTGAGGTTACCAGCAAGGGTTCAGCCATCGACATCCGTATTAATCGGAAGGGGGAGACGCTGAGGCCAACGGACTTCTTCAGCCAGTCGCAGGTGCAGACCCTCGTCCTGGGTCTGTTCCTCACTGCTTGCAGTTCTCAGACCTGGTCGGGCTTCTCGTCCATCATGATGGACGACCCGGTTACCCACTTCGATGACCTGAACACGTATGCACTACTCGACCTGATTCTTGGGTTACAGAATTCTCCCGAGGGCGAACGGCAGTTCGTCATCTCAACGTGCGACGAGAAGCTGTTGCAACTTGCTCGACATAAGTTTCGTCACATGGGGTCGGCCGCACGGTTCTACCGCTTCCAGGCAATTGGCGTTGAAGGGCCAATGGTGTCAGAAATTTCCGCGTAAGAGCTCCCAAGCGGAAGGCTTAAAAAATCTTGGAAGCCCAATGGGGCGGCGGAATGGTTGCGCGCGCGTTATTGAGCCATGGTGATTCAATTAGGCTACGTATGACCGTTTGGGGCGTTTGCTTAACATCGCCAAGGTAAAAGCGACAGAGCATTTTCAAAAATTCAGTAGCAAACCAAAGGGAAGCAGCGACGATGGCTAAAAACGTGGCAGCGCCGAAGAATACTGGCGGAGGGGGCTATGTTTTCGAGAGCAAAGTGGTAGCGTGGATATTCGCCTGTATGTTAGCAAGGCGCCCCTTCCTGGATATCCATTTAGGCGTGCCGGTAAGGGTTGAATTTCAGACACGCCCAGATGGTTGGTTTCTGGACGATGCGTTAGTAACCTCGCAGAGCACTGGTGCCACTCATAAATTCGCGCTTTCAGTAAAGAGTAACGTTCAATTTACGGCAGCTTCGGCACCCACCGATTTCGTGGAATCTATTTGGGAACAATGGCTTCATATCGGCTCACAAGTCTTCAACCAAGTGAACGATTACCTCGTGCTTGTTACGGCGCCGCCTTCAGAAGCAGCTAGGCAGTCTCTTGAAGGGTTGTCACGAAAGCTGCTACCTGCGGATGTTCAGACGTTCCCAACCCGCCTAGATGTTTAGACTCGTGGGATCATGTACCCACCCGTAGCTGGCCGCTCTTCAAGGCCAGGAACGTTTTGCGTACACTGTTTCAATCTGATCTTTCGCCGACAATTCAATGACCCAAGCGCTGCACAGCCAAGCCCGCACTACTCACCTGATTCGCGAGGAAATTAGGAACTCGACGCTACCGCAAGCCGAACTGGCCAGGCTGTACAACGTTACGCGCCAGACTATCCGGAAGTGGCAAAACCGCGATTCGCCGGAAGACAAGTCGCACGCTCCGGTCAAGATGTACACCACACTTTCACCTGAACAGGAACTCATCGTGGTAGAGCTGCGCAAGACGCTGCTGTTACCGACCGACGACCTACTGGCGATCACGCGTGAATTCGTTAATCCTGCCGTTTCCCGCGCTGGTTTGGGACGCTGCCTGCGTCGTTATGGGGTCTCGGACCTGCGCGACCTGGTCGAGCAGGAAAACGCTGCGCCGGTCACGAAAAAGACCTTCAAGGATTACGAGCCAGGCTTCGTACACATCGATATCAAGTATCTGCCTCAAATGCCCGACGAAACGTCACGGCGTTACCTGTTCGTCGCCATCGACCGTGCCACGCGCTGGGTCTACATCGGCCTGTACGCCGACCAAACCGACAGCAGCAGCGTCGATTTCCTGGCGAAGGTGCAGCAGGCCTGTCCCGTCAAGATCATCAAGCTGCTGACCGACAACGGCAGCCAGTTCACGGATCGCTTCACCGCTGGCAGCAAGAAAAAGGAACCCAGCGGCACGCACGCGTTCGACCGGCTGTGCAAACAGCTTGGCATCGAGCACCGCCTTATTCCGCCTTGTCACCCGCAGACCAATGGCATGGTCGAGCGCTTCAACGGCCGTATCAGCGACATCGTCAATCAAACACGTTTCGGCTCAGCCGCCGAACTGGAATCGACGCTGCGTAATTACGTCAAGATTTACAACCACTGCATTCCGCAGCGAGCCCTCGACCATAAAACACCTGTTCAAGCACTCAAAGACTGGCACGAAAAACGCCCCGAATTGTTCAGGAAACGCGTGTATAACCAGGCGGGTCTTGACACCTAGATACGCCGAACTGGGCCAGCAAAAATGAGCGCGACTTATTCGCCAGCTTCCACTGCCCGTCATCATTGGCTGTTAATCCATCGCCTTCTAGGGAAGAGACTGCTAGGCTGTTGAAGCAAGTGCGGTTCATTGGTTGCGATTTCGATAGCGTGATATCCAACTCACTCAATCAAAGTTTGTGGCTTTGTCAGTTATGTGTTCGAAGTGGTGCTAAAGTCGACGGGGAAAATCTATGGGACAGGCTCTGCAGCATGGCCGACACCTACCGGAAGGGTGCGGGAACAATAACCATTGAGGATCTGATTGGGCAACTACGAAATGACTTCGAACTTGCTCAAAGCCCAGACTACGTAGCTGACTGGATTAAGCTTGATGGTATATCTGCACAAAATGCTGACTGTGTTGTGAATACGATCGGCGGAATTGTTGATCTTCATCGCACTCAGGCGCTTAATATGACTGAAGAGGCAATCTCGGATGGGGAAATTATCGCGCTCTTAGGCATGTCCGGTGCTGGCAAATCTGTCGTTGCTCGCAAGATATTTGAAAAGCGAGTGCAAAGTGGGAAACAAACAGTTTGGATTGATGCTCGATCGCTGGAGTGTAATGATCTGGCGGCGTTTGAGGCGACGCTGAGACTAAGTTACCCGTTTAGGGAACTGCTTTCAAAGGCACTGTCGGCTGAGCCAGTCCTGATCTTGGATGGCTTAGATCGTATCTATAACGACCCAGCCTTTCGCAATTTCGCCACTTTAATAAGGATTTCGCGGCAAGTCGATCAGACTACCCGATGGCGAATTTTGGTTCCGTGCCAATCTTCTGAGTGGATGCGCGTATCGGAACGCCTTGCGTCTTTAGGCATTTCGGAGCAGATAAAGATAGTGCAATTAGATCCGATTGTGGCCGACGACTTGGCCCCGGTAGTCGATCTAATTCCCGCCCTTGCAAGCCTGCTCGCGCAACCGCGCGTGGCAAAGCTACTTCTCAATCTGAAAGTACTTGATCTCGTTGCACGAAAAATACGTGAAGGGGCGCCGGTCTCCGAGACTCAATGGGTTAGTGAGGTTAGCGTCGCAGGCTGGTTTTGGGACGTTGAAGTCAGCCGCGGGAGTAATCCTGTCTCCAGAGGACATTTTGTTCGCAATCTTGCGCTGCGTCAGGCGGATCAACTGATCTCCGCAGTATCCGTCGACGATTTCTCGCCTTCTGATCTTGAGGTATTGCCATCTTTGCAAATTGATCAGATTTGCCAAAATGTTGCGAATGACCGGCTTGCGTTCTCCCATGATCTCTATGGTGACTGGGTACGGCTGCGAACGTTGCGTAATCACTGCGACAACCTCGCCAGTTTCTTGGAAAGCCGAGGTGATTCACCGCTATGGCAGCGAGCGTTGCGCCTCTTCGGGCTTGATGCAATTGAAAAACCGGGAGGCGTTAACAATTGGATAGCCATTCTGGAGTCACTCAGCGAGAGCCGCCATGTGGCAGCGAAAGATGCATTTCTCGAAGGACCTTTATACTCAAGTAACATTCAGGAGAATCTTGAGGCGCTGTTACCAGTTTTGCAGGAGAATGATGGTTCTTTGCTCAATCGCTTACTTACACGCTTTCTTGCTTTCGCCGCAGGGCCAGAAAAAATTGCGGAGGCAATGCGCTCCACTACGATAGAAAAGAATATAGATCTTAGCTTAATTGACCGTGTGCCGAATCATCCGGCTTGGCCTGAAGTCATCAAATTCTTGCACAGCCATCAGCTGTCTATCTTCGCTTCGCGAATTCGAGCGATTTCCGAGATTGTCGTAATGTGGCTTGAAAGCGCGCCTGCGGGCGCTCAAGCCCGAAGAGAAGCTGCAGAGCTTGGAATAGAGCTGGGCAGGTACGGAATTTCCGCATTTAAAGACCGGAAGAGCGCGTTGGCGCCGGAAGCTCGACGTTTGTTATATCGGTGCATGTTATTGTCTGCACGCGAGTTCCCAGATGAGGTGGGAGCCCTCGCTTTAGAAGCGTCCGGACGTATGGAGGAGTGTCTGCTTGACGATGCGCTACAACCATGGCATGACGGCCCACGTACAGAGGTTGATGAGGCGTTTCGAAGTGTCGTTCTTGACGGAAGAGGCATTGAAGGACTTTTCAACGCAAGGCCGGCACTTGCACGTGAAGTAATACTTGCCACGCTAGTGCGGTTTCCCACGAGGTTGCCCATCATCGAATTTGACCGCGGACGGCGCGATAGCCCAGTTCTTGAGCGGATGAAATGGCTGCCCACGATTTATGTCTACGGGCCATTTTTAATGTGTCTTCATCTAAACTTTGACGAGGGCCTCGAAATAATCATTCGTCTCGTTGATATAGCAACAAGCTATGCTCTAGCGGACGAACAGACACTGGATGCTAAAGACGAAGACGAAGACGAAGATGGAGCGGCAGATCAGAAGCTTTTAACCTTGGTCATGGAACAAGGCCTCAAGCAGTTTTTTGGTAACAGGACCGCATTCCTCTGCAGTATGGGGGCGAGCAATTTGCCGAGGGTTGTGACTATTGCCTTAATGGCGCTTGAGCAATATCTTTATATGCACATCGATGCTGGAAACGATATTTCGGCAAGATTGCGAGAGATTCTTGCAAGAAGTTCGAGTGTAGCGGTACTCGGAGTTCTTTCGGACGTAGGAAAACGGCAGCCAGCACTGTTCTTTGGAGCGCTTCGCCCCTTATTATCCAGCCCAACTGTCTTCCTTTGGGACATTTGGAAAAGGGCACAGGGGCGGACCCATCTCATGATGGTAGGCCTGAACCGGCCACCAAAATTAGTTATGAATATGGCGTTTGCATTCAACGCTCTCCCGCATAGAGAGACTGATATGCTGACTTTCTTTTCTGCTATGATCAAAGCGCAACCGGCGCCGACTGAATACCTCGCTCGGGTAAGAGCGCAGTGGATGCAGATGAGCAACAAAGATCCGTTTGTCTCTACGATTCGAAATCAGCTTATCGGTTTTCTGGATTCAGAATGGCGTATCAAAGGTATCGAGCGCGCTACCCAAGATGCTCTTGGAGAAGGCGCCATCCGACGGAGTGAACTATCTGAATATGATGACGTGATAACGCGAGCAGGGCTTGTGACAATTGCCTTGCAATGCAGGAAAGTCATTGATTCGGCCGAAAAGCTTGACCATGCTACGCTCGAAGATTGGTGGCTACGCTGTAAGTCCCTTTTTGAAGCAGGAAGACAATCGATTTCGGTAGGTCAAGATGCACTTGGTGACGAATGGGACAATGCGATCACTGGTTGCATTGCACTATTGTTACGTCATTCTGATTGGTGTACCGAAGATGCGTCCAGGCAGAGCTGGCTCACGAACGCGTTATTAATTCTATGGAGCGACCAACCGGAGCGAACCATAGACATCGACAATAGTCTTTTGCCCTTTTCGTGGGAATGTTTTATGGCGGAGTCTGTCGCCACGTTATGGATTGCAGACATCAAGGATCTTCAACTGCGTGAGTTGGTCGCGCAGATGGTACTCACGTTACGTAAGTCCGCGATGCGCGAGACGTTATTCAGAGTATGTGCGCCGTTTCGCTCGGAAATAGGAGATGATTTCTATCGTCTCCGGAGGTTGGCGTTGGATGCCGCATTTTTAAAAGTGCGCTGCGAGCTGTTCTTTCAGTTTCCCCAACATCTTGGATGCGACGACGCACAACTAGCGCTTCTATGGTCAGAAATCGAAGGGTGGCTCACCATTAAGATTGATGCGTTCATATCGGGTGAACTACCTGCTAAACTCGACCCTTGGCGAGAATACGAAGGTACAAGTGACTTCGCTGTTATTGAGGAAAAGCGAATTGAATGGGGACATCCAGCACTTGACCTAGATATAGTTCGTTCCGCGCATATGTGGCTTCCTTTACCAAACCAAACGGCGAACGAGGCGGAGCGGGTGGAGGTTCTCCAATTCTGGAAGGAAGCGGCAAGCTTTATCGCAAAACGGGCTGTTGCACGCGACGATTATTATGAGATGGATGACGACACTTGGGTACTTGAAAATCTTGGTGCTGTCTTATTGGAGTCGGAAAGCAACGACCAGCCGCATTTGTTGTGGAGGCCAGTGTTTGATCTTCCAAGCGCTTGGCATAGTTTTCCAAACACGTTCATGTCGGCATTGCATCGATATGCACTAATAGCTAATGACGTGCCAACGCGCTATGTTGACGCTATCCGAAGCATTTGTCTGCATGTACTAGGGACGACTTGCGAGATGCAGAAATGGCGAGTGCATGAGACGGTTTGGGATACATTGTTGGGCCTGGATTCTGGCTGCCGAGGGTTGTGGCAAGCCAAACATGAGCGGCTAGTCCGAAGCCTTCTAGATGTTTTTCGACTTTGGATACAAAAAGTGCCGCTTAATGGAGAGCGAATTGCTTCTTTTGCGGCTTGGCTTGTCGGTCCCGCCGCAACTCCGCTGCGTTTGGAAGCTTTGCTGTGGTTAGATGTACTGATTCAGCGCGATGGACTTACTCAAATTTCCGACGCCTCTGATGTGCACGACCGGATCGCGGTGTTGCTTAATGAGGCATGGAGTCGGCAGGAGCAAAAAATCAGAGGCAAAAAGGAAACCTTTACTGCTTTTCGTCGAACTCTTGATTGGCTGGTGGCACAACAGAATGCTCGTGCCCTTTCGCTATCCAGCCGCCTCGGACTCGTTTGATTTGCACTAGTGGGCTGCTTTCGTGGAGGCTGGTTAAGATACGGCGTCAGCGGTGACTGTGGTGCGCACAACTTTGCCGGGTACCACGCGCACGCCAGCCTTGCGCATCATTCACCCCACTATATGGCGCGCCATATCTTTCCCTTCGCGCTTAGCGTTTCAGATTCTTGCCTGTGGAGGCTCTTGGTAGCCGCGTAACCAAGCCAACTAGGCATCGTCCACCTGCTTGGCTGCGGCTCTGCCCAGCCCGGGACGGTGCTAGTACCTGAGCGACGTCCCGCATTCGCCTCTCACTAGTGTCAAACTTTATTGTTGTAAAAATTCGACAAACAAATTAAAAGGGGTCATCGTGTCAAACTTTTTTACAAACTTCAGCGGCATTTAACGATAGCAAGTTATTGATTTTTAAAGAAATCGTGTGTCAAACTTTATTGTTTGTTCACAGCTGCAGGCGCTTTCGCTTTCAGTCGGTCACCTCTTAATCAACTCGTGGGACGAAAGCTAGACCGTTTTATGCTCCTCACGGTTTTGACGACCCGACCCACGAGTGACGGCATGAAGCCGCTGCGATGCTCATTCTCCAGAAGCATCAGCTTTTGCCTTTCGATGAAATCATCCAGCGCATTCCCGAGGATGCGGCCGGCACACCGGTAATACGTCATCCGCGACCTGTAAATGTCCAGGTTGGCCATGTCGCGCTGGACGCCCAGCAGCTTGAATTTGTACTGGTTGCGTCCCCGGCTCAGATGCGCTTCTTTCGCGCCGCGCCGGATCTGTTCCTCCGTGGCGAGATAGCAGCACAGCATGCCGAGGCTGTATTTCGCGAAGCGCGCATCGTAGCCATTCACGTGCGCGAAGTAATGATCGCCGAGGCGAAAGCTCAAGCTGCCGCCGCATACCTTGCCCTCGAACAGGGCAACGATCAGCAAGCCGTTGGTCTTTGCCCGTTCGATCATCCATGCACTTTCTTCCGGCGTGATGCCGAACTGGATGCGTTTTTCATCCATGCCGGCCTTTTTCAGATGGACGAGGCTTGCCACATGGTGCCCGGCGATCGCGCCGTTCTCATGGGTGTGGAAGGAAAACCCGGGAAAATCGGCGGCAATCGCTTTCAGCTGGCGCCGGATGTTGTGGCGCATCTTGGCGCCCAGGCGGGAAAAATACGCTTCAGGGGTGGCGGGCAGACTCACCACGATATCTTCCGATGTCCCGTATTGCTGCGCCGGCAGTGAAAGCGCACCGATGTCCTTGCCGATCTTGGAAAAGGATATCCGCGTGATAGCCGGGAAGCGGCTGAAAATGTAGTTGGCGAACCGTTCGATTTCTTCCGGTGCGAGCTGCATCATTTCATTGAAGACCACGACGCTGTGCGCATCGCGCTGGAACAAAAAAATCGCCAGCGGACGATTGCCCCGGCGCGCCACATACGCTTGGGCATCCTGCGCTCTGCGTGCGACCGCATAGTGGCATAGCGAGGAATGGATATGGTGATACAGGCGCTCGAGCTCCGCTTCGAGGCATGGCGGCACGGTGTTGTAGCACGAGATGGCTACCTCGCATTCCGCAGCCTCCAGAGCAGGTGGCTGCATTCCTGCAAGGCAGTTCGCTTCCATGGTGCCGGAGTCGTTCGACATGAAGTTGCATCCTGGATAGGGTCGACAGCGCCTTGCGAAGGCGCCACGCCACTGTTCTTGCCGGCACCCGACGTTTCGGTAAGGAAGTCGCAGTTTCATCCGCTAGGCGATCGTCCGCGACAACCCGGAAGGTATATCCTGCCCCATTCCAGCTCGGGTGACTTCGATGTCGTCAAGGATGCGGCGGACGACCCGCCGGCCTTTCGACAAGGAAAGCGAGATCACCTTTCCCAAAAACAAAATAAACCGTTTATATTGAAATCGTAAAAATTCTATTAGGCGGTCGCACAGGGCTTGATTCCGGTACAGACGATCTTGCTTGCGCCACCGTTCACGCACGGATCGGTAGTCAGGCAACGCCCCTCCTTGCGTCGCTCGACGCTACCTGCCATGCACTTTCATTCGGACATTTTTATCCATTTTCATAGTAGTAATCACATGTGATAACATGTGATCTGCATAAATAATTTGTAGTTACCAAGTAATCACAGCAAGGAAAGCATGAAGTTACGCAAGATCGGCAATTCCCTCGGTACCACTTTTACCCGCGATGCCCTGGCTACCGCGGGTTTTACGGAAAACGTGGAACTGGATATCGTGGCCACGCCCGGCGAGATCCGGCTACACCCGCCTGCCGGGGCGGCCATCCGCATCGAATTCACGGCGCAGGAAGCGGAGAGTCTATTTCGCGGAAATATCGACGCGGATTTCCTGGCGGCGGCGCGTATCAAGCTGCGCGAAATGGAGGTACGCATGCAGCACGATGTGCGGCGCAAGGACATCCAGCGCCTGGCCAACAGTCACCAGAACGTGGTGCAGGCGCAGGTCAACCTGGGACGTCAGCTGCAGGGCAACAAATACGAATTCACGCCCGAGCTGAAAAGCCGTTTCGAAACCCTGGTCGTGCAGGAACAGGAAGCGCGCGCGGCGCTGAATACGGCGCTCAAGGGCTGGACCGAGCCGGTCTACGTGCAGCCGATCTGGTGATCGCGTTTGACGAGGGAAAAACCGATTGGCACGCACACGCAGGGATGCGTGTGTGGCTGATGGAAAGATGTCGGTGGGTGACTGCGTATGACGGCGCTTGGTGAACGAGGCGGTACCGGCCGCTACCGGTACTGCCGCGTGACGCTTGTACGGATGACTTACATGGATGGTTTGTCGGTTTGAATCTGCGGCGGCGTCGTGTCGGCACCTTGCTGCTGTGCGCCAGCAACGCCATCCTTGTCGCCCGCTACCGCACCGCTCACGCTGCCATGGCTGGTCTGCGGCGCGCCCGGCGGGTTGACGTTGCTCTCGGGAGAAGCGCTGGCAAAATTGCTGTGTACGCCCGACGACGCCGTTCCTTCCTTGTCCTGGCCAGCGTCGGCGCTCTGGCGATTGCCTTGGTTGTCGGCGTTTTCCGCGCGGATGGGCTTTGACGACATGTTGCTGGGTTTGTTGTCCACCATGATGATCTCCTTGGCATAGTCAATAAGGTGACCCGATGGTAAACCTCTGCAGCAGAACGCCAATAGGTGCATGCGCTGCCCCGACGTAGGAACCGGCGCACGATAAGCGGAAAATCCATCGGCGCCTCGCGGCACCGAGTTATCTCAATGCTGCGGTCCCGGCGGCAGCAATGGCTGCGGCTGCTCGGCCAGCGCTTGCAGCGGCGCCGGCGACGGCGCGCTCTGCATCCCGAACGGCAGGGCGACCCGCACCGGCTTGCTGTGCATGTTGGCCGACGACAGCACGTTTTCCGTGGCATCCGGCGCCGCATCCCAGACCGGCGCGTCGATTTCCTCGAACACGTGTTTCAGTTGCTGGCCCCAGCTGTTACGCAGCTGCTGGAAATACTGGTTCTGTTCGTCGATGGTGACGAAGCGCGTGACCGCCAATGTCCCTTCTTCGTACACCAGCATGTCGAGCGGCAAGCCGACCGAGATGTTGGAGCGCAGCGTGGAATCCATCGAGATCAGCGCGCACTTGGCGGCGTCGTCGAGCGAGGTCTGCGGCGCGACCACGCGGTCGATGATCGGCTTGCCATATTTCGCTTCGCCGATCTGGAAATACGGGTTTTCGTCGTGCGACTCGATGAAGTTTCCCGCCGAGTACACATAGAACAGGCGACAGCGCTCGCCCTTGATCTGGCCGCCGAAGATCAGGCTGATGTTGAAGTCGATGCCGGATTCGGCCAGCTTGGCGGCGTCTTGCCGGTGCACGGTGCGCACCGCTTCGCCGACCACGCGCGCCGCCTCGTACATGTTGGGCGCGTTCCAGATATTGACCACGTCGGTACTGGGCGGATTGGCGATCAGCTGGCGCACCGACTGCGAAATCGAGAGGTTGCCGGCCGTCATGAGGACCATCATGCGCTCGCCGGGGTTTTCGAAGACGCTCAGCTTGCGGATGGTGCTGACCTGGTCGACGCCGGCATTGGTGCGGGTATCGGCCAGGAACACCATGCCGGCGTGCAAACGGATGCCTACGCAGTAAGTCATGGCCGGACCTTATTGGTCGTGAATATTAAAACCATTGTACACGGGCACAATCTGCGCTTCGACACGCATGACTTCGTCGCCGCCGCCGCGGCGCACGCCGCGCACCGGCGCCGCCGATTCGTAATCGCGCCCGATCGCCAGGCGGCAATAGGCATCGCTCATCAGGCGGTTATGGGTGACGTCGATGCTGATCCAGCCCTGGTAATCGTCGTCGTGCACCCAGGCGTCGACCCAGGCGTGGCTGGCCGCGTGGCCGGTCGATTCCGGGTCGATGTAGCCGGACACGTAGCGCGCCGGAATGCCGTGGGCATGGCAACAGGCCAGGAAGATGTGCGCATGGTCCTGGCACACGCCGGCGCCGAGCGCCAGCGCCTGCTCGGCGGTGCTGAAGACATCGGTCGCACCAGTGCGGTACGACACTGCACCGTAAATGTGCGCCGCCAGCCGCAGCAGGTCGGCCGTGCCGGCACGGCTGCCTTCGGGCGGCAGGCAGTGCGCGGCGATATCGGCCAGCAGCGGCGCCGGTTCGGTCAATTTGGTCGGTACCGTAAAAATCAGCGGCGACAGCCGTTCCTGGCTGTGCAGGCGGCCCCCGTCCAGCGGCGTGGTGGCGATCAAGCCCTCGACCAGGATGCGCACGGTGTCGTGCGGTTCGTTCAGGGTCAGCATGTGCGACAGGTTGCCGTAGGCATCGCTGTAGGCCACGCAATGGCCGGGCGTGCCGATCTTCCAGGACAGCACGCGCTGCTGGTCTTCCGCGCGCGGCGTCAAATGCAGTTGTTCGATGCTGTAGGCCTGCGATTGCGAGTAGGAATACAGGGTTTCGTGCCGGATCGAGAGGTGCATGTCAGGCTCCCAGGGGAACGAGGAAATCGCGGCTGATGCGATTGCCCAGTTCGTAGATGTTTTCCATGAAGCGGCTCAAGGTCGCGTCCAGGCCGGCTTGCAGGATGTCGTCGATGCGCGCGAATTGCAGCTCCGCGTGCATCTTGCCGGCCAGGCGTTCGGTTTCGGCCGAGACGTCGTTGCGCACGGTTTTCAGGTTCGATACCACTTGCTGCATGCAGGCCAGCAGCGAGCGCGGCATGTCGGCGCGCAAGATGAGGAGTTCGGCCACGCGCGCCGGGGTGATCGAATCGCGGTAGACCTTGCGGTAGATTTCGAAGCCGGCCACCGAGCGCAGCAGCGCGGCCCAGTAATAGAATTCGCGCTGGGTCAGCATGCCGTCCGCCGCCGCCGTGTCGTCGCGCTTGCCGGCGCCGTGGTACTTCACGTCGAGGATGCGCGCCGTGCTGTCGGCGCGTTCCAGGAAGGTGCCGAGGCGGATGAACACCATCGCTTCGTCCGCCAGCATGGTGCCCAGCATGACGCCGCGCGCCAGGTGGCAGCGGTACTTGACCCAGTCGAAGAATTCGCCGGGGTCGCTGTCGCGCGCGCTGCGCTCGTGCAGCTTGATCCAGGTGGTGTTGATGGTTTCCCAGACTTCGGTGGTGAGTACCCCACGCACGGCGCGCGCATTTTCGCGCGCCGCGGTCAGGCACGCCGTGATCGACGAGGGGTTGCCCGGATCGTCGACCATGAAGGCCAGCACGTTGTCGGCGTTCAGCGCATCGTAGCGGGCGTCGAAGGCGCCCTGCAGCTCGGCCATGCCGAGCATGGCGCGCCAGGCCAGTTCGGTATCGCGCGCCGATTGCGGCAGCATCGCGGTCTGCACCGCCACGTCGAGCATGCGCGCGGTATTTTCGGCGCGTTCGGTATATCGCGCCATCCAGTACAAATGGTCTGCGGTTCTGCTGAGCATCATTCCTCCAGGATCCAGGTGTCCTTGGTGCCGCCGCCCTGCGACGAGTTCACCACCAGCGAGCCTTCGCGCAGCGCCACGCGCGTCAGGCCGCCCGGCACCATGGCGATGGTTTTACCCGACAGCACGAACGGGCGCAGGTCGATGTGGCGCGGCGCGATGCCCTGCTCCACGTAGGTCGGGCAGGACGACAGCGCCAGCGTCGGCTGGGCGATGTAGCCGTCCGGGCGGGCGATCAGGCGTTGCCTGAAGTCGTCGATCTGCTGGCGCGTGGAGGCCGGGCCGATCAGCATGCCGTAGTCGCCGGCGCCGTGCACCTCCTTGACCACCAGCTGGTCCAGGTGCGCCAGCGTGTAGGATAGATCTTCCGGCTTGCGGCATTGCCAGGTCGGCACGTTGTTCAACAGCGGTTCCTGTGACAAATAAAAGCGGATCATGTCGGGCACGTAGGGGTAGATCGACTTGTCGTCGGCCACGCCGGTGCCGATCGCATTCGCCAGCGTCACCCGGCCGGCGCGGTACACGGACAACAGGCCGGGCACGCCGAGCGTGGAATCGGTGCGGAACGCCAGCGGATCGAGGAAGTCGTCGTCCAGGCGGCGGTAGATCACGTCGACCCGCTGCGGCCCGCGGATGGTGCGCATGTAGACATGGTTCGCGTTCACGAACAAGTCCTTTCCTTCGACAAGTTCCACGCCCATTTGCTGGGCCAGGAAGGCATGTTCGAAGTAGGCGGAGTTGTGCATGCCGGGCGTCATCACGACCACGGTCGGGTCGTTGACGCCGGCCGGCGCCACCGAGCGCAAATTGTCGAGCAGCATGTCCGGGTAATGCTCGACCGGGGCGATGCGGTGGTGCGCGAACAGTTCCGGGAACAGGCGCATCATCATCTTGCGGTTTTCCAGCATGTAGGAGACACCGGACGGCACCCGCAAATTATCTTCCAGCACATAGAATTCACCGGCCCCGGCGCGCACCAGGTCGACCCCGGCGATGTGCGCATAAATGTCCGAAGCCACCTTGATCCCCTGCATTTCGGGGCGGTACTGGGCATTTTGATAGATCTGGCGCGCCGGGATGATGCCGGCATGAATGATGTTCTGGTCGTGATAAATGTCGTGCACGAACATGTTCAAGGCCTGCACCCGCTGTACCAGCCCGGCGTGCAGCGCAGCCCATTCGTGCGCGGGAATGATGCGCGGGATGGTGTCGAACGGGATCAGGCGTTCGGTGCCGGCGCCGTCGCCGTACACGGCGAAGGTGATGCCGACGCGGCGGAAGGTCAAATCCGCTTCGGCGCGCTTGCGTTCGATGCGTTGGGGCGATTGGCGCTGCAGCCAGTCGTCGAAGCTGCGGTAATGATCGCGTACCGTTCCGGTATCTCCGGTCATTTCGTTGAAATAGGTGCTCATGGCCGCGGCCTTTCAGGGTTGACTCTTAACTTATATCAAGAATCATGCCAAGAAAATAACGCCAAAAATGCTTCTTTGTGGTGCATGGCCGGCAAAGGCGGCAGGCTGCGCGGGCGCCGCTGCCGAAAAAGTGGAATCGCATGCGAAGCTCGGGCATAATATGGCGCTTGTCTTCTGTCTTATATAAGACTTGGTGTTGCGGCAAGCGAAAATGCAGCAACCGCGGCGGCAACCGGCACGGCAATTGTCCGGCAGGACATGACTGCCGGCCCTGGCCGGCGCCGGGCCGGCCGCTTCGAACTTTTCGGCGCCGCTGTATTTGCGAACCTGAATCGGATAGCATCGACGCCTGCGGCATACAGCGCTCCGTGGTCATGACGATGCGCCATCGCGACCACGCGTCCAGACAGGCCATGATTTTTTACTGAGGAAACAGCATGAGCAGTGATCAGACCATCATCTATACCCTGACCGACGAGGCGCCGCTGCTGGCGACCCACGCCTTCCTACCGGTCGTCAGCACCTTCACCAAGCCGGCCGGCATCCATATCGAGCAGAGCGACATCTCGGTGGCGGCGCGTATCCTGGCGACCTTCGCCGACTACCTGACCCCGGAACAGCGCGTGCCGGATGCGCTGGCCGAACTGGGCAAGAAGACCCTGGAAGCGGACGCCAACATCATCAAATTGCCGAACATCAGCGCGTCGGTGACCCAGCTGCAGGCGGCCATCAAGGAATTGCAGGGCAAGGGTTACGCCCTGCCCGACTATCCGGCCGATCCGAAGACCGACGAGGAAAAAGCGATCAAGGCGCGCTACGGCAAGTGCACCGGTTCCGCCGTGAACCCGGTCCTGCGCGAAGGCAACTCGGACCGCCGCGCGCCGCGCGCCGTCAAGGAATACGCGCGCAAGAACCCGCACTCGATGGCGGAATGGTCGCCGGCCTCGCGCACCCACGTGTCGCACATGACCTCCGGCGACTTTTACCACGGCGAAAAGTCGATGACGCTGGACCGCGCGCGCGACGTCAAGATGGAACTGGTCACCAAGGGCGGCCAGACCATCGTGCTCAAGCAAAAGGTGGCCCTGCAGGACGGCGAGATCATCGATTCGATGTTCATGAGCCGCAAGGCGCTGCTGGCGTTCTACGAACAGCAGATCGAAGATGCGAAGAACACCGGCGTGATGTTCTCGCTGCACGTCAAGGCGACCATGATGAAGGTGTCGCACCCGATCGTGTTCGGCCACTGCGTGCGCATGTTTTACAAGGAAGCGTTCGAAAAGCACGGCGCCCTGTTCGACAGCCTGGGCGTGAACGTCAACAACGGCATGGCCGACCTGTACAACAAGATCGCCACCCTGCCGGCGTCGCAGCGCGAAGAGATCGAGCGCGACCTGCACGCCTGCCAGGAACACCGTCCGGCGCTGGCCATGGTCGACTCGGCCAAGGGCATCACCAATTTCCATTCGCCGAACGACGTCATCGTCGACGCCTCGATGCCTGCGATGATCCGCGCCGGCGGCAAGATGTACGGCGCCGACGGCCGCCTGAAGGAAGTCAAGGCGGTCATCCCGGAAAGCACCTTCGCCCGCATCTACCAGGAAGTCATCAACTTCTGCAAATGGCATGGCGCCTTCGATCCGCGCACCATGGGCACCGTGCCGAACGTCGGCCTGATGGCGCAGCAGGCCGAAGAATACGGCTCGCACGATAAAACCTTCGAAGTGCCGGAAGACGGCGTCGCCAACATCACGGACATCGCCACCGGCGAAGTGCTGCTGACGCAAAACGTCGAGCAGGGCGACATCTGGCGCATGTGTCAGGTCAAGGACGCACCGATCCGCGACTGGGTCAAGCTGGCCGTCACGCGCGCGCGCAACTCGGGCATGCCGGCGGTGTTCTGGCTTGACCCGTACCGTCCGCACGAAAACGAGCTGATCAAGAAGGTCAAGGTCTATCTGAAGGACCACGACACCAGCGGCCTGGATATCCAGATCATGTCGCAGGTGCGCGCGATGCGCTACTCGCTGGAGCGCGTGGCGCGCGGCCTGGACACGATTTCCGTGACCGGCAACATCCTGCGCGACTACCTGACCGACCTGTTCCCGATCATGGAGCTGGGCACCAGCGCCAAGATGCTGTCGATCGTGCCGCTGATGGCCGGCGGCGGCATGTACGAGACCGGCGCCGGCGGCTCGGCACCGAAGCACGTGCAGCAGCTGGTCGAAGAAAACCACCTGCGCTGGGATTCGCTGGGCGAGTTCCTGGCGCTGGCCGTCAGCCTGGAAGACCTGGGCATCAAGACCGGCAGCGCCAAGGCCAAGGTGCTGGCCGGCACCCTGGACGCCGCCACCGGCAAGCTGCTCGACAACCGCAAGTCGCCGTCGCCGAAGACCGGCGAACTCGACAACCGGGGCAGCCAGTTCTACCTGGCCCTGTACTGGGCGCAGGCGTTGGCGGCGCAGCTGGACGACGCCGAACTGGCCGCCTACTTTGCGCCGCTGGCGCAGAAGCTGGCCGACAACGAAGAAAAGATCGTTGCCGAACTGCTCGAAGTGCAAGGCAAGCAGGTCGATATCGGCGGCTACTACAAGCCGGACGACGCCAAGGTCAAGGCGGTGATGCGTCCGAGCGCCACCTTCAACCAGGCGCTGGAAGGCGCCGGCGCGTAAGTTTTACACCCCGCATGGCGCAGCCCGGGCAGGACACCGCCCGGGCCGATCGAAAGCCGGTCCCGCGTGGACCGGCTTTTTTTTGATGTAAGCAAAACCGAAGCCTGCCGTCGTTCCCGCGCAGGCGGGAACGACGTACCAAAGGTCCAATGACTGACACGAGGCTGGTAACGCCACGAGTCAATACGTTTCGATCGTCACCCCCAGCAATTCCACCGGCTCGGCCGCCATGTCGTGGTGGCCCATCATGCCGTGCAGGGGCGCCACGCGCACGCGCAGCGTGCCGTTCGCCGCCAGGGCCTGCGCCATCCCCGCCCCGGCCAGCTTGTTACCGAGCGGCAGCGCGTACGACACTGGACCGCCATGGCCCTTGTGGCCGAACATCGAGATGGTGGCGAGATAGTATGGGCTGCCGGCATCGACGCCGGAGGGGTCGTCGGGACCGTTGAGGATCACGACGTAGGGCTGATGGTGCGCGAACTCGGGGAAGTTCAGGGTGATGTTGGCGATCACGGTAGCGCCGGCCGTTCTCGCCTGTTCCAGCGTCCCGGCCGGCAGTTTGACGGTGGCGCCGGCGGCCCCGCCGGCATCCGCGCGGCGGCTGGTCACGCTGCCCGTGTAGACGCGGCGCGCGCCCGCCTGCGTGCGCGGCTGGCCGGTCACCGCTTCTTCGCCGCTGCCGGCTTCGTAGTCATAGCTGAACGACGCCGTCGACGCGTAATCGCCGGCGCGTGTTTGCGCGACCGGTCTACCCTGCGCATCGACGAAGAACAGCATCGGTTCGCGCGCCCAGCGGTAGTAATCGGTAGCCGTTTCTTCCGCCGATTTCTGCTCGTCGGGCAAGTCGGTGCGCAGTTCGACGCCGTCCGGCAGCGTGGGCAGGCCGAGCCGGGCCTGCTTGCGCGTCCACACGTCCCACAGGCGGTCCAGGTTGGCGTGGTGCAGGTAGAACAAGGGGTCGACCGAGGACAGCATGTCGGTCATGAAACCTTCGGGCTCGATGAAATTGCATTCGTGCGAGCCGACGCAGCGGTGCACCGCGTTGTGCGGCTTGGCTTCCAGTACGCTGAAGCCGGCCATGGTGGCGTGATTGAAACTCTTCGGGCTGGCGAAGGTGATGAAGTCCGGCGCGGCCAGCGCGGCGCGGATGGTGTCGGGCGCCACCGCCTCCACCGTGGCGGCGGAAAAGCCGGGACGTTCGCGGCGCAGGCCGCGCGCGCCGGGCTGGTCGTAGAACAGGCGGCCGGACGGATCGGTGACGATGTCGAACATCAGGTCGGCATCGAAGCGGACGTTACGCGCCAACAGTTGCCCGTATTGCGAGCGCGGGTCGAACGTACCGCCGGGCGAGGTCCAGTAGGACGACGCGGCGAGCGCCCCCTTGAAGCGGCGCTCGAAATCCTCGGCGGCCGGGATGTAGGCGTTGTGGTTGGGGTCGAGCACGCCTTCGAACAGGCCGGCCGGCACCTTTTGTTCGCTGGTCCAGTCCCAGTACGGCAACGCGAATTCCGGATCGTTGCTCAGTTCGCGGCAGATCCGTTCGAACCAGCCGAGATAGCCGCGGTGCCACACCAGGAACCACCAGTTGCCGTGCGGGCAGTCGAGGGTGTGGATGACGGCATGCCGGTACCAGTTGCGCGGGTCCTCGGGCGGCAGCGCCAGCATCGCGCGCACCGCGCGCGCATAACTGTCCAGCATGCGCTTGCTCATCCTGGAGCCGGAAGACACGTTGTAGCGGCGGTAGCGCGCGGCCGGGGTGGCGGCGCCGGCGATGCTGCCGGCAAGGGACAGCGGCAGCATGCCGGCGCACAGGGAAACAGCGGTTTTTTTCAGGGTGTTGCGGCGGGACGGGTTGAACGCATGGCGCGGGGGCGTGGTGCTGGCATTGAACATGACGTGCTCCGGTAGGTAGGATGCCCTGGCGGCGCCACGACTGGCGCCGACCCGGCGGGCATACCCCATCAGACTAGCGCTTCCGTACAGCGGGCTGATGGGCAAGCGCAAGCAGGCGGATGTTTAATTCGCTGGTTTTTCCGTGACACAATTGTCCGCGAGTTTGTCAGCCGATCCAGCAGCCAACCCGGCAGCCGATCCAGCCGCGCCGGCGCCCTCACAGGGTGTTGATGCCGTAGCGCACGTCATGGCGATCGTGCTCTTGCACGCCTTCGACCAGGTAGGCATCCCAGCCCAGCCGGCCCCTGCCCTGCCCCGGCGTCATGGCGACGCTGCGCACGTCGGCCGCGCGCAATACCAGTTCGACGTCGTATTCCAGGGTCAGGCCGGTGAACATGGTCAACAGGCTTTTCAGGGCGCGCGCCGCGCGGCCGCCCGGCAGGAAAGCGCTGAAGCCGGCATGGTCGAGCGGACCGACCACCAGGCGCAGGCGCAGGTCGCGCTGCCAGATGCGGCCGCCGGCCAGCGCGCCCGCGCCCAGCAGCGCGTGTGCGCTGCCGAGCGTGGTCTGCTGCGCGGGCGGCACGTCGTACCAGCAGCCGACGAACTGGTCGATGCGGATCGGCTGGCCGAAATATTCGGACAGCACGCGCGCGATCTGCACCGCGCAGGCCGGGCGGTGGCGGATGGCGCCGGCAAAATAAGCGATCGATTCGTCCAGCACCACGCCGTCGCGTTCGTCCGCCAGGCGCCGCCGCAGCGATGTGCTGCCCAATCCGGCCAGGCCGAGCAGCAGCGGCAGGAAGCCATCCTGGCCGTCCAGGGCGTAGTGCAAGGCCAGCCGGTACTTGCGCCAGGCTTCGTAGAACAGCGCCAGCGAGCGGTTGGAAAAGGTGTCGAGCAGGGCGCGCGCGCCGTCGTCGCGCTGCTGCTGCTGGTGTTCGGCCAGGCGCTCGGTGTAATGCACCGGCAGCACGCCGTTGCTGCCCAACAAACCCATGAAGGCCGGCGTGAGGCGCACGTAGCGCAGGGTGGCCGCCTGCAGCGCCGCACCCAGCGCGCGCGGCTCCTGCGCCAGCGCCTGCTGCAGCGCACGCGGCTCGGTCGCGATCGCTTCCAGCTGGCTGGCCGGAAAGCCGAGCGCGGTCGAATTCTGGAAACGCAGGAAGCGTGCCACCAGCCCCTGCCGGGGAATGCCGTTGCGCCCGAGCCAGAGTTCGAGCAGGCGCACCGCCTGAAAATACTCGAAGCGCCAGGGTTCCTGGAACAGGCGCGCGATTACAGCAGGCTCGAAGCGCCGCTTCTGGGTGGACATTTCCAGCACTCCTCTCCGCTCTTGTTCGATACCACCGTCAACTGGGTAAAGCTGTTGGCGTGCACATACAGCGCCAGGAAGCGTTCGATGATGTGGGTGAATGCGTGGATGCCGCTGCCGACGAAAGCCTGCTCGTCGATGGTCAGACGCACTTCCACGCCGCGCACCAGGCAGGTAAACGGATTGCCGGCCAGCCAGGCGCTGGCCGGCTGCTGGGCGATGGCAGCGATGCCGCCGATCTGGCGCTGCGAGGAGGGCGAGCGCGGCAGGTCGTACAGCGCCAGCATCTCGCGCAAGGCTTCGACGCCGCCATCGGCCAGCGACAGGTGGTTCAGGGCCAGGTGCGAAATCAGGCGCCAGTGCGCGCCGTGGCCGCGCGCGAAGCGGTACGAGGGTGTCGGCTTGCGCAGGAAATGGATCAGCTGGGTGTTGGACCCGCCTTCCAGGAACAGGTCGCCGCCGGGCTGGCCATGGCCGAGCAGGGACGGCAAGTCGCGGTTGGTGCAGGTCAGTTCCAGGTTCAGCGTATCGGTCTCGACCTCGGCCGGGTCGAAGTCGATGTCGACGATCGTGATCTGGGTCTCGAACCCCGGGCTTTGCCCGGCCAGCAGTTCGTCGCGCCGCAGCGTCCAGTAGTGGCCATTGCGTTCCGGCGTCTGCGCGTGCTGGAGCGAATAGAAGGGGCAGAATTGGACGATCGATTCGCCCTGCGGCGTCTGGCGCACCAGGTTGACCGAATCGATGGCGTACACCTCGTAGCCGAAGGCGCGGCGGGCGTCGGCCAGCACCGGGTAGCTGGCGCTGGCGTGGGTGAGCCGGATCGGTTCGCCGTGCTGGCGGAACAGGTTGATCACCGGCGTGCACCCCAGCAGGATGTTATTGGTGGACAGGGTGCCGAGCATGCGCGCGGCCGCGGAATCGGGACGCAGGCCGGACAGCGCCAGGTGCAGCGTGAGCGAGCGGGCGCCCGCCGGCAGCACGGCGCACACGGCGGCCAGGTCGATGTCGAAGAAATTGAATTTTTCGGGAAAACAAAAGTATTCGGTCAGCAGGCGGTAGGCGGCGTGCGAGCGCGCCGGGAAGTCGATCAGGGCTTCGTGCTCGTCGAAGCCGACCGCGCCGAGCGGGCTGGCCGCCAGGGGGATCCAGCGGCCGCTGCCGTCCGCCTCGGCATAGGCGGCCACCGTGCGCATGAACAGGGCGTCGCGCAGCGCCGCGCAGAACGAGGGCTCGCCGTCGATGAACAGGCGCAGCTTGTGCCGGCCGAGCTGGCGCAGCGTCGTTCCTTCGCCATGGTTGACGATGGTCAGATTCAGGCAGGCGCCGGCGGCGGGCGGCAGGCGCACCGCTTCCGGCGCATCGATGATGGCGTCGAAGCCGGCCGCGCCGATGGCCAGCGGCGCGATGGCGACCGGGTAGACGGTGCGAAAGATGCAGGCGCCGCCGCGTACCGGGCGCGTGGTCATTTGCGTGCCGCGTTCCAGCACGGCGACGCCGGTCTGCTGCTTGGCGCCGGCGAAGTCGAAGCGCGCGATCGAACAGGACGGAAACGGGCGCAGGTAATGCGGATACAGCACGTCGAACAGCGCTTCGGTGAATTGCGGGTAATCGTCGTCGAGGCGCTTGGCGATGCGGGCGTTGAGCAGCGCGAACGATTCGATCATGCGCTCGACGTGCGGGTCTTCGCACACTTCCCCGCCGATGAGCAGGCGGCCGGCGATCTTCGGGTAGCGCTCGGCGAATTCGCGCAGGTTGCGGCGCAGGTAGCCGAGTTCGCTTTCGTAGTAGGGCAGTAACGGTTCCACGTTCAGGCTCCCGCGGGCGGCGCTGCCATTGCGGCCCGGCCCGCCTTGCTGATGCTGTACTGCAGCGTCGACGGTTGCAGCACGGCGTCGAAGTTGACCGCTTCCTGCGCGGCGCTGGCCACCAGCATGCCGGTGATCGAGAAATTCAGGCGGTTGATCGCGCCTTCGCACACGTCGAGCACGGCCTTGACGGTGTGCAGGCGCGGTTCATGGCGCGCGATCGCCTGCTCGATGCACGCGCAGATATATGCGCGGTCGGACGGGCTGGACAGGGACAGGTCGGCGAAATCGTTCATCCCGTAGGCCACGATCGAGCGCCCGCATTCCGGGTAGTCCTTCAGCATGCCTTCGGGGAGAACCGCGCGCGTGTTGAGCAGCGCTTCCAGGTCGCGCGCCACCGCATCCTTCAAATCCTCGACCGACATGCGCAGGACGGTGGCGCCAGTGTCATGGCGGACCGGTACGCCCAGCAACCGGTCGAAAAATCCAGGCGTGAAACCTTTCATTTGCCCTCCTGTGGCATGCGTACCGGCGGCGCCGCGTACGGCGCAAACTGCCATCTTTACATAGACTGCCGGGAAAAAATAGTTCATTTGGGCAAGCAACACCTGCGCTTGAGCGACCGCAAAATCGACCATTGTTGCGTTACCGAGGCCGGGTCAAAACGCTATGTTTGTCTTCTTGATGTAGGGCAACTTCCAACAATCCTGACAGGAGGGCAAGCGATATGAGCAGCAAAGTACTCTGGGGCGAAGGCTTGCTGTTGCGGCCCCAGCACTTCCAGCGCCAGGACGCTTACCACGAACACCGCCTGCACAAGGGCGTCAAGGCGGCCAACCCGTATGCCTGGGGCGTGGAACGGCTGCAGCTCGACCGCGACGCGCTGGCCGACAACGTGCTGCGCATCCTCGACCTGGCGCTGCGCTTCCAGGACGGCGAACTGGTGGACGCCCCCGGCAGCGATGAATTGCCGCCCACCATCGACCTGAGCCAGCTGGGGCCGGCGCAGCAGAGCGTCACCTATTACGCCGCCCTGCCCGGCCTGAAACCGTTCAACGGCAATTTCGCCCAGCCCGGGCAGCCGACCAACACGGTGCGCTTCCTGCAAGCCAACCAGGAAACCCCGGACCTGTACACGCAGGCGTCCGCGGTGCAGGTGGCGTACCTGACCAGGACCGTGCGCCTGGTGGCGGAATTCGAGCCGCGCGACGCGTACATCCACTTTCCGCTGCTGCGGCTGCGGCGCGCCGCCACCGGCGGCTTCGAACTGGACCCGGCCTTCGTGCCGCCCAGCCTGTCGGTGGAAGCGGCGCCGCCGCTGTTCCAGCAATTGCGGCGCCTGCTGGACGCGCTGCAGGCCAAGGTGAGCGCCCTATACGGCCACCACCGCGAGCCGAGCCGCAACGTGATCGAATTCCGCTCGGGCGACATGTCCTCGTTCTGGCTGCTGCACACCGCCAGCGCCGCCCACGCGGCGCTGGCACACCACTACCACCACCCGGCCCTGCATCCGGAACGCCTGTACGAACAATTGCTGGCCGTGGCCGGCGGCTTGCTGACCTTTTCCAGGAGCTGGACCCTGGCCGACCTGCCGCCCTACCGGCACGACGACCCCGGCCCCGCCTTTTTCAAGCTGCACCAGATCATCCGCGAACTGCTCGACACCGTGATCTCGTCGAAGTACTTCGCCATCGCCCTGTCCGAGGCGCGCCCGTCGTACCACCTCGGCATGCTCGATTCCGGCAAGATCGACGACAAGACCACGTTTTATATCGCCGTCTCGGCCGACATCCCCGCGCTGGAACTGGTCGACGTGGTGCCGCTGCGCTTCAAGGTGGGCGCGCCGGACGACGTCGAGAAATGTGTGCTGTCGGCCCTGCCTGGCGTGCGCCTGCAGTACGCGCCGCAATTGCCGGCCGCGGTGCCGGTGCGGCCCGACACCTGCTATTTCACGCTCGATCCGAAAGGCCAGATGTACGAGCGCATGCTGCAGGCGCAATCGATCTCGATCTATGTGCCGTCCGGCATCAAGGAATTGACACTGGAATTGCTGGCGGTGGCCGCCTGAGGATCGCGCGACCATGACGCCCCCCTCCACCATCGTCTTGCCGGGACAGCAGATTCCGGCCTGGTTCAAGAACGCCCTGATGACCGGCTTCGTGTTTTTCATTTGCTGGGGCGGCATGATTTCCTACTGGCGCCTGAACCGCAGTGCGCCGGACCTGCACGAGATCGCCTTGCACCTGCTGGCGGCGCCGGCGGCGCTGGCGCTGTGCGTGTGGGCCGGCGGCAAATGGATCCTGCCGCGCCTGGTGGCCGCCGGCAGCGCCGCGCCGGCGCCGCCGCCACGTGCGCAGGCGGCGTCTTCATCGTCTGCGGCGCCGCGCGCGGCCCTGGCGGTGCTGGCCATGGCCATGCGCTCGCCCCATGGCGCCGCGGCCGGGGAGCTGGCGCCGCCGATCGCGGCCGGCAAGGCGCGCGCCGGCCTCGATCCGGCGTTGCTGGACGACGGTTTTCCCGCCATGCGCGCGCGCAGCAGCTACGCCAGGATGGAAGCGCTGCGCGAAGACATCGCCACCTGGCTCGCCAGCCAGGGCCTCGACGAACCCCTGTTCAGCGAAGCGCAATGGCGCGCACTGGCGCTGGCCAGCGCCGTCACCAGCGACCTGGCGATGCTCGCCAGCGCCAGCCTGATGGCCGTGGAAGGCGCGGCGCCGCCGCTGCGGCTGGTACCGGTGCTGCCGCTCGAATGGCGCGCCGCCCAGCGGCGCGCGGCGGCGCTGTGGCTGGAACACCTGCTGGCGCGCTTCGGCTGGCCGGCGGCGCGGCCGGCGCTGGCGGAGCAAGATGGCATCGAGGAACTGCCCGCGCCGCTGTTCACCGGCCCGGGAAGCGGCTGCGGCGCGGACATGGCGCCGGTGACGGCGATGCTGGTGGCGTGCGGGTCGCAGACCGGCCGGGACGGCGTCGACCGACGGGGCCTCGATGATGTCCTGTCGGCTGCAGCGCGGCCGTTCGACACGATCCCCGGCGAAGGCGCCGCCGGCCTGCTCGGCACGCTGGCGGCGCGCGTGCTGGAGCAAGCCGGCGTGGTGCCTTCCGAGATCGCGATGATCGTCGCCGATACCGGGCACGCCGGCAGCCGGAAGCTGGAACTGGCGGCATTCGCGTCCAGCATGCTGCCCCAGCTCGATGCCACCGCCGACATCGCCCACGTCGGCGACGCCGTGGGCGCCTGCGGCGCGGTGCCGTTCGTGACGGCGCTGGCGCTGGCCTACCGGCACGCGCGCGAACGCATGGCGCCGGTGCTGTGCGTCGGCAATGAAGATCCGTACCGGCGCTGCGTTGCCTTGTTGATGCCGCCTTCGCCGCTGCAGTAACGATCCACTTGTGGACAAGCGCGTGGATAAGTCTGGGGCAAGCTGCGGATAAGCCGGTTTATCCAGTGGAAAAGCCCTAGGGAAAGCTGTGGAAAAGCCTGATTAAAGCCTTGGGAAAAGGCGTGGGCAAGCGTCGGACAAGTGGTGGATAACCGGCGCGGTGGGCGTAGGACTGCCGCCTGCACGGCGCCTCAGGATTGCTTCGGCGATATCACCAATTCCGGCTGCGGGCGCGGCGCATGGTCGGACAGGTTCGCCGGCCCGATCTGCGGCGGGATGGCGACGATGCCCTTCCACAGGATGTCGCCGGCCACGCGGTTGGCTTCGCTCAAGCGGTAGGCCGGCAGCGCTTGCTGCCCCTGCGCCTGCCACAGGGCGGCGTAGGACGGCGCCAGGCGGGCATCGTGCCAGGCCTGGTGCAATGGCGACAAGGTGTCCTGCAGCACGGCGGCGGTGCTGCGCATGCGCACCCAGCGGTGGTTCAGCCAGCCGTTCTGCGCGGCGACCGGATCGAGGAAGCGCTCGATCAATTGATGCGCCGCGGTGGCGCCGCTGGCGCTCATGATGCGGATCGCCTGGCGCTTCATGTCCAGGTTGAGTCCCCCTTCCGAACGTTTATGGCGGATCACTACCACGCGGTCGCGGTAGCCCGGCGTGCGTTTCAGGGCTTCGTCGCGCCAGCCGCGGACGGTGGCCAGCAGGGCGCTCAGGAAGCGCGGCAGCAGCGGTACGCCGGCGGCATCGTCGATCGCCACATACGCCGTGGTGATGCCTTCGTTGTTGTTTTCCGGGAGCGTGACGCGCGCGGTCGGACCGGCCAGCCGGCTTTGTCGATCTTCCTGCAGGTCGTCCTGCAAGGTGACGCCGAAGGTGGGGCGGGTCGGCAGGATGGCATCGAAGAAATGGATCGGGAAATTGCTGGTCAAGCCGCCATCGGAAAACCAGACGCGCAGCAGTTCGACCCCGCTGCCCGGCAGCGGCAGGGCGCGGATGCGGTACAGCGGCACCGCCTGCAGCAGCAGCGGAAAGCTCAGGCTCATGCGCGCCGCCACCAGCACCGGCAAGTCGTCGGCGGGCGGCATGAAGTGGTAATCCATTCCTTGCCGGTTGTGTTCCTGCAGCAGCGCCTGCGTGCGTGCGCCGTGGCGCGGGGCGCCGGCGTGGGCAATGAGCCAGGCGACGATCTCGGGCGGGAACAGGTGCGCCAGTTCGGAAGCGCGGAACACCAGGTCGGCGCTGGCGTAGGGCAGGCGGTGCGCGCGCAATTCGCTGACGCCGGTGCTCATCAGCGCCAGCTCGATCGGCGGCTCCGAAGCGCGCAGCTGGCCGAAGGTCAGCGGCTGGTCGAGCGGCAGGCCGGCGATCTCCTGCACCGTCGCATGCAGCCATTCGGTCAGCGCCGGCGGCTGTCCGGGACCGCTGCGCAAACCCGGGCAGATGCCGCAGCGGTTGTGGCGCAGCCCGCGCCAGGCGGAGATTGCCGCGTGCAGCACGGCGCCCAGCAGCGCGGCGGCCGCCATCGACAGGCCGAACCACAGGCCGCCCGCCAGCCAGCCGGCCATGGTGAGCGGCCAATGCCCGCCCACCAGGCCGCTGCTGACGAAGGCGCCGAGCAGCCAGGCGCTGCTGCCCAGCAGCGCGCCCGGCGCAAAATGCAGCGGCAGCGCCAGCACGATGCGCGCCGCCGCGCGCGGCCTGCTGCCGGCGTTCAGCGCCGCAGCGAGCACGCGGAAATGCGCCGACAAGTCCGTGCAGGGCTGGAATAGGGAAAACAGCCGGGTTTTACCGGCGACCGTGGCGCGCAGGCGGCGCGGCAGCTTGGCCAGCAAATAAAAGCCGTCGTCGCTGCCCTGCCCGCTCTTGCGCACGCGGTTGCGTTTGTATTGGGCGGCGGCGCTGGCGATGGCCGCCACCGCGCCCACGCTGGCGCCGCCGATCGAGCGCAAGGTAAAGCGCTTGGCCAGCCGGGCGACAAAGGCGGGATAGACCACGCCCGAGGTCACCCCGCCCTCCATCACGATATCGCATTCATCGGGCAGAAAATCCGCCATCGCCATTCTCCATGGATCACCCTGCCTGCATTATGCGACGCTTCGGCCATCGCGGTTTATCGAAACAGCAGTGCAAGCCGATCGGGCCGGCAACCGGGGCCGCGTCATGCACGCATGCCGGCGCAATGCAGCGGGTTTTGCTAAGCTGCCATTTCCAAAAATTGTTATTTTTCATGGACATCGGACACATCGAAGCAATCGCCCTGCGTTCCCTTGCCGGCGCGGCGCCGCATCCGGTCGCGTATGCCGAAGCGGTGCCGGCGCACGGCCTGCGCGGCGACCTGCATGCCGATCCGCTTTCCCCGAGACAAGTGCTGATCGCCGATGCCGGCGCCTATCGCGACCTGGCCTTGGCGCCGCACGCGCTGCGCGAAAACCTGCTGGTGAACATCGATACCGCGCGCCTGCACTCGGGAACGATACTGCAGTTCGGCACCGACGTGCGGCTGCGCCTGATGTTCCAGTGCGAGGCGTGCGGCCGGCTGGATGCCATCCGCCCCGGCCTGGCGCGCGCAGTGGGAGGGCGGCGCGGCATGCTGGCGCGGGTGCTCGCCGGCGGCGTCCTGCGGCCGGGCGACCGGGTGCGCGACCTGGGCCGCCTGCTGCCGGCCTGGTCCGACGACTGGCGGCTACGGGTGCGGCAAGTACTGGACGCAATGCCGCCCGGTGCCGTGATCGAGTACAAGCACCTGGCGCACCTGGCCGGCGTGGCCACTACCTATTGCCGCGCCTTTCCGCGCATGCTGAAGGGACTGGGACCGGGGTACGCCGCCAAGGCGGTATCGGCGCAGGCTGCGCCGGACCGGCCGCGCTGGCGTGGCGCGGGGCTGTTCGACGATGCGGCGCCGGCTTCCGGGCCGGCGCCGGCACGCCTGCCGGCCCCGTGAACGATCAGCCCGGCACGCCGACGATGACGCTGGAGGCCTTGAACATCGCCATCGCCTGCTGTCCCTCGGCCAGGCCGAGCGCCGCGGCGCTGTCGTTGGTGATGACTGCCGCCACGGTGCCGTCGCCGGGCAGGTCGAGCACGACCTCGGTATTCACCGCGCCCGGCGTCAGGCGCGAGATCGTCCCCTGCAGGCGGTTGCGCGCCGAAAAGCGCGCGCCTTCGGCATCGGTCACCAGGATCACCGACGAGGATTTGATGAGGGCGAAGGCCTGGCGGCCGATGTCCAGGCCCAGGGTTTCGGTACTCTCGCGGGTGACGATGGCGACCAGGCGCTGGCCGCCGGCGATGTCGAGCTCGATCTCGTCGTTGACCGCGCCTTTTACCACGCGGCAGACGGTGCCGAAGAACTGGTTGCGGGCGCTGGTCTTGATGTTCAGGCGGCCGATCAGGGCGAGGTCGTCGGCGATACCGGCCGCCTGGCGGTTGAGTTGCTGGACGAAATCACGGTGGACCTGCTCGACCGCCTTGAAGTTTTTGACCAGCTGCTCGCCGCGCGGCGTCAGGCGCGTGCCGCCGCCGCCCTTGCCGCCGGCCAGGCGCTGCACCAGCGCTTCGCCGGCCAGGTTGTTCATGGCGTCGATGGCGTCCCAGGCCGCTTTATAACTCATCTTGATGGCCTTGGCTGCCTGGCTGATCGACCCGGTCTCGGCGATCTTGGCGAGCAGTGCGATGCGTCCCGGGCCGCCGAAATTCTCGTCGCCCACCGTCATCCATACCGTGCCCTGCAGGGCGAAACCGTGTTGCGCACGCTGCTCGTCAGCTTGTTCCATCGATCCTCCAGCATCGGCATGCAGCCCGCAGCCCATGCCGCGCCGTAGGGATCAGCATGCCATCATGAAAAATTCGTTATATACTTCGATACATAACGTTTATTGATTCCACCCTTCGCGTGGACCACCATGGAGAACAATCCGATGAAACGCATTGCCGGCCTGCTGGCCGCTATCTCGCTGGCTGCCGGCGTTCCTGGCCTGGCACAAGCTGCCGACGTGCAAGTGGCGGTGGCCGCCAATTTTACCGCGCCCATGCAAAAGATCGCGGCGGCATTCGAGCAGGACACCGGCAACAAGGCGGTGCTGGCGTTCGGCGCCACCGGCAAGTTCTATGCGCAGATCACCAACGGCGCGCCGTTCGAGGTGCTGCTGGCGGCCGACGACGAAACCCCGGCGCGCCTGGAGCAGGAAAAGCACACCGTGCCCGGCACCCGTTTTACGTATGCCACCGGCAAGCTGGTGCTGTGGTCGGCGCGTGAAAACTATGTCGATGGCCAGGGCAAGGTGCTGCAGACCGGCAGTTTCGATCACCTGTCGATCGCCAATCCGAAGGCGGCCCCGTACGGCGCCGCTGCGGTCGAGACCCTGAAAAAGCTGAACCTGTACGAGCGCCTGCAGCCCAAAATCGTACAAGGAGAGAATATCGCGCAAGCCCAGCAGTTCGTCGCCAGCGGCAATGCGCCGCTCGGCTTCGTGGCGCTGTCGCAGGTGTCGAAGGACGGCAAGTTCACTTCCGGCTCGGGCTGGATCGTGCCGGCCTCGATGCACAGCCCGATCCGCCAGGATGCGGTGATCCTGACCAAGGGCTCGGACAACCCGGCCGCGCGTGCCCTGCTGGATTACCTGAAATCGGACAAGGCCAAGGGCATCATCCGTTCGTACGGCTACGAGCTGTAAGTTCCAGGGATGGATGAAGCGGACCTGGCGGCGGTCTGGCTGACGCTGAAACTGGCGTCGACCGTCACCGTGCTGTTGCTGGTGGCCGGTACCCCGATCGCCTGGTGGCTGGCGCGCACCCGTTCGCGTCTAAAACCCATCGTGGCGGCCACGGTCGCGCTGCCGCTGGTATTGCCGCCGACGGTGATCGGCTTTTACCTGCTGGTGGCGTTGGGGCCGAACGGCGCCCTCGGCAAGCTCACTTCCACGCTCGGCCTGGGCTTGCTGCCCTTCACCTTCGCCGGGCTGGTGGTGGCGTCGGTGCTGTACTCGATGCCGTTCGTGGTACAGCCGCTGCAGAATGCCTTCGAAGCGGTCGGCGAGCGTCCGCTGGAAGTCGCGGCGACGCTGCGCGCCGGTCCCTGGGACACGTTCTGGTCGGTGGCGGTGCCGCTGGCCCGGCCCGGCTTCGTCACCGCCGCCATCCTCGGCTTTGCCCACACGGTCGGCGAATTCGGCGTGGTGCTGATGATCGGCGGAAACATCCCGGACAAGACGCGCGTGGTCTCGGTGCAGATCTACGACCACGTGGAAGCGGTGGAATATGCGCAGGCGCACTGGCTGTCCGGCGCCATGCTGGCGTTCAGCTTCATCGTGCTGCTGACGTTATATGCCTTCAATCCCTCGTCGATGAAGGGAAGGCGCTGATGGCGGATGGGGTACTGGTCAAGCTGCGCATCGAGCGCAGTGCGTTCGTGCTGGATGTCGACCTGGCCCTGCCGGGATGCGGCATCACCGCCCTGTTCGGACCGTCGGGTTCCGGCAAGAGCACGTGCCTGCGCGCGATCGCCGGGCTGGAGCGCTCGGCCCGCGGCCGCGTCGTCGTCGGCAGCGAGGTCTGGCAGGATGCCGCGACCTTCGTGCCCACGCACCGGCGCGCGCTCGGCTACGTGTTCCAGGAAGCCAGCCTGTTTACTCACCTGAGCGTGCGCGCCAATCTCGAATTCGGGCGCAAGCGGGTACCGGCGCGTGAACGCCGCTATACCCCGGAAGCGGTGGCCGAGTTGCTCGGCATCGCCGCCCTGCTGGAACGCCGGCCGGCGCACCTGTCGGGCGGCGAGCGCCAGCGCGTGGCGATTGCGCGCGCGCTGCTGGCGTCGCCACGCCTATTGCTGATGGACGAGCCGCTGGCCGCGCTCGACGTGCGCCGCAAGGGGGAAATCCTGCCCTACCTGGAGCGTTTGCACGACGAATTGTCGATCCCGATCATCTACGTCAGCCACGCCCCGGACGAGGTGGCGCGCCTGGCCGACCACCTGGTGCTGCTGGACGCCGGCAAGGTCGTCGCGAGCGGCCCGCTGCAGGACACCCTGGCGCGCGCCGACCTGCCGCCGGCCTTTACGGACGATGCCGGCGTGGTGCTGGACACGGTCCTGGACGGCCACGAAGCCGACGACTTGTCCCGCCTGGCATTCGGCGACGGCGTGCTGCACGTCGGCCGCCGCCCGGAAGCGCCGGGCACGCGCCTGCGCTGCCGCATCCACGCGCGCGACGTCAGCCTGGCGCTGGAACGCCCGGCCGGCACCAGCATCCTGAACCTGTTGCCCGCCACCGTGAGCGCCACCACGCCTACCGACACCCCCGG
Organism: Massilia forsythiae; assembly: GCF_012849555.1. Classification (NCBI taxonomy): domain Bacteria; kingdom Pseudomonadati; phylum Pseudomonadota; class Betaproteobacteria; order Burkholderiales; family Oxalobacteraceae; genus Massilia; species Massilia forsythiae. The sequence goes on from NZ_CP051685.1 coordinate 1,923,581, forward strand.
CCACGTGCTGGTGCAGCTGCGCGCGGGCGCCACGCCGCTGCTGGCGCGCATCACCGAACGCTCGCGCCGCGAACTCGACATCGTGCCCGGACGCCAGGTATGGGCGCAAATCAAAGGCGTGGCGCTGCTGGGTTGAAAAGCGGCTGCATTTCGCGCATTTCGGGGTCAGAGCACAATTCGGGGTCAGAGCACTTTGCCAGGAAATGGCTGCCTTGAACGCTTTACTCCATGCTGCCAAATGCCGGTGATCGAATCGGCCAATTTGTCGCTTTGCAGACGAAATTGACCTGCAAAGCGGTGGCCCAATACTGCTGGGCTACTGTTCTATAAAGCGCTCTGACCCCGCATTCTGCTCTGACCCCGAATTGGGGTGTCAGCGCACGCGGCGCATCGAGGAGATGCGGTGGTCCAGCTGGTCCAGGAAGGCGTAGCGGCCTGGGCCGTAGACCACGCACTGGCCGCGGAAATCGGCGTGTTCGCAGAATTCCCAGCGGCCTTCGCGGATGACGATCGAGCCGGCGCGGTCGTTGAAGTCGCCCAGCAGGCGGGCGTCGCCGGACAGGCCGATGCGGTCGCCTTCGAAACGCGCGGCGGAAAACATCTGGACGGCGTCGCCGCGTGGGCCGCGGTCGTCGCGGTAGGCGCCACGGCGGTCGTCACGATCGTCACGGTCGCCGCGCCAGCCGGGGCCGCGGTCGCCGCGCCAGTCGCCGCGGCGGTCGTCACCGCGATCGCCGCGGCCGCCGCGCGTGACTTCACGCACCGACGAGATACTGTCGTTGAAGCGCGGCAGCGCGCGGTATTCGCCCGGGCCGAACTCGGCGCACTGGCCGCCGTAGCCGGCGTGTTCGCACACTTCCCAGACGCCCGAGCGCACCACGATGCTGGAGGTACGGTCGTTGAAGCCGAGGCGGCCCAGGTCGGGCGTGTCGCGCTGCACCGTCACGCGGGCGCCGCGGAAATCGTTGTCCGTGAACAGGGTCAGCTCGCCGGCGAGGGCGGCTTGGGAACATACCGCCAGGACGGCGGCAGCGGCAAACAGGCGTTTCATGGCTACTCCATTTCGTGTTGATGTTTGCGCCCGTGCAGCGGCGCCTGCCCGGTTAACGCGGCCAGCCGCCGACGGGCAGACACCTTCTTGTAACAAATTTCTACATGGATAGCCAACGAGATTGAACCCGGCGCGTCCAGGAGCTGGCACTGCACGGGCCGGTGCTGCGCGAACCGCTCAAGCCGCCCGCAGCGACTCTTGCTGCGGGCCCAGCCCGGCATTCGCCTGCAGCGCCGCACGCGCATCGCTGCGCCCCTCCGGCAGGTGCGCCAGCGGATGCGGATTGGCCGGCAGGTTGGCGGCGCCCGCCTTGCCGGCTTCCACCGTCATCTGCTGCGGCAACGGCACCCCGTTCTTGACGGCGGTGAGCTCGGCCAGGATCGAGATCGCGATCTCGTACGGCGTCTTGCTGCCGATATAGATGCCGATCGGGCCGTGCAGCTTGGCGATCTGCGCGTCGCTCAGGTCGAATTCGCGCAGGCGCTCGCGGCGGCGCGCGTTATTCACGCGCGAGCCGATCGCGCCGATATAAAAGGCATCGGTCTTGAGCGCTTCCATCAGCGCCATGTCGTCCAGTTTCGGGTCGTGCGTCAATGCGATGACGGCGCTGCGGCTATCCAGCTTCATGCCCAGCACGACGTCGTCCGGCATCTCGTGCACGACTTCCACGCCGGGCAGGCTCCAACTGCCGCGGTATTCCTCGCGCGGGTCGCACACGGTCACCTGGTATTCCAGGCCGGCCGCGATCTGGGCCAAAAATTGCGACAGCTGGCCGGCGCCGATGATCAGCATGCGCAGGCGCGGCCCGTGGATCGTGACCAGGGTGCGCCGGTCCATCGTCAACTGCTCGTCGGCACCGCCGCCCTCCAGCGTGACTGCGCCGCTGGCCAGGTCGAGCGTCCGCCGCGTCAGCACGCGCCGCTGCGCCAGCGCCAGCAGTTCGCCGATGCGGCTGTGCTCGGCGAGCGGCTCGACCACCAGCTGGATGGTGCCGCCGCACGGCAGGCCGAAGCGATGCGCCTCGTCGGCGCTGATGCCGTAGGTGAGCACTTCGGGCGCGGCGCGCACGATGCCGTGTTCGCGCACCGCCGCGATCAGGTCGTCCTCGATGCAGCCGCCGGAGACCGAGCCGACCACCAGGCCGTCCGAGCGGATCGCCATGGTGGCGCCCTGCGGACGCGGACTCGAACCCCAGGTGCGCACCACGGTCACGTATTCGCAGCGGTAGCCCGCGCGCAACCACTGGTCGCAAGCGTGCAGCACTTCGAGATCGATACTGTCCATTCCCATTCCCCGGTCAAAGCTCGATATTGTCGAATCGTTACCGGCAAATCCTAACGCAAATCGGAAAATGCCGGCTGACGGTCGCGTGCGGACGTGCCGCCGCATGCATGCGCCGCCGCCAGGCGCACGTCGACGGCCGGCGCCGGCACGGGTCAACCGCCTCGGCGTTGTCGCGTTGCTGGCATACTATGGCGTTGCGCCGGCGCCGGCCGGTCCGCCCTTCCTGGAACGACATGAAACCATTTATTTCCTTCGCCCTCGCTTCCCTCTTTGCCGCCACCACGCTGCTGCCGGCCACTGCCCCGGCCCAGTCCGCCGCCCCGCAATCGGCCGCTTCCCAGTCGAGCATTCCGATCTATGGTTTCGTGGTCAAGAACACCTACCCGCACGACCCGCAGGCGTTCACGCAGGGGCTGTTCTTCAAGGACGGCCACCTGTTCGAGACCACCGGCCAGAAGGGCCAGTCCTCGCTGCGCCGGGTCGACCTCAAGAGTGGCAAGGTGCTGCAAAAGAAGGACCTGGCGCCCGAGTACTTCGGCGAAGGCTCGACCGCGGTGGGAGACAATATCGTCGGCCTGACCTGGACCTCGAACGTCGGTTTTATTTACGACGCCCACAGCTTCGCCCTCAAGAGCCGTTTCAACTACAAGGGCGAAGGCTGGGGCCTGGCCAGCGACGCGCGCGCCGTCTACATGAGCGACGGCAGCTTTGAAATCCGCGTGCTCGATCCGAAGACGCTGGACGAGCAGCGCCGCATCCGCGTGACGGCGGACGGCAAGCCGCTCACCCAGCTCAACGAACTGGAAGTGGTGGACGGCGAACTGTACGCCAACGTCTGGGGCAGCGACGTCATCGCGCGCATCGACCCCGCCAGCGGCAACGTGGTCGGCTGGATCAACCTGAGCGGCCTGCTGCCGCCGGACAAGCGCGGCACCGCCTCGGTCGACGCCGTCCTCAACGGCATCGCCTGGGACGCCAGGCAGCGCCGCCTATACGTAACCGGCAAGCTGTGGCCGAAGCTGTTCGAGATCGAACTGGTGAAAATGCAGCGTTGAGGGTGGCTTCTGGCGTGGCGCCGGTTTTTCCAGGTGCCTTATGGATCCCCTTATGGCGCCAGCGCGATCACCACCTTGCCGAAGTGGGCGCCGGCTGCCATGTAGCGGTACGCTTCCGGCGCCTGCTCGAAGGTGAACACGCGGTCGATCACCGGCTGCAGGGCGGCGCCGTCGGCGAAGCGCATCACCGCTTCCAGCATGGCGCGGCTGCCGACGAAGATGCCGACCATGCGCTTGGCGCCGGCCAGCAGCGATGCCGGATTCACCTCGCCGCCGAAGCCGCTGACGCCGCCGATGATGGCGACCGTGCCGCCCATGGCGCTGGCCGCGATCGAACGGTTGACGGTACCCTGGCCGCCGACTTCGAGCACCACGTCGGCGCCGGCGTCCGCCGTGGCGCGCAGCACGGCTTCCTGCCATTCCGGCACATTGCGGTAATTGATGGTGTGCTGCGCGCCCAGTTCCTTCGCCCGCTGCAGCTTGGCGTCGCTGGACGAGGTGATGATGGTCTTCAATCCGGCCGCATGGGCCAGTTGCAGGCCCAGTACCGACACCCCGCCGGTGCCCAGCAGCAGCACGGTGTCGCCCGGCTTGACCTGGTTGCTCGATTCGAAGATGGCGTTCCAGGCGGTGACGCCCGCGCACGGCATGGTCGACGCGTCCAGCAGCGTCAGCGCGGCCGGCACCTTCACCAGCGCGTCTTCCGGCAGCACCACTTCCTCGGCCAGCATGCCGTCGACGTCGCCGCCCAGCGCATGCCGGATTTTATTCGGCGTGGGCGGGCCGTCGTGCCAGTGCGGGAAGAACGAGGCCGTCACCCGGTCGCCCGGCTGCAGCCGCGTCACGCCGGGTCCGACTTCGAGCACCTCGCCGGCGCCGTCCGAGCAGGGCACGATGGGATCGTCCACGGTGACCAGGTAGTTGCCGCTGGCGACCATCAGGTCGCGGTAGTTGAGCGATACCGCGTGCACGCGCATGCGCACCTCGCCGACGCCCAGTTCGCGCCGCGGCAGGTCCACGCAGCGCAGTTCGTCGATGCCTTCGCCGGGAAGAATCTGGTAAGCCCGCATCGTTCGCTCCAATCCGTCAATGGTGCCGGCAACGATACCCCGGAACCGGCCGGCTGCGGCGCAGGATAGGACTCGAGCCGTTCACATCGGCTTGGACACCATGAACCAGAAGATCAAGACGAAGGCGATGAAGGCGGGAATCCCCAGCGCCACCCAGGTTTTAAAATAGGTCCAGTACAGCGGCGGCAGGTCGCCGCCCTCGCGCGCCGCCTGCGTGGCGATGTCGCGCAGGCGGATCTGCAGCCACACCACCGGCAGCCAGCAGGCGCCGGCCAGCACGTACAGCGCGATCGACCACATGATCCATTTGCTGTGCAGCGGGTAGCCGGCCAGGTGGATCATGTACAAGCCGGTGGCCGGCTGCAGCACCGCGGTGGTGGCGGTGAACAGCCAGTCGGCGATCACCACGTACTTGCTGACCACGGCGATGGCGCGCACGTCGCGGCTGACATTGGCGAACAACATGTACCAGGCCGAGCCCAGGCCGGTGCCGAACAGCAGCGTCGAGGACAGGATGTGCAGCCATTTGAGCACCACGTAATCCATCAGTGTTCCTTTCCATCGAGTTCGTACAGCAGCCAGATCGCCGCCAGCATTGGCAGGTTCTTGAGTAGCGGCCCATACGGGTGCGCCAGGAACTCCGGCAGTTTTATGGCGATCACGATCGTGTAAAAACCGATCAGGAGCAGTTGCGCCAGCCACAGCCAGCGCCGCTTTTTCATGAACAGCAGGGCGAGCCCGAACAGCGCGTCCAGCGCCGCCGCGCCGTACAGCATCAAAGGCTGCAGGTGGTCCGGGATGCCGCTGCGCGCCAAGAGTTCAAAACTGTCGGCGGCCGGATAGATAAAAGCCGAGACGATCGCGGTGACGATCCATACCGCCGCGATCGACCAGCGCAGCGGCGGCAGCAGCCAGTCCAGCTTGGCGCGCATGCGTTCGGCGCCGGGATCGGTGACGAACGCGGATACGGGACGCGGCGGGCGGCCCAGCAGGCGCGCCATCGGCGCCGCGTCGGCGGTGTTGCCGCGGTCGAGCATGCGCAGCGCGTCGGGGTCGAGCAGGCCGCCCGGCAGCCAGCGCCCGCCGCGCGCCAGCAGGCGCGCCGCGCCGTTCGGCAGCGCCAGCACGCGCAGGCGTTTCATCCCCATGCCGGCGCGCAGCGCGGCCAGGTAATCGGTGAAGGACATCGCCTGCGGCCCGGCCAGGGCGATGCGGCGTGCGTTGGCCCCGGCCGCCGGCGCGTGCGCATGGTCGACGTACAGGCGCTGGCGCAGCAGGGCGACGATGGCGGCGACGACGTCGTCGACGTGTACCGGCTGCACCAGCTGCGGCGCGTCGCCCAGGCGCAGCGCGAACGGCAGCGAGGCCATGGCCTTGAACACGCGCGCGCTGAGGCCGTCGGCGCCGTAGACCAGCGAGGGCTGGACGATGCAGGAGCGGATCGGCAGCGAGGCCAGGTAATCGTCGGCCGCCTTTTTCGACAGGTGGTAGGCCGTGTCGGCGCCCTCGTCCGCGCCCAGCGCCGACAGCTGCACCACCATGTGCACGTCGTGCGATTCGGCGCAGGCGGCGAACAGCGCGCGCGGCGTGCGCTTGTGCAGGGTGTCGAAGCGCTGGGCGCCGCTCTCGCGGAAGATGCCGACCGTGTTGACCACGGCGTCGATGCCCTGCAGGCGCGCGGCCCAGGTCGATTTGTCGGTATCCTTGGCGAAGTCGGCATGGATGTAGCCGAGGCGCGCATCGTGCGGCGGATCGTCCGGCGCGGTTGGCCGGGTCGGCACATGATGCTCGCGGCGCTCGGCGCACACCACGTGGTGGCCTTCGGCCAGCAAGGCGTGCAGCAGGTGCCGTCCGATGAATCCGCTCGCGCCCGTCAGCAGGATCCGCATGCATTCTCCTTTTCTACCAACCTGATTACTACGTTCCGCAAACTCATCGACCGGAGGACTTTCATGGAAACCTGGAAAACGGCCCTGCGGCGCGGCCTGGGCGGCGGCGCCGCCGCCAGCCTGTGCTCGACCGTGGCGCTGGCCGCGCTCGGCCAGCGCCAGACCGGCAGCGCGTATGCGCCCACCAATGCCGTCAGCCACATCGTCTGGGGCGACAAGGCGTTCGGCCAGGACGCGCCGTCGCTGCGCTACACGCTGCCAGGCTACGCCCTGCACCACGGCAGCGCCGTGTTCTGGTCGGTGCTGTTCGAACGCGCCTGCGCCGGCCTGCTCGACCGGCGCGACCCGGCGACCACGCTGGGCGCCGGCCTGGCGGCGTCCGGCGTGGCCTGCCTGGTCGACTACCGCTTCACGCCGGACCGCTTCAAGCCGGGCTACGAGGAGCGCCTGTCGAAGCCGGCGCTGGCGCTGGTGTACGGGGTGTTCGGGGCCGGCCTCGCGCTGGGCGCCCTACTGGCGCGCCGCAGCGACTAATTGTAATTGAGGAAACAAAACCGCGCCATTCTCGTGGAGGAGCGCGGTCGTGTGGGTAGTGGGAAGGAAAACGCCGGTTGAACGCGTGGACGGCATCCGGCGCGCCGTCATGCGAGCGATGCGGCGCGACCGCCGGCGTTGAATGTACGCGGAAGGATGTGCCGTCCACGCGGCGATGCGCGGCGCCGGCGCGCCGCACCCGTGGACGGTGCTGTGGTTAGAAGCTGTAGGTGCCGCGCGCGTAGATGTAGCGCCCGCTGTTGCCCCACGGCGTGTAGTTCGAGAACGGCGCGTTGCTGGTGGTGTTCAGCGCCGGCGGCAGCGTCGCCGAGTACTGGTCGAACACGTTGTCCGCGCCCAGCGCCAGGTTCAGCTTGGGCGTGAGGGCATATCGCGCTTCCAGGTCGACGATGGTCTTCGGTTTCAGCTCGAAGTCGAAGGCGGCGGTGGTGCCCGGCGACAGCACCTCGCCGTAGCGGGTGGCGCGCGCGGTCAGGCCGAGCTGCGCCAGCTTCCAGTTGACGCTGGCCGTGACCTTGTTCCTCGGCTGGCCCTTTTCCAGCGTCAGTACGTTGACGCGGTCGAACAGCACCGGTGCCGGGTTCAGCGCCGCCAGCTGGGCCGTGGTCGGCGTCCTGGTCACTTCGGTGCGGTTGTAGTTGCCGGCCAGGGTGAAATCGAAGCGGCCGACGTTGCCCGCGTTCCACGGCAGGTTGGCGACGATGTCGACGCCGTCGGTATGGGTGTCGACGCCGTTGATGAAGAAGCGGCCGCCGCCGATGCCGCTGAAGCCCTGCGACACGATGTAGTTGCGCACCGCCGCCGAGGTCAGGTTTTCCGACAGCACGATGCGGTCGCGCACGTTGATGCGGTAGGCGTCCACGGTCAGGCTCACCGGGGCGAAGCGCATCACGGCACCGAGCGAGAAGTTGGTCGATTTCTCCGCCTTCAGCGGCTTGGCGCCGAGCGCCAGCGCCACCGGATCGGTCGGGCGGAAGGTGGTGATCTCGTACGGCACGCCGTCGATGAAGTTGGTCGAGGTCGAGGTGAACTTCTGCTGCTGCAGCGACGGCGCCCTGAAACCGTTCTGCACCGAGCCGCGCAAGGCGAAGTTCTTGCCGAAGTCGTAGCGCCCGGACAGTTTACCGGCCAGGCTGTTGCCGAAGTCCGAATACCGTTCGCCGCGCACCGCCGCCGAGGCCAGGAAGGCATCGGTGACGTTCGCTTCCAGGTCGGCGAACACGCCGATCGCGGTGCGCGCGGTGCTGACGTTGTTGGCCGGGCGGAAGCCCGGGAACACTTGCGCGCCGGCCGCGGCCGGGGTGCCGTTGGTCAGCAGGCGTCCGCCGTTGCGGTAGGAATCCGCTTCGCCGGCGTGCATCTCGTAGCCTTCGCGCCGCACCTCGGTGCCGACCGCGAGATTCAGCGGCGAGGCCAGGCCGTTCACGTCGAACTTGCGCACCCCGGTCAGGTTGTACACCAGCTGGTTGTACGAATAGCCGCCGGCATCGAAGCTGGTCTTGCTGGTGGCGCCGATCGAGGCGTTCAGGGTGTTCTCGATCTGGTAGTCCATGCGGTTCTGGCCGTACACCAGCGAGGCGTCCATGTCCCAGTCGCCTTCGGTCCAGCTGACGCCGGCGGCGGCGCTGAAGTCTTCCACGGTGGGGGCGATGATCGGCAGGAAGCCGTTCGGGTAGATCGATTGCACGTTTCTCGCATCCTGCGGCATGCGGAAATAGCCGGCCGAGGCGGCGTCGCGCCGCTGGTAGCCGCTCCAGCCGTACAGCTTGGCGCCGCCGCCCAGGTCGTTGCCGGCGTTGACGAACACCGTCTTTTGCTGCATCTCCGGCTCGCCGTACCAGGCGTCGAAGCGGTTGATGGTCAGCTCGCGCGGATCGTAGGCGCCGTTGACGCGCGCGTACAGCTGGCGCATGTCGTAGCCGCTGCGCTCGGTGTGTTCCTGGTCCTTGTACTCGGCGGCGATGGTGACGTAGCCGCTTTCGCCCCACGGCAGGCCTTTCCAGGCGCTGACGGTCTTGGTCTGGCCGTCGCTGCGCTTCCTCGACGAGGGCGCGCTCCAGGCGGCGCCGGCCGGCGCGGCGGCGCTCAGCAGGTCGTATTCGGTCTTGCGCTCGCCGAAGGAGACCGTGCCCTCTCCGCCGTCGCGGTCGGTGCGCAGGCGGATGTTGACCACGCCGGAGATCGCGTCCGACCCGTACTGGGCGGCGGCGCCGTCGCGCAGCACCTCGATGTTCTTGACGATCGCCGACGGGATCGAGTTCATGTCGACCGCGGCCGCGCCGCGTCCGATGCTGCCGTTCAGGTTGACCAGCGAGGCGGCGTGGCGGCGCTTGGAATTGACCAGCACCAGGCTCTGGTCGGGCGACATGCCGCGCAGCGTGGCCGGGCGCACGGTATCGGTGCCGTCGGTGATCGCGGGACGCGGGAAGTTCAGCGAGGGCAAGGCCACCGCGAGGGCCTGGTTGAGTTCGGTCGAGCCGCTGGTTTTCAGGGTCTCGGCCGAGATGATGTCGACCGGCGACGCGGTGTCGAGCGCGCTGCGGTTGGCGACCCGGGTGCCGGTCACGACCACGGTGGCGGCGGCGCCATCGGTGGCCGCGCCGCTGTCCTGGGCTTGCGCCATTCCGCTGGCGAATACGGTGGCGATGGCCAGGGCGAGTGCGGTTTTTTCCGGTACAAATCGTTGTTGCATCTTCTTGCTTCCTTATTCTTGGTCGACGGCGCCTGGCTTCTGGGGGCGGCAGGCAGGGGGCGATGCGAAGCGGGTAAACAGCACGGATCGATACAGCGTGGTTCTGTTCCTGGTCGGGAGGCGGCACGGTGCGTTCGTGCTTGTCTTGTAGCAAGCACGGCTCGAGTCTGGGCTGCGACCATGAGCGTTGTCAATTAATTCAGACCAACTGTATGTAAAGACGCAACACTTGCCCATGCATGGTGCATGCCGTGATTGCCCAGGGAGCGGCGCGCGCGCCGCACGCACCGCGAACAAGCGTTGCCAGGAGGGCGGCGTCTAGGCCGTCAGCGCCAGCTGGCGCAGTGTGCCGACCGCATAGCCCTGGGCGTAATCGATGCCGAGCCCGCACACCACGTCCAGCGTGGCGGCATCCTCGACATATTCCGCCACGGTGCGGATGCCCATCACGTGGCCGACCTCGTTGATGGCCTTGACCAGTGCCTGGTTGACGTCGTTGCCGGCGATGCCGCGGATGAACAGGCCGTCGATTTTCAGGTAATCCACCGGCAGCGCGCGCAGGTAGGCGAACGAGGACAGGCCGCTGCCGAAATCGTCGAGCGAGAAATGGCAGCCGAGCGTGCGCAGGGCGCCGATGAATTCCTGCGCCTTGGGCAGGTTGGCGATCACCGCGGTCTCGGTGATCTCGAAGCAGAGCTGGCCGGGATCGACGCCGTAGGCCGCGATCTCCGAGGTGATATGGGAGAGGACCGCTTCGTCGCCCAGCGAGATGCCGGACAGGTTGATGGAATACATCGGCGCCGGGGCCGCCTTGCCGCCGGCGCGGCGGCCGCGCTCGATGGCGATGTGGGCGCACACGTGGCTGATCACCCAGCGGTCGAGCGGCACCATCAGGTCGTAGCGCTCGGCGGCGGGAAGGCATCCGCCGGAGTCCGGCGGATGGCGGCGCCGGGCAGGATCATCTTGCCCGGCTTGACCCCCGCCTGCTCGCCGTCCGGTGCATCCTCGGCGATGCGCAGCAGCACTTCCTGGTGGCCGTTGCCGCCATCCTTCAGGCTGACGATCGGCTGCGAAAACAGGCGGAACTGGTCCTTGTCGAGCGCCTCGGTCAGGCGCGACACCCAGTGCATCTCGCCCAGGCGCTGCGCCAGCACGACGTCGCTTTCCTGGTATACGTGCACGCGGTTGCGGCCCTGCTCCTTGGCCAGGTAGCAGGCCTGGTCGGCGGCGATCAGGAGTTCCGTCACCGACTTGCTGTGCTCGCTGATCTCGACCAGGCCGATCGACACCCCGATCTCGAATGCGCGTCCGGCCCACACGAAGCGGAAATCCTTGACCGCCTGGCGCAGTTCCTCGGCCAGTTTCAGGGCGCGCGGCAGCGGGCAGAACGCCAGGATCACGCCGAGTTCGTCGCCGCCCAGGCGCGCCAGCACGTCGCTTTCGCGCATGCGCTGCTGCAGCAGGTGCGCCAGGGTCTGCAGCAGCAGATCGCCGGCGCCGTGGCCGCAGGTGTCGTTGACCACCTTGAAGCGGTCCAGGTCGAGGTACAGCAGCGCGTGGTGGTGGCCGTCGTTCTTGGCGTTGCGCAGCGCTTCGGCGATGGCGGTCTCGAACGCGCGCCGGTTGATCAGGCCGGTCAGCGAATCGTGCGCCGCCTGCCAGGTCAACTGGTGCGTCAGCGTGCGCTCGTGGGTGACGTCGTGCAGCACCACCACCGCGCCCAGGATGGCGCCGTCGCGCGCGCGGATCGGCGCCGACGAATCCTCGATCGCCAGGCGGCGGCCGTCGCGCGCCAGCAGCAGCGCGCGCGCACTGACGCCGACCGTCCGCCGTTCGCGCAGGCACAATTGCACCGGGTTGTCGAGTTCACGGCCGTCGGCTTCGTCGACCAGGCGCACGATGCGGGCGACGTCGATGCCGTCGGCCTGCTGGTGCATCCAGCCGGTGAGTTCCTCGGCCACCCGGTTCATGAAGCACACGCGGCCGCGCGCATCGGTGGCGACCACACCGTCGCCGATCGAGGCGAGCGTCACCTCGGCGCGCTCCTTCTGCTCGAACAGCTGGGCTTCCTGCAGCTTGCGCGGGGTATCGTCCCAGATGATGCCGAGGGTACGTACCGGCAAGCCATCCTCGCAGACCGGCATGCCGCGGCAGCCGATCCAGCGTACGGTGTCGTCAGGCAATACGATGCGGTATTCGAAATGATAGGGCGCGCATTTGCCGACGCGCTGCTGCATGCGCTCGGTCAGCAGGTCGCGGTCGGCCGGGTGGACCAGCGCCAGGAAATCGCGAAAGGATTGCTGCTGGTCGACCGGCGCCAGGCCGATCAGGGCGGCGCCGTCGCCGGACCAGGTAATCACCCCCTCGGTGACGTCGTTGCCGACCACCGTGGCGTCCCAGATCGACATGCGCGCCGCACCGAGCACCAGGTGCAGGCGCAAGCGGGTTTCCTGCATCGCCGCCTCCCCTTTTGCGTTCGAGTCGGCATTCATTAAAAGGTTCCGACGGAAAATCAGGGGGAGGCACCCGGCAGCGGCCGCGCCGGGCAAGCGCTGGCGTCAGTGCGCCGCCGCACGCTTGCCGCGCAGGCGCCCCACCAGCGTTACCGCCAGCAGCACCACGGCGCCGATGACGACGCCGGCCACGGCATCGACCAGGTGCGGGGCCAGCGCCGCCAGCAGGCCGCCGACCACGGGCGTGCCGGCCACGGCCTGGGCGGCATGTTCGGACAGGTGGTGCAGCGGCTCCACCGCATGGCCGATGATGCCGCCGCCGACCATGAACATGGCCGCCGTGCCCAGCACCGACAGCGCCTTCATGAGGCGCGGCGCGGCCGCCAGCAGCAGCTTGCCGAGCGAGCGCGCGGCGCCGTTCTCGCGCCGGCTCAGGTACAAACCGGCGTCGTCGATCTTGACGATCGCCGCCACCAGGCCGTACACGCCGACCGTCATCGCGAGCGCCACCGCCACCAGCGCCGCCACCTGGGCGCCGAAGGTCGTGTCCTGCTCGTTGACCACGCCCAGCGCGATCACGATGATTTCCGCCGACAAGATAAAGTCGGTGCGCACCGCGCCCTTGATCTTGTCCTGCTCGACGGCGCGCATGTCGGTATTCGCCGCCAGCGCCGCGGCCAGCGCTTCCTGGTGGGCGGCATCCTCGGCGCCGCTGTGGAGGAACTTGTGGGCCAGCTTTTCGAAGCCCTCGTAGCACAGGAAGGCGCCGCCGACCATCAATAGCGGCGTGATCGCCTGCGGCACGAATGCCGAGATCGCCAGCGCGGCCGGCACCAGGATCGCCTTGTTGCGCAGCGAACCGACCGCCACCGCCCACACCACCGGCAGTTCGCGCTCGGCGTTCACGCCGCTCACCTGCTGGGCGTTCAGGGCCAGGTCGTCGCCCAATACCCCGGCGGTCTTCTTGGCCGCCACCTTGCTCATCAATGCGACGTCGTCGAGGACGCTGGCGATGTCGTCGATAAGAGCCAATAAACTTCCTGCAGCCATGTTCCTGCTCCCAATGTCAATATGTCCACATCTTAACCGAGCGGATCGTGCGCTTTGCACACGGTTCAGGCGCGCTATCTGCGTTTCAAGCCTGCCAATCTGCAGCCCGTCGCTTTGCGCCCGATGCGGCGCCCACGCGTACGTATAGTTCGATCATCGGCTGCGCCACGCCAGCCTCGACTTGCAAAGACCCGCAACGCCCCGACAAAGGAGATGCCATGAGAGATGCCATGAACGTGAATGTCGACCTGGCTGCCGCGCCCCGCCGCCGCGCCCGCCCGCCAAAGCGCAAGACCCGCATCACGATCTACCTCGACGACGAAGTGCTGGACGCGTTCCGCCTGTGCGCCGAGCGCACCGGCACCGGTTATCAGACGCTGATCAACGCCGCCCTGCGCCTGCGCCTGAACGGCCAGGACGGCGCTGCCCTGGCCGGCTGAAACCGGCCTCTGCATTTGCCGCGCATCGCATACGCCCTGCCAGTACAAGGCTTGCCGCCTTGTACGCAGATTACACGTGGCAATTAATTATGCTAATCTTCCGGCTCTTTTATACGGAGGATTTTATGAAAAAAGGCGAACTGATCGCTGAATTCGCGAAGCGCACCGAGATGTCGGGCGCCGCCGCCAACGACGCTGTCAATACCATCATCGAGATCATCACCGAGCGCCTGAAAAAGGGCGACACGGTCGGCATCACCGGTTTCGGCACCTTCTCGGTCACCAAGCGCGCCGCGCGCAAGGGCCGCAACCCGGCCACCGGCGAAGCGATCAAGATCGCCGCGTCGAAGACCCCGCGTTTTTCCGCCGGCGCCACCCTGAAGGCCGCCGTCAATCCGAAGAAAAAGAAAGCGGCGTGATTGCCGGGCTGGCGCGCGGCGCGGCGGCCCTGCCGCGCGCCGCGCGCCATGCCTTATCTAGTTTGCCGTACCCTCCCACTCCTCCAGATCCATCCCCAGCATGAGTTTCGCTACCTGGCTCGCGTTTGCCATCGCCGGCATCATCATTGCCATTTCCCCCGGCTCGGGCGCGGTGCTGTCGATGTCGCACGGCCTGGCCTACGGCGTCCGGAAGGCCAGCGCCACCGTGCTCGGCCTTCAATTGGGCCTGATCCTGGTGCTGGTCATCGCCGGCGCCGGCGTCGGTTCGCTGCTGCTGGCCTCGGAGCTGGCGTTCACGGTGGTCAAGACGGTCGGCGCCCTGTACCTGATCTGGCTCGGCATCAGCCAGTGGCGCGCCAAGGCCCATGCGACCAGCGTGTCGACCGCCGGCATGGCGGCGCACCCGTCGTTCGGGCGGCGCGTGATGACCGGCTTTCTCACCAACGCGACCAACCCGAAAGGCATCATCTTCATGGTCGCGGTGCTGCCGCAATTCATTTCGAAGGGAGCGCCGGTGCTGCCGCAGCTGGCGATCCTGGCCGTCACCATGGTCACCATCGACGCCACCGTCATGCACGGCTATGCCTTCCTGGCCTCGTCCATGCAACGCTTCTTCCGCGACGAGCGCGCGGTCAAGACCCAGAACCGTTTCTTCGGCGGCGTGCTGATGCTGGTCGGCGCGCTGCTGTTCTTCGTCAAGCGCGGCCACGCTTGAACCTGCCGGCTTCCGCATTTCGCAACTGTTTGTAACCCGCGTTGTCCCGTACGGGCATGGTGGGTTGTAATCGGATAGGCGCCGGGCATCCGTACGCGGCAGGCGCTGCACGAAGCGATCACGAGAACACGCACCCGAGCGGAGACCTCCCATGTCCAGATCCACCCTGAAAACCGCGGCGCTGGCGCTGGCCGTCCTGTCCACCCTGGCCGCGGCGGCCGCGCCGGCGCAGGCGGCCGAGCTGCCGGCGCGCGTCGGCCGCATCGCGCTGACCCAGGGGCAGGTCGCCATCGGCGCCGACGTCGGCGCCGAGATGGAAACCGCGCAGGTCAACTGGCCGGTCACCGGCGGCAACACCGTCAGCACCGCCGCCGGCGCCCGCACCGAGATCCGCATCGGCTCGACGTCGATCCGCCTGGACGGCGATTCCTCGCTGGAAGTGGTGGCGCTGGACGACAACGCCCTGCGCCTGCGCCTGCACTACGGCAGCGCCAACGTGCGCGTCAGGAATCCGGACCTGGTGGCCGGCTTCGAGCTGGCCACGCCGCAGGCGCGCGTCTTGCTGCAGCAGCCGGCGCTGCTGCGCGTGGATGCCGAACGCGTGCGCGACACCAGCAGCGTCGCCGTGTTCGACGGCGTGGCCGTGGTCGACGGCGGCGGTTCGCAGTTGACGCTGCGCGCCGGCAAGGGCGCCGACATCGGCGACGACGACGTGCGCACCCTGGCGGCCGTCCCCGACGCCTTCGACGACTGGTCGGCCAAGCGCGACCGGCTGGAAAGCAACGCCGCGGCGGCGCGCTATGTCGACACCGAGATGACCGGCTACGAAGACCTGGACCGCTACGGCAGCTGGCGCGACGACAGCGAATACGGCCCGCTGTGGACGCCGACGGTGGCGGCCGGCTGGGTGCCATACCGCGACGGCAGCTGGACCTGGCTCGATCCGTGGGGCTGGACCTGGGTCGACAACGCCCCCTGGGGCTACGCGCCCTTCCACTACGGGCGCTGGGTGCAGGTGAACAGCCGCTGGGCCTGGGCGCCGGGACGGCGTCCTCCGGGTGTGCGCCGCGACTATCCGGTGTGGTCGCCGGCCCTGGTCGGCTGGGTCGGCGGCGCCGGCTGGAACGTGACCTTCCGCGACCGCAGCCACGGCCCGGGCCTGGGCTGGTATCCGCTGTCGCCGCACGAGCGCTTCGTGCCGGGCTACCGCCTTTCGGACGATCGCTTGCGCTGGCTGAACGGCCAGGTGCGTCCCGATGCGCACCCCGATCCGCGCCGCGGCCGCGACTACCGCCCGCAGGGCTTGACCGTGGTGCCGCAGGACCGCTTCGGCCGGCCCGGCCGGGTGAACGTCGCGCGTGCGCCGATCTCGACCGCGCCGCCGGCGCTGGCGCAGAACGTGCCTGCCGGCGTGCCGCCGCCGGCGCCGAACCGCCCGCAGCGCGAAGCACGACCGGCGCGCGGCGAGGGTGCCGGCCGCCCCGGGGGCATCGGTCGGCCGGGACGCGACGGCACCCTGGGCGGCCTGGCCGAGCGGGCCGCCGCCGGCGCCGCCGAGCGCAGCGCGCTCGAGCACCGTGGCGACGGCCGCCGTGACGACGACCGCCGCGGTGACGACCGCCGCGGTGACGACCGCCGCGGCATCGACATCCGCGACGGCAGCGGCCGCCGCATCGAGAGCGCCGGCGTCGAGCGCCGTCCCGACGAGCGCAGCGGTATCGATATCCGCGACAGCGCGGGACGCCGGGTCGACGGCTGGAGTATCGAGAGTGGCCGCATCGACAGCAGCGGCATCGACCGCCGCGGCGACGACCGCCGCCATATCGGTACCGACGGCGTCGAGCGCGACGGTTTCGCCGGACGGCGCGCGCCGGGGTTGACGCTCACCGGATCGGCGGCGCAGGGCTTGACGGTGACCAGCCCGCCGCCGCGCCAGTCGCCGCAGCCGGGCACGATCGCCAGTCCGCCGCCACAGCAGTCGCCGCAGCCCGGCACCATCGTCAGCCCACCGCCGCACCAGCCGCTGACCAGCGCCGGCCCGGGTCCTGCCGTACCGACGCCGCTGCCGGCGCCGGGCTGGTCGCGCGACGAACGCCGCGAACAGTTCGAAGAGCTGCGCCGCAACCGCCGTGCGCAGGCGGCGCCGGCGCCCCTGCCCGCGGCGGCGCCGCTGCAGGCCGCGCCGGAAGCGCGTGCCGAACGCGCCGAACAGCGCAACGAGCCGCGCTTCGAGCGCGGCGAGCGTGCCGAACGCGGCAACCGCGGCTGGGAGCGCCCGGCCGGGCTGCCGGCGCCGCGCTCGGCGCCGCCGGCCGCGATCGCCGCGCCGGCGCCCGCCGCCGCACCTGCACCGGCGCGCGCCGCCATGCCGGCACCGCCGCCGGTGACAGCGGCGCCACGCCCGGCCGCACCCGCGGCGCCGACGCCGGCCCAGCGCGCCGAAGGCGGCCAGCGCCAGCACGTGGATGGGCGCGGGCGCCAGCAGCAGGAGCGTTGAGCCGGTATCGGATAGCGGCAACGTCGTCGGCGCATGGAACGCAGACTCGTGCGCGAATCAGCAAGATGCGATTGGTCCTGCAGCGGGCCAGCCGCCTCAGATGAGGGTGATCGCGTGCCGCAGAAGTTGGCACATCTGCGGCAAGCCCTGCTGCTCGAGCGTCAGAATGTATTCGTCGGCGCTCTTGGGCGGCTTCTTCAACTTGGTCCGGCAGTCCTTGATAACGCTGAGCATCCGGATCTGGTCGAGGTCGTATTGCGCGACCAGGAAATCATCGGGATGCAGGATGTCGATCTCATGCCGGGCGACCTTATCGTCCGGAAAATCCTTGCGATTGAAGGTGATGATCGCATCGGCGTGGCCGACGATTGCCGCGGCCAGTACATGCCGGTCGTCCGGATCCGGCAGGTTCAAAGTGGGAATGAGGTATTCGTAGTGCTGGATGACGGCGTCCTCGATGGCACTGCTCATCAGCGCTGCCGTATGTAACAGTCTGGCCTTGTCCAGATCGGGGCGTTTGGCATGCAGATTGCGTATCCACTCATCCTGTATCGCGGCTGTCCAGCGCGCGCCGTACAGCCCGGCCGATGCCAGACTGAGGAGAACGTCACGCAGCGGTGCCGGATACAGGACACATGCATCGAGCACCGCCGTATATCGATAGTACCCGGCCATTAATACCCCATGTCGAGCTCTTGTGCCTGATCAGCCAATTCCTGCAGTGCATCGCGCGATGCTTTTTGCCTTTGATCCTTGTAAGCCACGGCATCTTCGAATTTGATGCGGCGATGCGTGCCAACCTTGTGATAGGGAATTTTTCCATCCTCCAGCAGCCGGATCAGGTAGGGCCTGGAGACATTCAGGAACATGGCCGCTTCCTGTGTCGAAACATACAGCTCCTTGGGCATGATCGTGATGGCATGCCCTTGTGCAAGCGAACCCAGCATGTCTGCGAACAAGCGCAGCACTGTTGGCGGCAATTTCAATACAGGGGAATCCTCCAATCGCTCGACGCCATCCTCCAGGATGGCGATGTTGATCGCTCGCGAATGATCCAGGGCGCTGACGATGCAGCGTTGCGCTGCCTTTGCCAGTTCGACATCTTCTTTGCTGTGCAGACGGTCTCTTACTTCAGACATTATTTTCTCCTTAGAACCTATCCCAGTAGGGAGAGGGAAGTTGCTGGCGACATGCGCGTAGGCGATGCATGGCGAGCGCGGGCAAGGCGCGAGGACGCCGCATGGCGAGCCATGCAAGGACGAGCAACGCAGCACCCGCTTGCCAGGCGCGTCAGCAACGACCGAGCCCCTACTGGGATAGGTTCTTAGTACTGCGGGAAACAAGGACTGTGCTACCTGGCTCGGCGGCGACCTGGTCGCCGCCGAGCCAGGTGGGCATCAACTCATGATAACTCGATCATAAGAAATAAACGCAATAAACGCAACAAGTGCATTATATGCATCTTCAAAAATGTTTGATATATAGCAACATTTGGATCGTATCGTGCTCTTCGTGCATTCCGGCGAACCCCGGCTAGTTTGGCTACAATGCGATTTTTACTGGAGCGGCCATGGACCCCAAAGATTCCCTCATCGAATACCCGAGCGATTTCCCGATCAAGGTGATGGGCGCCACGCACGACGCGTTCGCCGACACCATCGTCGAGGTGATCCTCGCCCACGATCCGACTTTCCATAAAGGCAAGATGGAAGTGCGTCCCTCGTCGAAGGGCACCTATACCGGCCTGACGGCGACCGTGCGCGCCACCAGCCGCGAACAGCTCGACGCCGTGTACTCGGCGCTGTCCGGCCATCCGATGGTCAAGGTGGTGTTGTAAGGCCGGCGACCGCAAGGCGTCGCCGGTAACCGGCGGCGGACAAGGGACATGAGGCTGGCTTATAATGTCGGAGCAGCCTATTTGCCGCCTCTATTTTCCCTCACTCCATGCAAGCCAATCGACCTGCCGCTCCTGCCGCCAGGGGCCCGATCATCCGTGAGCTTGGCCGCGCCGACTACGACACCGTGTTCGCCGCGATGCGCGCCTTCACCGATGCGCGCACGCCGGACATGCCCGACGAGCTGTGGATCGTCGAGCATCCGCCGGTGTTCACGCTGGGCCTGGGCGCCGACCGCGGCCACCTGCTGAGCGGTCCCGGCGTGCCCGCGCACGCGATTCCGGTGGTGCAGACCGACCGCGGCGGCGAGGTGACCTACCACGGGCCGGGCCAGGTCGTGATCTACCTGTTGATGGACCTGCGCCGCAACAAGCCGGGCGGCAAGCTGTATGCGCGCCAGTTCGTGACCAAGATCGAGCAGGCGGTCATCGATGTGCTGGCGGCGTATAATCTGGATGGCGAACGCGTCGCGGGCGCGCCCGGCATCTATATCGCGCACGGTGCGCGCCGCGGCGCCAAGATCGCCGCGCTCGGCTTGAAAGTGCGCGGCAACGGCTGCACCTATCACGGCGTCTCGCTGAACGTGGCGATGGATCTGTCTCCATTTACCTGGATTAACCCATGCGGGTATGCCGGGCTCGCCACGATCGACATGCGCACCATGGGCGTGGAAGCGCCACTGGCCGAGGTCCAGCAGGCGCTGGCACATGCGCTGGTCAAGCACCTGGCCGCGGACGAGCCGGCCGACACGATCAAACCAACCGACACCCCTGTGGGGCAATGAGCCAAATGACTTCCGAAATCGATACCGGCATCGCCGTAGCGGACACACCTGCAGCAGTCTACAACGCCAGCGACAAGCAAAAAGGCGCGAGCAAGACGTCGCGCATCCCGATCAAGATCGTCCCGATCGAGCAGCACGAGCGCCTCAAGAAGCCGGACTGGATCCGGGTCAAGGCGGCCACGGCCTCGTCGCGCTTCTACGAGATCAAGGAGATCCTGCGCGCCAACAACCTGGTGACCGTGTGCGAGGAAGCCAGCTGCCCGAACATCGGCGAATGCTTCGGCAAGGGCACCGCCACCTTCATGATCATGGGCGACAAGTGCACCCGGCGCTGCCCGTTCTGCGACGTCGGCCACGGCCGTCCGGACCCGCTCGACGTCAACGAGCCGGGCAACCTGGCCAAGACCATCGCCGACCTGCGCCTGTCCTACGTCGTGATCACCTCGGTCGACCGCGACGACCTGCGCGACGGCGGCGCCGGCCACTTCGTCGAATGCATCAGCAAGACGCGCGCATTGTCGCCCAACACCAAGATCGAGGTGCTGGTGCCGGACTTCCGCGGCCGTTTAGAGAAGGCCTTGAACATCTTTGCCGACGGCTTGCCGGACGTGATGAACCACAACCTGGAAACCGTGCCGCGCCTGTACAAGGAAGCGCGCCCGGGCGCCGACTACCAGCACTCGCTGGTGCTGCTGCGCGATTTCAAGGCCAAGTACCCGAACGCGATCACCAAGTCCGGCCTGATGGTGGGTCTCGGCGAGACCGACGAGGAAATCCTGGAAGTCATGCGCGATATGCGCGCGCACGATATCGACATGCTGACCATCGGCCAGTACCTGGCGCCGTCGAACTCGCACCTGCCGGTGCGCCGCTACGTGCACCCGGACACGTTTAAAATGTTCGAGCAGAAGGCGTACGAGATGGGCTTCGTGCATGCGGCCGTGGGCGCCATGGTGCGTTCGTCGTATCACGCCGACCAGCAGGCGCACGAGGCGGGCGTGGCGGCCTGAAACACACGCCGCCGCTCTCCGGCGGCGCACCGGCGGGCGGGCGTCTCAGCCCGCATCCCCTCCCGTATCCTCGTCCTTCGGCACCGACGTGCCCTCCGCCACCGCATCCTGCCGCTGGCGGTGCGCCGCGATGGCTTCCAGCACGATCGGATCGAGCCCGTCGCCGTGCGCATCGTCCACATGGTCGTAGAGCCGCACGCGCATGCGCGGCGCCCAGTAGCGCTGCAGGTGCTGGGCGATGCCGGCCTGCGCCTCTTCCCGGTCCGGGAACGAAGCGAAAAAGCTGCCGATCTGGTTGGCCATCGTAACCAGGTGCGCGATGTTCATCGTCCGCGTTCCCCTCAGGCGCCCGCGTCCGCCAGGCGCGCCTGCGCCGCGCTGAAGCGTTGATATGCCTGCTGCCACGCGGACGGCTGGCTGACCGGCAGCACCTGCACCGCCGTCACCTTGTATTCGGGGCAGTTCGTCGCCCAGTCGGAATTCTCGGTGGTGATCACGTTGGCCCCGGACTCGGGAAAGTGGAAGGTGGTGTAGACCACGCCCGGCTGCATGCGCTCGGTGACCAGTGCGCGCAGCACCGTTTCTCCGGCGCGGCTGGCGATGCCGACCCAGTCGCCGTCGGCGATGCCGCGCTCCTGGGCGTCGTGCGGGTGGATTTCCAGGCGGTCCTCGTCGTGCCACTGCACGTTGTCGGTACGGCGCGTCTGCGCGCCGACGTTGTACTGCGACAGGATGCGGCCGGTGGTGAGGATCAGCGGATATTTTCGCGTCACCTTTTCCGACGTGCCGACGTATTGCGTAATGATGAAGCGGCCCTTGCCGCGCACGAATTCGTCGACGTGCATGGTCGGCGTGCCTTCCGGCGCGTCGGCGGTGCACGGCCACTGGATGCTGCCCAGCGCATCCAGGCGCGCGTAGCTGACGCCGGCGAAGGTGGGTGTCAGGCGCGCGATCTCGTCCATGATCTCGGACGGGTGGCGGTAGTCCATCGGGTAGCCCAGGTGCTTCGACAACTGCACCGTCACTTCCCAGTCGGCGTAGCCGGCGCGCGGCGCCATCACCTTGCGCACGCGCGAGATGCGCCGCTCGGCATTGGTGAAGGTGCCGTCCTTTTCCAGGAACGAGGAACCGGGCAGCAGTACGTGGGCGAATTTCGCCGTCTCGTTCAAAAAGATGTCCTGTACCACCACGCATTCCATCGCCTGCAGCGCGGCCGTCACGTGCCGGGTGTTGGGGTCGGACTGCACGATGTCCTCGCCCTGGCAGTACAGGCCGAGGAAGCTGCCATCCAGCGCGGCCTCGAACATGTTCGGGATGCGCAGGCCGGGCTCGGCCTGCAGGGGTACGCCCCAGGCCTGTTCGAAGGCGCCGCGCACGGTGGCGTCGGCCACGTGGCGGTAGCCCGGCAATTCGTGCGGGAAGGAGCCGATGTCGCACGAGCCCTGCACGTTGTTCTGGCCGCGCAGCGGATTCACGCCGACGCCTTCGCGCCCCACGTTGCCGGTCGCCATGGCGAGGTTGGCGATCGCCATCACGGCGGTGGAACCCTGGGCGTGCTCGGTCACGCCCAGGCCGTAATAGATGGCGGCGTTGCCGCCGGTGGCGTACAGGCGCGCGGCGGCGCGCAGCAGCGGCGCCGCCACGCCGGTAACCGCTTCCAGCGCCTCGGGCGCATTGTCGGGGCGCGCGGCGAAGTCACGCCATTGTTCGAACGCGCGCTCCTCGCAGCGTGCGGCGATGAAGTCCGTCGCCAGCAAGCCCTCGGTGACGATCACGTGCGCCATCGCGGACAGCACGGCGACGTTGGTGCCGGGCCGCAGCTGCAGGTGGACGTCCGCACGCACGTGCGCGGTCTCGACCAGGTCGATGCGGCGCGGGTCGATCACGATCAGGCGCGCGCCCTGGCGCAGCCGCTTCTTCAGGCGCGAGGCGAATACCGGATGGCCGTCGGTCGGGTTGGCGCCGATTACCAGCACCACGTCGCACCGTTCGACCGACTTGAAGCTCTGGGTGCCGGCCGATTCGCCCAGCGTCTGCTTCAGGCCGTAGCCGGTGGGCGAGTGGCACACGCGCGCGCAGGTGTCGACGTTGTTGTTGCCGAACGCCGCGCGCACCAGTTTCTGCACCAGGTAGCCTTCCTCGTTGGTGCAGCGCGAGGAGACGATGCCGCCGATGGCGTCGACGCCGTGTGCGGCCTGGATGCGCTTGAACTCGGACGCGGCGTGGTCGAGCGCCTCGTCCCAGCTCACTTCCCTCCACGGATCGGTGATCCTGGCCCGGATCATCGGTTTTAATATGCGGTCCTTGTGGGTGGCATAGCCCCAGGCGAAGCGCCCTTTGACGCACGCATGGCCTTCGTTGGCCTTGCCGTCCCTGGCCGGCACCATGCGCACCACCTCGCTGCCCTTCATCTCGGCGTTCAGCGAGCAGCCGACGCCGCAGTAGGCGCAGGTCGTGTTGATGCTGTGCTCGCCCTGCCCCAGCCGGATCACCGTCTTTTCCTGCAGGGTCGCGGTCGGGCAGGCCTGCACGCAGGCGCCGCAGGACACGCACTCGGACTGCATGAAGGGTTCGCTCTGCCCGGCGGCCACGCGCGACTCGAAGCCGCGCCCGGCAATCGTCAGGGCGAAGGTGCCCTGCGTTTCCTCGCAGGCGCGCACGCAGCGGTTGCAGACGATGCACTTGGCGGAATCGAAGCTGAAATACGGGTTCGACTCGTCCTTGGCCAGATCGAGGTGATGCGCACCTTGGTAGCCGTAGCGCACTTCGCGCAGGCCGGTGACGCCGGCCATGTCCTGCAGTTCGCAATCGCCGTTGGCGGGACAGGTCAGGCAATCGAGCGGGTGATCGGAGATATAAAGCTCCATCACGCCCTGGCGCAGCTGCTGCAGTCGGGGCGACTGGGTGCGCACCGTCATGCCCTGCTCTACCGGCGTGGTGCACGAGGCCGGATAGCCGCGGCGGCCGTCGATCTCCACCAGGCACAGGCGGCAGGAGCCGAACGGCTGCAGGCTGTCGGTGGCGCACAATTTCGGGATGTTGATGCCGGCCAGCGCGGCGGCGCGCATCACCGACGTGCCGGCCGGGACGCCGACGGCATGGCCGTCGATGTCCAGCGTGACCAGCTCGACGGCCATGTCGCCGGCGGCGGGTGGCGGCGTGCCCAGGTCGCGTGTGAGGATGGTTTCGATCATCATAGTCTCCCGGGTCGGGGCATATCCGCCTGACTAAAATCCTGCGGAAAGTGGTTCAGCGCCGACAGCACCGGATACGGCGTCATGCCGCCCATCGCGCACAGCGAGCCGTACAGCATGGTGTCGCACAGGTCGCGCAGCAGCGTCACCTGCCGCTCGCGTTGGGGCGCGGGCGCGTCGGGGTCGAGGATCTTGTCGATGGTTTCCACGCCGCGCGTGGCGCCGATGCGGCAGGGCGTGCACTTGCCGCAGGATTCCGCTGCGCAGAAGGCCATCGCATGGCGCGCCAGCCGGCCCATGTCGGCCGTGTCGTCGTGCACCACGATGCCGCCGTGGCCGAGCACCGCCCATCGATCCGCGAACGCTTCGTAGTCGAGCGGCGTGTCCCATTGCGATTCCGGCAGGTAGGCGCCCAGCGGCCCGCCCACCTGCACCGCCTTGATCGGGCGGCCCGAGGCGCTGCCGCCGCCGTAGTCATACAAGATCTCGCGCAGGGTGGCGCCGAAGGCCAGTTCGATCAGGCCGCCGCGCCTGACGTTGCCGGCCAGTTGCACCGGCAGCGTCCCGCGCGAGCGTCCCATGCCGTAGTCGCGATAGTACCCCGCGCCCTTGGCCAGGATGAGCGGCACGGCGGCAAAGGACAATACGTTGTTGATCGCGGTCGGCTGGCCGAACAGGCCGGCCAGTGCCGGCAGCGGCGGCTTGCTGCGCACGATGCCGCGTTTGCCTTCCAGGCTTTCCAGCAGCGCGGTTTCCTCGCCGCAGATGTAGGCGCCGGCGCCCTTCCTGACTTCCAGCTCGACCGTGCGCCCGCTGCCGAGCACGTCGGCGCCCAGGTAGCCGGCGGCGCGCGCCTGCCCGATGGCGGCCTGCAGTTGCGCGATGGCGTGCGGGTATTCGCTGCGCACGTAGAGGTAGCCGCGCGCGGCGCCCACGGCCAGGGCGGCGATCGCCATGCCCTCGATCAGCATGTACGGGTCGCTTTCCATCACGATGCGGTCGGCGAAGGTGCCGGAATCGCCTTCGTCGGCATTGCAGACGACGTATTTGTCGGCGCCCGGCGCCTGCAGCACCGTGTTCCACTTGACGCCGGTGGGAAAGGCCGCGCCGCCGCGCCCGCGCAGGCCGGACGCGGTCACGGCCGCCACGATGTCCGCCGCCGGCAGCGCCAGCGCATTCTCCAAGCCGGCGAAGCCGCCGTGGGCGCGGTAGTCGTCCAGCGACAGCGGATCGGTAATGCCGATGCGGGCGAAGGTGACGCGTTGCTGGCGCGCCAGGTAGGGAATCCGCTCGACCGGGCCGAGCGCGAGCGGGTGCGTGTTCGCGCCGTCGATGAAACCGGCGTCGAACAGCGCGCCCACGTCGGCGGCGTCGACCGGGCCGAAGCCGGCGCGCCCCGCCGGCGTGGCGACTTCGACCAGCGGCTCCAGCCACAGCAGGCCGCGCGTGCCGTTGCGCACGAGGTCGATGTCCAGGCCGCGCCGCGCCGCTTCGCGCACGATGGCAGCGGCGACGGCGTCGGCGCCGACCGCCAGCGCGGCCGAGTCGCAGGGGACGTAGATGCGCACGCTCATACGGCCTCCGGCAGGAAGCTGGGGCCGCCGGGATGGGTCGGCGCCGGCCGGTCCGCCTCCAGTGCGTGCGCCAGCAGCGCATCGAAGCGCGCCGGCGTCACGCGGGCGAACACGGCATCGTCGAGCGTCATCGCGGGCGCGTTGGCGCACTGGCCCAGGCAATACACGGGGTCGAGCGACACGCTGCCGTCCGCGCTGCGTCCGTGCAGGTCGCAGCCGAGCGTGCGCTGCGCGTGCGCCAGCAGGCGGTCGGCGCCCATGCTGCGGCATGCCTCGGCGCGGCACAGCGTTACCCTGCAGCGCGCGGGCGCTTCGGCCCGGAAATGGTGGTAGAAGGTGAGCACGCCATGCACCTCGGCGCGCGACAGGTTGAAATGGCGCGCGATGGCCGGCACCCGGGCCGGCGCAATGAAACCGATGGCGTCCTGCAGCGCGTGCAGCGCCGGCAGCAACTGGTCCTGGCGGCCGTCGTGGCGGGCGAGGACGGCGGCCGCGACGGTGTCGGCCGCGGCCGGGGAAAGCGGTGCCTGCATGGTGTCTCCCATGGCATCTGCCGCCGGGCTGCCTTCATGTTCGTTCGAACATATACGCCAGTATTTGCGGCCGTATTTTGATGTTATAAATTCAGCGTAGCACCGGCAAATGATGGATTCAATAGGAATGGATTTGCATATGCTGAAGGTCGACATCCGTCCCGACTGGTTCCTGCGCGATGCGCACGGCACGCCCATTCCCCTGCCCGCGCTGCTGGCGCTGCTGGGCGCGCTCAGCCGCACCGGTAGCATCGCCACGGCGGCCACGGAATGCGGCATGTCCTACCGCCATGCCTGGGGCTTGCTGCGGCAGTTCGGCGACCGCTTCGGCGCCCAGCTGGTGCACAAGGTGCGCGGCCGGGGCACGCAGCTGTCGCCGCTGGCCGACAAGCTGATCTGGGCCGACCGCCGCATCAGCGCGAGACTGTCGCCGCTGCTGGACAGCCTGGCCTCGGAACTGCAGCAGGAACTGGCGCGCGTGCTGGCCGCCGATGCGCAGGTGCTACGCCTGAGCGCGTCGCACGGGTTCGCGGTGGCGGCGCTGGTGGCGCAGTTGAACGGGCAAGGCATCGCATTGGACATCAAGTACCGCGGCAGCACCGAAGCCGTGGCCGCCCTGGCGCACGGCGAATGCGACCTGGCCGGTTTTCATTTACCGCTGGGGCAGTTCGAGGCGGCGGCGGCCGCCGCGCACCGCCAGTGGCTGGACCCGCTACGGCACGCCTTCCTGCATCTCGCCGTGCGCCAGCAGGGACTGTTCGTCGCCAGGGGCAACCCGAAGCGGGTGCGCGGAATCGACGACCTGGTGCGTCCGGATCTGCGCTTCGTGAACCGCCAGCGCGGTTCCGGCACGCGCATGCTGCTGGAACTGCTGCTGGCCGAGCGCGGCCTCGATCCGGCGTCCATCGCCGGCTTCGACAGCGCCGAGTTTACTCATGCGGCGGTGGCCGCCTACGTGGCCAGCGGCATGGCCGACGTCAGCTTCGGCGTCGAGACCGCGGCGCGCCGCTTCGACCTCGATTTCATCCCCGTCTGCCGCGAACGCTACTTCCTCGCCTGCGAGCGCGGCGCGTTGAATACGCCGCTGCTGGCGGCGGTGCGCAAGGCGCTGGCCAGCAGCGCCTTGCGCGCCGCGCTGGACGCCCTGCCCGGCTACGACGGCAGCGCCTCCGGCACGCTGGAGGCGCCGTTTTGAGCTTGGCGTGCGATGCGCCCTTATCCGCTATAGTGCTGGCAACCAGACAGCCAGCAGCCGCCACATGAACGATCCGCGCCAGCACCACGATGCCGACACCTACTCGGGCGACGACGACGCCCTGCTCGAACACGAACTGAACCTGGCCGCGCGCGGCATCGAACTGGTCAAGCTGGAGGGACGCGTGTTCCTGCGCTTCGCCGGCGCGGTGCGGGTCGACGGCCTGCACGTCTGCTACCGCCTGGTGCCGGCGCGCGGCGTGCTGGCCAAGCCGAGCAAGTGGAGAAAGATGGATCTACAAACGCGGCGCGATCTGGTGGCGGAGCGCGCCACGCGCGACGCCGCGGACGACCTGAACCAGGAAGTCGAGGAATTCGTGCGCGAGGTGGCCGACCAGGCCGACGACGCCGGCTTCGATCCGATGCCGTTCCTGCACGTGCTGGAAGAGCTGGAGACCTCGGAGCCTGCCGAATACGTGTTCGAGCGCATCCGCCAGCGCCTGGAGCACGCCGTCGAGCGCGAGCTGGAAGAGCGCCACGCCGCGCGTACCAAGGAAAGCATCAACCTGGCGGAATACCCGGCCTCGTTCGAGGCCGCCAGCAAGATGGCGCGCCGCTTCGTCGCGCTGCTGGGCCCGACCAATTCCGGCAAGACCCACAAGGCGATGGAAGCGCTGGGGCAGGCCGCCAGCGGCGTGTACCTGGCGCCGCTGCGCCTGCTGGCGCTGGAAAACTACGAGCGCCTGCAAAATACGCTCGGCGCCGACGGCAAGCCGCTGGCGGTCAGCCTGGTCACCGGCGAGGAACGCCGCCTGGCCCAGGACGCCACCCACGTGGCCAGCACCGTCGAGATGCTCGATACCAGGACGCCGGTCGAGGTGGCGGTGATCGACGAGATCCAGATGCTGGCCGACCGCGACCGCGGCGCCGCCTGGACCGCCGCCGTGTGCGGCGCGCCGGCATCGACCGTGTACCTGGTCGGCGCGGTCGAGGCGCGGCGCGCGGTGGAAGCGCTGGCGGCGCGCCTGGAATGTCCGCTGGAAGTACACGTCCTCAAGAGAAAGGCGCCGCTGTCGATGGAGACGGTGTCGGTGCGCAAGATCCGCAACCTGCGCCGCGGCGACGCCGTGATCGCCTTTTCGCGGCGCGACGTGCTGATGTGGCGCGACATGATCACCGAGACCGGCCTGTCCGTCGCCACCGTGTACGGCAACCTGTCGCCGGAAGTGCGGCGCGCCCAGGCCGAGCGGTTCCGGGAAGGGCAAGCCGACATCGTGGTCGGCACCGATGCCCTGGCCATGGGCTTGAACATGCCGATCCAGCGCATCGTGATGACCACCGCCTTCAAGTACAACGGCGTCGAAGAGGAAGAAATCCCGGCGGCGCTGGCCAAGCAGATCGCCGGGCGCGCCGGCCGCTACGGCGTGCACGAAGAGGGTTTCGTTGCCGGCTACGACGACGAGACCCACGACATCATCCGTTCGCTGATGAAGGAAAAGATCGCGCCGGTGCGGGCCACCGGATTCGCCGTGGCGCCATCCCTGGAGCAATTGCACCGGATTTCGGCGGTGACCGGCGAGACCTCGCTGGTAAAACTGCTGAAACGTTTCGTGCACAACATCGACGTGCCGGACGGCTTCTTTTATCCACGCATCACCGAAGAGCAGCACGAGCGCGCCGAATGGCTGGACACGCTCGACCTGAGCGTGGCGGAAAAATTCACGCTGTCGCTGGTACCGGTGTCGACCAGGGTGCCGACGCTGGAAAGCGCCTGGTCGCACTGGGCGCAATCGCTGTCCAAACGGAAGATTTCCCACCTCCAGCAACATCCGCAAGAACTGTTCTGGAAGAACCTGCAGGAAGTCGAGGACACCTGCCGCCTGTATTCGGCGTATGCCTGGCTCGGCTACCGCATGCCGGCATTCTTCCCCGACGTCGACCTGGCCCAGCAACTGGCGCGCGAAGCGTCGGAACGCGTCGATGCGCTGCTGCAGCAGCAGAACGCGGCGGCGCGGAAACGCCAGTCGAAGAAGGGCGGCGGGCGCTGGTGAAGATGCCCGGCCAGCGCGGCGCGGGTTCAGGGCAGGCAGTGCGAGGCGATGCCCATTGCGCCGAGACCGGCGACCGGGATGTCCGAGGGCGGATAGCCGTTGCCGAGCACCATGGTGCGCCCGCCCTCGTAGCGCAGCGTCAATTCATCGCCCGCGTAGTCGGGCAAGGCGTGCGGCACGTAGATGGCGAACCGGTAATCCAGGCGCGGGTAATAGCCGTGCCGGAAGACCTGGCTCGACGGTCCTTCCTGGATTTCCATGGCGACCGCGTCGGCGATGACGCGGGTATCGAAGCGCGAATTCAGGTCGGCCGAATCGTCCAGGCGCAGCGTGTAGGGACGCAGGGGGCCGAAGCGCTGCCTGCCGGCGCGCACGCGGAAGCGGTCGACGTCGAAATAAAAGCTCGGCACGCCGGCGCCGGTCACGTCCACGCCGCACAGCAGGAACACGGCCCAGAAGCCCTGCGATGCCAGCGGCGCCACCGATTCCACCGGCAAGTGGCGATGCGGCAGCATCACGGGGCTGGAAAAATCGATGCGGTGGACGTTGGCCACGTGCTGGTAGTGCAGCACCACGGTGTCGCGCAGGTCGACGGGCACGCTGGTGCAGCCCGCCGCCGCCAGGCAGGCGAGCACGCACATGTTGATGGTCAGCTTGCGCATCGCATTCTCCTACGGGACATGTTCAGGGAGGCCGGTGCGCCGGCGGCAGCGGCGGGCGCGTCAAGCTTGCGGCAACCAGGCGGGCCGGGCTTGCGGGAAGTCAGGCGTGCGCGGGGCGCAGCCGGCGCGCGAAACGGCAATGGATGGGCTGTCGATGCGCCCTTCAGGTGGCGCTCAGCGATTTTTGCAGCAGCGCGTGCAGTGCCGTGAAATCGGGTTCGCCCAGGTAGCGCTTGAGGATTTTGCCATCCTT
This sequence comes from Massilia forsythiae, assembly GCF_012849555.1. Lineage (NCBI taxonomy): Bacteria > Pseudomonadati > Pseudomonadota > Betaproteobacteria > Burkholderiales > Oxalobacteraceae > Massilia > Massilia forsythiae. The sequence continues at coordinate 1,953,922 of NZ_CP051685.1, forward strand.
GCCGATGACGAAGGTGGTCGGCGTCATGGCGACGTCGCCGAACTGCCTGGCCAGGTCGCCGCCCGCATCGAGCGCCACCTTGAACGGCAATTGGCGCGTGGCCGCATAGTTCAAGACATAGTTGGGCGGATCGTAGCTCATCGCCACGGCGACGAACTGCAAGCCCTGCCCCTTGAACCTGTTGTAGGTCTCGACCATCTGCGGCATTTCCTTCACGCAGGTGGCGCAGGACGTGGCCCAGAAATTGACCATCACGACCTTGCCGCGCAAATCCTGCGAGCTGATCTTCTGGCCGTCGATGCTCAGGAAGGTGACGTCGGGCGCCTGCTGCTGGCGGCCGAAGGTGGCGGCGCCGATGCCGGCGATGGCGAGCACCGCCGCGCCGATGGCGGCCGGCTTGACCCAGGAGCGGTTGGAGGCGGGAACGGTCATGGCGTGATGGTCGTACGTTGTCGGCGGAGCTTCATTATAGGTCCGAAGCGCCGCCGTCCGCTTGCCGCATCGGCACGCCGCACAGCGGCAGGCCGGGCAACTCAGTTGGCTTGCGCCGTGCGCGCCTGCATCGAGCGCACGTCTTCCTCGCTGATGTATTCGAACATTTTGACGACGCGCATCACGCCGGACACGCCCTTCGCCACGTCGGCGGCGATGTTGCCTTCGCGCTGGGTCACCAGGCCCATCAGGTAGACGTTGCCGCGTTCGGTAACGACCTTGAACGAGGTCGCCTTGATGGTTTGCTTGTCGGCCAGGCTGAGCTTGACCTTGCTGGTGATCAGGGTATCGCTGGAGCGTGAGGTATAGCTGGACACGCCGGCGACCGCCAGTTCGTTCATCACGTTGTCGACGTTGGAAATGCCGCGCACCTCGTTCTCGACGGCGCGCTTCATCGCTTCGTCGCGCACCTCTCCGGTCAGCAGCACCTTGCGGTTGTAGCTGTTGACGTTGACGTGGCCGGCGTCGCCGACGATCTTGCCCAGGTTGACGTCGGCCTTCACCGCGATGGCCTTGTCCTCGGTCTGGGCGCCCAGCGAGCGGCGGTCGGCGGTGGCCACCGCGCCGCCCACCGCGCCGGCGGCGACGATCGCCACGCAGCCCTGCAGGGACGACAGCAGCGCCGCGCACAGCACGGCCTTGGACAGGGGACGCAACAGGGAGGCGGCGTTAACTTGCATCTTCTTCTCCGAACAGGGCGACGTCGAGGCCGTCGCAGATACTGTGGATCGCCACCAGGTGCACTTCCTGGATGCGCGCTGTGCGTGCGTGCTGCACGTTGATATGGACGTCGGCATCGCTCAGCAACTGCCCCAGCTTGCCGCCATCCTTGCCGGTCAGGGCCACGACCCGCATCTCACGTTCCAGCGCGGCTTCGGCCGCGGCCAGCACGTTGCCGGAATTGCCCGAGGTCGAGATCGCCAGCAGGATGTCGCCGGGCTGGCCCAGCGCCTGCACCTGCTTGCTGAAGATCTCGTTGAAACTGTAGTCGTTGCCGACCGCGGTGATGATCGAGGTGTCCGTGCTCAGCGAAATCGCCGGCAAGGGAAAGCGCTCGCGCTCGAAGCGGCCGACCAGCTCGGCGGCGAAGTGCTGGGCATCGCCGGCCGAACCGCCATTGCCGCATGCGAGGATCTTGTTGCCATTGGAAAGCGCATTGAACATCAGCTCGATGGCTTGGGCAATGGGTTGTGCCAGGGCGACACCCGACTTCAGCTTGAGGTCGGCGCTTTCCTGGAAATGGGCGAGGATGCGTTGAGTATTCATGGTCGAAGATTATAGTGTAGTAGCAATGCTCGTCGATCAAGTGCTGCAAAAATTGCTTACACTTGAAAGGCTTACAAGAGACAAGCGCAAGCGCGCCAGCCGGCGCCGCAGCGATTCAGGCGCCCGCCTCGATGGCGCCCTTGAGCCATTCGATGCGCGCGCCGTCGATCGCCACCACGTCGATGCGGCAGGGCGGCATGCGTGCGCAGCGCTGCAGGTAGACCTGGGCGGCGCGCAGGATGCGCCGGATCTTGGCCGGGCCGATGCTGGCCGCGGCACTCACCTGGCTGCCGGCGGCGCGCTGGCGCACTTCGACGAACACCAGGGTCGCGCCGTCGCGCATGACGAGGTCGATTTCGCCCAGCTTGCAAATGAAATTCGCTTCGACCAGCCGCAAACCGTGCTCCTGCAGGTAGGCCAGCGCCGCCTCTTCCCACTGCCTGCCCTGCTCCTGCTTGTGCGACAAGCGCGTCGGCCACATCGTTCTCTCCCTGGGTGCGTTCGTCGCCCTTTGGCATCCGGCCCAGGCGTAAAACGGGACAGAATCCAAACGGCATAAACGGCATTATCGATAAAAACAAATGAATCAGCAAAAACAATTTATTCAGAATAAGTGAAACAAAGGATCAGATTGAGAGTGGAAGTCCCGGCAACCTGCCGGACACGCATCCCCGCTCACCCCGACTCCATCCGGTTTGCTGCCGATTTTTCCGGCTGCGCCCTGCCCGCCTGCCCTTGTGTTTGCGTCCACGCGCGCGCACAATCGGTCCGCCATCCCACCCACCATTTCCAATGACCGACACCTCCTCCAGCCAGATCGCCCAACTGCCCGTCATGGGCGAAGCCGCCCAGCAGTCGTATCCGGACGCCACCTTGTACGTCGTCGCCACGCCGATCGGCAACGTCGCCGACATCACGCTGCGCGCCCTGCACGTGCTGCTGCTGGCCGACGTGGTCGCCTGCGAAGACACGCGCAAGACCGGCGCCCTGCTGACCCGCTTCGGCCTGAACAAACCGATGGTGGCGGCGCACCAGCACAACGAGCGCGAGGTTGCCGTGAAACTGATCGAGCGCCTGCGCGGCGGCGCACGGGTGGCGCTGGTGTCGGATGCCGGCACGCCGGGCGTGTCCGACCCCGGTGCGCGCATCGTCGACGCGGTGCGCGCGGCCGGCTTGCACGTGGTGCCGGTGCCGGGCGCGTCGGCGGCGATCGCGGCGCTGTCGGCCAGCGGCCTGGTGAACGACCGCTTCCATTTTGTCGGCTTTTTGCCGGCCAAGGCCAGGCAGCGCGAGGCCGAGCTGAGTACGCTCAAGCCGATGACGGCGACGCTGGTGATCTATGAGGCGCCGCATCGCATCGTCGATTGCGTCGAGGCGTTAATGGCCGTGTTCGAGCCGCAACGCCAGGTGGTGTTCGCGCGCGAGCTGTCGAAGCTGTTCGAGGAAATCCACCGCTGCCCCTTGCGCGATGCCCTGGCCTGGGTCAAGGCCGACGCCCACCGCGAGCGCGGCGAATTCGTGGTGCTGGTCGAGGGCGCGGCCCTTGCGGCCGATGCCGGCGATGCGGAAGCGGAACGCATCCTGCAGATCCTGTTGAGCGAGTGCTCGGTGAAGCAGGCTGCCTCCCTGGCGGCGCAGATCACCGGGCGCAAGAAGAACGCGCTGTACGAGCGCGCGCTGCAGATCAAGGGCGAGTAAGAACTATCCCCAGCAGACAGGGGGAAGCGAGCGCAATCGGGCGTTCCCGTGTTCTTGTACCGTACCGGCGTGCAACACGGGCTGGCGGGTGGCGCCCGTCACCATTTGCAGCCGCTGTCCTTCTTGTCCATCATCAGGTAGAGCGGCGCCAGCAGGCCGCCCGGCACGCCGTCCTTGCAGTCGGCGCGCCTGGCGCCGGCGATGCCGCGCGCCAGCCGGCTTTCGGTTTCCAGCGGTTTTTGCGGCAGGCGTTCGAGCGCGGTGCCGGCCCTGGATGGATCGGGTTCGCCGGCCAGCTTGCGCGCCGTGGCGCGCGCCGCCTCCAGGTCGAAGCGTGGCGGCGCGGCGCCATCGTTGGCAGCTGCGCTGTCGTCCGCGCGACCGGCGGGCACCGCGGGCGCCACCGTAAAACCGCTGGCGGGCGCCTGCCGGGCCGCCGGCGTGACGGCGATGAGCGGCGGGGCAGGGCGCACGCGCGGCGCGGCGCCGGTATCCGGCGGCGGCGTGCGCGCCGTGGCCGAGGACGGGGCGCCCGCCGATGTCGTCTCGGCGGGCGGCGTCCTGGGTGCGGCTGGCGCCGATCTGGTGACGGACCTTGCTGCCGGCTCCACGGAAGCCGCTGCGGCCTGGCCGGCAGCCGCCGGCGGCGCTGCCGGCTGCAGGCGCACCGTCAGCGCTTCGATTGCTGCAGCGGGAGGCGCAGCCGGCTGCGGCTGCCGTACCAGCGCCAGCAGCGCCGCGTGCAGCGCCAGCGAAGCGGCGACGGCGCCGGCCACGCGCCGCGCCTGGCGCCGCCCGCCGGCTGTGTCGCACGGTGCGCAACCGGCGGCGATGTCGGCGCCGGCGCCCGGAACGGTGGCGGAAGACAGCCCGTGATGCATGCGTGCTCCTGATGCGAAGGACGGCCGTGCCGGCGTCGGAGTGAAAAAAATTGTGCAGGAAAACCGCACGCGCGCCGATTCACGAGCGCTTTCCTTGACGCCAACGGGGTGCGCCGGTTATGATGGCTGTCTTCGGAGTGTAGCGCAGCCCGGTAGCGCATCTGGTTTGGGACCAGAGGGTCCAAGGTTCGAATCCTTGTACTCCGACCAGTATATCAAGAAGGCCGACGAGCGATCGTCGGCCTTTTTCATTTCCGCGCCGCCATCATCGGCGCCACCGCCCCACCGGCACGCCGATGGGGCAACGGGACCGACGATCAGCCGGCGTGCTTGGCCAGCAGCGCATTGCCGACCCGGCTCGCGCCCTTGCGCCCGAGTTGCGCCGAAATGAAGGCGCCGGCATCCACCACCTGCTGCAAGTCGACGCCGGTCTGGATGCCGAGCCCGTCCAGCAGGTACAGCACGTCCTCGGTGGCGACGTTGCCGGTGGCGCCCCTGGCGTACGGGCAGCCGCCCAGTCCCGCCACCGACGAGTGAAAGATCGCCACGCCGACTTCCAGGCTGGCATAGATGTTGGCCAGCGCCTGGCCATAGGTATCGTGGAAGTGGCCCGAGATGCGTTCCAGCGCGAAGGCCCTGGCCGCGGTCTGCATCACCGCCTGTGTCTTGCGCGGCGTCGACACGCCGATGGTGTCGGCGATGTCGATCTCGTCGCAGCCGAGATCGCGCATGCGGCCCACCACGTCGGCCACGGCCTCCAGCGGCACCTCTCCCTGGTACGGACAGCCGAAGGCGCAGCTGACGCTGCCGCGCAGGCGCAGTCCGTGTTCCCTGGCGGCGCGCGCCACCGGTTCGAAGCGCGCGATCGATTCCGCGATCGAGCAGTTGATGTTCTTGTGCGAGAACGCTTCCGAGGCCGAGCCGAAGATCACGACCTCGCCGGCGCCGGCCGCCAGCGCCGCCTCGAAGCCCTGCATGTTCGGCGTCAGCGCCGAATAGAGCGTGCCGGGACGGCGCTCGATGCCGGCCATGACCTCGGCGCTGGTGGCCATCTGCGGCACCCACTTCGGCGACACGAACGACGCCGCCTCGATATTCATAAAACCGGCGCGCGACAGGCGGTCCACCAGTTCGATCTTGACCCGGGCGGACACCGCCTCCTTTTCGTTCTGCAGCCCGTCGCGCGGACCGACCTCGACGATCTTGACGTGTTGCGGCAAGTTGTTCATGGCATGGCTCCTTCAATAGCCCCGGTTGCGGTCGACGAGGTCGGCGACCGTTTCGCCGCGCTCGAGCAACGCGATCTTGGCGGCGATCTGGCGCACGGCCTCTTCGCGGATGGTCAGCGCCGCGATGTGCGGCGTGATGCTGATGCGCGGCTCGCCCCAGAACGGGTGCGGCGCCGGCAGCGGTTCGTTGCGGAACACGTCCAGCGTGGCGCCGGCGAGGTGGCCGGCGCGGATCAGCGCCAGCAGGTCCGGCTCGGCCACCTGCGCGCCGCGCGCGACGTTGATCAGGTAGGCGCCCTGCGGCAATCTGGCCAGGCGCGCGCGGTCGAGCAGGTTGTTCGTCTGCGGCGTCAGCGGCAGCATCGATACCAGCACCCGGGTGCCGGCCAGGAAATCGTCCAGCGCCGCCATGCCGGCATAGCAATCCACGCCGGGCGCGTCCTTGGGCGTGCGGCTCCAGCCGCGCACCGGAAAGCCGAGCTGGCGCAGCGTGCGCAGCACCGGCATGCCGAGCTTGCCCATGCCGAGCACGCCGACCGTGAACGCGCTCTTGTCGCGCGGCGGCAAGGGCCGCCAGATGCCCTGGCGCGCCTGCTGTTCGTGCTCGTCGAAGCGGCGGTAATAGCGCAGCACCGCATGCGCCACGTATTCCGCCATCTGCTCGGCCATGCCGGCGTCGCCCAGGCGGATCAGCGGCACCGGCGGCAGCAGGTCGCCGAATTTTAATATCGCATCGACGCCGGCCCCCATCAGGAACACCGCCTTGACCTGCGCCAGCGTGTCCAGCAGGGCGGGGCAGGGCGACCACAGCACCGCGTAGTCGTACGGTCCCCACGGCGTGGACGCGCCTTCCTCCCAGGCGACGGTCTCGGCATGCGGCAATGCGGCGGCGAAGTCGCGCGCCCAGGGTTCGATCTGTCCATCTCCGCGGTACAGCAAGATCCGCATCGCTTGTCTCCCCATCGTTCGTGTTGTCGTTGGCGGTCAGCGCGGCGTTGCCGCCGCGCTCGTCACGCCGCCGCCTGGAACGCCAGCAGCGGGGCGCCGTCGGCCACCTGGTCGCCGACCCGGTACAGGACTTCCTCGACCAGGCCGTCGCTCGGCGCCGCGATCGTGTGTTCCATCTTCATCGCTTCCATGATCACCAGCGGTTCTCCCTTTTTGACGTGCTGGCCGCCGGACGCCATCACCGCCACCACCTTGCCCGGCATCGGCGCGGTCAGGCGTCCGCCCGCGGCTTCGTGTTCGCCGGCATGCGCCAGCGGGTCCTGCCACGCCAGCACGTGGTGGCCCCCGCCGCTGAACACGTGCAGCAGTTCTCCTTCGCGGTGCACCGTGCCCTGCAGCGCATTGCCGTCCAGGCGCAGCGTGCCGTGGCCGTCGCCGCACGCGGCCGGCGCCAGCGCGTGCTGACGGCCATCGACCTCGATGGTGCAGCCGCGCGCGTGATAGGCGACGCCGACCCGATACGGCTCGTTGCCGCCGGCGCCGGTGTAGTCGTCGGTGAACGCCAGGCGCCGGCGGTACACGCCGTTCAGGCGCCAGCCGTGGGCGCTGCTCCACGGGTCGGCCGGGTTGGCCGGGTTGGCCCGGTTGGCCGACAGTGACCGCGTGCGTCCCTGCTCTTCCTGCAGCAGGGCGCTGGCGGCCAATGCCAGCACGGGCAGGGGCGCCGGCGCGGCGGGAGGGAACAGGGTGGCGGCGTTGCGTTCGATCAGGCCGGTGTCCAGGTCGGCGTTGGCGAAGGCATCGCCCTCGACCAGGCGTTTCAGAAAGGCGATGTTGGTGGCCAGGCCGACGATGTGGAATTCGGACAGCGCCTGCGCCATCCGTGCCAGCGCCTGGCCGCGGTCCACGCCCCAGACGATCAGCTTGGCGATCATCGGGTCGTAGAACGGGGAAATCGCATCGCCCTGGCGCACGCCGGCATCGATGCGCACGGCGGCCGGCTCGCCGCCGCTGCCGGCGCCTGCGTGGCCGCCCAGCGCGAACGCCACGTGGGCGGGCGTGTCCATCACCTGCAGCGTGCCGATCGACGGCAGGAACCCCTTTTCCGGGTTTTCCGCGTACACGCGCGCCTCGATCGCGTGGCCGTGGATGGCCAATTCCTCCTGCCGCTTGGGCAGCGGCTGGCCGGCCGCCACGCGCAGCTGCCATTCGACCAGGTCGGTGCCGGTGATCATCTCGGTGACCGGATGCTCGACCTGCAGGCGCGTGTTCATCTCCATGAAGTAGAACGAGCCGTCCTGGTTGGCGATGAATTCGACGGTGCCGGCGCCGACGTAACCGACCGCGCGCGCGGCCGCCACCGCCGCCTCTCCCATCGCCGCGCGCCGATCCAGCGGCATGCCAGGCGCCGGCGCTTCTTCCAGCACCTTCTGGTGGCGGCGCTGCACCGAGCAGTCGCGCTCGTGCAGGTAGACGCAGTTGCCCCGGGTGTCGGCGAATACCTGGATCTCGATGTGGCGCGGACGCTGCAGGTATTTCTCGACCAGCACCTTGGCGTCGCCGAAGGACGAGACGGCTTCGCGCTGGCACGAGGCCAGCGCCGCCTGGAAATCCTCGGCGCGCTCGACCACGCGCATGCCCTTGCCGCCGCCGCCGGCGCTGGCTTTCAGCAGCACCGGATAGCCGATGCGGTTGGCCTGCGCCTGCAGCAGTTCCGGGTCCTGGTCGTCGCCGTGGTAGCCCGGCACCAGCGGCACCTGCGCCCCTTCCATCAGCTGCTTGGCCGCCGACTTGGAACCCATGGCACGCATCGCGGCGGCCGGCGGGCCGATGAACACCAGGCCGGCTTGCGCGCAGGCGTCGGCGAAGCCGGCGTTCTCGGACAGGAAGCCGTAGCCCGGGTGGATCGCCTGCGCGCCGCAGGCCCTGGCCACCTCGATGATCCTGTCGCCGCGCAGGTAGCTGTCCTTGGCGGCGGCGGGGCCGATCAGCACCGCCTCGTCGCACACGGCGACGTGCCTGGCGCCGGCGTCGGCTTCCGAATAGACGGCGACGGTACGGATGCCCATGCGGCGCGCGGTGGCCGCGACCCGGCAGGCGATTTCGCCACGGTTGGCGATCAGGATCTTGGTGAACATTGGTGTCTCGTGTGTTGTATGTTTTATGGAATGGGGTGGTGCGGATGATGACCCGGTTGTTCGCGTACCTATCGTCGTCCCCGCGGAGGCGGGGACCCATGCTGAGCTTCCGAAGCCGTATCTTCGAAGACGCCGCGGTGTTTCTGGCAGACCGGATTCTGTTATTCAGTATGGGTCCCCGCCTGCGCGGGGAGGACGCACGACGGTACGTGTCCGCATCAAGCGGTCAGCACCCGCAACTCTGCTTCTGCACCGAATCCAGCGTCGCCGCGCGGGTTTTCAAACCCAGCTTTTCCAGCAGCGCGCGGTCGTCGTCGGCTTCCGGGTTGTCGGTGGTGAGCAGCTTGTCGCCGTAGAAGATCGAATTGGCGCCGGCCATGAAGCACATCGCCTGCACCGCTTCGCCCAGCTGGCGGCGGCCGGCCGACAGGCGCACACGCGCCTTCGGCATGGTGATGCGCGCCACCGCGATGGTGCGCACGAATTCGATCGGGTCCAGCGGCGGCAAGCCGTGCAGCGGCGTGCCTTCGACCTGCACCAGGTGGTTCACCGGCACCGATTCCGGGTACGGGTTCATGTTGGCCAGCTGGGCGATCAGGCCGGCGCGCTGGGCGCGCGTTTCTCCCATGCCGACGATGCCGCCGCAGCACACCTTCAGGCCGGCGCTGCGCACGCGGCCGAGCGTGTCCAGGCGGTCCTGGTAGTCGCGCGTCGAGATCACGTCGCCATAAAAGTCGGGCGCGGTGTCGATGTTGTGGTTGTAGTAGTCCAGGCCGGCCTGCTTCAGCTGCTCGGCCTGGCCCACTTCCAGCATGCCCAGCGTGGCGCAGGTTTCCATGCCCAGCGCCTTCACTTCGCGCACCATGGTCTCGACTTTCTCCATGTCGCGCTCCTTCGGGCTGCGCCAGGCGGCGCCCATGCAGAAGCGGGTGGCGCCGTTGGCCTTGGCCTGGCGCGCCGCGTCCAGCACGGTGTCCAGGTCGAGGATTTTCTTGGCTTCGACGCCGGTGTCGTAGCGCGCCGCCTGCGGGCAATAGCCGCAGTCTTCCTCGCAGCCGCCGGTTTTGATCGACAGCAAGGTCGCCAGTTCGACGTCGCCGTCGGGGAAGTTGGCGCGCTGGGTCTGCTGGGCGCGGAACATCAGTTCCGGCAGCGGCAGTTCGAACAGCGCCAGCACCTCGGCCAGGGGCCAGGTGGCGTCCTGCGGCAGGCTGGCCGGGGTGGCCGGCGGGAATAAAGTGACGACTTGGGATGGGGACATTTGGTTCCTTGTGACGTTCAGGTGGTCTTGGTGTTCAGTGTTGCCTGGCCGGCCAGCCCGGCAGGCCGGCCAGCTCGATGAAGGCGGCGGCGGCGGCGGCCGTGGGCTGGTCCAGGCGCGGGATGCGTCCCAGCAGCGGCGCCGGCATGCGCTGCTGCAGCGCGGCGACGTTCTCGTCGACGAAGCGCATGTCCGGGTCGGCCAGGTTGGCGACCCAGCCGGCCAGCACCAGGCCGCGCGCCACGATCGCCTCGGCGGTGAGCAAGGCGTGGCTGATGCAGCCCAGGCGCAGGCCGACCACCAGGATCACCGGCAGGCCGAGCTGCACTGCCAGGCCGGCGCTGTCGAAATCGTCGGAGAAGGGCACGCAAAAGCCGCCCACGCCCTCGACCACGGTGGCGTCGGACGCGCCCAGGATCTCGGCATAGGCGGCGATGATCGGCACCGGTTCGATGGTGACGCCTTCCAGCGCCGCCGCGATATGCGGCGCGCACGGCTCGCGCAGCATGAAGGGCGTGGTGATGTGCTGCGGCAGGTGCACGTTGCCGGCGCCGCGCAGCATGGCCGCGTCCTCGTTGTGCAGCTCGCCGTCGCGCAGTTCGGCGCCGGCGGCGATCGGCTTCATGCCGCAGGCGCGCACGCCCTGGTCGACCAGCTTGTGCAGGATCGCGCTCGAGACCAGCGTCTTGCCGATCTCGGTGTCGGTGCCGGCCACGAAGCAGGCGAAGCGGGTCGGGATGCCTTCGGCGGCCAGCGCGGCCGGGATGGCCGCCGGCGCCGGCGCGGCGGCGGCCGCCGGTTCGGCGATGCCGACCTCGGGTTGCGCGGGCGCGCCGCCGGTCTGTTCAGGATCGTTGAGGGCCGTATTCATGGTCGTTCAGCTCCTTTCCAAATGGTTCAATGCAGCGGCAAGCTGCGCGACGTCGTCATGCGTATGCGCCGCCGACAGGGTCACGCGCAGGCGCGCCGTGCCGGCCGCCACGGTGGGCGGACGGATCGCCGGCACCCACAAGCCCTGCTCGTGCAGGCGCGCGGCCACGCGCAGCGCCTCGTCGTTGGCGCCGATGACGATCGGCTGGATCGCGGTGGGAGAGGGCGGCCGCTGCCAGCGTTGCACGCGCAGCGCCTCCTTGAATTGCGCGGTCAAGCGTTCCAGGTGCGCGCGCCGTTCCTGTCCTTCGTCGCCCTCGATGATGTCGAGGCTGGCCAGCAGCGCGTGCGCCAGCGCCGGCGGCGCCGCGGTGGTGTAGATGTAGGGCCGCGCGCGCTGCACCAGCAGTTCGACCACGGCTTCGTGCGCCGCCACAAAGGCGCCGCCGACGCCGGCCGCCTTGCCCAGCGTGCCGACGTAGACCAGGTTCGGCGAGCGCAAATTAAAATGTTCCAGGGCGCCGCGCCCGTGTTTTCCCAGCACGCCGAAGCCGTGCGCATCGTCGACCACCAGCCAGGCGCCGTGCCGTTCGCACAGCGCCAGCAGGTCCGGCAGCGGCGCCAGGTCGCCGTCCATGCTGAACACGCTGTCGGTGACCACGATTTTTACGCGCGCGCTGCTGGCGGCCAGTTGTGCCGCCAGCGCGCCGGCGTCGCCGTGCGGGTACACCGTCACCCCGGCGCGCGCCAGGCGGGCGCCGTCGATCAGCGAGGCGTGGTTCAGCGCTTCCGAAAAGATCATCGTGTCGGCATCCGCGCCGAGCGCGCCCAGCACCGCCAGGTTGGCCATGTAGCCGGTGCAGAAGTACAGCGCGCGCGCCCGCTCCAGGTGCGGCGCCGCGAAGGCGGCCAGGCGCTCTTCCAGCAATGCATGCGCGCGGCTGTGGCCGGACACCAGGTGCGAGGCGCCGCTGCCGGCGCCGTACAGGTCCGCCCCTTCGCGCAGCGCCGCCACCACGCGCGGATGCGCCGCCAGACCGAGGTAATCGTTGCTGCAAAAGGCCAGCAGTGCGCGCCCATCGACCACCTGGCGCGGCGCGCACGGCGTGTCGGCGCTCCTGCGGCGGCGCGTCAGGCTGTGCGCGTCCAGCGCATCGAGCTTCGATTGGATGTCGGCGATCAGGTCCATGCCATGCATCCTTCAGTCCGCGATCACCGATTCGAACACACGCCGCGTGCGCGCCGCCAGGCCGGCGAGTTCTTCGTCGTCGAGCACGTAGGGCGGCATCAGGTACACGGTGCGGCCGATCGGGCGCAGCAGCAGTTCGTTTTCCACCGCCGCGGTGAAGAAGCGGCGCGAAAAGGTGGCCGCGCGTGCGTTGTCCGGCTCGACCGCGTCGAACGCCAGGATCATGCCGCGCTGGCGAAAGTTTTTTACGCGCGCGTGGTCGATCAACCCGGCCATTTCCAGCATCAGGCGCGTGGCCGACTGCCGGTTGCGCTCGATGACGGCGTCGTCCCTGAAGATCTGCAGCGTCGCCAGCGCGGCGCGGCAAGCCAGCGCGTTGCCGGTGTACGAGTGCGAGTGCAGGAAGCCGCGCGTGACGTCTTCGCTGTAAAAGGCGTCGTAGACCTGGTCGGTGGTGAGCACCAGCGACAGCGGCAGGTAGCCGCCGCTGATGCCCTTCGACAGGCACATGAAGTCGGGCCAGATGGCGGCCTGCTCGCAGGCGAAGAAGGTGCCGGTGCGCCCGCAGCCGACCGCGATCTCGTCGGCGATCAGGTGCACGTGGTAGCGGTCGCACAGTTCGCGCAGGCGCTGCAGGTAGACCGGGTCGTGCATCGCCATGCCGGTGGCGCACTGCACCAGCGGCTCGACGATGATGGCGGCGATGCTGCCGGCTTTTTCCGCGAACAGCGCCTCGACGTCCCTGGCGGCGCGCAGCGCCACCTCGCGCGCCGATTCGCCCTCGACGGCATTGCGCGCGTCGGGCGAGGCCACGGTGCGCGCCGCGCGCAGCAGCGGCCCATAGGCATCCTTGAACAGGGCGACGTCGGTCACGCCCAGCGCGCCCACGGTCTCGCCGTGGTAGGAACCCTGCAGGCAGACGAATTCCTGCTTGTCCGGATAACCGGCGTTGCGCCAGTAGTGAAAACTCATCTTCAGCGCGATCTCGACCGCCGAGGCGCCGTCGGATGCATAAAAGGCGTGGCCGAGCGCGTGGCCGGTGAGGGCGGCCAGCTGTTCCGATAGTTCCACCACCGGCTCGTGCGTAAAGCCGGCCAGCATCGCGTGTTCCAGCTTGTCCAGTTGGTCCTTGAGCGCGGCGTTGATGCGCGGATTGGCGTGGCCGAACAGGTTGACCCACCACGAGCTGATGCCGTCCAGGTAGCGCCGCCCCTCGTGGTCGTAGAGCCAGGCGCCCTTGGCGTGGCTGACGGCGATCAGCGGCACCTGCTCGTGGTGCTGCATCTGCGTGCAGGGGTGCCAGACGCTGCGCAGGCTGCGGGCGATCCAGTCGGAGGAGGCGGTCGGCTTCAAGATGGTTTCCAGGTATTTAATATAAATCGTTTATGTCGATAGCCAGGACGGCTTGCGCTTTTCCAGGAACGAGGCGACGCCTTCGCGCCCTTCTTCGGAGGCGCGGATGGCGGCGATGCGGCCGGCGGTATCGGCCAGCAGCGCATCGTCGACCGGTGCGCCGGCAATATCGCGCACCAGCTTTTTCGCTTCGCGCACGGCGTTCGGGCTGTTGGCCGCCAGCGCGCGGGCGATGGCGGAGACGGTCGCGTCCAGCGCCTCCATCGGCACCACCTCGTGCGCCAGGCCGATGCGCCTGGCCTCGAGCGCATCGAAGCGCTCGGCGGTGAGAAAATAGCGGCGCGCGGCCTGCTCGCCCATCGCCTTGATGACGTAGGGAGAAATCGTCGCCGGCACCAGGCCCAGTTTCACTTCCGACAGGCAGAAGTTGACGCCCTCTGCCGCCACCACGATGTCGCATGCGGCCACCAGGCCCATGCCGCCGGCGTAGCAGTCGCCCTGCACCCGCGCCACCACCGGCTTCGGACTGACATAGATGGTGCGCAGCATGGCGGCCAGGCGCATGGCGTCGGCCTCGTTCTCGGCCGGCGAGTAGGCGGCCATGCGCTTCATCCAGTGCAAGTCGGCGCCGGCGCAAAAGGCCGGGCCGTTGGCGGCCAGCACGATGGCGCGCACGGCCGGATCCTGGCCGAGTTCGTCGAAGGCCATGGCCAGGTCGGCGATGGCGGTCTCGTTAAAGGCGTTGCGCAGCTGCGGGCGGTTCAGCGTGACGGTAGCCACCTTGGCGGCGACGGCGATGTCGAGCGTCTCGTAGTTCATCCGACTCTCCCTTACATGCGGAACACGCCGAACTTGGTATCGTCGATCGGCGCATTCAACGCCGCCGACAGGCCCAGGCCCAGCACCATGCGCGTGTCGGCCGGATCGATTACGCCGTCGTCCCACAGGCGCGCACTGGCATAGTACGGGTGGCCCTGCTGCTCGTACTGGTCCTTGATCGGCTGCTTGAACGCGGCCTCGTCGTCCGCCGACCAGGCGCCGCCCTTGGCTTCGATGCCGTCGCGCTTGACGGTGGCCAGCACCGAGGCGGCCTGGTCGCCGCCCATCACCGAAATGCGCGCATTCGGCCACATCCACAAGAAGCGCGGCGAGAAAGCGCGCCCGCACATGCCGTAGTTGCCGGCGCCGAACGAGCCGCCGATGATCACGGTGAACTTCGGCACCGCCGCGGTGGCGACCGCGGTCACCATCTTGGCGCCGTTGCGGGCGATGCCCTCGTTCTCGTACTTGCGGCCGACCATGAAGCCGGTGATATTTTGCAGGAACACCAGCGGGATCTTGCGCTGGCAGCACAGCTCGATGAAGTGGGTGCCCTTCAGCGCCGATTCCGAGAACAGGATGCCGTTGTTGGCGATGATGCCGACCTGCATGCCGAAGATGTGGGCGAAGCCGCACACCAGGGTAGTGCCGTAGCGCGCCTTGAACTCGTCGAACGCACTGGCGTCGACCACGCGCGCGATGACTTCGCGCACGTCGAAGGGTTTACGGGTATCGACCGGGATCACGCCGTACAGTTCCTCCGCGGCGTACTTCGGCTCGCTCGATGTGCGCAGCGCGCCCTGCTGCGGCTTGCTGCGGTTCAGGTTGGCGACGATCGTTCGCGCCAGCGCCAGCGCGTGGGTATCGTCCTGGGCCAGGTGGTCGACCACGCCGGACAGGCGCGTGTGCACGTCGCCGCCGCCCAGGTCTTCCGCGCTGACCACCTCGCCGGTGGCCGCCTTTACCAGGGGCGGGCCGCCCAGGAAGATGGTGCCTTGCTCCTTGACGATGATCGATTCGTCGCTCATGGCCGGCACGTAGGCGCCGCCGGCGGTGCACGAGCCCATCACCACGGCGATCTGCGGGATGCCTTTGCTGGACAGATTGGCCTGGTTGTAAAAAATGCGGCCGAAATGGTCGCGGTCGGGAAACACGTCGTCCTGGTTCGGCAGGTTGGCGCCGCCGGAATCGACCAGGTAAATGCACGGCAAATTGTTCTGCTCGGCGATCTCCTGCGCGCGCAAGTGTTTTTTCACCGTCATCGGGTAATAGGTGCCGCCCTTGACGGTGGCGTCGTTACAGACGATCACGCATTCCTGGCCGGCGACCCTGCCGATGCCGGTGATGATGCCGGCGCTGGGCGCGGCGTCGTCGTACATGGCGTAGGCCGCCAGCTGCGACAACTCGAGAAAGGGCGTCCCGGGATCGAGCAACATCTGCACCCGCTCGCGCGGCAACAGCTTGCCGCGCGCCACGTGCTTGGCAGAGGCCGCTTCGCCGCCGCCTTCGGCGATGGCCGCCACCTTGGCGCGTAGATCGTCGACCACGGCGCGCATGGCGGCGGCGTTGGCGGTGAAGTCCTCGTTACGCGGGTTGAGCTTGGTTTCGATCTGGGGCATCGCGTCTCCTGCTGCGCTATTGCTTTCGCTAGTTTTACTTGGGAAAACTGCCGTCCAGATAGAACCAGCGTGGCTTGCCGCCGATTGCCGCGTCCGGTTCGCGCACGAAGCGGCTGATCTCGTGCAAGCGGTGCGCGCGGCCATCGATCCTGAAACGGGCGACGAATTCGACGGTGTCCTGGTCTGGATGTTCCGGCAGGTCTGCTTTACGTTGACGTAAACGTAAAGCAGATTTTATCTCAAGTCCGAGCCATTGCATCTTTTCATGTTTGTCGACGATCGGCTCGTCGGGACGCGTGCTCGGGTGCCAGGTGGCGCGCAGGTAATCCTCGTCCTGCATGGTGAATGCCGTGTAGCGCGAGCGCATCAGGGCCTCGGCCGTGGGCGGCAGTTCGGCGCCGGCGATGTAGGGGCCGCAGCAGCGCAGCACGGGCAGGGCGCTGCCGCACGGACAAGTGGGAGAAGAAGGCGAGCGGGTAGGCATGGCGGCAATTATCCGCCATTTCATGCTCTTGGGTCAGGTATTGGAAATTTTTGAAGTCGAGAAATGCGATGCGATTGACGACAATTGCCGCATCTTCGGCCAACGATTGCCGAACATAAATAAACCCGCCGTCAAATAAAATGGGAAATTTCCAAAAATCGGGCTCTGACCCCGGTTTGCGTTAGCGCAGGGTCAAGCCATCGAGGGAGAATGACGGTGCCTTGCCCTGCATCAGGTCGGCCACCAGGCGCGCGGTGCCGCAGGCAAACGTGAAACCGAGCGGTCCGTGGCCGACGTTCAGCCACAGGTTGTCATACGGCGTGGCGCCGACGATCGGGGCGCTGCTCGGGGTGGCGGGGCGCAGGCCGGCCCAGGGCGTGATGTCGCCGTAGTCGGCGGCGCGCGGCATGGTGGCGCGCACTTGCCGGGTCAGGCCGGCCAGGCGGCGCGCGTCCAGGCGCAGGTCGTTGCCCACCAGGTCGACCATGGCCGCCACCCGCAATTTATTCCCGATGCGCGCGTACAGCACCTTGCGTTCGAAATCGGTGACGCTGATGGCGGGGGCGACGTCATCGCGCCGGATCGGCGCCGTCAGGCTGTAGCCTTTCAGTGGATACAGCGGCAGGTCGATGCCGGCGTCCAGCGCCAGCGCGCGGCTGCGCATGCCGGCGGCCAGCACGTAGGCGTCGGCGGCGATCGGGCCGGCACTGGTGGCCAGTTCGCTGACCGTGCCGGGGCGAAGACCCGTGACGATGCGCTGCACGTCGGCATGCACGAAGCCGAGGAAGCGCGGATGATGACGGATGCGCGCGGCCAGTGCCACGCAGAACGCATGGCAATCGGCCACCGCCTCGCCGCCGTTGTAGATGCCGCCGGCCAGTTCATGTTGCACCGCGGCCAGCGCCGGTTCGCGCGCCGCGCACTCGGCGGCGCTCCAGACCTCGCCGGCGCCGGCCTTGGCGGCGGCGGCGGCAAAGGCGGCGGGCGTGCGGTAGACCACCAGCTTGCCGGCATCGCGCCAGTCGAACTCGTCCGGCGACACGATGCCGTCCAGCTGCGCCATGCCCTGGCGCGACAATTCTCCCAGTTCCAGCAGCTTGGCTGTCGTTGCGCGGTTGGCGTCGGCGCGGCAACGGGCGAGAAAGGCGGCCAGCCAGCGCCATTGCTGGGCGTCGAACTGCGGCTTGAAGCGCAAGGGGCCGTGTTCCTGGAACAGCCAGCGCAGCGCCTTCAGCGGCACCCCGGCATCCGCCAGCGGCGCCACGTAGCGGTAGCTCAGCTGGCCGCCGTTGCCGTAGCTGGTGCCGCTGCCCACCTGCGCTGCGCGTTCGAGCAGCGTGACCCGGTAGCCGGCCTCGAGCAGCCACCAGGCCGAGGCCAGGCCGACGACGCCGCCGCCGATCACGATCACTTGTTGCATCAGGGCACACTATGGAAGAGGGACATGATGCGCAGCTTATGGGCTGGCATCGCGCCCGGCCAATGAATGTAGGGCGGGCAGGCATAACCGGTGTTCATGTCAGGCGCCGCGATGGATCGCACGGGATGGCAGGTATTGACATAACTTTTCGGAATGCCGGCATCCGCTCCTTTCATGGGAAGCTGGCCGGCATCGGCATTACACTGATGCCATCGACACCTGCGCACCCATCCCCACCGCGATGCTGAATACCGAGACCCCAGCCACACAACACGCGTCCCTCGACCAATATCCCACCGCCGAGCTGGTGAACGTGCTGGTGGACGACCAGTTCAAGGCGGTCGAGGCGGTGCGCGCCGCGGCACCCGCCATCGGCGCCGCGGTGGCGGCGGCCTTGCCGCGCATGCAGGCCGGCGGGCGCCTGGTGTACGTGGGGGCAGGCACATCGGGCCGCCTGGGCGTGCTCGACAGCGTCGAACTGTATCCCACCTTTTCCTGGCCGCATGAGCGGGCCGTGGCGCTGCTGGCCGGCGGCAGCGGCGCCATGTTCGTGGCGGTCGAGGGGGCCGAGGACGACGTCGCGCAGGGCGCGGCCGACATCGCCGGCGCGCGGGTGGAAGCGAACGACGTGGTGCTGCTGGTGGCCGCGTCCGGCGCCACCCCCTACGTGCTGGGCGCGCTGCGCGCGGCGCGCGCCGCCGGCGCGCTGACGGTCGGCTTCGCCAACAATCCGGGCGCGCCGGTGGCGCAGGAAGCCGATATCGGCATCGTCCTCGATACCGGCGCGGAAGCGATCTCGGGCAGCACCCGCCTGAAAGCCGGCACCTCGCAGAAAATTGCCTTGAACACGTTTTCGAGTGCCTTGATGGTGCGTTTGAACAAGGTTTATGGCAACCTGATGGTAGACTTGAAAGCGACCAACGCCAAGCTGGTGCGGCGTGCGGTGCGCCTGACGGTCTTCGCCACGGGTGCCGAGGAAGCCGATGCGCGCGCCGTGCTGGAACAGTGCGGCTTCCACGTCAAGGTCGCGATCGTGGCCTTGTCCAGGAACATCCCGGTCGAGCAGGCGCGCGCCCTGCTGGAAACGGCGCACGGCAGCGTGCGCCAGGCGCTGGGCGCCTGAACGGCGCCGGCGCGGCACATGACCGCGTCCCGGCAGGGGGCGCCTGCCCGACCACGAAAGAGTGAATGCAAACATCGCAAGCAAAGAACCCGTGGCTGTGGGTACCCTCGTTGTACTTCGGCCAGGCCATTCCGTACATCGTGGCCAACAACCTGTCCGTCATCATGTACAAGGACATGGGCGTGTCCAACGCCGACATCGCCTTTTATACAAGCCTGTTGTACCTGCCCTGGGTGATCAAGCCGCTGTGGTCGCCGCTGGTCGACCTCAGCGGCACCAAGCGCGGTTGGACCGTGCTGTTGCAACTGGCGCTGGCGGCGTCGCTGGGCGCGGTCGGGGCGACGCTGCACCTGCCCGCCTACTTCATGGTCAGTTTGGGCGTGATGTGGCTGATGGCGTTCGCCTCGGCTACCCACGACATCGCCGCCGACGGCTTTTACATGCTCGGCCTGCGCCAGCAGCAGCAGGCCGCCTTCGTCGGCGTGCGCTCGACCTTCTACCGCCTGGCCACGCTGGCGGCGCAGGGGCCGCTGGTGATCCTGACCGGCTATCTGGCCAGCTCGCTGGGCGACGTGCGCCAGGCCTGGGCCATCGTGTTCTTCCTGTTGTCGGCGCTGTTCCTCGGGCTGTTCGCCTGGCACCAGGCGCTGCTGCCGCGGCCGGAGGCGGATCATGGCGCGGATGGCTTCTCCGGTGCCGGCCATGCCGGGTCGCCGGCCGGCATCGCCACGCCGATGCACGGCAACGCGACCGCCGCCGGCGCGCCGGCATCCGCCAGTCCGCTGGCCGCCTTCATCGCCACCTTCGCCAGCTTCTTCCGCAAGCGCGACATCTGGCTGATCCTGGGTTTCATATTGACCTTCCGCCTGGGCGAGGCGCAGTTGCTGAAACTGGTCGCGCCCTTCCTCAAGGACCCGGTGGCGCAGGGCGGGCTCGGCCTGTCCAACGCGCAGTACGGCACCGCCTACGGTACCATCGGCATCATTGCCCTGACTGGCGGCGGCCTGTTCGGCGGCTGGCTGATCTCGCGCCTGGGCCTGAAGCGCTGCCTGTGGCTGATGGTGTTCGCGGTGCACCTGCCCGACCTGGTGTTCGTCTACCTGTCGTCGGCGCAGCCGCAGAACCTGGCCGTCATTTCCGGTTTCCTCGCCGTCGAGCAGTTCGGCTACGGCTTCGGCTTCACCGCGATGCTGCTGTACATGATCATGGTGGCCGACGGCCCGTATAAAACCGCGCACTATGCGTTGTGCACCGGCCTGATGGCGCTGGGCATGATGGTGCCGGGCATGTGGAGCGGCAAGCTCCAGGAAATGCTGGGCTACCGGCACTTCTTCATCTGGACCTGCCTGGCCACCGTTCCCGCCTTCGTGATGGCGGCGCTGGTGAAGATCGATCCGGAATTCGGCAAGAAATAGCCGCCTTGCCGCGGCCGGTGCGCGCCGCGTCGACGCCCACGCGCGCTCGGCCGCGCCGCGCCGGTGCCACTGCTGGGTACAATGCATCCCGGCGGAAGCTTGCTCCGGATCGGATGATCGGTCGGGGCGGCGCCGGTGCAATGGAGACACGGATGATGAAGCGGAGTGGTTTTGCAACCTGATCAACAACGACGCGCGTTCGCGCTTGCGGGAGTCGCCGGGGCCTTGGCGGCGAGTGGCCTGTTTTCGGCCTGTACCACGTCCCAGCCGGGCGTGCTGCCGGCGGCCGGCGCCGATTTGCCGCCGCCGGCGCCGCGCGAATTCCGCGCGGTGTGGGTCTCGACGGTGGCCAACATCGACTGGCCGAGCAAGCCGAACCTGAACGCGGCCCAGCAGCAGGCCGAGGCGGTCGCCATCCTCGACCGCGCCAAGGCGCTGAACTTGAACGCGATCGTGCTGCAGGTGCGCCCGGCGGCCGACGCCATCTATGCCTCGACCATCGAACCGTGGTCGGAATACCTGACCGGGGTGCAGGGGCAGGCGCCGCAGCCGTGGTACGACCCGCTGAAATTCTGGATCACGCAGGCGCACGCGCGCGGACTGGAACTGCACGCCTGGTTCAACCCCTACCGCGCGCGCCAGACCGGTGCCCGCTCGACGGTGGCGCCCAACCACATCACGCGCACCAATCCGGCCGTGGTCAAAAGCTACGGCAAGTTCCTGTGGATGGACCCGGGCGAAGAGGCCGCGGCGAAGCAGACCCTGGACGTGGTGCTGGACGTGGTGCGCCGCTACGACGTCGACGGCATCCACATCGACGATTATTTTTATCCGTACCCGATCGATAACCCGGCCGCGGGCGGCGCCGAGACCGCGGCGCTGGACGGCAAGGCGGGCAAGGGCGAACTCGATTTCCCCGACGGTCCGTCCTGGCAGCGCTACGTGGCGGGCGGCGGACGGCTGGACCGCCCGTCCTGGCGCCGCCAGAACGTCAATAAATTGATCGAGGCGCTGTACGAGGGCATCCACCGCGAAAAGAGCTGGGTGCGCTTCGGCATCAGCCCGTTCGGCATCGGCCGTCCGGACCGCCGCCCGCGCGGCATCAACGGTTTTTCGCAGTACGACAAGCTGTACGCGGACGCCGAGACCTGGCTGCAGAACGGCTGGCTGGATTACCTGTCGCCGCAGCTGTACTGGCCGATCCGCCAGCCGGCGCAGGCCTACCCGGTGCTGCTGGACTACTGGGTGACGCAGAACGTGCAGGGCCGCCACATCTGGCCGGGGCTGTTTACCAGCCGCATCGGCGCGCCCAGCAAGGAATATGCCCCGGCCGAGATCATCGAACAGATCGAGGTCACGCGCACGCGCCCGAACGCGCGCGGCCACGTGCACTTCAGCATGGTCGCGCTGATGCAGAACCGCAAGGGCATCAGCGACCAGCTGCGCAGCGCCTTGTACCTGTCGCCGGCGCTGGTGCCGGCCACGCCGTGGCTGGGCAACGCGGCGCCCGGCATCCCGACCGTGCTGGCCAGCCGGCGCGGCAACGGCGTGGTGCTGAAGCTGGCGGCCGGCCCGGCCAACGCGACCTATGCGATCTGGTCGCGCTACGGCGGCCAGTGGCGCTTCGCGGTGGCGCCGGCCTCGCGCGTGGACTGGACGGTGCCGGACGACGTCAAGCTGGGCAGCGCGGACGCGGTCTACGTCAGCGCCGTCGACCGCCTGGGCAACGAGAGCGCGCGCGTGCAGGCCTGGAAGCGCGGCGCTTGATGGCCGGTTTGCCCGGCTGCCGCCAGCGGCCTGCGCTCCGGTCGCGCCGACCCGCATAACATTTAGTCATGCGCATGGCATCAGCATTCATTCGCATGCGCCGGCCTGGACGGCGTACACTTCGGATCGACCATGATGTATCCGCCTTCCGCATTCGCCCCTGCTTCCATGCCTGAGCCAGCTCCCATGCCGGGACTCGGCAGTGGATTGGGTCTCGGCATCGACGCCGGCGGCACCGCAACCCGCTGGGCGCTGGCCGCGCCTGCCGGGCAGATCCTTGCCGAGGGCGCCATGCCCGGCCTGTCGGCGCTGCAGATGCAGAGCGAACCTGGCCGTGAGGCCTTGCGCGCCCGCTTCGGCGAACTGGCGGCGGCGGTGCTGCGGCACGGCGCGCCTGTACGCGTGTGCGCCGGCCTGACCGGATTCACCGGTTCGGGCGGAGTCGCCGACGCGAGCGGAGCCAACGGCGCGAGCGCTGTCAGCGGCGACGCCGACCTGCTGCAGCGCTGGCTGGCCGAACCGCTGCACCTGGCGCCGCAGGCGATCCACTTTTGCAGCGACATGGAAATCGCCTACCGCGCCGCCTTCGCGCCCGGCGAGGGCTACCTGGTGTACGCCGGCACCGGCTCGATCGGCGCCTTCATCGATGCCGAAGGACACTTCCAGCGCGCCGGCGGCCGCGGCGTGGTGCTGGACGACGGCGGCGGCGGCTTCTGGATCGCGCGCGAGGCGCTGCGCACCATCTGGCGCAACGAGGACGAGCGCCCCGGCGCCTGGCGCGCCTCGCCGATGGCGCAGGCGGTGTTCGACCACGTCGGCGGCGCCGACTGGGCCTGTTCTCGCCAGTTCATCTATGGCCAGGAGCGCGGCGCGGTCGGCAAGCTGGCCCTCGCCGTGGCCGCCAGCGCCGAACGCGATCCGGCGGCGCTGGCCATCCTGGACGGCGCCGGGCGCGAACTGGCGCGCCTGGCGCACGCCCTGGCCGGCCGCTTCGGCGTGCGTCCGGTGGCCGTGTCCGGCCGCGCCGCCGGCCTGCATCCGGCCATCTTCGCCGCCATGCGCGCCATGCTGGCGCCCGCCATCACGCTGTCCCGCGCCGCCGGCGCCGCCCACCACGCGGCCGCGCGCATGGCGGCCATCCCCTTTAACAAGAACACCGACAAGCCATGAAGACCCTCGCCGCCACCCTGCTCATCGCCCTGCTGGCCGGTTGCGCCACGCCGCCGTCCGGACCGCAATACGATCACACCTATACCGCCAAGGGACAGGCCAGCCGCGCCCGCTTCGTGGTGCTGCACTACACCGTCAGCGACCGCGCCAATTCCATCAAGATCCTGACCCAGCAAGAGGTCAGCGCGCATTACCTGGTCACCGACGATCCGGTGCCGACCATCTACAACCTGGTCGACGAAAGGAACGCGGCCTGGCACGCGGGCAATTCGAGCTGGAAGAATTTCACCCAGCTGAACAACAGTTCGATCGGCATCGAGATCGTCAACCCGGGCTGGAAGGACACTCCGAACGGCCGCGTCTACGCACCCTTCAACCAGGCGCAGGTCGACGCCCTGATCCCGCTGGTGCGCGACATCGTCACGCGCCACCACATCGCCCCGGAAAACGTGCTGGGTCACTCCGACATCGCGCCGCTGCGCAAGCAGGACCCGGGCCCGATGTTCCCGTGGCGCCAGCTGGCCGCCGCCGGCCTGGTGACCTGGCCGGACGCCAATCGCGTGGCCGCCATCGTGCCGATCTTCCAGGCGCAGCTGCCGCCGGTGGCCTGGTACCAGAAGAAGCTGGCGACCTGGGGCTACGGCCTGGTGCAGTCCGGTGTGTGGGACGAGCAGACCCGCACCGTGCTGGCGGCGTTCCAGATGAAGTACCGGCCGGCGAACATCGCCGGCGTGCCGGACGTGGAAACCGCGGCGCTGCTGGAAGCGCTGACCAACCCGGCCGGTCCGCTGCCGCCGGTGCCGGCGCCGCCGCCCGTGATCACCACGCCGGTGCTGCCGCAGCCGGGCTACGGACCGGTGCAGCCGGGGCAACCGGCCGCGCCGGCGCCGGGCTATGACCAGCCGCTGCAGCCGGCACCGGTCCAGCCGTTGCCGGGCCAGGTGCAGCCGCAGCCGGTGCCGCCGCAGCCGCCGACCCAGCCCCTGACGCCGCCGACCGGTGCGACCGTCATGCCGGCGACCCCGGCGGCGCCGATCCAGCAATAAGCGGGGGACAGCGATGCGTCTGCGTCATATCGAAGTGTTCCACGCCATCATGCAGGTCGGCACCATCAGCGGCGCCGCCCAGGTGCTGCACATTTCCCAGCCGGCGGTCACCAAGGTATTGCAGCACGCCGAACTGCAGCTGGGCATGCCCTTGTTCGAGCGCGTGCGCGGAAAACTGTATCCGAAACCCGAGGCGCACCGCCTGTTCGCGGAAACCGAAAAGCTGCACCGCGACCTGCAAGGCATCCGCCGCCTGGCCGCCAGCCTGAAAAGCCGCGCCGGCGAGACCGTGCGCCTGGTATCGACGCCGACGCTGGCGATCAGCGTGCTGCCGGCGGCGCTGACGCTGTGGCGCCGCGATTTCGCCGAGACCCGCTGCGAACTGGCGACCTTCCACACCACCGAGATCGTCAATGCGCTGCGCCTGGGCGAAGCCGACCTGGCGCTGTCGCTGCAAGACCCGCGCCATCCCGGCATCGAGGCCGAGCCGATCGCGCAGGGCGCATTGACGGTGATGGCGCCGGCCGGCACCTGGAGCGCGGAGGAGTGCCGCACGCCGCTGTCGGCGGCCGAGCTGGGCGGCCAGTTCGCCGGCGAGCTGATCGGCCTGGCCGACGGCGACCCGCTGGGAGAAACTGTGGTGGCGGCGTGCGAGGCGCAGGACGTGCATCCGGTGTTCCACACCGTGGTGCAAACTTACCAGATCGCGCGCTCGCTGGTCGAGGCCGGCGCCGGCAGCGCCGTACTGGATCCGTTCACGGCGGCCTCGGCCGCGCCGGACAAGGTGCAGTGCCGGCCGTGGGCGCCGGCGATCCCGGTGCAGCTGTACCTGCTGAGCGCCAGCCACGCGCCGCTGTCGCACGGCGCGCGCGAGCTGGCCAATTGCATCGGCGCCGTTGCGCGCGGCCTGCTCGAAGGATGCCGGTGAGTGCGGGCGCGCCGGGCACCATCGCGGATGGCATCGCCAGCGAAGACGTCGCCGCCGATGGCGCCTTCCGCCACCTGTCCGGCATCGACGGCATCGCCGTCGACCTGCGCTACGCCACGCCGAACAATTTCATCGGGCGCGACCTGTATGCGCCGTTCGACTGCGCCTGGCTGCACCGCGACGCCGCCGCCGCACTGGAACGGGCCGTGGCCTGGCTGGCGGCGCACCGATCCGGCCACACCCTGCTGGTGCTGGACGCCCTGCGTCCGCAGCGCGTGCAGCAGCAATTGTGGGATGCGCTGGCCGGCACCGGCCTGCAGCCGTACCTGGCCGACCCGGCGCGCGGCTCGATTCACTCGTACGGCATGGCGCTCGACCTCACCATCCTCGACGAGGAAGGGCGCGAACTCGACATGGGCACCGGTTTCGACGACATGAGCGCGCTGTCGCACCCGGCGCTGGAAGCGCGCTTCCTGGCCAGCGGCGAACTCGCCCCGGGCCAGGCCGCCAACCGCCAGCTGCTGCGCGACGCCATGTTCCAGGCCGGCTTCGTCGGCATCAATACCGAGTGGTGGCACTTCGACTGCGGCGACCGCAACCTGGTGCGCCAGACCTTCCGCCGCGTGTTGTGACCGTAGTCCGCGCCGCTGTCGCGCCACGCTGACGCCGCCGCCGCACGCTTGAGCAAGCTCAGTTTCGACCCCGTCCCGAACCGGAAAATCGCAGCATCCGATGCAGGGCGGGTAACCGTCCACCCCAACACGAGGAGGTGTGCATGAGAAGCTCGATAATGGCCGGCGTGGGCGGCATGGTTGCGGCCACGGCCGTGCTGGCGGGATGCAGCAGTACCGGGAACAACGAGATTGCCGCCCACGACACGACGGTCGAGTACTACCGCGTGTTCGACATCAAGACCACTGCCGCCGCCGACGCGGTGGTCAGGGCCGCCAGCACCGGCATCAGCCGCAACGTCAAGGATGCCGTGGTGGCGACCCCGGCCGCCGCGCCGGTGACCGACCAGCCGGGCCGCTTCAGGATGGCCGATGCCGCTTCCGCGCCCCCCGGCACGCCCGTGGACAAGGGACCGAGCTGCGACGGCGCTTCCTGGACCGCCAAGGCTGCGCCGCAGGTGCGCGGCGGCGACAACATGAACCTGGTCGCCTGCCTGTTCCCGTACAAGACCGGCTATCACCTCGACATGTACGCCGTGTTCACCAAGCCCGAGGGCGGCTGGCTGGCCTGGCCCCGCAGGGTCGGCGGCATGATGATGGGCACTCCGGAAAAATTCACCGAGACCACCATGATGGACCTGGTGCGCGCGATCCGCGAGGGCACCGGCGCCACCGTGTCGCTGGTCGAGGCCCGGCCCGACCTGGCAGGCACCGCCTGGCTGCAATCCGGGCCAAACGCCCCGCTGGGCAAGGCGCCGTTGTATGCCTCGTCGTCGTCGGCGGCGCCTGCCGCGCCGGTGGCCGCCGCGCCCGCCGCGGGGATGGCGGACCCGGCCACGGCGGTCGTCACGCATCCGGTCGCCGCGCCGGGTGAGCCGGCCGCGGCGCCAGCGGCGGCATCGGTACCGGCAGCAGCAGCGGCGGCACCGGCACCGGCACCGGCGGCACCGGCGCCATCGGTAGCGGCGACACCGCCACCCCCAGCCTTACCAACGTCAGCGGCGACCCCTTCAGCACCAGCCGTACCGGCGCCGGCACCGGTAGCGGCCCCCCGGGCAGGCAGCGCAGCGCAGACCGTGGCGCCACAAGCGAGTACGGCCACGGGTGCTGCCCGCTGAGCCGGCTGCCAGAAAGATGCGCGTGGCAGTGGCCCAGCGAATGTCTTGCCGAATCCTTACGGCTGGGCCGGCAACTGCGCCGGTGCCGGCATCCGGGACGGCGCGCCGAACTGGCCCGGCACGCCTTGCACCGGCTGAGGCGGGAAACCCGGCGGTGTACCATCCAGGCGCGCCACCCAGTCGACCAGCGCATCGAGCACCAGGCGCCCGCGGCCATTACTGACCAGTTCGCTGTTGACCATCGCGACCAGCACGCATTGCCGGCCGCCGGCATCCGGCACGTAGCCGGCCAGCGCCACCACGTTCTTGAGCGAGCCGGTCTTCAGGCGCGCGCGGCCGGCCGCCGGACTGCCGGGCAGGCGCCGGCGCATGGTGCCGTCGACGGCGACGATCGGCATGCTGGCCATGAATTCGGGCGCCCAGTTGCTGCGCAGCCCGGCCTGCAGCACGCCGGCCATCTGCACCGGGGTGATGCGCTCGCTGCGCGACAGGCCGGAACCGTTTTCGAGCACCAGGCCGGTGTCAACGATGCCCTTGGCGCGCAGCCAGGCGCGGATCACGTTGTCGGTACGCGCCAGCGTCAGCACTGCGCTGCCCGGCTGCGGCCGGCTGCCCAGCAGCGGGTCCGGCGCCAGCGCGCCCAGGCTCAGGAACAGCGTGCGCGCCAGCGCGTTGTCCGAGGGCTTGTTGGTGTCGCGTACCACTTCCGGCAGCGCGCGCGCCACGTGTTCGGCCAGCAGGCGCGCTTCCGGCGGCGTGGCGCCCTCGACCGTGGGGGCGGCGATGCTGCCGCCCAGCCGTTTCCAGGTGAAGCGGAACAGGCGGTCGAGGTATTCCTGGCGGTCGAGCACGTTGATCGCGTAATTGGCCGTGCAATTTTTCGGGAAGCTGCCGTGCAACATGACCTTGATGCCGCCGTCGGCTTGCGGCAGCGCTTCCGGGGTCTTCCAGCCGTCTTCCCACTTGTCGCAATCGGCATTGGTGAGGGTCATATCGGAGGCGACTGTCACGCCTTCCAGTTCGGGCTGCATCGCCAGCGTCAGGCGTCCGCCGTCCGCGCGCAGGTCGAGCTGCAGCATGTTCTTGTTGACCAGCAGGGCGTCCGGAATCACGTTGTAGTACGCCTCCGGGTATTCGTCGAAGGGTGCGACACCGAGGTCGAGGCGGGCCGGGTTGAACAGCTGGCGGTCGATTACCAGGCGCCCTTCGATGCGGCGGATGCCCTGGTTGCGCAGGCTGCGCAGCATCGTGGTCAAGGCCTCGGTCGAAAAGTCCGCGTCGGCGCCGCCGCGCAGCACCAGGTCGCCCTGCAGCGCGTCGCCCTGCAGCGGCGCCGTGGTGCGCAGTTCGGTGCGGCCGCGAAAGACCGGGCCCAATTGCTCCAGGGCAGCCAGCGTCGTCACCAGCTTCATGGTGGAGGCCGGCTGCATGGGACGGTCGGCCAGGTGCGACAGCACGGTATCGTTGCCGCGCAGCACTAGCACGCTCAGCGCGCTCTCGGGAATGGCCGTGCTGCGCAGCACGCCGGCCACCGGTTCGGGCAGCTGGGCCAGCGCCGGCAGCGGCAACCACGCGGCCAGGGTCAGCGCCGCGAGCGAGGGGAAAGGACGAAACATGCTGCTCCTTTTTTTAGCGATGAACCGCTGGCATGGGCCGCAGGGCAGGGCTAAGGCAACGCAGCCCCGCGCTTGTGCCGGTGGCGCTCAGCCGAAGAATACGTAGGCGACGGCAATCGCCGCGACGATGCCGGCCAGGTCCGCGATCAGGCCGCAGGAAATCGCATAGCGGGTCTTGCGTACGCCGACCGAGCCGAAATACAGCGCGACGATATAGAAGGTGGTGTCGGCCGAGCCCTGGAAGATGCAGGCCAGGCGGCCGACGAAGGAATCCACGCCGTAGGTCTTCATGGCGTCGATCATCATCGCCTTGGAACCGCTGCCGGACAGCGGCTTCATCAGCGCGGTCGGCAGCGCCGGGGTGAACGCGGTGTCCAGGCCCATCTTCATGAACACCCATTCCATGCCGTTCACGACGAAGCCGAGCACGCCCGAATTGCGGATCACGGAAATCGCCACCAGCATGCCGACCAGGTAGGGGATGATGGTCAGCGAGGTCTGGATGCCGCCCTTGGCGCCTTCGATGAAGGTCTCGTACACGTTCACGCCCTTGCGCAGCGCGCCCAAGATGAACACGATGATGATCGAGAACAGCAGCAAATTGCTGGCCAGCTTGGAAACGGTCTCGATTTCCGGCTTGGTCAAAAAAGCGGTGAAATACCAGATCAGCAGCGCGATCGCCGCCGTCATGCCGCCCAGCCAGCCCAGCACCACGCCGTTGAGCAGGTTGATGCGCTGGCGGATCGACACCGCGACGATGCCGGTGACGGTGGCGACGTAGGTCGCGATCATGCAGGGAATGAAGATGTCGGACGGGTCCCTGGCGCCCAGGATGGCGCGCTGGGCCATGATCGCCAGCGGAATCAGGGTCAGGCCCGAGGTGTGCAGCACCAGGAACATGATTTGCGCATTGCTGGCGGTGTCTTTCTGCGGATTCAGGGTCTGCAGGCTTTCCATCGCCTTCAAGCCGAAGGGCGTGGCGGCATTGTCCAGGCCGAGCAGGTTGGCCGAGAAATTCATCACCATGTGGCCGGTGGCCGGATGGTCTTTCGGCACGTCCGGGAAGATGCGCGAAAAGAAGGGCGCGATGACCTTCGCCAGCCAGCCGATGACGCCGGCCTTTTCGCCGATGTTCATGATGCCCAGCCACAGCGTCATCACGCCGGCCAGGGGCAGGGCGATGTCCATCACGCCGGTCTTGGCGGAATCGAAGGTGCCGTCGATGATGCGCTTGAAGATCTCGGTATCGCCCAGGAAGATCCATTGGGCCAGCGCCGCAATAAAACCAACCAGGAAAAAGCCGATCCAGATGTAATTCAGAGCCATGTGCGTGTCGTTCGGTTCAGGCCGGCGGCCTGGGGGTAAGAATCGGGGGCGTGGCACCTGCGACGGCGGCAACGCGCTGGTGCGTGCCTGCGCTCGATTGTCCAGCGCAGAGTATAGGTGCACGGCAAGCTGCAAGGATGAAAGAATGCAGCCGGGCTATGTATAAAAGTTATGCGTATTGCTGCGCATCCTCCCTCGGCCTATGATACGCAACGTTTCCAGGACCCCGCCATGCCGACTTTCCGCACCCTCGCCGCCGCTGCCCTGCTGACCTTGCAGTCCACTTCGATGCTGCTGCCGGGCAGCGCCCCGGCCGCGGTGCCGGCGCCGGTAACGGCAGCGGCGCCCAAGGTCTTGCACATGTTCCTGTCGACCAGCGAAACCGGCCTCGATCCGGCGGTGGCGTCCGACATCGCCACGTTATCCCTGCTGGAAAACCTGTTCGACCCATTGCTGCGCTACGATTACCTGGCGCGCCCCGTGAAATTGCAGGGCAACACGGCGACCGGCTTGCCCGAGGTGTCGCCCGATGGCCTGACCTACACGTTTCATTTGCGTCCCGGCATCCGTTTCACGCCGGACCCGGCGTTCAAGAATTCGCCGCGCGCGCAGACGCGCGAGGTCACGGCCCAGGATTACGTCTACAGCATCACCCGCCTGTACGACCCGGCGCTGAAATCGCCATGGTCGTTCCTGTTCGAAGGTAAATTGCTGGGCGACGGCGCGCTGAAGGACAAGTTCAACGTCGACACGGCGATTCCCGGCCTGCAGGCGCTCGACCGGCATACCCTGCGCATCCGCTTGGCCGCGCCCGACAACAATTTCCTGTTTTACCTGGCGACGCCGGCCAGCGCCGTGGTGGCGCGCGAAGTGATCGAGGCCTATCCCGGCCAGGCCGGCAACCACCCGGTCGGCACCGGCCCCTTCATGCTGGGCGACTGGAAGCGCAGCGACCGCATCGTGCTGCTGGCGAATCCGGAGTCGACGGCGGTGTTCCATAGCGATGCGTTCGCCGGCGAAGGCAGTACGCCTGCGGGTGCGCATGCCGGCAACGGTACTGCGCAGAGCGGCGATGCCGGCGACCGCGCCATCGCCGCCGCGCTCGAGGGGCAACGCTTGCCGCGCGTCGACCGTGTCGACATCAAGATTGCCGAGGAATTCCAGGGCCGCATGCTCGGCTTCCTGAACGGCGAATACGATTACCTGGAGCAGGTGCCGGAATCGATGACCGAGATGGTGATCCGCAACGGCCAGCTGAAGCCGGACCTGGCGGCGCGCGGCATGCAGTTATATCGCTTCCCGGTGCTGCAGACCTACTACATGTGGATGAACATGCGCGATCCGGTGCTGGGCGGCTACGGCAAGGACCGCATCGCGCTGCGCCGCGCCATTTCCCTCAGCTACGACAGCGCCGAGGATATCGCCCTGCTGAAGAAGGGTTTCGCGATGAAGGCCGAGTCGCCGCTGCCGCCCGGCGTGCTCGGCTACGACGCCGCCTACCGCAGCCCGGTGCCGCACGACGTGGCGCTGGCCAACGCGCTGCTGGACCGCTACGGCTACGGCGAGCGCGACCCGGACGGGTTCCGGCGCCAGCCGAAACGCGCCGGCATGCCGGCCGCCGGATCGCCGGCCGCCGGGTCGCCGGCCGCCGGATCGCCGGCCGCCGCCAAGGGTGCCGGGACGACCGGCGCGACCGAGCCGCTGACGCTGGTGATGAGCAGCGAAGCCACGGTCGGCGGGCGCCTGCGCGACGAGCTATGGCGCAAATGCCTGAATGCGGTCGGCCTGCGCGTGGTCTTCAAATCGGACAAGAAGACCGAGATCATCAAGGGCTCGCGCCTGGGGACCGTGCAAATGTTCGAGAGTAACTGGATCGCCGACTTCCCCGACGGCGACAATTTTTACCAGTTGCTGTACGGCCCGAACGCGGGGCGCGCCAACTATGCGCGCTTCGACCTGCCCGCTTACAACGTCCGCTACGAGCAAGCGCGCCAATTGACCGACGGTCCGGCGCGCCAGAAGCTGTACTTCGAGATGAACCAGCTGATCCACGCCTACAACCCGTGGGTGCCGCTGACGCACGTACTGTCGGCCGACATCCGCCAGCCGTGGCTAAAAAACTACAAGCGCCACCCGGTCGAATTCACCCAATGGCGTTACCTGGATGTCGATGTTGTAGAAAGAGCACGGGCGACACGGGGCCGCTGAGTGTTTTGGTGAGTTTTTCCTCAACTAAACATTCCCTCTAGTTATACTCAGCGCCGGAATTTTCATTGGCTGGCGCCAGGGACAGCGCATACCTTTGAAAAATTGCCATGCCCAGCCGCCATCAAGCATCCCAAGGAGAGACGCGTGAAGTTGAAGAAGCTAGTCCATATGATCGCCCTGATCGGCGCCACGGCTCCGGCCGTCGCGCAGCAGGCGCCAGCGTCGCAACCGATGCAGCGCGTCGAAATCACGGGCAGCAGCATCAAGCGCCTCGCCACCGAAGGCGCGTTGCCGGTGCAAACGATTTCCGTGGAACAGCTGGACAAGCAGGGCATCACCAACGCCGAGCAGATGATGCGCCTGATCTCGGCCAACGGCACCGGCGCCGACAACATGACCTCCGGTAACAACGTGTTCGGCGCCGATGCCGACCGCGTCAGCGGCGGCGGTTCCTTCGCCTCGCTGCGCGGCTTGGGACCGAGCGGCACGCTGGTGTTGATCAACGGCCGCCGCATCGCCGGTTACGGCTTGTCGGGCAAGGCGGTCGACCTGAACACGATCCCGCTGGCGGCGGTCGCGCGCGTCGAGGTGCTGAAGGATGGCGCCTCGGCGATCTACGGCACCGACGCGGTCGGCGGCGTCATCAATTTCATCCTGAAAACCGACTTCGAAGGGCTGCAGGCGAATGCCAGCGGCAATTTTACCGAACACGGCGGCGGCGCGACCCGGCGCCTGCAACTGGTGGCCGGCAAGGGCAACCTCGACACCGACCGCTTCAACGTGATGGCGGCGCTGGGCTACGACAACAATTCCCAGTTGAATTCCAACCAGCGCGACTTCGCCAACGGCTACCAGCCGCTGCGCGGCCTGGCGCCGGATACCACCGGCACCCCGGTCGCCAACCAATTGACCGGCGCCGGCAGCGCACTCGGCACCGGTTTCAAGCGTCCCGGCGACAACAACACGTATCTGCAGGCCGGTTTGCTGAGCCTGCAGGGCAAGTGCGACAGCGTGGCCGGCATGCAGCAGTACGCCACCAGCCTGTGGAAGAACGTGACCTCGCCGCTGCGTTCCACGTATTCCTGCTCGTACGACTACGGCGGCGACTACGTGATGCAGCTGCCCACCGAGCGCACCAACTTCGTGGCGCGCGGCACTTTCCAGATCGATCCGCAGAACCGCCTGTATGCCGAGACCGTCGGCGCCCACACCAGCAGCCTGGCGATCCTGACGCCGGCGCAGATCTCGACCACGCTGGCGGCCGGCAATGCCTACCCGGTGGGTGGTGCTTACTACCAGAACCTGTCGGCCTATATCCCGACGTTCGACGCAACGAAACCGATCCTGTACAAATGGCGCGCCTGGCCGCTGGGCGACCGCACCCAGAAGTACAGCACGGACACCGCGCGCCTGCTGCTGGGCGGAGAGGGCACCATCGCCGGCAAATGGGATTACCGCCTCGACTTGTCGCACAGCTTCAGCCGCACCACCACCGACCTGCTCGACGGCTACGCCTACACGAAACCGCTGTACGCGGTGCTGGGCAGCGGCATCGTGAATCCGTTCGCGGCGCCGGCCGACGGCCAGACGCAAGCGGCGATGAATGCGCTGGAATCGACCAAGTTTTATGGCCGCCTGCAGCACGGCAAGACCACGCTGACCCAGCTGAACGGCTCGGTCTCGGGCGAGATCTGGCAATTGCCGGCCGGCGCCGTCTCGGGCGCGATCGGCACCGACCTGCGCCGCGAGAGCTACCAGTTCCGCCAGGACGTCGACGCCACCCAGATCCTGCTGGCGCCGGGCAACGCCAACCAGGAGCGGGTCAGCCGCAACGTCAAGGCGGTGTATGCCGAGCTGGCGGTGCCGGTCGTGAAGGACCTGGAATTGCAGCTGGCGATCCGCCGCGACGATTACAGTTTGATCGGCGCCACCACCAACCCGAAGGTCGCCTTCAGCTACCGTCCGACGAGCTGGCTGATGCTGCGCGGTTCGGCCAATAAAGGTTTCCTGGCGCCGAGCTTCGGCCAGTTGTACGCCGGCCGCCTGAACCAGGAATTGCCGAACGGCGTGTCCGATCCGATCGGTTGCGCCGCGCATCCGGGCGACGCGCGCTATTGCGCCATCGAGCGCCTCGATTATTTCAGCGGCGGCAACCCGAACCTGCGTCCGGAAACCTCGAAGCAGGGCACGCTGGGTTTCATTATCGAACCGAGCGCCAACTTCTCGGCCTCGGTCGATTATTGGGCGATCAACGTCAAGGACCGCATCCTCAACCGCACGCCGCAAGTCGTGCTGGCGAATGCCGCGGCCTTGCCGGAATACATCCACCGCGATGCCGCCGGCGTGATCGAGTACATCGACGCCGGCTGGATCAACGCCGCCGGCCTGAAAACCCGCGGCGCCGACGTCGGCCTGCGCGGCCGCGGCAGCCTGCCGGGCGGCTACCGCTGGAACGCGACCCTGGACGGCACCTGGACCCAGAGCTACCAGTTCGCCGAATTCGAGGGCCAGCCCTACGTCGAGTATGTCGGCAATTTCTATACGCGCGACATCTACCTGCGCTGGAAGCACAATGCCACCGTCAGCGTGAGCAAGGGGCCGTGGAGCATCCTGCTGAGCAATCTGTACCGCGACGGCTACAAGGACCAGTTGCCGGACGCCGGCAAGAGCACGCCGCCGGCCGGCTTCAACCCGCACGTGGCCAGCTATACCACCTTCGGCCTGTCGACCACGTATGCCGGCTTCAAGGGCACCACGATCACGGTCGGCATCCAGAACCTGTTCGACCGCGACCCGCCGTTCACCGCCCACAACGTGGATGAAGTCGTGGGCGCCGGCTGGGACCCGCGCGTGGCCGATCCGCGCGGCCGCGCGCTGAGTTTCGATGTCAAATACAAGTTCTTCTGATGTATTTTGGCTGAATCGCGCTGGCTGACGGCGGCCCGTCGACGGGAAAGGATTCCCGCCGGCGGGCCGTTGCACGTGACACTACCGGGCGTTCTACATGCATGACCTTGATCGCCGCCGCTTCAACCGCCTGCTGGCGGGCGCGCTGCTGCTGCCGGCCGCTACGGACGCCGCCACGGCGGTCCCACCTGCGCATCGACACTTGTCCCGTTCAATGACGCCCCTGATCAAACCCCCACGCCTGCGCCGCGGCGACCTGGTCGGCCTGGTCGCGCCCGGCGGCTACACGTCCGATGCATCGATCCAGACGGCGGTGCAGCACATCGAAGCGCTGGGCTTCCGCGCCAGGCCGGGCCATTACCTGCGCGAAGTCTGGGGCAACTACGGCGGCACCGTGGCCGCGCGCATCGCCGACCTGCACGCCATGTTGCGCGATCCGGAAGTCAAGGCCATATGGGCGATCCGCGGCGGCTCCGGCTGCATCTCCTTGCTGAAACACCTGGATTACGCGCTGATCCGGCGCCACCCCAAGGTGTTGCTGGGCTATTCCGACATCACGGCACTGCACCTGGCCATCCTGCGCCATGCCGGCCTGGTGAGCTTCCACGGTCCGGTGGCGTCGAGCACGCCGTCGGATTATTCGACCGAACACCTGCTGGCGGTGCTGACCGAGCCGCGCCCGAGCTACACGATACCGATGTCCGCGGAAAACGCGCGCCGCGCCATCAGCGAGCCGCAGTACGCCATCCGCACGGTGCACGGCGGCGTCGCCACCGGACCGCTGGTCGGCGGCAACCTGTCCCTGTTGAGCGCGCTGGCTGGTACGCCGTACGCGGCCGACTTCCGCGACAGCCTGCTGTTCATCGAGGAAGTCAACGAGGAGCCGTACCGGATCGACCGCTGGATGACCCAGCTCGACCTGTCCGGCGGGTTCGAGCGGGCGGCGGCGCTCATCGTCGGCGTGTGCGAAAACTGCGGGCCGCAGGGCGACGGACCGTCCTTGACGCTGGACGAGACCCTGGACCTGCACCTGCAGCCTTTGAACGTGCCGGCGGTGAGCGGTTATTCGTTCGGCCACATCCGCAACCAGTGCACGCTGCCGCTGGGCGTGCGCGCCCGGCTGGACACCGCGGCGCAGACGCTGACGCTGCTGGAACCCGCGGTCGGCTGATGGCATCGCCGTGGCGGCGCTAGAATGGGCGCTTTCGCTATCCAGCAAGGAACACCATGAAAGCCGTCGGCTACCAGTCCCATCTTCCCATCGACCACCCGCAGGCGCTGGCCGACATCACCCTGCCGGAGCCAAGCGCCCAGGGCCGCGACCTGCTGGTCGAGGTGCGCGCGGTATCGGTCAACCCGGTCGACACCAAGGTGCGCGCCGGCGCCATCCCGCAAGAGGGCGACTGGAAGGTGCTCGGCTGGGATGCGGCCGGCGTGGTCAAGGCGGTCGGCCCCGACGTAACGCTGTTCCGGCCCGGCGACCGGGTCTGGTACGCCGGCTCGATCGTGCGGCCGGGCAGCAACAGCGAACTGCAGCTGGTCGACGAGCGCATCGTCGGGCGCATGCCGCAAGCGCTCGACTTCGGCGCCGCCGCGGCGCTGCCGCTGACCAGCCTGACCGCCTGGGAATTGCTGTTCGACCGCCTGCAGGTGCCGCAGGGAGACGCCGGGCGCGGCCAGGTCTTGCTGGTGGTCGGCGCCGCCGGCGGCGTCGGCTCGGTCCTGCTGCAATTGGCGCGCCAGTTGACCGGCTTGACCGTGGTCGGCACCGCGTCGCGCCCGGAAACGCGCGATTGGGCGCTGGCGCACGGCGCCCACCACGTGATCGACCACACCCTGCCGCTGGCCGACGCCTTCGCCCGGGCGCAGCTGCCGGCGCCGGCCTACGTGGCCGGCCTGACCCATAGCGACCAGCACTTCGACCAGATCGTCGAACTGATCGCGCCGCAGGGCCGCTTCGGCCTGATCGACGATCCGGCGCCGATCGACGTGCGCAAGCTCAAGATGAAAGCGGTGTCGCTGCACTGGGAACTGATGTTCACCCGTTCGCTGTTCAATACCGCCGACATGGCGCAGCAGCATGCGATCCTGAACCGCGTGGCGGAGCTGGTCGATGCCGGCACCATCCGCAGCACGGCGCACGAGCGCTTCGGCCGCATCGATGCCGCCAACCTGAAACGGGCGCATGCCCTGCTCGAATCGCAGCGGGCGCAGGGCAAGATCGTGCTGGAAGGATTCTAGGACGACCGCACCGCGCCGCGCTTATGGCATTTGCCTGACCAGGTTGACCCGCAACGCGTACATCATCTCGCACGGCGCGCCATGGCATAGCGCCGGCTTGTATTCCTGCACCATGGCGGCGCTGGCCGCATAGCGCACCACATCCTGGTCGAAGTCGCCGACGCGCGCCACCTGTTTCGCCTTGCCGTCGGCGCCGACCAGCACGTTCAGGCGCAGCATGCCGGTGGCGTTGTAACGGTTGCCGACTGCATGCAGCACCTTCAGCAGCTCGCCTTCGCCACGCACCGGAAAAGGCGGTTCGTCGCCTTCTTCCAGGGCGGGGTAATGAGAGCGCACGACATCCTTTTGCGCCTCGCTCAGCGCCTTCCAGTTGCTGGTCAGCGGCACCGATGACTTGATGGTGGCCTTGCGTAGCAGGGTGCCGAGATGCGGTTCGTCCTCGCGGATCTGGAAGGCGAGCGGCTTGCCATCCTCTTCCTGTGCGCGTTCGTGCCGCAGGTTGCCGAACTCGGCTTCACGGCCACTGCCCGCATAGGTGATCTTCGCCTTGGCATCCGGCTTGCCGTCCTTGAATTCGCCTTCGATCTTGCCACCCAGGGCGAAGGTCAGGCGTCCGGTACCACTGAGCTTGTTGTCGTGGAAGCCGCCCTGGTAGACGTCGCCATTCGGATAGATCAGGGTGCCCTGGCCCTCGCGCTGCATGTGCCGGATCCCGCCTTCGTAGCGGTGGCCATCGGCGAATTTCAGATAGCCTTCGCCGTCGGGCATGCCGTTCACCAGGGTGCCGATATAGTCGAAGCGTCCCCCGGCACGCAGCTTGCCTTCGCCGACGACCGCGCCGCGCGCGAAGGCGGCTTCCAGGCGCAGCGCGGTGCCGTCCTTCGTCGTCCATTCGAGCACGCCGGGGCCGTCGGCGAAGCCGTCCTTG
Source organism: Massilia forsythiae (assembly GCF_012849555.1). Lineage (NCBI taxonomy): Bacteria > Pseudomonadati > Pseudomonadota > Betaproteobacteria > Burkholderiales > Oxalobacteraceae > Massilia > Massilia forsythiae. The sequence continues at coordinate 1,992,053 of NZ_CP051685.1, forward strand.
CAGTTGCCGCGCCATTGCACGGCGCCGCCCGCCGGTGGCGGCAGCAGCTTGCCGACCTTGCAGTCGGCGGCGCCGTAGGTGGGCGTTCCCGCGGCGGCCGGGTCTTGCGCCAGCGCGGCGCCGGCGCACAGTGTCAGTCCGAGAAAGAGTGTGATCTTCATACAGGATTCGGTTGGTGGCGATGGGTTCCGAACGGCTGCGATCACTCTAGCATGAAGGTTTTTCGGGTTGATGAAATTTTAATGGCTGTTGCGGCAGTGCTGCGTTTGCGGCGTCTCAGCGCAGTGCGCGCGTCATGTAGCTCAGGTCGTAGCTGGCGCCGTCGATGCGCAGCATGTCGGCGATGCATGCCAGCGTGGTAAAACCGTTGCGCGCATACAGTTCGACCGCCGGCCGGTTGTGCGCCAGCACCTCGAGGTCGATCCAGGCCAGGCCGGCATCCCGGCCTGCCCAGTCGGCGGCGGTGGCGAGCAGGCGCGTGCCCAGGCCGCGGCGCCGGTACAGGCGGTGCACGCCCATGCCCAGCATGGCGCGGTGCGCCGCCGCCATTTCCGGACGGCTGCGCAGGTCGATGTGGCCGGCGATGGAACCGGTCGGTCCCAGCGCCAGCCACAGGCGGCGCCAGCCCGGCTGGCCGACCGCGATGTCCAGGCCCTTGATGAAGGACAGGCGCACGCCGCCCGGCAGGCTGGACTGGCCCGGCGGCAATGGCTGGAACAGCGGCGTGCCGCCGGTGCCGTTGTCGCGCAGGTGGTCTTCCAGGTAGGCGAAGAAGGGCGCCAGGTCGGCGCCGCCGGCGGCGCGGATGCGCAGCGGCGCGCCCGCCGCGTCATGGCGGCCGGCGCCAGCGGTGTCCGAGGGCGCGTCGGCCGCACCCGCTCTTGTATCCGGCAGCGCGCGCGCGTCCACGTTCACAGCGCCCGCGCGATCAGGATCTTCTGGATGTCGCTGGTGCCTTCGTAGATCTGGCACACGCGCACGTCGCGGTAGATGCGCTCGACCGGGAAATCGGCCACGTAGCCGTAGCCGCCGAACACCTGCATCGCGCTGGAGACCACGCGCTCGGCCATCTCGGAGGCGAACAGCTTGGCCATCGCCGCTTCCTTCAGGCAGGGCAGGCCGGCATCCTTCATCGCCGCCGCGTGCAGGATCAACTGGCGCGCGGCCTCGATCTGCATCGCCATCTCGGCCAGGCGGAACTGCACCGCCTGGTGGTCGAAGATCGGCTGGCCGAAGCTGGTGCGTTCCTTTGCATACGCCAGCGCCGCCTCGCAGGCCGCGCGCGCCATGCCCACCGCTTGCGCGGCGATGCCGATGCGCCCGCCCTCCAGGCCGGACAGGGCGATCTTGTAGCCTTGCCCCTCCTGCCCGATCAGGTTGTCCGCCGGGACGCGGCAATCCTCGAACACGATCTGCGCCGTGTCGGACGAGTGCTGGCCCATCTTGTGCTCGATCCCGGCCACGATGTAGCCGGGCGTATCGACCGGCACCCAAAACGCGCTGATGCCCTTCTTGCCGGCCGCCTTGTCGGTGACCGCCAGGACGATCGCCACGTCGCCGTTCTTGCCGCTGGTGATGAACTGCTTGCTGCCGTTGATGACGTAGTCATCGCCGTCGCGCACGGCGGTGGTGCGCAGCGCGGCGGCGTCGCTGCCGGTGTGCGGCTCGGTGAGGGCAAAGGCACCCAGCAGCTGTCCCTGGGCCAGCGGGCGCAGCCAGCGCTGCTTTTGCGCTTCGCTGGCGTAGGCCATGGCGATCGAGCAGACCGGGCAGTTGTTGACCGAGATGACGGTCGAGACGCCGCCGTCGCCGGCCGCGATCTCTTCCAGCACCAGCGCCAGCGCCACGTAGTCGAGGCCGGCCCCGCCGTACTGTTCCGGCACCGCCACGCCGAAGGCGCCCAGTTGCGCCAGTTCCTGCAGCTCTTCCTTCGGAAAGTGGTGGTCGCGGTCCCAGCGCGCGGCATTGGGGGCCAGGCGTTCCTGCGCAAAGCTGCGCAGGGCGTCGCGGATCATCTGGTGTTCTTCACTCAGTACCATGTCTCGGTCGTTTTGGTTGTAGGGGCGGCCTACCAGGCGATCGGCGTGCCGTCGTAGTTCAGGAAGCTGCCGTTCTGCGCCGGCGTGGCGGCAGCCAGCGTGGCGCGCAGCGCGCGCACGCTGTCTTGTACCGTCAGCGCCGCGCCGGCGCCGCCCATGTCGGTCTGCACCCAGCCGGGGTGGAAGGCGAGGCAGGTGGCGCCCTGCGGTCCCCAGGCGAGGGCGGCGTCGGCCAGCACGGAATTGAGCGCCGCCTTGCTGGCGCGGTACAGCGAGCCGGACGGCGAGTCGCGCTCGCCGATCGAACCCATGCGCGAGGAAATCACCGCCACCTTGCCGCGCGTCGGCAACACCAGCGGCGCGACGATGGGCAGCAGGCGCATCGCCGCCAGCACGTTGGTGTGCATCACCCCGTCGAATTCCTGTGCGGTGGGAAAGCCGTCGTGGCGCGGGCCGTAGACGCCGGCCACCAGCCAGGCGGCATCGATCTTTTCGTCGTCCAGCCGCCAGCCGAGGCCGCCGATCGATTCGGCATTGGTCACGTCGGCCTGGTGCGCTTCCGCGCCCAGGCGGCGCAGCGCGTCGCAATCGCCGGCCTGGCGCGCGGTGGCGATCACGCGCCAGCCGTCGGCGCGGTATTGGCGCGCCAGTTCGTGGCCGATGCCGCGCGAAGCGCCGATGATGAGTGCGGTGGGCATGCAGTTCTCCTTGTTCGATCGATGTCACGAATCATCATGCATCCGTTGAACGCGTGGACGGCATCCGGGTTGCCGGCATGCGCATCGTCGGGTCGAGCCGTCCACCCTACGCGTCGAACGACGTTTATACCATCTCGATCGCCATCGCCGTGGCTTCGCCGCCGCCGATGCACAGCGAGGCCACGCCGCGCTTGCCGCCGGTCTGTTTCAAGGCGCCCATCAGGGTCACCAGGATGCGCGCGCCGGAAGCGCCGATCGGGTGGCCCAGCGCGCAGGCGCCGCCGTGGACGTTGACCTTGTCGTGCGGGATGTCGAGTTCGTGCATGGCCGCCATCGGCACCGCGGCAAAGGCTTCGTTGATCTCGAACAGGTCGACGTCGGCCGGCGTCCAGCCGGTCTTCTGGAACAGTTTGTTCAGCGAGCCGATCGGCGCGGTGCTGAACCGGTCCGGTTCCTGGGCGTGGGTGGTGTGCGCCACCACGCGCGCGATCGGCGTCAAACCCAGTTCCCTGGCGGTCGATTCGCGCATCATGACCAGCGCGGCGGCGCCGTCGTTGATCGAGGACGACGAGGCGGCGGTGATCGCGCCATCCTTCTTGAAGGCGGGACGCAGCGTCGGGATCTTGTCGAGCCTGGCCTTGAGCGGGCCTTCGTCCTTCTCGATGAGCGTCTCGCCCGAGCGGCTCGCCACGCTCACCGGGGCGATCTCCCAGTCGAAGGCGCCGGATTCGGCGGCGGCCTGGGCCCGCTTGACCGAGGCGATCGCGAACGCGTCCAGCTGCTCGCGCGTAAAGGCGTAGCTGGCGACGCATTCCTCGGCGAAGGTGCCCATCGAGCGGCCCTCACCGGTCTTTTCGTTGCGCGAGTAGGCGTCTTCCAGGCCGTCCAGCATCATGTGGTCGAACATCGGCGCATGGCCGATGCGGTAGCCGCCGCGCGCCTTCGGGATCAGGTAGGGTGCGTTGGTCATCGATTCCATGCCGCCGGCCACCACGATGTCGGCGCTGCCGGCTTTTAATGCGTCGTGCGCGAAGATCGCCGCCTGCATCGCCGAGCCGCACATCTTCGACAGCGTCACCGCGCCGGTGGAGATCGGCAGGCCGGCCTTGATCAGCGCCTGGCGCGCCGGGGCCTGGCCCTGGCCGGCCATCAGGCAATTGCCGAAGTAGACGTGCTCGACCCTGGCCGGGTCGACGCCGGCGCGCTCGACGGCGGCCCGGATCGCCACCGCGCCCAGGTCGCTGGCGGATTGGGAACTGAAATCGCCCTGGAAGGCGCCCATCGGGGTGCGCGCTGCGCCGACGATGACGACTGGATCATTCATGGTGTGTGTCTCCGGTTGGATGCTGGTGCGTGAAACAACTTCCCGCGAAGGAGGAACCCAGGTCGACGATCGGTGCCGGTACGGATGACGGCGCCGGATAATCGGTATGGGTTCCCGCCTTCGCGGGAACGACGTTACAAGGTCGGGCTGGTAATGGCTGTGTCAGCGCTTGTGCGGCCTTTTCGGCTCTGGGCTAGCGCCCGCGTCTCCCCTCGCTTCCCCACTTGTCCTTACGCGGTCTCGCCGAACAGCTCGCGGCCGATCAGCATGCGGCGGATTTCGCTGGTACCGGCGCCGATCTCGTACAGCTTGGCGTCGCGCCACAGGCGGCCGACCGGGTAGTCGTTGATGTAGCCGTTGCCGCCCAGCGCCTGGATCGCTTCTCCCGCCATCCAGGTCGCCTTTTCGGCGCTGTACAGGATGGCGCCGGCGGCGTCCTTGCGCAGTGCGCGCACGGCGGCCGGGTTGGCGGCGCGGTCGCAAGCCTGGCCGACCGCGTACACATAGGCGCGGCAGGCCATCATGGTCGAGTACATGTCGGCGATCTTGCCCTGCATTAGCTGGAACTCGCCGATCGCCTGGCCGAACTGTTTTCTTTCGTGGATGTAGGGCACGACCACGTCCATGCAGGCAGCCATGATGCCGAGCGGGCCGCCGGACAGCACGGTGCGCTCGAAGTCCAGGCCCGACATCAGCACGTTGACGCCTTTACCCACCCCGCCCAGCACGTTCTCGACCGGCACGTCGCAATCCTGGAACACCAGCTCGCCGGTGTGCGAACCGCGCATGCCCAGCTTGTCGAGCTTTTGCGCGATCGAAAAACCCTTGAAACCCTTTTCGATCAGGAAGGCGGTCATGCCGCGCGCGCCGGCTTCGATGTCGGTCTTGGCGTACACCACCAGGGTATCGGCGTCGGGGCCGTTGGTGATCCACATCTTGGTGCCGTTCAGGACGTAGCGGTCGCCTTTCAGCTCGGCGCGCAGCTTCATGCTGACCACGTCGGAGCCGGCGTTCGGTTCCGACATCGCCAGCGCACCGACATGTTCGCCCGAGATCAGCTTCGGCAGGTATGTCTGTTTTTGTTCTTCGCTGCCGTTGCGCTTGATCTGGTTGATGCACAGGTTCGAGTGGGCGCCGTACGACAGTCCCACCGAGGCCGAGGCGCGCGAGATTTCTTCCATGGCGACGATGTGCGCCAGGTAGCCCATGCCGGCGCCGCCGTATTCCTCGCCGACGGTGATGCCGAGCAGGCCGAGTTCGCCCATTTTTTTCCACAGGTCCATCGGGAACTGGTCGCTGCGGTCGATCTCGGCGGCGCGCGGGGCGATTTCGCTGGCGGCAAATTGCTGCACCGCCTCGCGCAGCGCGGCGATGTCCTCGCCGTGGTCAAAGGTCAAGCCTGGGAGATGCAGCATGTCGTCCTCGCGTTGTGGTGTTGGGCTCTACACGGCCAGGCTGCATGATAGCGCGGAGTGACGTTAACGTAAACGTCAAGTAGATATCGTGCTGCGTGCTGCAGCGGCGGCCATGCTGCCGCTGCCCGTCAGGCCGCGTCGCGTTCCTCGGCGTCCGCCGGCGCCGGTTCCATCCCGGCCGTGCCCAGCAAACGGCGGCATTCTTCCTCGTGCACGGCGATCTCGGCCAGCGACATCTCGATGTCGGCGCGCTGCTGTTCCAGGGTGTCGCGCTGGTGCGCCAGCACGCCCAGGAAACGGTTGATCTGGGCCGCCGTGTCCTTCGGCGTCTCGTACATGTCGATGATGCTCTTGATTTCGGAAAGGGTCAGGCCCAGGCGCTTGCCGCGCAGCGTCAGTTTCAGGCGCGTACGGTCGCGCGGCGTGTACACGCGGTTGCGTCCGCCCTGGCCTTCGCGCTTTGGACTCAGCAGTCCCTGGTCTTCGTAGAAGCGGATGGCGCGGGCCGTGATGTCGAATTCACGCGCCAGCTCGGCGATGGTGTAGGTAGTGGCCATGTTGTCCTGCAGGATCGAAGGGTGGCGGCATCCGGAATCGCTTAGAATCGCAGCCTGCCAGCGTTGACGCATACGTTAATACCGATGCCGGATGCATTGTAGCGCGCCGTCTCCGCGCCAACACGAAAGACCGCCATGAATCCTCTCGAGTCCCAATTGTCCTATCCCTTCGGCGACGCGATTCCCGCGCCCGGCACGAGGATGCAGGTGGCGCCCGGCCTGTCCTGGCTGCGCATGCCGCTGCCGTTCGCCCTCGACCACGTCAACCTGTGGCTGCTGGACGACGAGATCGATGGCCGGCGCGGCTGGTCGCTGATCGATTGCGGCGCCGCCACCGACGCCACCCGCGCTGCGTGGGAGCAATTGTTCGCGGATGACATGGGACAAGGGCCGTTGCTGCGCGTGTTCGCCACCCACTGCCACCCGGACCACGTCGGCCTGTCCGGCTGGCTGTGCGAGCGTTTCGAGGCGCCGTTCTGGACCAGCGCCGCCGAATTCGCCTTCGCGCGCATGATGGCGGCGGCGCTGCCGGGCGTGGACGGCCCGTCCGCGATCCCGCACTTCCGCCGGCACGGCCTGGCCGACGAAGGCATGCTCGAGCAGATGCGCAGTCGCAAGAATTACTATCCGTCGCTGGTGCCGGCCGTGCCGCCGGCCTATACCCGCCTGCAGGATGGCCATCAGGTCGCGATCGGCGGCGATACATGGCGCGTGATCACCGGTTTCGGCCACTCGCCCGAGCACGTGGCCTTGTACAGCGCACGCCGCAACGTACTGGTGTCGGGCGACATGGTGTTGCCGCGCATTTCGACCAACGTCTCGGTGTTCGCGGTGGAGCCCGAGGGCGATCCGCTGCGGCTCTACCTCGAATCGCTCGACAAGTTCGCCGGCCTGCCCGACGACGTGCTGGTGCTGCCGTCGCACGGCAAGCCTTTCCGCGGTTTGCATATACGCATCGGGCAATTGCGCGACCACCATGCTGCGCGCCTCGAGGAAGTGCGTAGCGCTTGCGCAACGCCGTGCAGTGCGGCCGAGATCGTGCCGCTCATGTTCCGGCGCGCGCTCGACGCCCATCAACTCGGCTTCGCCCTCGGCGAAGCGCTCGCCCACCTGCATGCACTCTGGTACGACGGTCGCTTGCGCCGTGTAACCGGCAGCGATGGGATCATCCGCTTTGAGTTGATGTAATGTAATTTAGTGTTTCCTTGTAGTATCATCCGACGCGCACCGGCATCATGCAGCGTGAGAACGCCGTGCATTTCATTTCTTTACAGATTGATTGCAATCGCTCTTTTAATGCCGTAAGCAAACGTTTTCTTTTTCCTGTAGGATATTTTTCACATTTGATGAAGTGCGGACCAAAAAGTTCGGGAATTGCTGGACAGCATTGTGAGAATTGATCAATACTCACACATTTGTTACTTGCAGCCTGTCCTGTCGTCACAGACGGTCTGATCAATGGAGCAACCAATGACGGCGTTGCATGAACCTTTAGTACCAGCCATGAATTCGACCAACGAACGGGAAAGCTTCAGCGAGCGTCTGCAGCAAGCCCTGAAAAATGCCCATTATTCTCCGGACAGCCCGACGCGCCTGGCCCGTGAATTCAACATCCGCTTCGAAGGCCGTCCCATCACGGTCCATGCGGCGCGCAAGTGGCTGGTCGGCGAAGCCATCCCGACCCAGGAAAAGCTGCGCATGATCGCCCAGTGGCTGGGCGTGCCGGCCGACTGGCTGCGCTTCGGCGGCGCGGACGCCGCCGCCGCCAACGGCGAGGGCGCCGACGGCGCCACCCGTTTCGAATCCGCCGACGTCAAGCTGATCGCGGACCTGCAGCGCCTGGACGAGCACCACAAGCAACTGGCGCGCGAGTTCATCCGCATGCTGGTGCGCATCCACCACCAGCAAAAATAATCTTCCTCGCTTTTGCTCCTTTTTCACCGGGAATGCCGTCCACCAGCATTCCCGGGCGATCATTGCGCTCCGTCGGATTTGCGCATCAGCCGTTTTCATTCTCCTGCCGGATTGCAATTTTTATTCAATCGAACGGCACAAATGGCCGAGTCTCGCGCATAATCGATCACGCTATCGGGTTCCTTCAGCGTGACCGGACAACAAGGATGCCGCCCCCACATGATCAATAACTACAGCAACACCGCGCAACTGAAAGACCTCATGACCGCGCCGCCGATGACGGCGGAACAGCATGCGGAAATCATGCGCAAACGTAACGAGCAGCGCCGCAAGATCGAAGATGCCAGGGAAGCGCGCCAGGCCGAACGGGAGCGCTGCGGCGAACGCTGGACGTGAATTTCGCGTGAATCAGCCAGGGTCGCGCATGCCGGCCCAGCGCGGCGCCAGGCTGTTGTCGATGTCGAACAGGTCCAGCACGCGCGCAACCGTGTGGTCGACCATCTCGTCGATGCTGGACGGGCGGTTGTAGAAACTCGGCAGGGGCGGGAAGACGATGCCGCCCATCTCGGTGACGGCGGTCATGTTGCGCAGGTGCGCCAAATTGAACGGGGTTTCGCGCACCATCAGCACCAGGCGCCGCCGTTCCTTCAGGACGACGTCGGCGGCGCGCGCGATCAGGTTGTCCGACAGCCCGTGCGCCACGGCAGCCAGGGTCTTCATCGAACACGGCGCGATCACCATGCCGGCGCTCTGGAACGAGCCGCTGGCGATCGAGGCGCCGATCTCGCGGTTGCGGTGCACCGCGTGCGCCAGGGCTTCCACTTCTCGACGCTGCATCCCGGTTTCCTGGTGCAGCGTCAGCGTTGCCGCATCCGACATCACCAGGTGCGTCTCGATGCCGGGACAGGCGCCGAGACGCTGTAGCAGCCGCACGCCGTAGACCGCGCCGGTCGCGCCGGTGATGGCGACCACGATGCGGCGCGGCCGGCCAACCTGGCCGGCGTGCGGCTGCGGATCAGTCATTTTTCTTCAGCAGGGCCTGCAGTTCGCCGGACTCGTACATTTCGGTCATGATGTCGGAGCCGCCGACGAATTCGCCGTTCACGTACAGCTGTGGTACGGTCGGCCAGTTCGAGAAATCCTTGATGCCCTGACGGACTTCCGCGTCTTCCAGTACGTTCACGGTGGCGATGTTGTCGACGCCGCAGGATTTCAGGATCTGGATCGCGCGGCCGGAAAAGCCGCACTGCGGGAACTGGGCGGTGCCCTTCATGAACAGCACCACAGGGGTGTTGGTCACGGTGTCTTTGATCCAGGTTTGTACGTCGCTCATGGTGGTCGCCTCGGGTAAATGATCGTTGATGCGGCATTTTATAAGAAAACCCGGCGCCGGGTACACGGCTGTTCACCCTACCTCTTTACCCAGGCAAACGGCTTCGGGCCGGTCCATGTATTTGCCGTAGCTGGCGATAGGCCGGTAACCGTGCCGTTCATAGAATGCGACTGCCCGCCGGTTCACGCGCCGCGTTTCCAGCCACACCTGCGTATAGCCGAACCCCACGGCCTGCGCTTCCAGCGCCGCCAGCAGGTGGGTACCGGCGCCACTGCCGGGCCGCGCATACATCCGCTTGAGTTCGGCGGTAGCGCTGTCCAGCGGCCGCAGCGCGCCGCAGCCGGCCAGGTTGCCATCGAACCCGCGCGCCACCAGGAAGCAGGCGCGTTCGCCGCGCACGTCGGCGGCGTCGAACGAGGCCGCGCCGTCGCTGCCGGTGATGTGCGCCAGCGCCCGGCCCAGTTCGGCCAGCAGTACATGGGCGTCGGCATGGTCCGGATCGAGCGGTCCGATGGCGAACACGGTCGCGCCCGGGATCGCTTACTTCTTCAGCTTGGCGAACGCCGCCGCCATCGCCCCGCCGGCCTGCGCCGGCGCGCGCTCGTCGCCACGCCGCTGCGGGTCGCGTCCACGTTGGTGCTCGTTCAGGCGCTTGGCATCGCCGCGGTCGCCGCGCTGCTGCGGCTGTGCGCCCGGCTGCGGCGCGCTGTCGGACAGGCGCATGGTCAAGGCGATGCGCTTGCGCTTCGGATCGACTTCCAGCACTTTCACTTTCACAACCTGGCCGGCCTTGACCACCGTGTGCGGGTCCTTGACGAAGCTGGTCGACAGCGCCGAGATGTGCACCAGCCCATCCTGGTGCACGCCGATGTCGACGAACGCGCCGAACGCCGCCACGTTGGTCACCACGCCTTCCAGGATCATCTCCGGGCGCAGGTCGGAAATTTCTTCCACACCTTCCTTGAAGGTGGCGGTGGTGAATTCCGGCCGCGGATCGCGCCCCGGCTTTTCCAGCTCCTTCAAAATGTCGGACACCGTCGGCACGCCGAACTTGTCGTCGGCGTATTTAGCCGGGTTCAGCGATTTCACCAACGCGGCATCGCCGATCACCGCCTTCATGTCGCGCTTGACGTCGGCCAGGATCTTTTGCACCACCGGGTAGCATTCCGGGTGCACCGCCGAGGCGTCCAGCGGATTTTCTCCATTCATCACGCGCAGGAAACCGGCAGCCTGCTCGAAGGTCTTGTCGCCCAGGCGCGGCACTTTCTTCAAGGCCGCGCGCGAGGCGAACGCGCCTTTTATATCGCGGTAGCTGACGATGCTCTGCGCCACGCCGGCGGACAGGCCGGACACGCGCGCCAGCAGCGGCGCCGACGCCGTGTTGACGTCGACGCCGACCGCGTTCACGCAATCCTCGACCACCGCGTCCAGCTGGCGCGCCAGCTGCGACTGCGACACGTCGTGCTGGTACTGGCCGACGCCGATCGATTTCGGGTCGATCTTCACCAGTTCCGCCAGCGGGTCCTGCAGCCGGCGCGCGATCGACACCGCGCCGCGCAACGACACATCCAGCTCCGGCAGTTCGCGCGAAGCGAATTCCGAGGCCGAATACACCGAGGCGCCGGCTTCCGACACCACGATCTTGGTGAGTTTCAGTTCCGGCTGCCGCTTGATCAGATCCTGCGCCAACTTGTCCGTCTCGCGCGAGGCGGTGCCGTTGCCGATCGAGACCAGCGACACGCCGTGCCTGGCCGCCAGCTTGCCCAGGGTATGCAGGGCGCCGTCCCAATCGTTGCGCGGCGCGTGCGGGTAGACGGTGGCGGTATCGACCACTTTGCCGGTGGCGTCCACCACCGCCACCTTGACGCCGGTACGCAAGCCCGGATCGAGGCCCATGGTGGCGCGCGGACCGGCCGGCGCCGCCAGCAGCAGCGCTTTCAGGTTGCGCGCGAACACCTGGATGGCATCGCTCTCCGCCTTGTCGCGCAGCAGGCCCATCAGTTCCGTCTCGATGTACATGAAGCTTTTTACACGCCAGGTCCAGCGCGCGGTGTCCTGCAGCCACTTATCCGCCGGACGGCCCGCAGCCTTGATGCCGAAGCGCGCCGCGATGCGGCTCTCGCACGGGTTGGGCGGCGCATCCCACTTCGGCTTTTCCTCTTCGCTGTCCAGGCGCAGCGTCACGTCGAGGATGCCTTCGCGGCGGCCGCGCAGCAGCGCCAGCGCGCGGTACGAGGGCACGTTCGCCAGCGGTTCCGAATAATCGAAATAGTCGGCGAATTTTTCGCCCTCATCCTGCTTGCCCTCGACCACTTTGGAGGCGACCACGCCGTGGTCCTGCACGTATTCGCGCAGCGATTGCAGCAATTGCGCATCCTCGGCAAAACGCTCCATCAGGATCTGGCGCGCGCCGTCCAGCGCCGCCTTGGCGTCCGGCACGCCGGGGTTGCCGGCGCCGTCGGCGTTGGCGAAAGCATCGCGCAGGAATTTCACTGCTTCGCCGTCCGGGCTTAGGGAAGGATCGTTCAGCAGCGCGTCCGCCAGCGGCGACAAGCCGGCCTCGATCGCGATCTGCGCCTTGGTGCGGCGTTTCTGTTTATACGGCAGGTACAAATCTTCCAGCCGGGTCTTGTCCTCGGCCAGCGCGATCGATTGCAGCAGTTCCGGCGTCATCTTGCCCTGCTCGGTGATGGCGGCGATCACCGCGGCGCGCCGTTCTTCCAGTTCGCGCAGGTAGCGCAGGCGTTCTTCCAGCAGGCGCAGCTGGATGTCGTCCAGGCCGCCGGTCGCTTCCTTGCGGTAGCGCGCGATGAAGGGGACGGTCGCGCCTTCGTCGAGCAGGGCGATGGCGGCGGCGACTTGCACCGGCTTGGCGGACAGTTCTTGGGCGAGGCGTTGTTCGATGGAGGGCAGCATGGGGCGGGTCTTGAATCGATGAGCGTGGAACGAAGGACAATGATACGCACACGCGGGCGCGCAGCACAATATGCCCTTGGCCGCGGCCGGCGATCGCCGCCGCCAGGTCGCCTGGGGAACGATATAAAGCGCACAAGCTTGCTCAATGTCCGAAAGCGTGGTCTTTCGGCGCACGGGTGGTGGCAAAAAGCCGCGGAAGAGTGTAACTTTTCATCCTTTCGGCCCGTAAAGTTTTACTTGCTAAGTGCGATTCCGTACACAACGGTTCGGGCTGCTGACAGATAATGATGGTTGTTGTTTTTTCAAAAATCCAGATTCGTGAGACCCATGCACACAGTTGATTTTCATCGCGACGATACCAGTGACGCACCTCCGGCCCGCGCGCCCGCCCGCGCACCCGCCTTGCCCGCACCGGTATTGAGCTGGTTGCAACGGGTCGAAGCGGCGGCGCATCCGCAGCCGAAGCTGACCGTCGAGGTGGCGGATCCGAAGACGGTGCAGTACAAGTTCGTCTACGTGATGGCGCCCACCAGCGGCGGTCGCCACGTCGCGGTGTGCCTGTGCAAGGCGCGCCTGCGTCCGAACGGCGACGTGGCCTCGGCCAGCCCGGTGGGCGAAGTCTTTTCGCTGCTGTCGGCGCCGCCGGCCTACCTGGAGGGCGACGACGAGGACCTGGTGCGTTTCTTCATCGCCATGCGCAGCGGTTCCAACCAGAGCACCAGTGCCACCGAGCCCAAGGGCAAGGTCGGCGCCATCCTGCTGGCGCAATTGCTGGAACAGGGCAAGCTGCTGTGGGCCAACTCGTGGTCGGACATGGGCAGTGGCCTGCTGTACCCGCTGCAGGCCGGTCCGGTGCGCAAGGCCAACCTGACCTGGCGCGACGAGGGCCGCACCGCCAAGCTGGGCTGGTCGGTGGAACCGGCGCGCAATGCGAACCACCCGGGCGCCGACCTGGTCGACTACATGCTGCCGACCGATCCGCCCTGGTACATCGACAATTTGTCCTGCGGTCCGCTCGACCTGAACCGCGGCGGCATCGACATCTCGCTGGGCGAACTGCAGGCGCTGGTGTCGCAGGCGCCTCTGCTCACCGGCAACGACAAGAAACGCGTGTCGCAGCTGCTGCTGGCGCATGGCCTGCAGCAATTGATGCCGCTGCCGCAACCGCTGACCCAGCGCCTGCGCGACGACGTCAAGCCTGCGCCGCACCTGCTGCTGGACGCGCTGCCGATGGCCGAGGGCAATGGCCAGCGCCTGCAGGATTTCGCCGTGCTGTCCTTCGACTACGACGGCCAGCGCATCTCGTTCGACCCGGCCCAGCGCGTGGTGCGCCAGATCGGCGACCTGACCGAGGTCATCCAGCGCAACGAAGCGGCAGAGGCGCAAGCCCTGGAGGCGCTGCACAAGATCGGCTTCCGCAAGCCGGGCTCGGCGCCCTTGAGCGCATTGTCCGGCGCGCTGCTGCTGGACGGCCAGGCGCAATGGCTGCGCTTCGCCGAAAGCGACCTGGATGCGTTGTCCGACCTCGGCTGGCACGTGCAGAAGTCGCCGAAGTACCGCTACGACGTGGTGCCGGTCGAGGAGTGGTATGCCCAGATCGACGAGCCGGCCGAGGCCGGCAACGCCTGGTTCGAGCTGGAGCTGGGCATCGTGGTCAACCGCAAGCGCGTGCCGCTGCTGCCGGTGCTGGTGCAATTGATCCGCAGCGCGCCGCTGGACTTCAATCCGGAAGTGCTGGCAGCCCATGCGGAAGGTGACCAGATGCTGGCCACGCTGCCCGACGGCGTACGCGTGGCGCTGCCATGGGGCCGCGTGAAACCGATCCTGTCGACGCTGGGCGAGCTGTATTTCAACGACAAGATCAAGGCCAGGGTGCGCCTGTCGACACTGGACGCGGCGCGCCTGGAAGAACTGGCGCGCGGCACCGAACTGAACTGGACCGGCGGCGAGCGCCTGCGCGAGACCGGCCGCAAACTGAGCCAGTTCGGCAAGGTGAAAAAGGTCGAGGCGCCGCAGGGCCTGCAAGCCACGCTGCGCGATTACCAGCTGGATGGCCTGGCCTGGATGCAATTCCTGCGCGAATACGATTTCGGCGGCATCCTGGCCGACGACATGGGCCTGGGTAAAACCGTGCAGACCATCGCCCACATCCTCACCGAGAAGGAAGCCGGCCGCTTGACCAATCCGGCGCTGGTGATCGCGCCGACCAGCCTGATGGCCAACTGGATGGAAGAAGCCGCGCGCTTTGCGCCCAGCCTGAAGGTGCTGCTGTTGCAGGGCAAGGAACGGGTCGACCTGTTCGACCAGATCGACGGCGCCGACATCGTGCTGACCACCTATGCGCTGCTGCCGCGCGACGAGGAAAAGCTGCGCGAGCACGAATACCACCTGGTGATCCTGGACGAATCGCACTACATCAAGAATACCCGCTCGAAGGCGGCGCAGACGGCGGGATCGCTGAACGCGCGCCACCGCCTGTGCCTGTCCGGCACGCCGCTGGAAAACCACTTGGGCGAATTGTGGTCGCAATTCCACTTCCTCCTGCCCGGCCTGCTGGGCGACGAAAAGACGTTCAATAGCCAGTTCCGCCATCCGATCGAACGCCAGGACGATCCGGTGCGGCGCACGCTGCTGAACCGCCGCATCAAGCCTTTCCTGCTGCGCCGTACCAAGGACAACGTTGCCAAGGAACTGCCGCAAAAGACGGAAATGGTGCGCCGCGTCGAGATCAGCGGCCCGCAGCGCGATTTGTACGAGACCGTGCGCCTGGCGATGGACAAGAAGGTGCGCGAGGAAATCGACCGCAAGGGCGTGGCGAGAAGCCAGATCGTGATCCTGGAAGCGTTGCTGAAACTGCGCCAGGTATGCTGCGACCCGCGCCTGGTAAAAGCGATGCCGGGCAAGAAGAACACGGCGGCGGTGTCGGCCAAGCTGATGGACCTGATGCAGATGGTCGACGACCTGCTCGGAGAAGGCCGCAAGATCCTGGTGTTCTCGCAGTTCACCAGCATGCTCGGCCTGATCGAGGAAGAGCTGGACGCGCGCAACATTCCATACGCCATCCTCACCGGCGAGACGCGCGACCGCTCGGCGCAGGTGGCCGCCTTCCAGCAGGGCGCGGTGCCGATCTTCCTGATCAGCCTGAAGGCCGGCGGCGTCGGCCTGAACCTGACCGCGGCCGACACCGTCATCCACTACGACCCGTGGTGGAACCCGGCGGCCGAGAACCAGGCCACCGACCGCGCCTGGCGCATCGGGCAGGATAAGCCGGTGTTCGTGTATAAACTGATTGCGAAGGGCACGCTGGAAGAAAAGATCCAGCTGCTGCAGCAAAAGAAATCGGAACTGGCGCAATCGATTCTGGCCGAAGGCGAATCGCAGAAGATGGCGCTGACCCAGGAAGACCTGCAGGCGATCTTCGCACCGCTGGAGGAGTGACGCGGCCCCGCCCGGGGCGCATTCCTCGCATTCCGAGGCACCGAAAAGGCAAGCCGTAGCGGCTTGCTTTTTTGCTTTTCTTGCCAGACATATGCGCGCCATGCAACGGCGCCAGGCCATGCTGCTATGCAAGATAGCGGACCCGGCACTATACTTCCCGGCTAGTCGTGTCCGCGACGAAACCGATTGGAAGCTTTCGTGACCTGCAGCGCTCCCGCCCCCGTTCCTCCTTCCGCGCCGCTGGCCAGCGCCGATGCCTTCCGCAGCATCGCCGAACTAGCCGGCGATCTCGCCTTCATCCTCGACTGTGCTACCGGCATGCCGGTCTACCTCAGCGCGCGTATCGACGACCTGCTGGGGTACAATGCAAAAGATATTGAACAGCAACTCGCCGAAGGCGGCGACGGCCCCTTGGCGGCATTGTGCGGCGGCCTGCGCGAGCGCCTGCGGCGCTTCGCCGCCGGCGACGGTTCGCGCCTGCGCGTGCTGCGCGAATTCGAGGTGCGCCGCCCCGACGGACGCCTGGCGCCGGTCGAGGTGATCTCGACCCTGCTGGCGGGCGCCGACGGCAAGCCGGCCGCGCTGGCCGGCATCGTGCGCGACCTGTCGGCGCGGCGTGCGCGCGAACTCGAGCAGAAGCGCTTCGCCAGCATGCTGAATCACGAATTCCGCACACCGCTGTCGACCATCGACGGCGCCATCCAGCGCCTGGAAGCGACCGGCGCCAATGCCGACGAGGCGACACGCCAGCGCTACCGCAAGATCGCGGTGGCTGCCGACCGACTGATCGCGATGCTGGACGACTATCTGTCGCCGGAGCGGATGGCGCAGCTGGGACGCCAGCGCCAGCCGAACGGCGTGTCGCCGCGGCTGCTGCTGGAAGAGGTGACGGCGCAGGCGCGCGTGGCCGGCCGCCCGGTGCAACTGGATGCCGACGATGTGCCGTCGGTCCTGCGCGGCGAGGCGGCCGGCCTGCGCCTGGCCTTGAAGGTGCTGCTGGAAAATGCGCTGCGCTATACGCCGGCCGGCAGTGCGCTGCACGTGAGCGGCCGCCGCACCGGCGGCGGCGTCGAGCTGGCGCTGCGCGACGAAGGGCCGGGCGTGCCGGAAGCGGAGGCGCCGCACATCTTCGGCAAGGGTTACCGCGGCGCCAACGCGGCCGGCCTGCCGGGCAAGGGACTGGGCCTGTACATGGCGCGTTCGGTGGCCGAAGCGGCCGGCGGCGCGCTGGGCGTGGTGGCGGCCGGCGGCGGCGCCGAGTTCCGCTTGTGGCTGCCGGCCCAGGATGCCGGGGCGAAAGACCTTGCCTCGCGCGAGGCCAGCAGTGATAATCGGAATGACAATGGGGAAAGCCGCCCGCCAAAGGAAGAGACCTGAACAATCGTCTCGCATGCCGGCAGTCTCGATTGCGACGCAGCGCCGTCCAACACCCACGGCGCGCAGCGCAGTCATGCATACGACACACGGCACGGTTCGAACGTCCAGCAAGGCCGGGAAAGGGCACCTTGAAACACCGTCGCACGCGGCGGTGTTTCGACGTGCCCAAAACGATATACAAAGAAACATGGCAAACCCATGACGCAAATACTGATTGTTGAAGACAATGGCGAGTACGCCGGCGACATGGCCGACTTTCTCAAGGAACTGGGCCATGAGGTGACGATCGCCACCACCGCCGGCGACATGTGGGCGGCGCTGACGCGCACCCCGGCCGCGGTGGTGGTGCTCGACCTCGGCTTGCCGGACGAGGATGGCTTCAACGTCATTCCGCGCATGCGCCAGCTGTATCCCGAGATCGGGCTGCTGGTGCTGACCGGCCGCGTGGCCTTCGACAACCGCATCCTCGGCCTGCGCCTGGGCGCCGACCACTACCTGACGAAACCGATCAAGTTCCCGGAACTGGCCGCCCACATCGAGGCGCTGGACCGGCGCGTGCGTCCGGCGGAGCCGGCCCCGGTGCCGAGCAAGTGGACGCTGCGGGTGTCCGCGCGCCAGCTCGAACTGATGGGCAAGGTCATCGACCTGACCGAAAAGGAGTGCAATTTCCTGCACCTGCTGACGATCAACACCCGGCCGGTGCCGCGCCAGGTGATCGTGGCCGGCATGGGCGGCGACGACCCGGATGCGAGCCGCCGCGTGGACATGCTGGTCTACCGCCTGCGCAAGAAGGCGCGCACCGGACTGGGGCAGGACCTGCCGCTGCGCAGCGCGTATGGCGAGGGCTACAGCCTGTCGGCCGGGTTCACGCTGGCCTGAGCCATCGCCGCCGTTTCCTGCACGTCGAGCGCCGTGAACCCTGGCGCCTGTTGTGGCCCGATCCGCCCTGTGCCGGCGTATTCCTGCGCGTAGCATCGCCGTTCGAATGAGAGACGGCAATCAGGGACAATGTGGCTGAATGGAAACATGTCGCTTGGATTAATCGGGGACAGGGCATTGGCGGCGCGCTAGAATCATCGTTTCGATTCCCCTCCTGCCCCGTCATGGCCCGCCAGTCCCGCCTGATCCTGCCGCACCAGCCGCACCACCTCGTCCAGCGCGGCAACGACAATGCGGTCATCTTCCGCGACGACGAGGATTACCGCGCTTTCCTCGCCTGGCTCAAGGACAGCGCCCGGGCCTACCGGGTCGCCATCCATGCCTACGTGCTGCTGCCGGACCAGCTGCAATTGCTCGCCACCCCTGCCGACGAAGCGGGACTGGCGCTGATGATGCAAAAGGTCGGTCGCCTGTATGTGCCGTGGTTCAATGCGAAACATGGCCGCTCCGGCACCCTGTTCGGCGGACGTTTCCGCACTTCCGTCATCGACCCGATGCAGTATTTTTTGGCCTGCATGTGCTACATCGAGCTGCACCCGGTGCGCTTGCAGCAGGCAGCCGCCGCGCTCGACTACCCATGGTCGAGCCACGCCCACCACGCCGGGGTGCGTACCGATGCGCTGATCACTGACCACGCCAAGTTCTGGGAACTGGGCAATACGCCGTTCCAGCGTGAAGCGGCCTACAACGCGCTGGCGCAGCAGGGCCTGGCCATGGACCAGCTGGAAGCCATCGACGGCGCCGTGCAGAAGGGCGCGGCGCTGGGTTCACACGCCTTCAAGACGGAACTGGAAAAGAAGACCAGGCGCCGCATCCTGCCGGCCAAGCGCGGACGGCCGTTCAAGGTGAAGGACACCTCCTCGACGAGCTGAGTCGGCTGCTTCGAGCGCGTCTCAGAAAGCCAAGGGCACGCGCACCATCAGGCCGACGTCGGGCGCGTCGCGCGTCAGTCCGCCGCCGATCGACACGTTGATCGTGCGCCGCTGATCGAGGCGGTAGGAAAAGCCCGCCATGATCGTGCCGAGCTGCAGGCGCAGGGAGTTCGGCAGCGTCTGACCGTTCTGCTTTGCCCGGCCGACCGAGATATGGTCGTAGCCGACACTGAGTCCCACTTTATCGTTCAATGCAAATCCGATGCCGGCATTGAAGCCGAACGAATCCGGCGGCGTGATGGTGCCGAGCGGCTCACTGCCGCCATTCAATACTTTACGGTTGACATTACTGCGTTTGAAATTGTGCATGTAGCTTACAGTGCCGAAAAACGTGGCGGGATTGGCGGGCATGAACCACGCAATATTCGGTTCGAGCGCATAAAAGCCGGAACCGGTCGCCAGATTCGACGGCAGGCCGGTGCCGGCGGCATTCTGTTCTGTGCAACGTACCAGGCAATCGGTGACCGCTTCGAAAGGATCGCGTCCGGTACGCGATTTGAAACGCACGCCGCCGACAAAATACGGTCTATGCAGGCTGCCCTGATTTAACTGGTAGCGCGCCGCGAGTTCGACGTCGCCGATGGCCTTGCCGCTGTCTTGAACGACGCGATCCGTTACGGCGCCGGCAACCATGTCGCGGCTTACGATATCGTCGCTGCGATACACATAGGGAACCCGCACTTCCAGTTCGAAACGGTTGGTGATGCCGCGCCGCGCCGTCAGGCTGGCCACGGTGCTGTTGCGCCGCACTTCGCGCACGTCGATGCGGGGATCGAACAGCGTCAGGATCATCGCATACCCCGCGAACGCGATCCGGTCGCTCGACGAATGGGCGAATTGCACGGCAGGCTCGACGACATAGGTGCCGCGCGGCGTCAGCACGCCGGGCTGCTCGAACAGCGGCGCGACCCTGGGCGGGCGCTGGCCGGCGTCCGGCGCCGCGTCTTCCTGCGCCGTCTGCGCCTGCAGGGGGCGGGCAAGGACGATCGACAACCCGCCGATGAACAACAACCTCGAACGCGCATGATTCCACATGGGCTTGCATCCTTCCAAAAGCTCTGCAGCATTATTCGAAAACGCATGACAGCGAATGACTGAATCAATTTCTTTAATAAAAATCTTCTGACATGGAGAATTTGCGTAAATTCTTTGAAACAAGGTGAATGCCGGACAAGCGAATACGATGTGTATTAGCCCGAGCTTGGACGAATGGAGAAATTAAAATCTGACGGTTCGCAATGGCTGTAGAGATAATGGCGGCGCGGTATTAATGATGTAAATTTGGCTGGCAAACCTTAATCCAGCAGAAAAAAATGTCGCAATATGCCAACTGCGGGTCATTATTGGTGAAATATTTCAGCCAAGAATTAGAAAGGATTGTTAATGCGGATTTGAGGCATGACATCGCGCGTCGTGCGCACGCTTGAGTCGATCGGCATGCAGTGTTAGCGTCACTGCAGCGATATTTTGTCAGCCGCTTATTCTTTTGCGTGGCGAAATGATTAGCCCATCTACAATTAAAATAAAGAAATCCAATGACGCTGCGCTGACGGTCAGGGAGTTCGTCGAACATTATCCCGAGCAAATCAGCGAGGTATGGTGCCGCAAGCTGTTGCGCCATTTGCTGCACGCGCTGGAGCGGCAGCACGCGCTGCACTTGCCGCACCGGATCATCACGCCGGACAGCATCGCCTTCGACGAGGGTGGGACCCCCAGGCTGCTGTCCTCTTTCACTGGCGATCCGGCAGCCGACATCGCCGACGACCTGACGGCGCTGGCCAGGTTCGTCCATTACGCCATCACGCGCGAAGTGGTGCCCGCCCGCCCCTTGCGCGGCCGCGGGCTGGCCGGCTACAGCGATTCCATCATGACGGCGATCGACCGCAGCCTGGCAGCCGACCCGGACCGGCGGCCGCACAGCATCGGCGACCTGCGCGACCTGCTCGGTATCGTCGTCTGTCCACGCATGCCGGCGGCCGGGGCGTCCGGCCCTGGCGTGCAAGCCTATCCGCTCGAAGCGCTTGCGCCACGCGTGCTCCGGGCGCCGCTGCCGGCCCGCAAGCGGCGCCGGGTGCAGGCTTGCATCGGCGGCCTGGCCATGCTGTTGCTCGTGGGGATGGCCTGGTTCGCCGTGCTGCGCCGTTCTCCCACCTTCGACCAGCCGATGACGGCATCGACGCAACGTCCCGACGCCATGCGTGCAGCGCTGCCGCACAACGAAGCGCCGCGCACCGAAGCGCCGCATGCCGCGGCATTGTCCGAACCGGCGCCATCCACCGCGCCCGATGCGGCGGCGCCGCTCCGCATCGAGCGGACGGACGCCGGCAATACAGGCGCCGGGAAGCGTGGCCGGCAGGCAGACACGGATGGTGCCGGCCTTGCCGCAAGCGGCAGGGCGGCACACGGGCACCGCGCACAGGCACCTGAAAGCCGGCACCGGGCCGCTACCGCTGCCGCGGCCCCTTCCACACCGGCAGCGACCGCGGCGGCGACAGCGCCCACGCCATCGGCCACGGTTGCAACGACGGCGGCTCCAGCCACGACCGCCACGACCGCCACGGCCGCCACGGCCGCAATGGCAGCGGCGTCCGCCGCGTCGCCCCCGGCCGTCCTGGCCGCTCCAGTGGTGGCCGCATTCTCGTCGCCGACCGCTTCGTCGGGCACCCCGGCGCCGGCGCCAGTCTCCGCAGCACCGGAGGAAAGCGCATCGAGGCCGGCATCGACGCCATCGGACGCCGCGAGAGAAGGGGCAACGCGCGCCGTGCGGCCCGCCGCCGCACGCTCATCCGCGGCGGCAAGCGGCGCCGTGTTCGATCTGCAGATCCGGCCCTGGGGCGTGGTGCACGTGGATGGCGTACGGCGCGGCGTCAGCCCACCCATCAAGCAATTGAACCTGGCGCCGGGCCGACATGCGATCCTGGTGACCAATCCCGGTTCCCGCGACCGCATGCTGGATATCGACACGGCCAGGGACAATGGCCGCATCGCGGTCGATTTCGACGGCGTGCCGCAATGAATGCCCGGCGCGGCTTCTCGCCCATGATGTCGTTCCCCTCGCCATGGATGCGCAGTTGCCGTTCGCGGTTGTGCTGTGTCCTGCTGCCGCTGATGCTGGCCGGCTGTGCCGATCTCGATCCGCCGCGCGCCGCGGCAGGCATGCAGCATGCACAGGATGACGTGCACAAATCGGCGGCCATCCTGCTCGACGGTATCCGGTTGTATGAAAACGGTAACTACAAGGCAGCGATCGCTACACTGGCGGCCCCCGGGATGCGCGACGCGCCGCATGCCATCCAGGTCGAAGCGCTGAAATACACTGCATTCAGCTATTGCGTCATGGAAGACTACGCGGCATGCCGCCACGCCTTCGACCCGTCGCTGGCGCTCGACGCCGGTTTCGTATTGCGCCCGAGCGAGCGTGGCCATCCCATGTGGGGACCGGTATTCGAACAGGCCAAAGCCGCAAGCGAGCAACACCATGTGGATACGGCACTGGACCAAGACCGCGAACGCTGGCGCGGCATCGACCTGTGGCGGGCTCGTTGAATCGCGCGTTAGCGATTTTTTAAGCCGTTTCACTATGTCCCCATATATAAATTCAAGGCTTGATGTTTTATTTAATTCGACTCCGACCCTAATTGTTGTGGTTGATGTTTACCGGTACGTACTCTATTCTCGGCAATCGACATCATCAAAATGCTGCGGAGCCACATATGATTGCCCAAGGTCTGTACGATCCCGCCAATGAACACGACGCCTGCGGCGTCGGTTTCATCGCCCATATCAAGGGCAATAAAAGCCATTCGATCATCGAGCAGGGCCTGATGATCCTGAAAAACCTGGACCACCGCGGTGCGGTCGGCGCCGATGCGCTGATGGGCGACGGCGCCGGCATCCTGATCCAGATCCCCGACCAGTACTACCGCGACGAGATGGGCCGCCAGGGCGTCGAACTGCCGCCGCCGGGAGAGTACGGCGTCGGCATGGTGTTCCTGCCGAAGGAACACGCGTCGCGCATTGCCTGCGAACAGGAAATCGAGCGCGCCGTGCGCGCCGAGGGGCAGGTGGTACTCGGCTGGCGCAACGTGCCGGTGGACGACACCATGCCGATGTCGCCGACCGTGCGCGCCAAGGAACCGGTGATCCGCCAGATCTTCATCGGCCGCGGCCCGGACGTGATGGTCACCGATGCGCTCGAGCGCAAGCTGTACGTGATCCGCAAGTCGTCCGGCCATGCGATCCAGGCGCTGAAACTGATGCACGGCAAGGAGTTCTTCGTGCCGTCGATGTCGGCGCGCACCATCGTCTACAAGGGCTTGCTGCTGGCGGACCAGGTCGGCGTCTACTACAAGGATTTGCAGGATCCGCGCTGCGTGTCGGCGCTGGCGCTGGTGCACCAGCGTTTCTCAACGAATACCTTCCCCGAATGGCCGCTGGCCCACCCGTACCGCCTGATCGCCCACAACGGCGAGATCAACACGGTCAAGGGCAATTTTAATTGGACCCGCGCGCGCGAAGGCGTCATGAAGTCGGCGGTGCTGGGCGACGACCTGAATAAACTGTTCCCGCTGATCTATGAAGGCCAGTCGGACACCGCCTGCTTCGACAACGCGCTGGAACTGCTGGTGATG
The DNA here is from genome assembly GCF_012849555.1 of Massilia forsythiae. Taxonomy (NCBI): domain Bacteria; kingdom Pseudomonadati; phylum Pseudomonadota; class Betaproteobacteria; order Burkholderiales; family Oxalobacteraceae; genus Massilia; species Massilia forsythiae. The sequence goes on from NZ_CP051685.1 coordinate 2,015,566, forward strand.
GCCGGCTACCCGATCGCGCAGGCGATGATGATGATGATCCCGGAAGCCTGGGAAAACCACGCGTCGATGGATGAGAACCGGCGCGCCTTCTACGAATACTATGCGGCGATGATGGAACCGTGGGACGGCCCGGCCGCCATGGCGTTCACGGACGGCCGCCACATCGGCGGCACCCTGGACCGCAATGGCCTGCGCCCGGCGCGCTACGTGGTCACCGACGACGACCTGGTCGTGATGGCGTCCGAGTCCGGCGTGCTGCCGATCCCGGAATCGCGCATCGTCAAGAAGTGGCGGTTGCAGCCCGGAAAAATGTTCCTGATCGACCTGGAAGCCGGCCGCATCATCGACGACAAGGAACTCAAGGACACGTATTCGAACGCCAAGCCGTATAAAGCCTGGATCAAGTCGGTGCGCATCAAGCTGGGCGAGATCAAGCTGTCGGAATCGCAACTGGCGCAAGGCCGCACCAAGGACACGCCGGCGCAGGGCGAAAAGGCGGCCGTCTCGCTGCTCGACCGCCAGCAGGCGTTCGGCTATACCCAGGAAGACTTGAAATTCCTGATGGCGCCGATGGCGGTGCTGGGAGAAGAGGCGACCGGTTCGATGGGCAACGACTCGCCGCTGGCGGTGATGTCGAACAAGCTTAAGCCGCTGTATTCGTACTTCAAACAGCTGTTCGCCCAGGTGACCAACCCGCCGATCGACCCGATCCGCGAGGCGATGGTGATGTCGCTGGTGTCCTTCATCGGCCCCAAGCCGAACCTGCTCGACACCAACAACGTGAACCCGCCGATGCGCCTGGAAGTGTCGCAGCCGGTGATCGGTTTCGACGACATGGCGCGCCTGCGCAACATCAGCCTGCACACCGGCGGCAAGTTCAAGTCGTACGAATTGAACATCTGCTATCCGGTCGCGTGGGGGAAAGAGGGCATCGAAGCCTCGCTGGCCTCGCTGTGCGCGGAAGCGGTGGACGCCGTCAAATCCGGCCACAACATCCTGATCGTGTCCGACCGCGCGCTGTCGGCCGAGACGGTGGCGATCCCGGCGCTGCTGGCGACGTCCGCCATCCACCAGCACCTGGTGCAGCGCGGCCTGCGCGCCTCCACCGGCCTGGTAGTCGAGACCGGTTCCGCGCGCGAAACCCACCACTTCGCCTTGCTGGGCGGCTACGGCGCGGAAGCGGTGCACCCGTACCTGGCGCTGGAAACGCTGGCCGACCTGGCGCACGGCTTGCCGCACGAGATCGCCCCCGAGAAGGTGATGCTCAACTACACCAAAGCGGTCGGCAAGGGCCTCATGAAGGTGATGTCGAAGATGGGCATCTCGACCTACATGTCGTATTGCGGCGCCCAGATCTTCGAAGCCGTCGGCCTGAATAAATCGCTGGTGAACAAGTACTTCAAGGGCACCTCGTCGACGGTGGAAGGCATCGGCCTGTTCGAGGTGGCGGAAGAGGCGCTGCGCCTGCATGCGCTGGCCTTCGGCAACGATCCGGTGCTGGCGCAGGCGCTGGACGTGGGCGGCGAATATGCGTTCCGCGTGCGCGGCGAAGACCATTTGTGGACGCCGGACGCGATCGCGAAATTGCAGCACTCGACCCGCGCCAACAACTTCAGTACCTATAAAGAGTACGCCCAGATCATCAACGACCAGAGCCGCCGCCACCTGACGCTGCGCGGCCTGATGGAATTCAAGATCGATCCGAGCCGTGCGATCCCGCTGGACGAGGTCGAACCCGCCAAGGAAATCGTCAAGCGCTTCGCCACCGGCGCCATGTCGCTGGGGTCGATCTCGACCGAGGCGCACGCCACGCTGGCAGTGGCCATGAACCGCATCGGCGGCAAGAGCAACACCGGAGAGGGCGGCGAGGATCCGCGCCGCTACATGGGCGAATTCAAGGGCATCAAGATCGCCAAGGGAGAAAGCCTCGCCTCGATCCTGGGTGCCGACCGCGTGGTGGCCGACATCCCGTTGCAGGAAGGCGATTCGCTGCGCTCGAAGATCAAGCAGGTGGCGTCGGGCCGCTTCGGCGTCAGCGCCGAGTACCTGGCATCGGCCGACCAGATCCAGATCAAGATGGCGCAGGGTGCCAAGCCGGGAGAAGGCGGCCAGTTGCCGGGCCACAAGGTGTCGGAATACATCGCCTCGCTGCGCGTCTCGGTGCCGGGCGTCGGCCTGATCTCGCCGCCGCCGCACCACGACATCTATTCGATCGAAGACCTGGCGCAACTGATCCACGATCTCAAGAATGCCAACCCGAACGCCTCGATCTCGGTAAAGCTGGTGTCGGAAGTCGGCATCGGCACGGTCGCCGCGGGCGTGAGCAAAGCCAAGGCCGACCACGTGGTGGTGGCCGGCCATGACGGCGGCACCGGCGCGTCGCCGCTGTCGTCAGTCAAACACGCGGGCACGCCGTGGGAGCTGGGCCTGGCCGAGACGCAGCAGACGCTGGTGCTGAACGGCTTGCGCAGCCGCATCCGCGTGCAGGCCGACGGCCAGATGCGTACCGGCCGCGACGTCGTCATCGCCGCGCTGCTGGGCGCCGACGAGATCGGTTTCGCGACGGCGCCGCTGGTGGTCGAGGGCTGCATCATGATGCGTAAGTGCCACCTGAACACTTGCCCGGTCGGCGTCGCCACGCAAGACCCGGTGCTGCGCGCCAAGTTCTCGGGCAAGCCGGAACACGTGGTGAATTACTTCTTCTTCGTGGCCGAGGAAGCGCGCCAGATCATGGCGCAGCTGGGCATCCGCAGCTACGACGAACTGATCGGCCGCGCCGACCTGCTCGACCGCAGCCGCGCTGTCGGCCACTGGAAGGCGCAAGGCCTGGACTTCAGCAACATTTTCTACCAGCCGAAGGTCGACAGCCCGCGCGCGCTGCTGCACAGCGATACCCAGGACCACGGCCTGGAGCGCGCGCTGGACCACAAGCTGATCGCGCAGGCCAAGCAGGCGCTGGAAAAGGGAGAGCGGGTGTCGTTCATCTCGCCGGTACGCAACGTCAACCGTACCGTCGGCACCATGCTGTCGGGCGAAGTCGCCAAGCGCTACGGCCATGCCGGCTTGCCGGACGATACCATCCACATCCAGCTGCAGGGCACCGCGGGCCAGTCGGCCGGCGCCTTCCTGGCGGCCGGCATCACGCTCGACCTGGTGGGAGAAGGCAACGACTACGTGGGTAAAGGCTTGTCGGGCGGACGCATCATCGTGCGCCCGAACACCGAATTCCGCGGCTGGGCGGTGGACAACATCATCGTCGGCAATACCGTGCTGTACGGCGCCATCGCCGGCGAAGCCTTCCTCAATGGCGTGGCCGGCGAGCGTTTCGCCGTGCGCAACTCGGGTTCCACCGCGGTGGTCGAGGGCGTGGGCGACCACGGTTGCGAATACATGACCGGCGGCACCGTGGTGGTGCTGGGCGACACCGGCCGCAACTTCGCGGCGGGCATGTCGGGCGGCGTGGCCTATGTGTACGACCCGAAGGGCGAGTTCGAAGGGCGCTGCAACACCAGCATGGTGAACCTGGAGCGAGTGCAATCGACCAAGGAACAGAGCGACCAGTCCAGCTGGCACGCCCAGACCCGCAACGGTCCGCGCGAATCGGACGAGGCCATCCTGAAACGCCTGATCGAGCGCCATTTCAAGCACACGGGCTCGACGCGCGCGCGCAACCTGCTCGACGATTGGGCCACCAGCCGCACCAAGTTCGTCAAGGTGTTCCCGACCGACTACAAGCGCGCGCTGGAAGAGATGCACTTTGCCAGCATGGAAGAGGCCAACGACAAGATTGAGTTGGTGGCGTAAGCGCTGCCGGGACGGGCTGTCTGACTGCATGCTCAGTATGGGCCCCCGCCTACGCGGGGGGCGACGGTGATAGGCAACGTGAATAAAACGTAGTCATCAGCCTTCGAGCGTCGTCCCCGACCTGGCCGGCCGCCTTGGCGGGGACCCATACAAGGTGAACTGAAGCCGCACCCTCCGCACCCCAAACACCGCACAAAACACGACACGACCAGGCCCCGCGCCCCCGACAAGACAAGGACCGAACATGGGTAAGATCACCGGCTTCATGGAATTTCAGCGACAGGAAGAAGGCCACCTGGAACCCGCTGCCCGCCTCAAGAACTACAAGGAATTCACGCTCACCTTGAGCGACGACCAGGCCAAGGTGCAGGGCGCACGCTGCATGGATTGCGGCATCCCATTCTGCAACACCGGCTGCCCGGTCAACAACCAGATCCCCGACTGGAACGACCTGGTCTATCACGGCAATTACCGCAATGCGGTCGAGAACCTGCACTCGACCAATAATTTCCCGGAATTCACGGGCCGCATCTGCCCGGCGCCGTGCGAATCCGCCTGCACCCTCGGCATCAACGACGACCCGGTCGGCATCAAGTCGATCGAGCGCAAGATCGCCGATGCCGGCTGGGAACATGGCTGGATCGTGCCGCAGCCGGCGGCGCATAAAACCGGCAAGAAAGTCGCGATCATCGGTTCCGGGCCTGCCGGCCTGGCCGCCGCCCAGCAACTGGCGCGCGCCGGCCACGACGTCACGGTGTTCGAGAAGAGCGACCGCATCGGCGGCCTGCTGCGCTACGGCATCCCCGATTTTAAAATGGAAAAGGACTTGATCGACCGCAGGGTCGAACAGATGAAGGCGGAGGGCGTGACCTTCCGCACCAGCACCCTGATCGGCAAGGATTTCCCGACCGCGGTCAGCAACATGGCGCGCGAGACCATTTTCCCGGAAGACCTGGCCAAGGACTTCGATGCGGTGGTCATGGCCGGTGGCGCCGAGCAGCCGCGCGACCTGCCGGTGCCCGGCCGCGAACTGAAGGGCGTGCACTTCGCGATGGAATTCCTGCCCCAGCAGAACCGCGTGAATGCCGGCGATAAAGTAAAAGACCAGATCAAGGCGACCGGGAAGCACGTGATCGTGATCGGCGGCGGCGACACCGGTTCCGACTGCGTCGGCACCTCGAACCGCCACGGCGCTGCCTCGATCACCCAGTTCGAACTGATGCCGCAACCGCCCGAGCAGGAAAACAAGCCGCTGGTCTGGCCCTACTGGCCGACCAAGCTGCGCACCTCGTCCTCGCACGAGGAGGGCTGCGAGCGCGACTGGGCGGTGGCCACCAAGCGTTTCGAGGGCAAGAACGGCAAGCTGGAAAAGCTGGTCGCCTGCCGTGTCGAGTGGAAGGACGGCAAGATGAGCGAAGTGCCGAATTCGGAGTTCGAACTGAAGGCCGACCTGGTGATGCTGGCCATGGGTTTCGTTTCCCCGGTTCAGCAAGTGCTGGATGCCTTCGGCGTGCAAAAGGATGCGCGCGGCAATGCCCGTGCCACGGTCGACGGCGAGACCTGCTACCAGACGTCGGTGCCGAAGGTGTTCACGGCCGGCGACATGCGCCGCGGCCAGTCGCTGGTGGTATGGGCGATCCGCGAAGGGCGCCAGTGCGCGCGCGCGGTCGATGAGTTCCTGATGGGTTCGTCCGAACTGCCGCGCTGACCGATCGCATCTTCGCCGACTTTGAAGGCCCGGTTTTTCCGGGCCTTTTTCTTGTGTTTGCGGCGCAGGATGGGTATCGCATGCCAGCCGTCCGCTGCACGCGAGCGGTTTACCGCAAAATGCGCGGAGAGCATTTTGCTGCGCCTTGACGCATCGTTCGCGCCACACCCGCATGGGCCTCCCGAAACCCCTGGGAAACTGCCGCAAACATGACAGATCGTTAAACTATTTAAAGCATTTGCAACAATCTGTGATATGCATAAGTTAATAAAAACAAGCACTTAGGATTCAAGATATCTGACTCTTTGTTCAGTAGTGTTGTATTATCACGTCGTACATACCGTCCCTAATCGGGCCCTGTCGAGCAGAGATTGCCGTTTCTGCACTACAATACGAGATTCCCAAATTCCGCTATCCACCGTGTCCAACCTTGTCGAAATCCGCGATCTGCATTTTTCGTATGGAGATCGCCCCATCCTGTCGAACCTGCGCATGGATTTTCCTCGCGGTAAGCTGATCGCCGTGATGGGTGGATCGGGTTGCGGCAAGACCACGGTGTTGCGCCTGATCGGCGGCCAGATCCGTCCGCAGCGCGGCACGGTGTCGGTCAACGGCGAGATCGTGCACCAGCTGGATACCGAAAACCTGTACCGCCTGCGCCGCAAGATGGGCATGCTGTTCCAGTTCGGCGCGCTGTTCACCGACCTCACCGTGTTCGAGAACGTGGCCTTCCCGCTGCGCGAGCACACCGACTTGCCGGAAGAAGTGCTGCGCGACCTGGTGCTGATGCGCCTGAACGCGGTCGGCCTGCGCAATGCCCAGCATTTGAAACCGAACGAGATCTCGGGCGGCATGGCGCGCCGGGTGGCGCTGGCGCGTGCGGTGGCGCTGGATCCGCAGTTGATCATGTACGACGAGCCGTTCGCCGGACTCGACCCGATCTCGATGGGCGTGACCGCCAATCTGATCCGCAACCTGAACGACACGCTCGGGTCGACGTCGATCCTGGTCTCGCACGACGTGCAGGAAACCTTCGCCATCGCCGACTACGTCTATTTTATGTCCGCAGGAAAAATCGTCGCCTTCGGCACGCCGGACGAGCTGCGCCGCTCGACCGATCCGTACGTGAAACAGTTCGTGAATGCCGAGCCGGACGGTCCGGTGCCGTTCCACTATCCGGGCAAATCGCTGGCCGACGACCTCGGCCTGGGAGCGCAACGATGATCGGCCGCCTGCTGGGCGCCATCGGCGGGTTCGTGCTGGACATGTTCGCGCGCGTCGGCGCCGTCACCCGGTCCTTCTTCGGCCTGCTGGGCAAGGCGCCCGGCGCATTGCGCCGCCCGGCCCTGATTTCCGAGCAGATCCACTTCATCGGCAATTATTCGCTGTTGATCATCACCGTGTCCGGCCTGTTCGTCGGCATGGTGCTGGGCCTGCAGGGCTACTACACGCTGAGCCAGTTCGGCGCCGAGGAAAAGCTGGGCCAGCTGGTGGCCTTGTCGCTGCTGCGCGAGCTGGGGCCGGTGGTGACGGCGCTGCTGTTCGCCGGCCGCGCCGGCACCTCGCTGACCGCGGAGATCGGCCTCATGAAGGCCGGCGAGCAATTGACGGCGATGGAAATGATGGCCGTGAACCCGATCCAGCGCGTGCTGGCGCCGCGCTTCTGGGCCGGCCTGATCGCCATGCCGGTGCTGGCCACCGTGTTTTCCGCGATCGGCGTGATCGGCGGCTACCTGGTCGGCGTGGAATTGATCGGCGTCGATCCGGGCGCCTTCTGGTCGCAAATGCAAAGCAACATCGACGTGCGCCGCGACGTCATGAACGGCGTCCTGAAAAGCTTCGTGTTCGGCGTCGCGGTCACCTTCACCGCCTTGTTCCAGGGCTACGAGGCGCAGCCGACGCCGGAAGGCGTGTCGCGCGCGACCACGCGTACCGTGGTGATCGCGTCGCTGATGGTGCTCGGGCTGGACTTCATCATGACCGCCCTGATGTTCAATAAATAACCGGAAGCCGGGCCGTATTCGTGCTTCACGGCCGGATGTGCGCTTTTATATATTAGGAAAATCGTATGCATCGCAAAACTATTGACGTCTGGGTCGGACTTTTTGTACTGCTGGGTGTGGTAGCGCTCCTATTCCTGGCACTCAAAGCCGGTAACATGAGCTCGATTTCGTTCAGCAAGACCTACGCCATCACCGGCAAGTTCGACAATATCGGCGGACTCAAGCCGCAGGCGCCGGTCAAGAGCGCGGGTGTCGTCGTGGGCCGCGTGGGCGCGATCAATTTCGATGACAAGAGCTATCAGGCAAACGTGCGCCTCGACATCAATCCGGCGTACAAGTTTCCAAAAGATAGTTCGCTGAAAATCCTGACCTCCGGCTTGCTGGGCGAGCAGTACGTCGGCATCGAGGCGGGCGGCGACACCAATAACCTGGCCGACGGCGACCGCATCAACCGCACGCAATCGGCGACCGTGCTCGAAGACTTGATTAACCAATTTATTTATAGCAAGGCAGCTGAAGGAAAGGACGGAGATAAATGAAAGACCGTAACGCATCTGGCGGGGTCCGCGCAGTCGGGCTGGCAAGCCTGATCGGGGCTTCCCTGTTGCTGGGTGGCTGCGCCACCCCGGCCAATCCGCAAGACCCGTTCGAGAAATTCAACCGGGCCATGTTCAGTTTCAACGACACGGTCGACCGCACCGCGCTCAAGCCGGCCGCCACCGCCTACAAGAAGGTGACGCCGGGCTTCGTGCAGACGGGCGTGAACAATTTCTTCGGTAACTTGTCGGACCTGTGGAGTTCCGTCAATAACCTGGCCCAGTTCAAGGGCCGCGACGGCATGAACGATTTCACCCGTTTCGCGGTGAACTCGACGCTGGGCCTGGGCGGCGTGCTCGACATTGCCAGCCCGGCCGGCCTGCGCAAGCACAACGAAGACCTGGGCCAGACCCTGGGTTATTGGGGCGTGCCGCCTGGACCGTACTTGATGTTGCCGATCCTGGGCCCATCTACGGTGCGTGACACCGCGGCGCTGCCCGGCGACTTCTGGGGCGACCCGTGGACGCACGTGAACGACATCCCGTGGCGCAACAGCGGCATCGTGCTGCGCGCGGTCGACCAGCGCGCCACCGTGCTGGACGCGTCGAACCTGCTGGAAGACGCCGCGCTGGACCGCTACGAGTTCATCCGCGACGGCTACCTGCAGCGCCGCCAGAGCCGCGTGCTGGATACCGACAAGGCGCAGGTGCGCGCCGAGAAGGTTCAGGAGCGCCTGGACAAGGTGCAGGAAAAGGTGCAGGAACGGTTCGACCAGGTGCAGGAAAAGCTGGGCGTCAAGAAGGCCGAGACGCCGGGCGCGGAAAATGGCGCGCCGGCGGCCGCCGAGCCGACCGTGCCGGCGCCGACCGGCAATCCGGACCTGGGTACGCCGCCGAAGAATTCGCCGGCGCCGGTGTCATCCGAACCGGCCCGCAAGTAGTTAATAGAGTAAACAAGGCAGGAAACCAGGCTGTGCATCCGTTCCGAGACGGCCAGCACCGCCCGGCACCATTCCAACCAGACAAAGGAAGCATATGAAGCCAATCGCACAATTGATCGTGACCGCCGCCGCCGTCGCCATTTCCACCAGCGTCATGGCCGCTCCGGTGTCCAGCGAAGCACCGGACGTGCTGGTCAAGCGCCTCAGCACCGACGTGCTCGATACCGTCAAGGCCGACAAGGACATCCAGTCCGGCAACACCCGCAAGATCATGGACCTGGTCAACAGCAAGATCTTGCCCTATGTCGATTCCGACAAGATGACCGCACTGGCGGCCGGCCCGGCCTGGCGCCAGGCCACGCCGGCGCAGCAAAAGCGCCTGTCGGAAGAGTTCCGCACGCTGCTGGTGTACACCTACTCGGGCGCGCTGTCGCAGATCAAGAACGAGACCATCGAGTTCAAGCCGTTCCGCGCCGATGCGGGCGATACCGACGTGACCGTCAACTCGCAGGTGAATACCGCCCGCGGCGAGCCGATCACGCTGAACTACCGCCTGAGCAAGGGCCCGCAAGGCTGGAAGATCTATGACCTGAACGTGCTGGGCGCGTGGCTGGTCGAGACCTATAAAAGCACCTTCAAGTCGGAAATCAGCAAGGGCGGCATCGACGGCCTGATCAACACGCTGCAGAACCGCAACCAGCAGCTGGCCAGCAAGCCGTTGAAAACCTCGAAGTAAGCATGGCGCAAGCGAATCCCATGCTCTCGCTCGATGCCCTGACGTTCCAGAACGCGAAGGCGGCGCTGGAGCAGGGCTGCACCGCGATCGGCGCCGGCGAAACCGTGTTCGACCTCGGCGGCGTGAAAGCCGCCGATTCGTCGGCGCTGGCGCTGATGCTGGCGTGGCAGCGCCGCGCCCATGCGCAGGGGCGCGCACTGGCGTTCGCCAACGTGCCGGCGAATATCGATGCGCTGGCCAAGCTGTATGGCGTCGACGAGTTGATCGCGCGTGCATGAACGCGTGGACGGCAAAGCCGTCCACCCTAACGCTGATATTGACGGCGAATGGGGCAGCCTCCGACACCTATCCGTATTTCTTCTATAATGGCTGGTTTCCCCGCACGGTGCCCGCATTGCCCGGGTATGCCCACGAATGACAGCCATCCAGATTGACAGCGTCGAAAAGAGCTACAAGGGTTTCAAGGCGCTGAAGGGCGTTTCCCTGACCATCGAACAAGGCGAATTCTTTGGACTGCTCGGTCCGAACGGCGCCGGCAAGACCACCCTGATTTCCACCATCGCCGGTTTGATCCGGCCCGACGTCGGCAGCGTTCGCATCCACGGGCACGACGTCGTCACCGACCAGCGCCGCGCGCGCATGAACCTGGGCGTGGTGCCGCAGGAACTGGTGTTCGATCCCTTCTTCACGGTGCGCGAGACGCTGCGCCTGCAATCGGGCTATTTCGGCCTGAAGAGCAACGACAAGTGGATCGACGAGATCATGGAAAATCTCGACCTGACGCCCAAGGCCGACGTCAACATGCGCGCGCTGTCGGGCGGCATGAAGCGCCGCGTGCTGGTGGCCCAGGCGCTGGTACATAAACCGCCGGTGATCGTGCTGGACGAACCGACCGCCGGCGTCGACGTCGAACTGCGCCAGACCCTGTGGAAATTCATCTCGCGCCTGAACCGCGAAGGCCACACCGTCGTGCTGACCACCCACTACCTGGAAGAGGCGCAAGCCATGTGCCAGCGCGTGGCGATGCTGAAAACCGGCAACGTGGTTGCGCTGGACACCATGTCGCAGCTGCTGCGCCGGGTGTCCGGCTCGTCGCTGGTGGTGCACCTGAAGCACGGCACGCTGCCGGAAGGCTTGCGCCACCTGGTCGCGCACGACCAGCACGACGAAGGCGCCAGCAATGGCGGCGGAAACAAGTACACGCTGCGCGTGAATGACTATAGCGAAGTGGAAGGCATCCTGGCGAAATTGCGCGAATCCGGCGCCCAGATCGACGAGATGCAATTGCAGCAGGCCGACCTGGAAGACATCTTCCTGCAAATCATGGACAGCGGCGCAGCTAACCCGGGAGCACAGCGATGAATGTCTTTTCGGTGGGTTTCCGCACCCTGTTCTATAAAGAAATCCTGCGTTTCTGGAAGGTCGCCACCCAGACCGTCGCCGCGCCGATCGTGACTTCGATGCTGTACCTGCTGATCTTCGGCCACGTGCTCGAAGGCAAAGTGCAAATGCTGGACGGCGTCAGCTATACCGCCTTCCTGATCCCCGGCCTGGTGATGATGAGCGTGCTGCAGAATGCCTTTGCCAATTCCTCGTCGTCGCTGATCCAGTCGAAAATCACCGGCAACCTGGTGTTCATCCTGCTGCCGCCGCTGTCGCACTGGGAAATCCTGTCGGCCTACGTCACCGCCTCGGTGGTGCGCGGCCTGGCGGTCGGCCTGGGGGTGTTCGTGATCACCGCCTGGTTCGCGCACCTGTCGTTCACCTTCCCGCTGTGGATCGTCGTGTTCGCGTTCCTGGGCGCGGCCATCCTCGGCACCATGGGCGTGATCGCCGGCGTGTGGGCGGAAAAGTTCGACCAGTTGGCCGCATTCCAGAATTTCCTGATCATGCCTGCAACATTCTTGGCCGGCGTGTTTTATTCCATTAAGAAATTGCCGCCGTTCTGGCTGGCAGTCTCGCATTTCAATCCGTTCTTTTATATGATTGACGGATTCCGCTATGGCTTCTTCGGCAAGTCGGACGTGTCGCCCTGGACCAGCCTGGTCATCGTCGGCGTGTTCTTCGTTGCGCTGGCCGCCATCGCCATCAACATGCTGCGCCGCGGCTACAAGCTGCGTCACTGAAGCGCAGTCGACAAGTACATAGTAAAGATCAAGGAACCATCGTGGCCACCACTCCCGAACTCATCCACGGCTACCTCCAGGCCGGCATGGACTGCACCCACCTGGAAGTCGAAGGCGACGGCCAGCACTTCAGCGCCGTGATCGTCTCGCCGGCCTTTGCCGGCAAGAGCCGCATCCAGCGCCACCAGGTCGTGTACGCGGCGCTGGGCGACCGCATGCGCGAGGAAATCCACGCGCTGTCGATGAAGACGCTGACGCCGGAAGAGTATCAACAATGAGCCAACAATAAGCATCGAGGACCAAGCATGGACAAGCTCCAGATCACCGGCGGCAAGCGCCTGAACGGCGACATCCCGATTTCGGGCGCCAAGAACGCGGCGTTGCCGATCCTGTGCGCCGGCCTGCTGACCGCGGGCGACCTCGTGCTCAGCAACGTGCCGCGCCTGCACGACGTGCGCACCATGCTGCGCCTGCTCGAACAGACCGGCCTGAAGGTGACCCGCGACGACGAACGCGTCACGCTGAACGGCGCCGCCATCACCTCGCTGGTGGCGCCGTACGAACTGGTGAAGACCATGCGCGCCTCGATCCTGGTGCTGGGGCCCCTGCTGGCGCGCTTCGGCGAAGCCAGGGTGTCGCTGCCGGGCGGCTGCGCCATCGGCTCGCGTCCGGTCGACCAGCACATCAAGGGACTGCGCGCGATGGGCGCCGAGATCACGATCGAGGGCGGCTACATCCACGCCAAGTGCGCGAAACTGCAGGGCGCGCGCATCCACACCGACATGATCACCGTCACCGGCACCGAGAACCTGTTGATGGCGGCCACGCTGGCCGAGGGCGAGACCGTGCTGGAAAACGCGGCGCGCGAACCGGAAGTGACCGACCTGGCCAACATGCTGGTGGCGATGGGCGCGAAGATCGACGGCATCGGCAGCGACCGCCTGGTGATCCAGGGCGTCGAGGCGCTGCACGGCACCGAGCATGCGGTGATCTCGGACCGCATCGAAGCGGTGACCTTCCTGTGCGCGGTGGCGGCAGCCGGCGGCGACATCCGCATCACCCGCACCCGCACCGACATCTTCGACGCCGCGCTGGATAAACTGCGCGAGATGGGCCTGCAGATGACGGTGGAAGGCGACAGCATCCGCGCGCGCATGGACGGACGCGCCCAGCCGGTGTCGTTCCGCACCACGGAATACCCAGGCTTCCCGACCGACATGCAGGCGCAGTTCATGGCGGTGAACACCATCGCCGCCGGCGCCAGCCACGTGACCGAGACCATCTTCGAGAACCGATTCATGCACGTGCAGGAAATGAACCGCCTGGGCGCGCAGATTTCCACCGAGGGCAATAACGCCTTCATCAAGGGCGTCGGGCGCCTGGTCGGCGCGCCGGTGATGGCGACCGATTTGCGCGCCTCGGCCTCGCTGGTGATCGCCGGTCTGGCGGCCGAGGGCGTGACCGTGGTCGACCGCATCTACCACCTGGACCGCGGGTACGACCGCATGGAAGACAAGCTGTCGGCGGTGGGGGCGGAGATCGTCCGGATCAAGTAAGAGAGAAGAGCGATAACGCGAACACCGTCGTTCCCGCGGAGGCGGGAACCCATACCCAGGCTCCGACAAGTGATTCGCCAATATCGCGCGCACCTTGTCCGGAGGTTCGGCATGGGTCCCCGCCTTCGCGGGGACGACGCGAAGTTAACATTAAAGCAGTGACATGAACGACACCAACACGGCCAGCCCGCAGCTGATCCTCGCCCTCTCGAAGGGCCGCATCTTCGAAGACACGCTGCCGCTGCTGTCCGCCGCCGGCATCGAGGTGCTGGAAAATCCGGAAACCTCGCGCAAGCTGATCCTCGCGACCAACGATCCCGCGGTGCGCGTGCTGATCGTGCGCGCCAGCGACGTGCCGACCTACGTGCAGCACGGCGCCGCCGACTTCGGCGTGGCCGGCAAGGACGTGCTGCTCGAGCATGGCGGCGAAGGGCTGTACCAGCCGGTCGATTTGCGCATCGCCTGCTGCCGCATGTCGGTGGCGGTGAATGCCGGCTTCGACTACGAGAACGCGGTGCGCCAGGGCGCGCGCCTGCGCGTGGCGACCAAGTTCGTCCACACCGCCCGCGAGCACTTCGCCAAGAAGGGCGTGCACGTCGACCTGATCAAACTGTACGGCTCGATGGAACTGGCGCCACTGGTCGGCCTGTCGGACGCCATCGTCGACGTGGTCTCGACCGGCGGCACGCTGCGCGCCAACAACCTGGTCGAAGTCGAAAAGATCATGGAGATCTCCTCGCGCCTGGTGGTCAACCAGGCTGCCTTGAAACTCAAGCGCGAGCGCCTGCAACCGATCATCGAGGCGTTCGAACGCGCCTCCAAGCTGCAAGGGTAACGTCAACATGCAACAGAATACCGACCAAGACAGCGCACGTATCCAGGTCCGCAAGCTGGACTCCAGCGGCGCCGGTTTCCAGCAGCAACTGAGCACGCTGCTCGCCTTCGAAGCCGAGACCGACGACGCCATCGAATCCGCCGTGGCGACCATCCTGGCCGACGTCAAACGGCGCGGCGACGCCGCCGTGCTCGAATATACCAACAAGTTCGACCGCATTCCGGGCGGCGCAGCCAGCATGGCGGCGTTCGATATCGGCCAGGACGAATTGCAGCAGGCGCTGGCGGCGTTGCCGGATGCCCAGCGCGCGGCGCTGCAGGTCGCCGCTGAGCGCATCCGCGTGTTCCACGAACGCCAGAAGCAGGAGCTGAACGGCTTTACGTACACCGAAGCCGACGGCACCGTGCTGGGCCAGCGCGTGACCCCGCTGGACCGGGTCGGCATCTACGTCCCGGGCGGCAAGGCGGCGTATCCATCGTCGGTGCTGATGAACGCGATTCCGGCGCAGGTCGCGGGCGTGAAGGAAATCGTGATGGTGGTGCCGACCCCGGATGGGGTCAAGAACCGCATGGTGCTGGCCGCCGCGGCGATCGCCGGCGTCACGCGCGTGATCACCATCGGCGGCGCCCAGGCGGTGGGGGCGCTGGCCTACGGCACCGAGACCATCGGCGCGGTGGATAAAATCGTCGGACCGGGCAATGCGTACGTCGCGGCCGCCAAGCGCCGTGTGTTCGGCACGGTCGGCATCGACATGATCGCCGGCCCCTCCGAGATCCTGGTGCTGTGCGATGGCAGCACCGATCCGGACTGGGTCGCCATGGACCTGTTCTCGCAGGCCGAGCACGACGAGCTGGCGCAAGCCATCCTGCTGTGCCCGGACGCAGAGTACATCGCGCGCGTCGAAGCCAGCATCCACAAATTGCTGCCGACCATGCCGCGCCGCGCCACCATCGCCACCTCGATGAGCGACCGCGGCGCATTGGTCAAGGTGCGCGACATGGACGAGGCTTGCGCCATCGCCAACCACATCGCCGCCGAGCACCTGGAAATCTCGGCCGCCGAACCGCAGCAGTGGGCCGATCAAATCCGCCATGCCGGCGCGATGTTCCTGGGCCGCTTCTCGTCGGAGTCGCTGGGCGATTACTGCTGCGGCCCCAACCACGTGCTGCCGACCTCGCGCACGGCGCGCTTCTCGTCGCCGCTGGGCGTGTACGATTTCCAGAAGCGTTCGTCCGTGCTGTTCGTGTCCGAAGCCGGGGCGCAGACGCTGGGCAAGGTGGCGGCCGAACTGGCCTACGGCGAGGGGCTGCAGGCGCACGCGCGCAGCGCCGAACTGCGGCTGCAGGCCGGCGTCGGCAACGACGACAGCACGCCGTCATGACGGACTGGGTCGACCAGGTGTTTTGCGAGGATGCGCTGGCCGGCCTGGCGCGCATTCCCGACGGGTCCATCGACCTGATCCTGACCGACCCGCCGTACAACCTCGGCAAGGACTACGGCAACGACTCCGACCAGCAGAGCGTGGAAGCCTACCTGGCCTGGACCGAAGCCTGGATCGACGCCGCGCTGCCGAAGCTGAAGGCCAACGGCAGCCTGTACCTGTTCCTGACCTGGCGCTTCGCGCCCGAGATCTTCGTGCTGCTCAAGCGCCGCATGACGATGATGAACGAGATCATCTGGGACCGCCGCGTGCCCTCGATGGGCGGCAGTACCCGCAGTTTCAGCTCGGTGCACGACACCATCGGCTTTTTCGTGAAGCGCAAGGATTACTATTTCGACCTGGACGCGGTGCGCATCCCGTACGACGCCGCGACAAAAAAAGCGCGCTCGCGCTCGATCTTCATCGGCGCCAAGTGGCTCGAGGTCGGCTACAACCCGAAGGACTTGTGGAGCGTGTCGCGCCTGCACCGCGAGCACGCCGAGCGGGTCGATCACCCGACCCAGAAGCCGCTCGAGATCATCGAGCGCATGATCAAGGCTTCGTGCCCGGCGGGCGGCGTGGTGCTGGACCCGTTCATGGGCAGCGGCACCACCGCCGTGGCCGCGCGCCGCAGCGGCCGCCATTTCACCGGGTTCGAATTGAACGCCGCCTATTGCGAGATCGCCCGGGCGCGCCTGGCCGCGCCGATCCAGGCGGCACCCAAGAAGCGCCGCGCTGCCGTGCGCGCCACCGCCACGACCGCAACCGCAACCGCAACCGCAACCGACACGACCCCCACCGCCGAAGGAGCCAGCGAAGCATGAACAGCACGATCGATATCGATAACCTGATCGCCAACACGATCCGCGAGGACGTGCGCGCCGGCCATATCTATAAAGTGCCGGATGCCAGCGGCTACATGAAGCTGGACGCGATGGAAAACCCGTATGAATTGCCGGATCCGCTGCGGCGCGAACTGGCGCAGCGCCTGGCCGAGGCGGTGCTGAACCGCTATCCGGTGGCGTCCTACGCCACCCTGAAGCAGAAGCTGCGCGCCAAGCTGGGCGTGCCGGCCGGCTACGACGTCATCCTCGGCAACGGCTCGGACGAGATCATCTCGATCGTCTGCACCGCGGCCGCCCGGCAAGACAAACGCTCGGTGGTGCTGGCCCCGGTGCCCGCCTTCGTGATGTTCCAGCGCTCGGCGCAGTTCGCCGGCATGGACTTCGTCGGCGTACCCCTGAAAGCCGATTTTTCCCTGGACCGCGCCGCCATGCTGGCCGCGATCGCCGAGCACAAGCCCTCCGTTGTGTTCCTGGCCTATCCGAACAACCCGACCGGCAATTTGTTCGACGCGGACGACATGGTCGCGGTGATCGAGGCGCTCGGGGAACACGGCATCGCCGTGGTCGACGAAGCGTACCAGCCGTTCGCCCGCACCAGTTTCATGGAGCGCCTGCCGCAGTACCCGAACATGGTGGTGATGCGCACGCTCTCGAAGCTCGGCCTGGCCGGCATCCGCCTGGGCTACCTGGCCGCGGCGCCGCTGCTCCTGGAACAGTTCGACAAGGTGCGCCCGCCCTACAACATCAACGTGCTGACCCAGGTGGCGGCTGAGTTCGCGCTCGACCACGTGGATGTCTTGAACGCGCAGGCCGCCAGCCTGAACGCGGCGCGCGCCGAGCTGGACGCGGCGCTGCGCGCGCTGCCCGGCATCGAGGTGTTCCCCTCCAGCGCGAATTTCATTACCGTCCGCGTGCCCGATGCCGAGCGCACCTGCGCTACACTGTTCGCCGAAAAGGTCTTGATCAAGAATTTGAGTAAAATGCATGAATTGCTGGCCAATTGCATCCGTGTGACGGTCAGCACCCCGGAAGAGAATGCCGTCTTCCTGAACGCCCTGAAGGCTTCGCTCGACGCATGATCCAGCAAGCCGCCGCCCCCAGAACGCCCGCAATCACGAGCACCCCGTAATGACCCGTACCGCAGACATCACGCGCAACACCAGCGAGACGCAGATCCGCGTCGCGCTCAACCTCGACGGCACCGGCCGCCAGAAACTGAATACCGGCGTGCCCTTCCTCGACCACATGCTCGACCAGATCGCGCGCCACGGCCTGATCGACCTGGAAATCGAGGCGGTCGGCGACCTGCACATCGACGCCCACCACACGGTCGAGGACACCGGCATCACGCTCGGCATGGCGGTGGCCAAGGCCATCGGCGACCGCAAGGGCATCCGCCGCTACGGCCATGCCTACGTGCCGCTGGACGAAGCGCTGTCGCGCGTGGTGATCGACTTTTCCGGCCGTCCCGGCCTGGAAATGCATGTGCCGTTTACGCGCGCCACCATCGGGACGTTCGACGTCGACTTGACCATCGAGTTCTTCCGCGGCTTCGTCAACCACGCCGGCGTGACCCTGCACATCGACAACCTGCGCGGCGTGAACGCGCACCACCAGTGCGAGACCGTGTTCAAGGCCTTCGGCCGTGCGTTGCGCATGGCGAGCGAGCTGGACGAGCGCTCGCTCGGCACCATTCCATCGACCAAGGGCAGCCTGTAAGGCACGCATCGACATGACCAACAAGATCGTAGTGGTCGACGGCCTGGGCAACCTGCGCTCGGTGGCGCAGGCGCTGCGTACCGCCGCGCCCGAAGCCGAGATCGTGATTTCCAATGCGGCGGCCGACATCGACAGCGCCGACCGCATCGTGCTGCCGGGGCAGGGCGCCATGCGCGACTGCATGACCAGCCTGCGCGAATCCGGCGCCGAGGAAGCGCTGCTGCGCGCGGCGCGCACGCGGCCGGTGATGGGCGTGTGCGTGGGCGAACAGATGCTGTTCGACGCCAGCGAGGAAAACGAGGGCACGCCCGGCCTGGGCCTGTTGCCGGGCAAGGTGGTGCGCTTCCGGCTCGACGGCAAGCTGCAGGCCGACGGCTCGCGCTTCAAGGTGCCGCAGATGGGCTGGAACCGCGTGCGCCAGGTGCGCGCGCACCCGCTATGGGACGGCGTCGAGGACGGCGCCTGGTTCTACTTCGTGCACAGCTATTACGCGGCGCCGGAACTGGCGTCGGACACCATCGGCGAAGCCGACTACGGCGCCCCGTACTGCTGCGCCGTGGCGCGTGACAACATCGTCGCCACCCAGTTCCACCCCGAAAAGAGCGCCGCCGCCGGGCTGCGCCTGTACCGCAATTTCGTCCACTGGAATCCCTGAGCGCGCATCGACCTCCGAAGCGCGTTCGCTTTACTTCACTGACCCCTTACCGACTACGACCATGCTGCTGATCCCCGCCATCGACCTGAAAGACGGTCACTGCGTTCGCCTGAAACAGGGCGATATGGACCTTGCCACCGTGTTCTCCGAAGATCCCGCCGAGATGGCGCTGCACTGGCTCAAGAAGGGCGCGCGCCGCTTGCACCTGGTCGACCTGAACGGCGCCTTCGCCGGCAAGCCGAAGAACGAGGACGCCATCAAGTCGATCCTGCAAGTGGTGCAGGACTATGCCGACGACAACGGCCTGGACGAGATCCCGGTGCAGCTCGGCGGCGGCATCCGCGACCTCGACACCATCGAGCGCTACCTGGACGACGGCATCTCGTACATCATCGTCGGCACCGCCGCCGTCAAGAACCCGGGCTTCCTGCACGACGCCTGCGGCGCCTTCCCCGGCTCGATCATCGTCGGCCTGGACGCCAAGGACGGCAAGGTCGCCACCGACGGCTGGAGCAAGATGTCCGGCCACGAAGTGATCGACCTGGCCAAGAAGTTCGAGGGCTATGGCGTGGAATCGATCGTCTACACCGACATCGGCCGCGACGGCATGATGGCCGGCGTGAACATCGAGGCCACCGTGCGCCTGGCGCAGGCGGTGCGCATCCCGATCATCGCCTCCGGCGGCCTGCACGACGTGCGCGACGTGGAAGCGCTGTGCGCGGTGCAGGACGAAGGCATCGAAGGCGTGATCTGCGGCCGCTCGATTTACGAAGGCACGCTCGACCTGGCCAGCGCGCAGGAACGCGCCGATCAGTTGACCGAGGGTGCGCAGGCCTGAACGACAACAGCGCGGTGCGTGGCGCTGAACGGCCGCGCACCCGCCGTCGTCCCCGCGCAGGCGGGGACCCATACATAGCCTGCAACATGGCTTGAGCTGACGATACTGCGAACTCAGCATGGGTCCCCGCCTTCGCGGGGACGACGGTTTTGAAGCCAACACTGAGATTCTATGCTCGCAAAACGCATCATCCCCTGTCTCGACGTCACCGGCGGCCGCGTGGTCAAGGGCGTCAATTTCACCGAGCTGCGCGACGCCGGCGACCCGGTCGAGATCGCCCGCCGCTACGACGGCCAGGGTGCCGACGAGATCACCTTCCTCGACATCACGGCGTCGTCCGACGGGCGCGACCTGATCCTGCCGATCATCGAGGCGGTCGCCTCGACCGTGTTCATTCCCCTAACCGTGGGCGGCGGCGTGCGCAAGGTCGAGGACGTACGGCGCCTGCTGAACGCCGGCGCGGATAAAGTCAGCATGAACACCTCGGCGGTGACCAATCCGCAGCTGGTGCGCGACGCCTCGCACAAGCACGGCTCGCAATGCATCGTGGTGGCGATCGACGCCAAGCAGGTCGCGCCCGGCAAGTGGGAAGTGTTCACCCATGGCGGGCGCAACCCGACCGGCCTCGACGCCGTGGAGTGGGCGCGCCGCATGGAAAGCCTGGGCGCCGGCGAGCTGCTGTTGACCAGCATGGACCGCGACGGCACCAAGTCCGGCTTCGACCTGGGCCTGACGCGCGCCGTCTCCGACGCGGTCGGCATCCCGGTGATCGCCTCCGGCGGGGTCGGCGGCTTGAACGACCTGGCCGACGGCATCCTGCAAGGCCACGCCGACGCGGTGCTGGCCGCCAGCATTTTCCACTACGGGCAGCACACGGTCGGCGAAGCCAAGCGCTTCATGCTCGACCGCGGCATCCCGATGCGCCTGGACTGACACATGGCTACCCCGACGACGACCCCCTCGATTCCCGCCCAGCCCTGGCTCAAGAAAGTCAAATGGGACGAGAACGGCCTGGTGCCGGTGATCGCCCAGGAAGCCGCCAGCGGCGACATCCTGATGTTTGCCTGGATGAACCGTGAAGCGCTGGCCAAGACCGTGGAGCTGGGCCAGGCCGTGTACTGGAGCCGCTCGCGCAAGAAGCTGTGGCACAAGGGAGAAGAGTCCGGCCACGTGCAGACCGTGCTGGAAATCCGCCTCGACTGCGACGAGGATGTGGTCTTGCTGAAGGTCGAGCAGGCCGGCGGCATCGCCTGCCATACCGGGCGCCACTCGTGCTTCTTCCAGAAGTTCGACAACGGCGACTGGAACAGCGTCGAGCCGGTGCTGCAAGACCCGGACACCATCTATACCAATCCCAAGAAGGGCCGCGCCAAGCCGGCCTGACCCGTAACCGAAAGCGTCATCTACCATGAGCAACTCCCTCGAACGCCTGGCGGCGGTCATCGAATCGCGCAAGCCGGAACACGGCGGCGACCCGGAAACATCGTACGTGGCGCGCCTGTTCGCCAAGGGCGACGATGCGATCCTGAAAAAGATCGGCGAGGAAGCGGTCGAGACCGTGATGGCGGCCAAGGACGTGCGCGCCGGCGCCGATCCGTCGAAGCTGCTGTACGAGACCGCCGACCTGTGGTTCCATTCGATGGTGCTGCTGGCGCGTTTCGATCTGACCCCGCAGCAGGTGATCGACGAGCTGGCGCGGCGCGAAGGCGTGTCCGGCATCGAGGAAAAGGCGGCGCGGCCGCAGGAATGAAAGCCGGACGCCGACCCGGCCGGTCTTGACGGCGCGTCCGTGCGCCACCATCTACCCTTTGGAGAGAACATGTACAACTGCACCTTTTGCAAGATCATCGCCAAGCAGATCCCGGCCGACGTCGTCTACGAGGACGACCAGCTGCTCGCCTTCAAGGACATCAATCCGGCGGCGCCGGTGCACCTGCTGGTGATTCCCAAGCAGCACCTGGAAACCCTGTCGGATTGCACCGGCGAGCATGCCGAACTGCTGGGCAAGATGCTGGCGCTGGCGCCGCAACTGGCGACCGAGCAGGGCATCGCCGTCAAGACCGCGCCGGATGGCCAGCACAGCGGGGGCTTCAAGACCCTGATCAACAGCGGTCCGGACGGCGGGCAGGAGGTGTACCACCTGCACCTGCACGTGTACGGCGGTGCGCGCCCTTGGCGCGGCTTGGGTACCTGATCCTGGTTTGTATGAGCGCCTAAGAAAAGCCTCAGGGCAAGGGGCGCGGCCCACCGACGCATCGTCGAAGACAGTACGCTAGTACGGCGAGACGAATGCAACGCAGCCATGAGGGTTTTATTAGGCGCTCTATTAGGAAAGAAGCGTTCCAGCCCGGCATGGCGTATACTGCGCACGGGCTTCACGCACATATCGGGCACCGGCCCGGCAAGGAGAAAACATGGGTTCGCTGAGTATTTGGCACTGGCTGATCGTGCTGGTCGTGGTGGTGGTGGTGTTTGGCACGAGCAAGCTGAGGAATGCTGGCTCGGACCTGGGCAAGGCCGTCAAGGGTTTCAAGGATGGCGTCAAGGGCGACGACGAGCGCGTGGTCACGCCGACGACGACCACGTCGGTGCCGCCGGTGCCGCCGCAGCAGGTGGTCGACAAGGGCACCATCGATGTCGAGACGCGCGAGAAGAACCGCTTCTGAGCTGACCACAGGCTGACGCTTCCATGATCGATCTCGGTCTTACCAAGCTCGCCGTGATCGGCGCAGTGGCGCTGGTCGTCATCGGCCCCGAAAAACTGCCGAAGGTGGCGCGCATGGCCGGCACCCTGTACGGCCGTGCCCAGCGCTACCTGCACGAGGTCAAGTCGGAGGTCTCGCGCGAGATCGAGCTGGAAGAGCTGCGCAACATCCACAAGGAGGCGCAGGCGGCCGCGCAGGGCTTCAAGTCCAGCGTCGACGGCTTCAAGACGGACGTCGAGGGGACCGTGTCCTCGCACATGGACGAAGTCGAGTCTGCCTGGCGCGGCGATACCCCGGCAACGGAGCCGGCGCCGGCGCTGGAACCGCTCACCCACGACGACATCGAACGCAAGGCGCGCGAGTTCCGGCGCAAGAAGCTGGTGCGCACCTCGAGCGTGCCGGCCTGGTACAAGAACCGGCAAGGGGCGCGCCAGCACGTGTTGTCCGGCGCTGCGCGCGTGCGCAAATTCCGTCCCGGCGTCAAATCGGGCGCCTCGTTTTTCTAGGCGCAGGCCTGGATCCAACCTCCCTCTCTAGATGACTCAAGAAGCCGCGGGCGAAGAAACCTTTATTTCCCACCTGGTCGAGTTGCGCGACCGCCTGGTCAAGGCATCGATCGGCGTCGCTATCGCCTGCGGACTGCTGTTGCTGTGGCCCGGCCCGGCGCAGGTGTACGACTTCCTGGCCGCGCCGATGCTGGCCTCGCTGCCGCCCGGCGCCAAGATGATCGCCACCGGCGTCGCCGCGCCCTTCCTGGTGCCGATGAAGGTGACCCTGGTGCTGGCGCTGATCATCGCGCTGCCCTGGGTGTTCTACCAGGTCTGGGCCTTCATCGCGCCCGGCCTGTATGCGCACGAAAAGCGCCTGGTGCTGCCGCTGGTGATTTCCTCGTCCCTGCTGTTCATCGCCGGCGTGGCGTTCTGCTATTTCTTTGTGTTCGGACGCGTATTCCACTTCATTGCCGCGTTCGCGCCGAATTCGATCGCGGTGATGCCGGACATCGAGAACTACCTCGATTTCGTGATGTCGATGTGCCTGGCCTTCGGCGCCACCTTCGAGGTGCCGGTGATCGTCGTCATTCTGGTGCGCATGGGTTTCGTCACCGTGGAAAAGCTGCGCTCGATCCGCCCGTACGCAGTGGTCGGCGCCTTCGTCATCGCCGCCGTCGTCACCCCGCCGGACGTGGTCAGCCAGCTGGCGCTGGCCGTGCCGATGTGCCTGCTGTTCGAACTCGGCCTGCTGCTGGCGCCGGTGTTCGTGCGCGTGACCCAGGCGCCCGAAGAACATGCGTGAAGCGGCGCCCGGCCGCCTTCACAGACAGATTCACGCACGGATTCACGGACAATTGCCGACCACGTAGTAACCCGGCGCCGTCTGGGCCAGCGTGCTCGTATAGAAGGTGTTGTCCAGACCCATGTTCTGGTTCGAGCCGTTGGCCAGCGCATAACCGCCGCTGTCGTGCGCGCGCCCGGCCTGCACATGGGCGTAGTTGCTGGACCGGGTCGTGCTGCAGGTCCAGGCCGCTTTCGTGCTTCCCATGACCACACCGGACAGGGCGCTCTCCGCGCCGCCCGCCAGCGCCGACACCTGGTACGAATACGTGGTGGCCGCGGCCAGGCCGCCGTCGGTGTAGCCGGTGCCGGTCAAGGTACTTGCATTGACGCGCGTGCCGTTGCGGTACACGTTGTAGCCCGTGGCGCCGGCGGCCGCGTTCCAGGTCAGCGTGATGCTGTCGGCGCCGCTGGCGGACACCGCCAGGCCGGTCGGCGGCTGCAGCGCCGGCGCCGATCCCACCAGGAAGCGGCCGATCGCGCAGGCGTTCGAGCTCAAGCCGGTGCCGTTGTCGGTCGCCGTCACGCTGCCGCTGTAGTAGCCGTCGGCCAGGTTGGCGTAGGTCTTGCTGAAGCTGGCGCCGCTGCCGGCGGCGGCGTCGCTGACCGGCGTCGGTCCGTCGAGCAGCACGCGCCAGCTGGAGATGGCGCCGGCGCTGTCGGTGCCGGTGGCGGACACGGTGACGCTGTTGCCCGACGCGCTCGCGTTGCAGGCGCTGACGACCGGCGCATCGGCGCGCGCCACCCGCAGGTTGTTCCTGGTCCAGAAATCCATCAGGAAGGCCGGATAGTTGACGTGGGCGGCGTCGACGAAA
Source organism: Massilia forsythiae (assembly GCF_012849555.1). Taxonomy (NCBI): domain Bacteria; kingdom Pseudomonadati; phylum Pseudomonadota; class Betaproteobacteria; order Burkholderiales; family Oxalobacteraceae; genus Massilia; species Massilia forsythiae. The sequence continues at coordinate 2,040,139 of NZ_CP051685.1, forward strand.
TTGGTGTTCTGGCCGCCCGTGCCGGCTGGCCAGGCGTGGCCCATGCCGTTCACCGTGATCTCCACCGTGCGCAGCCTGCCGCGGCTGTCGCTGTACGGGATGCCGTTGCCGCCGCCGGCCAGGGCGATGGCCGAGCCCTGCGTAAAGCTGCCGCCGTAGACCAGGCGCATGGCTTGCGCATCCATCGGACCGTATTGCTGCGACACCGTGTAGTCGCCGGTGCCCCAGATCACGCTGGCGACCTGCGTGGCGAACGCTGCCGTGCTGGCGCCCGACCATGCCTTGCAGCGCTCCGCGGCGGTATTCGCCGTAAACCCGGACGGCACGTAGCTGATCTGGGCCGTGGTGGTGCCCGGCGGCGGGCCGGCATTGATGCCGACGCCGGCAAAGATGTCCGGCGCCAGGCAGCCGAGCGCCATGGTCTCGCCGCCGCCCGACGACAGGCCGGCGACATAGACCTGGTTCGGATCGATCGCGTAGCGGGCATCGCCGCTGAAGCGTTTCACCAGCTCGAGCAACACGCCGTCGTGGCCGCTGCTGCGGTTGTGGCCGGTGCTGGCGTAGTCCCAGCAATGGTTGCCGTAGACGTTGCCGGTGGCGTTCGGCGCCAGGATCACGGCGCCGTACTGGTCCGCCATCGTCTTCCAATTAAAACCCTTGTCGGCGCTGCTGTCGATCACGTCGCCGGCCGCGGTCTGGGCGCAGCCGTGCAGCACCAGCACCAGCGCGCGCTTGCCGTTCAGGGCCGGCTTCGTGGCCGGCCAATAGAAGTAGCCGGTGAGGCTGCCGCCATTGACGGTGTCCGCCGCCCAGGTCTGGCTGGCGCTCCAGGCGCCGGGACCGGCGGCGACCTGGGCCTGGACGGGATTGGCGGTACCGAGCGCCAGCGCTAACGCAAGCGATCCGGAGAGAAACTGACGCATGGGTGTCTCCTGTATTGTTGATTGACGGCACAGCCAATTGCCGTATTTCATTTTAGGAGAGTGGGGCGGGTACGCAAGTCCGTGCCCAGGCACGCACGGTGTGCGGATTTGCACGGCTTATGTGGTTGGGGATGCGAGGGTAGTCGCTACCTCTGCCTTGGCCCATGACACGTCGTCCCCGCGAAGGGTAAAGAATGCCACTGGCATTCTTTACCCCATACTGAGCAACAGAATTCGATGCTTCAGAAGCAACTCGAATCTTCAAAAATACCAGCTTCGGACATTGAGCATGGGTCCCCGCCTTCGCGGGGACGACGGTTTTTAGGCCAGCAATATTGTCTTGGACAGCAATGCGCCTGCGCGGCCTACTGTCACTGCATCAATTGCCCGATCACCCGCACCGGCGCATTGCCGTAGCCGAGGAACTGGTCGTGGAACGCCTTCAGGTCGAAACGCTCGCCCAGCTGCTGCTTGCGGCGCTCGCGCAGTTCCATGATGTCGCTGTAGCCGCTGAAATAACTGGTCAGCTGCACCGACGACAACTGGGCGCGGCGCCATTTTTCCTCGGCTTCCTGGCGCGTCTGGAAAGCCTGGCGTACCAGCAGGTCGATCGCCTGCTCGCGCGTCATGCCCTGCACGTGCACGCCGTAGTCGAGGATGGTGTTCGACACGCTGCGCAGGTTCCACTTGCACCACATCAGCCACAGCTCGGGGGCGTTGTCGCCGTAGCCCGAGTCCAGCATCATGCGCTCGCCGTACACGGCCCAGCCCTCGACCATGGCGCCGTTGCCGAACAGCGATTTCACCAGCGACGGCGAGCGGTTGGCGTTCATCAGCTGGGTGTAATGGCCGGGAATCGCCTCGTGGATGTTCAGGATCTGCAGCATCCAGTTGTTGTACTCGCGCAGGCTGCTCTCGGCCTGCGCCGGCGTCAGGCCGTCCAGCGGGGTGACGTTGTAGTAGGTCTTGTCCTTGGGCCGGTAGGGACCGGGCGCGTCGATGCTGGCGCCGGCCACGCCGCGCTGGTACAGCGGGGTCTCGCGCACCACCAGCGGTTTGCTGGGGTCGATGCTGACCAGGTTGTTCTTGATCACCCAATCCTGCAATTGCGGGATCTGGCGCCGGATCTCGGGCAGGAAATTCTCGCGCGTGGTGTGCTGCAGCGACAGCTTGTCGATCACCATGCCGATCTTGCGGTAGCGGTCCTGCGGCTTGGCGACATTCCCCATGGTCTTGTCCCACAACCCGTCGGCGAGGCCGTCCATGCGCGTGAGCAGTTCTTCGCGCGCGGCCAGGGCCTTGCGGTAGGTCTGCTCGCCCGTATTCGCCGACTGGATCTCGAAGGCGAACTTCTGCTCGTACAGATCCTTGCCGAGGCGGAACGAACGGGCGCGCTGCGCCTGCGCCGGCGATTTGTCCAGGTCGGTCAGGGAATCGACCCAGGCCAGCACCGCGCTGCCGGCATTCGCGATGCGCTGGGCGAAGATGGTTTTTTCCTGCGCCGTCAGCTGCGATTCCTGGGCCGCCTTGCCGAGGTCGGCCAGCACCACCAGCGTGCCCGGCGCCTGAGAAATGGCCAGCTGCGTGTGCTCGTGGGTCGGGTTCACCAGCGAAGCGCGCGCCGCCTGGTAATAGGCCGGCACGTCGGCCAGGCGCTTGAGGATGGTGCGCAGGCGCTGCGGCCTGGCCGCGTAGTCGGTGTTCAGGATCAGGTCGAAGGCCTGCGCCACGTTGTACTGGGCCGGGTTCCATTGAAATTCGCGCAGCGTGGTCAGGCGCCAGCGGTCGGCCTGCAGCTTGTTGATCAACAGCGCCAGGTCGGTGCGCTGGTTGGGCGACAGGCGGCCGGCATCCAGCTTGCGGAATTTGTCGAGCCACTCGTCGATGAAGGCGAGTTCCTTGGCGCGCGTCGGCACGTCGGGAATGGTCAGTTTGGCGGCGGCGTCGAACTTGCCGACGTAGATGCCGTCTTCCGGGTCGATGCGCCACAGGGCGGTCAGGAATTGCATCGACAGCGTGTCCATGTAGCGGTCGTTGCGGCTTTGCGCCGAGACGGGCGCCGCGGCCGGTGCTGCCGCCGTGGCGGCTGCGGTGGCCGCAGCGGCGGCCGCCTTCTTCACCGGCGCCGCCTTGGCGTGCGTGGACGGCTTGGCCTTGGCGCTGCTGGCGTGCTTCGACTTCGCCACCTTGCTGGTGCGCGCGCCGGCCGGCGCCAGCGCGACGCTGGTCAGCAGGACGGCAAGCGCGAGTTTGGATTTCATCATGGGATCTGTCTGCCTACGTAAAATAAAGGGCCAGATGGTGCGCGCGACGGATGGGGTCGCGGCGGGGCGTCAGGTTAGCACCATTCAGCGGGCTTGCAAAACCTTGAAACAATACGTCACTTCAATCCCTCGCGCAGCATGGCCAGCATGTCGTCGGGGGCCAGGCGCGCCGCCAGGTCCGATCCTTCCAGCAGGCTGTCGGCCAGGTCGCGCTTGTGGCGGTGCAGCTCGACGATGCCTTCCTCGATCGTGTGGCGCGCCACCAGCCGATAGATGGTCACCGGACGCTGCTGGCCCATGCGGTGGGCGCGGTCCGAGGCCTGGTCCTCGACCGCCGGGTTCCACCACGGGTCCATGTGGATCACGTAGTCGGCCGCGGTGAGGTTGATGCCGACCCCGCCCGCCTTCAGCGAAATCAGGAACAAATCGCCGTCGCCGGCCTGGAAGGCGTCCACGCGGCGCTGGCGCTCGTGCATCGGCGTCGAGCCGTCCAGGTACTGGTAGCGGATGCCGCGCGCATCCAGGTGCTTGCGGATCAGGCTCAAATGGTCGACGAACTGGCTGAACACCAGCGCCTTGTGGCGGTTTTCCAGCAGCTCGTCGGCCAGGCGCGCGAAGGTTTCCAGCTTGCTGCTGGCGATGCCGCTGTCCGGCGCCACCAGCTGCGGATTGCAGCAGGCGCGGCGCAGCTTCATCATCTCGGCCAGGATCTGGATCTGCTTCTGGTGTTGCGGCGCTTCCAGCGTGGCGATGCGCTCCAGTGCCTCGCGCCGCAGCGATTCGTACAGTGCGGTCTCTTCAACGCTGAGTTCCACCGGCAGCACGATCTCGGTGCGCGGCGGCAGCTCGGACAATACCTGCGCCTTGGTGCGGCGCAGGATGAACGGCTGCGTCAGGCGCCGCAGGCGCGCGCGCGCCGCGCTCTCCGCCCGTTTGTCCTGGGCGCGCTCGATCGGTCCGGCAAAGCGCAGGTTGAACTGGTCGGCGCTGCCGAGCAGGCCCGGATTGATGAAGCGGAATAGGTTCCACAGTTCTCCCAGGTGGTTTTCCAGCGGGGTGCCGGTGGCCACCATGCGGAAATCCCCCTTCAAGGCCATCACTGCCTGCGAACGGCGCGTGTGGGCGTTCTTGATCGCCTGCGCCTCGTCCAGCACGATGGTGCGCCAGCGTTGGTCCGCGAACGCCGCCGCCTCCAGTTGCAGCAGGCCGTAGCTGGCCACGATCACGTCGAAGGCGCCGGCGCCACGCAGCATGGCGGCGCGGTCCCCGGGCCCGAACAACTTGACGTTCAGCGTCGGCGCAAAGCGCGCCGCTTCCGACATCCAGTTGGTGGCCACCGAGGTCGGCGCCACCACCAGCGTCGGCCCGTCCGGCGCACGCGACAACACCAGCGCCAGCGCCTGCAGCGTTTTACCAAGGCCCATGTCGTCGGCCAGGCAGGCGCCCACGCCCCAGTGCGCCAGTCGCGCCAGCCATTCGAAGCCGTCGCGCTGGTAGTCGCGCAGCTCGGCCTGCAGTGTGGACGGCAGTTGGGGACGGTAATCGGCGCTGGCGCGCATCTGCTCCAGGTGCGCGCGCCAGGCGGCATCGGCCTCGACCCCGCCAGCGTCCTGGGCCAGTTCTTCCAGCGCGAAGCTGGCCAGCGGATGCACATGTAACGCTTCTTCATCCGCATCGGTATAGGCGCGCAAGTCCAGCAGGCGCCGGTGCAGTTCGTGCGTCAGCGCCAGGAACTGGTTGTCGCCGAGCGCGACGAAACGGTCTTCGCGCAGGCGCGACAGCAGCTCGCGCAAGTCCATCACGCGGCCCTCGTCGACCTGGATCTCGCCGTTGGCGGCGAACCAGTCCTGGTCGCGGCGGATCGTCAAGCGCACCGACTTCGACGCCGCCTTGTTCGCGATGCGGAACGGTTCGCCCTCGGGCCAGGCCACCACGATCCGGCCCGGGGCCAGTTCCTGCAGCTCGGCCAGCAGTTCCAGGCACAGGATCGGCGCGCCCAGCAGCCATTCGCCGTGCTCCGGCTCGTGCTCGGCCGCTTCCAGTGCGCGGCAATCGGCCAGCAGCTGGCGCTCGGCCTCGCGCTCGGCGTTCAGGTCGCGGCGCGCCTCGGTGCGCACGCCGAGCACGTCGGCGATCACGCTCTCGCCCCCGTCGCCGGGACGCAGGTAGGGGCCGGCGTCAGGCAGCGGACGCACCAGGATGCGGATGCGCAGCCCCTGTTGATACGGCAGCAGGTGCAGGTGCAGGCGCGCGTCGGCCGCCACCTGCTCGATGTCGCCGGGGCTGGCGCCGATGTCCGACTGCACGGTGACGATGGTCGAGATGGCGCTGATCGCCTGCAGCACGCGCCGCTCGGCCTGCAGCGGCACGGTCAAGCCGTCGCCGACGATGGCGCCGATGCGGCGGTGCTCGTCACGGACGCGCACGATGCGCAGGCGCGTCGCGGTCTCGCGCGTGACCACGACATCGCCCTGCTGCTCGCGCAAGGGCGGCACCAGCGTGAGCGTGACCAGGCCGCCGCCGGCGCGCACCATCAGTTGCGGCTCGCCCGGCAGCAGTTCGATGCGCGTGCCGGGAGCATCCATCCAGAACAGCAACGGATGGCCGGCCAGCGCCGCCACCGCCTTGTCCAGGTCGAATTCGTAGCGCGTGCCGGTGCCGCTGTAGTAGCGGAAGGCGCCGATCGCGCCGGCCGCCTGGATGTCCTGGGCGGTGAGGAAATCCAGTTCGGCGGCTTCCTCGGCCAGGCGTTTCAGGCCGATCGCCCGTCCGCGGCTCCATCCGCCTTGCGCGTCGCGCTTCTGCTCGCGCGGCTCGAGCGCGCGCACGCCCAGGTGCTCGTCCCAGCCAAGCAGCCAGGCCAGGCGCGATTCCTTGACCACCTCGACATTGACCGCCGGCTGCAGGTTGATCAGCGCGTTCAACTGGCGTTCCCACGGTTCCTCGCGCGCGAACCACAGCGTCATGTCGGTCAAGCGGTGCTGCTGGCGCAGCGCGATCGCCTGGCGCTCGCTGCCGACCATGCCGAGCCCGCCCAGAACCCCGCCGATCTGGGCCGCGATGAAGTCGAAGCCGGCAGCCTGCGCCGCCGCGAACTGCTGCTCCAGCAGGGCGCGCCGCTCGGCCAGTTGCGGCAGGCCGAGCCACCAGTGCAGCAGGGCGCGGAACATCACCGGCTGCGGCGTGCTTTCCCAGTTGCGCGAGGGGAGCACCTCGGCGTCTACGGTGCCGCCGCGGATCTGGCGCAGCATCGACAATTGCTGATACACGGCGCTGTCGTGGCGCTGCACCGCGCGGGTGGCGGCGTCCAGGTAGCTTTCCGCCGCCTTCTGGTGCTTGGGAGCGCCGCTCCTCAGCAGGGCCGCCACGTACAGGTGCCCGCCGATGCCCGCGAACACCGCCTTGCGCTTGCCGGTCTCGCGCCGCAGGGCTTTTAACGCCTTGTCGAAGCCGGCCAGGGCGGCATCGAATTCCTCGCGCAGCAGTTGCAGCACGCTGCGCAGGAACAGTTCGGTGGATTCGTCGAGGTCGTGCAGCAGCGCCTCGGCCGCATCCAGCCGCCCGCACAGGATCCAGTGTTCGGCCAGCGCCGTGCGCAGCGCCATCGACGCATGGCCTTGCGCGACGTACTCGTCGGTATAGGCGCGCACTGGCGGCGCGGCGCTAGGCTCGCGCTGGACGTGGTCGACCAGCACCGCCAGCACGTCGTCGCGCAGCAGGCCGCCGATGCGTTCCATCAGGTCCGGCGCGAACGGGCGCAGGCAGATCTCCACCAGCGGGTGCAGGTGGGCGGCTTCGTGGCAGCGCAGGCAGGCCGCCAGCAGCGGCGCCACCGCCTTCGGGCCTTCGCCGGCCAGCAGCGCCATGCGCAGCAGCGCCACGCCCTGGCGATAGCTGCGCAGCATCGGCGTACCGTCCCAGTCGACCCGCAGCGGCATCACCCGCTGATAAACCTCGCACAGGGCCTTGAAACGGCGTTCGCGCAGCGCCCAGTCGATTGCCGGCCAGGACACTTCCGGCGCGACCACGTAGCCGCGCGACGGCAATTCTCCGGCCAGGCCGGCGGCGCGCAAGCCTTCCAGCGGTTCCAGCAGGTCGTCTTCCAGCAGGACGGCGCCATCCTCGGCCGCCAGCGGAGACAGGTGTTCGTGGATGCGGCGCCGGCCCATCGGTTCGCCGGCCAGCGCCAGCAGCGCCAGGATCAGGCGGGCGCCCGTGTCGCATGCCTCGAAGCGTGCGCGCAGGACGTGCGCGGGCTCGTGCGCCGCATGCATGACGCCATCGACAGCGCCGGTCATCCGGCGAGATGTTCGATCTCGACCGGCGGCAACCCGGCCGGCACCGGAATGCCGAATACGCGCAGATAAAACACCAGTTCCGCTTCCAGCGTGCGCACGATGCTGTCGGCCTTGCGGAAGCCGTGCCCCTCTCCGGCCAGCGTCAGGTAGGCCACCGGCACCCCGCGCACGCGCAACGCGTCGACCATGACTTCCGACTGCGGCGGCGGCACCACCTTGTCGTCCAGGCCCTGGAAGAAGATCATCGGGCGCGCCAGTTTATCGGCGTGGTTGACCGGCGAGCGGGCGGCATAGACGGCGGCGGCCTGCGGCTTGGGTGCGATCAGGTATTCGTTGTAGCGCGACTCGAACTTGTGCGAGTCGGCGTCCAGGCCGGCCAGGTCGGACACGCCGTAGTAGCTGGCGCCGGCCTTGAAGACGTCGTGGAAGGCCAGTGCGCACAGGGTGGTCAGGCCGCCGGCGCTGCCGCCGCGGATCACCAGGCGCTCGCGGTCGACCAGGCCCTGGTCCGCCAGATAACGCGCCCCGGCCACGCAATCCTCGACGTCGACCACGCCCCACTGGCCGCGCAGCAGGTCGCGGTAGGCGCGCCCGAAGCCGGTGCTGCCGCCGTAGTTCACGTCCAGCACGGCGATGCCGCGGCTGGTCCAGAACTGGGTCGCCAATTTGAGGGTGCTGGTGGCCATGCTGGTGGGGCCGCCGTGGCCGATCACCATCAGCGGCGGCAGCTCGCCCTTGGGCGCCTCCTGGTCGCGATTCTGCGGCGCATAATAAAAGGCGTGCGCCACGCGGCCGTCCGCACTCGGGTAGCTGACGCTGCGCGGCACCGACAAATAGCCGACGTCGGGCAGATCCTCGATCGAGCGCGCCAGCACCTCGCGGCTGGCGTCGCGCAAGTCGATGCAGGCCAGTTCCAGCGCGATGGTGGGTGCGCCGGCCAGCAGCGCCAGGGTATCGCCCACGACGCGCAATTCCTTGATTTCCTGGTATGGATTGTCGATCGGGGTCAAGGCGCCGCTGGCCGTGTCCAGGCGCGCCAGATGGCTGACGCCATCCTCGATATAGGTGCAGACGATTTCCCGCTCGGAGCGGAAGCCGTACATCGCATTGCCGAAGGTCCAGTGCGGGCCGGCGAATTCGGCGGCGCGCTCGCACACCGCATGGGTCACGCCGTGCGCGAAACGATAAATGTTCCACCAGCCGCTGCGGTCGGAGACGAAGTGCAGGATACCCGCGGGCGACCATTCCGGCTGACAGATCGATTCGTCCGCTCCGCCGGCGACCAGGCGGCCATTGATCAGGGTGCCGTCGGCGCCGACGTCGGCCAGCCACAGCTCGGTGCCCTGCCAGGGCATGCGCGGGTGGTCCCAGCACAGCCAGGCCAGTTGCGAGCCGTCCGGCGACAGGCGCGGCGACGAATAAAAATCGTTGCCTTCGACCAGCACGGCCTCGCTGCCGTCGAAGCCGAGCGCGCACAGTGTGTTGACCGGATACGCGCCACCGGCGGCATGGTCTTCGCGCACCGAGACCAGGCGGGCGCGCGCGGCATCCAGCACGAAGTCGGCATGACGCGTGGCGGCGGGCCCCGCAGCAGCAGCGGCGGCGCCGTCCAGGGCCACCGGCGCGCCATCGCCGTCGATGCGGTAGACGCGGTTGTCGGCAAAATGCGAGAACCATACCGTGCCGCCCGCCGCCAGCAGCGCACCGCCGCCGTATTCGTGCACGCGGGTGCGCACGTTGAACGGCGCCGGCGTCAATTCCATCGTCTGTCCGGCGCGCCGGCGCAGCAGCGTGTTGCGGCCGCCTTCGCTGGCGCGGCCCGCCAGCCAGTAGACGTCGGCGCCGTCGAGCAGCAGTTGCGACAAGGGCGTGGCGCCGGCCGCGACCACGGCGGCGCTGATCGGGGAAGTCCAGGCGCCGCAGGGAGCGGCCTGTTTGGAGATGTCGGGCATGATCGGTCCTGGCGATGGGGAAAGCGCATTATAAGAGCGTGCGCCGCTGAGCGCCGCCTGGCGCCGCCGCACCGGCGGCACGCCGCGCTGCAGCTCAGCCGGGCGGTGCTGGCCCGCCGGGAATGCGATAATACCCGTTTACCCCGATTTTTCAGCCAGGTTGCCATGCCACAATTCTCCCCGCTCCAGAACGACACCTTCCTGCGTGCGCTGCTGCGCCAGCCGACCGACTACACCCCGGTGTGGCTGATGCGCCAGGCGGGGCGCTACCTGCCGGAATACCGCGCCACCCGCTCACGCGCCGGTTCCTTCCTGGGCCTGGCCAAGAACCCGGACTTCGCCACCGAAGTCACGCTGCAGCCGATCGACCGCTATCCGCTGGACGCATCGATCCTGTTTTCCGACATCCTGACGGTGCCGGACGCGATGGGCCTGGGCCTGTATTTCGAGGAGGGAGAAGGGCCGAAGTTCGAGCGCACCGTACGCACCGAGGCCGACGTGGCGGCGCTGCGGGTGCCGGACATGGCCTCGCTCGACTACGTGTTCCGGGCGGTGACCAGCATCCGTACCGCGCTGAACGGCCGCGTGCCGCTGATCGGCTTTTCCGGCAGCCCGTGGACGCTGGCCTGCTACATGGTCGAGGGCGGCGGCTCCAAGGAGTTCCACACCATCAAGAAGATGCTGTATGCGCGTCCGGACCTGATGCACCGCATCCTGGAGATCAATGCGCAGGCCGTGGCCCAGTACCTGAATGCCCAGATCGATGCCGGCGCCCAGGCCGTGATGCTGTTCGACTCGTGGGGCGGGGCGCTGGCCGATGGCGCCTACCAAGCGTTTTCGCTGCACTACATGCGCCAGGTGGTGGCGCAGCTGCAGCGCGAAAAGGATGGCGTGCGCATCCCGGCGATCGTGTTCACCAAGGGCGGCGGCCTGTGGCTGGACCAGATGGCGGATATCGGCGCCGATGCGCTCGGCCTGGACTGGACCGTCAACCTGGGCCGTGCGCGTGCGCTGGTCGGCGACCGCGTCGCCCTGCAGGGCAACCTCGACCCGGCCGTGCTCTTTGCTTCCCCGGCTCAAGTGCGCAGCGAAGTCGAAAAGGCCTTGACCAGCTACGGCGCGCCCTCGGACGGCCACGGCCACGTGTTTAACCTGGGCCATGGCATTTCGCAATTCACGCCGCCGGAATCCGTGACGGCGATGGTGGATGCCGTGCACGAATTCAGCCGCCGCCAGCGCGTCGCTTGACGAACTTGCTCTCCGACATGCAATGCCGGAGAGTGTCCGCAAAAAGCCGGAACATCACACTTATTCACAAAATCCCGGTATGCCATGCTGAGCGAGGTAAAAATGAAAAAGCTGTGTAAATCCATTATAAGTAACTGATTTTAATAACTTATGTGGAATCCGGGGCGGTCCCGTCCGGCTCACTTCAGTCTGGTAATACGCACTTTCGACGGTTTGTCCAGAGCCTTGTTCACAAAGTTATGCACAGCTTCTGTGAATAATCCCGAAAAGTGCTTGGTTTACCGGGGTTTACGTCATTTCTTCAAGTGTTGCATCAGGATTTTGCTGCATTGCGTGCTAGTTTTTCAGTGGCAATGCCCAGTTATACACAGAAGCAAGCGAGCGAGCGGTTTTTTCATCCTGTTCAAGTGGCTGTAGTTAAGTGATTGAATTTAATAGCTAAAATATTTGTTGAAATTAGAAAAGTGCTAATGGCTTTGATTTAACGTAAACCTTTGTCCCGGTCAAGCTTTCCATTTTCCACAAAGTTTTCCACAGTTTTCCACAGGCACCTTTCAGGTTTTTCGCTTGGCCCATTGCATCTTACAAATCGCCCTGGATACCCCGCTCGACAGCGTGTTCGACTACCGCTGGCCGTGCGAGCCTGGCGCCGAACCCCTGGTCGGGCAGCTGGCGCTGGTCAGCTTCGGCCGCCGCGAAGCGGTCGGCCTGATCGTCGCCGTCAAGCACGAGACCGACGTCCCGGCCGACAAGCTGAAAGATGCGCTGGCCGTGCGCAGCCAGCTGGCGCCCTTGTCCGAGCGCTGGATCCGGCTGGCGCGCTTCGCCGCCGGTTATTACCACCGTCCGCTGGGCGAGGTGGCCTTGCCGGGACTGCCGAAAAACCTGCGCGTGCCGTCCACCGTGGCGCTGGATCGTGCCCTCAAGAAGCTGGCCAGGCTGGATGCGGCGCACGACGCCGCGCCGGCCGGCATGCCGGCATTGAATTCCGCCCAGCGCCAGGCTGCCGATGTCATCGGCGGCGCCCAGGGTTTTACGCCGCTGCTGCTGTACGGCGTCACCGGCAGCGGCAAGACCGAGGTGTACCTGCAGGCCTGCGCCCAGGTGCTGGCGCGCGATGCCGATGCGCAGATCCTGGTGCTGGTCCCGGAAATCAACCTGACGCCGCAGCTGGAAGCCAACATCCGCGCCCGCTTTCCGGGCGTGATGCTGGCCACGCTGCACAGCAGCCTGTCCGAGGGCGAGCGCATGCTGCACTGGCTGGCGGCGCACCAGGGCCGCGCGCGCATCGTGCTCGGCACCCGGCTGGCGATCCTGGCCTCGCTGCCGAACCTCAAACTGATCGTCATCGACGAGGAACACGACCCCTCGTACAAGCAGCAGGAAGGTTTGCGCTATTCGGCGCGCGACCTGGCGGTATGGCGTGCCCACCAGCTCGGCATTCCGATCGTGCTGGGTTCGGCCACGCCCTCGCTGGAGAGCTGGCACCATGCCCAGACCGGCAGGTACCGCAAGCTGGAACTGCGCGAGCGCGCCGTGCGCGACGCCGTGCTGCCGCGCGTGCGCCTGGTCGACATGGAGCGCGACAAACCCAGGGAGGGCTTGACGGCGACGTTGATGCAGGCGCTGCGCCAGCGGCTGGAGCGCGGCGAACAGTCGCTGCTGTTCCTGAACCGGCGCGGCTATGCGCCGGTGCTGTGCTGCGACGCCTGCGGCTGGATCAGCAACTGCACCCGCTGCACGTCCTTCATGGTGCTGCACAAGCCGGAACGCCGCCTGCGCTGCCACCACTGCTCGCTGGAGCTGCGCATCCCGCACGCCTGCCCGACCTGCGGCAATATCGACCTGCAGCCGCTGGGACGCGGCACCCAGCGCATCGAGGAGGGTTTACAGGCGCTGTTCCCGCAGGCGCGCATCCTGCGCATCGACGCCGATTCGACGCGCCTGAAGGGCAGCGCCCAGGCCGCGTTCGACAGCGTGCACCGCGGAGAGGTGGATATCCTGATCGGCACGCAGATGGTCGCCAAGGGCCACGACTTCAAGAAACTCAGCCTGGTCGGCATCCTGAATCCGGACACCGCGCTGTTTTCCCAGGATTACCGCGCCAGCGAGCGCCTGTTCGCGCAATTGATGCAGGTGGCGGGACGGGCAGGGCGCGCCGGCCTCGAATCCGAAGTGCTGATCCAGTCGCGCTACTGCACCCACCCGTTGTATGGCGCGGTGATGCGCCACGACTACGACCGCTTTGCCGGCGATTTGCTGGAAGAGCGCCGCCAGGCCGCGCTGCCGCCCTACATGTACCAGGCTTTATTGCGCGCCGAGGCGCCGGAGCTGGCGGTCGCCATCGCCTTCCTCGAAGCGGCGCGCGACAGCGTGGCGGCGGACGCCATCGTCATCAACGATCCGATCCCGATGACCATGACGCGCGTACACAACGTCGAGCGCGCCCAGTTGCTGGTGGAGTCGGGGTCGCGCCCGGCGCTGCAAGCCTTCCTGGTGCAGTGGGTCGATGCCTTGCGCGCACTGAAGAGCCGGGTAAGATGGTCGCTCGAAGTCGATCCGCTCGACATCTGATCATCCTTCGCTTGAAAGACGCCATGCCCGTTCCACGCATCCGACGATTTGCTGCGCTGGCCGCCATCCCGGCAGCCTTGATTTTGCTGTCCCTGGGCTTGCCCGCGGGCGCGGCCGGCGCCGACGCCCCGTCGCATTACGGCGAGAAAGCGGTGAGCGCGATCAAGGGGCGCATCCGCTTGAAGGATTGCGCCGGCGCGATCGACGACCTCAAGACCAGCCTGAAAAAAGGCTTCCCCGAGGCGAACATGCTGGCGGGGAGCATGTACGAGAATGGCGTGTGCGTGAAGCGCGACTGGGAGCGCGCCATCCCGTTCTATATCCAGGCGTGGGAAGGCGGCCTGCGGGAAGGGGCGGACCGCCTGGCCGCAGGCTACGCGGCCCCCGAAAACGGCGCCGACGTGGCCGCAGCCCTGTGGTGGGCTGTTCGCGGTCGCGGCCGCGACTGGTTGCCGGAGTGCGCGGTCGGTCGCGCCGCGGCCGACGATATCGACCGCTTCGCAGCCGAGCTGCAGACCTGGCCGCAAGCGCGGCTGGCCATGTGCAATTACGTGACCGGCGTGATGTCGACCCTGGCGGCCGAGGCCCGCTATCCGGCCCAGGCCTTCGTCGAAGGCGTCGGCGGCCATGTGGGCATCCGTTTCCTGCCCGCGGTACCGCGTATCGAGATGCAGCGCGGCGGCGTGCAGGAGTACCTCTTGCTCGGCCTGGTCAACGGCGACGCGGCGCGCGAGCGCGGCAGCAGGTCGGCGGACGGCTTCGAAAAGGAACTCGGCGAGGTGGCCGACCGCGCCCTGCGCCGCTATCCGCAGCCGGCCGGCATGCCGGCCGCCATGGTGGTCAAAACCTCGTACGATTTCCAGATCCAGTTCGAATAGCCGCGATGGCGCATGGCGCCGCCGCCGGCTTCGTGAAAATCGCGTATCGTCACGTACGCGAACCAGTGGAGGAAGAGATGCAGAAACTGAAGGTCGATGTCGCCGTGATCGGCGCCGGCACCGCGGGCCTGGTGGCCTATCGCACGGCCAGGGCGCATGGCGCGCACGCCGTGCTGATCGAGGGCGGCCCCTACGGCACCACCTGCGCGCGCGTGGGTTGCATGCCGAGCAAGCTGTTGATCGCGGCGGCCGAGGCGGCGCACATGCTGGATGCGGCGCCCGGCTTCGGCGTGCATGCCGGCGAAAAGCGCATCGATGGCGTGGCGGTGATGGAACGCGTACGGCGCGAGCGCGACCGCTTCGTCGGTTTCGTGCTGGAAGGCGTCGACAGCATTCCCGCTGGGGACAAGCTGCGCGGCCATGCGCGCTTTACGGGGCCGCACACGCTGGTCGTGGATGGCGCGGATGGCCAGGACGTCGACCTTGAGGCGGCGCGCGTGGTGATCGCCACCGGCTCCACGCCGACCCGGCTGCCGAAGTTGCAGGATGTCGGCCCCGGCGTGATCATCAGCGATGACGTGTTTGATTGGCAGGACCTGCCGCGCTCGGTGGCCGTGATCGGCACCGGCGTGATCGGCCTGGAGCTGGGCCAGGCCCTGGCGCGCCTGGGCGTGCGCGTGAGTGTGTACGCGCGCGGCGGCAGCGTGGCCCAACTGACCGACCCGGTGGTGCTGCGCAATGCGGCGCGCGTGATGAGCGAGGAGCTGGACATCCACTTCCAGGCCGAGATCGTGGGGGCCGAACAGGATGGCGACGAGGTGCTGCTGACCACGCGCGAGGGCGGCGAAGAGAAACGCGCGCGCTTCCAGTACGTGCTGCAGGCGGCCGGACGCACGCCCAACGTGACCGCCATCGGTATCGAGCACAGCGGCCTGGAACTGGGCACCAACGGCGTGCCGCTGTTCGACAGCCGCACCATGCAGTGCGGGACCAGCCATATCTTCATCGCCGGCGACGCCAACAGCGAACGCCCGGTGCTGCCGGAAGCGGCGGACCACGGCAAGATCGCCGGCGACAATGCCGGC
Organism: Massilia forsythiae; assembly: GCF_012849555.1. Classification (NCBI taxonomy): domain Bacteria; kingdom Pseudomonadati; phylum Pseudomonadota; class Betaproteobacteria; order Burkholderiales; family Oxalobacteraceae; genus Massilia; species Massilia forsythiae. Next base: position 2,055,361 of record NZ_CP051685.1, read on the forward strand.
CGCTATCCGGACATCCGCGCCGGCCTGCGCCGCGCGCCCCTGACCGCCGCCTTCACGGAACCGAACATCGTCACGCTCGGCGCCAGTTACAAGACGCTGTGCGAACCGGGGCGCCTCAAATTCGCGGTCGGGCAGGTGTCGTTCGAGAATCAGGGCCGCAGCCGGGTGATGTTGCAGAACAAGGGGATGTTGCGTGTGTACGGCGAGTACGGCAGCGGCCGTTTCCTGGGCGCCGAGATGATCGCGCCGCGCGGCGAGCACCTGGGCCACCTGCTGGCCTGGGCCGTGCAGGCGCGCATGACGGTCGAGCAGATGCTGGACATGCCCTTCTATCACCCGGTGGTGGAAGAGGGCGTGCGCACCGCCCTGCGCGACCTTGCGGCGAACCTGGCCAAGGGCGCCAGCGACATCGATCCGGATGCGATCGAGCCGGGGACGTGAGCGGCAAAAATGGCGTGATGTGGACCGGCGATATGGCGATCGCATTTGCGCAACGGCCTCTTGCGCAGGTGCTCATCCATTTGCTATAGTTCGCATCCTGCTTCTGCAGCGTAGTAAAAAGCTGAACCGAATCAAGAGGTTGAGCTGGCTTTTTTGACAAGGCCGCTGGCGCTGAAGAAAAAAGAGAGGTTGACGAAGCAAAAGAAACACTGCATAATCTCACTTCTCTGCTGCTGACGAACAAAACGATTCGCAGAATGCAGCAAGGCAGGTCCGAATACGAGTTCTTTAACAATAAACAGTCGATAAGTGTGGGCGTTTGATGAAGGTGCCGGCAGCTGCGAAAGCGCTGTCGATTACTTAAATTATCAAATGTTCACGAAAAAGAAATACGTTGCTCAGCAATGAGTGACGGTCAGTATTTTGAGTGAGCGACCCCTTGGTAACCCAAGGGTGGCAGTAATGCCAACAAACAGAGATTGAACTGAAGAGTTTGATCCTGGCTCAGATTGAACGCTGGCGGCATGCTTTACACATGCAAGTCGAACGGCAGCGCGGGGCAACCTGGCGGCGAGTGGCGAACGGGTGAGTAATATATCGGAACGTACCCAAGAGTGGGGGATAACGTAGCGAAAGTTACGCTAATACCGCATACGATCTATGGATGAAAGTGGGGGATTCGCAAGGACCTCATGCTCCTGGAGCGGCCGATATCTGATTAGCTAGTTGGTAGGGTAAAGGCCTACCAAGGCGACGATCAGTAGCTGGTCTGAGAGGACGACCAGCCACACTGGGACTGAGACACGGCCCAGACTCCTACGGGAGGCAGCAGTGGGGAATTTTGGACAATGGGCGCAAGCCTGATCCAGCAATGCCGCGTGAGTGAAGAAGGCCTTCGGGTTGTAAAGCTCTTTTGTCAGGGAAGAAACGGTTGGGGCTAATATCCCCGGCTAATGACGGTACCTGAAGAATAAGCACCGGCTAACTACGTGCCAGCAGCCGCGGTAATACGTAGGGTGCGAGCGTTAATCGGAATTACTGGGCGTAAAGCGTGCGCAGGCGGTTTTGTAAGTCTGACGTGAAATCCCCGGGCTCAACCTGGGAATTGCGTTGGAGACTGCAAGGCTGGAGTCTGGCAGAGGGGGGTAGAATTCCACGTGTAGCAGTGAAATGCGTAGAGATGTGGAGGAACACCGATGGCGAAGGCAGCCCCCTGGGTCAAGACTGACGCTCATGCACGAAAGCGTGGGGAGCAAACAGGATTAGATACCCTGGTAGTCCACGCCCTAAACGATGTCTACTAGTTGTCGGGTTTTAATTAACTTGGTAACGCAGCTAACGCGTGAAGTAGACCGCCTGGGGAGTACGGTCGCAAGATTAAAACTCAAAGGAATTGACGGGGACCCGCACAAGCGGTGGATGATGTGGATTAATTCGATGCAACGCGAAAAACCTTACCTACCCTTGACATGTCAGGAATCCTCGAGAGATTGAGGAGTGCCCGAAAGGGAGCCTGAACACAGGTGCTGCATGGCTGTCGTCAGCTCGTGTCGTGAGATGTTGGGTTAAGTCCCGCAACGAGCGCAACCCTTGTCATTAGTTGCTACGAAAGGGCACTCTAATGAGACTGCCGGTGACAAACCGGAGGAAGGTGGGGATGACGTCAAGTCCTCATGGCCCTTATGGGTAGGGCTTCACACGTCATACAATGGTACATACAGAGGGCCGCCAACCCGCGAGGGGGAGCTAATCCCAGAAAGTGTATCGTAGTCCGGATCGCAGTCTGCAACTCGACTGCGTGAAGTTGGAATCGCTAGTAATCGCGGATCAGCATGCCGCGGTGAATACGTTCCCGGGTCTTGTACACACCGCCCGTCACACCATGGGAGCGGGTTTTACCAGAAGTAGGTAGCTTAACCGCAAGGGGGGCGCTTACCACGGTAGGATTCGTGACTGGGGTGAAGTCGTAACAAGGTAGCCGTATCGGAAGGTGCGGCTGGATCACCTCCTTTCTAGAGTAGCACCGGGGCGAAAGCTCTGTCATCAAGCGTCCACGCTTATCGGCTGTTGAACAGTAAAGAACAGTGTTTCGGGGCTGTAGCTCAGCTGGTTAGAGCACCGTGTTGATAACGCGGGGGTCGTTGGTTCGAGTCCAACCAGCCCTACCAGTCAACGCAGTTGCCTATAAAAATCATCTGGCTTTGCCAGGGATTTTTATCTGGATCCACAAAAAAGTAGGTTTGTACTTTTTTGTGAATGAATTCCGGGGGATTAGCTCAGCTGGGAGAGCACCTGCTTTGCAAGCAGGGGGTCGTCGGTTCGATCCCGTCATCCTCCACCAAAAGTTCAAACGTAAGCGATGCGACAGCATACGTTTAGGTTTGGTCTTTTCGAGATCACTGTTTTTTCGTTCTTTAACAATCTGGAAGAAGTAAAGTTTTCTTTAAGCGTTCAATGTACCGAAAGGTAGGTTGGACACTTAGGGTAGTAATCTGTATGTATCAACAAACAAAGTAAGCTGAACTCTTGTAATTATGACGATCCCTGATACTCATGCAGGGGCCAACGTTATAGGGACAAGTGAATAAGTGCACATGGTGGATGCCTTGGCGATTACAGGCGATGAAGGACGTAGTAGCTTGCGATAAGCTGCGGGGAGCTAGCAAACGAGCTTTGATCCGCAGATTTCCGAATGGGGAAACCCGGCCCTTTGGGTCATCGTACACTGAATACATAGGTGTACGAAGCGAACGCGGCGAACTGAAACATCTAAGTAGCTGCAGGAAAAGAAATCAACCGAGATTCCCAAAGTAGTGGCGAGCGAAATGGGATGAGCCTTGTACGTGATAGTCGATCGGATAGTGGAACGGATTGGAAACTCCGGCCATAGCGGGTGATAGCCCCGTACATGAAATCCGAACGGTGATACTAAGCGTACGACAAGTAGGGCGGGACACGAGAAATCCTGTCTGAAGATGGGGGGACCATCCTCCAAGGCTAAATACTCGTAATCGACCGATAGTGAACCAGTACCGTGAGGGAAAGGCGAAAAGAACCCCGGGAGGGGAGTGAAATAGATCCTGAAACCGTGTGCATACAAACAGTCGGAGCCTCTTCGTGGGGTGACGGCGTACCTTTTGTATAATGGGTCAGCGACTTACATTCAGTGGCGAGGTTAACCGGATAGGGGAGCCGTAGAGAAATCGAGTCCGAACAGGGCGACAGTCGCTGGGTGTAGACCCGAAACCAGGTGATCTACCCATGGCCAGGATGAAGGTGCGGTAACACGCCCTGGAGGTCCGAACCCACTAATGTTGAAAAATTAGGGGATGAGCTGTGGGTAGGGGTGAAAGGCTAAACAAACCTGGAAATAGCTGGTTCTCTCCGAAAACTATTTAGGTAGTGCCTCAAGTATCACCATCGGGGGTAGAGCACTGTTATGGCTAGGGGGTCATTGCGACTTACCAAACCATTGCAAACTCCGAATACCGATGAGTGCGAGCTTGGGAGACAGACGTCGGGTGCTAACGTCCGGCGTCAAGAGGGAAACAACCCAGACCGCCAGCTAAGGTCCCAAAGATTGGCTAAGTGGAAAACGAAGTGGGAAGGCTAAAACAGTCAGGATGTTGGCTTAGAAGCAGCCATCATTTAAAGAAAGCGTAATAGCTCACTGATCGAGTCGTCCTGCGCGGAAGATGTAACGGGGCTAAGCCAGTCACCGAAGCTGCGGATATCCTTTATTGGATATGGTAGGAGAGCGTTCCGTAAGCCTGAGAAGGTGTCTTGTAAAGGATGCTGGAGGTATCGGAAGTGCGAATGCTGACATGAGTAGCGATAATGCGGGTGAAAAGCCCGCACGCCGTAAGCCCAAGGTTTCCTGTTCAACGTTCATCGGAGCAGGGTGAGTCGGCCCCTAAGGCGAGGCAGAGATGCGTAGCTGATGGGAAGCAGGTTAATATTCCTGCACCGTCGTATGATGCGATGGGGGGACGGATCGCGGAAGGTTGTCCAGCTGTTGGAATAGCTGGTTTCTGGTTCATAGAAGGCGCTTAGGCAAATCCGGGCGCAGGATTCAAGGGACTGGGACGTGTAGCCATGTGCTACGAAGCAATCGGAAGTGGTTCCAAGAAAAGCCTCTAAGCTTCAGTCATACGAGACCGTACCGCAAACCGACACAGGTGGGCGAGATGAGTATTCTAAGGCGCTTGAGAGAACTCGGGAGAAGGAACTCGGCAAATTGGTACCGTAACTTCGGGAAAAGGTACGCCCCGGTAACTTGACTGCTTTGCTGCAGAAGGGTGAAAGGGTTGCAATAAACTGGTGGCTGCGACTGTTTAATAAAAACACAGCACTCTGCAAACACGAAAGTGGACGTATAGGGTGTGACGCCTGCCCGGTGCTGGAAGATTAAATGATGGGGTGCAAGCTCTTGATTGAAGTCCCAGTAAACGGCGGCCGTAACTATAACGGTCCTAAGGTAGCGAAATTCCTTGTCGGGTAAGTTCCGACCTGCACGAATGGCGTAACGATGGCCACACTGTCTCCTCCCGAGACTCAGCGAAGTTGAAATGTTTGTGATGATGCAATCTACCCGCGGCTAGACGGAAAGACCCCATGAACCTTTACTGTAGCTTTGCATTGGACTTTGAACCAATCTGTGTAGGATAGGTGGGAGGCTTTGAAGCGGGGACGCCAGTTCTCGTGGAGCCATCCTTGAAATACCACCCTGGTTTGTTTGAGGTTCTAACCTTGGCCCGTGATCCGGGTCGGGGACAGTGCATGGTAGGCAGTTTGACTGGGGCGGTCTCCTCCTAAAGTGTAACGGAGGAGTTCGAAGGTACGCTAGGTACGGTCGGACATCGTGCTAATAGTGCAATGGCATAAGCGTGCTTAACTGCGAGACCGACAAGTCGAGCAGGTACGAAAGTAGGACATAGTGATCCGGTGGTTCTGTATGGAAGGGCCATCGCTCAACGGATAAAAGGTACTCTGGGGATAACAGGCTGATTCCTCCCAAGAGTTCATATCGACGGGGGAGTTTGGCACCTCGATGTCGGCTCATCACATCCTGGGGCTGTAGCCGGTCCCAAGGGTATGGCTGTTCGCCATTTAAAGTGGTACGTGAGCTGGGTTTAAAACGTCGTGAGACAGTTTGGTCCCTATCTGCCGTGGGCGTTGGAAATTTGAAGGGGGCTGCTCCTAGTACGAGAGGACCGGAGTGGACGAACCTCTGGTGTACCGGTTGTCACGCCAGTGGCATTGCCGGGTAGCTAAGTTCGGAAGAGATAACCGCTGAAAGCATCTAAGCGGGAAACTCGCCTTGAGATGAGATTTCCCGGAGCCTTGAGCTCCTTGAAGGGTCGTTCGAGACCAGGACGTTGATAGGCTGGGTGTGGAAGTGCAGTAATGCATTAAGCTAACCAGTACTAATTGCCCGTACGGCTTGTCCCTATAACCTTGGCAGTCATGCCAAAGACGAGGGTTCGGCTGTTTGTTGATACAGGCAACACCACAGATTACAGAAAATACTTCTTCCAGATTCAGGGTGGCGTCGCGCACAGCACGACGCACCCGTACAAGTCATGCCTGATGACCATAGCAAGTCGGTACCACCCCTTCCCATCCCGAACAGGACCGTGAAACGACTTTGCGCCGATGATAGTGCTGCAACCAGTGTGAAAGTAGGTTATCGTCAGGCTAGTTATAAGCAAAGCCCCGCTCAGTGAACTGTGCGGGGCTTTTTGCTTTTCAAAATCCGTTCATCGGATCCAGTCCTCATCCGACCGTACGGTCCCGATCCGCGATCTCAGGCACAATACCTCCATCGACTTGCCAAAGTGATAGGAGGGATATGGACGAGCGGACTGCCCGCAAGGTCGTCTTGATGCGCGCCATCGAAACGGCGGACACCAAACACGAGGTTCTTTCCGAAGACGACAGGCTGTACGCCAGCCGCAGCGCGCGCGAACTAGCCAACTGGCAGGCCGCGGAAGGCAAGAGCGCACCCTCGCTCGATCACTTCCTGCAGCAACGCGCCGATCTCATCCTCAAACGCCTGTCCGAACGCACGCCCGCCTTCGCTTCCTTCGTGCAGCGCCGCCCCCTGCTGCCGGCGTTCGCCGTGCTGCTGCCGCTGTTCGGTTTCCTGGCCGGCGCCGGCCTGGACCGTATCGCCGATCCGCACCGCGTCGACCTGCTGTCGCCGCCGCTGCTGTTGATCGTCGGCTGGAACCTGCTGGTGTACCTGATCCTGATCGTGTGGGCGTGCATTCCCTCCAGATCCACCGGCTGGGCCAGTCCATCCCTGCTGCAGCGACTGGCGGTCGGCAAGAGCGCACTGCCGCGCAAGCTGCCGGCGCCGCTTGCCGCCGGCCTCACGCAGTACCTGATCGACTGGCCGCGATTGTCGGCCAAGCTGGCGCAGCTGCGCCTGGGCCGTGCCGTGCACCTGGCCGCGGCGGCGTTCGCGCTGGGCGCCATCGCCTCGCTGTATGCGCGCGGCGTGGTGACGGCGTACGCGGCCGGCTGGGAAAGCACGTTTCTCGATGCGCGGCAAGTGCACACGCTGCTGTCGGTGCTGTTCGCTCCCGCGCTCGCCATCTTCCCGCTCCAGGGTTTCAGTCTTGCCGAGATCGAGGCGCTGCGTTTCGTGCAGGCGCCGTCGCCCGCCGGCGGCGCGCGCTGGGTGCACCTGTATGCAGCCACCTTGCTGCTGCTGGTCGTGCTGCCGCGCGTCGTGCTGGCCCTGGTCTCCGGCTGGCGCGCGCGCCGCATCGCCCGCCGCTTCCCGCTCGATCTCGGCCAGCCCTATTATCGCGTGCTGGCCGACCGCATCGGCGCGTCCGGCCCATCCGTGCTGCGCGTGATCCCGTACAGCTTCACCGTCGACGAAGCGCGCCACAAGGGCCTGGCTGCGCTGGCGAACAAGGTGCTGGGCGAGCAGGCGCAGTTGATGCTGCGTCCGTCCAGCCCGTATGGCGAAGAACCGAAGGACACGCTGCGCGATGCGCGCCTGGACGACCAGGAGGTCGCCATCAGCGCGGCGCTGTTCAACCTGGCCGCCACGCCGGAACAGGAGAACCACGGCGCCTTCCTCGACTACCTGGTGCGCAACACCCCGCGCGGCATCGCCGTGCTGGTCGACGAATCGGGCCTGGTCGAGCGCGGCGCCGGCCAGGCCGGCTTCGACGCGCGCATCGAGGAGCGCGCCGCCCTGTGGCGCCAGTTCTGCCATCACCACGGCGCCGCCGTCACCGTGGTCGACCTGCTCCACCCCGACAAATACCCGCTCGACATGGGCAGCGGCTTGACCGTCTCGGGGGCGCGATGAGCGACCACCCCGTGGATATCCAGTTCGCGCTGGTCTCGCACACCAACAACGGCAAGACCACGCTGGCGCGCACGCTGGTCGGGGTCGACGTCGGCGAGGTGCGCGATGCCGCCCACGTCACCGTCACGTCGGAAGCGCACCTGCTGCAGACCAGCGCCGCCGGCGACCGCCTGCTGTTGTGGGACACGCCCGGCTTCGGCGATTCGGTGCGCCTGCTGAAGCGCCTGGCCATGGCCGGCAATCCGATCGGCTGGTTCCTGCGCGAGGTGTTCGACCGCTACCGCGACCGCCCGTTCTGGCTCAGCCAGCAGGCACTGAAGGCGGCCAAGGAGGCCGCTGACGTGGTGCTGTACCTGGTGAATTCCTCCGAAGACCCGCGCGACGCCGGCTACCTGGCAGCCGAGATGCGCATCCTCGAATGGTTGAACAAGCCGGTGGTCGTGCTGCTCAACCAGCTCGGGCCGCCGCGTCCGGACAACCTGGAGCAGGGCGAGCAGGCGCGCTGGAAGCAGCATTTGAGCCAGTACGGCATCGTGCGCGACGTGCTCGCGCTGGATGCGTTCGCGCGCTGCTGGGTGCACGAGGACGTGTTCTATGACCGGGTCGGCAAGCTGGTCGAGCCATCCAAGCAGGCCGGCTATGCGCGCCTGCTGGCCGGCTGGCAGGCCGAGAACCTGCGCCGCTTCGACGCCGCATTGGCCCTGAGCGCCCAGCTGCTGGCCGCCGCCGCGCGCGACGAGCAGGACGTCGCCGACGATGATGGCAAGGGCAAGCTGCTGCGCAGCGCCCTCAAGATGATCAAGCTCGGCAAGGGAGAACAGCAGCGCCAGGATACCGCCATGGCCGGCCTGGTGGAGCGGCTGGAGCGGCGCATCGGCGACACCACCGTCGGCCTGCTGCGGCTGTACCGCCTGGACCCGGGCCAGGCCGGCCGCATCAATGCGCGCGTGCGCGAGCATTTCGCGGTGCGCGCGCCGGTCGACAAGGCGCAGGCCGGCCTGCTGGGCGCGGTGGTCTCGGGCGCCGCCACCGGGCTGTCGGCGGACCTGATGGCGGGCGGCCTGACCCTCGGCGGCGGCGCGCTGATCGGCGCCATCGTCGGCGGCCTCACCGCCGCCGGCGCCGCCTGGGGTTTCAATACCAGCACCGAGCGCGCGCACCCGAGCGTGCAGTTCGCCGACCCGTTCCTCCGCACCTTGCTGGTGGGGAGCGTGCTGCGCTACCTGGCGGTGGCGCACTTCGGCCGCGGGCGCGGCAACTTCGTCGAAGCGGAGGCGCCGCCGTTCTGGCAGGCCGAGGTGGAGGCGGCCCTGGGGCGCCGGGAGGCCGCGCTGGCAGGCCTGTGGCAAACGGCACGCGCGGCGCCCGATGCGGCCGCGGCCGCCGGACCCTTGCAGGCGCTGCTGGGCCAGGTGACCGTGGAGACGCTCGAGCGCCTGTACCCGGACGCGGCGGCGCGCGCGCTGGCACGCGCACGCCTGTGACACCTGCGTCAAATTGACACAAGGCGGTCGACACGAAGCGCGGGACGGCAAGCGTTCGAGACCGGGCGCTTGAAACGAGGATCGTTGCGCCAGCCCCGGGAGGCCGGCGTGCGTGCGCCCATGGCACGCCGATTGCTCATGTAGGCATCAGACCGATACCCTACAGGAGACATCATGAAGCCCAGCACCCGCATCCTCGGCGGCGCCCTGTTCGTGGGCGCCGCGACCCTCGCTTCCCTGTTGGCCAGCGCCCACGGCAACGTGGTGCCGCAAGCCGTCGATACCACCGGCCTGCCGGTGCTGGGCGACAAATGGCGCGACGAGAACCCCTATAAAACCAACAAGCTGGCCCTCAAGATCGGCGCCTCGGCCTACACCCAGAACTGCGCGCGCTGCCATGGCCTGGAAGCGGTATCGGGCGGCATCGCGCCCGACCTGCGCCTGCTCGACCGCGACTGCACAGGCGTCAAGAACGAGAAGAAGCAGCAGGCCTGCTTCAAGGAGATCGACAATTACTACCTGACCAGCATCCGCCACGGCAAGGTGCGCAACGGCGCGGTCTACATGCCGCCGTTCGAGGGGGTGTTCAACCAGGAAGCGATGTGGGCAATCAAGACCTACCTCGAATCGCGCCGCAGCGCGGACTGAGGCGGCACCCATGACCCGTTTCATCCCCACGCGCCGCCGCGCGCTGCGCGCCTGCCTGCGGCTCGGCGCCAGCATCATCGCCGGCCATGCCGCCGCTGCCGTTGCCGCCGACGCACCGGCAGCAGACGGCGGCCTGCTCAAGGTCGCCGTCTACAACGACCTGGCGCCGTTCTCCGACAAGGGGCAGGGCATCGACGCCGACCTCGGCGCCGCGCTGGCCGCCAGGCTGGGCGTCAAGCTGGCCCTGCTGCCCTTCAACGCCGGCGACGACCTGAACGACGACCTGCGCAACATGGTCTGGAAGGGCCACTACCTCGGCTACGGTCCGGCCGACGTGATGCTGCACGTGCCGGTCGACCGCATGCTGATGAATGCCAATCCGCAGGTGACGATCTTCGCCCCCTACCACGTCGAGACCGTGCGCCTGGTGCGCAGCCTGCGCAGCATCCCGGTGTTCGGCGGGCTCGACGACCTGGCCGGCCGACGCATCGGCGTGGAAAAGGTGTCGATCGCCGCCATGGTGATGCTGGGAGAAGGCGGTGGACGCTTCCGCGACCAGGTGCGCATCTGCGACAGCGCGGTCCAGGCGCTGGCGCGGCTCAAGGCAGGCGAGCTGGACGCCGTGCTGGCGACCCGTTCCGAGATCGAGTCGGTCATGCGCGGCGACCCGGCATTTGCGCTGCAGGAGTTAGCGTTCGAGCGCCTGCCGCGCGCCGGCTGGGCGATCGGCATGGCGGTGCGCAAGGAACAAGTGGACCTGGCGCGCCGCTTGCAGGCGGCGCTGAACGATCTGCGCGGCAGCGGCGAACTGCAGGCCCTGTTCGCGAAGTACGGCGTGCAGGTGGTCAAGCCCTAAGCTTGCCCCGCGTTGCGCGGGGCGGCGGCATCAGAACTGGTACTGCGCGCTCGCCCCCAGCATCCAGTTGCGGCCAGGGGCCGCCTCGTAATAACGGCGGTTGCTGTCGCCCACGATCACCGACCCGATGTAGTTGCGGTCGAACAGGTTGTTGATGCGCGCATACTCGCGTACGCGCCAGCCAGCAAATTGCTGGCGCGCCTGCACGCGCGCGTTGAAGATGGCGTAGCCCGGCGCCGGAATCGCGGCGTTGGCGTCGTCCGGATAGATTTTACTGTTGGCGATCGTCTCCAGTGCGGCGCCGAAGCGCTCGGCTGTATCCTTCCAGGCCAATTCTCCGTACAGGCTGGCCTTGGGCACGGCCGGCAGGCGGTTGCCTTCGGCCACGCCGGTGAAGGCTTCGTCGTAGATGGCGCGCAGCGCGGTGGCGGCCAGGCGCGCCGAAAAGCCGGCGCGCAGGTCGGCGTCGAGCGACAGTTCCAGGCCCTGGCGCAGCGTGGCGCTGGCGTTGCGGTAGCTGGTACGGCCGCCGCTGGAGGCGTCCACCACCAGCTCGTCGCGCGTGCGCGCCTGGAACAGCGCGGCGTTGAGGCGCACGTCGCGCGCCAGCTGCGCCTTGGCGCCCAGTTCCAGGTGGGTGCTGGTGGCGGGCGCCAGGTTGTAGTTGAAACCGGCCCCGGCGCCGGAATAGAACACTTCGTTGAGGGTCGGCGTCTCGAAGCCGCGCGCCGCGCTGGCGTACAGGTTCAACGACGGCGACACTTTGTATAACGCGCCCAGCAGCGGCGTGGTATGGCGGTAGTCGACGCCGCCGCTGTCGTTGCCGTTGGAGAGGTAGCGGTCGTCGACGTCGAAGCGCACGCGGCTGTGGCGCAGGCCGCCGGTGAACACCCACTGCCCGCGCTCCCACTCCAGCTGCACATAGGGGTCGACGTTGTTCACGGCGTCGGTCTCGTCGCGGCGCAGGCGGCCCTTGACGCCGAACTGGTCGCCCACGTAGTTCTCGAAGCCCTGGCGGCCGTCGGTCGACTTGCCTGCTTCCAGGCCGACCGTGGTGCGCAGCATGCCGTCGCCGAGCGGGCGCGCCATGGTCCAGTTGGCGTCGAAGCCATAGAAATCGCGGTCGAAGTCGACCACGCCGCCGGAATGGCTGGCCGGCGCCTGGAAGGCCCTGGAAAACGCCTGGTACTGGATCACGCGGCGGTTGCCGCCATAGGCGGTCACGCGCAGGCGGTCTTCGCCGAAGCGCTGGTCCCAGGTCACGCCGACCTGCTGGTGGTCGATGCTCTTGCGGGTGTCGTAGCGGTCGGCCAGGGTGCGCTGGGGACGCACCGTATCCGTGGTGTCGATCTCGCCGGCGCGCGGGTCGCGCTGGTACGTGGCCCAGGTCACGCCGAGCGGGTCCTGGGTGTCGTCCTGGCGCAGGCCGCTGGCGGTCACGGTCAGGCGCGCCGTCGGCATCACGTCGAACACCAGCTTGGCGTAGGCCTGGTCGCGGGTGGCGGCGCTGTGGGCGCGGTAGCCGTCGGTCTCGAAGCGCGAGGCGTCCAGCAGCCAGCCGAAATTGCCCTGCTTGCCGCCGGCATTGACGTCGGTCTTGCGCTGGCCGTAGCTGCCGGCCGCAACGTTGAATTCGACTTCCGGCGCGCCCTGCGGCGTGCGCGTGAACAGCTGGACCACACCGCCGGAGTGGTTGCCGTACAGGGCGGAGAAGGGCCCGCGCAGCACCTCGATGCGTTCGGCCAGGTCGAGGTCGAAGGTGGCGGCCTGGCCCTGGCCATCGGGCATGGTGGCCGGCACGCCGTCGGCGATCAGGCGCACGCCGCGCACGCCGAAGGCAGAGCGGGCGCCGAAGCCGCGCGACGAGATCTGCAGGTCCTGCGCATAGTTCTGGCGGTTCTGCACCACGATGCCCGGCACCGACGCCAGCGCCTCGGACACGTTGACGCGCATCTGGGCCGCGCCGATGCGCTCGGCGTCGACTACGTCGATCGAAGCCGGCAAGTCGAAACTGAGGTGCTCGCTGCGGCTGCCGCTGACGACCACCACGTTCATGGGGGAGGCGGGCGCGGCCTGGGCATCGGCCGGCGTGTCCGCTGCGGCGTCCGCGGCGGCCGGGCCGGCGCAGGCGAGCGGCGGCAGGGCGACGGCGAGCAGTGCGGCGATGGCGCGCAGGGGATGTGCGGTGGTCTTCATTTTTTCTCCATATCGTTCGTGCGTCCGGCATCGCTGCGCCGACTATTCAACCAAGCAATATACCTGCCATCCGGGAATCCTGACGCCGCCTATCCGGATGCGCCCATCCGACAGACCGCCGTTGCGTTCCGGTGTTCCCCGCATCCGCCGGGGTGTGCCAGTTCGTGACACCTGTACCAGAAACGGCCGGCGCCGACGCGTGGACGATGCAGCCGCGGCGGTGCTTGCCCGGCGGACGCGCCGCAACGCGGGCTGGCACGCGGCTTGCGAAGCACTGCATGTGCTTCACACGACCACGGCGCCGCAATCCGGGATGCCTGGACCCATACCAATCGGAGAAAGATGAGGACGACATGAATCTCGCGGACATCAGCAAGCTGGGCGTGGCCAACCCGTTCCGCCAGCGCTACGACAACTACATCGGCGGGCGCTTCGTGGCGCCGGCCAAGGGAGAATACTTTGCCAACGTCACGCCGATCAGCGGCCAGCCGTTCTGCGAGGTGGCGCGCTCGAGCGCCGAGGACGTCGAGCTGGCGCTGGACGCCGCCCACGCCGCCAAGGACGCCTGGGGCAAGACCTCGCCGGCCGAGCGCGCCAACATCCTGCTGCGCATCGCCGAGCGCATCGAGCAGAACCTGACCATGCTGGCCACCGCCGAGACCATCGACAACGGCAAGCCGATCCGCGAAACCATGGCGGCCGACCTGCCGCTGGCGGTCGACCATTTCCGCTACTTCGCCAGCTGCATCCGCACCCAGGAAGGGGCGATCTCGACCATCGACAACGACACCTACGCGTACCACATCCACGAGCCGCTGGGCGTGGTCGGCCAGATCATCCCGTGGAACTTTCCGATCCTGATGGCGGTATGGAAGCTGGCGCCGGCCCTGGCCGCCGGCAACTGCGTGGTATTGAAACCGGCCGAACAGACCCCTGCCTCGATCATGGTGCTGGTCGAACTGATCGGCGACCTGCTGCCGCCCGGCGTGTTGAACGTGGTCAACGGCTTCGGCCTGGAAGCCGGCAAGCCGCTGGCTTCCAGCAAGCGCATCGCCAAGATCGCCTTCACGGGCGAGACCGGCACTGGGCGCCTGATCATGCAGTATGCCGCCCAGAACCTGATTCCCGTCACGCTCGAACTGGGCGGCAAGTCGCCCAACATCTTCTTCGCGGACGTGATGGACGCCGAGGACGAGTTCTTCGACAAGTGCCTGGAAGGTTTTGCCATGTTCGCGCTGAACCAGGGCGAGGTGTGCACCTGCCCATCGCGCGTGCTGGTGCAGGAATCGATCTACGAGCGCTTCATCGAGCGCGCCATCGACCGGGTCTCGAAGATCAAGGCCGGCAATCCGCTCGATGCCGGCACCATGATCGGCGCCCAGGCCTCGCAGGAGCAGTTGGATAAAATCCTGTCCTACCTCGACATCGGCCGCCAGGAAGGGGCGCAGGTGCTGACCGGCGGCGAACGCGCCACCCACGAGGGCGAACTGGCCGGCGGCTTCTACGTGCGCCCGACCGTGTTCAAGGGCGACAACAACATGCGCATCTTCCAGGAAGAGATCTTCGGGCCGGTGACCTCGGTGACCACCTTCAAGGACGAGGCCGACGCGCTGCGCATCGCCAACGATTCCCTGTACGGACTCGGCGCCGGCCTGTGGACGCGCGACGGCAGCCGCGCCTTCCGCGTCGGCCGCGCGATCCAGGCCGGGCGCGTGTGGACCAACTGCTACCACCTGTATCCGGCGCACGCGGCGTTCGGCGGCTATAAACAGTCGGGCATCGGGCGCGAGAACCACAAGATGATGCTCGAGCACTACCAGCAGACCAAGAACCTGCTGGTGAGCTACAGCCCGAAGGCGCTGGGCTTCTTCTGATGTGACCTCGACGCGGCATCGACGACACCGCCGGCGACGACGGCGTCGATGGCATCGCACCGGCATGACGACAAGGAGACGAACTTGAAGAAGACAATCATGGTCCTGCTCGCAGGCCTGGCCCCGCTCGCCCTGCCGGCGCATGCGGCCGAGATCACCAACGCCATGCTCGACAACGCGGCCAAGGATACCCGCAACGTGCTGTCGTTCGGCATGGGATCGCAGGGCCAGCGCTTTTCCTCGCTGGCCCGGATCAATACCAGGAACGTGGCCCGGCTGGTGCCGGCCTGGTCGTTCTCGTTTGGCGGCGAAAAGCAGCGCGGCCAGGAATCGCAGCCGCTGGTCGCCAACGGCAAGATGTTCGTCACTGCCTCGTATTCGCGCATCTTCGCCATCGACCTCAAGACCGGCAACAAATTGTGGAAGTACGAGCACCGGTTGCCGGACGGGATCATGCCCTGCTGCGACGTGGTCAACCGCGGCGCCGCGCTGTACGGCAACCTGGTCATCTTCGGCACCCTGGACGCGCAACTGGTGGCGCTCGACCAGGCCACCGGCAAGGTGGTGTGGAAGGAAAAGGTGGACGACTACGCGGCCGGGTATTCGATGACGGCGGCGCCGCTGATCGCCAATGGCGTGCTGCTCAACGGCGTGTCCGGCGGCGAGTTCGGCGTGGTCGGCCGCGTCGAGGGGAGAAATCCGCTCACCGGCGAGCTGCTGTGGATGCGCCCGACCGTCGAAGGCCACATGGGCTACCGCTACGACAAGGACGGCAAGGAAATCGAAAACGGCCTGACAGGCACCCTGAATAAAAGCTGGCCGGGCGAATTGTGGAAGACCGGCGGCGCCTCGACCTGGATGGGCGGCACCTACGACCCCGCCACCGGCATGGCCTACTTCGGCACCGGCAACCCGGCGCCGTGGAACAGCCACCTGCGCCCGGGCGACAACCTGTACTCGTCGTCGACGCTGGCGCTGGACCCGCAGACCGGGCAAATCAAGTGGGCCTACCAGAACACGCCCAACGATTCCTGGGATTTCGACGGCGCCAACGAATTCGTCACCTTCGACATGGATGGCAAGCGCTATGGCGGCAAGGCCGACCGCAACGGCTTTTTCTACGTGATCGACGCCAGGACCGGCAAGCTGCAGAACGCCTTCCCGTTCGTGCGCAAGATCACCTGGGCCAGCGGCATCGACATCGAGAGCGGACGCCCGAAATTCATCGAGGCCGGCCGCCCGAGCGACCCGACCAAGGCACAGGATGGCAAGAAGGGCAGCACCGTGTTCGCGGCGCCGGCCTTCCTCGGCGCCAAGAACCAGATGCCGATGGCCTACAGCCCGCAGACCGGCCTGTTCTACGTGCCCGCCAACGAATGGGGCATGGACATCTGGAACGAACCGATCAGCTACAAGAAGGGCGGCGCCTTCCTGGGCGCCGGCTTCACCATCAAGCCGCTGTTCGACGACTACATCGGCGTGCTGCGCGCTGTCGATCCGAAGACCGGCAAGATCGTCTGGGAAGCCAAAAATACGGCGCCGCTGTGGGGCGGGGTGATGAGCACCGCCGGCGGGCTGGTGTTCCATGGCACGCCGGAGGGTTACCTGAAGGCGCTGGACGCGAAAACCGGCAAGGAACTGTGGAAGTTCCAGACCGGCTCCGGCGTGGTGGCGCCGCCGGTGACCTGGGAAGACGGCGGCGTGCAGTACGTGGCCGTGGTTTCCGGCTGGGGCGGCGCAGTGCCGCTGTGGGGCGGCGAAGTCGCCAGGAAGGTCAACTTCCTCGAGCAGGGCGGCTCGGTGTGGGTGTTCAAGCTGGCCACCGGGATCTGACCGGGCGCTTGCATGCTGCCGATGCGCACCGTCGTCCAACGCGCGTGCCTGCCGCCGACTGCCTTCATGGTCATGGGCGCATGCCGTTCCCACGCGCTGGCGGCGGACCTCTCCGGCGTGACCGGCTCACGATCGGCAAGGACGGCGCGCGCTGGCAGTCGGCCGGTTTGCCGTCGATCTGACTTCCCCCGCGCTAGCGCAGGTGCGGCAGCTTGCGATAGATCGTGTTGCGCGACACGCCCAGCGCGCGCGCGGTGGCCGAGATGTTGCCGCCGTTGGCCGCCAGCGCTTGCAGGATCGCCGCCAGCTCCAGTTCCTCGAGGTTGGCGCCGGCCACCGGCGCCGCCGGCGCCGGGACGGCGGACGTGCCGGCGAAGGCAGCCGGCGTGTCGGCGATGTCGTCGAGGAAGTCGTCGGGCATGTGGCGCAGGCCGATCTCGTGCTCGTCGCCGGCCATGATGACGGCGGTGCGCAGCAGGTTGTTCAATTGGCGGAAATTGCCGGGCCAGCGGTGGCGCCGGAACAGGGCCAGCACCTCGTCCGAGATGCGGTGGCGGCCATCCTCGCGTTCGCCAACCAGGATCTTCCTGACTACCGTCTCTAGGTCGGTGCGCTCGCGCAGTGGCGGCAACTTGACCACCAGTCCGTTCAGCCGGTAGTACAGATCTTCGCGGAACAGGCCGTCGGCGATGCGCTTACGCAGGTCGTGGTTGGTGGCGCAGATCAGTTCCATGTCCACGGGAATCGACTTGCCGCTGCCCAGCGGCGTCACCATGCGTTCCTGCAGCACGCGCAGCAGCCGCGCCTGCAGGGAGTACGGCATGTCGCCGATCTCGTCCAGGAACAAGGTGCCGCCATTGGCCTGCAGCAGCCGTCCGCTGGCGCCCTTCTTGCGCGCGCCCGTAAAGGCGCCTTCCTCGTAGCCGAACAGTTCGGATTCGATCAGCGTCTCCGGGATCGAGGCGCAGTTCACGGCCACGAAGGGGCCGGCGGCGCGCGGCGAATCGTTGTGGATGGCCTGGGCCAGCAATTCCTTGCCGGTGCCGGTTTCGCCCATGACCAGGATCGGCACGTCGCGTCCGAGCACCTTGCCGACCTTGGCGATGACCTGCTCGAGCTGCGCATCGCCGGTGTTCAGGTAGCGCAGGCTGGACATGCGGCGCGGCGCGGGCCTGGGCGCTGGCTGGGCGACCGGTTGCGCCGCGGGCATGGGCTCGAACGCACCGGTCAGCACATGCATGCCGTTGGTGAGGCGCAGTTCTGCACGCCCGCGCACGCGCACGCCGTTGTGCATGTTCAAGTCGAGCAGGCCGGGGGCGGCGCTGCGGTAATGGTCGTACAAGGCCGACAGGGGCAGGCCGAACAGCGAGCTGAAGGTATGGGCCTGCAGGGCGGGGCAGGACAGGCCGAGCTGGAACAGGCCGTTGCGGTTGGCCGCCAGGAAGCGACCGCCCGGCGTGAACGAGGCGATCCCCGCCATCAGCGTGCCGATGAATTCCGGGCGCGCATGGAAGTGCAGGGTGATCGCATTTTCGAAGGCGGCGGCGAACAGCTGGTTTTCGATCATCAGCGCCGACATGCGCACCAGGGCCATGGTGTGCTTGTGGAAGCTGCGGCGGTCGCCGCTGACGTCGAGCACGCCGACCACGTTGCCGCCGTGGTCGGTGATCGGCGCCGCCGAGCAGGTCAGAAAGTGATTGGCCGCCAGGAAGTGCTGGTCGGCGTGCACCGTGGCGGGGGCGTGTTCGGCGATCGCGGTGCCGATCGCATTCGTGCCCTTGCTTTCCTCTGACCAGTCGACGCCCGCGGTCAATGCGACCCGGTTGGCCTTTTCCAGGAAGTCGGCGTCGCCCAGCGAATGCACGATCACCCCCTGCGCATCGGTCAGCAAGACCATGTTATGGGTATTCGCGATCTGCTGGTATAGGGTTTCCATGGCCGGCACCGCATGGGTGTGCAGGATGCGGTTGCGCTCCACCAGGAATGACAGGTCGGATCCGGACAGGGGCGCGAAGTCGGGATGGACGCCGGGGTACAGTCCGTATTCGTGGGAGCGCCGGTGCGAGGTGGCGATCGCCGCCGCCATGTCGGGGTTCCATCCGTGCGGCGGCGTGACGGGGTGGAGCGGTTCTGCGGCTGCATGTCGGTGAGTCATTCCATGTCTCCTTGACGGCCCTGGACTGCGGCTCTGTTCACTGGAATACCACTGTTCATTAATGGAGCACCTGTACCGAAGCGGAACAACGAACGGCGTGGCGATCGGTCTACGTCCGGTGGATACCGAATGTGATGTCCAGTCTAGCAAGCCGAATGCCAACTGGTGTTACTGGTACAATGGGGGCTTGCGCGATGGCTCATCCATTTGCTATAGTTCGCGTCCTGCTTCTGCAGCGCAGTAAAAAGTTGAACCGAATCAAGAGGTTGAGCTGGCTTTTTTGACAAGGCCGCTGGCGCTGAAGAAAAAAGAGGGGTTGACGAAGCAAGCGAAACACTGCATAATCTCACTTCTCTGCTGCTGACGAACAAAACGATTCGCAAAATGCAGCAAGGCAGTACCGAATACGAGTTCTTTAACAATAAACAGTCGATAAGTGTGGGCGTTTGATGAAGGTGCCGGCAGTTGCGAAAGCGCTGCTGATTACTTAAATTATCAAATGTTCACGAAAAAGAAATACGTTGCTCAGCAATGAGTGACGGTCAGTATTTTGAGTGAGCGAAATCGATCCAGTGGATCGATTTCGAAATCGGTAGCAATGCCGGTTTCGACAAACAGAGATTGAACTGAAGAGTTTGATCCTGGCTCAGATTGAACGCTGGCGGCATGCTTTACACATGCAAGTCGAACGGCAGCGCGGGGCAACCTGGCGGCGAGTGGCGAACGGGTGAGTAATATATCGGAACGTACCCAAGAGTGGGGGATAACGTAGCGAAAGTTACGCTAATACCGCATACGATCTATGGATGAAAGCGGGGGATCGCAAGACCTCGTGCTCCTGGAGCGGCCGATATCTGATTAGCTAGTTGGTGAGGTAAAGGCTCACCAAGGCGACGATCAGTAGCTGGTCTGAGAGGACGACCAGCCACACTGGGACTGAGACACGGCCCAGACTCCTACGGGAGGCAGCAGTGGGGAATTTTGGACAATGGGCGCAAGCCTGATCCAGCAATGCCGCGTGAGTGAAGAAGGCCTTCGGGTTGTAAAGCTCTTTTGTCAGGGAAGAAACGGTTGGGGCTAATATCTCCGGCTAATGACGGTACCTGAAGAATAAGCACCGGCTAACTACGTGCCAGCAGCCGCGGTAATACGTAGGGTGCGAGCGTTAATCGGAATTACTGGGCGTAAAGCGTGCGCAGGCGGTTTTGTAAGTCTGACGTGAAATCCCCGGGCTCAACCTGGGAATTGCGTTGGAGACTGCAAGGCTGGAGTCTGGCAGAGGGGGGTAGAATTCCACGTGTAGCAGTGAAATGCGTAGAGATGTGGAGGAACACCGATGGCGAAGGCAGCCCCCTGGGTCAAGACTGACGCTCATGCACGAAAGCGTGGGGAGCAAACAGGATTAGATACCCTGGTAGTCCACGCCCTAAACGATGTCTACTAGTTGTCGGGTTTTAATTAACTTGGTAACGCAGCTAACGCGTGAAGTAGACCGCCTGGGGAGTACGGTCGCAAGATTAAAACTCAAAGGAATTGACGGGGACCCGCACAAGCGGTGGATGATGTGGATTAATTCGATGCAACGCGAAAAACCTTACCTACCCTTGACATGTCAGGAAGCTCCGAGAGATTGGAGTGTGCCCGAAAGGGAGCCTGAACACAGGTGCTGCATGGCTGTCGTCAGCTCGTGTCGTGAGATGTTGGGTTAAGTCCCGCAACGAGCGCAACCCTTGTCATTAGTTGCTACGAAAGGGCACTCTAATGAGACTGCCGGTGACAAACCGGAGGAAGGTGGGGATGACGTCAAGTCCTCATGGCCCTTATGGGTAGGGCTTCACACGTCATACAATGGTACATACAGAGGGCCGCCAACCCGCGAGGGGGAGCTAATCCCAGAAAGTGTATCGTAGTCCGGATCGCAGTCTGCAACTCGACTGCGTGAAGTTGGAATCGCTAGTAATCGCGGATCAGCATGCCGCGGTGAATACGTTCCCGGGTCTTGTACACACCGCCCGTCACACCATGGGAGCGGGTTTTACCAGAAGTAGGTAGCTTAACCGCAAGGGGGGCGCTTACCACGGTAGGATTCGTGACTGGGGTGAAGTCGTAACAAGGTAGCCGTATCGGAAGGTGCGGCTGGATCACCTCCTTTCTAGAGTAGCACCGGGGCGAAAGCCCAGCATCAAGCGTCCACGCTTATCGGCTGTTGAACAGTAAAGAACAGTGTTTCGGGGCTGTAGCTCAGCTGGTTAGAGCACCGTGTTGATAACGCGGGGGTCGTTGGTTCGAGTCCAACCAGCCCTACCAAGTTGTCGCCGGGTAGCACGTACCGGGGGATTAGCTCAGCTGGGAGAGCACCTGCTTTGCAAGCAGGGGGTCGTCGGTTCGATCCCGTCATCCTCCACCAAGTATCTGGCAGCAAACGAAAGCACAAACGTAAGCAGCGCGGCAGCGTGTGTTTAGGTTTGATCTTTTAGCGATCACTGTTTTTTCGTTCTTTAACAATCTGGAAGAAGTAAAGTTTTCTTTAAGCGTTCAATGTACCGAAAGGTAAATTGGACACTTAGGGTAGTAATCTGTATGTATCAACAAACAAAGTAAGCTGAACTCTTGTAATTATGACGTTCCCTGACACTCATGCAGGGGCCAACGTTATAGGGACAAGTGAATAAGTGCACATGGTGGATGCCTTGGCGATTACAGGCGATGAAGGACGTAGTAGCTTGCGATAAGCTGCGGGGAGCTAGCAAACGAGCTTTGATCCGCAGATTTCCGAATGGGGAAACCCGGCCCTTTGGGTCATCGTACACTGAATACATAGGTGTACGAAGCGAACGCGGCGAACTGAAACATCTAAGTAGCTGCAGGAAAAGAAATCAACCGAGATTCCCAAAGTAGTGGCGAGCGAAATGGGATGAGCCTTGTACGTGATAGTCGATCGGATAGTGGAACGGATTGGAAACTCCGGCCATAGCGGGTGATAGCCCCGTACATGAAATCCGAACGGTGATACTAAGCGTACGACAAGTAGGGCGGGACACGAGAAATCCTGTCTGAAGATGGGGGGACCATCCTCCAAGGCTAAATACTCGTAATCGACCGATAGTGAACCAGTACCGTGAGGGAAAGGCGAAAAGAACCCCGGGAGGGGAGTGAAATAGATCCTGAAACCGTGTGCATACAAACAGTCGGAGCCTCTTCGTGGGGTGACGGCGTACCTTTTGTATAATGGGTCAGCGACTTACATTCAGTGGCGAGGTTAACCGGATAGGGGAGCCGTAGAGAAATCGAGTCCGAACAGGGCGACAGTCGCTGGGTGTAGACCCGAAACCAGGTGATCTACCCATGGCCAGGATGAAGGTGCGGTAACACGCCCTGGAGGTCCGAACCCACTAATGTTGAAAAATTAGGGGATGAGCTGTGGGTAGGGGTGAAAGGCTAAACAAACCTGGAAATAGCTGGTTCTCTCCGAAAACTATTTAGGTAGTGCCTCAAGTATCACCATCGGGGGTAGAGCACTGTTATGGCTAGGGGGTCATTGCGACTTACCAAACCATTGCAAACTCCGAATACCGATGAGTGCGAGCTTGGGAGACAGACGTCGGGTGCTAACGTCCGGCGTCAAGAGGGAAACAACCCAGACCGCCAGCTAAGGTCCCAAAGATTGGCTAAGTGGAAAACGAAGTGGGAAGGCTAAAACAGTCAGGATGTTGGCTTAGAAGCAGCCATCATTTAAAGAAAGCGTAATAGCTCACTGATCGAGTCGTCCTGCGCGGAAGATGTAACGGGGCTAAGCCAGTCACCGAAGCTGCGGATATCCTTTATTGGATATGGTAGGAGAGCGTTCCGTAAGCCTGAGAAGGTGTCTTGTAAAGGATGCTGGAGGTATCGGAAGTGCGAATGCTGACATGAGTAGCGATAATGCGGGTGAAAAGCCCGCACGCCGTAAGCCCAAGGTTTCCTGTTCAACGTTCATCGGAGCAGGGTGAGTCGGCCCCTAAGGCGAGGCAGAGATGCGTAGCTGATGGGAAGCAGGTTAATATTCCTGCACCGTCGTATGATGCGATGGGGGGACGGATCGCGGAAGGTTGTCCAGCTGTTGGAATAGCTGGTTTCTGGTTCATAGAAGGCGCTTAGGCAAATCCGGGCGCGGGATTCAAGGGACTGGGACGTGTAGCCATGTGCTACGAAGCAATCGGAAGTGGTTCCAAGAAAAGCCTCTAAGCTTCAGTCATACGAGACCGTACCGCAAACCGACACAGGTGGGCGAGATGAGTATTCTAAGGCGCTTGAGAGAACTCGGGAGAAGGAACTCGGCAAATTGGTACCGTAACTTCGGGAAAAGGTACGCCCCGGTAACTTGACTGCTTTGCTGCAGAAGGGTGAAAGGGTTGCAATAAACTGGTGGCTGCGACTGTTTAATAAAAACACAGCACTCTGCAAACACGAAAGTGGACGTATAGGGTGTGACGCCTGCCCGGTGCTGGAAGATTAAATGATGGGGTGCAAGCTCTTGATTGAAGTCCCAGTAAACGGCGGCCGTAACTATAACGGTCCTAAGGTAGCGAAATTCCTTGTCGGGTAAGTTCCGACCTGCACGAATGGCGTAACGATGGCCACACTGTCTCCTCCCGAGACTCAGCGAAGTTGAAATGTTTGTGATGATGCAATCTACCCGCGGCTAGACGGAAAGACCCCATGAACCTTTACTGTAGCTTTGCATTGGACTTTGAACCAATCTGTGTAGGATAGGTGGGAGGCTTTGAAGCGGGGACGCCAGTTCTCGTGGAGCCATCCTTGAAATACCACCCTGGTTTGTTTGAGGTTCTAACCTTGGCCCGTGATCCGGGTCGGGGACAGTGCATGGTAGGCAGTTTGACTGGGGCGGTCTCCTCCTAAAGTGTAACGGAGGAGTTCGAAGGTACGCTAGGTACGGTCGGACATCGTGCTAATAGTGCAATGGCATAAGCGTGCTTAACTGCGAGACCGACAAGTCGAGCAGGTACGAAAGTAGGACATAGTGATCCGGTGGTTCTGTATGGAAGGGCCATCGCTCAACGGATAAAAGGTACTCTGGGGATAACAGGCTGATTCCTCCCAAGAGTTCATATCGACGGGGGAGTTTGGCACCTCGATGTCGGCTCATCACATCCTGGGGCTGTAGCCGGTCCCAAGGGTATGGCTGTTCGCCATTTAAAGTGGTACGTGAGCTGGGTTTAAAACGTCGTGAGACAGTTTGGTCCCTATCTGCCGTGGGCGTTGGAAATTTGAAGGGGGCTGCTCCTAGTACGAGAGGACCGGAGTGGACGAACCTCTGGTGTACCGGTTGTCACGCCAGTGGCATTGCCGGGTAGCTAAGTTCGGAAGAGATAACCGCTGAAAGCATCTAAGCGGGAAACTCGCCTTGAGATGAGATTTCCCGGAGCCTTGAGCTCCTTGAAGGGTCGTTCGAGACCAGGACGTTGATAGGCTGGGTGTGGAAGTGCAGTAATGCATTAAGCTAACCAGTACTAATTGCCCGTACGGCTTGTCCCTATAACCTTGGCAGTCATGCCAAAGACGAGGGTTCGGCTGTTTGTTGATACAGGCAACACCACAGATTACAGAAAATACTTCTTCCAGATTCAGGGTGGCGTCGCGCACAGCACGACGCACCCGTACAAGTCATGCCTGATGACCATAGCAAGTCGGTACCACCCCTTCCCATCCCGAACAGGACCGTGAAACGACTTTGCGCCGATGATAGTGCTGCAACCAGTGTGAAAGTAGGTTATCGTCAGGCTAGTTATAAGCAAAGCCCCGCTCAGTGATCTGAGCGGGGCTTTTTGCTTTGTGCCTTTGCTTTTTGAAGCACTAAAAATACCGATCGACTATTCGAATGCCGTTGCGTTGGCGGCGGCTGCGCCGCCGCCAACGACAAGGCCAGCCGTCATGAACGGCTGGGCTTACACCTGTCTCCATGTACGCTCCCCCCGATAACGGAACCCCAGGTCGGCAAGTGCTGCCCAGTTCAACACGTGGTGTTTCGATCACGCCTGAGCATAGACAGCCCGGCTAGTCTCGGGTTCCTGTCCATCGGACGAATGTTTGCTTTCAATCGTGTCCGTATGCAGCCATGACACGCACTGCTGAACAGCTGCCGTGACTTGGTTCGAACATGACGGCATGCTTTCGGGACAATCAGTTCAGGTAGCTGGCGTCCAGCTTACCCCCGGCCGCCAACTGGCGCACGATCTTGACCGTGTCGATGTCGGCCTCGTGATAGGCGGACTTCTTGAAATCCTCGTACATCTTGCCGGTATCGTCGGTTGCCGACGGGTTGCCGTCGTCGTAGCGGAAACGCACCACCAGCGAATGCTCCGACGGTGTTTCGATCGACATCGTCAGGCTGGATTTGGCGATGTCACCCTGGGCCGGCACATCGAAACGCACTTCCTGCAGCGGCGTCAGCACCACACGGTCGGCGATCACCAGGTCGCCATAGCGCAGGCGGCGCTTGAAGCTGCCGCTGTCGCGCTCGTCAATGGTGCACTCGTCCAGGTGCGGCACGAAGCGCTTCGGGTCTTCCGCACGCAGCACCAGGCCACGCCACAACTGTTCGCGCGTAATCGTGTCCATCAGCGGGTTGAGCGGATCGTTAATCTCAATCAGGTGTTCGAATTTCATCGTGTCGTCTCTTTTCAGGTCGAATCCGTGCTCGGGCGGGCAAATTCAATTGTCCCGGCGAGCCGCAAACGTCATAAATGGTGATGCGGGGGCATTTCTACAAGCACGCCACAGCGCGCGACTTATCACCTTCATCAATGGCCTATAAACGATTGCGTGGCCGATTACATACAGTCACGCGCAGGCTGAGCCCGCCTTCGCTACAATGCTTAACTGTCCCTCCAGAAATACTTTCCCATGTCCAACACCCCAAACTTCGGCCTCAACGGTCCGCAAAGCGAAGCCGTGCTCTATCTCGACGGCCCCTGCCTGGTGCTGGCCGGTGCCGGCTCGGGAAAGACCCGCGTGATCACCCAGAAAATCGCCTACATGATCGAGCACCGCGGCTACGATCCACGCACGATCGCTGCGCTGACCTTCACCAACAAGGCTGCGCTCGAGATGCAGGAACGCATCGGCAAGCTGCTCAAGCAACCGAAGCAGGCGAAACAGTTGACCGTGTCGACCTTCCACTCGCTGGGCGTCAAGATCCTGCGCCAGGAA
Organism: Massilia forsythiae; assembly: GCF_012849555.1. Taxonomy (NCBI): domain Bacteria; kingdom Pseudomonadati; phylum Pseudomonadota; class Betaproteobacteria; order Burkholderiales; family Oxalobacteraceae; genus Massilia; species Massilia forsythiae. The sequence goes on from NZ_CP051685.1 coordinate 2,081,387, forward strand.
GCGGCCGGCGTCGGCCTCAAGGACCGCTTTTCGATCATGGACAGCGACGATTGCTACACCGTGGTCTCGGACCTGGCGATGACCACGGATAAGCAGGAAATCCGCAGCATCCAGAACGCGATTTCCCTATGGAAGAACGGTCTGGTCGACCCGGACGATGCGATCCGCGATGCGCGCGACGAGGACGAAGCGCAGGCCGGCCGCATCTACCGCAGCTACGTGGCGACGCTGCAGGCTTACCAGGCGGTCGATTTCGACGACTTGATCCGCCTGCCGGTGGAATTGTTTAGAAATAACGAGCCGATCCGCGACCGCTGGCAGCGCCGCCTGCGTTACCTGCTGATGGACGAATACCAGGATACCAACACCTGCCAGTACGAACTGGTGAAATTGCTGGTGACGGGCCTCGGCAAGAAGCCGATGTTCACCGCCGTCGGCGACGACGACCAGGCGATCTATGCCTGGCGCGGCGCTTCGGTGGAAAACCTGAAAACCCTGCAGACCGACTTTCCCGACCTGCGCGTGATCAAGCTGGAGCAGAACTACCGCTCGACCACGCGCATCCTGCAGGCAGCCAACGCCGTGATCGGCAATAACCCGAAGCTGTTCGAAAAGTCGCTGTGGTCCGAACACGGTCTCGGCGAGCCGATCAGGGTGCTGGGCATGCAGAGCGACGAGCAGGAAGCCGACCAGGTCGCCATCATGATCTCGGCCGACCATTTTCAGCGCAAGAACAAATGGTCCGACTTCGCCATCCTGTACCGCGGCAATCACCAGGCGCGTGTCATCGAACAGGCGCTGCGCAAGGAGCGTATCCCGTACACCATCTCGGGCGGCCAGAGTTTCTTCGACAAGGCCGAGATCAAGGACGTCATCGCCTACCTGCGCCTGATCGCCAACGAAGGCGACGATCCGGCCTTCATTCGCGCCATCACCACGCCCAAGCGCGGGGTCGGCATGGCGACCATCGAGGCGCTCGGCGAGTTTTCCAAGCAGTGGAATTGTTCGCTGTTCGAGGCAGCGCTGAAGGGCGGCATCGAGGCCAGGCTGCAGGACCGGCAATTGATCCCGCTGCGCGAATTCTGTCACTGGATCAACGAGCTGGAATCGCGCGCGACCCGTCCCGGCCCCTCCGGCAGCGGCGACAATGCCGCCGAGCTGCTCGACGACATGATGAAGGAGATCAATTACGAGCATTACCTGTACGAGAACTTCGACGACCGCGCTGCCCAGGGCAAATGGCAGAACGTGCTGGAATTCGTCAACTGGCTCAAGGAGCGCGGGCGCGGTGGACGCGAGCGTGATGGCGAGGAAAAGAACCTGCTCGAACTGACGCAGATGGTAGCGCTGATGTCGATGCTGGAAGGGAAGGACGAAGAGCCGGATGCGATCCGCATGTCGACCCTGCACGCTTCCAAGGGGCTGGAATATCCGCACGTCTACCTGGTCGGCTGCGAGGAAGGCATCCTGCCGCACAAGGGCGATCCGGACGATCCGATCGAGAAAATCGCCGCACGCATCCAGGAGGAACGGCGCCTGATGTATGTCGGCATTACCCGCGCCCAGCGCAGCCTGCACGTTACCTGGTGCAAGAAGCGCAAGCGCGCCGGCGAACTGGTGCATTGCGATCCGTCGCGCTTCATCAAGGAAATGGCCCTCGACATCGGCGATGCTCCACCGAAGGAAACCGAAGTACTGACCCCGAAGGCGCGCCTGGCGAACCTGAAGGCTTTGCTGGCGACGCCGAAAGCGTGACCGGCACCGCGCTTGGCCGCACCCTCGGGTGTCCGGCCGGCGTTCCCTATTCCTGCCCGACCGATTGCACATCGTGCTGTGTCGCATTTGCCTTATACAAAACACGCATGAGGCGCGCACGATTGAATCTTATTTGACTTGGACTGTTGAGCAGGAAATACTTTCTCGAAGTGACTTTGTCACAATAAATCTTAGCAGTATTAAAAGCACTAGCAATGGCAACCGTATCCGACGTCACCAAGACGCCCCTGTCCGGGCTCAACTATATCGACGCACTGCTCGATAGCGGCCCCGACTGGAATTTTCTGACCGATAGTTCCAGGACGCCCCTGAACACCCTGAGTTACACGTTTTCGGTTGCCTCCGGCAATGAAGATGCGCAGTCCGCAGCAAAGAATTTCACTGGAACGCAGCAAGCCTTCACCGCCTCCCAGCAAGCGGCGGTGCGCTCCGCTTTTGCCTATATCACGAAGCTGACCGGCATCGAGTTCGTGGAAACGGCAATCGGGACGAATGCACAGATTCACCTGGCCAATGCCAACCTCATCGGCAGCAATGTGACCGGTTTGGCCAGCTGGCACAGCAGCTATACCTACAGCGGCACCCAATTGGCCAGCTACGATGCCGACGTCTACGTCTATCTGGACAACGTCGAATGGGGTTCGCAAAACGGCAACCTGGCAGCGGGTGGCAATGGTTACGAAACCTTGCTGCACGAGCTCGGCCACGCGCTCGGCCTGAAGCACCCGTTTGAAACCACCAGCGACAACAGCGCGACCTTGCCGGCCAGCCAGGACAACACGGTCAATACACTGATGTCCTACACCGACGTGGGCGGCCCCTACACGACATACAGCCAGGACGACGTGGCCGCCTTGATGTGGCTGTACGGCGGCGATGGCCTGCGCGGTGCCCTGGGCATCAATTCGGCCACCGGTGGCCGCTACCTGGCAGGCACCAGCGGCGCCGACACTCTGACCGGCACCGATGCCGACGACACATTTGAAGGAAATGGAGGAAATGACATGATCAATGGAGGAAACGGTAACGACACCGCCGTGTTCCATGGTGTACGCAACAATTACAACTTCAGCGTGCTCGCCAACGGCGATCTCGTGGTAGCCAGCAAGGACGGCAGCGACGGCACCGATACGCTGAGCTCGATCGAAACACTGCGCTTCGCCGATCTCAGCATGTCGCATGCGGATGTCGTGGCAACCGCAACCGGGTCGCCAATGGTACCGCAGTTGACCGTTACCAAGAATGCCAATGGTTATGCATCCGGCAATATGCCATTGGTCAGCGGTAGCGCCGATGCCAATGCTGTGATCAAGGTCTTTACGACGACCAATGTGCTTGTCGGCACCGCCACTGCCGACGCGAAGGGCTTGTGGAGCCTGAAGCTCAGTCCCTTCAACGATGGCATGAATTACCAGATCTATGCCATTGCCACCAACGGTGCCGGCCAGACGTCGGCGGCCAGCGACGCGATCGCCTTCAACATCGACGCCACCGCGCCGATCATTCCGACGTCCAGCCTGTCTTACACACAGGGCAGCAACCAGGCCACGCTGAGCGGTACCGGCGAAGCGGGCACCACGATCCAGTTGCTGCGCAACACCGATTACATCGAAATCTCGGAAACCAAGGTCGGCACCGACGGCAAATGGTCGGTCACTACCTCGCCGTTGCCGAACGGCAGCTATGGCCTGGTCGCGGTCTCGGTCGATGCTGCCGGCAATGCGACCAGTTCCGGCACCACCTTGAGTTTCAACGTGGCCAATACGGCAAACATCACCGGCACCGCCGGCAACGACAAGCTGACCGCTACGGCCGGCTCGACGGCGATCGATGGCCAGGGCGGCATCGATACCGTCACCTATAATGGCGCACGCGCGAATTTTACCGTGGCCAAGGAAGTGTGGGGCTATGGCGTCACCGACAATGCCGGCAACGGCGGCCACGATGCCTTGATCAACGTCGAGCGTCTGCATTTCAACGATGCCGACGTGGCGCTGGACATCAACGGCAATGCCGGCCAGATGTTCCGCTTGTACCAGGCGGCGTTCGACCGTCCGGCCGAAGCGGGTGGCCTGGGCTATTGGATCAACGCCATGGATATCGGCCATTCGCTGCAGGAAATTGCGCTGTCCTTTACCAAGTCGGCGGAATTCATCGGCATGTACGGCAGCAACCCGAGCACCAGCGACTTCGTGACGAACCTGTATCACAATGTGCTGCATCGCGACCCGGAAGCCGGCGGCTTCAATTTCTGGGTCGATTCGATCGACAACAAGGGCGCCAGCCGCGAACAGGTGTTGGCTTTCTTCAGCGAAAGCCCGGAAAATCAAGCACAGGTCATCGGCAGCATCCAGAACGGCGTGGTCTACGAAGTCTGGAAAGGTTGAGCCCTGCCTGACCCGGCGCATGCCGCATCGCGGTACCGGACTTACGGTACCAAAATATGAAGGAGCCGCATGGAAACATGCGGCTCTTTATTTTTATAAGGAAAACGCATGAACGACGAAAACCGCTTCATCGATATCGAGATCAAGTTGTCCGAGCAGGAAAACCTGGTGGATGCATTGAACCGCACCGTCTACGAACAAGGCCGCCGCATCGATCAGCTGGAAGCACTGGCGGCCAAGCTGGCGGAGCACGTTCGCACCCTGCGCGACGCCGGCCAGGGGCCGCTCAACGAACGTCCGCCACACTATTAATCGACCTCGACGATCTGCTTGTGAGTTTCTGCGTATTTACGGGTGGGGACAGCATGATAGGGTGCTTGCCTGGCGCAGCATCCGGCACGCCGGCATCGGCCTGCCATTACACGAAACCCGGTCGAATTGTGTACTAACTGTAAAATAAGTGTTGTTCCTGTGCACTATTTTAGCGTGGTTTTCGTTGTCCCAGAGGGAACACGCACTACAATGGACAATGCCGGGTGAGTGTTGTATCGAAACACCCGCAGTACAACCGTTGGGGATTTCATATCATGCGTTTCAATATCTATGGTCGCTTCCAGCTCGAGGTACGACGGGAAAACGACTCCTGGGAAGTGTATCGTCTCGGGCCGGGAAAGCGTATGAAAGAGGACGATCTCTTCATCCCGCCGACGCTGGAGACCGAGGAAATCGGTACCTTCCTGGACGATATCTATCATGAGCTCGCCGGTCCGGGGCAGGACGTCAAGCTGCTGTCCTGAAGGAACAGCATGGCCTGGGTGCTGACGAAGTACCTGATCACTGCCGGCGTCGTCGTGCTGGTGTCCGAGTTCGCCAAGCGCAGCGACAAGCTGGGCGCGTTGATCGCTGCGCTGCCGCTGGTGACCGTGCTGACCCTGATCTGGCTGCACGTCGAACGGCAGCCGCAAGCCAGGGTGGCCAACCACGCCTGGTACACCTTCTGGTATGTCGTGCCGACCTTGCCGATGTTCCTGGTGTTCCCCGTATTGCTTCCCCGCCTGGGATTCTGGCCGACACTCGCGGCTTGTGTTCTGTTAACCGTTGTATGCTTCGTATTATTTGCAGCGTGCATTAAACGGTTCGGGATCACGCTGATGTAGCCAGACCAGGGAAATGGATGGGAAAAAATCGACTGGAAGCGTTCAGTGACGGCGTCATCGCCATCATCATCACGATCATGGTGCTGGAACTGAAGGTACCGCACAACCCCACGCTCAAGGCGCTGCTCCCGCTGTGGCCGGTCTTCATGAGCTACGTGCTCAGCTACGTCTACGTCGGCATCTACTGGAGCAACCACCACCACATGCTGCACGCGGTGGAAGAGGTGGGCGGCGGCGTCCTGTGGGCCAACCTGCACCTGCTGTTCTGGCTGTCGCTGGTGCCTTTCGTGACTGCCTGGACCGGCGAGAACCATTTCGAGACCGTGCCGACCACCGCCTACGGCATCGTGCTGTTCATGTGCTCGATCGCCTACATGACGCTGGCGCACAGCCTGATCCGCAATCACGACAGCAACGACGTGCTGGCCGAGGCGATCGGCGATAACCGCAAGGGCAAGCTGTCGAGCGTGCTGTACCTGGTCGGCGTGGCGCTGTCTTGGTTCCAGGCCTGGATGGGCTTCGTGGTGTATGTGGGCGTGGCGGTCTGGTGGCTGATTCCGGACCGGCGCATCGAGCGCAAGGTGGCCGAAGAAGCCGAGCGCAAAGAATCAGACGACCGGGATGACGGATGAGCGTTTTCCTTGCGTGGATCGCTCCGCAACGCTACAAATCCGATGTGACGATACGGCAATAAGCCTGCTATGATCTTCCACGCACGTGCTGCCGGGCTGGTCCCGGCAGCGTTCTTTGGAGCCTGTCCCGGCAACGCCGGACTCCCGCCGGGACGGGTTCTTATTGTCCGTGAAAGACCCAATGAAACGTCCACACCGTCTCATCGTCGCGGCCGGCATCGCGCTGGCCTACGCGACGACCATCGCGCCCGCATCCGCCGCGCCCGCAAGCCCCGCTGACGCTACCGCTACTGCAGCCGCCGCCCTCGACGCCTCGAATCCCTTCGCCACGGTCAGCGCACTGCCGTTCCACTACCCGGCCTTCGACAAGATCAGGAACGAGCACTTCAAGCCGGCCTATGAAGCGGGCATGCGCGAGCAGCTGCGCGAAGTCGACGCCATCGCCGCCAACCGCGCCGCGCCGACCTTCGAGAACACGATCGTGGCGCTGGAGCGTTCCGGCCAGCTGCTGGCGCGCGTCTCGACCACGTTCTCCAACCTGCAGAGCGCCAACACCAACGATGCGCTGGACGCGATCGACCGCGAGATGTCGCCGCGTCTGGCCGCGCACCACGACGCCATCTACATGAACGGCAAACTGTGGCAGCGCGTGAAAACCATCTACGACAAGCGCGCCGGCCTGAAACTGGATGCCGAATTGCTGCACTTGGTGGAGCGCTACCGCCGCGATTTCGTGCGCGCCGGCGCCAACCTGTCCGCGGCGGATAAAGCCAGGCTGAAGGGGTACAACGGCGAGATCGCCGGCCTGCAGTCGCAGTTCGCGCAGAACGTGCTGAAGGAAGCCAATGCCTCGGCACTGGTGGTCGACAGCCGCGCGGAACTGGCCGGCCTGCCGGAAGCGGACATCGCCGCCGCCGCCGCGGAAGCCAAGAAGCGCGGCCTGGACGGCAAGTACGTGATCGCGTTGGCCAACACCACGATCCAGCCGCCGCTGGCGCTGTTGACCGACCGCGCCACGCGCACGCGCCTGATGGCAGCCTCGCTGGCGCGCGGCAGCCGCGGCGGCGCGTTCGACAGCCGCGCGCTGGTGCAGCGTCTCGTAAAACTGCGCGCCGAAAAGGCGACGCTGCTGGGCTACGCCAACTACGCCGCCTATTCCCTGGAAGAGGAAACCGCGAAGACGCCGGAAGCGGTAAATAAACTGCTGGGAGAACTGGCGGCACCGGCGGTGAACAACGCCAGGAAGGAAGCCGGCGAGATCCAGAAAGTCATCGATAGCGAGAAAGGTGGCTTCCAGGTCGCCGCCCAGGACTGGGCCTTGTATACGGACAAGGTGCGCCAGGCGAAATACGCGTTCGACGAGAGTCAATTAAAACCATATTTCGAGCTGAACAACGTGGTGCAGAACGGCGTGTTCTTCGCCGCCAACAAGGAATTCGGCATCAGCTTCAAGGAGCGCCATGACCTGCCGGTGTACGACCCGGACGTGCGCGTGTTCGACGTGTTCGATGCCGACGGCAAGCAGCTGGCGATCTTCATCATGGATTACTATGCGCGTCCCAACAAGCAGGGCGGCGCCTGGATGAACGAGTACGTCACCCAATCGACGCTGCTCGGCAACCACCCGGTGGTGGCGAACCACCTGAACATTCCGAAGCCGGCCGCCGGCCAGCCGACGCTGCTGACCTACGACGAAGTGCGCACCGCCTTCCACGAGTTCGGCCACGCGCTGCACGGCATGTTTTCCAACGTGACCTACCCGACCTTCGGCGGCGCCAACACGCCGCGCGACTTCGTCGAATATCCGTCGCAGGTCAACGAGATGTGGGCCACCTGGCCCGAGGTCCTCGCGAACTACGCCCGGCATTACCAGACCGGCGCGCCGATGCCGAAAGAACTGCTGGCCAAGGTGCAGGCGTCGAGGAAGTTCAACATGGGCTTCATCACCACCGAGTACCTGGCGGCCTCGCTGCTGGACCAGCGCTGGCACCAGATCGCCCCGAGCCAGGTGCCGACCGACGTGCTGGGCTTCGAAGCCAGGGCGCTGCATGACGCCGGCGTCGACTTCGCGCCGGTGCCGCCGCGCTACCGCACGACCTATTTCTCGCACAGCTTCTCGCTCGGCTATTCGGCCGGCTACTACGCCTACCTGTGGAGCGAAAAGCTGGACGCCGACACCGTCGAGTGGTTCAAGGAAAACGGCGGCCTGCTGCGCAAGAACGGCGACCACTTCCGCCAGACCCTGCTGTCGCGCGGCGGCTCGGCCGATGCGATGGACCTGTTCCGCAATTTCCGTGGCCGCGATGCGCGCATCGAACCGCTGCTGGAACGCCGCGGCCTGACGGGCAACTGACGGGCAACCGCGCGGCAACCGATCGGGCGCCGCATGCGCGGCCCGGGCGCTACCAATGCCCGGTGCCGCGCCACCCATGACCAGAATTCCACCCCTGAAGAGACTGAGAATGAACCGTTCCCACATCCTGGCACTGGCCGTTACCGCGGCCGTCGCCAACCTGGCCTACGCCGCCCCGGCCTCGCTGCTGCCGGCCTCGAATCCATTCGCCAAGCCGAGCACCCTGCCGTTCGAATACCCGGCCTTCGACAAGATCAAGAACGAGGACTTCAAGCCGGCATTCGAGGAAGGCATGCGCCAGCAGTCGCTGGAAATCGAAGCCATCGCCAATAGCAAAGCGGCGCCCACTTTCGAGAACACCATCGTCGCCATGGAGCGTTCGGGCCAGCTGCTGAACCGCGTCTCGACCGTCTTCTCGAGCCTGGTCGGCGCCAACACCAATCCGGCGCTGGATGCGCTCGACAAGGAACTGGCGCCGAAACAGGCTGCCCACAGCGACAAGATCCGCCTCAACGAGAAACTGTATAAGCGCATCCAGACCCTGTACGACAAGCGCGCCAAGCTGCACCTGGACGCCGAGTCGGCCTACCTGCTGCAACGCTATCACACCGACTTCGTGCGCGCCGGCGCCAAGCTGTCCGCCGCCGACAAGGAAAAGCTGAAGGCGTATAACGGCAAGATCGCCGCGCTGCAGACCCAGTTCAGCCAGAACGTGCTGAAGGAAGCCAACGCCTCGGCGCTGGTAGTGGACAGCCGCGCCGAACTGGCCGGCATGTCGGACAAGGCGATCGACGCGGCGGCCGTGGAAGGCAAGAAGCGCGGGATGGACGGCAAGTTCGTGATCCCGGTGGTGAACACCACCCAGCAGGCGCCCCTGTCGGTACTGACCAACCGCGCCACCCGCGAAAAACTGCTGGCACTGTCGCTGGCGCGCGGCAGCCATGGCGGCGAGTTCGACAACCGCAACCTGGTGCTGGAACTGGTCAAGGCGCGCGCCGAGCGCGCCGCGCTGCTGGGCTACCCGAGCCACGCCGCCTACATGCTGGAAGACCAGACGGCCAAGACCACCGGCGCCGTCAACGGGCTGCTGGCGGAATTCGCCAAGCCGGCCGTGAACAACGCCAGGAAGGAAGCGGCCGAGATCCAGAAGGTGATCGACGCCGAGGGCGGCAAATTCCAGGCGGCGGCCTACGACTGGAACTATTACAGCGACAAGGTGCGCCAGGCGAAATACGCCTTCGACGAGAACCAGCTGAAGCCGTATTTCGAGTACAACCGCGTGCTGCTGGACGGCGTGTTCTTCGCCGCCACCAAGGAATACGGCATCACCTTCAAGGAACGCAAGGACCTGCCGGTGTACGACCCGGACGTGCGCGTGTTCGACGTGTTCGACACCGACGGCAAGCAGCTGGCGATCTTCCTGCACGATCCGTACGCGCGCGCCAACAAGCGCGGCGGCGCCTGGATGAACGCCTATGTCGGCCAGAACACGCTGCTGGGCACGCATCCGGTGATCGCCAACCACCTGAACATCCCGAAGCCGGCGACCGGCGAGCCGACCCTGCTGACCTACGACGAAGTGCGCACCATGTTCCACGAGTTCGGCCATGCGCTGCACGGCATGTTCTCGAACGTGAAGTACCCGCGCTTCTCGGGCACCCGCGTGCCGCGCGACTACGTCGAGTTCCCGTCGCAGGTCAACGAGATGTGGATGGCCTGGCCGGAAGTGCTGGCCAACTATGCCAAGCACTACCAGACCGGCGCGCCGATGCCGTCGGCCCTGCTGGACAAGGTGCAGGCGTCGAGCAAGTTCAACGAGGGCTATCGCACCACCGAGTACCTGGCGGCGTCGATCCTCGACCAGAGCTGGCACCAGCTGGGCGCCGCCCAGGTTCCGGGCGACGTGCTGGGCTTCGAAGCCAAGGCGCTCCACGACGCCGGCGTCGACTTCCCGCTGGTGCCGCCGCGCTACCGCACCACCTACTTCTCGCACGTGTTCTCGGGCGGCTACTCGGCCGGCTACTACGGCTACCTGTGGGCCGAGAAGCTGGATGCCGACACCGTCGAGTGGTTCAAGGAAAACGGCGGCCTGCTGCGCAAGAACGGCGACCGCTTCCGCCAGATGCTGCTGTCGCGCGGCGGCACCATGGACGCGATGGACATGTACCGCAACTTCCGCGGCCGCGACGCCAGGATCCAGCCGCTGCTGGAGCGCCGCGGCTTGACGGGCGAGTGATCGTCTCTCGAAGGGATATGGACGGTAGAGCAATACCGCAGCGAAATGCCGTCCACGTACCTCAGCACGTCGTCCCCGCGCAGGCGGGGACCCCATACCGAAGAACCGAAGTCGCGTAGTCCGCGTTATAGTGGCTGTACCGGATTCGGAAGCTGAACATGGATTCCCGCCTGCGCCGGGCCGCTGCCATCGGCGCTACACTTCCCCGACAAACCGCCATCCCCTTACCCCGCAATGAGTGTGCAAGCCCTACACGGTATTACCTTAGAATCGGTGCTGACCCGCCTGGTCGAGCACTACGGCTGGGCCGGACTCGGCCGCCGTATCGACATCAACTGTTTTATCAAGGACCCGAGCATCAAGTCGAGCCTGAAGTTCTTGCGCAAGACGCCCTGGGCGCGCGACAAGGTCGAGCAGTTGTATCTGGAGACCAGGTTCACCAACGAGAGGGAATGACATGCTGAACGAGAACGAATCCGACCTGAAGGCGCACCTGAAAACGCTGCACCGCAACCTCAACGAGACCGGCCAGGTCGACGAGGAATTGCAGATGCTGCTGCGCCAACTCGATGGCGACATCAACCGCCTGCTGGACAAGCGCGACGAAGACAACCTGGACGCCAACACCTATGGTCTGGCCTCGCGCTCGCAGGAACTCACCGCGCGCTTCGCCGCCAAGCACCCGACCCTGGAACCGGCCCTGCGCCAGCTCGGCACCATCCTGGCCAACATGGGTATCTGACACAAGTTCGGCGCAATAGTTGATTCTGCCGGATGGTAGGGTGGACGGCTCCGCCGTCCACGCGTCCAACCAACGCAACAAATCCTCCAACCGATTTGCCAAGTCGTTGATACTTAAGCAAATTTCAGAGGCGGGAAGCGCTCGTAAATTGGTTTTCCGGTAAAATACCGGCCAATGAACTCCCCAGCCAACCTCTTCGCGAACGTTCCCAAGCGTTCCAGCCGCGCACCCGTCGCGCCCTTCCTGCCCATGTCGCGCGCCGAAATGGACAAGCTGGGCTGGGATTCGTGCGACATCATCCTGATCACTGGCGACGCCTACATCGACCACCCCAGCTTCGGGATGGCGCTGGTCGGCCGCCTGCTGGAAGCGCAGGGGTACCGCGTCGGCATCATCAGCCAGCCGGACTGGACCTCCGTGGAGCCGTTCCGCGCGCTCGGCAAGCCGAACCTGTACTGGGGCGTCACCGCCGGCAACATGGACTCGATGGTCAACCGCTACACGGCCGACCGCAAGATCCGCTCCGACGATGCCTACACGCCGGAGGGCGCGCCGAACAAGCGTCCGGACCGCGCCGTGACCGTGTATTGCCAGCGTGCGCGCGAAGCGTATCCCGGCGTGCCGGTGATCGCCGGCAGCATCGAAGCCTCGCTGCGCCGCATCGCGCACTACGACTACTGGTCGGACAAGGTGCGCCGCTCGGTGCTGTTCGAATCCAAGGCGGATCTCGTCATCTTCGGCAACGCCGAGCGCGCGCTGGTCGACGCGACCCGCCGCATTGCCGCCGGCGAGAACATCCGCGACATCCGCGACCTGCGCGGCACCGCCTTCCTGGTGCCGCACGGCTGGCTGCCGGACGACGAGTGGAGCGTGCACAACTCCACGCGCGTGGACGTGCCGGGCCGCATCGACCCGCAGCCGAACCCGTATGCGATGGCGCTGGAAGACCCCAAGCAGTGCGCGCGCGACAATGCGCAGCCGGAGCCCGAGGCGCAGCCGATCCTGAAACCGATCGTCATCATGACGCGCGAAGAGCGCCAGGCCGCGGCCAGGGAAAAAGCCCGCAAGACCGTGGTGCGCCTGCCGAGCTTCGATACCGTCAGCGTCGACCCGGTGATGTACGCACACGCCTCGCGCGTGTTCCACCTGGAGTCGAATCCGGGCAACGCGCGCGCGCTGGTGCAGCAGCACGGCGACCGCGACGTCTGGCTGAACCCGCCGCCGCTGCCGCTGCAGATGGACGAGATGGACGGCGTGTACGACATGAACTATGCGCGCGCGCCGCACCCGAGCTACGGCAAGGCCCATATCCCGGCCTGGGAAATGATCCGCTATTCCGTCAACATCATGCGCGGCTGCTTCGGCGGCTGCACCTTCTGTTCGATCACCGAGCACGAGGGGCGTATCATCCAGAGCCGCTCGGAACCGTCGATCCTGCGCGAGATCGAGCTGATCCGCGACACCACCAAGAACTTCGCCGGCACCATCACCGACCTGGGCGGCCCGACCGCCAACATGTACCGCCTGGCGTGCAAGGAAAAGAAGATCGAGGAAACCTGCCGCCGCCTGTCGTGCGTGTACCCGACCATCTGCAGCAACCTGGGCACCGACCACAGCAAGCTGATCTCGCTGTACCGCAAGGCGCGCGCCATTCCCGGCATCAAGAAGATCCTGATCGGTTCCGGGCTGCGCTACGACCTGGCCGTGCGCTCACCCGAGTACGTCAAGGAACTGGTGACGCACCACGTCGGCGGCCTGCTGAAAATCGCGCCGGAGCACACCGAGGAAGCCACGCTCTCCAAGATGATGAAGCCGGGCATCGGCGCCTACGACGAGTTCAAGGCGCTGTTCGACAAGTACTCCAAGGAAGCCGGCAAGAAGCAGTACCTGATCCCGTACTTCATCGCCGCGCACCCGGGTAGCACCGACGAGGACATGCTGAACCTGGCGCTGTGGCTCAAGAAGAACAATTTTCACCTGGACCAGGTGCAGACGTTTACGCCGACCCCGATGGCGATGGCCACCACCATGTACCACTCGGGCAAGAATCCGCTGCACAAGGTCAGCGAGGATTCGGAAGTCGTCGAAACCGCCAAGAGCGGCAAGACCAGGAAGCTGCACAAAGCCTTCCTGCGCTACTACGATCCGGAAAACTGGCCGGTGCTGCGCGAAGGCCTGCGGCGCATGGGCCGCGGCGACCTGATCGGCAACGGCGAGCGCCATCTGGTGCCGGCCACCGGCGGCGGCGGCGAAGAAGTGCCGCAGCAACGCGGCGAACGCCGCCCGCCGGGGCCTGGTGCCGCGCCGCAGGGCCGCGTGATCGAGGTGGCGCCCAAGCGCAATGCGCGTCCGGGGGATGCGCTGGCCGGTGCCCGCGCCGGCGAGCGCAATGGCGGCCGTGCGGCGCCGGCGCGTGGCGAACGGCGCAACGAGCGCGTGCCGGCCACCACGCCGTTCATGGCGCCGCCATCGAAGGTGGCGCCGTCGATCCTGTCGACTATCAAGGCCAAGCCGAAGGCGGGGCGCAAGTAGCAGGCACGGCAGGACGTGACAGCATCAAAAAACCGGGCGCTGCCCGGTTTTTTTGTACAGCGCCCATATCGCCGCGTCGTCCCCGCGCAGGCGGGGACCCATATCACGCATCAGAATTCATCGTGTCGAAAGTACGCGCGACTTTTGATAACACAGCTTTTGTCATTCAGCATGGGTCCCCGCCTGCGCGGGGACGACGTGCATCGGTTCCTATCCTTACACCTGCAAATCCGTATTCGCCTGCCTGTCGCGCAGCGCACGCGCATAGCGGTGGCGCGCGCGCAGGCGCGGATTGGTCACCAGCCGGCCCAGCGTCTCGCCGACCACCATCACCACGCCCAGCAGCGGCAGCACCAGCATCAGGCCGGCCACGCCGGACAGGGTGCCGCCGACGAAGATCATGAGCACGGTCACCAGCGGATGCATCTGCAGGCTGCGGCCCAGCGTCAGCGGCATGAACACGAAGTCGTCCAGCAGGCGCGCCAGGATGAACACCACGATCGCGCCATAGGCCACCAGCGGATTGGCCGGCGCGTCGGTGGCGGCCACGATGACCACCATCAGGCAGCCGACGATCGAGCCGACGAAGGGCACCCAGGCCAGCACCGCCGAAATGAAACCGAGCAGCAGCGGCGAGGGTACGCCGATCACCCACAAGCCGAAGCCCAGCACGATGGTGTCGAGCACCGTCAGCTTCAACAAACCCTCGAAATAGGCGCGCGCGGTCTGGTCGACCTGGCGCAGCAGATACAGGGTGCGTTCGAAATAGGCGTTCGGCACGGCGCGTGCCAGGAACTTCTTGAACAGCAAGCCGTCGCGCAGGAAGAAGAAGGCGAGGAAGGGCGCCAGCAGCAGCGAAGGCAGCCAGCCGGCCACCGCCACCAGGATGCCGGCCAGGTAGCGCTGGGCGAAGTTGTCGGTGTAGGTCTTGACGCCCTTGTCGACCATCGAGCTCAGGCGCATCTCGGCCAGCGGCGGGAACTTGGTTTCCAGCAGCGCCAGCGTATTGCGCACGAAGGCCAGGCCGCCGTTGATGTAGCGCACGACGATCTCGTACCAATTGGCGCCGCCGGGCGTCACGCTCCAGGACATGGCCGCCATGGTCAGCAGCGCCAGCGTGCCGAAGAACAGGGCGAAGGCCAGCATGGTCGCCAGGTCGCGCGAAAACCCGGCGCGCAGCAGGCGCTGCTTCGGCACCAGCAGCAGGTAGTACATGATGGTGCCGAAGATGAAGGGCAGCACCAGCCACAGCATGTGCTCGAGCAGCACCAGCAGCAGGCAGGTAACGCCGATGATGCCGGTCCAGACGACCGGTCCCGAATGTTCGTCGTGCATTACAGCGCTTCCAGTTGGGCGCGACCGTCGAGCTGGAAGCGCAGGCGCTGGCCGATGTGGCGTGCCAGCGACAGTGAGATCTTGTACCCGATGACGGGATCGTTTTCCATCAGCGCCAGGAAGTCGTCGCGGAAGAACACCGCCACCTCGCAGGCTTCCAGCGCGCGCGCCTGGGCGCTGCGCGGCGAATTGTCGAGCAGCGCCAGGTCGCCGAAAAAGCTGCCCGGCCCCAGCTCGGTCACCAGCTGGCGCGCGCCTTCCGGCCCGCGGCTGATCTGTACCAGCCCGCTCATCACCAGGTACAGCGCCTGGCCTTCCTCGCCTTCGTCGAAGATGACTTCGTCGCGCAGGTAGCGCCTCTCGTGCATCAGGCCATCGACGAATTTGACTTCGATCGGCTTGAGCGTACTGAACAGCGATGTACCCTGCAGCCGGCGCTGGCGCGGCGACAGGGTCGGCGATTTCATGAAACCAAAGATCACAGGAACTCCAGAATGCGGCCTGGCGGCTGCTTGTCATTATTTACGGTTAATTTGCCTCAGGTAGCAATCATGCCTTGATCCCTGTAAGCACGCCGCACACACTGTCATCATTACGGAAACGCGCGAATCATGTATGCGGAACATGAAAAAGGTGTAATATAGTTCCTTTGAGAAACTATATTTATATGAATGACATGGATCTTGTCCTCTTTTCCGCTGAGGAAACACAGTGATCGATATCCTGACATTCATGCTGTCGCTCGGCGTCGGCAATGTCACCTTCGCCCTGCTGATGGCGGGTTACATGCGCGGCGCCACGCCCAGTCCGAGCCTGACGGTATGGATCTGGGCGCGCCTGTTTTCCGGCCTGGCGCAAGTGTGCTGCTGGCTGGCGCCCCAGTTCGGTTTTCCGCTGGCCGGCAAGCTGGCGTCGTTCGCCTCGGTGGTCGGGGTGGCGCTGGAGTTGGCGGCCTATTGCCTGTTCTTCGGCTTCGCGCATTGGCGCCGCTTCCTGTATCCGGCCAGCGTCGCCGGCATGGCCGTGGTGACGCTGGCGTTGCTGGCCGGCGCCACCACCGAGCAGATGGTGTGCGTGGTGGCCATGATCGTCGCCCTGTTCGCTGCGGGTGCGGCGGCCGTGCTGCTGCGGCCGCAAAAGGGCGCATCCCTGCTGCAGCGGATCATCGGCGCCAACGACGCCCTGTTCGCGCTGGCGATCTGGGCCACCATGGGTGTTACCAGGGGCAACGTGGCCGCGCTGGGTGCCAGTTCCCTGGTCGGCTTCGCCTACATGGCCAGCTACCTGCTGATGATCGTCAACGGCTTCGGCTTCCTGTTGATGTGCAAGCAACAGGACGATGCCAACATGCAGCGCCTGGCCACGGTCGATTGCCTGACCGGCGCCCTCAACCGGCGTGCCTTTTTCGAGCGCGCGGAAAGCGCGCGCATGCTGGCGCTGCGCCTGCGCAAGCCGGTCGCGCTGGTCATGCTCGACCTCGACCATTTCAAGCGCTTGAACGACAGCTTCGGACATGCCTGCGGCGACCAGGCGCTGCGCATGTTTGCCGACACTGCCGGCGCGGTGCTGCGCGACCACGACCTGATCGGACGCCTGGGCGGCGAGGAATTCGCGCTGGCGCTGCCCGGCACCACGCTCGACGGCGCCTTCCAGGCCGCCGAGCGCCTGCGCCTCGCAGTCGCCGCGGCGCCGCTGCCCGGCTGCTCCGGGGATTACCGCGTCACGGTCAGCATCGGCCTGGTGCTGATCGAGCCGAACGAGGAATTGACGGCGGCGCTGGCGCGCGCGGATCACGCGCTGTATGCGGCCAAGAGCGGCGGGCGCAACCGGGTCGAGGTGGGGGCGGCGATATTGAAATGCGCTTGAAACCTCATTCCTGCGCAAGCTCGGCATTCGAATCAACATCCCTTGAAGCGTTCATGACGTTTCTGAGGTACCGAATTCCGTTGCTCAATATGGATCCCCGCCTGCGCGGGGACGACGCAGCAAGAGCGGCATGTACCAATGAAAACGAAAAAAGGCCCGACGAATCGGGCCTTTTTTCTTGATGCTTGCGCATCTGAATGTTGGCGGAGCGGACGGGACTCGTCCACGTTCCGCGGACCGCGGATTCGCTTACAAGCGAATCCCTTCGAGTCCGGGGACCGTGTTCCCCGCAGGGGGAACACTCTTCCTGCTGAATGTTGGCGGAGCGGACGGGACTCGAACCCGCGACCCCCGGCGTGACAGGCCGGTATTCTAACCAACTGAACTACCGCTCCGTTTTACTTGATCGGTTCTTCGTGTATCTGAAACCCTGCATCTGGTGGGCGCTGAGAGGCTCGAACTCCCGACCTAATCCTTGTAAGGGATCCGCTCTACCAACTGAGCTAAGCGCCCGCACTCTGTTCAGAGTTTCTGTCCGACGTTTGTCACCACGTCCGAAGAGGACCGAATCATAGCGTATCCATTTGAAGGCGCGCAAGAGCTTTTCCAAAAAAAGTGGCTAGATCGTCCAGTCCGGCGGCACATTGCCCGGCGATCAAGCTGTTGTAAGCCTGCGGCGGTCGCGCCATAAATTCTTGCATAAGCTTATGCACATGTTCGACAATATCGCCTTTATAGGGCCGGCAACGTTTAGACATCGACAAGATGCGGGGTTGCCGGCCCGCGCCGGTCCTGGCGGCGAAGAGGGGAATAGCGGAGACACGCGACGGTTTCATTCACTCTTCCCTAGGAAAACTCAATGATCAAGATGTCCAAGATGCACAAGCGCGTGCTGAGCGCACAAGGCGCGTTGCTGGTGCTGTCCGCTTTGCCTGCCGGCGCTGCCCTGGCCCAGGCTGCGCAGCCGGCCGAGCTGCAGACCGTGACCGTGACCGCCCAGCGCCGCACCGAAAACATCAAGGAAGTGCCGGTGTCGGTGTCCGCCATCAAGGGCGAAAAGCTGGACGTGCTGGTCTCGGGCGGCCAAGACATCCGCCTGCTGGCCGGCAAGGTGCCGAGCTTGAACATCGAGTCTTCCAACGGCCGCACCTTCCCGCGCTTCTACATCCGCGGCTACGGCAACACCGACTTCTCGCTGTTCGCCTCGCAGCCGGTGTCGCTGATCGTCGACGACATCGTCCAGGAAAATCCGATCCTGAAAGGCTTCCCGATCTTCGACGTGGCCGGCGTGGAAGTGCTGCGCGGCCCGCAGGGTACCCTGTTCGGCCGCAATACCCCCGCCGGCGTGGTGAAATTCGAGTCCGAGAAGCCGAACCTGAAAAAGGTCGAGGGCTACTACAACCTGTCCTACGGCACCCACGGCACCACCAACGTGGATGGCGCCGTCAACGTGCCGCTGTCGGACAAGTGGGCGATGCGCGTGTCGACCCTGCGCCAGCACCGCGACGACTACGTCGACAGCTACAGCGACCTGGCCAAGACCAACAAGACCGGCGAACTGGACGGCTACAACGAACACGCCGAACGCGTGCAGTTCCTGTACACCCCGGATTCGACCTTCAGCGCCCTGTTCAACGTGCACCAGCGCACCACCAACGGCAGCGCGCGCCTGTTCCGCGCCAACCTGATCAAGAAGGGCACCAACGACTTCGCCGACGGCACCGACCTCGGCAGCATCGTCACCAACGCCCTGAACTACCAGGACCTGAAGACCAACGGCGCCAACCTGCGCCTGTCCTGGGACCTGGGCGCGGTCCGGCTGTACTCGATCACCGGCTACGAAGGCGTCGACCACTACGGCAGCCGCGGCGACATCGACGGCGGCATCCCGGCCGGCCCGGGCCGCATCCCGTTCCAGGTGCAGACCGCCAGCCGCCTGACCGACCTGAGCCAGTACTCGCAGGAATTCCGCGTCGAGTCGAAGAACACCGGTCCGCTGAACTGGCAGGCCGGCGTGTACTACTTCAATGAAGACGCCACCGGCGGCAGCGACAACTTCGACAGCGTGACCCAGGCGCAGACCTCGCGCGTGGTCTCGAACCAGAAGAACAAGGCCTGGGCCGGCTTCGGTTCCGTGACCTACGCCGTCAACGACGCCTTCAGCGTGCGCGGCGGCGTGCGCTACACCGACGACAAGAAGGATTTCACGACCCTCGAGCACACCAACGTCACCCTGATCGGGCCGGCCGGCGTCAGCGAGAGCAAGAGCAAGGTGAACTGGGACCTGTCGGGTACCTATAAACTGAATCCGGACGTGAACCTGTACGCGCGCGTCGCCACCGGCTTCCGCGCGCCGAGCATCGCCGCCGCCTCCGCCACCGTGCCGGTGACCTTGGCCGACGCCGAGACCGTCACCTCGTACGAGGGCGGCATCAAGGCCGACCTGCTGGAGCGCCGCGCCCGCGTCAACTTCTCGATCTACGACTTCGAAGTCAAGAACCAGCAGCTGACCGTGGTCGGCGGCAACTCGAACGTCACCAAGCTGATCAACGCGAAGAAGAGCAAGGGGCAGGGCGCCGAGTTCGACATCGAAGGCATCGTCAGCCCGGCCCTGCGCCTGACCGCCAGCGCCAGCTACAATTTCACCAGAATCGACGACCCGAGCCTGACCGTGGCCCGCTGCGCCCAGTGCACGATCACCGATCCGACCGCCGCCAACGGCCTGGTCTCGATCAACGGCAACCCGCTGCCGCAGGCGCCGAAGTGGATCGTCAACGCCAGCGCGCGCTACGGCGTACCGGTCGGCGACGGCGAGTTCTTCGTCTACACCGACTGGTCGTACCGTACCAAGATCAATTTCTTCCTGTACGAGGCGACCGAGTTCACCGGCAAGCCGCTGACCGAAGGCGGCCTGCGCGTGGGCTATAACTGGGCCGGCGGCAAGTACGAACTGGCGGCGTTCGGCCGCAACATCCTCGACCAGCGCCGCATCACCGGCGCCATCGACTTCAACAACCTGACCGGCTTCACCAACGAACCGCGCACCTACGGTGTGCAGTTCAAGGGCAATTTCTGATCGACGCGTCAGCGTGAACGACCAGGGCCGCGAGCGATCGCGGCCTTTTTTTTGCCTTGCACGGGTTGCTGCCGCAGCACTGCCGCCGCTGCGCGCACGACGGCGTTCGAGCGCGTGTCGCCATCGCCCACATACAGACATTTGTGACATTTCGCGCGTATCTGAAATGGCCAATTGTTTAAATATTTAATTTTTTAGAGCAATATCTTGTTTTGTTGAGTTGAGGTTTCTCCAAACAAAATAGGTTTTAGCGCTACCAAAGGCCCTTTGTGTTGTAAAAGCATCGAATTCAAATGTGAATTCCGTCCACATTTGCTTGCTTGGCGTTACTCTGGATCGTCCGCTTCAAGACGGACGAGCGGCGCCCGGTGACGGCGCCGTATAACGAGATCTCGGGCATCCGGCGGATGCCTGCGGAAACTGTACTTTTGTGTTTTTCTCAAAAAAAGGAACAAACATGAAGTCGAAGCAATCGAAACACCCGGTAGTGTTGAAACTGTGCGCCGCCGCCGTTCTCGGACTCGGCGCAGGCGCCGCGTTCGCAGGCGTCCCTGCGGACCAGCCGGCCGCACCCGTCGCGCGCGGCGTGGCCATCGTCGAAGAGACCGACCGCATCATCGTCAAGTACAAGGACGAGACGGCACCGGTGGTGGCCGGCGCCGACGGCACCGTGGCGCGTGCCGCCGCCGGCGCGCTGGCGCCGCTGTCGACCGCGCGCAAGGCCATCGTCGACCGCGCCGGCCAGCAGTTCGGCTTCCTGCTCAGCGAATCGCACAAGATCGCCACCGGCGCCCGCATCTTCAAGTTGAGCCGCAAGACCTCGCTGTCCGAGGCGGCCCAGGTGGCGGCCGAGCTGATGGCGCGCGACAGCACGGTCGAGTACGCCGAGCCGGACCGCATGATGCATCCGCTTTTGACGCCGAACGACAGCCGCTACACCGAGCAGTGGGATTTTTATGAAACCACCGGCGGCATGCGCGTGCCGGCGGCCTGGGACAAGGCCACCGGCACCGGCATCCGCGTGGCCGTCATCGACACCGGCTACCGCCCGCACGCCGACCTGAACGGCCAGATCGTGGCCGGCTACGACTTCATTTCCGACACCGCCGTGTCCAACGACGGCAACGGCCGCGACAGCGATGCCCAGGATCCGGGCGACTGGACCGCGGCGGGCGAGTGCGGCGCCGGCCAGCCGGCCTCGAATTCGAGCTGGCACGGCACCCACGTGGCCGGCACCATCGCCGCGCTGACCAACAACGGCAGCGGCGTGGCCGGCATCGCCTACGGCGCCAAGATCGTGCCGGTGCGCGTGCTCGGCAAGTGCGGCGGCTATACCTCGGATATCGCCGACGGCATCATCTGGGCGTCCGGCGGCACCGTGTCCGGCGTGACCAAGATCGCCTCGCGCGCCCAGGTGATCAACATGTCGCTGGGCGGCAGCGGCAGGTGCGACACCACGACCCAGAACGCGATCAACAGCGCCCGCTCGCGCGGCACCGTGGTCGTGGTCGCGGCCGGCAACGAGGCGCAGAACGCCAGCAACAGCAACCCGGCCAACTGCAGCGGCGTGATCACGGTCGCCGCCACCAACCGCGCCGGCGGCCGCGCGTCCTACTCCAACTACGGCACCATCGTCGACGTGGCGGCCCCGGGCGGCGACAGCGGCACCGGCGGCGGCATCCTGTCGACCCTGAACGCCGGCACCAAGGGCCCGGGCGCCGACAGCTATGCCAGCTACATGGGCACCTCGATGGCCACTCCGCACGTGGCCGCCGTGGTGGCGCTGATGCTGTCGAAGAACCCGAACCTGACCCCGGACCAGGTGGAAACCAAGCTCAAGTCGAGCGCGCGCGCCTTCCCGGCATCGTGCAGCGGCTGCGGCGTGGGCATCGTCGACGCCTCGGCAGCGGTGACCGCCGCCACGCAATAAGTTCAGCGATGGAGGAGCGTCATGGCGCGGTAGTACGATATGGGCCATGACGCTGTTGTCATCCAGATACAGAATCGCTGGAAGGGCGCTCCATGGAGCGCCTTTTTTCATCCATTTTTGCGGATTTTGTTGTCAATCACGCAATCGCCAAAAATTTTTTCTCGCTATGCGCATTGAATTCGGTCCTGTCGAGTTCGCTTTCCTTTAGGCTTCGTGGTCCGGTTGCCACGTATGTACCAAAAAGAGATTGCTCCCTGGAACCAAATCCAGGGTGAATCGACCAGGAAAGGACCAGCATGAAGCAGCACCGCAAGATTGTTTCCGCATTTACTTTGTGCGCCGTTGCCATGGCGGCGCTCGCGCCGCTGGCCGCCAGCGCCGGCCAGCCGAGCCAGGCGCCGGCGCAAGCCACCCAGTTCGTCACCCAGACCGACCGCCTGATCGTGCGCTACAAGGATGCCGACACGAATGCCGCCAGGGGCATCGCCGCCGGCGCCATTTCGACCGCGCGCCAGGCCCTGCTCGCGCGCGCCGGCCAGACCTTCGGCGCCACCCTGAGCGCGCTGCGCGCCACCGTCAACGGCGCCAACGTGCTCAAATTGAGCCGCAGCATGACGCTGGTGGAAGCGAAGCAGCTGGCGGCGGAACTCATGGCGCGCGATCCGGACGTCCAGTACGCCGAGCCGGACCGCATCATGGTGCCGCTGGCCACCCCCAACGACCCGAGTTACAGCCAGCAATGGGACCTGTTCGAGGCCAAGGGCGGCATCAACGTGGCGGCCGCCTGGGACAAGTCGACCGGTAGCGGCGTCAACGTAGCAGTGATCGACACCGGCTACCGTCCGCATGCCGACCTCGCCGGCCAGATCCTGGCGGGCTACGATTTCATTTCCGACACCACCATCGCCAACGACGGCAGCGGCCGCGACACCGATGCCAGCGACCCCGGCGACTGGGCGCCGGCCGGCAGCTGCGGCGCCGGCGTGCCGGCCATGGACACGCTGTCGAGCTGGCACGGCACCCACGTGGCCGGCACCATCGCCGCCAAGACCAACAACGGCGTCGGCGTGGCCGGCATCGCCTACAACGCCAGGATCGTGCCGGCGCGCGTGCTGGGCCGCTGCGGCGGCTATACCTCGGACATCGCCGACGCCATCGCCTGGGCCTCGGGCGGCACCGTCGCCAACGTCCCGGCCGCTCCCTACAAAGCGCGGGTGCTGAACCTGTCGCTGGGCGGCAGCGGCGCCTGCGACACCACCACGCAGAACGCCATCAACGGCGCGCGCTCGCGCGGCGCGGTGGTGGTGGTCGCGGCCGGCAATGCGAACGTCGACGCCGGCAGCACCAGCCCGGCCAACTGCGCCGGCGTGATCGCGGTGGCGGCGGTCGGCCGCAGCGGCGGCAAGGCCTCCTACTCGAACTACGGCAGCGTGGTCGACGTGGCGGCGCCGGGCGGCGACAGCAGCGGCGGCGGCATCCTGTCCACGCTCAACGGCGGCAACACGACCCCGGCCGCGGACACCTACGCGTATTACCAGGGCACCTCGATGGCGGCCCCGCACGTGGCCGGCGTGGCGGCATTGATGCTGTCGGCCAATCCGAACCTGACGCCGGACGAGGTCGAAGCGAAACTGAAATCGACCGCGCGCGCCTTTCCGGCCGCCTGCAGCGGCTGCGGCGCCGGCATCGTCGACGCGGCGGCGGCCGTCAACGCCGCGCTGGGCACCAGTGCCACCACGACGCCGAGTACGCCGACCTGGACCGCGTGCGCCAGCGAAGGCGGTACCTGCTCGTTCAGCGGTATCCGCGAAGTACGCTACGGCTCCGGCACCACCTTCGTCAGCAAGACCGTCAACGGCTCGGTCGCCTGCACCAATGCCGTGTTCGGCGACCCGACCCCGAACGTGGTCAAGTCGTGCAGCTATTCGAGCGTGACCGTCACGCCCACCTGGACCGCTTGTGCCGACGAGAACGGCACCTGCGCCTTCAGCGGCACGAGAGAAGTGCGCTACGGCGCCGGCGCCACCTACGTCTCGCGCGTGTTCACCGGCTCGACCGCCTGCTCGAACGCCGTGTTCGGCGATCCGGTTCCGAACGTGGTCAAGGCCTGCAGCTACTCCAGCATCACCCAGTAGAGGGGTCAGAGCCCGGTGTTGCCTTTAAAACGACCCTGACCCCGGTGCGCATCGCCAGCGCCTGCAAGGGTAGGCGGATGCCGCCGGCTCCGGGGTCAGAGCCCACCCGCGAAAACCGGGCTCCGACCCCTGCGGCGGCGCTGCGGTCTTGCATGAAACGCCGTTCTCATCGATACTGTATGCAATTACAGTAGTCGCCCATGCCGGCGCGACCGCACCACCGTGAACGTCCCTGTCCGCAAGATCATCCACTGCGATTGCGATTGTTTCTACGCGTCCGTCGAGATGCGGGACGATCCGTCGCTGTGCGGCCGGCCGCTGGCGGTGGGCGGCAGCTCTGACCGGCGCGGGGTGGTCGCCACCTGCAACTACGAGGCGCGCCGCTACGGCATCCATTCGGCGATGGCGATGGCGCAGGCGGTCAAGTTGTGCCCGGACTTGCTGGTGATCCCGACCAACATGGAAAAGTACCGGATCGCCTCGCACCAGATCATGGACATCTACCGCGACTACACGGAACTGGTGGAGCCGCTGTCGCTGGACGAGGCCTACCTCGACGTCAGCGCGTCGCCGCACTGCAAGGGCAGCGCCACCCTGATCGCGCAGGAAATCCGGCGACGGATCTTCGAGACCGTCGGCATCACGGCCTCGGCCGGCGTGGCGCCGAACAAGTTCGTGGCCAAGATCGCCAGCGACTGGAACAAGCCGGACGGCCTGTTCCTGGTGCGGCCGGACGAGGTCGATGCCTTCGTGGCGGCGCTGCCGGTAAAAAAGCTGTTCGGCGTGGGCAAGGTGACGGCCGCCAAGATGAACCGGCTGGGCGCCCACACCTGCGCCGACCTGCGCGGCTGGAGCATGGCGGACCTGCGCCGGCATTTCGGCTCCTTCGGCGAGCGTTTGCACGATTTGTGCCGCGGCATCGACGTGCGCGAAGTAAAACCGTCGCGCGAGCGCAAGTCGGTCAGCACCGAGGAAACGTATACGCCGGACGTGCCCGACCTGCCGGCCTGCGTGGCGCTGCTGCCCGAATTGTTCGAGCACCTGCTGGGGCGCATCAAGCGGGCCGGCTGCGAGAAGTTCATCAACAAGCTGTTCGTGAAGATCAAGTTTTCCGACTTCCAGCAGACCACGGTCGAATGCGTCGGCCGTGCGCCGGACATGGAGACGTATATCCGGCTGCTGGAAACCGGCTGGCTGCGCGCCGGCCGCCCGGTGCGCCTGCTGGGCGTGGGCGTGCGCCTGGGCGAGTCGGAGCAGGTCGAGCAGCTGAACCTGTTCGGCTGAAAGCGGCCGAAGAAACCGGTTTTGACGAACCGGCAACACCTTGAAAAAGCCTGCGCTGCCGTTGGATTTTTGCCGTTCGGCAGCGTGTAAAATGTCGTTCCCCTGAAATACTGACCCGAGAAAGCCAAGTTATGTGGTTCAAGAATCTGCAGATCTACCGCCTGCCCGCGCCATGGGCGTTCACCCCCGAGCAAATGGAAGAAGCGCTGCGTCCGCAAGCCTTCGTGCCCGCCAACAGCAATGAATTGCTACAGCAGGGCTGGGATTCGCCGCGCGCCAACGAACACCTGGTGCACGTGGTGAACAAGCAGATGCTGATGATGCTGGGCACGGAAAAGAAGCTGCTGCCGAGCTCGGTGATCAACCAGGTCGCCAAGGCCAAGGCGGCGGAAATGGAAGAGCAGCAAGGCTTCGCGCCCGGTAAAAAGGCGATGAAGGAACTCAAGGAGCGCGTGGCCGACGAGCTGCTGCCGCGCGCGTTCTCGATCCGCGGCAACGTGTTCACCTGGATCGACCCGGTCAACGGCTGGCTGGTGGTCGATGCCGCCAGCCCGAACAAGGCCGACGACGTCATCAAGCTGCTGCTGAAGGGCATCGACAAGATGCCGCTGGAATCGCTGCGCGTGCAGAGCTCGCCGGTGGCGATGATGACCACCTGGCTGGAAACCGACGAGGCGCCCTACAACTTCACCATCGACCAGGATACCGAACTGCGCGCCACCGGCGAGAGCAAGGCCACGGTGCGCTACGTAAAACATTCGCTGGATCCGGAAGACATCCGCCGCCACATCGCCGGCGGCAAGCAGTGCACGCGCCTGGCCATGACCTGGAACAGCCGCATTTCCTTCGTGCTGACCGAATCGCTGGCGATCAAGAGCATCAAGCCGCTCGACGTGATCAAGGAAGGCGAGACCATCACCTACAGCGACGACGAGCGTTTCGACAACGACATGATGCTGATGACCGGCGAACTGTCGAAGATGCTGTCCGACCTGGTCGAGGCGCTGGGCGGCGAAGCCAAGGCCTAAGCCGCGGCCGTTCTTCCCATGGGGCCGCCGTCTGGCAGCCCCGTGCCTGGCGTGCTCCAGGACGCTCCATTCGACTCCCGCCCGCGCGTTTTTGCACCGCGTCCCGTACCGGCATTTGCGTCGAATCACACGATCGACCGCTCGATTGCCATGGCCGCGAAGCCGCGCCGCCTCCCTGCTAGCATCGTTTCTCGCTCCGGCGGCCGTGCGGCCGCCCTGACCAACAGAGCATGCAAAAGAACGGAGGTGTGCGATGACCAACGCAGTCGGGCCGCTGTTCGCCGGCGGTTTCCAGGCGATCAAGGCCGGCCAGTATGAACTGCTGTTCCTGCCGGACCTGCACAACGACGAACTGCAGCGCGAGGGCAAGCCGCCGGTGTACTACTGGATGCCCGGTGCCGTGCGCCTGTCGCGCGCGAACGTCGACACCGGCCCGCGCGAATTCCACCTGACCCACTTCCTGGGCGTGCAGAGCGCCGACACCACCGTCGGCGCCACCGGCACGCGCGAGGTCGCCGGCGGCCTGATCACCTTCACCACCACGGCCGCGCCGCCGGCGGCCGAACTGGAAGCGGCGCAGAATGCGCTGGCCGACATGTTCAAGGGCAAGGACGACCATTTCTGGGGCTGGCGCACGCCGGTGGCCCCGGCGTTCCGGCCGATGCCGGTGATGGAGCGGGGCGCGCGCCGGATCCGGTTGCGTGGGCAAGCTCCGGCCGCACGGCCGACCCGGCGCCCGCGCGATCGTCGGCCACGTCGTACGCTGCTGGCACCGTGTCGGCCATCCGTATCCCGTCCTACCCGCAGAACGAAGCGGTGATCCAGCAAGCCATGGCCAAGTGGCGCTACGCGCGCCAGACCCAGGGCCGGCGCATGGATCTCGACGTGTTTTTTCCGTGCACCACCCTGGGCACCCTGTATTGCCAGCAGCAGGACGACGCGCTGACGGCGATCGGCTGCCGCGAAGCGTTCAGCCTGGGCCAGGTGCCGCTGGCGCTGGTCGAGCAGGTCGACGACGCCGCGCTGGCCGGGCTGCCGTGCAAGGTGCTGCGCTCGCTCACCCAGCCGGGCCGCTTCGTGCTGCTGCCGTCCACGTACCTGATCACCCATTTCGCGCCGGGCGAGGGAGAGCGCCTACCGGCCGGCCATCTACCTGTATTCGACGCTCGATCCGGATCATCCGGAAACCGACCGCTGCGTGCTGATGGCATCGCTGCAGCCGGACCTGAGCCCGGACCAGCGCCACCGCATCGACGCCGCCTTGAAACGCCTGCATCCGGCGCCGCTGCTGGACCTGATCAATGCCATCGACTGCACGGTCGAGCAAAGCGACTGGCTGGCCGGCATGGCGCCGGACGTCGAGCGTTCCTGGGACGGCTTCCAGGTCACGCTGGCGACCGATCCGGCCGGCGCGCTGATGCTGCAGGAAATGCTCAAGCATGGCGGCGCCAACGCCAGCCTGACGTTTACCTTGCCGGACGGCGCCGGATTCACCAGCACGCTGGTGCTCGACCTGAACCGGCTGACCGGGCCGTGGGACGGCGGGCCGCTGCAGCTGGCGCAGGATGGCGCCAACGCCGTACTCACCAACCGCATCCAGAGTCCGGTGGACCTGAGCGACCTGGCGGCGCTGGACGCGGACGGCGCGCTGACGATGCTGCCGGCCGAGCGCCGCCTGGCGCCGGGCGAAACGATGTCGATTGCGCTACCTGCCGGCAGCAAGCCCGGCTGGCCGGTGTACACCATCCCGCCCGGCGACGCCGCCACGCTGGAGGAAATCCGCAGCTTCGTCGAGAACATCGAGACCAACGTCCTGTTCATCAACGTCATCAACTACGCCAACCATCAATTGCGCCGTCTCGACCTGCGTGCGCGCCTGAAGGAAGTGCCCGGCAGCGAGCGCGCGGTGACCATGAACGAGGAGCAGACCATGGGGGAAGCGGCGTTCACGCTGCCGCTGACCGTCTACCAGGGGCCGCGCACGCTGGAATTCCAGGTGAGCATGACCAGCCTGGCGGGCACCGTGACCACCAAGGGCTGGTTCCAGGCCGACCTGCGCGCAGGCAATGCCGTGACCCTGAACTGGGACCTGCTCAAATAAGGAGAATGCCATGACCAGCGCAATGTCCATCCACATCGGCCTGAACCGGGTCGACCCGAATGCGTATGACGGCTGGGACGGCCAATTGACCGCCTGCGTCAACGACGCCGACTGCATGCGCACGATCGCCGACAATCTCGGCTACAGCTCGACGCTGCTGTTGAACGAAGAAGCCACCGCCGACCGCGTGATCACCGAGATCGGCCGGGCCGCGCGCAGCCTCGACCAGGACGGCATCCTGCTGCTGACCTACAGCGGCCACGGCGGCCAGATGCCGGACGCCGACGGCGACGAGGACGACGGCCAGGACGAGACCTGGGTGCTGTACGAGCGCCAGCTGATCGACGACGAGCTGTACAACCTGTGGAACCAGTTCGGGCGCTGCCGCATCGTGGTGCTGTCGGACAGCTGCCACAGCGGCAGCGTGACGCGCGCCATGGAGTACCAGGCGCTGGCGGCCGATCCGGCCCTGAAACGCCATTACCGGCCGGGCGCGAAAGCGGGCGCACCGGCGCGCTTCAAGGCCATGCCGGCGCAGGTGGCCGCCGCCGACTACCGGCGCCGCAAGCGTTTCTATGACGCGCTGCAGTTCGCCGCCGGCGCGCGCAAGCGCAGCGAGATGGAGGCCAGCGTGCTCCTGATTTCCGGCTGCCAGGACAACCAGCTGTCGTCCGACGGCGACGTCAACGGCCTGTTCACCGCCAACCTGCTGGCGGTGTGGGGCAACGGCGACTTCCAGGGCAGCTACCGCGCGTTTCACCAGGCGATCCTGGCGCGCATGCCGTCGACCCAGACGCCGAACTACTATACGACCGGGCGCCAGGACGACGGGTTCGAGGCGCAGGAACCGTTCGCCATGGCGGCGCCCGGCAGCGAACCGCAGCAGCCTGGCCCCGTGCAGGACAGCGGACCGAGCATCGAAGGACCTTCCGCCGTCCCGCGCGCGGCGCCGCCGCCGACCTTCAGCGTGCACGTGGACAGCAACCGCTACTTCGCGGTGGAACTGGCGGCCGAGCCGGAACTGTTCAACAGCGCCGACGTCGGCCATGTGCGCAGCGACACCAATTTCTATGGGTCGTGGAGCGATACCGCGCTGATGCAGGGCAGCCAGTACAGCCTGCCGGCCGCGGTCTGGCAGCGCCTGCGCGCCGACAGCGAACGCCTGTACTACCGCGTGCTCAGCTCGCGCCGCCAGGATGCCTGGGACGGTTACGAGGTGTCCAGCCGCGACGGCGACGGCGAGGCGATTCCGGCGCTGCTGATCCAGGGTTGAGCGCGATGAGCGTCCAGGACGAGGAGGGCGCCAGCGCCTACTACTACGCCGGCACCCAGCGCGTGCCGCTGTTCCCCGATCCGCACGTGTTCGCCGTGCGCTTCGACCGCGACACTTGCCGCGCGCCGGCCGCCGGCGCGCAGGCGCGGGCGGCGCGCATGCCGGCCGCCGCCGTGCTGGCCGGCGCGGCGCCGCTCGCCTTTTTGCCGCGCGATGGCCTGGGTGTCTACCGCACCGGTTCGGCGGCCGCCTGCGTCGAGCGCCTGCACCGGCTGGACGGCGTGGCGCAGGCTTTCCAGGCTTGCCGCCATGGCCGCGGCGGCGGTGATTCGCTGGTGCCGACGGCGCGCCTGCTGGCCAAGTTCCGCGTCGAGCCGGGCATCGAAAAGATCCTGCATACGCTCGAATTGCTGGGACTGCGCATCCTGGAACCGCTGCGCTACGCGGCTCCCAACGGCTTCCTGCTCGGCTGTGCGCCGGGCGTGAACGGCCTGGGCGCGCTGGCGGCCGCCAACGCGCTGGTCGAGGAAGGCATCGTCCTGTTCGCCGAACCGGACCTGGTGCAGGCGCGCCACCTGCACAGCGCCGGCGGCGCTGCCGGCACGGCCGCAGACCCCATGCAGGCGCCCCGGCTGGCGCGCGAATGGCACCTGCACGCCTGCCGCGTGCCGCAGGCCTGGCGCGACAACCGCGGCAGCCCGGCGATCCGCATCGCCCTGTTCGACGACGGCGTGGACGCGGGCCACCCCGAATTCGCCGGCGAGGTCGCGACCGGGCAGCCCAAGGTGGCGGCCCGCTACGATTTCGCCGACGGCAGCGCCGACGCTTCTCCCAAGTCGTATGCCGACCGTCACGGCACCGCATGTGCCGGGGTGGCCGGCGCCGCCGGCATCGCGGTGGCCGGCGTGGCGCCGGGCTGCCGCCTGGTACTGGCCAGGACGCCCGGCTTCCTGGCGGTGTCGGAAGAAGCGCGCATGTTCGAATGGGCGGTCGACGCCGGCGCCGACGTGCTCGGCTGCGCGTGGGGGCCGGCGGCCGGCACGCCGTGCCCGCTGCCCACCGCCACCCGCCTGGCGATCCGCTATTGCCTGCAGCACGGCCGCGGCGGCAAGGGCACGCCGATCTTCTGGGCCGCCGGCAACGGCGCCGAAGCGCTGGACGGCGACGGCTATGCCGCCAACCCGGACGTGATGGCGATCGGCGCCTGCAGCGAGCGCGGCCTGGCGGCGTCCTACGGCAGCTACGGCGCCCGCTTGTTCGCCTGCGCGCCATCGAGCGGATCGGCGGACGAACACGCGATCCTCACGGCCGACCGCGCCTGGCCGGCCGGCTATGGCCTGCGTGCCGGCGTGCAGAACGGTCCGGGTACAAGAAACGATGTAAACGATATGTACGAAAAAAGTGCCGTTCTGGAAGGCGACGGCGACACCGATGCGCACCGGGAAGGTGCGAGCGGGGAGAGTGTGAGTGGGGAAGGTCCGAGCCAGGAAGGCTCGAGGGCAAAAGGCGAAAGCGGAAAAGGCGAGCGAGGAGGGGGCGGGAACGAGGCAGGTGCGCGGCGGGCTGGCCCGGAGAGCGGCGGCGCCTACACCGACTGCTTCGGCGGCACCTCGGCCGCAGTACCGCTGGCGGCCGGCATCGCCGCATTGATGCTGTCGGCCAACCCGGCGCTCGGTGCGGCGGACGTGCGCAGCCTGCTGCGCCAGAGCGCCGAACGCATCGGCGGCCCGGACGCCTACGACGCCGCCGGCCACAGCGAGCGCTTCGGCTACGGCCGCCTCGACGCCGAGGCCGCGGTGCGCGCCGCGCGCAGCGCGCCGGTTGCGGCAGCGGATGCGCCGACGATCGCCGGCCCCGAAGCCTGGACCCGCACCGATCCGCCGCCGCGCTTCCATATCAATCCGGGGCCGCACCGCTATTACGTGGTGGAAGTGGCGGCCGATCCGCGCCTGTTCGACGCCACCGGCCACTTGGGCGCGCGCACCAGCGGCAATTTTTATGGTTCCTGGTCCGACCAGCCGTTCCAGGTCGACCCCACTTACCGGCTGCCGGCGACGGTCTGGGCGCAGCTGCGCAATGCGCCGCGCCTGTGGTACCGGGTCGGCGCCTCGGCCCGGCCGGACGACTACGTCGACTACACGGTGTCCACCACCGACGACATGGCGGCCATGGCGCCGTCGATCGAGATCCGTGCCGGCATCGGCGCACCGCCGCGCACCGGAGAACGGCGCCGCACCATCACGGAACTGATGCGCCTGGTCGCCACCGGCGACGGCAAGCCGGATATCGAAGGGCCGCTGCTGTGGGATCCGTTGCTGGGTTCGCCCGCGTTCCGCATCGACCCGGGCCGGGCCCAGGCCTATGCGGTCGAACTGAGCAACGATCCGGCCGGCTTTGCCGGCCTGGCTGCCGTTGCATCGGCGCCCGGCGTATCGGCGCCCGGCGTACCGGCGCCCGGCGTACCGGCGGCCGGCGTACCGGCGCTCGGCGATCCGGCGGGCGACCAGGCCGTTCCCAATCCGGCGAAGGGCGCGCCGGAGCAGCCGCCCGGACGCGGTTATTTCAGTTCGGGATGGCTGACGCCGGCCGCGGCGCGCGAGGATGGCGCGCAAGTCGGCTTCGAGGCATACATCGTGCCGCTGGCGGCGTGGGATGCGCTGCTGGGCGCCGCGCGCCTGTACTACCGCATGACGGTGCGCGACGACCCGCAGCCGGGCGCCGGCCAGGTGTACGCGATGGACCTAACCAGCGACGCGCCGGGTCTGCTGGCGCGCGGCGAAGCCTTTCCAGGTCGCGCCGACGACGCGGCGTGGCTGCAGCCGCTGGAAGGGCAGCCGCAGCTGCAGCCCGCGCCGTCGCCAGCGCCGGCGCAATCGCACCAAGCGCCGGGCCAGCCGCAGTGACTGGCCCCCGGCCTGCCGGCATTGCTGTTCAAGACGATCGTTACCCTGCTTTCGGCCAATAGCTCGTCGTCCCCGCGCAGGCGGGGGCCCATACTGAGCAACAGAATTCGGTACCTCAAGAGTTACCCAACTAGTGCAACGATACCGGGTTTGGATACCCTGCACGGGGAGTCGTTTCCGGCAATGCCAGAAACGACGTCAGGTCAGCAATATTATTCCGGAAAGTAGCCTGCCCGTGCCGGCAGCCCTTTCCCGCTGATTGCCGGCAGTAGCGTTACCGCCGGCATCATCCAGCACGCATTTACTTGGCAGCCGCCACTTCCTCGCTGGTGGCCGGTTCCTTGGCAGCACTGGCGCCACCCTGCTCGGACTGGCCGCTGGTGTAGGTGGGTCCCTGCCGGTCCTGGTTGGGCGCCGGCTTGCCCGGCAACGGCGGCAGGGCCTTGGCCTTTTCCAGGTCGATGCCGGCGACGTCGGCCACGCGGCGGCCATAGTCCTGGTCGCAGTGCCACAGGTGCCAGACCATGCGCAGCTGGATCGGTTCCGGGCATTGCTTCAGGTCGCCGCCGACGTTGCTCACCAGCTCGTCACGCTCCCAGTCCTCGAAGGTGCGGTAGCGTTCGCCCGCCTGCTGGTAGTCGGCCGCGGTCTTGCTGGTCTGGTAGCGGCCCAGGTGACCCTGCACCGGCTGGTGGTAATCCTTTTCCGGTTGCGGCGCTTCCTGCAGGCCGCCCAGGATGCTCGGCTCGTAGTTGATGTGCTTTTCCGACTCGCCGTTGTCGACATAGAACGTCATCTGGCCGTCGCGCTGGTTGGTGCGCGCCACCGCCTTCGATTGCGGCGCATTGATCGGCAGCTGCAGGTAGTTGGGGCCGACGCGGTAGCGCTGGGTGTCGGAATAGGACAGGGTGCGGCCCTGCAGCATCTTGTCGTCCGAGAAATCGATGCCGTCCACCAGCACGCCGGTGCCGAAAGCCGACTGTTCGGTCTCGGCGAACACGTTGTCCGGATTGCGGTTCAGCACCAGGCGGCCTACCGGCAGCAGCGGGAAGCGGTCTTCCGGCCAGCGCTTGGTGTCGTCCAGCGGGTCGAAATCCAGTTCCGGATGCTCGCCGTCGGCCATCACCTGCACGCAGAATTCCCATTCCGGATACTCGCCGCGCTCGATCGCCGCATACAGGTCGCGCGTGGCGTGGCTGGTGTCGTGCGCCTGGATCTCGGACGCCTGCTTTGCGGTCAGGTTGCGCACGCCCTGCTTCGGTTCGAAGTGGAATTTCACCAGGTGCGCCACGCCCTGGTCGTTCACCAGTTTATAAGTGTTGACGCCCGAGCCTTCCATTTCGCGGTAGGTGGCCGGGATGCCCCACGGGCTCTTGACGAAGGTGACCATGTTCAGCGCTTCCGGGTGGCTGCAGATGAAATCGTAGAAGCGCCACGGTTCCTGCTGGTTGGTGACCGGGTCCGGCTTGAAGGCGTGGATCATGTCGGGGAACTTGATGGCGTCGCGGATGAAGAACACCTTCAGGTTGTTGCCGACCAGGTCCCAGTTGCCTTCCGACGTCTTGAACTTGATCGCGAAGCCGCGCGGGTCGCGCGCCGTCTCGGGCGATTCCTTGCCGCCGATCACGGTCGAGAAGCGCACGAATACCGGGGTCTGCACGCCGGTTTCGTTCAGCACGCGTGCGCGCGAGTACTTGCTGGCCGGTTCGCCGCCGATGGTGCCGTAGGCTTCGAAGTAGCCGTGGGCACCGGTGCCGCGCGCATGCACCACGCGCTCGGGGATGCGCTCGCGGTCGAAATGGGTGATCTTTTCGATGAACTGGTAATTCTCGAGGGTCGCCGGACCGCGCTCGCCGACGGTGCGCATCGACTGGTTGTCGCGCACCGGATGGCCCTGGCGCGTGGTCAGGGTTTTACGCTGCTCGCTCATATTCATTCCTCCTATGGTGATGAGTCCATGCATTATAGGAATTGATGAATTTGAGCAGCGTTCTGCAGCCTATGGGAAAGTTCCTTTTCCCTAACTAACAGTCCCGCAGCTCAGCGGGCCTGGAACACGCCGGCGGCGCGGTTCTTGCTGACGTTGTCCCAGCTGAAAATCTTGCCGTTCATGGCCACGTACACCCCGGCCGGCAGCACCTGCGCCACGCCGCAGGCAAAGCCGAAGTTGAACAGCGCATCCGAGTTGGCGATCGCGTAGGGGATCATGGCGCCGGTGAACACGATGGTCTTGCCGGATGCCGCCGCGGCGCCCAGCACCTCGGCGGTTTCGCGCATGGTGTCGGTGCCGTGGACGATCACGATGGCGGACTCCGGCGCGGCCTGGACCGAGGCCAGCACGCGCTGGCGGTCGGCGTCCTGCATCTCGAGCGAGTCGAGCAGGGGCAGGGTTTCGAGCTCGACCGGCACCGTCATGCGCGAGCGCTTGATTACCTCGGGCAAGTGGCTCTCGGCAAAGCCCAGCACCCCGTTGAGTTCGTTGTAATGTTTGTCGAAAGTGCCGCCGGTGGCGATGATCCGCAAAGTCATGATGGTTTGGAAACGCAGTAAAAAAAGGTGGGTAATGATAGCCGCAAACGGTAGTGTATCCGGGTATGACGCGCTAGAATCGACCGGATCGGATGAGTATCCACCTTCCCATTCGGGCATGAGCCCGCCTCGTCAATGAAACCCGTCGCTCCCGGAACCGTCATCTTCCACCGCCATCGCGGCTATGGCGTCATCACCCATGTCAACCTGCTGACCGGCTGGATCTCGGCCCGTTTCGGCAACGAAGCGCGCACGCTCGACCTGAACCTCTCGACCGACGAGGTGCAGCACGCCGACGGCGAGGCGATCCACTTCCGCCGTTCGCCGCCGGACCGCATGCCGCACGCGCGCCTGATGGCGATGGTGCGCGAACTGCACATGGCCGGCTACGAAAAACTGTACCTGCACTCCTGGCCAAAGCCGTCCGGCCTGCACTGGCGCTGGCACCTGTTCGCCGGCCAGCGCGACTGGATGCAGCGTCCCTGGCGCGAAGGCTGGTATGGCTCCGGCGCCGACTACAACAACAACCCGGTCATGGGGTGGGGCGACGCGCCCGGCGCCAGTACCGAGGAACTGATCCACGCGCTGGCCAGGTTCGATCCGGAAGGCCTGGCGCGCGGGCTCGGGCGCGACGAGGACCACACCGCCTGGTTCGCCAGCGTGTGCGATGCGCTGCTGCCGGGTTACACCTACAGTTTCGACATGGCGCCGCCGCCCAAGGGGGCGGCTTGGTCGAGATGCCGCCGGTACCGGTGGTGCCGGTGCGCGCCGGCCTGCCGCCGTACACCGGCCCCGACGTCGGCTGGCCGCCGGGCTGGGCCGGCCTGTGGACGCGGCGTCACGAGATGCCGGTACGTAAGCCGAATTTCACGGGCGAGCCGGAATTGCGGTGATGGCGTGAGCCACCGCCACCGACGGTAGATGGATACCGATCATGCATCGCGGCGCAATGCATCCGGATTCAAGATCCCGGTCGGCTTGCCATCCGCAAAATTCACCACGTTCTCGAACGCCGCCCTGAAATACAGCGCGTAGCTGTCGCGCTCTACATACCCCAGGTGCGGCGTCGCCAGCACCGTCGGAATCTTCAGCAACGGTGCATCCGCCGCCAAGGGCTCGCTGGTGAACACGTCCAGCGCCGCCTGCCCCGGCTGTCCCCGCTTCAACGCTTCTTCCAGCGCGTTCTCCGCCACCAGTTCGGCGCGGCTGGTGTTCACGAACAGCGCATCCGGCTTCATCCGGGCCAGGTCGTCCGCCGTGACCAGGCCGCGCGTGGCATCCACCAGGCGCAGGTGCAGGCTCAGCACGTCGGCCTGCTCGAAGAATGCCGCGCGCGACGGCGCGGCATGGTAACCGTCGGCCGTGGCGGCTGCGCGGCTGGCTTCGCTGCCCCACACCAGCACCTGCATCCCGAAGGCCTTGCCGTAGCCTGCGATCAGGCGCCCGATCTTGCCGTAACCCCAGATCGCCAGCGTGCGCCCACGCAGCACCCGGCCGACCCCGTTCAGCGCCGGATTGATCGACGCGGTCTGCCACAGGCCTTCCTTGAGGTTGGTGGCGTACGGCACGATGCGGCGCGAGGCCGCCATGATCAGCGTCCAGGTCAGCTCGGCCGGCGCCACCGGCGAACCGACGCCCTCGGCAATGGCGACGCCGAGTTCGGTGGCTGCGGCCACGTCGACGTGGCCGGAGACCTTGCCGGTCTGCGACAGCAGCTTCAGGTTCGGCAGTTTCGCCAGCAATGCACGCGTAAAAGCCGTGCGTTCGCGGATCAGCACCAGGGCGTCGAACGGCGCCAGGCGGATCGCCAGTTGGCCCAGTCCGCGCGTGGAATTGTTGAATACCCTGACCTCGTGGCCGTCCAGCAAACTGAAACAGTCGAGCTGGCGGACCGCATCCTGGTAATCGTCAAGAATCGCTATTTTCATGAGAGTTCGTCGAAGTTGGCGGTGTGGAGGTAATGAAATGACACGAATTAAAACGGCAAAAATACCCTACTACATTGGTCAACCAAAAATCCTACATTTTTGTTGTCGGAGGATTTTAAAGCCGTCCCCAGGAGTGTAGAATCGACCAGACATAAAGATCAGCGATGTCTGAATGACATCATTTATGGTCAGCAGCATGATCCCCGATCCTGACGCGTGAGCATACCGCGCAGACCGACGACAACGGATGGCTGCGCCAGCCCGAGAGGCGTTCCCCGACGACGATCCTGCCGTGCCGGGACAAGACAAGTTTCTTTATTGGCATTGGAGGTACTCATGAATCAACCCGCGATGGGCGGCATCGCCGCACTCAAGGTCCCAGCTTACATCAAGCACCAGAAGCTCATGCATTGGGTGGCGGACATCGCCGCCCTCACCAAGCCGGCCGCCATCCACTGGTGCGACGGCTCGGAAGAAGAATACGACCGCCTGTGCGCGCAAATGGTGGACGCCGGCACCATGCGGCGCCTGAATCCTGCGAAGCGTCCGAATTCCTACCTGGCGTGCTCGGACCCGAGCGACGTGGCGCGCGTGGAGGACCGCACCTTCATCTGTTCGAGCACGCGCGAGCAGGCCGGCCCGACCAACAACTGGGTCGACCCGGCCGAGATGCGCGCGACCATGCACGGTCTGTTCGACGGCTGCATGGCCGGCCGCACCATGTACGTGGTGCCGTTCTCGATGGGGCCGCTGGGCTCGCCGATCGCCCATGTCGGCATCGAACTGTCCGATTCCCCGTACGTGGCCGTCAATATGCGCATCATGACGCGCATGGGCCGCGCCGTGTACGACGTGCTTGGCAGCGACGGCGCGTTCGTGCCCTGCGTGCACAGCGTCGGCATGCCCTTGCTGCCGGGCCAGCAGGACGTGCGCTGGCCGTGCAACGCCACCAAGTACATCGTGCATTACCCGGAAACGCGCGAGATCTGGTCCTTCGGTTCCGGCTACGGCGGCAATGCGCTGCTCGGCAAAAAATGCTTCGCGCTGCGCATCGCGTCCAACATGGGTTACCAGGAAGCCCGGCAGGGCGGCACCGGCTGGCTGGCCGAGCACATGCTGATCCTGGGCGTGGAATCGCCGGCGGGCGACAAGCAATACGTGGCCGCCGCCTTCCCCTCGGCCTGCGGCAAGACCAACTTCGCGATGCTGATCCCGCCGGCCGGCTTCGAAGGCTGGAAGGTCACCACCATCGGCGACGACATCGCCTGGATCAAGCCGGCCCCCGATGGCCGCCTGGTCGCGATCAACCCGGAAGCCGGCTATTTCGGCGTGGCACCCGGTACCAACGAAAAGACCAACGCCAACTGCATGGCCTCGCTGCGCGAGAACGTCATCTTCACCAACGTCGCCCTGACCGACGACGGCGACGTCTGGTGGGAAGGCATGACGAAAGAAGCACCGGCGCACCTGATCGACTGGCAGGGCAATGACTGGACCCCGGCATGCGGCACCAAGGCCGCGCACCCGAACGCGCGCTTCACGGTGGCCGCGACCCAGAATCCGGTGATCGACCCGGCCTGGGACGATCCGGCCGGCGTGCCGATTGCCGCCTTCATCTTCGGCGGGCGCCGCTCGACCACGGTGCCGCTGGTGACCGAGGCGCGCGACTGGAGCGAAGGCGTGTACATGGCCGCCACCATGGGTTCCGAGACCACCGCCGCCGCCGCCGGCCAGATGGGCGTGGTGCGGCGCGACCCGTACGCGATGCTGCCTTTCATCGGCTACAACATGAGCGACTATTTCCAGCACTGGCTGGACTTGGGCCGCAAGGTGGCCGAGGGCAATCCGCAGGCGCTGCCGAAGATCTTCTGCGTCAACTGGTTCCGCACCGACGAGGCCGGCAACTTCGTGTGGCCGGGCTATGGCGACAACATGCGCGTGCTGAAATG
Organism: Massilia forsythiae; assembly: GCF_012849555.1. Classification (NCBI taxonomy): domain Bacteria; kingdom Pseudomonadati; phylum Pseudomonadota; class Betaproteobacteria; order Burkholderiales; family Oxalobacteraceae; genus Massilia; species Massilia forsythiae. The sequence goes on from NZ_CP051685.1 coordinate 2,120,539, forward strand.
GATCCTGGAACGCGTCGAGGGCACCGCCGGCGGCGTCGAGCACATGTTCGGCACCACGCCGGCGTATGGCGACATCACCTGGACCGGCGTCGAATTCAGCGTCGAGCAATTTACCAGGATTACCTCGATCGACCGGGATGCGTGGCGCGAGGAACTCAAATTGCACACGGAACTGTTCGACAAGCTGGCCTACGGCTTGCCGCAAGAACTGATGGCGACCAAGCGGCGCCTGGAACAAAGCCTGGCCGACTAGGCGGGCTCAAAAGAACTCGGGGAGTACCAGCGAGGAGACGACGGCTGCGGCACGGACCAGCAGCCGCGACAACGAAGGAGGGACAAGCGTGTGCTTGTCCCTTTTTTCATTGATTACACTGATTAAATAAAACGCTCGGCCAGGAAATCGACGAAGCTGCGCAGCTTGGGCGCGCGGTAGCGATCAAGCGGGTAGACCACGCTCATCGGACGGGCCGGAAGGGAAAATGCCGGCAGCAATTGCACCAGGCGCCCGGCACGGACATCGTCTTCGAGCAAAATCGCCGGTTGCAGGATGATGCCGGCACCATGGATGGCGGCCACGCGCAGGGCCTGGCCATGGTTGACGCGTAGCCGTCCCGACACGTGCACGCAGAACGCATCATCGCCACCGCCACCGCCGATGCGCCATTGCGCCAGCGCGGCCGGACTGAAGGACAGGCATTCGTGCCGGGCCAGGTCGTCCGGCACGGCAGGCGTACCGCGGCGCGCCAGGTAGGCGGGCGAGGCGCAGATCATCAGGCGATAGGGCGCCAGCGGTTTCGCCACCAGCGTCGAATCGGGTAGGCGGCCGATGCGGATTGCCGCCTCGAAGCCTTCCTCGACCAGGTCGACCACGCGATCGGAAAGCGTCACGTCGACATCCACGTCGGGATAGCGTTCCAGGTAATCCGACAGGGCCGGCATCAGCGCTTCGGTGCCGAAGCTGACCGGCGCCGTGATGCGCAGCGTACCGGCCGGCGCCAGTTGCAGGTTCTGCGCCTGCGCATCGGTTTCGGCGACCAGCCGCAGGATTTCCTTGCAGCGCGCATAGTAATCGCTGCCGAACTCGGTCAGGTGCTGGCGCCGCGTGGTCCGGCGCAGCAACTGCATGCCGAGGCGCTGTTCCAGCGTGCGCAGGTGCTTGCCCGCCATCGTCGCCGAGATGCCGGACGCGGCGGCGGCGGCACTCAGGCTGCCCTTGTCGACCGCCAGCACGTACACCCGCATGCTGTCCAGTAAATCCATTGCGCACTCCCGGTTTCAGATCATCCAACGAAACCGCAGTTTATCTCCGTTTGCTGTGGAGTGAAGATGAGCATCCCGCAAGCCCGCTTGCTCACCATACCGAGAACACCATGAAAGCCATCGAACTGACCGCCCCGTCGCTGGACGCGTTTCGCGCCACCGATTATCCCGAACCGCACGCCGGCCCCGGCGAAGTCGTGCTGCGCCTGCGCGCGGCCACGCTGAACTATGCCGACGTAGCCGTTGCCACCGGCGCCTTTCCCGCCCCGCGTTTTCCCTTGATCCCGGTCGCCGACGGCGCCGGCGAGATCGCGGCGCTGGGAGAGGGCGTCGACGGCTGGGCCGTCGGCGAGCGCGTCGTCCCGCATTTCATGCCGGCCTGGCTGGACGGTCCTCCTACGGCGCGCGCCATGGTCGCCATGCGCGGCATCAGCCTGCCCGGATCGCTGGCCGAGTACGTGGCGCTGCCCGCCGCCAGCCTGGTCGCCTTGCCCGGCCACCTCGATTTCATCCAGGGGGCGGCCCTGCCGATCGCCGCGACCACCGCCTGGAATGCGCTGCGCTCGACGGCGCTGGGGCCGGGATCGGTCGTGCTGCTGCTGGGCACCGGCGGCGTCAGCCTGTTCGCCCTGCAATTCGCCAAGGCACTCGGGGCCACGGTGATCGTCGCTTCCTCGTCCGACGAAAAACTGGCGCGCGTCCGCAGGCTCGGCGCCGACCACCTGATCAACTACCGTGGCACGCCGGACTGGGACGCGCAGACGCTGGAACTGACTGGCGGGCGCGGCGCCGACCTGGTGCTGGAAACCGTGGGCGCGGCGACCATCGCACGCTCGCTGAACGCGGTGGCGGTGGGCGGCACCGTCTTCACGATCGGCATCCTGGGCGGCACCAAGGCGTCGCTCGACCTGCTGCCGGTCATTACCAAGGCCGTGCGCGTGATCGGCAATAGCACCGGATCGAGGGCCGACCTGGCCGCGGCGGTGGGGTTCATCGCCGCGCACCGCATCGTGCCGGTGATCGACCGCGTGTTCGGACTCGACGAGGTGCGTGCGGCCTATGCCGAACTGGCCTCCGGCGGACGGCACGTCGGCAAGATCGCGATCGCGCATTGAATTGACGGATGGTCGACCGGCCGCCCTGCGCTTCATCAGCGCGTCACATTCCAAAGTGATAATGCCTCGCTCCGATCCTTCATGCTTCCGGAGCAACCGATGTCGCGTTTCGCCAGTTCGACCACGTCTATCCATTCATCTCCGCCACCGCAGGCGGCGCGCAATGCCGCCATCGCCGCCGCCGTCCTTGCCCTGCTGGCGGCCTGCGGCGGCAGCGACTACGTCGACGTGTCGCCGGTCACGACCGCCCCGGCGGCGCCGGCCGACCCGGGCTTCGTCGAAAACGTGCCGCTGCCGGTGGCACCCGCCTTCGTCGACAGCGCCGCCACCAACCAGCAGACCCAGCTGACGATCGACGTCAACGCCGGGGTGCGCGCCCTGTCGCCGTTCCTGGAACTGTGGCAGCCGCTCACGCGGACGGTCGACGTCAGCACCTGGAGCGGCTTGCCGGGGCAGGGAACCGTGCTGAACCAGGCGGTGCACGACCGCAACATCCAGTACGTGGTGGACGCCACCGCCCAGCGCACGGCGGCGCAGGCCACCGCCGCCTACCTCGACGACCGCCAGAACCAGGCTTACAGCATCGTCGACGGCCTCGGCCCCTTGACCGCGGCCTGGCGCGCCGGCGCGAAAGCCACCACCACGATTACCGCTGTCGCCGCCGACGCCACCACGGTGAAATACGACGATGGCGGCAATGGCGCCGGCGATGCCACCACGGCCGCGTTCGGCTCGGTGGTCGGCTTCATCAACACCATGCGCAATAACGGGTCGACCGAACCGGCCAAGCGTTTTTATAAATACCCGCGCCCGTGGCGCTGGAGCAGCGCCGTCAAGGTCGTGCCGGCGCTGGAACCGGCCAAGAGCCCGACCCCGAACACCGATGGCGGTTTCCCCAGCGGCCACACGAATGCCGGCATGCTGAACTCGCTGGCGATGGCGTACGCGATGCCGGAACGTTTTCAGGAAATGCTCTCTCGCGGCCTGGAGCTGGGCGAGAACCGCATCCTGGCCGGCATGCATTCGCCGCTGGATGTGATGGGCGGCCGCATGCTGTCGCACGCTATTTTCACCGGCAATATCAACGACCCCGCCAACGCCGCCCTCAAGCAAAAAGCCCATGCCGATGCCCACGCATGGATCCAGGGCCAGACCGGCACCACGGCCAATACGCTGTATGCCTACGCGCATGCGGCCGCGGCCGGCGCCGACCGCTTCGCCGACCACGATGCCAACAAGGCCAATTACCTGCGCCGCCTGAGCTTTGGCTTCAGCCCGATCAAGGCGACGAATGGCGCCGCCGTGGTCCCCAAGGGTGCCGAGGCGATCCTGGAAACCCGCCTGCCTTACCTGGATGCGATGCAGCGCCGCGCCGTGTTGCGCAGCACCGCGCTGCCGTCCGGCTATCCGCTGCTGGACGATGCCGAAGGCTGGGGCCGCCTGAACCTGTTCGCCGCCGCCGACGGCTACGGCGCTTTCAGCGGCAACGTCGTCGTGACCATGGATGCGGCGCGCGGCGGCTTCTATGCGATGGACGCCTGGCGCAACGACATTGCCGGCAGCGGCAAGCTGACCCTGAAGGGCAGCGGCCGCCTGGCGCTGTACGGCAAGAACACGTTTACGGGCGGTACGCAGATCGACGGCGGCACGCTGGAAAGCGCGGCCGACGGCGCGCTGGGCAGCGGCGACGTGTACGTGGGTGCGGCCGGCACCCTGGCCAGCAAGGGGCCGGGCCAGCTCGCCATCGGCGGCAACTACGCCCAACTCGACAAGGGCACGCTGGACATCACGCTCGGCGCCAACAACGCCGGCACGCTGGCGGTGAGGAACACGGCGACGATCGTCGGCGGCACCCTGCGCCTGCGCTTCGCCGGCGGCTTCAAGCCCAGCGTGGGCGCGAGCTACCGGGTGCTGCGCGCCGGCACCCGCAAGGGCGTGTTCGGCGGCGTGGTCGCCGACGGCTACAAGGCGACGCTCGAGTACAGCAATACCGGGGTGTCGGTGCATATCGACGGTTGATCGATCGCATCCTCCGTTTTACGCGCGATCGGTTATCCGATATCCTGACGTCGACACACGTTGTTAGCGCAAACATCACGCCGGCAACGTCGACGCCGACAATCAAGGATAACCATCATGAGACACCGCCGCAGCTTGCTCGGCGCCGCACTGGCGCTGGCGTTCGCTTCTTCCATCAGCGTTGCCGCCCCGGCTGGCGCCGCCGCGCCGGCCGAGCGCCGCATCGCCATCGACGCCGCCGCGCCGACCAGTCCGCGCGACCGCTTCTACGACCTGTCGGTCGGCTCGGATTACCCCGGCACCCTGATCCGCGACGACAGCCTGGCCCAGCTCAAGCTGGCCCGGGACGAACTGGGCTTCCGCTTCATCCGCTTCCACGGCATTTTTCATGACGTGCTGGGCACCTATAAGGTGGTCGACGGCAAGCCGGTGTACGATTGGACTAAGATCGATACCCTCTACGACAAACTGCTGGCCATGGGCATCAAGCCCTTCGTCGAACTCGGCTTCACGCCGGATGCGATGAAGACCTCGAACAACAGCATTTTCTATTGGAAGGGCAATACCTCGCACCCGGACCATGCGCAGTGGCAGGGCCTGGTCGATGCGTTCGTGCGCCACGTGCAGCAACGCTACGGCCAGGAAGAGGTGAGAACCTGGTTCTTTGAGGTGTGGAACGAGCCCAACCTGGACGGCTTCTGGGAAAAGGCCGACCAGCCGGCCTATTTCGCGCTGTACGACCTGACCGCGCGCACCATCAAGGCGATCGACCCGGCGCTGCGCGTGGGCGGCCCCTCGACCGCGGGCGCGGCCTGGGTGCCGGAATTCTTGGCGCACACGCGCCAGAGCGGGGCAGCGGTCGATTTCGTCACCACGCATACCTATGGCGTGGACGGCGGCTTCCTCGACGAAAACGGCAAGGACGACACCAGGCTGTCGCCGAAACCGGACGCCATCGTCGGCGACGTGCGCAAGGTCAGGAAGGAAATCGAAGCCTCCTACCTGCCCAAACTACCGCTGTATTTCACCGAATGGAGCACCAGCTACACCCCGCGCGATCCGGTACACGATTCATATGTCAGCGCGCCCTATATCCTGAGCAAGCTGAAGGCGTCCGAAGGGCAGTTGCAGGGCATGAGCTACTGGACCTATTCCGACCTGTTCGAGGAACCGGGTCCGCCGACCGCGCCCTTCGAAGGCGGCTTCGGCCTGATGAACCCGCAGGGCATCCGCAAGCCGGCCTGGTTCGCCTACAAATACCTGAACCAGCTGGGCGACCGGGAAGTCCGGACTGATGACGCGCAGAGCTGGATCACGCGCGATGCGGATGGCGGCGTGCAGGTGCTGGCCTGGGATTTCCAGTCGCCCGACCAGGGCAAGCTGAGCAACCGGCCGTTCTATACCAGGGTGCAGCCGACGCGCGCCGGCCAGCCGCTGACGCTGGCGTTGACGGGGATGAAGCCGGGCACGTACGCGATGCAGGTGTATCGCACCGGGTTCAAGGCCAACGATGCGTACACGCGTTACCTGGAGATGGGGCGGCCGAAGAACTTGAATGCGGCGCAGGTGGCGCAGTTGCATGCGTTGACGGCGGACCGGCCGGAGACGCGGCAGGTGAAGGTGGGGGCGAAGGGGTCGGCGAGCGTGCAGGTGCCGATGCGGGTGAATGATGTGGTGCTGGTGAAGATCACGGCAGCCAATCGTTGAGTTGGCTCTAGCACGTCGTTCCCGGCCTCGGCGGCCCCCTTGGCGGGGACCCATACTGAGCCACAAAATTAGGTACCTCAAGAGCTGCCCAGATAGTTTAAAGCTAGCAATTTTGCACACTTCGTATGGATCCCCGCCTGCGCGGGGACGACGTGCAAGTGAAACGGGCCACGATGAAGATCGTGGCCCGCTCGCTTTACGCTTTCAACGGTAATGCCTTGCCGCCGGAAGCAGCGGCACCCGCCTTATTGCGCCAGCAACGGCTTCAGATACTTGCCCGTCACGCTGGCCGGATTTTCCGCCACCGCTTCCGGCGTGCCGTGCGCCACGATCGTGCCGCCACCGGCGCCGCCTTCCGGCCCCAGGTCGACGATCCAGTCCGCGGTCTTGATCACGTCCAGGTTGTGCTCGATGATGACGAGCGTGTTGCCCTGGTCGCGCAGGCGGTGGATCACCTTCAGCAGCAGGTCGATGTCGGCGAAGTGCAGGCCGGTGGTCGGCTCGTCCAGGATGTACAAGGTGCGTCCGGTATCGCGCTTGGACAGTTCCAGCGACAGTTTGACGCGCTGCGCCTCGCCGCCCGACAACGTGGTCGCACTTTGCCCCAGCTTGATGTAGCCCAGGCCCACGTCCAGCAGCGTGTGCAGCTTACGGGCGATGACCGGTACCGGCTTGAAGAACTCGTGCGCGTCCTCGACCGTCATCTCCAGCACTTCGGTGATGTTCTTGCCCTTGTACTGGACTTCCAGCGTCTCGCGGTTATAACGCTTGCCGTGGCAGACGTCGCACGGCACGTACACGTCCGGCAGGAAGTGCATCTCGACCTTGATCACGCCGTCGCCCTGGCAGGCCTCGCAGCGCCCGCCCTTGACGTTGAACGAGAAGCGCCCGGCCGAATAGCCACGTTCCTTGGCAGTCGGCACCGTCGCGAACAAATCGCGGATCGGCGTGAACACGCCGGTGTAGGTCGCCGGATTCGAGCGCGGCGTGCGGCCGATCGGCGCCTGGTCGACCGAGATCACCTTGTCGAAATGCTCCAGGCCGTGGATGGTCTCGTGCGGCGCCGGTTCGGTCTGCGAGCCGTACAGGTGACGCGACAGGGCCGGATACAGCGTATCGTTGACCAGCGTCGATTTACCGGAACCCGACACGCCGGTAACGCAGGTCAGCAAGCCGACCGGCAATTCCAGCGAGACGCTTTTCAGGTTGTTGCCGGTGGCGCCGGTGATGACGAGTTGGCGCTCAGGATTCGACACATGGCGCTTTTCCGGCACATGGATCTTGCGCCGGCCGCTCAGGTATTGCGCGGTCAGCGAATTCTTGTTCTTGAGAATGTCCTTGAGCGAACCCTCGGCGATCACGGCGCCGCCGTGCACGCCCGCGCCGGGACCCATGTCGACGATGTAGTCGGCGGTGCGGATCGCATCCTCGTCGTGCTCGACCACCAGCACGCTGTTGCCGATGTCGCGCAAATGCTTCAGCGTCGCGATCAGGCGGTCGTTATCGCGCTGATGCAGGCCGATCGACGGCTCGTCCAGCACGTACATCACGCCGGTCAATCCGGAACCGATCTGCGACGCCAGGCGGATGCGCTGCGCCTCGCCGCCGGACAGGGTGTCGGCGCTGCGGTCGAGCGACAGGTAATCCAGACCGACGTCATTCAGGAATTTCAAGCGCGCCACGATTTCCTTGATCACGCGGTCGGCGATGTCCTTCTTGGCGCCGGTCAGTTCCAGGCCATCGAAATATTTCAGGCAATCGCGCAGCGGCGTCCTGGCCACCTCGTAGATGGCGCGCTGCTGCTTGCCATTGCCGATCTTGACGTAGCGCGCCTCGGTGCGCAGGCGCGCGCCATTACACGTCGGGCATTCCTTTTCGTTGATGAACTTGGCCAGCTCTTCCTTGACCGCCATCGAATCGGTCTCGCGGTAGCGCCGCTGCAGGTTATTGACCACGCCCTCGAAGGTGTGCTCGCGGATCACGGTGCGGCCGCGCTCGTTCACATAGGCGAACGGCACCGAGGTCTTGCCGGAACCGAACAGGACCACGTCCTGCGCCGGCTTCGGCAACTGCTCGAACGGTTTATCCAGGTCGAAGCCGTAATGCTCCGACAGGCTGCTCAGCATCTGGAAATAGAACTGGTTACGGCGGTCCCAGCCCTTGACGGCGCCGGACGCCAGCGACAGGTTCGGGAAGGCCACGATGCGCTTCGGATCGAAGAACTCGATGTGGCCCAGGCCGTCGCACTCCTGGCAGGCGCCCATCGGGTTGTTGAACGAAAACAGGCGCGGCTCCAGCTCCTGCAGCGAATAGCCGCAGACATTGCAGGCGAACTTGTTCGAGAAGATGTGTTCCTTCTCGGTGTCCATCTCGTAGGCCACGGCGCGGCCGTCGGCGATGCGCAACGCGGTCTCGAAACTCTCGGCCAGGCGCTGCTTGATCTCCGGATTGACTTTTACGCGGTCGATGACGACGTCGATCGTGTGCTTTTCGGTCTTCTTGAGCTTAGGCAGGTCTTCGATCTCGTGGATCTTGGCCACGCCGGTGCCGCTCTGCACGCGGAAGCGCACGAAGCCCTGCGCCTGCATCGACTGGAACAGGTCGCCATGTTCTCCCTTGCGGTTGGCCACCACCGGCGCCAGGATCATCAGCTTGGTGCCTTCCGGCATGGCCAGTACGGCATCGACCATCTGCGACACGGTCTGCGCGGTCAGCGGCTCGTGCGAGTGGTCCGGGCAGTAGGGCGTGCCGACGCGCGCGTACAGCAGGCGCAGGTAGTCGTGGATTTCGGTGACGGTGCCGACGGTGGAGCGCGGGTTGTGCGAGGTCGCCTTCTGCTCGATCGAGATGGCGGGCGACAAGCCCTCGATCATGTCGACGTCCGGCTTTTCCATCAGCTGCAGGAACTGGCGCGCGTAGGCCGACAGCGACTCGACGTAGCGGCGCTGGCCCTCGGCGTACAGGGTGTCGAAGGCGAGCGAGGACTTGCCGGAACCCGACAGGCCGGTAATGACGATCAGCTTGTTGCGCGGCAGGTCGAGATTGATGTTCTTGAGGTTGTGCGTGCGAGCGCCGCGGATACGGATTTCTTCCATTAGCTAGTTTTGCAGCCTTTCCATGGTAAGGGCGCCTGCGGCCGGCACACGAGATCGTCGCGCCGAGCGGGCCAATCAAGGGAGAACCCGTCACTATAGCGGGTTTCGATTACGTACGTATTCGGCCCCGGCGCGACGGCGCGCGCGCGTTAACGGCTTGAAATGCCTCTTTGGCAAGGCACTCAACAACGGGCAAACCGGGGTCTTCCGTATGTGGTCTGCATCGCGCCCAATTCAATGACAGACTCACCAAAAACCGAAAATTTTTTTTCCTTGCCTACTTCACAAAGACCCCAAGAATATTGACGCCCATCTCTTCCATTCGAGGCACTTTGCCCCCACTTCCGATGTCTGAGCGGGTGTCGTAAAAACCCCGTCGCCGCGCATGCGAAAAACGCATCGAAACGTTGCTTCGAACTACCCGGCAACGCATAATAGCGGATCAATTTTTAAACAACTTCCTTGGCACTTAGACACCACGCAGAGTCAGGGAACCAGCATAGGAGTTTCACCATGGCATCAGTCAACAAGGTCATCATCGTCGGCAACCTCGGCCGCGACCCGGAAATCCGTTACATGCCGAGCGGCGACGCCATCGCCAACATCGCCGTCGCGACCTCGTACAAGTCGAAGGACCGCAATAGCGGCGAGCAGAAAGAGCTGACCGAGTGGCACCGCATTTCCTTCTTCGGCCGCATGGCCGAGATCGTCGGCCAGTACCTCAAGAAGGGCTCGTCGGTCTACGTCGAAGGTCGCCTGCAGACCCGCAAGTACACCGACAAGGACGGCGTCGAGCGTTACTCGACCGACATCGTCGCGGAAAACATGCAGATGCTGGGTGGCCGCCAGGGCATGGGCGGCGGCGAGAGCTACGGCGGCGACGAGGGCTACGACGCCCCACCGAGCCGTCCGGCACCGCGCCAGGCGCCGCCGGCACCGGCCGCACGTCCGCAGCCGAAGCCGGCCGCGAACTTCTCGGATATGGATGACGATATTCCGTTCTGAAAAATAAACCAAGCAATGCGTAACGCCCTCCAGATTTCTGATCTGGAGGGCGTTTTCTCGTCTGCGCTACAAATCCACCACCATCTCGAACCCGCCGTAGATCATGCGCTTGCCATCGAACGGCGTGTTTTCCGGTTTCATGAATTCGGCCATGCGCGGATCCTGCATCACCTTGGCGTTGACCTCGTCGCGCCTGGCGCGCGATGCATGGACGATCCAGGAAAACACCACCACTTCGCCTTCTTCCAGCAGCACGCTCTGCGGAAACGAGGTCCACTGGCCGGGCTTGACGTCGTCGGCGACGCATTCGCGGAACTCGAGCGCGCCGAGTTCGCGCCAGATGGCGCCGCACTGTCGGGACATCTCCTTGTACACCTCCAGCTTGGACTGTTGGACCGGCACCACGAAACCATCGACATACGCCATGATCGTTCTCCTGTGGGTTGGTATTGCATGGACCTCATCGGCAACGGAAAAATCCCGCTGCGATCCGTGGTATTGACCGGATCGTCTTCCGAGCATACTGCGGACGCGACCGTTCGGGGTGGCCGCGAACGGTAAATGTCCGGTCAAGCTGGCCTGACGACCAGCCGGGAGCGCCGCCGGGCATGTCGGCATGCGCACGACAGCGCCGCGCGCCAGGTCTGGCACGCGATCACCGCTCAGTGTAATATCCTCCCTTTGGGTGCGCTCCTTCCCGACCGGGACGGGCGTTAAACGGGAAACCGGTGAAACCGTGCGTAGCGCACGGCCATTCCGGTGCAGCCCCCGCTGCTGTAAGCCTGACGACCCTGCCGATGACCACTGCGCACTGCGCGGGAAGGGGCAGGGAAGGATGACGGCGAGCCAGAATACCGGCCCAGACATTGCCAGCATCATTCCCCGGGGTGACGGGAAGCCGCTGTCGACCGGCTTTCTGCACGCAGTTTCTGCCGCCCCGTCGACCGTCTTCGCCTCCGCCATGGTGCTCTTATCGACCATTCGACGGGAGGTTTCGAATGCACATCATGGAAGGTTTCCTGCCGCCGGCGCACGCGCTGGGCTGGGCCGCTGCCGCCGTTCCCTTCGTCGCCTGGGGCCTGCGCAGCATCGGGCGCGGCCTGCAGGCGCATCCCGAGCGGCGCATGCTGCTGGGCGTGGCCGCGGCGTTCGCCTTCTTGCTGTCGGCGCTGAAGCTGCCGTCCGTCACCGGCAGCTGCTCGCATCCCACCGGCGTCGGCCTGGGCGCGCTGCTGTTCGGGCCCGCGGCGATGGTGCCGGTCGGCTTCGTCGTGCTGCTGTTCCAGGCGCTGCTGCTGGCGCACGGCGGCCTGACCACGCTCGGCGCCAACGTATTTTCGATGGCCATCGTCGGCCCCTTCGTTTCCTATGGCGTGTTCCGCGCGGTCGGTGCGCTGGGATTGCCGCGCAGCATCGCCGTGTTCCTGGCCGCCTGCCTGGGCGACCTGGCGACCTACGTCACCACTTCGCTGCAGCTGGCCTGGGCCTTTCCGGACGCGGCCGGGGGTGTGCCGGCTTCGTTCGTCAAGTTCGCCGGCATCTTCGCGCTGACCCAAGTGCCGATCGCCATCAGCGAAGGGTTGCTCACCGTGCTGGTGACGAACGCGATGGCGCGCTTCAATGCCGACGAGCTGCGCGCGCTGCCGCTGATGGCCTACGGCCGCCGGGAGCGCGCATGAAGGTCCGCAACTGGCTGATCCTGGCGGCGGTGGTGCTGCTGACCGTGCTGCCGCTGTGGTTGGCGAGCGCGCCGCCGGCGCAGCCGGGGGCGGACGCGCCGGCGCTGTTCGGCGGTTCCGACGACCGCGCGCAAAAGGCGATCGGCAGCATCGCGCCCGGCTACAAACCGTGGTTTGCGCCGCTGATCGAACCGGCCAGCAGCGAGATCGCCTCGCTGCTGTTCGCGCTGCAGGCCGCCATCGGCGCCGGCGTGATCGGCTACTGGCTGGGCGGCGCGGTGACGCGCGAGCGCGCCAAACGCGCGGCCGCCTCCCCGGCGCCGCGCCCCATCGACGCCGTTGCTGCGGATACCCGCGAGTCGGCCGCCGGGTCGCCGACTCGCGGATCGCCGGCCGCCGAGTCTCCGGCCGCCGGGTCGCCGGCCGCTGCAGGTCCGGCATCGAGCGCCACCACCGCGCAGGAGCACCGTGCGGGTTGAGTCGGCCGCCTACGCCTGCCGCTGGCGCGGCGTGGCGCCGTCGGCCAAGGCGCTGTTCGCGCTGGCCGGAGTGGTGTCCGCCTGGATCGCGCGCAGCCCGGCGGTGCTGGCGGCGCTCGCCGCGCTGCTGGTGCTGGCCGCCGTCGCGGGCGCGCGCGTGCCGCTGCGTACCTATCTCGCCGTGGCGCTGCCGCCGCTCGGCTTCCTGCTGCTGTCCTGCCTGACGATGCTGGTGACTCCGGGCGTCGCCGCGCCGGGCGTCGCCACGCCGGGCGCGGACGGCGGCTGGCACTGGACCGCCGCGCTGCTGCCGGTCGTCACGCGCACCGCGCTGCGCGCGCTGGCGGTGCTGGCCGCGCTGCTCGGCCTGGTGCTGAGCACGCCGCTGCCGGACTTGATCGGCCTGCTGCGCCGCTTGCGCACGCCGGAACTGCTGCTGGACTTGATGGTGCTGTGCTACCGCATGCTGTTCGTGTTCCGCCAGGCCTGGGACGAAGGCGTCACCGCGCAGCGCGCGCGCCTGGGCTACCGCAGCTGGCGCCATGCGTGGCGTTCGATGGGTTTGTTGATTGGCCAGATGGCGGTGCAGGTGTGGCAGCGCACGGCGGCGCTGCAGACGGCGGCCGAGGCGCGCGCGTTGCAAGGTTCGCTGCGCTTCCTGCCGGCCGTGTTCCCGCAGGCGCCGCGCCAGAACGCGTACGCCGTCCTGGCCGGTTCCGTGTTGCTGGCGCTGGCGGTGGGAGACCGGCTGTGAGCGCGCCCGCCATGAACACGCCCGGCGCCAACCGGTCCGCGTCGAGCGTGCCGGCGTCGAGCGTACCCACTTCGAGCGCGTCCGCTGCCTTGGCGGCGGTCCCGGCCCTGCTGGAACTGCAGGCGGTCGAGCACGTGTTCGCCGACGGCAGCGCCGGCCTGCGCGGCTGCAGCCTGGCGCTCGGACGCGGACGCCGCCACGCGCTGCTCGGCCCCAACGGCGCCGGTAAAACCACCGTGCTGCAGCACCTGAACGGCCTGCTGCGTCCCACCGGCGGGCGCATGCTGTGGAACGGTCGCCCCTACGAATACGGGCGCGCCGGATTGACCGACCTGCGCCGCCGCGTCGGCCTGGTGTTCCAGAATCCGGAGCGCCAGCTGTTCTCGGCGCAGGTCGAGGAAGACGTCTCGTTCGGGCCACTGAACCTGGGCCTGGACGAGACCACCGTGCGTGCGCGCGTGGCGGCGGCGCTGGACGCGGTCGGCCTGGCCGGATTCGGCGCGCGCGCGGTGCACCACCTCAGCTTCGGCCAGAAGAAGCGCGTCTGCATCGCCGGCGTGCTGGCGATGCAGCCGGAAGTGCTGCTGCTGGACGAGCCGATGGCCGGGCTGGACGCGCCGATGCAGCGCGAGCTGACCGCGCTGCTCGACGGCCTGGCGGCGCGCGGCGTGACGGTGCTGCTGTCCACCCACGACGTCGATTTCGCCTACGCCTGGGCCGACGACATCCACCTGATGGCGGCCGGACGCTGCATCGCCTCCGGCGCGGCGCACGATGTCGTGCTGCAGGCGGATGCCTTGCAGGCCGCCGGCCAGCGCCAGCCGGCCGCGCTGGCGCTGCACGCGGCGCTGGCGGCGCGCGGCGTGCTGGCGGACGGGCCGGCGCCGCGCAGCGTGGATGCGTTACTGGAAGCGCTGCATGCACTGCCGGCGGCATCACCGGCGCAGCCCCTGGCGTGTCCAGAGCCAGCAGCGCAGCGGCACGCGCCGGCGCCGCAGACGCAAGAACAAACGCAAAATCAGCCGCAACAGGGGCAGCCGCAGGACCGGCAAGGCCACGCGCATCATCGATCAGGAGAAACGCCCGCATGACATCCGCATCCACTCCCGCCACCGGCGGTCCCGGCAAGATCTGGTTCGTCGGCGCCGGCCCGGGCGACCCGGAACTCATCACCGTCAAGGGCCAGAAGCTGCTGGCGCAAGCGGGTGCGGTGCTGTTCGCCGGTTCGCTGGTCGACCGCGCCGCCACGCTGTACGCGCCGCCCGGCGCCGTCATCCGCGATTCGAAGGACATGACGCTGGAAGAGATGACTGCCTGGCTGATCGAGCAGGCGCAGGCGCACGCGGTGGTGGTGCGCCTGCAGACCGGCGACCCGGCCTTGTATGGCGCGCTGATCGAGATGGCGCGCCCGCTGGTCGCGGCCGGCATCGAATGGGCCGTGGTGCCGGGCGTGTCGTCGGCGATGGCGTCGATGGCCGCCGCCGGCGAATCGATGACGCTGCCGGAAGTGACGCAAACGGTCATCTTGACGCGCGTGGAGGGGCGCACGCCGATGCCGGAAGGCGAAGACCTGGCCAGCCTGGCGGCGCACCGCAGCACCATCTGCATCTTCCTGTCGATCACGCTGCTGTACAAGGTCGAGGCGGCGCTGCGCGCGGCCGGCTGGCCCGAGGATGCGCCGATGCTGGTGGTGCACAAGGCCAGCTGGCCGGGCGAGGAGAAGATCATCCGCGGCACGCTGGCCGACATCAAGGCGCGCTGCCGCGAGTCCGGCGTGGCCAGCCAGGCGATGATCGTCGCCAGCCCCACCCTGGGCGCGCTGCACTGGGAGACGCTGGTGCGCTCCAAGCTGTACGACCCCACTTTCACCCACCGTTTCAGAAAGGCGAGCGCATGACGCACATCGTCACCACCGCGGCTCTCAACGAGCAACAGGCCATCAACGAGCAGCCGACCAACCAGCAGGCCTTCACCACGCCGGCCCCCGTCAGCGAGGCCATCATGCTGCGGTCGGCGCCGGTGCAGGGCGGCGACACCGTCCTCATCGTCGGCCACGGCTCGCGCGAGGATTCCGGCAACCAGGAAATCCGCGCATTCGTCGACCAGTGGCGCGTACGCCAGCCGGGTTGGCGCATCGAGCTGTGCTTCATCGAGTTCGCGCCGCCGGAAATGAACGCCGCCCTGCTGGCCGCGGCGCGCTCGTCGCGCCGGGTGCTGGTGGTGCCGCTGATCCTGAACGCGGCTGGCCACGTCAAGATGGAGATCCCGGAAGCGGTGGAAGACGCGCGCCGCGCCTGCCCGCATACCGAGATCCTGCTGGCGCCGCACCTGACCGCCTGCGACCCGATCCTCGCCATCCTGAAACGCCGCTTGCGCAAAGCCATGAATGCGCTCGACATGCCGGATCCGACCACCACCGGCGTGGTGCTGCTCGGGCGCGGCTCGTCCGACCGCGGTGCCAACGGCGAGATGGCGAAGATGGCGCGCTGGCTGCTGGAAGAGGGCGACCATGAACTGGTCGATCTCGCCTTTACCGGCATCACCTGGCCGCGCCTGGAAAAAGTGGTGCAGCGCCACACGCTGCTCGGCATGCGCCAGGTCGTGGTGCTGCCGTACTACCTGTACACCGGCACGCTGATGCAACGCATCCACCGCCAGGTGGAGCACCTGCGCGCCCAGTACCCGCAGGTGCGTTTCGCCTGCACCGAGCACTTCGGCTTCGAGAAGGAGATCTTCGAGCTGATGGAACAGCGCGTGCAGGAACTCGGCGCCGGCGCGCCGGCCAGCCGCCTGCCATGCGACGGCTGCAGCTACCGCGAGCTGGCGCACGAGATGGGACACGGGCACTCGCATGCGCACACGCATGACCACGGGCACGCGCATGGCGCCGAACAGGGACACGAGCACGCGCCTGCACACGATCATGGCCATGACCACGCACATGGACACGATCATGCGCATGCCGCGCACGACCACGGTCACGCGCACCACGACCACGATCACGCGCACCATGGGCACGGCCACGACCATGCGCACGACGATCACGGCCATGCCGCGCACGACCACGCCCATCCGCACAAGGCGGAGCACAACGCATGAGCACCGTGAACACCGTCACCGAACAGCTGACCCGCGCCGGCCAGGCGATCGAGCACGACAGCTTCGCCATCATCGACGCCGAGGTCGGCCCGCATGCCTATACCGAGGGCCAATGGCCGATCGTGCGCCGCATGATCCACGCCAACGCCGACTTCGACTTCAACGGCCTCACCGATTTCCATCCTGACGCGGTCGACGCTGCCGTCGCCGCCATGCTGGCCGGCGGCCGTCCCGTGGTGGCCGACGTCGAGATGATCTGCTCGGGCCTGTCGAAGCCGAGATTGGCCCACTTCGGCATGAACACGTACCAGTTCATCAGCGACGCCGACGTGATCGAGACCGCCAGGCAGCAAGACACCACGCGCGCGGTGCAGGCGATGCGTAAGGCGCACAAGCTCGGCCTGCTGGACGGCGCCATCGTCGGCATCGGCAACGCGCCCACCGCGCTGATCGAACTGGTGCGCCTGATCCGCGAGGAGGGCGTGCGTCCTTCTCTGGTGGTCGGCATGCCGGTCGGCTTCGTGTCGGCGGCCGAATCGAAGGACTTGATGGCCGAACTGCACGAGGTGCCGTGGATCGTGATCCGCGGCCGCAAGGGCGGCTCGACGCTGGTGGTGGCGGCGCTGCACGCGCTGCTGGCGCTGGCCGAACAACGCCAGAAAACCGGCCAAAAGACCATGGAGACGGTAACGCCATGAAGGAAAAGCCGGCCGCCGAGCGCGGCACGCGCACCGGTTTCACCACCGGCGCCTGCGCCGCCGCCGCCGCGCGCGCGGCGGTGCTGGGCCTGGCCGGCGGCGATGTGCCCGATGAAATCGAGAGCCTACTGCCGAACGGCAGCCGGGTGCGTTTCGCCGTGCAGGATGGCCGCTGCGACCTGGATGCCGGCCTTGCCCACGCGATGGTCGTGAAATTCGCCGGCGACGATCCGGATTGCACCGATGGCGCCCACCTGACCGTCGACCTGCGCCTGCTACCGGACCAGGCCGGCGTGGTTGACTACGTGGCCGGCGACGGCGTCGGCACCGTCACCATGCGCGGCCTCGGCCTGGAAGTTGGCGGCCCGGCGATCAACCCGGTCCCGCGCCGGAATATCGCCGACAACCTGCGCGAAGCGGCGCCGGAGCTGCTGGCACGGCACGGCATCGAAGTCACCATCAGCGTGCCGGACGGGCAGGTGATGGCCAAGAAGACCACCAATGCGCGCCTGGGCATCCTGGGCGGCATCAGCATCCTCGGCACCACCGGCATCGTCAAGCCGTATTCGACGGCGGCGTGGCGCGCCAGCGTGGTGCAGGGGGTGCAGGTGGCGGCCACCACCGGCCATGGCGTGGTCGCCTTGACCACCGGCGGGCGCACCGAGACCTTCGCCATCGCCGCCCTGCGCGCCGAGCGGCCGGAATTGCCGTCGGCCTGCTTCGTGCAGATGGGCGACTTCCTGCGCTACGCATTGGACGAGGCGGCGGCGCAGGGCATCGGCCTGGTGGTGCTGGCGGTCATGGTCGGCAAGCTGACCAAGATCGCGCAGGGAGAGACCATCACCCACGCCAACCGCAGCGAGGTCGACACCGACCTGGTGGCCGAGATCGGCCGCCGCATCGGCGCCAGCGCCGAGGATTGCGCCGCCATGGCGTCCGCCGAGACCGCGCGCTTCGGCGCCGAGCTGATGGTCGAGCGCGGCCTGGGCGATGCCTTCCATGCGGCGCTGGCGCAGGCCGCGATCGATACCCTCACCGCGCCCGACCGTTACGGCCGCGCCTTTCAATTGCGCGTGCTGGTGACCGATTTTTCCGGCAACCAGGTGGCCGACGTGTGGTCGGCGCCGGCGCTGCCGCACGACGTACCCGCGAGCGCCGGCCGCATCGGCATCGGCGCCATCGCCCATGCGGAAAACGACAACGACTAGATGATGGATACCTGCATTCAAGACCCCAACCCCTGCCGCGTGATCGGCGTGCTCGACGACGGCGTCGCCAGCCTGAACCCGACCGCGCTGGCGTATCTGCGCAGCGCCGACGTGGTGATCGGCGCCACCCGCACGCTGGCGCTGTTCGGCGCCGAGATCAAGGCGGACGCCACCCGCCACGACATGACCGGCCACATGAAATCCGTGGTCGGCTGGGTACGGCAAGCGCGCGATGCCCACCGCAGTTGCGTGGTGCTGGCCACCGGCGATCCGCTGTGCCACGGCATCGCGCCGTATCTCGCCCAGCACCTGTGCGTGCAGGCGCTCGACATCCTGCCCAACGTGTCGACGCTGCAGCTGGCCTGCGCGCGCATCGGCCTGGCTTGGCAGGAAGCCAGGATCGTCTCGATCCACGCGCGCGATGCCGGCGAGTGGGCGCGCGGCAGCACGCCGACGCACGGCCTGTACGCGCTGGCGCAAGCCGTGCGCGCGCATGCGCGCCTGCTGGTGCTGACCGGGCCGGACAACAGCCCCGACCGCATCGCGCGCCTGCTGCTGGCCGAGGGCCTGGGCGACGACTTCCACATGGCGGTGGCGGAAAACCTGTTGCAGCCGGAAGAGCGCGTGCTGGCCGAACTCAGCCCGCGGGACGCGGCCGGCATGCGCTTCGCCGACCTGAACGTGGTGCTGCTGTGGCGCACCAGCGCGCCGGCGCGCCCGGTGCGCTTCGGCCTGGCCGACAGCGCATTCGTCCAGCGCCAGCCGGAAAAGGGTTTGATCACCAAGCAGGAAGTGCGCGCGGTCAGCCTGGCGCGCCTGCAGCTGCGGCTCGATAGCGTGGTGTGGGACATCGGCGCCGGGTCCGGCTCGGTCGGCCTGGAAGCGGCGCGCCTGTGCCCGCAAGGCCACGTGTACGCCATCGAAAAGAACGAGGCCGACTTCGCCATCGCCGGCCGGAACCATGCCGCCTTCGAGGTTGCCAACTACAGCCTGGTCCACGGCAAGGCGCCGGACGGATTGGACGCCTGGCCCGATCCGGACGCGGTCTTCGTCGGCGGTTCCGGCGGCGAACTGGCCACACTGATCGAAGGCATCCTGCGCCGCCTGCGCCCGCAGGGCACGCTGGTGATGAACTTCGTCACGCTGGAAAACCTGGCCACCGCCACCGCCGCGCTGCAGGCGCTGGAAGCGCAAGGCGTCGCCTGGGACGTGCTGCAGTTGCAGGCCGCGCGCAGCAAGCCGATCCTGCACATGCACCGCATGGCGGCCGAGAATCCGGTGTGGATCGTCTGTGCGCGGCGTGAGGCGGCACCGGCCGCCGCGGCGCAGGAGGCGAACGATGCTTGACGCCATCGACCCGATCGGCGGCACACCCATCGTCCGCCACGGCACCCTGTTCGGCGTCTCGCTCGGGCCCGGCGACCCCGGCCTGATCACGCGCGCCGCCTGGGACTTGTTGCAGCGGCGCGATGCGGTCTGGGTCTACCCGGCGCGCAGCGGCAAGACGCCCAGCTATGCCTTCGACATCGTGCGCCGCGCCGGCGTCGAAGCGCCGGAAACGCACATGCAGCTGTTGTTCCCGATGACGCACGACGGCGACAAGCTGGCGCGCGCCTGGCTGAAAGCCGCCGATACGGTGCTGCCGTGGCTGCGCGCCGGCCGCGACGTGCTGTTCCTGGTCGAGGGCGACGCCAGCACCTACGCCACCTTCGGCCATCTGGCGCGCACCGTGCAGGCCTTGGACGACCAGGTGCCGGTGCAGATCGTCGCCGGCGTCAACGCCTTTACGGCCGCCTGCGCGCAGGTGCCGGTACCGTTCGCCGAGCAGGACGACACGGTCGCCATCGTGCCGGCCGCCTACGGCGTCAGCGCGGTCGACCGCCTGCTGCCGGACTTCGACACGCTGGTGCTCATGAAGGTAAAACCGCTGCTGGACGAACTGATCGACTGGATGGAAAGCAGGGACTTGCTGGCCGGCGCCCACTTCATCGAGCGCGTCGGCGCGCCGGACGAACGGCGCTTCAGCGGCAACGACATCCTGGCGCTGCGCGGCACCAAGGTCAGCTATCTGTCTCTGCTGATCGTCAAGCACCCGCACCGCATCCGCGGCGAACGCATCAAGGGCTGCCTCAAGAAGGACGGCCCGCCACAACCCCTTATGGAGAGCGCATGAGCAGCGAAGCACACAACCCGACCGCCACACCGACGCAGTTTCCGAGAATCTGCCTGGTGGCGATCACCAGGCACGGCGCGGCCCAGGCCGTGCGCCTGGCCGCCGACCTGCCCGAAGCCGACATCTGCACCTCGGCCAAGTTCGGCGCCCAGTTCAAGGACGTATCCAACGCCGTGCGCGCCTACGACGGCGCCCTGCGCGACGAGATCGGCCCGCTGTTCGCCGGCTACGACCAGATCGTGTTCTTCGTCTCGCTGGGCGCGGTGGTGCGCCTGATCGCGCCGCACCTGATCAGCAAGGACGAGGACCCGGGCGTGATCGTGGTCGACGACGCCGGCCAGTACGTGATTCCGGTGCTGTCCGGCCACGTCGGCGGCGCCAACGCCATGAGCGAGCGCGTGGCCGACCTGCTCGGCGCGGCGCCGGTGCTGACCACCGCATCCGACGTCGGCCGCACCATCCCGGTGGACATCCTCGGGCGCCACCTGGGCTGGCGCGTGGAAGCGCCCAAGATCAACGTCACGCGCGTCTCGGCGCACGTGGTGAACGGCGAGCCGATCGCCTTCGTGCAGGAAGCCGGTAGCCCGGACTGGTGGACCCGCCCGACGCCGCTGCCCGACACCATCCACCGCTTTACCAGTTTCGACGCCGTGCCGCTGGAGCGCTACGCCGCGGTGCTGTGGGTGACCCACGCCGAGGTGCCGCAGGAACGTTGGGACGCGCTGCACGAACGGCTGGTGGTGTACCGCCCGCCGCAGGACGCGACCGAAAGCAGCGCCGCCGCATGAGCACCGCATCATGAGCATATTCACCATCGGCCTCGGCTGCGACCGCGGCGTGGCGCTGCAGACCGTGCGCGAGGCGGTGGACGCGGCGCTGAAGGAAGCCGGCGCGCGCCCGGACCAGGTAACGGCCGCCGCCAGCATCACGCTGAAGCGCGACGAGCAAGCCCTGCTGGCGCTGGCGCGGGAACACGGCTGGCCGCTGCATTTCTATGAGGCGCACGAACTGGCGGGGGTGGCGGTGCCGAATCCGTCCGAGACGGTGCGGCGCTATACCGGCACGCCGTCGGTGAGCGAGGCGGCGGCGCTGCTGGCCGCCGGTCCGTGCGCCGGCGCCGCCGCGCCATCGAGCGCGCTGGCCGTCGAAAAACACAAACACCGGGGCGCCGATGGCCGCAATGCCACCGTCTCGATCGCAAGGAAAGATGCATGACCATCGAAGCAAACAACGCCGAAGCAAACAACGCGCATGAAACCGGGAGCGCCGACACCGCTGCACCGGCCGGCAAGATCATGCTGGTCGGGATCGGTCCCGGCAGCGTGGAGCACATGACCCAGCGCGCCCGCGCCGCCATCGCCGAGGCCGACGTGGTGATCGGCTACGTCACCTACATCAAGCTGGTGGCCGACCTCATCGAGGGTAAGGAAATCATCCGCAAGTCGATGACCGAAGAGCTGGACCGTGCCGTCAGCGCACTGGAAGGGGCGCGCGCCGGCAAGAAGGTGGCGCTGATCTCGTCCGGGGACGCCGGCGTGTACGGCATGGCCGGCCCCACCTACGAGGTGCTGTTCCAGGCCGGCTGGACCCCGGACGACGCCGTGCAGGTCGAGATCGTGCCCGGCGCCTCGGCCCTGAACAGCTGCGCCGCGCTGGTGGGCGCACCGCTGACCCACGACTTTTGCGCGATCTCGCTGTCCGATTTGCTGACGCCGTGGCCGACCATCGCGCGCCGGCTGGACGCGGTCGCCATGGCCGACTTCGTGGTGGCGCTGTACAACCCCAAGAGCGGCCGGCGGACGCGCCAGATCGTCGAGGCGCAGCGCCTGTTCCTGCGCCACCGCCGTCCGGACACGCCGGTGGCGATCGTGAAAAGCGGCTACCGCCGGCGCCAGAACATCGTGTTTACCACGCTCGATTGCATGGCCGATGCCGACATCGGCATGCTCAGCACGGTCCTGATCGGCAACAGCAACACCTTCGTCCGGCACGGCCTGATGGTCACCCCGCGCGGCTACGCCAACAAGTACGACATGGAAGAGGGCGGCGCCACCCGCGAGGGCGAAAAGGCGGGCCGCTCGCTGTCCACCGGCCTGCTCGGCTGGCTGGACACGCTGCGCGAGGAACACGCCGCCGGCGCCAGCATCGCCACCCTGGCCGCGCGCCACCGCCTGCCGGCCGACTACATCCAATCCACGCTGGACGAACCCTGGGAAGCCGACGCGGCGCCCGCCAACGAGGAAAGCGAATCATGAGCAGCAGCGACAACCACGACGATCAACCCGCCGCCGCCGAGCCGGTGGTGAAACCCAAGATCGGCAGCTACAAGCGCCACCTGCTGGTGTGCACCGGCCCGCGCTGCAGCGCCGACGGCGCCTCGCAGGCGCTGTTCGACAGCCTGGGCGACAAGTTCAAGGCGGCCGGCCTGAATGCCGGCGACCTGCGCGTCAAACGCAGCCGGGTCGGCTGCTTCGCGGCCTGCAAGGGCGGGCCGATCGTGTGCGTGCAGCCGGACGGCACTTGGTACTACAACGTCACGCCAGACAACATGGACCGCATCATCGACGAACATCTGTTGCATGGACGACACGTCGAGGACTTGGTGTTCCACCAGGCCGGCGAGGACTGA
The DNA here is from genome assembly GCF_012849555.1 of Massilia forsythiae. Lineage (NCBI taxonomy): Bacteria > Pseudomonadati > Pseudomonadota > Betaproteobacteria > Burkholderiales > Oxalobacteraceae > Massilia > Massilia forsythiae. The sequence goes on from NZ_CP051685.1 coordinate 2,143,459, forward strand.
GCCGGCGCCGCAGTCACAGGCACCGGCACGACACCTGGTTTGTTGCCTCGCACCAAACATTGCGTAAATCGCATTTGAGGAAAAAAGCGCTTGCTTGCCTTACAATCATGGGCCGGTCACTTGGCCGGCACATTCCATCATTGTCAGCAGAGCCGAGCCATCATGTCCCTTCCCCAGACGCCTACCACCAACGACCAATCGACCTGGCTGGTGGACGGTGGCGAGATGGGCAAGCTGATCCGCTCCATGGACTGGTCCGTCACGCCGCTGGGGCCGCTGGAAAGCTGGCCGCAGAGCCTGCGCACCTCGGTCAGCCTGTGCCTGTCGTCGACCTTCCCGATCCTGGTGGCCTGGGGGCCGCACGACATCCAGATCTACAACGACGCCTACCGCCCGATCTGCGGCGACCTGCACCCGCGCTCGATGGGCGGCGCCTTCAAGGAGATCTGGGCCAGCGCGCTGCCGGTGGTGGGCGACGCCTTCGAGCGCGCCCACCAGGGAGAAGGCGCCTACATCAAGGACCAGCGCATGTTCCTCGACCGCCACGGCTACCTCGAGGAAGCCTTCATGACCTTTTCGTTCTCGCCGATCCGCGACGAATCGGGAGAGGTCGGCGGCATCTTCCACCCGATCACCGAGTCGACCCAGACGGTGCTGAACGCGCGCCGCACCCAGGGCCTGCGCGACCTGAGCACGGCCATCGGCGATGCGCGCGCGATCGGCGACGTCGGCCGCGACATCGAATCGCAGTACCAGAACCTGGCGCTCGACCTGCCCTTCATCCTGCTGTACCAGATCGATCCGGACAGCGGCAAGCTGCTGCTGCGCGCCAGCGCCGGCCTGGATCCGCGCTCCGGCCTGGCGCCGGCGCTGGCGGAGCTGGACGACACCTGCTGGCCGTTCGCCGCCACGGCGCGCGAACGCAGCGCCCAGCGCGTGGACGGCCTGGCGGCGCGCTTCGCCGCCCAGGAGCAGGGCGCCCGCACCTGCGGCCCGTACGAGACGCCGCCGGATACGGCGCTGGTGCTGCCGATCGGCGTGCCGGGGCAGCAGGACCTGTACGGCTTCGTGGTGGCCGGCGTCAGCGCGGCGCGCGCGCTGGACGACGAATACCTGGGCTTCTACGAACTGCTGGGCGCGGCCGTGAACACCGCGGCCGGCAACGTGGTCGCCTACGAAAAGGAACAGCGCCGCGCCGAGGAACTGGCCCAGATCGACCGTGCCAAGACCGCCTTCTTTTCCAACGTCTCGCACGAGTTCCGCACCCCGCTGACCCTGATCCTGGGGCCGCTGGAAGACGCCCTGGCCGACCGCGACGACCCGCTCGGGCCGAGCCAGCGCCGCCGCATCGAGGTCACCAACCGCAACGCGCTGCGCCTGCTGAAGCTGGTGAACTCGCTGCTGGATTTCTCGCGCATCGAAGCCGGGCGCGTGCAGGCCAGCTACGCGCCGCTGGACCTGGCGCGCCTGACCGGCGAGCTGGCCAGCGTGTTCGAATCGGCCATGGACAAGGGCGGCCTGGCCTATTCGGTCGCGCTGGAAGACCTGGGCCAGCCGGTGTACGTCGACCGCGACATGTGGGAAAAGATCGTCTTCAACCTGCTGTCGAACGCCTTTAAATTCACCTTGCAGGGCGGCGTCAGCGTGCGCCTGGTGCGCGACGGCGCCATGGCGCGCCTGTCGGTGCAGGACAGCGGCAGCGGCATCCCGGAGCACGAATTGCCGCGCGTGTTCGAGCGCTTCCACCGCATCGAGGGCACGCCCGGCCGCACCTACGAAGGCACCGGCATCGGCCTGGCGCTGATCCAGGAACTGGTGCGCCTGCACGGCGGCAGCATCTCGGTGCACAGCACACTGGGCGAGGGCACCCGCTTCGACGTCGCCATCCCGTTCGGGCACGCGCACCTGCCGTTCGACCGCATCCTGCACGGCGACCTGCCGGCCGACGACGGCCACCGCACCGGCGCCGCCTTCGTCGAGGAAGCCCTGCGCTGGCTGCCGGACGCAGCGCTGCCGGCGCCGGCGCGTCCGGCATCCGCGGCCGGCGACGCGCTGGCGCCGGCGGCCAAGCCGCCGCGCATCCTGATCGCCGACGACAACAACGACATGCGCGCCTACGTGAAGTCGCTGCTCGACCCGCACGCCGAGGTCAGCGTGTGCGCCGACGGCGAGGCTGCCTTCGAGCTGCTGCTGCAGGACCCGCCGGACCTGCTGCTGAGCGACGTGATGATGCCGCGCCTGGACGGCTTCGGCCTGATCGCGCGCATCCGCGCCACCGAGTCGCTGCGCCACCTGGCCGTGATCCTGCTGTCGGCGCGCGCCGGCGAAGAGGCCAAGATCGAGGGCCTGCAGGCCGGCGCCGACGACTACCTGGTCAAGCCGTTCGCCGCCAACGAGCTGCTGGCGCGGGTGCGCCACCAGGTGGCGCTGGTGCGCGAGCGCCAGCGCCAGCAGGGCGAACTGGCGTTGCGCGAATCGTATTTCCATGCGCTGGTCGACGTCGCGCCGGTGATGCTGTGGACCACCGACGAAGACGGCCAGTGCACCTACCTGAGCCGCCGCTGGTACGACTACACCGGCCGCTCGGCCGAGCAGGACCTGGGCCTGGGCTGGCTGGACAACGTGCACCCGGACGACCGCCCGCATGCGCGCGACGCCTTCCTGGCGGCCAGCGCGGCCGGCACGCCGTTCTCGGTGGATTACCGCCTGCGCCGCCACGACGGCACCTACCGCTGGTTCGTCGATGCCGGCATGGCGCACGTCGACGAGCACGGCCGGCGCGCCGGCTTCGTCGGCACCGTGGTCGACGTGCACGAACGCACGCTGCTGCGCCAGCGCCTGGAGCAGGTGGCGCGCGCCGGCGACATCGGCGTCTGGTATGCCGACCTGCCGTTCTCCGAATTCCAGCTGAACCCGCAGATGGCGGCGCATCTGGGACTGGCGGGCCGCGAGCGGGTCTCCTTGTACGAATTGCTGGAGGCGGTCGACCCCGACGACCGCACCCGCCTGGCGTCCGGCATCGCCGCCGCGGTGCGCGGCGGCAGCGCGCTCGACCTGGAATTCAGGAGCGCGGACCTGCAGCGCTGGCTGCGCGCGGTGGGCTGGTGCGCGCTCGACGCCGATGGGCAGGCGGTGCGCTTCGACGGCGTCACCATCGACATCGGCCGCCACAAGCAATCCGAGCAGGAGCTGCAGCGCCTGGCGCACGAGCTGACCGAAAAGAACCGCATGCAGAGCGAGTTCCTGTTCACGCTGGCGCACGAGTTGCGCAACCCGCTGGCGCCGATCCGCACCGGCCTGGAGCTGATGCGCATCCGCCCCGGCGCGCCCAACGCCGCCGAGGTGCAGGGCATGATGCGGCGCCAGGTCAACCACATGGTGCACCTGGTCGACGACCTGCTCGACATGGCACGCCTGTCCGAGGGCAAGGTGGAGCTGCGGCGCGTACCGGTGACGCTGGCCGAGGTGGTCAACGACGCGGTCGAGATCAGCACGCCGCTGATCCAGGCCGGCGACCACCGCCTGAGCCTGCGCCTGCCGGCCGCCGCGGTGGCGCTGCACGTCGACCGCCACCGCATCGCGCAGGTGCTGAGCAACCTGCTCAACAACGCCGCCAAGTACACCCCGAAGGGCGGCCACATCGAGGTCGACGGCCGCCTGGACGGCAAGGAGATCGTGGTCGCGGTGTCCGACAATGGCATCGGCATCGGCGCGCACATGTTGTCGCGCATCTTCGACATGTATGCGCAGGCGCACGACGGCGAAGGCATGGCGCAGGGCGGCCTCGGGGTCGGCCTGAACCTGGTCAAGCGCCTGGTCGAACTGCATGGCGGGCGTATCCATGCCGAGAGCGGCGGCGCCGGCCAGGGCAGCCGGTTTACCGTGCGCCTGCCGCTGACGGCGCCGGACACGGCCACCGGCGATGGCGCCGCCGTCGCCCCCGCGCCGGCAGCCGAGGCGCCTGCCGCTGTAGCGGCCGCGAACCAGTTGCGCGTGCTGGTGGTCGACGACAACCTCGACGCCGCCGAGACGCTGGGTGCCCTGCTCGAGATGAGCGGCCACGCGGTGGCGCTGGCCCACGACGGCGCCGCGGCGCTGGCGGAAACCCGGCGCTTCGTGCCGCACGTGGTGTTCCTGGACATCGGCCTGCCCGACCAGAGCGGCTTCGACGTGGCGCTGGCGCTGCGCAAGGTCGACGGCATGGAGGCGGCGACGCTGGTGGCGCTCACCGGCTGGGGCGCGCAGCAAGACCGCCAGCGCTCCAGCGCCGCCGGCTTCGATGCGCACTTGACCAAGCCGGCGGATTTCGGCAGCGTCGAAAAGCTGCTGCAGGAGGCGGCGGCGAGCCGCGGGCTGGCGGGCTGATCGCCGGCTGCGGCCGACGCCTGTTTTCGACAGGCAAGCGTGCGAATCGCTGGGCTGGGACATCCTATACTGGATTTCCTTCACCCCTGACCAGCGAAAGGAGCACGCATGCCTTATATCGAAACGTCCGGCCCCGATGCCACCGACCTGTACTACTACGAACAGGGCCAGGGCCAGCCCGTGGTGCTGATCCACGGCTGGCCGCTCAGCCACCGCATGTGGGAATCGCAGATCACCGCCCTGTCCGAGGCCGGCTATCGCGTCATCGCCTACGACCGGCGCGGCTTCGGCGACTCCAGCCACCCGACCGGCGGCTACGACTACGACACCTTCGCCGCCGACCTGAACGACCTCATCACGCAGCTCGACCTGCGCGACGCCGTCATCGCCGGCTTCTCGATGGGCGGCGGCGAGGTGGCGCGCTACATCGGCCGCTACGGCAGCGACCGTATCGCCAAGGCCATGCTGCTGGGCGCGGTGCCGCCGTTCCTGCTGAAGACCGCCGACAACCCGGAAGGCGTCGACAAGTCGGTATTCGACGGCATGCTCGACGGTGTCAAGAGCGACCGCATCGGCTTCCTGGGCGGCTTCTTCCCCACCTTCTATGGCCTGGACGCCGGTGACGACAAGGGCAAGGAACTGCTCTCCTTTAGCAAGTGGATCGCCTGGGCCGCCTCGCCGCTGGCCACCGCGCAATGCATCGTCGCTTTCGGCACCACCGACTTCCGCGCCGACCTGGCCAAATTCACGGTGCCGACGCTGGTGGTGCACGGCGACGCCGACCAGGTCGTGCCGATCGAAGTCTCGGGCCAGCGTTCGCACGAACTGATCGCGGGCAGCCGCCTGGAAGTGATCGCGGGCGCGCCGCATGGCTTCGCGGCCACCCATGCGCAGCAGTTGAACGCGCTGATGCTGGACTTCCTCAAGTCCTAGTCGGTGCGCTGGCCCTTGCCGGTGGCGGCCCACCAGATGCCGCCCATCAGGTGAGACAAGTACTGCGGGTCCTTGTACATCGCGACGTCGTGGCCAAGCAGGGTGACGAACACCCGGCCCCCCTCGTAGCGGTGGTACCAGGCCACCGGGTGGCTCTTGCCCATGCCGGTGGCGACCTGGCCCGGCCAGATTTTCGTCGGGTCGTAGCTGCTCTCGTCCACGTTCAGGACCGGCCGGATCGCCACCTTGTACGGATCGGTGGTCTCGTACCACTCGTCGCTCCAGATCCAGCGCGGCGGCAGGCCGCAGGCGGCCGGGAAGTCCCGATCGACCACGTCCACCGCGGCGGTCTGCAGCATCGGGTGGATTTTGAAAGTGCGGCCGACCAGGCGCTCGTACCAGGGCCAGGCGTTCGGCGCCGGGTTCGGCACCGCGCTCGGCGGCGTGATGGCGGCGCGGTGCACCACCACCGCGTTGCCGCCGCCGCGCATATAGGCTTCGAAGCGGGCGCGCTGGGATGGATTGAGTTCCTCGCCCGGCGTATTCAGGAACACCACCGCCGCGTACTGCCGCAAGTCGCCGTCGAAGACGCCGGTATTGTTGGCGTAGGTGAATTCGAAGGCGTGCAGCTTGGCCAGCCGCTCCAGGCTGTCGCGCGCCACCGGGATGTATTCGTAGTGGTACTTGTTGGGAATCGCCAGCACCAGCAGCTTGTACTGGCTCTCCGCACAAGTAAAGGGGGCGGCGGCCAGCAGCGCCGCCGCGCCCAGGGCCAGGATCGCATTCTTCATGTGCGCTTTCTTTGTCATGGCGCCGGCACGCCTTCCGGCTTGCGCCCGTTGCGTGCCGTCAGCCAGCCGCCGTCGGACAGCCAGTCTGCCAGCCGGTCCGGCCAGTGCTGCAGCGAGACGCGCTCGCCGCGCTGGCCCAGGTTGAAGGCGTGCCCGGTGTCGGCGTACAGGTGCAGTTCGGCCGACACGCCGGCCGCCGTCAATTGCCGGTACAAGTCGAGCGCCGGCGCCATGCAGCAGGCGTCGCGCGAACCCGCCACCAGGAAGGCCGGCGGCGCCTCCCTTATCGCCTTGGCCGGCACGCCCAGCGGGCCCGGATACACCAGCACCTGGAAGTCGGGGCGGCCGCTTTGTCCGTCCAGCGCATCGCGCCTGCTGGACGCCGGCGCGGCGGGTTCGGGATTGTCCGCCACCAGCGTCACCAGCTCGCCGCCGGCCGAAAAACCCATCACGCCGATGCGCTGCGGATCGACGCCGTACGCGGCCGCGTGCGCGCGCACCCAACGCACCGCGCGGCGCAGGTCGGCGGCGGCGTCGCCTTCGATGCTGTAGCCCGCGCCCGCATCGGAACGCGATTGCGGATCGCGCGCCAGCCGGTATTTCAATACGAAGGCGGACACGCCCAGGCGCTTCAGGTGCTGCGCCGCCAGCATGCCTTCGTTCTGGAACACCAGCATGCGGTGGCCGCCGCCAGGCACCACGATCACGGCGGCGCCGTTGGCGTGGCGCGGGTCGGCGCGCATGACCGTCAGCGAGGGGTCGTGGACGTTGCTGACGTAGGCGCCGTCGGCCAGCTTTTCCGCCTCGCCGTGGCGCTTGGCCGACCCCGGCGTGCCGTCCGGCCACAGCTGAAACACCGGCGGCGCGTCCTGCTGGGCCAGGGCGCCGGCGCCGGGCAGCACCAGCAGGGTGCAGAAGGCGGCCGCGGCGATGCGGCGCATCGTGTGCGATCGTTGCATGCTTCGGTCACTCCACGCGCGCCGCATACAGGCTGTGATGGGTCAGGATGAACAGCGTGCGCCGGTCCGGGCCGCCGAACAGCAGCTGCAGCGGCCGTTCCGGCACGTCGATGCGTCCGCTTGGCTTGCCGTCGGCGCCGTACACGAACACCTGGCCGTTGGCCACGTACACCTTGCCGTCCGGCCCCATTGCTGCGCTCTCTCCGCCGCGGTCGGCCACCTGTTTCAGGTCGGTGATGGCGCCGCCTGCTCCCATCAAGCCGCTGAAGGTACGGTTTTCCGAGCCGTTGGTGAACACCACGCGCTCGCCCGCCGGCGCGCTGACGAAGCCGTGGGTGTCGAGCGTGTCCGACCAGCGGTAGCCGAGGTGATCGGCGCTGCCCTGGCGCAGCACGCGGTAGGCCGGCAGCACCAGGCTGCCGTCCGGCGACACGTATTCGCGCGCCTTGGGCAGCGCCACGTCGCGCTTGAACATGGTGGCCAGCGTGGTGAATTCGTAGGTCTTCGGGTCGATCTGGTCCTGGAACTCGCCGTTCTGCCAGAAGTTGACCGGCACCGCCACGCGCGCGCCGGCGCGCTGCATCACCGGCGTCGGCTTGATCACGGTGATGCTTGTCGCCGGCGTGCCCGGCTTGAAGGCGTACACGGTCGCTTCCGGCCCGTAGCTCGACAGCACCATCAGGTTGCCGCTGCGGTCGATCGCCAGGTTGACCGGATCGAGTGGCGCGTCGCGTTCCACCGTCAAGCCTTGTTCCCGGCTCCAGCCGTGGATGCGGCGCCAGTGGCGGTCCACGAAATACAGTTTGCCGTTGGCGTCCACCGCGCCGCCGGCGATCGAATAAAAGCCGTCGGCCAGCTTTTCGACCTGGCCGCTGGGCGCCGGCGCAGCGGCCTGCCTGCCGCTGTAGTCGAGCACCGCGAATTCGCGCTCGCGCACCTGCAGGTTGCGGGTCACGTCGACGATGGCGTTCTCGTACGGGTACTTGGAGGCGCGCAGGTAGGTGGCGCAGCCGTTGTCGTCGCAGGTGGCGAAGCCGCTCTCGCCGTTGACGTGCACGTTGCGGAAGCGGATGTCGCTGGAATTGGTGATTTTCACGGCCGCGGGCGCCGGCTTGATCGAGCGCGTGACGCGGTAGGCGTGGTAGTTCGCGAACAGCAGCTTGCTGGAATTGCGGATCTCGAGCGAGACCGAGTCCATGCCGTCGCGTACCTCTTCCTCGGTCTGCGGCGCCAGGAATTCCCAGTTCTTCACCCCGTCCAGCACGATCTCGGCGCGCACGTGGTGCTCGGCCGAGAGTTCATACACGTGGCCGGGCGTGCTGGTGTTGCTAACGTAGAAGCCGGCCTGGGCGTAGCCGCTCGGCGTCCAGATGCCGGAAAAGGTGCCGCCGCCGCCGTCCGTCACCCACACGCTCGGATACTGGCGGTCCCACCAGGCGGTGGTGTCGAAGTTCGCATCCTTCTTGTACGGGTCGTTGCGGTTGCCGTCGGCGGTGCGCGTGCCGTGGCCGCCCTGGATGCGCACGTCGTCCACCAGCGATCGTTCGCCGGCGCGCCACAGCAGCGCCACCGCGCGCGGGTTGACTTCGCCGGTAGCCAGGCCGATGCCGGACACGATGGCGTCGCCGCCGCGCGCGCTTTCCAACAGCGCTTTCGGGCCGTCGACGCCCTGGAACGCGGGCGCGCCGTTCGGCAGCACCAGCTGGGTCAGGCCCGGATGCAGGCCGACCAGCACCGTGTCCGGTTTCAGGCGGATGGTGTCGTTGACGAGATAGAAGCCGAGCGGCAGGTAGACCACGCGGTTGCCGTCGATCGCCTTCTGGATCGCGGCGGTGTCGTCGGTCTTGCCGTCGCCGCGCGCGCCGAAGCTGCGCACGTTGGCCCATTGCGCGCTCGGCGGCAGCGAACGCAGGGCGGGCGCGGGCGCCGCCGCCGGCGCGGCCGGCAAGGCGGAGGTCTTGTAGTCGACGGCGAAGCGGCCCGGCGTGCCCATGTCCTGCAGGGTGAGGCCGTAGTTGAAGGCGTCGACGCGGTAGTTGCGGCCCGCGCCGTTCAGGGTCTTGCCGCTGTCGCGCATGCGCGCCCAGGTCGGCACGTTGCGCGCCGAGGCGCCCTCGAAGCCGACTTGCGTGTAGACGTTGTCCTCGTTGCTGATCACCAGTGCCGCCTTCGACACGTTCTCGAAGCGCACGTCGCGCCCCCACAGCCAGTCGCCGTAGCCGCGGTCGATGTCGATGCCGACCGGGGTGTCGCGGATTTCGGTATTGACCAGCGTGAGGCCGGCCTCGTGTTCGCGGATGGCGGCCTCGCGCTGGCCCTCGAAATGCGAATCGAGCAGGGTGAATTGCCAGGCCGGCGAGGTCTTTTCGCTGAGGATGCCGTAGCGCCCGCCGAAGAAGCGCAGATCGTAGGCGACGTTGCCGACCTGGTAGACGCCGGCCAGGCCGGAGCCGGTGTGGAAATCGATGTGGCTCAGGTTCGAGTGCTGGGCGGTGTGCATGCGCACCGCGGCGGCGGCCGGGTTGCCGGCGCCGATGTCGAAGTCGACGTTGGACAGGGCGGAATAGAAGGTGGCGGAATTGGCGTCGCGCACGTCGCCCTTGAACGGCACCGCGCTCGGCACCGGCATCGGCACCTTGCCGACCGTGTACTGGTCGCCGCCCGTAAAGATCACCATGTTGGCCACGCCCTGCTGGAAGCCCGGCGTGTTCGGCGCCAGCACGAACACCGGACGTGTCTTGCCGACGCCGTAGACGCGCACCGCCAGCGGGATCAGGATGCTGCGCGTGATGCGGTAGCGTCCGGAGGGCAGGAATACCAGCCCGCCTTCTCCCTTGTTGGCGGCGCTGTCGATGGCTTGCTGGATGGCGGCGCTGTCGTCGGCGATGCCGTCGCCTTTCGCGCGCACGACGACCGCGTGCGGATCGTCCGGCATCTGCTGGAAGGCGGAGACGGAGGCCGGGATGGACGCGGCCTGCGCGCCGCAGGCGCCGAAGGCCAGGCCCAGGGCCAGCGCCAGGGGCGCCAAGGTCGGGGCCAAGGCCGGCACCGGGCGCGAATTCGGGAGCATCTTCATTCGTTGATTTCCTTTTGTTTTATTTGACCACCATCGACAGCAGCAGCACGAACAGCAGCCCGAACACGCCGACCAGGGTTTCCATCATCGACCAGGAGCGGAAGGTGTCCTTCAGCGACAGGCCGAAATATTCCTTGAACATCCAGAAGCCGGAATCGTTGACGTGGCTGCACATCAGGCTGCCCGCGCCGACCGCCAGCACCATCAGGTTCGGGTCGCAGCCCGAGGTCTGCACCAGCGGGCCGACCACGCCGGCCGCCGTCACGCCGGCCACGGTGGCCGAGCCCAGGCAGATGCGGATCAGCGTCGCCACCGCCCAGCCCAGCAGCAGCGGCGGCACCGGCAGGTGGCTCAGTTGCGCACCCAGTTCGGCGCTGACGCCGGACTCCACCAGCACCTGTTTCAGGGCGCCGGCGCCGGCGATGATCAGGAGGATCGGCGCGATCTCGCGCAGCGCGTCCTGGGCGCCGGCCATCACCGAGGGCAGCGAGCGCCCGCGCGCCAGCCCGAGCGTGCAGATGGCCACGCCGTAGGAGACCAGCATCACCACGAGCGGGCTGGAAAAGAAGGCTAACGGTTTAGTTAGTTCGGGACGGGCCAGCGTGAGCAGGGTCGACGCGGCCAGCAGCAGCACCGGCAGCAGCGCGGTGGCGAAGCTGTTGAAGGCGCCCGGCGTGTCGATGCCCGGCGACCCGGTGCCCGCCACGCTGGCGGCCGGCGCCGCCGCATCCGCCTGCGCCGCACCGCGGAACAGTGCCGCCGGCTGGCCGCGGATGCCGCGCAGCGTCATCGCGAACAGCGGCCCGGCGATGATCAGGGTCGGAATCGCCACGACCAGGCCATAGATGAGCGTCGTGCCCATGTCGGCATGCACCGCCGCCACCAGCGCGGTGGGCGACGGATGCGGGGGCAGGAAGCCGTGCGCGATCGACAGGCCGGCCAGCAGCGGCACCGCCAGCGCCACCGCCGGCCGCCCGGAGCCCGCCACCAGCGAAAAGATCAGCGGTACCATCAGCACGAAACCGACGTTGTAGTACAGCGGCAGGCCGACCACGAAGCCGGTGACGGTGAGCGCCACCGGCAGCCGCGCCGCGCCCAGCTTGTCGACCAGGGTGCGGGCGATGCAGCGCGCGGCGCCGCTGTCGGCGATCAGCTTGCCGAACACGGCGCCCAGGCAGATCACCACCACCAAGGAGCCGAGCAGGTCACCGATGCCCTTTTCGATGGCGCCGGGGATCTTCGCCGGCGGCATGCCCAGCATCAGGGCCGCCGCCAGCGCCGCCAGCACGAAGGCGATCAGCGGCTGCACCTTACCCCAGGCGATCAATACCGTCAGCAGGCCGACCGCCAGCAGCACGCAAAACAGATTCAACACGGCGGCCTCCTTTTGAAAACCCGCATCAGAAGTTCAGGCGCAGGCCGGCGCGGTAGGTGCGTCCCACCACGTCGTACAGCGCCGGATTGATGGCGAAGCTGGGGTTGGCCTGCGGCGCAGGTTCCGGATCGCGGTCGGTCAGGTTGTCCACCTTGAAGTAGACCGACAGTTCTCTCGTCACGTTGTAGCCGGCGCCGAAGTCGAGGTAGGTCGCGCCCTTCATGCGGTTGTCGTAGATGGTCGGATGGATCAGCGTCGATACCGGGCAGCCGGTCTGGCATTCGATGTACTCGTTGCTGTACACGCCGTCGCTGAACCAGCGCTCGCTCAAGGTGAGGCTCAGCTTGTCCTGCAGCAGCCCGTCCCAGGTTTGCGTGGCCAGCAGCTTCCACTTCGGCGTGTTGCCCAGGTTGACGCCCGCGCCCTCGCTCGGGATGGTGCCGACCACGCCGGAATTGGTGATGAAGTGCAGGTTGCGCGTGGCCAGCGCGCGCAGCGTGAGTCGGCCCGGCAGGTTCAGCGGCGCCAGGTTGCTGCGGTACGCGCCTTCGATGTCGACACCCTTCACGCGCAGCGAGGCCAGGTTGAAATTCTGCACGGTGACGTAGTTGTTGCCCGGGCTGTTCAGCACCATCGCCGAGCAGATTTCCTGGTTGCCGGCCGCGCACAGGTCGACTTCCTGCTGGATCGACAGGGTCGAGATCACGTCCTTGACCTTGATGTCGAAGTAGTCGAGCGAGGCCGAGAAGCCCGGCGCCCACGACGGTTGACTCAGCACGATGCCGAAAGAGTTATTGCGCGCGATCTCGGGGCGCAGGTTGGTGTTGCCGACGGTGCGCTGCTGGACGCTGATCGCGTTGCCCTGGTACTGCACCTGGTTGTTGACGACCACCGGCGCCGCGAACAGCTCGCTCAGGTTGGGCGCGCGCACGTCCTTCGAGGTCACGCCGCGCAGGCGCAGGCCGTCGATGCCGGTCTTCCAGGTGGCGCCCAGTTTCCAGCTGCCGATGCTGCCGGCGGTGCTGTAGCGGGTCTGGCGGTCGGCCAGGTTCAGGTTGGCTTCGCCCCAGGTAGCCGACTTCAGCAGCGGCAGGTTCAGTTCCAGGTAGGCTTCGCGCACATTGTAGGCGCCCTGGCCGTTGTGGTAGTTGCCGGCGTACCAGTTGTTGCCGACCGTTGTGTTGAGCGTCGGGTCGGCCGGGTAGGCGGCGTTGTTGGGCGAGTCGGGCGAGACGCCGGCGCCGTAGGCATCGCCGCGCACCGTGTATTGTTCGCGCCGCCACTCGGCGCCGGCGGCCAGCGCCAGCGGCCCGGCCCAGCCTTCCAGCAGCTCGCCGTTGACGTTAGCGCTGGCCACGTCCTGCTTCTGGCGGGTGCGCTGGACCGGGCCATTGGCCGGCGCCACGTAGGCCCAGGCGGCCGGGTCGACCGGGTTGTCGCCGATGATGTTCAGCGGGACGCAGCCGCTGGCCGCCGCCACCGCGTTGCGGCAGACGATGCGGCCGCTGGCGTCGCGCACCGCGTCGATGGCATTGTTGTAGCGCGTGTTCAGCGTGATGTCGTGGACGTTGATGACGGTGGTGTTCTCGCCGTGTTCGGCATAGGCGTCGTACGACCACTGCTTGCCGAACAGGCCGAACTTGCCGTCCGCGCCGAGCACGAAGCGGCGCTGGGTGCGTACCGGGTGCACGTTGATATTCGCCGGGAACTCGGCGTTGGCGGTGCCGTACTGGAAACTGGCGATGCGGTTGCTGGCGCAGGCCGCCGCGATCGACGCCGGCAAAAAGGCGTTGTCGCACTGGATCGTCAGGTTGGCCTGCTTGGCCGCGCCCGGGTTCGGCGTGAAGTTCGATTTTACTTGCGCATAGTTGGCGGTGACATAGAGTTCGTTGTCCTGGTCGAGGTCCCAGGACAGGCGCGTGTAGGCGACCTGCCGCTTGAAATTCATCGCCAGGTTGGTGCCGGCGCCGACGCTGCCGCTGAGGTCGCCGCCCACGCAGAACGGATTCACGCAATTGGTCACCGCGCCGGTGCGGGTCGGCACGCCGTTCGAGCCGTACTGGAACTGGTACGGTACGCCGCCGGCGCCGAAGGCAGTGCCCTGCAGCGGACCGTTGGTGATCAGGCCGTACTTGGCGTACTGGTATTGCTGGGCGTGGTCGATGACGCGGTATTCCGGCAGGCCGTCCGTCGTCTGCGCCAGCGTGCGGCGCTGGAACACGGTATTGCGGTACCAGGTGCGCCCGCCGGCGCCGACCTCGCCGAAGCCGGGCGAATCGATGCCGTTTTCCTTGCTGAATTCGCCGCTGACGGTGACGTGCAGCCGGTCTCCCATGAAGCCGCGGCCCCAGGCGGCCTGCAGGGTGCCGCTCTTGTCGTCGTCGTAATAGGTCTGGCCGCCTTCGATGTTGGCCTTGAAGCCGGTGAATTTTTTATCGGTGATGAAGTTCACGACGCCGCCCACCGCATCCGAGCCGTACGAGGCCGAGGCGCCGCCGGTGACCACGTCCACGCGTTTCACGAGCAGTTGCGGGAACTGGCTGACGTCGGTCACGCCGGTGACGTTGGCGCCGACCACGCGCTGGCCGTCCAGCAGCGTCAGGGTCCTGATCGTGCCCAGGCCGCGCAGCGACAGCGAGGACAAGCCCTGGATACCGCTGCTGGTGCTGTTGGTGCTGGTGGTGCGGCCGGTGCTGCCCTGCAGCGCGGGCAGTTCGGCCAGGGTGTTGAACAGGTTCGGCTTGGCCGCCTTTTCCAGGTCCGCCGCCGTCAGGCTGGTGGTCGGGGTCGGCTGGGTGAAGCCGCGCGCCGCGATGCGCGAGCCGGAGATGCGCACCACCGTGGTGTCGCCGGTTGCCGTGGCCGGGGCCGATAATGGCGCCGCAGGAACCGGCCCGGCCGGCGCGGACTGCGCCGCATCCGGGCCGGCGGCAGCGCCATCCTGGATGGCCGCCGTGCCGGGCGGCTGCGCGCCGCCGGCGGGCGCCGTGCCCGTGGATTGCGCCTGGGCGTGGGCAGCCGCGCCCAGCGCGCAGCAGGCGCCGGCAACGGCGAGGTGGATCAGTTTGCCTTGCAGTGGTGTACGCATGTTGTCTCCCTTATTGGTGTTGTGGGCATGCCGCCTCGGACGGTGGGCGGCTGTGCCTGAACTTGTCGATCCATTGCGTGATGCCTTGCGCGTTGAATTGCGCGATGCGTTGCGGCGTGTTGCTGTGCGGTCCGTCCTTTCCGTGGGTCTGTTGCCGGTGTTGCCGATGGTGCCGGTGGTGCCGGTGGTGCTTGTATGGCCTGTACTGCCGGGGCTGCCGCCGCGCGCTAGCGGCCGGCGGACAGGATCGCCGCCACCAGCGCCTGCGGCGCCTGGCCGATGTCGAGGACCAGCCCGGCCTCGTCGTCCTGCAGCGGCTGCAGGTCGCGCAGCTGGCTGTCCAGCAGCGCCGGCGGCATGTAGTGGCCGCGGCGCTGCGCCAGGCGCGCGGCGATCAGGTCGCGCGGTCCTTGCAGGTGGGCGAAGCGCAGGTCCGGGTCGGCCTGGCGCAGCAGGTCGCGGTAGGCGCGCTTGAGCGCCGAGCAGGACAGCACCAGGCCGGTATCCTGCGCGCGCGCGGCGCGGATCTCGCCGGCCAGGGCCTGCAGCCAGCCGGCGCGGTCGCGGTCTTCCAGCGGCAGGCCGGCCGACATCTTGGCCACGTTGGCGGGCGGGTGGAAGGCGTCGCCTTCGAGGTAGCGCACGCCGAGCGCCTGCGCCAGCGCGGCGCCGACGGTGCTCTTGCCACAGCCGCAGACGCCCATGACCACCCAGCGCTGCGGACGCGGCAGGGGAGATGCGGGATTGCTTGGTAAGGCCATGTCGTCTCCGGCGTGTATCGTTGTCAGCGCTATACCGTTAGCGCTATCATTTTGTTTGATGACAAGTCTTCAACAGGCTGGAAACTTTGTAAAGCACTATCCATGCTGCTTAGCAATAAGCCCGCAGCCGCTTTCATGCGGGCGGCATCCGCACGAGGCAAGGTTTAGCCGGGGCGCCGTGCCGATCCGGCGTTAGCGCTATCAATTGTGCAGAGCCGCATGGTATCTCTTGAATGTTGTATTTGCAACATAGCCGGGCGAGCCGGCGCTCAGCGCAGGCAGATGAAGCCGTTGTCGACCTGGCTGCGCCAGGTGCGGATCAGGTTGCGGTAGGCGTCGCCGACCGGGCGCATGCGGCGCTCCAGGTCGAACAGGCCGTAGTGGTTGACGCGGCCGGCATCCTCGCCCAGCGAACTGTCCCAGTCGACCTGGTCGGTCAGGCTGTACCAGGTGAAGCCAAGGATGGGCACGCCGTCCGCCTTCAGCCGCAGCAGGTTCGACCACTGCTTTTCCAGCCACACGCGCGCATCCTTTTCGCCGGCTCCCTCGTCGCGGTTGTTGGTTTCGGTGTGCATGACCGGGATGCGGTAGCGGTCGTAGTACTGCTTGGTGATGACGTAGTAGCCGAACATCTCGCACACGTAGACCTTGCCGTCCGGGTAGACGATGTGCTCGTTGGTGGCGTAGTAGTCGTTGCCCATGATGCAGTGGGTCTTGACGCTGCGGTCGAGGAAGAAGTGGTATTCCTCGCGCGTCAGGCCGTTGTCCATCAGGTATTCGTAGGTGCGGCCGCTGACGTCGACGCCATAGGTGAAGTCCAGCGCCAGGAAGCGCAGCTCGTTCAGGTGGCGGGCGTGTTCCATGGCGTCGGGGCCGGACGGGTGGTAGTACTCCGACGATTCGCTCTGCACGAAGCGCGCCTCGGGCTGCACCTGCAGGATCGCCTCGGTGGCCAGGATATTCGCCCTGGCCAGGTGCTTGACGGCGGTGACGAAGGCGCGGTCGGTGGCTTGCCGCTCGTTCCACAGGCCCTTGCGCGCCGAAAACTTGGCGGCGACGTACATCTCGTTGACCGGCGTGTACAGCGCGACCCAGGGAAAGCGCTCGGCGAAGGCGCGCGCATACTCGGCGAAGTACTGCGGAAAATCCGGATTCTGAAAATCGCCGATCCAGTCGGGCACGCCGAAATGGCACAAATCGACGATCGGGACCAGGCCCAGGCGCCTGATCTCGGCGAACACCTGGTCGGTGAATTCCCAGTCGTAGCGGCCCGGCCCCAGGTGGATGCGGTAGTACGGCGGCCCGTAGCGCAGGGCGTCGACGCCGAGGGAATGCGCCAGCCCGAGGTCGTCCTTCCAGCGCCGGTAATGTCCGCTCTTTTCCATCTCGTCCACGCGCTTAGACGTGCCGTCCGGCAGGCTGATCACCGGATAGCTGCTCTCGATCCCGGTGGCGAACAAAAACCTCTGCATCGTCGTCCTTTCGTCGGCCGCCAGGGCCGGATTGGTGTGCTGGAGCAGGCGCGGCGGTACCGGCCTGGCGATACGGCATCTTAGCCGGAGCAAGCCGGATCCTCCGCACGCCAAGAAGTCAATCGGACGGCGCCCATCGCCGGCGCCTACCGCGACTTCATCGTCCAGTTCAAGGCGCGCATGCAGGCGGCGGATGGCGAGGCCCGTAGCTGAACCGATGTCGCGGCGCGCCGGCGCCGGGCGGCAGGGTCAGGCGCCAGGCGCCGGCGCTGCCGCTTCCTGGGTGCGCAGCCACTGGCGCGGCGACATGCCGATATTCTCGGTAAAGGCGCGCGTGAATGCGGGCGGGCTGGTGTAGCCGGTCTGCGCGCTCACCACCTTCACCGGCAGCCCGTTGCGCAGCAGCTTGCAGGCCAGGCCGATGCGCCAGCGCGTCAGGTATTCCACGGGCGGGGTGCCGACCACGGTGCGGAAATGT
Source organism: Massilia forsythiae (assembly GCF_012849555.1). Lineage (NCBI taxonomy): Bacteria > Pseudomonadati > Pseudomonadota > Betaproteobacteria > Burkholderiales > Oxalobacteraceae > Massilia > Massilia forsythiae. Next base: position 2,160,757 of record NZ_CP051685.1, read on the forward strand.
TCGGTGAAGCGGGCGCGCGACATGCCGGCCAGCCGCGCCAGCGATTGCAGTTGCCAGGACTCGTGCGGGCGGCCGTGCATGGCGTCGAGTACCGGACCCAGCTGGCGATCGGCCAGGCCGGCCAGGGCGCCGGCGTGCAGGTGGCCCTGGTCGAACTCGTGGCGGATGACCTGGATCATCAGCACGTCGCACAGGCGGTCGAGGATCACCGCGCGTCCCTGCGCTTCCACGGCGGCTTCGGCGAACAGCAGGTCGAGCGTGTGGCGCATCGGCGCCATCCCGGCCAGGGGAATGCACATGCACTCGGGCAGGGCGCGCGCCAGCGGATTGGCGCCGCCGTCCTGGAAGGCGATGGTGGCGCACAGCAGCGTCGCCGCGGCGCCGTCCGGTACGCTCAGCCGGTGCGCCATCCCGCGCGGATAGAACACCATCGACGGCTCGTCCACGCGCAGCAGTTCGCCGTGCGCATGCTCGAACACCACCGGACCCTGCCGCACCAGGTGCAGGTGGCCGGCGGCGCCGTCTGCCTGGAACTGGTTCGTATCGCAAAAATCGCCGTTGAAGAACACGCGCGCATTGAAGGTGAAGCGGCCGATCAGTGTCGAGAGCTTGTCCATGCTTTTAGGGTCAATACCGGTCAGCCATCTATTCTGGACGATTCGTAATATTTCCGCACGGAAAAACTTGGCCGTTTCAACGACAATACAACGTTCGGCAAGAGGGATTTTGCCGATACGTCACCCCGGCGAGCGCCGGCGCCGCCCGTCCTGCCTTTTTCCGCGCCGTTCTTCCGAATCTGAACCGATGAGACATTTCCGTATCAAATACGTCATCACGTCCGTTGTCGCCCTGTTGATCGGCGTAGTGCTGGCCGTGGGCGCACTCGGCTACACCACCACCAAGCACGCCGTGTCCGTGCTGGAAGGCATGTCGCTGCGCGACGCGCGCCAGCAAGTCATGATCAACACGCTGATGCTGCACATGGAAACCAACCGCAGCCAGCTGTTGCAGGCGCTGCAGCACAACCCCGGCACCGATTATGCCAAGATGCACGATCACCCGTTGACGGTGCACTTCAAGCAGATCGCCGACAACACCGGCGCGCTGCAACGGGCGCGCGCCGAATTCGACGCCTCGCTGCAAGATCCCGAGGCGCGCGAGCTGGTGCGCAAATGGATCGATGCCAGCGCCGGCCTCGGCGTGCAGGCCATCGGCGCGGCCGCCAGGGCCATCGAAGGCGGGCAGTGGGACGAGGCCGAGCGCATCCTGATCCAGGACGTCAATCCGACCTACAAGAAGGCCCAGCCCTTGTATGCCGAACTGCAGGCCTTCCTCGGCAAGCGCAGCCACGACAATGCGCAACTGGCGCATACCCAGACCACCGACCGCGAAATCATCATGCTGGCGGCGGTCGCGCTCGGCTGCCTGGCCGGCGTGGCGGCGGCAATCTTCCTGTCGCGCAGCATCGGCACGCCGCTGCAGCAGGCGGTCGCCATCGCCCGCCGCGTCGCCCAGGGCGACCTGAGCGGCGCGATCGAAGTGGACTCGCGCAACGAGTTCGGCCAGCTGCTGGCGGCCCTGCGCGACATGAATGCCTCCCTGGCCAACATCGTCGGCGAAGTGCGCACCGGCACAGACACCATCGCCGCCGCCTCGACCCAGATCAGCGCCGGCAACATGGACTTGTCCTCGCGCACCGAGCGCCAGGCCGGCACGCTGGAAGAGACCGCCGCCTCGGTGGAGGAACTCAGCGCCACCGTCAAGCAGAACGCCGACAACGCGCACCAGGCCAACGGCCTGGCGAACGCGGCGTCGGAAGTCGCCTTGAAAGGCGGCGCCGCGGTCACGCAGGTGGTCGAAACCATGGGCGCGATCAACGCCTCGGCGCGCAAGATCGTCGACATCATCGCCGTCATCGACGGCATCGCCTTCCAGACCAACATCCTGGCGCTGAACGCGGCCGTCGAGGCGGCGCGCGCCGGCGAACAAGGCCGCGGCTTCGCCGTGGTGGCCGGCGAAGTGCGCAGCCTGGCCCAGCGCGCGGCGGCGGCGGCCAGGGAAGTCAAGGAACTGATCTCGGATTCGGTCGAGAAGGTCGACAGCGGCAGCCGCCTGGTGGACCAGGCCGGCGCCACCATGCGCGAAGTGTGCGACAGCATCCACCGCGTGGCCGACATCATGGGCGACATCACCAGCGCCAGCCAGGAACAGCGCGCGGGCATCGAGCAGATCCACGATGCCATCAGCCAGCTGGACCGCGTGACCCAGCAGAACGCCGCCATGGTCGAGGAAGCGGCCGGCGCCGCGCAGGCGCTGCAGGACCGCGCCGGCGGCCTGGCGCGCCTGGTGAGCGTGTTCCGCCTGGATGTGCGCGAGCATGCGGCGGCGGGCGCAGCCGTCGCCGTCGCGCTCTCGCCAGCGCCGGCGCCGGCGCGTGCGCGGCCGACGGCGCGCCTGGCGGCGTAAGGGGTGCATGCACGCGGCGGGCAGTGTCCCGCCTTTGCGCTGTGCCAAGCGACAGTGCAAGTCCCCGAACTCCAGCACGCTTCAAGGCTCCAAGCAACTCCGCTTGATTCGTTCAGAACGGAGTCGTCATGCCAGCCGAAACCGGCGCCACATCCGCTACAGGGACATCCGCTACAGGACCATCCGCTACAGGACCATCTGCCCCGGGCGCATCCACCGCGGCCGTTGCCACGATCGGCGCTTCCATCACCGCCTTCCACGACCGCCAATTGCGCGAGCGCGACTGGCCGATGCTGTCCCACGCCCAGCCCTCGTCCAGCCTGTGGCAATGGATCGACGCCAATCACCGCTACAACGGCTTGTTGTGGCGCGAGGAAGACCGCGCGCGCCGGCGCGACGCGCCGCCGGACGACATCGCCGCCGGCAAGCGCCTGATCGACCGCTACAACCAGCGCCGCAACGATGCGGTGGAAGCCATCGACGAAGCGCTGCTGGCCACGCTGGAACACGTCGTTGCGCGGCCCGAGGCCAGGCTGTCGAGCGAGACCGCGGGCGCCATGATCGACCGCCTGTCGATCCTGTCCCTCAAAATCCACCACATGCGCGCGCAGGCCCTGCGGCTGGACGCCGGCGGGCACCACGTGCGCGCCTGCGCCGCCAAGCTGGAGCGCCTGCAAGGGCAGCGCCGCGACCTGCAGTCCTGCCTGGACGCGCTGCTGGACGAGGCGCGCGCCGGACACGCCTATTTCAAGCTGTACCGCCAGTTCAAGATGTACAACGATCCGGCGCTGAATCCCTGGCTGAACGGGCAGGCGGCGGGCGGCGGCAGGACGGCGCCATGAGCCGCCTGGCCGGGGAGGGAGCGGCCGGGACGGGCGACGCCGGCGGCGCCGGCATGCGCGCCGCGCCGGGCATGCCGGCCGGCGCTACCATCGACGTACTGGTGCCGACTTGCAACCGCCCGGCCGCGCTGGCCGTCACCCTGACCGCGCTGGGCGGCCAGACCTGGCCCAAGCTGCGCATCGTCGTGGCCGACCAGTCGGACGATGCCGGCGCCTTCGAACGGGCCGAAGTGCAGGCCGTGCTGCGCTACCTGCGCGCCACCGGCCGCGTGGTGGAGACCTTCGTACGCCCGCGCCGGGGCATGGCCGAGCAGCGCGCTTTTTTGCTGGCGCAGGTGCGCTCGGCATATTGCCTGTTCCTCGACGACGACGTCATTCTCGAACCCGGCATGGTCGCGCGCCTGCATGCGGTACTGCGCGCCGAGCGCTGCGGCTTCGTCGGCAGCGCGCTGCACGGCCTGAGTTATCTCGGCCAGTTGCGGCCGGCGCAGGAAGCCATCGAATTCTGGGACGGCCCGGTCAGGCCGGAAGCGGTGCGTCCCGGCAGCACGGCCTGGGCGCGCCACCACCTGCACAGCGCCGCCAACCTGTTCCACGTGCAAACGCGCCTGGCCACCGGCGATACCGCGGTGCGGCGCTACAAGATCGCCTGGGTCGGCGGCTGCGTGCTGTTCGACACCTTTTTGCTGCGCGCCGCCGGCGGCTTCGACTTCTGGCAGGAATTGCCGCCCCAGCATTGCGGCGAGGACGTGCTCGCCCAGCAGCGCGTAATGGCGCGCTACGGCGGTTGCGCCATCCTGCCGTCCGGCGCCTACCACATGGAATTGCCGACCACGGTCACCGCGCGCAGCGTCGATGCGCCGTACGTGCTGTCGCTGGAACGCCATCCGGCGCGCCGCTCCAGGACGCTCGAGTGAGCGTCGGCGCGCGCGCGCCGGATGCGGCGGCGCTGGACTGCTCGCTGCCCTGGCGCGAACCGGTGAACCGCCGCCTGGCGTTGCTGGAAATCGCCGGGCTGGCGGGCGCCTGGCCGACGTACCTGCCGCTGCCCGAACTGGCGCTCACGCCGGCCGACCGGATCGAGGCGGCGCGCGCCGTGGCGCCAGGCGCCGGCGAAAGGTTGGTGCTGCTGCAGCCGGGCGCGAGCGACCCGCGCCGCCGCTGGCCGGCGCGCTGCTTCGCCCAACTCGGCGACATGCTGGCGCGGGACGGCGCGCGCATCGTCGTCAACGGTTCCGCGCAGGAAGCGGGGCTGGTGGCGGAGGTGGCCGGACACATGCATCATCCGGCCACGACGCTGGCGGGCCCACTGGCGCCGGCACCCGTGCCTGCACCTGCGCCTGCGCCTGGCCTGGACGGCACCGCGAGCGCGCTCGGCCTGGGCGGGCTGTGCGGCCTGCTGGCGCGGGCGGCGCTGGTGGTGTCGAACGATACCGGACCCCTGCACCTGGCGCTGGCGCTGGGCGTGCCCTGCGTCGGCATCTTCTGGCTGACCAACCTGGTCGAGGGCATGCCCCTGCGTCCGTCCGGCCTGCACGCCGCGCTGGCGACGCGCACGCGCTGTCCGGTATGCGGGCAGGACAACCTGGCGCGCCGCTGTGCGCACGACGCCAGCTTCGTGGACGAGGTGAGGGTGGCCGAGGTTGCCGGCCTGGCGCGCGCGGCGCTGGCGCAACGCCGCCGTGTGCAAACCGGCTCGATCGATCGTGGCTGAATGCCGCCGATGGTTGCCGGGCGCGCCCGGCGCCGTCGTCACCAGTATGGCCACATGCCGACCGTACGCTGCCGGCTGGGCGCCGTGCCCGCCAACAAGGCGCGCGCATGCTGCAGCACGACGGCGGTGCGCTCCGCGCCCGGGTCCCAGATGCAGCGGTGCGCATGGCGGTCGAGCGGCGCCCAGCGCGCGATGTCCGCCTTGCTGAAAATGACCACGCTCTTGAGCTTCAGGCCGGCGGCGATGTGGGACACGCCGGTGTCGTTGCACAGCAGCAGGCGCGCATCGCGCATCAGGACGGCCATGGCGCCGATCGAGATCGGCGCGGCCGCATCGAGCGCGGGCTGCTGCGTGTGCATGCGGGCCGCCACCTCGGCGGTGAGGTCGGTTTCCTGCGGCGATCCGGTCAGCACCGGCCGCAGTCCGAATTCCTCCGCCAGGCGTTCGCCGACCTCGGCAAAATGCCGCGCCGGCCAGCATTTGTCGCGCTGGCGCGCGCCGGGGTGGATGCAGAAGTAGTCTCCCGGCTGCAGGCCGCGCCGCAAGCCGCTGGCATCGAGTTCGTCCTCGTCGCGGCGCAGCAGCGGAAATTCCAGGTGCGCCCCGTCCGCCCTGGCGCCGAGCTGCCGCATCAGGGACAGCAGGCGCTCGGGTTCGGCCCCGGTGTCGGGATAGGTGAACAGCGCGGTGTGCTCGCGCGCGACCGGCTCGCCGCGGCAAAAGCCGGCCATCGCCTCGGCGCCGAAACCGCCGACGATGTCGTTGCTGACGGCGCCGTTGCCGTGCAGCTGGATCGCCAGCGCGAAACGGCGCGCGCACAGGCTGCTGTAGAAACCGGTGAGCAGTTCGTGCCGCACCGGCTGTTCCGGCAGCAGGGGATGGCCGGGAAAGGGAATGAATTCGTCGACGTACTGCGCGAAGCGCTCGGCGAATTGCTGCGCCCACGGCAAGCCGACCAGCGCGATGCGGGCGCGCGGCAGCGCGGCGCGCAGCGCCCGCAGCGCCGGCACCGCGCACAGCATGTCGCCGAGCTGCAGGGCGCGGAACACGACGACGGTGGACGGGGCCAGGCGTTGCAGCAGGGAACGGCGGTACATATCGACTTGCTCCGTCATCGGCCCATCATGCGGGCAGCTCCGGTTCGCTGCGCTTGGTCACCAGGAACGGCGGCAGTGCCAGCGCGTGCAGCGGCATGCGGCAAAAGGCGGCCAGCGCCTCGGACGGCGTTTCCACGATCGGTTCGTCCTTGCCGTTGAACGGGGTGTTGAGCAGGATCGGCACGCCGGTACGCGCTTCGAAGCCGGCCAGCAGGCGGCGCAGCAAGGGGTCGTCGTCGGCGCCGACGGTCTGCAGGCGCGCCGTGCCGTCGACGTGGGTGACGGCCGCCACCTGCGGCACCGCGGACGCGCGCAGCGGTGCCGTGAACTGCATGAAGGGAGACGGGCTAGGCAGGTCGAACCAGGCGGCCGCGCGCTCTTCGAGCACCGCCGCGGCCAGCGGACGGAACCATTCGCGCCCCTTGACGCGCGCATTGATCCAGTCGCCCATGGCGGCGCGGCGCGGATCGGCCAGGATGCTGCGGTGGCCCAGCGCGCGCGGTCCGAATTCGCTCGCGCCCTGGATCAGGCCGAGCACGCGCTGGCCGGCCAGCAGGTCGAGCATGCGCCTGGCCAGGGCGCCGGGGTCGGGTAGGTAATCGACCCGGATGTCGTCGCGCCCGGCCAGCGCCGCCTCGACGGCGAGCGGCGGCAGGTGCATGGTGTGCGCATCGCCGTGCGGCGCCAGGTCGGTCACCTTGCCTTCGTTGCCTTCTCCGGGGAACAGCGCTTGCGTCAACAGGGAATAAAACATGCCGAGCCCGACCGGGTGCGCATCGTCGCGCTCCCACACCTGCTTGCCGATGCACAGCACGCGCTCGCGGTCGGCACGGTAGAACGACGTCGTTTCGCGCCAGTCGCCCGGCACGTAGGCGGCGCCGCTCCAGTGCTCGGTCAGCTCGCTCACCGGGCTGCCGAGCACCAGGGGCGCGCCGGACGCGTTGGCGGCATCGTTCATCGTGTTCTCCTTGTCGAGGGCGATCGGATATGGTCCACGGTCCAGCCAACATTGGAGCCCGGCAGGCGCGATTGGTTCAGCGGTACGGCGCATGGCCGAAGCCGTCGCGCCAAAGGCGCTATCATCGCAAATCATTCACCGGAAACCTGGATACCTGGACCTGTCATGCTGCAAACGCCCGCGTCGTTCACACCCTCGATCACTGTCCCGCCCGAGCCGCAAGCGGATGCACAAGCGCTCTCCTTCGTCTTCCATGGCGGACGTTTGCTGGTGCGGGAAGCCGACCTGGCGCTGCCCGATGCGGCCACGGTAGGGGCGCTGGTGCCGGATCGGCAGCGCCTGCAGCCGCTCGGCCTGCTGGACGGGCGTTATTGCCGCACCGGCTGGGTCGACGACGAGGCGGCACCGGCCGGCTACGCCTGGCGCGGCCTGCGTTCGCTGTTCGGCGAACTGGACGAGGCGCTGCTGGGCGTGGCCGGCCGCGCCTTCCAGATCGCCGAATGGGCGCGCACGCACCGCTTCTGCGGCGCCTGCGGCGGCGCCACCGCGCGCCTGCAGGGCGAGCGCTGCTTCCAATGCCTGCAGTGCGGGCACATGGCCTATCCGCGCATCTCGCCGGCGATGATGGTGTTGATCCGCAAGGGCGACGCGGTGCTGCTGGCGCTACACGCGCAGTCGGCGGTGGCGCGCTTCGTGCCGCTGGCGGGCTTCGTGGAGGCGGGCGAATCGATCGAGGAAACCGTGCACCGCGAAGTGTTCGAGGAAGTCGGGCTGCGCGTGCACAACCTGCGCTACTTCGGCAGCCAGTCGTGGCCGTTCCCGCATTCGCTGATGATCGCCTTCACGGCCGACTGGCTGGAAGGAGAAATCCGCACCGATCCGGCCGAGATCCTGGAGGCGCGTTGGTTCGGTCCCGGCGACGACTGGCCGGAACGGGTGCCGCAGGTGTCGATCTCGAGCATGCTGGTGGACGCGCACCGCCCGCCCGGCCGCTGACCGGAGCGCACCGGCGCGGCGGCATCATGGCAGCGGCATCGCGGCGCCGTCAGGGCAGCCTGGGCAGCGCGGAGGCGCCGGCGTTCGTGCTCACCGCCGTCACCGCCGTCACCGCCGCCGTAATCGGCACGCTACTCGGCGCGCCGCCCGGCGCCGCGGCGGCGATGCGGCTGTCCACGCGCAGTGCGGCGCCGCTTTCCTCGGGCTTGGCGCCGGTGTTACGCATGCGCACCACGCGCTGCATCAGGTCGAACCAGAACGGCGCGCCGAACAGCGTGGTCGAGGCGGTCACCATCCAGCCTGCCACCTGCAGGGCGAAGTCGGCGTCGAACCGCGGCGGGAAGTCGCGCCAGCCGATCGGCAGCACGCTCAGGGCGCCGATCAGCGCCGGATCGAGCGCCGCCGGTGCGTGCTGCAGGTGGGCGCTCAAGGCCGGTTGCTGCCACAGGGTCTTGAACAGGTGGATGCTGTCGATGTTGAACAGGATCGCCAGCAGCAGCGACAGCAACAGCGAGATCAGCAGCTGGCGCCGTTTATAGGCGCCGGACATGCGCGCCATCGCATTGTCGAACCAGCTCGCCAGCATGTCCTGGAATTGCTGCAGGTCGTGCGCGCGCCCATACAAACCCTGGAGCGCGGCGCGCAGCTGCGGATCGGGCAGGGCGTCGATGGAGGCGCGCAATTGCACGAAGTCGCCCGGAACCCGCCACAGGCTGTCCACCAGCGCAATCGCAAAGTGCGCCGGTTCGATGTAGGATGGTTTCGAGCGCAGCGCTCCCTCGCTGCGGGCATTGCCGTCGGTGTGCGGATTGACCAGCGGGTGCGCGTAGACGGCGCGCGCCAGCCCGGCAAAGCGCGGGTCGTTGAGCATGGTCTTGATGCCCGCCAATAAAGTGTTGGCGCGCAGCCGGAACAGCGCCGCCAGCGCTTCCTGCAGGGTACTCACGATGAGGGCGACCGTGCCATAGCAAAATGTCAGGCCGATCGCGACTTCCAAGACAGTGCTGCCGAGCATGATTGATCTCCCGCAGAGGACGATGGTTCGATCACGCTAGCGCGTCCCGGTTACGGCTGCGTTCGTCTAGATCAAGCAAATGGCTTGCACCTGTGGAGGCGGCGCATTTTCTATATACTCTCGGCAATCGAAAATTTTAGGGTTTACCATGTCTGACAAAGAACTCTTCACCGAAAACGACTGGCGCCGCCTGCTGGCCAGCCTCGGCGAAGATCCCGATCGTCCCGGCCTGCACGAAACGCCGAAGCGCGTCGCCAAGGCCTGGAAGCACTGGACTTCCGGCTACGGCCAGGATCCGGTCGAGATCCTCAAGGCCTTCGAAGACGGCGCCGAGGAATACAACGAACTGATCGTGGTGCGCGGCATTCCGGTGTACAGCCATTGCGAACACCATCTGGCGCCGTTCTTCGGCAAGGCCACCGTCGGTTATCTGCCGAACGGCAAGATCGTCGGCCTGTCCAAGCTGACCCGCCTGGTCGACGTGTTTTCCAAGCGCCTGCAGGTGCAGGAACGCCTGACGGTGCAGATCGCCAACACGCTGATGGAAGTGCTGGAACCGAAGGCGGTCGGCGTGGTCATCAAATGCCGCCACATGTGCATGGAAAGCCGCGGCATCCGCACGCCGGGCGAGGAAACCATCACGTCGGCCATGCTCGGCGAACTGCAGCCGAACCTGGCGCTGCGCACCGAATTCCTGTCGCTGGCGCACGACTGAAGGCTTGCGCAGGCAGCGGACCGGGGCGGCGCAGGCCGCCCTTTTTGTTTGCGCGGCGCCCGTTTTGTCCGCATCGCGCGGGGCCTTGTTTCGTGCACGCATCGTCCTGGCGCGATCCTGAACGCGTGCTAGACTCGTACATACTTCTTCCTGATCGCGGCGCCGGAGATGCGCCGCCGTCATGCTTTGTTCGGGAACCGTTCCGGATCCACCGTCTCCAAGTGACTTTGAGGCGATCGACATGGCCAGGCAAACCTTTCCAAGCGACGTTGCGCGCGAAGAGTTCGATGGGGTACGCGACATGCTCGAGGCGGCGCGCCGCAAGACGCGGCCGCGCAAGCACGACCTGTACGACGTGTTCTGCGCCATCCTGTACTTCCTGCATACCGGCGCCGCGTGGCGCAGCATGCCGCCCGACTTTCCGCCCTGGCGTACCGTACACGAGTATTTCACCCAATGGACTATGCTGCGCGAGGGCGACCGCACGCTGCTGGAAAAGGCGCTCGAGCGCCTGGGGCGCGGTCCCGAGATCGCACGCCTGCGCCAACTGACGGGGCAGCGCTGACCTGGGCATGAAAGGAGTCATGGACAAGACTGGACTGGGCCGGTACGGCCCGCGCGTGTCGCGCATCGGCCTCGGCTGCATGGGCATGTCGGACCTGTACGGCCCGGCCGACCGCCACGAAAGCATCGCCACCATCCACGCCGCGCTGGACGCCGGCATGACGCTGCTCGACACCGGCGATTTCTACGGCATGGGCCACAACGAACTGCTGATCCGCGAGGCGCTGGGCGCGCGCCCGCGCGACAGCGTGCAGGTCAGCGTCAAGTTCGGCGCCCTGCGCGGGCCGGACGGCGCCTGGAGCGGCTACGATTGCCGGCCGCAGGCGGTACGCAACTTCGTCGCCTACAGCCTGAAACGCCTGGGCACCGACTATATCGACATCTACCGCCCGGCCCGGCTCGATCCGGCGGTGCCGATCGAAGATACCGTGGGTGCGATCGCCGACCTAGTCAAGGCCGGCTACGTCAGGCACATCGGCCTGTCCGAAGTCGGCGCCGACACGCTGCGCCGCGCCAGCCGCGTGCATCCGATCAGCGACCTGCAGATCGAATACTCGGTGATCTCGCGCGGCATCGAGGCGGCGATCCTGCCGGCCGCGCGCGAACTCGGCATCGGCATCACCGCCTACGGCGTGCTGTCGCGCGGCCTGATCAGCGGCCACTGGCATCGCGAGCGAGGCGGCGACAAGGATTTCCGCGCCCTGGCCAGCCCGCGTTTCCAGGAAGAGAACCTGGCCGCCAACCTGGCGCTGGTCGAGCGCATGCGCGCGCTGGCGCAGGAACTCGGCGTGACGGTGGCGCAGCTGGCGATCGCCTGGGTGGCGGCGCAGGGACCGGACATCGTCCCCCTGATCGGTGCGCGCCGGCGCGACCGCCTGCAGGAAGCGCTGGGGGTGCCGGTGCTGGCGCCGACCGAGCTGGCGCGCCTGGAAGCGATCGTGCCGCCCGGCGCGGCCGCGGGCGCACGCTACAACGCCAGCCAGATGGCCCATTTGGACAGCGAAAAGGCTTGAGCGCGGCCTGGGCTCAGCCGGCCGCCCCATCCGCGCGCTCGAACACCAGGTTTTTCCTGGCATCGAAGTGGAACACGCCGATCGGCTGCGCCTGCACGTCGGCCGACGGTTCCGGCAACTGGGTGCAGCCCACGGTTTCCACCTGCCACATGTCGTCGCCCGCGCGCAGCAGGAAGGTCTCCGTGCCCGTCGAGAACAGTTCCAGGGTGAAGTCGGCCAGCGGCATCTTGCCGAAGTCGAAGCGGCGCTGGCAGTCCGGCAGGTGCGAGGCGACCACGCTCAAGCCGGCCTGCTTGCTCCAGAAAACATTCTGCGTGACGAATACCGTCACCGCATGGTCGCGTCCGTCGATCAGGTAGCTGGCCGATTCGTTGACGCAGCCGGCGAGCAAGCCTGCCAGCAACAGCGGCGTCAGCGACAGCAATTTCGGGCGGGACAGGGGAAAACGCATGGTCGTTCCTGGTTGGCGATGCCGGGCAGCATCGCTGGCGCGAGTATAAAACCCTTCCAAGTATGCCTGCAACGGCGTTCGTTTCGCCGTATGTCGCCGCACGTCCGCAAGTAATTGATTTCCCGGAGGAATTGGCCCGTGACGCGCTCCGTGCTTTTTCGATTTCGGCGATCATGAACCGGCAACGTTTGTCCAGCCACCAAGGGAACGGTACGCCTTGCCGGCAAGCCGGCCCGCCTTTCGGGAAGCGAGTACAGCAATGCCACAAGACGACCAACACCAGGGCGAAGGACGTGTGCAGGACGCGCCGCCATCGCCTTTATCCCCCTATGCGCCGCCGCAAGCCGTGACGCTGCACATCAACGGCGCCGATCACGCGTTGACGATCGAGCCGCGCGTCACGCTGCTGGACGCGCTGCGCGAAGTCATCCACCTGACCGGCACCAAGAAGGGCTGCGACCGCGGCCAGTGCGGGGCCTGCACCGTGCTGGTCGACGGCCAGCGCATCAATGCCTGCCTGACGCTGGCGATCATGCACGAGGGCCGCGAAATCACCACGATCGAGGGCCTGGGCCAGGAAGGGCAGCCGCATCCGATGCAGCAAGCCTTCATGGATTGCGACGGCTTCCAGTGCGGCTACTGTACGCCGGGACAAGTCTGCTCGGCGGTGGCGCTGCTGGACGAGGTCAAGGCGCGCCAGGCCAGCATGCTGACCGATGGCGACGAGCTGGCGCCGGGCGCGCTCTCCGACGCCGAAATCCGCGAGCGCATGAGCGGCAACCTGTGCCGCTGCGGCGCCTATCCGAACATCGTCAAGGCGATCCGCAGCGTCGTGCTGCGCGAAGCGTGAAGGAGAGAATATGCAATCGATCTTCTACGACCGCGCCAACGACGTGGACCACGCCATCGAACTGGCGCGCCAGCCCGGCGCCAAATTCATCGGCGGCGGCACCAACCTGCTCGACCTGTACAAAAGCGGCATCGAAAAGCCGCTGCGCCTGGTGGACGTCAGCCGCCTGCCGCTGGCCGCCATCGAGGAAACGGCCGACGGCGGCCTGCGCATCGGCGCCATGGCGACCAACACCGCGGCGGCCAACCACCCGCTGGTGCGCCGGCGCTACCGCCTGCTGTCGGAAGCGCTGCTGAACGGCGCCTCGACCCAGCTGCGCAACATGGCGACCGTGGGCGGCAACCTGCTGCAACGAACGCGCTGCCATTACTTCACCGACCCGGCCTTCGAACACTGCAACAAGCGCGATCCCGGTTCCGGCTGCGACGCCATCGACGGCCACAACCGCATCCATGCGATCCTGGGCGCCAGCCCGGACTGCATCGCCACCCACCCGTCCGACATGGCGGTGGCGCTGGCCGCATTGGACGCCGTCGTCCACCTGCGGGGACCGGACGGCGCGCGCCAGGTGCCGCTGCTCGACTTTCACCGCTTGCCGGAAGACCGGCCGCAGGACGACACGGTGATCCGGCCGGGTGAACTGGTCACCGCGGTGGAACTGCCGCCGTCGCGCTGGGGAGAACATGCGCACTACCTGAAGGTGCGCGACCGCGCCAGCTATGCGTTCGCGCTGGTGTCGGTGGCGGCCGCGCTGGAACTGGACGGCGATACCGTGCGCGACGCGCGCATCGTGCTGGGCGGCGTGGCGCACAAGCCGTGGCGCGCGTACGCGGCGGAAGACGTTTTACGCGGCCAGGCATTGCATAGCGACGTATTGGCGCGCGCGGCCGCCGCCGCGGTGCAGGGCGCTCGACCCTGCCGCGACAACGCGTTCAAGGTCGAACTGGCCCGGCGCGCCGTGGTGCGCGCCATCCGGAATGCAGCCAACCCGCCGCAGACCGCCGCGCCGACGGGCGCGAACGTCATCCCGATCGTCCCGGCAGCGAGCAACCCAGGAGACCAGGCATGAGCAACATCGGCGCCCCCATCAACCGCATCGACGCCTGGGCCAAGGTCAGCGGCGCGGCACATTACGCGGCCGAGCACCCGGTCGAAGGCCTGGTCCACGCCGTGCTGGTCACGTCCACCATTGCCAGCGGGCGCGTGCTGCGCATCGACGACGGCGCGGCCCGGCAGGTGCCCGGCGTGCTGCTGGTGATGACGCCGCAGAACGCCCCGCGCCTGCCGCGCGAAACGAAAGACGGCAAGATCCAGCCGCCGGTCGGCCGCCGCCTGACCTTGTTGCAGGAAGACGAGGTCTACTACAACAACCAGCCCATCGCCGTGGTCGTGGCGGATACGCTGGAACACGCGCGCGACGCCGCGGCGCGCCTGCGCGTGGAATACGAGACGAAGCCGGCGGCGCTCGACTTCGGGCAAGCCAGGCAATCGCTGCGCACCCCGGAAAAGGTGATGGCCGAGGAATCCGACACCCGGCGCGGCGACCTGCTGGACGGCTGGCAGGCCGGCAGCACCCGCCTGGACGCCACCTACACCACGCCGATCGAACACCACAACCCGCTCGAGACCCACGCCACCATCGCCGAGTGGCGCCAGGGCGACGACGGCGGCGAGCGCCTGACGCTGCACGATTCGACCCAGTACATGAAGGGCGTGCAGCGCATCATGGCGGCGATCTTCGGCCTGCCGCCCGAACACGTGACGGCGATCTGCCCCTACGTCGGCGGCGGCTTCGGCTCGAAGGGCTCGGCGTGGTCGCACGTGGCCCTTGCCGCCATGGCCGCGAAGCAGGTTGGCCGTCCGGTAAAACTGTCGCTGGACCGCAACCAGATGTTCGGCCCGGTCGGCCAGCGCCCCAACACCGAGCAGCGCCTGCGCCTGGCGGCGCAGGAGGACGGCAGCCTCACCGCCTCCGTGCACGACACCGTCGCCTACACCTCAATGCTGGAAAACTGGATCGAGCCGTGCGGCCTGGTGACGCGCATGATGTACGCAACGCCCAACCAGCAGACCACGCACCGGCTGGCGCCGATGAACCTGGGCACGCCGACCTTCATGCGCGCGCCGGGCGAGGCGTCCGGCTCGTTCGCGCTGGAATCCGCCATGGACGAGCTGGCGCACCAACTGGGCATGGACCCGCTCGCGCTGCGCTTGCAGAACTACGCCGAGCGCGATCCCGGCAAGGAGTTACCGTGGTCGAGCAAGTCGCTGCGCCAGTGCTACGAGATCGGCGCCGAACGCTTCGGCTGGAAGGAGCGCGATGCACGACCGCGCTCGATGCGCCGCGACGGCAAGCTGGTCGGCTGGGGCATGGCCAGCGCGACGTATCCGACCAACCGCTCGCCGGGCGAATGCGCGGCCGCCATGCTGGCGGACGGCACGGCGCTGTTCCGCTCATCGACCCAGGACCTGGGCACCGGCACCTACACCGTCATGACGCAGATCGCCGCCGACGCGCTGTGCCTGCCGGTCGAGCGCGTGCGCTTCGAACTGGGCGATTCGACGCTGCCGGAAGCGCCGGTCTCGGGCGGCTCGACCACGGTCGCCAGCGTCGGTCCGGCGGTGCAGGCGGCCGGCCATGCGCTGCGCCTGAAACTGACCGGCATCGCGCTGGCCGACGAACGTTCGCCGCTGTGCGGCGCGACGGCCGACGGCGTCGGCGCCGAGCAGGGCGAGCTGTACCTGCTGGCCGATCCGTCGCGGCGCGAAACGCTGGCGGCCATCGTCGCGCGCCATGGCGGGGACGGGATCGAGGTCATTGCCAGGACCGAACCCGGAAGCGAAAAGGAGCAGTATTCGATGCACGCCTTCGGCGCCATCTTCATCGAGGTAGAAGTCGACGAAGACCTGGGCGAGATCCGCGTGCCGCGCGCGGTCGGCGTGTACGGCGTCGGCCGCCTGATGAACGAAAAGACCGCCTACAGCCAGCTGATGGGCGGCATCGTCTGGGGCATCAGCCTGGCGCTGTTCGAGGCGACCCTGATCGACGGTCGCGCGGGCCGGGCGGTGAACGGCAACCTGGCCGAATACCACGTGCCGACCAATGCCGACATCCAGTCGATCGACGTGCAGATCGTCGACGAGGACGACCCGCACGTGAACCCGCTGGGGGCGAAGGGGATCGGCGAGATCGGCATCACCGGCGTGGGCGCGGCGGTGGCGAATGCAGTGTTCCACGCGACCGGCAGGCGGGTGAGGGATTTGCCGATTACCCTGGATAAGCTGTTGTGATGCAGGTGTGGTGATGCGTGGATTGTCGCTATAGCGGCAACGACCGCACCGCGTCGTCCCCGCGCAGGCGGGGACCCATGCTGAGTTTCCGAAGTCACATCAGCAAACGTGCATCGCTGTTTTGATAGGACGGATATTGAAACTTCGTATGGGTCCCCGCCTGCGCGGGGACGACGAATTTGGTGCTATCGGTGCTTATTGCGGCGCGTGACTGCCATGCGTACCAACCGCTGCGACGCCGTGTTCGACGCCGTGCGCAGTAGGTCCACCACCGGTCGCCGCGCCATGCCCTTCGCCGTGCGCTGGCCGCGTATTTTCCCACCCACCGCCCAGCGCCAAAAACAGCTGCGCCTGGTCCATCGCCAGCTGTGCATCCGACGCCGCCAGCACGCTTTCCGCGCTGGCCAGCGTGCGGTCCGCATCCAGCGCCGCCAAAAAGTCGGTGCGGCCGAACTGGTACAGTTTCGCCGTCTGGCGCGCCGCCAGTGCGCTTTGCTCGCGCGCCGCGCGCAGGGCGGCGTTGCGGTCGAGTTCGCGGGCATAGACGGTCAGCGCGCTCTCGGTCTCGCGCAGCGCGTTCAGCACCACCGCGTCGAACCTGGCCAGCGCGCCGGCGCTCGATGCGTTGGCTTCGCGGATGTGCACGCGCGCCGAACTGGTCGACGGCAGGTTCCACGAGATCAGCGGCCCCACCGAGAACTTCCAGGTATTGACCGCGCCGGCATCCTTGATGAAGCCGACGCCGCCGAACGAGGCGCCCAGGCTGACGTTCGGGTACAGCTCGGCGGTGGCGACGCCGATGCGCGCCGTGGCGCCGGCCAGCTGGCGCTCGGCCTGGCGCACGTCGGGACGGCGGCGCAGCAGGGCGGCGCCGTCGCCGACCGGGATGGCGCTGGCCACGCGCGGCGGCGTGGCGCATTTCGCCACCTCGGCCGGGAAGCGGCTCGGCACCTCGCCGGTCAGCACCGCCAGGCGGTACAGCGCGGTGCGCTGGCGCGCCGCCAGCGGCGGCAGGTTGGCGCGCAGCTGGTCCAGCTGGGCCTGGGCGCGGCTGTTGTCGATGGCGATGCCGCGTCCGCCCTGCACGCGCTCCGCGGTCAGCTTGGCGAAGCGCTGCTGCAGGTCGACCGATGCCTGCGCCACTTTCAGCTGGTAGCCGGCCGAGCAGGCGTCCGCGTAGGCGCGCGTGGTGTCGGCGGCGACCGTCACGTGGGCCAGGTCGCTGGCGGCCTGCGCCGCGTCCTGGTCGGCTTGCACCGCCTCGATGGCGCGGCGGATGCGGCCCCACATGTCGACCTGGTAGGCGACCTTGATGTCGGCCTCGTACAAACCGCCGGCCGGAATCTCTTCCGGAATGCCGAGCGAGGCGCCGGCGATGCGCCCGTACTGCGGCGCCGCGGCGATCTCGACTTCCGGACGCTTCTTTTCCTCGACTTCTTCCAGCACCGCGTGCGCGCGCTGCAAATTGGCGGCGGCCACGCGCAGGTCGGCGTTGGCGCTGAAGGCCTTGGCGATCAGGCCGTCCAGTACCGGGTCCTGGTACAAATGCCACCAGTCGGCCGGCAGCGGGTCGGAGGTGTACGATTTTTCTGCGGCGCCGAGGAAGGGTGCGTTGGCTTCCGGACGTTTTACGGCAGCCTGGTCCGGCACATGGTAATTCGGGCCGACGGTGGTGCAGGCGGCGAGGGCCGCCGCCAACGCCGTCAGCGTCAGCGCGCGGCGGGTGAGGGAGGGGTATCGGTTCATGTTCATTCCTTAATGCGGGGCTGCGGCGCTGGCCGGCGCGTGAGCTGCCGCCGTGGCCGGCGCTGCGGCCACCGTGGCAGGAGCGCCAGCCGCCGGCGCTTTCGCAGCCGGCGTGGCCGGGGCGCTCTGCTGCGCCGTCCGCGGCAGTACTTTTACCGTCGCCGTCTGCCCCGCCACCAGGCGCACAGTCGCCGGCAGCGGATCGAGCGCGATGCGCACCGGAATGCGCTGGGCCAGGCGCACCCAATTGAAGGTCGGGTTCACGTTGGGCAGCATGTTGGCGCCGGTGCTGCGGTCGCGGTCGGCGATGCCCTCGGCGATGCTTTCCACATGGCCGTGGAACGGCTGGCGGGTGCCCATCAGGGTCACGTCGACGCGGTCGCCGAGTGCGATGCCGGGCAGCTTGGTCTCTTCGAAATAGCCTTCCACATAAAAGCTGTTGCGGTCGACCAGCGCCATCACGGGCCGCGCCGCGGTGGCATAGGCACCTTCGCGCAAATCGAGGTTGGTGACGATGCCGTCCACCGCCGAGACCACGTGCGCACGCTCCAGGTTCAATCTGGCGATGTCGCGCGCGACCACCGCCTGCGCCAGCGTGGCGCGCGCCTGGTCGCTGCGGGTCTGGCCCTGCTCGCGGGTTTCCTGCGACACCAGGTCGTCCAGCTGGGTATTACGCTTGTTTTCGCGCTGCGACTGGCCCAGCGCCGCCTCGGCCGCGGTCACCTGCGCCTCGCTCTGGCGCAGCGCCAGCTCGAAGCGGGCACGGTCGATCTCGAACAGCGGCTGGCCCGCGCTCACCGGCTGGTTGTCGTGCACGTACACCTTGGTCACCTGGCCGGTCACGTCCGGCGCCACCTGCACCACGTCCGCCTTGACGCGGCCGTCGCGCGTCCAGGGCTCGACCTCGTAGTGGCGCCACAGCTGCCAGCCGGCATAGGCGGCGCCGGCGGCGAACAGCAAGGTGAATCCGACCCGGCCGATCGCCGGCAAAGAAATTTTGGAAGCCATCTCAAGACCAGTTGCGTGTGAAATACGCCAGCGCGCCGAGCACGATGACGAACAGGGATACATCGAACAATGCCGGGTGCCACACCAGGCGATACAAGCCGGTGCGCGCCAGCACCAGGTTCAACAGGCGCATCACCAGCAGCGCCGCCAGCGTCAACAGCAGCAGCGGCGGCACGTACAGGCCGTAAATACTGACTTCGCCGATCATCGGCCCTCCTCATCGGTTGCGATTTCATACAACGCCGGCTGCCACGGCGCCGCCTGCGGGAACAGGTCGCGCCGCATGCCGGTGAGCGCGGCCAGCGCCTCGCACTGGGCGGCGTCGTGCGGGCCGGCGCACACCGCGCGCAGGGCATTGTCGAGCGTGTCCAGCAGCTGCGCCTCGGCGGCGGCGTCGACCTGCGGTCGGCGCGCGAAGTGGCGCGACAGTGCCGCCATCAGCGGCCGCAGCGCCGCCTCGCCGCGGCCCAGCCGGGGCCGCACTTCCTGCAGCATCGTCATGTTCAGGCCGATGCGCAGGTCGCGCAGCGTATCGACCGCCTGCAGGTCTTCGTGGTTGCCGGCCAGCGCCAGGCGCGGGGTCAGCAGGCCGATGCGGTCGACCATGCGCGCCGAGAAGGTCGCCAGCGGCACCACGCGCTCGCCGCTGCCCAGGCGGGACAATTCGCGCCAGCCGGCCTTGAGCAGGCGGCGCGCGGTCCAGGCGGCGCCGACGCGGCGCAGCATGCCGGTCATCACCGCGGCCACCGTCAAGCCGAACACCTGCGACAGCATGCTGTTGGTGAAGGTGACCATGTCGGCATTGTGGGTGTCGACCATGGCCAGCGTGCCGCACACGCCGAACAGGAAGGGCATGGCGCGCCCGAAGGTGGCGGAGCGCGCCAGCAGCACGCCCAGCACCAGGAACAGCGGCGCGCACACCAGCACCAGCGTCTCGAAGCCGTGCACCGCCGGCAGCAGCACCAGCAGGTACAGCGCCGACGCCGGAATCGAATAAATCGTATAGGTCAAAAAACTCTTGATGAACGGGACCGGATCGTCCTGGGTGGCGAAGAAGCAGCACAGCACCGCGCACATCATCGGCGCGGCGGAACCGGCCGGCCAGCCGGTCAGGATCCAGAAGGCGCAGCAGGTCAGCGTGGCCGCCACCGCGGCGAATGCCGACAGCAGCGCCATACCGCGGTCCTGGTGCAAAGCGCTGACCGGCACGCCGGGCAGGTTGCGCACCGCGTCCGGCAGGCGCCCGTGCATGCCGCTGTCGATGTGAGCGCGCAGGGTGCGCGTGTCGACACAGATGTCGATCAGGCGGCGCAGGCGCGCGGCCAGGTTCAGTTCGATCAGGCCGCTCCAGCCGAGCGTGCGGTCGACACGCGGCGCCAGCGCGTCGATGCGCCCGTGCAGGGCGGCGCCGGCGGCCGGCAGCGGCGCGCCGGGGCCGGCGTCGATCAATGCGGTGACGTCCTTGAGCAGCGCATCCCAGCGTTCCGACACGGTGCGCGCCTTGATGTCGCGCAGGGCGCCCAGGCGGTCCTCGATGGCCGAGACGACCGGCACGCTCTGCGCCAGGCGCTCCTGCAGCGCATTGACCGCCTTGCCGGTCCAGCGCAGGCACGAGGTATCGAACGGCAGGTGCACGCTCATCATGCGCAGTTCCGTGATGTCGCCGGCCAGCTTGCGGCGCTCGCCCGCGCTGCGCGCGTCGCCGGCTGGATTGAGGGCGTCGCGGATCCAGGCGTGGGCGTCCTTGACCGCGTTGTCCAGGCGCGCCAGCAGCACCGGACCGTAGGCCTGCGGCAGCACCAGGCTGTGCACCAGCGTCGCGCAGGTAATGCCCAGCACGATCTCCTCGACGCGCGCCAGCGCGATGTCGAACACCGCTTCCGGCTGGTTCACGGCCGGGAAGGCGATCAGGCCGGCGGTATACCCGGCCAGCATCAGCATGTACGAGCGCGGCGTGCGGTCCAGCAGCGAAAAATACAGGCAGGCGCCGATCCACAGCGCCAGCACCAGCGACAGCAGCTCGGGAGAATTCACCAGCTGCGGCACGGCGAAGGTCACCATGATCGCGCCCAGCACGGTGCCGCCGGCGCGGTACAACCCCTTGGAGCGGGTCGGACCGGCGAACGGCGCGGCGACGATGTACGAGGTCATCATCGCCCAGAACGGGCGCGGCAGTCCGATGCGCATCGATAGATATACCGAGAGCATCGCTGCCGCGAAGGATTTGACGGAGAACAGCAGCTCCGTCCGGCTTGCCAGCTTCATGCGCGCTTGCGCTCCGCGGCGGTGTCCTGCCTGGCGTTGTCGTCGGCTGCGCCGGTGGCAGCGATGTTGGCGATCGCCGCCGGCAAGCCGCCCAGCACGCGCAGGCAGGCTTCGACGTCGGGCGCGTCGAACTGGCCGAACAGCTTGCGGCGGAACGGGGTCAGGGCCTGGTCCATCAGGGTGGCGGTCTTTTGCCCCTCGTCTGTCAGGCGCAGGATCTTGGCGCGGCGGTCGTTGGGGTCTTCCTGGCGTTCCAGCAGGCCGGACTCGATCAGGTGGTCGACCACGCGCACCAGCGACGAGGCTTCCAGGCTCAGCGTTTCGGCCAGGATACCGGGGCGCACGCCGCTGTCGCCGAAGCGGCTGATCACCAGCACCGGCAAACCGGTCGCCTGCGACAGGCCGTAGTCGGCCGCGACCTTGTCGGCGGCGGCGCGGTAGGCGCGCGAGGCGTGGGTGAGGGCGGCGGTCAATTGGCTCAGGAGCTGGTCCGGCAGGATCGTGGGCATGTAAATATTTGTATTGGACACTGTTTATATGCGAAAGTTTAGCATGCGAAGTAATTTCTTTCAACTCGGCGTGGATCGTGTGGCCGGCGAAGCCGCCTCGCCGGCCACGTCCACCCCGTGTGACTGTCGGGATGAATTACGCGGTGTCTACGCCGGCAATCCGCCGCAACGCGTGCGGCGTGACGAACTCGCACGCGCATCCTTCCGCGCGCAGGGCCTCAATGGTGGCATAGCCCCAATGCACGGCGCCGAACGCCACCTTGGCAGCGTGTGCGCCTTCCGCATCGGTGCCCTGGTCGCCGACATAGATCGCGTCCCGCGCCGCCACGCCCTGCACCTTGAGCACCGCGCGGATCCGCCCCGCCTTGCCGAATACCGACATGCCGCACTCGAACTGGGCGATCAGCCCCGCCAGTTCCGGCCCGAGGATGCGCCGCACGTTGTGTTCGGCATTCGACGACACCAGCGCCAGCCGCACGCCGTGCGCGGCCAGGTGGCGCAGCGCCTCGGCGACGCCGTCGAACAGCGGGATCGTGTCGGCGTGTTCCGTCATCATCGCCATGAAGCTGCGCGAGGCCAGCGGCAGCTTCCAGGCCGGCATGCCGACGTGCGCCATCATCTGGCGCACGCCGTGGTGGCGCAGCTGGCCGGCGCGGCTGACGTCGATGCGCCGGAAGCCGTGCTTGTCGGCGATGACGTTGAAGACGCTGAGGAAGAAGGGAAAGGAGTCGGCCAGCGTGCCGTCGAAGTCGAAGATCGCGAGTCGGTAGGTCATGCGGCATCATCGCATGGACGGATCGCAAGGGCGCAACCGGTCATTATTTCCGGTCTGCCGGAATCTATCTACAACGCACTCTCGGCCCCTGCCTCGTCGTGCACAGGCTGACGAGGCACATAGCGTGCGCGTCAGCTCGCTGCCGACAAACGCCCGATCGCCGTCCTTGCCAGCGCCGTATCGTCGCTGAACAAGCCGTCGATGCCGGTGTCCAGGTAGCGCCGGATCTCGGCGATCGACCCCGCCTCGTTGCGCGCGTTCGGTCCGTCGCCGTTGCGGAAATCGGCCGCCAGGAACGCGTTCTCCGGCCGGAACGTCCACACCACCACCTGCAGGCCGGCCGCGTGCGCGTCCTCCACCAGTGCGGTCGGCCTGGCCAGGCGCTCGCCGGCACCCAGCGGGATCACGGCGCGCGTGATCGGCGCCACCACGTCGGCGTACTTGGCCACGTCGCGCAGGCCGCGGCGCGACACCATCTCGCCGTAAGTCAGGCCGCCGCCGACCAGCGCCACGTCCGCCGGACGCATGGCGTCGTACTTGCCGCCGGCGACGACCAGCTGCGCCAGGCGCACGTTGTCGCGCCGGCCGAACGCCTTGCGCAGCGCCTTCAGGTTGGCGGTCTCGAAGGATTGCACCGTGACCGGTGCGCGGCGCGTGTAGGCGTGCGCGTTCAGGGTCGACATGAAGCGCTCTTCCAGCGGCAGGCCGGCATTGGCGAACCAGGTCGAGTGCTTCAGTTCCGGAACCAGGCCGATGATGCGCCCGCGCGCCGCCGCCTCGGCCGCCACGAAGTCGATGACTTCTTCCAGGCTGACCACCTGGAACTGGCCGTCCCAGGCAGTGCCGCGCATGGCCGGCAGGCGTTCCACCGCGCGCAGCGTCTTCAGTTCGGCGAACGTGAAGTCGGACACGAACCAGCCCTCGTGCGCCTCGCCGTCGATTACTTTGCGGTTCCTGCGGGCGGCGAACTCGGGGCGCGCGGCGACGTCGGTGGTGTCGGTGATGGCGTTTTCGTGGCGCGCCACCAGCACGCCGTCGCGGGTGCAGACCAGGTCCGGCTCGACGAAGTCGGCGCCGTCGGCGATCGCCCTGGCGTAGGACGCCAGCGTGTGCTCGGGCCGCAGCGCGCTGGCGCCGCGGTGGGCGTACAGCGTGGGCCTGGATGCCGGGTCGAGGCGGCGCGCTTGCGCCGCGGCCAAGCGCGGCAGGCCGGCCAGGCCGACGGCGGCGGCCGTGCCTTTCAACAGGCGCCGCCGCAGCGGGTCGCAAGGCAGGAGGATCGGCCGCATCAGATATCCGCTTTCAAGGTGACGAATCCCATGCGCGGCGGGATCGGGTAGGTGGCGTAGCTGCCGCTCGGCTGGCCCACCACCGGCTGCAGCGGGCCTTCGCGATTCAGCAGGTTGGTCGCGCTCACGGTCCAGCGCAGGTTTTTCAAGAAGCCGGCCGACAACGGTACTTTACCGGATACGCTCAACCCCATCAGGAAATAACCGGGGATGTCCAGGTCGTTGGTGTAGGTGGCGTAGCGCCTGCCGACGTAGTCGCCCGACAGCTGCAGTTCGACGTCCGCGCCCGGCTTGACGGTGGCGACGAACTTGTTCATCCACTTCGGCGTGTTGGGCACGGTCTTGCCCGCGGTCGGGACCAGCGTGGTGCCGGAATAATAGCTGTCCTGGTATTCGGAGCGGTTGTATGAGAGCGCGTCGTAGAACGAGAACGCGCGCCCGAAGTGCAGCGTGCCGGCCAGGTCGACGCCGTCGGTCTTGACGCTGCCGACGTTGGACAGGATCGTGGTGCCGCCGGCGAACGAGGTGATGATCGGGTTCGAGCTGATCGCCAGCTGGCGGTCGCGGAAGGTGACGTGGTACAGCGCCACCTGGCCGTCGAAGCCGGTCAAGGCGCCCAGGGCCAGGGTGCGCGAATCGCGCAGGCCCAGCTCGTAGGTGACCGAGGTTTCCGGCTTCGCCGTGGCCTTGAAATAGTCGAACGCGGCCTGCGACGACAGGCTCCAGGGCGAATTGCCGCCGCCGCCGTAGGTCATGAACTGGCGCAGGTTCTTTTGCACGTTGGCGAACAGCTGGTCGCTCGTCGACACGTCCCAGCGTGCGCCGACGCCGGGCAGGAACCATTTCCGGGTGTCGATCTTCCCTTCCGGCAGGCCACCGGTGGCGGTGGCGCTGATCGCCCTGGGCAGCGTGTTGACCGGGAAGCGGCCCTCGGCGAACTGCAGGCTGGATTTGAAGCCGCCCTGCAGCACCAGGTCGGGACGCAGGCGCCATTCGTCCTGCAGGTGCAGCTGCACCACCTTGTTGTCGATGTCGCTGCCATACTGCGTGATGAGTGGATTGCGCGGGCGCGTGTAGGGCGAACTCGGGTTGTTCACGTCCAGCGCATACCAGCGGCGGTAGGCGCCCGAGTTGTTGTGCTCGAACCAGAGGCCGCCCTGGATGCGGTGCGCGCCCAGTTCCCAGCGCAGGTTGGATAGCCAGCCCTGGCGGTTGATCCTGTACTCGGTGGTGCGGGTGGCGTAGCCGGAGCCGCCGAAGATCGTCTTCAAATCCTGGTTCGGGTAATACACGCGGAACAGTCCCGGCAGGCCGGCCTGGTTGATCGGGCCGGCGACCACGCCGACGCCG
This sequence comes from Massilia forsythiae, assembly GCF_012849555.1. Lineage (NCBI taxonomy): Bacteria > Pseudomonadati > Pseudomonadota > Betaproteobacteria > Burkholderiales > Oxalobacteraceae > Massilia > Massilia forsythiae. The sequence goes on from NZ_CP051685.1 coordinate 2,185,671, forward strand.
TCGTTGTGGTGGAAGTAGTACTGGTTCGACCAGGTGACATCGTCGCTGATGAAGGCCTCGTACCTGGCGTAGGCGAGCTTGTCGGTGCGCTGGGCGTCGCTGTAGTAGTTGCGAAAGTTGGCGCCGACCGACGCCGGCGGTGCGCCGTTGGCATCGAGGTAGGCCAGCGCGGCGCGGAAGTCCGGGTACAGGAAGGGACGCGTGTAGGGCGAGTTCAGCCCGGCCTGGTGCAGCGACGAATCCTCGTTCGGCTCGGTCTTGTCGGACCAGTCGGCGAACAGCGTCAGCTTGCCCCGGTTGTCCTGGTGCACGAATTTGGCGTTGAACTGGTCGTTGCTCTGGCGGCCATTGAAATCCCAGGCCTTGGCCTCGTGGTGCAGGCCGGACAGGAAGAAGCTGTTGCCGCCGCCAATGTCTCCCGAATCGAAGCGCACGAAGCTGCGCGTGGCCTGGTGGCTGCCCAGCGTCTGCTGCAGGCCGATATTGCGGCGCTTGGCCGGGTCGGTCGAATAGGTCTCGATGGTGCCGCCCAGGTTGTTGGTCGACGGCGTGCCGAGGTCGCCGGCGCCGGTGGCCAGCACCACGCTGCGCACGTTCTCGCTGGTGAGCGCGCGCTGCGGCGCCAGGCCGTTGTAGTTGCCGTAGCTCTGGTCGCCGAGCGGCACGCCATCCATGGTAAAGCCCATTTGCTGGGCGTTGAAGCCGTGCACGAACAGCGACAGGTTCTGCTCGTTGTTGCCCCACGGGTCGGCGGTCTGGAAGCTGACGCCGGGCAGGGCCTGCAGCGCTTTCAATGGATTCACGCCCGGCAGCACCTTCTGGATCTCGGCGCCTTTCAAGGCCACCGAGGAGCGCGTCTTGCGGGTCGAGATCTCGACGGTGGCGATGGCGCCGGCGGGCGTGGTGTCCTGGATGGCCGGGGCGGCCGCTGCCGGCGGCGCGTCCTCGGCAATGGCAGGTTTGTCGTCGGCATGGGCGGCCGCGGCGCACAGCATGGCGACGGCGAAGGCGATCAGGGAAGGGCGCGGGACAGCGGAAGTGGTCGGGTTCATCGAACGGGGCGGACGGTTGGAATGCGCCGCAGATTAGTCCTGCAAGATGACCGGCTTATTTCTTTTACATGAATAATTGATTACTTGATTTCATCACATTTGTGGCTGCCGGCAACCGGATCGGATCGCCATCCTGCGCGATGTCGACTGGTTCTTTGCCAAATAACGTAAAAATGGCATGTAAATACCGATAATTGGAAGAAGTTACCGAATGTAACGCGCTGCCTCGATGTTTCCGGCTCGGCTATAGTGCGTCACCCGGCCATTTCGACAACATTGTGAATCTATTTGCGCCGGGTGACACATTGTTGAGTAAGGCTGGAACCCCATGAGTGGAGCAACCACGGCGCCCGGATCGGCGCGCACCAGGCAGACACAGTTCGTCCTGATTGATTTTCTCAAAGCCGGATCGGCGCAATTGATCGTGCTGCATCACCTGGCCTTCTACGGGCCAATGTCCGACCACGCGCGCACCATCATGCCGGCGCTGGTCGACTGGCTCTACGATTATGCGCGCATCGCCGTGCAGGTCTTCCTCGTCGTCGGCGGCTTCCTGGCGGCGAAATCCCTGTCGCCGCAGGGCTTGCCCGGCATCGCCGACCCCGTGCAGACCATCTGGCGCCGCTACGTCAAGCTGGCGCCGCCCTTCATCGTGGCGATGCTGCTGGCGATCGCCGCCTCGGCCGTGGCCGGCCTGTGGATGACCGACGATTCGATTTCCCCGCCGCCGACCATCGGCCAACTGGGCGCGCACGTGCTGTTGCTGCATGGGGTATTGGGCTATGAATCGCTGTCGGCCGGCGCCTGGTATGTGGCGATCGATTTCCAGCTGTATGCGTTGACGACGCTGCTGCTGTGGTTTTCCGGGACCTTGGCCGGGCGCCGCGCGCCGTGGCTGATGCCGTTGCTGGTGGCGGCCGGTGTCGGCGCGTCGCTGCTGTATTTCAACCGCGATGCCGATTGGGATGTGTGGGCGCCGTATTTCTTCGGCAGTTATGGCCTGGGTATCCTGGCCTGGTGGGCCGGCGATCCGGCGCGCAAGCCGGGCATGTCGATGGGCTTGTTGTCGCTGATGGCGTTGCTGGCGACGGTGGCGCTGGGCGTGGATTTCCGCAGCCGCATCGCGGTGGCGTCGGTGGTGGCCGGGGTGCTGTTCCTGTTCGGGCGTACGCGCCTGACGCACTGCGCGGGTAGCGCTTTCAAGGTGATCGATGCGCTGGCGAAGATATCGTTTTCGGTGTTCCTGGTTCACTTTCCGGTGTGCCTGGTGGTGAATGCGCTGTTCACGCGTTTCGTGCCGGAGCAGGCATACCTGCAGACGATCGGCGTGCTGTTGGCGTGGAGTGCCAGCCTGGGTGCGGGCGCGCTGTTCCAGCGCTGCATCGAAGCGCCGCTCGGCCGTGTTTTGGGTGAGGTGGCTCGGCGCAATCCGCAAGCCATTCCCGTCATGTCATGGGCACGCGCAACCGTGCCGGTCAGGCATACGGGCGTGTTCAAGACGCGACTGATCGATCGCTGACTGCTGTTTCTCATGAGATTGTTGAGGGAGCGCATCGTCTACCTGATGTGTTCCAGCGAATACTTCAAAACGCTACCGCTTCTATTCGAGAATGAGTCTTGCCGGGGGCAAGGCTGTATGAAGCGGTCAACCTCAACTCTGGAGTCACGCTCATGGCAATCGATGTCTATCTGCAGATCGACGGTATCAAAGGCGAATCCCAGGATTCCACGCACCAAGGCTGGATCGAACTGACATCGGCGCAGTGGGGCGTATTGCAGCCCAAGTCAGCAACGGCATCGACGGCAGGCGGTCACACTGCCGAACGTTGCGAACACCGCAGCATCACGGTAACGAAACTGGCCGACCTTTCTTCACCGCTATTGATGCAAACCTGCTCGTCAGGAAAGACCATTCCCAAGGCCAAGCTGGAGTTCATGCGTGCCGACAGCGATGGCAAACCGGTCAAGTACTACGAAGTCGAGCTGGAAAATGTACTGATCGGCAGCATCAATCAGGCGGTACACGAAGGCAGCATTCTGCAAGATGCCGTAGCGCTCAAATTTTCGAAAGTTAAGTGGAAGTACACGCAACAGAAGATCGGTGGCGGCTCTGGGGGCAATACGGCCGGCGGTTGGGATCTGGCGACCAATCGTATCGCATAAACGGAGGCCACCATGCTCGAAGTCCAACCAAGGGATTCGCGTGGCTATTTCATGTTGCCGCAAGCGCCCGACGACGCCGGTTACTATGTATATGGAACACCCGAGAAGGGGAGAGGACACTACGCTCACCCTGAAATGATGACACTTCTCTTTGTGGTTGAACGCGAGTGGCAAGCCATCGACCGGAGGAAATTTGGGGTTGGGAATATCAGCTTGGCCGGAGGCGGCAAGTTCAAGCCGCACGACTCCCACATGGATGGTCTTCAAGTCGATATCCGCCCCCTGCGAAAGGATGGCGCGCGGGTTGGCGTCAACTATTTCCAGGCAGCTTATGACAAAGAAGCGACGGCACGTCTCATCGGCATTTTCCAATCCCATCCAGCAGTAACCAAAGTGTTCTTCAACGACCTGAGTATTTCTGGAGTTAGGCCGCTAGTGCATCATGACGATCATTTCCATGTAGCGATACGAGCGAGTGTGCGATGAAGAAGATCGTGGCAATTATCGGAGCAAGTGCGCTGCTTTCCTTGGCATATGCTACCGAGCAAGCTCAATGGCCTGCACCCTATCGGCAGTTCAAGGGGGAGTACACCATTTATTCTGGCGAGTTGGGCGATCAGCAGGCACCTACTCACAGTGATCGCAAGCTTTCCTTCATCATCGAGGGGCAACCAGCAAAAGAAATTTTCAATGCCATGCCTCCTGACGACAAGGAGACCTGTAGTGGCGAAAAAGGCGCACGCAGTCGGAGCAAGGATAAGGTCTGGTGTACTTTCAATTCGGGTAGTGGGTACACCTGCTACTTTGGATTTGACCTGCGCACCGGTAAAAGCATTGCTGGTGGTCTATGTTAAGGAAATGGCTTCCGCAGCGCGCCATTGGCAGTAAAAAAATTTGTCCTCGCGCTCAAGCAATGGCAGCAGAAGCGGCCGGCGTTATTCGTTCAACGTGTCGATGATCGGACGGGACTCGACACTCATGGAACCTGTGCGTGAATGCGTAACAGCGCATCCCATGCTGTCGTCCATCCAATGCGCTCCTGTTCCAGGCGTACGGACGGACCCAGCGCATGGCCCTTGAGGGCCTGGTACAGTGCCCGTTCCAGCGGCAGAAGATGCGATGGATCCTGCGCAGCATGCTGGCTGGTTTCCTGCGTCCAGAACGCCCGATGCGCCAGCAGGGTGGCTTCGTCCATGAGAACCGAGCGCACCGCAGGCAAATGCGACCGTAATCTGCCCAGGATCGCCAATCCATGGGTGTCGATGTCACCCCAATAGATGCAGTCGGCGTCGCGTACCCAAGGCAGGCCCGCAAGCACGTCGACGCCATAGCCCAGTCCCATGAAGGCGACGGTATCGGGCAGGTCGCCCAGGGCCAATCCTGTCTGCAGGTTTTCGACCACGACGACGTGCCTGGGCGCGATCGTCAGTCGCGCCAGTTCATCTGCCGGCACGGCCATGTCGCCGATGCCGCCCAGGCGGGCGCGCAGTGCCGGATCGAGGACGCGCATCCGCACCAGCGAAGACGGGCGCCGCAAGCCGCACAGCGCATGAAAGTCTTCGGTGTCGTCCGGCCGGGCGAGGATGTGGCCGAGCAGTTCCGCCAGCACCCCCTTGCGTGCCTCCACCCATTTGGTGTCCAGCCCGGGGATCGGGAGCTGGCGCAGATACAGGTTGGAATCGGGGTGCCGCTCGATCCAGGCGAGGGTGGCGACCAGCCGGTCGACATCGGCGTCCGTGTAGGTGGCAAGGGCGGCGAACAGGCGGCCCAAGCGCCGCTTCAGCACCGGCCAGCGCTGCTCCAGCAGAGCCTGGCGGCGGGCGGCGCGTTCCCAGCGCTCGCCCTCGCCGAGCCAATCGGCGACCTGGCGCGGGCTGTCGAGGCGCAGCAGTTCGGGCAAGCGTTGCGTGCCCAGCGTGCGCCAGCGTCGCTGCGTCCATTGCAGTTCGCCGGCGCCATGCCAGCCTTGCCAGGCAGCGACCCAGGCGCGGGTCGCATCCAGGCGCGCGATCGCCGCCTGCTCGCTGGGGATGCCCAGGGCAATGTCCAGCGGCCAGGCGGCATCGCCTGCCAGGTCGGCCAGCCAGTCGCGGTGGCGGCTGTCGAAACGGCGCCGCAACCAGTCGCGCACGTCATCCGGCAGTTTCAAGCAGGTCTCCCGTCTGCAGCCGGTCGCTCAGTTTCAAGCGCTGGCGTTCATCGTCGTACTCGATCAGCAAGACGCTCGATGCCTTGCGTTCACGGATATCGACGAAGCATGCACCGCCGATGAAGGGTTCCAGCGTCATCACCGATTTGAGCGGCGTGGCGACGATCATCTGGAACCCGAAATTGGCGAAGATGTTCATGGCCAGCGCGGTGAACTCGTTGTCCGCCTTGTCGAAGGCTTCGTCGAGCACCACCGGCGCATAGCGTGGAACGCCGTTGTCGCTGCCGCCGAGCTGGTAGCGCAAGGCGGCGGCCAGCACCGTCGTCGCCAGCTTCTGGCGCTGGCCGCCGGACAACCCGGCACCGCTCTGATGCACCTGCACTTCCTGGCCGGCCTCGTCGAACTCCTTGCCGATGAATTCCACGTGCTGGCGCACGTCCAGTACCGCGTCGCGCCAGCGCCGATGTTCCGGCTCCTGCGAGGCGAGGCGGTTCACCAGGCGGCGCAGGTCGATGAAGCGGGTCTCGGCGAATGCGCGATCGTCGATCCAGGCATGGCTCAGCACACCGACGATGTCCTGTTTGAACTGGCGGACTTCCGGTAGCTGGCGGTCCTTGGGCTGGATGTACAGGTAAGTGCGCTGCTGCTCGCTGCTGTTGAAGGGCACCTGGCGCAGGCTTTCGTTGACCAGGTCCATGCGCGCCAGGATCGCCTTGCGCGCATCGTTCAGGTAACTCGACAGGGCTGCCAGGTTCTGGTGGCTCTGGTTCTTCAGCAGATCGAAGAAGCGCTGCTCGTGCGCAGGCAAGCCGTCCGACTCCAGGCGCGCCAGCTTGCGGAAGAAATCCGTTGCCGCGGCCATGCGCGGATCCAGGCCCTCGGTATCGGCACGCCAGGTGTTGACGAAGATGGCGAACTGCGCTTCCACGTATTTTTCGCTTTGCGCCAGTTCGGTATCGATCGCCCGCAGCTCGTCTTGCAGGGTTTTGCCGACCGCGCGGTCGGCATTGTCCACTTCCTTGAGGCGCACGCGTTCGCTCCATGCCGCATAGCGCCCATCCAGGCCGGCCTGCTGGTGCGGCGTCAGCGGCACGATGCCGGGGTCCTGCTGCAGCGCGGCCAGCTGGGCTTGCTGTTCGGCGCACAGTTTTTGCTGCGCACGCTGCTCCACCAGTTCTTCGTTGAGCGCCGTGCGCGCTCCCTGCACCAGCTCGTCCTGCTGGCGCAGGCGCTCGTCGATGCGCTGGAGGTCGGTGTTGCCGTTGCGGAGCGCGTCGAGCTGGCGCTGGATGACGGCGATGCGTTCGGCCGACGGCAGCACGTCGACTTCCTGCCATTGCAGGTTGACCAGGGTCTGGCATTGCAGCAGCCGGCCGGCCTGCGCCAGGCGCTGGCCGCGCAAGCCGGCCAGTTGCGTACGCAGCTGCTCTTCCTGCTGCTGCAGTTGCCTCGCTTCCTGTTCGTACAAGGCCAGCTTCTCGCGGTTGTCGAAACCGAGCACCCAGTGCTGGCGCGCGTCGACGTTGCTGCGGTCGTCCTTTTCGTGGCGTGCGCGGTTGTGCTTGATCTGCCCCTCGCGCGTCAGTGCGCGTTCATGCGCCGCACGGAAGGCACGCAGCGAATCGACGCAATCGTAGTCGAAGCGCTGCCGCAATTCGATTTGCAGCCACCCGCCCAGGCCGCCTTCCTTCACCTGCAGCTTGAGCACCAGCGACTGCGCCTGCAGCGGCCGCGCCGGCTGCTCGGCGCGCACGGTGCGGTAGTACACCAGCTTGCGTCCGAGATCGGTCTGGTTGACGTGGCTGGACACGGCAGCGTACTGGTCTTCATGCACCAGGATCGACAAGGCAAAGCCGTGCAGCACGCGTTCGATGGCGCCGCGCCATGCCGCTTCGCCCGGTTTCACCTCGATCAGTTCGCCCACGAAGGGGAGTGCCGCTTCCGCCACGCCGACCGCGTCGGCGATCTCGCGCCGCAGCGCCAGCATGGGCGCCGGAATGTTCGACGGTTGGCGGCGCAGGGAGAGCACTTCGCGGTCGATGCCGGCGCGGCGCCCGGCGACGGCGGTCAACTCGCGGTCCAGTGCCAGGATGGCGTCCTGCTGGCGATCCTCGTTTTGCCAGTCGTCGATCTCCTGGCGCGCCATGCCGATCAGCTCGGCGAATCCCTGCGGATTCGGGCGGAAATCCCAGCCCAGCGTCTTGCAGGCATCGATGGCCTGGGTGCGCTTGCGCATACGCTCGTCGCGCTGGGTTTCCAGTGTCTGCCGTTCCTTCTCGAAGAACTCGATCTGTTCTCCGCCCGCTTCGCGGCGCTGGCGTTGCAGGTCGGCCAAGGCGGCGCTGCGGTTGGCGAGCACGTCCTGGTGGCGCCGGACGTTGCCGGCCATGCCTTCCAGGGCGATGCCGAGCGCGTCGATGTGCTCGGCCAGTAGCGTCATGCGCAAGCGCTCGCGGTAGCTGTGCATGCCTGCCACCAGCTCCTGCAGGGCGCTGTGCTGTGCCGCCAGCGTTTCCATCTTTTGGTGGCGGCTGCGTGCCGGCGCCAGTACCTGCACCTGTTCGCGCGCGGTGACCACCGCCTGGTGGGCGGCGTTCAACGCGCCGAATTCATTCACCAGGCGGTCCGCCACCTCGAAGGTTTCCGGCTTGTCCAGCATGAAGTCGCGCAAGAAGGCATTCAGGTCGCCGACGTTCTTGGCCGATTGCGTCTTGTGCAGCAGGCGCAGGGCCATCTCGCTGTCGATGCCGAGCAGGCGGCAAAAGCGCTCGCGGTACGGCAGGAATTCGTCGCGCGCGAATGCATCCGGCAGCGCCTGCTTCAGCTTGCGCACGTCGAAGTTGGTGCCGGCGAAATCCTGCAGTTCGCGCAGGTCGAAATCGCGTTCGAGCACGAGGAAATAGGGTTTGACGTCGCGGTTGGCGTTGGCGTTGCCGCGTACCCAGAACAGCTGCACCAGCGCCACCTGCTGTCCCAGGCCGTTCGCGTACTGCAGGGCCAACGCCGTCCAGGTGGTGCCGCTGCGCAGGTAGCGCACTGCGGATTCGCCGGAAGCGGCGTCGGTCTGGGCGGTCCAGGCGCCGCGCACGTAGCTGACCAGGCTGCGGTCGCGGCCGGCGCGCGTCGCTTCGCGCGCCGCCGCGTTGAAGTCGAGCCAGCGCGGCGGCACCAGCAGCGCCGACAAGGCATCGAGCAGGGTTGACTTGCCGGCGCCCGAGCGTCCGACGATCAGGAAACCGCGTTCGCTGACAGGGATGTCATGCAGTCCGCCGAAGGTGCCCCAGTTGAACACTTGCAGGCGGGTCATGCGGAACTGTTGGGCGCTGCCCGGCATCGGCGTGTTCATGTGTCGTCCTCGTCGTCGACAGGCTGGCGCGCCAGGTCCGGCAGTTCGCCGGCCGCCATGCGTTCGTACAGCGCGGTCAGGGAAATGATTTCCTCGGCCGAAAACAGCAGCTTGAGCGTCGGCGCAATCTCGAAGCGGTCGTCGCTGGCGCGCAGCTTTTGCAGGATGTTGTGCTTCTTGAGCTTTTCGATGGACGCATTCACGCGCTTGCCGAACCCGGCCTTGTCGGTGCTGGCGGCGCGTTCGTACAGCATCAGGTTCTCGAGCACTTCATCGCGCGCGATCACGGCGCGCTCGCCGTGCGAATCGGCCTGGGTCAGGCGCTGGCGCAGGAACAGCAGCAGCACCGAATCGATGAACGTCAGTTGCGCGCGCCGCAGCAGGATCGGGATGTCCAGCTCTTCCGCCGCCACCTGGCTGGTAAACGCCACTTGCAGGTCGCGGTCCAGCACCAGTTCGAGAAACAGTTCGGCGAGGCGGCGGCGGACGACTTGCTCGTCGCGCAGCAGGACCGGCCACAGGCGCGGATGACGGCGGCCCTCCAGCGATGGGCCGGACAGCAATTGCACCAGCACACGCCGGGTATCGAGCGGCAATTCGCCGGTATCGTTGACGAACAGCGCGCCGGCCGGCAGGTCTTCACCGACGGCAGCGGACGTGTCAGGCGCGCCCTGGATCGACTCGGGCAGGGTCATGCTGCTGATTCCTCAAAAAATAGATGAGCGGGATGCGCGCCTGGCGCACGACATCGTCGCCGCCGGTCCAGGCGATGGTTTCGTGGCGTTCTCCCACGATGCCATGGCGCGCGCCCAATGCAAGCAGGCCCAGCACGCTGCCGAGGCCCTGGCTGGCTGGAAAGGCCAGCAAGACCTCGCCGATCGATGCTTGAGAATGCGTTTCCAGCACGCTGTCTACATCGGCTTGGAGCGAACGGAAATCGATCTCGGATTGTGCCACCAGTTCGCCGATCATCGCCAGGTCGAGCGGCGCGGCCTCGCCTTCGGCCATCGTCCCCGGCAGCGCCTGCAGGGCGGGATCGTGCAAGACCCATTGCGACAGCGAGGCCAGCTTGCTGCTGGTGAGCGGCAGCGTGTATTCCAGCATCTCGGTCACCTTGACTTCGTCCTTCAGGGCCAGGGCGGCGCGTTGCGCCTTGCGCAGCAGCTGCGTCAAGCGGCGTTGCTCCATGAATTCGCGGCTCTGCACGAAGTGCTTCAGGCTGCGCGCGAACGATTGCAGCACGTCGTGCACCATGCCGCCCTGGTCGAGCAGGGTGCGCGTCAGGCGCAGCAAGAAGCGGCGTTCGGCCGCGTCCAGCGCAGACACGTACTCGCGCGACATCAGCTGGTCCAGTGCATCGTCGAGCGACGCCGACTGGACCGGATCGGTGAGCAGGCGCCAGAACGCGGCAAACGTGCGGCCGGCATCGCTTTCGGAAATCACGTCGATGCCGGCGAACAGCGCATCGAGCACCTCGCCGCGGCTGCCGTCGTTGTCCATGATGCGTTCGCGCAGGTCGCGGTTCAGCTGCTCGAACTGGTCGCGCACGCGCCGGAAATCGCTGGCCAGGCTGTCCGCCAGCGCGATGATTTCGCGGGTACGCTCGAGGGCCGCAGTTTCGGACAGCAACTGGGCCGTACCGCGTTCGATGGCAGCGATGTCGCGCTCGATCCGTTCCTGTTCGGCACGCAGGCGCGCGATGCGCCGGTCCTTGTCGGCGTCGGTATCGTCCGCCAGCTTGGCGAGTGCGCCGATCACCAAGCTCAGCCGGCTTTCGGTGGCGGCGTTGTGCGGACGCGTCAGGCCGGCCACGTAACGGATCGCATCGACCGTGGACGTGGCGAGTTCGTATTCCTCTTCCTTGGAACCGGGTGGAAAGCGGCGTTCCAGGTAACCCTCGCCGAGCCAGCGCGCCACGTACAGTTGGGCGGTTTGCGGCCAGTCCTCGCCGCGATTGCGCAACTGTTCGAGATCGCGTTCGATCCGCTCATGCAGGATGGAGGCGGGCAGGCTGCGCTCGTCCTCGTACAGGTGGGTCTGCAGCAACGCCAGCACGGTCGGTCCCGTATCCGCGGCCAGCAAGCGCCACAGGGGCTGGGTGCGCAGTTGGCGGTAGATGGCGAGGGGTTTGTCGGCTTTCATTGGGAGTGGCGGTGGAGGGCGTGATTGTAGCGTAGGCAGGGCGGATGGCTTGGCCACAATAAAAAGCCAGCCTCACGGGCTGGCCTTGGTTTACCTCAGAGATGGGCCGATCAAACGTCGATATTCCCCGCCTGCAGCGCATTCGACTCGATGAAATTCCTTCTCGGTTCCACCTCATCCCCCATCAGCGTGGTAAAGATCTGGTCCGCCGCAATCGCATCCTCGATCTGCACCTTCAGCAAGCGACGCACCGTCGGATCCATCGTGGTCTCCCACAACTGCTCCGGATTCATCTCGCCCAGCCCTTTGTAGCGCTGCTTGGACACGCCGCGCTCTGCCTCCTCGCGCAGCCAGTTCATGGCCCCGTGGAAGTCGCGCACCGCAAATTCCTTCATGCGCTCGCCCTCGCCACGGCGCACCAGGGCGCCGTCGCCCATCAGGCCCTGGAAGGTCGCCGCCGAGTTCGCCAGCGTGGCGTAGTCGGCGCCGGCCACGAAGTCGGCATCGATCGAGGTCACCTGCACGTTGCCGTGGTGGATGCGCTCGATGCGCAGCGCGTGCTTGTCGGACAGTTCGTCCGAACGTACACCCACCTTCACGCTGGCGTCGCCGATGGCCTCGGCCAGCGCGCGCGCCGATTGCTCGGCAGCGTCCTGGGTCGACAAATCGAGCGTCACGCCGGTCATGATGGCGGACAGGGCGGCGCGGTCGATCACGCGGCTCAGGCGCATCATGATGGCGTTGGCCAGGTTGTACTGCTGCACCAGCGCGCCCAGGGCGTCGCCGCTGATCGCCTCGGCGCCTTCCTGCGGCACCAGCGCGGCGGTGTTCAGCGCGAAGCGCATCATGTAGGCGGCTTCCTCGACGTCATCCTTGAGGTAGCGCTCGTCGCGCCCGGCCTTCACCTTGTACAGCGGCGGCTGGGCGATATAGATGTGGCCGCGCTCGACCAGCTGCGGCATCTGGCGGTAGAACAGCGTCAGCAGCAGGGTGCGGATGTGGGCGCCGTCGACGTCGGCGTCGGTCATGATGATGATGCGGTGGTAGCGCAGCTTGTCGACGTTGAACTCGTCCGGGCCGATCGAGGTGCCGAGCGTGGCGATCAGCGTCGTGATCTGTTCCGACGACAGCATCTTTTCGAAGCGCGCCTTTTCCACGTTCAGCACCTTGCCGCGCAGCGGCAGGATCGCCTGGAACTTGCGGTCGCGGCCCTGCTTGGCGGAACCGCCCGCCGAGTCGCCCTCGACGATGTACAGCTCGGCCAGCGCCGGGTCGCGTTCCTGGCAGTCGGCCAGTTTCGAGGACAGGCCGAGGCCGTCCATGATGCCCTTGCGGCGCGTCAGGTCGCGCGCCTTGCGCGCGGCTTCGCGCGCGCGCGCGGCTTCGACGATCTTGCCGCAGATGATTTTCGCATCGTTCGGCTTTTCGTTGAGGAAGTCGGTGAGCGTCTTGGCCACGATTTCCTCGACCGGACCGCGCACTTCCGACGACACGAGTTTGTCTTTGGTCTGCGACGAGAATTTCGGTTCCGGCACTTTCACGGACAGCACGCAAGTGAGACCTTCGCGCATGTCGTCGCCCGAGATCTCGACCTTGGCCTTCTTGGCGAAGTCGTTCTCGTCGATGTACTTGTTGATCACGCGCGTCATCGCCGCGCGCAGGCCGGTCAGGTGGGTGCCGCCGTCGCGCTGCGGGATGTTGTTGGTGAAGCACAGCACCTGCTCGTTGTAGGCGTCGTTCCACTGCATCGACACGTCCACCGATACATTCGTGCCGTTTTCCGATACACGGTCGCCCGTGGCCTGGAACACGGTCGGGTGCAGCACGGTCTTGGCCTTGTTGATGTACTCGACGAAGCCGCGCGTGCCGCCCTCGAAGGCGAACACTTCTTCCTTGCCGGTGCGCTGGTCGGACAGCTTGATGTTGACGCCGTTGTTCAGGAACGAGAGTTCGCGGATGCGCTTGCTCAAGATCTCGTAGTGGAACTCGACCGTCGTGAAGATGGTTTCGTCGGCCCAGAAGTGCACGTCGGTGCCGCGCTTGTCGGTGTCGCCGAGGATCTTCATCGGCGACACTTCCACGCCGTCGACGACTTCGATGATGCGTTCCAGCGGCACGCCGCGCGAGAATTCCAGCTGGTGGGTCTTGCCGTTCTGGCGCACGGTCACGCGCAGCAGCTTCGACAGCGCGTTCACGCACGACACGCCGACGCCGTGCAGGCCGCCGGACACTTTATAGGCGTTCTGGTTGAACTTGCCGCCGGCGTGCAGTTCGGTCAGGGCGATCTCGGTGGCCGAGCGCTTCGGCTCGTGCTTGTCGTCCATCTTGATGCCGGTCGGGATGCCGCGGCCGTTGTCGGTGATCGAAATCGAATTGTCGGAGTGGATCGTGACATGGATTTCGGAGCAGAAGCCGGCCAGGGCTTCGTCGATCGAATTGTCCAGCACCTCGAACACCAGGTGGTGCAGGCCGGTGCCGTCCGACGTGTCGCCGATGTACATGCCCGGACGCTTGCGTACGGCCTCCAGGCCTTCGAGGATCTGAATCGACGCGGCGCCGTACTCTTCCGCCTTGGCAGGGGAGGTTTCCAAAACTGCTTGAGTGTTCTCGGACATGACTGCTTTCTCAAAAAACGGGTAAGGGAACCTCGAAACGGCTGCGCTTCCCAGCCGAAACTGCTGCCGCTCGCGACGGTTTTTCGGGGTCCCTTCAATCAGACCGCGGACTGGGCGTCCGCGGTCCCGGCCAACAAAACGATATGGGGTCGTTCCAGCCTTGTTTAAATCCGCATCGGCATGACGACATACTTGAAGTCGCCATTTTCCGGAATCGACATCAGCGCCGACGAATTCGAATCGCCCAGCGAGATGTTCACCTGGTCGCACTTCAGGTTGTTCAGCACGTCCAGCAGGTACGTCACGTTGAAACCGATGTCCAGCGAATCGCCGCCGTAGTCGATTTCCAGCTCTTCGACCGCTTCTTCCTGGTCGGCGTTGGTCGAGCTGATCTTCATCGAGCCCGGCGAGATCATGCAGCGCACGCCCTTGAACTTGTCGCTGGTCATGATCGCGGCGCGTTGCAGCGAACGCAGCAGCGCTTCGCGGCTGATCGTGAAATCGTTCTTGTAACCCTTCGGGATCACACGGGTGTAATCCGGGAATTTGCCCTCGACCAGCTTCGAGACCAGTTCGATGTCGGCGAAGGTCAGTTTTACCTGGGAAGCGGCGATGTCCAGCTGTACCGGGTCGTCGCTTTCTTCCAGCAAGCGCTGCAGTTCGATGATGGTCTTGCGCGGGATGATGACTTCCTGGCGCTCGAACTGCTGCTCGGTCGCCACCTGGGCAAAGGCCAGGCGGTGGCCGTCGGTGGCGACCGCGATCACGTTGTTGCCGTCCAATACCAGCAGCAGGCCGTTCAGGTAATAGCGGATGTCTTGCTGCGCCATCGCGAAGTGCACCATGTTGAACAGGTGCTTCAGCGTCTTTTGCGGCAGGGTCACCGAGGCGTTGTGGGTGTCGGCCACCGACACGGTCGGGAACTCTTCCGCGGCGAGGGTCTGCAGCGCGAAACGCGACTTGCCGCTCTGCACGGTCAGGCGCTTGTTCAGCAGGGTCATCGTCACGTCGCCGGATTCCGGCAGCGCGCGCAAGATGTCCAGCAATTTACGTGCGGCGACGGTGGTGCCGGTCACGTCGGCGCCCGAGCCGATGTCGGCATGCGTGGTGATCTGCACTTCGGTGTCGGTGGACAGGAAGGACACGTTGGCGCCGTCCTTGCGGATGAGGATATTGGCCAGAATCGGCATGGTGTGCCGACGCTCGACAATACCGCTCACGATCTGCAGTGGCCGCAATAGCGTATCTCGGTTGGATTTGACCAGTTGCATAAATATCCTCGGTAGTGGGTTTTACAAATACAGATGCATTGCGACAGATATTCTTTGCGCAATATTTTGCCAGAAATCAGCAAGAAAACATCATCCCCTGTGAAGCAAAAAACGCTGTCTTTTCAAGCTTCTATATGGGGACATTGCCTCGCTTTTCATCGGGCTGGCCCGGCAAACCTGCTGCGCGCCTTCAGCCTTTCAAGGTCTGTTCCAGCACGTGCAGCTCGTGGTTGCACTCGGCATTCTTGGTACGGTCCTGGGCGATCTTGCGCACCGCGTGCAGCACGGTCGTGTGGTCGCGGCCGCCGAACAGTTCGCCGATTTCCGGCAGGCTCTTCTGGGTCAACTCTTTTGCCAGGTACATGGCGATCTGGCGCGGGCGGGCGATATTCGCCGGACGGCGCTTCGAATACATGTCCGCCACCTTGATGTTGAAGAAGTCGGCGACGGTTTTCTGGATGTTTTCGACCGAGATCTGGCGGTTCTGCACCGACAGTAGATCCTTCAGCGCTTCCTTGACCACGTCGATGGTGATGTCCTTGCCGTGGAAACGGGAGTACGCCAGGATCTTGCGCAGCGCGCCTTCCAGCTCGCGCACGTTCGAGCGCAGGTGCTTGGCCACGAAGAAGGCGACGTCGTCCGACAAGGTCACGTCTTCGGATTCCGCCTTCTTCATCAGGATCGCCACGCGCATCTCCAGTTCCGGCGGCTCGATCGCCACCGTCAGGCCGGAATCGAAGCGCGAGATCAGGCGGTCGTCCATGCCGGTGATCTCTTTCGGATAGGTGTCCGACGTGATGATGATCTGCTTCTTGGCCGCGATCAGCGCTTCAAATGCATAGAAGAATTCTTCCTGCGTGCGGCTCTTGCCCCCAAAAAACTGGATATCGTCGATCAGCAGCATGTCCAGCGAGTGGTAGTAATGCTTGAAGTCGTCGAAACCTTTTCGCTGGTATGCGGTCACCACGTCGCGCACGTACTGTTCCGCGTGGATGTAGCGGATGCGCGCGCCCGGCTGGTCGGCCATCACCTGGTTGCCGATCGCATGGATCAAGTGGGTTTTACCCAAGCCCACGCCGCCGTAGAAGAACAGCGGGTTGTACGACACGCCCGGGTTGTTGGCGACCTGGAT
The DNA here is from genome assembly GCF_012849555.1 of Massilia forsythiae. Lineage (NCBI taxonomy): Bacteria > Pseudomonadati > Pseudomonadota > Betaproteobacteria > Burkholderiales > Oxalobacteraceae > Massilia > Massilia forsythiae. The sequence continues at coordinate 2,201,541 of NZ_CP051685.1, forward strand.
GGCGGCGGCGCGCGCCAGCTGGTTGGCCTTGCCGGTAACGAAGTTCTCGAACGTCAGGTCCGGATTCACGCGGCTCTGCTCGCGGCGCGGATTGTTGGCGATGACATTGTCCGGCGTGACCACCGGCATGTCTGGTACGGTCTTGTCGGCCGCGGCATTCACGCCCACGGCGCCCATGGCGGCGTGCGCCGGGCCATTCGACGGCATGGCGATCGCCGACGGGGCAGGGGCGGCCGCCGGCTTCGGTACATTGTTCTTGGACGCATCGAGGATGAACTGCACGTCGACCGGGCGTTCCCAATACTGCGAAGCCAGCTCGGTGATGCGGCTGGCAAATTGTGTCTTGACCCAATCGAGCTTGAAACGATTGGGCGCGGCCATGCGCAGCTTGCCGTCCTCGTAGTCGACGGCGACCAGCGGTTTGATCCACGCCGTATATTGCTGCGGCGTCAGCTCCAGTTCCAGCTGTGCGGAACAGGTCTGCCAGAAGTTTTCCATACATCGACTTAGTTGAGCGTAACACGCTATTTTACCTGTCTTCTCGCAAGTTATCCACAGGCGCCACGCGTTTTTTCCACCGAATTTCAACAGGCCGGCACCGGCGCGCAACCGTTTGCGCGACTTTTCAACAGGCAAATTATCGGGATCGGCGTTGCATCTCATGGCCACAGGACGCAACAGCTTTCTTGACAGCCAACCGCGAAATGAGGTCTAATCCAAGGTTCTCCGCCAGCACACGTTGTCAGATTGACATCCTGCCCGCTGGCGAACAAGCTCTGCTGTGGCGTGACGCTGGCTTAACAACTGCGAAATGTCATTGGCGTAATGCTGACTTCAACGACAGAATTTCGACCGGTTCGGCGGGGTTCTTGCGAGCTTATTGAAGCCCAGCCCCGATTTTGCATATTAATTTGCTTTAAGCGAGACCACCATGAAACGTACTTACCAACCTTCCGTCGTCCGTCGCAAGCGTACGCACGGCTTCCGCGCTCGTATGGCTACCCGTGGTGGCCGTGACGTCCTGAACGCTCGCCGCGCCAAGGGCCGCAAGCGCCTGGCTGTCTAAGCCGGGTCTGCACCACTCGCCGCGGTCAACCATGACAGGCGAAGGTTCGCACGACTTCGCGCGCGTTCGGCGTATCGTAAAAACGGATGAGTTTTCATCCGTTTTTCGTTTGCGGCCAGCGTATAAATCCGCGCATTTCGTGCTGTACACCCGACCGAATGCCCTGCCTCATGCGCGGCTGGGCGTCGTCGCGGCCAAGCGCTTCGCGCCGCGCGCGGTAACGCGCAACACCATCAAGCGCATCACGCGCGAACTGTTCCGCACCATGCCGCTGCCGGCGTTCGACTGCATCGTGCGCCTGGCGCGCCCGGTCAACACGAAGCAGGGGCCGGCCACCGGCGCCGCCCTGCGCAAGCTGCTGCATGCCGAGCTGGCGCGCCTGTTCGCGTCGCAGGCGCCGCGTCCGCGCAAGCCGGCCGGCGCCCGCGCATCGCCGGCGCCCGGGGCGCAAGCGGAATCCACGCCATCATGAACCGGCTGCTCGTCTGGCTGTTGCGCGGTTACCAGTTACTGGTGTCTCCGATGCTCGGACAGAACTGCCGTTTCTATCCGACCTGCTCCAACTACGCGATCGAAGCGGTCGAGGTGCACGGCGCCGCCCGAGGCGGCTGGCTGGCCGTGCGCCGCGTGTGCCGCTGCCATCCGTGGAACGCGGGCGGCGTCGACCCGGTGCCGCGCCACGGCGCGCCAATGGAGCAGGGCGTCCCGGCGGACGATGGCACTGCCGCGCCCGCTGCCGGACACGCGCATTCATCACCCACCGCTTGCGCCTGCAAGCACTCCTGACTAAGACCCAATGGAAATCAATAAACGTACCATCCTGTGGATCGTGTTCGCCATCTCGCTGGTCGTCCTGTGGAACGACTGGATGGTGTCCACCGGTAGGCAGTCGCTGTTCTCGCCGACGCAGCCGGCCAAGGTCGCCACCGCGCCGGCCCAGCAGCCGGCCGCCGTCAACGACTTGCCGAACGCCGCCACGCCGGCTGCGGTGCCGGGCGCAACCCCGGTCGCGGGCGCGCCGGCGCCGGTGCGCACCGAAATCGTCACCGTCACCACCGACGTCTATAAAGTCGACATCGACACCGCCGGCGGCGTGATCCGCCGCCTGGAACTGCTGAAGTACCGCGACAAGGTCGATCCGACCAAGAACCAGGTGCTGTTCCAGAACAACAATGGCCGCGTGTACCTGGCCCAGACCGGCCTGACCGGCAACAGCCCGGCCGGCCTGATGCCGAACCATAACACCGCGTTCACGGTGGCGCCGGGACCACGCACGCTGGACGGCAACAACCAGGTGCAGGTGGTGCTGGACGCAGAGCAGGGCGGCGTGCACCTGACCAAGACCTTCACGTTCAAGCGCAACGACTACGTGATCGACGTGCGCCACGACGTCAAGAACGTCGGCACCACGGCCGTGAGCCCGTCGCTGTACCTGCAGCTGCAGCACGACGGCAGCAAGCCGGAAGGCGACACCTATTTCAACAGCAGCTACACCGGCCCGACCCTGTACACCTCGCAGGACAAGTACCAGAAGCTGACCTTCGAAAAGATCCAGAAGCACACCGCCGAGCACTCGACCAAGGCCACCGACGGCTGGATCGCGATCTCGCAGCACTTCTTCGTCTCGGCCTTCATCCCGGCCGACAAGCTGCCGCGCACGATCGAGACCGTCAGCTACGGTAACAACCTGTTCGCCATCAACACGCAGCTGCCGCTGGGCACCATCCAGCCGGGCGCCACCTTGTCGAACGCGGCGCGCCTGTACTCGGGCCCGCAGGAAGAGACGGCATTGGAAAAAGTCACGCCGGGCCTGGAACTGGTGCGCGACTACGGCTGGGCGACCATCATCGCCAAGCCGATCTTCTGGACCATGGATCAATTGCACCAGATGATCGGCAACTGGGGCTGGACCATCATCGCCTTCACCATCCTGATCAAGCTGCTGTTCTTCCCGCTGTCCGCCGCCGGCTACCGCAGCATGGCCAAGATGAAGACCGTGACGCCGAAGATGCAGGCGATCCGCGAGCGCTACAAGGATGACCCGGTCAAGATGCAGCAGGAAACCATGGCGCTGTACAAGACCGAGAAGATCAATCCGCTGGGCGGCTGCCTGCCGATCCTGGTGCAGATGCCGGTGTTCCTGGCGCTGTACTGGGTGCTGCAGGCCGCGGTCGAGATGCGCGGCGCCTCGTGGGGCTGGGTGCCGGACCTGACCCAGAAGGACCCGTTCTTCATCCTGCCGATCCTGTACGCGATCTCGATGTTCATCACGCAGCGCCTGAACCCGCAGCCGGCCGACCCGATGCAGGCCAAGATGATGATGTTCATGCCGCTGGCGTTCTCGGTGATCTTCCTGTTCTTCCCGGCCGGCCTGGTGCTGTACTGGGTGGTGAACAACCTGATCTCGATGGCGCAGCAGTACGTGATCACCAAGAAGTTCGCGCCGGCGAAGTAGCCGCTGTCCGCTTGCTTCGAAAAGGCCCGTGCTTGCACGGGCTTTTTTATTTTAATGATCGCTGGCGTATCTTGAACCGCCGGCAGATGAGACCACCAGCGTGCCTGGGACCACCGGCAGATGAGCCGTCGTCCCCGCGCAGGCGCATTACTGTCCAAGATAGTAGTGCTGGCCTAAAGACCGTCGTCCCCGCGCAGGCGGGGACCCATGCTGAGCATCCAAAGCTGGTATTTCTGAAATATTCCAGTTGCTTTAATGGTAACGAATTCTGTTGCTCAGTATGGGTCCCCGCCTGCGCGGGGACGACGTTGAAGGGCGGCGCGTCGTATTCAGGTTGCCGACTTCACCATGTCCGTGCCCGACCCCTCGCTCTTCCCGGCTCGCAATCCACTACAATCCCACCCATGAAACTCGACACCTCCCCCATCGCCGCCATCGCCACCGCTCCCGGCCGCGGCGGCATCGGCGTCGTGCGCGCGTCCGGCAAGTCGCTGGCGGCGCTGATCGACGCCCTGTTTCCGAATACCCGACTGGCCCCGCGCCACGCCACCTATATCCCGTTCAAGGCCGCCGACGGCAGCGTCATCGACGAAGGCCTGGCCCTGTATTTCAAGGCGCCGCATTCGTACACCGGCGAAGACGTGCTGGAGCTGCAGGGCCACGGGGGCCCGGTGGTGCTGCGCATGCTGCTGGCACGCGTGCTGGAAGCCGGCGTCGATCTCGACCTGCGCCTGGCCGAGCCGGGCGAATTCACCCGGCGCGCCTTTTTGAACGACAAGCTCGACCTGGCCCAGGCCGAAGCGGTGGCCGACCTGATCGACGCCTCCACCGAAGCGGCGGCCAAGTCCGCCTCGCAATCGCTGTCGGGCGCGTTTTCCCAGGTGGTGCACCGGCTGGTCGAGCAGACCATCAACCTGCGCATGCTGGTCGAGGCCACGCTCGACTTCCCGGAAGAGGAGATCGACTTCCTGGAAAAATCGAATGCGCGCGGCCAGCTGGCCGGCATCGTCGAATCGCTGGAACACGTGTTCCGCCAGGCGGCGCAGGGCGCACTGCTGCGCGAGGGCCTGAACGTGGTGTTGGTCGGCCAGCCGAACGTCGGCAAGTCCTCGCTGCTGAACGCGCTGGCCGGCGCCGACGTGGCGATCGTCACGCCGATCGCCGGCACCACGCGCGACAAGGTCAGCGAAACCATCCAGGTCGAGGGCATCCCGCTGAACATCGTCGACACCGCCGGCATCCGCGCCATCGACGAGGGCGTCGACGTGGTCGAGCGCATCGGCATCGAGCGCACCTGGGGAGAGGTCGGCAAGGCCGACGTGATCCTGCACCTGCTGGACGCCGGCCTCGGCCCGGCCAGGGCCGACGAAGAGATCGTGGCCGCGTTTCCGCCGGCCGTGCCGGTGGTGCGTATCTGGAACAAGATCGATTTGTCCGGCCACAAGCCGTCGGTGGACCAGGGGCCGGACGCGACCCACATCTACCTGTCCGCGCATGAAAAGATCGGCATCGACCTGCTGCGCGCCGAACTGCTGCGCATCGCCGGCTGGCAGCAGACCGGCGAATCGCTGTACCTGGCGCGCGAGCGTCATTTGACTGCCCTGCGCGCGGCGCGCGAACATTTGCACCTGGCCGGCCAGCATGCAGCCCAGGACGACCAGTCGCTCGACCTGTTCGCCGAAGAGCTGCGCCTGGCGCAGGACCAGCTGTCCAGCATCACCGGGCAATTCACGCCGGACGATCTGCTGGGGGTGATCTTCAGCCGCTTCTGCATCGGCAAGTGAGTTTATGGCCGCAGCGCCGGGGCGGCAGCAGCGTCCTCTCCGCCGCCGGCGATCCACGGCGCCAACAACCCTTCGGCCCAGTCCATGAACGCCAGCGCACGCGCCGGCACATGGCGCCGCGTGGGATACACGAACGACACCGGCATCGGCGCCGGCCGGTACGCCGGCAGCACCTCCACCAGCACGCCGCTGCGCAAATGCTCGCGCATCCCGGCCTGCGGCGCCTGCACGATGCCGAGGCCGGCGAGGCAGGCCGCCTCGTAGGCCATGGTGCCGTTGACGGTGAGCGCGGCGCCCACCGCAGCCACCTGCGTGCGCTGCCCGTCGAACCATTCCCAGCCGGGCGCGCTGCCATCCAGCTGGGCGTCGTAGTGGACCACGCGGTGGCCGGCGAGATCGTCCAGCGACTGCGGCGTGCCGTACTGCGCCAGGTAGGCCGGACTGGCGCAGTTGACCAGGCGGTAGCTGCCCAGCGGGCGCGCCACCAGCGAGGAATCGCGCAGGGCGCCGGCGCGCAGCACCACGTCGTAGCCTTCGCGGATCACGTCGACGCGACGGTCGGCGGTGCCGAGGTCGACCGCCAGCAGCGGGTGCCTGGCCATGAATTCGCCGAGGCGCGGCAAGATCACCTTGGAGGCGATCGATACCGACATGTCCACCCGCAGGCGGCCGGTGAGCGCTTCGCCGCCGCCGCGGAACATGGCGCGCAGCGCCTCGACATCCTGCAGCAGCTCGCGGCTGCGCGCGTAAAACGCTTGGCCTTCCTGGGTCATCTGCACGCGCCGGGTGGTCCGCTGCAGCAGGCGCGTGCCCAGCAATTGCTCGAGCTGGCGCACCGCCGCCGACACGGTGGCGTTGGGCAGGCCGAGCTGGCGCGCGGCGCCGCTGAAGCTTTCCAGTTCGGCGACGCGCAGGAAAATCTTGATGGTGTCGAGTTCGTTCATGGGCTCGGGATTCTTCGTGATTCCTGCAAAGTGCATTCGATTCCAGCCAGTTTATTGGCGATGCGCTGAAAAATATACTGGAGGCTTCCATCAACGAGGAGCCTGCAATGAACCAAGCGATCAACCGACGTATTGCCATCATCACCGGCGCCAGCCGCGGCCTGGGACGCAGCATGGCGCTGCACCTGGCGCAAACCGGTGTCGACATCGTTTTCACCTGGCAGCGCGACGAAGCGGCGGCGCAGGACACCGTCGCCGCCATCGAGGCGCTCGGCGCCAGGGCGCATGCGCTGCGCCTGGACGTGGCCGACGGCGCCTCGTACGCGCCGTTCGCCGCCGCGGTGCACGCGCTGCTGCAGGGCTGGGGACGCGACGGCGCCGACATCCTGGTCCACAACGCCGGCAGCGGCCTGCACGCGCCGCTGCTGGAGACCACCGAGGCGCAGTTCGACGCCATGGTCGCCATCCACGTCAAACCGGTGCTGTTCCTGACCCAGGCGCTGGCCCCGCTGCTGGCGGACGGTGCGCGCATCCTCAACATTTCCAGCGGCCTGGCTCGCTTCACGGTGCCGGGTGCGGGCGCGTACGCCGCGGCCAAGGGCGCGGTCGAGGTGCTGACGCGCTACCTGGCGCGCGAGCTGGCTTCCAGGAAGATTTCGGTGAACACGCTGGCGCCGGGCGCCATCGCCACCGATTTCAACGGCGGGCGCGTGCGCGACGATGCCGGCCTGAATGCCTGGGTGGCGGCGCAGACGGCGCTGGGACGCGCCGGCCTGCCGGACGACATCGGCGCCGCCGCGGCCGCCCTGCTGGCCGAGGGCAGCGGCTGGATCACCGGCCAGCGCATCGAAGCCTCGGGCGGCATGCTGCTCTGACATCGCCTCGATGTGCTACGCTCTGCCCATCTAGACAGGCAAGGCGAGGCGCGCATGGAAACGATACGGCAAGCGGCACACGAGCAGGCGGCACGCGAGCAGGCGGCAACGGCGGGCGTCACGCGGCGTCGCTTCGCGGGTGCGGTGGCGGCGCTGGTGGCCGGCGGCCTGCTGGCATCCTGCGCCAGCATCGTCGGGCCGCGCCGCGTCGAATTGCCGCAGGCGCGCCTGCAGGCCGGCCTGGAGCGCCGCTTCCCGCTGCACAACCGTATGCTGGAACTGTTCGACGTCCAGCTGACCCGGCCGCAACTGGCGATCATGCCGCAGAGCGACCGCGTCGGCCTCACGCTGGACGTGTCGGTGGCGCCGCCGTTCATGCGCCAGTCCTGGCGCGGCACCATGGGCCTGTCGGGGCGCCTGCTGCTGGACCCGGCGCGCAACGCCGTGTTCCTCACCGATACCCACGTCGACCGCTTCGACGTGAACGGGATCGACGCCGGCCAGTCGCGCGACCTCGGACGCGCGGCCGACCTGCTGGTGAACCAGCTGGTGCGCGACATGGCGGTGTACACCTTCCGCCCCGAAGACCTGCGCTACGCCGGCGTGCAGTTCGTGCCGACCCGGCTGGAGACGGCGCCCGGGGCGCTGTTCGTGACGCTCGAACCGGTGCGTTGACACCCCACGGTATTTTCCCGCGCCGCGCGGCCCTTGTCCTGGCTGCTATCATTTGCGGCATTCGGGTGGTCCGGCAACTGTTGTTTCTGCAGGATGGGTAACGGCCAGGGCGTTGCACAGCCGACGCAATGGGTGCACACTGAATCGCATGGAAGGGCCGGCAGCAAGCAATGGTCAAGCGGGGCTTGCGCTTTCTCATGCACACAGTGTTCCACTGAAGTAATCTCTGCGTTACTGACGTGTTGCCGGTAAGGGGGTAGCCTTGGAAACGATACAGGAAAGTGTGCCCGGCCAGGGCCTGGCGGTCGAGCCGACCGCCGCGGCATCGTCGGGAGGCGCCGCGCCGACACGGCAGAGCCTGCCGCCGAAGGGCTCGTGCTGGTACTGCGAAAAGCCGCTCGACAGCGTGCGCCGCTTCTGCGGCAAGCCGTGCGCCGATTCGTTCGACGAGGAAGCGGAATACACCCGTTGATCGGCCCCGGCAACCGGCTGCCGCTGGCGGCGCCGGCTGCCGCGCCGGTCACCATCATCGCGTGCGGCCGCGGCGCTCTTCGTCAGCCGGCCGCGCCGTGCCGTTTCAGCAGCGCCAGCGCGCCGTCGAAGTCGAAGGCATCGATCAAGCTTGCCAGTTCGCGGTAGCCGTGCTCCCCCAATTGCGCCGTCAATGCCGCCGCCGCGTCGCACACGAGGTCGACGGCGTCGCCGTTGCCGTCGTCGAGCAAACCGGCCAGGCGCGCCAGCACATCCCGGTCGTCGAATTGCCGCGCGGGCGCCGCCATGCGCACGGCGGCCTGCCTGGCGGCGTCCTGTGTTTCCAGCACGGTAGCGGGTACGGCGTCGAGTTCGCGCAGCACGCGCTCGAGGGCCCGTTCCAAGCGCGCCAGGTGCGGATAAGGATCGGCGCCATCGGCGCGCAGCACCTGTTCCAGCGCCTGCGCCGCACGCCGCAGCGGCACTGCCTCGATCAGTCCCGCCGCACCCTTGAGCGTGTGCGCCAGGCGCAGCGCCAGCGGTACGTCGCCGCCATCGAGGGCAGCGCGGATCCTGGCCGCCGCCGGGCGGTACTCGTTGCGGAAGCGCGCCAGCACGCGCGCGAGCAGGGCGCCGTCGCCCATCAGGCGCGCGATGGCGCCGGCATGGTCGATGTCCGCACCGGCGTCACCGCCAGCATGCTCGCCACCGTCGCCGGGCTGCGCAGGCGGTTCGGCCAAATCGTTCATGCCGGACACGTCACTTGGTGGTGAACGACCAGGTCTTGCCGACCGCGGCGCCGTTCAGCGTACCGATGAAGGTGACGTCGTAGATGGTGGCCGCCGCCAGCGGCGCCAGCGGGATGATGGCGACCGCGGACAGGTTGTGCCGCTGCAGCGGATTGCTGCTCGCCACCTGGTTGTCCACCTGGCGCGTCGCCAGGTCGGTGGTGGCGCCGCGCGGGCGCACCGTGAAGCTTTGTACCGCGATGACGTTGCTCAGGTTGGTTTGCAGGCTGATCGGGTAGCCGACCTCGTTCCGGTCCGGCACCGGATCCGGTTCTTCCGAATCGCTGAGAAAATTGACCTGCACCTGGGTCTGGCCATTGAAGGGCCAGGCGGCGAGGGCGCCGGCGGCCAGGCCGCTGCCCAGGCCGTTGTTGGCGGCGAAATCGGCGGTCAGGTAGTTGTAGCCGGCCGAAGTCGCCGCGGCGCCGCTGCCGATTTCCTTGAACTGCGGCTCGAACATGACGAAGCGGTGATAGATCGCCGTCACCAGTTCTTCCGCCATGGTGAAGCCGTTTTGCCTGGAACTGGCGGCGATCACCTCGCCGATGGCATTCGACCCGGTGAAGGTGTAGCCGGCCGCGCGCATGCGGTCGGCCAGCGCCGCACCGGTGAAGCCCTGCTTGCCGGCCTGCTGGTCGTGGGTGACCGTGTTGTTGATGCGCTGGTAATCCGAGTGGCCCTGGGCCGCGCTATCGATGATGGTGTTGTGTTCCAGCGTGGGCAGGCCGATCTGGCTGCGGCGGTAATTGATCCAGTTGCGGCCATCGGTGGCCACGTTGCCGGATAGCGCGGGCGCCGCGGCATCGGTGCCGGCGACGCCGGTGGCCGGCGTGGCGCTGGCGGCACTCGACGTCGTGCCGTTGCCGCTGCCGCCGCCCCCGCAGGCCGCCAGCGCCCAGGCGGCGACCAGGGCGCCGAGCATGCCCTTCGTGCGATGCATCTTGCTCATCATATCCACTCCAACGTGCGCCGCCAGCGGGGCAAAAGAGCCTCCATTCTAGGACAAATCGCGGATCGGCGATGGCGCCGCGCAGCGAATTCGAAACGCGCTTAAGTACATGTAAAATAAGCCAATATTTCACCTTCCGAGCAAACGATTTGAATCCCAGCCTCGCCCGCGCCAAGTTCGCCCTGCCCAGTTTCGTGACCCTGCTGTCGATCGCCTGCGGCTTCGGCAGCATCGTGATCTCGGTCGACAATGCCCAGGTGGGCGACCCCGCCGACTACCGCCTGGCCGCGATCCTGCTGGTGCTGGCCGGCGTGTTCGACGCGCTGGACGGCTTCGTGGCGCGTGCCACCAACACCCAGTCGGCCTTCGGCGTGCAGCTCGATTCGATCGCCGACGTGATGAACTTCGGCTGCGCGCCCGGCCTGCTGCTGTACTGCTACGGCTTCGCGCAGATGAGCGCGGCGCACCCGACCCTGGTGCGCATGGGCGGCCTGGCCTGCTTCGTGTTCGTCGCCTGCGGCGCGCTGCGCCTGGCGCGCTTCAACGTCATGGTCGGCAAGACCGACCCGCGCTACTTCGTCGGCATGCCGATCACCGCCGGCGCCGCCTGCGTGGCCTCGGTCGTGGTGGCCTGGCCGGACCCGATGGCGAGCATGGCGCAGGCCTTCATGGTGATGGCGCTGATGATCGGGGTCGGCACGCTAATGGTGTCGACGCTGCGCTTTCCCAGCTCGAAGCAGCCAAAATCGACGCTGCTCGCCGCGGTCGGCGTGTGCGTGGTCTTGCTGGCACTATTGCAGACGCGCTTCTTCGTGCTGTTCTTCGTGTTCTATATCGCCGCCACGCTGCTGCTGAACATGGCGTGGAAGGGCGGTTGGCGCGGCGTGGCGCCGCCCAAGGTGTTCGACGACGCCGACGATTGAACGTTCGCGTTACGCGAACTTGTCGAACAAGGCCGCCAGGCGCGCCGCGCTTTCCCTGGCTTCGTCAATGTCGGCCGCGTTGCCGGTATGGGTGACGATGCTGGCCGTCAGCAGCTGCACGAAGGAGCGGTCGAGCGCCTTGCGCGCGGCCGCCATCTGCTGCGCCACCGCCTCGCAATCGGACGGCGCGTCGGCCAGCGCCACCAGCTTCTGGATGCCGCGCAGCTGGCCTTCCACGCGCGCCAGGCGGTTGAGCAGGTCCTTTTTCTGCTGGGCGCTCAGGGCGCGCCCCTCGACGATCTTCAGCGAATCGGGCATGGGAGAATAAGGTTCAAGCGACTTCGTGGCCGCGCGCCGCGCGCAGGATCGCGAACCAGTCGGTGCGCGCCAGCTGGAAGCCGGCGCCGGCCACCGCCACCTTGATCGCCTCGATGCGTCCGGAGCCGGTCAGCGGGATCGGGCGCGACGGCAGCTGCATGATCCAGGCGAAGACCACGCTGGCGAACGGCTGGTGCAGGCGATCGGCGATTTCCTTGATCACCAGGCGCAGTTGTTCGGCGCCGGCATCGTTGGCGCTGAACAGGCGGCCGCCGCCCAGCGGCGACCAGATCATCGGCGCCACGCCCCGGTCCTGCAGGCCGTCGAAGGTCTCGTCGAACAGCGGCGCTACGTGCAGCGGCGAGAACTCGACCTGGTTGGTGGCGAGCCGGATGCGGCGGTCGAGCGATTCGAACTGGTGGCGGCTGAAGTTCGACACGCCGAAGTGCAGCACCTTGCCGGCCTCGCGCAGGCGCGTGAAGGCGCCGGCGACTTCGTCGAAATCCATCAGCGGGTCGGGACGGTGGATCAGCAGCAGGTCGAGGCGGTCGGTGTGCAGCTGGCGTAGCGATTCCTCGGCCGAGGCGATGATGTGGGCGACAGTCGTGTCGTAGTGCTGGATGGTGTGCTGCGGGCGCTTGCCGGAAACGAGCTTGATGCCGCACTTGCTGACCAGCTGAATGCGCGCGCGCAGCGATGGCTGCGCACGCAGCGCCTCGCCGAACAGGCCCTCGACGCCGTAGTTGCCGTAGATGTCGGCGTGGTCGAACGAGGTCACGCCGATGGCGATGCACTGCTCGATGAAGGCCACGCGCTGCTCGACCGTCATGCCCCAGTCGACCATGCGCCACATGCCGGCGACCACGCGCGACAGTTCGAGTCCGCCTTCGCGGGTCAGGATGCGCGGGCAGGACAGGTCGTGGGGGAGGGCGTGGGTCATGGGTGTGCTTTCAGGTGATCAGGTTGCAGAGATTGCATGATTATAGCGATGCCAACCATGTATCGCTGCCTCAAAACGTCGTTCCCGCGCAGGCGCACTGCTGTCCAAGATAATCGTTATCTCTGCTTTAACCCATAGCTCGTCGTCCCCGCGCAGGCGGGGACCCATACTGAGCAACAGAATTCATTACCATTGAAGCAACTGGAATATTTCAGAAATACCAACTGTGGATGCTCAGCATGGGTCCCCGCCTGCGCGGGGACGACGCTACGTGTGCTGCGATCGTCACTTCATCCACAAGCGCATCGAATCCCACGCCCGCCCGAACACCGACGCTTCCGGCACTTCCTCCAGCGCCACCACCGGCAGCGCCAGCAGCGGTTTGCCGTCCACCATCATCTTCAGCGTGCCGACGCGGCCGTTGCGCGGCAGCGGCGCCACCAGCGGGTCCTTGCGCTCCAGCACCGGCTTCATCTTTTGCGCCACGCCTTTCGGCACCGTCACCAGCACGTCGTTCAGGAAGCCGATCTTGACGGTCGATTTGGAACCCTTCCAGACTTCCGGGGTCTGGATCGCCTGGCCCTTCGAGTACAGCTTGACGGTGTCGAAGTTCTGGTAGCCCCAGTTCAGCAGCTTCTGGCTTTCCGCGGTGCGGTTGCCGTCCGAGGTGGCGCCGGACAGCACCGAGATCAGGCGGCGTTCGCCCGAGTTGCCGTTGGGGCGATGGGCCGAGGCGATCATACTGAAGCCCGAGGCTTCGGTGTGGCCGGTCTTCATGCCGTCCACGGTCGGGTCCAGCCACAGCAGGCGGTTGCGGTTCTGCTGCTTGATCTTGTTGTAGGTGAATTCCTTGACCGAGTCGATCTTGTAGAACTCGGGGAAGTCCTTGATCACGTGCGAGGCCAGTGTCGACAAATCGCGCGCGGTGGAAAAATTGTCCGGGCTGGGCAGGCCGTGCGGGTTGGCGAAGCGGGTGTTCGTCATGCCCATGCGCTGGGCCTGCTCGTTCATCAGGTGCACGAAGGTGGCCTCGTCGCCGGCCACCGCCTCGGCCAGCGCCACCGCCGCATCGTTGCCCGACTGGACCATCAGGCCGTACAGCAGGTCGTTCACCTTGACCGGGGTGGCCGGGTCGATGAACATCTTCGAGCTGCTGCCGTCGACCTTCCAGGCGCGCACCGACACGTTGACCATCTGGTCGAGCGTGAGCTTCTTGTCGCGCAGCGCGCCGAACACCACGTAGGCGGTCATGACCTTGGTCAGCGAGGCCGGTTCGATGCGCGCGTCCGGATCCTGCGAGGCGATGATCTGGCCGCTGGTGGCGTCCAGCAGCAGCCAGGAACGGGCGGCGATTTGCGGGGCCGGCACGGTCTGGGCGCTGGCGGCGGACATCAGGAGGGCACTGGCGGCGAGCGCCGCGATTAACTTTTTCATGGGAGCAAACGAGGTGAGCAGTAGAAGATGGGGCGCAATGCGCAGGCAGTGCTCAAAGGTTTCCCCTTGAGCATTGCCCAAGAAAAAGACAGTGAATTATAGGGCAGGGCCCGGACCACCGTCACGCCGCCACAGTTGCGCGACGAGATTTTTGATGTGCACGAGCTTGCGGTGGAAAAAATGGTCGGCGCCCGGGATCACGGTCACCGGGATGTCGAGCGGGCGCGCCCACTCGAACACCTGCGCCAGTGTGATGGTGTCGTCGAGTTCGCCGTGGATCAGGATGGTGTCGGGCGGGACCGGCGGCATCGGCCACTTGCCGGCGGCGGTGCCGACCAGCGCCAGCCGCTCGGCGGGGCGGCCCTGGGCGGTCAAGCGTTGCTGCAGCTGGGCCTGCACGAAGGTGCCGAACGAAAAGCCGCTCAAGGCCACCGGCAGGCCGGGGTACTGCTGCAGCATGTAATCGAACATGACTTCCATGTCGTCGACTTCGCCGCGGCCGTCGTCGTACACCCCTTCCGATGCGCCCACGCCGCGGAAGTTGAAGCGCGCCGTCACGTAGCCGAGGCCGACGAAGGCGCGCGCCAGCGTCTGCGCCACCTTGTTGTCCATGGTGCCGCCGTACAGCGGGTGAGGGTGCGCCACCAGGGCGATGCCGCGCGGCGTGCCGTCCTCGGGTTCGTCCAGCACGCATTCCATCTTGCCGGCGTGGCCGGTCAGGTAAAACTTTTGCGATTGCTTGTTCATGTGGGCGTCAGATTTTCAGGCGCTCGACCACTTCGCCCTTGCCGATGTGGCGGTCGATGATCTCGTCGATGTCCGCGTTGTCCACGTAGGTGTACCAGGTGCCTTGCGGGTAGACCACCAGCACCGGGCCTTCCTCGCAACGGTCCATGCAGCCGGCCTTGTTGATGCGCACGCGGCCGTGGCCGTTCAGGTCGAGTTCCTTGACGCGCTTCTTGGCGTGCTTTTGCGCGGCTTCGGCGCCGTGCGCGCCGCAGCTCTCGCGGCAATCCTTGCCCTCGCGCTCGTTCATGCAGAAGAACACGTGGTGCTCGTAATAGGGTTTGGTGTCGTTCATGTCGTTCTCGATTGGGTCAACGCGGCCGGTGTCCGCCATCGGCCACCATGATACGCCCTTATGCCGTGGGCTTCCGTCCGCTTAGGTTCACGGACGGTTCAGCCGGTGCGAGGGCAGCAGCAGGAACCACAGCGCGATGAAGGGCCATACCATGCCCAGGAACTGGGCCGCGCCATTGAAATTCAGGAACTGGCCCTGCTTCCAGGCCTGCAGCGTGGAGACGAAATACGGGTTGGCCGGGATCGTGTTGACCACCACCAGCGACAGCACCAGCGTCACCACCGCCAGCCGGCGCTGCGCCACCTGCGGCGCGAAGGCCAGGCCGGCCAGCATGATCAGGCCGATCAGGAAGCCGCCCTCGGCGCCCGGCGTGATCCACACCAGCGCATTCTCGGGCGTGAAGAACAGCGAGCTGGCCAGGGTCTTGGTCACCAGGCCGGTGCCGATCAGCGCCAGCACCAGCCACAGGCGCGGCGCGCCGCGCCGGGTCAGGCACAGCAGCGTCAGGGCGGCGCCGGCCATGCCGCAGGCGGTGATCACGGTCTCGGACAGCCAGTACTGCTCGACCGTGATGCCGGCGTCGCCGCGCAGCAGCATGACCAGGTCGATGTCGGTGTCGAGCCACTCGGACAGCCATTCCGACAGCAGCGGCAGCACTTGCCCGTTCCCGAACAGGAAACCCTGCGGATAGACCTGGGCCAGCGGCCACAGCGCGATCAGCACCAGGCCCTGGCTCGCATGCACCGAGAACCAGCGCCGCCGCAACTGGTACAGGCGGCCCTGGTCGAGCAGGCCGCGCGCCAGCAGCGCGCCGACGATCGCGCCGGCCAGGCAGCCGCCGGAGTTGGTGAGCAGGTCGAGGTTGGAGGGCACGCGGCTGGGCAGGAAGTTCTGCACCGTCTCCATCGTGCCCGAGATCAGGATGCCGCCCACGCCCGCCGCCAGCACCGCCAGGATGCCGCGCAGCGCCGGGTACAGCGACAGCACCAGCAGTGCGCCCAGCGGCATGTAGCCGACTACGTTGACCATCACGTCGAAGCCGGTCCAGTAGCGCTGCGGCTGCAGGTTCAGGAAAGCGAACGGCGACAGGCCGCTGCTGCGCCAGCCGGTGAACGGGAACCAGCTGGCGTACACGATCAGCAGGACATACGCCAGCAGGGCGGCGCGCGCCACCGGGGACGAGCGCGGGCCGTTGTCGTCCTCGGGGTCGGCGGGTGGAAGCGGGGCGGGCTGCACGGGAGAAGACTGCGCCGCCGCGGCGGGCGCCAGCGGCGCGGGCGGCTGCACGCCGTCTTGCCGTGCATCGCCTCCCTGCGCGCCGCCTTCGTGCGCGTCGCTCATCGGGATTGCAGGTTCAGCGCGCCGAGCCAGCCCACCATGTCGGCCGCGACCGCGTCGGTGCTGGCGGCCAGCGCGCGCGCGCCGCCGGCGGCATCCGCGCTGGGCGCGGGCGTGCTGCGCACGAAGCGCTTCTGGTCGACCAGGGTATGGCCCTTGAACAGGGAGGCGCGCACCGCCACCACGCCGGCGCTCTGGCTCACGCCGCTGAAATCGTGGACGAAATCGTCGACGTCGATGCGCAGGATCGGGATGCCGGCCGAGGCGTCGGTTTCCGACAGCACCTTGGCGCCCGACTGGCCGATGCGCGTCTTGATGCGCTGGGTCATCATCTGCAGCGGATTGGTGGTCCAGCGGCTGTTGGCGTAGGTGCGCGCCTGCAGCGGGTCGGCGTAGCTCAGGCGGTAGAACATGCGTTCGTTGTCGAGCGCGCTGGAGCCGGTGACGTCGGTGACCACCACCGCGTCGAGTGCGCCGGCGGCGGCGGGCGCGGCGCCTTGTGCGGCGAGCGGCGCCGCCGGGCCGAAGTCGAACTGGGTGGCCGGCGGCGCCTTGTTCGATGCGCAGCCGGCCAGCAGCAGGGAGAACAAGGCCGGCGCCCAGAGCAGCGGCGAACGCACGGCGGCCAGGGTACGGGACGGGGTCGGCATCGGAAGATTCCTTATTTGGTCGGTGGCACGAAGCCGGGTTCGCCGGGGCCGGGCTGGTTGGCCGGCGCGCCGAACAGGATGCTCTGCGGGCGCTCGCCCAGGCCGGTCACGGTGCGGCGCACGGCGCGCAGCGAGGTCTTGGCCTCGTCGGCCATCTCGACCACGTGCGGCAGCGTGTGCAGCTCGAGGTCGGCAGTGACGCCGCCGAGCGAATCGATGGCCGCGCCGACGCGCTCGACCGGGCCGCCCGGCGCCTGCAAGCTGCTGGCCAGGCGGTCGTAGTTCTGCACGGTGGCGGTGGCGCTGTCGGCCAGGCGGTTCACCGAGTTCATGGTCTGGTCCATCTTGCCGGCCAGCGCCGGCAGGCGCGCCAGGGTCGGCTGCAGCTGGCGCGGCACTTCGCCGAAGGCTTCGGCCGCCTTGCTGACGTTGTCGATCGCGCCGGCCAGCTTCTCGGCGTTCTGCTGGCTCAGCACGGTGTTCAGGCTGTCGGTGATGCGCTCGGTCTTTTCCAGGATCGCCAGGCCGCGCGTTTCCAGCTGGTCCAGCAGGCCCGGGCGCAGCGGGATGCGCGCCACGCGGCCCGGATCGCTCTTTAGCAGCGGCGAGCCGGTGCGGTCGTCGTCGAGCTGGATGAAGGCGATGCCGGTCACGCCCTGGTAGCCGAGCGAGGAAAAGGTGGTGGTGGTGACCGGCGCGCCGTCCTCGATCGACAGCTTGATCAAGATCTGCCCGGTCACGCGCGGGTCGAACACGATGTCGTCGACGCGCCCGACCTCGAGGCCGCGGTAGCGCACCGTGGCCTGCGGATTCAGGCCGGGAATGGTCTGGGTGGTGACGATCTCGTACGGGTGCGTCTCGGTGCGGTCGCGGTTCAGCCACAGGCCGACCAGGATCGCCGCCACCAGCAGCGCCACCGTGAAAAAACCGGTCATCAGGGCATACGATCTGTTTTCCATGTCAGTCTTCCGATTCCTTGCGCGCATAGCGCTCTTCGAGCACTTCCAGCGCGCGCTGGCCGCGCGGGCCGAGGAAAAATTGTTTGATGAATGGGTGTTTCACGCGCAGCACGTCGCACGAGGGGCCGACCGCGATCACGTGCTTCTCGGCCAGCACGGCGATGCGCGAGGACAGCGCGAACAGGCTGTCGAGGTCGTGGGTCACCATCACCACCGTCAGGTGCAGTTCGCTGTGCAGCGTCTGGATCAGCTCGACGAAGGTGTCGGACAGGTCCGGGTCGAGGCCGGCGGTCGGCTCGTCCAGGAACAGCAGTTGCGGCTCCAGCGCCAGCGCGCGCGCCAGCGCGGCGCGCTTGACCATCCCGCCCGACAGGTCCGAGGGCATCTTCTTGGCGTCGCCGATGGCGAGGCCGACCATGTCCATCTTGAGCAGCACGGCGTCGCGGATCACCGGCTCCGGCAGCGCCTTCAGTTCGCGCAGCGGCAGGGCGATGTTGTCGAACACCGTCAAGGCCGAGTACAGCGCGCCTTCCTGGAACAGCATGCCCCAGTGGTTGCGCATGCGCTGCAGCTGCTCCGGGCTGGCGCCGCTGACGTCCTCGCCGAACACCTTCACCGAACCGCTGGACGGCCGCTCCAGGCCCAGCATCTGGCGCAGCAACACCGTCTTGCCGGTGCCGGAGCCGCCGACGATGGACAGGATCTCGCCGCCGTAGATGTCGAGGTTCAGGTCCTGGTGCACGACCGTCTTGCCGAAGCGCGTCCACAGGTTGCGGATCTCGACCACCGGCGGGCCGACGTCTTCCTCGGGCTTGCGGTTCAGGCGCTGCGGCGCACGCGCCGGTTTGGCGGGATCGGCGTCCGGCTGGCGCTCGGGCTGCGGCGCGGCGTTCGGCTGGTCCATCAGAATCCCACTCCCGAAAACACGATCGCGAACACGGCGTCGGCCAGGATCACCACGGTGATCGCGGTGACCACCGAGGTGGTGGTGCCGCGTCCCAGGCTTTCGGTGTTCGGCTTGATGCGCAGGCCGAAGTGGCAGGACACCAGCGCGATCAGCATGCCGAAGGCGATGCCCTTGCCCATGCCGATGGTGTAGTTCACCAGCGGCACCGCCGACGGCAGTTTCTGGAAAAAGTAGCGCGCCGTCAGGCCGAGCTCGACCTTGGCCGACGCCATGCCGCCGATCAGGGCCATGGCGTCGGTCCAGACCACCAGCAGCGGCATGGCGACGGCGAGCGCCACCACCTTCGGCATGATCAGGCGGTAGCCGTGCGAGATGCCCATCACCAGCATGGCGTCGAGTTCCTCGGTCACCCGCATCACGCCCAGCTGCGCCGTGATCGACGAGCCGGAGCGGCCCGCGACCAGGATCGCCGCCAGCAGCGGCCCGAGTTCGCGGATGATGCTCATGCCGAGGATGTTGACCAGGTAGATGTCGCCGCCGAACATGCGCAGCTGCTGCGCCGACAGGTAAGAGAGCACCACGCCGATCAGGAAGCCGACCAGCGCCGTGATGCCGAGCGCCTGGAAGCCGGAGTGATAGATGTTGGCCGAGACTTCGCGCCACGGCCCGGTGATCGGATGGCGGATGAAGCGGCCGATGTCCTGGACCACCTGGCCGATCAGGGTGATCGCGCCGCGCATGTGCTCGAAGAAGGTCAGGACGCCGCGGCCCAGCGCGATCACCCAATTCAACGGGCTGGTGCGGGTGCGCGGCAATGCGTTCTTGCCGGCCTTTTCGACGCGCGCGAACAGGTCTTCCTGGCGCGGGTCCAGCAGCAAGCGGTCCGGCCGGCGCTTGCCCCAGGCATTCCAGAACATCTGGGCGCCGATGTGATCGAGGCTGGCGATGCCGGACAGGTCCCAGGTCAGGTCGTTCCCGCGCAGCGCATCGAGGGTCTTGTTGATCGCCTTGAGCGCCCCGCGCTGGCTCAGCGCATGTACCTGCCAAACGCCGTGCGCCACCACGGATCGCTCCGTACCGGTACTGGGATGTTCGATCGTTAATGTTGGCGCATTTTCACTCGGCATTGCAGGAGTGTAAAAGAGATTCGCCATGGGTGCCACCGGCGCGCCGCCTGGCGTGCTCAGGCCGCCAGGTGGCGGGCCTGGCGCGCCGGTGCGGCGGGTGCTGCTGTCGGCGCGGCCGGCGCGCTGGCCGGCTCGCTTGCCTTGGCCGCCGGCTTGTCCGCGCGCTGGCCATTCTGCTGGCCGGCATAGTCGCTGGCCAGCAGTTCGGCTGCCGCCTGCGGCGCCATGCCGCGCAGCTGCAGCCATTCCTGCACCAGTTTCGCCAGGCGTTCCAGGGCGATGCGGTGGGTGGCGTCGGTCCTGGTGTACAGCCAGTCGGACAAGGCCATGAAGTTGGCGAATGGCGCCTCGCCCAGGATGGCCTCGACCGTGTGCGCGAAGCGGCCCGAATTCGCCACCAGGTCCCAGTAGCGCGCGAAGCGTACCAGCCGCTGCATGGTCGAGAAGTCGATGCGGTCGGTGGCCAGCACGGTGTAGGGCGGGTACGGGTCGTACACCATGCCGTAGGGTTCGGTATGGCGGATGATCGGCGTGCCGCGCAGGCGTTTCAGGATGCCGAACTGGATCTCGTGCGGGCCGAGCGCCACCAGCTGGTCGAAGCCGCGCGCGAAGCTGTCCACGTCTTCTCCCGGCAGGCCGGCGATCAGGTCGACGTGCAGGTGGGCGTGCGAGTGTTCGGTCAGCCAGCGGATGTTGGCGGCAGCCTTGACGTTGTCCTGGCGCCGGCTCACCAGGGCCTGCACCTCTGGGTTGAAACTCTGGATGCCGATCTCGAACTGCAGCGCGCCGGGCGGGAAGCGGGCGATGGTTTCCTTGAGCGCTTCCGGCAGGTGGTCGGGCACCAGTTCGAAGTGGGCATACACCGGATCGCCGGGCGCCGCCGCCAGCTTGTCCAGGAAGAACTGCATGATGCGCTGGCTGGTCTTGACGTTCAGGTTGAAGGTGCGGTCGACGAATTTGTACAGGCGGGCGCCGCGCCGGTACAGGTCTTCCATCTCGGCCAGGAAGGTGTCAAGGCCGAATGGCCAGGCGGTCTTGTCCAGCGACGACAGGCAGAACTCGCACTTGAACGGGCAGCCGCGCGAGGCTTCCACATAGATGGTGCGGTGGGCGATGTCGTCGTCGCTGTAGAGGGAATAGGGCAGGGCGATGTCCGCCATCGGCGGCTGCACGCCGGCGTGCACCTTCATCAGCGGCTTGGGACCATGCAGGATCTCGCCGCACAGCTTGGGGAAGGTGACGTCGCCCCAGCCGGTGACGACGTAGTCGGCCAGGCGCACGATCTCTTGCTGGCCGGTCTCGTACGACACCTCGGGACCGCCCAATACCACCGTCACCTGCGGCGCGACGCGCTTGAGCATGGCGACGACCCGTGCGGTTTCCTCGACGTTCCATATATAGACGCCGAAGCCGACGATGCTGGGTGCGCGCGCCAGCAAGCGTTCGACCACGTCGGTGGTCTTGGCGCCGATGACGAATTCCATCAGCGCGGTCTGCTCCTTCAATGTGCCCATGTTCGCCAGCAAATAGCGTAGTCCGAGCGACGCGTGGGCATAGCGCGCATTCAGGGTGGCGAGCAGGATGGTCATGGCGGTGCGCTGGAGGGAGGAATAAAGCGGCCATTGTACGCGGGTGCACCGGCCGAATTCGATTGCGCAGGGCTTGCGGGAATGCTGCGGCCTTGATATCATTCTTTCCCTCGTCGAAAACGACGGTTGATCGAACGGTGCAGCAGTAGTTAAAGCCGTTGTTGACCGAAACGTTTCCGCGAGACGCGAAATAAAAGAAGTTGACGATGCAAACGAAACACTGCATAATCTCGCTTCTCTGCTGCTGACGAACAAAACGATTCGCAGAATGCAGCAAGGCAGGTCCGAATACGAGTTCTTTAACAATAAACAGTCGATAAGTGTGGGCGTTTGATGAAGGTGCCGGCAGTTGCGAAAGCGCTGCCGATTACTTAAATTATCAAGTGTTCACAAAAAAGAAATACGTTGCTCAGCAATGAGCGACGGTCAGTATTTTGAGTGAGCGACCCCTTGGTAACCCAAGGGTGGCAGCAATGCCAACAAACAGAGATTGAACTGAAGAGTTTGATCCTGGCTCAGATTGAACGCTGGCGGCATGCTTTACACATGCAAGTCGAACGGCAGCGCGGGGCAACCTGGCGGCGAGTGGCGAACGGGTGAGTAATATATCGGAACGTACCCAAGAGTGGGGGATAACGTAGCGAAAGTTACGCTAATACCGCATACGATCTATGGATGAAAGCGGGGGATCGCAAGACCTCGTGCTCCTGGAGCGGCCGATATCTGATTAGCTAGTTGGTGAGGTAAAGGCTCACCAAGGCGACGATCAGTAGCTGGTCTGAGAGGACGACCAGCCACACTGGGACTGAGACACGGCCCAGACTCCTACGGGAGGCAGCAGTGGGGAATTTTGGACAATGGGCGCAAGCCTGATCCAGCAATGCCGCGTGAGTGAAGAAGGCCTTCGGGTTGTAAAGCTCTTTTGTCAGGGAAGAAACGGTTGGGGCTAATATCTCCGGCTAATGACGGTACCTGAAGAATAAGCACCGGCTAACTACGTGCCAGCAGCCGCGGTAATACGTAGGGTGCGAGCGTTAATCGGAATTACTGGGCGTAAAGCGTGCGCAGGCGGTTTTGTAAGTCTGACGTGAAATCCCCGGGCTCAACCTGGGAATTGCGTTGGAGACTGCAAGGCTGGAGTCTGGCAGAGGGGGGTAGAATTCCACGTGTAGCAGTGAAATGCGTAGAGATGTGGAGGAACACCGATGGCGAAGGCAGCCCCCTGGGTCAAGACTGACGCTCATGCACGAAAGCGTGGGGAGCAAACAGGATTAGATACCCTGGTAGTCCACGCCCTAAACGATGTCTACTAGTTGTCGGGTTTTAATTAACTTGGTAACGCAGCTAACGCGTGAAGTAGACCGCCTGGGGAGTACGGTCGCAAGATTAAAACTCAAAGGAATTGACGGGGACCCGCACAAGCGGTGGATGATGTGGATTAATTCGATGCAACGCGAAAAACCTTACCTACCCTTGACATGTCAGGAAGCTCCGAGAGATTGGAGTGTGCCCGAAAGGGAGCCTGAACACAGGTGCTGCATGGCTGTCGTCAGCTCGTGTCGTGAGATGTTGGGTTAAGTCCCGCAACGAGCGCAACCCTTGTCATTAGTTGCTACGAAAGGGCACTCTAATGAGACTGCCGGTGACAAACCGGAGGAAGGTGGGGATGACGTCAAGTCCTCATGGCCCTTATGGGTAGGGCTTCACACGTCATACAATGGTACATACAGAGGGCCGCCAACCCGCGAGGGGGAGCTAATCCCAGAAAGTGTATCGTAGTCCGGATCGCAGTCTGCAACTCGACTGCGTGAAGTTGGAATCGCTAGTAATCGCGGATCAGCATGCCGCGGTGAATACGTTCCCGGGTCTTGTACACACCGCCCGTCACACCATGGGAGCGGGTTTTACCAGAAGTAGGTAGCTTAACCGCAAGGGGGGCGCTTACCACGGTAGGATTCGTGACTGGGGTGAAGTCGTAACAAGGTAGCCGTATCGGAAGGTGCGGCTGGATCACCTCCTTTCTAGAGTAGCACCAAGAGCGAAAGCTCTGTCATCAAGCGTCCACGCTTATCGGCTGTTGAACAGTAAAGAACAGTGTTTCGGGGCTGTAGCTCAGCTGGTTAGAGCACCGTGTTGATAACGCGGGGGTCGTTGGTTCGAGTCCAACCAGCCCTACCAAGTTGTCGCCGGGTAGCACGTACCGGGGGATTAGCTCAGCTGGGAGAGCACCTGCTTTGCAAGCAGGGGGTCGTCGGTTCGATCCCGTCATCCTCCACCAAAAGTTCAAACGTAAGCGATGCGAGAGCATGCGTTTAGGTTTGGTCTTTTCGAGATCACTGTTTTTTCGTTCTTTAACAATCTGGAAGAAGTAAAGTTTTCTTTAAGCGTGTAGTTGGTCGAAAGATCAAATGCACACTTAGGGTAGTAATCTGTATGTATCAACAAACAAAGTAAGCTGAACTCTTGTAATTATGACGTTCCCTGACACTCATGCAGGGGCCAACGTTATAGGGACAAGTGAATAAGTGCACATGGTGGATGCCTTGGCGATTACAGGCGATGAAGGACGTAGTAGCTTGCGATAAGCTGCGGGGAGCTAGCAAACGAGCTTTGATCCGCAGATTTCCGAATGGGGAAACCCGGCCTTATAGGTCATCGTACACTGAATACATAGGTGTACGAAGCGAACGCGGCGAACTGAAACATCTAAGTAGCTGCAGGAAAAGAAATCAACCGAGATTCCCAAAGTAGTGGCGAGCGAAATGGGATGAGCCTTGTACGCGATAGTCGATCGGATAGTGGAACGGATTGGAAACTCCGGCCATAGCGGGTGATAGCCCCGTACATGAAATCCGAACGGTGATACTAAGCGTACGACAAGTAGGGCGGGACACGAGAAATCCTGTCTGAAGATGGGGGGACCATCCTCCAAGGCTAAATACTCGTAATCGACCGATAGTGAACCAGTACCGTGAGGGAAAGGCGAAAAGAACCCCGGGAGGGGAGTGAAATAGATCCTGAAACCGTGTGCATACAAACAGTCGGAGCCCCTTCGTGGGGTGACGGCGTACCTTTTGTATAATGGGTCAGCGACTTACATTCAGTGGCGAGGTTAACCGGATAGGGGAGCCGTAGAGAAATCGAGTCCGAACAGGGCGACAGTCGCTGGGTGTAGACCCGAAACCAGGTGATCTACCCATGGCCAGGATGAAGGTGCGGTAACACGCCCTGGAGGTCCGAACCCACTAATGTTGAAAAATTAGGGGATGAGCTGTGGGTAGGGGTGAAAGGCTAAACAAACCTGGAAATAGCTGGTTCTCTCCGAAAACTATTTAGGTAGTGCCTCAAGTATCACCATCGGGGGTAGAGCACTGTTATGGCTAGGGGGTCATTGCGACTTACCAAACCATTGCAAACTCCGAATACCGATGAGTGCGAGCTTGGGAGACAGACGTCGGGTGCTAACGTCCGGCGTCAAGAGGGAAACAACCCAGACCGCCAGCTAAGGTCCCAAAGATTGGCTAAGTGGAAAACGAAGTGGGAAGGCTAAAACAGTCAGGATGTTGGCTTAGAAGCAGCCATCATTTAAAGAAAGCGTAATAGCTCACTGATCGAGTCGTCCTGCGCGGAAGATGTAACGGGGCTAAGCCAGTCACCGAAGCTGCGGATATCCTTTATTGGATATGGTAGGAGAGCGTTCCGTAAGCCTGAGAAGGTGTCTTGTAAAGGATGCTGGAGGTATCGGAAGTGCGAATGCTGACATGAGTAGCGATAATGCGGGTGAAAAGCCCGCACGCCGTAAGCCCAAGGTTTCCTGTTCAACGTTCATCGGAGCAGGGTGAGTCGGCCCCTAAGGCGAGGCAGAGATGCGTAGCTGATGGGAAGCAGGTTAATATTCCTGCACCGTCGTATGATGCGATGGGGGGACGGATCGCGGAAGGTTGTCCAGCTGTTGGAATAGCTGGTTTCTGGTTCATAGAAGGCGCTTAGGCAAATCCGGGCGCAGGATTCAAGGGACTGGGACGTGTAGCCATGTGCTACGAAGCAATCGGAAGTGGTTCCAAGAAAAGCCTCTAAGCTTCAGTCATACGAGACCGTACCGCAAACCGACACAGGTGGGCGAGATGAGTATTCTAAGGCGCTTGAGAGAACTCGGGAGAAGGAACTCGGCAAATTGGTACCGTAACTTCGGGAAAAGGTACGCCCCGGTAACTTGACTGCTTTGCTGCAGAAGGGTGAAAGGGTTGCAATAAACTGGTGGCTGCGACTGTTTAATAAAAACACAGCACTCTGCAAACACGAAAGTGGACGTATAGGGTGTGACGCCTGCCCGGTGCTGGAAGATTAAATGATGGGGTGCAAGCTCTTGATTGAAGTCCCAGTAAACGGCGGCCGTAACTATAACGGTCCTAAGGTAGCGAAATTCCTTGTCGGGTAAGTTCCGACCTGCACGAATGGCGTAACGATGGCCACACTGTCTCCTCCCGAGACTCAGCGAAGTTGAAATGTTTGTGATGATGCAATCTACCCGCGGCTAGACGGAAAGACCCCATGAACCTTTACTGTAGCTTTGCATTGGACTTTGAACCAATCTGTGTAGGATAGGTGGGAGGCTTTGAAGCGGGGACGCCAGTTCTCGTGGAGCCATCCTTGAAATACCACCCTGGTTTGTTTGAGGTTCTAACCTTGGCCCGTGATCCGGGTCGGGGACAGTGCATGGTAGGCAGTTTGACTGGGGCGGTCTCCTCCTAAAGTGTAACGGAGGAGTTCGAAGGTACGCTAGGTACGGTCGGACATCGTGCTAATAGTGCAATGGCATAAGCGTGCTTAACTGCGAGACCGACAAGTCGAGCAGGTACGAAAGTAGGACATAGTGATCCGGTGGTTCTGTATGGAAGGGCCATCGCTCAACGGATAAAAGGTACTCTGGGGATAACAGGCTGATTCCTCCCAAGAGTTCATATCGACGGGGGAGTTTGGCACCTCGATGTCGGCTCATCACATCCTGGGGCTGTAGCCGGTCCCAAGGGTATGGCTGTTCGCCATTTAAAGTGGTACGTGAGCTGGGTTTAAAACGTCGTGAGACAGTTTGGTCCCTATCTGCCGTGGGCGTTGGAAATTTGAAGGGGGCTGCTCCTAGTACGAGAGGACCGGAGTGGACGAACCTCTGGTGTACCGGTTGTCACGCCAGTGGCATTGCCGGGTAGCTAAGTTCGGAAGAGATAACCGCTGAAAGCATCTAAGCGGGAAACTCGCCTTGAGATGAGATTTCCCGGAGCCTTGAGCTCCTTGAAGGGTCGTTCGAGACCAGGACGTTGATAGGCTGGGTGTGGAAGTGCAGTAATGCATTAAGCTAACCAGTACTAATTGCCCGTACGGCTTGTCCCTATAACCTTGGCAGTCATGCCAAAGACGAGGGTTCGGCTGTTTGTTGATACAGGCAACACCACAGATTACAGAAAATACTTCTTCCAGATTCAGGGTGGCGTCGCGCACAGCACGACGCACCCGTACAAGTCATGCCTGATGACCATAGCAAGTCGGTACCACCCCTTCCCATCCCGAACAGGACCGTGAAACGACTTTGCGCCGATGATAGTGCTGCAACCAGTGTGAAAGTAGGTTATCGTCAGGCTAGTTATAAGCAAAGCCCCGCTCAGTGAACTGAGCGGGGCTTTTTGCTTTGTATTTTTGTTTCGGCACCGAACAGCGTTGTCCCCGCGCAGGCGGAGATCCATATTGAGCAACAGAATCCGGTAACTCAAGAGTTGCCCCAATGGTTCCAAGATAATAAATTGGACATTCAGCATGGGTCCCCGCCTGCGCGGGGACGACGATACTGACGCTGTTTCTTGATTACGAATCAAACGACCAGCTTGTCCGGCGTAATCGGCAAATCCCGGATCCGCTTGCCCGTCGCGTGATAGATCGCATTCGCGACCGCTGCCGCCACCCCGGTGATCCCGATCTCGCCCACGCCCTTGGTACCGAGCTCGTTGATGTGCGGGTCATGCTCGTCCACCACCGTGATGTCGATGTCGCCGATATCGGCATTCACCGGCACGTGGTAATCGGCCAGGTTGGCATTCACCGCGCGCCCGAAACGCCAATCCATTTCCGTCTTTTCCATCAGGCCCATGCCGAGTCCCCAGACGATCCCGCCCATCAGCTGGCTGTGCGTGGTTTTGCTGTTCAATACGCGGCCCACGCCGTATGCGCCGACCACGCGCGGCACCCGCACCGTGCCGAGGTCCGGGTCCACGTGCACTTCGACGAACACCGCGCCGAAAGCCTGCATCGCGTAGCGCTTCTTTTCGTCACCCTGGTCGGCGCTGGCTTCGGCGCCGATCGGCTTGCCGCCGTTGCGCGCCACTACCGCGCCCATGGCCTCGCGCCGTTGTGGATCGGCCTTGGCGCGCAGCCAGCCGTCGACCGCTTCGATATCGGCTGGAGTCAAGCCGTGCAGCGGCGAGGCGCTGTCGCCCAGCGCCGTCGCGATCAGCTTGTCGCGCGCCGCGGTCGCCGCCTGGTACACGGCCGGGCCGACGCTGGCCACCGTCTGCGAGCCGCCCGATACCGGCGCTTCCGGAAAGCGCGTGTCGCCCAGCTCGAAGCGGATGGTCGATACCGGCATGCCCAGCGCGTCGGCCGCCACCTGCGTCATTACCGTATAGGTGCCGGTACCCAGGTCGTGGGTACCGCTGCGCACCAGCGCCGTGCCGTCCGCATTGATCAATGCCGAGGCTTTGGCGCCCTTGCGGTTGGCCGGGTAGGCGCAGGTCGCCATGCCCCAGCCGACCAGCGTGCGTCCCTTGCGCATCGATCCCGGCGCCGCTGTGCGGCGCGCCCAGCCGAAGCGCTCGGCGCCGACCCGGTAGCACTCGCGCAGCGACTTGCTCGACCACGGAATGTCCTTCTCCGGATCCTTCTCGGCATAGTTCAACAGGCGCAGCCGCACTGGATCCATGTCGAGGGCGTAGGCCAGTTCGTCCATCGCCGATTCCAGCGCGAAGCTGCCGCTCGATTCGCCCGGCGCGCGCATGTAGGTCGGTACGCCGACGTTCAGCGTCGCCAGGCGCTGCGAAGTCTGCAGGCTGTCGCTGGCATAGGCTTTACGGGTGACAGCAGTGCAGGGCTCGACGAAGTCGTCCACGAACGAGGTGCTGGAGATGGTGTCGTGCATGACGGCCAGCAGCTTGCCGTCACGGCTGGCGCCCAGGCGCAAGTGCTGCTCAGTCAGCGGACGGGCGCCGACCGGCCCGTACATCTGCGTGCGCTCGAGCGCCAGTTTCACCGGCACGCCGGCGACGCGCGAGGCCATCGCCGCCAGCATCACATGCGACCAGGTCGTGCCCTTGCTGCCGAAGCCGCCGCCCACGAACGGACACACGACGCGGATTCTTTCGACGTCGATACCGAAGGTCTGGGCCGCCACCTTGCGCACGCCGCTGACGTTCTGGGTCGAGTCGTACAGCGTCAATCCCTCCGCTTGCCAATCCGCGATGGTCGCGTGCGGCTCGAGCGGATTGTGGTTTTCCATCGGCGTGGTGAAGGTGACGTCGATGCGCGAGGCCGCGCTTTCCAGGCCGCGCACCGCGTTGCCGCGCCCGGTCTCGGGCGGCCGGTCGGGTTGCGGCTCGGGGCGGCGCGGACGCAGCTTGGCCTGCTGGAAATCCAGCTGCGCCGGTTCGGCGGCATAGCGCACCTGCAGGCTGCGCGCTGCGGCGCGCGCATGCTCGAAGGTGTCCGCCACCACCACCGCGATCGGCTGCGCGTTGTACTGGACGCGGTCGTCCTGCAGCAGCGACAACTTCGGGTTCGGCGGCTGCTTCTTCTGGTCCGGCTTCGACTGCTCGCCGCCGCCGGTCTTGCCTTCGCCTCCTTCCTTGGGCTTGGGCAGGCGCGGCGCATTCTCGTGCGTCAGCACCAGTATCACGCCCGGCATGCGTTTCACCATCGCGCTGTCGATCGCCGTGATGCGTCCCTTCGGCACCGTCGACAGCACCATCACGCCGTGCGCCAGGCGCGGCAGCTTGTGCTCGGCCGAATAGGTCGCCTGGCCGGTGACCTTCAAACGGCCGTCGAGGCGGTCGATTCCTTGTCCGATGACACTCATGCGCTTCCTCCGGCGTTGTCCTGGGCTTCGCGCAGGGCGCGCACGATGGCGCGTTCGGCGAGCTTGATCTTGAATCGGTTGTCCTTGAAGCCGTGCGCCCCTGCCAGGAGCAGCGCGGCGGCGTGATTCGAGCGCGCATCGTCGAGCGCATGCCCGGCCAGCAGCGCCTCCGCCGCCGGCATGCGCCATGGCTTGTGCGCGACGCCGCCGAGGGCGATGCGCGCCTGGCGCACCACGCCGCCGGAGACGTCCAGCGCCGCCGCCACCGAGACCAGCGCGAACGCGTAACTGTTGCGGTCGCGTACCTTCAGATAGTGGGTGTGACGCGCGAACAGCGGCGGCGGCAGGTCGACCGACGTGATCAGTTCGCCCGGCTGCAGCACGGTGTCGACCTGCGGCGTCGCGCCCGGCAGGCGATGGAATTCCAGTATCGGAATGCTGCGCGCGCCGCGCGGCCCGCTGACCTGCACCACCGCGTCGAGCGCGGCCAGGGCCACGTTCATGTCCGACGGATTCACCGCGATGCAGGCGTCGCTTGTGCCCAGGATCGCATGCGTGCGGTTGACGCCCTCGCGTGCCCCACAGCCGCTGCCGGGCGCGCGCTTGTTGCACATGGCGAAGGCGGTGTCCATGAAGTAGGGACAGCGCGTGCGTTGCAGCAGGTTGCCGCCGACCGTCGCCATGTTGCACAGCTGCGGCGAGGCGCCCGCCAGCAGCGCCTGCGTCAGCAGCGGATAGCGGGTGCGCACCAGCAAATGGTTGGCGGTGTCGCTGTTGCGCGCCAGCGCGCCGATGCGCAGGCCGCCGCCGGGCAGCTCGGTGATGTCCGCCAGCCCGATGTGGTTGATGTCGACCAGGCGCGCCGGCCGCTCGACGTCGCCTTTCATGAGGTCGATCAGGTTGGTGCCGCCGCCGATGAACTTGCTGTTCGGCTGCTGGACCAGGCGCAGCGCCGACGCCGGGTCGACGGCCTGGTCGAATTCGATGGAATGCATGCGCGCCTCCTCAGGCCTTGGCGGTCGCGCGGATGGCGGCGACGATGTTGTTGTAGGCGCCGCAGCGGCACAGGTTGCCGCTCATGCGTTCGCGGATCTCCGGATCGGTGAAGGCGATGGCCTGCTCGCGCACGTTCGGGCTGACGGCGCTGGCGGTGCCGGCGCGCATCTCGGCGATGCAGGCCACCGCGGAACAGATCTGGCCCGGCGTACAGTAGCCGCACTGGAAGGCGTCGTGCTCGATGAAGGCGGCCTGGATCGGCGCCAGTTGTTCTCCCTGGGCGATGCCTTCGATGGTCGTGATCTTCGCGCCCCGGTGCATGATGGCCAGCGTCAGGCAGGCATTCACCCGGCGGCCGTCGACCAGCACGGTGCAGGCGCCGCACTGGCCGCGATCACACCCTTTCTTGGTACCCGTCAGGCCGATCGATTCGCGCAAGGCGTCGAGCAGGGTCACGCGCGGCTCCAGGGACAATTGGTGGTCGGTGCCGTTGATGTTCAGGGTCAGCGGACGCGCCGGCGCCATGGGTGCGGGCGCGGGACCGGGCGTTGCCGCGGCGGCTGCCGCGTGGACGGGCAACTGGGTGGCGCCGGCGGCGAGCAGGGCGGATTGCATGAAGCCGCGGCGTGCATTGTCCACCTCTGCTTCGGTGGACGGATCGGGTAGCTGGTCGGACATCGAGGGCTTTCGCAGGAAGGATGTAATCAAGGAAACAAGCATCCCATTATGTGCTTGCCATCCTGCGCTTCTGTTAGGTTGCCCACATAGCCAGCCATTCGGTGACTTGTACGCGATCCGGAACAGTCACGGTACAACCGGCGGCGCACCTGTTGCGTTCCCGGAACGGTGAGTACCCTGCGCGCCGGGCAAGGCCGCTGGCACGGCCCTTGCGATTGCCTTCCTTGCATCGCCACCCATCAACGACTCCGGAAACGCCATGAAAACACGCGCTGCCATCGCCTGGAAGGCTGGAGAACCATTGTCGATCGCCGAGGTCGATCTGGAAGGACCGCGCGCCGGCGAGGTGCTGGTCGAGATCAAGGCGACCGGCATCTGCCATACCGATTACTACACCTTGTCGGGCGCCGACCCGGAGGGCCTGTTTCCCGCCATCCTCGGCCACGAAGGCGCCGGCATCGTGCTGGAGACCGGCACCGGCGTGACCTCGGTGCGGC
Organism: Massilia forsythiae; assembly: GCF_012849555.1. NCBI lineage: Bacteria > Pseudomonadati > Pseudomonadota > Betaproteobacteria > Burkholderiales > Oxalobacteraceae > Massilia > Massilia forsythiae. The sequence goes on from NZ_CP051685.1 coordinate 2,233,101, forward strand.
GCGACGACCATGTGATTCCGCTGTACACGCCCGAATGCCGCCAATGCAAATTCTGCCTGTCGCGCAAGACCAACCTGTGCCAGGCGATCCGCGCTACCCAGGGCCGCGGCCTGATGCCGGACGGCAGCAGCCGCTTCTCGTTCGACGGCCGGCCCTTGTACCACTACATGGGCACCTCGACCTTTTCCAATTACATCGTGGTGCCCGAGATCGCGCTGGCGAAGATCCGTGCCGACGCACCGTTCGACAAGGCCTGCTACATCGGCTGCGGCGTCACCACCGGCGTGGGCGCGGTGGTGTTTTCGGCCAGGGTCGAGCCCGGCGCCAACGTGGTGGTGTTCGGCCTGGGCGGGATCGGCCTGAACGTGATCCAGGGCGCGAAGATGGTGGGGGCGGGGCGCATCATCGGCGTCGACCTGAATCCCGGCCGCATCGAGATCGCGCGCCGCTTCGGCATGACCGACTTCGTCAATCCGAACGAGGTCGGCAACCTGGTGGACCACATCGTGCAGATGACCGACGGCGGCGCCGACTATGCGTTCGAATGCATCGGCAACGTCGGCGTCATGCGCCAGGCGCTGGAGTGCTGCCACAAGGGCTGGGGCCAGTCCTTCATCATCGGCGTCGCCGCTGCCGGGCAGGAAATCGCCACCCGGCCATTCCAGCTGGTGACCGGTCGCCAGTGGAAGGGCAGCGCGTTCGGCGGCGCGCGCGGCCGCACCGACGTGCCGACCATCGTCGACTGGTACATGGACGGCAAGATCAATATCGACGACCTGATCACCCACACCCTGCCGCTCGAACGCATCAACGATGGGTTCGCGCTGATGAAGAGCGGGCAATCGATCCGCTCGGTGGTCCTGTATTGAATCACCCAACAAGGAGAAAATCATGAGCGATGCGGTCAAGATTCACCCGTCGGTCGATGCCGGTATCGCGCCGGCACGGCCGGGCTTTGCCGGTGGCACCCTGTCCTGCCATTGCGCCAGCGATCCGGTGACGGTCGAGGTCGGCGCGCAGGTGGCGCACAACCACGTGTGCGGCTGTACCAAATGCTGGAAGCCGGACGGATCGCTGTTTTCGCAGGTAGCGGTGGTCGCACGCGACAAGGTCAAGGTCACGGCCAATGGCGGCAAGCTGAAGGTGGTGGATGCGGGCGCCACCATCCAGCGGCATGCCTGCGAGGTGTGCGGCGTGCATCTGTACGGCCGCATCGAGAACGACCAGCACGCCTTTTACGGACTCGACTTCGTGCACCCCGAGCTGTCGGACCAACCGGGCTGGTCGGCGCCGGAATTTGCCGCCTTCGTGTCCTCGATCATCGAATCGGGCGCCCGGCCCGAACAGATGGGCGCGGTGCGCGCGCGCCTGCAGGAACTCGGATTGCCGCCCTACGACGTGCTGTCGCCGCCGCTGATGGATGCGATCTCGACCCATGTCGCCCGCCAGCGCGGCGTGCTCAAGGATTGATGCCGTACGACGACTGGAGAGCCGAATGAGGCCATGTCATTTGCTGTTGCCCGCCGTGCTGGCGCTGGTATCGCCGTCATGGGCAGCGCCACCGGCGGCGCATGCCGGCGACTACCCCACCAGCGGACGCGTCGAGTACGTGCTGGAGTGCATGCAAAAGCATGACGGCAAATACGAGTATCTCTACAAGTGCTCGTGCGTCATCGACCGTATCGCCAACGCACTGTCCTACGACGATTACGTGGCGATGTCGGTCGCACTGCGCAACCAGGGCTTGCCGGGGGAACGCGGCGGGGTGTTCCGCGACGCGGCCGCGGTCAAGGACATGGCGAGTAGGTACAAGACGATCGAAACCGGCGCCAACAAGGCATGCGCCGTGCCGCAACAACCGTAGCGCTGCGTTCGCGTGACGCTGTACCGCGGGCGATACAGGGCAGGGCGCCGGCTGTCCCGAACCTGCGTACGAGATTATCCGCTTGCCCCGCAATGACGGTTGGCACGCTACATGCTGGAAGACTTGATGGACCCAAATAAAAACCACGAGGAGACTTCACCATGTCATTTCAATCGAGAACCACCTGCTGGGGTACCTGCCTGGCGCTGCTGGCCGGGACGGCGTTCGCGGCCGATTCCGACGTCGCGCAACTGACCAAGGACCCGAAGAACTGGGCGATGCAGGCCGGCGACCTGAACAACCACCGCTACAGCGAACTGAAGCAGATCACCACCAAGAACGCCAAGAACCTCAGCGTGGCCTGGACCTTCTCGACCGGCGTATTGCGCGGGCACGAGGGCGGTCCGCTGGTGATCGGCGACACCATGTACCTGCACAGTCCGTTCCCGAACAAGGTATTCGCCATCGCTCTGGAAGACCAGAGCATCCGCTGGAAGTACGAGCCGAAGCAGGACGCCACCGTGATCCCGGTGATGTGCTGCGACACCGTCAACCGCGGCCTGGCCTATGCCAACGGCAAGATCTTCCTGCAGCAGGCCGACACCACGCTGGTGGCGCTGGATGCCAAGACCGGTAACGAGCTGTGGAAGGTCAAGGTGGGCGACCCCAAGATCGGCGAAACGACCACCAATACCCCGCACATCTTCAAGGACAAGGTGCTGACCGGCATCAGCGGCGGTGAATTCGGCGTGCGCGGACGCATCACGGCGCACGACATCAATACCGGCAAGGTCCTGTGGAAAGCCTACAGCACCGGGCCGGACAATGAATTGCTGGTCGATCCGGCCAAGACCATGACCTGGACCGATGGCAAGATGGCGCCGATCGGTCCCGATTCCTCGCTCAAGACCTGGCAGGGCGACCAGTGGAAGCTGGGCGGCGGCACCACCTGGGGTTGGTACAGCTACGATCCGGCGCTGAACGTGGTGTATTACGGCACCGGTAATCCGAGCACCTGGAACCCGCGCCAGCGTCCGGGTGACAACAAGTGGTCGATGACGATTTTCGCGCGCGATCTCGACACCGGCATGGCGAAATGGGTCTACCAGATGACGCCGCACGACGAGTGGGACTACGACGGCGTGAACGAGATGATCCTGGCCGACATCAAGGTCAAGGGCAAGCCGCACAAGGCGCTGGTGCACTTCGACCGCAACGGCTTCGCCTACACGATGGACCGGGTGAGCGGCGAATTGCTGGTGGCCGAAAAATACGATCCGGTGGTGAACTGGGCCACCCACGTCGACATGAAGAGCGGCCGGCCGCAGGTGGTCGCCAAATACAGTACCGATAAGAACGGGCCGGACGTGAATACCAAAGGCGTGTGCCCGTCGGCGCTGGGCACCAAGGACCAGCAGCCGGCCAGCTATTCGCCGCGCACCGGCCTGTTCTACGTGCCGACCAACCACGTCTGCATGGACTATGAACCGTTCCAGATCGAGTACACGGCCGGCCAGCCCTACGTCGGTTCGACCCTCTCGATGTATGCGGCGCCGAACAGCCATGGCGGCATGGGCAACTTCATCGCCTGGGATGCCGGCACCGGCAAGATGGTGTGGTCAAAGCCGGAACGCTTCTCGGTATGGAGCGGCGCGCTGACCACGGCCGGCGACGTGGTGTTCTACGGCACCCTGGAAGGCTACCTGAAGGCGGTCGACCTCAACGGCAAGGAACTGTGGAAGTTCAAGACGCCGTCCGGCATCATCGGCAACGTCACGACCTGGGAGTACAAGGGCAAGCAATATGTCGGCGTCCTGTCGGGCATCGGCGGCTGGGCCGGCATCGGCCTGGCGGCAGGCCTCACCAAGGGCACCGAAGGGCTGGGCGCGGTCGGCGGCTACAAGGATCTCGCCAAGTACACCGAACTCGGCGGCGTGCTGACCGTGTTCGCGTTGTCCGATCGCTGAGCCCCTGTCGGATGGGCGCCGGCGCCGCCATGCGGCATGCGCGCCCGTGCGGTTTGTGCCCGAGGCCTCGCTTCTCCAAGGAATCGATATGTCCATGATCAAGAAAGCCATGCTGTCCATGGCCGCTGGCAGCATGCTGTTCTTCGTGCCCGTATTCGCACCGGTACTGGCCCAGGCCCAGGCGGCCGATGCGGCGCCGTACCAGGTCAGCGAAGGCAACAAGGTGGATGCCCACACCCTGAGCGGCTGGCGTACCTGGCGTGCCCTGGCTTGCGAGCGCTGCCACGGTCCTGCACAGGAAGGCATGGTAGGGCCGTCGCTCGTCAACAGCCTGAAAGTCCTCAGCAAGGACCAGTTCAAGGAAACCGTGCTGAAAGGGCGGATCGACAAGGGTATGCCCAACTTCGACGGCAGCAAGATGGTGGTCGAGAACATCGACAACCTGTACGCCTACTTGAAGGGGCGCTCGGACGGCGCCATCCAGCCCGGCCGCCTGCAGGAGATCGGCAAATGACGATCCATACATACGCCAACAGGGCGCGCGCTGCGCTCGCCCTCGGCTGCCTGTGTGTCTGCGCGTCGTGGACGCTGGCGCCGCCGGCCGCGGCCCAGGACGGCGGCCAGCCGGCGCCGGATGCGGCCGGGCCCGGCGAGGACAAGGTGCTGCGCGTGTGCCAGGATCCGAACAACCTGCCGTTCTCGAACCGCTCCCAGGCCGGGTTCGAAAACCGCATCGCGGCCCTGTTCGCCCAGCAGCTGGGCTGGAAGCTGGAAACCACCTGGTTTCCGCAACGGATCGGGTTCATCCGCAATACCCTGCGTGCCCGGCAGGCGCATTCGGACCGGTTCAAATGCGACCTGGTCACCGGGGTGCCGACCGGATTCGAGATGGCCGCCACGACGCACCCCTACTATCATTCCAGCTACGCACTGGTCTACGTGAGAGGGCGAGGCACGGGCCTGGACGGCGTGCGCGGCCTGGACGACCTGCTGGCGCTGGCGCCTGCGCAGCGCGGCAAGTTGCGCTTCGGCGTGTTCACGGCGTCGCCCGTCACCGAGTGGATGCTGAAGAACGATCTCATGAGCCAGATCGCGTGGTACCAGATCCAGTCTGGCGACGCCGAGCAATATCCGGGGGAAATTATCGAGCATGACCTCGCCAGCGGCAAGATCGACCTGGCGTTCGTCTGGGGACCGATCGCCGGCTATTTCGCACGCCACACGCGCTCGGCGCCCATCGTCGCAGTGCCGCTGGCATCGGGTCCGGGAATGAAGCTGGACTTCGACATTGCCATGGCGGTAAGGCATGGCGACAAGGCATTCAAGCAGCGTATCGACGGGCTGATCGACGCCAACCAGGACAAGATCAACGCCATTCTCGCGGAATATGGCGTTCCCTTGCTCGACCAGAAGGGACAGGCACTGCGGCCGTCCCGGCAGGCTGGCATACCGTGATGGCGCCGGCCGTGCATGCAGGCATGGGCGCGCCCATGCAAGCGGCCGTGAAGCCGCCCGGCCGGCCGCAACGGAGGCGCTTTTATTCGACGCGGCTTGCCTGCTGTCTCGGCATGGCAGTGCTGTGCATGGGGTGGGCGGACCATGTTCGCGCCCAGCCGGCTTCCGCGGCGGTTTCCCAGGCTGAAACCCTGCTGTTCGAAACCGATCACCTGGCCCGTATCAAGCCTCCAGCCGCGTTGACGTACGAGTTCCGCAAGGTGAGCAATGTCGAGCCGGGCTTCACCGACAAGGTACAGCTCGACCTGGCGGGCAGCAAGGGCAAGACCAGCGCCACCCTGCACTTCCTGTCGGGCGAGCACAAGCACGACATTCCGGCGCTGCAGGATGCCCACGGCAATCCGGTGCTGCTCGGGTTTCTCGAGCGCGACATCGCCGAGATGAAACGGCTGACCGGCGGTTCGACCGCGTATTTTCGCAAGCGCATCAGGATGGCGCTGGCCGAAGGCGCGCAAGTGACTTCGCAAACCATCACGTATCAGGGTAAATCGCTGCCGGCGCAGGCAGTGCGCATCCAGCCTTATCTGAACGATCCGATGCATGCGCGTTTCGAACAATACCTGCACAAGACCTATACCTTCGTCGTCAGCGAACAGGTGCCGGGCGGCGTGTATCAATTACGCAGTTCGCTGGCCAATGAGGGTGGCCCAGTCGTGGCCGGCAGCGGGTCGTCCGGCGTGACGGTAGCCAACAGCGTGCTGAGCACGACCATGGCGCCGCCCGCCGCAGCGCCCGGCTCCGCTCACCCGGCACCGGCGATCGACGAAACGCTCACACTTGTCGGTCTCACGCATTCCGGACGCTGAATGCGGACGTCGCAGGCTGGGCCGGACATCGGCATCTGCCGGAGGGCATTCGATGGCGCGCTTGAAAGTGTTGGTGTTCGATCCGATCGCCGCCGGCGGCATTCCGGCGCGGCCCTTGCCGCAATCGCTCAAGAGGCAAGGCGACATGCTGCACCAGGCATTGCTGGCAGACCTGGATGCATTGTCCGGCATCGAGGTGGTCAGCATGACGCGATCGGGTGCAGCGCCCGGTCATCCTGCCGGCGTCGACGGTGGCAACGGAGCAGCAGGGACTGCCGCAGCGACGGAAGCCGAGAAGACAAAATCGGCAGGATGGACGAAAACGCCGAGGGAGGGGCAGGCGACGGTACGGTCACGGACATGGCCGGCAGCATGCTCATCGGCGAGCGCACCGATGCTGCGCGGGATGCATCGGTTCGGCGCCCATCTCATCGCCGGCATGCAGGCAGCGGACGCGGTATGGCCGCTGGCCAGCGAATCGGATGGTGTGCTGGAATGCCTTTCGCTCGGCGTCCTGCGCGGCAAGCGCATTTTGCTGGGAAGCGCGCCCGGCGCGGTGGAAGTCGCTGCAAGCAAGCTCAAGTTGGCGCGCGTACTGGCCGACGGTGGCGTGGCGGCGGTGGCCACCTACAGTCCGCATGCAGCGCTGCCACAGGATGGCGGTCCTTGGGTCGTCAAACCCGACGACGGCGCCGGCTGCCTCGACACCCGTTTGTTCGGCGACCGTGCCGCGGCGCTGGCCTGGATACGCGCGCATGGCGCGGACGGCTATGTCTTGCAACCCTTTGTAGCAGGAAAGCTGGGCAGCCTGTCCCTGATCTGCTGCGATGGCGCAGCGCGCGTATTGGCCTGCAACCAGGAACGCGTGGCGATGCACGACAACCGTTTTCATTTTCTCGGCAGCGTCGTCAATGGCCTGGCCGACGATGACGGCGTGCTGGCGCGCCTGGCGCAGCAAGTGGCGGCGGCCATTCCCAGCCTGTGGGGCTACGTCGGGGTCGACTTCGTGCTGACCGCGCATGGCGCCATGGTGCTCGATGTAAATCCACGCCTGACCACGGCCTATGCCGGCCTGCATGCGTCGATCGGCTGCAACCCGGCCGGACTGGTGCTCGATCTGCTGAACGGCCCTGGCGCAATGACGGCGCAGGCGCTTCCGGCCGGCATGCGGCGCGCCGTCAGCGTCGACGTCGGCGTGGCCTGAAAAAAGAAGGGCGCTTATCGGATCACCACGCCCCATGGCAGCTTGCCGACCGGGATGTCGCGCAGCTTGCTGCGGTGTACCGTGTCGATCACCGATACGTTGTTCGAGCGGCCGTTGGCGACGTACAGCTTCTTGCCGTCGGCGGTGAGCGCCATGTTCCACGGACGCTGGCCTGCCGGGATGGTGGCGACCATCTGGTTGCTGGCGGTATCGATCACCGAGACGTTGGCGTCGCCGCCGTTCGATACATACACTTCGCGGCCACCCGGATGCACGGCGATGCCGTTGGCGCGCAGGCCGGCCTTGATACGGGCGACGATGGCGAAGTTGCTGGTGTCGATGACAAATACCTCGCTCGCATTTTCGGCGGCAACGTAGGCGCGGCTGCCATCGGGCAGGAAACCGATGCCGCGCGGACGCGCACCCACCGCCACTTGGGCCACTTGCTTGCGGTTGGCGAAATCGACGACATCGACCGCTTCGCCTTCTTCGGCGCTCACGAACAGCAGGCGCCCATTCGGACTGAACACTGCATGTTCGGGATTGGTGCCGCGCACCTTGATCGAGAATGCCAGGGCATTGGTGCGCGTATCGGTCACCGCGATCTCGTTCTTGCCCTCGACGGCGGCCGCCACCCAGCGGCCGTCAGGGGAGATCGACACGCCTTCGGGCGATTTGCCCAGTGCGATCGTGCCGCCCAGCGCGCGTGCGCCCACATCGACCAGCTGCAGGCGGTTGTGCGGCTGGTCACTGACGTACAGCCAGCGGCGGTCGGTTCCTACCGCCAGTCCGCGGGGTTTGCTGCCGCCCGGCAGTTCGGCGAGCACCTGGTCGGTGGCGGTATCGATGACCGAGATCGTGCCCGAACCCTCGTTTGGCACATATGCGAGTGAGGCGCTCGACGGTGTGCCAGCCGCAGAAATATCTGGCTTGCTGTTCGATTGTGCGGCGGCCCATGGCGAGCACAGCAAGGGCGCCAGGGCCAGGCTTGCCAATACGGTGAAATGATGTCGTCTGGTGATCATCGAGTCTCCAGTGGATGGTCGGAACGCGGGTGATTACGGTGTGCACTGCGCGGCGGCCACATGCGCAACAACAGGCCATCGCGGTCGATCAGCATGTGCTTGGCAAGGGCAAGCAGGTGCAGCAGGACGAACAGGGCCAGCACCAGGGCTGCCACGTGATGCGTCAGGTTGAACAGCGCATACCAGGTCTTGTCGTCCGGCCCCCAGGGGGGCCAGTGGACCAGGTTGAAGAATTTGATGCCATGTTTGCTGAAGTTCGAAGCGAGATAGCCGGACAGCGGCAGCACCGCCATGCACAGGTACAGCATCGCGTGGCTGAGCGTGGCCGCATGGCGTTGCCAAGCCGGCATCGAAGCGGGCAGCGGCGGCGGCCTGTGCGTCAGGCGCCAACCGATGCGCACCAGGATCAACAGACCGATCAGGATGCCGCTGCTCTTGTGCAGGTTGATATACAAGCCACGCGCCGGCGTGCCGCGCGGGATGTCCGCCACCAGCAGACCGAATGCGAACTGGCCGAGCAACAGCAGCGCAAGCAGCCAGTGCAGGGTAATCGCGGTAGCCGTATAGCGGGCGGGCATGGCGAGGCATCAATGGAACAACGATTTGTCGGGGGTCTTGATCTGCAGCCGTTGCAACTTGCGGTACAGCGTATTGCGGCTGATGTTGAGTTCGCGCGCCACGCAGCTCAGGTTCCAGTCGCGTTGCGCAAGCTCCTTCAGCAGCGCATAGCGTTCGGCGCTTTCGAGCGGGTTCAGTTTTTGTGCGCCCAATATATCGCTGTCGCTCGTGCCGGCCGCTTCACTGCTCGACGTGTTTTTCTGATCATGCGGCATTTGCAGCTGGCCATGGGGCAGTACATCTGCCGACAGATCTGGGATCACCGGCGTGGCGGCAGGGATCTGCGACAACGCGGCGACGTCGAAGGCATGAACACGATACTCGGCCGGCAAGTCGTGTACGCCAAGGCGGTCGGATTGTCGCAGCGCGATCATGGTGCGCAGCAAGTGACGCAACTGCCGCACGTTACCCGGCCAGCGCTGCCGGTCGAGCAGGGCAAGCAGGTTCGCGTCGAGCTCGACCGGACTGCCATCATCGCTTTCCTCGGCTGCGAGGTGGCGTATCAGGGCGGGACGGTCTGCGCGGTCGCGCAGCGGCGGCAGTGTGATCGTCACACCTTGCAGGCGGTAATACAGATCCTCGCGAAATTCGCCCTGGCCAATCTTTTTTTGCAGGTCGCAGTGGGTGGCGCTGAGCAGGCGGATATCGAGCTTGACCGGGGTTTCGCTCCCCAGCGGCACCACTTCACGTTCTTCGAGAACCCGTAACAGTCGCGCCTGCAGGGCAACCGGCATGTCGCCGATCTCGTCGAGAAACAGGGTGCCCCCGTTCGCTTGCAGCAGTTTGCCGCGCTGGCCTTCCTTGCTGGCGCCGGTGAACGCGCCTGAACGATATCCGAACAGTTCGCTTTCGATCAGTGCTTCCGGTATCGAAGCACAATTGATTGCTATGAAAGGCCGGGTTGCGCGGCTGCTCGACAGATGGACTGCGCGGGCAAACATCTCCTTGCCGGTTCCGGTTTCGCCTTGCAGCAGGATGGCGACATTTCGTTCGAACACACGCTTTGCCATATGGATGTTGGCATTCATCGCCGGATCGCCGAAGTGGAGCGCATCGAGCGCAGTGTTCGATACGCCTGCAGGCCGTGTCGACTTGGCGCTGGCGGACCCAGCATCTATCGTGGGACGAATACCGGCGTTCGATACCGGTTGGTACATGAGGGCAAAAAAACGTGCGCCATTGCGGCATTCGAAGATCGGAACCGGGTGGAAGGACTTCTTGATGCTGGAATCGATCAAGCCGCAAAACGTTACATTGAACAACTCCGTGATGTCACGTCCGACGATCTCGCTGCGGCAGCGCAAACCGAGCTGGAACAGGGCGCTGCGCGTGGCTGCCAGTACCCTGCCGGTGACACTCAGCGCGATCGCACCCTCGCTCAAGGTGCCGACGAACTCCGGCCGATTATGAAAGCGCACGATGTAATCGTGACGGAACTGATGCAGGAACACCCGGTTTTCGATCATCTGCACCGACATGCTGACCAAGGCCAGGGTGTGCTGCTGCGCCAGGTGCGATTCGCCGGATGCATCGAGCACGGCAACAAGTTCGCCTTCATGGTCGAAGATCGGCGCGGCGGCGCAGGACAGGCCGATGTTGCGTGACAAATAGTGTTCGTCCTGATGCACGGTCAGGGGACGTCGTTCGAACAGACAAGTGCCCATCCCATTGGTACCTTGCGCGCGCTCGGTCCACAGTGCGCCGGGCAGCAAGCCGGTCTTGGACGCGGCATGGGTGAATGCCGGGTCGCCGAAATAATTCAGCAGCACGCCATCGCGGTCCGTCAGGATGATCGCATAGCCGGAGTCTGCCAACTGCTGGTACAGGTTGGCCATCTCGACTTTGGCGACGGCTTGCAGATCGGCGAGTCGTTCCTGACGTTCCTGCAATTCGGCAGGCGAAACGACTTCCGGATCGTTGCATGCGCCTGGATCCAGTTTGTACTCGTTGAGACAGCGGATCCAGGATTGGGTGATGCGATTGGCGGCAGCAGGGAAGTTCGATTCGCGGTCCGGATTCGTCGTTGATCCCGGTGATATGGCACCTGATACATGGTTTGAATCGAGCCGCCCACGCACGACCAGATGAACACGCTTAACGTGTTCTACGGCTATTTCCATGCTGTCTCCTACGTCCTTGAGCGGCGGCTACATGGGCCGCGATCGTTTTGTGGACTGTGATATGAAAGGATCGAATTTTTGCCTGAGATTCCTGTAGCTGGTCTGTAGACCATACTAGGCGGAGTGTTGAATATTGCAAGTATTTTGAACGATGCGATATATGGCATCCAACCAAGCTTGCTTGTTTCAGACGGAAGTCAGCTATGAGTAAGATAGTGGGAACTATATGGATAAAAGTTAGTCGTATGGAGAGAGGTGCCCTGACAACCCTCCTGAATGTCGACGTTGAACCACGGAATAAAGGTATGGCACGGCGTACGCTTTGGTTACGCTTCCCCTTGCAGAGCCGCGACGAGATTGCTATACTTCGCGTCCGCTTCACGGCACGCATGAATTGCAAGAAAATCTAGCGTGCCGAAATGCAATAACGAACAGGTTGTTGTAGCGAAGCGAAAAAAGAAGTTGACGACGCAAACGAAACACTGCATAATCTCGCTTCTCTGCTGCTGACGAACAAAACGATTCGCAAACGCAGCAAGGCAGTACCAAATACGAGTTCTTTAACAATAAACAGTCGATAAGTGTGGGCGTTTGATGAAGGTGCCGGCAGCTGCGAAAGCGCTGCCGATTACTTAAATTATCAAATGTTCACGAAAAAGAAATACGTTGCTCAGCAATGAGCGACGGTCAGTATTTTGAGTGAGCGACCCCTTGGTAACCCAAGGGTGGCAGCAATGCCAACAAACAGAGATTGAACTGAAGAGTTTGATCCTGGCTCAGATTGAACGCTGGCGGCATGCTTTACACATGCAAGTCGAACGGCAGCGCGGGGCAACCTGGCGGCGAGTGGCGAACGGGTGAGTAATATATCGGAACGTACCCAAGAGTGGGGGATAACGTAGCGAAAGTTACGCTAATACCGCATACGATCTAAGGATGAAAGTGGGGGATTCGCAAGGACCTCATGCTCCTGGAGCGGCCGATATCTGATTAGCTAGTTGGTGAGGTAAAGGCTCACCAAGGCGACGATCAGTAGCTGGTCTGAGAGGACGACCAGCCACACTGGGACTGAGACACGGCCCAGACTCCTACGGGAGGCAGCAGTGGGGAATTTTGGACAATGGGCGCAAGCCTGATCCAGCAATGCCGCGTGAGTGAAGAAGGCCTTCGGGTTGTAAAGCTCTTTTGTCAGGGAAGAAACGGTTGGGGCTAATATCCCCGGCTAATGACGGTACCTGAAGAATAAGCACCGGCTAACTACGTGCCAGCAGCCGCGGTAATACGTAGGGTGCGAGCGTTAATCGGAATTACTGGGCGTAAAGCGTGCGCAGGCGGTTTTGTAAGTCTGACGTGAAATCCCCGGGCTCAACCTGGGAATTGCGTTGGAGACTGCAAGGCTGGAGTCTGGCAGAGGGGGGTAGAATTCCACGTGTAGCAGTGAAATGCGTAGAGATGTGGAGGAACACCGATGGCGAAGGCAGCCCCCTGGGTCAAGACTGACGCTCATGCACGAAAGCGTGGGGAGCAAACAGGATTAGATACCCTGGTAGTCCACGCCCTAAACGATGTCTACTAGTTGTCGGGTTTTAATTAACTTGGTAACGCAGCTAACGCGTGAAGTAGACCGCCTGGGGAGTACGGTCGCAAGATTAAAACTCAAAGGAATTGACGGGGACCCGCACAAGCGGTGGATGATGTGGATTAATTCGATGCAACGCGAAAAACCTTACCTACCCTTGACATGTCAGGAAGCTCCGAGAGATTGGAGTGTGCCCGAAAGGGAGCCTGAACACAGGTGCTGCATGGCTGTCGTCAGCTCGTGTCGTGAGATGTTGGGTTAAGTCCCGCAACGAGCGCAACCCTTGTCATTAGTTGCTACGAAAGGGCACTCTAATGAGACTGCCGGTGACAAACCGGAGGAAGGTGGGGATGACGTCAAGTCCTCATGGCCCTTATGGGTAGGGCTTCACACGTCATACAATGGTACATACAGAGGGCCGCCAACCCGCGAGGGGGAGCTAATCCCAGAAAGTGTATCGTAGTCCGGATCGCAGTCTGCAACTCGACTGCGTGAAGTTGGAATCGCTAGTAATCGCGGATCAGCATGCCGCGGTGAATACGTTCCCGGGTCTTGTACACACCGCCCGTCACACCATGGGAGCGGGTTTTACCAGAAGTAGGTAGCTTAACCGCAAGGGGGGCGCTTACCACGGTAGGATTCGTGACTGGGGTGAAGTCGTAACAAGGTAGCCGTATCGGAAGGTGCGGCTGGATCACCTCCTTTCTAGAGTAGCACCGGGGCGAAAGCCCAGCATCAAGCGTCCACGCTTATCGGCTGTTGAACAGTAAAGAACAGTGTTTCGGGGCTGTAGCTCAGCTGGTTAGAGCACCGTGTTGATAACGCGGGGGTCGTTGGTTCGAGTCCAACCAGCCCTACCAGTCAACGCAGTTGCCTATAAAAATCATCTGGCTTTGCCAGGGATTTTTATCTGGATCCACAAAAAAGTAGGTTTGTACTTTTTTGTGAATGAATTCCGGGGGATTAGCTCAGCTGGGAGAGCACCTGCTTTGCAAGCAGGGGGTCGTCGGTTCGATCCCGTCATCCTCCACCAAAAGTTCAAACGTAAGCGATGCGAGAGCATGCGTTTAGGTTTGGTCTTTTCGAGATCACTGTTTTTTCGTTCTTTAACAATCTGGAAGAAGTAAAGTTTTCTTTAAGCGTGTAGTTGGTCGAAAGATCAAATGCACACTTAGGGTAGTAATCTGTATGTATCAACAAACAAAGTAAGCTGAACTCTTGTAATTATGACGTTCCCTGACACTCATGCAGGGGCCAAAGTTATAGGGACAAGTGAATAAGTGCACATGGTGGATGCCTTGGCGATTACAGGCGATGAAGGACGTAGTAGCTTGCGATAAGCTGCGGGGAGCTAGCAAACGAGCTTTGATCCGCAGATTTCCGAATGGGGAAACCCGGCCCTTTGGGTCATCGTACACTGAATACATAGGTGTACGAAGCGAACGCGGCGAACTGAAACATCTAAGTAGCTGCAGGAAAAGAAATCAACCGAGATTCCCAAAGTAGTGGCGAGCGAAATGGGATGAGCCTTGTACGTGATAGTCGATCGGATAGTGGAACGGATTGGAAACTCCGGCCATAGCGGGTGATAGCCCCGTACACGAAATCCGGACGGTGATACTAAGCGTACGACAAGTAGGGCGGGACACGAGAAATCCTGTCTGAAGATGGGGGGACCATCCTCCAAGGCTAAATACTCGTAATCGACCGATAGTGAACCAGTACCGTGAGGGAAAGGCGAAAAGAACCCCGGGAGGGGAGTGAAATAGATCCTGAAACCGTGTGCATACAAACAGTCGGAGCGGACTTGATCCGTGACGGCGTACCTTTTGTATAATGGGTCAGCGACTTACATTCAGTGGCGAGGTTAACCGGATAGGGGAGCCGTAGAGAAATCGAGTCCGAACAGGGCGACAGTCGCTGGGTGTAGACCCGAAACCAGGTGATCTACCCATGGCCAGGATGAAGGTGCGGTAACACGCCCTGGAGGTCCGAACCCACTAATGTTGAAAAATTAGGGGATGAGCTGTGGGTAGGGGTGAAAGGCTAAACAAACCTGGAAATAGCTGGTTCTCTCCGAAAACTATTTAGGTAGTGCCTCAAGTATCACCATCGGGGGTAGAGCACTGTTATGGCTAGGGGGTCATTGCGACTTACCAAACCATTGCAAACTCCGAATACCGATGAGTGCGAGCTTGGGAGACAGACGTCGGGTGCTAACGTCCGGCGTCAAGAGGGAAACAACCCAGACCGCCAGCTAAGGTCCCAAAGATTGGCTAAGTGGAAAACGAAGTGGGAAGGCTAAAACAGTCAGGATGTTGGCTTAGAAGCAGCCATCATTTAAAGAAAGCGTAATAGCTCACTGATCGAGTCGTCCTGCGCGGAAGATGTAACGGGGCTAAGCCAGTCACCGAAGCTGCGGATCTTCTTTATTGAAGATGGTAGGAGAGCGTTCCGTAAGCCTGAGAAGGTGTCTCGTAAGGGATGCTGGAGGTATCGGAAGTGCGAATGCTGACATGAGTAGCGATAATGCGGGTGAAAAGCCCGCACGCCGTAAGCCCAAGGTTTCCTGTTCAACGTTCATCGGAGCAGGGTGAGTCGGCCCCTAAGGCGAGGCAGAGATGCGTAGCTGATGGGAAGCAGGTTAATATTCCTGCACCGTCGTATGATGCGATGGGGGGACGGATCGCGGAAGGTTGTCCAGCTGTTGGAATAGCTGGTTTCTGGTTCATAGAAGGCGCTTAGGCAAATCCGGGCGCGGGATTCAAGGGACTGGGACGTGTGGCCATGTGCCACGAAGCAATCGGAAGTGGTTCCAAGAAAAGCCTCTAAGCTTCAGTCATACGAGACCGTACCGCAAACCGACACAGGTGGGCGAGATGAGTATTCTAAGGCGCTTGAGAGAACTCGGGAGAAGGAACTCGGCAAATTGGTACCGTAACTTCGGGAAAAGGTACGCCCCGGTAGCTTGACTGCTTTGCTGCAGGAGGGTGAAAGGGTTGCAATAAACTGGTGGCTGCGACTGTTTAATAAAAACACAGCACTCTGCAAACACGAAAGTGGACGTATAGGGTGTGACGCCTGCCCGGTGCTGGAAGATTAAATGATGGGGTGCAAGCTCTTGATTGAAGTCCCAGTAAACGGCGGCCGTAACTATAACGGTCCTAAGGTAGCGAAATTCCTTGTCGGGTAAGTTCCGACCTGCACGAATGGCGTAACGATGGCCACACTGTCTCCTCCCGAGACTCAGCGAAGTTGAAATGTTTGTGATGATGCAATCTACCCGCGGCTAGACGGAAAGACCCCATGAACCTTTACTGTAGCTTTGCATTGGACTTTGAACCAATCTGTGTAGGATAGGTGGGAGGCTTTGAAGCGGGGACGCCAGTTCCCGTGGAGCCATCCTTGAAATACCACCCTGGTTTGTTTGAGGTTCTAACCTTGGCCCGTGATCCGGGTCGGGGACAGTGCATGGTAGGCAGTTTGACTGGGGCGGTCTCCTCCTAAAGTGTAACGGAGGAGTTCGAAGGTACGCTAGGTACGGTCGGACATCGTGCTAATAGTGCAATGGCATAAGCGTGCTTAACTGCGAGACCGACAAGTCGAGCAGGTACGAAAGTAGGACATAGTGATCCGGTGGTTCTGTATGGAAGGGCCATCGCTCAACGGATAAAAGGTACTCTGGGGATAACAGGCTGATTCCTCCCAAGAGTTCATATCGACGGGGGAGTTTGGCACCTCGATGTCGGCTCATCACATCCTGGGGCTGTAGCCGGTCCCAAGGGTATGGCTGTTCGCCATTTAAAGTGGTACGTGAGCTGGGTTTAAAACGTCGTGAGACAGTTTGGTCCCTATCTGCCGTGGGCGTTGGAAATTTGAAGGGGGCTGCTCCTAGTACGAGAGGACCGGAGTGGACGAACCTCTGGTGTACCGGTTGTCACGCCAGTGGCATTGCCGGGTAGCTAAGTTCGGAAGAGATAACCGCTGAAAGCATCTAAGCGGGAAACTCGCCTTGAGATGAGATTTCCCGGAGCCTTGAGCTCCTTGAAGGGTCGTTCGAGACCAGGACGTTGATAGGCTGGGTGTGGAAGTGCAGTAATGCATTAAGCTAACCAGTACTAATTGCCCGTACGGCTTGTCCCTATAACCTTGGCAGTCATGCCAGAGACGAGGGTTCGGCTGTTTGTTGATACAGGCAACACCACAGATTACAGAAAACACTTCTTCCAGATTCAGGGTGGCGTCGCGCACAGCACGACGCACCCGTACAAGTCATGCCTGATGACCATAGCAAGTCGGTACCACCCCTTCCCATCCCGAACAGGACCGTGAAACGACTTTGCGCCGATGATAGTGCTGCAACCAGTGTGAAAGTAGGTTATCGTCAGGCTAGTTATAAGCAAAGCCCCGCTCAGTGAACTGAGCGGGGCTTTTTGCTTTTGGAAAAGCAAACCCCACCGTCCAGATCTGCGGTGAAGATCCTCACTCTAGGCGAGGTTTTTCGTTTTGGGACAACGATCCATTGTTGCCAGCTTGTGACTATGTGTCCTTTATGAATTGATACCATTTGATCTTTATCAATTTGTATCTCATCATGAACGCGATGGTGAATTCTTTATTTATATTGTTTGCGCACTTTCACGCATCAGCAAACGAGAATGAGGACCTTCATGCACCGTTCACTGCATAGTCTGCAAGGAGCTGCCAACCCAGGCCTGTCCATCGTCCTGGCCGCCATCATGGCCACCGGCCTGGGCGCGTGCCACCACGATTCCCACGATACCCAACCGTCGCCGCCACCTGTCACGGCTGCCTTCAGCGCCGAAGTAGCGCGGACCTCGCATGGCCTGGTACACGTGCGCGCCAACGATTTCCGCAGTCTCGGTTATGGGCTGGCCTACGCGTACGCCCAGGACAACATCTGCATGTTCGCGGATTCGCTGCTGACCGCGCGCGGTGAACGCTCGCAATTCTTCGGGCCGGACGCGCATGCTACCGCGCGCAGCGGCGACGAATACGGTTCCGCCAGCGGCTTCATGGACCTGAGCAACCAGGACAGCGACTTTTTCTTCAAAGGCTACGTCGACCTCGACCAGCTGCGCGCCAATTATGCTGCCGGCGCCAAGGAACCGCGCGATGTACTCGAAGGTTATGTCGCCGGGTACAACCGTTACCTGAAGGACTATGCCGGCAAGTACCCGGCTGCCTGCAACAATGCCAAATGGGTGCGGCCGATCACGCTCGACGACATGTATCTGGTCTTGGCGGAAAAGGCCCTGCACGCCTCGGGCGAAGTGTTCGCCAAGGAACTGGTGGCCGGCGCACGCGACCCCGGCATCAGCGCACCGGTGCTGTCGTACGCCAGGCGCAAGCCCGACCCTGCCTTCTTCATGGCGCGCCTGCAACACATGCAGCGCCATGCGTTCGGCAGCAACGCGCTTGCGGTCGGCAAGGACATGTCTGCCAGCGGACGCGGCCTGTTGCTGGGCAATCCGCACTATCCGTGGACCAGCACCGACCGCTTCTACCAGGCGCACCTGACCGTCCCCGGACGCTACGATGCGATGGGCGTCATCCTCGGCGGCATGCCGATGATCGTGATCGGCTTCAACCAGAACGTGGCGTGGAGCCATACGGTCAGCTTCGCCAACCATTTCACCACGTTCAGGCTGGCCCTGGACCAGGGCGACGCCACCGGCACGACGTACCTGATCGATGGCGAGCGCATCAAGATGTCGTCCAAGACCGTGACCATCGATATGCTGATGGCGGACGGCAGCCTGGTAAAACGCAGCAAGACTTTCTATTTCAGCCGTCAGGGCGCGGTGCTGGTCAAGCCGGAAGCCGGCATCAACTGGACCACCAACGCGGCTTATGTGTTGAACGATCCCAACCGCAACAACACCCGCCTGCTGGAACAATGGCTCGGCATCGGCACGGCGACCAGCGTGCAGACCCTCAAGGCGTCGCTCGACAAAGTGGCCGGCCTGCCGTGGGTGTACACGCTGGCGGCCGACCGCGACGGCAATGCCTTGTTCGCCGATGCCAGCGTGGTGCCGCGCATGGGCGCCGACAAGTTCGCCAGCGATTGCCTGCTGCTGGCGGCGCTCGCCCTGTTCGACGGCTCGCGTGCGGCTTGCGCCCTGGGACAGGATGCGAATGCGCCGGCCGGCATCTATTCGCCGGCCAATGCGCCGTCGATGCTGCGTACCGATTATGTCGCCAACTCCAACGACAGCTACTGGCTGACCAATGCGCGCGCACTGCTCACCGGGCCGGCGCCGCTGGGCTATTCACCGCTGTACGGCCGCACCGGCATCGAACAGAAGCTGCGTACGCGCATCGGTTTCCGCCAGTTCGAGGAGCGCGTCCAGCAAAAGCAGAAGCTGCAACTAAGCGATCTGCAGGATCTGATGTTCGCCGACCGCGTGTATGCGGCGGAACTGGTACTGCCGGACCTGTTGCCGGCCTGCGCGGCGAGCAGCGACGCGACTATCGTCCAGGCCTGCACCGCCTTGCAGGGCTGGGACCGGCGCACCAACGTCGACAGCCGCGGCGCCGTGCTGTTCCGCGAGTTCTGGAACATTGCCGCCAACCTGAGCAATAAATGGGCGGTGCCCTTGAATCCCGCCGACCCGGTGAACACGCCGTCCGGCGTGGCGCCGGCGGCGATGCCGGCGATGCTGGCCGCGCTCAAGACTGCCGCGCTGAAACTGCAGTCGGTCAACGTGCCGTTCGACGGCCGCCTGGGCGATTACCAAGGTGAAACGCGCAACGGCGTGCGCACGCCCATGCACGGCGGCGTCGGCGACATCGACGGATCCTACAATTCGATCCGCATGAGCACGGACCTGACCCCGACCGGCTACAACAACGTGTACTGGGGCGCCAGCTATATCCAGACGGTCACCTTCGACGACAACGGCCCGCTGGCCCAGGCCATGCTGACCTACGGGCAGTCGGTGGATCCGAAGTCGCCGTATTATGCCGACCAGATCGGCATCTATGCGCGCAAGGAGTGGCCGGTGCTGCCTTTTACCCAGGACAAGATCAAAGCAGATCCGAACTATAAAAGCATGACGCTATCCGAGTGAATACGGCTGACTGCATCATGCTTGCGTGATCAGGCCTGCGACAGCGGCGCCGGGTCCTGCGCTACCGCCGTTGCCGCCTTGCCCTTGCTGATGCTCTCGCCATCGCTGCGGCGCAGGCGCCAGAACACCAGCGACGACAGCATCGTCGTCACCGCCAGTGCGATAAAAGCGTGGTGCAGCGCCTGGGTGACCATCGGCTGGTTGGTCTGCGGCACGCGGCCGAGGAACCAGGCGGTCACCAGCGAGCCCGACGCCAGGCCGAAGCTCATCGACAGTTGCTGGAACGAGCTGGCGATGGTGCTGGCCATGCTGGAATCCTTGGTCTCGACGTCGGAATAGGCCAGCGTATTCATGCTGGAAAACTGCAGCGAATTGAAGAAGCCCTGCAGCAGGCCGATGCCGGCGATCGCATACCAGGGCGTGCCCGGTCCGACCAGCGAGAACAGGCCGATGGTCAGGCCGATGCAAATCGTGTTCACCACCAGCACCTGCCGATAGCCGAAGCGCGCCAGTACCCTGGGCGCGATCAGCTTCATGCCCATCGCCGCCGCCGCGGTCGGCATCATCAGCAGGCCCGACTGCCAGGCCGGCAACTTCAGGCCGAGCTGGTACAGCAGCGGCAGCAGGAAGGGCAGGCCGCCCACGCCCAGGCGCGTGATGAAGCCGCCCAGCACCGAGATGCGGAAGGTGCGTATCTTCAACAGCGCCAGGCGCAGCAGGGGAAACGGGTCGCGCTGCGCGTGCCGGACGTAGGCGCCCAGCAGGGCGATCGACAGCACCAGCATCAGGCCGGCGGTGACGCCGTCCAGCGTGTGTTCGCCGAACACTTCCAGCAGCCACGACAGGATCGCGGTGCCGGAACTGAACAGGATCAGGCCGAGCACGTCCAGCGGCCGCTTTTCGGCGCCATGGTAGTCCGGCATGTAGCGCACCACCAGGTACAGCGCCGTCAGGCCGACCGGCACGTTGACGAAGAAGATCGTGCGCCACGTCGTCAGGTGCACCAGCAGGCCGCCGACGGTCGGCCCGAGCAGCGGCCCGATCAATGCCGGCAGGATCACGAAATTCATCGCGCCCAGCAATTCGTTCTTGGGAAAGGTGCGGATGATGGCCAGGCGTCCGACCGGCATCATCATGGCGCCGCCCAAGCCCTGCAGCAGGCGCGCCGCCACCAGCATTTGCGGGTTGAGCGCCAGGCCGCACAGCACCGAGGCCAGCGTGAAGACCGCGATCGCGCTGCCGAACACGCGCCGCGTGCCGAAGCGGTCGGCCATCCAGCCGCTCACCGGGATGCCCACGGCCAGGCTCAAAATGTAGCTGGTGGCGATCGATTTCAGGCTCAGCGGTGTGACCGCGAGATCGGCGGCGATGCTGGGGATGGCGGTGTTGACGATGGTGGCGTCGAGCTGTTCCATGAACAGCGCGGTGGCCACCAGCCACGGCAGGTAGCTTTTGAAGGTGCTGGTGTCGGTCATCGGGTTCGTCTTTGTGACACGCCGGACGGGTGTGGTCCGACGATTGTCACATAAATGACCAGGCGCCGATTTTCAGTTCCCGGCCTGGAGCCCGAGCGCGATGATCAGAACTGGTAGGCCGCGCGCACCAGCGCCAGGTTGACGCCGCCGTTCGGGTGCTTGATGCCGCCGTTCGAGTAATGCTGGATGCGCACGCCGATGTCCCACTTGTTCGGCAGCACGTAGCCGACGCCGACGTGGTCGGCGAATTCGTACGCGGTCGACAGCTGGCGGTGGGTATTGCGGTAGACGCTCGAGAACACGCTGGCGCCGATGCCGGCTTCGCCGTACAGGCCCAGCTTGTCGTCGGCTTCCCAGCGGAACACCGGGGTGATGCCGATCACGGCCAGGTTCTTGCGGCGGCCGGCGACGTCGTCCCAGCGGTTGGCGCGCCAGTAGGCGACGTTGGCGTCCCAGTAGCCGGACAAATGGTAGCCGGCGGTCGGCAGCCAGTTCCTGTTCCAGTTCTTCTGGGCCGACAGGCGCACCACCTGCACGTGCTCGCCACCGCCGCCTTCCAGCGCGACCGAGTCGTACCAGCCGTCGGCGGCGAAGCTTGCCTGGGACACGCCCAGCGCCGCCACGGCGGCCAGCGACATCACGAGTTTTTTAGAGGAGACCATATTCCGTATGCCTTTTATGAATGAGCGCCGTGGAAATAAAAGAGAAGCCGGCGAATCCCGGTATTTTAGCTGTGCCGCGAGTTTTACGTGGCCGGGCCGTCAATTGTAGAATCGGCATCACACTTTCACCCGCGAGGACCCGATGGATCATCCAACCCTGGCATTTCTCGGCATCGGCCTGATGGGCAAGCCGATGGCGCTGCGGCTGGCGCGGGCCGGCCATCCGCTGCGCGCCTGGAACCGCCATCCGGACAAGGCCGAAGCCTTGCGCGCCGAGGATGCCGCGGCCGGCATCCTGCCCTGCGCCAGCCTGGCCGACGTGCTGGACGGCGCCGCCATCGTCGTCTCGATGCTGGCGGCGGGCCCGGCGGTCGGCGCCGTGATCGATGCTTCTCTGCCGGCGCTGGCGCCCGGCACGCTGTGGATCGACATGAGTTCGACGCGCCAGGACGAGGCCGTCGACTTCGCCCGGCGCCTGGCCGCGCGCGGCTGCGCCTTCGTCGACGCGCCGGTGTCGGGCGGCGTGCTCGGCGCCGAGGCTGGGTCGCTGGCGATCATGGCCGGCGCCGATGAAACCGACTTTACGCGCGCGCAGCCGGTGTTGCGCGTGCTCGGCCAGCCGACCAGGGTGGGAGACGTCGGCAGCGGCCAGGTGGCCAAGCTGTGCAACCAGTTGATCGTCGGCGCCACCATCGGCATCGTGGCCGAGGCGCTGTTGCTGGCCGACGCCGCCGGCGCCGATCCGGCGGCGGTGCGCGAGGCGATCCGCGGCGGCTTTGCCGGCAGCTGCGTGCTGGACGTGCACGGACAGCGCATGCTGGAACGGAATTTCATCCCCGGCGGCCAGGTCAAGACGCAGTCGAAGGACCAGGCGAATATCCTGGCGGCAGCGCGCGATGCGGGCCTGCAGCTGCCGCTGACCGAGCTGGTGACGCGCCACTACGAAGCGCTGGCCGCCGACCTGCCGGCGGCCGACCACGCCGCCGCCTTAATCGCGCTGGAGCGCTTGAATCCCGGCAAGCGCCTGGGCGACCGGCCGGACTGCCTGCCGGACGGCGCCGGCTAGCCGCCTGCATGCATGCCTCCTGGAGAACGCGGCACATGGCGCGGTAGCCGGCAATGTGTACGCCATCGGCCATCGGGCATCGGCTGGGCGGACATCGCGTGCGCCGTCCGGCCGGCTTGCTGCGTCACCATGAGCGCATGCCCGGGCAGCCGGCCACACGCCGGCCTGCGCGGCCATCCGCCACTTTCCACGGAGACCAGCATGAAATTGATCGGCATCGAAGAACACTTCTTGACACCCGAAGTCCGCGCCGCCTGGCGCGCTGCCGGCCTGGACGCGCTCGATCCCAGCGTCGGCCACCAGTCCGGCGTGATCGAGCGGCGCATCATGGACATCGCGAGCGAACGCCTGGCACTGATGGATGAAACCGGACTGGACGTGCAGGTGCTGTCGATGACCACGCCGGCGCTGCATGAAGTCACCGAGGGCAGCGTCGACATGGCGCGCCGCGTCAACGACGGCGTGGCCGAGGCCATCGCCCGTCATCCCGACCGCTTCCAGGCTTTCGCCACGCTGCCGGTGACGGAACCCGAAGCGGCCGCGCGTGAACTGGAACGCTGCGTCGCGACGCTGGGGTTCAAGGGCACGATGCTGCACGGGCGGGTGGGCGCGCGCAACCTGGATCATCCGGATTTGCGCCCGATCTTCGAGACCGTGGCCAGGCTGCGGGTGCCGGTCATGCTGCACCCGCGCACGCCGTCGCAGGCGGTGCGCGACGCCTATTATTCCGGCTTCAGTGCCGAGGTCGATGGCGCCTTCGCCACCTTCGGCCTGGGCTGGCACTACGATGCCGGCATCCAGTTCGTGCGCCTGGTGCTGGCCGGCACCTTCGACCGCTTTCCCGACTTGCAGCTGATCCTCGGCCACTGGGGAGAAGTGGTGCTGTTCTATGCGGAACGCCTGGCGGCGATGGACCGCGTGGCCGGGCTGGAACAGCCGATCGAGGCGTATTTGCGCAGGAACCTGTACGTGACCTCGAGCGGCATCTTCCTGCCGCATTACCTGGAACGCGCCATGGCGCTGGTCGGGCCGGAGCGATTGCTGTTCTCGACCGATTATCCGTACCAGTACCGCGAAGGGGGCGATGCGCGCCGGTTCCTGGACAGCTGCGGGCTGGAGGAGAAGGAAAAGGCCGGGTTTGCGTACCGTAACTGGGAGCGGCTGACCGGTTCCCTACTGAGATAAGTTCTAAAGCGCGTCGTCCCCGCGAAGGCGGGGACCCATACTGAGTCCACAATAATGCATGCGATGCAGCTTTGGTAAGGTCAGCTTGGGTTCCTGCCAGGAGGCCGCCGAGGCCGAGAACGACGAGTGATCGACATCAGGCCGACGTACCACCCACCGCCAAGCTCATCTCCACCAGCCGTACCCAATAGCTGGCCCCGATCGGCAGCAGCTGGTCGTTGAAATCGTAGCTGCCGTTATGCAACTGGCACGGCCCCAGCCCATGCCCGCCGATGCGGTGTTCGCCGTCGCCGTTGCCGAGGAAGACGTAGCAGCCCGGCTTGGCCTGCAGCATGAAGGCGAAGTCCTCGGCGCCCATGGTCGGCTCGACATTGATGTCCACGCTGTCGGCGCCGACCACGGCGCGCATCGCCTCGATCGCGAACGCGGTCTTGTCCTTGTCGTTGACCAGCGGCGGATAATTGCGCTTGAACTTGAAGTCGACCGCCGCGCCGAAGCCGCCGGCGACGCCGCCGGCGATTTCGCTCATCCGGCGCTCGATCAGGTCCAGCACGCCGGTACTGAAGGTGCGCACGGTGCCGACCAGCTCGGCCTCGTTGGGGATCACGTTGGTGGCGCTGCCGGCGTGGATTTGTGTGATCGACAGCACCGCGCTGTCCAGCGGGTTCTTTTCGCGCGAAATGATGGTCTGCCAGGCTTGCGCGATCTGCACCGCCACCATCACCGGGTCGATGCCGCGGTGCGGCTGCGCCGCGTGCGCGCCCTTGCCCTTGACGGTGACGCGGAACTCGTTACTGGAGGCCATCATGGGGCCGGCGGTGACGGCGAAGGTGCCGGCCTTGATGCCCGGCCAGTTGTGCAGACCGTACACCGCGTCCATCGGAAACTGGTCGAACAAACCGTCTTCCATCATGCGCCGGGCGCCGGCGCCGCCTTCCTCGGCTGGCTGGAAGATCAGGTACACGGTGCCGTCGAAGTTGCGGTTCTGCGACAGATAATGGGCCGCACCCAGCAACATGGTGGTATGCCCGTCATGGCCGCACGCATGCATCTTGCCCGGATTGCGCGACGCGTGCTCAAATGTGTTGAGTTCCTGCATCGGCAGGGCGTCCATGTCGGCGCGCAGTCCGATCGCGCGTTCGGAGCTGCCGTTTTTGATGATGCCGACCACGCCGGTGACGCCCAGGCCGCGCACCACCGGGATGCCCCATTCGGTCAGGCGCGCCGCGACCACGTCGGCGGTGCGCTGTTCCTGGTAGCTCAGTTCGGGGTGGGCGTGGATGTCGCGCCGGATGGTTTCGAGTTCGGACTGGAAAGCGAGAATGGGTTCGACGAGTCGCATTGTGATCTCCCTGTTGTCTGTGTCGGCGCCTTGCCGCTGCCTGCCTGGCAATGCCTGTCGGGTCTATTCTAGCCCTTCCGTGGCGCCCGCCGCCAGACCTGCACGGCAGCGGCTGGAATCGGATAAAGTATTGGATTCTCGACGTTTTTCCCCGGATTGATTGAATGACCAAGACCCTCGTCAGGGCCGCCTGCCCGCATGACTGCCCCGATACCTGCGCCATCCTCGTGACCGTGGAAGACGGGGTGGCGACCGAGATCAAGGGCGATCCGGAGCATCCGACCACGGCCGGGGTGTTGTGCACCAAGGTGTCGCGCTACATCGAGCGCACCTACCATCCGGACCGCTTGCTGACCCCGCTGCGCCGCGTCGGCAAGAAGGGAGAAGGCAAGTTCGCGCCGATCGGCTGGGACGAGGCGCTGGACGAGATCGCGGCGCGCTTGTCTCCCATCGCCGCACGCGATCCGCAGGCGATCCTGCCGTACAGCTATTGCGGCACCATGGGCCTGGTGCAGGGAGAAGCCATGGCGATGCGCTTCTTTCATTCGCTGGGCGCGTCCCTGCTGGACCGCACCGTGTGCGCCACCGCCGGTTTTACGGGCTACAAGTACACCATCGGCGGCTCGATCGGCACCGACATGGAAACCTTCCAGGATGCCAAGCTGATCCTGATCTGGGGCGGCAACCCGATCGCTTCCAACCTGCACTTCTGGACGCGCGTGCAGGAAGCCAAGCGCCGCGGCGCAAAACTGATCGCGATCGACCCGTACCGTTCCCTCACCGCCGAGAAGTGCCACCAGCACATCGCCCTGATGCCGGGCACCGACGCCGCGCTGGCGCTGGGCATGATGCATGTGCTGATCGCCGAAGACCTGCTGGATCACGCCTACATCGATGCCCACACGCTCGGTTTCGCGGCATTGAAGGAGCGCGTGGCGGCGTGGACGCCCGAGCTTACCGCCGCCACCTGCGGCATCGGCGTGGACGAGGTGGTGCAGCTGGCGCGCGACTACGGCCGCACCGCGATGGCAGGGGATGCGGTGGCGATCCGCGTCAACTACGGCATGCAGCGCGTGCGCGGCGGCGGCATGGCGGTGCGCAACGTCGCCTGCCTGCCGGCGCTGGTGGGCGCCTGGCGCCACGCGGCCGGCGGCATCCAGCTGTCCAGCTCGGGCTCGTTCCCGTCCAACAAGGCGGCGCTGCAGCGCGCCGACCTGCTGGCCGGACGCACCCCGCGCACCATCAACATGAATACCATCGGCGACGACCTGCTGCGCGAGGCTTCGCCGGCATTCGGACCGAAGATCGAGGCGGTGATCGTCTACAACGCCAACCCGGTGGCGATCGCGCCGGATTCGTCGAAGGTGCAGCGCGGCTTCGAGCGCGACGACTTGTTCACCGTGGTGCTGGAACACTTTAGAACCGATTCGGTGGACTATGCCGACATCGTGCTGCCGGCCACCACCCAGCTCGAGCACGTCGATGCCCACCTGTCCTACGGCCACCTTTACATGATGGCCAACAACGCGGCGATTGCTCCGCTGGGCCAGTCGAAGCCGAACACCGAGATCTTCCGCCTGATCGCCAGGCGCATGGGCTTTACCGATGCGCTGTTCGACGAGAGCGACGACCAGCTGGCATCGCAAGCCTTCAACAAGCAGGATGCGCGCGCCGTCCACTTCGATTGGGAATCGCTCAAGCGCAGCGGCTGGAGCAAGCTGAACATGCCGGCCGCGCCGTTCGCCGCCGGCGGCTTCCCGACCCCGTCCGGCAAGTGCGAGTTCTATTCTGCCTCGATGCTGGCCGACGGCCTCGATCCGCTGCCGGACTACATCCCGAACTACGAGTCGGTGGCGTCCAGCCCGGAACTGGCGCAAAAGTACCCGCTGGCGATGATTTCGCCGCCGGCGAGGAACTTCCTGAACTCGACCTTTGTCAATGTCCAAAGCCTGCGCGCGACCGAGGGCGAGCCGCGCCTGGACATCCATCCGATCGATGCCGCCGCGCGCGGCATCGCCGACAAGGAGATGGTCCGCATCTTCAACGACCGGGGCGCGTTCGTCGCGCGCGCCCGGGTCACGCCAAAAGCGCGGGCCGGCCTCGTGGTCGGCCTGTCGATCTGGTGGAAAAAGCTCGCCAGCGACGGCAAGAACGCCAATGAAGTCACCAGCCAGCGCCTGACCGACATGGGCCGGGCGCCCACCTTCTACGACACGCTGGTGCAGGTGGAGAGGGCATCTTGAGCAATCGTCACGCACGGCGCGGGCGCTTGCACGAGGCGCCGCCGAGCCGCACCGTCAAAACGAGATATGACACTCCTATCGCGCATCACCCCGTGGTTGCGGCCCATGCTGGCCGCGGGCGCGGCGGCGGGCCTGCTGGCCAGCTGCTCGACGCTGAACTACTACACGCAGGCGGCCCAGGGCCAGCTTGAACTCCTGTCGGACGCCCGTCCGATCGACGACTGGATCGCCGACCCCGGCACCAGTACCAAACTGCGCCATCGCCTCGAGACGGCGCGCCAGATCCGCCGCTTCGCTGTTAGCGAAATGGATTTACCCGACAACAACAGCTACAAGAACTACGCGGCCCTGAAGCGCCCGTATGTGCTGTGGAACGTGGTCGCCACGCCCGAACTCTCCTTGAAACCGCTGCAGTGGTGCTTTCCGGTGGCCGGCTGCGTCGACTACCGCGGCTACTACGACAAGGGCGCGGCCCAGGCCTACGCCAAGGAACTGCAGGCGGACGGCAACGACGTCGAGGTCGGCGGCGTGGCCGCGTATTCCACGCTGGGCTGGTTCAGCGACCCCCTGATCTCGACCTTCATCAACTACCCGGACGGCGAACTGGCGCGCATGATCTTCCACGAGCTGGCGCACCAGGTGGTGTACGCCCCCGGCGACTCGCAGTTCAACGAAGCCTTCGCCAGCACGGTGGAAGAGGTCGGCGTGGAGCACTGGATGACGCGCTTCGGCAACGGGGCGATGCGCGACGCCTATGCGCGCTACCGGGGCCGCAAGCACGATTTCCTGGCGCTGCTGATGAAGTACCGGAAGGCGCTGGAGCAGAACTACGCCGTGGTCGACCGCGGCGACGCCCAGAAGCGCGTGGTCAAGGCGCGCCTGTTCCAGGAGCTGAAGGACGAGTACCAGGTTTTAAAAGGGAGCTGGGGCGGCTATGCCGGCTACGACCGCTTCTTCGAGCAGCCGCTGTCGAACGCGCACCTGGCCTCGATCGCCACCTACGAGGATTTCGTGCCGGCCTTCCGCGCCATGCTCAAGCGCGACGGCAGCTTCCCGCGCTTCTACCGCTCGGTGCGCCGGCTGGCCGAACTCGATCGCGCCGACCGTCACCGCATCCTGAAGGCGCTGGCGCCGCCGGTGACGCCGGCGCCGCTGATGGTGCAGCGTAGCGAGGCGCCGCCGGCAGCGACTCCGGTCTACTGAGATAGGTTCTTAGTAGGCTTGTTCGAATTGACTTTAAAATACTTGCTATCGGGCGCAGTGCCCGATAGCATCACGTCTTAAAGTAAGCACGACCGTGCGTTTTTTTCGGGGTCGATAAAAAAACACTGGAGACAGAGGCAGCGATGGACAAGATTTGGCTCAAGTCGTATCCTCCCGGCGTTCCCGCGGACATCGATCCCGACGCCTATGGCTCGCTGGTGCAGCTGCTGGAAGAATCGTTCCGGAAGTACGCCGCCAACCAGGCCTTCGTCTGCATGGACCGCTTCCTCACCTACGCCGAGCTGGACGCCATGTCGGCGCGGCTGGCGGCCTGGCTGCAGAGCCGCGGCTTGGTGCCGGGCGCGCGCGTGGCGGTCATGATGCCCAACGTGCTGCAGTATCCGGTGGCGCTGGCCGCCATCCTGCGCGCCGGCTACACGGTGGTCAACGTCAATCCGCTGTACACCGCACGCGAGCTGGAACACCAATTGACCGATTCCGGCAGCGAAGCCATCGTCGTGCTGGAGAACTTCGCGCGCACCGTGCAGCAGGTGCTGGGCAAGACGCCGGTACGCCACGTGGTGGTGGCCAGCATGGGCGAACTGCTGGGCGGCGCCAAGGGCATGCTGGTCGACTTCGTGGTGCGCAGCGTGAAGAAGCTGGTGCCGGAATTCTCGATCCCGCAGATGGTCCGCTTCAAGGATGCGCTGGCGCAGGGCGGCAAGATGCCGTTCACGCCGGCCCGGCTGGCATCGGGCGACATCGCCTTTCTGCAGTACACCGGCGGCACCACCGGCGTGGCCAAGGGCGCGGCGCTCACGCACCGCAACGTGATCGCCAACGTGCTGCAGAGCGAGGCCTGGTCGAAGCAGGCGATGAGCCGCCCGCCGCTGGTCGAGTTCCCGACCATCGTGTGTGCGCTGCCGCTGTACCACATCTTCGCGCTGACCGCGTGCGCGCTGTGGGGCATGCGCGTGGGCGCGCTGAACCTCCTGATTCCGAACCCGCGCGACATCCCGGGCTTCGTCAAGGAGCTGGCTAAATACCGCATCAACATGCTGCCGGCGGTGAACACGTTGTACAACGCGCTGGTGAACAACCCGGGCTTCCGCCACGTCGATTTCTCGGGATTGAAAGTGTCGAACGGCGGCGGCATGGCGGTGCAGCGTGCCGTCAACGACAAGTGGCGGGCGATCACCGGCACCAGCATCATCGAGGGCTACGGCCTGTCCGAGACATCGCCGGTAGCCACCTGCAACCGCTGCGACGCCGATTTCACCGGTACCATCGGCCTGCCGGTGCCGTCGACCGAGGTAGCGATCCTGGATGACGACGGCAACCCGCTGCCGCTCGGGCGCACCGGCGAGATCGCGATCCGCGGCCCGCAGGTGATGGCCGGCTACTGGAACCGGCCGGACGAGACGGCCAAGGTAATGACGGCGGACGGCTGGTTCAAGTCGGGCGACCTGGGCACCATGGACGAGGGCGGCTATGTAAAAATCGTCGACCGCAAGAAGGACATGATCCTGGTGTCGGGTTTTAATGTGTACCCGAACGAACTGGAAGAGGTGATCATGGCGCATCCGGGCGTGCTGGAATGCGCCGTGGTCGGCGTGCCGGACGCGCATTCCGGCGAGGCGGTGAAGGTGTTCGTGGTGCGCCGCGACGCCAGCCTCGACGCCGACGGGCTGATGGCGTATTGCCGCAGCGAGCTCACCGGCTACAAGAGACCGAAGTACATCGAGTTCCGCGACGAACTGCCGAAGACCAATGTCGGCAAGATCCTGCGGCGCGCGCTGCGCGAGGAACGGCAGCCGGCGTGACGGCGAACCAGGATGGCGACAGCCGCCCGCGCGCCGGGCGGTTTTTTTGCGCGCAAGGCGGACAACGCGCAGCGCGCAACAAATAACGAGCAACGAGCAACGAGCAACGAGAACGGAGAACAACGGATGGACAAATTCTGGCTGACGTCGTACCAGGAAGGGGTGCCGGCGCACATCGACTGGACGCAGTACCGCTCCCTCACGCACCTGCTGGAAGAGGCGTTCCGCAAGTACGCGGACCGCCAGGCTTTCGCCTGCATGGGCAAGACCATCAGCTATGCCGAGCTGGACCGGATGTCGGGCCGCATGGCGGCCTGGCTGCAGCACCGCGGCCTGCAGCCGGGCGCGCGCGTGGCGATCATGCTGCCCAACGTGCTGCAATACCCGGTGGCGATGGCGGCCGTGCTGCGCGCCGGCTACACCATCGTCAACGTCAACCCGCTGTACACCGCGCGCGAGCTGCAGCACCAGCTGGTGGATTCCGGCGCCGAAGCCATCGTGGTGCTGGAAAACTTCGCGCACACGGTGGCCGAGGTGCTGCCGCATACCAGTCTCAAGCATGTGGTGGTGGGCAGCATGGGCGACCTGCTGGGCATCAAGGGGCCGCTGGTGAACTTCGTCGTGCGCACTGTGAAGAAGCTGGTGCCGGCGTGGTCGCTGCCGGGCGCGGTCGGCTTCAAGCGCATGCTGGCCGAGGGCGCGCGGCTTAGCCTGAAGCCGGTGGAAGCCGGGCACGACGACATCGCCTTTTTGCAGTACACCGGCGGCACCACCGGCATCTCCAAGGGCGCGGTGCTGCTGCACAGGCACGTGATCGCCAACGTGCTGCAGAACGAAGCCTGGTTCGGCCCGACCCTGGCCAAGCTGCAAGCCGGCGAGCAGCCGCAGTTCGCCTGCGCGCTGCCGCTGTACCACATCTATGCGTTGACGGTCTGCGCGCTGCTGGGCATGCGCATGGGCGGCATGAACCTCCTGATCCCGAACCCGCGCGACATCGGCGGCTTCATCAAGGAACTGAAGGGCTACCGCATCAACGTGTTCCCGGCCGTGAACACGCTGTACAACGGGCTGCTGAACCAGCCGGCCTTCGCCGACGTCGACTTTTCCGGCCTGCTGGTGTGCCCCGGCGGCGGCATGGCGGTGCAGAAGGCGGTGGCCGACAAATGGCTGGCGCTGACCGGCATCCCGATCGTCGAGGGCTACGGCCTGTCCGAGACTTCGCCGGTGGTGACCGCCAACCGCTGCGACATCACCGACTTCACCGGCACCATCGGCCTGCCGCTGCCGGATACCGAACTGTGCATCCTGGACGACGACGGCAACCGGGTGCCGTTCGGCACCTCCGGCGAGATCGCGGTGCGCGGCCCGCAAGTGATGGCCGGCTACTGGCAGCGTCCGGACGAGACCGCGAAGGTCATGACGCCGGACGGCTTCTTCAAGACCGGCGACATCGGCATCATGAACGAGCGCGGTTACACCCGCATCGTCGACCGCAAGAAGGACATGATCCTGGTCTCGGGCTTCAACGTGTACCCGAACGAGATCGAGGAAGTCTTGATGGCACACCCGGGCGTGCTGGAAGTGGCGTGCGTGGGCGTGCCCGACCAGAATTCCGGCGAAGCGGTCAAGCTGTACGTGGTGCGGCGCGACAAGGCGCTGTCCAAGGAAGACGTCACCGCCTACTGCAAGGAAAACCTGACCGGCTACAAGCGTCCCAAGTACGTCGAGTTCCGCGAGACGCTGCCCAAGACCAACGTCGGCAAGATCCTGCGGCGCGAACTGCGCGACGAGAAGCAGGCGGTCTGACCTTCCGGGCTACGCGCCACAAGCGGACGGGCCGCCACCGGGTTTTACAGTAGACTTGGAACCGGCACGGCAGGGTTGACTCTGCCGTGCCGGTTCCCGTCCACCCGCACCATCCCCGGAATTCCGATGCGCAGCCTGTTCGTCCTCCTTGCCGCCTGGACCGTCACGGTCCAACCCGCCGCGTTCGCCTACCAAGCGGCTGCGGACACCGGCGCGGTCGTGGTGACCCACCCGGCCAATCCCGCGCTGGTGCTGACGACCTCCGACGACATCCGCGTGTACACCCTGGACGAGCGCTCGGCGCAGCTGAAGGAGCGCCGCACTTCGATCCACCCCGGCCCGAACGAGGCGCTCGACACCCAGCCGCTGGAAGAGGTGCCGGACCGGTCGCGCCTGTTGGCCGCCTACCTGGACAGCTTGCTGGACTGCGGCGCCGGCGTGCAGCAGGCCACCATGGAACGCTGGATCCGCCAGCAGACCGCATCGAGCGACCAGACCGCGCGCCGCCTGGGCGACCTGGTGCTGCTGCCGCTCAAGCACGGCATGGTGATCGTGGCCAAGCAGGCCGGCAACCACGCCGTGGTCCTGCGCCGCAAGACCGGCAGCCGCCTGGCCGGCTCGCCGTGCGGCGCCGCCAACCGTTTCTATCGCGTCTCGCCCGACCGCCAGCGCCTGGCGCTGGTCTCGGAAAACGTGCGCGCGATCGACTTCACCGTCTCCACCGACGCCATCACCTGGGACCAGAAGGGCAGCGGCGCGATGGCGGTGCAGGTGTACGACCTGGGCGTGTCCGACAAGCCGCTGCTGTCCGCCGGCGGCGACGAGGAACCGCTGGACGTCTACCTGCCCGACGACGGCAACTGGCGCCTGCTCAGCGCCAGGAACGGCACCAACTGGTTCAATCCGCTCAATTGGGTGGCGGTGATCGGCGGCCACGCCGAACGGCGCTCGGACGTGTTCCTGAAGACCTACGACGCGTCGGGCATGGTGCTGGCCGTGGACAAGATCGCCGCCGGCATCGGCGTGGTGCAGGCGCGTTTCGTGGCGACGGCGCCGGTGCCGCAGCAGGAGCGCTAGCGCGTCGTGCTGTCCAGATAATCGTTACCGTTGCTTCAGCCAACGGCGTACGTTGCCTCATCCGCCCTCGATCCCCGCCTTGCCGTCCGCCACCCGGAACGCCGCCAGCTCGCGCACCGCACTATGCGCATCGTGCACGTCGTCCAGCCCCATGAAATGCGTCCGGGTTTCCTGTGGCGTGATCTCCAGCAGCATGTAGCCGCGCCGGTCGCTGCGCCCGTACTTGATGTGCGGATTGAGCGCCACCTGCGCCAGCGTGCGTTCCTGCGGGCGCGAACTGGAGGTGACCGAGGTGCCGACGAACTCGGTGGCCAGCACCGGGTTCGCCTTCGACACCGGCCGCGCGAAGTCGGCGCGCAGTTCGGTGGCGTAGAAGGTGTGGACGTCGCCGCCCAGCACCAGCGGATTGGTGGCGCTGCTGGCGGCCAACGTGTCCAGCAGGCGCCGCCGGGCGATCGGATAACCGTCCCAGCCGTCGGTCCAGAAGCGGCCGTCGCCGGGCGCCTGCACCGGCACCTGGCTGGAGCGCGCCATCAGGGTCTGCTGGGCCAGGATGTTCCAGCGCGCACGCGAGGAACGCAGGCCCTGCGCCAGCCAGGCTTCCTGCGCGCGCCCCAGCATGCTGCGGCCCGGGTCCAGCAGCGCCGGGCAGTCGCGCGGCGACGCGGACGACGAGCCGCCGGCGTTGGGACGCGGGCAAGCCTGCGCCGCGCGGTACTGGCGGTCGTCCAGCACGTGGAAGCGCGCCAGCCGGCCCCAGTCGACGCGCTGGAACATGCGCACGTCGTCGAAGCTGCGCGGCGGCGGCAGGCGCAGCGGCATGTGCTCGTAAAAGGCCTGGTAGGCGGCGGCGCGGCGCCGGGCGAAATCGGCGGACAGGCGCTCGTCGCGCAATGCGGCGTAATCGTTGGCGACCTCGTGGTCGTCCCAGGTCACGATCCAGGGGGCGGCCAGGTGCGCCGCCTGCAGGTCCGGGTCGGACTTGTACTGGGCGTAGCGGCGGCGGTAATCGTCCAGCGTAAACGACTCGTCCTGGCGCACCGCGCGCTGCGGATGCTGCAGGCGATAGGCGCCCCACTCGTAGATGTAGTCGCCGACAAAGGCGACCAGGTCGGGGTTGGCGGCGGCGATATGGCGGTGCGCGGCGTAGCTGCCGAATTCCCAGTGCTGGCACGATGCCACGGCCAGCTTGAGCAGGCCCGGCATGTCGTCCGGCGCCGGCGCGGTGCGGGTGCGCCCGGCCGGGCTGACCGCGTCGCCCAGCAGGAAGCGGTACCAGTACCAGCGCGCCGGCGCCAGGCCGGTGACGTTCACGCGCACGCTGTGCGCCAGCTCGGGCGTGGCGACGGCGGACCCGCGCGCGGCGATTTTTCTGAAACCCTCGTCGTGCGCGACTTCCCAGCGCAGCGGTACTGCCAGGCGCGGACTGGAACGCGCGTCGAGCGGATCGGGCAGGATGCGCGTCCACAGGATCACCGAATCGGGCAGCGGCGACCCGGAAGCGACGCCCAGGCCGAACGGGTAGCCGGCGCCGTTGGCCGGCGCCGCAGTCGCCACGTGCGTAGCGGAGAGGGCGGCGGCGAGCCGCGCGCCATGCAGCAGGAACAGGCGGCGCGCAGTCGGCGACGGCGGCGTCATCGGTGTCGGGTCTGGCTGTGGCGGGCTGGGTGCGCGCTCAATATGCGATCAGCGATTCCAGCGGCGGCAGCTGGCGCGGCTTGCGGTCCGGCCCGGTGGCCACGTAGGTCAGCGTCGCCTCGGTGACTTTCACGACGTCGGTCTGCAAGCGGTTGCGCTCGGCGTACACCTCGACGTAGACCGTGATCGAGGTATTGCCGACCTTGACCACGTCGGCGTAGAACGACAGCAGGTCGCCGACGAACACCGGTTCCTTGAACAGGAAGGAATTCACGGCGATGGTGGCCACGCGGCCGTTGGCGCGGCGCACCGCCGGCAGCGAGCCGGCCACGTCGACCTGCGCCATGATCCAGCCGCCGAACACGTCCCCGTAGACATTCGCATCGGCGGGGGAGGGCATCATCCGCAGCATCGGCATTTTTCCTTCGGGCAGGCGCAGGGACGAGGCGGTCGTGTTTTGTGGCTGGGTCATCTTGAATTCTCGGTAAAAGCTACAATCGTCCATTGAAACATAAATGGCCAAAACCTGTCATGCGACGCTCTCCCGGCAATCTCCCCCCACCAACCGACCCGAACGCCAAGCGCAACGACTGGGCCACGATCCGCACGCTGCTGCCCTACCTGTGGGTGTATAAATGGCGCGTGCTGGCGGCCGTGGTCTGCCTGGTTGGCGCCAAGATGGCCAACGTCGGCGTGCCGCTGGTGCTCAAGCGCCTGATCGACGCGCTCACCATCGATCCGAATCATCCGCATGCGCTGCTGGTGCTGCCGCTGGGCGCGCTGGTGGCCTACGGCGCGCTGCGCTTCTCGACCACGCTGTTCACGGAGCTGCGCGAGTTCCTGTTCGCGCGCGTGACCCAGCGCGCGGTGCGCACCATCGCGCTGCGTGTGTTCCGCCATTTGCACGCGCTGTCGCTGCGCTTTCACTTGAACCGCCAGACCGGCGGCATGACGCGCGACATCGAGCGCGGCACACGCGGCGTGAGTTCGCTGGTGTCCTACTCCCTGTTCTCGATCCTGCCGACGCTGGTCGAGATCACGCTGGTGCTGGGCTACCTGGCGCTGCACTACGACAAGTGGTTCTCGATCATCACCGGCGTGGCGCTGGTCACCTACATCACCTTCACCGTCAGCGTGACCGAGTGGCGCACCCATTTCAGGCGCACCATGAACGAGCTGGACTCGAAGGCGAATACCAAGGCCATCGATTCGCTGATCAACTACGAGACCGTCAAATATTTCGGCAACGAGGACTACGAAGCCAAGCGCTACGATGAGGGTTTGCAGCACTACGAGCGCGCCGCGGTGCGCTCGCAGACCTCGCTGTCGCTGCTCAACAGCGGCCAGTCGCTGATCATCGCCGCCGCCGTCACCGCCATCCTGTGGCGCGCCACGCAAGGCGTGATCGACAAGACCATGACGCTGGGCGACCTGGTGCTGGTGAATTCGTTCATGATCCAGCTGTACATCCCGCTGAACTTCCTGGGCGTGATCTACCGCGAGATCAAGCAGAGCCTGGCCGACATGGAACGCCTGTTCGGCCTGCTGGAGCAGCACCGCGAAGTGGCCGATGCGCCCGATGCGCAGCCGCTGGCCACGCAGGGTGCACGGGTCGAATTCGCGCACGTGGAATTCAGCTACGACCCCAAGCGGCAGATCCTGTTCGACGTCGATTTCACCATCCCGGCCGGCACCACCACCGCCGTAGTCGGCCACAGCGGTTCCGGCAAGTCGACCCTGTCGCGCCTGCTGTTCCGCTTTTATGACGTGCAGGCAGGAGCGATCCGCATCGACGGCCAGGACCTGCGCCACGTGAGCCAGGAATCGCTGCGCCACGCGATCGGCATCGTCCCGCAGGACACGGTGCTGTTCAACGACACCATCGAGTACAACATCGCCTACGGCCGCCCCGGCGCCGGGCACGACGAGGTGGTGGCGGCAGCGCGCGCGGCGTCCATCCACGACTTCATCGAAAGCCTGCCCGACGGCTATGCGACAATGGTGGGCGAGCGCGGCCTCAAACTGTCCGGCGGCGAGAAGCAGCGCGTGGCGATCGCGCGCACGCTGCTGAAGAACCCGGCGATCCTGATCTTCGACGAGGCCACGTCCGCGCTGGACTCGAAGTCGGAGCAGGCGATCCAGGCGCAGTTGAAGGAAATCGCCCGGCAGCGCACCACGCTGGTGATCGCGCACCGCCTGTCGACCATCGCCGACGCCGGCCAGATTCTGGTGCTGGACCACGGCCGCATCGTCGAGCGCGGCACGCACGCGGCGCTGATCGCGGCCGACGGCCTGTACCGGCAGATGTGGGACCGGCAGCAGGCCCGCCAGGACGAAGCGCTGGCGTCGCCGGAAACGATCGAACAAGACTAACGTAGGAAACCGAAAGCATGGACAAGCAGATCGTCGAGATCGACATGGCCGACGTCGGCCACGGCAATCCGGACTGGATCGCCGCGCTGGAAGCGGGCAAGGTGCTGTACTTCCCGAACTTCGGGTCGTTCGCGGGGGCCGGCTTTACGCCGCAGAAGGAAG
The DNA here is from genome assembly GCF_012849555.1 of Massilia forsythiae. NCBI lineage: Bacteria > Pseudomonadati > Pseudomonadota > Betaproteobacteria > Burkholderiales > Oxalobacteraceae > Massilia > Massilia forsythiae. Next base: position 2,270,948 of record NZ_CP051685.1, read on the forward strand.
AGCTGGCGCTGTTCAGGGAAGACATCCGCGACCCCAAGAGCCGCAACATCAGCCTGGATGCCGGCGGCAACCTGAAAGGCGCGGCCGGCGGCGACGATACCAAGGCGATGCTGGCCGGGATGATCGGGCGCTTCCGCGCCGAGGCCGAAGCGCTGCTGGGCAACCTGGTGCCGCGCTACGGCGACCACCTGCGCCGCGGCGCCACCAGCTTCCGCCCGTCGGTGGTGGAGACGCGCGTGCAATCCTGGCGCGCCGACGACAAGCGCATGCATGTGGACGCGTTCCCGTCGCGCCCGAATCGCGGCGAGCGCCTGCTGCGCGTGTTCACCAACGTCAACCTGGAAGGCGTGCCGCGCGTGTGGCGCGTGGGCGAGCCGTTCGAGGACGTGGCGCGCCGCTTCCTGCCGCTGACGAAACCGTATTCGGCCTGGCAGGCCAGGGTGCTGAACGCGCTCGGCGTCACCAAATCGCTGCGCAGCGAGTACGACCACCTGATGCTGCAGCTGCACGATGCGATGAAGGGCGACCTCGATTACCAGCAGAACGGCCCGCAGCTGACGTTCGGCTTTCCGCCGGGTTCGGCCTGGATCTGCTTCTCGGACCAGACGTCGCACGCGGCGATGTCGGGGCAGTACATGCTGGAGCACACGCTGCAATTGTCGCCGCTGCACCAGTACGACAAGCAATCGAGTCCGCTGGCCATTTTGAGCCGCTTGCAGGGGCATGCGCTGGTCTAAACGACGCCGGACGCGCCAATGAAAACGCCGCCTTCGAGGCGGCGTTTTTGCGTTGGTGTATCGGTTTCGTGTCCGAAGCGCGCGTGGACGGGATATCCGTCCACCCTAGGCATCAATACGTGTAAAACATCCGCTGGATCTCCTTGGTGCTGCCGGTCTTGGTCAGCGCCAGCATCAGCAGGATGCGCGCCTTTTGCGGATTCAAGGTATCCGACACCACGAAATCCAGCTGGTCGTCGTTGGCCTCGCCGTTGCGCGCCACGATGCCCTGGCCGACGCGGCTGGAGCGCACGACGATCACGCCTTTTTCGCGCGCGGCGGACAGGGCCGGGCGCACCTTGGCTGGCAGGCTGCCGTCGCCCACGCCCGCATGCACCAGACCCCTGGCGCCGGCCGCCACCAGCGCGTTCACCGCCACCGGGCCGACGTTGGCGTAGGTGTAGGCGATGTCGACCTGCGGCAGCGCGTTCAGGCTGCTCACGTCGAACTCGGTGTCCGCGGTGTGCTTGCGCAGCGCCGCGCGATAGAAATGCGGCTGGCCGGCGATCACGTAGCCCAGCATGCCCAGTTCCGGCGTCTTGAAGGTGTCGGTGGTGGTAGTGTTGGTCTTGGTGACGTCGCGCGCGGCGTTGATCTGGTCGTTCATCACCACCAGCACGCCCTTGCCGACCGCGTCCTGGCTGCCGGCCGTGATGACGGCGTTGTACAGGTTGATCGGGCCGTCGGCCGACATCGCGGTGGACGGGCGCATCGAGCCGACCAGCACCACCGGCTTCCTGCTCTTGACCACCAGGTCGAGGAAGTAGGCGGTTTCTTCCAGCGTGTCGGTGCCGTGGGTGATGACGATGCCGTCCACGTCCGGCTTGGCCAGCAGCGCGTTGACGCGCTTGGCCAGCGCCAGCCACTGTTCGTTGCCCATGTTTTCGCTGGCGATCTGGAAGACCTGCTCGCCGCTGACGTGCGCCACTTTTTGAAGTTCCGGCACTGCCTTGATCAGGGTGTCGACGCCGACCGTGGCGGCGGTATAGCCGACCGTGGTGGTGCTGGTGGCGCCGGTGCCGGCGATGGTGCCGCCGGTGGCCAGGATGGTCACGTTGGGCAGTTTCATATTGGCGGCGGTTTGCGCCTGGGCGGTCGCCATGGCGGCGGCCAGGCCGAACGCTGCCAGCAGCGCCCGGGTAGAGGTCAGAGAGGGCATACGGTTTCCTTGGGAATAAACATCAAAACGTCGTCCCCGCGCAGGCGGGGACCCATGCTGAGTAACCGAAGTCTCGATCCTGCAATCGATCGAATCAATTCAACTGCTCCGGCTTCGGTGGCGATGTATGGGTTCCCGCCTGCGCGGGAACGACGGCTCATAAAAAAAGGCTTTCCAATCACGGAAAGCCCCGGGTTCGTGCAGCGCCCGCTCAGCGCAGCGGCGCGGTCGCGATGTCCTTGCCGGCCAACGCCGGGTCGGTCAGTTCGCCTTCCCACTTCGCCACCACGGCGGTGGCGATGCCGTTGCCGATGACGTTGGTGGCCGAGCGGCCCATGTCGAGGAAGTGGTCGATGCCGAGCAGCAGCAGCAGGCCGGCTTCCGGGATGTGGAACTGGTTAAGGGTGGCGGCGATGACGACCAGCGAGGCACGCGGCACGCCGGCCATGCCCTTCGAGGTCAGCATCAGCACCAGCATCATGGTCAGCTGGGTGGACAGCGGCACCTCGATGCCGTAGGCCTGGGCGATGAACAGGGTGGCGAAGGTGCAGTACATCATCGAGCCGTCCAGGTTGAACGAGTACCCGATCGGCAGCACGAAGGCGGCCAGGCGGTTTTTCACCCCGAAGCGCTCCAGGCCTTCCAGCGTCTTCGGAAAGGCCGCTTCCGACGAGGCGCAAGTGAATGCCAGGATGGTCGGCTCGCGCAGTTCGGCCAGCAACCTGGTGATGCGCGGGCCGACGAACAGCGCGCCGATCGCGATCAGGAGCACCCACAGCAGGATGATGCCGAGGTAGAACTCGCCCATGAACTTGCCGTAGGTCGCCAGCACGCCGACGCCGCTCTCGGCGATCACGGCGGCCACCGCGGCGAACACCGCGAACGGCGCGAAGTTCATCACGTAGCCGGTCACCTTCAGCATCACGTGGGCGGCGCCGTCGATGGCGTCGATCAGCGGAGCGGCGCGCGCGCCCACGGCGGCGGCGCCGGTGCCGAAGAAGATCGAGAAGATCACGATCTGCAGGATCTCGTTCTTGGCCATGCCGTCCACGATCGAGGTCGGCACCAGGTGCGAGATGAAATCCTTCAGCGTCAGTCCGGAAGCAGTGATGCCGGACGAGGTGCCGGTCGAGGGCAGGCTTGCCGACAGCGCCATCGCGTCGCCGGGGCGGAACAGGTTCACCAGGATCAGGCCCAGGGTCAGCGACAGGATGGAAGCGATGACGAACCAGCCGAGCGCCTTGACGCCGATGCGGCCGACCTCCTTGGCGTCGCCCATCTTGGCGATGCCGACCACCAGCGTGGAAAACACCAGCGGCGCGATGATCATCTTGATCAGGCGGAGGAACAGCGTGGTGACCAGCGACAGCGTGTCCGCGAAGCCCTTGGGGTTGGACAGGCTGACGTTGGCGACATAGCCGGCGGCGATGCCCAGCACCAGGCCCACGATGATGTAGGTGGTGAGGCGGTTTCGATTGTTCATAGGGCTTCCTCTGGTGTGGGCGGCGCGGCGGTCGGCGGGAGATCGTCCGTACCGGACCGGGCGATCCAGGACAGGATCTCGGGCAAAATAGGGTGGTTTCGCGCGGTCTGTCCCGATACTGATGATATTGACAAGCCCCGCAGTATCCTTGTGCTTGTTGGTGCTGTCAAGCACGCTCAAGGCCTTGTAAATAAACGACAATAGCGCACGCCGGCGACCCGCCGCGCATACCTGAAAGCGGCCAGAGAATGATCGAAATCGACAACGTCAGCAAGTGGTACGGCGCCGCCAGGGTGCTCGACGGCTGCAGCACGCGGGTGGCGCGCGGCGAGGTGGTGGTGGTGTGCGGACCGTCCGGTTCCGGCAAGTCGACCCTGATCAAGACCGTCAACGGCCTCGAGCCGTTCCAGGAAGGCGCGATCCGCGTCGACGGCGTGTCGGTCGGTGCGCCGCAAACGGACCTGCCGGCGCTGCGTGCGCGCATCGGCATGGTGTTCCAGAACTTCGAGCTGTTCCCGCACCTGTCGGTGCGCGACAACCTGACCCTGGCCCAGGTGAAGGTACGCAAGCGCGGGCGCGCCGAGGCGAGCGCCAAGGGCCTGCACTACCTGGAGCGGGTCGGCCTGCTGGCGCACCAGGACAAGTTCCCGCACCAGCTCTCGGGCGGCCAGCAGCAGCGCGTGGCGATCGCGCGCGCGCTGGCGATGGACCCGGTCGCCATGCTGTTCGACGAGCCGACCTCGGCCCTCGACCCGGAGATGGTGGGCGAGGTGCTGGAGGTGATGGGCGGCCTGGCGCAGGACGGCATGACCATGATGGTCGTGACCCACGAGATGGGCTTCGCGCGCCGGGTGGCCGACCGCGTGGTGTTCATGGATGGCGGGCGCATCGTCGAGGAGGGCGCGGCCGCCGCCTTTTTCGACGCGCCCGCTTCCAGCCGGGCGCGCGAATTCCTGGCGCGGATCGTGCGCTAGCCTCGGCGGCGGCGCATGCCGTACAGCCCCGCCAGGCCGAGACCGAACAGCGCCAGCGAGGCCGGTTCCGGCACCTCCGCCGCTTGCACCTCGGCGAGCAGGCGCCAGCCGTTCAGGACGCCGCTGTCGCCGGCTTCCATGTCGCTCACGCTCAGGGTCCAGTCGCCGAAGATGTCCTGGCCGTTGAACGCCGCCAGCGCTTCCTGCGGACGGAAGGCGCCGCTGTACGGCGCGTAGGCATAGCCGGCGTCGATGGCGACCGGCGCGCCGTCGTCGAACAGCGTGCCGGCGTAGTCGGCGCCGCCCGAGCCGCCGTTGCGGTTCGACAGCAGCACGGTAATACCGCCATGCGACAGCGCCAGCACCAGGTCGGCATCCCACGAGTGGGTGATGTTGATCAGGGCGTCGATGTCGCGCACCGTGCCGTGGCTGGCGATGCCGATGCTGGAGCGGGTGGTCGACAAGTCGTCGATGGCGAGCGGCAGGCCGGCGGCGCCGATGGCAAGCGATGTGGCGCCGGCGCTGGACAGGGCAAGGGCGAGCAGGGCGGCGACAGCAAAATGGATCGGTTTGAAGGTCATGATAATCCGTATAAACGATATGGATGCTTGGCGAACGATCAAGGCGTCTTGATCAGGTCCATGGCGTCGAACGAATATGCCGGGGTCAGCCACTTCGAGGTACTGGTCGAGCCGCTGACCACGTTGATCTTGAGGGTGTTGGCGCCGGCCACCAGGGCGCTGGCCGGGATCGTGTAGTCGTAGACGACGTTGCGGGCGCGGTAGGTGCCGACCGTCATGGTGCGGGTCGAGGGCTGGGCGGGCGGGAACACGTCGCCCGACTGCGAGCCGACGTAGCCCGAGGTCCAGCCGTTTACCGAGATCTGCGGCCGCCCGCCGGCCTGGGCGGTGGTGACGCCGATGCGGAAGCGGTATGTGGACGCCGTGGAAACCTGGCTCGGCTTGAGCGTGAAATTGACCACGATCGGCCCTGGCGGGGCGGACGTGAGGCCTTTCCACTGGTAGGCCGGCATGTGCAGCCCCGGCTTCGAATCGCCGACCACGTACGGGTTGGCGGCGGTGGCGCTGCCCCACCAGTCGGCCATGCGCACGTCCTGCGGATGCATCCTGGTCAGCTTGTCGCCGTTGAGGAATTCGGTTGGCGTGCCATCCCATTCGCCGATGCGGAACAGGGCCGTGGTCAGGCTCGGGTCGCCCTTGGCCAGGTGCCACTTGCCGCGCGGGTCGTCGGCCGGGTTGAGCGGGTCGGCGCCGATGGTCAGCGCCGGCACGATGTTGGTGGTGCCGGGCGTGACCGTCACCTGGCTGGTGGCGACCGCCAGTTCGTTCTTGTACACCGTCATCGTGTAGTCGCCCGGGATGACGCCGGCGACGGTGGCGTTGCCGTCGTTGGCGGCGGCGTCTCCCCAGTACTGCGCAGTGGCGTTGGCCAGGCCGACCGTGTAATTGAACGCCGCGTTGCGGCCGTAGATGGCCGGCACGAACACGGCGCCGCGCCCGCTTGGCGCCACGTAGCCGAGCAGGTTCATCTTCGCAAACCACGCGGTGTCGACCGGCGCCGGCGCGGCGCCGTTGGTGAAGGCGATGGTATAGCCGTTCAGGCGGTTCAACCTGAAACCTTCGGTCTGGCCTTCGCCGTAGTTGACGATGTAGGTGATTTCGTTGTTGGTGCTGGTGATCTGGTTCAGCAGGCTGCGGTAGAACGGTCCGCCCGAGCCGCCTTCGTTATTGTCGCGCACGATCCACATGCCGATGCCGGGACCGGTGCCGCCGATGTAATTCCAGTCCTTCAGGCGCATGTTGGAATAGTGCTTGGAGCGGGTCTCGCCGGCCAGCGCGCCGCTGGTGATGCCGAACACGTCGCCCGACTCGATCGCGCCGCTGGTGCCGCGCAGGTCGTCGGGCCAGGTGCCGTTCGGGAAGGCGCCGCCCGGCGTACCGGCCGCGGTGCCCGAAGGCAGCACGCCGATCGGCACGCGCGCGATGAAGCGCACCAGATTCAGGGTATTCGGCTCGCCGGTGAAATAGGTGCCCATGTAGATCTTCGGATCGCCCCTTTTCGCCATGTAGTAATGGGTCAGCTTGCCGCTGGCGCCGCCGTCGCTGGTGATGGTGACCTTGATGTAGTCGCTGGCGGCGACCACGCCGTTGTTGGCGCTCGATGCCGGCGTCGGCACGCCGTTGGCATTCACCGCTTCGGCCGTCACGCCCACGGCCGAGACGCCGCTGTACAGGTAGTCGGCGCCGCTGTTGAGCTGCGTCCCGCGCGCCTGGTCGGCGTATTCGACGCCGTTGTAGCGTAGGCTCGAAATGTCGCCGGCGGACTGGGTGCTGCTGCCGTTGTCGTAGGCGCGGATCGTGAACACCAGGCCGGCGTCGGTGTCGATGGTGTAGAAGGTCGGCTGGTTGGCCACGCCGCCGACAGTGCCGGTGGTAGTGGTGATGCTGAACGCCGCCTGGGCATCGACGCTTGCAGCGGCGCACAGCGCGAACAGGGCGCAGCCGTGCGCCAAGGCCTTGTACCGAGGTGTCTTCATCTTGTCTCCGTTGGTTGTTATCGATGGATCACAGCCGATCGTCCAGCAGGTTCCCACGATGCTGCGGGGCGTGCCGGCGGCGGGATGAAATAATCAACTTGGGGATTGTTTGGCGCTGCTTGCGTGGCCGCTTTGTTACAGATTGCGCAGCACCAGGCTGGCGCCTCCGGCGATCAGCGCCAGCCAGATCGCCTGCACCACGCGCTCGGCCGGCAGGCGCTGGTGCAGGCGGTTGCCGAGGTACAGGCCGAGCAGCGCGAACGGTAGCAGCAGCCCTGCCAGCGGCAGCAGGGCGTCCTGGCGGTACAGCCCGGCGCCGGAAAACAGCGCCAGGCGTCCCAGCGCGCTGATGAACAGCACGCCGCCGATGGTGGCGCGCAGGACCAGCTTGTCCTGCAAACGCCGCGTCAGGTAGATCGTGTAGAACGGACCGCCGACGCCGAAGGTGGCGGTGAAGAAGCCGCCGGCGGTGCCGAACAGGACCACCCAGGCGGCGCCGAGCGGACGCGGGGCGCCGCGCCGCAACAGGCTCCACGACGCGTAGCACAGCAGCGACGCACCCAGCACCAGCAGCAGGATACGTTCCGGCGTGCGCACCAGCGTGACCACCCCGAGCCCCATCCCGGCCGCCAGGCAAGGCAGGATGCGCAGTACTTCGCGGCGCGCGATCGCCCGCCGGTTGCGCAGGCCCAGCAGCACGCTGGCGGTCAGGTCGTACAGCAGCATTAGCGGCACCGCCATGTGCAGCGAAATCGCCTGCGCCAGCAGCGGGATGGCGGTGATGCCGGCGCCGAAGCCGGTCAGGCCGAACACGGTGTAGGCGAACACGATGATGGCCGCCAGCGGGGCGAGCGTGCCGAAGTCGAATGCCATGCCATCCTTTCGCGCGCCGCACGCGCGGCCGCCGTCGATTGTAGCGCCGCCCGGCCTGGCGCGTGCCGCCCATGCCCGCTGCGGGTAGAATGTCGGGGTCCGCAATCCGAGAGCCGTCATGTCCACCATCGCATCCCCAGACAGCATTACCCTCATCCGTCCCGACGACTGGCACCTGCACCTGCGCGACGGCGCGGCGCTGGCCAGCGTGCTGCCGCACAGCGTGCGCCAGTTCGCGCGCGCCATCGTCATGCCGAACCTGAAGCTGCCGGTCACGACGGTCGCGCTGGCCGCCGCCTACCGCGAGCGCATCCTGGCGGCGCTGCCGCCGGGGATGGCATTCGAACCGTTGATGACGCTGTACCTGACCGACAATACCGACCCGGACGAAATCCGCCGCGCCCAGGACAGCGGTTTCATCCACGCCGTAAAACTGTACCCGGCCGGCGCCACCACCAACTCGGCCGCCGGCGTGACCGACCTGCGCAAGTGCTATCAAACGCTGGAAGTCATGCAGGAAACCGACATGCCGCTGCTGGTGCATGGCGAAGTCACCGACAACGAGATCGACCTGTTCGACCGCGAAGCCGTGTTCATCGAGCGCGTGATGCGTCCGCTGCGCCGCGACTTCCCGGAACTCAAGATCGTGTTCGAGCACATCACCACGCGCGACGCCGCCCAGTACGTGGCCGAAGCCGAAGGCCCGATCGCGGCCACCATCACCGCGCACCACCTGCTGTACAACCGCAACGAGATCTTCCGCGGCGGCATCCGGCCGCATTACTACTGCCTGCCGGTGCTCAAGCGCGAGGAGCACCGCCTGGCGCTGGTCACCGCCGCCACCAGCGGCGACGAACGCTTCTTCCTCGGCACCGATTCGGCGCCGCACGCGGTGCACGCCAAGGAAGCGTCGTGCGGCTGCGCCGGCTGCTACACCGCGCTGCACGCGATGGAGCTGTACGCCACCGCCTTCGACCAGGCCGGCGCGCTGGATAAATTGGAAGCCTTCGCCAGCCTGAACGGCCCGAATTTCTACGGCCTGCCGGTCAACGGGGGCACGATCACCCTGCAGCGCGAAAGCTGGACCCTGCCGGCCACCGTGCCGATGGGCGAGCACGAGCTGGTGCCGCTGAACGCCGGCGAGCAGGTCGGCTGGAAGATGCGGTAAGCGGGGCGCGAGCGGTGTTCGCGCAGATCGACTGGCGCCGCCCGTGGTACAACACGGTGCGGCCCGCCTTCGACAGCCTTGAGCCAAGCGGCGCCGGCCATCCGATCGGCCGCATCGTCGGCGACGGCGGGCGCACCGGACCCTTCATCGACGCCTTCAACGCCAATGCCGCGCGCCTGGGACTGGTGAACCACCGCGGCCAGCCGCTGCGCTTCGTGCCGCAGGCGGCGCTGCCGCCGGACACGGCCTACGAGGAATTCATCGGCGCCACGGGCGGCGTGCCGACGCGCGACAACCTGCACGACTTCTTCAACGGCCTGGTGTGGCAGACCTTCCCGCGCATCAAGCGCGAACTGAACGCGCTGCAGGCGGCGCAGATCGCCGCCGCCGGTGTCGGTAAATCGCGCGGGCCGGCGCGCGACGCCGCCACCATCTTCGACGAGAACGCCGCGCTGCTGGTGGTGCGCGACGATGGGGAAGGGCGCGCGCTGGTCGACGCGTTGCGCGCGCACGAATGGCTGGACGCGTTGCTGATGCGGCGCGCCCTGTTCGGCCCGGCCGCCCAGGCCTGGCTGTTTGGCCACGCGCTAATGGAGAAACTGGTGGCGCCGCGCCCGGCGATCACCGCGCACACGCGCGTGCTGTTCGCCGACGCCGGCTGGTTCGCCCTGCCGTGGGACGAGCGGCGCGACTGGATCGACCGCAGCGTGGCGACGGCGCTGGCGGCCGAAGGCGTGAGCAATGCCGCCTTCACCCCGCTGCAGGTACTGGGCGTACCGGGCTGGTGGCCCGATCAAGACGCCGCCTTCTATGCCGACCGATCGGTGTTCCGGCCCAGGCGCCAGCCGCAGCCGGCCGGTTCCAGCCACAACAAATACAACCAGGAGAACACATGACAGCAAGCGTACGATGGGGCATCCTCGGCACCGGCCGGATCGCCCGGGATTTTGCCAACGCCCTCAAGGACGTGCCGGATGCGGTGCTGGCCGGCGTCGGCTCGCGCAGCCTGGACAGCGCACGGTCGTTCACCGACGAATTCGGCGGCGCCGCCTACGGCAGCTATGAAGCACTGGTGGCGGCCGGCGACATCGACCTGGTCTACGTCGGCACCCCGCACCCGGCCCACGCCGGCAACGTGCGCCTGGCGCTGGAAGCCGGCAAGGGCGTGCTGTGCGAAAAGCCGTTCACGCTCAACCGGCGCGAGGCGGAGCCGCTGGTGGCGCTGGCGCGCGATAAAAAGCTGTTCCTGATGGAGGCGATGTGGACGCGCTTCATGCCGGCGCTGGCCGAAGTGCGCCGCATCGTCGCTTCCGGCGAAATCGGCGCCGTGAGCCAGCTGTCGGCCGACTTCGGTTTTACTTCCGACGCCGGCCCCGAGCACCGCCTGTTCGACCCGGCGCTGGGCGGCGGCGCGTTGCTGGACATCGGTATCTACCCGCTGTCGATCGCGGCGGCGCTGCTGGGACCGGTGGAATCGGTGCTGGCGCAAGCCGCGATCGGCCCTACCGGCGTCGACGAGCAGACCACTTTCCTGCTCAGGCACCGCGGCGGCGGCCTGTCCACCTGCGCCTGCTCGCTGCGGGCGCGCACGCCGGGCGAGCTGACCCTGTCCGGCGCACTCGGCCACGTGCGCATGAACGGCATGTTCCACCGCGCCCGCAACGTGACCGTGACCACGGCCGCCGGCGCGCGCACGGTGGAGACGCCGTATCTCGGCAACGGCTACGTGCACGAGGTGATCGAGGCCCAGCGCTGCTGGCGAGAAGGCCTGGTCGAAAGCCCGGGCATGCCGCACGACGAGACGCTGGCGCTGATGGGCGTGATGGACGCCATCCGGCGCCAGGTCGGCGTGCAGTATGCAGCCGATGCCGCCGACGCCGTTGCCTGACGAATCAACGATGAACCACAAGGAGAACCCCATGAAACGCGATCCCCGTTCGACCGGCCGCCTGCGCCGCCTGAAGCCGCGCCAGCGCAAGAAGCTGCGCGTCGGCGAATTCAAGGAGCACTGCTTCGACATCGAACTCGTGTTCAACGCACCGATGCGCGGCGAGCCTTACCACGACTTCATCAACGACTTCTTCGGCTTCCTGGAGCAGCGCAACCTGCTGGGCGGCGGCTTCGGCGGGCGCGAGCCGTTCAGCGAGACCGAAGGCGTGATCGCGCGCATCGAGCGCGGCTCGCCGAGCGAGGAAGACCGCGAAGCGGTGGTGCACTGGCTGCGCGCCCGCCCGGAAGTGGTGGACGCGCGCGCCCAGGAATTCAAGGATGCCTGGCACGGTCACGCCGTGTGAGACGCTCCCTGCGTTTCGCGGAACAGTCCCGGACTGATCCCGAAACGCCGCACGAAGGCCTTGGAAAACTGGCCCGGATTCGCATAGCCGGTCCGGGCCGCGATCTCCTTCAGCGGCACCTGCGCCGCCAGCAACTGGCGCGCCGCATCCAGCCGCAGCGTCTCGACGAAGCGCGCCGGCGTGGCGCCGAACGCCTCGGTGAAGCGCCGGTGAAAATGGCGCGGCGACATCCCGGCGCGTTCGGCCAGCCGCTCGACGTCGAGCGGCTCGGCCAGGTGCTCGCGCACCCAGTCCAGCAGCGACGAGAACCCTGACTCCGCGCGCGCCTGTGCCGTCAGCATCGGGCTGAACTGCGACTGGTAGCCGGGCCGGCGCGCATACAGCACGAGTCGCCGGGCGATCGCATTGGCGACGCCGTCGCCCAGGTCGCGCGCCACCAGCGCCAGGCACATGTCGATGCCGGTGGTGACGCCGGCCGAAGTCCACACGCGCCCATCCTCGACGTACAGCGCATCCGCATCGACTTGCAGGTCCGCATGGCGGCCGAGCAGTTCGGTCGCTTCCCAGTGCGTGGCCACGCGCTTGCCGCGCACCAGGCCCCAGGCGGCCAGCACCAGGGCGCCGCTGCACACGGAGCCGTAGCGCCGCGCCCTGGCGCTGGCTTGCGTTGTCCAGTCCCTCGCCTTGTCGTCGCATGCCAGCGCCTGCAAGCCGTCCGCGCTGCCGCCGGCGACCAGCACCGTGTCGATGCCGGCCGGCGCCGTACTCGACAGCGCCTGCGTCTGCAGCGCCACGCCGCTGTTGCTGGTGACCAGTCCGCCATGCGCGGACAGGATATGGATGCGATAACAAGGCTGGCCGGCGGCATCGTTGGCGGCCGCGAACACGGCAGCCGGGCCGGTCACGTCCAGCACCTGCACGCCGTCGAAGGCGAGGATCGCCACATGGTTCGGTGTCTTCATTGGCAGGATTTGACCAGATAATGACATTGCTGCCAAGCGCGGCGCTTCCTAGAATGGCTGTATCCCCACCCAACGGAGCTGACCATGACCGCCACCTGCCATATCGGATTCCTGCTGTTTCCCCAAGTGACCCAGCTCGACCTGACCGGCCCGGCCCAGGTCCTGAGCCGCGTGCCCGGCGCCCAGGTGCACCTGGTCTGGAAGAACCGCGAGCCGGTGGCGACCGACGCCGGGTTCAGCATCAACCCGACCACCGATTTCGCTGCATGCCCGCCTCTGGACGTGCTGTGCGTGCCGGGCGGCTTCGGCATCGAATTCCTGCTGGACGATACCGAGACGCTGGATTTCCTGCGCCGGCAGGGCGAGCAGGCACGGTATGTGACCTCGGTCTGCACCGGATCGCTGGTGCTGGGCGCCGCCGGCCTGCTGCGCGGTTATCGTTCGGCGTGCCACTGGATGTGGCGCCAGTACCTGCCGCGCTTCGGCGCGATTCCGGTGGCGGAGCGCATCGTGCGCGATCGTAACCGGATGTCGGGCGGGGGTGTGACGGCAGGGATCGACTTCGGCCTGACGCTGGCGGCGGAACTGGGTGGCGAGGAGGTGGCCAAGACGCTGCAGCTGGCGTTCGAGTATGACCCGCAGCCGCCGTTCGATTGCGGTTCGCCGGAAGCGGCGGGGGTGGAGCGGGTGGAGCGGTTGCGGGGGATGCAGGCGGAACGTTTGCGGCGGGTAAAACAAAAGATGGAAGCTTGTGGATACATATGAAATCGATATGTATGCCTGTATGCGTTTGAGGCCGAGCTGTCCAGGCGCATCTCGTTCATGTGCAAGGTTTTTATATCTGCTTCACAAGACGTGTCGCTGATCTTGACTGGCAAACCTTTTGCATTGTGTTCGATACGCTTGATAAGACTGTCCAGAGCGCGTTTCCTGCACCATACGCAAGCCCTGATAGAAGAAGCGCTTGCGCTGCACCGGTCCGTCGCCTGAAAACCGCCGCCGCTGCTCGCTGCTGGCGATGCGCTGCCCGATCGGATCGTATTCGAAGCGCGTTTCGGTTACGCCTTGCGCATCCTCGGTCGTTACCGCGACCAGCCTGTCCTAGGCACCGAAGCTGAAACGCTGGTTCGAATGCATGCCCTTGCGCTTGCAACTGACGTTGCCCCAGGCATCGTATTCGAAGCGGATGTCTTGCCATACCTTGAGGCGATTGCCCTCGACCAGTCCGCGGCTCTTGCTGTCGGTGTTGTCGAGCAGGTTGCCGGCCGCATCCCAGGCGAAGCGTTCTTGGGCGCGGTCGACGGCATGGTTCTGGCGCAGCAGGCGGCCGGCCGGGTCATAGTCGTAGTCGATGCGGCCGCGCAGTCCATCGCGCAATTCGGCCAATTGCCTCTGGCGGTTGTAGCGATAGCTGCGCCACAGTTGTCCTCGCCCCGGCGCCAGCGAATCCGGATCGGCGCCGGCGGCCTGCCAGCTGCGGCGCTCAAGCTTGTAGATGGATGCACAGCGGTCATAAGACCAACCGTATCATCCAGGTATGAATGTGGCGCTCAAAAAACATTTCTCATTTTGTTATTGGCATCAAATTTTTGTTGTTACTCATTCCATGGATTATATTGGTAGTCTTCATCAATTGGTAAAAAATCAATACCAATTAAGTTTTTTTGTAAGGCAATTTTTCTAAAACTTTCAGTACAAACAATTTCAAAAATCTCTATACAGAAGAAAAGATTTTCTGTATATGTCTGTACTGGTACAAATCTTTCTATCTTGCTATATATAGGGCAAGAAGGAAAAACCCCATTCATTTCTGTTTGATTGCTGCCGAGTACTTTTTCTTCTTTAAAAGAAGATTTTTTTCGATCTAGTAATTCAATATTTTTTCCTGGTAAAAAGAAAAAATAATCTTTAGTCGTTTTTCTTCCATCTGTAAATAGTATTTCTAAAGGAATTGCGCGATAAGAAATGGAAAGAGAGTCGCATACATTTAAAAATTGCTTTGAAACGTATTTTTGATCACTACTATCCATATCAAAAGCAATATTTTCTATATCTGGATCTATTATTTTTAAAATATATTTATTTTTTATATTAATATTGAATGGGTTGGGAACGAAAAGTTCCCATTCAGTTTCACTGGGCGTTAGTTCTGCGGATAGAAAGGTTGGGCAGCCAGCATTTTTGTCTGTATATTTTAATACATAGAAATTTTTTTCAGTCATAGCAGTCTTCCTGTAGTTGAATCTACCAAATATTTTCCGTTTTCCAATCCTATTCTTGCTAAATCTTGAATTCTTTTTATTCCTAAAAGAAGCTGCGTCTCACTCATGCTATTCGTCGCAAATCTCCGGTTTAGCTGTTGGACTTCTAAAAGGCTGTTATGAAGTTCCCCAAAGCAGTTGACTTACCTGACGCAGCATTAGGCAGACAAACGCAACCATATGCATTCCGACGAGGACTTCAATCAAGCGCTCGAAATCACGCAATAGTCGGCGGCACCTGGCGATCCAGCCAAAGCTGCGCTCGACGATCCAACGCTTGGGAAGGACGATGAAACTGTGCTGATCCGGATGACGCTTGACGATGACGAGTTCGACACCCTCAACCTCGGCGGCTTGGGCCGGTTTTTCACCGGTATAACCTTGGTCTGCGTATGCCACTTCGACCGTTCCGCCAGTCTCGTCCTGCACTTTTTCCAGAAGTGGAGCCACTTGATCACGGTCTTGTTCGTTCGCCGGGCCTGCTTCCATCGCCAACGGGTAACCCAACGTATCGACCGCCAGATGGACCTTGCTGCCCTTGCGCTTTTTACCTGCATCGAACCCGGCGCGCGCACCGGACTCCGGCGTGGATTGCAATGTCCTGCTGTCGAGAATGCAAGCAGTCGGGGCCGACTTTTTAGCTTGCGCCTCCTTTAGCAATTCACGCAAGTCGCTCATCAGGTGATCAAATACGCCGGCAGAAAGCCAGCGCCGGCTCTGCTGATACACCGCTTCCCATGGTGGGAAATCATGCGGCAGCATGCGCCATTGGATGCCGCTTTTCACCACGTAGCGCAACGCGTTAAACACGTCACGCGAGGCATGCTGACGCTGGCAAGAGGCTTCTGGAAGAAGTTCGAGGTACGAGGAAATCAGTGCCCATTCCTCGTCACTGACGTCGCTTGGGTAGGGTTTTCGCGTGTTCATGCCGGTTTGACAATGAATCTACCGGAAAGTTTCTATTCCGGTTACTCATAACAGCCTCTGAGTGGACCCGAGTCGCTACTGGCACGCCTGACAAACAGGTGCTGAGTTGCTCATCCTTGCATGGCTCGCCATGAGGTGTCCTCGCGCCTTGTTCCTAGTTGCCGTGCATCGCCATTAGCTCCCCACTGCCTACTGAGATAGGTTCTAGTTCAAGAAGCCTGGCGGCAGGAATGCTTTTGACCACGCCTGCGTAGTGCTGCTTGCAGAGCATCGGCTAGCACCACCGCGCCATACGCAAACTCGCATTGTGGTCGAGCGTTTCAATGGACGTATCAACTAGCTTCTACAGCGGATCCATTTCGATACCAAGGCGGATCTGCAGGCCATATTGCTCAACTATCTCAATCTGTACAACCAGCACATTTCACATTGTCCTAACGGCAGTGCAACACCCATTTTCGTATTAAAAGAACAACCGCAAAAGCGGTCGGCGTCATCCGTCAAAGGCGTTTATGATCGAATGCAACTCGACACATAAATAATCGAATTATTTTAATTCGAGAACCTGCATATTTTGTGTAAGTGAGCCAGAAAATTTCGGGAGAATGTGTTCTTTCGAGAAAACGAATTCGAAACCAAAGTCAATGATTTCATCATTTTCAATAAGATGGAATCCATTGATTTTTACCGAATAAAAACCGACTGGAATATGGATTTCTATCCAATTTTCATCAGGGTACCATTCGTATAGGGTTGATAAGTCAGAAATTACAGCTCTATTGGTAATACCAAGTGGGAAAAAGGAGTTGGATAGGATAATCGAGTTTGGATGTATTTCAGATTGCTCATGATCTTCGCGAACAAAAACCTTGTACGCACTATCATTTATTCCAATAATGGGAGTGACTATGCCTTGTTTTATAACTTCTTCCCCTTCATTAGTCGTGGTAAATCGCTTAAGGAGATTGGTTCCAATGTCAATATTTCCATAATATTCTTTTAATCTTTCTGGATCAAATATCACTATTCCATTAAAATCCACCACTACCTCTATTTCTTGCATTTTGATCTCCAAATTAGTTGCATCCGCTTATATTTCTACGCCTTTTTTCTTTATTTGCCCAACGTAGTAATGCTGAAAATGCTTGTCGAGGCGTTACATTAGTAGCTAAAACTTCCCCAGTCGCTGGAATTCGAAGTTCGCCTCGGATATTTGAAAGTGAATTCAATCCTTTGCCAGAGGCACGTACTAATTCAACAGGTTTACCCGACCATTTTCCAGACAAGCGGCCAACAAAAGGTCTCTGAGCTGCGTGCACTGCTTCGTGACTTCCTTCTACATAAGGATTTTCGAAGAAAAATGTTGGAGTTTTATTATTGCTTCCAAAAAGTTCTGAAATGACATCGTTTCCCGTAGAGCGAGCTAAACTTTGAGGAATCAAATGATGACCGACCCTGTTTGGCTCGGGCCACGGCATTAAGCCTAAAGGATCAAACCAATTGGATGGGGATGGAAGATATGAGTACAGATTTTCGCTGCCAGTCAATCCAACAGGATCTTGACTTATATATCTTCCCACATCCGGGTCGTAATACCTGAACGTGTTGTAATGCAGCCCGGTGCTCTTATCTGCATACTGCCCCGGATAGCGCAGCGGCTGCTCGATACGCCCCATCAATGCAGCATCTTCACCACGCTCGACCTTGCCCCACGCCGCATATTTTCCAGCCCAGGCCAATTCTCCCGACTCATCGGTGACTTCCAGCGGCGTGCCTACCGGATCGGTATGAAAGTGATAGACCCTCGTCGCCGCACGTGCGTTCTCGATGACCGTAGCCGCCAACGCACCGCCAATGACCGCATCAACCCGTGCCAGCGGCGTATAGCGCTCATCCGGACTGTACACATAACTGCTGACCCCGCTCTCACGCACTTCCTGCACCATGCGCAAGCCCTGCCAGACGAAGCGCTTGCGCTGCATCGGTCCGTCGCCTGAAAACCTCCGCCGTTGCTCGCTGCTGGCGATGCGCCGCCCGATCGGGTCGTATTCGAAGCGCGTTTCGGTCACGCCCTGCGCATCCTCGGTCGTCACCGCGACCAGCCTGTCTTCGGCGTCGAAGCTGAAGCGCTGGTTCGAATGCGTGCCCTTGCGCTTGCGGCTAACGTTGCCCCAGGGGTCGTACTCGAAGCGGATGTCCTGCCATACCTTCAGGCGATTGCCTTCGACCAAGCCGCGGCTCTTGCCATCGGTGTTGTCCAGCAGGTTGCCGGCCGCATCCCAGGCAAAACGCTCCTGGGCGCGATCGACGGCATGGTTTTGACGCAGCAGGCGGCCGGCAGGATCGTAGTCGTAGTCGATACGTCCGCGCAGGCCGTCGTGCAGCTCGGCCAGTTCGCCTTGCCGGTTGTAGCGATAGCTGCGCCACAGTTGTCCTCGCCCCGGCGCCAGCGAATCCGGATCGGCGCCGGATGCCTGCCAACTGCGGCGGCCGAGTCCGTCGTAGCCGCTGCGCTGGCTCAGGCGGCCTTGCGTTCGCAGTATCTCGCGGTGCAGGTCGTCGCGCTCGATATCACTGACGACGAGGCCGGCGGTGCGGATCTGGTGCACATGGCCGGAGCCGTAGGCGAGCATGTCGATCCGTTGCCCATGCGGCAAGCCGAGCGAGACGATGTTGTCGAGTTCGTCCAGGTCATAGGCCACCGATCCTTCGGCGCCGTGCTCAGCGACGAGCCGGTCGGCTTCGTCATAATCGAACGCGATGCTGCTGGCCGTGACGCCGAGTGCGGCGCCGGCGTCCGTCGGTGTCCGTGTGGCCGCCACGAGCCTGTCCGCGTCGTCCCAGATGTAGGCGCCGATCGAGGTGGCGGTCGTTTGCGCGAGCAGCCGCCCCATCTTGTCCCGTTGGAAGAGGGTGCTGCGGCGCGGGCGTTCGGGCGAATCGGACACGGCGCTGCCGAGCTTTTCGAGTTCCGCGAGTTCTCCGCCGGCGTCGTAGCGCAACAGGCGCTCGACGCCGTCCGGACGGATTTCCCACACCAGCCGGTCGCCGGCATCGTAGTCGAACAGGTAGCGGGTGTCGGCAGCGGTGGCCAGTTCGGTCAGCCTACCGCGCGCATCGTAGCGATAGCGCAGGCGCCGCTCGGCCGGGTCGATGGCTTCGATGACCTGGCCCCGGGTATTCCTCAGCCATTGCCATCGCAGCAGCACGCCATCTTCCTGATCGACAAGGAGGCCGGCCGCATCGTAGCGGTACGTCCGTACGCTGCCGTCCGGCAGCGTGACCTTGACCGGTTCGCCCGTCGGCAGGCGCGCGATACGGGTGCTGTGGCCCAAGGCATCCGTCACGGTCGACAGATGACCGGCGGCGTCGTAATCGTAACGCGTGGTCTTGTCCGAGCAATCGGTGTAGGTGGTCAGGTTGCCCAGGCGGTCCCAGGCCATGGATTGGCGTCCACCGCGCGCATCGATGTGTGCCTGCGGCCGGTCGCTCAGTCCGGCGGGATACTCGTAACGTTCGACGCGGCCGAGCGGGTCGATCGTTTGCAGCAGGCGTCCCAGATAGTCGTAGTCAGCGCGCCAGCGCGCGCCGCCGGGCAGGGTCAATTGTTTGATTCGCACGCTGTTGCCGTCATAGACGGTCTCGGTGCGTCGCCCGAGCGGATCGGTCTCGCCGACGATGCGGGCGGCATCGTCGTAGTCGAATGCGAGGCGCCGTTCGCCGGGAAGTTCGATCTGCGTCGGTTGCCCGGCCGCGTTGTAGGTCAGCCGGTAGGCGCCGCCATCGAGATCGGTACATGCGACGATCTGCAGCTGGTCGTCGTACACCCAGTGCGCCACCCGGCCGAGTTCATCGCGCGCCCAGGTCTGGCGCTGCGCCGGGTCATAGGTGAACTCGGTGCGTTCGCCTTCGCTCGACCAGCATGCGGCAACGCGCGGCCGGCCATCCACTTCCATCCATTCGTAGTGCGAAACCAATCCCAGCGCATTGGTGTGACTGGTCATGACGCCATCGGCATACGTGAAGCGGCGGCTGACGTTGCCGTTGGCATCGGTCACGGCGACCAGCTGGCCGAGCGTGTCGTAGGCATAGCCGACCAACATGCCGGCCGCGTCGCCCTCGCGTTCGATGCCGGTCAGGCGCTGCGGCTGGGTGTCGCTGTAGTGCAGGCGCAGGCGCTGGCCGCCGCTGGCGTGGATGGCGCGCACGCGTCCATGTCCATCGCGATCGTAGGCTTGCCATTGCCCGCTGCGGTCCTCGATGCGCTGCAATCGTCCGACCGCCCCGGCCGCCGCATCGAAGTGGCCGAAGTCGTAATACAACTCGTTCAAGTCGTACATGATGTAGCGGCCGTCATGGGTACAGGCGAGATAGCGCTGCTCGGCCTCGCTGTACAGCGTATGGCCCGGCGGGACGAGCGGGAAACCGGTCTCGCGGCCCTGCGCATCGGTCAGCCAGAGCTGGCCGTCGCGCTGCTGCAGGCGCTGCTCCCAGGGCAGCACCCAGCCGGCGCCCAGGCCGCCCTCGGCGGCGATGTCGCTGGCGTAGAAGCGCGACAGGACGATCGGCAGCGCTCCAGGCACCACGAAGTCGGTTTCGTCCTGCGCCAGCAGCAGCTTGCGTCCGGTCGCCACGTCCACCGGCCTGCCGAACAGGCCACCCATCACGCGGCTGACCACCGGTGCCGCCACATAGCGTCCTACCGCTTCGCCGATCATGAACCCGCCGATGAACTTGGCGGCGCAAGGAACCAGTGCGCGCGACAAGCCGCCGGCGGCCTTGACCAGTCCCGCCAGGCCGCCCACCAGGCCGGCCAGCGCGAAGGCCCAATCGACGCTGGTGCGCAGCCATCCCGGCACTTCGTCGTCGACCGGCAGATACGTCACCCGTCCGCCGCCGATGAAGACGTTGCTGGAACCGCCGTCGATTTTCGCGCCGCAGGTGATCGCATCCTGCCTGCGCGCCGCCGGCAAGCCGTTGATGAACACCGAGCCGGACCCTTCGGCCACCAACGGCAGGGGATTGTGCTTGTTGCACACCGTCGTGCTGACGGTGGCGTAGGCGGCGCCGCGGCTGTTGACGAAGACGTTGGGCGAGGCGCTGCTGATCTGGCCCGATGGCGATGAAAACATTCGCCCTATCGCTTCTCCCAGTCCGAGGATGGCGCTCGCGCCGACGCCGGCCAGCAGGCCGGCCAGCAGGGCGACGCCGAAACCGCAGGTGAAGGTGGCGAAGGCGACGGTGGCGATCAGGGCGACGCCGACGAGGGCGCCGATCAGGAAGCCGCCGAGTGCGCCGGTATGCGCAATCGGGTCGGTCAGGCGGGCGGCCTCGAACATGGTGGAATGGCCTCCTGTCAGCCCACGTGCGGTTGATCGGCGCCGTCCGCCGGGGATGCTGCCGGCCGAAAACTGGCGAGCCAGTCGCGCCACAGCGCGTCGAATTGTTCGTCGAACGCGCGTGGCGTGGCGGCGGTAAAGACGAGGACACGGCCGTTGCCGAGGTCGAATGCCGCCTGGCGCTGCCGAATCACTTGCGCACCGTTCTTGTACTGGGCTTCGATACGCTCGCCGGCAATGGAAACGTCGTGCAGGCCCAGGCGTTCGTCCTGCCGTCCGAGCAGTTTGTGACCCGGCATGCGCGCCTTGAGGATGCCGAGCTGGCGGTCGACATAGGTGGCCAGGGTTTCCCCCGGTGCGAACCAGTCGCGGGCGATGCTGAGGTTGGGCTGGCTTTGCGGGTCCATGGGCACGAACAGGTTGGTCGTGCGGTCTTCGAAACCGGCCGGCAGGCACACGCTGCCCTCGTGCAGTCCGATGCGTGCCGGCGTCGCCGCCTGGGTCGATGGAAACTGGTCGCTCATGGGTGTTCCGTTCAAGGATTCAGGAAAATCTTGCCGGCGACGATGGTGATGTCGTTCGCCGTCATGGTGATCGAACTGCCGCCGACGACCAGGACGATCTTGGTGGGGGAGCTGACCGTGACTTCGCCGGCGAGCGACGTGATGGTGACGTCGCCCTTGATCGTGCTGTCCTGGCGGCCCTCGGTGACGTTCAGGGTCATGTCGCGCTTGACGGTTTCGGTATGCGACCCGCCCACCGTGTGCGTGACGTCCTTGCCGATTCCCTGCGTATGGTTGCCGCCGACCTGCAGATCGCGGTCGTTGCCGACTGCCT
Organism: Massilia forsythiae; assembly: GCF_012849555.1. Taxonomy (NCBI): domain Bacteria; kingdom Pseudomonadati; phylum Pseudomonadota; class Betaproteobacteria; order Burkholderiales; family Oxalobacteraceae; genus Massilia; species Massilia forsythiae. The sequence continues at coordinate 2,292,558 of NZ_CP051685.1, forward strand.
TGGTCTCGTCGTGCTCCACCACCGTGTCCAGATTGCGCTCCGCCTGTATCCACAACTGCTCCGCCCCCTTCTTGTCCTCGAAGCGGATCGCATTCGCGTTCTCGTAGCCGCCGCCCGGCGTGGAGCGCGACAGCATCCCGCTCTGGGTCTTGTTGGCCGGTAGCTCCCAGGGCGGCATGGTGTTGGCGTTGGGGATCATGCCGGTGATGATCGGCCGGTCCGGCTCGCCGCCCATGAAGGAGACGATGACTTCGCTGCCGATACGCGGGATCGAGGTCATGCCGAAATTGGACCCGGCCCAGGGCGTGGCCACGCGCAGCCAGGTCGAGCTGCGCTGGTCGTTCTTGCCTTCGCGGTCCCAGTGGAACTGGACGCGCACGCGGCCATACTCGTCGGTGTGGATTTCCTCGCCGGCCGGACCGACCACGGTGGCGGTCTGGATGCCGTAGATCCTGGTTTCATTGCAGTGAAAACCGCGGCCCGGGCGCCAGGGGATGCGCCGGCGCAGGCAACCGACGCGGTTGGCGTAGCGCGGCGCACCCTGCCGTTCCTGGCCGACCTGGTAGTTGTTGGTGGCGTGGTGGGTGCACTCGACCACCACGAATTCGCTGGCCTGGTCGCCGCCGTCCTCGTCGAAGTGGCCGGTCAGGCGGAACCAGCGGCCCGGCATCAGCTGGCGGTTGTTGCCGCCGCCTTCGAACAATTTGGCGCGCGCTTCGATTTCCTCCATGCGCAGGTGGCCCAGCTTGCGGCCGCCCTCGTGGTCCTTGAAACCGAAGGCGCCGGTGTATTCGTAGGATTCGATGGCCGGCACGTCGCCTTGCCGGTTCAGGGTCGGCATCGTCGACAGGGCCGGGCGCGGGCTCTTGAAGTCGTAGCTGCTCAGGGCGACGCTGCCGTGCACCAGGTTGCGCACCGGCGACCAGTCGCCGATGCCGTCTTCCTCGATGGCGCCGCCGTGGCGCTGGTACGGCACTTCCAGGTCGCCGTCGATCGGGAACACGGCGGTGGAATCGTCGGACACGATCAGTTTATGGCCCTTGGCGTCGTGCTCGAACCAGTACAGCAAACCGGCGGCGGCCCAGCGCCGCGCCAGGTAGTTGCCGTCGCTTTCGTCGAACTGGCAGGCGTCGGTCATCGGTACGGCGGCGCCGCGCACGCGCCAGTCCCAGTCGGGCAAGCCGCCATAGTCCTGGAAGATGGCGCGGGTCTGGTCGTACAGCGTCGCGTCGTGGAACAGGTAGTTGTCTTTGCGCAGGTCAAGATAGTTTAGCCAGGGACCGAGGCGCGCCTCGTAATACGCCAGGCCGCCGTCGACCTTTTTCAGGCCGAAGCGGAATACGCGGCCGGTGAAGTAGCGCACGCTGCCGTCGCGGCGCACCAGTTCCACGCACAGCATCTTGCCCTGCAAATCCTTCAAATGGATGAGGGCGTCGTCGGACAGCAGTTCCAGCGTGTAGGCAAAGGGACGCGACAAGCCTTCGAAGGCGTCGAGCGTGTTCACCAGCAGCATCGCGTTCGGGCCATCGCCGTTGGGAAACGACAAGCGCAGGATGCGGTTGTGCTGGCGCCCGGTGGCGGCATCCAGGAAGCTTTCGATCACATCGCGCATACGATCTCCTGACAAAGTGACTGCTGGGCACGCTCAAATTATACCCATTTGTAAATATGATATTGATCTTAAAGTAGTGCTAACGGGTTGATGCACGATGCGCACCGATCGTGATACTTGTAAGAAATTGCCACGCGTGTAAGCGTTTGTAATGACGGTCAACAGCCCGGTCCAGGTCGCCGTTATGGAAGGGAGTGACACGCTATCGTGCACCGAACCCAAAATTACCCGAGGATGCTCCATCATGAAAAACGCTACCGCTGCCCTGATCGCCACCCTGTTCGCCGGCGCCGCATTCGCACAGACGCCCGCCGCCACGACCACGACCACGACGACCAGCACCGCCACGACCGCCACCGCGCCGGCCGCGGTGAAGGCGGATGCCAAGGCAGCCGCGACCGAAGCCAAGGCCGAGGCGCATGCCGCCAAGGAAACCGCCAAGGCGGACGCGAAAGCGGCGCAGGCTGGCGCCAAGCATGTTGCCGCCAAGACCGCGCACAAGGCCAAGGCCGTGACCGTCAAGACCAAGGAAACCACGGTCGCCGCCGTCACCCCGGATGCCAAGTAATAAAAGCAAGAGAAACCGGTCAACAGGAAGGCGGGCCAGCGCGTTGAGCAGGAACCCTTAGCCCGGCACACGCGCCGCCTTCACACCCACGAGCCACCAGGAGACATCATCATGAAACGCACCCTCGCCATTCTGGCCGCCAGCCTGTTCGCCGGCGCCGCCTTTGCCCAGACCGCTGCCCCGGCCCCGGGCGCACCCGCCCCGCTCACCACGCCGCCAGTGGCCACCGCGCCCGATTCGAGCGTGTCGCCGGCAGTGGCCAAGGCCCAGGCCAAGCATGAAAAGAGCGACGCCAAGGCCGGCAAATCCACCAAGAGCAAGAGCAAGCAAGGCACCAAGACCGACGCCGGCAAGGGCGCCAAGGACAGCAAGGATGGCAAGGAAGCCACCGATACCGCTACCACGCCGGTTGCCAGCAAGTAAAACCAGCCGCTGAATGCCGGTAATAACGCCGGCCAAGCAGTGCGCTTGCGGCGCGATGCGCGATCTGCTGCGGCAGGGTGCGCATCGCGCCTCCCTTTTTTGTTTCTACAGATCCGTATAGGTTGATCGAAGTCCCATAGCATGATATATAGTGTGTTATATACCTTGTTATGGAGTTAAACAAATGACGGACGTGTTACGCCAGCATGGCGCGATTTTCCTGGGCAGCCGCTTGAAACGGCTGGGCGAACGCTTGCAGGCGGGCGCCACCAAGGTCATCAACGAAGCCGGACTGCCTGTGCAGCCGCCGCAGATTCCCTTACTGGCGGCGCTGGAAGAAGGCGCGCTGACCATCGGCCAGCTGTCGCAGGCCGTGGGCATCAGCCAGCCCGGCATCACGCGCGCCATCGGCCAGCTGCTCGAACTGGGCCTGGTGCAGGCGCAGCAGGGCGACGACCAGCGCCAGCGGGCGGTGTCGCTGAGCGAGGCCGGCAAGTCGGTCCTGGCGCGCGCCAAGTCGTATGTCCTGCCGCGCGTCGGCGGCGCGGTCGAGACCCTGCTGGGCGATGGTGCCGAGGCGTTCTTCGCGCAGCTGGCCGACCTGGAGGCGGCGCTGGAAGCCACGCCGCTCGAGGTGCTGGCCGGCCGGCTCGACCGGGACGTGCTGACGATCCGCGAATACAGCAACGAGCTGGCGGATGCCTTCCACGACATCAATGCCGAGTGGATCGGCGACATGTTCACGCTCGAAGAAACCGACAAGGAAGTGCTGCGCCATCCGCGCAAGAACATCATCGATGCCGGCGGCGACATCCTGTTCGTTGAAGCCCGCGGGCTGGGCATCGTCGGCACCTGCGCGCTGCAGAAGACCGGAGAACACAGCTTCGAGCTGACCAAGATGGGCGTGCGGCGCGAGGCGCGCGGACTCAAGGCCGGCGAATTTCTGCTGGCCGCGGTGATCGAGCGCGCCGCGAAGCTGGCGGCCGATCCGCTCTACCTGCTCAGCAACGCCAAGTGCGCGGCCGCCATCCACCTGTACGAAAAGCTGGGGTTCCAGCACGACGCCGAGATCATGGCGCAGTACGGCGCCCGCTATGCACGCTGCAACGTGGCGATGCGCTACCGGCCAACCAATTAAACCTTGAGGAATTCCTCGCGCCCGCCCAGCCAGCGCGCCAGGTGGGCTTCGACGATCGCCTCCGCCTCCGGCCGGTCGGAACCGAGCAGCCAGGCCGCCACGTCGCGCGCCTGGTCGACGATCCATCCGTCGGTCTCCAGGTTGGCGAAGCGCAGCATGGCTTCGCCGGACTGGCGCGCGCCCAGGAATTCGCCGGGGCCGCGGATTTCCAGGTCGCGCCGGGCGATCTCGAAACCGTCGGTGGTCTCGCGCATCGTCATCAGGCGCTGCTTGGCCACCGGCCCGAGCGGGCTCTGGTACAGCAGCAGGCACACGCTGGCCGCCGAGCCGCGCCCGACCCGTCCGCGCAGCTGGTGCAGCTGCGACAAGCCGAAACGCTCGGCGTGCTCGATCACCATCAGCGAGGCGTTGGGCACGTCGACGCCGACCTCGATCACCGTGGTCGCCACCAGCACGTGCACCTCGCCGGCCGTAAAGGCATCCATGATCACCTGTTTTTCGGCGGGCTTCATGCGCCCGTGCACCAGGCCGACCACCAGGTCGGGCAGGGAAGCGGCCAGGGTCTCGTAGGTGTCGGTGGCGGTCTGCAGCTGCAGCGCTTCCGATTCCTCGATCAGCGGGCAGACCCAGTACACCTGCCTGCCTTCCTGCGCCGCCGCGTGCACGCGCTCGATGACTTCGTCGCGCCGGTTCTGGTCGATGGCGCGCGTGACGATCGGCGTGCGGCCCGGCGGCAGCTCGTCGATGACCGACACTTCCAGGTCGGCGTAATAGGTCATCGCCAGCGTGCGCGGGATCGGCGTGGCCGACATCATGAGCTGGTGCGGCACCAGGCCGTCGCTGCCCTTGTTGCGCAGCGTGAGGCGCTGGCCGACGCCGAAGCGGTGCTGCTCGTCGACCAGCACCAGGCCGAGTTTGGCGAACTGCACCGTGTTCTGGATCAGCGCGTGGGTGCCGATCACCAGGTTCGCCGCACCCGATTCCACCAGTTCGCTGGCCGCCACCTTGTCCTTCTTTTTCAGGCTGCCGGTCAGCCAGGCGACCTTCACGCCCAGCGGTTCCATCCAGGCGGCGATCTTCCGGAAATGCTGCTCGGCCAGGATCTCGGTGGGCGCCATCAGCGCAGCCTGGTAGCCGCTGTCGATCGCCTGCGCCGCGGCCAGCGCCGCCACCACGGTCTTGCCGCTGCCGACGTCGCCCTGCAGCAGGCGCTGCATCGGGTAGCCTTCGCCCAGGTCGGCGCGGATCTCGTCCACCACGCGCGCCTGGGCGCGGGTCAGCTTGAACGGCAGCGCCGCCAGGAAGTCGCGCGACAGGCTGCCCACCGCCGCCAGCACCGGCGCGCCTTTTTCGCGGCGCGCCTGCTGCGCGCTCTTCAGCGATAGCTGCTGCGCCAGCAGTTCGTCGAACTTTACCCGGGTCCAGGCCGGGTGGCTGCGCTCGACCAGCGCGTGGGTGTCGACGTCGGGCGGCGGGTAGTGCAGCAGGCGCACCGCCGGCTGGAACTCGGCCAGGTTCAAGCGCGTGCGCACCGCCTGCGGCACCGTGTCCTGCCAGTCGACGCGCTTCATGGCGTCCGCGATCACGCGCCGTAGCACGGTCTGCGACAAGCCTTCGCCGGACGGGTACACCGGCGTCAGGGAGGTCGGCAGCGGCGCGCCCTCGTTGATCACCTTGTAGTTCGGATGGACCATCTCGGCGCCGAGGAAACCGTGGCGCACCTCGGCGCGCGCGCGCACGCGCGTGCCTTCGGCCAGCTGCTTGACCTGGCTGCCGTAGAAATTCATGAAGCGCAGCTGGATGTCCGAGGTCTCGTCGGCGATCGACACCAGCAACTGGCGCCGCGGCTTGTAGCTGATTTCGTTCTTGACGACGACGCCTTCGACCTGGGACACGTGGCCGCCGCGCAGGCAGGCTTCGCGGATCGTGACGACCTCGGTCTCGTCCTCGTAGCGCATCGGCAGGTGCAGCACGCGGTCCATGTCGGTGCGCAGGCCGAGCTTGGCGAGTTTGCCGTCGATGTTCTTGGCGGCGGACGAGGGAGGCGGCGGGCTTGGCGTCGAGGTGGATGTCTTGGTGGCGGGCATGGGGCGTCGTCTGGGCGTGTGCCGGTCCGGAATGATCGGTTAAAAGCTCGGTTGAAAAGCGGGTAAAATAGAAGGTTCGCCGCACACGCTTGAGCCCATATTGTAAGGGGAAGCGCGCACCGCCGTCGCGACTGCACGGCAGCGCCGCCGCCGTGCAGTTACGACAGTGATTCGCGCTTTCCCGCCTGCCAGGGCCGTTTTTCCCGACATGAGCAAAATCTACTCCCTTTCCGACTTCGATTTCGACCTGCCGCCCGAGCGCATCGCCCAGGTGCCGCTGGCAAACCGCAGCGCCTCGCGCCTGCTGCAACTGGACGGCGAGCGCATCGCCGACCGCCATTTTTCCGACATCGTCGACTTGCTGCAGCCGGGCGACCTGCTGGTGATGAACAATACGCGCGTGCTGAAGGCGCGCTTCTTCGGCCAAAAGGACAGCGGCGGCCAGGTCGAGGTGCTGGTCGAGCGCGTGCTCGACCCGCGCACGGTGCTGGCCCAGGTGCGCGCTTCCAAGTCGCCCAAGCCCGGCACGCGCATCCGCCTGGCGGACGCGTTCGAGGTCGGCGTCGGCGCGCGTGCCGGCGAATTCTTCACGCTGCATTTCCCGAACGAGGGCGGCGACGTGTTCGAGCTGATCGAGGCGCACGGCCGTCTGCCGCTGCCGCCCTACATCGAGCACGACGCCGACGACTTCGACGAGCAGCGCTACCAGACCGTGTACTCGAAAGAGCCGGGCGCGGTGGCGGCGCCCACCGCCGGCCTGCACTTCGACCAGCCGCTGCTGGACCGGCTGGTGGCGCAAGGCGTGCACATCGCCTACGTCACCCTGCACGTGGGCGCCGGCACCTTCCAGCCGGTGCGGATGGAAAACCTGGCCGAGCACCAGATGCACAGCGAGTGGTACACGATCCCGCAATCGACCGTGGAGGCGGTGCAGGCGGCGCGCGCGGCCGGGCGCGACGTGGTGGCGGTCGGCACCACCTCGCTGCGCGCGCTGGAATCGGCTTCGCAATCGGGCAGCCTGGCGGCCGGCAGCGGCGACACCAGGCTGTTCATCACGCCCGGCTACGCGTTCAAGACGGTGACGCGCCTGATCACCAATTTCCACCTGCCGAAGTCGACGCTGATGATGCTGGTGTCGGCGTTTGCCGGCTATGAGGCGATCCGCGCCGCCTACGCGCATGCGATCGCCAGCGAATACCGCTTCTTCAGCTATGGCGATGCCATGCTCTTGACGACCCCATCACGCGCCGACGGCGCCAACGCAACTCCCAACTAGAACATGCTGGAATTTACCCTTCTCAAAAAAGACACCAGCGGCCTGTCGCACGCACGGCGCGGCCGCCTGACACTCAACCACGGCACCATCGAGACGCCGATCTTCATGCCGGTCGGCACCTATGGCTCGGTCAAGGCGATGGACCCGGACGAACTGAAGCAGGTCGGCTCGCAGATCATCCTCGGCAACACCTTTCACCTGTGGCTGCGTCCCGGCACGCAAGTCATGGACAAGTTCGGCGGCCTGCACGGCTTCATGGGCTGGGACAAGCCGATCCTGACCGACTCGGGCGGCTTCCAGGTGTTTTCGCTGGGGGCGATGCGCAAGATCACGGAAGAGGGCGTCAAGTTCGCCTCGCCGATCGACGGCTCGCGCCAGTTCCTGTCGCCGGAAATCTCGATGCAAATCCAGCGCTCGCTGAATTCCGACATCGTGATGCAGTTCGACGAATGCACGCCCTACGAGATCGACGGCCGCCCGGCCACGAGCGAGGAAGCGGCAAAATCGATGCGCATGTCGCTGCGCTGGGCCCAGCGCTCGATGAACGAATTCAACAGGGGCGAGAATCCGAACGCGCTGTTCGGCATCGTGCAGGGTGGCATGTACGAGCGCCTGCGCGACGAATCGCTGGCCGGGCTGGAAGAAATCGACTTCCCGGGCCTGGCGATCGGCGGCCTGTCGGTCGGCGAGCCGAAGGAAGACATGATGCGCATCCTGGAACACGTCGGCCCGCGCCTGCCGGACAACAAGCCGCACTACCTGATGGGCGTGGGCACGCCGGAAGACCTGGTGGCGGGCGTGGCCAACGGCGTCGACATGTTCGATTGCGTGATGCCTACCCGCAATGCGCGCAATGGCTGGCTGTTCACCCGCTTCGGCGACGTGAAAATCAAGAATGCGCGCTACAAGGACGACACCGCGCCACTGGACGAGTCGTGCAGCTGCTACTGCTGCAAGCATTTCTCGCGCGCCTACCTGCACCACCTGCACCGCTCGAAGGAAATCCTGGGGGCGCGCCTGAACACGATCCACAACCTGCATTACTACCTGAACCTGATGCAGGAAATCCGCGACGCGATCGACGCCGACCGCTTCCACGCGTTCCGCCTGCAGTTCAACGCCGACCGCGCGCGCGGGGTGTAAGCGGCGGTGCGGCGGCCGCTTATTTTGTTGACATCTTGCAATTTTGTGCGCCGATGCCACATGGCGGGAAACCACCGCTCGACGGGATGCGGGTGCTAGAATACAGCGCTCGTTTTTTCACCAATCGTTTCATACTAATTATTAATTGGAGTCCTTGTGTTCATTTCCAACGCTTACGCGCAAACCGCCGCCGGCGCCGCCGACCCGGGCCTGATGGGTAGCCTGACCACGTTCGCCCCGCTGATCCTGATGTTCGTGGTCATGTATTTCCTGATGATCCGCCCGCAGCAAAAGCGCCAGAAGGAACTCAAGACGATGATGGATGCACTGGGTAAAGGTGATGAAGTCATCACCGTCGGCGGCGTGCTCGGCCGCGTGACCCGCGTCACCGATGCCTACGTCACCATCGAAGTGGCGGCCGGCACCGAAATGGTGGTGCAGAAGAACGCCGTCACCGGCCTGCTGCCGAAGGGCACCCTGAAGTCCCTGTAAGCCGGCCGCTTCCGGCTGTCCGCAGCCGGTGGCGCCGCGTCGCTCACGCCATCGCGCATCGATCGCACACTGAGCGCACCTGCCCATTCTTGAACGCTGGAACATCATGAATCGCTATCCCCTCTGGAAATACATACTGATCCTGGTGGCAGTACTGCTCGGCCTGTTGTACACGGCGCCCAACTATTTCGTTGATTCGCCGGCGCTGCACATCACCACCGACAAGGCCACCGTCCGGGTCAACAGCGACACCGTCACCCAGGTGGCCGACGCCCTCAAGCGCGACGGCGTGCCGGCCGACCAGGTCACCCTGGAAGGCGCCGGCGACAGCAGCGCGGTGCGCGCCCGCTTCGCCACCACCGACGCCCAGTTCAAGGCCAAGCTGGCGCTCGAGCGCGACCTGAACCGCGACCACAGCGACCCCGACTACACGGTCAGCGTCGACCTGGTCAAGAACACCCCGATGTGGATGCAGAAACTGCGCGCGCTGCCGATGAACCTCGGCCTCGACCTGCGCGGCGGCGTCCACTTCCTGCTGCAGGTGAATGCCAAGGAGGTCCAGGAAACCAGCATCAAGGGCATCCTGGGCGCGGTCCGCACCCAGCTGCGCGACAAGAACGTGCGCCACGCCGGCATCGACCGCGTCGGCAACCGCGTCGACATCAACTTCCGCGACGCCGATACGCGCACCCAGGCGCGCAACGTGCTGGCCAGCCAGAACCCGGATCTCGCCTTCGCCGACGCCGCCGACGGCACCGACCTCAAACTGGTCGTCACGCTCAAGCCGGAAGCGCTGCAGCGCGCGGTGGAAGAGGGCGTCAAGCAGAACATCTCGACCCTGTCCAAGCGCATCAACGCGCTGGGAGTGTCCGAGCCGGTGATCCAGCAGCAGGGCCGCGACCGCATCATCGTGCAGTTGCCGGGCGTGCAGGACGTGGCCCGCGCCAAGGACATCATCGGCCGCACCGCGACCCTGGAATTCCGCGTGACCGACGACACCGTCGTGCCGGGCACGGAACTGAGCGCCGCCATCCCGCTGAACTCGGAACTGTTCACCCAGGGCCGGGACGTGCCGGTGGTGGTGTCGAAGGATGCCGTCGTGACCGGCAAGTCGATCATCAGCGCCACCGCCGGCTTCGACCAGAACCAGCGCCCGGCCGTGAACATCGAGCTGAACGCCGAGGGGGGGCGCAAGATGCGCGCCATGACGCGCGAGCGCGTCGGCAAGCGCATGGCGACCTTGCTGAAGGAAAAGGGCAAGTACAACGTGCTGCAGGTCGCGACCATCCAGGGCGAATTCGGCGCCAACTTCCAGACCACCGGCATGCGCAGCCCGCAGGACGCCGCCGAGCTGGCACTGCTGCTGCGTTCCGGCGCCTTGTCCGCGCCGATGGAATTCGTCGAGGAACGCGTGGTCGGCCCGCAACTGGGCGCCGAAAACATTTCCAAGGGCTTGCACTCGACCCTGTGGGGCTTCGTGGCGATCGCGATTTTCATGATCGTCTATTACCAGCTGTTCGGCTTCTTCAGCGTCATCGCGCTGGCCTGTAACCTGTTGTTCCTGCTTGCCTTGCTGTCGACGCTGCAGGCCACCCTGACCCTGCCGGGCATCGCCGCGATCGCGCTGGCGCTGGGCATGGCGATCGATGCCAACGTGCTGATCAACGAGCGCATCCGCGAGGAACTGCGCGCCGGTAACACGCCGCAGGCAGCGATCTCGGCCGGCTTCAAGCATGCCTGGGCCACCATCCTGGACTCGAACGTGACCACCCTGATCGTCGGCCTGGCGCTGCTGGTGTTCGGTTCGGGTGCGGTGCGCGGCTTCGCCGTGGTGCACTGCCTGGGCATCCTGACCTCGATGTTCTCGGCGGTGTTCCTGTCGCGCGGCGTGGTCAATCTGTGGTACGGCCGCAAGAAGAAACTGGGCAAGATCGCCATCGGCACCGTGTGGACGCCGGGCATGACCGGCGGCGCCACCAAGCGCGCCGTCAAGGAATAAGGGAACCGGGGAACTGACATGGAATTTTTCAAAATCAAACGGGACATCCCGTTCATGCGCCATGCGTTGATCTTCAACGTGATCTCGGCGCTGACCTTCGTCGCCGCGGTATTCTTCCTGTTGCACAGGGGCCTGAACTACTCGGTCGAGTTCACCGGCGGCACCACCATGGAGCTGCGCTACAACCATGCGGCCGACCAGGACAAGATCCGCCACAATCTGGAAAAGCTGGGCTTCGAACCGGTGGTGACCAGCTTCGGCGCCGCCAGCGACATCATGCTGCGCCTGCCGCCGCTGAAGAACTCCACCGGCGTGGCGCCTTCGGCCACCGTGTTCAACGCGCTGTGCGCGGCCGAAGGCGGCACCCCGAAGCAGATCCAGGAAACCACCGACAAGGGCGAGAACATCACCCGCACCAGCTGCGTGAACGCCGCCGGCGCCGAAGTGGTGAAGCTGCAGCGCGTCGACTCGGTCGGCTCGCAGGTCGGCGACGAACTGGCGCAGAACGGCCTGAACGCGCTGATCATGGTGGTGGTGGGCGTGATGATCTACCTGGCCGTGCGCTTCGAGTGGAAGTTCGCGGTGGCGGCGATCATCGCCAACCTGCACGACGTGGTGATCATCCTGGGCTTTTTTGCCTTCTTCCAGTGGGAATTCTCGCTGACCGTGCTGGCGGCGATCCTGGCGGTGCTGGGTTATTCGGTCAACGAATCGGTGGTGATCTTCGACCGTATCCGCGAGACCTTCCGCAAGCAGCGCAAGATGAGCGTGACCGAGGTCATCGACCACGCGATCACCAGCACCATCTCGCGCACCATCATCACCCACGGTTGTACCGAGATGATGGTGCTGTCGATGCTGTTCTTCGGCGGCCAGGCGCTGCATTATTTCGCCGTGGCGCTGACCATCGGCATCCTGTTCGGCATCTATTCGTCGGTGTTCGTGGCCGCCGCCATCGCCATGTGGCTGGGCGTCAAGCGCGAAGACCTGATCAAGCCGGTCAAGGAGCGCGACGAGACCGACGGCGCCGTGGTGTAAGCGCGCCCGGCTTGGCCGTGGCGGATTTTGTTTTTTGCGCCGGCGCAAACGGCACGAACATTGAACCGATGAATTTTTGGTTATGTGAAACGCCGCACAGAGCGGGGGGAGTGCGGCCCTTACCATGGACTCGTCTCTTTCAGGACATCCCTAGTTTTGGACTTCAGCCCGCTTCCCTTCGAAGTGGGTTTTTTTTTTTGCTCTTGTGTGTTTGTAATCTTATTTATTATCTGTTCTATATCAAACAAACGTCAAAAAATTTAACAAGTGTGAGGCAGCGCACAGAATTTATAAGTCAAGGGAACTACTATTATCCTGTCTCTTTCAGGACATCCCTAGTTTTGGACTTCACCCGCTCCCCAGGAGCGGGTTTTTTTTTGCCGTCTGCCGCGAAAGTGTGGCGTCGCAAAGGGTGCAGGACAATGATGGTGAGCGCTCCGGACGAGCGCTTCGGGCAGGAGGGTGCTCAGGACAGGGCGGCGCTCAATCCGCGTACTTCGGCGGCGGATTCTTCCAGGATCAGCGTGAGGGTGCCTTCGCCGACCGCGAAGTCGATGGTGGCGGCGGTCTGGATGCCGGCGGCGCCGGGACGCTCCATCAGCGGCGAACCCACCGGCGACAAATCGTTCGCCAGCAGCAGCGTGTCGCCCAGGGTTTCCGGCGGCAGCGCGCGCATGCCGTTCCACAGCGCCTCGATCGCGCCCATCACCGGCGCCGGCACGCCCAGCTTGAGCAGGACGCCGCGGCCGATCATGGTTTCGCCATGCTCGATCCAGTCGTCGGCGCCGCCTTCCAGCAGGCCCGGGAACTCGGCCGCGCGCGACAGCAGGTAAAAGCCGCCGACCTCGTGCACGATGCCGGCGAACATGGCGGTTTCCGGATCGACGTGCGAGACGCGCTTGGCGATCACCTGCGACAGCGCGGCGACGTGCGCCGAGTGCCGCCACAACTGGTCCGACTTGGCGCGCAGTTCCGGGTCGGTGATGCCGCCGGCCAGCTGGCGCACGATCACCGACGCCGCCAGCGCTCCCAGCGTACGGAAGCCGACGCGCTGCACGGCGCTGCGCACGTTGGTGACGTCGTTGCCGAAGCGGTTGTAGGCGGCCGAGTTGGCGATGGCGACGGTGCGCGCGGCCAGCAAGGGCTCGGTCTGCACCAGGCGCGCGGCCTCATCGACGTGGCAATCGGGATTGGCGAGCGCGCGCTGCAGCTTGAGCGTGGCGTCGACGTTGGTAGGAAAGCTGAGGTCGCCGCGGGCGGCTTGTGCGGCGATGCGCTTGAGGGCGTCGATTCTATCCATGGGAAAAATTATACTCTCAAACCATCGCCGTTTCGGGGAAGCGGTCCATGCGCCGGCGCGCTGCGACGGCCGGCGCCGGGAATGCCGTCAGGGTTCGCTGAAGATGGCGTCGCAGCCATCCTTGGCTTCCTCGGTGTCCTGCAGTTCGTCGATCAGGCCCAGGTCGAACAATTCCTCGACCGCATTCATGAAGCTGTTCAGGGTGGCGGCGCCGATCAGGCGGTAGATTTCACCCGCCTCGTTGCGCACGCCGATCTGCATCGGCTCGTCGCGCACTTCCTCGGGCGAGGCGACGTCGAGCAGCAGGTTGCCGATGATGTGCTTGTCGAAATGGGCCGGCTTTTTACCTTCGAGCAGGGCAGTGTTCACGATATTCCTTTTCTTGTTGGAGGGGTGCCGGGCGCTGGGCGCCGGCGATGGCGCGATTATAGCCGTCCCGCGCGGCGCCGTCCGCCGCCCGCGGCAGCCTCGCCATCGCCAGGGACGGCGGGGCAAGGTACCATAGCCGGTTTCGCCATCTTCCCGTTCGCCATGACCCAGCCACTGCGCGGCATCCTCGCCCTCGTCCTCGTCGTCCTCGTGTGGGGCACGACTTTTCCCGCGATGAAGGACCTGACGGCGACCTTTTCTCCGGTCTGGATCATCCTGGTGCGCTTCGCCGTGGCGACACTGCTGCTGTCGCCCTTCCTGTGGCGCGCCCGCCGCGCCGACCTGGCCGCCGGCCTGCTGCTCGGATTGGTGTTGTTTTTCTGCTACCTGTTCCAGGTCGAAGGCCTGGCGCTGACCAGTTCCAACCGCAACGCCTTCATCACCGGCCTGAACGTGCTGGTGGTGCCGCTGCTGGGCGTGCTGGGCGGACGCTGGCCGGAACGCCGCATCGTGCTGGCGCTGGTCCTGGCGCTGGCCGGCCTGGCCGCGCTGTGCTGGGACGGCGGCGCCTGGGGCCGCGGCGACACGCTGGCGCTGCTGGGCGCGTTCTGCTTCGGCGCCTACGTCAAACTGATGGAAAGCCGCACGCGCCGGGCGCACCGCCTTCTCGGCGTGACGGCGGCGCAGATCGCCACCGTGGCCGCCTGCGCCGCGCTGTGGCTGCTGGTCGGGGAAGCGCCGCATGGGACGAGCGCGGAAGCGGCGCTGTATTGGCGCCACATCGGCGCCAGCCTGGCCGGCTACTGGCCGAATTTCGCCTACCTGGGCGTGGTCTGCACCGCCGCCATCATCTCGCTGCAGGCGTGGGGCCAGGCGCGCACCAGCGCCAACGAGGCGGCCGTGATCTATGCCTTCGAACCGGGCGCGGCCGCCTTCTTCGGCTTCCTCTGGCTGGGAGAAGCGATGAGCGGACGCGGCTGGCTGGGGGCGGCGCTGTTGATCTCCGGTATGATCATCAGCCAATGGAACAGCGAGGGCCGGCCCGCCGCCGCGCTCGCGCCCGAGTGACCGACTTGACCGATGCCGAACCGACCCGTGAATCGCTCCCTGAGCCGCCGCCTGAGCCGCCGCCTGAGCCGCCCCGATGCAGCACGCTGACCTGATCCGCCTGGCGCAGGAGACGCCGCTGCGCCTGCTGCTGGTGAACGCCGGCGAGCCGGATTCGCTGACCTGGTCCGGACTGGTGCAGCCGCTGCGGCTGGCGGCCAAGCTGCTCGGGCCGCAGCGCCTGCACGTGGACGTGCGCAGTCCGGACAAGTTCGCCGGCGAAGCCTTGCGCCCCTGGCACCTGGTGCTGCTGGCGGCGGACGAGGCCGAGGCCGGCCTGCGCCCCGCCAACATGCGCAGCCTGGCCGCGCGCTGCCGCGCCGCACCCTGCTGGGGCGGGGTCGGCGCCGGCGTGCTGTGGCTGGCCGAGGCCGGCGTGCTGAACGGCGTGCGCAGCGCGCTGCCCTGGTCGCTGTACCCGGACGCCGACGCCATCGCCGACCATGCTCTGTTCAGCCCGCACCTGTTCGAGATCGACGGCGCCTGCCTGACCTGCTGCGGCGGCGCCGCCAGCATCGACTTCGCGCTGACCCTGGTCGACCTGCTGTTCGGCGCCACGGTGCAAGCGCAGGTCAAGGAAGTGCTGTGCGTGGAGCGCGTGCGCGGCCTGGAAGAGCGCCAGCGCATGGCGCTGCAGGCGCGCTTCGGCGTGCTGCAGCCGAAGCTGACCGAAGCCGTCACCCTGATGGAAGCCAACATCGAAGAACCGCTGTCGACCGACGAGATCGCGCAGCTGGCCGGCCTGTCGCGGCGCCAGCTGGAACGCCTGTTCAAGCAATACCTGGGCAGCCTGCCGTCGCGCTACTACCTCGAACTGCGCCTGAAACGCGCGCGCCAGCTGCTGCGCGACTCGAACCACTCGATCGTGCAGGTCGGCCTGATGTGCGGCTTTTCCTCCGGCTCCCACTTCTCCACCGCCTTCGGCGCCCTGTTCGGCAACACCCCGCGCGAAGAACGCCAACGCAAACTCAGCGAATGATGACCCCCATCAAACCGGGGTCAGAGTCCGATTTTTGGCAATTTCCTCTCGGCTAGACTTTCACCCGATTGCAATGTGGGGCCAGAGCACAAATCCGGGCAAGTTCGGGGTCAGAGCACAATCTCGTCGATCGCGTGCATGCAATAGCGCGCCGTAGAGGGCCGATCGCCGGCCGTTCAGCGACGTCGACCTGGATTCGATGCCCCAATCGCGCCGCCAATCTGCTCTGACCCCGAATTTTGGCTATGTATCCAAGGCATTGGCAGTGGTTGAGGAAATTGCCAAAAATCGGGCTCTGACCCCGGTTTGTGGGAGCACAAAGGTTTGCTGCTCGTCCAAAAATGAAAATGCCTGTCGCAGATTGAAAAGAACTGTAGGTGTGCCCTTTCTATAATGGGGCGCTCGGTGCGGCTGCTGGAGTCGCGCGGTCCCTTTAATTTAGGATGAGGAAAACGTCATGAATGCCAAACTCGACTCGGGTGTCACCACGCGGCCTGTCACACGCCAGACTTACGACGAAGTGCTGGTGCCGACCTATGCGCCGGCCGCGATGATCCCGGTGCGAGGCGCTGGCCTGGACGTGTGGGACCAGGAAGGCAAGCACTACCTCGATTTCACCTCCGGCATCGCCGTCTCCAGCCTGGGCCACTGCAACCCGGTGCTGGTCGATGCCATGACGCGCCAGATCAACACCGTCTGGCACCTCGGCAACGGCTACACCAACGAGCCGGTGCTGCGCCTGGGCGCGGCGCTGACCGAGGCCACCTTCGCCGACCGCGCATTCTTCTGCAACTCGGGCGCGGAAGCCAACGAGGCCGCCCTGAAACTGGCGCGCAAGTACGCGCACGAGAAGTTCGGTCCGCACAAATCGCGCATCGTGTCGTGCTACGCCTCGTTCCACGGCCGCACCCTGTTCACGGTGTCGGTCGGCGGCCAGTCGAAGTACACCGAAGGCTTCGAGCCGCTGCCGCCGCAGATCAACCACATCAACTACAACGACATCGCCTCGGCGCGCGCCGCCATCGGCGACGACGTCGCCGCCGTGATCGTCGAGCCGATCCAGGGCGAGGGCGGCGTGATCCCGGGCGACATCGACTTCCTGAAAACGCTGCGCGAGCTGTGCGACCAGACCGGCGCGCTGCTGGTGTTCGACGAAGTGCAGTCGGGCGTGGGCCGCACCGGCGCGCTGTACGACTACATGAACGTCGGCATCACCCCGGACATCCTGACCTCGGCCAAGGCGCTCGGCAACGGCTACCCGATCGGCGCCATGCTGACCACCGAGGCGATCGCCCAGCACCTGAACGTCGGCTCGCACGGCACCACCTACGGCGGCAACCCGCTGGCCACCACCGTGGCGCTGAACGTGATCGAGCAGATCAACCAGCCGGCCTTTCTGGCGCGCGTGCGCGACGCCAGCGCCAGGGTGTTCGCCAAGCTCGAGCAGCTGGCCGCCGACTACCCGGCGCTGTTCGCCAAGCCGCGCGGCAAGGGCCTGCTGATCGGCCTGCCGATGGCGCTTGAGCAGAAGGGCCGCGCCAAGGACTACACCAAGGTCGCCGAAAAGCTCGGCCTGATGCTACTGATCGCCGGCCCGGACGTGGTGCGCCTGGCACCGGCGCTGATCGTCTCCGACGCCCAGATCGACGAAGCCGACCGCATCATGCGCGCCGCGGCCGACCAGTTCAGCGCAGGCTGATCCCGGTGCGGGCGGCGCTGCGCCGGCTGCCGATCGGGCCGGCGCCGCGCCCGCGGGGGCAGGGCGGCGGCAATTGCCGCGGTATTCCCCGGCGCGCGCAGGCGCCCGTTCCCGGCGGCGTGCAGCCCGCGCGATCGCAGTCCCTGCGCGCGACCGGTTCGCCGCAAGCGGATCGCCGGGGCGCCGCCGGCGCCTTGCCGGCCGCCCGCCGGCAGCCATCTTTTTGGGAGTCTCCATGTATGTAGTCCGTCCGGTCGAACCTGCGGATATCGGCCCCCTCGAGAGCCTGCTCGCGGCGTCCACGCCCGGCGTGCACACGCTGCCGCGCACCCGTGAAAAGATCGCCGCGCTGGTCGAGCGCTCGGTCGCCTCGTTCGCGGCCCACGTCGACATTCCCAGCGAAGAAACCTACCTGTTCGTGCTGGAGGAAGCCGCCGGCGGCGAACTGGCAGGCACCGCCGCCATCCACGCCTCGGCCGGCTCCAACGGCACCTATTTCGCGTTCCGCAACGACGTGATCCAGCAAGTCTCGCGCGACCTGAACATCAGCCACAGCGTGCATGCGCTGACGCTGTGCTCGGAACTCACCGCCTACTCGCAGCTGTCCGGCTTCAGCATCCGCCGGCGTGCCGGCGCCGGCTTGGAGGCGGCCCTGCTGTCGCGCGCGCGCCTGCTGTACGCGGTGCTGGCGCCGCACCGCTTCGGCGACCGCTTCTTCGTGCCGCTGGCCGGCGTCACCGACGAAGAGGGGCAATCGCCGTTCTGGGATGCGCTCGGCCGCAAGTTCTTCAAGATGGATTTCCTGGATGCCGAGCGCACCATCGGCGGCGCCCGCAACCGCACCCTGATCGTCGAGCTGATGCCGCACTACCCGGTGTACGTGCCGCTGCTGCCCGGCCCGGCGCAGGCGGCGATGGGGCAGATCCACCCGAACGGCCAGCTCGCCTTCGACCTGCTCACGGCCGAAGGCTTCGAAGCCGACGAATACATCGACATCTTCGACGGCGGCCCGATCCTGCAGGCGCACCGCAACGGCCTGCGCTCGTTCACCGGCTCGATGGTGCGGCGCGTGGCGGCGCAGGACCAGCCGGCCTGCACGCCCGAGGCGCTGGTGCACTACGCCGTCGCCGCCGGCGAGCGCAATTTCCGTGCGGTGGTGGCGGCATGCGCACCCATCGACAGCGGCGAGTCGATCTGCCTGCCGGCCTGGGCGCGCCAGGCGCTGGGCGTGGCGTCCGGCGACTCCGTCATCTGCGTCCGCATCTAATGGAAGAGGAATCCATGCTCGTCATCCGCGCAATCACCCTCGATGACATCGATCCGCTGATCGAGATGGCACGCCAGGTCGGCAGCGGCATGACCACGCTGAAGCCGGACCGCGCCATGCTGGGCGAACGGGTGCGCATCGCGGTCGGCTCGTTCGGCCAGACCGTCGCACCCGAAGAACGCGACTACATGTTCGTGATGGAAGACACCGCCGACGGCCGCCTGGCCGGCGTGTGCGCCATCAAGGCCGCGGTCGGCCTGGCCGAGCCCTTTTATAACTACCGCATCGGCACGCTGGTGCATTCCAGCCGCGAGCTGAACGTGTTTACACGGATGGACACGCTGTACCTGTCCAACGATCTCACCGGATCGACCGAACTGTGTTCGCTGTTCCTGCGCCCCGAGTACCGCGCCGGCGCCAACGGCAAGTGGCTGTCGAAAAGCCGTTTCCTGTTCATCGCCCAGTTCCAGCACCTGTTCACCGAAAAGATCATCGCCGAGATGCGCGGCTACCAGCTCGACGACGGCACCTCGCCGTTCTACGAGGGTCTCGGCCGCCATTTCTTCAAGATGGACTTCAACCACGTCGACGGCCTGACCGCGGTCGGCAAGAAATCCTTCATCGCCGAACTGATGCCGCGCCAGCCGCTGTACGTGGCCTACCTGCCGGACGACGCCCAGCAGGTGATCGGCCAGGTGCATACCTCGACCCTGCCGGCGAGGAAGCTGCTGGAGCAGGAAGGCATGCACTACGAGGGCTATGTCGACATCTTCGACGCCGGCCCGGTGCTGCAGGGCCGCGTGGGCGAACTGCGCGCGGTGCGCGACAGCGTGCCGACCGTGGCGCAAGAGGGCCAGCCGGAGGGGGAATGCGACATCACGCTGGTTTCGAACACGCGCCTGGACGATTTCCGGATGATCCTGACGCAGGCGTGCAACGGGGGCGCCCATGTGGCGCTGTCGGCGCGCGAACTGCAACTGCTGCATTGCCAGGCCGGCGACCCGGTGCGCACGCTGGCGCTCAACGTGAGGAAACCCATCAATGGCTAACGTTTCGAACTATATCGGCGGCGCATGGCTGCCCGGCGGCGGCGAGGAACTCGCCACCGTCGACCCGTCCACCGGCCGCCAGACCTGGACCAGCAAGGCCTCCACGGTGGACGATGTGGCGCGCGCGGTGGCGGCGGCGCGCGCCGCCTTCGACGACTGGTCCTTATCTGCGCTGGACGAGCGCATCGCCGTCTGCCGGCGCTTCCGCGACCTGCTCAAGGAGCGCGCCGAGGACCTGGCCGCGATCATCGCCGAGGAAGTCGGCAAACCGCTGTGGGAAGCGCGCACGGAGGTGACGACCATGGCCAACAAGGTCGACATCTCGGTGCAGTCGCACGCGGCGCGCACCGGAGAACACAGCGCAACCGTCGCCGACGGCAGCGCCGTGCTGCGCCACCGTCCGCACGGCGTGTTCGCGGTGTTCGGCCCGTACAACTTCCCGGGCCACCTGCCCAACGGCCACATCGTGCCGGCCCTCATCGCCGGCAACACGCTGGTGTTCAAGCCGAGCGAATACGCGCCGCGCACCGCGGTGCTGACCGTGCAGCTGTGGGAACAGGCCGGCTTGCCGCAGGGCGTGCTGAACCTGGTCAACGGCGGACGCGATACCGGCATCGCGCTGGGCCGGGCCGACGTCGACGGCCTGCTGTTCACCGGCAGCAGCCAGACCGGCGCCGCCCTGCACAAGCAGTTCGGCGGCCAGCCGGGCAAGATGCTGGCGCTGGAAATGGGCGGCAACAACCCGCTGGTGGTATGGGACATCGAAGCCGACAAGATCGACGCCGCCGTGCACCACACGGTGATGTCGGCCTTCGTCTCGGCCGGCCAGCGCTGCACCTGCGCGCGCCGCCTGATCGTGCAGGATACCCCGGCCGGCCAGGCTTTCATCCAGCGCCTGGTGGCCGTGGCCGGCAAGCTGGCGCTGGGGCCGTCGAACGCCGAGCCGCAGCCCTTCATGGGGCCGGTGGTGTCGAGCGCCGTGGCCGCGCGCCTGGTGCAGGCCCAGCAGATGATGGAAGAACAGGGCGGCACCGTGCTGCTGCGCATGCGCCAGCCGGACCCCGATGCCGGCTTCGTCACGGCCGGCATCGTCGACGTCACCGCTGCGGCCGGGATTCCCGACGAGGAGTGGTTCGGTCCGCTGCTCCAGGTGATTCGTGTAAACGATTTCGACGCCGCCATCAAGGTTGCCAACGCCACCGCGTTCGGCCTGGCCGCCGCGCTGCTGTCGCCGCACGAGGCGCTGTGGAAGCGCTTCGCGGTGACAGCGCGCGCGGGGGTGCTGAACTGGAACCGTCCCACCACCGGCGCCGCCAGCTCGGCGCCCTTCGGCGGCGTCGGCAAGTCCGGCAACCACCGCCCCAGTGCGTATTACGCGGCCGATTACTGCGCCTATCCGGTGGCCTCGATCGAAACGTCCGAACTGGAACTGCCGGCCAAGCTGTCGCCGGGACTGCATTTTTGAATTATGTACACTGCCCGTGAATTCAACTTCGATGGCCTGGTCGGGCCGTCGCACAACTACGCCGGCCTGTCGTTCGGCAACGTCGCTTCCTTCAGCAACGTGAAAAGCGCGTCGAACCCGCGCCAGGCCGCGCTGCAGGGCCTGGCCAAGATGCGCGAACTGGCCGCGCGCGGCTTCGCCCAGGGTTTGTTGCCGCCGCAGGCGCGCCCCAATTTCCGCCTGCTGCGCAAGCTCGGTTTCAGCGGCACCGACGCCGACGTGCTGGCCCGGGCCTGGCGCGAGGCGCCGGTGATCCTGGCCTGCGCCTGGTCGGCGTCGCCGATGTGGACCGCCAACGCCGCCACCGTCAGCCCCTCGGCCGACACCGCGGACGGCCGCGTGCACTTCACCGCCGCCAACCTGAACAACAAGCTGCACCGCGCCGACGAACACGTGCAGGCCACGCGCACGCTGCGCGCGCTGTTCGCCCATTCCGAGCGCTTCGTGGTGCACGATCCGCTGCCCTCGACGCCCGCCTTCGGCGACGAGGGCGCGGCCAACCACACGCGCTTCGCCCAAGCCTACGGCGCCGCCGGCGTCGAGTTCTTCGTGTACGGCCGCGTCGAGTTCGACCCATCGGCGCCAGCCCCGAAAAAATACCCGGCGCGCCAGACCCTGGAAGCCTCGCAGGCGATCGCGCGCCTGCACGGGCTCGACCCGGCGCGCACCGTGTTCGCGGCGCAGAACCCGGACCTGATCGACCAGGGCGTGTTCCACAACGACGTGATCGCGGTCGGCAACGGCAACGTGCTGTTCTACCACGAAGAGGCGTTCTTCGACGAAGCCGCCACGCTGGACGCGCTGCGGCGCGCCCTGGCGAGCGTCGGCACGGAACTGCGCGCCGTGCGCGTACCCGCCAGCGCGGTGCCGGTGGCGGACGCCGTGGCCAGCTACCTGTTCAACAGCCAGTTGCTGTCGAAGGCGGACGGCGGCATGGCGCTGGTGGTGCCGCACGAATGCCGCGAGAACCCGGCGGTGGCGAGCTACCTGGCGCAGCTGGTGAACAGCGGCGGGCCGATCGACGAGCTGGCCGAATTCGACCTGCGCCAGAGCATGCGCAACGGCGGCGGCCCGGCCTGCCTGCGCCTGCGCGTCAGCCTGACCGACGACGAGGCGCGCGCCATGCACCAGGGCGTGATCATGACGGAAGACCTGTACGCACGCCTGGCGCCCTGGGTCGAGAGGCACTACCGCGACCGCATCGAGCCGAAGGACCTGGCCGACCCGCAGCTGGCGCGCGAGTGCGCGGGGGCGCTGGAAGAACTGGAGCGCATCCTCGGCCTGCCGGGCTTGTACGACCTGACGTGAGAAGGCTTGCCGTGCACGGTGCGCGGCGTGATTTAATGACGGCTTCCCGGGGAGACGGGGAAGCGCGAGATCTGGACGGGACACCCCCGTCCGTATAAAGCGGGGAACGCGCAACCACGAGTTGCAGCGGTCCCGGCGAACACAACCAAGCTTTGGAGAAGCACATGAACAAGGACATGCCTCAAGACCTGCGTACCCGTACGCTGGCCCTGGTCACCGAACACAATCAGAACCAGCCGGCCGGCGGCGCCGACCCGGTGGGCGCGCTGATCAGCGCCTGGCTCGGCGCCCTGGATGACGAAGACCTGGCCGGCGTGGCGCCGCAAAGCCTGGCGAGCGTCCTGCGCGAGGGCTTCGCCGCGGTGGCCCAGCGCAGCGGCCCGGGCTGCCGCATCGCGCGCATGCGCTACGCCGACGGCAGCCGCGGCATGTCGACCGCGCTGCTGATCGCCAACGAGGACATGCCTTACCTGGTCGATTCCTTCGTGATGGCGCTGCGCCGCCAGCGCGTGGTCGCTGCCGGCGTGATGAACGCCGTGCTGCCGGTGCGCCGCGACGCGCAGGGCACTGTCGCCGCCGTCGGCGAAGCCGGCGCGCCGCTCGAATCCTACGTGCTGTGCCTGCTGGCCGAAGACCTGCCGCAGGACGAACTGGACGCGCTGGTCGGCAACCTGCAGATGGTGGCGCGCGACGCCGCCGTGGTGCACCGCGACGCCGTCGCCATGCGCGACCGCATGACCGCCGTCGCCGCCGATGCGGCGGCGCAGGGTGCGGGCGCGAACAATGCCAACGGCCAGGAAGTGGCCGCCTTCCTCGACTGGGCCAAGAACGAAGGCTTCGAGCCGTTCGGCTATGCCTATTACTTCGTCAAGCCGGGCGTACGCGAACTGGAACGCGACGTCGCCAGCCGCATCGGCGTGCTGCAGGACACCGCGCACCCGGTCTACGGCACCTGCCTGGCCAACATCCCGGGCGATTTCGAGATCCTGAATCCGCGCGAAGAGACGCTGTCGATCGTCAAGGCCGACGTGGCCGGCACCCTGCACCGCGACCAGCCGCTCGACTTCATCGGCGTGCGCGCCAGCGACGCCCAGGGCAATACCATCGGCGAGCACTGCTTCGTCGGCCTGTTCACCCGCGCCGCCACCTCGACGCCGCTGGCGCGCCTGCCGTTCGCGCGCGGGCGCGTGGCCAAGGTGCTCGGCATCGCCGGCGTGCGCCAGGAAGGCTTCCGCGCCGAAAAGTTCATCGAGATCCTGGAATCGCTGCCGCGCACCGAGGCGCTGGAAGCCGATCCGGAATGGCTGGCGCAGGTGTGCAGCGCGGTCGTGTCCCTGTACAAGCAGCCGCGCGCAAAAGTGTTCGCGCGCCGCGACGTCTACGGCCGCCACCTGAACGTGCTGGTCTACCTGCCGCGCGAGCGCTACAGCGCCGCCGTCGGCGCCGCGCTGGCGCAAGCCCTGAAGGAAAGCTCGGGCGCCAGCGACGTGCGCTCGCAGACCCTGGTGGCCGACGGCCCGCTGGCGCGCGTCTACCTGATCGCCCAGGCCGCGCGCAACCCGCTCGACCTGGAAACCGACATCCAGCAGCCGCTGCTGGGCGTGCTGGACGGCTGGCACGACCGCTACATCGCCCTCAGCGATGCGGTCGAGGACGTCCCGGCGCGCAACATGCTGCGCAAGTTGCTGCCGACGCTGCCGGTGAACTACGTGACCGCCACCGCGCCCGAAGTCGCCTTCCGCGACGTGCGCGCGCTGCTCGGCAACGGCACCCCGCAGCACGTGTCGGTGCGCGTCGAGCAGGAAGCCGGCGTGCCGTCGGTGCGCCTGTACTCGACCGGCAGCGTGCCTTCGCTGTCGCGCATCCTGCCGGCGCTGCAGAATGCCGGCATCGCGATCGACCGCGAGCAAGCCTTCGCCATCACCGGCGCCGACGGCACCCGCCACTTCGTGACCAGCCTGTTCGTCGACGCCGACTCGGCCGCGAAGCTGGCCAAACCCGGCATCGGGCCGGTCGCCGAGGAACTGTTTGGCGCGCTGTTCAACGACGAGGCCGAGGATGGCCGCCTGAACGGCCTCACCATCGAAGGCGGCCTGTCGCTGCGCGAGGTGCAGCTGGTGCGCGCCTACATCAGTTACTGGCGCCAGGCCGGCAGCAAGTTCTCGACCCGCTACATGGCCGAGACACTGCGCGTGCGCGCCGGCCTGGTCAAGGAACTGGTCGACGGTTTCCGCCTACGCTTCGATCCGGCGCTGCCCGCCGAGGAACGCGACGCCGGCGCCGCGCGCCTGGCCGCGCTGAAGGCCGGCCTGGCGCAGGTGAACCACGCCGACACCGAGGAAATCATGGCCGCGCTGGTCGACCTGGTGATGGCGACCGTGCGCACCAACTACTTCCAGAACGGTGGAGAAAAGATCATCTTCAAGTTCGACACCAGCAACCTGGCGCTGGTGCCGGAACCGCGTCCGTTCCGCGAGATCTACGTGTTCTCGCGCCGCTTCGAGGGCGTGCACCTGCGCGGCGGCCCGGTGGCGCGCGGCGGACTGCGCTGGTCGGACCGCATGGAAGACTACCGCACCGAGGTGCTGGGCCTGGTGAAGGCGCAGATGGTCAAGAACGCCGTGATCGTGCCGGCCGGCTCCAAGGGCGGCTTCGTCTGCAAGCAGATGCCGAAGGAAGCCGCACGCGACGTGGTGGCGGCCGAGGGCGAAGCGGTCTACCGCCTGTTCATCGCGAGCCTGCTGGAAGTGACCGACAACCGCGTGCGCGGCGAGATCGTGCCGCCCGCCGACACGGTGCGCTACGACCAGGACGACCCGTACCTGGTGGTGGCGGCCGACAAGGGCACCGCGACCTTCTCCGACATCGCCAACGGCATCGCCGTCTCGCGCGGCTTCTGGCTGGGCGACGCCTTCGCTTCCGGCGGCTCGAACGGCTACGACCACAAGAAGATGGGCATCACGGCCAAGGGCGCGTTCGAGGCGGTCAAGCGCCACTTCTACGAGATGGGCCACGACATGAACACCACGCCGGTGACCATGGTCGGCGTGGGCGACATGTCGGGCGACGTGTTCGGCAATGGCGTGCTGCTGTCGCGTCAATTGAAAGTGCTGGCGGCGTTCGACCACCGCCACATCTTCCTGGACCCGACGCCGGACGTGGTGGTCTCGTTCAAGGAGCGCCAGCGCATGTTCGCGCTGCCGCGCTCTTCGTGGGAAGACTACGACAAGAACCTGATCTCGGAAGGCGGCGGCGTGTACCCGCGCAGCAGCCGCCACATCGCCCTGTCGCCGCAGGTGCGCGCCGCGCTCGACATCGAGGAAACCACCCTCACGCCGGAAGAGCTGATGCACCGCATCCTGCTGGCGCCGGTCGACCTGTTCTATAACGGCGGCATCGGCACCTACATCAAGGCCTCGACCGAGAGCCACGCGCAGGTCAAGGACCGCGCCAACGACAACATCCGCGTCGACGGCAACGCGCTGCGCGTCAAGGTCGTGGCCGAGGGCGGCAACCTGGGCGCGACCCAGGCCGGCCGCATCGAGTTCGCACTGGCGGGCGGGCGCATCTTCACCGATGCGATCGACAACTCGGCCGGCGTGGATTGCTCCGACCACGAAGTCAACGTCAAGATCTGGCTGGACACCGAAGTCAACGCCGGCCAGCTGTCGGAAGCCGATCGCAACCGCGTGCTGAACGAGATGACCGGCGACATCGAACAGCTGGTCCTGCGCGACAACACGCTGCAGACCCACCTGCTGGTGCGCGAGGCGCAGGCCCAGTCGACCGCCGCGGTGGTGGACGGCTACGCCGCCCTGATCGCCAGCCTGGAAAGCGAAGGCGCGGTATCGCGCGAGCTGGAGCAGCTGCCGAGCGAGACCGAGCTGCAGCGCCGCAAGGCGCTCGGCCAGGGATTGACCACGCCGGAACTGGCGGTGGTGGTGGCCAACGTCAAGAACCGCTTCAAGCGCATCCTGGCCGCGCTGCCGCTGACGGAACAAGCGTGGGCCGAGACCATCCTGCGCCCGTACTTCCCGGCGCAGCTGGTCGCCACCCGCGAGCCGCTGGCGCACCCGCTGGCCAACGCCATCCTGGCGACCGTGCTGGCCAACGAATCGGTCAACCGCTGCGGTCCGCTGATGCTGCGCGACCTGGCCCAGGAACACCACATCGACGATGCCAAAGTGGTCGAGGCATGGGGCCAGGCCTGGACCGCGCTGCACCTGGCGCCGGTGTTCGAGGCGCTGGACGAGGAAGCGTTGAGCGTGCCGCGCGACGTGTCGCAGGCGGTCGATGCGCGCACCCGCGTGATGCTGCGCACCGTGATCGAGGGCGTGCTGTCGCTGCCGGCCGAGCAGGCCGGCGCCGGCGGCATGACGGAACTGTCCAGCCTGTTCGCCCAGCCCGAGCAGTTGCGCCAGCTGATGCCGGCCAAGTCGGATGCCGACAGCCACGCCGGCCTGCCGTCTTCCTTCGCGCAAGCCTGGAAGGCGGTCGACACGGTCGAATCGCTGGCGGCGTTCCTGTTCGCGGCGGTGTCGGTGCAGCGTCCGCAAGGCATGTCGCTGGGCGAGTTCTTGCGCGCCGGCATGCTGCTGCGCGGGGCCGCCGGCATCGACACGCTGGAGCGCGGCCTGAGCCTGCCGGCCACGAGCAAGTCGCAGGAGCAGTTGCGCAACTACGCGCTGCAGGCGCTGCGCCGTACCCAGCAGCGCCTGCTGATGCAGGTGCTGGAACGGAGCAAGCAGGGCGGCGACCTGCAGGGCGCGGTGACGGAACTGACCGCGGCGATGGGTTTGAGCGGTTACGCCCAGCCGACCGACCTCGAGCAGGCCATGCTCGACGTCTGGGCATTGTCGGAAGGTTCCAACCCGGAACGCCTGGCGGCGGTGGCCTGAGCCATGACGGCGGCTTCCTTCACGGCGCTGCCGGAAGCGGTCCGGGCCCTGGCCCGGGCCGACTTCGGCCAGGTGGCGGCGCGCTTCCGTGACGCCGGTTGCACGGTCGGGCTGCCTGCCGGCGGCATCCTGACCGTCAAGCGCGGCCCGGATGCCGTCGCGGCGCCGTCGAGCGCCGCCCGGCCGGCCGTGCTGCTGTCGGTCGGCGTGCACGGCGACGAGACCGGGCCGATCGAGATGGTGGCGCATGCCATCGAAGCCGTTTCACGCGCGCCGCAGGCGTTGGCGGTGGACTTGATGCTGTGCGTCGGCAACGTCGATGCGATCGCCGCCGGCAAGCGCTTCATCGACGCCGACCTGAACCGCATGTTCCGCGACGCGCGCGGCGACCTGGCCGGCACCTTCGAGGCCGGCCGCGCCGACGCCATCATCGCCGCCACGCGCGACTTCTTCGACGGCGCGGGGCCGCAGCGCTGGCACCTCGACCTGCACACGGCGATCCGCGCCTCGCGCTATCCCAAGTTCGCGATCGTGCCGCAACTGATCGCGGACGATGCGCGCCAGTCCCTGATCGGCTGGCTCGGCCGGGCCGGCATCGAGGCGGTGATCATGAATCCGGCCTCGGCCGGCACCTACAGCTATTGGAGTGCCGAACGCCACGGCGCCGCCGCCAGCACGGTGGAGCTGGGGCGGGTCGGCACGCTGGGGCAGAACGATTTGTCGCAGTTCGCCGCCGCGGCGGCTGCGCTGGACGGGTTGTTGCGCGGCGCGGCGTCGGCGGATACCGGGGCGGCGGGGCAGGGGAGCTTGCAATATCCTAGGCCGCTGGTGTTCGACACGGCGCAGTCGATCACCAAGCTGTCGGACGCGTTCCGCATGAGCTTCGGGCGCGAGACCGAGAACTTCACGCCGCTCAAGAAGGGTGAAGTCATCGCCACCGATGGCGACACCGTCTACACCGTGCAGCACGACGAGGAATTCGTCGTGTTCCCGAATCCGGACGTGCGCGTCGGGTTGCGCGCGGGGATCATGGTGGTGCGGATCGGCTGAAGACGACCGCTTCTACCCTACGCGCCGACTGCACTTTTGCGGGTCCGGTACTTGCCATTCCGCCGTCAGTTTGCCTGCGCGCGCCAGGCCGCCGCAAACGCCGCGGCGCGGCGCGCCAGTTCATCCAGCGCGATGCCGGGCGTATACAGCTGGCTGCCGATGCCGGCCCCGGTGGCGCCGGCCTTTTTCCATTCCCCGATCTGCTGCGGCGTCACGCCCCCGACCGGCCACAGCGGCGTGCCTTCCGGCAGCACCGCTTTCATCGCCTTCAGCCCGGCCGGCCCGATCGACTCGGCGGGAAACAGTTTCAGCACGTGCGCGCCGGCGTCCAGCGCCATAAAGGCTTCGGTCGGTGTCGCCACGCCCGGCGCGCACAGCAGGCCGCGCTCGACGGCGTGGGCGATCACCGCCGGATTGCAGTTGGGCGACACGAACAGCTGGCCGCCGGCGTCGGCGACCGCGTCGACGTCGGCGATCGTCAGCATGGTGCCGCCCCCGACCAGGCTGCCTGGCGGGGCCATGGCGCGCAGGATGCGGATGGCGTCCAGCGCGCCGGGGCGGTTGAGCGGCACTTCGAGCAGGCCGAAGCCGGCGTCGATCAGCACGCGGCCGACGCCGGCCGCTTCCTGGGGCGCCAGGCCGCGCAGGATGGCGGCCAGCGGCAAATCGATGCGTTCCAGGTCGGTCATGGCTGGCTTCTTTGGTAGGTAGGGTCGATGTGGCGGAGAAAAAAGCCGAGCGCGGCCCGGTAGACGCGGTCCGGGTCCAGCGCCTGCAGCGTGACACCGAGGCGGCCGGCGGCGCGCGCGTAATGGCGGTGCAACGCGGGCGTGCAGACCGAGGTCACAGTGCCGGGATCGTGGCCGGCCAGGTCGAGGGCGGCCACCAGTTCGGCGCCGATCAGCAGGCCGCTGACGAAGGCGCGCGTGTGCGCCGCCGGCATGGCGCCGGTGACCACGCGGGCGCGCACGCCGAACAGCGCATTGCTCAGCGGCGCGCGCCGACGCGCTTCGTCGACGCCGGCGTCGAAGGCGGCGTCGGACTCGGGGCTTTCCTCGCCGGCGGCGCCTTCCATCAGCGGCGCCAGCGTGCCCTGCTTGCCGAGGGTGGCGAACAGTTCGCCGGTCATGAAGGTCGCAATGTGGCGGATCGCGCCGCCTTCCAGGCGCACCCATTTGCTGTGGGTGCCGGGCAGCACGTACCAGCCATCGCCGTTGCTGCCATCGCCGCCGTGCGTGCGCAGCATCAGCGCGCCGAGCAGCTGCATCTCCTCGCCGCGCATCACGTCGATGCGCACGTGGCCGTCGGCGCCGCGCTCGTGCTGGCTGTAGCCGGGCACCAGCAGCACGCTGCGCCCGCCCAAATCGTCGTTCTCGTCCGCTTCGTCCACGCGCGTCAGGTGGGCCGGCAGTTCCAGCAGCGGCACGCCGATGTCCAGGTACGGCGTCTGGCGCCAGCCCTGGGCGCTGCCGACCATGCCGGAGGCGACCACCGGCACGCCGGGGGCGATGTCCATGGCCGCCAGCAGCGCCGCCAGCGAGGCGCCGAAGTGCGGCCGCGCGGCCAGCAGGCCCTGGTCGTCGGCGCGGCTGGCCAGGCAGGCGCCGCCGCCATCGACCAGGTAGGCGCGGCGGTTGCTGGTACCCCAGTCGATGCCGAGCAGGCGGCGCTTCCCTACGTTCGATCGTTCCTGGGCTCGCGCTTGTTCATCGGCGCCGGCCGGCTTGCTGTCCATGTCCGTCATGTCGCTCCTTCCGGAATCACCATTCGGCGATGCTGCCGTCGGGATGGCGCCACACCGGATTGCGCCAGTCCGGCGCGTCGCGGCTGGCGGCGATCACGCGCGCCTCGTCGATCTCCACGCCCAGGCCTGGCTTGGGCAGCGGCTTGATCCAGCCGTCGACGATGGCGAAGTCGGCGCGGTTGACGACGTAGTCGAGCACCTCGCCGCCGCGGTTGTAGTGGATGCCCATGCTCTGTTCCTGCAGCACGGCGTTGTGGGCGACGAAGTCGACCTGCAGGCAAGCGGCCAGCGCCACCGGGCCGAGCGGGCAGTGCGGCGCCAGCGCGATGTCGTAGGCTTCGGCCATGGCGGCGATGCGCACGCACTCGGTGATGCCGCCGGCGTGCGACAGGTCGGGCTGGGCGATGGCCAGGCCGCCCTGCTCGAACACGCGGCGGAAGTCGAAGCGCGAGAACATGCGCTCGCCGGCGGCGATCGGGATCGACGTCTGGTCGGCCAGGCGCCGGTAGGCATCGGCGTGCTCCGGCAGCACCGGCTCCTCGACGAACAGGGGACGCAGCGGTTCCAGCTCGCGCAGCAGCACCTTGGCCATCGGCGTCGATACGCGGCCGTGGAAGTCCAGGCCGAACTCGATCGCATCGCCGAAGGTCTCGCGGATGTGGGCCACGCGCTTGACCGTCTCGGCGATCTTGCGGGCGCTGTCGATCATGCCGAGGTCGTCGGTGCCGTTCATTTTAAAAGTGTCGAAGCCGGCCTCGCGGCGTGCGGCGATGCCGTCGACGACGTCGTGCGGACGGTCGCCGCCGACCCAGCTGTAGGTCTTCATGCGTTCGCGCACCAGGCCACCGAGCAGTTCGTACACCGGCACGCCCAGCGCCTTGCCCTTGATGTCCCACAGCGCCTGGTCGATGCCGGCGATCGCGCTCATCAGGATCGGCCCGCCGCGGTAGAAACCGCCGCGGTACATGGTGTGCCACAAGTCGTTGATGTGGGCTGGGTCGCGTCCGACCAGATATTCGGACAGCTCGTGTACGGCGGTCTCGACTGTGCGCGCGCGTCCTTCCACGACCGGCTCGCCCCAGCCGGTGATGCCGGCGTCGGTCTCGATCTTGAGGAACATCCAGCGCGGCGGAACGCGGTAGGTGGTCAGTCCGGTGATCTTCATGTCGTTTCCTACTAAGAACCTATCTCAATAGTCCGGAGTCGCTACTGGCGCGCCTGACAAACAGGCGCTGCGTTGCTCGTCCTTGCATGGCTCGCCATGCGGCGTCCTCGCGCCTTGCCCCTGCTTGCCATGCATCGCCATTAGCTTCCCCCTGCCTACTGAGATAGGTTCTAAGTGGATTCCAGTGTAGCGCCGGCTTCGCAGATGCGGCATTCGTTATCGCGCGACAATGAAACGCGTGCAAGGGAGGGAGCGCGCTAGACTGGCCGTTTCGACCGTAGGGAGTGTTTCATGAGCATGCTGTTTTCTCCAATCAAGCTGGGACCTTTGGCCCTGGACAACCGGATCGCCATCGCCCCCATGTGCCAGTATTCGGCGGACGAGGGCTTGGCCACCGACTGGCACATGATCCACCTGGGACAATTGGCCTTGTCCGGCGCCGGCCTGCTGACCATCGAGGCGACCGCGGTCACGCCGGAGGGACGCATCTCGCCGGACGACCTGGGGCTGTGGTCGGACCGGCACGCCGCCGCGCTGGAGCCGGTCATCAATGCGATGCGCCGCTACGCGCCGATCAGGATCGCGATCCAGCTGTCCCACGCCGGACGCAAGGCCTCCAGCGAAGTGCCGTGGCGCGGCGGCGCCAACATCCCGCCCGATCACGCGCGCGGCTGGCAGACCGAGGCGCCTTCAAACGTGCCGCATGCCGAGGGCGAGACCGTGCCGGTGGCGCTGGACGCTGCCGGCCTGCAGCGCATCAAGGACGCCTTCGCCGCCGCCGCCCGCCGTGCCGATGCGCTCGGCCTGGACGCGATCGAGATCCACGCCGCCCACGGCTATTTGCTGCACCAGTTCCTGTCGCCGCTGTCGAACCGGCGCGAGGACGAGTACGGCGGTTCGCTGGAAAACCGCATGCGCTTCCCGCTCGAGGTGTTCGACGCCATCCGCGCCGCGGTGTCGGCCGAGATGGTGGTCGGCATGCGCATCTCGGCCACCGACTGGGTCGAGGGCGGCTGGGACATCGAACAGAGCGTGGCGCTGGCGCATGCGCTGGAGGCGCGCGGCTGCCAGTTCATCCACGTGTCCAGCGGCGGGCTGTCGCCCTTGCAGAAGATCCCGGTCGGTCCCGGCTACCAGATCGAGTTCGCGGCGCGCATCAAGCGGGAAAGCACGATGCCGGTCATCGGCGTCGGCCTGATCACCGAGGCCAAGCAGGCCGAGACCATCCTCGCCGCCGGCCAGGCCGACATGGTGGCGCTGGCGCGCGCCATGCTGTACGACCCGCGCTGGCCGTGGCACGCGGCGGCGGAACTGGGCGCGAGCGTGACGGCGCCGCCGCAGTACTGGCGCTCGCAACCGCACGAATACAAGAACCTGTTCGGCGATACGCGCCTGGGCCAGCGCTGAGCCACTCGTATCCGCCCATGCGCCGGCAACCGTTCATGCCCCGTTTTGCGCAGTCCGTCGCACGGGGCTGATCGGTACGGGACCGTCTTGCTAGATTACGGCATCGGCACTGCCGTCCTTCAACCACGACAAGAAAAGGTCCCTTCATGCGTAACGCGTTCACGCTTGTCATCGCCACCGCCGCCGCCTGCGCCGGCCTCGGCGGCTGCGCCATCATCGTCGCTCCCGGCAACGACGACGTGCAGGTCCGCACCCCGTTTTCCAGCGACGCCGTGAAGGGCAGCGGCGTGGCGGCGCGCGACCAGCGCATGGTCGGCACCGTGCAGGGCCTCGAAGTAAACGGCTCGATCCTGGTCGAGGTGCGCGTCGGCCCGGCCAGGTCGCTGGTGGTGGAGGCCGACGACAACCTGCTGCCGCTGGTGCGCACCGACGTCCAGGGCGATACCCTGGTCGTCGAGGCCACGCGCTCCTACCGCAGCAGCAATCCGCTGCGCGTGGTCTACACGACGCCGCGCCTCGCCGCCATCCGTCACAGCGGTTCCGGACACCTGTCGGTGCAGGGCTTGAACGGCGCGCCGCTGACGGTGGCGCACAAGGGATCGGGTTCGGTGCTGCTGGCCGGGCAGGTCGCCAGCCTGCAGGCCGAGGGCAGCGGCTCCGGCAGCATCGACGCCGCCACGCTGCAGAGCGGCAGCGCCGACCTGGCGCTGGCCGGCTCCGGCCGCATGAACGTCGGCCAGGTGCGCGGCGAGCGTGCGACGGCCAGGCTGGACGGTTCGGGCCAGTTGCGCGTGGCCGGCGCGGTGCGCATGCTGACGGCGCGTTCGAACGGGTCCGGGCACCTGGACCTGTCCGGCCTGGAGAGCGAGCAGGCCGATTTGTCGTCGAACGGCTCGGGCGGGATGACGGCCAACGTCAGGCAGTCGCTGCTGGCCTACAACGGCGGGTCGGGCGGGATCCGCGTGTACGGCAACCCGGCGCAGCGCTCGGTGAGCGGGAAGCTGGTGCAGGTGGTGAATTGAGCGTGATGTGACGATGGTGGGGACGCGTGGCCGACCGGTAGGGTGGGCGGCTCGACCGCATGGTTTTGCGTTGCGGCGGCGCCGATGCCGTCCACGCGTCCGACCGGCTCGTGCTTGCATGAGGTGCTAAAACCGTTCGCGGCGGAACACCGGGGTCAGAGCCCTTTTAAAGGCAACACCGGGCTCTGACCCCTGCTCTGACCGCTGCGACCTCTACAGCAGGTGATCGAGCATCTCGGGCCCGAACACTTCGCGGTGCAGGCGCGCGGCGGGGACGCCGGCGTCCAGCAGCGCCAGCCATTGCGCCTGCATGAACGCGTGCGGACCGCACAGGTACACCTCGGCTTGCTCGCGCGGCCAGGCCGGCAGGCGCGCCACGTCCATGCGGCCGGGGATCGCCTCGATAGCGCCTTGGGGGTCGTCGTAGAAGGTCGCCAGCGCCAGGTTCGGCATCGTCGCCCGCAGCGCCGCCACCTCGGCGCGCAGCGGATGGTGATCGGGATCGCGCGCGGCATGCGCGAACACGACATGGCGCTGCGGATTCGCCGCGGCGATGCGCTTGACCACCGATACCAGCGGCGTGATGCCGACGCCGGCCGACAGCAGCACCAGCGGGCCGTCGCCTTCGGTGTCCGGCGTGAATTCGCCGAACGGGTGGGTCACTTCCAGGATCGAGCCGACCGCGATGTTGGCGTGCAGCCAGCTGGAGATCTCGCCGGCCGGCGCGGCAGTGTCGCTGCCGCTATTTAACGCATCCTCGCGCTTGACCGAGATGCGCATGCTGCCATTGCCCGGCACGTCCGACAGGCTGTACTGGCGCAGCTGGCGGCGGCCGTCCGGCAGGTCCACCGCGACGCTGACGTACTGGCCCGGCTTGAAGGCGGTCAGGGGCTTGCCGTCCAGCGGCGCGAAGCGGATCGACAGCACGCCGGCGCTGGCCGGGACGACCTCGGTCACGCGCATCGGCCGGGTCTCGCCCGGTTCGATGCCGGCCGTGCGGTACATGGCGGCCTCGGCGTCGATCAGCAGCTTCGCCAGCGAATTATAGGCTTCCTTCCAGGCGTCCAGCAGGGCGGGCGTGGCGGCGTTGCCCAGGGTCGTGGCGATCGCTTCCAGCAGGTGGCGCCCGACGATCGGGTAGTGCTCGGCGCGGATGCCGACCGAGACGTGCTTGTGCACGATGCGCTCGACCACCGGTCCCAGCGCCGCCGGGTTGCCGATGTTGGCCGCGTAGGCGAACACCGCCGCCGCCAGCGATTGCTGCTGCGCGCCGCGCGCCTGGTTGCCCATGTTGAAGATACGCGTCAGCTCGGGGTGGGCGCCCAGCATGTTGGCGTAGAACAGCCTGGTGATGGCGAGGCCGTGCTCGCGCAGGACCGGCACGCTGGCGTCGATGTAGGGGCGGGATGCTGCGGAGATCATCGTCTATCCTTAATGATGCATTTTAAATGCATATTTAAAGTTCAAAAAAACGCCCGCAATGCGAGCGCTGCTGTACAGCGTGCCGGCCGCTCACCCGTCGGCCATGCTGGCCAGGGCCGTCTCGGCGGCGTCTTCCACGCCGGCGCGCGGGCCGCTCCAGAACATGCGGTGCATGCGGATCACCTGCTCTCCGGTGGCGCCCGAGGTCGCTTGCGCCAGCGTGTAGCGGTCCATCGCCTCGTAGAAGGCGCGCATGCCGGCGCGCAGCATGCCGCGCAACTGGCAATCCATCTTCAACGCGCATTGCGTGCCCTCGCAATCGACCAGCTCATTGCCGTCATTCTCGCCGTCGCCTTCCAGCTTGCGCAGCACCTGGCCGATGGTCAGCGTGGCCGGATCGGCGAGCAGGCGCAGGCCTCCGTTGCGTCCGCGCCGCGCTTCCACCCAGCCCAGCTTGGCCAGCTGTCCCACCACCTTGACCAGGTGGTTCAGCGGGATATCGAACTGGCTGCCGATCTCGGCCGCCGTGACCGGATGCGATCGCGGGTGCGCGGGATCGGCGGCGCGTTCGAGGTAAATCAGCACGCGCAAGCCGATATCGGAAAAACGGGTAAGACGCATTGGTTCTGTTTGTGGCGACGATGGATTCTACCTAAACATGCATTGAAAATGCAGATTATCTAGGACTTTCGCGAAACTATTTTTTGCTCGGGTTGCCGATAATCGTCTGCAACTCGTTCGCGACTGGTCCTATAATCGCACACTTTGGCAACGGCCCGGCCGCTGCCTTCCATCCAGCGCGACCAGAGGACACGCCGTGAAGCAGACATTGGGACAGAAGCTGTTGCGAACCAAAACGGCGCAGCGCGAACTGGAAACGGGGCACGGCGGTGGACTGGGCCGCAGCCTCGGCCTGTTCCCGCTGACCATGATCGGCGTCGGCGCCACCATCGGCACCGGCATCTTCTTCACCATGGTCGAAGCGGTTCCCAAGGCCGGCCCGGCGGTCATTCTCTCCTTCCTGTTCGCCGCCATCACCGCCGGCCTGACCGCGCTGTGCTACGCCGAACTGGCCGACCGCGTGCCGGCGTCCGGTTCCTCGTATTCGTTCGCCTACGCCACCGTGGGCGAGTTCGCCGCCTTCATCGTCGCCGCCTGCCTGCTGCTGGAGTACGGCCTGGCGGCCAGCGCCACCGCGATCGGCTGGTCGGATTACCTGAACAACTTCCTGCAGAATGCGCTGGGCTGGCAGATTCCCAGCGCGCTGCGCTCGCCGATGATCGTGTCCGGCAAGGCCGGCGTCGAATTCCATGCCGGGAACATCAACCTGCCGCCGATCCTGCTGGTGATCCTGTGCTGCGTGCTGCTGATCCGCGGCACCAAGGAATCGGCGACCACCAATGCCATCATGGTCGTGATCAAGCTGGCCATCCTGGTGTTCTTCTCGGCCATCGCGCTGACCGGTTTTAACATCGACAATTTTCACCCGTTCTTCAATGCCGCCGATGGCCACGGTCCCGGCGGCATGGCCGGCGTGACCGCGGCGGCCGGCACCGTGTTTTTCTCCTTCATCGGCATCGACACCATCGCCACCGCCGGCGAGGAAACCCGCAACCCGACGCGCGACGTGCCGATCGGGATCCTGGCGGCGCTCTTGATCGTCACCGTGTTCTACATGCTGGTGGCGGTGGCCGCCATGGGCGCCCAGCCGGCGCACCTGTTCGAAGGGCAGGAAGCGGGCCTGGCGGTGATCCTGCAGAACGTCACCGGCAAGGCCTGGCCCGCGCTGGTGCTGTCGGGCGGCGCCGTCATCTCCGTGTTCTCGGTGACCCTGGTGACGATCTACGGCCAGACGCGCATCCTGTACGCGATCGCCAAGGACGGCCTGGTGCCGAAGGCATTCCAGCGCGTGAATCCGCGTACCCAGTCGCCGGTGGCGAATACCCTGATCGTCAGCATCGTGGTCGGCATCGTCGCGGGCCTGGTCGATTCGACCTTCCTGTGGGACATGGTCAGCATGGGCACGCTGGTGGCCTTCATCGTGGTGTCGATCGCGGTGCCGGTGATCCGCCGCAAGCAGGGCGACGGCGCACGCAGGGAAGGCAGCCGCGGTTTCCGCGTGCCGTTCGGCCCCTACCTGGTGCCGGGCTTGTCGATCCTGGCCTGCCTGTACCTGGTGCATGGCTTGTCGCCCATGACCTATACCGTGTTCGCGGTGTGGATGGCGGTGGCGGTGCTGACCTATTTCGGGTATGGGATGCGCAACAGCCGCTTGAACCGGGCGGATGCGGCGAGTGTGGAATTGACGCATTAATATCCACCGTCGTCCCCGCGGAGGCGGGGACCCAAGCTGACTCGTCTGAAACCAGAAGCAGCTGAATTGCCGTTCAATAGAAAAGCCGCATGCTTTTTAAAAGGATGCGGCTTTCTTCGTTAGATCCGGACGTCATGCTGACTAGACGACTTTTAATGCGTCAGCTTGGGTCCCCGCCTGCGCGGGGACGACGGTTTAGCGTGACTGGTCATGGCTACGACCACGCCACACCAGCCACTATCACTTCTGCATCTGGTACCGCTCCAGCCAGTGCGCGTACGGCGCCGGCAGCACCCAGGTCGGGCGCTCCACGCCGAGTTCCTTGGCCGCCTGCAGCGGGTAGTGCGGATCGGCCAGGTGGGCGCGGCCGACCATCACCAGGTCCAGTTGGCCGTCGGCCAGCGAGCGCTCGGCCAGGTGCGGGCCGTCGAAGCCCCAGGCCGAGGCCACCGGCAGGCCGGCTTCCTCGCGCACGCGCTTGGCGACCGGTCCCAGGAAGGCCGGACCCCACGGGATGCTGGTATCGGGAATGGTGAAACCGACGCTGACGCTGAGCATGTCCAGGCCGCGCGCGCGCATCATGCGCACCAGTTCGATCGATTCGTCCAGGGTCTGCTGGTCGTTGCCGTCGTACTCGATGACGCCGAAACGCGCGGTCAGCGGCAGGTTCTTCGGCCACACTTCGCGTACCGCTTCCAGGGTCTCGAGCAGGAAGCGGCTGCGGCCCGCGAAATCGCCGCCGTACCCGTCGGTGCGCTGGTTCGAGTGCTTTGAAAAGAAGCTCTGGCCCAGGTAGCCGTGCGCGAAGTGCAGTTCCAGCCACTCGAAGCCGGCGTCGCGCGCGCGCACCGCGGCCGCCACGAAATCGGCTTTTACGCGCGCGATGTCGTCGAGGGTCATCTCTTTCGGCACCTTCGGCAGGTTGGCGCCGAACGCGATCGCCGACGGGGCGATGGTGTCCCAGCCGCCCGGCTGGTCGGACGGGATGTGGTCGTCGCCTTCCCACGGACGGTTGGCGCTGGCCTTGCGGCCGGCGTGGGCGATCTGGATGCCGGGCACCGCGCCGGCCTTTTTGATGGCGGCGGCGATGCGTGCCATGCCTTCTTTCTGCTGGTCGTTCCACAAGCCGGTGCAGCCCGGGGTGATGCGGCCTTCCGGCGACACCGCGGTCGCCTCGACGATCACCAGGCCGGCGCCGCCGCGCGCGATGCCGGCGTAGTGCACTTCGTGCCAGTCGTTGGTGAGGCCGTCGACGGCGCTGTACTGGCACATCGGCGGCACCGCGATGCGGTTGCGCAGGGTGACGTCCTTGAGGGTAAAGGGGGTAAACAGTTCTGCCATGGGATTCCTGATGAATGCTGTGTAGGGTTTGGCCGGGGACCTTGCCGCGGCGGGCCGGTCAGTATAGGAGGAATCCGCAAGACGCGTCGGCGGACGGCAGATTTACGATGGCGAAGCCGGCGTGGCGCGAAAAAAAGCCGCGTCACCCTGCAGTGACGCGGCTGCTCGACGCAAGACGCGCGTGTTTACATCGCGTTCATTTCCTTCAGCAGGTTGTCGGCATGGTCCACCTTTTCCATGTTCCACAGGATGTAGCGGATGTCGACCTGGATGTCGCGCGTGGCGGCCTTGTTGAAATCCCAGTCGGAGATGATGGAATCCAGGGTGCCGTCGAAGGCCAGGCCGATCAGTTCGCCCCTGGCGTTCAGCGCCGCCGAGCCCGAGTTGCCGCCGGTGATGTCCAGCGTCGCCAGATAGTCGACCGGCACCGTTTTCAGCTTCGGATCGGCGAAGCGGCCGAAGTCCTTGTTGCGGATCGCGGCCAGCTGTTTTTCCGGCGCGTTGAATTCGCCTTCTCCGGTGTGCTTGGCCACCACGCCCTTGACGGTGGTGAAGGCGGTCCAGGAACCGGTGCCGTCGGCGCCGTAGTCGCGGCCCTTGATGTTGCCGAAGGTGACGCGCAGGGTCGAGTTGGCGTCCGGGTAGACCGCTTGCCCCTTGCTGTTCATGTAGGCGATCTTGGCCTTCATGTAGCTGGCGTAGGCTTTCTGGATGTTGCCGCCCAATTCTTCTTCGTCGGCCTCGTCCTTGCGGTCGGCGTCGTACAGGGCGACGGCGGCCTTGATGAAGCTGTCGTTGCTGGCCTTGAAGTCGGCCGGCGACTTGTTCATCCAGGCGCTGCGGAAGTCCTTGTTCTGCAGCTGCGAGCCGGCGTACAGCTTGTCCAGCGCCGCCTTCAGTTCGGCTTCGCCCATGCCGGCGCGGATGCCGAGGGCGTTGTCGAACGCCGCGTTGTGCTCGGCCGCCGGCTGCGCGCTGTACTGCTTCAGGAAGTTCAGCACCAGCGCCTTGTCGACCTTTTCGTCGTAGGTGCGGTCCTGGCCGCTGATGACCGAGGTCAGGCGCGGCAGGTCGCGTTCCTGGTAGCCGGATTTACGCTCGGCGTCGGCTTTCGTGCGTTCGTTCGACAGGCGGTACAGCGTGCGCGCCGAATTCAGGAAGCGCGGGGTCGAGTAGCCCAGGAAGAATTCGCGCTTGGTCGCCGCGTCGCGCTGGGCGATCAGCTTTTCGACGGTGTCGATGTCGGCGCCGAATTCCGCCTTGCGCGCCGCATTGCCGTCGACCCAGGCTTTCAGGGCATTGTGCTCGGCGGTCTTGTGCGCCAGGATGTCGCTGCCTTCGTAGCTGGCGATCATGCCCTTGCGGTTTTTATAGTAATTGTTGACGCCGGCGACCTGGCCCGCGTACTTCAGCCTGGCGGCCGGATCGTTCTTGGTCTCGCGCTCGATGACGGCCAGGGTCTCGCCCGACGCTTTCACGAAAGCCGGGTAGTTCCAATCGAAGGTGAACGCCACTTCCGACGGCAGGCGGTGGCGGTTGGTGCGGCCCGGGTAGCCGAGCGCCATGATGAAGTCGCCTTCCTTGACGCCTTCCCTGGCCACCTTCAGCACGTGCTTCGGCTTGTAGGGGACGTTGTCCTTGGCATAGTCGGCGGCCTTGCCGTCGCGGCTGACATAGGCGCGGTAGAACCCGTAGTCGCCGGTGTGGCGCGGCCACATCCAGTTGTCGGTGTCGCCGCCGAACTTGCCCACGCCCGACGGCGGCGCATGCACCAGGCGCACGTCGCGGATTTCCAGCTGCTTGATGCGATAGAACTCCAGG
This sequence comes from Massilia forsythiae, assembly GCF_012849555.1. Lineage (NCBI taxonomy): Bacteria > Pseudomonadati > Pseudomonadota > Betaproteobacteria > Burkholderiales > Oxalobacteraceae > Massilia > Massilia forsythiae. The sequence goes on from NZ_CP051685.1 coordinate 2,333,100, forward strand.
CCGCCGTAGAAGCTGGCCACGGTACAGCGGTAGCCGGCATCCTTCTCGCACTCGGCCACCAGCGCCTTCTGGTTCTTTTCCATCGCGTCCACGCGCGCCTTGCCGGTCAGCTTGGCCACGTCCGGGCTGATCACGCGGTTGCTGACGTTGCTCACTTCCTCGGTCACGAACACGCGGCTGCCCGGCGCCGCCGGCAGTTCGTCGGCCATGGTCTTGGCCAGGAAGCCGTTGGTCAGCAGGTCGTTCTGCGGGGTCGAGTTGACCGCCACGCTGTTGTACACGCAATGGTGGTTGGTGATGACCAGGCCCTGCGGCGAGACGAAGGAAGCCGAGCAGCCGCCCAGGCTCACCACCGCGCCCATCGGGAATTCGGTCAGTTTGGTCAGGGTGGCCGGATCGAGCTTCAGGCCGGCGGCTTTCAGTTGCTTGGCTACTTGTGGCAGCTGCTGCGGCATCCACATGCCTTCTTCGGCCTGTGCGGCGAAGCTGGTCAGGATGGCGAGCGAGAGGAGGGTCTTTTTCATCGCGTAGGTAGTGAGAAGACTGCTGGGAGGACTGTGGTCGATCATCTGCGGCTCCGTGGAGCACGCGATAGTATCGTGAACGGTCCTGGCAACGTCAACCACTATTTCCGCGGCGCCGGGCGCCGCAGCGCCGCAGGGAGCGGCGCCGCGGGCGCCCAGGCGCCTACAGCTGCGAACCGATCAGGTCGGCCACCTCGCCGGCGATCTTGTCGGTCATCGGCCGGTGTTCCCACTGGCGCAGCGTGATCGGCCGCGCGTGCGCCCAATCGTCCTCGAACACGCTTTCCTGCTGGTTGGCGAAATCGTGGTCGAACACGTTCAGGTTGGCCTCGTCGTTCAGGCTGAACGAGCGGTTGTCGAAGTTGGTCGACCCGACCGAGACCAGCAGCGAATCGACCACCAGCGCCTTCACGTGGTACATGGTGGGCTGGTATTCGGCCATCTTGATGCCGGCACGCAGCAGCTTGCCCCAGCGTTCGCGCGAGGCGGCGCGCACGATGTCGGAATCGATGATCTCGCCGGGCGTGATGATGCGCACGTCGACGCCGCGCTTGGCGGCGGCCACCAGGGCGTTTACTGCCAAATCGTCCGGCACGAAATACGAGTTCGACAGGTGGATCGTGTGGCGTGCGGCGTTGATGGCCATCAGGTACATCAAATGCATGCTTTCGCTGCCGCCGGTGGGCGAACTGGAAAACATCTGCGCCGGCATCGTGCCTTCCGCCTTGAGCGCCGGGAAATAATCCTCGCCGTCGAGCACCTTGCCGGTCGCCTTCAGCCAGTTGTCGTTGAACACGGCCTGCACCTGGCCGACCACCGGGCCCTCGACCCGGAAGTGGGAATCGCGCCAATGGTCTTCGTCCTGGCCGTTGCCGCGCCACTTGTCGGCGATGCCGACACCGCCCGTGAAGCCGATGCGGCCGTCGACCACCAGCAACTTGCGGTGGGTGCGGTTGTTCAGCTTGGCCAGCTTCCACCACACCGGCTTGTGGTAGCGGTGCACTTCCACGCCGGCGCGGCGCATCTCGTCCAGCGACTTGTCGTCGATCTTGATGCTGCCGATCCAGTCCAGCAGCAGGTTGACTTTCACGCCGGCGCGCGCGCGTTCCGACAGGGCATCGCTGAATTCCTTGCCGATCGTGCCCGACCAGTAGATATAGGTTTCGAAATTGATGGAGTGCTGCGCTTCGCGTATCGACTTCAGCATCGCCGGGAAGATCTGGTCGCCGTTGATCAGCACGTCGACCTTGTTGCCCTCGACGATGGGCGGGCCCAGCAGTACGCCCAGCGAGCGGCGGAATTGCGGGTCGCCGGAATCGTAGTCGCGTGTCAGGGGGGATTCGATCTTCCTTTCGCTCGGGGCGAAATTCAGCACCAGCAGGCCGGCGACGATCGTCGCGATGCAGGTAATCAGTATTAATGTAGGTCTTTTGACACGCATAACTATTTTGGACGTAAAAAAACCAACGCCGGGGAGCGTTGGTTTTTAGTGAGCAACTTGCACCGGCTTAGCGAACGCGGCCGCGACGCAGCAGGTTGACGATGGCCAGCAGGATGACGGCGCCGAGGAACGAAACCAGCAGCGACGACACGCTGAAATCGTCCGAATTGATGGTGCCGCTGCCAAACAGCGGGGAGAGCAGCCAGCCGCCCAGGAAGGCGCCGACGATACCGACGACGACGTTGAGAATCATGCCTTGCTCGGCATCGGTCTTCATGACCATGCTTGCCAGCCAGCCCAAAATGCCACCAACCACGATCCAGATAATGAACAACATGTTAACTCTCCTAAAGGTCTAAAAGTAGGCTTCAAGCCAATGGGTTCCAGGCCAATGGAATGTCGCGGCCATGGAGCAAAGTCTAGGGATGCGCGAGCCTCCAGGTCGGTGCGGCAACGTACGTTAGATGCACAAACTGCATCAATGTTCTTTGCGCGGCAAAATCTGCAAATAGGGTGCGTCATCGAACAGAGCGCCACCGTGTCAGAGGAATATTGTTGCCTCACTGGCATCGCCAAAGCAAACCGAGCGGCAGGTTTCCAACCAGCCCGTACATCGACCTTGAAAGGACACATCATGAGCATTTTCGGCACCGATACCGACACCACCCAGAATAACCAGAACCGCATGGTGACCGGCCTGTTCCCGGACCGCGCCAGTGCAGAACGCGCCTACAACTCGATCTCGACCCGCGGCTACAGCAAGGACGACATCAACCTGATGATGTCGGACTCGACCCGCAAGACCCACTTCGGCGATACCGAGACTGAACTGGGCAGCAAGGCCGCCGAAGGCGCCGGCGTCGGCGCCGGCATCGGCGGCACCATCGGCGCGGTGCTGGCCGGCGTGGCCGCGATCGGCACCAGCCTGGTGATCCCGGGTGCCGGTCTGATCGTTGCCGGTCCGCTGGCGGCGGCCCTGGCCGGCGCGGGCGCGGGCGGCATCACCGGTGGCCTGATCGGTGCGCTGATCGGCGCCGGCATTCCGGAAGAGCGCGTCAAGCACTACGAAGAAGGCATCGAGCAGGGCGGCATCGTGATGGGCGTGAACGCCCGCAACGACGAAGACGTGGCCCACATCCAGCGTTCGTTCACCGATGAAGGCGGTTCGCACGTGATCGGTACCGGCGTCGGCGCCGCTGCCGGCGCCGCCACCGGTGCTGCCATCGGCGCCGTGGCCGGCCCGGTCGGCGCGGTAGCGGGTGCGGCGATCGGCGGCATCGCCGGCGGCCTGGCCGGCAAAGGCGCCGGCGAAGTCGTCAACCCGAAAGCGGGCGACGACCTGGGCGAACACTACCTGGCCAAGGGCGTGGGCGCCAGCGCCGGTGCCGCTACCGGTGCCGCCGTCGGTGCGGTGGCCGGTCCGATCGGCATGGCTGCCGGTGCGGTGATCGGCGGCCTGGCGGGCGGCGCTGCCGGCCGCGGTGCTGGCGAAGTGGTGAATCCGCATGGCGAAGACCGCCTGCACGAACATAACCTGGCGCAGGGTACCGGCGCCGGCGCGGGCGCCCTGACCGGCGCGGCAATCGGCGCGGCTGCCGGCCCGATCGGCGCGGTCGCCGGTGCGGCCATCGGCGGCATCGCCGGCGGCGTGGCCGGCCGCGGCGTGGGCGAAGTCGCCAACCCGAAGGCGGGCGACGAGCTGCATGAGCACAACCTGGCCGGCGGCGTCGGCGTGGGCGGCGGCGCAGTGGCCGGCGCGGCGCTGGGCGCGGTCGGGGGTCCGGTCGGCATGGCGGCAGGCGCTGCCATCGGCAGCATCGCCGGCGGCATGGTCGGCAAGGGCGCCGGCCACCTGGTCAACCCGCAGGAAGAAGACGCCTACTGGCGCAATTCGTTCCAGGGCCAGTCGTACTACACCCCGGGCTTCAGCTACGACGATTACTCGCCGGCCTATGCACTGGGCTACAACAACACCGGCCGCTTCAACAGCTACGACCAGGCCGAGCCGCAGATGGCGAGCGAGTGGGACCGCGTGAAGGGCCATTCGCGCCTGTCGTGGGACCAGGCCAAGCTGGCCAGCCGCGCCGCGTGGAACCGCGTCGAGCGCGCGATCCCGGGCGATTCGGACCGCGACGGTCGTTGATTTGACATGATGCGGCTGCCGCTCATCGGCGGTCGCATCGGTTGGATCGGTTGAATTGGTTCGACAAAAAAAGTGGGGTGGACGGCCTGGCCGTCCACCCCACTTTTTTTACGGTTCCCCGAAGCCGATTACTGCTTGACGCCTTCGACCTGGATCGCCAGCTTGACTTCCGGATTGAAGCCGTACTGCACGCCGTAGCTCACGCCGAAATCGCTGCGGTTGAAGGTGGCCGAGGCGTCGGCGCCGCAGGTGTCCTTCTTGGTCATCGGGTTCTGCATGCACTTGAACTTGTTGATGGTCAGCGTGACCGGCTTGGTCACGCCGTGCAGGGTCAGTTCGCCGTTGACGCTGGCCGGCACGTCGCCCTTGAACACCAGCTTGCCCTTGTAGGTCGCGGTCGGGAACTTGGCGGTGTCGAACATTTCCTTGCCCTTGGCATGCTCGTTCAGCTTTTCATGGCCGAAGTCGATGCTGCCGGCGTCGATGGTGATGTCGACGCTGCCGGTCTTGGCGGCGCGGTCCAGCACGATGGTGCCCTTGGTCTCGTTGAACTTGCCGCGCCAGGTCGACAGGCCGCCGAAGTGGTCGGCTTCGAAGCTCGGGTAGGTGTGGCTCGGGTCGATCTGGTAGGTGTCGGCAGCAAAGGCGCCGGTGGCGATGGCGGCGGCCAGCAGGCCCAGGCTCAGGTGTTTCATTTTCATGGTGCGCTTCTCTCCGTTGGTTTTGCGTGGGTAAAAAAATGGTTGTTACTGTCCCGCCGTCACGCGGAACTTGATGACGACGTCGTCGGCGACCATATCGGTGTCTTTCCACTCGCCTTCGCCGATATTGAACGCCAGCCGCTTGATCGGCAACTGGCCCTCGAACACTTGCTTGCCGGCTGCGGTCTTGACGGTCATCGGGAAGCCGACATCCTGCGTCTTGCCTTTGATGGTCAATTTGCCGGTGACGTTCAGCTTGCCGGCGCCGGCCGGCTTGATCGAGGACGACACGAAGCTGGCCTTGGGGAATTGAGCGGCATTGAACCATCCCTTTTTGGTCACTTCCTGATTGTATTGGGCCGACCCCAGGTCGAAGCTGGCGATGTCGATGTCGACCCGCGCCGATGCCTTGTCCGGATGGGCGGCATCATAGTCGAGGACGGCGTTGAAACGCTTGAAATTCGATTCGACCGGCACGTTCATCTGCTTGAACACGGCCGACACGCTGCTGTGCGCGGCATCGGTCTTGAGCGGGGCGGCGGTGGCGACGGCAGCGAGCACGGCGCCGGCCAGCACGCCGGCGAATGTAGAACGGTTGAGGCGCTTGGACAGCATGGTTTTCTCCTGTTGTGCGTGAGGTTAGGCGGAACGGCCGGGCAGCATGCGGCGCAGCGTGCCGTCGCGGTCGACGACCGCGTGCTTCAGCGCGGCCAGCACGTGCAGGCCGACCAGCGCGGCCAGGCTCATGGCCAGCCAGTAATGCACGACTTTCAGCACCTCCGCCAGGGCCGGGTCCTTGCCGATCAGTACCGGCAGCTGGACCAGGTTGAAATACACGACCGGGAAGCCGGCCGCCAGCGTATAGAAATAGCCCGACAGCGGCAGCGCGAACATGAACACGTACAGCAGGTGGTGCAGCCCGTGCGCGGCGCCGCGCTGCCAGGCCGGCATCGTGGACGGCAGCGGCGGCGGACGGTGGCCCAGGCGCCACAGCAGGCGCAGCGCCGCCAGCGCCAGCACGGTCACGCCGGCCCACTTGTGCCAGGCATAGTAGCGCAGCTTGGTCATCGAAAAGCCGGGAATGTCGGTCATGACCAGGCCGAGCGTGAAGGCGCCGATGATCAGCAGGGCGACCAGCCAGTGAAGCGCGATCGCGGTCTTGGTATAGCGCTGCATGGCCTGGTCCTTATGTTGAGCGGAAATCTTATCAAAAAAGCGTTGCTGCGAACCATAGCGTCCTGTCTTTACGCTGGCAGATCCCGACAGCATGATGGAATTGCGATGGAGACACTTTATAGGTTCCATCCAAGGCGCGCTAGCCAATGGAACGGATAACATTGTTCAGCAAGTGGAACAATCGGTGACGGGGCACTCCTCGCTTGCCGGTGCAGGAAGCGCCGGTAAACGCATGACGGCGCCGCCGGATCGTAATCCGGCGGCGCCGTCGTCAAGCAAGCGCTGCCGGGTGGCGCGCGTCCGGGCGGATCAGATCGCCTTGGCCAGCGTTGCCGCCAGGCCGGTGTAGTTGGCCGGGGTCATCGCCAGCAGCAGGTCCTTGGCATCCTGCGGAATCGCCAGGCCCTTGACGAATTCCTGCAGAGCGTCGCGGGTGATGCCTTTCCCGCGCGTCAGTTCCTTCAACTGCTCGTAGGGATTGGCGATGCCGTAGCGGCGCATCACGGTCTGCACCGGCTCGGCCAGCACTTCCCAGTTGGCGTCCAGGTCCTGCTCCAGGCGCTGCGGATTGACTTCCAGCTTGTTCAGGCCGCGCAGGCAGCTGTCGTAGGCCAGCAGGGTGTAGCCGAAGCCGACGCCGATGTTGCGCAGCACGGTGGAATCGGTCAGGTCGCGCTGCATGCGCGATACCGGCAGTTTATCCGCCATGTGGCGCAGCACGGCGTTGGCCAGGCCCAGGTTGCCTTCCGAATTCTCGAAGTCGATCGGGTTGACTTTATGCGGCATGGTCGAGGAACCGATCTCGCTGGCCTTCAGCTTCTGCTTGAAGTAGCCCAGCGATACGTAGGTCCAGATGTCGCGGTTCAGGTCGAGCAGGATGGTGTTGGCGCGCGCGATGGCGTCGAACATTTCCGCCATGTAGTCGTGCGGCTCGATCTGGATGGTGTACGGGTTGAAGGTCAATCCCAGGCGCTGCTCGATCACGTCCTGCGAGAACGCCGGCCAGTCGAAGCCCGGGTAGGCCGACAAGTGGGCGTTGTAGTTGCCGACCGCGCCGTTCATCTTGCCGAGGATTTCGACCTCGGCGATGCGCTTGACTGCACGCTGCAGGCGCGCCACCACGTTGGCGAATTCCTTGCCCAGCGTGGTCGGGCTGGCGGTCTGGCCGTGGGTGCGCGACAGCATCGGCAGCTCGGCGTTGGCGTGCGCGATGTCGGTCAGCCTGGCGACGATGGCCTGCAGCGCCGGCAGCAGCACGCCGTCGCGCGCGCTTTTCAGCATCATGCCGTGCGAGGTGTTGTTGATGTCTTCCGAGGTGCAGGCGAAGTGGATGAACTCGCTCGCCGCCACCAGTTCCGGCACGTCCTTGACTTGTTCCTTGAGCCAGTACTCGACCGCCTTGACGTCGTGGTTGGTGACCGCCTCGATTTCCTTGATGCGCGCCGCATCGCCTTCCGAGAAATCCGCCGCCAGCCGGTCCAGCAGGGCCGCCGCTTCGCTGGAGAACGGTGTCAGTTCGCTGAAACCGGCCTGCGCCAGCGCCTGCAGCCAGGCGATCTCGACTTTGACGCGGTGATGCATGAAGCCGGCTTCCGACAGGATCGGGCGCAGCTTGTCGGTCTTGGCGGCGTAGCGGCCGTCCAGCGGGGACAGGGCCGACAGGGTCGGGGAAGAAGTGGTGGAGGTCATGGCGGGCGGTCCGTGCAAAAGCGCCGATTCTACCATCGGCCGCGGCTCGCGGCCCGCCTTTGCGCACCTGCCGTCAAGCGGGTTTGTCAAGGGCGAATCGCAGGCGTTGCAGGGCGGTTGCGGGGAGATCGGGAACGCGGCGGGCGTCTTTGGCGCGTCATGGGCCGATGCTATACTGTCTGCCACTCTCCTTAACTGGGCATTTATGAAACTCATCGGTTCTGTCACCAGTCCGTTTGTGCGCAAGGTGCGCGTCGTGTTGGCAGAGAAAAAGCTCGAATGCGTGTTCGAGCTCGAAAACGTCTGGTCGCCGGAGACCACCATCGCCGCCTCCAACCCGCTCGGCAAGGTGCCGTGCCTGGTCATGGAAGACGGCAGCACGATGTACGATTCGCGTGTGATCGCCGAATATCTCGACACGCTGACCCCGGTCTGCAAGCTGCTGCCCGCCAACAGCCGCGACCGCGCCAACGTCAAGGTCTGGGAAGCGCTCGCCGACGGCGTGCTCGACGCCGCCGTGCTGGCCTACCTGGAGCGCACCTGGCGTCCCGAGGAGCTGCGCAGCCAGGCCTGGACCGAGCGCCAGCTGGGCAAGGTGCGCGCCGGCCTGAACGTGATGTCGGTGAACCTCGGCGAGCAGCCGTTCTGCATGGGCATCCATTACACGCTGGCCGACGTCGCGCTCGGCTGCACGCTGGGCTGGCTGGCGTTCCGCTTCCCGGACATCGACTGGCGCGGCGATTATCCGAACCTGGCGCGCCTGTTCGACAAGCTGTCCGAGCGCCAGTCGTTCAAGGACACCGTTCCGCGCTGAAGGGCACGCGCATGTCGACTTCGCGGCGCCTGCAGATGGCGGACATCGCGCGCCTGGCCGGGGTATCGACCTCGACCGTCTCGCGCGCCCTCAACCACAGCGGCCTGGTCAACCAGGAAACCCGCGAGCGCATCCTCGAACTGGCCAGTTCGCTGAACTATTCGATCAACATCGGCGCGCAGAATTTGCGCCTGCAGCAGAACCGCACGGTGGCCGCCGTGGTCCCGCTGGACAAGTCGACCCGCCAGCAATTGTCCGACCCCTTCCTGCTGTCGATGCTGGGCGGCCTGGCCGACGTGCTCAGCGAGCAGGGTTTCGACATCCTGGTCTCGCGCGTCGACGCCGACCAGGTCGATGCCGCCTCGGCGCCGTTCGACAGCGGGCGCGTGGTCGGCGTGGTGCTGATCGGCCAGGGCCGCCATCACGACCAGCTCAACCGCATGGCCACGCGCGGCGTGCCGGTGGTGGTCTGGGGCGCCCAGTTGCCGCAGCAACTGTACACCACGGTCGGCGGCGACAACGTGGCCGGCGGGCGCATGGCGACCGAGCACCTGCTGGCGCACGGCCGCCGCCGCATCGCCTTCCTCGGCGACACCGGCCTGCCCGAGGCGGCGCTGCGCCACCAGGGGTATGTCGAGGCGCTGGCGGCATACGGCCTGGCGCCCGATCCGCAATTGCAGGTGGCCGCCTCGTTCCTGCCCGGAAGCGGTACCGACGCCGTGCACGAACTGGCGCGCCGCGGCGCCGCCTACGACGGCGTGTTCGCCTGCAGCGACCTGATGGCGATGCATGCCATCCACGCGCTGCGCGCCGAGGGCAGGGCGGTGCCGGCCGACGTGGGCGTGGTCGGCTACGACGACATCGAACTGGCCGCCTATTTTCATCCGCCGCTCACCACCGTGCGCCAGCCGCGCGACGCCGCCGCGCGCGCCCTGGTGGCCGCGCTGCTGGCCCGCATCGACGGCCAGCCCGTTCCTTCCTCGCTCCTGCCCACCGAACTGGTGGTGCGCGCCAGCGCCGCCTGACGTCTGGCCGCACCAAACAGCAGCAGCATCCTTGCATCGGTTTTTGCAAACGTTTGCAGAAGGTCTTTAAAAGTTAGCTTTTCGTCGTCTCATTCCTTGCCCTCAAAGTCAGTTTCGCTGCGTACATCGGTAAAGTCGCCGAAAACAACACTTTCCTGATTCGATTGCAATCGATTGCAATTGCAGGAATTTCGTTGAATAATCCACATGTGCCCGACGAGGCCGGCTGGAGCCATCGGGCGACCACTACAACATGGAGGAGACATGGAAATTCGCATGAAGCACACGGCGCGCGCCGTGGCGCTGGCTTTGCTGCACGTGGGCGCGGCATCCGCCCAGCAACAGGTTGGCGCCGCCGACGTGGCCGCCGCGGCTGCCCCGGGCGACGGTTTGCGCATGGAGCGCATCGTGGTCACCGGCACCGCTAGCGGTACCAGCAAGCTGAAATCGAGCGTGTCGGTCAGCACGCTGGAGGCCGATACCATCGCCAGCCTGGCGCCGACCAGCGCCGCCGACGTGCTGCGCGCGATTCCCGGCGTCCGCTCGGAATCCTCGGGCGGCGAGGGCAACGCCAACATCACGGTGCGCGGCGTGCCGATCTCGGCCGGCGGGGCGCGCTACGTACAGATCCAGGAAGACGGCTTGCCGGTGCTGCAGTTCGGCGACTTCAACTTCGCCACCCCGGACAGTTTCGTCAAGATCGACGGCGCCCTGGACCACGTGGAAGCGGTGCGCGGCGGCTCGGCCTCGACCCTGGCCACCAATTCGCCGGGCGGCATCATCAACTTCATCAGCAAGGACGGCAGCCAGGCCGGCGGCAGCATCGGCCTGTCGCGCGGCCTCGACTACGACAGCACGCGCGTCGACTTCGACTATGGCATGCCGCTGTCGCCGAAAGACCGCTTCTTCGTGGCCGGCTTCTACCGCTACGGCGAAGGCATCCGCAACACCGGCGTCAAGGAAGAGCGCGGCGGCCAGGTGCGCGCCAACTACACCCACGAGTTCGACGGCGGCTTCCTGCGCGTGTCGTTCAAGCACCTCGACGACCAGAGCCCGACCGCGCTGCCGGTGCCGGTGACGACCCGCAACGGCCATATCGCGGAAATCGCCGGCATCGACCCGCGCGAGGCGGCGTTCTATTCGCCGTACTGGGTCAAGGATGTCACCCTCACCAAGGGCAACGGCAAGGCGTCCAGCGACGTCAACGACGGCCTGTCCGTCAAGAGCAACGCCCTCGGCCTGGAAGGATCGTACGACCTCGGCAACGGCTGGACCGTCTCCGACCGCTTCCGCAAGGCCGACAACAGCGGCCGCTTCATCGGCGTGTTCCCGGCCGACAACGGCACGGTCGGCAATTACACCTTCGCCACCGGCCCGAATGCCGGCCAGGCCTACCGCGGCCGCGCCATCAACGCCGTGGTGTTCAACACCTCGATCGACGATGCCGGCAATACCCTCAACGATGCGCGCCTGAGCAAGACCTTCCGCCTCGACGGCGCCAAGCTGAACCTGACCGCCGGCTGGTACGCGTCGCAGCAGAAACTCGGCCTGACCTGGAACTTCAACCAGTACCTGCTGCAGGCCAGCGGCGACCAGCCGGCGCTGCTGCGCACCGCCAGCACCACCCCGGGCCTGGTCGGCGCGGCCTTCGGCGGCTGCTGCTCGCGCGCGGTCGACATGAAATACCGCACCAACTCGCCGTACGCCAACCTCGGCTGGGAGCAGGGCGCCGTCAACGTCGATGCCAGCGTGCGGCGCGACCGCCAGCATGCCGATGGCAGCGCCAACATCGCCGCCAGCGCCGTGGCCTACCAGGCCGCGACCGTGCAGCGGGTCGACTACGAGATCGGCCACACCTCGTACTCGGTGGGCGCCAACTGGCGCGCCACGCCGGCGCTGGCGCTGTTCGCGCGCACCAGCGAGGGCGTCGCCTTCAACGCCGACCGCATCCTGTTCGGTACGCCCCTGGACGGCAGCGCGCCGGTCAACATCAACACCGTCAGGCAGCTGGAAGGCGGCGTCAAATGGCGCAGCGGCGGCTTCAGTTCCTTCCTGACGCTGTTCCGCGCGCGCACCAGCGAGACCAATTTCGAGGCCACCACCCGCCTGTCCACCGCCAACAGCTACGATGCCAAGGGCGCCGAGCTGGAAGCGGCCTGGCGCGTGGGCGACTTCAACCTGACCGGGGGCCTGACCCTGACCGACGCCGAGATCACCGCCACCGCGCCGGGCGGCGAAGCCAACATCGGCCACACGCCGCGGCGCCAGGCGCGCGCCGTGTACCAGCTGGCGCCGAGCTACGAGCTCGGCCAGGCGCGCTTCGGCCTGACCGTGGTCGGCACCGGCAAGAGCTGGGGCGACGACGCCAACACGCTGGTGCTGCCCGGCTACGCCGTGGTCCACGCCTTTTTGAATTACCAGTTGACGCCGAAGATCGGACTGAGCGTGAGCGCCAACAACCTGTTCAACAAGATCGGCTATACCGAGATCGAAAGCGACGGCCATGCCGCGCGCGCGGTCACCGGGCGCGCCGTCAAGGCCGGCGTCAAGTACGCGTTCTGATGCAGGCGCCGTTCAGGCGCGCGATTCCCGGCGCACGTGCCTTCCGGTGCGCCGGCCGTTTTACCCATGATGATGATGACGATGCCGACCCTGCTGCAATCCCTGCTCGACGCCTTGCCCGCCGAGCGCCACGACGATGCGCGCCGGCGCTTCGCGCGCCACCAGGCGGTGCTGTGCGACCGCCTGGGGTGGCTGTACGGCCACCTGCCCGGCCACGCGGCCTGGCTGGAAGAGCTCCTCGCCGGGACCGGGCGCCTGATGGCGGCGCGCCCAGCGCCGCTGCGCGCGCTGGACGCCGCGCGCGAAGCCGATCCGGCCTGGTTCTGCGATCAACGCATGCTCGGCTACAGCGCCTACGTCGACCGCTTCGGCGGCGACCTGCGCGGGGTGGCGGGGCGCATCCCGCACCTGCGCGAACTCGGCGTGACGTACCTGCACCTGCTGCCCTTCCTGCGCCCGCGCGCCGGCGAGAACGACGGCGGCTTCGCGGTGGCCAGCTTCGACGAGGTCGACCCGAGACTGGGCAGCATGGCCGACCTGGAAGCGCTGGCGGACGGCCTGCGCGGCGCCGGCATCAGCCTGTGCGCCGACCTGATCCTGAACCACGTGGCCGACGACCATCCGTGGGCGCGCGGCGCGCGCGCCGGCGACGCGCGCCTGCGCGATTTCTTCCACGTGCTGCCGCAGCAGGAGCAGGCCGCGGCCTACGAGCGCACGCTGGGGCAGGTATTCCCGCAGGCCGCGCCCGGCAATTTCACCTACGACCAGGCGATGGGCGGCTGGGTCTGGACCACCTTTTATCCGTTCCAGTGGGACCTGAACTATGCCAACCCGGCGCTGTTCGCGGCGGTGGCGGCCGCCTTGCTCGGCCTGGCCAACCGCGGCATCGAGGTGTTCCGCCTGGATTCGACCGCCTTCTTGTGGAAGCGCCTCGGCACCGACTGCATGAACCAGCCGGAGGCGCACCTGATCCTGCAGGCGCTGCGCGCCCTGGTCGACATCGCCGCGCCCGGCGTGCTGCTGAAGGCCGAGGCGATCGTGGCCACGCGCGAACTGCCGGCGTATTTCGGCGCGGCCGGCGCCCCCGAATGCCACCTGGCCTACCACAGCACGCTGATGACGGCCGGCTGGGCCGCGCTGGCCGAGCAGGATGCCGGCCCGGTGCGCGCGGTGGCGGACGCCACGCCGCCACTGCCGCCCGGCGCCAGCTGGCTGACCTACGTGCGCTGCCACGACGACATCGGCTGGAAGCACTTGCTGGCCGAAGCCGGGAGCATGGCGCGCCTGGAGCGTATCGCCGCCTTCTATAACGGCGGCGCCGGCTACCCGGCCGGGATCGGCTTCCAGGGCGGCGCCGCCACCAACGGCAGCGCCGCCGCCCTGAGCGGGCTGGACAAGGCGGCCACGCCGGAGGAAACCGAGCACGCGCTGCGCCGGCTGCTGTTGGTGCACGGCCTGGCGCTGTGCTTCGGCGGCCTGCCGATGCTGTACATGGGCGACGAGCTGGCGATGGCCAACGACCATGGCTACCTGGCCGATCCGGCGCGCGCGCACGATACCCGCTGGGTCCAGCGCGCGCCGTTCGACGCCGCGCGCGCGGCACTGCGCCACGATCCGGACAGCGTGCCGGGACGCGCCTGGGCCGGCCTCGTGCGCCTGGTCGGCCTGCGCCGGCGCCTGCCCGACCTGGCCGCCGGCACCCGCTGCGAAGCATTGGCGGCGCATGACCCGGCCGTGCTGGCGCTGGCGCGCGGCGCGCGCTTCCTGGGGCTGTTCAATTTTTCGGGACGCACGCTGGCGCTCGACCTGGCCGAGTTCGGCGGCCACGGGGCGCTGGCGCTGGGTCCGTGGGAGCAGGCCTGGCTGGACCGGGCTACCTGGCTGGCCGTGGCCGCGAGCGACGAGGAGACACGATGAAACAAGCGATGCAAGAATGCGAGCGTGAAGAATACGAGGGTGCGCGCGTCCCCGATGCGGCGGCGCCGGCCATCGTGGTGTTCGGCGAAGCGCTGGTCGACGACTTCGGCGACCGGCAGGTGGTGGGCGGCGCGCCCTTCAACGTGGCGCGCAACCTGGCGGCGCTGGGGGAAGCGGTATTGATGCTGACCCGGGTGGGACGCGACGCCAGCGGCGCGCGCATGCGCGCCGAGTTCGCGCGCTTCGGCCTCGAACCGGGCGGCCTGCAGGTGGACGACGCGCTGCCGACCGGACGGGTGACGGTCGAGCGCACCGGCGCCGGCGAGCACCGCTTCACGATCCTGCCGCGCCAGGCCTACGATGCGATCGAGGCCGGGCCGGCGCTGGCCGCCATGGCGGCGGTCACGCCGGCCACGCTGTACTTCGGCACCCTGGCCCAGCGCGAGGCGACGGCGCGCGCCGCGCTGCAGCACCTGCTCGCCGCCAGCGGCGCCTGCCGCTACCTGGACCTGAACGTGCGCGCCGGCCAGGTGACCGAGCAATGCGTGTTCGCCTCGCTGCACGCGGCCGACATCGTCAAGGTCAACGAGGAGGAATTGCACGACCTGTTCGGCTGGTACACCCACATGCGCCTGTCCACCGCCGACATGGACGACCCCGAGGTCGGGCGCGCCTGCGCCGCGCTGCTGCGCGTGTTCAAGCTGCAGGGGCTGATCGTGACGCTCGGCGCGCGCGGCGCCGTGTACTTCGGCGCCGGCGGCGAGCGCATCGCCATCCCGGCGCCGGCGGCGCAGGTGGCCATCGCCGACACGGTCGGCGCCGGCGACGCCTTTTCCGCGGTGTTCCTGCTGGGGCGCGCGCACGGCTGGCCCCTGGCCCTGACGCTGGCGCGTGCCAACGAGTTCGCCGGGGCCGTGTGCGGCATCGTCGGCGCGGTGCCGGACGACCTGGCGTTCTACCGGCCGTTCGCCGCGCGCTGGTTCGGCGCCTGAGGAGAGCCCATGTCAACCATCCTGTCCGCCCTTGCCGCCAAGCCGCGCATGCGCTTCTGGCAGGTCGTCAACATGAACATCGGATTCTTCGGCATCCAGTTCAGTTTCGGCCTGCAGCAGAGCAGCATGAGTCCGATCTACCGCTACCTCGGCGCCGACGAGGCCAGCCTGCCCTACCTGTGGCTGGCCGGGCCGGTCACCGGCCTGCTGGTGCAACCACTGGTGGGCGCGCTGAGCGACCGCACCACCAGCCGCTGGGGCCGGCGCACGCCGTACTTCCTGATCGGCGCGATCCTGTGCAGCATCGGCCTGCTGCTGATGCCCTACAGTCCCACCCTGTGGATGGCCGCCAGCCTGCTGTGGATCCTGGACAGCGCCAACAACATCACCATGGAGCCGTACCGCGCCTTCGTCAGCGACAAGCTGCCGCCGTCCCAGCATTCGCTGGGCTTCCTGACCCAGAGCGCGTTCACCGGCCTGGGACAGACGCTGGCCTACCTGGCGCCCTCGCTCCTGGTCTGGCTCGGCATGGACAAGGATGCGGTCAACGCCAACCATATCCCGCACATCGTGATCGCCGCCTTCATGATCGGCGCGGTCTGCTCGCTGGGCTCGGTCCTGTGGTCAGTCCGGACCACGCCTGAAGACCCGCTGCCGGCCGCGACGCTGGCGGCGCTGCGCGCGGCGCCGTCCGGCTGGCGCCACACGCTGGCCGAGATCGGCGCGGCGCTGCGCGAGATGCCGCCCACGATGCGCCAGCTGGCATGGGTAAAACTGTTCCAGTGGTATGCCATGTTCTGCTACTGGCAATTCATCACGCTGGCGCTGGCGCGCACGCTGTTCGGGACCAGCGACCCGGCCTCGCAGGGCTTCCGCGACGCCGGCCTGCTGAACGGGCAGATCGGCGCGTTCTACAACCTGGTCGCCTTCTTCGCCGCGTTCGCCATGCTGCCGTTCGTGCGCCGCCACGGGGCGCGCAACGTGCACGGGGTGTGCCTGCTGCTGGCGGGCGCCGGCATGCTGGCCATCCCGCACATCCACAGCCCGGCGCTGCTGCTGGTGCCGATGGTCGGCATCGGCCTGGCCTGGGCCAGCATCATGGGCAATCCGTACGCGATGCTGGCATCGAGCCTGCCGCCGCAGCGCACCGGCGTCTACATGGGCATCTTCAACATGTTCATCGTGATCCCGATGATCGTGCAGATCTTCACTCTGCCCCTGTATTACCAGGCCTGGCTCGGCGGACGGCCGGAAAACGTGGTGCGCCTGGCCGGCGCGCTGCTGCTCTGCGCCGCCGCCGCGGTGACCCTGGTGCGTTACAATGCCCGCAATGCGATCGAACGGACGGAGCAAGCCCATGCTGGAGCGGAGCGGGACGGTGGTGGTATTCGGCGAGACCCTGGTTGACGAGGGCAGCGGCGCCCAGGCGGCCGGCGCGCCCTTCAATGTGGCGCGCCACCTGGCCGCCTTTTTGTCGCCGCCGCTGATGATCACGCGCGTCGGCGAAGACCGCAACGGCGCCATCGTGCGCGCCGAGTTCGAACGCTTCGTGATGCCGGACCTCGGGCTGCAGGTCGACCCGATGGAGGAAACCGGCCGGGCACTGGCCGGGCGCGGCGGGCAGGGACAGCGCGCCGTGCTGCCGCCGCGCCAGGCCTACGACTTCATCGACCCGCGCGCCGCGGTGGCCGCCATGACCGGCCTGGCCTCACCGGCCGCCATGCTCTGCTTCGACACGCTGGTGCAGCGCGAGGAACGTTCGCGTCTGGCGCTGCAGGCGGTGCTGGCCAGCACGCCGGCCAAGCGCTTCCTCGACCTCAACCTGCATGCGGACCACACCGGCGAAGCGATCGTCACGCGTGCGCTGGAAACGGCCGACATCGCCAAGGTCAACGAAGAGGAACTGCAGGCCTTGTTCCAGTGGTACTTCCAGATCCAGCCGCAGGATGCGCCGCTCTCGCAGGACGAGACGCATGCGGCCTGCCGCGCGCTGATGGACCGCTTCGGCCTGGAAGCCCTGATCGTCACCCTGGGCCACCGCGGCTCGGTGTACTTCGGCGCCGACGGCGGCTTGATCGCCAACCGCGACAACCCGGCGCCGCCGTTCGTGATCGACACGGCGGGGGCCGGCGATGCGTTCTCCGCGATCTTCCTGCTGGGACAGGTGCGCGGCTGGCCGCTGGCATTGACGCTGGCGCGCGCCAACGAATTTGCCGGCGCCATCTGCGCAGTCAGTGGCGCGGTGCCGCGCGACATGAATTTCTACGACAAGTGGGTCAATCGCTGGCGCGAGCCGGCGGTCAAGGCCGATTCGGCATTGTGATCGTTTCCAGACGGCTACCGGTATAACCGTCGTCCCCGCGCAGGCGGGGACCCATGCCGCGCTTCGGAACTCGCTGCCTTAGCATCAGCTCGCCAGGGTCGAAGCCGGCGGCTTGGGTTACTCCCACTGGGTCCCCGCCTTCGCGGGGACGACGCCGTATGGCGGGCGTGGAATCACTCGTCGCCGATCTGGCTTTGCAAATAATTCTGGATACCGATCTTCACGATCAGGTCGAGCTGCGTCTCCAGCCACTCGATGTGCTCTTCGGTATCGTCCAGGATCTTCAGCAGCAGGTCGCGCGACACGTAGTCGTGCGCCGCTTCGCAGGCGGCGATGCCTTCCTTGATCGTGATCTGGGCGCCGCGCTCGAGCGTCAGGTCGCACTTCAGCATTTCCTCGGTCGACTCGCCGATCAGGAGCTTGTGCAGGGCCTGCAGGTTGGGCAGGCCGTCGAGCATCAGGATGCGGTCGATCAGCCAGTCGGCATGCTTCATCTCGCCGATCGACTCGTCGTATTCCTTCTTGCCCAGCTTGAAGAAACCCCAGTGCTTGTACATGCGTGCATGCAGGAAGTACTGGTTGATCGCGGTCAGCTCGTTGGTCAGCTGCGCATTCAGGTGCCGGATGATGGTGGGATCGCCCTTCATGATTGCCTTTGATGTTTACGATCCGGCCATCATAGCAAAAGCATGGACATGCCGGACAGGGTTTACGGCCGCCGCGTTGCAAACCGGCGAACCGGCGCAAGCCGGCGCCTACAGCGCGGCCAGCGCCAGGGCGCCGGCTGCCAGCAGCGCCAGCGCGCCGATGGCGAGGCCGACCGTGCGCCGGCGGCTGGTCAGGGCCCACAGCGCCACGCCGGACAGCGACAGCAGCACGATCGAGCCGGCCACGGTATCGGCCAGCAGGATCCAGCCGGCGCCCATGCCGGCGCCGCGGTGCAGGCCGGCCAGCGTGCCCAGCACGCCGTTGTCGCTGCGGTGCAGCGTGACGAAGCCGTTGCCGACCCAGTATTCGGCCTGCACCCGTTCCGACGGCGAGGCGAAGCTGGCGCGCCAGCGCGCGGGCTGCAGCAGCGAGCGCCGGCCCCAGGCCACCGGCCTGGCCGCCTCCGTCCGCACGCTGCCGGGTTCGGCTTCCAGCTTGAGCGATTGCTGCAGCCAGGCGGCCAGCGCCCGGGCATCGGCCGGCACCGGCGCGGGCAGCGGAATTTGTACCGTGGCCGTGCGCACCTGGGCGGGCGCGAGGCCGAGCGCGGCGCGGTGGTTGAGCAGGATGCCGGTGCCGCCGAACAGCAGGCCGAGCACGGCACCCCACAAGCCGATCCAGCCATGCGCCTTGCGCAGCCACTCGGTGACGACGGCGCGGCGCGACGGCACCGGCGGCAATTCGACCTTGAACGGCGCTCTTGGTGAACGGAACGGGATCACGGGCATGGGAGCAGGCCTGGATACGGGGTGGAGACCACAGTGTACCAAGACCGGCCGGGACGCGGCCGCGGTGGCGCATCGATGGACGCGCTGCAACACCGGGATGATGCAAGGGAGAAAACCGATGCGGCGGCGGCATTGCGCCGCCGCGGAGTCAGGCCACCATGCCGCCGTGCGGGGCGCGGCGCAGCTCGGTGACCGTGGTCTTGCTTTCCAGGTGTTCGTGCATCACTTCGCGGGCGTAGCTGACGCATTTGCCGCAGCAGGTGCCGACGCCGAGTTCCTTGTACAGGTCGGCCATCGAGGTCAGGCCGAGGTCCACCGCCTGGCGGATTTCACGGTCGGAGATGTTGTTGCAGACGCAGACGATCATGATGTCGATTTCAATAAACGTGCAGTGAGCCGGGAAGAGGTCGGGAGCGATCCGGACAGGCGTTATCGATCTGCCTATAATGCGAATCATTCTCATTCGGGTTTGTATTCTCCCGAACTCGATGGACGAATGCAAGCGTTTTCGTTGTTCCAGCGCGCGGATCGGGCAGAAGTAGACAAAGCGCAAATAGAAATAATTCGCATTTAGGTTTATCATGCACATAGTTGTCTCATCAGCGCACCATCTTCATCAAATTCTTGCCATCCAAGGCTTTGCGCTGAAGCCACCGCAGCGCTCCACTTACCGGAAACGACGCCATGACCCTCGCACCTACCCTGACCACGCTCGATGCCCTGAAAGCCGGGCAGAGCGCCACCGTGATCCACCTCGCGCCGAGCGCGAACGCGATCGGCGGCGAAGGGCTCGACGTCTCGCGCCGCCTGATGGAACTCGGCTTCGTGCCGGGCGAACGCATCCGCATGCTCAAGCGCGGCTTCACCGGCGGACCGCTGGCGGTCAAGGTCGGCCAATCCACGTTCGCCCTGCGCCGCTTCGAGGCGGCGCTGGTCTCGATCCAGCCGGAATGACGGAACGAAACATATGGGAGCAGTAGAACAGCAGGTCCGCACCGCGGCCAGGACGCCGCTCATTGCCCTGCTGGGTAATCCGAATTGCGGCAAGACCGCCTTGTTCAACCGCCTGACCGGTTCGCGCCAGAAAGTCGCCAACTACGCGGGCGTCACCATCGAGCGCAAGGAAGGCAGTTTTATTTTGCCAAGCGGCAAGCCGCTGCGCGTGCTGGACCTGCCCGGCGCCTACAGCCTGTCGGCGCATACGCCGGACGAAGCGATCACGCGCGACGTGGTGGCCGGCCTGCGCGCCGGCGAACAGGCGCCGGACGCCGTGGTGTGCGTGGTGAACGCCACCAACCTGCGCCTGAACCTGCGCCTGGTGCTGGAAATCCAGCGCCTCGGCCTGCCGATGGTGCTGGCCCTGAACATGGTCGACGTGGCGAAAAAGCGCGGCATCGAGATCGATACCGCGCGCCTGTCGCAGGAGCTCGGCATGCCGGTGATCGAGACGGTCGCGGTGCAGGCCGGCGGCGAAAAGGCGCTGCTGGCGGCCCTGGCCGCGATGCCGTTCGACCATGCCGTCAAGGCGCAGCCCCTGTCCGCCATCGATGCGGTGCCGGTGCAGCAAACCCAGCGCGAGGTACGGCGCATCATCGACGCCACCGTCAGCTTCGACAAGGACACCGGCAACCTGAGCGAGCAGATAGACGCGGTGGTGCTGCACCCGCTGGCCGGTCCGGTGATCCTGGCGGTATTGATGTTCCTGGTGTTCCAGGCCGTGTTCAGCTGGGCCGCGGTGCCGATGGACCTGATCAAGGGCGGCGTCGAGCACCTGGGCGTGCTGGTCGGCCAGGGCATGTCGGAAGGGCCGCTGCGCAGCCTGATCGTAGAAGGCATCTTCGGCGGCGTCGGCAGCGTGCTGGTGTTCCTGCCGCAGATCCTCATCCTGTTCTTCTTCATCCTGATCCTCGAGGATTGCGGCTACCTGCCGCGCGCCGCTTTCTTGCTCGACCGCATGATGGGCGGCGTCGGCCTGTCCGGGCGCGCCTTTATCCCCTTGCTGTCCTCGTTCGCCTGCGCGATTCCCGGCGTGATGGCGGCGCGCACCATCCAGAACCCGCGCGACCGCCTGGTGACGATCATGATCGCGCCGCTGATGACGTGTTCCGCGCGCCTGCCGGTGTACGCGCTGATCATCGCCGCCTTCATTCCGGACCGCAAGCTGGGGGCCGGCATCAATTTGCAGGGGCTGGTGCTGTTCATCCTGTACGCGGCCGGCATCGTCAGCGCCATGGGCGTGGCCTGGTTCTTCAAGCGCAGCCTGAAAGCGCGCGGCCAGCACCCGCTGATGCTGGAACTGCCGGCCTACCACTGGCCGCACCTGCAGAATCTGGCGCTCGGCCTGTGGGAGCGCGCCAAGATCTTCCTGATGCGCGTCGGCACCGTGATCCTGACGCTGATGATCCTGATCTGGTTCCTGTCGAGCTTCCCGGGCGCGCCGGAAGGGGCGACCCACCCGCCGATCTACTACAGCGTGGCCGGCATGCTGGGGCGCGCCTTGTCCGTGATCTTCGCCCCGATCGGCTTCGGCTGGCAGATCTGCATCGCGCTGGTGCCGGGCATGGCGGCGCGCGAAGTGGCGGTCGGCGCGCTCGGCACGGTATACGCGCTGTCGGCCTCGGGCGACGACGTGGCCGGTTCGCTGGCGCCGCTGATCGCCGCGTCCTGGACGCTGCCGACCGCGCTGTCGCTGCTGGCCTGGTATGTGTTCGCACCGCAATGCCTGTCGACCCTGTCCGTGGTGCGGCGCGAGACCGGCAGCGCGCGCTATGCCTGGCTGATGGCCGGCTACATGTTCGCGCTGGCCTACGCCGCTTCGTTCATCACGTACCAGGTCGCGCGTCACTTCCTGGGGGGCTGACATGCTGCAAACACTCGTCGTCGCCGTCATCGTCGCGCTGGCCGCGCTGTATGCCGGCGCCAGGTACCTGCCGCTGGCCTGGCGCCGGCAACTGGTCTACCGATTCGCGCGCGGCGGCGAACAGGGGCGCCTGGCCAAGTGGCTGGGCACCGAGAGCGGCTGCGGCAGCGGCTGCGATACCTGCGGCAGCTGCGCGCCCGAGGCGCCGCTGCCGGAACAGGATGCACAGGGACGCAAGGTCATCCAGCTGCACGTGAAGCGCTGAGTCCATTTCCCGGCATGCTTGCGCGGCCGGCCCGCCCTGGCATCAGGCGCGCCGCCTGCGCCACAAGGCGATGCCCGCCAGGCCGCCGCCCAGCATGGCCCACCCGGCCGGTTCCGGCACCACCGACACCACCTGCAGCGTCGTGCTCCTGGTCCACTGCAGGTGCCGCTCGTAGCTGCTGTACGGGTCGAACCGGTATTCGTAGCTGAGCGCGCCGGTCTCGACCAGGTGGCCGCCGCCGACCCAGCCTTCGGGGTCGCTGCCGTATTCGCCCAGGCTGAACGACAGGCCGCTCGCGGGCGAAAAGCGGAAGCGGTCGGCGCCGCAATGGTAAAAGGCGTTGCTGGCGGCGGCGCACGAAATGAAATCGGTCGCGCCCACCATCAGGGTGGTGAGTTCTCCCAGTTCGAGCGTGCCGTCGCCGTTGCCGTCGGTGCCGGAAAAGGACCCGGACAGCTTCGTGTCGGGCAGGAAGGATCGGGCTTCCTGGTCGTAGAAGCCGGTGTAGGTGAAGCTCCAGACGGCCGCCTGGGCCGCCGCCGGAACATGGACGAGCGCGCTGCCGAGCAGCAGCGCGCCGACGGGAAGCAAGCGTTTCATGACGCACCTCGCGTTGGGGCGGGACGGTCCCGCCGTGTGATCGACGTGGCAAGCCTACTCCCGTCTCGCGTGCGCGTCCCTGCTGTTCGACATGTTTGTCGCGGCCGCGGCCGTCGTCCATGGCCGGGGCCGCAACGCCGGTTTCCCGGCGACCTTTATTGCTGAGAATTTACTACTGGCAACTCGATCGCGCTTTCCATGCCCGGCGCGTGGTAGACGCGCTGGGTCGCCTTGCGGTAGTCGCCCGGCTTGGCAAGGAAGATGTTCGGGACGAAGGTCTGCGGGTTGCGGTCGTACAGCGGGAACCAGCTCGATTGCACCTGCACCATGATGCGGTGTCCCGGCAGGAACACGTGGTCGACGTTCGGCAGGGCGAAGCGGTAGCGCTCGGCCTTGTTGGCCGGAATCGCCAGCGGTTTGTCGAGCCCCTGGCGGTAGCGGCCGCGGAAGATGTCCATGGCGATCGGCAACTGGTAGCCGCCCAGGTCCGGCTGCGCCGCCACTTCGTCCGGATACACGTCGATCAGTTTCACGACCCAGTCGCTGTCGGTGCCGCTGGTGGAGGCGAACAAATTGACCATCGGCTGGCCGGCCAGCTGCAGCGGCGCCGCCAGCGGGGCGCTGGTCCAGGTCAGCACGTCGGGGCGGTCCGAGTAGGAGCGCTGGTCGGTGACCAGCCACGGTTTCCAGACGGTGCCTTCGCCCATGCGCACCGGGCGCGGCACGAAGGGCACCGGCTTGGCCGGATCCGACACGTATTCGTCGAAGGCGGCGTTTGTGCCCGCGGCGCGGCCGGCGCCCGGCCCCTTGTCGAAGCCGAGTGCGGCGCCCGCCTGCAGGTACAGCGGCGTGGTGGCCGGCGCCAGCGGCCAGCGCTCCAGGCGGCGCCAGCGGTTGACGCCGGTCTGGTACGACCACACCGGCGGCGTGTCGAAGGCCGGCGCGCCATCCTGCAGGTACTGGTTGAAGAAGGGCAGCATGACGTCGCGCCGGAACTGCTGGGCGGTATCGCCGGTGAAGCGGAGCGCGCCCAGCGTCGAGCCCTCGTAGTTGACGCCGCTGTGGCGCCACGGGCCCACCACCAGCGAATTGAGCTTGTTGTTCGTGTCCTTCGGTTCCACCGCGGCATAGGTGGCGTAGGCGCCGTAGATGTCTTCCTGGTCCCAGCGGCCGACCACGCTCATGGTCGGCACCGTCAGCGGGCGCTTGGCCAGGATGCGGTCGAGCGCCTGTTCCTGCCAGTAGCTGTCGTAGGCCGGGTGCTCGAACAGTTTCTTGGTGAAGTTCAGCCGGTCGACGCCGTAGGCATGGGCGAAGTCGGCGGTCGAACCGGCGCGCAAAAAGGCGTCGTAGTCGTCGTAGTTGCCGGTGACGATTTGTTCTCCTTCGCCGCGCGCCGAATTCTGGCTGGCGATGTAGCTCAGGTTGGTGTTGCGGAAGGCGCCGTTGTGGAACCAGTCGTCGCCGCGCCAGCCGTCGACCATCGGGCTCATCGGCACCGCCGCCTTCAGCGCCGGGTGCGGCTCGACCAGCGCCATCAGCACCGTGAAGCCTTCGTAGGACGAACCGACCATGCCGACCTTGCCGTTCGACTGCGCTACGTTCTTGACCAGCCAGTCGATGGTGTCCCAGGCATCGGTGACGTGGTCGACCTTGGTATCGTTGAGCGGGCCGCGCACCGGGCGCGTCATCACGTAATCG
Source organism: Massilia forsythiae (assembly GCF_012849555.1). Classification (NCBI taxonomy): domain Bacteria; kingdom Pseudomonadati; phylum Pseudomonadota; class Betaproteobacteria; order Burkholderiales; family Oxalobacteraceae; genus Massilia; species Massilia forsythiae. The sequence goes on from NZ_CP051685.1 coordinate 2,357,269, forward strand.
CCTTCGGAGCCGTACTTGCCGCGCACGTCCTGGAACACGCGGATGTAGCCGTTCTCGATGAAGGCATCGTCGCCGTCGCCCAGGATCGAGGTGATGTTCGGGCTTTTCATGCGGCCGGCGCGCCGGGCCGCGTTGTACGGCGTGCGCGTCAGCATGATCGGCGCCTTGGCGCCGCCGATGCGCTTGGGGATCACGATCACCGTGAACAGCTTGGTGCCGTCGCGCATCGGAATCATGACTTCCTGGCGCACGTAGTCGGCATTCGGCACGGTGGTGGCGAATTTCGATGCAGGGATGTCGGGCGCCATCGGCGCGGTCTGGGCGTACACTGTATTGCACAGCGCGGCGGTGGCCAGGAAGAGGGCGGACAGGGACGGCAGGCGGGGGCGCGACATCGGAATCTCCACGGATCGATTGAAAAATCAGCAACATTGTTAAAAGTTGCAAAAAAGCATAGTACCCAAGCCGGGCGCGTCATGCAATCGGGATGCTGGCAATCTGCAACGTCCAGGCAACACATGGATCGATTCCGCTGTTCATGCGGTTTGATACATTATGGACATGACGCATTTAAGGAAACCTCGAAAAATCTACTGCGCGTTGCATTTTCGACTTGCGATGCTCGCCGTACGCCTGTACGGCTGCGCTTCTCAGCCGAAACTGCCGCCGCTCGCTACGATTTTTCGAGGTTCCTTTAATGCGCCGCAAACCCGAGCGCCATTCGGCTGGAACACGGTTGGAAGCCCAGGCCGGTTGGCGTACCCTTCTCGCACCCTGAACGAGACGAGACCTTCATGAGCGCAACCGACTGGAACCCGCTGGGCACGCTTGGCGTGCAAGCCCTCAAGAACATGGACCGCAGCCGCCAGGCGCGCGGCGTGGACATGGACCGCGCCGGCCATGGGCCGCAACAGACCCCGTCGACGGTGATCCACGCCGAAGCCGGTTTCACCCTGCGCCGGTACGGCGATGCCGACGCGGGCGCAGGCGGTGCGCCGCTGCTGATCGTGCCGGCGCCGATCAAGCGCGCCTATATCTGGGACTTGTCTCCCGAGGTCAGCGTGGTACGGCGCTGGCTCGAGCGCGGTTACCGCGTGTACCTGGTGGAATGGGGGCCGGTGGCCGAAGGCCGGCAGGATGCCGGACTGGACGACTACGGCGACCGCATGCTGGAAGCGTGCCGGGGCGCGATCGAGGCCGATGGCGCTACGGAAAAACCGATCGTCGCCGGCCACTCGCTGGGCGGCATCCTGGCCGCGGTCTACAGCGCGCTGCACCCGCAGCACGTGCGCGCCACCATCCTGCTGGAGTCGCCGCTGCACGTCGAGCCGCGCCTGTGCTGCTTCCGCCCGCTGGTGGAAGCCACGCCGCACGCCGGCCGCATCGCCGAGGCGTTCAGCCAGGTGCCGGGCGCGTTCCTCAACATGATGAGCGCGATCGCCGAACCGCAGGCCTTCCAGTGGGAGCGCGTCATGGACCGCTGGCTGTCGATGGCCGATCCGCAGGCGCTGGCGACGCACCTGCGCGTGGAGCGCTGGACCCACGACGAATTCCCGCTGCCCGGTAAACTGTTCACGGACATCGTCGAGTCGCTGTACCGGCACGACGAATTCATGCGCGGCGAGCTGGTGGTGGGCGGACGCCGCATCGGCCCGCGCGACCTGCGCGCGCCGCTGGTCAGCGTGGTCGATCCGCGCAGCAAGCTGATCCCTTTGGCGGCGATGCTGCCCTTCCATGAAGCGGCATCCAGCGCACGCAAGCTGCTGCTGCACTACATGGGCGACGTCGGCGTGAACCTGCAGCACGTCGGCGTGCTGGTGGGACGGAATGCCCACGCGCGCATCTGGCCGGCCATTTTTAGCTGGCTGGAAGCGCTGGATGGCGCCGGCGCCGCGGGCGGCGACATTGCTGCGCTACCGGCGGCGGCGCTGGCCGAGTCCAGATAAGCTTCAGGCCGGCGCCAGGCCGCGCCGCGCGCTGCCGCTATCGGCGGCGCCGACCTTGAACACGCTGAACACGTCGCCCAGGTGGCGCGCCTCCTCGTTCATCGCCGTGGCCGCCGCGGCGGCCTGCTCGACCAGCGCCGCATTCTGCTGGGTGGCGTCGTCCATCTCGGCGATGGCGCGGTTGATCATGGCGATGCCGGCCTGCTGCTGCTCGCCGGCGCCGGCGATGTCGGAGATGATGTCGTGTAGGCGCGTGACGCTGTCGACGATCTCGCGCATGGTGCCGCCGGCCTGTTGCACCAGGGCCGCACCGGCGCCGGCCTTGCGTACCGAATCGTCGATCAGGGTGCGCACTTCCCTGGCGGCGGCGGCCGCACGCTGCGCCAGGGTGCGCACTTCGCCGGCCACGACCGCGAAGCCGCGCCCCTGTTCGCCGGCGCGCGCCGCTTCCACCGCCGCGTTCAGTGCCAGGATATTGGTCTGGAAGGCGATGCCGTCGATAACGCCGATGATGTCGGCGATGCGGCGCGCCGAGGCGTCGATGGCATCCATGGTCTCGACCACCCGGCCCACCACGGCGCCGCCGCGCTGGGCCACTTCCGCGGCGCTGGCGGCGAGCTGGCTGGCATGGCGCGCATTGCCGGCGTTCTGCTGCACGGCGCCGGTCAGTTGCTCCATGGTCGCCGCGGTCTGCTGCAGGGCCCCGGCCTGCTGCTCGGTGCGGCTGGACAGGTCCTGGTTGCCGCTGGCGATCTGGCGGGAAGCGTCGGAGATGGTGCGGATGCCGGTGTCGACCGCGCCGACGATGCCGCACAGGCTGGCGTTCATTTCGCGCAGGGCGCGTAGCAGCCGGGCGGTCTCGTCGTTGCCGCGCGCCTCGATCACGGTGGTCAAGTCACCGGCGGCCACCGTATGCGCCAGGGCCACCGCGCGCGCCAGCGGCCGGCGGATGCTGCGCGAGACCAGGTGGCCGCACAGCGCCAGCACGCCCGCCAGCAGCAGTGCGGCGCCCGTGAACAGCGCCATGCGCGGCCAGAAGGCGGCGTCCACCGCATCCATGTAGACGCCGGAGCCGAGCACCCAGCCCCAGCCCGGAATGCCTTTCACATACGATACCTTGGGCACCGGCGCAGCGCTGCCCGGCTTCGGCCACAGGTAGGGGACGAAGCCGGCGCCGCTGGTGCGCACCACCTCGACCATGGCGCTGAACAGGTGAAAACCCTGCGGATCGGCCAGCGGCGCCAGGTACTGGCCTTCCAGCTTGGCCGAGATCGGGTGCATCAGCATGCGCGGCTGCATGTCGTTGACCCAGAAATATTCCTTGCCGTCATAGCGCAGGCCGCGCAGGGCTTCCAGCGCGTCGCGCTTGGCTTGTGTTTCGCTCATGGCGCCGGCGGCCGCCAGTTGCTGGTAGCGCGCCACCACGCCGCTGGCCACCTCAACCGCCTGGCGCACTGCACGGCCGCGCTCGTCGGCGATCAGGCGCCGTTCCGATACCAGCAGGGCAGCGGCGACGAGGGCGATGCCCAGGCCGGTGATCAGGGTCAGCAGGCCGAGTTTTTTCGCGATGGTCAATCTGGAAAGGAAGGTCATGGAAACGGGTAAGATATGCCGCGAACGGCCGATGAATTAAAAGAAATTGGTATTTCTTTTTGGAAAGTCGGCAAGAATAGCAAAGCTTGCCAGAAAAGAATATCGGTTTCGCCAAACCTGCGTCGATTGTCGCGAAACGGTGACGCCCCTGCCGCGTGTCCGCCCCATGCTAAGCTAGCGCATTTGCCAACATAAGGTTGCTTATGATCATCGTCCACCACTTGAACAACGCGCGTTCGCAACGCATCCTGTGGCTGCTGGAGGAACTCGGCCTGGAATACGAGATCAAGAAGTACCAGCGCGATCCGAAGACGATGCTGGCGCCGCCCGAGCTGCGCGCCGTGCACCCGCTCGGCAAGTCGCCGGTGATCAGCGACGGCGACACGGTGGTGGCGGAATCCGGCGCGATCGTCGACTACCTGACCGGGCGCCATGGCGTCAGCGCGCAGGGCGCCGGCCTGGCGCCGGCGCCGGGCACCCCCGAGCGCCTGCACTACACCTATTTCCTGCACTACGCCGAAGGCTCGCTGATGCCGCCGCTGCTGCTGAAGCTGGTGTTCGACCGCGTCGCCAACGGGCCGGCGCCGTTCTTCGTGAAACCGATCGCGCGCGGCATCGCCGCCAAGGTGACGAGCACCTTCATCCAGCCGCAGCTCGACACCCACCTGGCCTTCCTGGAGGGGGAACTGGGCAAGCGCACCTGGTTCGCCGGCAGCGCGTTTTCCGCCGCCGACATCCAGATGAGTTTTCCATTGGAAGCGGCCGCCTCGCGCGGCGGGCTGGACGGCCGCTACCCGAACCTGGTCGGTTTCCTGGAGCGCATCCATGCGCGCCCGGCCTACCGGCGTGCGCTCGAGCGCGGCGGCCAGTACGACTTCGTGAAGTAAGCGCTGCAAGGAAGGCATCGGACCAGCCATGGCCAAACTGCTCGCCATCGACGGACTGAACATCGTGCGCCGCGTGTACGAAGCCAGCCCGGAACCGGACTCGGACCTGAAGGCGAGCATCGCCCTGCGGCATGCGCTGTCGTCGTTCCGCAACCTGCTGGAAACGCACCAGCCGACCCATGTGCTGGCGGCGTTCGACCATGGCGGCGAAAACTGGCGCCACGCGCTGTATCCGCGCTACCGCGAGGGCAGGGCGCCGATGCCGGCGGTGCTGCGCGCGGCGCTGCCGGGCTTTCACCAGCGCCTGCGCGAGGTCGGCCTGCAGGTGCTGGCGATCCCCGGTGTCGAGGCCGACGACGTGATCGGCACCGGCGTGCTGCGCTGGCTGTCGGAAGGGAAGGGCGAAGCCATCGTCGCCACCACCGACAAGGACTTGCACCACCTGATCGCGCACGGGGCGCTGGTGTGGGACCATTTCAAGAACGAATGGCACGACGACGCCTGGGTGCGCCAGCGCTTCGGCGTCGCGCCGGAGCGCCTGCACGATCTGCTGGCGCTGATGGGCGACCCGACCGACGGCGTGCCGGGCGTGTCGAAGGTCGGCATGAAGACTGCGGCGCGCCTGCTGAACGCCTATGGCGACCTGGATGCGGTGATCGCCGGCGCCGGCATCCTCAAGACGCCGCTCGGCGAGCGCTTGCGCGCCGAGCGCGGGATCCTCGAAATTTCACGGCAGCTGGTGCACGTCAAGACCGACGTGCGCCTGGGCGTCAGCTGGAACATGCTGGCCTACGATGCGCATTGATCCGCGCCGCGCATCGCATCGAAACGGAGACAAGACATGCTCAAGGCGGTGATCATCGATTCCAGCGCAGTGTCGCGCGGCCTGCTCAACACCGTGCTGCTGGACGGCGGCTACAACGTGGTGGGCCAGGGCCACACCAGCGCGCTCGCGTATTCCCTGGCGCTCAAGCACCAGCCGCACATCATCTGCATCGCGCGCGAGCAGGTCGAGGACGGCAACGGCGTGGTCGAGCAGCTGCGCGCCAGCCTGCCGAAGACGCTGGTATTCATGGTGTCCGGCACGCTGGATGCGGCGGCGATCCAGGCCGCGCTGGCGCGCGGCGTGCACGGCTTCATCGTCAAGCCGTTCAAGGCGGAGACGGTGCTGCGCACCATCCGCAATACCGTGCTGGCCATGGTCAAGCGCATGGGGCCGCAATAGGCGCCGCCGGCACGCGCTCCATGGTGGCGTTGCGTCGTCTTGCCCTGGACCCTGTGCCAGCGGTTATCTAGGCGCAGGCCGGAAACGCTTCAGGTGCGCCGGCGCAGCTCGTCGGTGGCGATCGCCGCCAGTTCCTGCAGCGCCTGCAATTCGCGCTCGCGCAGGCGGCGCGGTTCGCGGTCCATCACGCACAAGGCGCCCAGTGCATGGCCGCCGGCATCGCGCAGCGGAATGCCGCCGTAGAAGCGGACATGGGGCGCGCCGACCACCAGCGGATTGGCGCGGAAACGCGGGTCCTGTCCGGCATCCGTCACGATGAACGGCCCGTCCTGCAGGATCGCGTGGTTGCAGAAGGCCCAGCCGCGCGGCGTTTCGCCGATATCCAGGCCGACGCCCGACTTGAACCACTGGCGCTGCGCCGTCAATAGCGTGACCAGGGCGATCGGACACTCAGTGACCTGGACAGCGAGCCGGGTCAGGCGGTCGAACACGTTGTCCGGCTGCGTGTCGAGCAGCCTGCTGGCTTCGAGCGCAGCCAGGCGCGCCCGTTCGTCCAGCGGTATCGGATAGGCGGGCTGGGGCGCCGGGATGAAGTCGGCAGGCTTGGCAGCGCCTGGCGCGGAAACCGGCGCAGCCGTCTGCACTGCGGCGGCTGGCGCCGCATGGGCGACCGGCCGCACGGGACCGCCACGCTCTTTGAGCAATTTCATGACGGCGCTGTGCCTGACCCGGCGATGGCCGCCGGGCGTCTTCCAGGAGGGAAGAGCGCCGCTTTCCAGCCAGAGCTGGGTAGTGCTGACCGCAACCCCCAGCAGGCGGGCGGCGGCGGCGGTCGTCAACACGGGATCATCGGTGTTGTCTGATGAGGAAGACATGGGGAGGATAATGCAGCTGAAGACAAATGAATTTTACTTGCAATCAACTTTATGATCAATAATTTGATGAATTTGATTATGATTTTGTATTGACTGATGTCATCTACAAGCCACTATCACGGCAAAAAATTGTCATAATATGGAAACTTTAATTGACTATTGGAAATGTTACGGGCACAATCTTAGCAAATTCAATTATTTAATCAATTCCGTCAAATAGGTTGGCTACAGTGATCATGAGTCTCCCCCTATCCCTGGCGCACAAGGAAGCCAACCGGCTCGACACGCTGCGCAGACTGAATATCCTCGATACGCCGCCGACCGAGGCGTTCGACCGTATCACGCGCATGGCGGCCCAGATGTTCAATCTGCCGATCGCCGCGGTGTCGCTGACGGACAGCAACCGGCAGTGGTTCAAGTCGCGTGTCGGCGTCGAGCACGACTCGATTCCGCGCATGAAGGCGCCGTGCGGCCAGGTGGCGGACGACGGCATGCTGCTGGTCATCAACGACTTGCAGCAGGACGATTGCTACCGCGACAGCCTGCTGGCCGAATCGGGCATCCGCTTCTATGCCGGCGCGCCGCTGGTCACGCATGACGGCTATTGCCTGGGCGCGATGTGCGTGCTGGGCACCTTCCCGCGCGAGATCAGCCCGGCCGAAGGCGCGGTGCTGCGCGACCTGGCGGCGATGGTGATGGCGCAGATCGAGCTGCAGCACGCGCTCGGCCGCGTCGACCCGCTCAGCGGCCTGCCGAATCGCAACCAGTTCATCGACGACTTCAAGGACATGTCTGCCGATTGCGTCCATGGCGAGGCGCGCCTGGCGGCGCTGATCAACCTGGCCAGCCCGGAACAGCTGAGCAATGCCCTGCGCGCGATGGGGCCGGCCTACCTCGACGAGATCGTCGGCGAGGCGGTGCGCCTGATGGCGCAGACCTTCGGCGTGCACAGCATCGTCTACCACGTCACCCCGACCGAATTCGCCTTCATCGCCCCGCAAGGGACCGATCCGGCGGCGTTCCGCGCCACGCTGGAAAGCTGGCTGCAGCGGCGCGCCGCCTCGACCACGTCGCGCTTCGTGACCACCGCGCGCATCGGCGTGGCGCCGTTCGAGGTCGGCGTCACCACCCACACCGACCTGCTGCGCAACCTGCATTCGGCGGTCCAGCACAGCCTCGACCAGGATTGCGAGGTGTCGACGTTTTCGCAGGAACAGGACGTGCTGTACCGGCGCCGCTTCCTGCTGATCAACGAGTTCGGCGCCGCGCTGGACGTGCCCGAGGACGGCGCCAGCCAGTTGCGCCTGGTGTTCCAGCCCAAGGTCGACCTGGCCAGCGGCGCTTGCATCGGCGCCGAGGCACTGCTGCGCTGGACCCACCCGGGCTTCGGCGAAGTGTCGCCGGGCGAATTCATTCCGATCGTCGAGCGCACCTCGATGCTGCGCGCGACCACCAGCTGGGTGCTGGAAGCGGCGATGCGCCAGCTGGCGCAGTGGCGCCTGGAAGGCGTCGAGCTGGAACTGGCGGTGAACGTCTCGGCGGTCAACCTGATGGAGCCGGACTTCTGCGAGCGCGTGGTGGACGGCCTGCGCCGCCATGCCCTGCCGCCGAGCTGCCTGGAACTGGAAATCACCGAAAGCACGCTGATGCAGAACCCCAAGCTGGCCGAAGCCACGCTGGCGTCGCTGAACGCCGCCGGCATCCGCCTGGCCATCGACGATTTCGGCACCGGCTACAGCAGCCTGGCCTACCTGCAGAGCCTGCCAGTCCAGGTGGTCAAGATCGACCAGTCCTTCGTGCGCGGCATCGAGCAGGACGAACGCAAGCGCTCGCTGGTGTCGGCCATGATCAAGCTGTCGCACGACCTGGGACACCGCGTGGTGGCCGAAGGCGTGGAAACGGAAGGTGTCGCGCAGGTGCTGCGCCAGGCCGATTGCGACGAGGCGCAGGGCTACCTGTTCGCCCGGCCGCTGGCGCCGGAGGCGTTCGCGCAGTGGTTCAAGGTGCAGAACGGGGTGGAAGAACAGCAGGACAGCCTGCAGCCGGCCTGAGGCGGCATGGCTCGTGGCCGGCACCGCGCCGGTTACACCGTTCTTGACAGCAGCACGTCGTCCCCGCGCAGGCGGGGACCCATGCATCGCTACCAACACCACGCAGGTAGAAACGGTACAGCGTTCCAAGCTAGATGAGTTTCTGATGCTCACCATGGGTCCCCGCCTGCGCGGGGACGACGGTCTTTGAGTCAGCAATATGCTGACGGCTCAGCGCGTCCCCGCCGCATCGATGATCCCGCCCCCCAGGCACACCTCCCCGTCGTACAGCACCGCCGATTGCCCCGGCGTCACCGCCCATTGCGGATCGGAGAAGCGCAGCGCGAAGCGGTCCCGGCCTTCGGGTGCGATCTCGCAGGCGACGTCGGCCTGGCGGTAGCGGGTCTTGGCCGACAGCGCGCGCGCTTCGGGCGCTGCGCCGGCGATCCAGCTGGCCTGGCCGGCCGCCAGCGCGCTCGAGAGCAGCCACGGATGGTCGTGGCCCTGCACGATATACAAGGTGTTGGTGGCGATGTCCTTGCGCGCCACGAACCACGGTTCGCTGGTGCCGTCCGCGTTCTTGTGCGACTTCAGGCCGCCGATGCCGATCCCTTTTCTCTGGCCCAGCGTGTAGAACGACAGGCCGACGTGCTCGCCCACGGTCTGGCCGTCGTCGAGCTTGATCGGGCCGGGCTTGTGCGAGACGTAGCGGCCCAGGAATTCGCGGAACGGGCGCTCGCCGATGAAGCAGATGCCGGTCGAATCCTTTTTTTGCGCATTCGGCAGCGCCAGTTTCTCGGCGATCTTGCGCACTTCCGTCTTCGGGATTTCTCCCAGCGGAAACAGCGATTTCGACAGCTGCGCCTGGTTCAGGCGGTGCAGGAAATAGCTTTGATCCTTGGTGGCGTCGAACGCCTTCAGCAATTCGAACTTGCCGCCGTTCGGGCGCACGCGCGCGTAATGGCCGGTGGCGATCAGGTCGGCGCCCAGCTTCATCGCATGGTCGAGGAAGGCCTTGAACTTGATCTCGGCATTGCACAGCACGTCCGGATTCGGCGTGCGGCCGGCCTGGTACTCGCGCAGGAATTCCGCGAACACGCGGTCCTTGTACTCGGCGGCGAAGTTCACCGCCTCGATGTCCACGCCGACCACGTCGGCCACGCTGGCCGCGTCGATCCAGTCCTGGCGCGTGGAGCAGTATTCGGAGTCGTCGTCGTCTTCCCAGTTCTTCATGAACAGGCCGACGACGTCGTAGCCTTGCTCCTTCAGCATCCACGCCGCGACCGAGGAGTCGACGCCGCCCGACATCCCGATCACGACTTTTTTCTTGCTCATGTTACGTCCGCTCAGATAGTTGGTCCGCCATCGAAAACCGAATGGTCGGTGTACAGCAGGTCCAGCGACGTGCGCTTGCCCGCCAGGTAATCGTCCACGCAGCGCAGCACGATCGGGCTGCGGTGCCGTTCCTGGGTGGCGGCGATCTCGTCGCGCGTCATCCACAGGGTGCGCAGGATGCCTTCGTCGAGCGGCTGGTCGAAATCGCGTCCCGGCTTGCCGCAGAAGGTGAAGCGCAGATAGGTCACGTCGGCACCGCGCGACTTCGAGTGATAGCGCGACATGTACATGCCGACCAGCCCTTCGGGAATGAATTCGTGCGCCGTTTCTTCCAGCGCCTCGCGCACCACCGCCTGTTCCAGCGATTCGCCGGGGTCGAGGTGGCCGGCCGGCTGGTTCAAGCGGATACCGTCGCTGGTTTCCTCTTCGATCAGCAGGAAACGGCCGTCGCGTTCGATGATCGCGGCGACGGTCACCGAAGGTCTGAAGGTATGGGTCATGCGCGTCCTTGGAAATGAGCCGACATTCTACCTTGACGGAACGGCAGTTGCTTGCGCGCACGTTGCAGCGCAACACTTTCTGTGCGGCCAAGGTATTGATCTGTTACGACAAAAGTTGGAATAGTCCTGGGTGTGTATCACATTGGATACGACAATTGCCAGTCTGTTTACGAAAAACCACTTATCGATATTTACTGCCGCCGGCACGCATTGTTTTTCTGGCTTGCATGCTAGATTGTAGACAGTTTATCAATTCTACGGAGGCATCATGAAAATTGGTGTTCCGGCCGAATCGAAGCCGGGCGAGACACGCGTCGCAGCCACTCCCGAAACCGTCAAGAAACTCTGCGCAAGGCACGACGTGATCGTGCAATCCGGCGCCGGCCTGCACGCCGCCGCGCCCGACGATGCCTATGCCGCCGCCGGCGCCCGCATCGGCAGCGCCGAGGAAGCATTCCGGGCCGAACTGGTACTGAAGGTGCGCGCGCCGGACGCGCGCGAGCGTGGCCTCATGGCGCCGGGCGCGGCGCTGGTGGGCATGCTCGATCCGTTCGACACCGATACCCTGGCCGCGCTGGCCGACCGCCGCCTGCAGGCCTTTGCCCTGGAAGCGGCGCCGCGCATCACGCGCGCCCAGTCGATGGACGTGCTGTCCTCGCAGGCCAACATCGCCGGCTACAAGGCGGTGCTGATGGCGGCCAACGCCTACGGCCGCTTCATGCCGATGCTGATGACGGCGGCCGGCACCGTCAAGGCGGCGCGCGTATTGATCATGGGCGTCGGCGTGGCCGGCCTGCAGGCGATCGCCACCGCCAAGCGCCTGGGCGCCGTGATCGAGGCGTCCGACGTGCGCCCGCCGGTCAAGGAACAGGTGGAGTCGCTGGGCGCCAGGTTCATCGACGTACCTTTCGTGACCGACGAGGAACGCGAGATCGCCCAGGGCGCCGGCGGCTATGCGCGCCCGATGCCGGCCGACTGGATGAAAAGGCAGGCCGAACTGGTGCACGAACGCGCCCGCCTGGCCGACATCGTGATCACCACCGCGCTGATCCCGGGGCGCAAGGCGCCGGTGCTGATTGCGGAAGACACGGTGCGCGCCATGAAGCCGGGCGCGGTGATCGTCGACATGGCGATCGGGCAGGGCGGCAACTGCCCGCTGACCGAATACGGCAAGACCGTGGTCAAGCACGGCGTGATCCTCATCGGCGAACCGGACCTGGCGACGCTGGTGCCGGCCGACGCCTCCGCGCTGTATGCGCGCAACGTGTTCGACTTTTTGAAGCTGATCATCGACGCCGAGGGCCGGCTGGCCGTCGACCGCGAGGACGAGATCGTGCGCGCGGTGCTGGTCTGCGCCGACGGGCAAGTATTCCGACGACAGTAGGCATCCCGTCGTCCCGGCGCAAAAAAACCGTCGTTCCCGCGCAGGCGGGAACCCATACGGAGCAACAAGATCCCGTACACCGGAAGCATGCGAGCACGTCGAGAACACAAAAGGAGACCGGCATGGAAATCAGTCACACCATCATCAACCTGATCATCTTCGTGCTGGCGATCTACGTCGGCTACCACGTGGTATGGACCGTCACGCCGGCGCTGCACACGCCGCTGATGGCGGTGACGAATGCGGTGTCGGCCATCATCATCGTCGGCGCCATGCTGGCGGCGGGCCTCACCGAGGGCCTCGCCGGCCGGGTGGCGGGCACGCTGGCGGTGGCGCTGGCGGCGGTCAACGTGTTCGGCGGCTTCCTGGTGACCCAGCGCATGCTGGAGATGTTCAAGAAAAAGGCGCCGAAAGCCAGGGCCGGCGCCGCAGTACAGGCATCCGCCGACGCCGCCAAGCCCGCCAAGGCCGGGGAGGCCGCATGAACGCGATCAGCATGAATACCGTGACACTGTTCTACCTGGTGGCGTCGGTCTGCTTCATCCAGGCCTTGAAAGGCTTGTCGTCGCCGTCGACGGCGCGCGTCGGCAACGCCTTCGGCATGGGCGGGATGGCGATCGCGGTCTTGACCACGATCGCGCTGATGCTGAAATTGAAGCAGGAACTCGCCGGCGGCGGCATGGGTTTTGGATTGGTGCTGCTGGGCGTGGCGGTGGGCGGCGCCATCGGCGCCACCGCCGCGCGCCGCGTCGAGATGACCAAGATGCCGGAACTGGTGGCGGCCATGCATTCGCTGATCGGCCTGGCGGCGGTGTGCATCGCCGTCGCCGCCGTGTCCGAACCGTGGGCCTTCAACATCGCCGCGCGCGGGGCGGCGCTGCCGTTCGGCAACCGGCTGGAACTGTTCATCGGCACCTTCGTCGGCGCGGTCACCTTTTCCGGTTCCGTGATCGCCTTCGGCAAGCTGGCCGGCAGCTACAAATTCCGCCTGTTCCAGGGCGCCCCGGTGCGCTACCCCGGCCAGCACACGGTCAACCTGCTGGCGGCGATCGCCATCGTCGCGCTCGGCCTGGCGTTCTGCTTCGACGGCGGCGCGGCGCCGGCCTGGGGACCGTTCATCGCGATGGCCGCGCTGTCCTTCGTGCTGGGCGTATTGATCATCATCCCGATCGGCGGCGCCGACATGCCGGTGGTGGTGTCGATGCTGAATTCGTATTCCGGCTGGGCGGCGGCCGGCATCGGCTTTTCGCTGAACAATTCGATGCTGATCATCGCCGGCTCGCTGGTCGGCTCGTCCGGCGCGATCCTGTCGTACATCATGTGCAAGGCCATGAACCGCTCGTTCTTCAACGTACTCCTGGGCGGCTTCGGCGGCGAGGCGGCCGGCGCCGGCAGCAGCGCCGCCCAGGAGCAGCGCCCGGTCAAATCCGGCTCGGCGGAGGATGCCGCCTTCATCCTGCAGAATGCGGAATCCGTGATCATCGTGCCCGGCTACGGCCTGGCGGTGGCGCGCGCCCAGCACACGGTGAAGGAACTGGTCGACAAGCTGACCGGACACGGCGTGACGGTGCGCTATGCGATCCACCCGGTGGCCGGGCGCATGCCGGGCCACATGAACGTGCTGTTGGCCGAAGCCGAGGTGCCCTACGACCAGGTGGCGGAAATGGAAGACATCAACGGCGAGTTCGGCCAGACCGACGTGGTGCTGGTGCTGGGCGCCAACGACGTGGTGAATCCGGCAGCCAAGGATCCAAAGTCGCCGATCGCCGGCATGCCGATCCTGGAAGCCTATAAAGCGAAAAGCATCATCGTCAACAAGCGCTCGATGGCGTCCGGGTATGCGGGGCTGGACAACGACCTGTTCTATCAACCGAACACGATGATGGTGTTCGGCGATGCGAAGAAGGTGATCGAGTCGATGGTCAAGGCGGTGGAGTAGGGGCGATGGCATGCATGGCGGTCCGGGCGATTGCTGGACGCGTGGACGGCGGTCACCGCGCCGGTGTTTCGATTACCGTGGTATAGCCGTCCACGCGTTCGAGCGACACGCGCAAGAACGCAATATACCGTTTACCGCCGCCCGAACATCATCAAATCCGCCAGCAGCGCGCGCGCCGGCGCCAGCGTGTCCAGCGCCGCCAGCGCCAGCCCGAACAGGGCTTGCTGCGGCCCGCGGCCGGCGAACGCGCGCGCCATCGTGTCGGTGGCGCGGATGATGGCGCCGCGGTCGCGCCCGCGCTCCTGCGCGAACTGCGCCAGCGCTTGCGGCACCTCGGCGCCGCCGTCCGCAGCGGGTGCCGAAGCCAGCGCGCGTCCCAGCAGCCGCGCCAGCACCGCCGCGTCGCGCAGTCCGAGATTCAGCCCCTGTCCCGCCACCGGATGCAGCGTCTGCGCGGCGTTGCCGATCGCCACCGTGCGCGCCGTCACGCGCGCGTCCGCGTTCAGCCCGAGCGGGAAGGCGGCCCGTTCCGACACCTTCGTGAAATTGCCGACGCGCTCGCCGAAGGCCTCGGCCAGCTGGCGCAGGAAGGCGTCCGCGCCCAGCTGGCGCAACTGCTCGGCGCGTTCGGGCCGCACGCACCACACCAGCGCGTACTGGTGGCCGTCCGGTCCATCCTGCGGCAGCAGCGCCAGCGGACCCTCGTCCGTAAACCGTTCGAAGGCGCGGTGGGCGACCGGCGCATCGGCGCTGACGCGGGCGATGACGGCGGTCTGGTCGTAGTCGCGCCGCCGCGATTTATCCGCCTGTTCGCCGAACACGCCGCCCTCGGCCTGCACCGCCACCGCGGCGTGCAGCGCGCGGCCGTCGTCCAGTTGCAGCACCACTTCGGCGCCGCGCTCCTCGACGGCGCTCACGCGCTGCGGGCGCAGCACCTGCACGCCGGCGCGCTCGCAGGCGCGCGCCAGCGCGTCGACCACCGTGCCGTAGCGGGTCACGTAGCCCAGCGCTTCCAGGCCGTGTTCCTCGCGGCCGATCAGGCTGCGGCCCAGGTGGCCGCGGCGCGACACGTGGATCTGGTGGATCGGCGTGGCCGCCGGCGCCACGGCCGCCCAGGCGCCGACGTCGTCCAGCAGCATGCGGCTGCCCCAGGCCAGCGCGATCGAGCGCGGGTCGGAAATCGCCTGGCCGAGCGACCTGGCATCGACCAGCGCGATGCGCCTGCCGTCGATGCCGCGCCGTACCAGCAGCGCCGCCAGCGCCAGGCCGACCGGGCCGGCGCCGCAGATGGCCACGTCCGCATGCAGCGGCGGTACGGCAGGCGCGTTGCCGGTTGCCACGGCATCGGCCGCCGCGGCATCGGCCGCCGCGGCGGCGCCGGGCGCACCGTCGGCCGGGTTGAATTGGTCAGTCGTCATATCAGCTTCCATCGTGTTGCAGCATGTTGCGTCAGGCGCCCGCCGGCTGGGCCTTGCCGGCCAGCGCCTCGATTTCGTCCACGGTCTTCGGCGCCGTGGCGGTCAGCACGCGGTAGCCGTCGTCGGTGACGATCACGTCGTCCTCGATGCGGATGCCGATGTGCCAGAATTGTTCCGGCACGCCCTCGCCGGGGCGCACGTAGATGCCCGGTTCCACCGTCAGCGCCATGCCGGGCCGCAGCAGGCGCGACGGCTTGTCCGGCAGCTGCAGGTCTCGGTAGGCGCCGACGTCGTGCACGTCCATGCCCAGCCAATGGCCGGTGCCGTGCATGTAGAAGGGCAGGTGGGCGCGCGCAGCGATGGCCTCGTCGACGCCGGCGTACTTGCCGGCCGGGATCAGGCCGAGGTCGAGCATGCCTTGCGCGAGCACGCGCAGCGCAGCCTCGTGGAAGGCGGCGTACGGCCGGCCCGGGGCGATCGCCTCGAAGGCCGCCTGCTGGGCCGCCAGCACCAGCTCGTACAAGGTGCGCTGCGGCGGTGTAAAACGGCCGTTGACGGGGAAGGTGCGGGTGATGTCGGCGGCGTAGCCGTCCAGTTCGCAACCGGCGTCGATCAGCACCAGGTCGCCGTCGCGGGTGCGGCGGTCGTTGGCGTTGTAGTGCAGCACGCAGGCGTTGGGGCCGGAGGCGACGATCGGGGTATAGGCCGGGAACTGGGCGCCGTTGCGGCGGAATTCGTACAGCAGCTCCGCTTCCAGTTCGTATTCGAACACGCCGGCGCGCGCGGCGCGCAGGGCGCGCGCGTGCGCCTGGCCGGAAATGACGCCGGCGCGCAGCATCAGCGCCTGTTCGTCGGCGTCCTTGACGAGGCGCATCTCGTCGATCAGCGGCAGCAGGTTGCGAAAGGTGTCGGGCGCGGTGACGCCGCTCCTGGCCTGGGCGCGCACCGCCTTGACCCAGCCGTTTACGCGCGCGTCGAAGGCATGGTCGGCACCGGTCGCCCAGTACAGCGCCGGCGCATCGGCCAGCAATGTGCCCATCTGCGCATCCAGGTCGGCGATCGGATGGGCCGCGTCGACGCCGCAGGCGGTACGCGCGCCTTCCGGACCGTGGCGGTAGCCGTCCCAGATCTCGCGTTCCGGGTTCTTTTCGCGGCAGAACAGGATCGAGCGCGCCGGGGTCGCGCCGGCGGCGGCCACCAGCACCAGCGCGCTTTCCGGCTCGCCGAAGCCGGTCAGATAGTAAAAATAGCTGTCGTGACGGTACGGGTAGTCGCTGTCGCCGTTGCGCAGCGCTTCCGGCGCCGTCATCAGCACGGCCACGGCGCCAGGCGGCAATTGCGCGGCCAGGCGCGCGCGGCGGCCGGCGTAGTCCATCATGCGGCGCCGCCGCCGCTGCTGCCGCTGCTGCCGCTGTTGCCCGCTCCGCCCTTGCGGGCGCCGAAGGGCGCGTTCAGGGCTTCCAGCTGTTCCACGGTGCCGACGTTGACCCATTCGCCTTCGTACAACTCGCCGCCCACGCGGCCCTGCTCGATGAACTTGCGCATCAGCGGGCCGAACTTCAGGAATTCGCCGGCGCCGATGCCCTCGAACATCTCGGGACGGTAGACGCCGATGCCGGCGAAGTTCCACTTGGGCGCGCCGTCGTTGGACAGCGTGTACATGGTCAATCCGAAGTCGCCTTCCGGGTTGTGCCACGGATTCGGCGTCAGGTACAGCCAGGCGATGTCGCGCTTGTCGAGCGGGATGTCCTTGCCCAGCATGTCCTGGTCCTTGAGCGCATCCTTGACCTGCTCGAAGTCGAAGTAGGGCGCGTAGATGTCGCCCGACACCGCCAGGAACGGCTCGTCGCCCAGCAGGTGCAGCGCGTTGGCGATGCCGCCCGCGGTCTCCAATGGCGTGGGCTCGTGCGAGTACACGATGCGCGCGCCGTAGCGGCTGCCGTCGCCCAGTTCCTGCTCGATCATGTGGCCGAGGTGGGAATGGTTGATGACGATGTCGCGGATGCCGGCGCGCACCAGGTTCAATACGTGCCAGGCGATGAGCGGCCGCCCGCGCACCTTCAGCAGCGGCTTCGGGACGGTGTCGGTCAGCGGCCGCATCCGCTCGCCGCGGCCGGCGGCGAAGATCATGGCTTTCATCGCGCGCCTCCTCAGAAGGTGTAGCCGACCTGCGGCGCCTTGTCCTCGAAGGAATCGAGCAGGCGCGCCAGCGGCTTGAGTTCGGTGTAGCGGTTGGCGGTCTTGCGCACGTAGTCGAGCACGGTCGGCAGGTCGCCCATGTAGACGGCCTTGCCGTCGCGATAGTTCAGGCGGCAGAAGATGCCCAGGATTTTCAGGTGGCGCTGCAAGGCCATGTATTCGAAGTCGCGATAAAAGGCGTCGATGTCCGGGTTCACCGGCAGGCCGGCGCGCTTGGCGCTCTGCCAGTAGCGCACCACCCAGTCCAGCACGAATTCCTCGTCCCACTGGACGTAGGCGTCGCGCAGCAGCGAGGCCAGGTCGTAGGTCACCGGGCCGTACACGGCATCCTGGAAATCCAGCACGCCGGGGTTGCCCTGGTCGAGGAACATCAGGTTGCGCGAGTGGTAGTCGCGGTGCATGAAGACCTGCTGCTGGGCCAGCACGTTGGCGGTGATCGCCTCGAACACTTTACTCAACTGGGTTTGCTGGACGTCGGTCAGGGTGGCGCCCAGGTGGCGTCCCACGAACCATTCCGGAAACAAATTCATCTCGCGCAGCACGAAGGCGCGGTCGAATTCCGGCAGCACGCCCGGCTGGCTGGTCTGCTGGAACTTGATCAGGGCATCGATCGCATCCGAGTACATGAAGGGCGCGTTGTCGATGTCGAGACGCTGCAGGTAGGTCGTGGTGCCGAGGTCGGACAGCAGCAGGAAGCCGGCCTCGACCTGGCGCGCGACGATCGCCGGCACGGTGACGCCGGCGTCGAACAGCAGGCCGTCGACGTGGATAAAGGCCGGCACGTTCTCGCGCTCGGGCGGCGCGTCCATGGCGATCAGGGTGGCGCCGAGCTTGTCGCGCAGCGCCGGCAGCACGTCCAGGCGGAAGTAGCGGCGGAAGCTGGCATCGGTCGAAGCGGGGCGCAGGCTCCCGGCCTCGACCAGGTCCAGGGTGCCCAGCCATGCGGTCAGCTGGGCCAGGCGGGCATCCTGCCCGTCGGCGGTAGGGGAGAGTTGAGACAGAGAAGACATGAAGCGTCCCGGTGGGTCCGGTCGGTAATGGGTGAATACGGCGAAGTGGTAACGTTCAAGTGTAGAGCATGCACCTGAGCATGGCAATGCGGACGCAATCGGGCGGCCCCGGCGCGGATGGCCGGCTTACTGTTGAGCCTCCTCAAAGCCTCCTGCGCCGGCCGTGAGCCGGGCGGTCGCATCCTGCTTCGGGTGTAACAATTGTATCTGCGTGCTTGGCGAGAAGCCTTGCAAATCAATGGCTTGCGGTTTGTTGGCAATGCCCGGCGCGGCGCCGGCGGGCGGCGCTTTTGCGACCGTGGCTGAGATATTCCCATATAATAAGGAATTCGATACCAACCTCGCCCCTGTATGGTGCATCGCGATCTTTCATGAGCTGGATTACGGCCCTTCCTTTCCCGCCGCGGCGCGCAGTCGCCTTGTCCGCCCTCGTCACCGTGGCCACGGGGCCGCTGCACGCCCAGACCGCGCCCGCCACCACGGCCGCGGTCGCCGCCGCTTTTCCCGCTTCCGATGCAGCTTCTGCCCCGGCACCGCTGCCGGTGCCTGCGGCCGTCGCCGCCACGCGCGCCGACGAACAGGAATTGCCGGTCACCATGCGCGCCGAGGAAATCAGCGGCCGGCCGGACCGCGAGATGAACCTGGCGCGCGACGTCGAGATCACGCGCGGCCCCACCGGCATCACCGCCGATACCGCCTGCTACTACCGCGTCGAGGACAAGGTCACGGCGGAAGGCCACATCAACATGTGGCGCTTCGGCGACCGCTACAAGGGCGACGCCCTGGAATTGAACCTGGAGACCGGCAAGGGCTGGGTGCTCGATCCGCAATACCACCTGCACATGAACAATGCGCAGGGCCAGGCGGCGCGCATCGACTTCCTGGGCGAGGACCAGGCAGTGGTGGTGGACGGCACCTACAGCACCTGCGACGGCCCCGACCCGTCG
Organism: Massilia forsythiae; assembly: GCF_012849555.1. NCBI lineage: Bacteria > Pseudomonadati > Pseudomonadota > Betaproteobacteria > Burkholderiales > Oxalobacteraceae > Massilia > Massilia forsythiae. Next base: position 2,376,557 of record NZ_CP051685.1, read on the forward strand.
TGGTACCTGAAATCGAGCACCCTGCGCCTGGACCAGGGGCGCGACGTCGGCACCGCCGGCAAGACCGTCATCTATTTCAAGGGTGTGCCGATCCTCGGTACGCCCGCGCTGTCGTTCTCGCTGTCGGGCGCGCGCCGCTCCGGCTGGCTGCCGCCGACCATCGGCCTGGGCTCCAAGGGTTCGGCCGAGCTGATGGTGCCGTACTATTTCAACCTGGCGCCGAATCGCGACCTGACCGTGTTCCCGCGCTACATGTTCGACCGCGGCCTGCAGCTGGGCGCGACCGGGCGCTACATCGGCGAGACCGGGCGCGGGCCGTACAGCGGCGAGACGCATATCGAGTACATGCCGAACGACCGCATGGCGCGCAGCGAAGGCCTCGGGCACAGCGACCGCTGGTGGATCGATACCCTGCACAGCCAGACGCTGGCGCCGGGCTGGACCTTCGGCTGGAATGCCCACGGCGCCTCCGACAACCAGTACCCGTCCGATTTCTCGCGCACGGTGGCGGCCAGCGCCGAGCGCCAGCTGCTGCGCGAGCTGCGCACCGATTACTATGGCCAGTACTGGAGCCTGATCGCGCGCGTGCAGAGCTACCAGGTGCTGCAGGACCCGGGCGCCGCCGCCAATCCGTCGCTGACGGTGCCGCGTCCGTACGACCGCCTGCCGCAGATTAATTTCCATGCCGGCCGCTACGACGTGCTGGGCGGCTTCGACTGGGCGCTGGACGCCGAGGCGGTGTCGTTCTCGCATCCGGACAAGGGCGTGGTGCAGGGCAACCGCGCCAACCTGGTCGGCCAGGTCAGCTACCCGATCGTGCGTCCGGGCTGGTTCTTCACGCCGAAGATGATCCTGCACGCCACCCAGTACGACCTGGACAGCACGGCCAGCGGCGCCGACAGCAAGATCTCGCGCGTGCTGCCGACGGTCTCGCTGGACAGCGGCCTGGTGTTCGAGCGCGAGGCCTCGTTCTTCGGGCGCGCCGCCACCCAGACGCTGGAGCCGCGCCTGTTCTACGTGCGCACGCCGTACAAGGACCAGAGCGCGATTCCGAACTTCGACACCGGCATCGCCGGTTTCAACTACGCCCAGCTGTTTACCGAGAACCGCTTCGTCGGCGCCGACAAGGTGTCCGACGCCAACCAGCTGACCGCCGCCATCGTCTCGCGCTTCATCGAGAGCAGCGGCGTCGAGCGCTTGCGCCTGGCCGTCGGCAGCCGCTATTATTTCAGCGATCCGCGCGTGCGCCTGGACACCAGCGAAGCGCCGAACGTGACCCGTTCGGACGCGCTGCTGGCCGCCTCCGGCCGCATTTCCGAAACCTGGAGCTTCGACAGCGGCGTACAATACGATGCGCAGGCGCGCAGCCTGTACAGCATGAACTACGGCGTGCAGTACCAGCCGGCGCCGATGAAGGTGGTCAACGTCGAATACCGTTATCAACGCGACACCGTCGGCAACGCCACCGGTTTCCGCAACGCCGACATCTCGGGCCAGTGGCCGCTGACGCAGCGCTGGTACGGCGTGACCCGGGTCAGCTATTCGCTGCGCGACCGCAAGCTGCTCGAGAGCCTCGTCGGACTCGAGTACAAGGCCGATTGCTGGGTGTTCCGGATGGGCGTGCAGCGCTTCGTGACCGCTTCCCAGACGATCTCGACGCCGGCCTTCTTCCAGCTCGAGCTCAACGGCTTGTCGCGCCTGGGATTCGGCAACCCGCTCGAAACCTTCAACAAGAGCATTCCCGGCTACACCCGGCTGAACTCCAACGTCGGCCGCCCCTGACCGGGCCCTGGACAACTAGAACCCTGAAATGAGTGCTTTCCTGACTATGCGTACCACCCGTTTGCACCTGCCCGCACTGAAAACGCACCACATCAAGCTGGCGGCGGCGCTGCTGTGCGCCGTCGCGGCCGGCGACGTCCTGGCCCAGGCCGCAACCCGTCCCGCGGCGCCGGCCGCCAAGCCGGGCGCCGCCGCGCCGGCCGCCGCGCCCGCACCGGCCGCCGCCGCCGCGGCAAAGCCGTCCACCGGTTTCCTGCCGCCGGCGTCCAGCGACGCCAAGGTGATCGATTCCGTGTACGTGATCGTCAACGACGAAGTCATCACCAAGCGCGAAGTCGACCTGCGCGTGGCCGAGATCACCCAGCAGGCGCGCGCCAGCCAGGCGCAGTTGCCGGATGCCGACACCCTGCGCCGCCAGGTGGTCGAATCGATGATCACCCAGCGCGCCCAGATCCAGCTGGCCAAGGAGATGGGCGTGCGCGTCGACGACACCACGCTCGACCGCGCCATCGGCCGCATCGCCGAAGGCCAGAAGATGAGCGTGCAGGAGATGCGCAACCAGATCGAGAAGGAGGGCCTGACCTTCGCCGCGTTCCGCGAGCAGATCCGCAACGAGATCATGACGCAGCGCCTGGTCGAGCACGAGGTCGACAGCAAGCTGCAGGTCTCGGAAGCCGAGATCGACACCTACCTGGCCGCCGAAAAGGCCGCCGCCGCCGACCGCGTCGAGATGGACCTGGCGCAGATCCTGGTGCGCATCCCGGAAAACGCCTCGCCCGAGCAGATCGCGGCGCGCAAGGCGCGCGCCGACGAGGTGGCGCGCCAGCTGCGCACCGGCGCCGACTTCGGCAAGATGGCCGCGACCTACTCCGACGCCCCGGATGCGCTCAAGGGCGGCGCCATCGGCTGGCGCGAGCCGGAGCGCCTGCCGACGGTGTTCTCCACCGAGCTGCGCAAGCTGAAGGCCGGCCAGGTGACCCCGGTCGTGCGCACCAACGTCGGCTTCCACATCCTCAAGCTGATCGATGTGCGTCCGCTCAAGAGCGCCGCCCAGCAGGCCGAACAGGCCGTGGTCGAGCAGACCCACGCGCGCCACATCATGATGAAGGTGACGCCGGCCATGAACGAGGACGAGGTGCGCAAGCGCCTGCTCGATTTCAAGGCGAAGATCGAGGCCAAGCAGGCCAATTTCGAGGACATCGCGCGCCAGTCGTCGCAGGACAGCTACGCATCGAAGGGCGGCGACATGGGCTGGCTGTTCCCCGGCGACACGGTGCCGGAACTCGAGGAGGCGATGAAGACCTTGAAGCCGGGCGAGATCTCGGGTGTGGTGAAGTCGCAGTTCGGCTTCCACATCGTGCAGGTCATCGAGCGCAAGAGCGAAGACGTGTCCAAGGAAAAGGAACGTTCGGCCGCGCGCCAGGTGCTGACCGAGCGCAAGCGCGGCGAAGCGCTGGAAGACTGGAGCCGCCAGATCCGCGACCGCGCCTACGTCGAGTTCCGCGAGGACAAGTAAGGCCATGGCGACGGCAGGCACGCGCCCGACGCTGGCGCTCACCGTCGGCGAGCCGGCCGGCATCGGTCCGGAAATCGCGATCCGCGCCGCCTGGGCGCTGCGCCAGGACGCGCGCTGCGTGCTGGTGGGCGACGCCGCCTTCCTGGCGCTCACGGCCAGCCTGATCGATCCGGCGATGCGCCTGTCCGCGATCTCGACCCTGGCGCTGCGCCACAGCGGCCTGCCGCACTTCGGCCCGGATGTGATTGCGGTGATCGACGTGCCGCTCGACGCCCACGTGACGCCGGGTACGCTCGATGCCGCCAACGGCCGCGCCGTGCTGGCCACGCTCGACCTGGCGGTCGAGGGCGTGGGGGCCGGCTGGTTCGACGCCATCGTCACCGCGCCGCTGCAGAAGAGCACCATCAACGACGCCGGCATCGCGTTTTCCGGCCATACCGAATACCTGGCCGACAAGACCGGCACGCCGAAGGTCGTCATGATGCTGGCCGGCGCCATGGCGCCGGATGCAGGGGTGGAGGAGGATGGGCGCACGCCCTGGCTGCGCGTGGCGCTGGCCACCACCCACCTGGCGCTCAAGGACGTGCCCGCCGCCATCACCCACGACAGCCTGGCCCGGGTGCTGGCCATCCTGCACGCCGACCTGCAGGACAAGTTCGGCATCGCGGCGCCGCGCATCCTGGTGACCGGCCTGAACCCGCATGCCGGGGAAAACGGTTACCTGGGGCGCGAAGAGATCGACGTCATCGAACCGGTGCTGCAGGCGGCGCGCGCGCGCGGCGTCGATGCGCGCGGCCCGTATCCGGCCGATACCCTGTTCCAGCCCAAGTACCTGCGCGACGCCGATGCCGTGCTGGCCATGTACCACGACCAGGGCTTGCCGGTGCTCAAGCACGCCACCTTCGGCAGGGGCGTGAACATCACCCTCGGCCTGCCCTTGATCCGCACCTCGGTCGACCACGGCACCGCGCTCGACCTGGCCGCGCAAGGCCTGGGCCTGGCCGATTGCGGCAGCATGGAAGAGGCGATCCGCGTCGCCGTGGCCATGGTGCTGGCGCGCGCCGGCACCCTGCGCGTTTCCTGAACGCGCACAACCATAGAAAAACAAGCATGAAACACGTAGCCCGCAAGCGCTTCGGCCAGAATTTCCTGACCGACGACCATGTCCTCCACGACATCATCGATGCCATCGGCCCGCGCCAGGGCGACACCATGGTCGAGATCGGCCCCGGCCTGGCGGCGATGACAGCGCTGCTGCTCAAGGAGCTCGACCACATGCACGTGGTGGAACTCGACCGCGACCTAGTGGCGCGCCTGGAAAAAGCCTATCCGCGCGAACGCCTGACGATCCACGCCGGCGACGCGCTGAAATTCGACTTCGGATCGATCCCGGTGGCGGAAGGGAAGAAACTGCGCGTGGTCGGCAACCTGCCGTACAACATCTCCAGCCCGCTGCTGTTCCACCTGGCCGAGTTCGCGTACCTGATCGAGGACCAGCATTTCATGCTGCAGAAGGAGGTGGTGGAGCGCATGGTGGCCGAGCCCGGCACCAAGGCCTACAGCCGTTTGTCGGTGATGCTGCAATGGCGCTACGACATGGCGATGCTGTTCGTGGTGCCGCCGACCGCCTTCGATCCGCCGCCGCGGGTCGATTCCGCCATCGTGCGCATGGTGCCGACCCGGCGCCGCCTGCCCGCCGACGCCGCCACGCTGGAAGCGGTGGTGACGAAAGCGTTTTCCCAGCGTCGCAAGGTGATCCGCAACTGCGTGGCCGGCATGTTCACCGAACAGCAGCTGGGCGAGGCCGGTATCGATCCGGGCGCGCGCCCGGAAGCGGTGGCGCTGGAGCAGTATGTCGCGCTGGCCAACATCCTGAAGCCGGTCACCGAATAAAACCCCCCCATCGTTCCAGCACTGTCCCCGCCTGCGCGGGGGACGGTGCTGCGGCGCCTCGTTCGCGCCAGCTCTGCTGCACCGCAAAATCCCGTTTTTTGCGCTCCATCCCGCGTTTTTCGCCGTTCGTCGCAGCTCCCTGGATCGCTTGCGGCCAGGCGCCTAGAGTGACGCCATCGACAGCCGCAAGGCGTCCCTCACGAACGAAGCGAAACCCAAGGAGCCGTACATGAACGTCCTCAAACACATGGAAGTGATCTTCCTGACCGCCGTGGTCCTGGCTGGCGTCACCAGCTACGCCAGCGCCGCGATCCCGGCACCACGCCAGCACGTCACGGTGCAGAACGCGAGCGCTGCGCAACAGGTGGCCGTGATAACCGTCACCGCCAAGCGCCTGAGCGCCGCCGAAAAGGCCCGCCTGTGAATCGTGGATAAAAAAAAGCCCGCTTTTGAGGGCGGGCTTAAATCCAATTCTTTTTAAGGAGAGTTGGAGGAGACAAGAGTTAGTATGCTGCACGACAGCATATCAGTCAAATTTTTATTGATGATAGTCGATATCACCAGCTTCCATATCTCAGCCATACCCTCCAGGCGATACTCAGCTGTTGCTCAGCTATTGTTAACGCAATTCACGTTCACGTTGCTGACGCTGCCCGCGGTCTCGACCGCATCGTCGATGGTGCCCACATTGTTGGTCACGGTGCAGGTCTGGCCGGTCGGTTGCGTCAGCACGGTCACGCCGTAGGTGCTGCCGTAAGCCGATTTGAGGCTCAGCACATACGAGGTCGACCCTTTCGCTGGCGCAGCGGTGGCACCGGCGGTGCTGCCGTTGGTCAGCACCAGTCCATCGCCGGTCAGGTTGGTGATCGAGCCGCCGACGTTGAAGCCGTTGATCACGCAGGCATAGCGCACGTCGATCGACGCGAACTGGCCGGCGGTCGCCTTGGCCGGAAACTGCGTCGAATACACCGAACAGGTCTGGTGCTTCGGCTGCGCGCCCACGGCCGTGGTGGCGCCGGTGGAATCGAGGACCTGCCCTTTCGGGATCACGTCGTAGCTGTCGCCATACGAGATCTGGTTCGGAAACACCGCAGTCACTTCGGCGCCGGCCGTGGCCGGCGGACTGATTGCCAGGTCCTGCCCGCCGGTGCTCAGCACCAGGCCGGGATAGACCACGCCATACACCGTGACATTGATTGGAAAGGTGGCCTTGCCGCCACCGCAGGAGGCCAGCGTCAGCGATGCCGCCAGGACCAGCGCGCCACGCGCGAGGGAAAACTTCATGTGCTTCTCCAAGGGTTAAGCGCTGGCTGCGCAGTTGACGCTGACGGTGGTCACGTTGACCGCTCCCACGATGCCGCTGCCGTTGGCGACCGTGCAGGTCTGGCCGGACGGTTGCTGCAGGATGGTGACGCCGTACGGACCATCTTCGTTCACCTTGTCCATGGTGACGGTGGTGGCGCCGGCATTGACTGTCTTGCGGTCCGAACCGTTGAGCACCACCAGTCCGCTGCCGGTGAGGCCGTTGATCGCGACGATCAGGTCGTGCTGATTGATGGTGCAGCTCACTATTGCCCGATTGTAGGTATAGTAATTGGCGCGCGCTTCGCCGTTGGTGATCGTGCATGACGAGACGTTCGACGGCAGGACGTCCTTGCCGGAAGCATCCTTCTTCACCGCGATCTTGAACTTGTCGTCGGTCGACACGTACTTGCTGAAGGTGGCGGTGGTCACGCCGGCACCGATCGCCAAGTCGTCGCCACCATTGTTTTGCAGTACCAGGCCATCCTTGGTGACGCCGCTGATGGTAACGGACAGGGGCAGGTCGCCGCTGCTGCCGCCGCACGCGGCCAGGCCCAGCGCGCATGCCAGGGCAACGCCGGCACGCAGGATCGAACTCTTCATGACTTCTCCAATAGGGACAGGATTCGGCGCCCGCACCGGGCGTGCCGGCCGGGCAACCAGTGTCGCATCGGCTCCAGCACCGCAGCCGGGCTGTTTGCCAATTTCACATGTTTTCTCGGCAGGCAGGCGCAACAGCACCGATGAGTAGAAAAATGCCCATCATTTTAGTGCATTTGCCAAGCCGCGGCCCGATTTGCCTTTGTATCACGGTGTAACCGGGCGTGCAGCATTGCTTTTCGCGACGGCCGTCGCTATGCTTGGACCGCTCGACTTCCCGCTCTTCCTGCCGCTTCTTCCACTTTCGTACTTTTATCCATGAGCACTGCGCGCGCCTGGCCCAAGGCCATCCTGTTCGACCTGGACGATACCCTGTGGCCGATCGGCCCCGTGATCGCCCGGGCCGAGCAAAGCCTGTTCGCCTGGCTGCGCAAGCATGCGCCGCGCGTGGCCGGGCAATTCACCATCGACAGCCTGCGCCAGGCGCGCCTGGACCTGCTGGCGCGCCAGCCCGAGTTCCACCTCGACCTGGCCAGGCTGCGCCGCGCCGGCCTGCTGGACGCCTTTGCGCACGCGGGCGAGGAAGCCGCCAAGGTGGAGCTGGCGATGGCGCATTTCGCCGACGCGCGCAACGCCGTGAATCCGTACGAGGACGTGCTGTCCGGCCTGCAGCGCCTGCAGCAGTTGAACGGCACGGTGCTGGTCGGCTCGATCTCGAACGGCAACGCCGACTTGCAGGCGATCGGCCTGTCGCACCACTTCAAGGTATCGGTGGCGGCGCACCAGCTGGGCGTGGCCAAGCCGGACGCGGCGATCTTCCTGGCCGCCTGCCGCGAACTGGGCGTGGCGCCCGAGGATGCGGTGTACGTCGGCGACGACGTGCTGCTCGACGTGCAGGGCGCCCAGCGCGCCGGCCTGCGCGCAGTATGGATGAACCGCACCGGCTCCAGCGCGCACCTGGAACACGGCGTGGTGCCGGACGCGATCGTGCGCGACTTCGGCGAATTGCTCGACTGGCTCGAACACACCCATGGATGACTGCGCGGATGACTGCACACCGGGGATGCGAACGGGCATAATGCGGGAAGGCGGCGCAATCCGCCTTCCCTACCGGTATCCACTCCATGAAACTCGATAATCGTGCCCAAACCCTGCTGAAAGCCCTGGTCGAGCGCTACATTGCCGATGGCCAGCCGGTCGGCTCGCGCGCGCTGTCGAAGTTTTCCGGGCTCGATTTGTCGCCGGCGACGATCCGCAACATCATGGCCGACCTCGAGGAGATGGGCTACGTCGCCAGCCCGCACACCTCGGCCGGGCGGGTGCCGACGCCGCGCGGCTACCGCCTGTTCGTCGATACCTTGCTGACCGTGCGCCAGATCGACGAGAACGCCGTCGAGGCCGGCATGCGCCTGCCGGCGCACCAGCCGCAGAAGGTGATCGCCAACGCGGCGCAGATGCTGTCCTCGCTGTCGCAGTTCGCCGGCGTGGTGCAAAGCCCGCGGCGCGAGTCGACGTTCCAGCAGATCGAGTTTTTACGGTTGTCGGAAAAGCGCATCCTGCTGGTGATCGTCGATCCGCGCGGCGACGTGCAGAACCGCCTGCTGCTGACCGAAGTCGATTATTCGCCGGCGCAATTGACCCAGTCCGCCAACTACCTGAACCAGAACTTCGCCGGCCTGTCGTTCGACCAGGTGCGCACGCGCCTGTCCGGAGAGCTGCGCCAGCTGCGCGACGACATGGGCTGCCTGATGCAGGCCGCGGTGGAGGCGGGCAGCGAAGCGATGCAGGAAACCGACGACATGGTCATCGCCGGCGAGCGCAACCTGCTGTCGGTGTCGGACCTGTCGTCCAACATGAGTTCGCTGCGCCAGATGTTCGAGATGTTCGAGCAAAAGACCGGGCTGATGCAGCTGCTCGACATGTCCAGCAAGGCCGGCGGCGTGCAGATCTTCATCGGCGGCGAATCGAGCCTGGTGCCGATGGACGAGATGAGCGTGGTCACCGCGCCGTACGAGGTCAACGGCAAGATCGTCGGCACGCTGGGCGTGATCGGGCCGACGCGCATGGCCTACGAGCGCGTGATCCCGATCGTCGACATCACGGCCAAGCTGCTGTCCAACGCGTTGAGCCATTCCTGAAGGCGCCGGCCCATTCCCGAGCGCGGCCGGCCCGGGCGTTGATTTTTTTTAAAAGCAACATTTTCATTGTAAATCCTGCTAGATTCGGGGATTGCGCCTGCGCGCTTTCGAGGAGATGTGCAGTGAAACGATGTGCCCTGCTGGTGGCCGCTGCTTGGTGCAGCCTGGCCGCGTCCGGTCCGGTGCTGGTCAAGTCGGGCGCGCCGGCCGCGTCCGCATCGGGATCTGTACCCGTACGGGCCGCCGACCGCATCGCCGTCGGCCCCTGGCAGGTGCAGGCAAGCATCGCCGGCAGCGGCCGTTATACCGTGATTTTCGAATCGGGCTTCGGCACCGACCTGCGCGCCTGGCGCAAGGTGGCGCCCGCGCTGGCGGCCGGGGCGCGCACCGTGGTGTATTCGCGCGCCGGCCACGGCGCTTCCGATGCGCGCCCGGAGCCGCGCACCATCCTGCAGGGCAGCCGCGAACTCGACCAGCTGATCGCCGCCGCGCAATTGAAACCGCCGTTCATCCTGGTCGGCCATTCGTATGGCGGGCTGCTGGCGCGCGCCTTTGCGGCGCGCCATCCGGAGCAGGTGGCCGGGATGGTGCTGGTCGATCCGTCCAACGAGCGTTTCAATCCGGCGCTGCGCAAGCTGGACGCGGCGCGCGCCCGCGAGGACGACAGGCAATTCGCCGCCATCGTGCCGGCGAAATTCCAGCCGGAGCTGCAGCAGTTGCAACCGGTGCTCGATAGCGGGAAATTGCCGGCGGAAGTGGACGGCAAGCTGCCGGACGTACCGGTGGTGGTGCTGACGTCGGTGCGCCAGGCCGACAAGCCGGAATTCTTCCTGGAGACGCCGCAGGCGGTGGCGCTCAAGCGCGCGCTGCACGCCGATTTCCTGCGCCAGTTCCGTGACGGCACGCAGGTGGTGACCGCGAACAGCGGCCACAATATTCAGCTGGAAGAGCCGGAGCTGGTGATCGCCGCGGTGAACAAGGTCATGGCCGCGGCCGACAAGCGCATGCCCTAGACCGGCCGCTCAGTGGCGGTGCGGGCAATTCGTCTTGATGCAATTGCCGTAGATGGCCAATGCGTGCTCGGCGATCTTGAAGCCGCGTTCCAGGGCGATCTTTTGCTGGCGGCTCTCGATTTCCTCGTCGTAGAACTCTTCGACGTGGCCGCAATCGATGCAGACCAGGTGATCGTGGTGCGAGCCGGCGTTCAGTTCGTAGATCGCCTTGCCGGTTTCGAAATGGTTCCGGTTCAGCAAGCCGGCTTGTTCGAACTGGGTCAGCACGCGGTACACGGTGGCCAGGCCGACGTCCATGTTTTCGTTCAACAAGGTCTTGTAGACGTCTTCCGCCGTCAAGTGCCGCACCGTGCTGTTCTGGAAAATTTCCAGGATTTTCAGGCGCGGCAAGGTCGCTTTGAGGCCGCTGGCCTTCAGGTCGGTAGGGTTGTTGCTCATGTTTTGTTACTCGGATATGGGCGGAGTGCTTTATGATATAGCGTTTTCGGAGCTCCCGCTCATTCGTACTGAGGTCAGATATGCGCATCAAGAATGCCGTTTTCCATCGTTCCCACGCCCGGGCTGCGCTCGTGGCCGGCCTCGCCTGCACGGCGCTGGCGGTCTCGGGTTGCGCGTCCTGGCGTAACCAGACCAAGCCGGCAGCGCCGGTGAGCACTGCGCCGGGCGCGGTCGCCGCCGATGCCGACAAGGCCGCGGCCATCGCGAACGCCGGCGCGCAGACCACGCAGACCACCAAGCTGCAGAAATTCCTGTGGGTGTTTTCGCCTTATCGCCCGGACATCCAGCAGGGCAACTTCGTGTCCCAGGAAATGCTGGGCCAGCTGAAGCCCGGCCAGACCCGCGATCAAGTTAAATTCATCCTCGGTACGCCGCTGATGGCCGACGCCTTCCACGCCGACCGCTGGGACTTTCCGTTCTACCTGGCGCGCGGCAACGGCGAGCTGACCACCAGCCGCGTCAGCGTGTTCTTCAAGGACAACAAGGTCGACCATGTCGACGGCGGCAACCTGCCGACCGAACGCGAATACATTGCGCGCCTGATCGGCATTTCGAAGTACGAGGTCAAGAGCGCCGACGAAGACATCGCCGACATGAAGCGCAAGAACGAAAAGGCCGGCAAGGGAGAGTGAGCATGACCCAGTTGAACATCGCCGTGGCCGGCGCCAGCGGCCGCATGGGCCGCATGCTGGTCGAAGCCATCGCCGCCGCACCCGACGCCACCCTGTCCGGCGCGCTCGACCGCGAAGGCGCACCCTGCATCGGTACCGACGCCGGCGCCTTTTCCGGCCAGCTGGCCGGCGTGGCGATCCAGTCCGACCTCGCCAAGGGCTTGGCGGGCGCCGATTTCCTGATCGATTTCACCCGTCCCGAAGGCACGCTGCAGCACCTGGCTTACTGCGCCGAGCACGGCATCAAGGTGATCATCGGCACCACCGGCTTCGACGAGGCCGGCAAGGCCGCGATCCGCGCCGCCGCCGCCAAGACCGCGATCGTGTTCGCTCCCAACATGAGCATCGGCGTGAACGTCACGCTGAAGCTGCTGGAAATGGCCGCGAAGAATTTTTCGGAAGGCTACGACATCGAGATCATCGAGGCGCACCACCGCCACAAGGTCGACGCCCCGTCCGGCACCGCGCTCAAGATGGGCGAGGTGATCGCCGACGCCCTCGGTCGCGACTTGCAGGCATGCGCGGTGTACGGCCGCGAAGGCGTGACCGGCGAGCGCGACCCGTCGACCATCGGCTTCGCCACCGTGCGCGGCGGCGACATCGTCGGCGACCACACCGTGCTGTTCGCCGGCACCGGCGAGCGCATCGAGATCAGCCACAAGTCGAGCAGCCGGGTCAGCTATGCCCAGGGTTCGCTGCGCGCGGCGCGCTTCCTGGCCGACAAGCAGGCCGGTTTGTTCGACATGCAGGACGTGCTGGGGCTCAAGGCCGCGCCCGAGATGACGGCGGCGCAGGACCTCGGCTTGAGCGCGCTGGGCTGACGACCCGCGCCATCGGCATCCACGCCGACGCGCCCGCCCGCCGAACTGGACGGCATCGCCGGCGATCTGCTGGCATACTGGCCAGCGGCGGGCGTTTGCATATTTGTCCTCGAAATCATGTACCGTCGTCCCCGCGCAGGCGGGGACCCATGCTGAGTTGCCGAAGTTATCGGCTTCGCCATGACGCCAGCGATGTCAATGTCGGCGCTTCAGTATAGGTTCCCGCCTGCGCGGGAACGACGCATTTTCAGCTTTCGTTCCAACAGGAGATATTCCATGGCCACCGTCGAATTGAACGGCGCCGCAATCGTCGATGCGGAAAGTTTTCACGTCGAAAGCCAGCGCGCCTTCGGCTTTCCCGATTCCTATCCGCATACCATGGATTCCTGGGTCGATTGCCTGAGCTACCTGCGCGACGAGGATGGCATGAGCAGCATCCGCCTCGCGGAAGACGAAACCCTGCACATCGTGGTCGTTCACTCCGACGCCCTGCGCGAGCGCGCCGAGGATGTGCTGGAAGAGATGGCGTTCTGCATCATCGGCATCAACGAGCGCTACGAGGACTACGGCGAAAAACCGGCGCTCGAGCTCGCGCTGCGATAGGCGGGCGCTGAACCGCGAAGGCGCGAAGCCGTCCACCGGCCCAGGCGAGCCAGTATAATGTTCTGCTCACCTCCATTCAGTCCGCAGAACACCATGCAAGATAAATATAGTCCAGCCGAAGTCGAACAGGCCGCCCAGGCTTACTGGAAGTCGATCGACGCCTATAAAGCGGTCGAGAACGACCCGCGTTTCCCGAAAGGCAAGTACTACGCTTGCTCGATGCTGCCTTACCCGTCGGGCAAGCTGCACATGGGCCACGTGCGCAACTATACGATCAATGACGTGATGTACCGCTACCTGCGGATGAACGGCTACAACGTGCTGATGCCGATGGGCTGGGACGCTTTCGGCATGCCGGCGGAAAACGCGGCGATGGCCAACAACGTGCCGCCCGCCGAATGGACCTATTCCAACATCGCCCACATGCGCGGCCAGATGGAGTCGATGGGCCTGGCCATCGACTGGTCGCGCGAAATGACCGCCTGCAAGCCGGACTACTACAAGTGGAACCAGTGGATGTTCCTCAAGATGCTGGAAAAGGGCATCATCTACCAGAAGACCGGCACCGTGAACTGGGACCCGATCGACCAGACCGTGCTGGCCAACGAGCAGGTCATCGACGGCAAGGGCTGGCGTTCGGGCGCGACGGTGGAAAAGCGCGAGATCCCGATGTACTACGTGCGCATCACCGACTACGCCGAAGAGCTGCTGGACTACGTCGACAACCGCCTGCCGGGCTGGCCGGAGCGCGTGCGCATCATGCAGGCCAACTGGATCGGCAAGTCGACCGGCGTGCGCTTCGCCTTCCCGCACAGTATCGCGGGCGATGACGGCGCGCCGATCAACGACGGCAAATTGTACGTGTTCACCACGCGCGCCGACACCATCATGGGCGTGACCTTCTGCGCCGTCGCTGCCGAGCACCCGCTGGCGTTGCACGCCGCCAGGGACAATCCGGAACTGCAGGCCTTCATCGCCGAGTGCAAGCAGGGTTCCGTGATCGAAGCCGACATGGCCACCATGGAAAAGAAGGGCATGCCGACCGGCTTGACCGTCACCCATCCGGTCTCGGGCGAGCAGGTGCCGGTCTGGGTCGGCAACTACGTCCTGATCACCTACGGCGACGGCGCCGTGATGGGTGTGCCGGGCCACGACGAGCGCGACTTCGAATTCGCGAAAAAATACGACCTGCCGATCAAGCAGGTGGTGGCGGTGGAGGGAGAAAACTTCTCGCTGGACGGCTGGCAGGCGTGGTACGGCGACAAGGAGAAGGGCGTCGTCGTCAACTCCGGCAAGTACGACGGCCTGGACCATATCGCCGCCGTCAACGCGGTGTCGGGCGACCTGGCCAACCTGGGCCTGGGCGACAAGAAGGTGACCTTCCGCCTGCGCGACTGGGGCATCTCGCGCCAGCGCTACTGGGGCACGCCGATCCCGATGATCCACTGCGAGCAGTGCGGCGCCGTGCCGGTGCCCGAAAAGGACCTGCCGGTGGTGCTGCCGGAAGACTGCGTCCCGGACGGCAGCGGCAATCCGCTGAAAAAACACGAAGCGTTTTTGAAAGTCGACTGCCCGTGCTGCGGCGCGCCGGCGCGCCGCGAGACCGACACGATGGACACCTTCATCGATTCGTCCTGGTACTACATGCGCTACACCTCGCCGGGTTCGAACGACGCGATGGTCGACCCGGCCCGCAACGACTACTGGATGCCGATGGACCAGTACATCGGCGGTATCGAGCACGCCGTGCTGCACCTGCTGTACGCGCGCTTCTGGACCAAGGTGATGCGCGACTTCGGCCTGGTGAAATTCGACGAGCCCTTCGTCAACCTGCTCACGCAAGGCATGGTACTCAACGAGACGTATTATCGCGAAGACGAAGCCGGTAAAAAAACCTGGTTCAACCCGGTGGACGTCGACCTGGTGTTCGACGACCGCGGCCGCCCGCAAGCCGCCGCCTTGAAAGCCGACGGCGCGCCGGTGGTCATCGGCGGCACCGAGAAGATGTCGAAGTCGAAGAACAACGGCATCGACCCGCAGGCCCAGATCGAACAGTACGGCGCCGATACCGCGCGCCTGTTCACCATGTTCGCGGCGCCGCCGGAACAGACGCTGGAATGGTCGGAGTCGGGCGTGGAAGGCGCCAGCCGCTTCTTGCGCCGCGTGTGGGCGTTCGCGTACGCCCAGCGCGAGCGCATCGCGGCGGCGCTGGCCGGCCAGCAGCAAGGGACCTTGGACGAAGCGCATAAAACGCTGCGCCGCGAAGTGCACAAGATCCTGCAGCAGGCGGATTACGACCTGAAACGCATCCAGTACAACACCGTGGTGTCGGCCTGCATGAAGATGCTCAATACCCTGGAGTCGGCCAAGCTGGCCGAGGGCAGCGCGGGCGACGCGGTGACCGCGGAAGGCCTGTCGATCTTCCTGCGCATGCTGAACCCGGTGGCGCCGCACATCACCCACGCGCTGTGGCAGGAACTCGGCTACGCCGCCGCCTACGGCGACATCCTCGACGTGCAATGGCCGCAGGTCGACCCGGCCGCGCTGGAGCAGGCCGAGATCGAGCTGATGATCCAGGTGAACGGCAAGCTGCGCGGCTCGGTGAAGGTGGCCAAGGATGCCGACAAGGCCGCCATCGAAGCCGCCGCGCTGGCCTCGGAAACGGTGCAGAAGTTCGTCGAAGGCACGCCGAAGAAGGTCATCGTCGTGCCCGGCAAGCTGATCAACATCGTGGTGTAGGCGATGCGCGTCCCTTCCAAGATGGTGCGCGCGGCCGTGGCCGCGCTGCTGGTGGCCGGTTCGCTGTCCGGCTGCGGGTTCCAGCTGCGCGGCGCCAACGGCACCTATACGCTGCCTTTCAAGAGCATCTACGTCGGCCTGCCGGACAATTCGGCGCTGGGCACGGAACTGCGCCGCAACCTGCGCGCCGGCGACCAGGTCGCGATTGCCGACAAGGCCGAGGGCGCCGACGCGCAGCTGGTGGTGCTGAGCGAAACGCGCGGCAAGTCGATCCTGTCGCTGAACAGCCTGGGCCGGGTGCGCGAGTACCTGCTGACCTATACGCTGCGCTTCACGGTGCGCGATGCCAAAGGCGCCGAGCTGCTGCCGGCCACCGAGATCTCGCTGCGCCGGAACATGGCGTTCGACGAGACGCAGGTGCTGGCCAAGGAGTCCGAGGAAGCGCTGCTGTACCGCGACATGCAGGCCGACCTGGTGCAGCAGATCATCCGCCGCCTGGCGGCGATCAAGCCGGCACGGTGAGGAGACAGCATGCAGTTGCGGCCTGAGGCGCTCGACGGGCACCTCGCCAAGGGGTTGTCTCCCCTGTACGTGATCACCAGCGACGAGCACCTGCTGGCGCTGGAAGCGGCGGACAAGATCCGCCGCGCGGCGCGCAAGCACGGCTATTCCGAGCGCGACGTGCTGACGGTCGAGCGCACCTTCAAGTGGGGCGAACTGCTGGCCGCCAACCAGGCCTTATCCCTGTTCGGCGACAAGAAGCTGATCGAGCTGCGCATCCCCGGCGGCAAGCCGGGCAAGGACGGCAGCGCCGCCCTGCAGGGCTACGCGAAGGACCTAAACCCGGACAACCTGACCCTGATCACGCTGCCCAAGCTGGACTGGCAGACGGCCAAGTCGGCGTGGGTGGCGAGCCTGCAGCAGACGGCGGTGTACATCGAGATCCCCAACGTCGAGCGCGCCCAGCTGCCGGCCTGGATCGGCACGCGCCTGGCCGCGCAGCAGCAGGGCGCCGAACGGCACAGCCTGGATTTCATCGCCGACCGCGTCGAGGGCAACCTGCTGGCGGCGCACCAGGAAATCCAGAAGCTGGCGCTGTTGTACGAACCTGGCAAGCTGACGCACGAGCAGGTGATCGATGCCGTGCTGAACGTGGCGCGCTACGACGTGTTCAAGCTGTCGGAAGCAATGCTGGCCGGCGACGCCGCGCGCCTGGTGCGCATGCTCGACGGCCTGAAGGGGGAAGGGGAGGCGCTGCCGCTGGTGCTGTGGGCAGTCTCCGAAGAAATCCGCACGCTGCTAAAATTGAAGGCCGGGGTGGCGCAGGGACGGCCGCTCGGCGCGCTGCTGAAGGAATACCGCATCTGGGGACCGCGCGAACGCATGATGGAGCCGGCCCTGCGGCGCATCGCCTTGCCGACGCTGGAGGCAGCGTTGCAGCAGGCGGCGCAGGTCGACAAGATGGTGAAAGGTCTGCGCGCGAAACAGTTCGCGGGCGATGCGTGGGATGCCATGCTGCAGCTGGCCTTGCGCGTGGCGTCGTGAGGCGGCGCGGATGATTTGATGGCGGTTGGACGCTGGCACATCCGGTCACGAACCGGCCGCTGGCACAATGAAACACAACGTGCGCGGCGATCCCGTCCACGTCATGGATGCACGTGCATCCGGACGATACCGGCGCCGCCGGTGATTTGAACACACGCGGGCAACCGCACTGGACGAGGCACGATGGATATCACCAACTACATGCACACGATCGGCCGCCAGGCGCGCGCGGCCGCGCGCGCGATGGCGCGCGCCGACGGCGCCACCCGCAACCGCGCGCTGCTCTTGATCGCCGCCGCCATCGAGCGCGACGCCGACCGGCTGCGCGCCGCCAACGCGCGCGACCTCGACGCCGCGCGCGACAATGGCCTGGCGCCGGCCCTGCTGGAGCGCCTGGCGCTGTCCGACAAGGCGATTACGACCATGGTCGACGGCCTGCGCCAGATCGTCGCGCTGCCGGACCCGGTCGGCGAGATGAGCAACTTGAAATTCCGCCCGAGCGGCATCCAGGTCGGCCAGATGCGCGTGCCGCTGGGCGTGATCGGCATCATCTACGAGGCGCGCCCGAACGTGACGGTGGACGCGGCCGGCCTGTGCATCAAGAGCGGCAACGCCGCCATCCTGCGCGGCGGTTCGGAAGCGATCCACTGCAACCGCGCGCTGGCCGCGCTGGTGGCCGAGGGCTTGCGCGGCGCCGGCCTGCCGGAGCAGGGAGTACAAGTGGTCGACAGCGTCGACCGCGCCGCCGTCGGGGTGCTCATCACGATGCCGGAATACGTCGACGTGATCGTGCCGCGCGGCGGCAAGGGCTTGATCGAGCGCCTGATGCGCGAAGCCACGGTGCCGATGATCAAGCACCTGGACGGCATTTGCCACGTCTACATCGACGGCAAGGCCGACATCGCCAAGGCGCTGCCGATCGCGTTCAACGCCAAGACGCACCGCTACGGCACCTGCAACACCATGGAAACGCTGCTGGTGGCGCGAGACATTGCGCCCACGGTCTTGCCGCAACTGGCCGCGCTGTACGCCGCCAAGGAAGTCGAACTGCGCGCCGATGCGCAAGCGCTGGCGCTGCTGGACGGCTACCCGCGCCTGGCCGCCGCCACCGAGGACGACTGGCGCGCCGAATACCTGGCGCCGATCCTGGCGGTGAAGGTGGTAGACGGCATCGACGCGGCCATCGACCACATCAACACCTATTCGTCGAAGCACACCGACGCCATCGTCACCGAGGACTACAGCGACGCGCTGCGCTTCCTGCGCGAGGTGGATTCGGCTTCGGTGATGGTGAATGCCTCGACCCGCTTCGCCGACGGCTTCGAATACGGCCTGGGGGCCGAGATCGGCATCTCGAACGACAAGCTGCACGCGCGCGGGCCGGTGGGGCTGGAGGGGTTGACGTCGCTGAAGTACGTGGTGTTCGGGCATGGCGAGGTGCGGACGTAACGGTACTTCGAAACCGAAGCACCGTCGTCCCCGCGCAGGCGGGGACCCATACACTACTTCCAAAATCCGAAACTCACGAAAGCCGCCGTGTTTCCAACATAACGAATTCTGATGCTCGGCATGGGTCCCCGCCTGCGCGGGGACGACGTTCATCGGTCAACTAAACCAACCGGCTGCCCCGGCACGCCGGGAACCACCCACAAGGAACCGCATGTACCTCTGGATCAAATCCTTCCACCTCATCTTCGTCGCTTCCTGGTTCGCCGGCCTGTTCTACCTGCCGCGCATCTACGTGAACCTGGCCCAGGAAAGCAACCCGGCCGCGACCGAGCGCCTGCTCGGCATGGCGCGGCGCCTGCTGCGCTTCACCACGATGCTGGCGGTGCCGGCGCTGCTGCTGGGCTTGTGGTTGTGGCTGGGTTACCACATCCAGGGCGGCTGGCTGCACGCGAAATTGGCACTGGTGCTGCTGGTGATCGGCTACCATCACGCCTGCGCTTCGCTGCTGAAGAAATTCGAACGCGGCGTCAATACGCGCAGCCACAAGTGGTTCCGCGTGTTCAACGAAGTGCCGGTGCTGCTGCTGATCGCGATCGTGATCCTGGTGATCGTGAAGCCGTTCTGAGCGAAGCCGGCAATATCAAAGCGTCGTTCCCGCCTGCGCGAGGACGACAGTCATTCCACGGCCGGATCGATCCGGCCGCGTCATTTTCTACAACGGACAAAGGGTACCCCATGACCTCCTATTTTTGCCCCTGCCCGCGCGGCATGGAACAGGCGCTGGCCGACGAACTGGCCGAGATCGCGCAACACACGAACAGCCCGACGCTGAAGGTCCACAACCAGGTGCCGGGCGGCGTGCATTGCTCGGGCAGCATGCTCGACGCCTACCGCGTCAACCTGCACTCGCGCATCGCCTCGCGCGTGCTGATGCGCATGGCCAACCGCACCTACGCCAACGAGAACGACATCTACGACCTGGTGCTGGAACAGCCCTGGGAAGACTGGTTCGGCGTCGACCACACCATCCGCGTCGACATCACCGCCGTCAAATCGCCGCTGACCAGCCTGGAATTCACGACCTTGAAAATCAAGGACGCGGTGTGCGACCGCTTCCGCGACCAGTTCGGCAAGCGCCCGTCGGTCGACACGCGCACGCCCGACATGCGCATCGTCGGCTTCCTCGACCAGCGCAATTTCACGATCTACCTGGACACCTCGGGCGAAGCGCTGTTCAAGCGCGGCTGGCGCGAAGAGACCGGCGACGCGCCGCTGCGCGAGAACCTGGCTGCCGGCCTGCTGCGCGTGGCCGGCTGGAAGCCGGGCATGCCGCTGTTCGATCCGATGTGCGGCTCG
Organism: Massilia forsythiae; assembly: GCF_012849555.1. NCBI lineage: Bacteria > Pseudomonadati > Pseudomonadota > Betaproteobacteria > Burkholderiales > Oxalobacteraceae > Massilia > Massilia forsythiae. Next base: position 2,396,483 of record NZ_CP051685.1, read on the forward strand.
GGCACGATCCTGATCGAGGCGGCGCAGATGGTGCAGGGCATCCCGCCCGGCGCGCGCCGGCGCTTCGCCTTCGAAAAATTCGCCAACTTCGAGCGCCAGGCCTGGCAGGACATGAAGGCAGCGATCAAGCCGAACCCGCTGCCCGCCGAGCCGACCATCTTCGGCTCCGACATCTCGGGCGACATGGTCGCCATGACCCGCCACAACCTGCGCTCGGCCGGCGTGCTGATCGAGGTGCCGCTCAAGCAGATCGAAGCGCAGCAGGTGCAGGCGCCGACGTCCCAGCCGGGCCTCCTGGTGACCAATCCGCCGTACGGCGAACGCATCGGCGTGCGCGGCGATTCCACCATCCCGCAGGACGAAATGGCGGTCGGCTTCTACCAGGCGCTGAGCACCACCCTGAAGCAGCGCTTCGCCGGCTGGACCGTGTACCTGTTCACCGCCGACCTCGGCCTGCCGAAGATGCTGCGCCTGAAGGAATCGCGCAAGACGCCGTTCTTCAACGGCGCCCTCGAATGCCGCCTGTTCCGCTTCGACATGGTGGCCGGCTTCAACCGCCGCGACGCAGCCAAGCCCGACAGCGCCAAACCCAAGCAGGACCACTAAGAAAGCCGCCATGCTGCCCGAACCCGATCCGGACAACCTGCCGAAAGACCCGGTCATCCCGGTGCCGCCGGCGCCGCCGCACAAGGTGACCATGCTGTCGGCCGGCGGTCTGGCGATGCTGCTGGCCGCGCTGTCGATGCTGGGGCCGTTCTCGGTGGACGCCTACCTGCCGGCCTTCCCGCGCATCCAGGAAACCCTGCAGGCGACGCCGATCGAGGTGCAGCAGACCCTGACCGCCTACATGCTGTCGTTCGCCATCATGTCGCTGTGGCACGGCGCGCTGTCGGATGCCTTCGGCCGGCGCAACGTGGTGCTGGTGGGGCTGGTCGTGTTCGCGGTCGGCACGCTCGGCTGCGCCGCCGCGCATTCGGTGCACTACCTGTGGGTCTTCCGCATCATCCAGGGGGTGTCGGCCGGGGCCGGGGTGGTGGTGGGGCGCGCCATCATCCGCGATTTGTACGCGGACGCGGCGGCAGCGCGCCTGCTGTCGATGGTGACGATGATCTTCTCGATCGCGCCGGCGATCGCGCCGGTGCTGGGCGGCTGGATCGTGACCCTGCTCGACTGGCGCGCGATCTTCCTGGCGCTGCTGGTGTTCAGCCTGGGGCTGTGGTACGTCTGCTGGCAGCACCTGCCCGAGACCATGCCGGTCGAGAAACGCCAGCCGTTCAACCCGCGCTTCCTCGGGCAGAGCTACTGGACCATCTTCGGTTCGGTGCCATTCCAGATGAAGTCAGGCGTGGTCGCCTTCAATTTCGGCGGCATGTTCCTGTTCATCGCCGGTGCGCCGGTGCTGCTGCCGGTACACCTGCACCTGGGGCCGTCGGACTTCGCCTGGCTGTTCGTGCCGGCGGTGAGCGGCATCTTCCTGGGCGCGCTGGCCGCCAACCGCATGGCCGGCAAGATGCCCTTCACGCGCCAGATCGGCATCGGCTACGCCTTCATGCTGGCGGCGGTGAGCGGCAGCGTGGCCTACCACGCGGTGCTGCCGCCGGCGCTGCCGTGGACCGTGCTGCCGATGTTCTTCTATAACTTCGGCAGCTCGATCATCAACCCCAGCGCGACGCTGCTGGCGCTCGACCTGTTCCCGAAGATCCGCGGCACGGTGGCGTCCTGCCAGTCCTTCGTGACCACGCTGATGGGCGCCCTGGTCGCCGGCGTCATCGCGCCGGCGCTGACCCATTCGGTGCTGGCGATGGCGCTGGGGCAGGCCGGCTTCGCGCTGGCCTCGCTGGCGTGCTGGCTGGTGTCGCGCCACTACCGCCGGCGCCAGGCGCGCGCCTGAATGAAAAAACGCCACCGGAGCGCAGCCCGGGCGGCGTGCCTGGCAGTAGAGCGAAAATCAGTTGGCCTTGGCGGCGCCGGTGTAGCTCAGCGTGGCGATTTCCTTTTGCGCTTCGTCGGCGCCGACCAGTTCCGGCACCACGTGGCCGACCATCAGGCCCATCGAGGTCTTGGTGCGCACGTACTTGGTTTCGCCCTTGTCGATCACGAAGCTGAGCTTGTTGCTGACTTCGGTGCTGGTGGCGGCTTCGTGGTTGCCGGCCTTGGTGTCCACGTAAAAATAGCCGCCAGGCTGCGATTTGCCGACGGCGGCGCCGTCCAGCGAGACTTGCGGCTGGATAGCGGCGCCGAGCATGCTGTTGGTGCGATAGAAGTAGACGCGGCCCTGCTCCGCGCCAAGCTTGGGCGTGCTGGCTTCCTGGTCGGCGAATTTGGGACCGGACGCGCAGCCGGTCAGGGCGATGGCCAGGGCAAGCATGCCGAAACGTGGGAATGACATGGATGAACTCCTTGTTGTTGTTAGTGATCGGGGGTGAAACGAAGCGGCAGCGGCGTCCGCAAGGGCGAGAATCCCGCCTCAGCCGGCAGATGGAAGCCGACCAGGGTATCGTCGCGGATCACCAGGTAGGCTTCGTGGATGTGGGCGCCTTCCAGGGTGAACACGCCGTTGACCGGACGTTACACCTCGCCCTGGGCGATGGATCCGCTGCGGCGCCAGGCGCTGCCGGGTTTCAGCGTGCGCGCATAGCCGGTGTCGAGCGTCAACTGCATACCTTGCGCCAGCGTGCGCGGGGCGATGACGGCCGTATCTGCCACGGGGATGAACGGCGCCGGCGTATGCCGAACCGCCGCGCAGCCACCCAGGCCGAGAGTCAGGCAAAGCAGCCAGGCACGATTCCTGGATTGAAGGAAAGAAAGTTTCATGGCCGGGTCATAGCGGTTTTTACCGGCCTGAATTCTCTCGAATAGTCACTCTGACAATATGAATTTCTTGATCACACTGTAGTATTTTTACAAATGCGTTGTGCGAATAGAGCAATGCCTCGAATGCGCCGGCGAGTCGCTGCCGATTGGCAGAATTCGCTTGATTATTATGCTATGTCACTAAGACAATTGTGAACGACCATGCAGAACGCGTGATCCATTGCGGTAGCAATCATTGTTAACTAGAAGAAATATTACCGTGATACTATAAGCTGTTGATTCCGAAATCTATCCGAAACTAATTTTGTTTTCATAACTACAAGAACGCGCGACGCGCAGTGCCAACGTCCGCCTTGCCCCATGAACTAGCAGCCGTGCTCGAGACCCTACAACCAGACCAGGATATCCGCAATCGTTTGCTGATCGCACGGCTGCCGGCCATGCCGCAAATCCTCATCAAGCTGCTCGCCCACCTGCAGGCGGACGACCTCGGCATGGCGGAACTGGCCAAGCTGGTGGCCAAGGATGCCGGCATGACCGGCAAGATCCTGACGGTGGCCAACAGCTCGGCCTATCACCGCAGCGGGCGCCAGGCCGACCTGGAGCAGGCGATGATGGCGCTGGGCACCGACATGATCAAGATCCTGGTCATCAGCGAATCGGTGTTCCAGACCTTCAACCGCTTTCCGCATTCGGGCGCCACC